>CAWKCO010000007.1:0-282198 GCA_963848175.1 uncultured Cytophagales bacterium
AAGTTATTTCAAATCTGGTATCTAATGCCTTGAGATTTACTGAAAAAGGAGGAAATATCACCATAAGCCCTACGTTTGATGATGTGCTTAAAATATTTGTGTCAGATACTGGGGCAGGAATTTCTGATGATGACAAACCTTTCATTTTTGATCGGTTTTACCAATCGGATAATGTGAAAAACGCTGGAGGCACGGGGGTAGGGCTTTCACTATCCAAAGAGATAGTAGAGCTGCACAAAGGCATGCTGACACTAGAAAGTGAGCATGGAAAGGGCAGTACGTTTGTTATTTCCTTGCCTGATAGTCTGGTCACTGACGAGAAGGTTCGAGCAGAAGAGGAAGATGAACCCACAGAAAAGATGGGTCATGTTTTGGAGGTGTTTTCACGCATAAGCCAGAAGCCAAATCTACTCATGGTAGAAGATAATGGTGACATGAGGAAGTACATCGCGAGTCTGTTGAATCCATACTTTACCATACTTGAGGCGAATAATGGGTTAGAAGGATTGACTGTACTGGCGAAGTATGACGTGAAAATGATTATTTCAGACATGATGATGCCAGAAATGGACGGTTTATCTTTTTCGAAAAAGGTCAAGGAGAATGAGTCTTGGCAGAAAATCCCTTTCATTCATCTGTCTGCCGTCTCGGAGCAGCGAACAATCAAAGATGCTCTGATGGTTGGGGTGGATGATTTTTTACAAAAACCATTTGATCCTGAAGAGCTGACCATCAGGGTGCAAAACCTATATAGCAATTCTATTTCTAGGATGGAAGTAGAGATGGAGCATGAAGAAGAAGTTTCCTACGAGGAGAAGCTGCTTAAAAAACTTAAAGAGGAAGTGGAAAGTAATATTTCAGATAGCCATTTCAATGTTTTGAGGTTGGCCGACTGTGCTGCGATGAGTGAACGTCAAATTTATCGATATTTGAAGCAGGTGACGGGGCTTACACCACTACAATTTATTCAAGAAATTAAGCTCAACCGTGCCATGGAGCTCGTACAAAAACGGGTCTATGTCAATAGCAGTGAAATTGCAGCAGCAGTGGGATTTCAGCAGACACCATACTTTTCTTCTTTGTTTGAAAAAAGGTTTGGCAAGAAGCCCTCAGCATATTTGAGAGGTTCTTAGCCTTATTCAACTTCTATTCATCTACCCTATTCAGAACAGAATCAGGAAAATACCTATTGGATAGTTCCACCATTTCATCTCCCTTCACGAACATACCAATGTTTATTTGATCTGTATGCGTAATACCACACGCTCCTAAAAGCTCCAGTACGGCGTGTATGGTGTTTTTATGAAAGTGAAAAACTCGCTCAGCTTTATCTGCCGGAACCAGACCTTTTGCCAGCATTTTGTCTGTAGTAGCTACTCCTGTAGGGCATTCATTGTTATTGCAGCGAAGAGCCTGAATACAACCTAAGCTAAACATAAATGCACGTGCAGAATTACAAATATCTGCACCCAAAGCTTTCATTCTTAAAATCGAGAAAGCTGAGAGTACCTTGCCGCTTGCAATTACCTTTACTTCTTTTCGAAGACCATGCTTTTCTAGAACATTATTGACAAATATTAGCGCAGACTCCAGTGGTAAGCCTACAGAATCAGAGAATTCTAGTGGAGCGGCACCAGTACCACCCTCAGCTCCATCCACTGTGATGAAGTCTGGCCAAATGCCTAATTCTTTCATTTTTTCCACTAGAGCGATAAACTCTTCAGTACGACCTACACAAAGTTTGAAACCAACAGGTTTGCCATCAGAGAGATCTCTGAGCTGCTTGATGAAATGAAGTAAATCCTCTGGATTTTTGACGTGTCTGTGTCCAGGAGGAGAAAGTACGGTTGTGAAAGGTTTTATTCCTCTGATTCTAGCAATTTCTTCATTGTTTTTGATGGCAGGAAGGACGCCTCCATGCCCTGGTTTGGCACCTTGGGAGATTTTCAATTCTACCATTTTAATGTTAGGGTGGCTCACCCTCTCTGCGTACTTATTAGGTTCAAAGTCACCATTTTCTGCCCTACAGCCAAAATAACCCGTACCTATTTGCCAAACCAGATCACCACCGCCTTCAAGATGATAATCGGAAACACTTCCTTCCCCCGTATTGTGATAAAAGTCGCCTTTTTTTGCCCCTTTGCTCAACGCCAAGATGGCATTTTTGCTTAATGCACCGTAGCTCATCGCCGAAATATTGAGCACAGAGGCGCTGTACGGCTTGCTGCAAAGTGAGCTCCCTATAGTTACTCTAGGAAATGTCTCAACTGGTGGAATGGCATATATCGAGTGACGAATGGCTTGATAGCTTTCAGTGGTGATATCCAGCTGAGTGCCGAACGGATGAGTGTCGTTTACATTTTTGGCTCTGCGATAAACCAGCGCCCGGTGATTACGGCTGAATGGCTTCCCATCTGTGGAGCGCTCGATAAAATACTGCTGTATTTCTGGGGAGATCATTTCAAAAAAGTACCTGAAATAACCTAGTAAAGGGAAATTTCTTAAAATGGCATGGCTCTGCTGAAATCTGTTGGAAAATCCTATAAGTGCCATTGGTATTAATACAAAGTAGGCATAATACCAGTTTGGATAGAAATAGCCAATTGCGCCTACAGAGGCTAGCAAAATAAGTGTGGTGAGGTAAAATCCGTGTCTCATAATTGGGGATAATTTCCATCAATTTAACTGTTGTCTTGGTCTTCGACGTATGAATTGATGGTTTTTAGGTGAAAATATTTGCTGCGATCCATCATTTCAATAGCGATATTTTCAGAGATGCTATTGAGTGTAGATGGTTCAGAAAAATTGGTATCAATCTTAGGATAAAATAGAAGGCTTTTCGGTGTTTTTTATTGATGTCCGCAGGAAATCATACAGATTTTTAATATTCTGGCTCGGTTCTCTATAATCCGTCTTGAAACTGAAAGGACGAACGCTCTTGGAGTCTGGTAAAATGTAAGTTGATAGAGGTGCGGTACTCTTGACTTGTTTCCTTGAAAGCGCTAGTGTATTCGGCGATAAACTCTGACTCTAAATCCAGCCTATCTATAATTTTGAAGGGCATGGAAGTGCCTTTAAATTCAATAGTTCGGTATTTATGATCGATTATAAAAAATGCTTGGTTCTTGACCAGTAAGATGATGCCAGCAACAAATATGGCAATTGCCCCACAAGAAAGATAACCCAAAAGTGGTTCTCTTATGTTGATGACAAAGACAACCACAGCAGCAAAGCCTCCAGTGATGATCAGCCAGCTCCAATCTCTTTTTTTGCTAAAGCGAAAACCATGGGATGTCTTTTCAAAGTAATAATTGTTGTCCTTTAGGAAATTGAGTGTTTGTTCAGTGAGCATTTTTAGGGGTGCGTTATTTTAGGTATGCTTTATTTCCTGATCAAAATACGCTGAGTTTTCACCATATCAAAATCTTTCTGATCTCTGAGTTGAACAATGTATGTACCTGCGGCTAGTTGATGATTAACGATAGTGTTTTTTGCGCTGAATGATTTTTCAAGAAGCAACCGTCCATTTATGGAAAACACCAAAACGGTTTTTTGGCCATTGTCAATATTCGTAGAAATATGTAATGACTCATTAGACGTGTTGGAGTAAATCCAGTTTTTAGGAGCGATTGTGGTATTTAAAATGACAATTTCATCAAGCTGAGACGTGGCAGTCTGGTGTCTCTTCACTAGGTATTCTTTGATGCTATAACTCACATGACCATAATCTATAGCGCTACCAAAGCTTTTATTGAAATCAGAAATTGTGAAACCATAGTCGAGGGTGCGAAAGGTGTCCAATTCAGCGGCGTTCTGTATTTTGGCTTTCAATTCATCAATTCGCGCATTGAGGGGCGTCAGTGCAAGCTGATTTTTTAATAATTCATCAATGATCAAAGTGTATTGGTCTCGGTACTTTTTATTAGCTAGAATTTTCTTTGCCAATGGCCGATTAGACTTGGAATCATAATACTTATAAATGTCGCGCTCTGCCCAATCCACATTGAAAAAGTCAATTCCCAACGTATTGTCAAAATCATACGGGATATAATAGACTTTGCCGTCCTCAGGATTTTCGTAGAGATAAAAATTGTTTTGGTTGATGCTGTAGTTGTCCCAATGGCCAACCAAGGCTTCCACCGCAAGCGCTTTTAGGTACTCTTTTACCGCAAATACTTTTTCTATCTCTTCAGCAAAGTTGGTACTGCTTGTGTTATTTAATACGCTGATAAAATTGGCCAGCCCTGAGTAATCATCTTCGTCCTCATTGGTTTTGAGTTCATACGCTCGCCTACCCCAAAACACTTCCTTATACAAATTAGGATCGCTTCCTTTGTAGGCCAAATCTGCAGGGTAAAGGCATTTGTATAGATTTCCCTTTTTCTTGTCAAATCGTTTTTCAATGTACTCTTCATCAATATGTTCTACGTTGGTATAAACTCCTCGAAATTCGTCATTGATATAAAGCAAGACATGATTTGCTCTGGATGAGGGTACGCCCAAATCATTGAGAATGTCCCAGCAGAGTTTAGAACGGATCATAGATGGGTCGTTGTGCTCGCCATTCAAATTGAGCTTTTCAAAACCGTCTATGTTGCGACCCTTTACATATTCATTTATGGAAATTTTAAAGGATTTCTTTTCTGAAGCACGAGAGGTATTCCCTCTGAGCCTGAAGCCAATATTTTCTTCTACAACTTCTCTTTCCGAAGATGTATATTTCATGTCAGCAGGTACTTCATCGCTGTTGCTTTCGTTTTCAGGGGCTAAAATAAAATCCAAATCCTCTGGAGAAATAGTAATATCAATCCGAGGGAGATCTGTGTCATCGTATACCCAACTGTATGGGAGCTCCAGAAATTGACTTTGGGCAAGGCTTGGGATAAGTAGCGCTAAGGCAATAATGGAGCTATAAAGTAAATGCATAGGGTAAGGTACTTAAATGCATTTCTTTGTTCAAGCACTTTTTACTTGAGTGGAGAGTGGCGTATAAATTGGGCGATAAAAAAAGCCATCTCAACAAAGATGGCTTTTAGGCTAATACAACAATCTATCAATCAATATTCCCTTACCTGAACCTTCTCGGAGAAAATGGCTACAAGTTCTGTTTCTTCTTTTATCTGCTTCAAGTCTTCCTCCAAAGCAGAAGTTTCTTGATAGCGCACAAGTAGAGCTATGTCTAATATTTTTTCAAAAGCCACAGCAGCTTCCTCTAGAGTTATTTCGTCTTTCCTAATTCCTTTTTTGTAAAAACGCTCTAGTTTTTTCACATTGTTGTAAATAAGTGGCTTTTCTACGATAGTCATCGCAACGGGGGTAGTTGCTGTAGCTTCCTCTTTCCAGGTGTAAGAGTCGCTCAATAATGCCAGTTTTTTGCCAATGCGCTCTCCCATGAAGTGATTGTAAGAGTAGCTTTGATCCAAATCAGCGGTATTTAGTTTGTCCTCCATATAATCAAACTGGTAGCTCGCTGTAGCTTCCTGAGCTTTCAAATAAGACAAACTAATAATAGAAAAAGCGAGAAGTAGTAGTGTTCTCATGGTTGTTGAAGTTGGTTTATAATAAAATTACATATAGCTCTTAAATGCTAAATTTTGCTCTTAGGTTTTCGTCAAAACCTTCTTAAAGTTAGATTTAAAAGGCTTTTTTTAGAAAAATACGAGGTGTTATTTTCGCTTTCCATGAAAGATTTACAGTCTGTTTAATGAGGTGATATTGAATTGTTGTGGATTTATCATAATTTCAGTTAAATGAAGTTTGTTTTGCTAAAATTTTATAAAAAGGCTATTTCTGTTATTTTGATCTTATTTATTTGATTGTTTTGTTGAAAAATGTGTTTTTAAGGTGATTTTTAGGGCGATGGGCTTTAGCTAATGCCTCGCATCGGCTAACTTCGCCGTTTAATAATAGATTGGTTTTACCTTATCTAAAATCATGATCACCTTTCTCGTTTTTCTTCCATTTTTACTGGGATTCGTAGTGGTAGCTGTCTACGGCGAGAGAAAGGTTGCTGCCTTTGTGCAAAATAGGCTTGGCCCTATGGAAGTAGGTCCGAAGGGTGTAATTCAGACAGTGGCAGATTTGCTCAAAATGCTGCAAAAGGAAGATATCGTTCCAAAGGCTGTAGATCGAATACTTTTTCTCACCGCTCCAATAATCGTTTTTGCTGCTATTTTCACAGGTTATGCCGTTTTGCCACTTACTGAAGGAGTAGATGGTGCAGGAGTGGATGCTGGCGTGTTTTTCCTTTTGGCGGTAGTTTCTCTTGACGTACTGGGGATCTTGCTTGCGGGCTGGGGATCAAATAACAAGTTTGCCATCTATGGTTCTATCCGATCCGTGGCACAAATTATTTCTTATGAGATTCCATTGGGTTTGAGTGTGTTGGCCGTGGTAATGGTTGCACAAAGCCTCGACCTTCAGGAAATAGTGATACAGCAAGGGGTCATGTCGACAGATCAGTCTTTTCTACTTGGCATTCCTTCAATAGATATTACGGCCATAGGAGGTATTCTTTCGTGGAATGTCTTTCGCATGCCCATTTTATTCATAGCCTTCATCATATTTTTTATATCCAGTTTGGCAGAATCCAACCGTGTGCCCTTCGATTTGCCAGAATCAGAATCTGAGCTGATTGGTGGCTACCACACGGAATATTCTGGATTTCAGATGGGGGCTTTTTATGCTTTCCGAATACGGAATGATGCTCTTAGTGTCCTTTCTTGCGGCGATACTGTTTTTTGGTGGATGGTATTCGCCATTGCCAAATATTGGTTCTTTCAAATTGGCGGAAATGACCAATGGTGTTGCTTGGGGTGTTTTTTGGCTTGTAAGCAAAGCTATGTTTTTCATTTTTATCCAAATGATGGCGCGCTGGACTTATCCTCGTCTGCGGGTTGATCAGCTGATGGCCTTGAGTTGGAAATACCTGACACCTATTTCTATTGGATTGTTGTTCATAATCGGAATCTGGAAACTGTGGGTAATATGAGCAAGTACTTCAAAAATATATGGGAAGCAATTGTGAGCATGACGGCTGGCATGAAGATGACCCTGGGTTATTTTTCTCAAGCTACACAGTCGCGCAAACCAATAGGTATTGCTGATGAGACCTATTTTGATCAAGATAAAGGAACGGTCACCTTGCAGTATCCACATGAGTCATTTCCTGTGCCTGACAATGGACGCTATAGACTGCATAATGAGATTGACGACTGTATCGTTTGTGATAAATGTGCGAAAGTTTGCCCGGTAGATTGTATAGATATTGATCCGATCAAGGCAGTGGAGCCGATCGGAGAAACCTCTGATGGCACGATGAAGCGAATTTATGCCGCCAAGTTTGACATTGACATGGCCAAATGTTGCTTCTGTGGTTTGTGCACGACTGTGTGCCCTACGGAGTGCTTGACCATGACCAAAGTGTATGATTTCAGCGAGTTTGATGTGCAGGATCATAACTATTCTTTTGCCAATATGAGCTTGGCGGAAATAGCGCTGAGGAGGAAAGAAGCAGAGGAAGCCGATGCGAAAAAGCAAGCGGCCAAGGCTGCTGCTTCGCCAGTTGCTTCTGTTGCTAAATCCACAGAAGAATCAACCACTGAGCAGGCAAAACCTAAACCTGCTTTTCGACCTAGAGTTGCAAAGCCTGCGGTGAAAAAAGAGGAGGGAAGCACATCTGAAGAAGCGGCTCCTAAGGCCAAGCCAATGATGCGTCCAAAACCAGTAGTGAAACCGAAAGAAAACACGGATGATGCACTGAGCTCTGTAGAGAAAGATAAACCCGTGAAGCCAGTTTTCAAGCCGAAACCAATGGTAAAACCAAAAGTGAAAGCGAAAGAACCTTTAGAGTCAGGTGAGGCGAAACCAAAGCCCGTGATGAAGCCGAAAATGGCTAAGCCAGTAATAAAGAAAAAGGAAGACGAGGCAAAGCCTGATGCGAGCGAAACGCCAGAAGATAAACCAAAACCTAAGTTCAGACCGAGACCTATTGTAAAACGTAAACCGAGCGATGATGGAGATGCCTCTTGATGTCTTATTTTATGTTTTTGCAGCGATGACGGGGCTGCCACTGATCTATTTGGTATTTACCAAAAACATCATCAGAGCAGCGTTTGCCTTCACGGTGAGCTTGCTAGGCTTGGCAGCTATCTACGTACTGCTCAATGCGGATTTTATGGCGGCAGTTCAGATCATGATCTACGCTGGAGGTATTGTGGTGCTTTTGATTTTTGGGGTGATGCTTACAAAAAGAACCACTACTTGGGGGGTGTTTACTGAGCATCATTTTGTGATTCCTGCCATATTGGTGGTGGGCGCAATGATGGCATTCTTAGTAAAGGCGATTTTGGATGCTGGAAAATCTTGGCAAGCAGGAGGCGTTTCTGCTTTAGCCCAAACTAAAAAAATAGGCGTGTTGTATCTCACAGATCATTTGATTGCATTCGAATTGATCGCCTTTTTATTGTTGGTAGCGCTGGTGGGCGCAGCATTTTTGGCTAAAAAAGCAGATCAATGAGCGCAATACCTTTGAATTATTATTTGATGCTTTCGGCCTTCATTTTTTGTGTGGGGCTGTTGATTGTTTTGATAAAGAAAAACGCAGTATTTGTGCTGCTCGGAATAGAATTGATATTGAATGCTGCCAATTTGAATTTAGTGGCTTTTTCCAAGTTTGATGAAGCCATGTCAGGCCAAGTTTTCGCCGTGTTTTCGGTAGTGCTTGCAGCGGCAGAGGTGGCTATTGCATTGGCTATATTGCTCAATATTTATAAGCAATATCAAACCACCAACCTTGATAAATTGGATCAACTGAAAAACTAACGTATCTGAATCCTCAAGCTATACATATCGCCCTCACGTTGTTGCTTCCTTTGCTGGGTGGTACGATTGGCTATTTTCTCAAGTCCAAGAAAAGCCCGGTTTTGTCTGCTGCTTTTGTATTTGTGGGGTTTTTATCTGCACTTCGTTTGGTAGTTGCAGCGCCAGTACTGCTCCGTTGGGAATGGGTTTCGGGGCTTTCTTTGGGTATCCGAATTGATGCGCTGAGTGCAGTGCTGATCTCGTTGGTTTATTTCGTATCGTTTCTGGCACACTTGTTTTCCATGCATTACATGCACGATGAAGCGGGTATCAAAAGATATTTTTTCAAGCTTGGGTTCTTTACCACTTCCATGCTCGGTTTGCTGGCTTCTGACCATATTTTGTTACTTTTTGTGTTTTGGGAATTAGTCGGTTTTTCATCTTATCTACTTATTGGCTTTTGGTTTACAGATAAAGAAAAAGCTACAAGCGCACGCACGGCCTTTATGGTCAACCGTGTGGCTGATGCAGCTTTCTTAATTGGTATCATCTTACTTCTGACGGTATTCAAAATGCCATTTTTGTCAGAGATAGAAAGCGTTGCGCCTTCTGCTTTGGTGGTTTTCACAGGTATAGCAATTGCCATCGGTGCGTTTGGTAAATCCGCACAGTTTCCATTTTTTGGCTGGCTTAATAAAGCGATGGCAGGGCCTACACCTGTTTCTGCTTTGATTCACGCTGCTACAATGGTTACGGCTGGTATTTATCTACTTGTGCGTATGTTTCCATTTCTCGCACCAGAAGTACTCACAGTAGTTGCGTTAGTTGGAGCCGTTACCGCATTTATGGCTGGTGTTTCGGCACTTTTCCAACATGATATCAAGGCCGTCTTGGCTTATTCTACGATTTCTCAGCTGGGGTACATGATTCTTGGCGTAGGAGTAGGGGCTTTCGAAGCTTCTGTATTTCACCTTTGGACGCATGCCTTTTTCAAAGCAGGGCTGTTTCTTGCTGCGGGAAATGTGATTCATTTCATGCACAAGGCAAATCATGATGTGAATGCTCAAGACATGCGAAATATGGGTGGCTTAAGAAAGTTCTTGCCATATACTTTCCTCGCTTACATTGTATGTGGAGCAGCTTTGGCAGGTTTGCCATTTACTTCAGGCTTTTTGTCTAAAGAGGGTATTCTTGGAGCCACATTGCAATGGTACGCTGATATGGGTAGCGCAAATATCCTGTTGACCGTGATTCCTGTTTTGGCTTTTGCCACGGCTTTGCTGACTCCTTTTTATATCACTAGACAAATCTTATTGGTCTTTTTTGATAAGGCTAGAGTTAATCTTCATGCTGATGCTACTGAAGTTTTCGAACCTACATTGAATGTGAAGCTTCCTTTTATCTTGTTGTCTCTTGGTGCGATTTGGATTCTTTCCTCCATCAATCCTTTTGATGGGCATGGGTGGTATTTGTCACATACAATATTTGGTGATCATGCTGTTGCGACTGGCAATAATCTCGGGTTGATTACACTTGTTTTGTCTGTTGTACTGGTGGCCTTAGGGATTGGTTTTAGTTGGATGAAATATCGTCCTGGCGCAGCTTACATTCGATCTTATCATGACCTTCAAGACCCGAAATCATTAAAAGGTTTTTGGTTCAAGGGCTGGCAAGTGGATAAGGTTTATGCCTTTTTCAATCGGGGATTTGTATTAGTGGGTAACTTCGCGGCGTGGACAGATAGTAGAGTGATTGATCGTGGAGTAGATCACATTGGAATCGGGGTGGTGCTTATGGGGAAAATCACTGGCGCATTCGACAAATATGTGATAGATGGCTTGGTCAATTTCGTCGCTGGCTTTTTTAAATGGCTGGGAAAATCACTGTCGAAGATGCAAGCACCCAATGTGCAAGCCCAATTGCTGGTCATGCTCTTTGTTGTGGTCTTTTTAATTTATTGGTTTTTATTTTAAGCAATGAGTGAACACCTAATAAGTCTAATTTTATTCATTCCCTTGGCAGTAGGCGCAGGTTTATTGTTTGTGCCAAAGGAAAATCACGGACTCATCAAAGTGGCCACTCTCGTTGCTACTCTAGTCCAGCTTTTGCTTTCGTTGATGCTTTTTGTGCATTACAATGGAGACTATATGCCCTCGCAATGGTCGGAAGCATTTGCCTATGTCGAGCGCATGGACTGGATTCAAATCAACCTCGGCTCGTATGGCGTTTTTGTCATCGATTATTTTGTAGGAGTAGATGGCATCAGCTTGCCGCTCGTTGTTTTGAGCGCATTGCTTTTAGTTATCGGGGTGATTTCTTCATGGAAATTACAGGAGAAAGTAAAAGGTTATTTTATTCTATACCTCATTCTGAGCACCAGCATCATTGGATGTTTCGTGGCTTTGGACCTCTTCCTGTTTTATGTCTTTTTCGAATTTATGCTTCTGCCGATGTTTTTCCTTATCGGAATCTGGGGTGGGCCGAGAAGGTCTTATGCATCTATCAAATTCTTTATCTATACCCTGTTTGGCTCACTGCTAATTTTGATCGTGATGATCGGACTTTTCCTGTCTACGCAAGACGTTCAGCGAGCAGTGGAAATGGCTGGAGATGGTGGAGTAGTGCAAACGGTGCATACCTTCAGTATGGTGAAAATGATGGAAGGGAGCATTATCGCAGATAGTATTTTGGCTCCAGACAATGCAGCTACATTGTGTGGTCTGTCATTTCGTTTCTGGGCTTTCATTTTACTAATGGCTGGTTTTGCAATCAAGCTACCTGTCGTTCCTGTTCACACGTGGTTGCCCGATGCGCACGTAGAAGCGCCCACGGCCATTTCGGTAATCCTTGCGGGGATTTTGCTGAAGGTTGGAGGTTACGGCTTTTTCCGAGTAGCATATGGTATTTTCCCCGATGGAGCGATTGAATTTGCTTATCCGATTGCTTGCTTTGGCGTATTCTCGATCATTTATGGAGGCATGTGCGCCATGGCTCAGAGTGACTTAAAGCGCTTGATCGCTTATTCTTCGGTTTCGCACATGGGATTTGTCGTTCTAGGGATTGCCAGTTTGACGTATGAAGGGGTTTCAGGATCTTTGTTTCAGATGATTTCTCACGGTTTAATTTCTGGAGCACTTTTCCTTATTGTAGGTGTGGTTTATGACCGCACGCACGATCGTCAAATCGAAAATCTTAGTGGGTTGGCCAGCAAAATGCCAGTCTACACTTTCTTCACGGTTATCTTCTTTTTCGCCTCTTTAGGCCTACCTGGTTTTTCTGGCTTTGTGGGTGAGTTGCTTACATTAATGGGTGGTATTGGCTCTGAATCTGCCAATGGATTGATTCCAAGATGGTTAGGGATGGTGGCTGTATTGGGAATTATTATTTCAGCGGCATACTACCTCTGGACGCTGCAACGTGTGTTTTTTGGACAATATTGGACGAGGGAGCAAAGTTGGGACGCCCACATGCTCGACCTTAATAAAAGGGAATGGCTCATGCTTTTACCTCTGGCAATTTTGGTTTTACTCTTTGGAATATTTCCAGGGCTTTTGCTCAACCCATTCGAAAATTCTGTCAATTTCTTCGTGGAGCAAGTCATGACAAACGGTACTCAAATCCTAAGCACCAAGTAGCAAATGTTGAAAGGACAACTAGAGCAAATCATCGGTCAACTCGCTTCTCTCCAAATGGAAATGGCTTTGATCTCAGGTGCGCTTTTGCTTCTGATCATCGGGCTCGTTTCTAAAAACAACAATGTGATTCGAGCAATCTATTGCTTGGTGTTGTTGGTGGGATTTTATCTCAATCCTCTGTTTTCTGGTGAAGAAACGATCTTAAGTGATACACTGGCAGTCGGCCGGATGGAGAGCCTGATTAAAGGTCTTTTGATTGTGTTTTCTGTATGGATTGTGTTTTTCGCGAATGCGAAAAAGCAGACCTCTGAGTTTTACTTTTTGATCCTTTCTTTAGTCATCGGATCGGTATTTATGGTTTCGGCCAATCACCTGTTGGTGGTTTATATTGCCATAGAGCTCACCTCATTTACTTCTTACATTCTTACCAATTTCAACTTCCAAAAACGCTCTTTTGAGGCAGGCTTGAAGTATTTGCTTTTCGGTGGAGTAAGTTCGGCCATTATGCTCTACGGCATTTCCATCATCTATGGCATGAGTGGTACCCTGTTTTTGGATCAAATGGTTTTGAATGAAAATGGAGCATTTCTCTCAATAGGCGTTATTGCATTATTAGGAGGACTTTTTTTTAAGCTCAGCTTATTTCCTTTCCATATTTGGACGCCCGCAGTTTACGAAGAAGCACCTACAGATGCGGTGGCTATTTTGTCTACCGTACCAAAGGTGGCTGGGTTTGTTTTGCTACACCGAATCCTTACAGCATTTGATTTGTCCGTTTTTTCTTGGATTGTTCCTTTGGTGGCATTACTGGGTATGATTACGATTTTCGTAGGGACATTGGGAGCGCTCGGGCAGAAGAATGTTAAGCGGCTGATGGCTTATGGTGCCATTGCCCATTCAGGATTGATTTTGAGTAGTTTACTTCTGCAAGGTGAAGCGGGAAGCAGTGCTTTTGTGTGGTATATTTTCATTTATGCCATTATGAACTTGGCATTGTTTTACATCATTTCCCTTTTTGAAGCACAAGGGATAACTACCATCGACGATTTTAAGGGGCTAGGCAAATCACAACCATTTTTCGGTGTGGTCATTTTGTTGCTGATGGTTTCTTTGGTTGGTTTACCACCTATGGCAGGCTTTACAGCTAAATTTTATTTATTCACGGCGCTGTGGATAGATTATCAGGCGTTTAGTGATCCATTCATTTTGGCCTATTTAGTTGTAGGCGTTTTGAGTGTTGTATTTTCATTGTTTTATTATCTCCGCATACCATATTATTACTTTATTCATTCGTCAGAATCAGCGAATGAATTATCAATCGAAGTTTTACCGAAGCTTATCGCAACTATTTTGGTTGCGACGTTGTTTTGGTTTTTCTTGAACCCAGAGCTATTAAATAATATTATTTCAACCTTCAATACTGTCGATTGGCGACTGATTTATGAGTGATCCTATAAAGCACGAATGCGGTGTAGCTATGCTACGCTTAAGAAAACCTCTCCAATACTATATTGATAAATATGGTACTCCAGCCTATGCTGCTCAGAAAATGTATATTCTGATGCAAAAGCAACACAATCGTGGGCAAGATGGAGTAGGTGTGGCAAACATAAAGCTAGACATGGAGCCGGGCACGCGCTACATCAGCCGATACCGCACCACTGACCAGCAGCCGATTGAGTCTATTTTCGGAAGAATCAGTAAGAAGTATGCCAAGGCGCAAAAAATAGGGAAGAAGAATTACTTTGATGCCCAGTGGATGAAGGAAAACTCAGCCTTCACTGGTGAGATTTGGTTGGGGCACTTGAGATATGGAACCCATGGTAAAAACTCCATCGAAAGCTGTCATCCGTTTTTAAGGCAGAACAACTGGCGTAGTAGAAACCTCGTGGTTGCTGGAAACTTCAATATGACCAATGTGGATGACCTCTTTAAGAAGCTAGTTTCTCTAGGTCAGCACCCAAAAGAGGTGGTGGACACGGTTACGGTGATGGAAAAGATCGGTCACTTCTTAGATGAAGAAAACCAAAACGTGTTTAATAGGCACAAAGATAAAGTCACTTCTAACAAGGAAATGACTGATTTGATTGAGAAGGAGCTGGATCTTAGAAGGGTTTTGGAGCGTTCTTGCCGAGACTTTGATGGTGGCTATACAATGACAGGTATGGTCGGTTTTGGAGCCGCATTTGTGGCTCGTGATCCGAATGGCATTCGCCCTGCTTATTATTATGCAGATGAGGAAGTGATCATCGTAGCTTCAGAGAAGCCAGCAATCAAAACGACTACCAATTGCGAGTATTGTGATATTCAGGAGATTAAGCCGGGTCATGCGCTGATCATTGACAAAGAAGGAAACTTTAAAGAAGAACAATTTATTCGGCCACAAGAAAAGAAGTCTTGCTCATTTGAGCGTATTTATTTCTCTCGTGGTACGGATCCAGATATTTACAATGAGCGCAGAAAACTAGGAGAGTTGCTCATTCCTCAAGTGTTGAAAGCCGTCAATTTTGATTTGAAAAATACCATTTTTAGCTATATACCTAATACAGCAGAGACCTCATTTTTAGGTTTGCTTCGTGGGGTAGATAGGTATTTAATAGATCAACGAAAGGATATTATTCTTGACAAAAAGCCAACAGCGGATTCAATAGAAGATATTTTATCTTTTACGCCGAGAGTGGAAAAATTGGTATTGAAGGATGCTAAACTAAGAACCTTTATCACCGATGATGCACATCGTGATGACTTGGTGGCACACGTATATGATACCACTTATGAAGTGGTGAAAAAGCATCAGGATACTGTTGTTATCATTGATGACTCGATCGTAAGAGGCACTACTCTTGAGAAGAGTATTTTGACTTTGCTAGATAAATTAGAGCCTAAAAAGGTGGTTATTGTTTCTTCAGCTCCGCAAATCCGCTTCCCTGACTGCTATGGAATTGACATGAGTAAGATGAAGGAGTTTGTGGCTTTTAGAGCGGTTCTGGCTCTTTTGGAAGAAACCGAACAAACCCATTTGCTAGATGAAGTCTTTGCAAAATGTCTCGCTTCAGTAAATGAAGAGACACCTCCTAATTATGTGAAAGAGCTTTATGCGCCATTTACCTACGAACAAGTTTCTCATAAGATTACAGATATTGTGAGACCTAAAGGGATGAAGGCTGAGCTAGAGGTGGTCTATCAGACTGTTGAAAATCTTCACAAAGCGATTCCAAATCATTCTGGAGATTGGTATTTTACAGGAAATTATCCGACACCAGGAGGAAATAAAGTGGTGAACAAAGCTTTCGTAAATTTTATGAAAGGGGAGCAAGGAAGAGCTTATTAATTCAATTGAATTTTGAGATATTGGAATGAACAAAAGCACCGAAAGGTGCTTTTGTGGTTTATAGGGCTTTAAGGATTTTGTAATTGTCGTACTAGAGGTTTTGGCTCGAATCTTATTGGAAATCAGTCTCTGAAAAAAGTATGGCCATTGCAAGAAATGGAGTATTAATATCGTTGAGAATGACTCGATTTTTTTGAGATACTGTGATTAGCTTATTTGTGCTTTTTTACCCAAAAAGTTAATAACAGATCCCATTTTAACGAGATGAGACAGGTATTTTGATTATCTTAGTAAAAATATTCGCCCATTGAGAACTACATTTATTAACGAGACGATTGGCATCAACCTACAGCCAATATTTGATTGCTAGAGATCGGAAAAATCATTCGATCAAAATTTTCTATTAGCAATTCAATACTCGTATTAAATGAAAAAATTTGCACTTGCAATACATGGTGGTGCTGGCACTCTGCTCAAATCTCAAACCAATCCTGAAAAAGAATTAGCATACACAGAAGCTCTTAGCAATGCTTTGGCTGATGGTCAAAGAATTTTAGCTAAAGGTGGATCGGCCATTGATGCCGTGGAAGCCGCTGTTATTTCTATGGAAGACTGTGAGCTTTTCAATGCAGGAAAGGGAGCAGTTTTCACAAATAAAGAAAAGCACGAACTAGAGGCGTCTATTATGTGTGGTCGCACAGGAGAGGCAGGCGCTGTGGCCGCAGTGAGCAAAGTAAAAAACCCTGTAGCGCTTTGTAAGGTAATATTGTCGGATGACCGTTTCGTATATCTTATGGGAAGAGGAGCGGAAGAATATGCTGTTGAAAAGGGGTTGGAGATTGTTCAATCGAAGTATTTCAACACACAATTTAGACGTGAGCAACTATATGAAGTGATAGCAAGTGGAGCGGAAGGCGTATTGGATCACGATGGAGATAAAAAATTCGGTACGGTAGGAGCGGTGGCTTTAGATATGCATGGAAATTTGGCGGCTGCCACTTCCACAGGTGGGCTTACCAATAAAAAGTACGGACGTATCGGAGATAGTTCTTTGATCGGTTCTGGTTGCTTTGCTGATAATGAAACCTGTGCGATCTCAGCCACAGGATATGGTGAGTATTTTATAAGGAAAGTGACAGCACATGAGATTTCTTCGATTGTGAAATATCAAGGATTGAGCTTGCAGCAGGCTGCTGATGCAGTAGTCTTTGATCAGCTCAAACCTATAGGTGGAGAAGGTGGAGTGATTGGGGTTGATGCTCAAGGTAATGTCGTCTTCTCATTCAACAGTGAAGGGATGTATCGGGGATGGGTGGATTCTGAACATAACGGAATACATACTGCTATCTATAAAGATTAACTATTGTAAGGAGGTCAAGCGCCTCCTTTTTGTTTTTTAGAATGAAAGAAAAAGCCTCAGGCTCTATACTCTAGTGTTCCGCATGACACTACGAAGTTTGAATAAAATTGAGTCTCCGACTCATTCATAAAATAAAGACACAATCAAATCAATGAGGCCCCCAGAAAAAGAATAGCGTAGGAGGGATGAGAGATAGAATGCCAATTAATGTTAAGATCGCTATCAAAGGAAGAACCCATTTCAGCCAGACCTGATAAGGAATTTTGGCGACTGCCAAAACTCCCATAGTGACTCCACTCGTAGGAATGACCATATTTGAGAGTCCATCTCCTAACTGAAAAGCCAACACAGCTGTTTGTCTGGAAATACCAATCAAATCACTCAGAGGTGTCATGATAGGCATGGTAAGCGCAGCTTGTCCTGAGCCTGATGGTATGAAGAAGTTTAGAAAGGTTTGAAAGAAAAACATGCACTCTGCGGAAAGGAGTAAAGGCATTTCGTTGATCAGAGAAGAAATGTGAAAAAGCATCGTATCAATGATTTTACCCTCTTCGGAGAGAATTAAAATACCTCTTGAGAAACCAATGACCATTGCGGCTGTCAGCATTTCTTTGGCTCCCTCTATGAAATTCTCGGAAACAGCATTCATTTGCATTCTATATACTATCGCCGAGGCAATACCCATTAATAGAAAAAGTCCAGCAATTTCGTTGATGTACCATCCTAACTGAGTCACGCCAATCACGAGCATACACAGTCCCAATCCTAAAATGATAAGTACGATTTTCCGATTTACTGTCAAGTCAATTTGAGTGACTGCTTCTGTGTTCGCATTTGAATCGGATGATTTATATAGTGGGCTAAGTTTTGGGTTTTTTCCCACTTTTTTGGCGTATGCCATAATGAAGAGTGAAGTGGCTCCCGTGAGCAAAGTCCAAACGATAAGTCTATAGCCCATGCCGCTGAATGGCGGAAGCTCCGCAATTGCTTGTGCAATACCTATCGTGAATGGGTTACTAAAAGCTCCAGCAAAACCTGCCCCAGCCCCCAAAAATGGAATTGCGACACCTACGAGCGTGTCATATCCGAGAGAATGAGCTAGAGGGATGGTGATAAGTATAAATACTAAGGTCTCTTCGCTCATGCCAAATGTGGCTCCCGCCAGTGAAAATAGCACGGTAAGCAATGGAACAATGAGATGTTTTTTTCTAGGGTTGCGCTCTGCAAATCGAAGCATATTTTGCAAGCCACCTTCAATTGCTTGGGTGTGTTGTATGATCTTGAAGGCACCTCCTACTATCAATACAAAAGCAATGATTTGACCAGCAGCAATGAACCCTTTGATTGGGCTAAGCAAAAGGTCGAAGAAGCCCTGACCAGATGAAGCCGTGGCGGAATAGGTATCAGGTACCACAATGGTACGACCATCTTGCATTATTCTTTCAAATTCACCTGAAGGCACAATCCAAGTGAGGATTGTAACAAAAACCAAAATGAAGCCAAGAATGACTAGGGTGTCAGGGATGGTGAAGGTCTTTTGATCAGTCATTTTTGGGTTGCTGAAAATTGGGTACTTAGTTTAGTTTGAATTTTTCTCCAGGAAGGTAGATCGAAAGACTGATTTTATCCTCACCCAACAATCCATTTTGCTTTTTGGAGTTTTTGCTTTCGTTTTTAAAAATGATGATTTGATGTGCTCCTACTACGGTCACTTCATCACCTATAACCATTGCGGCCGTAGCTTCTTCTATACCCCAGCCAGTAAGTGATGGCTGCTCTATGATAGCCGTGAGTAGCCTGTTGTATCTGCTGCGAGTGACAAAGTGCTGATCGATGATGATGTCTACCGGAAGTAGTCCCAGTCCTTCTTCTGTTTCCATATTTTCCGTTTCTAAGGATCTAAAGGTAGGATAGTATCTTTTTTCTTTAAGGGCTGTCCCTGTGATCATTATCTTACTCATGATTGCTGCGCCTGCGCTTGTGCCTGCGATCATATTTCCATTCTTGTATGCTGTATGCAGCAAGCTATCATAGCCATACTTGGTAGCAAGTTGCATAAACGAATGTTGGTCTCCACCAGGTATGTATATGAGTTTCGCATTCAGCAGCGAATCCTTTTTTTCTTGGTTTTCAATTTCGCTGGGCTGAATATCAAGAAAATTTTGCTGCCCAGCCGCTACAAATTGCTTCTTTGCATAGAAGGAAGAGGAATCTGGCTCTGCACTAGCCCACGGTAGGAGAGCAATGTAATCGGTCTCAGTGATGCCCGCTTCTTCAAGCATGGTTTTTATCATCTGTGGAGGCCGTTTGCCTCCACCAATGATAAATAACTTTCCATTTTTCTTTTGGATCGGTGCTTTTTCTTGAGCACAACCCGCAAGCAAAACAATAATTAAAAGTGAAGTAAAGCGTTTCAATGTTTAATTCGTTTTTTCTCCAAGAGCCATACCATAAATTCGTGTGCCTGATGCATCTAGCCATACTTCTGCATTCGTTCCATCCGCGTTGGCTCGTTTTATTTGTCCTGATCTTTGGTCTGTCCAATATATTTTATCGCCTTCAGGCTCATAAAACATTCCATAAACATCTCCATCCATTCCTGTGCTAAAGGTACTTTCTATTGTCCCAGTAAGTGAAGCTACTTTAATAGCATGCGCTTCAGCTACTAAATCATAAGTATGGTAATATATTTTATTATTGTGAACAATGATTGCAGCGCCAAGTGCTTCTGCGATAAGTTCATTTTGTCCTGTTCCGTCCGTGTTTTTAACCGATACACCACCATCGTAGGTTACCCAGTACACCTTTTTGTTAGTATTGTCTATAAAAAGACCTTCTGGGTCAGCTGTGATTCCTGTGGCAAAATTGATCACTTCTGTGTCACTGTTGAGGCTTCCTTTTTGAACTCCATCATCTGTAGTCCAATAAAGTTCATTGGTATTATAATCTATAGCTAATCCGGCAGGACCTACAAGACCTGTTCTAAAAACAGTTTTTGTTTTAAACTCATAGTCTGATTTGAAAATGTTCCCGCTGCTATATCCCGTGTAATAAATGAAGTTATTAACAGTGTCAGCAATGATGCTATAAGGTCTGCTTATCGGGTCACCTGCAAAAGGTATGGCTGCTGGAGCTTCTTCATTGATAAGCGCAAATTGAAATGTTTCGGAGTTTCTATCTCCAAAGAACACTTTTATACCAGAAGCATTTGGATTCTGAATGGTTACTTTTTTAGTCTTTGATATAATCTCTCTTTCGGAGATTATCGTAAGTTTTACATCATAAACACCTGGTAATGTAAATAAATGGGTTGGATTTTCTTCAGAAGATTTAGATGTTTCGATAATCCAATTATAGGTAAAACTTCCCGCTTCCTCTGGCACAATAGACAGATTATTGAATGTTACAGTGCAGGGTGCAAAGCCTTCATTGTCTAGTGTGAATGTGAAATCTGCAACTGTACTGGCAGGAGGTACTGGAAAACCATCATCTCCACATTGAGTGAAAAAAAGAAGAGATAGTACGGCTGTTAGTAGGATAAATCTGGTTTTCATAAGAAGAGATATATGAGCATTTGAAAGAGTCTCCGGAGCTATCTCCGGAGACTGAAATTATAGTTTTATTACTTGGCGTTTGTTATGAACATACCTCGGTTACTTCTTGCAGCATCCACGCTCAAGTCTTCAGCATCTGTTCCATCAAGGTTTGATCTTTTAATTGCACCAACATTGTCACTAAAGTAGATTTTATTTTTAAATATGGCTAAACCATAAACCTTACCTGTAGTGTTTGTTACTTTTTGAGGACTACTAGAGCCATCTAATGGAGAGCTCAAAATCTCATTGTTATCATAATTATCAAAGTACAATAGCGACGAAGCGGCATCAACAACAATGCTATAGCCATATCCAGCGTCATCATAAGTTAGAAGTTGCTTAGCCTTTGCGTCAGTACCATCGGCTTTAGCACTCCATACCGATTCTGCATCAACTTCCACACACGTCATATAAAGCATACCTCCAGAATAGGCTAAACCTACTGGTGACAGGTAATTGTCTGGAGGAAGATCAAAGTTATCAATCGTATAAAGTGCCTTCGACGATTTATCCGCAAGAGTTACTTCCCATATATTGTCTCCAGATTTTTCAGCAACATATAATTTTGTCCCATCATCATTTAATGCTAAACCTCGAGGTTCGTTTAAATCTGATAAAATAATCTCTTGACCTGTACCATCTAGGTTTACACTTACGACCTGTCCATTGTCATCATCGCTATAGTAAACTTTTCCACTTGTTTCATCATAAATCATGTGTACGGAGAAGCCAGTTGTTGAAAAAGCTGTTTCTGTCATTATTGTTTCACCAATACCACTGAGCTTCTTTACAGTGAAGACATCATCTGTATTATCAATGAAGTATACAGTTGTAGATTCTGCTCCTACTGTTAGTTCTTTTGAAACTTGATTTTTTCCACCAGGACCTGTCGCAATTAAAGTAACAGTTACAGCACCAGTAGAAGTGTAAGTATGAGTTGGAGATTCTTCAGTAGAAGTTACGCCATCACCAAAAGACCACTGGTAGCTTACTGCGTCTGTAGAAGTGTTTGTAAAAACGATAGCTTCTGCTTTTGGTACTGTTGTTGATTCTACTGTAAAACCTGCAACAGGTTCTTTTGTAGTCTCCTCATCTTCTGTACAGGAAGTAAGAAATGCAGCAAACCCCACTGTAAGGATTGCCAATAGATTCAGCGTTAATTTTTTCATTGTGTTTGTTTTTTTAAGGTTTGAAAGTTTTTGTTTTTAATTGTTTTGCACCATATCTGGGTGTTTGTTCGTATCAAGTTCTGATTGAGGAATAGGGTAGATCAGCTGCTTTTCGGAAGTAATTCCTTTGGCAGTACCCAATACCGCTAGTGCTCGATTCGTTCTTTTTAGGTCATAAAGACGATGACCTTCAGCAGAGAATTCCAATCTTCTTTCTTGTTCTATGGCCAATCTGAATGCTGCTTGGGATGATGATTGAAGTACTTTTGAGACTATCTAAGTCCAGCTCTGTTTCGAACAGCGTTAATCAAGTCAAATGCTTCAATATCAGCTTCGTATTTGATTTCGTTGAGTGCTTCCGCACGCATGAGTAATATATCTGCATATCTGAGCACGATGCTATTGTCCGAGTCAGTGGAGAAGTCTGTGTATTTATTAGAATAGAATTTTGCACCAGTAGGTAAGCACTTACTGGTTTTCTCAGGTCTGAGTCACTATATGCATTCGCTAGGCTGTTACTCACAGCAACTTCAAATCGACCATTTGGAGCAGGTAAGAAATAATCAGCAAGTGTATTTACATCATCATCCAAGAAACTGATTTTGAAAAATGATTTCATCATTTTCGACTGTCTTATCGAAAAGTGATTGATAAACTTCACCTTCTACCAATGCATAGTCGAAGGCCATTACCTCTGCAGTGTAGTCTACTACTTTCGACCAATTGCTTTCATAGAGATAGACACGCGCTTGCAAGGCTTTTACAGCACTTTCTCCGACCAGATCATTTCGGATCGCAGCTACACCAGTACCATTAAGTTTCACTTCAGCACTATCTAAGTCGAGGTGGATTTGCTTATAAACCTCGGCTATTGGGACTTCTTCCTATAAATAGTTCCTCGTCTGTAATACCCAGAGTTGGGGTAGTTTTGATAGGTACTGCTCCATAGGACTTTACAAGATTGAAATGGCAAAGCGCTCTAATGAAATACAACTCTCCATCAGCCTGAGCTCTTTCGCTTTCAGAAACTACCTTTTACATCTGCTCAATTTGGATAATACGTTATTTGCTCTGATTGATAGCTGTGTAGTGCGCATTCCAAATGCCTTCTGTAGTAAGATTGAAGGAATTGGTTCTGTTCCCAAAAATCTCTCGATATTCTGTTTTGGAGCCTTCTGCCGTTAGGTTGTCGGCAGTTAAGCCACTTGCAATGATGAGGTCTTGAGCGATAAAATCATTTTGCAACCCATCATAAACACCGTTCATAGCTGCTTTTAAACCTTTGCCATTGCTAATGGCATCTTCTATCGGTACTAGGTCTGACGGACTCACGTCCAAAGGGTCACAGCTCTGTGACACAATGCCTATAAAAAGCGTAATTAAGTATGTATATCTCATGATCTTACTTTTCTTCTAATTAAAACTTCAAGTTGATACCACCCATGATGGTGCGAGGTTGAGGGTAGGTAAAAAAATCAGTACCAGCACGTGTCGCACTAATACCAGAGTAGTTTACCTCAGGATCATAGCCAGAGTAGTCTGTCCATACCCATAGGTTCTGACCTGTCAAGTAAATTCTCAATTTGTCGATACCTATTTGTGAGCTGATCTTGTTAGGTACTGTATAGCCCAACGACACATTCTTAACTCTCAAGAAACGAGCCATCCTCTATGTAATGGGAAGTGATGTCATTGTTGTAAAGACCATTAGCTCGGGGAATAGGTGCACGATCACCAGGCTGTTTCCATCTTTGACTCACAGTGGTAAATTGATTGTCATCAGAACCGTTAGTCATATTTTCGCCATACTGCCTCACACCATTGTAGATATCATTGCCCACTACGAATTGTAGAAATACGGAGAGATCAAAACCTGCAAAAGATAAATTATTTGTAAATCCACCGGAGAAGTCTGGGTTAGGATTTCCAACCACTTTGCGATCGTTTCCATCGATTACTCCGTCGAAATTTACATCAGTGAAAACTAATTCACCAGTAGATGGATCGACTCCTAGGGACTCGTACATATAGAAAGCACCAACGGGCTCACCAACGATCACCGCATTGTTTCCTCGTCCGATTTCAGTGATTGGTTGATCCTTGTACAAGGAAGTGACTTTGTTTCTGTTAAA
This sequence comes from uncultured Cytophagales bacterium, assembly GCA_963848175.1. Taxonomy (GTDB): domain Bacteria; phylum Bacteroidota; class Bacteroidia; order Cytophagales; family Cyclobacteriaceae; genus JAMZMI01. The sequence continues at coordinate 24,026 of CAWKCO010000007.1, forward strand.
AGAGATATTAAAGTTAGTATTCCACTGAAGAGGCTCTTCTAGTACTACACCACTTAAAGCTAATTCCAATCCTTTGTTCTCCAAAGCACCAATATTGGCTGTGATGTCTGGAAATCCAGAACTACCAGGGAGTGGTCTATCTAATAAAAGCTCGTTAGTCTCTTTGTAGTAAATGTCAGCAGTTAGGCTTAGGCGATCATTTAATATTCCTAAGTTCAATCCAGCACTGTACTGGATCGTTTGTTCCCATTGGACATTTCGGTTAGGAATATAGCTTGGTGCAGTTCCTGGGTTTAATCTATAGTTAAAACCAGATTCATAGGCATTTAAAAATTGAAAGCCAACAATTTGGTCGTTTCCAGTAATCCCATAACCTGCTCTCAATTTTAAATCTGATATGGCAGATACTGCATCGAAAAATGATTCCTCAGAGATTCTCCATGCTATTGAAGCACCTGGGAAGTTTCCATATTGATTGTTTTGGCCAAATTGTGTGGATCCATCTCTTCTAAAACTTAGCGTGAGTAAGTACTTGTCCTGATGATTGACTGAAAGCCTTCCGAAATAAGAGTTTAGACCCCTATCTGTTGCCCCAGAGCTAAACTCTTCAATGGTGCCCGCAGACTGGAGGTATTTCAAATCGTCAGAAGGGAAGTTAATCGCTCTGATGAAGTTAAAATCTTGGTTTTCAATTTCAAAACTATAGCCGCCTAGAATATTGATGTCAGTAGCAGATCCTATATTGAATTGATAGGAGGCTGTACTCATCTGAGTAATGGTTCTTACTTCAGTTTTGCCAGAGATACCTATTCCGTTACTGTTGGCACCTCTTCTGGTGGTGGTAGGTTCATATCTTCGTTCATCTAAGTTGTATTGATCCAGTCCAAACTGCGTTGCTAGTGAGAGTCCAGTTATTGGTGCCCATGTGACTTTGGCATTAGATAAATTTCTAAATGATGTGGCAATGTTTAATGCTTCTTTCCCAATGGCCACTGGGTTATCCCAAAAACCAGTCTCAACATATTTACCTGTAGAGTCTCTTACAGCATGAGTCGGAGGTTTTGAAATAGCATTTGGTAGCACACCGTTGACCGTTTGATCTCCAGGAACTCTATTGTTTTCAGAGCTACTTACTCCCATTTTCAATTCTACGTTCAATTTTTTGGTGATTTCGTGGTTAAGGTTCACTCTTCCATTTACACGTCTATAATCTGTTCCTATGAGAATACCTTCTTGGTCGAAAAGGCTTGCTCCAATATAGAATTTTGTGCGTTCCTGCCCGCCATTCACAGAAAGGTTTACGCTACTGATTGGGGCATCTCTAAACACTTCGTCTTGCCAGTCGGTGCTCATCGCTTGAGTTTCTATCGTGTCATTCGGATTGAGATATTGCAAGAATTCTGTACTATTCATCAATGGCAGTTTCTTTCTCAAGCTTTGCACTCCTCGATATGCGTCTAACGTAATGTTGGTTTTTCCTGACTTCCCTGATTTGGTAGTAATCAGTACTACGCCGTTTCCACCTCTTGCGCCATATATGGCCGTAGCAGAAGCATCTTTTAGAACAGAAATAGACTCAATGTCTGAAGGATTGATATCACTCAAAGCATTGATTCCTTGTCCCTCAAAACCAATCTGTCCGAAATTTCCAGTTGTCATGACAACACCATCTATGACATAGAGAGGTTGTGTACCTGCTGAAATGGAGTTGGATCCTCTCACGAGTACGGAAATTGCTGACCCAGGAGTTCCGGAGTTTTGTGTCACTTGTACACCAGCGGCTTTTCCTTGCAATGCACCATCCAAACCCGCATTTCCGGCGATCTGAAGGTCATCTGCGCTCACTTGAGTAATAGAACCAGTGATTAGTTTCTCGCTCGTACTACCGTAACCTATTACAACTACTTCACCGAGTTTTTTAACATCAAACTCCAAAGCGGCATCAATAACTGTTTTTTGACCCACAGGAATTTCTTGCGAGGTTAATCCAACAAAGGAAAATATTAACACGTCTTCAGGTTTCGCTTCAAGTTTGTAACGACCGTCTAGATCAGTTACTGTACCGTTGGAAGTGCCTTTAATGGTTATAGTAGCGCCAGGGAGCGTTTCATTGGTCGTCCCATCCTTTACAGTTCCTGATACTGTAGTGGGTGACATTTCTTGTGCATAGAGCCCTGCGCAGATAGATATACCCAAAAGGGTACAAAATAGCTTTCGTAACAACATGTTCTTAATAAAGTGAAAATGGAAAAAGTACTTCCCGAGGGAAAAGAATGTGGCTGTTAAACCAGAAGAAAAATAAGTGAGGGTACTAGCAATTGAAAATAGGCTGCAAGTTCAGGAGGCTTAGTGCCTTCTTAGCCTGTACAGGTATCGCCTTATTTAGTTTGTTCAACATGCTAATTGAATTATAAGTCTAATTTAATTATATTTTTAATAAAATCAAATTTCATTCTCTATTATTTCAACAAATCACCTTATTCTTTGATGAATTTAAAATTATAAGCCGATTTACTATCCTTCAGTATTATGAAATACACTCCTGATTGAAGATTTGATAAGTCTATTGTTTTTTGAGCGACTCCTTTTAATACGCTTTTACCTGTGGAATCAGTAATTTCAAAAATTATATCTTCTTGTGAAGGTAGTATGATAACACCCGATGTAGGATTGGGATAAATTTTAATTCGAGAACTATTATCCTGAGTGAACAATACCTCTTTTGGTTCATCAGGGAGCTCTTCAAAAAGATAAGATTGCTCTTCTGAAGGGATTGCCGTCCCAAGAGGCACTTCATCTTGATCCAACAATATGTCATACTTTATTTTATCTGCAGCAATTACATTCCTGCCAGTACTGAGTTCACCATTTTCAGATAGGTTGGAAACGAGAACGGCAGGGTAGGAGCCGTACTGAGTGAGAAGTACCTGATCGTTTTGCGGAGCAATAGAAATAAATTGCCCAGCATTGAGGTAGAGACCATAGCGTAATTGATTTTCCGCCATTCCGTAAGTGACCGCCGATGTTGTGTTTTCGTAAAAATCCGTCGATGATTTATCCAAGGTATTGGGCATAATAATGGAAGTCGAGAGTAATCCTAGTCCGTCTTCGTAGTTGAGCTGATGTCGGTAAGATGCAAGGTCGTTGGAAGTATGGTTGGTAGTGAAAGATGCTCCGGCATAGCGCGCATCCTGACCACAAAAAGCCGAATAGATATTGTTTCTCTTCAAATGGGATTGGAGAAGCTCGCCTGTTTTTCCACCTTCTAAAAAGTCGAAAAGCGCTTGATTAGTATTCTCGTAGAAAACAAATTTCTTACTCCTGCGAATGATATTTCTAATGCGAGCACTGTCCTCTTGATTGTAGCTGGATGTGGTGATCAAAGGTAAAGCTGTTGTTTCCTTGCTAAGCAAGGAAATTTGATCAATCATTGTGCGGGCTTTCCCCAAAGTGGATGAAACAACTATAATAGTGTCAGTTTGCATTCCAATGTTTGAGATAAGATGATCAATCATTGCGGTTTGATGAGCCAGAGATTCACCTCCGCTCAGCAGTAAGCCATAATTACCTTTTTCTTCAGATTCCTTCGCTTTTGTGTTTTCAGGCATATCCGATAGTAAAAGTTTGGTATTCAAATCGTATCGATGACTATCAAGAAGATGTGTTGCGGTCAAGTTGTCAAAACGGAATTGGTTTTCGCTCAAGCTGATTCCAGAGGGTGAGTAGATAGAAACGGCTGCTGTTCCTATTGCTGTTCCTATTTTATTTTCATCAATGCAAAAAGCCGTTTTATCATCAACGCCTATTCCTGTGAGTAGCTCATTTTCATCGGCAAACCAGCGAGCCATAAATGCCCATAGTCGAAAAGGCCTGCCTCGCTCGATAAAATGCGTGTCGCAGATATAGCCGGGTAGGATGTTGATGAAGTCGTTGCTCAGTGTAATGTCCGAATGTTGGAAATTGTTCAGTGCATCATCGGGATAAGAAGAGCTCTTGAGTGCGGTATACATCACACCTGAAAGGATGGCCATACCGGCAGAAGTTCCACCAATTACGCCACCTTCATTGAATTTATCCATAATGGCCTGAGTCACTTTCGTGCTTTGGTAGGTTTCATAATAGTTGGACTGATCTCCTCCTTTGAAGAAAAGAAAGTCGTAGGAAATCAGTACATTGTAAATAGAGTCAGTGTCTGCTAGCGACTTTTTGCCAATGCCAATATTGACGGCAGTGTCTGCACCCAATTGCATAAAGTATTTGGGAAGATCTTGGGTTTCATCACTGTAGTAGCTCACAATGCCTACTTTCTTGTTTGAAGCTTGTTCCACTCCCCATGAGTATGCCGGATCGCTCCAAGAGCCTTCCGCACCTCCACCTACCATCATGATTTTACCTTGACCAAATACGATAAATGGGAATATGCCTAATACAAGAACTATAGATGTCTTAATGAGATTCATTTTGCCTAAATAGAGAATTAAAGAGGAATTTCTTTCTAGAAATTAGGCAGGCACTAGCAATTGAAGATAGGCTGCAAGCCCATCAGAGAGAAGGTTTTATTAGAAGAATTGATGTTGTTTTCAGAAAACATTGCCCTAAAGATAATATCTGAATTGTTTTAATAGCAAATTTTTAATCTGATAAGGCTAATTATGTGATGACTGGTTGATGGAAATAAATGGTTTTTTTTGAAAATATTGAAATTGGAACTCTGAATAAGTTTGTGACATTGAAATAAAAAGTCAAAATAGTTGTGATAGTTTGTATTCTTGGAATTATCTGATTGTCTCAAATGAGTTTAATTGAGATTGACTTTCAATGGTTCTCTAGAACCCAAATGAGTAACGAAACTGTTTCTTTCTTAAATACTATCTTTTGAGGAGTGATTAGCATGAGACAAGTTCGTAGATATAATCATGTGTTTGACATTTGAATTGTAGTAATGTCAGAATAGATTTCACTTTCAGCTAAAATATTTATACCGGAGACAATATCGGAAAATTGCTGTTAAGCGAGATCGCATGAGATTTTAAAATCTACACATTTTTATTTTTTTTCCAGTTAATTTTTTCTTGTATAGCCAAGTTCAAATAAGATACGTATAGCTGTTTACTTCAAATTTGGTTAAATGAAATTGTAAGAGATTTTCTTTGTGGATAAACGGAAAAGAAGCGATTATTGCAGTGCCTGAGACGCATCTTTCTGCTTGCCATATTACTCTGAACCAGTATATACTTTCCATTTTATCCTCTTTTTATGAAAAATCTTTATTTGCCGCCATTCTTTCACTCCAGAGTGAATAGGATTATTTTGATGTTATTTATTCAAATTCTCTTTCTTTTTGATGTGGTGGGGCAGGTGACTTTGCCTTATGAGGAAGATTTTTCAGAGATGTATGATTCTACATACACTCAGACAACTAGCGAAATAGTAGGTGTACCGGGTTTATCGAAGGGAAATCTATGGAAACTTAGCTACGTAGCGACTATTCATGAGGGTCGATACAGTCATTTAACCGGAATTGATGCGGGCTCATCTGACAGAGATTCACTAAGATTTAAGGTAGACCTATCAGTCTATGATGCCTCCTCCGATGATATTATTATAGGATTTGACGTCTCATCTCGTCTCAATCAAATTTGGAGTGTGTTTGTGAGAGAGGGGAGTGCTAAACCAGTGATTAAAGTAGGTGAATTTGACTTGGGAGTTAGAAAATCGGAGATAATGCCACTAATCAGCAGAGCGGTCTCAAAAAAGTTACTAGAGAATGGTCAAAACTACTCCTCACAATTTGAAATTATATTCACTAGAACTGGTAAACTAGGAGTATATAGTACAGCCTTAGAATGTTTAGTGGATAGGCTTTATATTGATTTTGCTCCCGAGGTTGATATTGATCTTAGTGACTTCAAAGCACCTCAACCTAAGGTTGTTTTTGATACAGAAGATAAAGTTTCACTAGAGTTTACAAATTTAGGTAAGGAGGTAATATCAACTATTCCTGTAAAATATGAAGTGAGGGGAGTAACTGATACAGTGTTTTATCAAGAAGATTTTAAAGTGAATTTAAAGCCGGATAGTTCCATCCGGATGAACTCTGTTGTTGGCTTTGATTTATCTAAAGATAGCATTTATTGGATATATGCAGAGGTTCAGGTTCTTGGAGATATGCTTACCTATAATGATCGTCAAGGAAAGGTGACTTTTAAGCCTGATGTTTATAAGGGAGGATTGCCTTACGAAGAGCGTTTCAATGCCAATAGTAATGAGCAACGACGACATTTTGTTCCCGCATTCCGAGGGCTAACAGGATTTAGTTATTTGTCCGAAAATGTAGAAGAAAGCTTCGTAAATTCTAATGTAAATGGTATTCACTTAGGCCGAATTGATGATAATCCAAGAGATTTTTTAATGCTAACGATGGATTTAAGTGCGTATTCAGGGAAAGATGTTCTATTAGATTTTTCCTATAATTACTCTTATACAAGCTTAAATAAGTTCAAAACTTATATTAGAGGAAGCGAAAATGATGATTGGTTGGAATTGTATAATTTGTATTCTCAAAATAGAAATGTAAGATACCTACCCATAACCCCCATTCTTCAAAAGGCTGGTCAGGAGTTGAGCGAAACATTTCAGATTAAATTTTATAGAGGAGATGGTAGAAGTTCGTCTTTTAATCTGTCGTATATACAAGTGAAGGAGAGGCCTCAAGTTGATTTGGAAGTGCTTGAATTGTCCCCAACTTTAAAAGGTGGATTAGATATTGACTCAACTGGAATTTTTAAGGTGGCCATAACCAACCACGGATTAATTGCGGCAAAAGATTTCGTCTTGCAGCTAGCTGTAGAAAGCAACAACTTCAAGCAAGAAACGTCTCAGGTGGTTTCCTTGAATTCAGCAGATACTATCACTGTGGAGTTCGAAAATACTTTCGATTTTACAGAAACAGGCAATTATAAAGTTACGGCCGTCGCATCTATCGAAAATGATACTGACTCCACAAATAATAGCCTTTCATTTACAACCTATAGAGCCGGAGTGTATGAAGGCGATCTACCCTATTTTGTGGATTTTTCTAAGCCACAACCTCAGAAGTTTACGTGGAAAAATGGCGTTATTGACGACTATCAGGAATTGTCATTTAACCAAAAAAGCAGTGTAAGTATTATAGACACTTACGGATACAGATCTGACAATCAGTCCATTCGTCTAGCTGTTGACGATGAATTAGTACTTACATTGGACTTGTCTGATATTGATACAGCACAAAGTGTTTTATTGGATTTTGTATTATCCACAAGTGTTCCATTAGACGGTTATTTAGAGCCTGTTTTGATACGAGGTGGAAAAGAAGATGATTGGAAGACATTAGTCTTGCCAAGATACCCCTTGAATAAAAACTCTGATGATCTTTCTTCAATCAACACGAGCTGGAATCGATTTGTGAAACTAAACTTGACAGATACCCTAAAAAAATGGAAACAGAATTTTTCGTCTACAACTCAAATTCTGTTTCCAGGTCCTAATACCGATGTCTATGTAATGTATGACGATATAATTGTATATAAGCCACAGGCCATCAATTTAGAACTCTGGGATATGAAACTTCCAGAATCCTTCTTTGATGAACCGGGCTCAGATGAGATACGTGTTCGAGTAATCAATAGGGGGGAATCTATAATCACCAATTTTGATTTACTTTTAAAGGCGATCAATCCTGTGGGCGATACTGCTTTGTATACTGTCCCAGTAGAAGAAACTTCTATCGCATCGGGTGATACTCTAACTTTCTTTTTTCAGAATCCTGTTTCAATGATCGAAGACGGCAAGTATGAGTATTTAATAAGTTGTAAAGTAGCAGAAGATTCATTCTATTATGATGATTATCTGATAAGAAAAATCACTAATAGATCTGTAATTACTGAATACCCTTATGTAATTGACGTTCCAAATGTGAAGGATGAGCCTGTTAGGAATTCGGGAGAGTTTGAATCGATTAAGGGTTGGTTTATTGAGTCGGGTAGTGATTATATGATGACTGAGTCTCACGACTTTTATTATTATGGAACTAAAAAAACCTATAAAACTATTGGTACTAATCATGCTTACATATATGGCGGGTTGCAGACTTATATTTGGACTTTTGATTTGACAGATTACTCGTTAGAGGATAGCGCTAATGCAAGTATCTATTATGATCTCAGTTATTTTCCTACGGGTAATGGCTCAGATGATGGCCTGTATGTTAGAGGTGGTATAGATGATCAATGGATTCTTGTTTTAAAGCACCAGTCAGGTAATTTGAGATATAGTGCTGTCAAAAAGACAGTAGATATACCCAAGTATCTCAAGCAGAATGGACAAAGTTTTTCAGACAAAACTCAGTTGAAGGTTATTGCATACAATAGCTACTCCCTAGTGAGGTTTAATCTTTATTCATTCAGCATGGATGTGGTTAGAAATGGTAACTATGTTCCAGTAGATACTACTTTAAATCCAATAGATACTACTCTAACTAGTATTTCTGAGCATTTACCCATTTTAGTCTATCCCAATCCTGCCAAGGATTACTTTTTGGTTAGAGCTCATCAAGATTTGTTAGTTATAATTTATGATGTGAGTGGTCAAATCATTCTTCAGGGAAATACTAATCATCAACTTGATATTTACGCTCTGAAGCCTGCTATTTATGTCGGTAAGGTATTTGGTTCAGAGGGAAATGAAATGACCTTTAAGTTGGTTAAAGAGGAGTAGCCAGTGATGGTGTGGCTAAAGTGCATTTAATTATAGTCGCCTATAACTACGCTATATATAAATTTTAAATTAAGTTGTGAAGAACACAAATAGCATCGAGTGGTACTCAGTGCTATTTGTGTTTTCGGCATATAGATCATTACCGATTGCGTATGGTGAGTCATCCCAATGCTTACCAAATTCCACATGAACGATGGAGGATTCACACTATTTTTTGTTTTAATAAGTACCTATATTTGTACGTAAAAAAGAACGTTTAATTGCAAATATATATGATAGCTGCCAACTACTCGGAATTTAGAACTGGCCTCAAAGGATTTTTGGACAGTGTGGAGGACAACAATGAAACCTTGATCATCAAAAGAAAAAGTGGCAAGGGCGCTGTGATGATTTCACTGAATGAATACAACTCCATCATGGAAACGCTGCACCTACTGAGCTCCAAAAAGAACGCTGATCGGCTGTATGAGTCTATCCAAGAAGCAAAATCTGGAAAAGTGATTCGACCAACTTTGGAAGATTGATATGCTGCTCACTTTTACCGAAAAGGCATGGGAAGATTATAGCTATTGGCAAGGTGTTGATAAACGGATGGTGAAGAAAATCAATCAGCTGATCAAAGACATTCAAAGAAATCCTTTTGATGGAATAGGCAAGCCCGAACCACTAAAATATGATTTGGCGGGTAGGTGGTCTCGGCGAATAGATCAGGAACATAGACTGGTCTATGAAGTGATTGAAAATGAGTTGTTCATTTATGCCTGTAGATTTCATTATGATTAGAGCCGCTTTTCTCCCTATTGGCCAATACCCCTTACGAGAGACTGTATCTAAAATCATTTCCCTTTTAAAGGTCAGAGTTCATTTTCCACATTCTCCCCACCTAAAATTTTGATGTTTGGCACTTATGACCCACCTTTGTGCTCTCATTCAATAACGATTGATTGATTTATACAGAAGCGTTGAGAGACAGGCTCTATGAAACGCTAGCAACCTGTTGGCCATCCTTGGCTGATTGCGGTGCTAAATCCTGAACCTTATGCAAGTTGCATTTGGTGAATATGAATTAGATCTATGAACACAAGATTACATTTAGGCAATATTGCTAAAGGCAAAAAATACAACTTCTCATCACAACAGAGGTGTTGCCAGTGAGCGTATATCTTTAGTTGAAGTCTCCATTGATTTTTTATAATACCAACGAATGAATTTCGAAACTCAAGCCATACGCATCCAAGTAGACAATGCCTCACAGCGAGAGCATTCGGTTCCGCTATACCTTACGAGCAGTTTCATGTTTGCCAATGCTGAGGAGGCTCGGGCAATGTTCAATGACGAGATTCCTGGCAATATTTATTCTCGATATTCAAACCCCAATACCGATGAATTTATCCAGAAACTTTGCCAGATGGAGAAGTGCGAAGATGGTATCTCTGTGGCTTCAGGTATGTCAGCCATGTTTACGAGCATCGCGGCACTATTGAAGTCTGGGGATCATGTGATCTCTTCAAGAGCTATTTTTGGTTCCACGCACCAGCTTTTCACTAAGATTCTACCAAAGTGGGGGATAGAGAGTTCTTACTTTGATCTTGGAGATCCTACAGGTATTGAAGCTTTGATCAAGCCAAATACCAAAATGATTTTTGTGGAAACACCTTCCAATCCTGGGTTGGATTTGGTGGATTTGGAATATCTGGGAAAGATCGCAAAGAAGCATAATTTAGTCTTTAATGTAGACAATTGTTTTGCAACACCATATCTTCAAAACCCAGCTGATTTTGGAGCCAATATTGTCACCCACTCAGCTACAAAGTTTATCGACGGACAAGGCCGCACACTCGGAGGAGCAATTTTGGGGACAAAGGAATTGATTGAAGAGATTAGGTATTTTGCACGACATACCGGACCGAGTATGTCGCCATTCAATGCGTGGCTCTTGAGTAAAAGTTTGGAGACCTTGGCCGTAAGAATGGATCGCCACTGCGACAATGCACTAAAAATAGCTAAATATTTAGAGACACATCAGGAACTAGAGCAGGTGAAATATCCGTTTCTAGAGTCTCATCCACAATACGCCATTGCCAAAAAGCAGATGAAACAAGGCGGAGGTATTGTTACCTTTGTAGTAAAGGGCGGTTTGAAAAGAGGAGCAGCATTTTTGGATAATCTGAAAATGCTCAGTCTCACACCAAATTTGGGAGACACACGTACAACAGCCACACATCCAGCCTCCACTACGCACAGCAAGCTTTCTGAAGAGGAAAGAACGGTGGTAGGTATTTTGCCAGGATTGGTAAGAATATCAGTGGGGCTAGAACATGTAGATGATATCATAGCCGACATAGAGCAATCATTGAAAGCAAGTAAGAATTTGAAGTAAAAGGCAGTCACGAGCCAGATTAAGAAAGAAAAACACAAAGAAATGAGCTTAACAAAGGAAATGACCAAAGAAGCGCAAGCGGACATTCAAGAACTTATCACCAAGATTGATAAGTTTAAAACCGGCGAAATTCACGAAGATAGATTCAAAGCCTTCCGTCTTACACGTGGGGTGTATGGCCAGCGTCAGATGGGAGTACACATGTTTCGATTGAAAATCCCTTACGGTAAAGTGACCGCCAATCAACTGCGTGTGGTTGCAGACCTTTCTGTGAAATACGGTAGCAGCAATTTGCATTTGACTACCCGTCAAAATATTCAATTGCACTATGTGAAGCTAGAAGATAGTCCCAAGATTTGGGATGCACTAGAATCTGCAGGATTGACGGCTCGTGAGGCATGTGGAAACACCGTAAGAAACATTACCGCTTCTTCTTTTGCAGGTATCGATCCTGAGGAGGCTTTTAGTGTAGTTCCCTACGTAGAAGAAACATTCAAATACTTCCTTAGAAACCCTATCTGTCAGGATATGGGAAGAAAGATCAAGATGGCTTTTTCTTCAAGTGAGAAAGACGATGCGCTTATTTACATTCATGACTTTGGGTTTATCCCAAGAATACAGAACGGCGAACGTGGCTTCAAAGTGATGATAGCTGGTGGGCTTGGTGCGCAGGCTATCGGAGCAGAGACAGCTTATGAGTTTTTGCCAACGGATCAAATGATTCCATTCATTGAGGCTGGTTTGCGCGTATTTGATAGATACGGAGAGCGCGAAAAAAGACATAAAGCAAGGATGAAATACCTTGTGGAGCCGAAGAAAGGTTTTGGTCTTGAGGGTTTTATGAAATTAATAGAGGAAGAAAGAAAGGCTATGCCTTATCAGACTTACCCAATTGCGGTAGAAGAAGAAGTTTTTGAAGCTGGAAACAGTGATTTTGCTTCTGTGATAGCAGGAGAAAAAGATCAAAAATTCTTGGCTTGGGCTGGTACCAACGTGTATGCTCAAAAGCAAAAAGGACTATACGGCGTGATGGTAAAAGTGCCTCTTGGAGACATCAAGCCAGATACTGCCCATGCACTTGCAGCGATTGTAGATAAATATGCTGCGGATGATATCCGTATCACAATGAATCAAGGTTTGCTTTTCAGAGGAGTGAAGCCAGAGGATGTGAAGAAAATATATGAGGAGTTGGCTAAAATCGACCTTTCTCAGCCTGGTTTTGATACCCTTGCTGATGTGACGGCCTGCCCTGGTACAGACACTTGCAACTTGGGTGTGACCAACAGTACTGAGCTTTCTCTTCAGCTAGAAAACATGATCCGTACCGAATATCCACAGCTTGTGGATGAAACAGGGATCAAAATAAAAATCAGTGGTTGCATGAACTCATGCGGTCAGCACATGATTGCCAATATTGGTTTTCACGGAAGTAGTATCAAGCACGGCACGCGAGTGGTGCCATCTCAGCAAGTGGTACTTGGTGGTGGTGTAGCTCCAGATGGAAAAGGTTTTATCGCTGATAAAGTGATCAAATTGCCTTCAAAGAGAATTTTGGAAGCAGTGCGTTGGTTACTCAACGACTATGAAAACACTGCCGATGAGTCTGAGTATTTCAATGACTATGTGCGCAGACAAGGGAAAATATATTTCTACGATTTGTTGAAGCCTTTGGCAGATACGAGCACGTTAGATGAGGACGATTACCAAGACTGGGGCAAAGAAGCGGACTTCATTCCTGAAATCGGAGTGGGAGAGTGTGCAGGCGTGATGATGGACATGGTAGGAACAATCCTCATGGATGCCCAAGACCGATTGATTTCTTCTGAAGCGGCATTGGCACAAGGACTTTGGTCCAATGCTATTTACTATAGCTACAACACATTGGTGATTGGTGCTAAAGCTACTTTGCTCAGCAAAGACATTCATTGCAATACGCATATCGGAATCATCAAAGATTTTCAAGCGCAAGTACAGAATGAAGGTTTGATTCAGCTGAGCGATTCTTTTGAAGACTTGGTATTGCAGATCAATAAAAATGAGCCAACGGAGGCATTCGCGAAAGCATATTATGCAACCGCAAAAGACTTTTTGACGAAAATCATTGCTTTAAGAAAGTCAGAGTCGGATGAAAAATTGGTGATTGGAAATTTCTATAAGGCTTAAGCAATGTCTAAAGAGCCAAGACTCACCCTTGTGGGCGCAGGGCCAGGAGATCCTGACCTGATTACCCTCAAGGGTGTGAAAGCCTTGAAAGCTGCTGATGTGGTGCTGTATGATGCGTTGGTGCATGATGATACTTTGCGCCATGCATCGCAAGCCGAACTTGTTTTTGTAGGTAAGCGGGCTGGAAAATACAGCGTTGCACAGAAAGAAATCAACGAGCTGATCGTGGAGCATGCGCTCAAAAGTGGTGGCCAGCATGTGGTGCGTCTTAAAGGTGGAGACCCATTTGTATTTGCTCGTGGATTGGAAGAGATCGCTTACGCCGAGCAGTTTGGTATAAAATCCTCAGTGGTTATCGGTATCAGCAGTATCATGCTTCCTGGTTATTACGGCATTCCACTTACCACACGTGGCATCAATCAGAGTTTTACAGCCGTGACGGCCACTACTTCCGAAGGAGAACTGAGCGAGGAGGTAGTGAATGCGGCCAAATATTCGGCTTCCACAGTCTTCTTTATGGGGTCGCGAAAGCTAGATCAGATTGTGGAAGAATATAAGAAAGCAGGACGAGCGGATTTGCCTGTTGCGGTGATTTCCAATGGATCGCTAGATGCGGGAAATGTATTTAACGGAACAGTAAGCACCATTGTGGAGTTGTACAATCAGAAGGCAGCCAGAAGCACCTACGTTGCTGATTTTCGGAGCAGGAGCAGCTCAAGCGCATCCCATCCAATCATATCAAGACGAATTGTAATGTCAGAAGCAAAGCAATCAGGAAATCCTTTATTTCCCATTTTCTTAAAACTCGATCAAATACAAACGTTGATCGTAGGTGGAGGAAATGTGGGTTTGGAAAAACTGGAGGCGTTGCTCAAAAATGATAAAAATGCCAAGGTGCTATTAATAGCGCCTTTTATCAGACAGGAGATCAAGGACTTGCTTCAAAGCACACCCAATCTGAGAATTAAAGAGCGCAAGTTTCGTCGCTGGGATTTGCGCGGTGTGGATATGGCTATTTTGGCTACAGACCAGCCAGAGTTGCATAAGAAGATCAAACGGATGGCCGAAAAGCGCCATTTGCTGATGAACGTGGCAGATACACCTCCACTTTGTGATTTTTATCTAGGCTCGACCGTGAAAAAGGGAAATCTGAAAGTGGGCATAAGTACCAATGGCCAGTCACCAACTTTTGCGAAGCGTTTTAGGGAAATTTTGGAGGAGGTATTACCAGAAGAAACCGACGAGTTGCTGGACAACTTAAAACTGATCAGAGATCAACTTAAAGGTGATTTTCAAGAAAAAATCAAGGAATTGAATAAGATCACTTCCGTACTCAAGGATAAAAAAGATTGACCTTTCCAACCAAAAGTATAGACCGAGGGTCAGGTAGATAAGGTTAGGTTATATTAGTAAGATGAAAGGCTGCTTTTTTTGAAGGCAGCCTTTCGTATTTTATATGGTTTTATTCCGCCTCAACTTCACTCAAAGGCTTCAAGTTTGGTGGGATGCGCTCCTCGCCGTATTCATAGACGTCCATGATTTTTGTGAGTGTCACATTCGGAATAGAGTAGGGAACCAGCATTGATTTGAGATACTCATCCACTTTTGCGATACAATCCACAATACTCGTAGCAGCGACCAAGAAATAGTTATTGATCCTTACTTCTTTTTCAGAATCACCGTCTACCGTGGTGTAGATCACTTTGCATTTCCACCATTCCTCAGCTGTTTCATTTTCATCTTTGATGATCTCAGAGATATTCGTTTTGGTGATCATGGTTATACCAAATTCTCCTCGTATGTCGCGCTCCATGGCTTCATAGATGCGAGCCTCTGCTTCTGTATATGAAAGCGCATCCACTAGGTATGCCTCAGTGATTTGCTTGAGCATGCCGCTTTCTTCATCTTCTTTGGAGTATTTTACTTTACACGAATACCAAGTCTTCATTTTCCTTTTTTTATGATTTTACAGTAGGTCGGCAAAGATAGTATTTTGATTACTTGATTGAGCTTAAGCGCTCGCTTTTTGCGAGTAACAGGAGGATGATTAAAGGCATCCTTGATTCAATGACTTTGAAAGTTTAATCCACTTTCTGAAATTACGTTTTATGACACCAAATCTAAATCTCCGCACAGCTACAATAGATGACTTAAAGATGCTACAGCACTGGGATGAGCAGCCTCATGTCATAGCATGTGATCCGGATGATGAATGGGATTGGGAATATGAGCTTCAATATTTCCCGGATTGGCGAGAGCAATTGGTAGCGGAGCTGGAAGGTAGACCTATCGGATTTTTACAGATTATTGATCCGCATGAAGAAGAAAGCCATTATTGGGGTGAGGTGGATAAAAATCTCCGCGCCATTGATATTTGGATTGGGGAAGCTGATGATCTGGGGAAAGGTTATGGGCGTGAAATGATGCGATTAGCCCTCAATCGTTGTTTTAAGGATGAAAATGTTATTGCGGTTATCATTGACCCACTTCAATCCAATAAAGCCGCCATTAGATTTTATGAAAAGATGGGCTTTCAGTTTGTGGAGCAACGAAGTTTTGAAGGTAGCCAATGTTCCATTTATAGGATTTCGCGAGAGGAATGGGAGGATGCTCAAGGGTGAATGTGACCCTTTTTCGTAAAGGAGCTTAATCAGATATGCTTTTAGATTCCAAAGATGCTTTTCAAGAGTAACATGGTGTATACTTACACCAAAAAATATTATGGCTAGGCAAAGTATCTCTCTCACAGACCGAAATGATGAATGGTTGAAAGCGCAAGTAAAGAACAGCGAGTATTCAAAAAGTGGAATAGTAAATGATCTTGTGAGGCAGGCTCGTAAACAGCAGGCGCAAATTGACTTGATAAGGTTGAAACTTGAGAAGGCCGAGCAAAGTGGTTTTACATATGACAGTCAAGCGCAAATTTTGGCACAATCCAAATCAGCATTGAATGGCTAAATACCGATTAAGTAACATGGCTAAAGAAGCCATAATAAGGATTCATCAGCACAGTCTACGAACGTCAAGAGATAGAAGCGATTCTCAAAATGTTGGGTGAGGAGGAATGAAGCGGTTAGCGGCTATGAGGCCAAATTCTTCCATTAGCTTTTTGATTCAGGAAATCTATTAGACCGTTAGCGGTTTTCTGAATTGGTTTATCTTGCAGGGAATACAACTGAAGTAAATGCCATTGGGGTGTTTTGCGCGAGGTTAGATATAATACGCAATTGACAATATGAAGAGTGTTACTAAAAAAATTACAACAAATACAAGAGTAATTAAAAGCCTGCTTACAAAGTACAGGGACACTTTTCATGCATTTAAAGAGCTTATCAATAACTCAATTCAAGCCAAGGCCCAGCGGATTGAAATAAACATTGAATACACCAACACTGCATTTACAAAAGTGCCTTTTCAGAAAATTGAATTAATTGATAATGGCATAGGTGTTCCGTTTAGTGAATTCGATAATAGGATACTTGAAATTGGAACAACGGTAAAGTTTCAAGGCCAAGGAATTGGACGTTTTGCCGCTCTGCAATTAGGTGAGTTGATGCATATTGAATCTGTAAGCTATGATGAAAAAGAGAAGCAGTTTACTAAGACCAAATTTAGTCTCGATTCAACTGATTTTAATGACGCTCAACTGGAGGAAACTGAGTTTAAAGTTGACTATGAGGTTCTAGGGCCTGAACAACGACCTTCCTCATACAAAGTTACCATTGAGGACTTCTATCATAATAGACAAGAGAAAGTTTCTAAGAGAAATTCGATTGTTGCAGGATTTTTAGAAAAGAATATTGGTCAAACTCTTTTTGAAAATTATCCCTTTGAGATTTTCAATCGAAAGGTTGAATTCATACTGAATGGGCAATCTTTAAAAAGAGAGGATTTTGTAATCGGTACTCCGACAACTAAAACTGTTAGCTATATTGATAAGAAAGGAAATGAACATGAATTAAAATTCTATTTCTATAATATCAAATCCTCCTTAAACAAAGTAAAAGTCTTCTTTCAGATTGATAACTCTGGAATTAAATCAGTTGCGCATGAATATACATATTCTTCTGATTGGTATACACCTGATCTAGGTACTTGGTTTATTTATATAGAGTCGCCCTTTTTGAACAGCGATCTTTTCAGAAACTTAGATCTAGAAACACTTGGAGAAGATGAAATTAAACGATTTAAAGAATCAATAAAGGAAACGGTTAATGACTTTTATAAAGCCAGAAACAAACGTTTCGAAAAGTTTGTCAAAAGTTTAGAAAGTGACAAGTACTATGTTTATCGGGATGAAAAACCTGCTTCAAAATCTCAAGAAGTATTGTTTAAAAAGGTGGCCTACCTTCTTGAGGATGAACATAAACTAATTCAAAGAGACGATAAAATAAGAGATTTTTTGTATCCACTTTTGGACAAGGCACTGGGCAATGGAAATATCGAATACATCTTTAGAAAGATTCTCAAATTGTCTGATGATAACTTGGAAAAATTCCATGGACTTCTAGAAAAGACAGATTTGGAGGATGTTGTTCATTTTGCCAGCATGGTTGCTGATAAACTTGAATTTTTGGAATTTTTACACGAAACAATCTATGGAGATATATCTAAACACATAAAAGAAAGAAGTCAACTTCATAAAATAGTTGAGAATGAATTATGGTTATTTGGAGAAAATTACAACGGAAGTCCTAAGCTTTGGTCAGACAGAAAAATTGGAAATATTCTTAATGAACTTAGAGAAAAGTACTTCAATTATACACCTACAAAGGATGATGAAAACTTGATTGAAATTGAAGATAATGGATTAAATGATATTACTGACTTATTCTTTTTTAACGAAAAAATCACTGATAGTGGGGAAAGAGAAATAATGGTAGTTGAACTTAAGGCTCCTAAATGTGCAATTAGCGAAAAGGAACTTGCTCAAATAAACAAATATGCGTTTACGTTGGAGCAAAATTCTGGACTTGCATCTGATAATGTCAAATACAAGCTCCTGCTTATTTCATCCAGACTTACTGGATATGCTAAATCCCAAGCAAAATCTAAGCGGGCAGCTTTTCCTAAAACCCCCTTTCTATTCGACAAAAAAGTAGATAAGAATATTGAAGTTTATGTAATGGAATGGTCAGAGCTAATTGAACAAAATAAAAGAAAGTTAGGATATCTTTCCTCTCAACTGCAAGTGAAGGATATGACAGTAAAGAAGAAATTTGAAAAAGAATATTCTGAGTTGGTAAATGAGAAAATTGCATCACAACTAAGAATGGTCAAATAGACGTTGGCTAACAAACACGATCATCCAGAAGCTAACAGAGCAAACTTGCAAAGGCAAGTGTGATGAGATACTTTTATAGAAATTTGAAAAGTCCGGCTTACGGATGATAGTCGGACGTTGAACACCATTACGGAACTGCATGAGAAAACTTTTCAAAATTGAATTTATCGGAAGCCTTGCTTCAATAATAGCCCTAGGCTTTTTTGTATATTATCAATTCATTTTTGAAGCTGAAGCGGTTCTAGAGCTGACAACTCTTAACAAAGAGGAATTAACCCGAATTCCTACTGACAACAATCTTCAAGTACAGTATTCATTTAACGGGGAGTCAGTATCTAACCTTTGGAAGGTCAAAATAGAAATCAGAAACATCGGTGGAAAAACAATAATTGGTAAAGAAAATGTTGGAGTAATTATTGATCCGTTACCATTAAAATTTAATAAATCTAATCAAATTTTCGGCGTTGAAATTAGTAACAAAAATTTTCCGATACAGCTTCTTAGGGTAGATTCCTTGAACTTCGGACTCGCGTTTAAGCAATGGAAGAATAACGAATTTTTGGAACTTAGTGCCTACATTAGTAATGATGGTCTCTCCAATATTGACGGTATATCAATTGATGAACGTGATATTATTGATGGTAAAGTCATTTTTTCAGAACTCAAGAACACCGAAATTACAATAGAACCAAGAGTAATTGATAAACTCCCTATCAGTATCAAAAAGACCGCATGGTGGCTTATGGTTATCGGATATGTTTTCTTTTTTCTCACCACAATTTGGGAATCCAGTAACCAATTGAAGTCTGAAGAAATTCGATCATCCAAATTCTCAACAATAGCATTTCTTATCTTAATGTTAATTATTATGATAGCATTTTTCACCCCTTTGCTATGGATAATCGAAGCATAAACGGTGGTCAACAAGCGCTAGCACGAATGCGCCAATCTGCCTCTTGTGCGAACATCACCATGAATCTGCCGCCATGTAACAGCCATGCTTTCCACCAATTCCACCTCACAGAATCTCCTACCTCGCCGGCAGGCGGATTCATCTTTCTGAACGCGGTGCTACGTATATTTTGGAGGCCTAAGCGTCGCGCACGGGACGATTTCTCTCAAAGCCCTGTGCAGAACTCTTCATAAGAATCAAAGAACGTGCATGTTATCAGCTTCTAGAGCTGAATTGTTCCAAATTGCGTCAAGTAAGTGACGGTATTATGGTGAATTGCGTCAGTTGGAATTATGGAATGCGTCTGACACCACCTACCTAATAATCGAAAGCCCTTATCCCAATGCCTCTTTTGAGGTAATCAATAAAGACAATTTTGAACACTGGTTGAAATGATCATCTCCTTTGGAAAAAAATGCGATCTTTTACCACGTTTTTTCCTTCTAAAATCACCGCCCATCCCACATCCAAATCTCAAAAAATCCGCGTAGCTTCATCATAGTTTTTAACCCCAAAAACCATGTGTAGATTTACCTTTTACCAAGGCAAACCCATTCGGGTAAGCTCTTTGCTTTTTGAGCCCAAGCATTCACTTGTCAACCAAAGCTTTGCATCTACAGAGCGAGAAGAACCTCTCAATGGCGATGGTTTCGGACTGGCTTGGTATGATCATAAGATATCCGAGGAGCCAGCGCTTTTCAAATCTATTTCCCCAGCCTGGAGCAACAACAACCTTTTGGAACTAAGCCGCATGGTGGAATCCAGCTGCATACTGGCACACGTGCGTGCTGCTACGCAAAGCCTTAGCGTTTCAGAAACCAATTGCCATCCTTTTAAATGGAAACAGTTTGCTTTCATGCACAATGGAGATATTGGTGGGTTTGCTAATATCCGTAGGCACTTGCTCAATTTACTTTCCGATGACATTTTCAAACATATCAAGGGAATGACCGATTCAGAACATTTCTTCGGATTGTTTTTGGAAGAAATGGAAAGGAATGAAAAGATGGAGCCAACAGACAGGCTTGTCACTTCCATGATGTCTGCTATTCGAACCGTCACGGATTTGGTGGCGAAATATGGAGGAAATGAGCCCTGCTATATGAATATGATTGTGACGGATGGTCGTTTGTCCTTGGCCGTCAGGTTCACCACTGATGTGCCTGAACATGCGGATTCGCTTTATCTCAACTTAGGTAAAAAGTATGTCTGTGAAGATGGCGTTTGCTATATGAAAGAACCAGGAGAGAATGAAAAATCCGTCATCGTAAGCTCAGAGCCCTTGAGCAAAGATCCAGGGTGGCATGCCATTCCGGCCAATTCTATGGTTCTTGTGAAAGAAGGATATATCCTAAATCAGATGGATATCGTTGTATAGGGCTAAGTGGTTTTTTACCACCATAAAATGTGATCAAAACTTCTATCTTTAAACCAAAAAAAAATCGATCAAATGAAAAAAATAGCAACTTATAGTCGCAATCTGTGCAGTGTCTTTTTCTGCCTACAGCCAGGCAAAAGTAGAACTAGGAATCAAAGGAGGTGTGAACCTCGCGAGTCTTTCTGGTGATCAAACATGGTGTTGATTCAGTAACAAAACGGGCTATCACTTTGGTGCGTATGGTCTTATAAAAGTGCTTAATTCGGTATACAACCAGAAATTCTTTATTCTACCCGTGGAGCAAGTTTTGATGGATTGCAAGGAGGATTTTTCTCAGGATTTACTTATCTGGATATTCCTATCATGTTTAAACTTTATTCAGTAGCAGGTCTTAATCTACAAGTAGGACCTCAGTTTGCCATGCTTGTATCTGCCAGTGGGGAAACACCGGATGGTACTGGGGAACTCAAAAAATTGGTAAATCGGATTTTAAAGACTCTGATGTGAGTTTTAGTTTTTGGAGCGGGATGGGATGTTCCATTTGGACTAAGTGTGAGTGCCGATATGTTCTGGGTGTGGCGGATGTTTCCAGCATCGCCAATGTGGATTCTAAAAGCCGAATGTTTCAGTTGACCATTGGTTATAAATTATTTCGACTAGGAAAGTGATCCGTTTCAGAAGAACAGGCAAGGCGTTCATTCCGTGCTTTATATGTCATTGTGTCTACTGACATTCGTCATGTTTACCCTTATAAGATCACTTCACTTTTGCCTCAACATCTGATAAATATCATAATTCAATGAGCAAGCAAGCAGCATCGGCCATAGAAGCCGTTTCTTCCATACAATCGGGAGATCACGTTTTTATTCATACTGCAGGTGGTACACCTCAAGCATTGGTGAATGCCATGACCGCCAGAGCTTCTGAGCTGCGTAATGTGAAAATATACCACATGCACACTGAAGGCGCAGCTCCTTATGCAGAGGATCAGTATGAAGACAACTTTCACGTGAATTCACTCTTTTTGGGTGCTAATATGCGCAAGGCGGTGAATTCTGGTCGCACAGATTTTATTCCAAGTTTCTTTAGCGAAGTGCCATTGATGTTTCGCAATGGCGTGATTCCGATAGATGTGGCATTGATTCAGGTTTCGCCACCAGACAAACATGGTTATTGTTCATTGGGAATCTCGGTAGATACTACCAAAGCAGCTGTGGACAGTGCCAAAATCGTAATTGCTCAAATCAACCCTAGAATGCCTCGCACACACGGAGATGGGCTTCTACATATCAGTATGTTTCATAGCTATATAGAAGAGTCACAGGAGACTACATGAGATTGCACCGCATGAGTTGACACCTGAGGAGATAAGCATCGGTCGTCATGTTGCTGGACTCGTGGAAGATGGAGCAACATTACAAATGGGTATTGGAGCCATTCCTGATGCCGTACTTTCTTTTTTGACCAATCACAAAGACCTTGGCGTACATACAGAGATGTTTTCCGATGGGGTGCTGCCATTGATCGAAAGTGGTGTGATCAATAATAAAATGAAGAAACAGCACAAAGGAGTGATAGTTTCAGGTTTCTTGTTGGGATCGCGCAAACTCTACGATTTTGTGGATGACAACCCACTCATTAGAATGCTCGATATTCAATATGTAAACGATACGTCGGTAATCAGAAAACTACCAAAAATGACGAGCATCAACAGTGCTGTGGAAATAGACATCACAGGGCAAGTTTGTGCAGATAGTATTGGCACAAGAATGTATAGTGGAGTAGGGGGGCAGATGGATTTTATCCGTGGAGCATCGCTATCACCCGGGGGTAAGCCTATCATCGCATTGCCATCCACTACGTCTAGAGGAGAATCTAAAATCACCCCTTTTCTGAAAGAAGGTGCTGGTGTAGTCACTACTCGTGCGCACATGCACTATGTGGCTACAGAGTACGGAGCGGTAGATTTATATGGCAAAAATCTACGTGAGCGTGCCCATTTGCTTATCGATATTGCGCACCCAGATCATCGGGAGGCTTTGACTAGAGCGGCTTTTGAGAGATTTAAGAAGTTTTAGAACTCAGCGGTAGTCGCCTTTCAAGTACTCATCATTATACAAATTGGGATTTTTGTTGAGCATTTCCAGACTTTGTTTTACCATTTCACCCATCGTGTGGCATTTGAGAAACGCCGGCTCATTGTAATGATTGGAGAGCTCTTGACCTAATGTTTCAATGTTCATTGAGCTAGAGAGTGGTTCTTTGGTCATCACGTCCATGAGATCTCCTACACGTTTTTTCTGCATTTTCAGGCGGTTGGCCATGAGGGCGCGCTCTTCACGCTGATACTGATGCACTGATTCTGGGGTGAGGTGCTTCAATCCAATTTGGATGACAGGATTGTTTTGTTTGAAATATTGAGGGAGATAAACGGCCTTACGCCCTTCATAAGACTGTTGATCAAAATCAATGGCCCTGAGTCGGTACTCCACATCTTCAAAATCGGGTGTAATGTCAATCACAAAATTGCTTGAATGCATGTCCCCAAGCAGACGCACAAAGCAACGTTCGTTGAATTTTACGAACTCCTTCGAAAGCCTGATTTTATTAAGATATGGGTCGTCAAGGCGTGTTTTGATAAACTGCTCAGCAGGAATGCCCACAATATGCTCTTCTATAAGTGTAGATTCATCAACCACAAAACTGATCCAATTGGGAGATAGCAAGTGCTCTAGCTCCAGCCCATAAATCCGCGAAGCATCGGCATTTTTTATGTAGAAGTAATCAAAATTGTCGTTGAGGTGGTTGACAATGCGCACACGAAATGGCTGTGTATTGCCGTACACACACAAATCGACTCGATCTACAAACAGGTGATCCATCACACTCAAATCGCCATCTGCTTTGATGATGGCATAGATTTTTTTTAGGGCGAAATGAATCTCGGTCATTTCATCCTGAGGATAGAGCACGGTTTCCCATAGCGTGTCATTGCCATGTCTATCGTAGAGCGGAATACTGTTGTTGTACCGAGTCAGGTCACTGTATTTGATAGGCAAGGAGATGAGCCGATCATATTTTTTTAAGTAGTTTCTCAATCGTTCGCTTATCGCAAAAGGGATTTTCTTTTTGCTTATGATGGCCATTCGGTCAGTTGTTTTATGAAAATCTGCGAGGCTGAATCTGCCCATGGTCTAAACCAATCCGAAACATCTTTGTGCGCCGGTAGGTAGTCCATCAATTTATCAATCTCAAATTGGTCACTGGAGATTCCAGCACCAGCTTTTTTGGCATCTATGGCGTTGCATGCTTGCTCATAATGACCCGCCACAGGCACCATCAGCACAGGTTTGCCCATGTACATGGCTTCACATACCGACTCGAAATCCGGCTGTGGTTACGTATCCTTTGGCAGAAGCCATTTTTTGAATGAATTTTTTGTCGTTGAGCTGATGAAAGGTGAGCGTTTCGTCTACTTCATAGGTTTCAGGTTTGTCTTTCATATCCCAAAAGCAATGCAAGGACTGTGAGGGAAACGTTTGATGAAAAGTCATTAACTTCATCTGCATATCCGGGATTGACCATATACGCTAAAATGTGTGTTTCGTGCGTAATTTCAAGAGTTTTTATCTCCTCACGTAGCAAAGGAGGTACAACGTAGAGCTTTTTCTTTGGTACATCCTCAAAATGCTGAAAACTGAGAGCGAGGATTTTATCCGCTCCCAGACTGGCTATTTTATTTCCAATTCTTAAAGAGATTTTGTCCAGTTTTCTTCCTTCCGGGAAATCAAAAGAAGGGTGCGCCATCAGAAACTGATGAGCAATACATACGAATTTTGCTTTTGGTCGCTTAGTAAAGTTGTAAAGCCCACCAAGAAAGTCGTAAAAATTAATGATCACATCTGGTTTGTCCGCTTTCACTAGCTCATCTATGGCATCTATGGATTTGGCATATTTAGCAGAATTGAGCAAAGAATAAACTACCGTGCGAAAAGGTTTTACCGACTTTTGATTTTTGTCGGTTACAAAAGTGGGGCTTTCGAGCCATTCGATGGGTGCGCCTATTTGATCTCGAAAAAAGGCAGGTATGGTTCGTCTTTCATTTTTACCCACAATCACACGGCAAATCTCGTGACCTGCTCCTCGCAGCGTTTGCGCCAGCGAAAGTGCCTGCGTCATGTGCCCTCTGCCTTCTCCTTGTACGATAAATAAGTACTTCATCTCGTTTTGATTTTTTGGTCAAAAATACATGCTTGATTATCGAAAAGTTATTACTTGGTGTTTTCTCTATGCTACTCCAATATTACCGAATCTTTTTAGTAGTTGATCCGTTAGTCTTTCATCAGATCCAGCCCAGGATCTACAATTTCCAAGTCTTGTTTGTTGAGCATATGCTTAGGGATGTTCTCAATAATGTATTTCTTCAAAACTTCAAGATAGCGTTCTTTATCAGCCACTGTTCTGGTGATAATTCCAATTTCTCGTGCACGGCGAGGAATAGGAGAAATGTTGGACTCCTGAGCTTCGTTTAGACTGATGGTGGTCAGTTCAGGCAAAATTGTGAGCCCACCATGGTTATCCACCATGCGTATGAGTGAGTCTATCGAGTTGCATCGGTAGATGATTGGCTTTTGCTCACGTTGGGCTTTTATTCGGCAAAAGTCATTGATCTGATCTCTGAAGCAGTTGCCTTCATCTAGCATCCAGAGTTCTGCCTCATCCACGTTGTTAATATCGAGTATTTGTCCTTTCAATGTTTGGGAGGAATAGAAAAAGAATTTTTCATAAAAGAGAGGCTCGGATTGTATTCCATAACTAGCAATGGGGGTGGAAATAATGCCAGCATCCAAAGAACCATCGCGAACTTGCGAAACGATCTTTTGCGTAATCATTTCCGAAATATCCAATTTGAAATCGGAGTAGTCTTGACTCAATTCATGACTGAATAGGGGTACTAAAAATGGAGAGAGGGTGGGGATGATTCCTACTTTAAGTGTGCCATGGTAGTTGTGCGTCAATTCTTTAGAGAAAGCAGAGAAGTCGTTCTGTACTCGTGATGATATCTTGAGCTCGGCGCAAAAACGCTTGGCCATCTTCAGTAGCCGTCATGGGATTACTCGATCGGTCGAAGAGTTTGATTCCAATTTCCTGCTCTAATTTTTGGATTTGAGTACTCAGGGCAGGTTGGGAAAGCGCAAGATTTTTTGCAGCTTTACTGAAACTACCATTTTTTAATACGGATAATGCGTATTCCAATTGAGAGATTGTCATAACTTTAAATTATACACCTATAAATTTATAGTATATAGTTCTTTTGATCTTTGCCAAGTGTTAAGATTTTGAACTCAAATAAAAAAATAGAATCAATGATAGAACTAGAAGAAGATAATTTGCAAGAGGTAGTGGATGCCAACGAGAAGGTGATTGTACAATATGGTGCTGGCTGGTGTGGTAATTGCAAGATTGTGAAGCCCAAATTCAAGCGATTGTCGGGCACACATGAAGATGTGAAATTTGTATATGTAGATGCTGAGAAGCTACCAAACTCCAGAGCTTTGGCCGAGGTGAAAAACTTACCAACCTTTGCAGGATTTAAAAACGGGAAGTTAGTCTCTCAATCAGCAGGAAATAAAGAAGAAACCATAATCAGCGTATTAGATGAAATTGCCAATAATTAAACACGTACTCGAATTTGTCGAGAAAAATGATGAGGATTGGGTGGTGGAAACCATCGAGTTACTAGAGCATCTTACCGAGTCTCCTGCGTTGAAAGACGAAGAGCTAGACGTGATTGGCGAGTTACTCTCCAATCTGTATGGCACACTTGAGGTACAGAAAGAAATCAGAGAGGGAAAATCCCATAAGGACGCTTTGAATGGCTTTATGAAGCGGGTAATGGGCTCGATTGATAAGTGATATAAAATAAATTGCATTGAAAGGCACTCAAGTTTTGGATGCCTTTTTTAATGATAAAAATTATTTCAAGGAAGTATTCCAAATGGCCGAAACAGGGATAGCATACAGATTCGGTCCACCAAACCCAGCTAAAAATTGGTCTCCATTGTAGATTACTATTCCTTTTTTGAAATTATCACCCGCCAGCTTGGCTAGCTGTTTCAGACCTTTGAAGTCCTGTTCTTTGAGTGTGGCCGTTGCTTTTATTTCTATTCCATAAAGTCCTTTGGCTCGATCTTCCAATACCAAATCCACTTCCGCACCTTTATGTATGCTGAAATGATAGGGTTTGAGATCATGGTCAGACCAGCTTATTTGTTTGATGATTTCCAGCACGATGAAGTTCTCGAAGAATGCTCCACATCGCGTTTTGTTAGCCAAAAGACTGGCAACACTTTCACCTCGTAGATGACAAAGTAAACCTGTGTCATTTAGGAAAATTTTTGGAGACTTTACAAACTGGCCTTCCGAATTAGGTGTCCATGCTGGTATTTTGAATATTAGAAAAACATATTCCAACAGCGCCATATATCGCTGGAGTGTAGTGTTTTTGATACCTGATAGTCTGGAAATATCCGACAAGTTGATCGTGCTGCCTACTCTCGTGCCTATGAGTTGCAGTATATTGGGGATTTGAGAGAGCCCTTCAATATTAGAAAGTTCTCTTATGTCTTTTTGCAAAACGGAAGAGATATAAGATTCAAACCATTTAGACTTTCGTGAGGAGGTCTTGCGCGTCAAGGTTTCTGGATACCCTCCGTCTACAATCATTTGTACAATTTCCTCCCAGGGAGTTTTAGATGAAGGAAAAGTGGAATCAGTTGAAATTAGTAAATCAATAAACGATGATTTTTGACCTCTTAATTCATCCTGAGAAAGCGGCCAAAGATTATGTATTTCAATCCTTCCAGCCAGAGAGTCTGCAATTTTTGGAAGGCTCATGACATCAGCAGATCCTGTCAGGATGATTCTTCTTTCCTTTCGGTCTTCATCTATTAGTTTTTTAATACTCAATAGCAGTTCTGGAGCACGTTGCACTTCATCAATAATGAGGTGTTTGTTCAGTCCTTCTAAAAAGCCAAGAGGGTCTGATTGGGCAGCAAGAAGGGTAGAGGGGTCGTCAAGCGTGATAATTTGTGCATTGATCACACTTTCTTCTAATAGTAGTTTGCAAAAAGTACTTTTTCCTACTTGTCTAGCACCATTCAATACAATCACAGGTGTGTCCTGTAGTGCTTCTATTATTGGATATTTCAGGTTTCTACTGCGCACGAATTTGTGATTGTGCTACAATAGTAATTCTTTATTGGGTAAATATGTGTGTTTGTGTGGGTAAATTTGTAATTGTATATGGGTAAATTTGTAGTTTTTGTGGGTAAATTTGTATTACAAAATGCCTTTTATTTTATTTAATGAATGTTTTTTAGAAAAAATACTTTTCCATTATTATGTAAAAATGTTCATTTTTTGAAAATGTTTTATTTGTTCTTTTCATTCCATGTTTAAGATAAAGGCCAGTAGCGGTTTCTCGAGCATTGCACCAAATGCGGTTGCATTTTTCTTCCTTGGCCAAATGAAAAACTTGCTCAAGGAGAGCAGATGCATAACCTCTGCCTTGATGTTCAGGTAGAGTGGCCAATTTCCGAAATTGGAGTTCATCTTTTTCTATGAAAACGGATACAACAGCAACTAGCAAACCATTAGCGTATAGCCCTAAATGTTTTCCTGACCTGTCATCAGCCAACTTAGCCAAATCGACTATATCATGAGGGTACATGACCTCTATGGCGTAGCTTCCAAACCAAATCAAGAGAAGTTTCTTTTATTTCCATTTTACCCAGTGCCATTTTCTTCATTTTCTTCCAAAAGTAAAAAGCCCAACTGAATTAACAGAGGGGCTTTTAGATATGAAAACAAAAGTTTTTATTCAATTAACCAAGTGGAATCAATTCTGGATCCCATTGACTTTGATGAGCATGTTTCTCTAGATGTTTTTTGAAACCAATAGTAATATCAAAATCATCTACAGGGTAGTCTACTCGTATCATGATTTCATTTTGCGCAGTTACGTTGATTTCCGAGTTGTGAGTCATTGGCCAGCTACGACGAACTTGATCACTTGTGTAAATCAATTTTTTATTGTGCCATACTCTTACATAGCCATTTGCTCCAATACATAGCCATTTTTTATCTTTCGCAGATCCTTCAAATCGTGTGAGAAAGTAAAGTGTACGCTCACCTCTTCCGTAGAAATAATCTGACGGCTTGATGAGGTGGTTCGTTGGGAAAATTCTCTTTGTTTCGAATGGAAGTGTTTCTCTGTGTCCATTAAATAAGACTGTCAACGGTACTCCAGTCAAGAAAGTCCTTTTCACGATCCACTTTGTCATGGTTCATGTAGGCAGCAGATGGCATAGAGGCCAGGCCATGATCGGGATACTTTTTGTTCATAGGAACTAAAGCCTGATCATCCGAAATGAACGGGCCAGCCATGATCCAACTTCCGTAGAATGGTATCCCTTTCTCGAAACTGTCTGTTTTTCCATTTACAGTTACTTCTACCGTATATGGGAAATTCTTTTCAGCGTATTTTTTGTTTCGAATTTCTTCGAGCTTGTCGCTATTCCAGCTGAGGGTCACCTCTTGTTGAGAGTGCTCGCCTTTAGTAGCTCCTATTTTCACCGCTTTAATCGTGTCAAAGCAAGGAGATTTAATCGTGATTTCTGCCGAGATATTTCCTGTGATAGCTTCCAGATCAAGAGTAAGTATTCCACTTTCTCCTGATTCCACATTAGGAAATGTGTCTATCAGAGAAAGAAGGTGATAGTCTTGCTTGCTGGTTTCAAACCTTTTGATGTCCGCAGCTTCGGTTACTTGTGTGTCTCCATAATAATCCACGAAGTTCAAACCTATTTTGCAAGTCTCTTCAGTTAGTTGATCCACTTTTAGTGGAATATCAATACCTGTAATTTCTGGACTTACCATTAGGCTGTTGCCAATGCGGTCTTTCCAAATTTGAGGAATAGCATCAAATCCTTTGATGATACCTATGAGTGCTGCTGCCGTTGCAATAATACAATCACTGTCGTGACCGTAGTTGATGCTTTTTAGAATGTCATCAAATGATTCTCCGTATGCGAGTAAGGAAAGGATTGTTAAGCCAACGTTTAACGGCGCAGAAGTGAAATCAGCATCTCCGTATTTAGATTTGATTTTATGTTTTGTAGTATCCTCGCCTAAGGTGCTATGCCATTTGCATACGTCTTTGTATAGGGTGCTAAAAGTTTCGCCTCCAGTTGTATGGTGAAACGCCTGATCCATGATTTTCTGAATATCACTTTCAAAGAAGGCAATCGCCGCACATGCAGAGAAAAACATTTCAGCATCTACTGAGAAATCAGTGTGATCTACTGTGCTATCCATTTTAGCATAAGCTGCCGCTGCTGCTGGACTACCAGGGCAAAGCATGCCCCAGATTTCACTCCTGATAGGTGAGCCCATGCACTCATTCCAATTGATATTGTTCTGGATTCCTGTGTCAGGGTTATCCAGTCCTTTGTGCATGTTGAGTGTTGCTATACCGTATTCATTCCAAGGAAAATCAACATGTGTTTTCCAATGATGAGTGTAGTCATTGCCTCTAAGTGTAGGTCCTTTCTTTTTGGCCATATCTAGCCAAAGTATTTGAAGGTCTAAGTCATCATTGGGAAAGTTGTTTTCAAAGAGTTTGTCATCAATTAATATGTCATTAAAAGTTTTGTAACCCTCTATTGGTGCTCCAAGAATTCCTCCCGCGCACTTACCTATCCAGCCGCCTCTTACCTTATTGAGATATTCCGAAAACGTAATCTTATTCATATTATATAAGTCAATTAAATCGAACCTCTATGTTCCTTAAAATGCTGCATATTATTCTTTTGATTTTTAATAAAAGATAAAGTTGAACCATGCAAAAGGACAGTGATGAAAGCAGTCTTTGACTGAACTTTTTTGTGCCTATTATCTCGCCCTTTTTCTATCTACACCCATCCCTTTCAAAGCCTTTTTCTGTGTGTCTGATTCATTCTGATTTCTAAATTGAAAGCTAAAGTATTTGGAATATGACAAAGTTGGTGACCGAATTAGAGTGTGAAATGGCAGATGTTTAATCGATCATTCTTAATATTTCAGTATTAAAATTTCAACAATCTAAAAACAACTTAAACACAATTATGCTTATGAAAAGACTAGTATCTTTTGCATGCGCCTTGTTGGTTGGAGCGACGTTCATGGTAACGGACGCACAAGCACAAGACAGAACCATCCGGGGGAAAGTGTCGGATGAAGGTGGCGAGGCATTGCCTGGAGCCACGGTGGTAGTTCAAGGAACTTCCAATGGTACAGTGACCGATTTGAATGGAGAGTACAGCATTGCTGTTGGAGGAGATGCCACTTCATTGGTATTCTCATTTGTAGGTTACAAAAATCAAGTAGTAGCTGTAGGCTCTAGATCTGTTGTAGACGTTTCATTAGCCCTTGATATTTCTCAACTTGGAGAAGTAGTAGTAGTAGGTTACGGAACTTTAGAAAAAGGAAACGTAACGGGTGCGGTAACTACAGTAGATGCAAAATCAATCTCTAAAATTCCAGTTCCAAGTTTTGACCAAGCAGTACAAGGTCAGATCGCTGGTGTAAACATTCAATCTGCAAGTGGACAACCTGGAGCTGATGTATCTATCAGAATTAGAGGTCAGAATAGTATCAATCTTTCTAGTCAGCCGCTCTATGTTGTTGGATGGAATGATTATTCCTGATGGTGGTGCGTGGTGTTGTAGGTCAATCAAGAGGTCAGGCATCTCCAAACATCATGTCTACTTTGAATCCTAATGACATTGAGTCGGTGACTGTCTTGAAAGATGCTTCTGCGGCTTCTATATATGGTGCTCAGGCGGCAAACGGTGTTATACTGATTACGACTAAGCAAGGGACAGCAGGTGAGACAAAAATCAACTTTAATACTTTTTATGGTGTTCAAAGCCTGCCTCGTAAGATTGATATGGCTAACAGATCAGTCTATCAAACATTGACAGAGTCGGCAGGTATTAATATTGCTACAAGTAGTCTGTCTGATGCTGCAAGTGGAGGGATTGATACTGACTGGCAAGATGAATTATTCGTTAGTGGCACAGATGCTAGTCTATCTAGTCAGGATCTGTCTATCTCTGGTGGTAGTGAAAATATGAAATACTACTTATCTTTCAACCATTACAATGAAGAAGGGATTGTTAGAAACACTGGTTTAGAAAGATTTGGTATGCGTGCCAATGTAGAGGGGAAAAAAGGAAATGCCACCATCGGTAATAATTTATATGTGTCAAGCACTGGCTCAGATATGATGGCGAATTTTGATGCCACTCCTATTGATCTAGCATTGAGAATGCCTCCACATGTAGCGGTACGTTCTAATAAAATTACTGATATTGGTGGTTTTGCAGGTACTACAGATTTGGATCCTGTACTAAGTCCCATCGGAGTTCAAGAGCTCAATTCAAATAGAAATGAAAGGACTAGAATTGTGGGCAATACTTTTCTCAATTATGAAATAATCAAAGGCTTGGATTATCGCATTAATTTGGGTTATGATCAAACAAATGGTTACACACGTTTCTTTAATCCTAACTGGGTTAGTAGTACAGCGTCTAATGCGCAAAGGTTAGAAGAGTTTCGAGCAGATAATCTTGCTACTTTATTTTCTAACACTTTGGGGTATAGCAAAAAATGGGGTAAAAACAATCTTAATTTGATTATTGGTTCTGCTCAGCAAAAGAGTACAAACAAGAATGTTGGTGCTGGTGTTAACCTAGCTAACAGTGAGATCCAAGTAGTAAGTGGATTCAATGAGATACTTAACGTTGAAGGTACTGCTTCTGTGCAAACAATTTCTTCTTTCTTTGCAAGAGCTAACTATACCTTTAATGACAAATATGTAGCTCAGGTAATAGTAAGACGTGATGGTATCTCTAATTTTAATCCTGACTATCGATGGGGAACTTTCCCTGCAGTAGCTCTCAAGTGGAGAGTAATCGAAGAAGGTTTCATGAAAGATCAATCATTATTTAGTGATCTTACTGTTAGAGGTAGTTATGGTATCGTAGGTAACGCGAGAGTTGATAATTACGCTGTTCAAAGAACGTTGAACCAAAGAGCTAGATACGTTTGGGATGGTGAAATTGTCACTGGCGGTGCGCTAAACTTAAACTTGGTATCAGAAGATTTGAAGTGGGAAACCGTAACTGAGCTGGATTTAGGGATAGATTTTGGTTTATTTAATAATAAATTATTGTTCTCTATTGATTATTTTGATAAAACAACTTCAAATGTAATTCTGGTAGGAAATTTTCAGAAAACTTCTGGCTTCCAGCAAATCACTGGTAACTTTGGTGAAATTCGTAATAACGGTTTAGATATTTCAGGTTTGTACAGAGCCAAAGTAGGGGATTTGAATTTGACATTGAATGCAAATTTGGGTACAGTAAACAGTGAAGTGAAGAAGCTTCATTTGGGTAACGACATTCAATCAGATAATTGGGGAGGTATCAATGGAGCCAATCGTGTGATACAGCGTGAAGGTGAAGAGCCTAACTCCTTTTATGGTTATCAATTTCTAGGAATTCATCAAACAGACTTTACAGATGCTACTGGAAAAGTGACTCAGGCTGGATCCGTAAAATTTGCTGATATTAATGGAGATAATATTATCAACGACAAAGATTATGTGATAATCGGTAATTCCATACCGAATCTAACATTTGGTTTTGGTCTGAATGCTGAGTTTAAGGGGTTCGATTTTTCTGCTAGCTTTTATGGTGTAAGCGGCAATGAAATTTATTCCACTCCAAAATTTGCTCAACTTGGATTCTACCGAAACTATAATGTAGGTACGCTCGCGAAAGATGCATGGACTACTGAAAACCCAAGTAATACAGTTCAAAAAGCTAGCTCGGAGGATACGCAAATTTCTTCTCGTTGGGTAGAAGATGGTTCTTTCTTAAGACTAAATAATGCCCAATTAGGTTACACTTTACCTTCTTCTGTAGGTGGCACGGCTTTTAGTAGCTTGAGACTTTATGTAAGTGGAAGAAATTTGTTTGTGATCTCTAATTACAACAAGTGGGGGTATGACCCGGAAGTTGGAAATAAAGGAATTGACAATATCGTTTATCCAAGATCGAGAGCATTTTTGGTCGGACTTAATGTATCATTTTAATCAACTAAGCAGATGAAAAAAATATTAATAATTACGCTTGCTGCGGGAGTACTTGTAGGTATTTACGCATGCAACGACTTTTTGACGGAGGAAAATCCGAATCAACCAGTATCTAAATCTTTTCTGGTTGATGATAATACTGCTCTTCAAACTTTGAATTCAGTTTACTCTACGCTTCAAACCAGAGGGTTTTATAAAAGACAGTATTATCCAGTTGAATTTATGTCTGGTGATTGGATTCCAACAAGTGGAGCCAATACTCAATGGCATGATTTATATCTTCTCAAATTTGAAGCTACAAACCCAGAGCTTGTACAAACACTATGGGACGAGGCATATAAGGGTATCGGGAGAGCTTTATTCGTTGATAAAGAAGTGTCAGCTATGCCAGTCTCACTGTTCCAAGATGCTACTTTGCAGCAGAGAATTTTAGCAGAAGAATAAGTTTTTAAGGGGTGTATTTTATTTTCACTTAGTAACTGTTTACGGAGAGGTGCCTATCATTAAGGACATCCTAAAAGGAACTAATGATCCAAATATTAACCCTGAAAAGGCAACTGTAGAAGAGGTTTGGAAGGTTATCGAGCAAGATTTTGCGGATGCAGCTGCTGCTCTACCAAAGTTTGAAGTTTATGATGGAAAGCCTGGTTATGAGAAAGGAAGAGCATCAAAAGGCGCGGCTCAAGCATATTTGGGTAAGTCACTACTTTATCAATCAAAGTGGTCTGAAGCGGCTAAAGTATTTGCCGATCTTGTAAATAAGCCAGAGATTTATGGTGCTTATGGTTTGATGCCAAGCTTTGAAGATAACTTTCAGCCAACTACCGAGCTTAACATGGAATCTCTGTTTGAGGTTCAATTTCAAGGTGGAGTTGGTAATGTATGGGCTGGTGATGACGGTGGAGCTGAAACAGAAAGTAACTATTTTAGCACTGAGTTTCATCCATATAACTTTGCTAACTGCTATGTAAGTGATGAATGTAATAAGTTCTTTGACGATAACATGACAGGATCTGACGTGAGAAGGGTTCAGACGATCGCTCGTGAAGGAGATACTTGGGATGGTGTTACAGTTTCTGTTAAGAATCTGTTTAAACTTAGATCTATCCGTGAGGATATTCAGGCTATCGGTTTTAAAAACAATGATACCACTGGTGTGCGTAAAAATAATACTGGCGATAAAATTGGCGATACTCAAGCATTGCAACGCGCAAATAACTGGAGAGTGATTAGGTTTTCGGATGTAATCATGATGTATGCTGAGGCGCTTAACGAAAGTGGACAGACGCCAGCTGCTTATACTGAAATAGCGAAAGTTAGAGCTCGTGCAGGAGCTGCACCTTTGCTTTCTGGTGATCAGGCTACCTGTAGAGCGGCAATCAAAACTGAAAGAAGACTTGAATTCACATTTGAGTGCTTAAGATGGTTTGATGTTATGCGATGGGGTGAAGGTGCTACCACATTTGCAGATAGAGGATATACTGATGCGAATAATAGATATCTTCCAATACCACAGAGTGAAAAATTATTGAATCCAAATCTTTCAGAGAATAATTTCTATTATGCATTACACAAAAGGGGAAGCCATTGGCTTCCCCTTTTTTATTGCCTAATTCGTGAATCACTTTTGTCTCTAAATCTTACTTATAAAATAAGGGTTAGAGTGAGTATAGATTAATTATTTTAACCATTGAGCTAATTCTATAATTAATGATTTGAAATCAGGCTTTTGAGCGAAATGTAAATTATTCACCGATTTCTTGATGATATTTTTTAATATTGAGGCCGAACCGTGGTTGGGGGTAGATTAGCTGATGAGAGCGGTATCTTGGTGAGCTTAACATCCAATTAGTCAGCCATGTTTGTAAGTCATAGTAAATTGAGATAATTAAATACACGATTATTTCAATTGCTGTTAAGATAATTACATCCCGAAATATGAAAGTAGCACTATTTACCTGGGCATTTATTCAAAGTTTTCTTATTGGAATATTGCTCATTTTAAATAATACGAATAGAGCGAACAAATATCTTTCTGCCTTTTTCATTGTAGTAGGATTTAAAGTGCTTGGTCAGTATCTGATGAGGATGACGTCCATCAGGTTCGTGATTCCAGAGATCATTTTTTTTGCTGACTTTGTCGATTTGTTTGAGCCTGTGTTGGTGTTATTCTACATTAGACTCTTGTTCGACTTGCCAGTAGAAAAGAAAGATTATGTGAATTTCTTGCCAGGTGTACTGTTGATTGCTTTTGCAGTGATTTATGTGATGTACCTAGGAGATAGAGATCAAGTTTTTTTGGGATACATTAGCTCTATCTCTCATAGAAGCGTACTAGCGGCAATTTTCGTTTGGAAGTGTTTCGTGTTATTCCAAATGCACTTTTTAATCTACGGAAAAAACAAAGTGGCAATTCAGGCTAAACAGAAGAAATCACTACTGTGGCCTAAATTGTTAGCGGTTTTTACGCTAATGTCGACTTTGGTTACCTTAGGAAATTTAGTGTATCATTTCTTTGAGAACCCAGAATTTCATATGGAGTCAGTAAGAATGCTGCTAGAGTATAATTACATTATTTTTAATGGTAGCTTGGTGCTTGCCACAGGTTATTTCTTTCTTGAAGACCCAAAACTTTTCAAAGGAATCGTATTGGCTAAACCTCAGACCACAGAAGAATTCCCAGGAGGAGATTTCTATTTTAAAAAGTTGAAAAAGCTTCTGGAAGAAGATAAAATACATCTTGATAGTGAGTTGACGGAGCATAATTTTGCTGAAGCTCTATCTATTCAGCCCTATTTATTGTCGAAATTGGTCAATCAGTATTTAGGCAAATCCTTTAGTGAATTGATTAATGAATATCGAATCAATGCTGCGAAGGATATTCTGTCCACAGCTAAGGGGCGAGAAATGACGATCTACGCCGTGGCACTTGAAAGTGGATTTCGCTCCGAATCCGTCTTTTATGTGAACTTCAAAAAAATCACAGGCATGACGCCCACTCAGTACAAGAAGAACGCTAAGTAAGCTCACTTTTTTGTTGATCGAGTTGGATTCTCAAAGACTCTGTATTACCGAATCCTATCTCTGTGGATTTATTATAACCTCATTTTCCTTCGTATTTTCAAATTATAAGTTTTAGGACTGATAGTATCTACATCTTCACCCTACAATGCCATTGAAATGGGCTAATGAAAATTGCCTATGCACTTAAGGGATCAGGGGATTATTGTAACTACTTGACAATAAATTAAATATATGGGAATTAAGAAGTGGCTCAATTTTGAAGAGGCCAAGAATGTTGAGGAGTATGAAAGGGAGCCAGTCCCAAAATCTCAAGTTAAAGAAATTTAAGGATTTTGTGAGCTTAGTTGCTGGAGAGCATATAGCTGGTACTGAATTCGTAATCGGGCCATTGTTTGTTCTTCATGGAGTCTCTGCAATAGATGTTTTGCTTGGTTTATTGATAGGGAATATCTTAGCTACACTGAGTTGGACATTGGTATGTGCACCAACTGCTGTAAAAACACGACTTACCAATTTCTTTCAGCTGGAAAGAATTTGTGGATTTCGACTGGTATCAGTTTATAATCTAGTCAATGGACTGTGCTATGCGGTTGCTGCAGCTGCAATGATTGGTGTTTCTGCTTCTGCTATAGGTATACTTTTGGATATTGAAGGGCCAGGATTAACGAGCCTTTACCCAAATAGTGTGGAATGGGTCGTGATTATTATAGCCGTAGGATCGGTTATTGCATTTAGTCGCCACTTTTGGATTTGAAGTTGTGGCGAAATTTTCGTCAATGTTTGCGCCTTGGATGCCATTTGTGTTTTTGGCAGCAGGGTTGGCGGTATTGCCTCAATTGGGAGTGACAAGTTTTAGCAATTTTTGGGAAGTGGCGAATGATAAAATATGGACAGGCATTCCTCAGACCAGGTGCTTCAAAGTATACCATGATTCACATTGTCATGTTCTCATGGTTATGTAATAGTCCAGCGCACATTGGCTTGGGTGACATGTCGATCTACAGATACGCTAAGAAAGCGAGCTATGGACTGGCGTCAGGCTTTGGGATGTTTATAGGTCATGGTATGGCTTGGATCGCTTCTGGTATATTATGCGCGCTTGCGCTAAATATGGGAAATACGGATCCTAACCCAGGTCAAATTGCCTATTTGGGTGCTGGTATTGCAGGTTTGATTTGTGTTGTTATTGCGGGATGGACTACTGCAAACCCCACCATATACAGAGCAGGCTTGGCTGTTCAGGCGTTGATACCATCGATGAAAAGGTGGAAGATTACTGTGATAGTGGGAATTGCCGCAACTATTAATGGCTTGTTTTCCTGCCATTGTCTCTAAACTTGGTGACTTCTTAGGATGGTATGCATTATTGGCAGGCCCAATAGGTGCTGTAATCGTATTGGATGTGTTTTTATTTCCAAAGCTTGGTCTAATTTCTAATTACTCTGAATTCAAAAAATCTTCATTCAGCATTCCGGTGTTTTTGACATGGGTTATCTCCGTAGCAGCTAGTTATGGGATATATGCTTACTACGATATGGACTTTTCGTTCTTCGTTGCTGTGCCCGGGTGGATAATGGGTGGAGTGATTTATGTGCTATTGGCATTTATTCAACAAAAATTATTCTCAAGTAAAGTTAAACCAGTTTGATGATGAAGAATTTAATGAAAGGAATATCATACATAGGATTAGGTCTAACTGCAATTCCCTGTTTTTTTGTTTTGACAGGAAAGATAGATATAGATTTTTATAAGCAATTAATGCTCATTGGTACTGTAATCTGGATGCTAACGGCTCCATTCTGGATTTTTGAAAAAGAGGGAAATGCGTAATTTGTTTTTAGGATTATTACTCGTGGGTCTTTTTTCGTGCACTGAGAAATCAGTTGAAGTTAGGCTCGGAAATGAACGAGAGATCTATCCAGACATGATAGGTCTCAATGGCAACCTGACAGAATTGGATCAGCCTTGGTCGAATGATAGTTTGGTTGCCTCCGTTCGGGAAATAGGAGTTGGTAATTTTCGCTACCCTGGTGGTACCATTGGTAATTATTGGGATTGGGACAGAGGTTGGATAGATAAAAGTGTTCCTGATAGTTTGATGATCAAGTGGGTGGTAACTCATGGGATTGCAGCAAGTGATAAGCGTTATACACTTGAAAATTTAGCGGAAGGGCATAAGAAACTTGATTTTACTCCTGTCTTCGTGTTGAATATGCTAAGTAAAGGGTTGGATCATACAATCAGAAATCTGCTTAAAGCACAAGATTTGGGTCTGCCTATCAAGTACATTGAACTGGGTAATGAACTTTACTTTAATCTTCCTTTCGAAAGGTCTGTGTACCCCACTCCAGAGTTGTATGGAAGTACTTGTGCAATGTGGATAGACAGTCTAAAGACCTATTTTCCAGAGGCTAAATATGCCATTATTGCAACATATTTAAAACGAAATAAAAGACATACGGATTGGACTCAGCGAGCACTTGCTCATTGTAACAACGCCGATGCTATTACATTTCATAAGTACAGTCCAGCGGGAATAGATGGAGGTCATGAAAAGGCTAACATTACAGCTGGAACAGAAGGAATGTCTGATGCTTCGACGGCCATACGTAAAAACCCTTTTAGTGGGCCAATCGAAAGACAAAAATGGGAAATTGAACTGTTGAGAAATGATTCAGCTTATGCCAATTTTTTATATTCTGCAACAGAATCAGCTGAGTCTTATGATAAGCTGGGTGCACCAGAAGGTACTGAAATTTGGGCAACAGAGTTTAATATGAGAGATGATGAAAGTGCACTTAGAGGTACATGGGCAAATACGCTTTATACGTCCAAGTATTATGATGCATTTTTGGAAGGCCCAATTACAATAACGAACATTCATAATGCTATTGGTTATTTGTTTCCTCAGATTTTTTCTGATACTAGTCAATTGGATCATGTGAAGTGGAAAGAAGTAAAATCGGTTCCTTGGGCTCTTTCATCTCAAGGAATTGCTACATCTATCTTTGCAAAATCGAGTCGCGGAATGACAAAAGCAGTTCAATTGAATTTTTCTGATGAAAGAATAATCGTTGATGATCGCGGCAATCAGGTTAATACACTTTCTGGGTGGATTTTTTCGAATGATAAGGAGACTAAAGTGTTATTAATAAACTACGGTAGAGAAAGTGTTTCTCTAGACCTGTCAGGGATTTCTGGGGTGAATGACGGAATTCAATACTATTCTACACCAGAAAACTATATTACTAAAGGATGGCAAGATCTGAAAACCGAGAAAGTGGTTTTAAGTAAAACGACCAAGCTGCCATCTTTTTCTTTTACGATCCTAAATTAATATTTTAATGAAATGAGCATAAACTTAGAATCCTTATTATACCAACCGAAGGATGAATAAGTTTATCGCGAATTCCATCGCGCCGGCGAACCGGTGACCGATTGAGATAAACACTATACACATGAAATACCCATTGTCATGTTTGTTCGCATTGCTAATATTTTTTGGATGTGAAAAAAC
Source organism: uncultured Cytophagales bacterium (assembly GCA_963848175.1). Classification (GTDB taxonomy): domain Bacteria; phylum Bacteroidota; class Bacteroidia; order Cytophagales; family Cyclobacteriaceae; genus JAMZMI01. Next base: position 64,682 of record CAWKCO010000007.1, read on the forward strand.
AGAAAAGGAAAATAAACCACCTAGACCAAATATCATCTGGTTTGTCGCAGAAGATGTAAGTCCAAGATTTGCATTTTATGGTGATTCGTTAGCGCTTACTCCCGCTTTGAATTCCATAGCCAATAAAGGGGTGGTTTATGAAAATGCCTTTACCGTATCTGGAGTTTGCGCACCTAGTCGATCTTCTATGATCACGGGGTGTTACCCATCTGCTATTGGTACACAGCATATGCGACAGGCCAAAGGAGTAATTCCTTTGCCTGGGGTGCCTAATTACACGGCCGTCCCTCCAGCTGAGATCAAAGCTTTCCCTGAATTACTTCGAGCGAGTGGCTATTGGACAGCTAGTTACCGAAAATTGGATTATCAGTTTGGTGCTCCATTTACTATTTGGGATACCGTATCGGAAAACCCACACTGGAGACAAAGACTTGAACAGGATCTGGATAAGCCATTCTTTATCTACAACACTTATGAAATTACTCATGAGATAAATATTTGGCCAGATAGTACCAAAGAGAAATTCTTCAATGATCTGAATATTGATCGTACCAAATTGGCTGGAGATGTGGTTCAAAGGCCACCGCTAGACTCTATGGGGCACAAGATTGCACTTAGTGATGTGAAAGTGCCTCCATATTTTCCTGATACCGAATTGGCTCGTGATCACATCGCAAGATTGTATTACAATATTATGCGCATGGATCAGCAGATTGCCAAAGTATTGGCAGATCTAAAAGCTGATGGTTTGGAGGAAACCACGATTTTGTTTTTCATGAGTGATCATGGGGATTGTTTGCCGCGTGGAAAAAGATGGCTTTATGAATCTGGTACCAAAAGCCCGTTGGTGATTTATATCCCAGACCAATATTTACCAGAAGGCTTTAAGAAACAAGGACGCGACAATAACCTATATAGTTACATCGATTTGCCCCCAACCGTTTTGGAAATAGCTGGAGTAAAAATTCCTGATTGGATTCACGGTAAAAGTATTATTTCAACACTATCAAAAGAGCCAAGGGAATATATACACGGTTCTCGGGATCGTATGGACAATCGTTATGATGTTCGTAGGTCTATCAGAAATAAGCAGTATCGGTACATCAAAAATTTTGAACCTAAAAAACCATATCAGCAGCAGATTGCATTTTTGGAGCGAATGCCATTGATGCGTCAAATTTTAGATATGAATGAGGCGGGAGAGCTGAACGAAACGCAATCTGCTTGGCTGGCGTCATCTAAACCAGCAGAGGAGCTTTACGATCTGGATAGTGATCCTTATGAAATCAACAATTTGGCTGAAAATGCCAATTATTCTGAAATCAAAGCAGAACTAGAGAAGGATTTGATGCAGTGGATGATGGATATCAATGATATGCATCAAATTTCAGAAGCTGATCAAGCAGAGGCAGCATGGCCTGGAGGTGTTCAACCAGAAACTTTGCCTGTAACTTTTGTTGAAAAAGATGGCGTCATGAACTTATCTTGCAACACGAAAGGCTCTACCATTGCTTATAGAATTGTAGGAAGCGAAAGATGGGAAATTTTTACAGAACCATTTAAGTATGATGGCCAAGCTGTAGAGTCCCAAGCAATAAGGTATGGTTATAAAACCTCAGAAAAAACTACTTATAACAACTAACTCATGACCAAAAACAATTACACGTCGAGTTTAATAATCTTGACATCACTTTTCTTTATGTGGGGGTTTCTCACCTGCATGAATGATATTTTGATTCCTTATTTGAAGGAAATCTTTGAGTTGCAATATTGGCAAGCCATGCTGATTCAGTTCTGCTTCTTTGGGGCATACTTCATTGGCTCGTTGATTTACTTTTTGCTTTCGCTAAAATTTGGTGATCCAATCAACCGTATAGGTTATAAAAATGGAATTATTCTGGGTTTGGTTATAGCTGGTATCGGCTGCTTTTTATTCTACCCTGCGGCACAATATGCTATTTATGGTTTTTTCTTGGCGGCACTTTTTATTCTCGGTCTCGGGTTTACGATGTTGCAGATTGCTGCAAATCCATACGTTTCTATTCTGGGTTCGCCTGAGACTGCTTCTGCCAGACTCAATATGTCACAAGCATTTAACTCTTTGGGAACTACGATTGCGCCAATATTGGGAGGTTATTTGATTTTCGAATATTTCTTTGATGCAAATGCGGGAGGAGAGGCTGTTAAGCTTCCATACATCATGTTTGGGACTATGTTCATCGTTGGGGCAATTGTTTTTGCGTTTGTGAAACTTCCAAAATTTGTGAATGATGAGGAAGTAGTAAAAGGTACTGGTGCATTGAAATTCCCTAACCTGTCTTTCGGAACGATTGCTATTTTTACTTATGTGGGAGGAGAAGTTGCAGTAGGAAGTTTCCTAATCAATTTTATAGGTTTGGAGGATATTATGGGGCTAGAAGAAGCCGTAGCGAAGAACTTCTTGGCGTACTACTGGGGAGGTACAATGATAGGTCGATTCTCGGGAGCCTTGTCATTGAGTGAAATGGAAACGACCAAAAAATATGCTTTGATGGCATTTTTGTCTCTGCTTTCTTTCGGTTTGATTTTCACCATTTCTGGAATGACTTTCGATAGTGTATTGCCATACTTGGGTATTATAGCTTTGAACTTTCTGGCTTTTATCGCTGGAAAAAGTATTGCAGGACGTACGTTAGGCCTTTTTGCCACAGTCTGCGTGATTCTAATTGCATTGGCAATGGGGACATCAGGAAGTTTCGCAATGTGGGCGTTGATAGGTGTGGGTATTTTTAACTCTATCATGTGGCCAAATATTTTCACTATTGCCATTGATGGGTTGGGAAAATATACCAGTCAGGGATCATCCCTTTTGGTAATGGCTATTTTGGGAGCAGCCTTGATTCCATTGGCTCAAGGTGCGCTTGCTGATTCTATTGGTCTACAAATGTCATTTATAGTACCATTAATATGCTATTTATATATTATGTTTTATGGTTTCTATAGCCCTAAATTCAAGAAGTAAAATAAGCATTTGAATTAAAGCCTGAGTGGGAAGAAAATATTCTTTGTGCTCAGGCTTTTTTTGTTTCAATGGTTTGTTTTGGTTACACATTAAGGGTCAATTACACCATAAATCGTCAGGATAGATCAGGTTGGAGAAATTGGAGATTAGCGATGGTTTTTATAACTAACAATCTTTGTGACTGGATCTAGAAAAAGCTAGAATAATAATATTTTAAGATGAATAAACATAAGATACAAAGTGCCGAAGTGATTGTTTGTTGCCCTGGTAGAAATTTTGTGACAGTAAAGATCACCACCGAAGGAGGTTTGGTTGGATATGGTGACGCGACTTTGAATGGTCGAGAGCTTTCCGTGGCATCCTACTTGAAGGATCACCTATGTCCATTGCTGGTAGGGAGATCAGTCTTTGAGACCGAAGATATTTGGCATTATTTCTATAAAGGTGCGTATTGGAGAAAGGGGCCGGTGACTATGACATCAATTGGTGCCATTGACATGGCGCTTTGGGATCTTAAGGGAAAGGCATTGGAAACTCCAGTCTATAATTTGCTAGGGGGAAAAAGCCGCAATAAAATTCTGACTTATACCCATGCCAATGGCAGTGATTTGGAGGATACGCTTAGGAAAGTAGAAGCGGTGAAGGCGCGTGGTTTTGAAGCAATTCGTGTGCAGTCTGGAGTGCCAGGTTTGGAGAAAGTATACGGCGTGGCTAAAAATGGTTCTTATGAGCCAGCCATAAAAGGTAATAGGCCAGCCGAGGATGTTTGGGCTACTCACAAGTATTTGAATTTTGTCCCTGGACTTTTTGAGCAAGTGAGGAAAGAATTTGGGGAGGAATTGCATCTTTTGCATGATAGCCATCACAGGCTCACTCCTACGGAAGCAGCGCGCTTAGGGCAAGAGCTAGAGCCCTATCATTTGTTTTGGTTGGAGGATACTGTGCCAGCAGAACATCAGGAAAGCTTCAGAATTATTAAAAATAAGACCGTCACACCTCTGGCTGTTGGAGAGATTTTTAATACCATTCACGATGCACAGACGCTCATTACCGAGCAATTGATCGATTACATTCGAATGACGATCAGTCACGGAGGCGGCATCACGCCAATGATGAAAGTGGCGCATCTTGCAGAGCTATACCATATTCGTACGGGATGCCATGGGCCATCAGATATTTCACCTATTGCGCTTGCTGCGTGTCTTCACTTTGACACAGCCATAAACAATTTTGGAATTCAGGAGTACATGGGCTACACCGATCAAATGGAAGAAGCATTTAATCATGAATACTATTTTGAAAAAGGGTATTTGTATGTTACCGATGCTCCAGGTTTGGGGGTAAGCTTAAATGAAGATGTAGCTAAGAAGTACCCTTATGAGCAAGCATATTTGCCTGTAAATAGATTGGAGGATGGTACAATGTTTAACTGGTAACCGGTTTAAGAAATGTATAAAGAATTGATAGGGAAGACAGCAGCCATCACAGGTGGGGCGAAAGGCATTGGTTTGAGTACAGCGGAGATTTTCGTTCGCGAAGAAGCCAATGTGCTCATAATGGATATGGACGAGGCAGCAGGTAAACTTGCAGAAAAAAATCTTGGAGAAAAGGCGCTTTTCGTAAAAACCGATGTGACCAAAGCCGATCAAATACAAGCAGCACTTAGCAAAGCGGTTGAGCGATTTGGAGGGGTCAATCACTTGGTGAATAATGCGGGGATTATACACTATGCTAACGCTGTGACTTGCACCGAAGAAGATTGGGATCGGGTCATGAATGTGAATTTGAAGTCCTACTGGCTGGCTGCAAAATATGCGCTTCCATTGATGAAAGAAGGTGGGGGCGGAGTAGTGATTAACGTGGGTAGTGCTCAGTCTTTTTTGAGTTCACCTAATAATATTCATTATACAGTTGCAAAATCTGCTATTTTGGGATTGACAAGAGGCATTGCTGTAGAATTTGCCCCATCAATCCGGTGCTTATCAATATGTCCTGGCACGGTAGACACACCAATGGCTAGAAATGCTTGGGCAGAAGCAGCGGATCCTGAAGCGATTCACCAAGAGAGCATTAATATGCACGTGCTTAAGCGAATTGCACAACCAGAAGAAGTAGGGGAGATGATTGTTTTTTGTTGCTCTAATAGATGTGGTTTTATGACTGGTCAGCACATAAGAGTGGATGGCGGCTTAGGTATCACAATTCCTGGAAGTGTAACTGAGGATGACGTATGATAACAGAGACCCCAAAAATCATTTCTTTATCTGTGCCAGCGATGGAGCATGGAGAAGGCCCTGTTTGGGATGAAAAAAATCAATTGATCTATTGGGTTGACTTATTGCAAGGTCAATGGCATCAATACGATCCTGCTACCAAAGCACACAATCAACAAGATTGTGGGCGAGGCTGTTGGAGTGGTTTCTATTCGAGAAAATGGTGGCTTTTTGTACGGCTTAAGAAACGGTTTTGGAATCAGTGATGCTATTACCTCAAAAGTACGCTTGATCGAAAGAATTGAAGCTAATGGATCACGCGTACGATTTAATGATGGTGCAACAGCACCATGTGGGAGGTTTTATGCAGGGACAATGCAGGATGACGGATCTGCTGCTGTTGGTAAGCTTTATCGGATAGACTCAGATTTGAAGGTGACCGTGATGGATGAAAATCTTTACGTGCCCAATGGGATGGGGTGGTCTTTGGATGAACGCACTTTCTACATGATCGATACGGGGCAGCATTGTATTTTTAGCTATGATTACGATCGAGCCACGGGCGATTTATCCAATAGGAAAATTTTCAAGCAATTTGATGATCAAACCAATCCAGATGGTATGTGTATCGATGCTTATGGCAACTTTTGGATTGCCATGTGGGATGGGAGTAGGCTTGAGGTTATTGATGCAAAAGGGGATTTTGTAAAGAAAATAAACCTTCCTTTTACGCACCCTACTAGCTGTTGCTTCGGAGGTGCCAATTTGGAAGACCTTTATATTACTACCTCTCAGCTAGTTCTAACACCAGAACAGAAAACTGAGCAGCCATTGGCTGGTAAAACATTGGTGATTCATCATGCAGGGAAGGGGCGGCTAGAGCCTCGATTTGGAGGTGATCCTGATCCCGAAAGAAGCGATTCAAAGCAACTATTATACGGAAGGAGTGGTTAAAGTGTAAGTAATCAAATTTGATTTTATGCGTTCGCTTCTTTCCATTGGCTTCATCCTTACATTGTTTCTTTTTTCTTGCACAAAATCTACCGTCCACGAGTCTTACAATCCTGAGCCTAACCCGTATGCTTCACAATTAAGTGATTATTGGTATTCCGGTAAAGCTGAAATTACAAGCTATAAACTGAATCAGGCTCGCTATGGAGAGATGAGAGACGGCCATGCGGTGATGGTGTTTGTGACCGAAGATTTTTCAACGGAGACAAATACCAAAGCAGACGAGCCATCACCCGACAATGTTTCCGTGTTAAAACTGAATGCCACCCGAAATTTCCTTACAGGAGTTTATCCTTATTCATTAATGACGAGTACATTCTTTCCTTTTGACGGGGGAGTAAATGCCTTGAAAATATCTACAAGTGTTCAAGAGTGGTGTGGACATACCTACCTTGAATTACTCAACGATAAGGGTAGGTTCACGCTATACAACGCCTCCTACTTCCAGAAAGAATCGCAAAGAGAGTTAACATTAGATATGACTTTGCTGGAGGACGACCTATGGTCTCAAATCCGCTTAAATCCCGATGCATTGCCTTCTGGTGAATGTGAAATGATTCCATCATTTATGTATTTGAGGTTTTCTCATATTGAGATCAAACCCTATCGCGCTACGATTAAAACTGTTGAAGCAGAGGATGGTCAAACGTTAATTGCGGAGTATCCAGAATTGGATCGTGAATTGAAGATTATTTTTAATGAAAGAATTTCCTTTTGAAATAACAGGGTGGGAAGAAATCTATGTAAGCGGATGGGGGGAAAATAGAAAGGAATTAACCTCTAAAGCTCAGGTGATGGAGCGAGTGAAATCTGATTATTGGAATAAAAATTCCAATGCTGATAGTCTATTGAGGCAGCAGTTGAGGCTGCCTTGAGATAAGTTAAGCTGTAGAATGATGAGCCTTAGGCTACATTGAGCGTTTTTACCAATTCCACAGGTCCAAACTGTTTGGTGTGAAGGATGGTTTTCTTTCCTTTCACAAGTTGAATTTCCGTATTAGGAAAACCGACCTCAGCGTGTTTTTGAATTACAGCATTGTAAAATACCCGTGCTTGATCAATTTCACCCTTGCCAAAGTCATGTCTGTGGTCATATTTCTGAATTTTGCTTCCTGGTATCACGTGATACATAGAAACAACCACCGAATAAGTTGGCTTAAAATTAGTAAGAAAGTTGGCCCAAGCTTTTTTCATTTCTAAATCTCTGGTTTCAAAAGCCAAGTTTAACTCAAAATTGTGACTACAACAACGACAGGAGGAGTAAAATCTTAATGAGCCAGTGAATTTGATAGTAAATGCTTATTATGAATCCGAAATATCAATAATATGTAGCATTTATCATCTCAGCTAGAGAATGCAACTTGTCAAATGTCCCGAGTGCTTGTCTGTCTTATGTATTTTTTTAAGCATGCTTTTCGCTACGTTCAGTGGTCTCAAGGAGCTTTTCCTTTTTGCTGTGTGATGACTCATTTTTGTCAATATACTCTTTAGAGTATGTATGGCATCTACGATATATGGCCCTTTATTGAGCATCACGCATTCTGCTTGTGCACCATGGGTTACATCCGTTACTTCTGCGCGAGTAGCTACACCTGTTTTGGCCAAATTTTCCAATACCTGAGTAGCCCAAATAACTGGCACGTGCGCTGCTTCGCACAACCACAAAATTTGGTTTTGCACTTCTGAAATACGTTCAAAGCCTACCTCTACTGCCAAATCACCACGAGCGATCATTACCCCGATTTTATTTCTTTTCATTCCTTCTAGAAGTATCAAAGGCAGATTATTGAACGCCTCTTCATTTTCAATTTTGAAAATGATGCCTGTGTCATGGTCGTTGTGTTTTTCGAGTTCTTCATAAAGCTTTTTCACATCCTCTGGAGTGCGCACGAATGAATAGCCGAGCATGTCAGAGTTAGCACAAACAAAAGGAAGCACCTCGATATCCTTTGCTGTGAGTGAAGGAAGCTTTAACTTGGGTGTCTGGCAAATTGATTCCTTTGCTAGAAGATAACTTTGACTTATAGGCTGCAATGATTGTGATCTCCACTTCGGATTCGTTTTTGCTAACCACACGGGCTTTGATCATGCCGTCATCAAAATATACGACATCATCTATCTTTAGATCATCGATGATTTCGGGCAATAGCACCCCAACTTCGGCCATTTCAATCAGTCGATTGTTTTCGTCGTATTTTGATTGCTTCCCTTTTGTCTTGCGTTTGGTAAGAATGAGGTGGTCTCCTGTTTGGAGTTTTATTGATTCTTTGAGCTTCCCTTCAGCTTCTTGGATGAAAATTTTTGATGTGCGGATTTTTGGACCGGATAAGTCCATATAGATTTTGACATGTTGGTTTAGCTCTGAGGATACGGCTTTTACATTGTCAACCATTTTCTGCCAAAGGATTAAGTCTCCATGGCTTAAGTTGATTCTTGCAATTTCCATTCCTGCAACGACTAAGTCATGTACCAAGCCTTTGTCAGCTGCCGCTTCAATTGGAAGGGTTACCATGATTTCGGAAGCGTGTTTTTTTCTTGTTTCTTTGAATAGCTCGTTGGCATGCTTGCGGAGCAATTTTGTGCTTTTTTTATAGCCAATAAGGAGTGGAGGTTGGGGTACATTCCATACGATACCTTGCGTGAGATGTAGAAGTTGGATGACATTGTGAAGGTTGCTTAAAACATATCCTTCTGCCGTTCTTATAGAAGAAATACCGATATCGGAAAGGTTGTTGTGATATTTTCTGAGGTCATAACTGCGCAATAAAAGATATCTTAATAAGTTGACAGAACTGAGTTTGTACTCAGGGTGAACCTTAGTCAGATAGTCATTGGCCTTTTTTTCTTCGTTGAGAATCTGGAAGTAAATGGCTTTCAGATCTTCGGTCAGTTTCTCGAGTTTCATTGGAGTAGCGTTAATTATGCAAGAGCATTTTTTTTGTGAGTGTCTAAATCGAATTGGATAATGGCGGGGTGAGGGCTGTTGAATTTTGCGTCAGAGTTTCGACGACTGCTAGAACAATTTACGATGTAATCATCGGTTCATAAATCATTGTGACCCACTATTTTGATGCGTCTGCTCAAAGTCATATTTCTAAAGAACTTAAGTCAATCGATTGATATCTTTAATGGGGAATTTTAAGACCACATCAATGAAAATAATAGGCGTAGGCTAGCATTGGATATTCTGGTGATGTTGACCCCCGTACTGGCTATACTGACCCCCCTAATAATGATTGGTTTTTCAGATTACACTAAAGTCTGCCAATATTACAGTTTTTTTCTTTGACTCTCTCCTTTGATTTCGATTCTGTAAGAAGAGTGGAGCAGTCGGTCTAAAATAGCATCAGCAATGGTTGCTTCTCCAATAACGTCATACCAGCTACCTACTGGAAGTTGAGATGCGATGATGGTCGCCATTTTCCCATGCCTATCCTCGATAATTTCCATAAGATCCATCTGATGTTGTTTTTCAAGATGAGTAAGTCCAAAGTCGTCGAGTATGAGAAGGTTGGTCTTGGCTATTTTATCAAAGAATTTGTAAATGCTTCCCTCAACACGAGCCATCTTAGTTTTGATCATCAGCTTCTGGGTGTTGAAGTAAGCAACCTTATAGCCCTGAGCGCAAGCTTGGTGTCCGAATGCAGACGCTAGAAAGCTTTTGCCACCACCTGTAGCTCCAGTAATCAAGATTGATTCTCCTTTATCAATGTACTCACTTGTAGCCAGTAGGTTAAGTAAAGATTGGTCAATACCTCTAGTGGCATTGATCCGGATTTCCTCAAGAGAGGCTTTGTATCTAAAGCCAGCGTTATGCTCTAGCCGCTTAAACCTTCTATTGCTTCTGTCTTGCTGCTCTGCCTGTAGAAGTAGCTCCATGCCATCACTAAGGCTAAGTTCATGGAGTTGTCGGGTTTCTTGTAAGCTCGTCCAACTACGCAGCATGCCTTGTAGTTTTAACTTGTTCATTTGTGTTTCAATTTGATTCATTATTTATTGAATTTTAGTGGTAATGATTGTTGGTAATAAGCTTTGCCTCGAACATTGTCATGCTCAGGCAAGGACTGGTCGGGTATTGTCTCTTCTTGTTCTGCCATTTTATTTTCAAGGATGTTTTTCACGAAAGTGTAGCTGTAGTTTTGGTATTCGATGGCTATCCGACAGGCCTTATCAAAGAGAAGAGCTTCTGTTTTTCGGTGCAAGCCAAACAAGCCGTCACAGGTCCTATAGAGCTGTTCGGGGTATCTATTTTGATCAAAAACTAGGGTAATCAAATCATAAAGGCTAGTAGATTTTCGTCTTGCCTGATCCTTGTAGTAAGTAGGACTTCTGTCTCTGTAATGCTGATGCTGTGAGCAGAGATGGTCTTTGGTTGTTGTATAACTCCCATGTTTGTAGCTTCTTATATGCAGGGCTACTTGCTCACCTTTAGAGAAGACGTAAACCATGTTTATGGTATAGATCACTTTTACTTTGCTGCCGATCAGATGAAAAGGGACGCTGTAATAATTCTTATCCTCAGATAGGTAAACGTGATTATTCTTGGCCACTGTAAGCGTGGTATAGCTCTTTAGCTCGAACCTCTCTTTGGGTAGCGGACAGAGCAGAGGTTTTTCTTCGCCTAAGAATTTTTCTTCTCTACAGTATCCCTTTTGCTGCATACGAGTCTGGTTATGGGCTTTTACCTTTGCCTTAATGCTAGTATTGAGGCTATGAAGGTCAAAGAATTGCATGTTGCGTAGCTTAGCACACACCCTGCTATAGATGAGCTTTACCGCAGCGGCGGACCGTCTGATTCTCTACCAAGGCTTTGTCCTGTGGCTTCCTTGCTCTGGTTGGCAGTACTGTGGCTTGGTAATGATTGGCAAAGTCTTCCATGGCTGTATTGATGGTCGGCTCATAGCGATTGGCTTTAACTACCGCAGCTTTAAGGTTGTCAGGTACTAGTGCTTTGGGCACACCACCAAGGTCTTGTAATCAACAGGATAAGGCATATAAAAAGTCTTCGGTAGATTGGCTTTTAACAGCCATTGCAAAGCAATAATCTGAATACGGAAGGCAGGCCACAAATACCTGACATGAGACTTCTTCTCCGGTATCCTTGTCGATATAACTGAGTTTTTTACCTGCAAAGTCTATAAAAAGCTTCTCCGCTGGCTTATGCTCCAGTACCATCGAGGGTTTAGCTGCTAATCGGTGCTGATTGATATGAAAGCAAAACTGTGAGTAACTATAGCTGTCCTTGTTTTCTTCTCGGTACTCCTGCCAAAGTATCTGTTTGGTAACGCCCACACGGGTCAATTCTTCAAGATAATAGTCTGCTTTGATCTTGAAGCGTTCAAAACGCTCGTCCTTATAAGCAGCATTGCCTGGATGAAACTTGGCTTCTAATATGGGAAGCTCCAAGTTCAGAAGCTCTTGCTCACTCAGATGCCCACTGTCCTTGTCTTGAGTCAAAGCCTCCAGTTTGTCCAAGTAGACCTTTACCGTATTCTTACTCATGCCCAACAAGCGAGCGATGGTCTTTTTGCCTTTGCCTTGTTGGCGAAAGAGGATTAATTGTTTGATCTGGTTCATAGATTTTGGTTTTCCTGACATAGGGTAATCTTTGCGATTTTATCGATCGCAAAACCAAAATCATTATTTTAAAGGGGTCAACCTGACTGCCGTCTGGCAGGCATGATCCGGAATCAGAAACCACAGGGGGTCAATATCCTCCAGAATATTTTGTCAACATTTCTTTAGGGGGGTCAACATACGCCAGAATGGCACGCGTTTAAACAACACTAGGCCACTTCACCTTTCAGTTTTACCGCTAGATTTAGGGGGTCAATATGTTCCAGTGTATCCAAGCATTATGTAAATACAAAAGAGGAAATGCCTCTGGAAAAGGGCAATCCTGTGATCTTTACCAAACCAGAATCTTCTATTCTGATCAATGATGCTCCTTTCGAAATTCCAAGCATCATCAATAATGTGGCATATGAATTGGAGTTGGCTTTTAGGATCAGCAAAGATTGCAAGAATGTATTTGAGGGTCAGGCATTGAACTATGTAGATGCTGTGGGCTTAGGAGTGGATTTTACAGCAAAAGATATTTTGAATGAAACACGTGAGACAAAAGGGCCATGGGCACTTGCTAAAGGTTTCGATGGCGCGAGTCCACTTTCTGCTTTTGTTCCACTCTCCAAATTTTCTCAGATAGATAATATCTCGTTTACCTTAGAATTGAATGGTGAAAGAGTTCAAGATGGCCATTCATCGTTGATGATTTTCTCACTGAACGAAATAATTGCCTATGTGTCAAGGTTTATGACGTTGAATGAGGGGGATGTGATCCTGTCGGGTACACCAGCACATGGTACTGGCACAGTAAAAGAAGGCGACAGGCTTACGGCTTATTTAGAAGATGTAAAAATGATAGACTTCCAAGTAAAGTAGAAATGCTAGCTGATGAATTTAAAAGTCCGAATTATCCTTTTCGCTATTTGGGCTTTTTAAATTCATGACGGTTGGTTTTATCCCTCAAGCGGCCAATACTCCTAGCTCATATTCATCGAAGCAATAGTCAAAGATTTGGTAGGCATCATCTTTGGATATACCATGGAATGTGCCCAGCTCTATCAATTTAACTATTGTTTGATTGTCAAGGAATCTTTCTTTTTTCAAGATGAGTTTTATGAGTCTGACGAAGGCTTGAAAATTTGGATATTCTAGATATTGAAAAATCATGATGACGTTATTTAGTTAGTAGAATTTTTTTTGAAATTAGGATTTGATTACAATATTTCTATAAATCGGTTTCAGCTCGTATTCAAGCTATATTTTGATCAGATTCCATGGAATCATCACTGAATTGTTTTCTCTATTTTTGAATTGTTCTATTCGGTAACGGGTTTCTTTTTTTTGTTTTATCATGATATAAAATTGGGCTATAAATGCAACGTTTAGGAGCAAAATCAGTCAGATGAATAATATTAGAGGATCATCAACTATTAAGAGAAGGTGAATGGATGTTTGGGAAGGAAAAAAACCATTCGTACTATGAAATACGCAGTTGGTCGATGGTTTGATCATATTTTATAAAAATTGGCCATTTCTATCAACTAAACCCTTTCCTTAGATAGGGTCTAGTCTACTGATGAGATTTGCGCGCTGACCTCTCGAGATCGGAATAACCTGACTTTTAATCAGTAGGTTGTTTTCCTCTATATCCACTACTTTATTAATATTCACAATATAAGAGCGATGGACTTTGATAAAGAGATTCTCGTCTAGCTTATTTTCGACATTTTTAAAGGTGGTATGTACCACATAGCCTTTTTCTTCCGTCTTGAAAACAACATAGTCACCTTTGGCTTCCACATATAGAATATCCTCAATCTTCACACGGACTATGCGACCATTGTGCTTTACGAAGAGACTCTCACTGTTAAATACACCGCTATCACTATTATTGGATTTTGCTTCCGCAAAAGTTTTGTGATTTTGGATAGCTATTTCTATTCCAGCATTAATGTCTTTCATACCGTAAGGTTTCACGATGTAGCCATATGGACTGTGCTCAGAAGCTTTCTTTATCGTTTCCTTATCGGCATAGGCAGTAGTGAATATAAAGGGTATACGAACGTCGTTTTTAATCTTTTGAGCTACGTCAATTCCGGTTTTCTCTCCTTTCAACTGGATATCCAAGAGTACAATTTCGGCATCTTCTTTTTCCAGTAATGCTACCGCTGTATCATATGATTCGGCTATGCCTACTACTTTGTGATCTAATATTTCTAGCATATCCGAAAGCGATTCGGCTATTTGAGGGTCGTCTTCCACGATTAGTATATTGTATGAGCTCATATTTATGGTTTTTTATTTTGGGAAAAAGATACTAAAAGTAGTGCCTTTATCAACTTTGCTTTTCACTTTTATTTCACCGTTATGAATGTCAATAAATTCTTTTACTATCGATAGTCCTAATCCTGTTCCCTGAATATTTCCAACATTTGATGCTCGAAAAAATGTATTGAACAATTTTTTTTGATCTTCTTCCGGGATGCCCATCCCGTGATCTTTGATTTCAATCTTAAGATGATCTTTACCAAAATCAAGTAATAGTTCTGGGGCTGCCTTTCCTTCTGAATATTTCAGAGCATTTTCAATTAAATTATTCAGGATATGGGAAAAAAGTCGCTTGTCTAAATGCACTTTATATTCATCACCGGTTTGAGTAATATGAATTACCTGATTTCTGGATTGGAAGTCAGGTAAGATTCTTTTTTCAATATATGCACCCACATTTAGAAGTTCAGGAGCGTAGGGTACTTTCTTGGAGTCCAATTGGCCTATCATAAGTATGTTATTGATAAGGTTATTCAGTCGCTCTACATTCTGATTTATTCGAAGGATGTTTTTGCCAAGCTTTTCACGGTCTAATTCTGTATGGTTTTCCAGTTGGTAGTTGGCCAGCTCTGTATTATTCTTAATAGTAGTAAGTGGCGTGCGCAGCTCGTGAGAGGTCATTGAAATAAACTGAGACTTCATATTGGTGAGTTCTTTTTGTCTTTCCAGAGATTTGAGCATGTTTTCTTTAGACTTCTTTATCTCTGTGATATCTCTAATAAAGGCTGTGAAGTAATGCTTGTTTTGAAATTTGAGAGGAAATACTGTAAGTTCAATAGGGAACTCTTCGCCATTTTTTCTGAGTGCTATGGTCTCAATTCTATTGTTTAGAACATGCTCGTTACCTATCTTCAGGTAGTGACGCATTCCAGAGTTAAGTGAATCACGATATTGAGGAGGAATGATCGTTTCATTAAGTGTTTTAAACATTATTTCTGATGCCTGATAGCCGAAGATGACTTCAGCTTGCGGACTCCATTCAAAAATTTCTCCCTCCTGATTGATTGAGATCAATGCATCCAAAGACTTTTCAAAAAGTTTTTTTAGATGGGTGTCTTTAAAGTGGTTTTCCTCCTTTAATTTTTTTTGCTCGGTGATATCCATGTGAATGCCTATGGATCCAATATTTTCACCTTTATTATTATAATTTGGCGCACCACTAATAATAACCCACTTCTTTTCACCCTGTTTGTTTTTTATTTCAATCTCATAAGAATCGGAGTTTCCTTTTTTTCTGCTTTCATTTTGCTTCGCAATTTTTTGCTTCGTATTTTCATTTGCAAATAGATCTGATGCCTTTTGACCTATTATTTCGTCAAGAGTATATCCCGTTAAATCTAAAAATGGTTTGTTTGCATGCTTGATATTCTCTTCAGAATCGACTTCAAGAAGACCCAGCTTGATGTTATCAATAATGCGTCGGTATTTTTCCTCATTTGTTTGTAGTGATTTTTGAGCTTCTTTTCTTTGTTGTACTTCCAGTTGCAAAACTTGATAAGAAAATCCACTTTCTAGGCTTACGGCCAATTGAGCGATCACATCCAAATATGGGTAGAATGAATCCTTGTCAAAATACCCATCATCTTGTCCAGATTTGTATAATTCTAGGATGCCAAAATCCCCGAGTTTGAAGTAGGCAAAGTTACCTTTAAGATTATTTTCTTTAATCAATGGATGATCTAGCACTACAAAATTGTCTTTTTCAAAAAGACCTGTAAATTGGGTTGCATCAATAGAGGCTTGATCCTGTATTTTAGGCATTGCATACATTTTTTGTAAATGAATACTGTGCTCATCATAATCCACATAGCGCCATACAGCACCATATTGAAGTGATCGTCTCGAGAGAAATGTTTTGATAAACTCACGAGCCGTATCTTCAGGCTTGAGATGCTTGAGATTCGATAAACTCAGCTCATACAGAACTGAGAGTAATTCCATGGTTCTATCCATTTAAACAAGATGTGTAGCCGATACTACGATCGTTTTGTTATACAATTCTAAAAAACCTCCCTTACCAGTTGAAATTTCCCCTAAAGAGAGGACACCTTCAACCATTACACTTGAAGATTTGGAATCAAGCACTTTCTTTACGGCCTCAAGTTCTTTTTTAAACTCATTTTCCAAATAAAGTGCACGGGTTATACAATCTACAACAAATATATCCAACGGTGTAATATCTTTCATTGCAAGTTTGGCGGCTCTACCAGCACTTTCTACAAGCGTTTTTTTATTACCTCTCAAAAGGTTCAATGAAACATTTGCACTCACCTCTCCAATGCAAGTAATTCCCCCTTTTTCATCCACCAGTAGTGGATCTCGTACAATGTCTTCATTGCCTTCTTTGTGAATCCCAAATGGGTAATCCTTAGAGATTTCAAAAAAGTTCTCGTGATTAATTCTTTGATCACTTTGTTTCTCTATTTCTTCTTGATATACTTCAAAAGCGGGTCTCCAGTTGAGTTCAATTACTTTGTTTCCTTCTACTTTATTGGCTATGAAAGGTCCACATATTTTGTCATATCCATGGTTTACACCTAATGCAATTTCATTTTCAATCAATAGCACAATGGCAGCATTTTGAAAAAGACCTTCATTTGTAAATACACATGGGCTTTGCTCCAAGGACATAGACCCACACCCGGCTCCCACATAATTGATCTTATTCCAATATTTTTCATATAGACTATCCAAAAAAGTTGAAAGGTTATTTGTCAAACCATCAACTAAAATCATACATGAATTAATGCTTTCATCTAATTCAGGGAGTTCGAATATCGTGTTAGCATGGGATATATTTTTAACTAAGGAAAGTTTACTGTCAGCAGGAAATTTTTTAAGAATGATTCCGGATTGCAGGTGCCTTTCATTATGAATAATCATAGGAAATATGCCTCCTGCTATTTTTATGTCTTTCTCAGTGGCTTCTCTGATTAATTCATTGATATCCAATGTGGTGTTTTCAGCAATTAGAAAGAAGTTGATGGTATTAGGGGAGCAATGGTTGAGTATGTCGAAAATCTTAGTGTCGTTTATGAGCATGGATTTGTTTTTAATCAAACCTATGCTTTTTGGATACTATTTGAGCTGTCGATCCAGTCGAGTTGCAGAAAATTTGGGTTGAATGGTGGTGAAACTCGTCAAGTAGCAAAGATTATCCATAAAGGAAGTTTTAATGCATCACAACCTTTCAGGATGTTACTTGGTGATTTTTTGATTCTGAATTATTCACTCCCAAATATACTTGCTGAGTCAAATCGAAGTGATTTGTTCTGTTTTTAATTCAATCATAGCCGTAATTTCAATTTGTCACGTTATTGACTTGAAAATTGGTTCATGAGCTTGTCTGTTGAAGATAATATCAGCACTCAGACAGTTATAAAAGTAACATAGTGGCTCACTTTGGTAGAGCTCTGAGAAGCAAAGCAATGGAATACTTGTTAATTACTTCATCCCCTAAAACACTGAAACCCAGCCAACTTACGTTATTCTGGGTTTCGTGTGATTGCATCTAAGTAGCGAAGGGGGGAATCGAACCCCCGACCTCCGGGTTATGAATCCGACGCTCTAACCATCTGAGCTACCTCGCCATTTTCTGGCTCCCTCTGAAAAGGAGTGCAAATGTAAAAACTTTATTTTTTAACACCGTATAATGTACGAGGCAATTTTATGTTGTTGAATAGATTTTTTTTTTTACCTTATCACAAAATTCATTTTTTATGGCGAAGGAGTTATTTGTAGGGGAGTACCCCATTAACGCATCGAAGAAAATGCTGTATCCATATATTAGTACAGCATCTGGTTTGGCTCAGTGGTTTGCCGATGATGTGAATATTAATGAAGATAAGGAATACACGTTTCTTTGGGATGGTGATGAAAATAAAGCGAAGTTGGTAATTAATAGAGCTAATACGCTTGTTAGATTTGATTTTCCCGATCCAGACGATGCAGAAGATCCAGGTTATATTGAGATTTTTCTTGATATGAACGAGCTCACACAAGAGGTGTTTATTCGCATTTCTGATTATTCAGAGATAGATGCTGAAGAGTGTTCTGGCTTATACGAAGGCTTGGTTCATGATCTTAAGGAAATTGTAGGGGGATAATTGGCAATACTTTTGAAATTTATTCCGTTTACTTTTCTACATTCACCATCTTTGCGCCCGAATGAAGAAACTGGATAAATTCATCATACAATCTTTCATTGGGCCATTTCTGCTATCTACAGGACTAGCCACGTTCATACTGTTGATACAGTATATGATGAAGTATTTCGACGATTTTGTTGGAAAAAATCTCGGTTTCGAGGTTTTTGCAAAATTGCTCTTTTATTTCAGCCTGAACATGCTTCAGATTGCACTTCCATTAGGGGTTTTGGTTTCTTCACTTATGACCTTCGGGAATTTGGGTGAGCAATTTGAACTAAGTGCCATAAAAAGTGCAGGCATTTCATTAGTAAGGGCGCTTCGCCCCATTTTCTTTTTTGTACTCATATTGGCTTATGCCGCATTCAATTTCAACAACTACATTGTTCCAGTCACCAACCTAGAGGCATATAGCTTACTGTATGATATCAAGCATAAGAAGGCCGCCCTCAATATCACAGCGGGAGTTTTTTACAACGAAATACCCGATTACAGCATTTATGTAAAGGAAAAATATAGTGACAATAAGACGCTAAAAGATGTGATGATCTATGATCATACAAGTGGTTCAGGGAATAAACGCGTGATTTTATCCGATTCTAGTTTGATGTATACGATCTATGATGATAAGTATCTCAAGCTAGAGTTGTATAATGGTAATTACTTTATAGAAGAAGAGGAGAAAAAGAACCAAGTGGATCAGATGTTCAGAACCAAGTTCGAAAGAATGGATATGGTTTTTAACTTGGCTTCATTTGACTTACAAGAGACTAAGAAAGAACTGTTTGAGAATAATAGGCAGATGAAAAACATTTCTGCCTTGACAAAGGATATTGACTCTTTGGCTATCGAGTACTCTAAAGTCATTGGCTCCTTGGTAGTGAATGTTATGCCTTCTTATAAATATGTTTTAAATGAGCGTGGAGATAAAATTAGGGGTAAATTTTCTCGACCTAAATTAGAGGAAGAGATCGATGAGAATGGTTCTTATCTAAAAGATGATACACTCGCTGCAAAATTAAAAGAGCAAGATTCTTCCAAACTTTCAATGGTAGAAAATAGGGATTCTATCTCGATGCGCAATCTTGATACGCGCAAATTGAGCAAGTTTAAAAAGCGTATTGCAGCCGGGGGCGAAATCAATCTTGATCAAGACACTATTCAGAAACTGATTAAGTCAGAAAAACGAAAAGTTCCTGACACTTTGGTTGATGTGGATGTTGCTGCTTTAGATTCCATAGTTGAAGATTCAGTAAAGTCCGTTGTACGACTTGAGAACCCTCTAGATACCGTAGGGTGGCGGCATTTAATCAAAGCACAAAAATCTAGAGAAGAAGATGTACTACTTTTTGCTAAAAACAACGCTCAGAATATCAAGGTAAGCTTAAGTGGAGGAGACTCTAGGTTGTATACTTTAAGAAGGGATTTGAGTAAATACACCATAGAGCTGCACAAAAAATATAGCCAGGCGGTCGCCTGTATCATTATGTTTTTAATAGGTGCACCATTAGGGTCTATTATTAAAAAAGGAGGCTTAGGGGTTCCAGTGATTATTTCCATTTTCTTTTTCCTAACTTACTATGTAATTGGCATCATGTGCTCAAAATGGGCAGATCAAGGTTTGATGGAGCCAGTGGTAGCCGCTTGGTTGGCAAATATCTTGTTGCTGCCTATCGGTTTATTCTTTTTAAGGCAGGCACGTATTGATGCTCGATTGTTTGAAGTTGATTTCTATCATATATGGATAGATAAGCTGAAAACGAGATTCTTAAAAAGATAATCGCTAAGTATTGTTTTTGAAATAGTTAGGCCATAAATTTGCGCCTTGATTTAAGCGGATAAAAATTAATTTAAATATAGGATGTATTTAACGAAGGAAGTAAAGGAAGAATTCTTCACAAAACACGGAAAAGGAGTTACCGACACTGGTTCTTCTGAGGGTCAAATTGCACTCTTCACGTTTAGGATCAATCACTTGACTGAACATTTGAAAGTAAACAAGAAAGACCATGGTTCAAGACTAGGTCTATTGAAGTTGGTAGGTAAGAGAAGAAGACTTCTTGATTACTTGCACAAAAACGACATTTCTAGATACAGAAGCATTATTGCTGAGCTCGGCATACGTAAGTAATCTGTATTCAAAACACTATGGGAATCTACTAACGGATTCCCTTTTTTATTTATGGGCGCCTGAGAAAAAAGAGGCTCCTATTTCATTCATTAACATATTATTATGAAGCCTCAAGGTAATACCAAGGTGATCTCATTGCCAGATGGTAGAGAGATCTCTATAGAAACTGGCATCCTAGCCAAGCAAGCAGATGGTTCTGTTGTTGTGAAAATGGGAAAGGCCATGATGTTGGCCACAGTAGTCTCCAAAAAAGAAGCTGGTGAAGGAGTTGACTTCCTTCCACTTTCTGTTGATTATCAAGAAAAATTTGCCTCAGCAGGAAAAATTCCTGGTGGATTTTTGAAAAGAGAGGGTCGTCTTTCTGATTATGAAATCCTAATCAGCCGCTTGGTTGATAGAGCATTGCGTCCTTTGTTTCCAGAGGATTATCACGCAGATACGCAAGTTGCCATTTCACTCATCTCGTCTGACCCAGATGTAATGCCAGATTCTTTGGCAGCATTGGCAGCATCGTCAGCATTGGCAGTTTCAGATATCCCTTTCAATGGTCCAATCTCTGAAGTGAGAGTGATCAAATTGAAAGGGGAGTATTTTGTAAACCCAACTCCTGCTCAGGTAGCTGAGGCGGAAATGGATTTGATCGTTGCTGGTTCAGCTGAGAACATCAACATGGTGGAAGGCGAGTGCAAGGAAGTAAGCGAGCTAGATATGCTCGAAGCGATCAAAAAGGCACATGAAGTAATCAAAAAGCAGTGTCAAGGTCAAATTGAATTGGCACAAGAAGTTGGAGCTACAGAAAAGAGAGAATACAATCACGAGCCTTCTGATGAAGCTCTTGAAGCAAAAATCAGAGAGAAGTGCTACGACGGTTGCTATGCAGTAGCAAAAGAAGGTCTAGCAAATAAAAAAGTGAGAAGTGAGAAGTTTGCAGCTGTTTTGGAAGGATTCCTTGCAGAATATTCTGAAGAAGAAAAAGCAGAGCTTAATGGCTTCTTAGTCAAGAAATATTTCCATGATGTGGAAAAAGATGCGGTGAGAAACTGCGTTTTGGATACTAGACTTAGACTTGATTCAAGAAAATTGGATGAAGTAAGACCTATCTGGTCAGAAGTTGATTATTTGCCTTCAGCACATGGTTCGGCAGTTTTCACCCGAGGTGAAACTCAGTCTTTGACTACTGTGACTTTGGGATCAAAAATGGATGAGCAGATGATAGACGGAGCGATGTTCTCTGGCTACAATAAGTTCATCTTGCATTACAACTTTCCAGCTTTCTCTACAGGAGAAGCAAGACCTAATAGAGGTCCAGGACGTAGAGAAGTTGGTCACGGAAACTTGGCAATGAGGGCCTTGAAGCCAATGCTTCCTACAGAAGATAATCCTTATACGATCCGTGTAGTTTCTGATATTTTGGAATCAAATGGTTCGTCTTCTATGGCTACTGTTTGTGCTGGTACGCTTGCATTGTTGGATGCTGGTATCAAAATCAAAAATCCAGTGTCAGGTATTGCAATGGGTATGATCTCAGATAGCAAAACTGGTCGTTATGCAGTATTGTCTGATATTCTTGGTGATGAAGATCATCTTGGAGATATGGACTTTAAAGTAACGGGTACGGTGAATGGTGTTACTGCTTGCCAAATGGATATCAAAGTAGATGGTCTTTCTTATGATGTTTTGGCGGAAGCCTTGGATCAAGCAAAAAGAGGAAGATTGCATATCCTTGGAGAGATGAATAAAACACTTTCTGCTCCTAGAGAAGACATGAAGCCAAATGCTCCTCGATTGGTACAGTTGCAAATCGAAAGAGAGATGATTGGTGCGGTGATCGGACCTGGTGGAAAAGTGATTCAGGAGATTCAAAGAGAATCTGGTGCCACTGTGAATATTGAAGAGGTTGAAAAAGGAGGTTTGGTGACCGTATTTGCGGCAGACAAATCAGCTTTGGATAATGCGCTTGGTAGAATTAGAGCCATCGTACAAGTTCCTGAGGTAGGCGAAGTGTATGAAGGTAAAGTAAAATCAATCATGCCATTCGGTGCATTCGTTGAAATTCTTCCTGGTAAAGACGGTCTTCTGCATATTTCTGAAATTAAGTGGGAGCGTCTAGAAAAGATGGATGGCGTGCTTGAAGTAGGCGAAATAGTGAAAGTGAAGCTTGTAGAAATTGACAAAAAGACTGGAAAATACAGATTGTCAAGAAAAGTTTTGCTGCCTAAGGCTGAAAAGGAAGCCAAAGCTGATTAAATTTAGTGGCGATACGATAGCTCGAAAACGGTTTCGAGCTTAATCTGCTCGCCGCAAATGAGACAGCTTAAGATCAGTAAACAGATAACAAATAGGGAAAATGAGTCCCTGGATAGGTATCTCAATGAGATAGCAAAAGTTGAGCTAATTTCGCCTGAAGAAGAGGTGGGGTTAGCTCAACGTATTAAAGAGGGTGATCAAATTGCACTCGATAAGCTTACCAAAGCCAACCTTCGCTTTGTTGTATCTGTAGCAAAGCAATATCAAAATCAAGGTCTTACACTCGGAGACTTAATCAATGAAGGTAATTTAGGCCTGATCAAAGCGGCTCAACGTTTTGATGAAACCCGAGGCTTCAAATTCATTTCCTATGCAGTCTGGTGGATTCGCCAGTCTATTCTGCAATCCTTAGCAGAACAATCTCGCGTGGTTCGATTGCCGCTCAATAGGGTAGGTACTCAAAGCAAAGTTTCCAAAGCGTTTTCTGAATTGGAGCAAAAGCTCGAAAGAGAACCAACGGCTGACGAAATGGCTGAACTTCTGGATATGACAGCAGAAGAAGTGACAGACAGCATCCGTATTTCTGGTAGGCAGGTTTCAATGGACGCCCCGTTTTCTGGTAGTGAAGAAGGAAGTATGTTGGATGTGCTGGAAGACGAATCTGGTGACACGCCTGATCGTTTACTACTTATAGATTCCCTTAAGCGCGAAGTGAAACGCATATTAGCGACGCTGACTGTGCGAGAAGGCGATGTGGTGATACTGTACTATGGCTTGAATGGGAATGACTGTTTGACCTTGGAAGAAATTGGAGCAAGACTCAATCTCACGCGTGAACGTGTGCGTCAGATCAAAGAGAAAGCCATCAGAAGGTTGAGGAATAATGCGCGCAGCAAGACACTTCGACCATATTTGGGGTAGCCAATGTGTCAGGTTTACACTTTTTGGGCTTAATTTTGTTTCTTAGATCACAATCCAATTTTAATAAGATAATTTTTAGATATAATGGCGACTGAAAAAGTTAAAGTACTCATCATAGGTTCTGGTCCTGCGGGTTACACAGCAGCAATCTACGCTGCAAGAGCTGGGCTGAAGCCAGTGTTGTATCAAGGAGGTCAGCCTGGAGGTCAGCTTACCATTACTAATGATGTGGAGAACTATCCGGGCTATCCCGATGGTATCAATGGACCGCAAATGATGGTGGACTTTCAGAAGCAAGCCGAGCGTTTTGGGGCTGATATTCGATACGGGTTGGTTACAGGAGTAGATTTTTCTGGATATCCTCATAAAGTAATCGTTGATGAAAAGACGGAAATTGAGGCAGAGTCTGTAATTATTTCTACTGGCGCGTCAGCCAAATGGCTAGGTCTGGAAAGTGAGCAACGACTGAATGGTAGAGGAGTTTCTGCTTGTGCGGTGTGCGATGGTTTTTTCTTTAGAGGACAGGATGTGGCCATAGTGGGTGGTGGTGATACTGCTGCAGAAGAAGCAACTTATCTTCTCCAAGCTTGTAAATAAAGTTTACATGCTCGTGCGAAGAGATGAAATGCGTGCTTCTAAAATCATGCAACAGCGTGTGTTGAATACACCAAATATCGAAGTGCTTTGGAATTCTGAAACAGATGAGATCTTAGGTGCTGAAGATGTAGAGGGTATGCGTATCAAGGATACTGAAACGGGCGAAAAACGAGATATAGCAATTCAAGGATTTTTTGTAGCTATTGGCCACAAGCCAAATACGGATATTTTCAAAGATTATCTTGATTTGGACGAAAGTGGGTACATCAAAGCTATTCCTGGAACTTCAAAAACTAAAGTAGAAGGAGTGTTTGCCACTGGTGATGCGCAGGATAGAGTGTACCGTCAGGCAGTGACTGCTGCAGGTTCAGGATGTATGGGTGCATTGGATGCTGAGCGATTTCTTGCAGCCAAGGAAATGGAAATGATGGAAACATCCGCTTGATTGAATTGATTCTTTAAACACAGCCATTTCAATAGGTAAATCATGTGATTCATTTATTGAAGTGGCTTTTTTGTGAACAAAAAAGATTGAAAATGGAAATGCCGAAGATATATGCGACCACCGTTCTTGCGGTGAAGCACAATGGACAAATAGCCATCGGGGCAGATGGACAAGCCACCATGGGTAATACAGTGGCCAAGAGCCATGTGAAGAAAATTCGAAAGCTGGCGGACGGAAAGGTGGTCACAGGTTTTGCAGGTTCTACTGCAGATGCGTTTACTTTGCTCGATCGCTTTGATGAAAAGCTCAATGCTTACTCTGGTAACCTGAAACGTGCCGCCGTAGAGTTGGCCAAGGATTGGCGAATGGATAAGTATCTACGTCAATTGGAGGCCATGATGATCGTGGCTGATAAAGATGAAATGCTGGTAATCTCTGGAACTGGCGATGTGCTAGAGCCAGACGAAGATGTGGCATCTATCGGTAGTGGAAGCATGTTTGCTAAATCTGCGGCTATGGCTTTGAAAAAACATGCGCCCCATCTTACCGCCGAACAAATGGTAAAAGAAGGGTTAACGATTGCAGCAGATATCTGTATTTATACCAATCACAATCACGTCATAGAGGTACTTTAAGTGCTCTTGATGTAGAAGCTCTGATCACTAATTCTGGCTCAATTACAATGCGCTTGGGTTGGTGATTTTTTAATATCTGATTTAGTAATTCTTTGATGCGCCAATTGCCCCATTTCACTGCCTGTATTAGATACTGAGCTTAGCTGAGGTATGCAAATCTTGGAAATTGGCTCATCCGAAAATCCCATTACCATAACATCTTTAGGTATGTCGAAACCAAGAGAAAAGGGATCAGGCAATATTTCTGGGGTAAGCCTTTATATGTTACAAAAAGGAATAATAATGGGGTGTTGCGGATATACCATTTCCCCATTTATTCTAAGGAAAGGTGCGTTTTGGAGGGAGGAGCATGCAAAGAAAATGAAGGATACCCTTGACTTGGAATGCGACTTAACTAAGACTTGGAAATGAATTTATAGGATAAATACAATTCCTCTCCAACTTTTCCACTTGATCCGTAGTTCTTTTGAATATTGTAAACAGTAGGCCATTGCGGTTGGATGTTTTGATCCATCGGGGTTGGTTTTTTTTGCCAATAATTGTTTATCGTTGGGGTTGGTAAATAAGTATTAGTGAAAATTGATTCGATAGATGAATAAGAAATTATTGTTGGCAGCTATAACGGCTTCTCTTGCCGGCTTTCTCTTTGGTTTTGATACGGTGGTTATTTCTGGGGCAAACCTGCCAATTAAAGCGTTATGGAATACTTCAGAATGGTTTCATGGGACATTCATCATGTCCATGGCTTTGTGGGGAACTGTAGTGGGTGCTTTGATAGCGGGAATACCAACGAATAAGTTCGGCAGGAAAAACACACTCATAGGAATTGGTGTGCTTTATTTCCTTTCTGCTGTTGGTTCGGGGCTAGCGCCAGATCCTTATTTATTTTCTTTCTTTCGGTTCATCGGAGGTTTGGGAGTTGGAGTTTCTTCAATCGCTGTTCCAATCTATATTTCTGAAATATCTTCAGCCAGTAATCGCGGAAGGTTGGGAATCCTCTATCAATTCAACTTGGTTTTTGGAATTCTTATCGCTTTCATTTCCAATTATCTACTTCAAGGTTTGGGAGGGGAAAATGATTGGCGTTGGATGCTTGGGGTGGAAGCCGTACCTGCATTTATATATACGATTTTGGTTTTTGGAATACCCAAAAGCCCTCGATGGCTTTTGGTGCATAAAGTGGATGCTCAAGCGGCTAAAGAAGTATTGGAAAAGTTATCTAGCAATCCAGAAGAATCACTTAAAACATTAACTGAAATAGAAGTGGATCACGAGCAGACAAAGGATGATCATTCTTCTATTTTTGCACCAAAATATAGACGGTCGTTGATGCTCGCTTTCTTGATTGCCTTTTTTAATCAGGTCTCTGGAATCAACTTTATTTTGTATTACGCACCTGAGATACTCCAAAAAGCGGGTTTTGGATCGTCAGATTCGCTGCTAAGTTCTATTTCTATTGGTGTGGTCAATATCCTTTTCACTTTTATAGGTATGGTACTAATAGATAAAGCGGGCAGAAAACAGCTGATGTATATTGGTTCTTTTGGCTACATCGTCAGTCTTTTCATGGTTTCCTTTTCCTTTTATACCGAGGCTAGTCCAATATTCAAATTGATCTTTATTCTCACATTCATTGCTTCGCATGCGATAGGGCAGGGATCTGTTATCTGGATTTTTATTTCCGAAATTTTCCCCAACCGCGTGAGGGCGTATGGGCAAGCTTGGGGTAGTGGTACGCATTGGGTTTTTGCTGCATTGATTACTTTATTTGGAGCTGTGCTTATCAATTCATTTGAACCTTGGTTGGTTTTTGCGTTTTTCGGATTCTTTATGATTCTACAGCTTGTCTATACCCATTTCATGATGCCAGAGACCAAAGGAAAAACACTCGAAGAGTTGGAGCGAGAGCTATCTCAATAAGCATGTTTTAGATAAGATAGGTGTTTGCGCGCGAGATTTTGTGAGTGATATCCACGACTGCTTAATTCTCAGCTTTTCTTCTTGCTAGGATGGAATGTTGAGTGAGGTTTATAATTCTGTTCTTTTGAGAGCTTGATCCTGTTTCTTTGGATCAAGCAATATTTCTGGGCATAAAAAAACCTACTCAAAGAGTAGGTTTTTGATGTCGGGGCGGCAGGATTCGAACCTACGACCCCCTGGTCCCAAACCAGGTACACTACCGGACTGTGCTACGCCCCGAACTTGACGTTTCCGTTGTTGATTGCTCTGAAACGGAGTGCAAATGTAGAATTATTTTTTGTATTAAAAAGTGCCTCTAACAAAATATTTGAAAAATATTTATTCCAGAATCACCCGCAGATGTCGGTTTAGTTGAGATTCAAAATTCAACTCGTTGATTTACAATTTTTTGCACTTTATATCTCCGTTTTTTAAAGGAGAAAGTCTAGTGAAAATATTTTTTAAAAACTTAAATAACTTACCGACTTCAATCGATTCAGACTATTATCAATTCTTAAATAATGGGCTAACTTCGTGATCGTTCGGTTATCGAACTATTTTGTGTTATGAAGAACATTGAAGTTGATTTTGTGCGATGACATTTCTTAATCCAGCAGCTTTTTGGGGGCTTTTATTGATAGCAATACCTATCATCATTCATCTCTTTAATTTCAGGAGGGTAAAGAAGCTGTATTTTTCGAATGTGGCGTTTCTCAATGCCATCAAGAGTCAGTCCAGTTCTAAGTCTACACTAAAGAAGCTATTGGTGTTACTTGCAAGGATTTTGGCTATCGTAGCGCTTGTATTGGCCTTTGCTCAGCCAGTCGGCAAAACGGAATCCATCTCTGCTGGCAAATCCACAGGGTATTATCTTGACAACTCACTGAGTATGGGCAGAAGGGCAGATAGTGGAAATGATCTTTTGACAGAAGCGATCAACTTGACAGAATCACTGATAGAAGAGCACGATGACAATGCTTCATTGGCGTTTACCACCACGGATTTCGATGAATACTATCGACCATTGCTCAAAAAGAAATTGAGTGAGGCGCTTTCAGAAGTAACCTTTTCCACAAAGGCCGTATCAGCAGAGCAAATCCAAAATAAAATCTTGAGAATAGATCCATCTGTGGACGAATTAGTCCTTGTTTCAGATTTTCAAAAAAGCACCCTTGGACAGATACAGGAAGTTTTGGCCGATACCAGCATGCAGTTTCACCTCTATCGACTCAATGCAGAAAATACTGCCAATTTATACGTTGATTCGGTTGTCCTTGACAACCCCATTGGTTTGCCTACTAAAAATAGTATCGGGGTAAGGATTACAAACACGGGAGCTAGCGAGGTAAGTGGTGTTTTGCTAAAGCTATTAAGGGATGGTAGTCAATTGGCATCATTTACCGAGGATTTCGCTTCCGCAAGTTCTACTTGGGTAAATATTGAATTACCCATCAATGGCGCACTGTCAGGAAAATATGAGTTGGAGATAGAAGATCGTGATTATCTGCATGATAATAAAACCTACTTTGTGATCAATGATTTTGAACGCCCAGTGGTTTATCAGATTTATGAAAGTAGCGTCAATCCTTCTATTAAGGCCGTTTATTCTAATAAAGAGTATTTTGATTTGAAAATTGTTGATCTGGGTAAGATTAGTTCTTCGGACATGCTGAAAGCAGATTTGATCGTTCTGGATCATTTGAATAGTGTTCCAGCGTGGTTGATCAATCAACTAAAGGATTTTGATCAAAGTATAATAGTTTTTCCAGGTGCAAAATTGGATGTTTCGGGAGTGAATGCGTTGTTCGCTTCGTCTATGGTATTGGTTTCTGATACCAATCGCTATGAAATGTCGACGAGTAGTTTACAGCACCCATTTTTTCAATCAGTATTTTCTAAGCCTGATGAAAAGGCCGGTATGCCATGGATCAAGCAGACTTTCTTGCTGTCGAGACCGAAGGATGCTGTGCTGAAAACGGCTCTCAATAGAGTCGTCTTGGCAGATTATGGCCGCAATCGGTTTGTGTTTTCCAGCCCACTCACCGATCGTTATACCAATTTTCACAAGCATGGACTGTTTTTGCCATTGATGTACAAGGTGTCCATGTCCAGTCGAAATAGTCCAGTATTATCCTATCGTTTAAATGATCGGTTGATTTCAATAGGCAATGACTCTACCATGACAGCAGGAGAAGTTAGGTTGCATGGCGGAGGTATGGTGGCAGTGCCATCTATATATTCCCTGGATAATAAGATGTTTATGGAAATACCTTCAGTGTTGGAGAAGCCTGGCTTTTATATGCTCACGAGTAAAAAAGACACACTTCGCACTTTAGCTTTCAATTTGCCATCCAATGAGTCTAAAATGGAGTTGCTCAGTGAAGATGAATGGCAAAGTTTGGCACAAGGACGTGAGCATGTACATCTCTATGATGTGAAAGATGTGGACGCCTTTTCTGATAACATCACTTCTGAGCGAGAAGGAGTTCCTTTATGGAAATATGCATTACTTTTGGCCTTGATTTTTTTGACCGCAGAATTGACAATGCTCAGACTGTTTAGGTGAAAAAGGAATAGGATTCAACTTTGATTTTTATTGATTCAGAGTTTAGGTTATTAAAAAGAAATTCCTTTACCAATTCATAAAAGAATGAAATTACGACTGGCCAACGCTACGATTTTCGATCCCACATCATCCTTTCATTTGCAACAGACCAATCTTTTGATTGAAGATGGGATCATTACGCAGATAGGAGAAATAGGAGAGGGCAAAGCCATCGACTTGAAGGGTAAAATTTTAGCTCCAGGTTGGGTGGATATTTTTGCCAACTTTAATGAGCCTGGATTGGAGCACAAAGAGGATTTGCGATCGGGTTCGGCTGCTGCGGCAGCTGGAGGTTTTACGGATGTATGTCTGATCCCCAACACCAGCCCTGTGGTAGAGTCTAAAGGAGCGGTGCAGTATATTAAAGCAAAATCCAAAGAGGTAGACTTGTGGCCGATGGGCGCAGTGAGCGAAGAAGCTAAAGGGGAAAACCTGACAGAAATATTGGATTTGCAGCTTCACGGAGCTGTGGCTTTTACGGATGGTCTTAACCCGATTTGGAATTCTGAGTTGCTTTTGAAAGCGCTGCAATATGTACAGAAATTCAATGGTTTGGTCATAACCCGTCCTCAAGATGTAGGGCTTGGCAGGCATACCCAGATGCATGAAGGAACAATAAGTACGGAGCTTGGAATGACGGGCGAGCCTTCCTTGTCAGAGTTCATAACAATTCAGAGGGATATTGAAATTCTCAAATATGTAGGTGGCAAGATTCACTTTTCACAGGTCTCCAGCGAACGATCTGTGAGTTTGATCAAAAATGCTAAAAGCGCTGGACTTAATGTGACTTGTGATGTGTCTATCAATCATTTGTTGTTTACCGAAAATGATTTGGAATCCTTTGATACGAATTTTAAAGTGTCACCCCCGCTGCGGAGAGAGCGGGACAGAAAGGCCTTAATCAAGGGGTTAAGCACTGGTGTGATAGACGCTATTTGCAGCGCTCATCAGCCTCATGATCAGGAGTGCAAACAATTGGAGTTTGATCTCGCTGATTTTGGCGTTATCGGTATTCAAACGGTTTATCCTGCTTTGCTTCATATTCAGGATGAGCTTCCATTGGATGTGGCTTTTGAAAAGCTCAGTGCAGGTCCTCGTCGGGTTTTAGGTTTTGAACCAATCACTATTGCCGTAGGATCTAAGGCCAAATTGGCAGTTTTCGATCCAGAAGAAGAGTGGATTTTCAATGGAAAAACCAATAAGTCCAAATCTCAAAATTCTCCATTTATCGGTCAGAAGCTAAAGGGACGAGCACTTGGTGTCATCAACAAAGAAACAGTAACACTTCCAAAACTTTAAGATGTTAAAGACATCCATCAAATACGCACTATTCTGTAGTGTTTTTCTTATCGTCATCTTTCATGTATCCGATTACTTCGGTATCAATCCTTTGATGAATGTAGTTCATCTGGTTTTTGATCTGATGATTTTCAGCATATTCATCTTTTTTGGAACGAAAGAGTTTAAAGTAGATCAGGAAAATGAAGTGCTGCATTTTTGGCAAGGCATGACCATAGGTTTTAATATCTACCTTATTGCTACGGCGTTTTTTTCACTTTATTTGCTGATTTATTTTCAGTTTAGCGTAAGTGCCGTTATTGATTATCAAGAATCTGCAACGAATTTTTTGCTGGAAAAAAGAGACATTTACGAAGAGAAAATTGGAGCGGAAGCCTTTCAAGCTCAACTGGATGGCATAGCTTCGGTTAAATGGAATGACCTTGTTTTGAGTGCTGCCTTGAAAAAAATATTGGCTGGATTCTTTATTACCCCTGTGATATCCATAATTTTAAGAAAACAACAAAACCAATTACTATGAAAGAAGCAGCAAAATCTGGAGCCATTCTAGGCCTAATTTCTATTATCCTCGGGGTGGTCGTGTATATGATAGACCCTACACTTTTTGTGAAGTGGTGGTTTGGGTTAATCATGTTTGGCATGAGCTTAGGCTTAGTAGTTTACTTTGGGATACAGTACAGAAATGCTGAACATGATGGCTATATGTCATTTGGAGAAGCCTATAAGCATGGATTTGTGGTTTTTGCTGTTGGAGGAGCTATTGGCAGTGTTTTCAATATTTTACTATTTAACGTGATTGACCCAGATTTACCTCAAGTACTTACTCAAGCCACTCTGGATCAAACGTATGCCATGATGAAGAGCTTTGGTGCACCAGAGGGGGCTGTTGAAGAGCAAATGGAGGCATTGAAAAATGATATTCCAAATCAGTTTTCCCCATTGGGTACGTTAAAAGGTTATGGAATAGCCCTGATTGGTTATGCCGTTTTGGCACTTATTTCAGCAGCCATTGTGAAGAAAAAACAACCTGAAGCTATATAAAAGTGACTAAACCAGAGCTGGACTTATCGTTGGTAATACCTGTGTACAACGAGGAAGAATCTCTTCCTGAGTTGTTTGAGTGGATAGTGAGGGTGGTGGATGCCAATAGCATCAAAGCCGAAGTTTTGTTTATTGACGATGGAAGCACGGATCAATCATGGGATGTGATCAATGGGTTGCATCAAAAAGACCCACGTGCTAAGGGCATTAAATTCAACCGCAACTATGGCAAGTCAGCAGCATTAAATGTTGGATTTAATCAAGCCATAGGTGAGGTGGTTATCACTATGGATGCCGATCTACAGGATAGTCCTGATGAGATACCAGGATTGATCAGTATGATTAGGTCTGAAGGATATCACCTAGTTTCAGGGTGGAAAAAGAAACGTCACGACCCTTTTAGCAAAACCTTTCCTTCCAAATTTTTCAATAAAGTGACCAGCTGGGTGTCTGGGATCAAACTACATGATTTCAATTGTGGCTTGAAGGCCTATCATTACACTGTCATTAAAAATATTGATGTATACGGTGAAATGCATCGTTACATTCCACTTATTGCCAAATGGAATGGATTTAGGAAGATAGGCGAAAAGGTAGTGGAGCATCGTGCTAGAAAATATGGAGTCACCAAATTTGGTTGGGAGCGCTTCGTAAATGGTTTTCTTGATTTGATTTCTGTCACATTCGTGTCACGCTTTAGAAAGAACCCCATGCATTTCTTTGGTTTGCTCGGAACACTTTCATTTATGTTTGGTACGGTGGTGACGGCCTATATCATTGGAGATAAAATCTATCGTTTGCACTACCAATTGCCAGTACGCGATGTGGTAGCACAGCCCTTGTTTTTCTTGGCGCTTGTGGCTTTGATTATCGGTACACAGCTATTTCTTGCAGGTTTCCTAGCGGAAATGGTCACTCAGGTCAATCCTAAAAAGAACGACTACCTGATTGTCGAAAAACTGGGTAAGGATGCCTAGATATTCTGTTATTGTTCCTGTTTTCAAAAGGGAGGACGAGGTTAAAGAGCTTTTGTTAAGTCTTTCGCTGCAGTCTGTCAAAGACTTTGAAATCATCATCGTAGATGGAAGTCCCACAGAGGATTTAGAGGTGATCACCGATTATGTAGCAGTCGAACTTTCAGAACTACAGTATTTGCGTATTTATAGCAAAGGCTTAGGAATAAGTGATTCTAGAAATTTGGGAGCAAAATATGCCAAAGGCAACTTCCTTATTTTCATGGATTCGGATGTAATCGTACCCGAAAACTACTTTAAAATCTTAGATAAAGAGCTTCAAAAACAATATTTGGATGCTTTCGGAGGTCCAGACGCGGCTCATGAGTCTTTCTCAGTTATCCAAAAGGCGATTAGCTTTAGTATGACTTCAGTGCTAACCACTGGTGGTATTCGTGGCAAAAAGAACCATGTTGGGACTTTCAAGCCCCGAGGTTTTAATATGGGTATTCGTGCCACTGTTTTTCATCAGTTGAACGGTTTTAACGCGACGCTACCTGTAGGAGAAGATATGGATTTGAGTGCGCGGATCATTACAGGAGGCTTTAAAACTGCACTAATTCCAGATGCCAAAGTTTACCACAAACGTCGTGTTTCTATCGGGAAATTTTACAATCAAGTATATCGCTTTGGTGCTGCGCGTGTAATGCTGGCGCAAATGCACGATGGTGAGATGAAATTGACCCACCTTTTTCCCTTGGCATTCACCCTGTATTTGATGTTAGCTGTATTAATACCGTTCGTCCCCTTACCATTTGTGGGCTTATGGTTTTTTACTATTGGTTGGTATTTTTTGGCTTTGTTTTTAGGTGCTTATATCGAAAGCAAATCTCTGCCTGTCGCTTTTTACAGTATTCCTGTTACCATCACGCAGTTTGCAGGATATGCGTGGGGATTTGTAAGAAATGGCTTTGCCGTATGGCTACAAAAGAAACCATCTGGTATTTTTCAGAAAAAAGAAGGCGAGCCTGAGAGCCCGCTTTGACTTAAGAAATAGTCAATCCAGAATCATTTGCACAGTCGAAATGATTGAGCCTAATTCCTCACATCTTTTTAAAGATTGAGGCTTTGCGATTCTTATATGCATGCATGGAACTTGCAATGAATAAAATGGAAGCAGCCAAAACTGCTGTCCATTGAATAGATTGAATTTCGTCCCAATGTCTTACCGCGATCGCAATAAGTGCCCAAACCGCCACTAGCGCAAATTCCCGCATATTTCTACTTACAATCATCCATAGGTTAATCAATGTGACAATGGTAATCATGATGATTGCCCAGAAGACTTCACTTAAACCCCACGAAAAATTTATGCTAGCCAAATGAGCACTTATGTTAGCAACGGTCGCTACGCCTATCCAGCCAGCATACAAATCTATTGGCCACCAGACAAAAGCAATAGTTTTCAACGGGGCATCCCAAATCTCCATACGCAGGTTGACAATGGCGACAATTAGTAAAACAAGCATCGTTACCATAATAATAACAGAAATGCCTGTTTGTTCATTGAGCCAAAACCACACCCAAGCCATATTGCCGAGGTTTACTGGGATCAACCATTTTGCAGCGATGGCTATATAGGATTCATCTTCATTTGGTGAAAATGCACAGTAAAGCATCCTAATACTCAATGCGAGCAGCGATAAGTAAATGAGCCCCCAAATAGAAAAGGCATATCCAGCGGGAGTGAAGAGATTGTCATAGGAATCGCTTACCTCACCTATGGTTTTACCATTGATGACTCCTGTATTGGAATAATAATTCCATGCTATAAGTGCTATCAATACCACGAGATTGGTGATTGCCAATAATTGATTCTTCTTTTTCATGCGCTTTGTACTGTGGTTCTAACTGTCTCCACGTGGTGAAGTATTAATGGTTGGGAAAAGCCTTAATAAAGGCGCACTTGTTTGGATTAGAGGAAATGAGCTTGGATGGATGGTGCTTTTGAAATCTTAGTTGTGTCGAAGATTTTTTAGGGGTGAGAGAGAATTAATAGTACAACGATATTTCGTTTGAAGGGGTCAGTAGTACAACTCAAAAAAGGAAAATCTATGCGAACAATACTCACTTTACTAGGACTTGGCTTCTTCGCTTTTTTAACGTCGAGCTGCGAAGAAGAGATCAACGATTCAAACCAAATTTATTCTGATGGAGAATTGATTATAAGTCAGTCGTTGTATGAAACTACTAAAACTGAAAGTTATACAATCAAAGATGTGGCTGTTGAAGGCGATAGTTTGAAATTTACGATATGTTCTGGTGGTTGTTCGGGAGAATCTTGGACCGTGAGGCTCGTTGATTCTGGAGCAGTTGCAGAATCTTTTCCAGAGCAGAGATGGGCGAAAGTTGCACTAGCAAACGAGGAACTCTGCAAAGCATACATCTGTCGCGAATATAGTATCAATATTTCACCTCTCCAGACGGGCAGTGGCAAACTAAGCCTTCATTTGGAAGGTTGGGAAAAAACTATTTTGTATGCTTATTAGCTATTTTTCTCAGACTATGCAGAGCGAGAAAATCAAAAAGGGTCGCATCTCTCAGAGGCGACCCTTTTCTTTTGCTCTTTAAACTGCCAAAAAGGCAATCAAAAAACAGCAAATGGCGATTACTTTAATAATTAAGGAAATCATTGCAGTGAGTTTAGTT
This sequence comes from uncultured Cytophagales bacterium, assembly GCA_963848175.1. Taxonomy (GTDB): domain Bacteria; phylum Bacteroidota; class Bacteroidia; order Cytophagales; family Cyclobacteriaceae; genus JAMZMI01. The sequence continues at coordinate 100,487 of CAWKCO010000007.1, forward strand.
TTAGTTCAGCTGTAAGACTCCCCTTAGTTTGAATTGGTTGGTACAAATATAAGAAAAACTTTAAAAATTTTAATATTCATCCTACCGCTTGAATTTGATTATTCCATATCTAAGAAACTGGCTCAGTATTCAAAGTGAATTTATTAATACCATTTTTGATTTCTTCTGCCATAATTTTAAGTTCTTCAGATTTTTGTCGATAGCTTTCCATTCCAGTTGATAGCTCTGACGCAGAGCTGGTTATTTCTTCTGAGCCCGCCGCTGTTTGTTCCGCGATCACTACCACATTTTCTGTAATTCTTACTACTTCGCCAATAGTGGACGCTTGATTAACCGCAGAACTTAGAATGTTTTCAGATAGGTTAAGTGTTTCATTTGATGATTTACTCATGGTTTCGAAGATGGTTGATGCGTTTTTCGAGGCATCTACACCCGTTTCCACGCTCTTGATCATCGTGTCAATGACTTTGCTGGCAATAACTGTATCTTTCTGTACATCTTCCACTAATCTGTTGATTTGCAAGGCAGAACCTTTAGTGTTTTCTGCCAATTTTCTGATTTCTTCTGCAACTACACTAAAGCCTCGCCCTGCCTCTCCTGCTTGAGCTGCTTCAATAGAGGCATTTAAGGCCAGAAGGTTGGTCTGGTTGGAAATTTCTTTAATTACATTCAGAGCTTGTGCAATTTCTACTGAACGGGAAGTAAGAACATCTATTGACTGTTGAGTTTCGTGCGAATAAGAGGAAATTTCGTTCATACTAAAAACGACTTGAGATATAATTTTTCTTCCATTTTCACTATTCAAAACTCCACCTCTAGCAGCTTGGTTGATAATTTCAGAATCTTCAGCCATAGTTTTAGAGGATTTAAGAATTTTCTCTACTAATTGTGAAGATTCATCTGCCTTCGTTACTTGCGAGGAGGTGCTAATTGCCATTTGAGAAATAGCTGTAGCAATTTCGCGTGTACTGATGGTCATTTCTTCACTTGAGTATAGCATCTCTATGGAAGACTGATTCAGGTGATCTGTTTTAGTACTGATAGCTTTTATAAGCCCTTCTACACTATTAAGTGCCAAGTTTAAATTTTTGGAAAGCTTTTTAATATCCCCACTAGCTTCCCTTTTATAGCGGCCAGTCAAGTCCCCATTCGCCATTTGTTCCATTATTTTACTGATTTCCATAACTGGATCAGAAATTGAGTAAAGAAGATTGTTAATTGAATCATATAAATCCACCCAGACCCCTTCTTTTTGATCAGAGTTGATCCTTGTTTCTAGTTTACCATTAACTCCCGCTTCTTGTACAGCAATACTTGTATCTATGATTATCTCACTTAAATTCTGTCTCATGGCCAATAATGATTGACCTAATATATCGTCAGGTCCTAACGGAAGAAAAGTAACTTGAAGATTGCCTTTTCCTATCTCAGCGGCGAATTCGGCAGACTCTTTTAGTTTTTCCAACACGTGATTCGTAGATCTTGTAAGAGATCCGATTTCATCCTGCTTATTTAATGTTTTTTGATTAGTTGACGGTACTATTCTTCCCACAGATAGTTCATCTAAAATTAAACGTACTTCTTCTATCGGGAATTTTATGAATTTGTGTATATAGATAAATACCGCAACGACAAATCCAGGACCAATTAGTGCAGCCCAGTAAAGGTGGTGCAAGCCAAAAGCACCTACAACATACGCGATCACAGCTATAAAATAGCTGTTAAGTATAATTAATAAACCCACCTTGAGTATAAATGATTTTCTAAAGAGCAGCGTATTGATAAGAATCAAGCATGGGAGCACCACTATAGTTATAACCCCAAAGTAAATATAGAAGTCAGTTAATTTATCTTCCATTGATAGATGTTTATGGATAAGATTTGGTGTTTTGAATAGCTTTCTTTGAATATACTATCCTATAGTTACACTTTGCAATTGATCCAATCTAACAAAGAAAATGGGGGTTTGTTTATCTTTTCAGATGAACGACATTTTTTTTACGACAAACCTTCTAGAAAGTAAAATTTTACATTAATCTAGATACTCGCCTGTCTTTGAAATTAAATAATTACTTAACTTATTTTCATGGAACATCTTCGCGATTAGTTTTTCACCCAGACTTGACCTTTGTTCGGGTAGAACTTGTTGTATAAATAGTGGTTTATTCCATCTTTTAGCCCAATGTCAGGTACTAAAATCATCCGTGATCTGGCTGCTTGCATCACTCCGATGTAAATATCAGAAGCGGGAACGATCACATCGGCACGATCGGGGTTGAGTTGAAGTTTGTTCATTCGCTCTTCGTAAGTCATTTCCCTCAAAAATTCTCTTACTCGAATGAGGGTGTCAATAGACGTTCGGCGCTTAGTTTTTACTTTTGAAAGCTCATAAAGCTTACTGATGTTTCCGCCAGTACCAATGGCGGTTACTTTTCCTTTGTGACCAGCCAGTTGTTCTGCAATCCACTTTCTCATAGATTTCCAAACCAAAGGGGAGTCGTTGCTTTCAAGCGTACGAACCGAACCCAGTTTGAAAGATTTGGAGTTGGTCTTTTTTCGGTTTTTGTAAAAGTTCAATTCTGTGCTACCACCACCCACGTCAATATGAATGTAAGCTTGATCGTCAGGTAAATTCAAGCAAATGACATCATTGATCATTTCGGCTTCTTTGTCGCCTGAAATGATGTTTAGCTTAAGGCCAATTTCGTTTTTCACACGCTCTACGATTTGTTTTCCGTTGGTGGATTCACGCATGGCCGAAGTAGCACAACCAAAATAATGCTCGATCTCATATAGATCTATCATGTTTTTGTATGCCTGCATGAGTTTCATAAAACCGGTTTCTTTTTCAGTTCCGATTTTTTTTAATGTAAAAACATCATGTCCAAGTCGGAGGGGAAAGCGGATATACTCCAATTTTTTGAAGGTGATTTGACCTTCAAATTCCAGTATTCGGGTTATTTGTAGACGAATCGCGTTGGATCCTATGTCGATTGCTGCAATTTTCACAAGCGCAAAACTAGCGATTTTGCTAAAAGGAGGACGCTTATTTATTCTTGAATGTTTGTATAATTCAACGCACAATGTTGGTATATTTGCGGCCACATTTATCGAGAAAGACCGAGGGATTGGGCCCTGTGAAGTCTTGGCAACCTGATAGTCCCTCATAGACTATTTTCGGTGCTAACTCCCGCCTTGACTGGCTTAGCCAAAAAAGGAAGAGATAAGTGGTTTCCCTCGCGGCAACTTTCTCCATATCTGTGCTTTAAAAATTGATCGAATGAGCAGATTGCAAGAGGAAGCACAAAAAAGAATTTTAGTTTTGGATGGAGCTATGGGCACCATGATCCAGCGTTATAAGCTGGAAGAGAAGGATTTTCGTAATGACGAACTCCAATCTCATCCAAATTCCCTAAAAGGGAACAACGACCTTTTGGCTTTGACGCGCCCGGATGTGCTAAGCGAAATTCACGCCGCTTATTTTGAGGCGGGTGCTGATATCGCAGAAACGAATACTTTTAGTAGTACCACCATTGCACAGGCAGATTATGGCTTGGAAGAATATGTGTACAAGCTCAATTATGAATCTGCACGCATCGCTAAGGAAGTAGCCGAAGAATTCACAAAGAAAAACCCTGAGAAACCTCGCTTTGTCATCGGCTCGATAGGTCCTACTAATAGAACAGCTTCACTTTCTCCAGACGTAAATGACCCTGGGTACAGGGCTGTCACTTTTAATGAATTGAAAGCGGCGTATTACGAACAAGCCAAAGCACTGCTTGATGGAGGCGTAGATGGTTTTTTGGTTGAGACGGTTTTTGATACACTCAATGCCAAAGCAGCTTTGGTGGCTATCGATGATTTGAATACAGAAAGAGGGGTAGATATGCCGATCATGGTTTCTGGTACGATCACAGATGCCTCAGGGCGAACGCTTTCTGGCCAAACTACGGAAGCTTTTTTGATTTCGATTTCACACATGAATTTGTTTAGTGTAGGTCTTAATTGCGCATTAGGTGCTAAAGAACTGAGACCATACTTGAAAATATTGTCTGAAAAATCTGACTTTCATGTTTCGGCGCATCCCAATGCAGGTTTACCAAATGAGTTTGGTGAATACGATCAATCTCCAAGCGAAATGGCTGAGCAGATCAATGAATTTTTATCCAATAGTTGGTTGAATGTAGTAGGTGGATGTTGTGGAACTACGCCCGATCATATCAGAGCGATAGCAGATGCGGCAGCTAAATTTTCGCCAAGACCGCTTCCAGTTTAATTTACTTCGAAACCGATTCAATAGAAAATCGGGGCAAGCGCTGCTTTCTCCATATCAAAAATGCACATGAGTAACAATCGAGCATCGATGAAAATAAAACCTTTAATGCTTTCTGGGCTTGAGCCTTTGATAGTGACTGCCGATACCAATTTTATCAACGTTGGGGAGCGAACCAATGTCACTGGTTCAGCACGTTTTGCTCGTTTGATCCGTGAGGATAACTACGATGAAGCTCTGGAAGTGGCCTTGGATCAGGTGCGCAGTGGTGCCCAAATTCTTGATGTAAACATGGATGAAGGGATGCTCGATGGTGTGAAGGCGATGGTCAGGTTTTTGAACCTAATCGCTTCAGAGCCAGAAATTTCTCGCATTCCGATCATGATTGACTCCTCAAAATGGGAAATCATTGAGGCGGGGTTGCAATGCGTGCAAGGAAAGGGAGTAGTCAACTCTATTTCCATGAAAGAAGGGGAGGAGAAATTTATTGAGCAAGCGAAAAAACTGAAGCAATATGGTGCTGCCGTAGTGGTCATGGCATTTGATGAGCTAGGTCAAGCCGATACTTATCAGCGTCGTATAGATATTTGTAAAAAGAGTTATGATATTTTGGTGGATGTGGTCAAATTCCCACCGCAAGACATCATTTTTGATCCAAATATTTTCCCAGTTGCCACTGGTATAGATGAACACAACAACTATGCTGTGGATTTTTTCAATGCCACAAAATGGATCAAAGAAAACTTACCAGGTGCTAAAGTAAGCGGTGGAGTGAGCAACGTTTCGTTTTCTTTTAGAGGAAATAATGTTGTTCGCGAGGCTATGCACTCAGCGTTTTTGTACCATGCCATCAAAGCAGGTATGGATATGGGTATCGTGAATGCGGGAATGATCGAGGTATATGACGAGATTCCAAAGGACTTACTAGAGCATGTAGAAGATGTATTGCTCAATAGAAGAAACGATGCAACGGAGCGACTTTTGGCATTCGCCGAAAATGTAAAAGGAGGAGGAAAAGTAAAAGAAGTTGACAACTCGTGGCGTGAAACCACCGTGCAGGAGCGACTGAAACACGCACTCGTAAAAGGTGTTATTGACTTTATAGAAGAAGATACTGAGGAGGCACGTCAGATGTATGACAAACCCCTTCATGTCATAGAAGGGCCATTGATGGATGGTATGAACGTGGTTGGAGACTTGTTCGGAGCTGGTAAAATGTTTCTTCCACAAGTGGTAAAAAGTGCCAGAGTGATGAAAAAATCTGTGGCATATTTGATTCCATTTTTGGAGGAGGAAAAGCGTCGATCTGGTGACATGAAAACCAGTAAGGGTAAAATTCTCATGGCCACTGTAAAAGGCGATGTGCATGATATTGGTAAAAACATAGTGGGCGTAGTGCTGGCGTGTAACAATTATGATATCGTAGACCTAGGGGTAATGGTGCCAGCCGAGAAGATATTAGATGCTGCTATCAAGGAAAATGCTGATATCATTGGACTGAGTGGATTGATCACACCTTCTCTTGATGAGATGGTATATGTTGCAGATGAAATGGAGCGTAGAGGCATGACTCTTCCTCTCTTGATTGGAGGGGCAACAACGTCACGCATTCACACAGCGGTGAAAATCGCTCCGAAGTACAGTGGTTCGGTTATTCATGTTTTGGATGCATCCAAAAGTGTAGGAGTGGCTACTAAGCTGATGGGAGAGGGGAGAAAGGCTTTGGAAGTGGAAGTGAAAGAAGAATATCAAGTGCTGAGAGAAGGACATCAAAGCAGACAGGATGAAAAAGCAAGTGTTACTTATGCACAAGCCGTTTCTAATAAATTCAAAATTGATTGGAGTGCTTACGTACCTAAAAAGCCAAATTTCCTAGGTGTGAAAACTTATGAAGATGTGTCATTGGAAGAGATTAGGTCATACATAGACTGGACGCCATTTTTCAATACTTGGATGCTGAAAGGGAAGTATCCAGCCATTTTCGAAAATCCTACTGTAGGAAAAGAAGCAAAAAAACTCTTTGATGATGCTAACAATATGCTGGATGAGGTGATTGCCAATGGTAGTCTCAAAGCAAAAGCAGTGATTGGAATTTTCCCTGCCATAGCTGATGGGGATGATGTGAAAATATTTAAGGATGATAGTCGCGCCGAGGTGCTGGATACCTTCCACTTTTTGCGTCAGCAGGGAAAAAAGGGGAAAGGAATTCCTAATATTTCATTGGCAGATTTCATTGCACCTGAGTCCAGCGGCTTGCAAGATTATATGGGAGGGTTTGCTGTGTCTGCCGGTTTTGGTACGAGCGAATTGGCAGCCAAATATGAAGCGGATCATGATGATTATAATTCAATTATGATCAAATCCGTTGCGGATCGTTTGGCGGAAGCCTTAGCCGAATACATGCACGCCAAAGTACGAAAAGAGCTTTGGGGTTATGCTCCAGACGAGATACTCGGAAATGACGATTTGATCAAAGAGAAATATGACGGAATCCGACCAGCACCAGGTTATCCAGCTTGTCCTGATCATACGGAAAAAGCCATTTTGTTCGATTTGCTTGATGTTGAAAAAAACACAGGTATACAGCTTACAGAAAGTTTTGCGATGTTTCCGGCAGCAGCGGTAAGTGGATTCTATTTTGCCCATCCAGATGCAAAGTATTTCGGATTAGGCAAGGTATATGAAGATCAGATTGAGGATTATACCAAGCGAAAGAAAATGCCTAAAGAGGTAATAGAAAGATGGTTAGCGCCGAATTTGGGATATTAGTTTAATGTGTTAATGTGTTAATGTGTTAATGTGTTAATGTGTTAATGTGTTAATGTGTTAATGTGTTAATGTTAGTTTTTTAAAAGTTAGAATATGGCCAAGGTTCAGAATTTTGAGGAATTGGAGTGTTGGCAAGCCACGAAGGATTTGACTATTCTTATTTACAAAATATGTGAAAATGCCGAATTTCGAACTGAGTTTACTGCCAAGGATCAACTGAAAAGAGCATCATTGTCATCTATGAACAATATAGCAGAAGGATTTGGTCGATTCTCTAACAAAGAATTCATACGTTTCATAAACATAGCAACAGCATCACTTGATGAGGTTCATAGTATGATACTGTTATATTCAGAATTAAATTTTATTAAAGAAGATCAAAAAGTGGAGAGTATAAGGATACTTAAAAAAGCAAAGTATCAATCATTGGGCTTGGTGAAATATCTCAACTCCCAACTTTAACACTTTTTTAACTTAGAACTTTTTCAACATTAAGAAATGAAAGTAACCGAACATATAGCAAACGCCAACGGTAAAAGCCTTTTTACTTTGGAGATTATTCCTCCAAAAAAGGGTGACAGTATTGATACGCTTTTTGCTCATATCGATCCTTTGATGGAGTTTAAACCACCATTTATTGATGTGACTTATCATCGAGAGGAGTATGTCTATAAAAGTCGTGAAAATGGTCTTTTGGAAAAGAAGACGATTCGTAAACGCCCGGGTACTGTTGGGATTTGCGCAGCGATCAAAAATAAATACGGTGTGGATCCAGTACCTCATATTATTTGTGGTGGATTTACCAAAGAAGAAACTGAAAATGCTTTAATCGATCTCAATTTCCTTGGTATTGATAACGTGCTTTTGCTTCGTGGTGATTCTATTGCAGAAGAAAAATCCTTCAAACCAGAACCAGATGGCAATGCCTATGCACTTGATCTGGTCAATCAGGTGGGTGATATGAACAATGGTAAATACATCGATGAAGATCTGCAAAATGCTGTCCCTACCAATTTTTGTATCGGGGTAGCAGGCTATCCAGAAAAGCATTTTGAGGCACCAAATCTAAAAGTGGATTTGATGTATTTGAAAAAGAAAATTGATGCAGGCGCGGAGTATATCGTGACTCAAATGTTTTATGACAATTCTAAATATTTTGCTTTTGTAGAGGAATGTCAGAAGGCTGGTATCAATGTGCCCATTATCCCAGGCTTAAAACCGATTACGGTAAAAAATCACATGACCGTGTTGCCAAGTATTTTTCATATAGATATTCCCGATGACCTTTGGAATGCTATAGATAAATGCAAAGACAATAAAGCTGTGAAAGAAGTAGGAATAGAGTGGGGTATTCAGCAAGCCAAAGAGTTGATGGATGCAGGAGTTCCAGTTTTGCACTTTTATTCTATGGGCAAATCTGATTCCGTTCAAAGAATTGCTAAAGAGTTGTTCTAAAATAAGCGTTCGAGATACCACCCCTATGAAAATAATCGAATGCCCACGAGATGCCATGCAAGGATTGCCAAGATTGGTTCCTACTGATCTGAAAGTTGCTTACTTGCAGGAGCTACTCTCTGTGGGCTTTGATACCATTGATTTTGGAAGCTTTGTTTCTGCCAAAGCAATGCCACAGATGGCTGATACTGCCGAGGTACTGTTTTCGCTTGATTTGAGTAAAACAAAATCAAAGTTGCTGGCGATAGTCGCTAATATGAGGGGAGCAGAGGAGGCTTTAAACTTTAATCAGATTGATTATTTAGGCTATCCGCTTTCGCTTTCGGAAACTTTTCAGCAGCGAAATACCAATAGAAGTATTGATGCTGCCATGGCTGATCTGAAATTAATTCAACAGCAGGTCAAGAAAAAAGGAAAAACTTTGGTGGTATACCTTTCTATGGGATTTGGCAATCCTTATGGAGATGCATATAGTGTTTCTATGATTGAGCACTTTGTGGAGCGGTTGGATGCACTTGGTGTTGAGGTTATTTCTATCGCAGATACGGTTGGAGTAGCTACTTCGGAAAACATTCAAGATGTTTTTGGTTTGATTATTCCCAAATTTCCTCAAATAGAATTTGGTGCGCATTTGCATAGTTCTCCGCATAGTATAGCGGAGAAATTAGAAGCGCTGTATACTACTGGTTGCATACGCATTGATGGAGCTATTGGTGGTTTTGGAGGGTGTCCTTTTGCTGATGATAAGCTGATAGGAAATATAGATACTGAAGTAATTTTTCGATTTTTAGAACAGAAATGCGAAGCTGTTTCAGTTGATTTTGAGGCATTAAAAAGAGCAAAAGAAATATCACAAGGCATCTTTATATAAGTGAGTTATTCTTATCATTTTTGCCAAATTAAAATCCTAAAATGGGCATAGAAGCAATTATTGTACTTATTGTCATAGTGGTAGCAGTCACTTTATTTGCGACCGAGTGGCTGTCTGTTGATTTGGTTTCAATGCTCATCATGCTGAGTTTGGTTATCTCCGGTGTTATTTCAGCTGAAGAAGGTTTGTCTGGATTTAGCAATGCCGCCACTATTACAGTAGCCTTTATGTTTGTTTTGAGCTATGCCTTGCTCAAAACTGGTTCATTACAGCGTGTAGGCCCACTTTTAAGTAAAGTTTTCAGATCAAACTATAATCTTGGATTGCTTCTAATGATTGTAGTTATTGGAATATTTTCTGCTTTTATAAACAATACACCTATTGTGGCTATGTTCATCCCAGTGATGGTGAGCGTGGGTAAAATGGCAGATATCAGTCCTTCTAAGCTATTGATCCCCCTTTCTTATGCTTCGATTTTTGGAGGTACATGTACTTTGATAGGAACATCTACAAATGTGTTGGTAAGTGGGATAGCCGTTAATAGTGGGTTGGAAGGCTTTTCCATGTTTTACTTTGCCCCAATTGGGTTGGTGTTTTTATCTGTGGGTGCGTTGTATATTTTCTTATTTGGAAAAAAACTCTTGCCAGATAGACGCACAGATCAGGGATTGACGGAGAGATTTGGAATGAGAGATTACATCACTCAAATAGAAATATTATCTGGCTCTGAGTTTATTGGTCAGCGCATTATGGATACCATTTTGGTAAAGGAAATGAGTCTTGATGTTATGGAAACTCGTCGAGGAAAATCTGTTTTTACTTTACCTGCTGGTGACTTTCAAGTAGAAGAAGGCGATATTCTAAAAGTCAGATGTAATATTGAAAAGATAAAAGAGCTTAAAGACCGCTTGAGGGTGGCTTTAAATAGTTCGGCAGTTAAAATAGGTGATAGCGAAGGACAAGAAGCAAATACAACAATTCTTGAGCTTGTAATAACTTCAGGTTCAGAGTTTGCTGGAAAGAGCTTAAAGGAAATGGACTTTAGACGTAGATTTAGAGCTGTGCCATTAGCTATTCTACACCGAGAGGAAGTGCTTCATGAGAATCTTCATGAAGTAGAGTTGAAACCAGGGGATGTTGTCCTTACGGAAATAAAATCTCACCGAGTGGACAGTCTGAAAAAAATGGAAATGAGTCAAGATAGTCCATTTATTATTTTGTCCGAAGAGGGGGTGATAGAATTTGATAAGCAAAAATTCGTGATTGTTCTGTCCGTCATTGTGGGAGTAATTGGATTAGCAGCGTTCAACGTTTTGCCGATTGCAATTAGTGCTGCACTGGGTGCTTTTGCTTTGGTTCTTACCCGCACTATAAACATGCGTGAGCTATACCAAAGCATCGAATGGAAAATAGTGTTTTTGTTGGCAGGAGCATTGAGTTTGGGGGTGGCTATGCAAAATAGTGGCTTGGCGGGCTTGCTGTCAGATACACTTATTGGAAGTTTAGGTGTGTTTGGCCCGGTAGCCATTCTTTCTGGCTTGTATTTCACCACTTCTATCCTTACTGAGTTGATGTCCAATAATGCAACAGCGGCTCTTATTGCACCCATTGCCATAACTACCGCTGAAAAGATGGATGTGAGCCCATACCCATTTTTGATCGCAGTTATGCTGGCGGCCTCAGCTTCATTCATGACCCCTATAGGCTATCAGACCAATACCATGGTATACAGTGCAGGTCAGTATAAATTCAAGGATTTCTTTAGAGTTGGAGTTTGGTTAAATCTCCTCTTTTGGGTGCTGGCAACTTTGCTAATCCCAGTTTTTCATTCTTTTTAGACCAGTTGATATTTCTTGCCAGGTAGGCTTTTTACAGTTCCTTGAAATTCTAGTGTGAGTAAGATGGAAGCCAGCTTATTGATGCTAATTTGTGATTTCCATGCCAGCTCGTCTATGGCTACACCTTCTGCCGTGCGAAGTAGTAGCTCACAAATCTTTGTTTCGTCTTCATTAAGTCCTTGCGGTAAAGTTTTTTTATCTGAAGGCTTAGGAGCTCTGCCATCTATATCCCAATTGAGGTGGTAGATTAAATCTTCTGCTCCAGTGTAGATGTAGGCTTTTTGATTTCTGATAAGGTAGTTGCAGCCTTCAGAATATTGATGATCCAAATCCCCAGGAACAGCAAAGACGGGTTTGTCATAAGAATCCGCAATGTTGGCGGTAATCAAAGCTCCTCCTTTTATGGCAGCCTCTACCACCACTACAGCGTCGCTTAAGCCAGCAATAATTCTATTTCTTGCAGGGAAAAAATGTGCTTGTGCTTGAGTTCCTGGAGGGTTTTCGGAGATTAATAATCCATTCTCTTGAATTTCTTCTGCTGTTTTTTTGTGGGCTGATGGATAAATGGAGTCAAGTCCTCCTGCAAGCACGGCAATATTGGGCACGTTCGCAGCTAAGCCTGCTCTGTGTGCATGTATATCCACTCCGTATGCCAAGCCACTGATCAGTGTCGCGTTTAGAGATTTGCAGGCAGAGGCTATTTTCGCGCTCATGTCTTTGCCATACATAGTGGCATTTCTCGTGCCGACAATAGCCACTGTTCGATCTGGCAAGATAATGCCAGACCCTTTTAAATATAAAATATTCGGGCTGTCTGCTATTTGCTTGAGTCTTGCGGGGTAGTCCGAGTCTGTATAATGTTTGATTTTAATCTCCTGCTTTTCGCAAGTAAGAAGGATTTTCTCACTTTCACTGAGGACAGCTTGATTGGTGATAGCATCGGCTATTTTCTTTCCAATGTTTGGGATTTTTAGTAGCTGAGCCTTTTTTGAATGAAAAATACCTTTGGCTGAACCGCAATAGCTGATGAGTATTTTGGAGTTAACATCCCCAATTTTTGGAATGAGATTGAGGGCTACTTGATAAAGCTTCTCATCTTCCATTTGCTATGGTAGCTGTGTCTTTAATTTTTGTAGAAAGGACTTGATCTCTTTTAGTGATTCGATCAATTCTAGCTTGCCAGTAGCAGCGCCTGTGTCGTTCAGTATGAAATCTCGTGCTCCTTGTAGTGTGTAGCCCTTCTCTTTTACCAAATGGTATATGATGCGCACATTTTTGATGTCTTCTTGCGTGAACTGACGATTTCCCTTTCTATTTTTCTTGGGCTTAATCATATCAAATTCACTTTCCCAAAAGCGAATAAGAGAAGTCGCCACTCCAAGCTCCTCGGCAACTTCGCCGATCGTAAAGTACTTTTTCTCTATTTCTTTTTCTTTGTAAGGCACGTCTAGTGTTTTCAGTTTTGAAGATAGATAATTCTTCCATTATCATCAATGAAAATTTCATTTTCAGGGAAATCTTCTTCTGATAATCTGGAAATTGTTTGGACGACTTTCATTGAAACGTCCAATTTTGGGCCAGAGCTATAGCCCTGTCTGAACGCAATAATATCTCCAGAGAGAAATTTACCTTCCGCATCTACATTGGTGATAAGTAGCGGAGCTTCTGCATTTGCACCTTTTAAATTGAATCTCCCATACGTACAAAAGTTTCCAAGTGAGTATGCGATTATCCTGTTTTTATAAACTTCCACGGCTCTAGGCACGTGAGGGCCATGCCCAATGATTAAATCCGCACCATGATTGATCATCAGGTGAGCAAATTCGTAAATATTGCCTCGATCCTCACCGTAGTAGAATTCTGTTTTACGAGTGACATGCATGTTCTCATTTCCTTCGGCCCCTCCGTGAATGGATACGAGGATGATGTCTGACTCACGTTTCAATTCTTTAATAATAGAGATGGCTTGAGCTGTGTCGTAGAATGTAAGAGTGCCTTTATTGGGTGCAAAAGCCACAAACCCTACTTTTATTCCGTTGATTTTCGTCGTTGTATATGGTTTCTCAACCGAACCTGCAGAAGTAATACCCAATGAATCAAGTACTGCTTGGGTACTTTTTCTTCCAATTTCTCCAAAATCATTTGCATGATTGTTCGCTACACTCATTAAATCAAAACCACAATCAACCAAATTGGAAGTCAGCCGTGATGGCATTCGAAACAAGTAACAAGCATCAGGATTCTTGCATTCTTTTTGATCTCCAGGACCATCAAGCACTGTGCCTTCTAAGTTCCCAAAGGTGATGTCTGCATTTTTTAGGATTTCTCGGCTGCTATCCCAAAGTCCATATCCATTGTTTGAGGGCAGGTATGATTTGTTTGGGAAATCTGTTCCAATCATGATATCACCGACGGAAGCGATGGTGATAGTGTCTGGTAATACTCTCGAAATCTCAATGCTTACTTCTTGATTCAGTTCAGTGAGGGTGTCGCCTTTTTGTGTGATCCACATCTGAATGGTATCCTTTGGCTCAATAGCGATAAACACCGAGTCGGTAGGGGGTGTTGTGCTTTGTGTTACTTTGGAGGTTTTGCAACTCCAAAGTAAAAGGAGCATAATGGTAAGTAATAAGAGAGATCGATTCATGAATAGCAGAAATGAATGCAGGGGTCAAAAGTAAATCGAATCTTGCCCAACAAGTTATCAACTTATCCACAAGTTATTGACATGAAAAAAGCGAAATTTCGGTTTTGCTTTTTTCATGTCTTTTGAAAATCTTATTCGTAAGATCCGAATGCTTGATTTTCTATTGATGACAAACGAAGAACTTCTTCATATTCTTCAGGGTCAATGTCCAAATAGAAATAATGAACAGGATTCGCAGGTTTTTTATTTACATGAACCTCATAATGCAAGTGAGGAGCTGTTGATTTTCCAGAGTTTCCACTATATGCGATTTGTTCGCCGCGTTTCACTTTCTGACCTTCTTTTACCAAAAAGCCATTTAAGTGGGCATATTTGGTTTTGTACCCAAAGCCATGATCAATTTCGATTTGTTTTCCATATCCAGTAAAACTTGATCTCACGAGACTTACTTTTCCATCCCCCGTAGCGTAAATTGGAGAGCCTTTTGGTAATGAGAAATCTACTCCATGATGAGGACGTCTTATTTTTAGAATTGGGTCAATGCGATAGCCAAATCCACTAGATAGCCGTCTAAGTTCTTTTTTAGAAACTGGTGGTATTGCGGGAAGTGAAGCCAAAAGCAATTCTTTGTTTCTGGCCATTTCCATGATGTCATCGTACGACTTAGTCTGGATGTACATTTGTTTTTTGAGCTTATCAAGTTTTTGATAGTTACTCAAAATGGCATCTTCATTTTTTAATTTTTGACCTAAAAGCTCTTTGTAGCGGTTGCTTCCTCCAAATCCTACGGAGCGTACTTCTTCAGGTATTGGTTCTACCCCTAGAATGATTCGGTAAATATTGTCATCTCGTTCTTGAAGTGAGTTAAGCATTTCTGCCGTGTAATCAACCTCTTTTTTCAGGAGGTCATGATAGATTTTTAACTCTTCGTTTTCTTTTCGGAGAAGCGCTTCTTCGGGTGATTCGAAATAGACGATGTACACGAAGGTGATGCCCGTTGCTAAGATCATTGCTAGCACGAAGAACCCCAAACTATTCAGAATAATGTCCCATGTAGACACACGAATACGCTCGTATCTGCAAGACTCTGTGTCGTAATAGTACTTAATCCTTGCCATTAATCGTTTTTAAGTAAATTCAAGTAGTTTTGCCTGCTGATTGCAAAATTCAATCATCAAATTTCGTCTTTTATTCATTCAAAACCAAATATTGTTAGCTAATAAGCTAATTATCAGCACGTTACATGGAGGCAAAAGTTGTTAGGCAGAAGTTTTTAGAATTCTTCGAATCGAAAGGACACAAAGTGGTATCATCGGCTCCAATAGTGGTTCAAAATGACCCGTCGTTGATGTTTACCAATGCGGGGATGAACCAATTCAAAGATTATTTTTTAGGAAATAAACCAGCCGAGTTCTCGCGAATTGCAGATACACAAAAGTGTTTGAGGGTGTCAGGAAAGCACAATGACTTGGAAGAGGTAGGGTTTGACACCTACCATCACACCATGTTTGAAATGCTAGGTAATTGGTCTTTTGGAGATTATTTTAAAAAGGAAGCCATTGCTTGGGCATGGGAGCTTTTGACAGACGTATACGGGCTACCACAAGATAGAATGTACGCCACCATATTTGAGGGAGATGCCTCCGAAGATTTGGCCAAGGATGAAGAGGCTAAAGAGATGTGGAAGCAATTTTTGCCTGAAGAGCGAATCTTGAATGGCAACAAAAAAGACAATTTCTGGGAAATGGGTGAGACTGGCCCATGTGGCCCCTGCTCGGAAATTCACATAGACCTTCGCCCTGAAGCGGAAAGACAGAAGGTGTCTGGGGCTACATTAGTCAATCAAGATAATCCTCTGGTAATTGAAATTTGGAACCTTGTTTTTATTCAGTTTAATAGACTGGCTGATGGTTCGCTGAAGAACCTGCCACAAAAACATGTAGACACAGGAATGGGCTTTGAGCGTCTTGTGATGGCCATCCAAGGCAAACAGAGTAACTACGATTCGGATGTTTTCACGCCTATGATCCAACTGATTGCGGACAAGGCGGGTGTAGAATACGGTACTGACGATAAAATTAATGTAGCCGTTCGTGTGATTGCAGATCACATCAGAGCCATTTCTTTCACTATTGCTGATGGACAGTTGCCTAGCAACGCCAAGGCTGGGTACGTGATAAGACGGATATTGAGAAGAGCGGTGCGCTACGGATACACCTTCCTTGGTTTTCAAGAGCCGACATTGTATAGTCTCGTGGGGCTATTGGCTGAGCAGTTCAAGGATGTTTTTCCTGAATTGGAGGCACAAAAAGATTTTGTGGCCAAAGTGATCAAAGAAGAAGAGGCTTCTTTTCTACGCACTTTGGAGAAAGGCTTGAAGCGCTTTGAAGTAATCAAATCAGAAACTGAAGGTAAAACGGTGAACGGAGCTGTGGCTTTTGAGCTGTATGATACTTACGGCTTTCCTTTGGATTTAACTTCTCTCATCGCACGAGAAAATGGTTTGGAAATAGATGAAGCAGGCTTCAAAGCGGAGATGACCAAGCAGAAGGAGCGTTCGAAAAGCGCAGCACAGAAATCTGCTGGTGATTGGATAGAAATAGAAGAAGGTGCTGATGCATCAGACTTTTTAGGCTATGATCAGGTGGAGAGCGAGTCAAAAATCACCAGATACCGTGAAGTGAATCAAAACGGTAAGATTTTTTATCAATTGGTGCTTGACAGAACTCCATTTTATGGAGAAAGTGGAGGTCAGGTTGGTGATGCAGGTTACTTTGATTTTGGGACAGAAAAGTTGGAAATTTTTGATACGAAACGGGAAAATGACCTGATCGTTCATTATGCTAAAAAACTACCTACAACTTTAGATCAGCCTTTCACGGCAGTGGTCAATTTGAAAAAAAGGAGACTTACAGAGAATAATCACAGTTGCACTCACTTGCTTCATTCGGCACTCAGAAGTGTATTGGGAGACCATGTGCAGCAAAAGGGTTCATTAGTCAATGAAAAAGTGCTAAGGTTCGACTTTTCACACTTTGCTAAAGTGACAGAGGAGCAGATTCAGGAAATTGAGCGCATTGTAAATGAAAAGGTTCGAGAAAATATCAAATTGGACGAGCGCAGAAATGTGCCAATAGATGAGGCCAAGTCTCTAGGAGCCATGGCTTTGTTTGGTGAAAAATATGGTGATTTTGTTCGTGTCATCACTTTTGATCGTGAGTATTCGGTGGAGCTTTGTGGAGGAACACACGTACCAGCCACAGGAGCCATAGGCCAATTTAAAATAATAAGTGAAAGCTCAGTAGCAGCTGGGGTTCGTAGGATTGAGGCTATCACTGCTGAAAGAGCAGAAGCTCATGTCAATAGTGAAATAGCGCTATTGACACAGGTGAAAGAGCTTTTAAAGAACCCTAAAGATCCGATTAAAGCAATTCAAGCTTTGATTGAAGAAAGAGCTCAGCTTCAGAAAGATATTGAGGTCATTAATCAAGAGAAAGCCAAAGGACTAAAACAAGAGTTGGTAAAAGCCGCGGCAAAGTGCGGAGAGAGTCAAGTGATCTTAAAAGAGGTTTCTTTGCCAAACGCGGAGGTGCTAAAACAGCTTTCTTTTGAATTAAAAAATGAAATAACTGGTCTAGTTCTAATTCTTGCTGCAAATTTGGAAGGCAAGCCGATGCTCAGCGTGATGGTAGACGAGGAACTGGTGCAGGAGAAAGGGCTCAATGCCTCAGAGATTGTTAGGGCAATGTCCAAAGAGATTCAAGGCGGAGGTGGTGGTCAGCCATTTTATGCTACGGCAGGAGGTAAGGATGTTGCAGGCTTGTCTAAGGCGCTGGAAGTGGCAAAAGGAATAATTGAAGAAAAATTGAATACCAAATTATAAATGGTTTCTAAAGAAATAAGATCAAAATATCAGGTGGTAGTGGGGCTAGAGGTGCATGCCCAGTTGATGACCGAGTCGAAAATATTTTCTGGAGATGGCAACGCTTTTGGAGATACACCGAATACCAATATCAGTGCTGTTTCTTTAGGCCATCCAGGTGTAATGCCCAAGCTCAATAAGAAGGCTGTAGAGTTAGCCATTCGCATGGGGCTCGCATGTAATTGCGAGATTACACGTTTTGGATATTTTGACAGAAAGAATTATTTCTACCCTGACCTACCCAAAGGCTATCAAATGACTCAGGATAAAACCCCGATCTGCATTGGAGGGACTGTTCCGATAGAGGGCATAAAGAATCAAACAAGCGTAAAACTCAATCGCATTCATTTAGAAGAAGATGCAGGGAAATCTATTCACGTAGATGGTCAGCCTGATTCATTGATTGACCTTAATAGAGCGGGTGTGCCGTTGATTGAAATTGTAACTGAGCCAGAAATCTATTCTAGTGAAGCTGCAGGAGCATTTTTGACGGAAGTCAGAAGGCTGGTAAGATATCTTAATGTATGTGACGGCAACATGGAGCAAGGATCGTTGCGTTGTGATGCCAATGTCTCCGTGAGGCTTGTAGAAGCGACTGAGCTTGGAAAAAAGGTTGAAGTAAAAAACATGAATTCAATCAAGAATGTAATCAAGGCTATTGACCATGAGGTTCAGCGTCAGATTCATTTGATTGAAACGGGCAAGGCAATTATTTCGGAAACACGAACATTCAATCCTGATTCTGGAAAAACGTCTGGTATGCGTACGAAGGAAGAATTGAATGATTATCGTTATTTTCCTGAGCCAGATTTGAGTCCATTGCAAGTGAGTGAAGAATGGCTTGCTGAGATCAAATCAAATATGCCAGAGTTGCCTTCAGAAATGAAGGAAAGGTTCAAAAAACAATACGGACTCAAGGAGTATGATGCTGCTGTATTGACAGATCAGAGAGATTTGGCCTATTTGTTTGACGGGTTGTGCAATGAAACCAAAAACTATAAAGCTGTAGCCAACTGGCTGATGGGGCCTGTAAAGTCTTACATCAATGAGCATGGTATTACATTCGGAGATCTGCCAATTGAGCCTATTCAAATTGTGAATGTGATCGATTTGATAGATGCTGGCAAGGTGAGCTTCACTGCTGCAAGTCAGCAATTGCTTCCATACCTTTTTGAGCATCCAGAAGAAAATGCATTGCATTCGGCAGAGTTGTTGAATATTATTCAAGATTCTGATAGCGACAATATTCAGACGATTATTGATGAAATTTTGGCTAGTAATGCAGATAAGGTGAAAGCTTATAGAAGTGGAAAAAAGGGATTGTTGGGTATGTTTATGGGAGAAATGATGAAGAAAACCCAAGGAAAAGCAGACCCCAAAATTGCGAGTCAGTTATTACGTGAATCATTAGAAGGTTAAAATTTTAGATTTGGATCAAATGAAAAGTATCTTTCAAATTTTAGGTATTGCAGCTTTTGCAGCGTTGTTTTCTTGCAGCGATGTAGAGAAAGGTGGAATAAGAGTTGTAGGGCAAGTTGATAATCCGGTCGCTGATCAGCTGGTAGTTCTCAATATTTACACAGAGAAGGGGCCACAGCCAATTGATACAATCAATATAACCGAAGGAGGGGCTTTTGATGTTCGAGTTCCTGTAGAAGAACCTTCATTTTACAATCTCAATTTCTACGATAAAAAGTATGTCAATTTCATTTTGGATGGGACAGAAAAGAAAGTAGAAATAGCTGTAGATATTGCTGATCCCAAAGCTCAGCCAGAAATTACAGGATCTCCTCAGACTGAACATATCAAGGTTTTTGACAATTTGGTTAAAAACATGAAAGAAGACCAACAAACTATCAACACTCAGGGCGCAGAAGCTAAGCGTTCAGGAAATGAAGCCGAGATTCAAGCACTTACTGACGAGTATTTGACGTTGTTGGATAATTTTTATGTAGACCTAAAATCTTATGCCAACAAGATTAAGCCTTCATTGGCTGTTTTTTATGGTATCAGTTCTTTGAACCCAGAAGATCATTTTGAATTTTACGATAGCTTAGCCATTTATTATAGTGAAAACCTGCCTAAGCACATGTTCACTAAAGACTTGGTATCGAGAGTTGAGAGCCTAAAAGGATTGGTAGAAGGTGCCACAGCACCAGAAATTTCGCTTCCTAGTCCTAGCGGAGAGATAATTACTTTGAGTTCTCTAAGAGGCAACTATGTTTTGATCGATTTTTGGGCAGCTTGGTGCAAACCTTGTCGCATGGAAAACCCAAATGTAGTAAGAGTGTACAATCAGTATAAGGATAAGAATTTTGAGATTTTGGGTGTCTCTTTGGATAGAGAGAAGGAAGCATGGGTAAATGCTATTGCCGCTGATGGCTTGATATGGAAGCATGTTTCTGATTTAAAGTATTTCAACTCCGAAGCAGCTTCAGCCTATAAAATCAACTCTATTCCTGCCACATATCTGATTAATCCAGATGGAAAAATCATTGCCAAGGGACTAAGAGGGCCTAGCCTAGAGAAAAAGCTTCAAGAAATATTCGATTAAGAACAAATCAATGAAATAACCTGTGCCTACCACCATAAAAGATATTGCAAGAGCCACAGGAGTATCAGTCTCCACTGTCTCTCGTATCTTAAATGGAAAAAGCACTCAGAATAAAAACCTGATAGCGCTCGTTAAAGCGAAAGCTCTTGAGATGAACTATCAGGTAAATGCCGCTGCGGCTGGTTTACGAACTAATAAAACCCGCATGATCGGTATTGTGATGCCAGAAATCAATAATGATTTTTTTGCTGAAATACTTTCTGGAGTAGAGGAGGTGGTTGAAAGTGAAGGGTACAACCTGCTCATCTGCCAGTCACACGAATCAGCATCCAAAGAATTGAAGTTAATTGCCTCTCTCAACGCGTGTAATGTGGAAGGAATTCTGATTGCGTCATCTATAGAGAGTCATTTTAGTGATGATTTGGAAAATGAATTCCAAATGATGGGGCGCAAGGTTGTTTACTTCGATAGAGTGCCTTCTCATTCAAAAAGCCCATTTATCACTGTAGATGATTTCAGTGGCACGCATCAAGTAACTGACCATCTCTTGGAAGCAGGGAGAAAGCGCTTTTTATATGTAGGTTACAATCAAGTCTTGACAAACAATATTGAGAGACTTAGAGGGGTTCAAGAGGCTTTGGAATCTAAAAGTTTGAGACTTTTATCGGTTGTGTATGATCCCACTCAGGAACAATTGTTGAAAGAAATTGAAGCAGCTGGTGCGGATGCAATTGTGTGTTATAATGATTTGATTGCCGCAAAAATTCTTTCCTTTCTTAAGCAAGGAAACATTGCTGTTCCTCAGCAAATAGCCGTGACTGGTTTCGATAATAGAAATTTATGCGAGCTTGTATCCCCAACGCTCACGAGCGTGGATCATTCTACGCGAGCCTTGGGCAAGGGAGCAGCTGAAATGTTATTTGAATGGCTGCACACAGACTCAAAAACAACTAACGTTGTACTGCCAGCGAAGCTGGTAGTACGAGAATCTTCAATAAATCTAAATAATGAATACTGAAAAATTAACCAGCGAGTTCAAACGTCTTTTTTCAACGGCCCCCTTGATGGTCTTTTCCCCAGGTCGCATCAATTTTATCGGTGAGCATACTGATTATAATATGGGATATGTAATGCCGGCAGCTATAGATAAGGCTATATACATCGCTATTGCAAAATCCGAAACAGGGACATCAACGGTTAAGTCTTTAGATATGGGTGAAGAGATTACTTTTTCCGTAAATGATTTTCAGAAATCTGATAAGGGCTGGGCTAATTACATTCTAGGGGTAGTTCAGCAACTCATTCAGGACGACCATCAAATAGGGGAGATCAATGCCGTTTTTGGTGGGGATATTCCAATTGGATCTGGTTTGAGCTCATCAGCTGCACTAGAATGTGGTTTTTGCTATGGATTCAATGAGCTGTATGACTTAGGAATAGAACGTGTTCAAATTGCGAGATACGGTCAAGCGGCTGAAAATCAATTTGTGGGAATGAACTGTGGTATAATGGATCAATTTGCCAGTGTAATGGGCAAGGAAGATCATGTGATGCTTTTGGATTGCAGGTCGCTGGAGAGAAAGTATTTTCCAGTACAACCTGATAACTACACTGTAGTGCTTTGTAATTCAAATGTGAAACACAGTCTTGTAGATTCTGAATATAATGTGCGCCGACAGCAGTGTGAAGAAGGTGTTGGAATTTTGAAAAAGCATTTTCCTTCCATAGAATCCTTGCGAGATTTGACCATCTATCAACTTGAGGAGCATAAGTCGGATTTGAGCCCAGTGGTATACAGAAGATGCAAATACGTCATAGAAGAGAACGACCGTGTGATTGCTTTTTGTGATAGTTTGGTGAAAGCTGATACAGATCATCTTGGAACACTGCTCTATGCTGCGCATGATGGGTTACAGCATGAATATGAAGTGAGCTGTCCAGAGATAGATTTTATGGTGGATTATGCGAAAAAATCGGATAGTGTTATTGGCTCAAGAATGATGGGGGGTGGCTTTGGAGGCTGCACCATTAATTTAATAAAACCTGGAAAAGAGAAAGATTATGTAGCCGGCTTAGAGGTGGCTTACAAAAATGAGTTTGGTAAAGAGATGACTCCCTATTACCTCAAGGTGAGTCATGGTACAGCTAGCATTTAATTTATTCCAATACTAAAAACAGAAAGAATATGAGCACAGTATTAGTTACGGGTGGAGTGGGATATATCGGCTCACATACGGCCGTGGAATTGATCAATGCAGGATATAACATAGTGATTGTAGATGATCTTTCCAATACGAAGATTGATTTGTATGAGGGCATTAAGGAGATTACGGGGAAGTCTCCAAAACTCTATCAGGGAGATTTGAAGGATGAGGCACTTGTAAAGAAGATATTCAATGAGAATAAAATTGATGCAACGATTCATTTTGCAGCAAGCAAGGCAGTAGGCGAGTCAGTTCAAAAACCGCTTCTCTATTATAAGAATAATTTTTTGAGTTTGGTCAATATCTTAGAGGTATCTGTTGAAGTTGATTCACCGGTAGTTTTCTCATCTTCTTGTACGGTATATGGAAACCCGGATAAGCTGCCAGTCACAGAACAGACCCCTGTCAAACCAGCAGCTTCGCCTTATGGAAACACCAAACAAGTGGGAGAAGAAATTATCTCCGATACGGTACAAGCCAATGAAGGGCTTAGTGCCATTGCATTAAGGTATTTCAACCCGATAGGTGCTCATGATTCAGCATTGATAGGAGAGTTGCCATTGGGTGTGCCGAGTAATTTGGTGCCTTTTTTACTTCAGGTGGCTGCAGGAGAGCGGGAAAGCCTGTCAGTCTATGGGGATGATTATAATACTCCTGATGGAACATGCATTAGAGATTATATTCATGTAGTAGATGTTGCCAAAGCACATGTAGTCGCAGTGCGGAGACTCTTGGAACAGAAAACTAAACCGAGATATGAAGTATTTAACCTCGGTACAGGTCAAGGTAATAGCGTTTTGGAATTGATCCATTCTTTTGAGAAGGCCACTGGGGTCAAATTGAATTATAAGATCGTAGAGAGGAGGCCAGGAGATGTGGAGCAAATATATGCCGATACCACGTTTGCCAATGATGAACTAGGTTGGAAAACGGAATTGGGGTTAGAAGAAATGCTCCATTCTGCCTGGAATTGGCAGAAAAAACTATCTGAAATTAAATAATATCAAATGCAGATCAATGACAAGGCAAGTACTCCCGAAAGAATTAAGCATGCGGAGCGCTATTTGAATATGAAATACAATCGCTGTGGAAATAGCGGCGTGAAATTGCCTGCGATATCCCTCGGGCTATGGCATAACTTCGGTTTTGTCGATAATCTTGAAAATGGTAGAAAGATTTTGAATGCTGCCTTTGATTTGGGTATTGTTCACTTTGATTTAGCCAATAATTATGGCCCTCCATTTGGTTCAGCGGAAGAGAATTTTGGGACTATATTGAAACGTGATTTTTTGCCATTCAGGGATGAATTGTTCATTTCCACTAAGGCAGGATATGACATGTGGCCTGGCCCCTATGGGAATTTAGGTTCTCGCAAGTATTTGATCTCCAGTTTGGATCAGAGCCTCAAGCGGATGAATCTTGATTATGTGGATCTTTTTTATCATCATAGACCTGATCCTGAGACGCCTTTGGAAGAAACGATGGTGGCTTTAGCTGATATTGTAAGGCAAGGGAAGGCGCTTTATGTCGGAATTTCTAATTATGGCCCAGCAGAGACGGTGGAAGCCTCTAAGCTATTAAAAGAGCTTCGTGTGCCTTTTATTATCCATCAGGCCAGATATTCTATTTTAGATAGATGGGTTGAAGATGGTCTGTTAAAAGCATTGAAAGATGAAGGGCTTGGGTGCATTGCGTTTTCACCACTTGCCCAAGGGATGCTTACAAGCAAATACATCAATGGTATTCCAGAAGGCTCAAGAGCCGCAAAGGATATGACATACTTGGAAACGAGCGTAGTTGAGCAGAATCTTGATAAGATCAAGGCATTAGCTAAGATTGCAGAAGCGCGAAATCAAAAACTCTCTCAAATGGCTATTTCATGGCTGCTCAGTCAAGAGGGGATTACTTCGGTGTTGGTAGGAGCCAGCTCGGTGGGGCAGCTACATGAGAATGTCCAATCTTTAGATAATTTGGAATTTTCTAAAGAGGAGATTAATCAGATTGATAAAATATCAAGAGGATGAAAGGAGTTTGGCATGAGCGTTGCTTTATGCTAATTTCTTTTCATAGTATTAGGTTTTTGGAAGGCTTGGTTTAGTTGGTGAAAATCAAGTAGGAGAATCCCCCGAGCAATTGGGGGATTTTTTCAAAAAAAAATCCCATCAGACCTGAGTCCAATGGGATTTAAATTCTTCTTTTATGACGCTCTTAGCAAAACTCGTTGTAAACTTCTACTAGGTGACTTGCAATCATCTCTGCTGATCTTCCTTCTATGTGATGTCTTTCAACAAAATGTACCAACTCGCCATCTTTAAAAAGAGCGATAGATGGTGAAGACGGAGGAAAAGGAGCAGTAAATTCACGAGCCTTGGCAGTAGCTGCTGCATCTACACCAGCAAATACTGTTGCTAGATGATCAGGTTTTTTAGTACTAAGATTAAGTGAACTCAAAACTCCTGGGCGGCAAGTGCCAGCGGCACAGCCACATACCGAGTTCACTACGATTAGTGATGTTCCTTTATGATCTTTTAAATGATTTTCTACTGCATCTGCAGTTTTAAATTCTTCGAATCCAGCTTGTGTAAGCTGAGTTCTCATAGGTGCTACTAACTCTTCTGGATACATATTTTTTTTTATTTACTATCGTCTATTAGGTACTCAATTCTCAATTCTCAATTCTCAATTCTCAATTTATCATCACATAAACCCAAGCTCAAGCTTGGCTGCTTCCGACATCATTTCTGTTGCGTATGGAGGATCAAATGTTACTTCCACAGTCACATCATTTACTTCTTCCACTTCTCTGATACGCATTTCAATCTCTCCAGGTATGGCTTCTGCCGATGGGCATGCTGGAGAAGTAAGCGTCATTAAAATGTGAACATTGTTAACAGGAAAAACATTGATTTCATAGATCAAACCCAATTCAAATACATCAACTGGTATTTCAGGGTCATAAACTTTCTTGATCGCGTCAAGAATTTTTTCCTTTAATTCTTTTTCTTCTACTACTTTATTTTCTTCCATTATGCGCTCGTTTTTGTGCTCAAGGCTAGAGCATAAAGTTTCATTTGCTTAATCATGGCTGCAAATCCGTTAGATCTTTGTGTACCAATAAATCTATTCATTCCGATTTGCTGAGGGAAGTAAATATCTTCGTTCAATATCGTTTCTGGTGTTTGATGTGATAACGTTCGCACCAATAAACTCACCAACCCCTTGGTAATGGCAGTATTTGAATCTGCTTCGAAAACTACCTTTCCATCATCCATTTTGGCATTAAGCCAAACTTTCGATTGACAGCCTTTTACAATATTGTCTTCCGATTTTCGAGATTCATCCATGGTTGGTAATTGTTCTCCAAGCTCCATGATGTAGTTGATGGCCATTTCCATGTCTCCATCTAGCATCGAAAAATCTTCAATGATACTGTCTTGTATTTCTTTTGTTTTACTCACGCCTTAAAAACTGCTTTTTCGAGGTTTTGAATTCGTTTTTCGTGTTCCGCAAAATCCTCAATTCTATCTGCCAATTTGATAATTGCTCTGGTATTTTCTACTGTTTGCACGTTCAGTTTTATCATTTGACTTTCCAATCGCTCCAAACGTTCATTGGTGCTATTCTGGTTCTTTACCATTTGTGATTGGTTTTTCACCATTTCATCTTGCTTATGAACCATCTCAGCAAGTAGTTCTATGATTTTATCTTCATTCTTCATTTTCTCAGTCGTGTTACGATTTCTGATAATGAATATACGAAATAATCAATTTCTTCTATGGTGTTGTAAACAGCAAAGGATGCCCTGACCGTTCCCTCAATTTTAAAAATATCCATCAAAGGTTGTGTACAGTGATGCCCAGTTCGAACGGCAATGCCTTTAGCATCGAGCATCATTCCAAGATCATAAGGGTGTACATCTTCAATATTGAAGGAGATCACACTCGCCTTCTTTGCGGCTGTACCTACTGGAACAAATCCATCTATTTCCTTTAATTGTGCCGTACCATAATTAAGTAAAGCCAATTCATGATCATGAAGAAAATCGTGTCCTATGTTGGACATGAAGTCCATTGCAGCTTTGAAAGCTACTACATCACCAATGTTAGGAGTTCCTGCCTCAAATTTGTATGGAATATCATTATAAGTCGTTTTTGCGAACGACACTTGGTTAATCATTTCTCCACCACCTTGGTATGGATCCATTGCTTCAAGCAAAGCTCTTTTGCCATACAGAATGCCTACGCCTGTTGGCCCATACATTTTGTGCGCAGAGAGTGCCATAAAATCACAACCCAATGCCTGTACATCTATACGCTCGTGGGGAGCGGCTTGCGCAGCATCAATAAGCACTTTTGCGCCTACTTGGTGGGCAGCATGGATGATTTCTTCAACCGGGTTAATGGTGCCTAAAGCATTTGATATATATACAACTGAAACCAACTTGGTTTTTTCAGAGAGCAGTTTTTCATATTCTTCAAAAAGGATTTCACCCTTGTCGTTGATAGGAATAACTTTTAGGATCGCTCCTGTTTGAGAGCACAGCATCTGCCATGGCACGATATTGCTATGGTGTTCCATCGAGCTAATGATGATCTCATCACCTTCTTTCAGAAACTTTCTACCATAAGCTTGTGCTACTAAATTTATGCCTTCAGTTGTGCCTTTAGTAAAGATAATTTCCTCACTTTCAGCAGCGTTGATGAAAGCACTTGCGGTTTTTCGAGTCTCCTCATAGGCTGTTGTAGCACGCTCTGCTAGCGTGTGAAGGCCTCTGTGTATGTTGGAGTTATCCTTTTGGTAATAATTCGAAAGCGCATCAATGACTACTTTCGGTTTTTGAGAAGTAGCGGCATTATCGAAATAGACCAAAGGTTTCCTGTTGACTTGCTGATGCAAGACCGGAAATTCTGCTCTGATTTCATCGACTGATATTGCTACTTCTGATTTCATTATTAACCCAATTTTTGAAGTATAATCCCTTCTATTTCTTCTTTCATTTCTGCGGATTTCACCTCGGCCAATGTTTGACCTGCAAAAGCATTCAATAAAAGTGCTTTTGCACGAGTTTTGGAAATCCCTCTGGCACGTAAATAGAAAATGGCTTCTTCATCCAATTGACCAGTCGTGCATCCGTGTGAACATTTTACGTCATCTGCCCAAATTTCCAGTTGAGGTTTGGTGTTGATGACGGCCGTGTCAGAAAGCAAGATGTTGTTGTTGGATTGAAACGCATTCGTCTTTTGCGCTGCTTGGCGCACGTAGATTTTTCCGTTGAAAACTCCATGTGCATTTTCATCCAATACTCCTTTATATAGCTCATTGCTATAGGAATTTGGCGCTTTGTGATCTACCGATGTGTTGTTGTCCACATGTGTTTTGCCACTGATCTGATAGAGTCCATTCATATGACCCTCGCAGTTTTCACCATCAATATCAATGAAAATATTATTTCTAATCAACCCTCCGCTAAAAGAGTAGGTGTTGGTGTAGAACCTAGAATCTCTTTCTTGTGAAGCATAAATGCCTTCAACGGTGAAAAGTGACTTGCTATAGTTCTGCAATTTGGTAAAACGAATGTCTGCGTTTTTTCCTACGATTGCTTCCAGTATTGAACAAACAAAAGTTGGAGTTTCTCCTGCAATAAATGTCTTCTCATATACATTCAATGAAGATCCGTCTGCGCCTTCTATAAGTATTCTTGGAAACGAATATTTGTTTTCATCTAAGAAATGATAGATGTATACAGGTAGACATTCTCTGTTTTTTCCAGTTTTTAAGAAAAGGCCATTTTCAAAAAGGCCAGCATTCAATTGAGCAAATGCATCTTGTGATTGACTGGAAACTTGTCCCAAAGTCTTGATCTGGCTTTCGTCAATGACATCAATCTGCAATTGGTCAGAATTATTCTTAATGTTCGAAAAATCCTTTGTGTATACGCCGTTGATGAAAACCAGATGGTTTGCCTCTTCGATTTGGTAAAATTCTTTCTGACAGTTTTCCTTAGTCCAATTACTTCCAGTAGAATTTACTTCTGAAGTAAAATTCTTGTTCAGAATCCTAGCAATAGGAGTGAATTTATAGGCTTCTGTCTTTGGTGCAGGCAACCCTAATTTTTTGAATTGCTCAAAACGCGCTACTTGAAATTCACCCAATTCACCTTTTCTTTGATCTTCTCTCTGATCAAATAGCACTGAGAAATTATCTGTTTGTGTTATTTCAGTCATGCTTGATTATGCTTCAGCTGCTACTTCTTCTTTGATCCAGTCGTATCCTTTTTCTTCCAATTCCAACGCAAGGGATTTATCGCCAGATTTGACAATACGACCTTGATAGAGCACGTGAACGAAATCAGGTACGATATAATCTAAAAGCCTTTGATAGTGCGTTACTACGATGGTGGCAGTGTTTTCATTCTTCAATTTATTTACTCCATCAGCCACGATTTTTAAAGCATCGATATCCAGTCCTGAGTCCGTTTCATCGAGGATTGCCAACTTAGGCTCTAGCATGGCCATTTGGAAGATTTCATTTCTCTTCTTTTCTCCACCAGAGAAGCCTTCGTTGAGCGAACGACTTAAAAGCGCCTGATCGATATCAACCATCTTCATTTTTTCTTTCATTTCTTTCAGAAATGAAACCGCATCCAAAGGTTTTAGGCCTTTATGCTCACGTACTTGGTTTACTGCTGTTTTTAGGAAGTTGGTAGTAGAAACACCTGGGATCTCTACAGGATATTGAAATGCCAGAAAGATGCCTTCACGCGCTCTCTCCTCAGGAGCTAGCTCCAATAAATCTTTGCCAAGATAAGTTACGCTTCCTCCAGTTACTTCAAATTCTTCTCTGCCGGCAAGTACAGATGCCAATGTGCTTTTTCCAGAACCATTTGGCCCCATGATGGCATGAACTTCTCCAGCCTTTACCTCAAGGTTGATACCCTTTAATATTTGTTTTTCCTCTATTGAGGCTTGTAAATTTTCTATCTTAAGCATTACTGATTGATTATATTATCCTACGCTACCCTCAAGAGTAAGGGCTAATAATTTTTGTGCCTCTACAGCGAATTCCATTGGGAGCTTGTTCATTACCTCCTTAGCAAAACCATTGACGATGAGCGCCACAGCACTCTCTTCGTCTATTCCTCTTTGCTGGCAGTAGAAAATCTGATCTTCTCCAATTTTGGATGTTGTAGCCTCGTGTTCTACTTGTGCCGAACTATTTTCTACATCTATATAAGGAAAAGTGTGTGCACCACATTGGTCACCCATCAAAAGAGAATCGCACTGTGAAAAGTTTCGAGCATTGGTTGCTCTTTTCATGATATGCACCTGTCCTCTGTAGCTATTTTGAGATTTACCTGCCGAAATATCCTTTCGATACGATTCTAGACTTGGTGTTTTTACCAATATGAATCATTTTGGTTCCAGTATCTGCTTGCTGGTGATTGTTTGTCACGGCTACAGAGTAAAACTCTCCGATAGAGTAGTCACCTTTTAGAATGCATGAAGGGTATTTCCATGTTACGGCAGAGCCAGTTTCTACTTGTGTCCAGCTGATTTTTGAATGATCGCCAGCACAGATTCCTCTTTTGGTCACGAAGTTGTAAATACCACCTTTTCCGTTTTTATCTCCAGGATACCAGTTTTGTACAGTCGAGTATTTTACTTCCGCTTTCTCAGCTGCATAAATTTCCACTACCGCAGCGTGTAGTTGGTTTTCATCACGCATAGGAGCAGTGCAGCCTTCTAGGTAGGAGACATACGAGCCTGCTTCGGCCACTATTAAAGTTCTTTCAAACTGTCCCGTATTTGCAGCATTGATTCTGAAATAGGTAGAAAGCTCCATTGGGCATCTTACACCTTTCGGGATATAACAGAACGAACCGTCGGAGAAAACTGCCGAATTAAGTGCGGCATAGTAGTTGTCTGTAGCAGGCACTACCGATCCTAAGTATTTTTTGATGAGTTCTGGATGTTTTTTTACCGCCTCGCTAAACGAGCAAAAGATCACTCCTAGTTCAGAAAGGGTCTCCGTGAAGGTAGTAGCTACCGAAACGGAATCTATAACAGCATCAACAGCTACACCTGTCAGTCTTTTTTGCTCGTTGAGAGAAATTCCCAAACGCTCAAAAGTCTTAATAAGCTCAGGATCGAGTTCATCAAGACTATTGACTTTCTTTTGTTTCTTGGGAGCAGAGTAATATTTAATGCCTTGAAAATCAACTTTAGGGTAATGAACATTAGCCCATTTCGGTTCAGACATTTTCAGCCACATTCTAAAGGCTTTCAGTCTCCACTCCAGCATCCATTCTGGCTCTTCTTTTTTTGCCGAAATGAATCTAACGATATCTTCATTGATCCCGAGTGGTGCTTCGTCGGCTTCAAAATCGACAGACCATCCGTGCTCGTATTCTTTCGAGGTAAATTCCTCTAATATTTGATCGTCCTTACTCATAAAGGTTTCTTTTCTCTGTTCTATATATACCTAAACTCAGCCCTGATGAAAGAGTTCAGCAAAGGTAAGAACTTATTTAAAAAGATTCTAAATAAGGAATTAAATAAAGGACGAACTACTTAAAAGATTCTACAATCATCAATTAAAACTGCAGATGTCTATTCAGACTCTCTTCCAATGAGATGAAAGTTTCAGTTCTTTCGATACCTTCTACTTTTTGAATCTTGTCATGTAGAACATCTTTTAAATGTCTTGTATCTTTGCAATGTATCTTAATGAAGATATTGTAGTTACCAGTAGTGTAATGCACTTTGACAATTTCAGGAATCTTTTTCAGGTGATCTACTACTTGATCGTAGAGGGAACTTTTTTGTAAGAAGATACCCATGAAGCAGGTTACATCATAACCTAGTTTGGAATAATCCATTTGGAGGGTAGTACCTTTTACCACTCCCATTTCTTCCAATTTCTTCATCCTCACGTGTACGGTTCCACCGGACACAAATACCTTTTTTGCCACTTCCGTGTAAGGAATTTTGGCATCTTCCATCAAAAGATTCAGGATTTTGAGGTCTATGTTGTCAATTTCGTAATTTTTGCTCATTTCAGAAACTTGTTTTTTTAAATACGCAATGAAGACTATGCAATTTTAAATGAGATATAAATATTTACCAAATTTATTAAAAAATTTTTAATGTTTTGACAATAATGCCTAATTTTGAATCATCAAAACAATCTAAAAGAAGATTGTTGCACACTGTAGGGTGATGAAACTGGCAGACATGCCCTCCTGTCTCGGGGGTGGAGATAAGGGATAAATCCCGGGTGTTTCAAGGCACTTCTTTGATTTGCTTTGAAACATCGGGGACTAACTGCTCCGTGGAGGTTCGACTCCTTCCCCTACAGCCATCATTTTTGGGTTAATGTTGTTTATTTGAATCTGGTCGAAGTAGGGGTGCTTCGGCCTTTTTCTTTTTGTAGCCCTCCCGAAACTTCAATTCCTTCCCTTTCTAATTTGGAATGAATCTCATTTTTAGGTTGTTGCCGTTTGCTCGTGGATAGATGCTGTTGGTTAATTATTATGGCCGAAGTAGGGTGCTTGCCTGCGCGGCTCGCGACCTGTTTTTCATGAATTTTTGAATTGTTCTTCAAGTTTAATAAGCCGACTTGATTTATGTGACCATCTAATACGGGTAGTGATACTCGTCAATGTCGGAGTAGGTGGGGTTTACCCAGCGCAGCTGGGGGATTTTATTGTTATTTTCAACATGCCCGAAGGGTGTTGTGAGATTGTGCTAGGAGGGGAGGCTAAGAGTGTTTGGGGAAAATCATTTACAGCACACCCAAAAAGTTGAATGCGCACAAATAATGCTATCGTTGAAATAAGTGCTTAATTAAGCCAAATCATCATTAGAAGCGTGTATTTCTGTTTTATCAGACTGAAAGCAGAATTGGGTAAGCGCTTGTATAGTTTTAAAACCAATGGTTAATATAAAGAACGCTGCTGCTAAAGGAGCCAGAATTGTTACGCCGAGAATGTTAAGTGTTTTCATGGTTGATTGTTTCTATCAAAACTAGTCAAAAAATGGTATTTTTTTAAATCATTTTAATAATTACACAGTAAATAATTTGAATTGGTATGAATATGGGGTGAATTGGCTTTATTTTTGTCATAATCGCATAGAGGGAGTGCTGAATTATCCTCATTTCATGTTTATTTGTCTAATTAAGGCTTCATTTTGAGATTGCTTAGCTCCGTAGGACATGACCAAAGTTCCTTTGGTTTCATCTTTATTAGAAGAAATCACTAACAGTTCGGACGTGTCTCCTGGGTTGGTCATCCCTTCAAAGCGAAAACGTTTGTCTATGGTGAGTTCTTGAGGTGAAAATTGCTTTTTGGATTGCAATGCGTGTATACTCTCTTCTTTAGCGACAAAATCATCGGTATAACCTTGTTTTACCATTTCATTTATAGCTTCTACTAATGTGTCGAAATCTTCTTGAGGCATGTTGATTGTGTTTTGATACGCCTTGTTTTACGGGCAAATGGTCTGTCTGTTTCGCCAATGTGCTTAGAAATGAAAAAAGCCACGAGAAGTGGCTTTATAATTTTACAAAAAAAAGATTGAGATCAGATCGAGAAACTCTCTCCACAGCCGCAGGTGCGTGAGGCATTTGGATTCACGAATTGAAACCCTTTACCATTCAGTCCATCGGTAAAATCTAATGTAGTACCTACTAAATAAAGCAAGCTTTTCTTATCTACGATCACTTTGACGCCTTTGTCTTCAAACACTTGATCGCTATCGCTGAGTTGATCATCAAACAGTAGGTCGTACATTAAACCTGAGCAACCACCGCCTTTCACCGCTACACGAACGTTGTGGTTGGGGGTGTGCCCTTCTTCTGATCTGATTTCTGAAATCCTGTCTTTTGCCTTGTCTGTAACTGAAATCATGTTTTTATTTTGAATAAGTTGAAGAGGTTTCGAAATCGAATGATTTTTAATCAACCAAACCTCAATTTATTTAGTGTTCTTTCTTTGGTATGTAAAACCTCAAAGATGAGATAAAAGGTTCAACGTAAATGCGAAATTAATACACATTTGGGAGACCATGGTGAAAATATTGCTTTTGGTACTGGGAGGGACACTCTATTCAGTAAAGTGATAGCATAGAACTTTGATGTAGATTTGCGTTTTTACAGGTTTTGAGAAAAATAATGGAAGGAAAAGAGACAAAAAGAACAGAAATAGGTGAGTTGGGTGAGTTTGGATTGATAGATAGGCTTGCGGACAAAGTGGAGGTTTATAATAAAGAAACTCTGAAGGGCATTGGTGATGATGCTGCCGTCTATGAGTCTGGTGATGATCTTATTCTTTTGACCAATGACATGTTGCTCGAAGGAGTGCATTTTGATCTTTCTTATGCGCCATTGGCACATTTGGGATATAAGGCCATAGCCGTAAATGTATCTGATATAGCTGCAATGAATGGTAAGCCGAAACAAGTGACAGTTGGGTTGGCATTAAGTAATCGTTTTTCCGTAGAGGCTGTGGAAGCGCTCTATGATGGAATGAGAGCGGCATGTGAGGATTTTAAAGTGGATTTGGTAGGTGGGGATACGACTTCTTCTCGTGCAGGATTGGTGATTTCTATTACGGCCATGGGCACAGTAGCCAAGGATAAAATTACCTATAGAAATGGAGCGAAGGATAAGGATATTTTGTGCGTGACAGGTGATTTGGGTGGAGCGTTTGTGGGACTACAGGTTTTGGCGAGGGAAAAGGCAGAGTTTGTTGCCAACCCCAACATGCAACCGAAATTAGATAAGTATCCTTATGTCGTGGGGCGACAATTGAAACCAAAAGCCAGAATGGATGTAGTTTATGATTTGGCAGATTTGGGTGTAAAACCTACTTCTATGATCGATGTGTCTGATGGGCTGGCGTCTGAGGTTTTTCATATCTGCAAGCAATCAGGCTTGGGCGTGGCACTGTATGAAGATAAGTTGCCAATAGATAAAGAGACTTTTGAAACGGCTGCCGAATTTAGCATAGATCCAAATACCTGTGCTTTGAATGGGGGAGAGGACTATGAGCTGCTATTTACTATTTCGCAAGATGATTTTGAGAAAATAAAAAATCATCCAGAGATACATACCATTGGGTACATGCACGAGGCTGAAAAAGGCAAGGTGATGGTGACACGAGGTGGTAACTCTATTCCGCTAGAAGCTCAGGGCTGGAAGCATTTTTGATATTACCTTGATTTAGGAGCTTTGAGTTCTTGCTTACTCATACGTGGTTTGGCACTATCGTCAGTGGAATTGAGGATCAGGCCTAGCGAAAGTTCTCCGATAGCTCCTAAATTGGTTTTGTTTTGAGTGATGCTCATGCCGACACCAAATCCGACATTCCAAAAGCCATTTTTTCCTACTTTATTTTGCACGCCTAAGAGCGTGCCTACATTGGCTTGTTTTTCCTTGAACTGATAGGAAATGGGCATCACCAAAATAGCTTCCAGAAAAGCAATTGATGTTTTTGTTCTGGTCTTCACGATCTTTTAAGTTTAGATAGAATCTTGGTTCTGCTGAAATGGCAGGGACTCCACGCATAAGGATTTGTACTCCAATCCCCGATTTTGCTTGCTGATAGGTAAGCGGAACTTGTGCGAAAAGAAACCATGATCGTACTGTTTTCGGATCGTTTGTATTCCATCTGCATTTTGGGAGTGAGCAAGCTGCACGCATGATTGACTTGGGCTGTTGAAATTCCACTTTGCGATAAGCGAATTTATTGACTTGCCCGTGGAGCAAACTGACTTGACATAAAGTCAAAAATAGAAAAAGGTATCGCCTCATCATGCAGGTGCAAATGTATGCAGATTTTGAAGTTATACTTTGTGTTTGATCCAATTGCGCCATTTCGGATTTATTCTAAGTCCCCCTTATTTCTTCATTCAAAACCTGACAAAAATCAGTTTTTCCCCATTCACAACTCATCTTCTGAGTTTCTGTTCTCTTATAATCTTGTAACATGATAATAGTCTTTTTTCTGATAGGTGTGAGTATGCTGGTAGCCTTAGGTTTTCTCTTGGCTTTTGTATGGGCGCACAACTCTGGGCAGTTTGATGACGACTACACCCCTGCTATCAGAATTCTTTACGATGATCCATTAAAACAAGATGATTTATGTCAACACCAAACCTCTCCAAAGAGTCAGAAGAAAAATTAGGACTGGAGACTTTCCATTATGACAACACGACGGTTCGCAACTTCCTGATTGCTACCTCCATTTTTGGAGTGGTAGGGATGAGTGTTGGATTGTTGGTAGCCTGTCAGTTTTTTATGCCGGCTCTGAACTTCGACCTTCAGTACACCACTTTCGGTCGTATTCGTCCGCTGCATACCAATGCAGTCATTTTCGCATTTGTGGGTAATGCCCTTTTTGCGGGAATTTATTATTCGCTACAGCGCCTTTGCAAGGCCAGAATGTATAGCGACTTATTAAGTAAAATCCACTTTTGGGGATGGCAACTGATCATTTTGTCTGCCGCTATCACGCTACCATTAGGACTTACGTCAAGCAAGGAATATGCTGAGCTAGAGTGGCCAATAGATATTGCTATTGCGCTGATTTGGGTGGTCTTTGGTCTTAACATGTTCATGACCATTATCAAAAGAAGAGAGCGTCACCTTTATGTGGCTATCTGGTTTTATCTCGCCACGTTTGTGACGGTAGCCATGCTTCATATTGTGAACTCTTTTGAACTGCCAATTTCTCTATTCAAAAGTTACTCTTACTACGCTGGTGTGCAAGATGCGCTAGTGCAATGGTGGTATGGACACAATGCGGTTGCATTTTTCTTGACTACACCGTTCCTTGGTTTGATGTACTATTTCGTGCCAAAAGCTGCCAATAGACCAGTATATTCTTATAAACTTTCGATTGTTCACTTCTGGGCACTGATATTTATCTATATCTGGGCAGGCCCTCACCATTTGCTTTACAATGCTTTACCAGATTGGGCACAGTCGCTCGGTACGGTATTTAGTATCATGCTCATAGCACCATCTTGGGGTGGTATGCTCAACGGTCTTTTGACGCTACGTGGAGCATGGGATAAGGTAAGAGAAAGTCCAATATTGAAATTTATGGTAGTGGCTATCACTTGCTACGGTATGGCGACTTTCGAAGGGCCAATGCTTTCTTTGAAAAACTTCAATGCCATTACTCACTTTACTGACTGGATCGTGGCTCACGTACACGTGGGAGGTCTTGGCTGGAATGGCTTTATGACTTTCGCAATGCTCTATTATTTGATTCCAAGAATGTACAACACCAAACTTCACTCCATGAAGTTGGCCAACGTACATTTCTGGATAGGTACGCTGGGAATTCTTTTCTATGCTTTGCCGATGTACTGGGCAGGGCTTACACAAAGTTTGATGTGGAAGCAGTTTACTGAGTCTGGAATGCTGGCATATCCAAACTTCTTGGAGACAGTGACGCAAATCAAGCCTCTGTACATGATGCGTGCATTTGGTGGATTTTTATACCTCTCTGGTGTGTTGGTGATGCTTTATAACTTGGTAGCAACGGCTAAATCTGGTTCTTTTATCTATAATGAAAAAGCCGAAGCTGCTCCATTGTCTAAGGAATATGAATCTCCAGCACATGACCATTGGCACAGAAAACTATTCGAATGGAAGCCAGCAAGACTTTTGGTTTTTAGTTTGATCGCAGTATTGATTGGTGGGGTGATTGAGTTTGTACCAATGTTTTTAATTGAATCCAATGTGCCTACCATTTCAAGCGTGAAACCATATTCACCGCTGGAGCTTCAAGGACGTGATATTTATATCCGTGAAGGCTGCAACAACTGCCACTCTCAGATGATCCGTCCATTTAGATCGGAAACTGAGCGCTATGGTGAGTATGCCAAAGCAGGAGAGTTTGTTTATGACCATCCATTTCTGTGGGGGTCGAAGCGTACTGGGCCAGATCTTTTGAGAATAGGGGGTAAGTATCCACATAGCTGGCACTACCACCACATGCTTGACCCTACGAGTATGTCTCCAGGATCTATCATGCCGGCCTACCCATGGCTATACGAGCAGAAGTGGGAGAAAGAAACCACTGCAGCTAAGATCAATGCCATGAGAACACTTGGCGTACCTTATGAAGTAGGGCTTTGAAAATGAAGCTTTAGCATTTGCGGAAGCACAAGCAGAGCAAATTTCTAAAGAGTTGGAAGCAAGCAGAATTAAAGTGAAGAGCGATCTGGAAATCATCGCTTTGATCGCTTATCTACAGCGAATGGGTACTGATATCAGTATCAAAACTACAGAGGCCGCAACTTCATCTTTGAAATAATAAAAGGACTACAAGATGCTTAAATACATAAAACACAATCTGGAAACTATAGCGGGAATAGAAATATACCCGCTCATTTCCTTCGTCATCTTCTTTACTTTTTTTGTGGTGTTGCTCATTTGGGTGATTACTTCAGACAAAAAGAAAATTGATGAAATATCAAGACTTCCGTTGGACGAAAAACCTTCTGATCTATGAAAAAGATATTAACAATACTCTCGGTCGTTTTGATGACGGCTTTTCCGAAAATGCTTTTTGCTCAGAAGGCAAAAGGCCTATTAGAAACGTACCAAGTCGAGATCGTGCTTGGACTGGCCGTGGTGGTGTGCTTTGTCGCGCTACTGGTGTTGCTCGTTTGCTGGTATGCTTTGCGAGTGGTGATGAGACTCAATCAACCCGAAGTGGAGCAAGTTAAAGTAGGCTCTGAAAGCTGGTGGAAACGATTGATTACCAAAATGAATGATGCAGTGCCAGTAGAGGAGGAGCACAAAGTTATGACTGATCACTCTTATGACGGTATTCATGAGCTAGACAATAGTATGCCGCCATGGTGGTTGTACGGATTTTATTTCACCATTCTCTTCAGCATTGGTTACGTGGTTTATTATTACGTGCTGGATGGATCTCTTCAGGATCAGGAATACATAGAAGAAATGGCTGAAGCGGACGAGCAGGTGGCATTGTATCTGGCTTCTTTGGAAAACAGCATAGACGAATCGAATGTGGAGATGCTCACTGAAACTTCTGAATTGGCCGCTGGTCAAGCTTTGTTCATACAATACTGCGTGGCTTGTCACGGAGCAAATGGAGAAGGTGGCGTTGGTCCTAACCTGACAGACAAGTACTGGCTGCATGGAGGTGATGTGAAGGACGTATTCAAAACCATTAAATATGGAGTGCCAGCCAAAGGGATGATTGCATGGCAAAATCAACTGGCGCCAAAAGAATTACAGCAAGTTGCTAGCTACATCATCTCTTTGGAGGGCACGAATCCAGATAACGCCAAAGAACCTCAAGGGGATATCTATGAGCGTGCAGGAGAGGCTGCCGTAAAGAGTGATACTACCGCCGTTGAAGCAGATTCGAATTCATAATTAAATTTTGAAAATAAAGGGATGGATCAAATAGGTGCGCTTTACGAAGAGGAGAAGAAGAACGAGGAGTTCAGGGATCATCTTGCTACGGTAGATGAGCAAGGCAAGCGCATCTGGCTCTATCCTAAAAAACCTAAAGGCCGGTTCACCAACTGGAGAGCACTCGTAAGTGTGCTACTCCTGACCATTTTGCTTGGGAGCCCCTTCGTGAAAATCGGAGGGGAACCTTTGCTTCTTTTCAATGTTTTCACCCGCAAGTTTGTGCTATTTGGTCAAGTATTCTGGCCGCAAGACTTTCATCTCTTTGCCATTGCGCTGATCACTTTGGTGGTGTTTGTGGCACTGTTTACGGTCGTTTTTGGGCGTATATTTTGTGGGTGGATTTGTCCACAAACCATATTCATGGAATTCGTTTTTCGAAAAATAGAATATTGGATCGAAGGCGATTATATGGCTCAGAAGAAGCTAGACAAGCAACCGCTTAACACCGAAAAGTTCCTTAAAAAAGGAGCTAAACATTTAATATTCTTATTAATCTCGGGGCTCATCATGCACACTTTTATGTCTTATATCGTAGGGATTGAGCAAGTATGGAAGATTGTGCAAAGTCCGCCCTCTGAGAATGTGGCAGGCTTCATTGCCATGATTGTGCTTACAGGGCTTTTTTATGGAGTGTTTTCTCGATTTCGCGAGCAAGTCTGTACCACGGTTTGTCCTTATGGTAGACTTCAAGGGGTGCTTTTGGATAAAAACAGTGTGGTGGTAGCTTACGACTATCAGCGAGGAGAAGAGCAGAGCTAAGTTTAGGAAAAATGAAGATCGTGAAGCTGTTGGCAAAGGCGATTGTATCGACTGCAAGCAATGTGTGTATGTATGCCCTACGGGTATCGATATCAGAAATGGCACGCAGCTAGACTGTGTTAATTGCACGGCCTGCATCGACGCTTGTGACGATATCATGGATAAAATTAACAAGCCTCGTGGCTTGATCAGGTACGCTTCCGAAGAGACCATCTCCAAGGGTACGCCTTTTCATTTTACAAAGCGTATGGCAGCATACTCCGTGGTACTGGTGTTGTTGCTTGGCTTGCTCACCAGTTTGTTGATTATTCGCTCAGATGTAGAGACTACCGTCATGCGTACGCCTGGGGTCATGTATCAAGAACGACCAGATGGGCGAGTAAGCAATCTTTACAACATCAAACTGATCAATAAATCCAACAGAGAAATCCCCATGGAGCTAAAAGTGCTCAATGCAGACGGCAGCCAAGTGGATCATAGAGTGGGTAGGGGGGCAAAGATAACATTGGAGCGCAGGAAGCCTTCTCGGGAGCATTTTTCATTATTATGAGCCCAGAAGACATTCACTCTGTTAGCACCGAACTCAAAATTGGCGTGTATGAGGAGACGAGCTTTTAGAGACCGTCGATACGAAATTTTTGGGGCCAACTTAGCAAATAATCACACTGCGCAAATTGTGATTGAGAACAAGACATTTTAAGCACGAAACATGAACACACAAAAGAAAAAAGGCAGTTTTTGGAATTGGGGTACAGGTATTACCATCACCTTTATCATCTATTGTGCACTGGTCATAGCTGCTGTAGCGCGCAGTTTTCAAGAAGACGTACACCTTGTGACCGACGAGTATTATAAGGAAGAGTTGCAGTTTCAGCAGCAGATAGATCGCACGCAAAATGCATATAATGCTACCGAGGTTTTTGAGCTTACAAGCGAAGGCGCGATCCATCGTGGTGACTCTGCGGGGAAGCTCCTGAGTTGACGGAGAAGTGCATTTCTACCGTCCCGACAATCCAGCCTCGATCAGCGTATCTCAATCGAAGCGTCCGTGATTACGCTTTCAAAATCCAAGCTTGCGACGGGGCGCTACAAAGTCAAAGTGACGTGGATCGCCAACGGCATGCCAGTATTACGAAGAGAAAACCATCTTTATATAGTCCATGTATCTTTCGGCACTGGTCATCGGTTTTTTAGGTAGCCTGCATTGCCTCGGCATGTGCGGCCCCATCGCGCTGGCTATTCCTGTGCCTCGTCGCAAAAAGACCATTGCCTTTGCGCTTGTACCACACCGGACGCATTTTGATGTACGCCCTACTTGGGCTCATATTTGGGCTTTTTGGATTTTCTGCGGCTGTCGGCGGCTTTCAGCAAGTGCTCACCATCAGCATAGGCGTGTTTCTTTTGCTGATGATCTTTCTGCCGAGCCTTTCCAGCCGCTTTCTTGCCAGATATTACAATACCAGATGGATGCAATGGGTGCGACGCACCACCGTGCAGCAGTTTCAGCAAAAGACCTTTACTGCTACCTTCACCGCTGGCGTACTCAACGGGCTATTACCTTGCGGACTTATCTACATGGCCATTGGAGGCACATTGGCTACCGCAAATTATTTGCAAGGCGCAGTATACATGATCGTTTTTGGTCTCGGCACATTGCCCGCTTTGGTCGGATTTTGGCTCGTGCCTTCCCTTGCCAAAATCAAATCCACCACATGGCTCAGCAAAACCATTCCCGTGGTGGGTGTTGCCCTCGCACTTCTTTTTATCTATCGCGGAGTGGCCTTCTCCATCCCGCAAGTCGATCCATATTTGGGTGTCATAGG
This sequence comes from uncultured Cytophagales bacterium, assembly GCA_963848175.1. Taxonomy (GTDB): domain Bacteria; phylum Bacteroidota; class Bacteroidia; order Cytophagales; family Cyclobacteriaceae; genus JAMZMI01. The sequence continues at coordinate 142,066 of CAWKCO010000007.1, forward strand.
CTTTGACAAAATTCCCGTTTGCCGATAAATTTTTCTTTTTTTCTTGGAGAGAACAGGCATCACCTTGCTCCACTGATATTCCCGCTATCCCCGCCAGGCCAACGCTCCACCCACTATCGGGTCTACGCGACCCGGTCTATGTTGCACAGCAGTTCCTTCGATCAAAAATAGTTTTTTAATTTCGTTGGTGTTATCACCAATGAATGCTGGTACGGGTCTTTTCTGGATTTTTAATTCAGATTTACTCATGAGCGTTGAAATTCTAGTTCCTGTGAACATTTCCAAAACCTGCTATCTTAGCTGAGATAAAAGAGGAAGACACAGGTGGGTGGTTTTCTTAGAGTTCATACCAAGAAAAAAATCCAAAATGGCAACTGAATTATCATCATTAGAATGGATTGAAATTTTACAAAATGACAAAATCATTCGAGTAAGAGATATATCTATTTTTCAAACAATGTATGGTTTTCCAAAACAAGCTGCTGCATCTAGTCAAATTGGACTTATTCTAGGGTCAACAGCGAAAAATAAATCAGGAGGAATAAATCTTGAAATATGGAGATTAGCAGAACGCATTTCTAAATATTACGACATAAATTTCACAGAACGATCAGAACGAAAGTACAAATTTTGGGATTTGTTTTTTAATGGTTGGGATGAAGGGAGTTTATTTATTTGGCAGTTGCGAACCGAACTTAAAACGGCACTAGAAGAAACAGGATTAACAGGTGATGTGCAATTTCCTGAAGAAATTCCAACTTATGACCAATCCACTTTGGTTGAAGGGTTGAAAAGAACAATAACAGTAAACATCTACGAAAGAAACTCACAAGCACGAAAAAAATGTATTCAGCATTGGGGGTCTGTTTGCTCCGTTTGTGATTTTGAGTTTGAAAAGCAATATGGTGAATTAGGAAAAGGTTTTATTCATGTCCATCATTTGATTCCCATTTCGGAAGTAGGACAAACTTATCAAGTTGATCCAATAAGTGATTTACTACCAGTTTGTCCGAATTGTCATGCAATGTTACATCGTGCGAACCCCCCATTAACGATTGATGAATTGAAAGCGAAACTGAAAAAATAGCAATAACAATCTGTACACAATCATGCGTGTGGATTCGCCATGCAGAAACCATCTAATCAAGATTTCAATCCTGATTTACGTGCCATTAATGTGATCTGTTTTTGAGCCTTAGCCTGCTTCATATTACAAATACTGTACAGTCTGATATAAAGCGATTATCTTAGCTCAGACATAACCGAGATATACCCTTTGGGTGTTTGCTGGTTATTAGATTTTATAGTCATGAAAAACACTGCAATAACACTAATATTTAATCTGCTGGCATTGGCGGCTATCGCTCAGACAGGTAAGCCTCAGGTTAATTTTATCCCAATCCATTTGCCGATTCTGTAACCTACAGTGTTACCACGAACTACGGTGATTCTTTAGAACTGAAAATTTACGATCTACAAGGGAGGCTTAGGTGGAGTTTTGATAAACAGCCGTTTTATAAATCTCAAACGATCAGCCTAACCACAGAACCCCTGAGTACCGGACTTTACTTTACTTCCATTGCTATAGATAGTACGATCAATCGTAGCAAAATAATCAAAGATGGAGGGGCTGAAACTATTCATCTTAAACTCGACATAACAGTCTCTCCTTTATTGTCAGTCAAAACACTTCTTTCAGATGATATGGTTATCTATCCCAATCCATCCGATTCAGAAATCACTGTTTTACTAAAGTCAAAGGACAAGCAAGTGAACGTTTATCTCAGCGATATGGAAGGCAAAGTGATTCTTAGCGAAACATTTGATAACGAAACAGGGATCATAAAGTGGAAACCAAATTTGTCCAACCTATCAGATGGTATCTATACGATCCATTCCAAATCTAAAAGCAGTCAATTATCTATGAGAATAGTGAAAGGTCGCTGAACCTCTTCTACGAATTTCAATCCTTGGCAAGGGTATTTGAAGAAAATCTCTGTAGAAAAGGCTGAAGTAATTGAGGGTTGCGTTGAGAGTATTTGAATGTTATGCTGGGGTTTGTTCGCTACAATTCCATGAGATTATAAATCCGAAGTGGGTTTGTTATTCTTGAAATTGAAATCACCAGTTGTTTAGATAGATTGCCCATCGAGTATTGCCAAATCGACAAACTGGAAACTTTCAACCGACTTACTTAACCTTCCCCCAACATGAAACTTCACTCATCTCTCGTCACGCTGGTTTTGCTAGCAATGCTATTCTCTTCTTGCCACAAAACTCAGGACGCTAAACTCAACTACTTTCCGCTCACTGAGCACACCAACCTCACAGGTTCTGCCTTTGGTCAGACCTACAACGAGTGGAAAACGAATAAGTCTTTGGAAGGAACAGACCACATTTGGAGGGAGCATATTCCTGAGTTTGTTGAACTAAAGGAAGCCCAGTTGACTTTCAAAAGAGATGCTAGGGTAGTGGTGAAGTTTCCCAGATATACTGGCGAAATGGAGGTGAAGAAAGGGCAGTCCATGGATGTTTCGGAATGGATCGGCATTGGGCGGCATACCTATCAGATCACTTCGCTTGAGGATGTAGATGTGCAGTTTGATTTTAAGGTGACAGTTCTTCGTCCTATTGTAGAAACCAAAGACGAGGCTTACATCATTTCAGCGAAAAATATTGGTTATTCACAGCGGCATTGGCTGGAAGATGACCGTGCTCAGCAGCGTGTTGGCCGCACAGAATTATTTGTAAAGACCTTGCCACAAGATTATAGCACGACCACTGTAAGTCAGAAAATAGACCTAAATGGCACTTGGAAATACAAAAAAGTAGAAGGGTTGAATATTGAAGATTATTCCTACACTTGGCTGGATGACAGTGCTTGGGATGCTGTGAGCGTACCTCACAAATGGGAAACAGAATTTCCAGAATGGAAAGGCCAGATGTGGTATAGAAAGACGGTAGATGTGCCACAAGATTGGTCTGGGCAGAAGGTATTGCTGCGCTTTTCGGGCATAGACGATCAGCCGAGAATTTATGTAAACGGCCAAGAAGTAGGTTACAACTGCGGTTGGCACAGGGCTTTTCAATTGGATATCAGCGAACATCTGCGTGCAGGTGAAGCGAACATCATTGCCATGCATGTATCTAGGCGCGACCCGAAAGCCAGCACATGGGTGTATGACGGGGGCATGGTCTATGGATTTATCAAAGACTTTATACTTTCGGGCTATCCGCTAAAAACGGAGTATTTGGGGGGCATTTTCGGCTCCACCAACGAAATGGCGATTGTGGAAAATACTGGATCCGTTCTATTCGAACCGCGCGTTCATCCTTATTTGGAAGGGCTACTTCAGTTTTCCTTTGAGGCGGGCAAGCAGCCGTTGAGTTTCGGAGATCGCACTACTTTGTCTTATCGCCCACCGATCATGTCTTATCACAATGTGAAAACTGGCGCGGCGCAAGATGCGACGGTCAAGACGATCACGGGTTATGAGCAAGACGTGATCCTGATAGAAGGTTCGATTCCTACTGAAAAAGAGGTAACCGTGCGTGTGCGTGTTCGGCCATTTAAGATTGGTGAAAACCAAAAAGTGACATTGAGCAAGCTACCTACAGGAGTGGCGGTGCGCTTGGGGGATGGTACGGTATATGGTGAAATTCATGCTTTGAAAAATCAGATCAAGGCCATTGAAATTCAAGAAAATATGAATGCGCCGTATCACCAGCAGGAAAAAGTGATTTTACTCAAACTAATATTGGATAGCGAAAAGTCCTTTCAAGTGGGGGTTTTTACCAACAAAGAAACAGCTCAGACCAAAGATTGGTTGGCGGCCAATGACGATGCTTTCGGGCAATTAACCCAAACTTGGGACGATAAGATTTTTAGCTACACCACGCCGTTGCGCGCAGAGGAGGGAGCAGCTGCCAGCTACCGTACCTACAAGCAGACGCTCACGCTAGACGCGAAGGATGTGGATGGAGAGATCAAAGGGCTTTTCACTTCGCTGATCAAATATCCTGTGTTTTGGTTGCGGGATGGATCTATCAGCGTGCCGGGCGCGATGTATGGCGGAGAAAGATCGAACAAAATTGCGGTGAATTTTGCAGGTGAAGTCTATGATGCAGCACGTCAAAATATTGACAATGTGATTCTCAATCCTGACGGTAGTTTTACGCCGGGTCGCCGTGCTTCAGATGCGGCGACACTTTCCATTTACGCCATTTATAAGGTTTGGTGTCAAGAAGGCGATGACTGGCTCCAAGCCCACTATGAGTCCGTTTTGACCTATCTCAACCATGCGGTGAAGGTGGATCAATACCTAGGCGATCCAGCAGATGGCATCATTCGCTCGTCCGATGGTGACTGGTATGATTCGGCTTACAAACTCAAATATCTGCGCAAGGGTGCTTCGCTCTTCGTGCAAGTCAATTATTTGCGCGCACTCAAATATGGAGTTCCTATGGCCAAGGCGATGGGCGATGAAGCAAATGCAAAACTTTGGCAAGAACTGCTGGAAAAGGGATCGAAGAATTTTGTAAAACCTATCCAAGACGGAGGTTATTATTTGCCCGAGCAAGGGTATTTGGCGGATGCCATCATGAAGCTCGATAGTCTGGGCGGCTGGAAGTATCCTGATGATCTGTCCAACGTGAGTGTTTTTGCAGGATTCAGAGCCATGCCACATAGCACCGCCCTTATTGAGGGTTTTATCACCGATAAAAACTTGAAAGCCAATATTCTGAAATGCATAGACAACTACAACATCCTCAGACCTGTGCCGGGGCTTACGCAATATCCATTTTCTGATTTTATGAAAGCAGAAGGTATGACTGGCGAATATGAAACCACACCTTTCAATTATAATTGGAAGATTTTGCCTGGCAATCAGGCTGCTGGCGGTCGTTGGCCTTTTGTTGGGGGCATCATCGAAAATGCACTTTGGAGTGTGGGTGCTACCCAGCTTGCCGAGGAGGCCAATACCAACCTTGCCGGATACCTAAAATCCGCTTGGCAGCCGGCCAGACCTACCGAGGATATTCACGCATCTGGGCTCTTCCGCAATGAGGCGGGTAGTCCCATTGATACCGAGGGCTTTTACTTTTTGTGGGGTTCGGCCACACCGCTAGAGGCTTTGGTGGAGGGTAAATACGGTATTCGTCCCGTTCCTAATGGATTCAGCCTAGACCCAAAAAACTGTGGGGTGGGTGACGGGATCAACAAAATAGCCATTCGAAAAGGAACCATTTCGTATCAACGTGTAGCGGAAAATACCTTTGAGATCACTCTCGCACAGCCTGTGGATGGGTTTATTTATTTCAAAGTTCCAGCCAATTTTCAGGCTAGCAATGTGTCGGTGAGTAAATCCATTTCAGGAGAATATGCGGCTTTGCCCGATCTGAAAGTACGTGAGGGTGAAGTGGTCATTCCATTTGAGCAGGAGTGGACAAGCGTGAAGATTTCTTTTTGATGGGTTGAGCGATGGAAAGGGATGATTGATGGTGAGGGATTTTTTGCACAGCCTCTGTTGGTGTTATCACCAGCAGAATGAATATTACCAATCCAGAACTTTTTACTTTTGTGAAAAGTTATCTAATTAGCTAACTTTGTTCGCATGGACGAAAGTGATGCTGTCAGAAAGGTATTGATCTTTGGTGAAAATTTTTGGGAATTTTACAACGCACAAACTCCTAAGATTAAGGAGCGCATAAACTGGACAATCAAGTTGATTAAGACAGTTGAACGTGTGCCAGCGAAATATCTCAAAAACATTACTGGAACGACCTTGTATGAGATGCGCATGATTTCGGGAACGAACATCTACCGAATATTTTGCTTTTTCGACAAAGGTAAATTGGTCGTGGTTTTGAATGGCTTTCAAAAGAAGACACAGAAAACACCAAAAAATGAGATTAAACTAGCTGAAAAACTGCAAAAACAATATTACGATGAGCAAAACTAAAATTGTAGACTTTGACGATCATCTAAACTTAGAGTACGGTGAACGAGGAACTAAATTGAGAGAAAGTTTTGAAGAGGGTTTTGAGGCTTTTCGATTAGGAGCAATGCTTCAAGAGCTACGTAAGAATCAAGGTATGACTCAGGAGCAATTGGCAAAGAAGTGCGGAACAACCAAGACGTATATTTCAAGAATCGAAAACGATGCAAGTGATATCCGTCTTTCAACCCTTATGCGGATAATCAGAGAAGGGCTTGGAGGACACCTAAAACTCAATGTAGAAGTATAACACTAAGGAAAGAGCAGAGCCTTTGTTGGTGTTATCACCAGCAGACTCATTTTTCTTTTATCTTAGCTGTAATCCAATTTAGTTAAAAGCAAAGGAGTTTCTAATTGATATTACCGTAACCTATTCTATGCGCATAATTGTCCAATTTTCGACTTTAATCCTCATAATCGGCCTCATATCGAACTGCTCCACCCAGAAGGAGCAAACTCGGGTATTAACTGCAACTGACAGTCTTTGGCTAAACTTCGCCACAGCAATGGAAGGCAGAAATTTGGATTACCTCATTGCAAACTCATTAGACTCTATTTTCTGTGTCGATTGTGAGTATAGCAACTCTGGAAGCGACCGAAAACTTTATCAGGCTGAATATCTGTTTAACAATCTGATGCCAGAACTAATGCATTTGGATGATCTTACAATGACCGAATTCTCAACGTATCAAGACTCTACAGGAATTATGGTTAACTATTCAATTGCATCTAAAAACGCTCCAGAAGGAGGTTATAACCTCATATTTGTTCTTGAGTATACGCATGGTAACTACTATTTGGCTGAGAGAACTTTTGTGCCGTAAGTAGAATATCACGAACCTCAGGTTTTAGCCTATCCTCACCTCACAACTAATTTTCTCACAATCGTCCGATTAAGATTCCTTAGTTGGAGGAGGTAAATGCCATTCATGGAGGAAGATGTGCCTTGATTAAAAGACCAATGTAGCTCACCGCTGGCTAGCTTTTCTTCCTTAACAATACTACCTGATAAACTGAGAAGCTGAATGTGCCACTGGCCATCAGGCAACTTGATTGTCAATAGATCACTAACAGGGTTTGGGTAAATTTCTAAACCATAAAAATCATCACTCGCCATTACCTTCTCGTCCTCTTCAAAATTGATAGCGCCAGGTGTACCCAGAGGCGTGCTTGATAGGAGCCAGTGGGACGGAACATTATTGTCCAATTCGCTGGTCAATAATGATAAACTATAATCCTCAGCGTCCTCTTTTGGCCAATCACCGCCATTGGCGTAAGCCACTATGTCTTCTAGGTTTCTGCTTTGGTCATATAGTCTTACAGAATCCGTTTTTCCAAAACCAAAATCAAAACCACCGATCACGGTCGTTACATTCGCGTGAACCTTTTGGAAGAGCTCCACATTTTCGGCGATCACCAAATAGCCAGAGGCACCAATCGTCGTGCCTGCGGGGAAGATGAATACATGATCATCTTGGCTGTCTTTGAGCTCCCAGCCACTTAGGTCTTGATCCGTCGGTTGGAGGTTGACTAATTCGATCCAATCACCTGAGCCTCCTTCACCACCAGACTGGTAGTTGATTTCATTGACCTTGATTGTAGGATTTGCGTTTTCAATTCCAGCTTGTCTGAAAATGGGCTTAATGGTGGTATTTCCAGAAACTGTAATAGAAATCGTCAGGTCTGAGAATGTTTCACCATTGATGTCCCAATGATCGAGCTCGTAACCATCTTTGGCTTCTGCGTCTAACACGATTTCGGAATCTTTAAAATAAATACCTGACCATGTAGCGTTAGGAATCTTGAGGTGATTAATGCTCATTTTTCCTTTTTTCAAATCTTGAGTGATCTGTACGGTTTGTTGTGACTTGCCAAATTTTGAAGAGATATGCTGACGAACGTTCTGCGGTCTGAGTTTGGCAAAATTCTTCATGTTATTCAGGTCAGTCTTCCAAATGGCGGTCGTTTGCCAAGGTGTCCAGCGATAATAATGCTCCTGAATCTCGGATTCTATGGCGTTTGCTCTTTTGTCGATAAGCGCTATGACTGTATCAGGGACGAAAGTTGTATTCAATAGATCCGCAAAGCGGCCAATAAACTCGCTTTTGAACCTCGGGTTTTCCAACATCGTCCTGAGCACATAAGTAGACCAATGCGGATTTGGCCAATAGTTTCCATTGGGTGTGGAGGCCGCATCCAGGGTGTTGTGTTTGTATTCGTCGGTCCCATATATATTGAAGGAGAATTCCGTGTCGAAAAGAATCCACCGCCATTTTCCATTCTCCGTTTGTGGCCGCCAGTATTTACTGTTGTTGCCCGGCCAGTCGCGATTGCCGAAGTAAATTTGGCTGACTTGATAATCAATGAAATTGCTGATGTCCATTCTCGTGTCCATTTCCGTATAGAATGCTTCGGTGTTTTTGGCATTGTCTTCCATGTACGAAAGCATGTCATAATATAGCGCATCGCTACCCTCAGAGACTTTCAATATTGGATTTACCACCACTACTTCAAGCAAATCGATGGAATCTGCTTTTACGCCTTTGTGATGTGCGGCTAGAAAGTCTTCATTGATTTTTTCCCGCAAGTTCATCAGCCCCCAATATTCACCATTGATATAAACCACAGTCTGTCTATTGGCAGCACGATCATTGTCCGTGTCGGCAACCAACTCTGTCCACACGAGATCTCTTATCATGGATTTTCCCCAGTCATTTCCAGCATTTCTCAAAACCAAGGAATGGAATTTATCCACTTTCAAGCCTTCAAATAATGGGTATTCTAGTGGCTCTTCTCCATAGGACTTTCGAAAATGAATGGCCAGCGATCTTTGATCGTGAGAGCGGCTATACCCTCCAAATATTTTGATTCCACAGTTTTTGGAAAACATCTGCGTTCCATCCACATCTACCATTTCGATATGAGCAGGTTTTTCCCAATCCTCCCAAAAGTTGGCACCATTGTATGGAGGCTCGTTCTCATATTCATCCCCTAAAACATAGATGCCCGTTTGTTCATCCCAGAGATTATCTGGATCAGTGACTATACTTACAATGGGCAAATCATGCGATACTCCAAACAGATAGGTCTTGGAATATTCTTTGCTCGGCAAATACCCGTCCTGATAGATGATCGCTCGGATGTTTGTGTTTTTGCTAATATTGATCGGCTCACTGTAGCTGTCACTTGCTTCAGTTGGGCTAGTACCATCTAGCGTGTAGTGGATGACCTGATTCGCTTTTGCTCCCGACAGCTCTAAACTGGTAGTGCTAGAAAGGATAAAATCTTCAATGGAAAATGCTACCGACTCCTCAACGATTCCGTTCACGGATGTACGTTCTGAATTCTCAGACCCGGGAGTGGCGGTAGCAAAATAAACTAATTCTTGAAGGCTATTTCTACCATAAGAAACGTCACTAGGGAGGCTAGGATAGGCCAACGAATCAATAATAACTCCTTCAGTATTTGAAAGGTAAACGGTTTCTCCGCCACTTGATAGTTTGAAGTTCGTATGCGGGCCTCCTTCTGTAATGTTTATGTGCTGCGAAACTACATTTGGGTCGGCGATGGCCACACTAGAGGCTACCGTAAAAACAGGAATCGCGCTCATATCAGAAGATGAATTGGAGATATTATGTACCTCGATAGCCAGCACATTTTGGCCGTTCACAAAATCTCCGTCTTTGACAATGAATTCATACTCGGCCAGCGGCTGCCCTGAATGCCAAATGGCTTCTCGCTGATCACTGGCCAGCGCATCGTAAGCATCTAATACACCTGTCTTGCCTATGAGCTCACGGGCTATTTCCTTTCCATTCAAATAAGCAACAAACGAATCGTCATAGTCTATGTGCAACCAAAATTTACCCAGAAATGCAACATCAGACAATTGGAAGGTTTTTCGCAAGTAAACCACCGTAGTACCTTGTGCGAGCTCGGTTTCATCATCATTGTCTCCGAAACCAAAACCACTTTCACCTACCTGCCAGCTGGAATCATCAAAGGCAGCATCTCTCCAATTTTCAATTTCATTGGTAGGTACCTGATAAGCCCACGAATCGCCGATATCTACAATCGTGTGCGCCCTAAGAGGAAGATTGCGTCGGTCTTTATCACTGGCGAAGATGAGCAGGTGGGCGTTTGACTGGAGCGGACCTGATGGCAAAGGCCACTGTTTTAAATTCTCCTTTTTGTCGCTCAAAAACAATCCGTCTAGTTCTACGCTACTGGTGCTGCCGTTTTTCAGTTCGATCCAATCGGGGTACTCACCATCTTCATCCGCAATTACTGATGACTTGGACGCCATGATCTCGTTGATTTTTAAACCTTGTCCATAGGCACTGCCTAAGATTGATCCTACCAAGAAGATCAAGATGCTTATTTGTTTCTTCATAATTTCCAGAATGTGCGCTGTTCACATCATTTCAAGACAGCAAGATAGGAGGTTAGTGATCGGGATATTGATTTGGTTAAGCCTAACGACTGATTTTTTCGAAAACCATAGAAATAGATTTGGGTGCGCAAGGAGCATTTTAGTGGCTTGTTGCTTTTAGAAATTGAATTATCTTAGCTGGGAGATGGCTGGAATGGGGGCTGTTGGGAGGGGTATTTAAGGTTTGGGATAATTAGGACTGTATGAAGTACACATCGACTGAACACGAGAAAATTCTTTTCAAATACCACAGTAACGTACTCGACGAACTAACAGTTGAGACTATGTGGGCATTGAAAGTTGACTCAAATCAAGGCATTTATAAATTGGACAGTATTCCATTCTATGGCCCTTTAATTGCAACTGATGATGAATTCTTCGCCGAACTTGATGAACAGGAACAACGGCTCACATACACGCGAACGACTAAGCATTCGGGGAACTCAATCGTGCAAGTTGTGATGACAACTGATGAAATAGACAAACAAGTAATTCGAGATGAACTGAAGAAACTAAACTGTTTATCTGAAGGTCTGAACCAGAAGTTCTTTTCTGTGGAAGTACTTAAACCCACAAACTATCGGATAATTCGAGAACTCCTATCTAAATACGAACAAAAAGGTGTTTTGGAGTATGCTGAACCTTGTTTATCGGAGAAACATCAGAAAGATATAAGTTAAATGAATGTGCTTTCTTTTCTCCCTTTTCAATCCAATAATCCTCTGTCCAGGATTTTCAATCCAGCTTCTCATTTGATTGCAAATCCGCATGGGAATTGAAAATATGTATAAATATTTCAAAAGTCGAACCTAAGCTACTTAATCTTGTTTTTTTACACCTTGACTTCTCTTAAATGAACTCTGAATATCAAGAATTTCGAACCCGTTATATCAAAGGATCTGTATATATGATAATATTCATTTCTGGGATTTTAACTGCTTTTTCCCTCTTCATAATGTACTTATTACCCAATATTTGGGTAATTCTGATAATGCTCATACCTGCCTCATTCCTGCCGTTTGTAATTACTCTATTAAAGTCTCATAAGGTGAGGTTTGGAAGTGATTATATTGAAACAATATATTTGTTTGGAACAAAGAGTATCAAGCTAAACGAGGTAAAGAAATACGGAATTTTTGTCTCAAGTAGATATAATGGTATCAAGCTAACTAGCGAATATAATATGGGTGAAGTAGATGATAACGAACTTCTTTTTCATCATATTTATCTAACAACAAATGATGAATTTGATCTCTGGAATTTCAGACCAAAGAGATATATAAAGTTCCCATACCGTAGGAGCTTATATCAGTTAGTCAAGGATAAAATGGAAGCGTTTGAATGAAAATACGGCATACCATATGTTGCGATTAAACTGCCTTTTCTTGATTTGCAATACAGCAATCTCGTTCACCCCTTCTCATTCAAAGACCAATCGTATTCTTGAAACTCAATTTTGTAGTCGGGGGGTACTTTGTAATATCGGTACTTGTTGATGAATTTGATCAGTGAACCGGCATTGTAGCTAAACTGCTCGCCATACCAGTCAAAAATCTTGTTGAGCGTTACCGTTTTGGTTTTGTCGTTGACAGCCACATAGTTGGGGCGGTCGATGATCAGTTGTGACCGGAATTCTAGCTGCGCTTCTACTTGTTCAGGCCGGAAAGGCATTGTCGTAGAGTGAGGGGCAGCTCATGGTCGCACAGCCTAGCCCAAAGTGAATGCGAGAGTCTTTATAGGGATCCATTAGACGTTGGAATTCTAGTTGATCGAGCGTCAGAGATTCACCTGCTATTTTGAACTTGTTTTGCTTGAAAAAGCCCTCCACGTCAAAGGGGCTTTTGATGGGGTAGTTGTCCACCACTTGCTTGATCACGGTGAGGTTATAGGCATTGAGGTAGAAAGCCTTTTTATATGATTCGTCTTTTTTCGATAGATCGTGAACGGCTATTTGGGCTATTATTTCATTCAACTTAGTGGGATCGGCTTTCACAGCGGCGTAGTTAATCTTGCCAGCATCCACATGAGTTATTAGAAAGTCATTGATTTTATCGAAAAGGTCTGCCGATTTTGTCTGACCAAATCCACGGAGCGACAGAAAAATGATCAAAATTCCGAATGCTATTTTATTCATTGTCTTTCGTTTTGTTCAAATTAATAAAAGTATGCGCTAGATCAAAGAAAGCGGAGTTACCTCTGGATGAAATTGTGATTGGTATAAGTCCCTCTGTTTTGTTGTGAACGAAATAAAAACGAAAGCCTCTTGTGATTGGCAAGTCATTCCATTCATTGATTCACTAATTTTAGCCTGTGGAAAATACAATTCTAGAAACTAGCGAAAGACCTTTTCATATCTACCGATCCTCGGCCGGGTCTGGCAAGACATATACCCTTACAAAGGAGTATCTGAAAATTGCCTTGCAAAGGCCGAATGCTTTCAAGCACATTCTGGGCGTGACTTTTACGAACAAGGCTACCGAGGAAATGAAACATCGTATTGTATCGGTGTTACGCGAGATGGCCACTGGTGCTAAGCCTGCCGTTCAAAAAGAACTGACCGCAGCACTGAGTATTTCCGATGCTCAAATACAGAAAGTAGCCGAATCGACCCTTTCGGATATTTTGCATCAGTACGGACGCTTTTCAGTGGTAACGATTGATAGTTTTTTTCATCAGGTGATCCGCTCTTTTGCGAAGGAGATGGGGCTGCAAGGGTCATTTTCCATAGACCTAGAGCTGTCTAAGGTGATGACCAGCGTGGTGGATGATATGCTCATGGAAGTGGGCAATGACGACCGAAAGGCGCTACGTAAATGGCTGATAGCCTTTGCGGAGGAACGCGTGGAAAATGGCGAATCTTGGGATGTGCGAAAGGAAATCCACAATCTTTCCGCAGAGGTGCTCAAAGATGGTTTTAAGCCGTATGCCAAGGAGGTGCTGGCATTGGGCAAAGACCCAAACTTTTTTATAGAAATCAAAAAGCAGTTGGATGGGGTGATTCGGAATTATGAAAATTCCATCAAAAAGATGAGCGAGAAGGCCATCCAGCTGATGAATGATCATGGGGTAGAAGCAGCCGATTTTAAAGGAGGCAAGACTCAGAGTCCTGCTATTCTCTTTTTAAAAGTGACCAACACTTTTTCGGCCACAGATGCGCAGCGAAAAAAGGTGGGAAACCATGAAGCATGGATCAAACCCAAAGACCCAAAATCTACGCAGCTTGAAACAGTACTTTCATTAGGTTTGGCAGACCATTACGATCAAATAATCCATTTCCTTGATGACAACCTATTGGCTTACGAATCTGCCAAAGAAGCGAGAAAATACATTTATACCTACGGTATTTTGTCAGAGGTCAATCGAAAAATACAGGACTATCGAGAAGAAAATGATGTGATGCTTATTGCTGATTTGCCAGACTTTCTGCATCAGATCATCAATGATAGCGAGACGCCTTATATCTATGAAAAGGTAGGCTCGATGTTTGAAAGCTATCTGATCGATGAGTTTCAGGATACCTCTGCTTTTCAGTGGGAAAATTTCAAGCCTCTGGTGAAAAACACCTCCGATCAAGGTCAGTTTAGTATGGTGGTGGGCGATGTGAAGCAGAGCATCTATCGCTGGAGGGGCGGTGATTGGCAGCTACTGCAAAATCAGGTGAAAGCAGATATTGGCGACTATCATGTGCATGAAGATAATCTGGCTATGAACTGGCGTAGTGCCCCTCGCTTGGTAGATTTTAACAATAGTTTTTTCATGGCGGGCGTTGATTGTTCTCGCTCGTATTTCGGAGATACGCTGGAGAAAGTGCAAGATGAAGGCTACCGACTGCTGATAGAGGCCAGAATAGAGGAGGTGCTGTTGACTTACGCCGATGTGAGTCAGAGTGTTCCTGAATTCAAAAAGAAGGAAGAAGGATATGTGAAAATCTCGTTTTTTGAAGATGACAAGGGCGGCAATGAGTTTGGAGATGCTGCGGATGGCTCATCAGAAGAGGAAGATGCGGCTGGGGGCTGGGCAGAGTCGGCCATCAGAGAGACCATTAGCGCAGTGGAATCGGCACAATCCAATGGGTATGAGTTGCGGGATATTGCTATTCTCACAAGAAACAAGAGACACGGGAAGCACATAGCCAATGCTTTTATGGAATACAAAACTTCGTCTGCGGCTAAAGAAGGCATGCTTTACGACGTGGTGAGTTCGGAGGCACTGTACCTTACGTCTAGCCATGTCGTTCGCTTTGCCATCAGCCTGATCAAATGGCTCAATGATGAGGCCAATACCATCGTGCTAGCAGAGTGGATTTTTGAATATGAGCGGTTTATTTTGCGCTCAGCGAAAACAGAAACAGCCATTTTCTCATCTAAAGAAAATTGGCAAAAAGTAGTTCCCGATGCTTTTGTGGAGCAAAAAGATTACCTGAAAACGCTTCCTTTATATGAGCTGGTAGAGCACCTGATCAATATTTTTGAGCTCAACCAGATGAGGGATGAACTTATCTATCTCCAGGCCTTTCAAGATGCTATTTTGGATTATTCCAAAAACGAACGTGGAGATATTCCATCGTTTATCGAGTGGTGGGAAGATGTAAAAGACAAGAAGACCATTCAGGTGTCTGATGAAAACAATGCGATCAAGATCATGACCATTCACAAGTCTAAAGGCTTGGAGTTCCCAGTGGTGATCGTTCCCTTTTTGGATTGGGAATTGGATCATAGCAGCAACAATCAAAACATTCTTTGGTGCCAAGGAGGTGAACATGCCCCCTTCAATCAACTACCAGTACTGCCGCTTCGCTATGGGTCGAAGCTGGCCAATACTTACTGGGCCATGGACTACTATGAAGAGAAATTAAAGGCTTATCTCGATAGTATCAATATGCTTTATGTGGCTTTTACGCGACCAGTAGATACGCTTATTGTGTGTGGAAAACTACCCAAGCCACCCAAAGGCAAGGATAAACCTGACTTAGCTGCGCTGAAACTCAAACAGTGCTCCGATTTTGCGTTATCGATAGTAAAGGACTTGGAAGGTTTTGATGAGGAAACGTATGTCTATGAGCACGGCGCTTGGAAAAACAAATTGACTCAGGAGCGCAGTGCAGAAGAAAATAAAAATAACGTTCGAGAATTCGAGTTAGCGGAGTATCACAGTCACATGTGGCGAGACAAAGCCAATTTGCAAATAAAAGGTGCAGCGGAGCTTGGCGAAGAGCTGTTCTCTGAGGCTCAGCGCCAAGGGATTCGCATTCACGACTTGATAAGCAAGGTGAAGTACAAGCGAGACTTAAGTCTTATTTTGGATGCGCCCGAGCGGTTGGTGCTCACGAAACTTACAGAACATCCAGAGTTGGCCGATTGGTTTGATGAGCGATGGCAGGTAGATACGGAGGTTGGTATTTTGCTACCAAACGGAGATTCAAAAAGAATAGATAGAATCAATCGCAACAAGGAAGAAACGATTGTTATTGATTTTAAGACAGGATCACCACGCACGTACGATCAACGGCAGGTCAAAAACTATATGCAGATTTTGGGGGAAATGGGCTATCCGAAAATTACAGGATATCTGGTTTATTTGGCGGAGATGGAAGTGGTAAAGGTCTAAAATAAAAAATGGATGCTTGATTCAAGATCAAGCATCCAAATGATATGGCTAGACGTTTTTGAGAATCAGTGTTGGAACACGGCTGTAGTAGATCATTTTTTCTGAAATACTATTGTGAAATATCTTCTCAAAGAAGGTAGCATCGTCACTTACAAGCGCAACCATTTGTGGACTAATTCTTTCGATTTCCTTAGCAATTCCTTCATAATTTTCATGATTGATGACCACATGGTCATGATTTAGTCCCTGAAGCTTTTTGTGAATATTCGACTTGATCGCTTCAAAACCTTCTTTTTCTGAAACATGTAGCACCGAGATTTTTGATTCGTGTTGCTCACTAATAGTTTTTAGTAATGCTATCGATGCGTCGCTTACCTCCTTGTCTTCTAAAACCACCAAGGCAATTTTTCCGATTTGTTTAAACCGAGCTTCTAATGGCACTGCCAATACAGGACATTCCGCTTCACTTGCGACATTGATCGTGTGCGTGCCTATGGTCATACGTGCAAACGTATCTTTTTCTCTACTTCCCATCACAATCAGATTTGGTGACTCACTTAGATTCAGCTTTTGAATGGCTTCCTGTATGGCACCACGCATGAAATACGCATCAACATCTTCTGTTTTTTGCAGGATTTCTCGTTGGGTTTCCAATTTCCTTTTTAATTCGACTTCTAGCGCATCGTTGGTCATTACTGGCATGCTAGGTGTATTTGTGTACGGAACTAGCGGTTTGAAACCGTGTATCAAAAAGTATTGAGGTTTTACGCTTTTGATCGAGCTAAATAGGTTTACTGTATAGTCTACGGCATGATCGGCAGCCTCAGTGAAATCTGTTGCGAGTATTATTTTGAAGTTCTTCATGATTTTGGGGTTAAATGATTGAATGATTTTTTGAAAACCTATATCCTCTCAGTTGGTCGTGTTGTCCACGGTGTTGCCTTGAGGAGGAATGGGTGAGGTTTTCAGCATTTGGGCAAAATGGATCAAGTTCCATGTCATAATGCGAGAATTCTGTTTAGTGAATTCATTGTCCTGTCCAGCGTCACTATAAGACGGCCCAGGACCTGCTTCACCCACCCAATACGCATCTGCCTGAGGAGGAATCGTAAAGCCCACGTGTGATAGACCATACAAAAGGTCGCGCGCTACATGTTTGGCTCCATCTTCATTGCCTGTGATCAATACACCTCCAACTTTATTGTAGTAGATATACTGTCCTACTTCGTTGGTTTCTGCGCTGTGAGCGTAGATTCTTTCCATTAGTTTTGTGGCTACACTGCTTTTCTCTCCAAGCCAGATAGGCGAACCGATGATAAGAATATCCGCCTTCAAAATTTTATCATAGATTTTAGGCCAGTCGTCTTGATCGTATTTAGGGTCTATGGTTGCTTCTATATGATAGTCTGCAAACCTTAGAATTTCCGTTTCCACATCTTGAGAGTACATGATGTCGATGGATTTTTGCATAAGCGTTTGCGTATGCGAATCTTGTGGTAGTTTCTTGAGCGAACAATTGATGTATAGCGCTTTCAGTTTTTCTTTGTAATTGTTATCAGCCGTTTTCATAAAATATCTTTAATGACTTCTAAGGGCGGAAATCAATTCTTTTTTAGACATTTTCGATCTCCCCTCTATTCCTACTTTCTTTGCTTGATCATAGAGCGCTTCTTTGCTCCTGTCTTCATATTTTTCTGCTGCTCCACCTTTGTGTCCACTGTCTGGAGTATTGGCTATGCGAGCGGCTTTTTCTTTACTCATTCCTTTTTCTCGCAATGCTTCATATTGTTCATCGTTTTTTATCGATGAACCATGATCTTTAGCCATGAGCATGTTCATTTATGATTTGATTCATTATTTGATTTTTCCTTATGGTACGGGCTATGCCTACCAAAAGAACCAGTATCATCACTATACAAGTACCAGCCAATGCTACTTTGTCGGTTTGCCATACATTGAAATAAATACCTGTAATTCCCCATGCTACGGCTACTCCGGCTCCTATAGATCGGAATCTAGAAAGAATCCAAAGCCCAATAACTGCTCCAATGACGACTAAGGTGCTTGCCCACGATTGATCGGTAAGTCCCCATCCTGACCACTCCGTGAAGGTTAGGTACACTGCAGCGTTGGCAATGGTAGCCACGCAAATCCAGCCTAAATACAAACCAAAAGGAATGATTACACACCACCTGAAAACAGTCCGAGCCCTTTTAAATGATCTGTATCTCTCTGATATATGGTAAATTCTTCTGTTTATATCGATAAGGCTTAGCAGCAATACGGACATTAAAAGTAGCGTGACAGAAAACATCTGATAATGCCACGCCAAAATCCATCCCATGTTGGCTAAGCAACTTATGAAGAACGTGATGCCAATGGCACCAGATGTGGAGAGAATGTCAGGATTGCTGTTGTTTTTTGTTTCCCAAGCTTGGAAAATAACAAATGCGATTAATCCCAAATAGATCACAGACCATATAGAAAAAGTAAACCCTGCTGGTGTGAAGAGATTTTCAAATTGACTTGATATCTCACCCAGTATTCATTCCGTTGATAGGAAGTGTATTGGCCAGAATGTTGATGGTTATTACCCCTATAAGCCCGACAATGTTGAGGATTTGTATAGCTGGTATATAGTGTTGAGTATTACTGTTCATTAATCGCGGTATTTATATTCAATTTTTTTAAATCTTCCATAAAGACCATTACACCAGATTTTTGAATATTGTTTGCCAAGCTTGTCTCGTCTTTCAGCTTCATTTCGAGAATGTCTATTCTGCTGAAGGTTTGAGTGCGCCCCCACTGGCATGAAGCTGTAATTGCGACGATGATTCCGGCTATAATTGCAATGTTTTGTATGTAGAGTTTCATAATGGTCTTGTTTGGTATTTCTCATTATGAGAAAACCATGCCATCAGCCATATTCACTCAAAATCGCCTAAAATCTCCTTATTAGCTTTAAAAGTTGTGGAATAATGTCTACACATCTGAAAGCACGCGTGTAATCGGTACACATAGTCTAGAGGAGATGTGCATGACGCGGTGTTTTACGATACTATATTGGCTGTGTGCCCTTTCGGTATGGCCTTTGTGTGTATTAGGTCAAAGATTTTTTAATTAAACCGACAAAATTATGATTTCATTAAATAGAGGAAATCACTTGTTGAGTGGTTTCGGAACAGATCATTATCTTAAAGATTTTCATACAGATAGAATAGACGATTCGTCTTCTTCACGCACTCCGGTTATCAATATTTCAGAAAATGAACACATTTTCAAAGTTGAAATTGGCGTACCTGGTTTTCGCAAGGGCGAAATAGATATCAGTTTGGAAGGCAATGACTTGGTGGTTTCGGGCAGCAAAGAGCGCTCTGATAAGAAGGATGAACCAGTGCCTTACAAAAGTCACAGTCGCGAATTTGATTATTCACACTTCACGCGAACTTTTGAAATACCTAAATCAGTAGACGCAATGCAGATTGCTGCCAAATTAGAGGACGGTTTGCTGAGTATTGATTTGCCCAAAAAGGAAGTGACCAAGCCTGAGACTCGAAAAGTTGAAATCAACTGATTTAAAAGCTAAAAGGACTAATATTTTTTGTTGATGCCCTATATTGAGCTCCATACTGGCCGCTTGCTATAGGGCATTTTTTTAAAGGTTGGATTCCTGATAGTTCTTCACTAACGAATCACTAATGACGGTGTGTAAGTGATTTAGCTTTTTCGCTACAGGCAAAATGGGGTGGTTTCGTTGAGAATTATGGTCAGGTATATCGAGGAGATTTTGATAGACGCTGGGATACGGGCGTAGGTTTTCTTGTGAATAATGATTTGCAATTGGACGTCTCGATAGGTGCAGGTAGCAATGATGGCGTTTTCGACTGGTTTGTAGATGGAGGAGTGTCCTGGCGCATGCGCTTAAAATAATTCAATCCCTATTGATGAGTTTTGTTCCTGAAAGATTATATCTAAGAACTACGGGCTTGCCTGTCAGCGTTTCCAGCAAAGGCTTCATGATGGTTTCGGCATTGGCATAGGTTTCTTCTAATATTCCGGATTCGAGCGCAGATTGCTTGATGTTTAGCTCTGCTTGTTTGTAAAGCTGATCCATAAACTGAGTCTTATCCTCTTGCCTCATGTAATCTATCTTGAGATCATATATTCTCGAATTGGCCAGATCTACTTTGAAATAGCATAATTCTGCCTCTGGTAACAAGATGTAAATCGTATCATTCTTCAACTGAATTTTGTTCTTATCAATTTTTGTCAAATCGATGCACCCAACCGCTGAGCCTTTGGAAATCAGGACGGCCTTGGAATCGGGGAGGGGTTTGTATTTGAATAGCTTGAAATCTATGGATTCTGCTACCTTTTTTACTTCTGTTATTTCTTGGAAATGGTATTTCACCAATTCCATTTTCCCCATGGATTCTACTTTTTCAACAATTGTATTTTGGTAATATTCCGTTGAAGGAACGTCTTTAGAAAAGAATTTTTCATCGATCAAAAACCAAATCAAAATAGCGGATAGTAGCACCCACGGAATAACTCGAACTATATTAATAAACAGTCGTATCATGCTTTTAAATTAAATAAATGTCTGGTCAAGGTAAGTCATATTTACACTATTTTACTGCTAAGAAGCAAATCAAATGCAGATGCACGTTGAATAGAATAAGTGCTGAAATAAGGTATTATTGTATTTTTAATGTGTAGTTGCTAACTAGGGTTGAGTTTGCGATTTCTGTCATTTAAATTTCCTTTGTATGAAACAGTTTAGAATCATCGTCGGTATTTTATTCATTGTTTTGATTGTCACCTTTTCAGTACAAAACGCTGGAATGGTTGATGTGCGATTTTTAAGTTGGGGAGTGGAAATATCTTTGGCGTTGCTCATGCTTATTTGTATCTCGCTGGGAGCCATCGTGAGTATGTTTTTGCTTATGCCTCCTTTTTTTAAAAAGAAGAAAACCACTGTGCATTCGGAAACCCAAAAAACAAAGAGCATTACGCCTGACCGATCATCATCCACTATATGAAAGACACTGAAGTCGTAAAGCACTCAACAGAACACCTGCTGCAAGAACTGAAACAAAGCCTTGAGGTCAACTATTTTCCCACTATAAAGCATCAACTTCAGGAAGAGCAGGGGCGCATGCTCGAGATACTCAAGGCCGTAAACTTCTTTTATGCGAAAGAATCTTCCCTTTTAAGCGGGCATCTGGAGCAATCGGAGTATAAAATCCGAATTGCATGGCTCTGGTAGACAAGGTGTGGGGCATTCCTCAAGAAAAACGATTTTCGGAGTGTTATGAAACTTTGTTTAAAGAAGTCTCTCGGATCATATCTGAAGTGGATTCAGAGGTGGTTTTGTCTCAGACTGCTGAGCGATTTTATGGTCAAAAAGAGGATTCCGCCTATCTGAAAACAAAGAAGTTCGTAAAACGAACAGCATTTCATATCACTCGATGGCCGGCATATACAGCTAATGTATTCAGGAAAAACAAACGCCCTATTCAATATTGGAGTCATACGGTTCCGCTTAGGAATTTGGCAGCCAGTCATTTTGAAGGAGCATTGATCAAAGATTTGCAGGAAGTCTCGGCAATATTTTTCAAGAAAATCAATGCGCAATACCTGGAGGTCAAAAGGTGGGAAGAACAGCTGGATATCAATAATCTAGCAGATTTTCCTGATGAATTGAAGGTTTTGGAGCAAGCGGCACAGCAGTTTGCTGACAGTAGCCTTAATGAAATTGTTGAGCGTGTTGAACAAATTCTCAATCAGCGTACGATTCAGTTTCGCACCGATGTAGCCTTGGCTGGTACCATGGAGTACCCGAATAGGAAGCTCAAGGATGAATACATTGCAAAAGCGGTGGATAAGGCGGATTACAAGTGGGGCAAGTATCAGCGAGATTGGAAAAATGCCACTTATGCACTTTTTGAGGAGTGGCGTTGTGATCTGGATGTCTATATTCTGAGGCATGAGACCATGGCCGAGCTCGTGGAGTTTCAGTCAGCGCAGGCTAAAAAGCTTGTTGAACATATAGACCCGGAGATAGAAGAAATTCGTGTGTTCATACAAAATGCAATGGCGTCTTTGAAGACTCCTGAAGAGTCTGTTTCCAAGGAACTTAAGCGCGCATACTATGAGGCTGGCAAGGAGCTAGACAAAAAGCTTGTGCCTGCACTTTGCGAAAAGTTGGCAAGCCAAGACATTGTATCCCTGATTCATAAGCTGGAAAACAGCATTTGCAAAAGCGTAGAAGAACTTTCTGACGAGCACGTGGTAGTCAAAATCACAGATTATGACGAGCCTATAGCCACGGATGAACTGTCGCGTATTTCTCCTTATGAGCTCATTGCTTTTGAAATGTTAGCGGGGTTTCAGGGAGAACTTAAATTGATTAAAAAGGATCTTTTTGATGCACTAGAGCGGATTACAAAGGATTCGAGAGATTTGGATCATATCGTTACTTTTAGTTTGAGTTCAGCCATTTCTGCCATGGAAGAGGAGGCAAAAACGGAAGAGGAAGCGATAGCCGTGGCGCAAGAAGGACTAAAACGCGCACTCAACAGGCTGAACGACAACCGTTCGTTGCTTGAAGAGCGTATGTTGAAAAACAGTATGCGCATTGAGGAGGTCGTCTTAGGCTTTTGTGAAAAAGTATTGGAATTGACCGTGAACGAAAATGTGGGACAGCTCCGTTTGCGCATAACCAAGGCCAGAGCAGCACGCCAAGCAGAGGAAATGCGCGTGGCGCTGATGGAAAGGGTGAACGCCAGAAGGGTGCAACTTGCCAGCGATTTCAGGAAAATTTATGGGCAGGTTTCTTCCAGGGTTCAATACGTGGGAGAAAAATTTATTCTTACGGCCAGCAAGCCCATTCTTAGCAAACAAGTTTCAGATTTTCTCATTGAGTCTCAGGAGGCCATTGACAAGCTGCCACTGATCTATCGCAGATTGTATAAAATAGAACCGCTTCGTGATTTAGAGCTGTTTGAGGGACGGAAAAAGGAGTTGGAAGAAATACAGTTGGCGTTTGCCAATTGGCAAGAAAAACGTTTTGCAGCCACGATTGTACTTGGTGAAAAGTGGGGTGGACTTACCAGTTTTATCAACTATTGCGATCAACAGGAGGTTTTTAAAAGCACAACAATCAGGTATACCCTTCGAGAAAATTTTTGCAACCAAGAGCAGTTTGTAGCTCTGATGAGAGAGGTTTTGCAGGAGTCTTCATTCAAGAGCGAAGAGGATATCATTGATTATCTAAACACAGGTACGGAAAAGATTATCATTCTTGAAGATATACAGAATCTTTATTTACGTAAGGTTAATGGATTTGCAGCCGTGCAAGCCTTATCAGAAGTGATCATTCGTACTTCTCAGAAAGTGTTCTGGCTAGCAACTGCCACCATCTACACTTGGGATTACTTGTCCAAAACCATTGGGTTAAATGAGTACTTCAGCTATATTATTAAGCTTGGGGCTTTGAACAATGATCAGATCGTAGATCTGATCATGAAGCGCAATCGAATCAGTGGCTACAATATTGTATTCGAAATGGATGAAGACCATGCGCAAGACAGGAAGTTTAACAAGCTGTCTGCTCAGCAGCAGCAAGACAAATTGAGGGATGAGTTTTTTGGTGATCTGAATGATTTCGCGAGAAGCAATATCAGTTTGGCATTGATCTTCTGGTTGCTTTCTACCAAAAAAATTGAAAATGACACCATTACGATTGGGGCATTTCAAAAACCAAATCTTAATTTTCTTACGGTGCTCTCGATGAACAAAATATACGTTTTGCATGCGCTAATCATGCACGATGGACTGACAGAGCTTCAGCTTGGCGAGGTGCTGGGCATAGGAAAGCCCTCAGCCAATTTGATGCTGCTAGCGATGATAGAAGATGGTGTCGTGCTCAAGCGAAACAATCGATATATGATCAATTCCATGCTCTATCGTGATGCAATTGCAGTATTGAAATCTAAAAATTTAATTCATTGATGATGAGAAGCATTATAGCACTGTTGGTTGTAATCATACTTGGGCAGCCGCTGCAAGCGCAAAAAGTCCAGAAAAATGATTCTTTTGCTCGCGTAGAGCAACGCTCGGAGCTGGATAGTATGGTGGATGAGCTTAATAGGAGGAGTGAAGAACTGCTCAATGAGGAAGCATCACAAGACACCACATCAGCAAAGAACGAAATCAAGAAGCTGATGAGTGATGCACCTTCTATTTCAGATCTAATTTCTTTTTCTAAGGTGTTTTGGGCGTTGGTATTTATGGTGATCGGGTATTTTGCGATCGGACTTACTTCCAGAATGCTCGAAATATGGGCAGAGCGCAGTACCACCTATCGTATTACCATCAAGAGTTTTATCCCAGTAGTGAAAATTATCGGTTGGCTAGTGCTGGTTTTTTTAATTGTTGCTGCTATTTTTCAACCCCCAGCAGCCACCGTCTTGACCGTTTCAGCTTCTTTAGGTGTGGCCATCGGATTTGCTTCGCAAGATATTCTTAAAAACATTTTCGGGGGGGTGATGATCCTTTTTGACAGACCTTTTAAGTCAGGGGACAAAATTGAGGTGGGAGATTACTATGGCGAAGTAGTGGAAATTGGGTTGCGCTGTACGCGAATCGTGACGCCAGACGATAGCTTGGTTTCTATTCCCAATAGTGAAATTATGAGCAAGTCTGTTTCCAATGCCAATGCAGGGGAGAGCAACTGTCAGGTGATAGCAGAGATTTATTTACCAATAGGTGTTGATACCACCAAGGCACGCGCCATAGCTACTCAGGCTGCACAAGTATCTAAATATGTCTATCTCAACAAACCTATTACGATCATCTTTCTGAATGAATACAAAGACAGAGAGTCGGTGATGAAAATGAAGATCAAAGCATATGTTCTGGATATTCGAGATGAGTTTAAATTCAAGAGTGATATGACAGAAATTGCTCTGAAAATGCTCAACCAAGAAAAGATGTTGTCTTAATAGAACTAGATAAGCATCAGCCCACAAGCGGCTCATAAGGGAGGTTGATTTCAAAAGAAACCCCGTCAGCAGTGTTTTGCACATGCAAATGCCCATTGTGTTCATTTACCAAGGTATAAGAAATCCACAGTCCAAGTCCAGTGCCTTTTCCTTGATCTTTTGTGGTATAAAATGGATCGAAAATGCGAGAGAGCTCAGAGGGGTCAATATGACTACCTGTGTTGCGGATCGTAACGATATAATGATCCGTACCGTGTTCTTTGACGGTGTTGGTGGTTATTGTGATCTCCTCATCCTTCTCTTCTTTGTTTTCAGAAATAGCATCTATAGCATTAGAAATGATGTTGAGCAGCACTTGGTGTAATTTGTCTGGAAAGGCCATTATGGGCACTTCTGTTAAGTAGTTCGTTACGAACTTGACATTGTACGGAGCACTTTTAGAGATGAGTACCAGCGTGTCATCAATGATTTGATGAATGTGCGTGACATATTGATGAGGAGACGACTGGTTTCCAGGATAAGATAAGTTGAGCAGTGATTTGATGATTTTTGAACTTCTGTCTAGACCCTGTTTGATGAAATCATGGGCCTCTTTTAGTGTCTCTTTTTCATCTTCAGGGAGAGTTTTCATGCTTTTACCTAGCATTTCCAGCCCACCAGCCACGAAGTTCATAGGGTTGTTTAGTTCGTGGGCTATTCCCGCGGTGAAAGTACCCAAAGAAGCCATTTTTTCTGACTGAATCAGTTGGGATTGTGTTTTTTGTAGCTTTGTTAGGGTTAATTCCAAGTCATTCTTTTGGCTTTCGATCAGCGCTTTTGATTGAGTGATTCTACGCTGGCTATCATTGATGATTCTAATTAGAAAGAAAACAATCAAGTTGAATAGCAACCAATAAAGTAAGGTGTCTAAAAAGAAATAGTCACTCTTGACAAGCACGGAGAGTTTTTCAGCGGTACTCAGGTTGTTCTCAATTAGGAATGTTTTCAGGTATAGCAACATGCCTAAATTCCATAGCAGCAATGAGTAATAGACTACTGGTTTGTCTTTGCGAGAAAACATAGCTTGTATTAGTATGGAATGAAAAACCACTCCGAATGGCGTAGCGATGTAGTAGTCTGTGGGAGTGTGCTGTATGATAATTGGGATGATATGAAGAAAAAAGGGCCACATAAGCACAAATGTGAGCCTGCTGAGAAATGTTAATCCCTTGCTATTTAGGAAGAGGCAAGTAAGAGAAAATAGGATAAATACAGGAACAATAAACTGATCCCATGCTTGCTCACTCAAAGGCTTGAAAAAAGTATCTAAATCTATCAGCATAAAAATACCATAGACGATAGGTAGCGATATGAAAATGCCATTGGAAAATCGAACCCTCAGGTTGATCTCATTGCTCTGCTTTTCTGATACTCCGAAGTTAAATATGGGCTGCATTAAAACTCTCATCCAGACTTAAAAGTACGCTATAGATTTGATAACCAAAGGCTTTAGTAATCTAAAAATCATATAGCCTTTTGTCTAATAGTTGCATCTTTGGGGAATGATACGGTTGATTTATTGCTGTTTTCTACTTTTTATATTTAGTCAGGGGTACGCTCAGCTCAATGAGCCAGCTCGCGAACCAAAATCCCATCAGAAGGGTATAAGTCGTCCACAGGCAGAACGGCCGTATGTTGTTTTGATTTCAATAGATGGTTTGCGTCACGACTATGTTGAGCGTTTTGGAGCGAAGCATTTGATGCATTTCGCCGAATCAGGGGTTAGAGCCACGAAAATGATGCCTGTATTTCCTTCATCCACTTTTCCCAATCATTATTCCATAGCCACTGGCATGTATCCCAAAAATCATGGAATCTTGAGCAACAATTTCTATAGCCGCGAGCGAAAGAGGTGGTATTCTATGAAAGATGCAAGCACAGTGACTGACGGGAGTTGGTATGGAGGAGAACCTATTTGGAATCTGGCAGAGCGCGCTGGGATTCGTAGTGGGATATGTTTTTGGATTGGGTCAGAGGCTGAAATCAACGGAATACGACCGACCTATTATCTGCCGTATGATGGGAGGATGATGAATCAATCTCGGTTCGATCAAGTTGAGCAATGGCTTCAATTACCAGAAGAAAAGCGACCTCACTTTATTGCGGCTTATTTTTCTACAGTAGATCATGCCGGGCATAGGTATGGGCCTGATTCGAAAAAAACGCAACAGGCTGTTTTGGATTTGGACAGTTTGTTTGGAGTCTTTCTTGAGAAGATGGAAGCAATGGATTTACCTATCAATATCATTGTGGTCTCTGATCATGGAATGAGCGACGTGAGAAATGGTATTGTACTTTCAGAACTTATCAATTTGGAAGGATGTGAGGTTTCTTACAGCTTTCCTCCTATGATTTACTGTGGGGATAGCACTCGCATAAAGAAAATAGTTTTGGAACTAAAAAATGATCAACGATTCGATGTTTTTGCACCGGACGAATGTCCTGAACATTGGCAAATAGATAACCGAGATGGCGTAGGAGACCTGATTTTGAATGTGGAAGCGCCGTATATAATCATGGCCAACCCCAAACCTGTTTCGGGCGGAACTCATGGATATGACGCTCACACCAACGATGAAATGAAGGCCTATTTTGCGGCAAAGGGCGTAAATTTTAAGCAAGGAGTTGAAATTTCAGAGTTTGAAAACATCCATCTCTACCCTATGATAGCAGAGATTCTTGGCTTGCAGCCCCTTGGCAATATAGACGGAGAACTGAAGGTTTTACAACCTTTGCTCATCGATAAATCCGCAAAATGAGAAATGGCATTGTTTTAGTAGAGAAAGCTTTATGCTGATATTCCTAGATTATTTCTTCACGATTTTTCACACGGCTTTGGTGTTGTTTGTGCTCACGGGATGGATTTTTCCTAAAACTAGAAAAGCCCATGGCATACTTTTAATAGCCGTGCTGGTGGCGTGGCTCGGTATTGGATTTTACAAAGGCGTGCTTGGCTATTGTCCATTGACTGCCTGGCACTGGGATGTGAAGCGTGCACTTGGGGAAAACACCATGCCAAGCTCATTTATTGAGTACATGGTGGAGAAAGTGTCGGGAATTGATTTTGATAGAAAACTGGTGGATATATGCACGGCTGTTGGTTTGATTGCAAGTATTGTGATGGCCGTGATTATGTATTGGAGAGAAAAGCTATTAACCCAGCGGCAACAAAACGCATAAAAAAATCTTGTAACTTTTTGATGACCAATATGATATAAAATTTATCATCTAATAAATTCAACTTTAGTTGATAAGCCCGACGAATGGTCGGGCTTAAATCCTTTTTACTGAGGGAGCTCCAAAAGCTCTACTTCAAATTTTAGAATAGCATAAGGAGGAATGCCGCTTGTTCCTTCATTTCCGTAACCGTATTTGGAAGGGATAAACATAACTATTTTCCCACCTTCTTGGACTTTTGGCATTAAAATTTTCCACCCTGAAATGAGGCCTCCTAAATTGAATCTGGAATTTTTACCTTCATCAAATACATCTCCGTCCATCACTCTACCTTCATAGTTGACTACCATTAAACTATTTCCTGCAGGGCTAAAACCAGTGCCTTGCTCTAAAACCACATAACGTAGACCAGAAGCAGTATCAAGTTTTGCATCTAGGTTATTTTTTTCAATATGCTGATCGATCAGAATATTGTCGTAGGCCAACTGCGCACTGTCATTTCGAATAATCTTATTGAGACGCACGGTCACGATTACAGGTGAATTTGCCGCTAATTTTGTAAGCGTCTGTCCTCCAAATGCATAACCAGAAGGTAAATACATTTCGATTGCTCCATTTTCTTCTACATAGGGCATGAGTACAGACATTCCGGCTAAAATATTGCGAAAGCCAAAGGTTTTACTCGTGTCAGAAATTGCAATGGCAGTTTCATTTAGGGCACGAATGGTATAGCTAATATTGATTCGTTCATTCGATTTTGGTACATTGTCATTGCCTTGTTCCAATACACGATAGCGCAAGTTGAGCACTGTGTCGGCTTGCGTCTGAATGTCTTTATCTTCTAGATACTCAGTGATGCGAGCTTGGTCGCTGGCAAATTGATCTTCAAAAGAGAACGACTCATCATCGCTACAGCTTATGCTTAAAGTCAATAAAATAAGGGTCGAAAGACCTAATAATGATTGGGAAATTTTCATAAATATTAATTGTCAATTTGTGATTGAACTTTTAGACCACTTCAAATACAAATTGGTTTGAATGCCGATCATTTTTTTTATCAAAGCGCAAATATAGGTTTCATATGTGGCCTGAGAAGGAATTGAATTATTTTTATAGTTTCATATCGACAACTATATCACAACAACCACTGTGGCATTTGCTGGAAGCGCACGATAGATCGCACGAAGATCGTCACGAGATAAAATGAGCGTGATTTTGGGGAGATATTTTTGTTTGTTTCGCGAAAAGAGGGCGCGGTATTTTTCAAACAGACTTTGATCCACAAGCGTACTTTCAAATTCATCGGCTATTTGCTGCTCCCAATCTGTAAACGCTTCACTTTGTACCATTTTCACGATAATGTCGGCTTGTACAGAAAAATGCAGCATGGCAGGGTTTTGGATCAGCGTATCTGGTTTATAGGCATTCAATGCAGCTTCAAGGGTGTCCTTTGGTGCCTCTCTTACGACTATTGGCTCTTTTACTATAGTGGTTCTTAGCTGTGTTATGTTCTGAGGTTTTCCAAAGAGCCATAGATACTCTCTATTGGTTAGGTTATATAATACAGGGTCAATACTAAAAGACTGGAGTTTGGTCGTATGAATTATTACTCCTTTGATAACAAGAAAAATGCTGCTGTCTCGTAAGTTTAAAATAAGTTGAATAGAGTCTGATTGAGACTGTGCGAGGAGTGCTTGCGCTTTTGCTTTTTCACGGATATCCTCAGATAAATCCACTGCATCATAAATAGCCGGATATTTAGTCATGAATACACTGTCCTCCGCTACAAGAGCGGCTATCTCATGGAGTTTTTCTACAGGTTTTTTTCCGATCAAAAAAGATAAGCTCAAAGCTGCAATAACAGCGAAAGCTAGCAACAATATGTATATTTTTTTCATCTCAGTAGATATATACTTTAGCACCTACATTCAGTGTTTTGTAAACCAAAGCTAAATTTTCATCATTTAGACGCACACACCCATGTGTGACGGGCAATCCTAAAAATCGCTGGTAAAGTGTGCCATGAATAAGGTAGCCATCTCCCAAAGTGAGTGCATAATCACCGAGTACGCCATACTCAAAGCGAGAACTGTGGTTAGGAGAAGGTACTGGCAAGCCAGCTTCCACAAATGCCCAATCTGGTTTTTTCCACACTGGCTCTTTCTTTTTCGACCTGATTTTAAATTCTCCCTTGGGGGTTTTGAACATCCACTGCTGTTTGTCTCCTTTTTTGAGAAGGACATAACTTCCTGTAGAGCATTTGTCTTTTTTGATCAACTCAAACCCTTTGTATAGCGCAAACTCGTTGGCTGAAGTATTGATAACTATATACGCGTTTTTGGGTGTCTTTTCTTCAAACTGTTTCCTTAGCTGTGAGATTTCTGCCGACAATTGATCTTTGATTACCAATACCTCGGCCTCTTGATCCTGGGAAACTTTTGATGATCTTTTGGTCATTTTCAGAAGTGCTTTCTCGGTCACACGAGGCAGCAAGGCAATAGAGAAAATAACGATCCATCCAATGGCAACAACCAATGCAACACCTCCTCTTTTTTTCCATTTGCCGCGATCATCAAGCGGTTCGTCTATTTCAGTTAGCAGATCCATCTTATTTCTTTTTTTTGGTCAGGTCAGATAAAGAGCCCAATGAACCAACAATAGTGACCGGTGTGCCAATAGCACAGCTGGCATAAAGCTGATCCATGAGTAGATCGGGTAGGGCAATGCACCCTTCCGTCCAGTCGGCTCCTTTACCGCCGTTTCCGTGGATTTCTATTAACCCACCAATCTTCGCAGTAGCACGTATGTGACCAGATTCTTTGTTTTGGATAAAACGCTTTTTGTCCTCTTCATTTGGGTAGTTGAGCAGGAGCGCTTTATAATATTTGGTTTTCGGTGCCTTGTTTTTTTTCAATGACTTTATACAGTCCTTCGGGAGTGGATTTGTCTCCTTGCACACTTTTATCACCTATCCAATTGGCTCCCAATTCCACATTGAATTTTTGTATTTGCGTACCATTCTTGTACACAAGCGCCTCTCGTGCAAATTTATCTATGAGCACACAAGTGGTTTTGTTTCGTTTAGAATGCTCAATTGTCTGTTTTGCCCAGCTTACCCACTCGGAATGAGCTTTAAAGTAGCTTTCCAAAGTAGTTTTAGAATAGGCAATGATGTGGTTTAAATCTTCTTCAGCGGTACTCATTTTTTGAAGTGCCAAACTATAATTACCACTATAATAGGCCTGAACACCTTCTTGCTGCATCATTTTGGCCTTTACAAAATCATTGATACGCTCATCCCCTAAAGGTACAATGGCGTAGATTTGATGATATTCTTTTGAGTTGCTTTTCAAAAGCTGTTCATTTTAGTGGCGATGTGCCTTTTTTAGACTCCTTGGATGATTGCAAGGACATATTGGTGGCCATGATCGCGCGAGACTTTTGGCACTATCGCTATAATCATATGTCTTTTGAAAATTGCGAAGAAACGCAACCTTGTTATTCTGCTTTTGCCATTCATTCATGGCTGAGTCATATAAGGTGGTGGCCTGTGCTAGCAATGCCGGGGCATACTTGCTGGCGTTTACCTTTTTTGCATTGAAAATCTGATGACTGTGCATCGGTGATTTCGAGAAGAGGGGTGTCGGGTTCCCAGTAGTGTAGGGCTGTAGCAGCCGTAAGCGTGAGGATAATGAGACAGGCAAGCCCCCATTTCCAAATGTGTTTCAACATTTTCTATTTGATAGTTAAATCCAATGGTCTTTTATTCTCTGGTGATTCAATACGTCACCTCGTAAAAGGCATTTGGTTAAAACAGTAAATTTGGGTGCTGAATCTAAAAACAGCACCCTGATTTAATTAATCGTCAATTATTTCTTCTTGTTGTTAGAAGCATACTTGGCAGTTACTTCTGTTAGCTCAGTATTGATCGCTGTAGCTTTTTCTTTGGCAGCTTTCAATTTGTCTAAGCTAGGGATCAATTCACCTTTTTGTGCTAGAGCTGTTGCTTCAGCTACTGAAGTCTCTATCAAAGCAATTTCTTGCTCAATAGCAGCGATTGCCACTGCACCTTCTTTGCCTTTAGGAGCTAATGTTACCAATTCCTTATCAGCTGCAATAAGCGCGTTTACCTCACTAGTGGTAGAATCGATTTCTACTTTCAAAGCAGCTTTTTTGTCTTCTGTCTCTTGCTTCACTGTATCAGCAAGCGTTATTACATTTGAAAGCTGAGTTCTTGAAGCGTCAAAGTTCTTGAAGAATTTAGCTTTTTGAACTTCGATACCTTCAAGGGCGACTTTCATAGAATCTTGAAGCGCAAGGAAGCTTTGAGGCACATAGACATCCGCACCAGCAAGTTGTGCATCATTGATTGCAGTGTTGGCAGATTCGATTTCAGTTTGTGGAACTTCATCGCAGCTTGTCAGTAACATAGTTGCTACACCTAGTGTTGCTATACCGACTAAAATTTGTTTCATTTTCATTATTGATATTAGGTTTTCTATTAGTGCCATGTTTGGCTGTTTTTCGATATTGAGACGAGGATTATTACAGGGGTCACATTTTTCTTAAATCTTTTTTTTAGAGCCATAGAAATTCCGTTAAAAAGGGGCTTTTTGCTTCTTTTTTCATGAAATTTGGTGAGTGAACAACAGCATGGAAACAGCCACACTTAAGCAGCTATCTGACAATGATTTGATCAGTTTAATAAAGGCGGGCAATCCATCCAAACCTTTTGGTTTGCTTTATGACCGCTACCATAAGAAGGTGATGGACAAGTGCTACAGCTTTGTGAAGAATAGGGAGCTAGCCAGAGAACTAGCCGAAGATGTCTTTTCTAAAACTTTTGAAAAACTTCCCTCTTTTCAGCAAAAGTCTTCTTTTTCATCTTGGCTATATATGATCACTTACAATCATTGTATTGATTTTCTAAGAATGAAAAAAAAGCTTCATTACCCTAAGTGGAATGAGGAAAATGAATTGCCCGAGATCATAGACGAAAGCGACGATCAACTATCAGATATCAATTATGATAATCTGATGATCATCATGGACATGATACACCCCGAAGAAAAGGCACTTCTCATCATGAAGTATCAGGATGGGTTGGCCATGAAAGACATAGGAGAGGTGCTGCGGATCAGCGAGAGTGCGGCCAAGATGCGATTGAAAAGAGCACGCGCACGTGTAGTCTATTTGTATACACAAAAATTTAATTCTTGATGGATGTGTTACTTTTTGTAGGAACATCGTCTCAATGATAGAAACAGAGGTGAATCATGATTGATTTTTTAAAGGGAGTAGTGCAGGGAGAAAGCCTCAAACCTTCAGACAAATGTTTGGAAGCTTTTCTCTTGAATTTTAGAGGAGCCATCAATGCGGAGTGGGCAAAGAAGGGAGAAAAATTTGAGGCGGTATTTTATAAAGACAACATAGAGTATATAGCACTTTTTGATAAGGAAGGCGAGCTGGAGCGGTATCAGATGAATCTGTCTCAAGATTTGCTGCCAGAGTCTATCAAACGCTCCATGGAGCAAAAAGGTGAAATCATGAATGTGGTGTTGATAAACGAAGGAAATAATATTCAGTACGAAGTGATCGTTAGGGATAAAGAGATGCAACGTCATCTGATTTTTATCAGCCAATTGGGTAGGGTGGTACATGATAAACTGCTGTAAAGCAGTATTTGAAATAGAAAAGACTTTTTGATAACAAATAAATGAAACGATTTTTTGTAGTGTTGATTGCGGCCCTTTCGGGAGTTGCGTTGGTTGCCTATCTCTATAATAAAAGAGAGAAAAGTATAGAATCTGAAAACGAGGAAGAGGAGCAAAATATCTAATCCCTCGTTCGGTTTTATTTCCCATAACTTGACCCTTGATGATTTTTTGTCAAGGGTCGAGTCGTTTATGGGTGAATGTAGTTTTTGGTTATCATCGATTGATCGACAGTTTTTTTAACGCTATTTTCATTTAGATTCGCCAACTATAAACACCTTGAACCATTGCTTACTCTTATACAATATAACAACCCTGGTTATTTTACTCAATCAAACCTCAGTCCCAAAGAGTCTTTTGATTTAGTAAAGGTTTCACATGTCAATTGGCTGGATGTAGAGATCACAAGCAAAGGACTGGTGGATGATACTGTTAACCTCTTTGATATTCACCACTTGATGGCCGAGGATATCCTCAATGTAGATCATCTTCCTAAGTTCGAGCTTTTTGGTAAATACCTTTTCTTTAGCACGAAAATGCTCAGTCTTGATGACAGCAATCATAAAATCCTAAAGGAGCATTTGAGTATCGTGATGGGGGAAAATCTTATTATCACTTTTCAGGAAGGTTTGCCAGGAGATGATTTTGAAGACTTGCGCCAGCGTATCGCTCTTGCCAAAGGCCTTATTCGAAAGTATAGAGTCGATTATTTGCTCTACTTGATCTTAGATGCAGTAGTGGATCACTACATGCAAATCATGGAGCATATCAGAACTCGTATAGAACAGCTCGAGCGACAGGCATTGTCAGATATTAGCTTTGATGCCATGCCTATGGTAATGGAAATCAAGAAGGACATCAACCTTTTGAGAAAGTACACCCTTCCGTTCAAAGACGCATTTAATAAAATGCGTGTGGAAGCCGATGGGTTTATAGAAGCTTCATCAGTCAACTATTTTCAGGATGTAGCAGATCACCTGCAACACTTGCTTTCATCGTTTGAGATTTCACGTGAGATGCTCAAAGATTTGATGGATTTGCAGCAATCCAATAGAAACAACGAGATGAACCGAGTAATGAAAACCCTCACTGTTGTCTCAGCGATTTTCATCCCACTTACTTTTTTAGCTGGGCTTTACGGTATGAATTTTCACTACATGCCAGAGCTGGATTCTCCCTATGGTTATCCATTGACCTTAGGAGGTATGGTGTTTGTATCCATTGGTATGGGAGTATATATGAGGTATAAAAACTGGATTTAGTTCCATCGCCGCATTCATAATCGTTCTGAGGAAGTAGTTTTTTAATCTCACTTGTCACTCAAATACTTTCTATTTCAATCGTAATAAAATCAGTTCTCCAGCTTCTTCCTGACCAATTGTTTCGGGAGACGTATTGCGGTGTAAGTTTTTCCTAAAAAAAATATTTCTCTGGTAAATCCAATGATAGCAGCAGCTTCGTAAGTCAGCTATTAACAACCAAAATAGTATTTTTTATGAGCAAGGTGAAAAGATTGGAAATTATCAATTTCTTATTGTTTGGAGCGATGATATCAGTTGGACTTATTTCATTATATATGGTTTATTTCGGCTGAGTTGGAAGAAGTAAAGCTTCCTTTTGTAGAGGATTTAAATAAACACAATTACCCCATAGTTGATAACCAGCAGTCATGCTCAAATAAATTGGAGTCGATCTTCTTTGGAATAGTATTGGCGAGAATTATAAAAGAAATGATTTGAGTAAGTTGAGTATAAAGTTGGTTAGAAAGAGCCCCAGAATTGGGGCTTTTTTTTGGCCTTGTGTAACTTGTCCAATTATTGCCAACCAACTTTAATATCATGACCACAATTTTTCTTTATTGCCTTTTGATGCTTTCTCCTGCTATGCCTCTACAGGAAGAAGTTTCTACACCTCTTTCAGAAGAATCAAGCCCAGTTACGGAACCTCAAACATCACATAAAGTTATTCTTTATGGTATGACGGCTGTGGGCATTGTTTTGATTGGGATGGGCGTAAGAAGGAGTAAATTTTTCAAAAAGAAATAGCATTTAAGCTAGATTCGAATTAGCGACAAGTCTGATTGAGCGCTGAATGGAATTGTTATCTTAAAGCACCATAGGTGTGGTTTTTGATCTTCGGTTTGTGGACTGAAGGATTCATGAGTAGGATAAAAAAATAAGCCCACTGGCAAAAGCCAAGTGGACTTATTAAAACAATTAAACAAATCTATTTTTCTAGTTTGTAGGCTACCACTTGGTTTCCAAAAAAGGTAGGAACGAAAATGGTGTTTGTTGCCGCTACAAACTCAATATCTGCTGTATTGGCTATACCTTTTGTGTCGAGCAGTTTAGATTTTTCTCCATCTGCCGTTACGAAGTAGAGCTCTCCATTCCAGCTGGATACCAGATAGTCGTCATCACTTTGCTCCACACCATCTCCTCCGAATATGGAATCCGTAACCACCTTGTAGCTTTTATCTCCACGGTCAATCTCATAGAAATTGCCAGAGCCGGACGTAGAAAGCATCAGTTTGTCGCCTTTCAGAGAAATACCATTCGGGCCATTGAATTCTACTGACTCTATAAAAGTAGAAACCACACCATCTTTTAGTAGCAAGATTTTTTGCGTATTCATATCACTGATATAGACGTCACCCGCGTCAGAAACATCAATATCGTTAAGAAATGCAGCACCTTCCACTTTGTGTTTTTTGAGAATTTTCCCTTCGGCAATATCTATTTCCACTATTACGTCTATATCCGTCACGTAGAGTTTCCCATCCGACACTCCCATGCCTTTTGGGGCATTCAGTCCCGTAATCCATTTCAAGTCGATGATAGACCCATCTTCTGGCGAAAGCTTTGAAATATAGCCATCGCCATCTTTGGCGGTAGGAGGCACGCCACCGATGCAGGAGACATACAATACACTGTCAGCCTCATTGAAGAAGACCGATTCGGGTGTTTGCACCAAGGTGTCGGAAGCCCATATTTTTGAAATTTTAGGCATTCTGGTAGTCATGGAGGTATCCATAGAAACCGTGTCCGCAGTTGCTTCTGCTGTTTTTTCTGATTTTGATTGGGTGTTGCAGGCGGACAATATGCCCACCGTAGCAATAAGTAGTAGTGATCTTTTCATAGTGTTTGGTCTTTTTTGTTAGTTGAAATATTTCGGTTAAATAGATTTAAGATTAGTAAAAGAGCAAGTCTTACTTTTATCCCATATATCCGCCTTTTGGTGAATATCCTTTCCTGATTTGTTCCTTTTTGAGCAACTTGCTCGAAGTGTTTTTAATCTACATACTAACTATGAGAAAGTTTCTATTTCCAGCAATTTTTGGGCTTTTGTGGTCTTGCCAGTCGGCAAAAGAGACAGTGAACGCCCCTTCACCCATTGATACCCTGACCATTGCGAAGCATATTGAGGTGCTGGCCTCCGATGAGTTTCTCGGGAGAAAGCCTTTTACCGAAGGAGAAACAAAAACGCTGGCCTATCTGGAGCAAGAGTTTAAAAGCTATGGACTCGCACCGGGAAATGGTGAGAGTTTCTTTCAGGAAGTGCCATTGGTGGAGCTGGATGCTACACCTTCAGATTTTATGACAGTGACCTCCGGTAATCAAGAAGTGAAGCTGGCATGGGGCAATGAGTTCGTCGCTTTTTCCGAAAGGGTAGAAGAGCAAAATGTGCTGGAAGCTTCTGAAATGGTTTTTGCAGGTTTTGGTGTAGTGGCTCCTGAGTACGGATGGAATGATTATGAAGGACTGGACGTGAAAGGAAAAACGGTGATCGTACTGGTAAATGATCCCGGGTTCGGTTCTGGAGATAGCACTTTTTTCAAAGGAGAAACAATGACCTACTATGGGCGATGGACTTATAAGTACGAGGAGGCAGCCAGACAAGGCGCAGCTGGTATTTTTATTATCCATCAGACAGCTCCTGCGGGCTACCCTTGGTCGGTGGTGAAAAATGGCTGGTCTGGTGCGAGCCTATTTCTCGATCAGTCGGGAGATCAATTTCAGCCAATCGTGCAGGGCTGGATCACGCGTGATGCGGCGATCAAAATTTTTGAATCTTCACAGGTAGATATGAAAGGTTTTGTGGAAAAAGCGCGAAGCAAAGATTTTCAGGCTGTGGGATTGGGCGTAAATGCCAGCGTGACGGTGAGTAACAAAATCAAAAAGGACGTATCGCAAAATGTGATTGCAAAAATTGTAGGCACGGAAAAACCTGATGAGGTGATCATTTACACTGCGCATTGGGATCATCTTGGAGTTGGGCCTGTGGTAGATGGCGACTCTATTTACAATGGAGCTCACGACAATGCATCTGGCGTGGCTAGCTTGCTCACCATCGCCAAAGTATTTGCGGAGCAAAAGGAAAAACCCAAAAGAACAGTTGTTTTCCTTGCTGTGACGGCTGAAGAACAA
The DNA here is from genome assembly GCA_963848175.1 of uncultured Cytophagales bacterium. GTDB lineage: Bacteria > Bacteroidota > Bacteroidia > Cytophagales > Cyclobacteriaceae > JAMZMI01. The sequence goes on from CAWKCO010000007.1 coordinate 180,469, forward strand.
GGCCTGTTGGGATCTAAATATTATGCTGAAAACCCTATTTACCCAACAGCAAAAACAGTTGCCAATATCAATATGGATGGGCTTTATTACATGGGAAAGATGAATGATTTGACCATCGTAGGTTATGGACAATCTGAGCTGGATGAGCTAGCCGAAGCGCTGGCTCAAGAGCAAGGACGCTACGTACTTGCTGACCCTGAGCCGAGTAAAGGTTATTTTTTCCGCTCAGACCACTTCCAATTTGCCAAGGTGGGCATTCCTGCCATTTTCTCTTATGGGAGCTACGATGCAGTAAATGGGGGAGTGGCCTATGCCAAAGAAACGCTGGCAGCCTACAATGCCACGGCCTACCACCAGCCTGCCGATGAATTTAAAATGGACAGCACCACTTGGAAGATGGGCGGCATGCAGCAAGATGTGGAGCTCTTCTATCAGCTCGGTCTCCAGCTAGCCAATGGCGACTTATGGCCGCAGTGGAAAGAAGGCTCGGAGTTTAAGGCTGTGAGAGACGCAGATAAAAAGTAGGAAATAGATAATTAGAAAAACACCCTTCATTCACTCGTTTGGATGAAGGGTGTTTTTGTTTTCACAAAACTCTTAGCACTATTTTATTGGTTCTTTGAGTCAAGCAGCTCATTTTCAGTATTTTACAAAATTATATTGAGTTAAATTATGGACTTATGATTAGGGAATCGCTAATTTTTAACGTACCCTGTTTTAAATCCTCAAATCACCATTTGCTTCATTCTTACCTTCAATTAACACCGTTTTTCAATGCACTCACGTTGGAATTTTACGCAATACATAGTTGTTAACCCTAATGCTGACTTCCTTTAATCCATTGATAATCAAAGAATCATGCCAAAATACTGATTGCTGACTCTTTCATAAAATAACTTTTGAATTATAAAATATCAGGATACTCAGACCCTTCTTAGGTTAATTGCTTGTCAATACAAAAACTAAATAACATATATGAGACCCCTATTATTTTCTATTTTGTTAATGACTTCACTGGCGAGTATGGCTCAGTGGGTGTCTATAAATCCAGGTGCTGGAGGGCAGGTGCAGGATGTAGTGCCAAATCCTAATGTGGTTGGCCACTTGATTCTTGCCTCTGATATGGAAGGTATTTATGAAAGTACCGATAATGGTGAATCTTGGCATCCTAAAGGTAACCTGCACCAAAACAGGGCTTTTTCTGTCACTTTTACTGAGGGCAACAATAACAAATTGTACATCGGTACATTGTATGGTTTGGAAGTGTCTAATGACGGTGGAGCAACAAGTAAACTGATCGAGATCACACAAAGAAAATCCATTGCTTCTGTGGCCGTAGACCCAGATGATGAGAACAACGTACTCGCTGGTATCGGGTGGAGAGATGACTATGGCTTTGAAAATAATTTTGGGATGTCTGCCACTGCTAAAGGAATGATCTATAAATCCACAGATGGTGGAGATACTTGGAAGGAAGTCTTTTTTGATGATGTGGTTTCTGATCGAAACGTGTATAGCATTAATTATGACCCAACTAATACTAGCACGGTATATCTGGGAGCAGAAAAAGGCGTGTTTAAAAGTACCGATGGTGGAGAAACATGGACTTTAGTACCTAAACCTGCGGGAGCTGGGGCTAATAAAGGAATCTCTTTAAGCCCTGACGGCAAGAAACTGTATGCTATTTACAATGGCTTCTTATATGCCACGCCTACAGCCACTATTAGCTGGACTAAGTCTAGTGTCCCAACACAAAAATATTGGTATCCGGAAGTTGACCCTAGATCTACGGGGGATACACATAAAATTATCCTTGCATCTCAAACCAGGACTGATGTCAATGAGGTGACGTTTGTATGGGATGGCGATACTTACCAAAGTGATTCGCATGAGGTTATTTGGAAAGGATTTGAAGGGTATGATACTGGATGGGATTTAGCCGGTCCTAACCCACGTTTTGCACATTACACACCTACAAATTGGGATCGAGCGATATGGTCTACCACCAATCAAACAATGTTTGAAGGCAAGTATATCGATGGTAAATATTCATGGAATAACAAATACAGTATCAAGAATGAGAACTTCCAAGTGAACGCACCAGCTTGGGGTGCTGGTTCTATGTGGCCTACTTACAGTGGACGCGGCACAGAGAGTACTTATACTTATGATATCGCTGTTCATGAAAATTACGTGATCCAAGGACAAGCTGATAATGGCCCGGTAGAAAGCTGGGATGGTGGAGTTTCTTGGTCTAACGTATGGCATAGAGCTGGCGGTGGCGGAAGCAACGGCGGGAACCTCTCAGATGCGCAAGCAGTGACCATTGGTAGTGCAGGCGGAACACCTACAGTTTTAGCTCAAATGTCGGAAGGTTACGGCGGAGCTATTGGTACTGCCGAAGGTAGGCTATATGCTAAAAAGCTGGTCAATCATTCTCCAGAAGACAAATGGGTATTTCTTGCTGGCGGAAAAAATGCCAAAGGTGGCTTGCCTACAGGCCCTGGTGGTAGAGAATTGCGAGAGATAGAAGTATCTCCAGCCAAACCTGATCGCGTATTCATACATGCTGCAAATACAGGTATGTATATCATAGACGACCTAGGCGCAGCGGTAGATGCAGGAGTGGCCAATGTGACCAAAATCATGGATTCTGGTGGTAACAACCCGACTCATGCCAAGAAAATATCTCCACATCCAACGAACCCTGATATCGTATTTTTCAACGGAGCTAGAGGATCTACAGGCGTTTGGAAAGGAGTTAAAACTGGAGCAAGTATTGGAGATTGGACATGGACAAAAATATTGAGTACTTCTAGCTGGGATTCTGAAGTGATCACTTGGGAGTTTAACGGACAGATTTATCTATTCCATTTCGGTACAACTTCAGGTGTAAATGGATTTGCTGGATTGTTGTCTCTTGATGAAGGTGATACTTGGACACAGGTGATAGACCCTGATGATGTAAAACAAATCAATGAACCTAGCTGGTATCAGGCCATCAAGGGAGATTTCAACTTTACAAGCAAAGGCGGGCCTATAGGCTATGATGACAAAATCATCGTGAGTTACTATGACCACAGACAGCAAAAAACCTATGGTATCTATAAAGGAACTATCACTGGGACTACAGTGGCGTGGGAAGACTGGAGAGATGGATTGCACTTTGGTGGATTTACTGGAGCTCGTATTGCCAACGATAAAGATGGAGTGCGTCAGCTATGGGTTTCTACTTCAGGTGCAGGTGCTTGGAGAAGACCAATTGAGCCGCTCGGCCCACCGCCACCAGCACCGTCAGCACCCAGTAATCTTGCAGGAGTTGCAGCGTCAGGATATCAGGTGGATTTGACTTGGACAGATAATGCAGATAATGAATCTGGCTTTAAGATAGAAGTGAAATCTGGAGCTGGTGAGTTTGCTCAAGTGGGCGTTGCTAATGCCAATTCAACAACATTCGCAGTGAAAGGTTTAGATCCACTTACTGAGTATACATTCCGAGTTTTGGCGCATAATGCAGGAGGAAATTCAGAATACTCAGCAGATGCCATGGCCACTACATTAGAAGCTGACCCAGTACCTGCGGCACCTTCTGAGCTTACAGCGGTTGTTGTTTCTGGTAAGCAAATTGACTTGTCATGGACGGATAATGCTGACGATGAAACGGGCTATAAAATTGAAATTAAATCTGGATCGGGAGATTATGAACTGGCTGGAGAAGTGGAGGCCAATGTCACAACATTCAAAAGCAAAAATCTTACAGCTTTGAATGAATATACTTTCAGAGTGTACGCATATAATATTGGCGGAAATTCAGACTACTCCAACACTGTTACTAAAACAACTTCTGACCCAGATCCTTGCAATAGTTCTACAATCGTAAATAATGGAGAATTTAAGCTTGAAGGTCTGGAATGGGAGCTTTATAATGAAGAGGCGAGTGCTGCGGCTTCTACGTTGGCGATCGTGAAGGAAACAGGAATGTCTGGTGATGAAGCTGCTTATATAGACATCACAAGTGGAGGAGCACGAGCAACTAGTTTGCAATTCTTTTCTCCGCTAGCAGCTGACCTAAAGGCAGGTGTCACTTATGTACTAACCTTTAAAGCAAAAAGTGAAGCTGATCGGGGAATAAGCGCAGCAATTTTACTTGGCGAAGCACCATGGACTAATTTTTTAAACTTAGGACTTAATTTAACACCTACGGCTAAAGATTATAGTTTTGAATTCACTTCTGTTTCAGATGTTGGAAATGTGCGGGTAGACTTTTTCTTAGGCGGATCTACGGTGAACGTATGGATAGATGCGGTGGCTGTTCGCGAAAAATGTGATTTCACAGTTCCGGCGGGCGCTCCTACTGCTCCAAGTGATTTGGAAGCTAGTGCTGTTTCTGACAAGAAAATCGATTTGGCCTGGTTTGATAATTCTGACAATGAGAATGGGTTTACTATCGAGCGTAAAAAGCAAGCTGAAAATGCATTCGTGGAAATTGCAAAAGTTGGAGAAAACATCACTGTGTATAGTGATAACGACTTATCGGCCAATACCATTTATGATTATCGGGTTCTAGCTTACAATGATAACGGTAATTCTTTCTACACAAACATTGGTACTGACACCACCAAGCAGGCTGTGGTCAACCCAGAAGTGAGTGTGGTCATTGATAATTGTGTAATTGGAAACATGAAAATCGGAGACGAAGTGACGCTAACGAGTACCGTTTCGCCAAACGAGCTAGCTGACAAGTCGGTGAAATGGAGCACTTCCAATGCAGCTGTAGTAAGTGTAGATGAAAATACAGGAAAAATCACGGCTATAGCAGTTGGGACGGCTACAATCACTGTGACGACCAATGAAGGTAGTCAAACAGCTCAATGTGAAGTGACTGTGGATTTGGTAGGTGGAAGTGGTGAATTGTCCTTTGAGAACAAGTCAACAGTTTTATTATTCCCTAATCCTGCTAGTGACAATGGCACGGTGAGGGTAACCTTAAATAATACGGCCATTAAGCAGGCATCAATTGAGTTGATAAACTTGAGTGGAGCAATTGTTTATCAAAACTCAAGTGTCGTGTTGAAGGAAGGAAGCTTTGAATTGAATCTTTCTGAGGTTGCTTTGAAAGGCATTTATCTAGTTCGCATTAAAGGTGAAAATCAAACAATGATGGGAAAACTGATTGTTAAATAAGTTTGTTTTATAGTAATGAGTAAGGGTCTGGAATTTATTTTCAGACCCTTTTTTTATGTGCTGGTATGTCCCTTCGGAAATAGTGTTATACCCTGCGAATAGAGTCAATAGCCACTTGCGTCTTAGATCTTTAAGCTTTAAGAAAAAGCTTCTTTTTGGTGAAAAAAGATACGATTAGCGCCAGCAAAAAAGTATAAGTGAGTGCCCTTAAAAAACCTAAAATGGGTAATGCAGTCCAGTCATTGATCCAAACCTCTAAACCAGTGATCGCCAAAATAGGCCAGATAAGATTGGCAAAGGCAATGTAGGCCAACATGGGGTTTTTGCCATTTTCTATCAACAGTGTAAAAACTCTGGATGAACTGATGAGTTGTTCCCATAGCATCATCAATAGCAGAACGGCATAACTCAATCCCGCCGTAATAAAATAGTAGCTGATAGTAGATGGGTCTTTTTTGATGCCTCCTTCGTAAGGTTCGGTCATATATCCCAGTGCCATTAAGATCACAATACTCCAAAAGAGAAATGCGAGGGATTTATGGTGTTTGATGAATGTTGGATGTAAAACCACGAGTAGTATAGCACCTATAGCCATTGTAATCCATACGTATCTTAATTGAAGACCTGCGAGTGTGGTTATTATGAGTGTTAGCAGGATTAAAATCCCTGTTTTGGAACTGGTAGATGAAATGCTTTCTGATTTATACTTCATCAAAAAGTGCCCTGCCATTAAACCCGGTATGGCAATGCACAAATATTGGAGGTAATAAAACTGATAGAGCCATGAGGCAGGAGTGAAGCCCCATACAGCAGCAGACCATGCGAGTTGCTCATGTGTAATCCTGAAAAATAATAGGACAGGGATAGTCAGCAAAAGCCACAGCGGTTGACGTTTGCCTATCCACCATAGAATAGGCGTGAAAAAATAGACATTGCCCAAAACCAATAGAATGATGTCACTTCTATGCAGTGAGAAAGGTTCGCCTCTAAAAGTGAGCAGGCTAAGGAGTATTGCAAGGCCAATTACAGAGGCCAGTTTAATGACGTATGTCCATGTTTTGCTCCAATGTTTTGGTGCGTTAAGAAACAGTCCGATCAAAAGAACAAAACCTAAAATGGCCAAGCCCCAGGTTTGGGTTGAGGGTGAAGCTTCTATTTGATGAGGTCTTACATGATGCAATAATATGGAGAAAGCCACGAGTGCGAAAGTCCTCGAAATCAGGTTTTTTAAAAACGAAACGAAGTTGTTTTCAAATTTCAATGATGCCAGTGGAATAGCAGCGGCCATGGCGAATATGAACATTGGAAAAACCAAATCTACCCACGTAATGCCCGGAAGGTTGGGGTTGAAAATGCGATCTGGTGGAGGAATTTGTGCGTGGTACATCCACGCCGGTAATGAACGATAGGGAACAACTCCCGAAAGTACCATCGTTAGAATAGCCACACCGCGCATGGCATCTAGTGCTTGTATTCTTTTATTATTTTGCATTGTTGTCTAAAACCCCTCTCGGCCCCATCTCTACCACTTCCATATTTTCAATCTTTCCAGCATTCAATTCAAAACGTAAAAGTGTTTTGATTTTGTGAAAACCTTGGATACCTGCCGCACCTGGATTTAAGTAGATTAAGTTGTTTTTTTTGTCAGGCATAATTTTTAGAATATGCGAGTGCCCACAAACCAAAATACGCGGTTTGTGTCTGAGAATGTGTTGCATCACCTTTTGGTTATATCTGGGCGGAGACCCTGCTATGTGCGTCATTAGAATTCTGACCCCCTCGCGTTCAAATACATGTCCTTCTGTAGTGGCTGCACGTACCTGATGATCATCAATATTGCCCCATACAGCCATGGTGGGTTTGAAGGCCTCAAGCTCACGCAAAAGCTCCATTCCTCCTATATCGCCTGCATGCCAGATTTCGTCGCAGTGCTCGAAGTATTTAAAGACCTTTTCGTCGAGGTGATAATGAGTATCCGATATAAGTCCTATTTTCATGATTTGGCTTTCGGCTACAAGATTATCTTGGTTATGCCAAAAGGCAAAGGAATTAGAGCAAAGGATTCTCAGATTTATAAAATCAATTCAATATTTCATCAAACTTCAGAAAAAGAAAGGAGCTGCAGGCTCATTCTTTTTCTGAAGTTTTAGACTATTCTTTTTTCAGCCATTCTATCAATTCGTCTCCAATCAAAAGTTCGTTCACCTCTTCATCCGATTTGGATACAAACTCTTTGAGGTTGTTGATCACCACGAGACCAGTGTTGGAAAATTCATCCGCGATTTTATTCAAGAATTGAAATTCAACTCCCTGATTGCTGATGCCTATAAGTAAAAAATAGACCTGATCTTTTCTGTACTCAGACTCTGAGAGCACCCAGCGCAGGCGCTCTTCATCACGATGATAGCATTCTCCATCTGTTACGAAGATCACCAAGGATCTTTTTTGTTCTACCGTCACAGTTTCTTCTTCCATGACACCTGAAAACATAGATGCGAAAAAGCCTTTTTTCTTCACTTGAGCTACGAATGCCCCACCTTCAATCCACCCAAAGTGCTGAAGATTTTTTTGAATCACATAGCTGTAGTCAGTACCACCATTATATCCTTCTACCTTGTCGATGATGCTCTTTTGGATATACCGATCACAGGTTTCTGGTGTGATTTCTCCAACATAGTTAGCCCTGTTTTTACCATCGCTAAAGGTGAAAATGTCCATTTTCTGGTCAGGATCAAATACCATTCCCCAGGGCACCAGGCGCATGAGGAGTTGTTGAGTAAGACCGTCGCGATGCTCATCGTCAAAGCTGCCGCTCACGTCCAGGTCAAAGGCCAGTTCCATGGATGGTGGCGTGTTGATTCCTTTTTTGTTTAGTGAAAGAAGGAGTTTACCCTTACTTTTTTCGAGATTGAGTTGTAAAGACATAGTTGATTATTTTAAGCGTTTAAGAATTCGTTTTTTCCAATCACTGATTTCTTCGACCTCAGTGATGGTTACTTTTTTGTTTGATTCCAGCATTGATCGGATGGAGCTAATACTACCTAGCCAGTCTGGAAGCATCACCAAAACCGTATTTTGGATCATGGTAATGAGTTGGCTGGGCAGCATCAATTGCACTTCCCTTGCAGCCTCATTTTCGACAATCTGTGTTTGCGTGTGAAGCAGGCTCATAGACCTTTCCAAAAACTGATCAGCGATTTTTGCATCACTCAATTTTGACTTGTGTAAATAGTCCGCTAGGAAATTTGCTGCAATCTGAGCCGCGTTGACTTCTGTTGCCAGTGTCACAATTTCACGATTAAGTGTATCCAGCTTTTGTTGCAGTAAAATCAACTTTTGCAGATGCTTGCTCAATAATTGGCAGAGCTGCTTGAGTTCATTTTCCGCTTCATGAAGCTCCTCGGGCGTGTCATATTCCTTGTTTGCATGTTTCAGCAACTTGGAAATCATCCCATCCTTTTCATACTCACAAACCCCGTGCAAGTCAATTGCTCCCAAAATCTCAGTCACCCGGTTGATCAAAAAGCTAGCCTTTGCGATGGACTCATGCTCCGTATGCTCTAGGAGCAGCATCACCTTGTCGCTGTATTGCTTTTGTATCGCAGTTTGCCATATCAGTGCCGAAGAGGAAAGTATATGGGCGATATCCGTTTCAATTACCATTTGATAGGCCTTACTGGAAAGGTTATATGGAATCTCTGGATTTGCCTTTCTAAATTCCTCCATCGTCACAGGAAGTCTGTCTCGTTCAAAACCGGCCATTTTGGTTGGTTGTACTTTCGAGACTTCTTTTGTCGGACTTTCGTCTTGTAAAACAATATTGCTTGATGTCACAGTGGGTGCATTTGCAGACGCTGTGCGTATCACAGAAGGGCTTATTTTGCCCGTTTCCGGTTGTTTTGCTGAAGCAGAATCAACCGACCGTATTACCGTAGGACTAGGTTTTTGATTCACTTTTTCCAATTGGATAATGGTCGGTTTATTCTTGCTGGTCATTTGTTGTAAAAAATTTGGTTAACTAAAATTTGAAAGAATGGTGTTGAAGTCTCCATTGAATCCCACACCTACCGGGTGGAACTGAAATGTTTTTTCCGGAGTAAGAATGATACTTCCCATCTGTACGGCATCAAATCCCGAAAACTCACTTGACAGTTTGTATTCACAGAGCACTTTACTTGCATCGTCCTTGATTACAATTTTTGCTTCTTTTACTTCTGAGAATTTTATTCCATTGGAAGCGTGAATCGTAACAAAAATCAGAATCTCATTCTCGCCATTCTTGATATGTGATCCGTCTATTTTGAGCGATTCATCCACGTCTTGTGTGGTGCCATCCCGGCTATCTCCAGTGTGGGTAAGCGATCCACACGGAGTAGAAAGGAACCATCTCCATTGGTTATCAAAGTGCCACTTGGGTTTGTCTTCTTGGAATTAATAAGTAGATAGTACCTGATCGAATGAGCTCACTTTGGCGCCATTTCCATCGTTGTAGGCAAGCAAGGCATGAGCGTCTACATCTGTGGTGCTGTCCCACGAAAGCTCTATTTGGAAGATACTTTCTTTTTTGAGTGATAAGCTAAGTTTTGGAACATTGTCTCCTGGCTTATGAAGTTTCATTTCTAACATGATTGTGTTGTTTTGGTTAAAAAAATAATAAGTAATGGTTTTGATGTTTTAGGACACTATTATCCTGTTGCCATGTTTGCACAAGGCCTTGTTTTTCTTAGTAAAGAATTAATGACTGGTCAGTGCGCTGGGCTAGTTCACTGATAGTTGATTTCTCAACGCTTCGAACTTAGATCTGGCAGTGCCGAATTTTTCATCGTTGATTCGCTGCGCTGATTGAATCAAAGCTCGTATTTCCTTTGCATCGTGGATGATCTTTTCTATTTGAGCCACTTGCTCCAGACGATTGTCTCCCGGACTCGCTATAGCTGTCGTGACTATCTCCTTGGTCAGCTGACTTCTGATCTGTTGCAGTTGATTGTCCATCATAGCTTGATTTTGACCTACTTGTTGCACGCTTTTCACACTAAATACCCCATTAATGGCCAACAGGGTTGTTTTTATGCTCGCAAATCTGCTAGAAGCCGTGATGGTCGTTTCTTGCAAAGTAGCCACACCAGCTTGCTCTATTTGCTGGATAATGATATGATCTGCAGGTAGCCGCGTGTAGCCTCCAATAAGGGATAATGATCTACTCTCTAGCAATTGCACCTTTTGACGCATGTATTGACACTTTGCTTCAAGTGTTTGGTTATCTCTTGTTAGGTTTTCCCTTTCCATTAACTCCAAGTGTTTTCGAGCTTTGTCAAGGACGAATTCTGATGCCATAGCCATGATTCCGAATCGGATCATGTGCTCATGGTACGACGCTTTCAATTCATCCAGCGTACCCAGTTCATCATTGAGTTTGTGCACCTGCCGCGATAGATCTTTCTCAATCTTATTCACTTCGTATGCCAGCGTTTGGGTTTTACCAGAGATAAAATCCTTGATTCCGTCATAAGTTTCTCGAGTGATTTGCTTCATGCTTTTTCCTTTGAGTAACCCAAGAAATCTTCGAAGAAGAGAAGGTTTGCTATTTTGAACCTTTCTTAGCACTTCTTGAAGATTGGCATCTTTCACGCCTTTTTCAAGCTGATCAAAGAGAAGAAAAACTTGATTGCTAGATGTTCTGTCAAGTCTCGATAGAAAGCCATCCAAGGTCTGTTGCAGGCCTTTTTCGGCTTCAAAACCAATTTGCACAATATCAGCAGAGGTCAAAGTTTCAATATTGATCTCATTAGCTATTTTTTTTGCTTGCAGGGTTTGTTCTGCATCCAGTTTTAGACTGAGTGATTGAGTTCGTTCCTTCGAGGGAACATCATCTGAGTCGTGAGACGACTCCTTCGTTATCGTTTCCATAGTATAAAGTTTAGGCGTAGCGTCAATCGCAGCGGGACATAGCAATCTTGTGGCAAGCAATAGAATTACCTGAATAGTATTGAGCTCAGTTTCCAGTTTTTGAGTCTCAGTTCGACTTGATCGATGGTAATGTAATCTTTGCGGTTACTACATTTTTAGAAGCTTAGTTCGTCGTTGTTTGGTGACGTGTACATTCTTATATACCAAGCCCTGAATGAAAGTAACCGACTTTTCTAAATAAAATATAAACAATCTGTGAATAATTAGAATTATTAGGTGTTTATCTCTACACCTTGCCCTTATGTAACTGTCAGACAATCACGGAAATGCATTGTTTGAAATGGGGAGTAATATTTGCTAAATTAACCATAAAATATTCTGACATTCATTGAGTATTCATTTAGAATGAAAGCCAAAAAGCAGTTTAATCCTTCTCTTTTTTGAAGGCATGGGTTCTTTTTAGCGTTTTGTATTTGACCGTTTTTACGCGCTTTTTCTTACGGTCTTTGGAAGCGTCGTATAGACCAAAATGCCTTTTGGGTTTCACTACCTTCACTTTGCGATAGCTGGCTGCATGACAAGAGCCAAGCAGCCAGATACCTAAAATGCATATTATGATGTAATTCGTAAACCTCATCTTCTATTTTTTCAGAAAACTAACGAATCAAATACTGGGTATTATTATTTTATTCCCATTTTTTGATTGTTCGAGTTGTCTGGTTGTTTCATTTCTACTGTGATATTGTCATTTTTTGCGCTTATGCAAAAATCGTCGATTGTCTCTATGATGTCATGATCTATAAAGATGGAATCTGTTTCATCAAAAATCACGTGCGAGCCTTTGGGTATTTCTCTTAAAGTCATTCTCAACTTGGCTTTATTTAAAAAGCTCACATCTTTTTGAAGGCGGATAAGAAACTCATTATTTTTTTGTTCTACTAAGATGGCTTTGTGAAGGTTTGCTTTAATTACAAAGAAGACACCCACGATTATACCAATGGTGATTCCTATCAAGAGGTCTGTGAAAAGAATGGCGATAATGGTGATCACGAAAGGAATGAATTGATTCCAACCTTGGATATATACAGATTTGAAAAGTGAAGGTTTGGCCAGTTTATATCCAACCATCAATAAGATGGCAGCTAGAGCTGCCAGTGGAATGAGGTTAAGGATGGTAGGGAACAAGGTCACACTGATAAGGAGCAAAAACCCATGAAAAATGGCGGAAACTTTGGTTTTTCCTCCTGAGCTTATATTTGCTGTACTTCTCACGATTACGGCAGTTACAGGCAGTCCACCGATAAGGCCAGAGAGCATGTTTCCGATCCCTTGCGCACGTAGTTCCTGGCTAGCAGGCGCAATTCTTTTGTACGGATCCAGTTTGTCCACAGCATCTAAACTCAATAGTGTTTCTAAACTAGCTATGATCGCAATCGTGAAAGCAACTACATAAATATCAGGATTGGTGAATTGGCTAAAATCAGGAAGCGTCAGTTCATTAAGCAAATCCGATGCGCTACCAATGTCGGGAAGTGATACTAAGTGTTTTTCTGACAAAAACAATTGTGGCAGTGCTTTAGCATAAAGCACACTATTGGCTATCACACCAAAAAGAACTGCTACCAGAGGGCCGGGAACAACATTCGTCCAGCTCATGTTTTTTAGTGCGCGCGTTTCCCAGATGATTAAAATTGCCAAACAACAAATAGCAATCAATAGCGCTCCTAGATCAATATTTTGAAAAGCTAATGCAATCTCAGTGAAAGTATTTTCACCATCAGGTTGAAAGAAGGCTTCATCTCCTTCATAGTCCCTGTCATCTCCCAAGGCATGGGGAATTTGCTTTAGAATCAAAATGAGACCAATGGCAGAGAGCATTCCCTTAATGACCGAACTAGGAAAGAAGTGGCCAATGATCCCGGCCTTGGCTACACCCAATAGGAATTGAATAAGTCCTGCTAGAAAAACCGCAAGTAAAAAGGATTCGAATGTACCCAACTCCGTAATGGCATTCAGTACAATGACAGTGAGTCCGGCAGCCGGGCCACTTACGCTGAGTTGAGAACCGCTCAAACTTCCTACAACAAGCCCCCCCACAATTCCGGCTATAATACCAGAAAACATAGGGGCACCTGAGGCCAATGCAATACCCAAACATAACGGTAGTGCTACTAGGAAAACCACCATCCCAGCCGGTAGATCACTACCTAAACTCTTAATATATTGTTTCATTTTTTTGTCGGACTTTTGAAATAGAAAATTATTATTCTGAATTCAACAAAAATAGCATTCTTTTAAATCTAACCTCAGTGACGGAGACAATAAGTCGTGATCATGCGAAATTTTATATTTTACATTCTTCACAAATCTTTTCTTACCATTTACTTAACTCATTAAAAATCAACACTTAGAAAACCTAGAGATAAAGTAATTTATGAAGAATTGTTTTGTGAATTTGTATTGGTTTATTTATATTTCCATCCTTATTACCTGTTGCCAACCACAACCAACCAAACTAGCGGATGAGAAGAGTATTAGTAGACACTGTCGAAACGATAGTACCTAAGGGCTATAGAGCCTACAAAATCAAAGGAGTAGATCATACCATTGTATCAAAAAAAGGCGGACCCACAGCTGAACAAATCAAAAACGAACCTAGTTATCAAAAACTTAGAAGCAATCAAAAGGAATTTGGTGTGGCTTCAATGATGGCAAAAACGCTGAGAGATTCCTTGTCAGAGGGAATGTCGGAGATTTGTGAGCCTTATGTTTCTGGAAGACTTACAGCCAAGTTTAGAAGTTTGGCAAAACTTGAGGATGGAGAAACAGGGACAAGACCTCTTTACGTGAGTAAGCACGGACATCACCTGGGTGGTTTTGAGTTCAATCCCTCTGTTGGTTATGATGAGATTTTTGGAGCAAAGTACTTTATCAAACCAGGTTCTGAGAAAGGGCAGGTTATCCTGCATTTTCCCGCTTTCACACCAGATCAGACTTTTGCGAATCCTGAGGAAGCTACTAACTTCAAGATTAAAGCGAGACTCGTAGCAATTTCAGATTATACCTACGACAAGCATTCTGAAACCTACTTTCCTAGTAATGATGAGCTGCATGGTAAATTTGGCTCGTTCGAAAGCAAAATGTTTCCATTACTTAAAATCCCTATGGATCCATTAACCACGATGGTTTCGGTAGATCATAGAGAAGATTTGGCTGGTGCAGCGTTATTTTTAGTGATGGCAGTGAGTTTTTACAAGTATGAAAATGGTAAGTTTCTTCACTTAGCGAAGGATAGTGCCATGTCTATCAAGCGTGTCTATTAATAGAATAGATAAATTTTTTAACTTTAGTGAGTATTGAGAAGAGCTGCTTTTCAATATGATACTGAATAATCAGGCTTGTTTTCCTTATTGTATTCTTCCAAACATCTTTTGTCGTACACAGCATTAGTAGATATGCTTGCGCCGACCAGATGTATGATTTGGCCTTTAGAGCCCATTATCTTGATGTAGTTCAAAACTACTTTCACTCCTCATTTTACTTTTCTCCTCGAGCTAGAGCCTTTTTTCGTCATGGAAATTATGCCTACGATTGGCCCAATTGACAGTAAAGCAATTGATGTTTCTAGATTAAGGTGCGGCAAAATGTAATAGAATATTTGTATGCTGACTACCGTGATTGAAAATCCAATACAGTTCACTATGGTGAGTGCCGAACCCCGGTACTCAGAGGTGGCACTTTGAGCAACCAAGGTGGAAAATAGCGGAGAGTCTGCTACTACAGCCAGTCCCCAGATAAGTAAGAAAATAATTGTCCAGCCCCCAACATCTAGGTACAATATGAATGGTGAAGCAAGGCAGCAAAGCCCAGAGATGGCAAGTGAAAGTACTGCAACTTTGCCCGTGCCATAACGCAGGCTGAGTTGTCCTGCCAAAACGCATCCGATACTGCCCACACCAATGGTAGCAAACGAAAGTAAAGAGAGATGATTTGGTGTATGGCTAGGTAAGACAAACTGGTAGATGATCGGAACCAAAAGCCAGAAAGTATATAACTCCCACATGTGTCCGAAATATCCTATAGCGGCTTTTTTGAAAGAGGCATTGTTGAATGATACGAATGCCCCTCTAATATTGAGCTGTGATATGACATTTCTGTAAGGCCCGTCCGGAACAAACCAGATGAGTGTGAGGCCACCGAATAATGATAGTCCAGAAGTGGTGATAATGATTACGCGCCAGTCCAATGATAAATCTAAAGCACCTATCAGGTGAGGCAGTGATGTGCCTAGTACAAGTGCTCCCACAAGCCATCCCAATGATTTTCCAAGCCCGCTAGAAAAGTGATCAGAAGCGATTTTCATCCCGACTGGGTATACGCCCGCAAGAGTGAAGCCAGTAAGAGATCGAAGTATCAGTAAAGTTGAAAAAGTGTTGTCAGGGTGGATGGTAGCCAAATTGAAGATGGAGCCACACAAAGCACTGATGAAGAAAACTACAGAAGGTGAATAGCGATCAGAGATTGTGAAAAATGCAAACAAGATAGTACCCATTATAAAACCGAGTTGCACTGCTGAAGTTAAGTGTGGTAAGGCGTGTGCATCTAAGGCAAAAGCTTGCATCATAGGAATAATTGCGGCATTGGAGGCGAACCACACTGAAGTGCAACCAAATTGCGCAAGCACGATCAATAAAAGAATGGTTTGCGGTGAGTGCTGCATTGGTTGTGGCAATCGGAATTTTGAAGTCAAAATAGATTTAAATTTTACAGAGGAAAATTAATGGGTCTGATTCAATGCATCTTTGAGTATGACCTGTTAATCTTGATTTCGCTAGCTGGCCGACATTTGAATATGATATTTGTTAGATTTATGTCAGCAAGACTCTTTTGAACGTATTGCATGTAAAAACACGGAACTACTATGACCAAGCTTATTATCCCATTATGGTTTTTTGTCTCTCTAAATTTGAATGCACAAAATGCAGGTTTTTTTGAGCGTACCGATGCATTCTTGAAAGAATATGTGAAGAAAGGAAGGGTCGATTATGTGGCGCTTAAAGGGAATAGTGAATCGCTTGATTCACTAATCACACAGGTAGGCGAAATGAAGGTCGAGCGGGCTTCAAGTGCGTACCAACAAGCTTTCTACATCAATGCATACAATTTGCTTATTATAAAAGGGGTGCTTAATCAATACCCTGTGAAAAGTCCTCAGGCCATTGATGGATTTTTTGATAAGAAAAAATACACTGTGGCAGGTAAGCAGTACACGCTCAATGAGCTGGAGTTTAATGTGCTTTTTAATAACTTCAAAGATGTACGGTTTCATTTTGCCCTCAACTGCGGAGCTATCAGCTGCCCGACGCTTTACTCCGAGGCTTTCAATCCAAAGGAACTTGATGAGCAGCTTAGGTTCAATACCAAGATGGTAATGGATAGAGACGACTATGTAAAAGTGGATCATAGTCAAAAGAAAATCTATGTTAGCAAGATTTTTGAATGGTACAAAAACATGTTTGAGGCGGATGGTTCTTCCATTCAAACATTTATTAATCATAATCGATTTGACCCCTTACCGAAAGATTATGCGATCGCCTTTTTTGATTATGATTGGACGCTCAATGATTTATCAAAATAGGGCAATAGCATAAGCAACAAACTTGCTTATGCCTGTCTGTAACATTTCGTATAAGCACACCTCGGTGGTACAATTATTTTCGAACTACTCTAAACCTGTCAGGCATCAACTCAATCGTCATGGTTGAAAACAGTGACGATTGAGTTCTGACTTTTTTCTTATGCCTTGATAGTAAGAGTAAATAAGATGCCCTTATGCTATGATTTACCCATTAATGATGCCCTAGAGTGGTGATAAATCACGAAGTATTTGTGAAACCAAAATATCTACGCACCTAAGTTATAGGCTCATCTTCCAAGTTATCACTTACAGAAGCGATCATCTCATTCTCCTTCCGACAATGAGCTTATCCATTTTCACCTCGCCATCTAAAATATAGCTGACCATGTATATGCCTGGTGCCAGTTTGTTGTTGAACTTGACTATTATGTCATTTTGTAGTGTCATTACTTGCACACTCATTATCATCCCTAGCATGTTCACTATTTGAATATCTTTCAAACTCGCAAGGTTTCCATCATTCAATGTCAATGAATTGCCCACTAGTGGATTGGGATATATCTTAATCTCATTTTTTGCGATAGATTCTAAAACATTAGCAGAAAGTCTATTGGCATTTGGATTTGAGAAAGTGATTTTATCTACATTAAATCCACCGTTGATCACTTTGAGCTGCATCACTTGCATGCCTGCACTGAGGTTCACGCCGCTTACATTCACTTGTTGCCAAACTTGCCAACCGCCAGTACCACCAGTAGAGATCGAATTGGTAACCACATTGCCTTTGCTAAAGGAGAGCTGCACCTCGCCACCGCCGTTAGCTGAAGCCACATGGAGCGTGATGTTGTAGATTCCTGCGTTCTCTACATTTACCGTATAGTTCAACCATTCTCCCGTATCTATCCATCCTACATTATAGCCCCCCTCTGCACAAACTGCTACGTCTACATCATTTGTGCGATAGGCTCCTCCTGTATTACCAGCACTACTGTCATAATAAGCCACCCCATTCAAACCTTCGTTGTAGTTCTCAGACTCAACCACACCAGGTATTGATATTATGGTGTTATTGTAGGGTTGTTGAAGGTCGGGAGCCATGAAATCGGCTGGAATCACTTCTGACGGTGCACTTGTGCTCTGACCTGGTTTTGCCCATCCTACAGCCACATGATCGCCCCCTGAACCTTCTTTCATCAAAGCCTCTATGTAATAGGTGTTATTGGCTTGCAGACTGATTGAAATGGATTTTTGGGTAGTGAACTTGTTCCACTGCTTGTAGCTGGAGTATGATGTATGATAAGCTATTTTTATCTTATTGGCTGGATTTGTGTCTGTGCTCAGCCACAGCTCAACATTATCATCTCCGGTGATCCAAAAAGTGTAGTTTCCCGTAGTAGGAGCGCAAAGATACCCACTCAAACGTGCGCCGTAGTTGCTGGCCACATTGCGCGGCGCATCGAATACCTCCAGATATTGGCTCACATCTGGGAATTCAGGGTATTTAGTCGCATTCTTAAGATTGTCAATGCTAGAACCAGTTATATCATTATATCGCTCGTAAAGCAATGATCCTGAAGCTTGACAGCTACCACCGTCTACATTACCATATGTAGCTGTGACTATCAGATCCTCTGATGGAATAGTAACTTGTGTGTTTGACGCATTAACATCACTCAGGTTAGCCACATCTCCTACCCACTCTTTAAAAATCTTGCCCGATGGCGCATCATTTGCGCTGATATTCACATTAGATCCTTCTTCGTATGATCCGCCACCTGTACCATTCGCGACAGTCAAGGTACGATAGATTGCCTCGATTCTCGGAGACAAAGCAGTACCTGGAATTACCTCAGACGGGTATTCCAATGTCTGACCAGGCTTAGCCCATCCCACAGACAAATTATCTCCTCCCTGACCTTCTTTCATCAAAGCTTCTATATAGTATTTTTTGCCTTGCTCCAGATTAATGCCAACGGATTTCTGAGTGGCGAATTTGTCCCATTGTCTTTTGGCTGTCCAGCTACTGTGAGATGCTATTTTGGTTTTGTTGGCAGGATTTGCGCTGTTGCTGAGCCAAAGCTCGGCATTATCGTCAGCAGCTATCCAAAACACATAAGCGCCCGTAGATGGGGCGGTGATATAGCCACTCATGCGAACTCCATAATTGTCTTTTATATCAGATGGAGCTTCAAAAGAATTTAGTTCCTGAGAAGATGCTGGCGCATTGGGATACGAGGCGGCCGCAGATAGATCGCTGATAGAAATTCCTTCTATATTATCATAACGCTCGTAAGTGATGCTCCCGCTACCACCTACGGGAGGTGGCGTCACATTTTCCTTCCCCAGTGCATAGAGATAGGCATATAAAGCCATTTTCCCCCGCATAGTCTGCTGAGGTGTAAATTCACTATGGGCAAATATATATCTTGTATTCACAATACTTTCTCCTCTAGGCCACTGGGAAAAATCTGGGTATCCTCGATCCCACAGTTTATCTGGGCAGCTATATGTCATATCACAACCCCAGTTATTCACACCCATGTAAGGTGTATGTCCAGGGTGCACACCTGGCGTACCATCGTCTGTGCCTGAGGTATAAATTTGCTCAACACTTCGTTTGGTACTGAGTGAGGTTGTGGCGGTGGTCATCTGTATGATGTTGAGAGGATTTCTTCCCAATCCCCAATCTGCCTCTAAGTAGAGGGCATCCAGCAAATAGGATTTGTCAGATGCATTGTCAGCCACCGCATGGCCTAAAATCGATCTCATCACCATTTGTGTTGAATGGAAATAAGCTATGTCAGTAGATCTTCGAGTGGGTCTTTCAAATGAACTATTGGCCTCTTTTTGCTTGGCAGAATAGACTACCGAGCTCTTCATATTGTTATATAATGTAGGATTATGAATGGTCTGAGGGGAATGTAAATAACTAGCTATGCCGTATAGCTGGTTATAATTTTCCACTACATTGATCAAACTACTTCCATTGGTCACTACTGATTCTTGGGCTAGCACATTTTCATATGTCGCGTTTCCTGTTAGGTTATACAAGTAGCCAGCAGCCATCATTTTGAAATCTCGTCCTCTCATCTCCGTTTGCCCAACATTCACTTTCGTATCATACATTTTGTTGGGTTGTGCGCTGGCATAGTTGTACGCCGTAATCGCCTCATCTCGGTAGTAATTCATTAATTCCGTATTGCCGTTAATTCTAAAAGCATCGGCTAACATCGCACAGTTGGCAGCATTGGCCCATGCGGCTATAGTGGTGTTGTCAGCTTGATACAGAATATTTCTTGTCCACTCTGGGTTGGTAAGGCCGTGAGAATAACCACCTTGATATCGTAGGCTCAACCAAAAATCAACTTCGTTTCTGGCCTCATCTAGCACATCTGGAATACCATTTTGGCTTTCTGCTATTCCTACATTGTCATCATCGATAGCGCCATTCGTTATGATATAAGGCAAGATCAAATCATAAATAATAGACACGTGTCCCAAATGTCTGTCCCAATCCAGGGCATCTGCATGCCCGCCCTTAGCCAACCAATTATCAGGTGAGCCTGACTTTACGTAAGGTTCCCAAAGATGTGCCCTATCCCATGGGTCAACTCCATTGGTGAATGTGTTCCAATCTGGATGGTAGGGATCCATGTCGGTGACTATCACTCGAGTATCTGCTGGACTATAGCCAGGAATGTATAAAGGCCTCCTGGGAATGGGTGTCATATTGAGATTGTCCTGCCCCACGCGCATATAGAAGAACCCTTTTAAAGTCACTTGAAATGGGTCTTGGTAGACTGTAGCCTTAATTTCAAAGTCTTGACTACAGCCCACACCCTCTACTACAAGTCTGTATGTGCCAGGTGTATCAAATCCAGTGAAATCAATCGTTCGCACATCTGCCTTTGTAAAGTCGTGACCGAAGAACTCGATCTTTTTTGCCTTCCACCATTTGACCGTACCTACTTCTTGTGTATTGTAGTTGTTTACATTATAAATCCATACTTTTTTTCCTTCAAAATCGCTGTAATTTCTCTCGCCTCCATCTCCGAGCCAGGCATACAAATCGGCAGATTTGATGTGACCGTCGTTCACATACCCAACAAGATTCACATGTATTGATTCTGAAATATTTTCATAAATATTGAAATGCAAATCATGAGATAGCACATCGGCTTTGGTATTCGCATTAATCTGAATAGTGTAGTGCTTACCTTGTATCATGGATTGTGGTAGTTTCAAATAAATGAAATGCTCCATGGTGTATTCATAGCGATAATCTGAGCCCACATTCTCAAATTCTGCATGACCATTTACTTTTGATTTTCTATGGCATACAATTGGTGCCAAGCCTGCACTTCCGAAGTTTGGGTCGTCGTTACTTACAACCTTCCAGTTGGCAGGGTTTACCGCGTTACTGATATTTAATGGATCTCCGTAGTTAACCACATAGTTATTCGACGGATTATGAATAAAGGTAAAGGCACCAGCCCCAACTCCATCATCTACGAACCTCACATCACCGTCCTTAAAATGGATCATGATGTAGTCCCTATCGATGGCTTTTACTTCATCAATTGCGCTGGATATAGCAGGCTTGATGAAGGCTTGTAGTAAAATAATGGTGAAAAAATACTTCCAAAGTGTTGTATGTTTCATGAAGCTAGATGTTATGATTTTTTACTATTCGTTATAGGTCAACTGTCTAAAATATAGAATTAAAGTTAAGATAATCAGATCGTTAACATCTTGTATCTAGCAAATCAAAAGTGATTAAAAAATCCTGATTTTCTTATAACGCTTATTTTGCTTGGTCATCAATCCACTCTTGTATTTTATCTGTGTAGTTGGATATTTCTTCTTTGATACTGTCAAATGTTTGGGAGGATTCTTTTTGAATATCATCAATGTTGTCTTCTGTAGCGTACTGCAAGCGGCTTGCGGTGTTATTTAGCTTGCGTTTTTGCTTTTTAAGATCATTGATGAGATCAGAGATTTTCGATTTACCATTTTTTTCAAGCTTGTCGCCAGATCGAGCGATATCCTCTATTTTTCTATCCAAAGACTTTTGCATTTCTTCAATCTGTAGCGCAATGGCATCTTTTCTCTCTTTGAGAGTTTGAGGAGCTTTGTTCTTTTGCTCTGGCTGGCAAGAAAAGAGTGCAATGAGAAACAAAGAAAAACTGACAGCTTTTAGTACTTTCATGATGGTGTGTGGTTGAAATTGATAGCAATTTAAGGACTTATATGCTGAAATTATAGCTCTTGCTAGGCGCTGGCTCGTATTTGTAAGAAAGGCTTCCAGTCTTCTCTCAAATGTTTTGTAGTGGCTTTGATGAAAGCCATATAGGAAGGTTTGATGGGTTTTTGCTTTAGAATAAAGCCAGCTTCCTCGGGGCTTCTATCTCCTTTTCTGGAGTTGCATTTTTTACATGCCGTCACCAAGTTGATCCAAGTCGTTTTTCCTCCTTTGGACTTTGGAATCAGGTGGTCAAGAGTAAGCTCATCTTTAGTTCCACAATATTGGCACGTATGATCATCTCTTTTGAAAATATTGTTTCTCGACAGCACAACCCCTTTGTAGGGTACACTTACATAATTTCGAATCTTAATGACAGATGGGCATGGGTAGCTTTCTGAAACTGTTCTTAATTGTTGATCCTGATAGGCACTCATCATTTCCGCTTTACTGAGAAAAATCAGTAAAAATGCCCGCTCTACCGAGCATAGGCAGAGTGGCGAATGGTCTTGATTGAGTACAAGTACAGGGGTCATGTCAGCTTCATTCTTTTTAGTTCTCTATCCTGATCTTTCTTTTTAATACTATCTCTTTTGTCAAAGAGTTTTTTACCCTGCGCCAATGCTATTTCCAGTTTGGCTAGTCCTCGGGCATTGATAAAAACCCTTGTGGCTATAATTGTGAGTCCTTTTTCCTCCATTTTGGCTCGCAATTTTTCAATTTCTTTTTTCTTAAGAAGTAATTTTCGTTCGCGAGTGGGCTCATGTACGTTGAAAGATCCGTCTGTATATGGCGATATCGTCATGCCTTTGATGAAAAGCTCTCCATTCGATACGAAACAATAACCTTCCGTTATGCTCGCTTTGCCTTCTCTGATAGATTTTATTTCAGATCCCCTCAAGATCATTCCTGCTTCAAATTTTTCAATGAAGTGATACTCGTATGAGGCCTTTCTATTCTTTATCTGTATGTTGTTCGAAAATCTATTCATAAATCTGTTCAACTCTAAAAATACCAAAGTTGTTGTTGCTGTGGAAATAATTGACTTGTTAAAACCAGAAATCGTCTTTAGCACGCCCAAATGTCATGGCTTTTACGATTTAAAAGTAAATTTAAAATGACATTCTAGGTTGAGGGTTATCTGAAAGCTTACCATAAATTTCATCTTTGAATTTATAATATCCGGCCATAGCGATCATGGCCGCATTGTCTGTGCAATATTCAAATTTGGGGATGTAGACATCCCATTTCATTTTTTTTGCTTCTTCTTCCAGTCTGGCGCGTATGCCCGAGTTGGCTGAAACACCCCCAGCTATGGCTATTTGATTAATACGTGTGGTCTTAGCTGCCTTTTTCAATTTCGAAAAGAGCATCTCGATCAGCGTGTGCTGAACACTAGCGGCCAAGTCGTGTTTGTTTTCTTCCATGAAATTAGGATTTATCTTATGCTGATCTCGGAGAAAGTACATGAATGCAGTTTTTATCCCTGAAAATGAATAATTCAGTTCAGGCATATTACTAATCGGGAAGCTAAATTTTAAAGGGTTTCCACTTTTGGCAAGTTCATCTATTCGTGGGCCTCCAGGATAACCCAGCTCCATGATTTTAGCACATTTATCAAAAGCCTCACCCACAGCATCATCTATGGTTGTACCAATTACTTCCATTTCATGAAAGTTAGAAACTTTCACTATCTGAGTATGGCCGCCGCTTATTGTTAAGCACAAAAAAGGAAACTTTGGTTTGGGGGCATCTATGAAATGTGCCAAAATGTGCGCCTGCATGTGGTTTACGGGGATGATAGGAATATCAAGAGAGGCGGCTAGTGCTTTAGCAAAGGAACTACCAACAAGTAGAGCGCCTAATAGGCCAGGACCCTGAGTATAGGCAATAGCAGTAATTTCTTTTGTGGAAATATCATTTTCCTCTAGACAAGCGTTAATTGTTGGGACGATGTTTTTCTGATGAGCACGAGAGGCCAATTCAGGAACCACTCCTCCAAACTTTTCATGTATAGACTGAGTGGCAATATTATTACTGATTATTTTTCCATCTTTGCAGATGGCTGCAGCGGTTTCATCACAAGAAGACTCTATACCAAGGATTATTTCGCTCATTACGTAGCTAAAGTTTAAAGGAATTGAAGGGCAAGTTAATAATAGCATCTATACTTACCATTTTCAGAAAAGTGATCTTTTGGGGGATAGTGCTCATTTTACTCTCTCTAACCGTTACGATCAGTCTATTACAAACGAACTATTTTCAGAACTGGGCTACTCAGGAAGTACTCAACCTTGTTAGGCAGAAAACCAATTTACAAGTTTCACTGAATGGGATCAAGATCAGATGGTTTGATGCAGTGGACGTCTACCAATTGGAGATTTTGGATTACCAAGGAAATCCACTGATCGCAGCAAATGAGGCTCATGTGGATTATGACCTTTTTCACCTGATTAAAGAAAATCAACTCAATTTCAATCAACTGGAGCTAGTGGGAGGGAGTTTGAGTTTATCTAAGTACGAAGATACACTCAATATCAATTTGATGGAGTTCGTGTATGAACTGTCCAAATTAAAGCGTCAATCCAATGATTCAATCATCAGAAAAAATGGGCGAATTGTATTAAATGAAATCCTGTTAAGCGACTTTACTTTTACTTTCAATAACTACACACGAGATAGTTTGCCTCAGGGCACGTTTGATTACGGCCATTTTAGTTTTGAAATTCCCGAGGCATCAATGAGTGGCTTTTCTCTTGTGGGAGACACTATTGCAGTAAAAATCCATGAGTTTTCTGGTCTAGAAACAAATTCAAAGTTTAAAGTAGATAAGCTGCGAGCTGATTTCGGGTTATCAAAAAGGGAATTGATACTAGGTGATTTACACTTAACTACTCCCAATTCTTATATAACCAATCACCTCTCGCTTACCTACAATGGGTTCGATGATTTTAGCGCGTTTGTTGATAGCGTGACTATTTCTGGTCACTTTAATGAAACTTACCTTCACCCCGACGATATTCGATACTTTGGAAATCTGTCAAAATCATTTCCTCCATTCGAATTTTCTGGAGATATCAGTGGTAAGGTGAAGGAGCTGTCTATTAAGAATATGACCCTCAAGCTTAGAACCAAAACATACGTTTCAGGTAAAGCGGAACTTATTGGATTGCCCAATCTTGCGGAAACTTTTATGGATGTCAATGTTGCTCATGGTTATCTCTTGACTGATGATTTAGAAGAAATAATGGAAACCTTGCCGTCAAATATTAAGAATCTCGGTTCTGTATCATTTACTGGGAGGTTTTTAGGGTTTCTAACGGATTTTGTGGCAAAAGCAGAAATAGCCACTGCAGAGGGGAAAATAGTCTCTGATATTAACTTGAAGTTTCCTAGCGGGTGGGAAAATGCCCAGTATTCAGGAAACTTAAAACTTGTAAACTTTAGTGCCGGAGCTTTTTTTGGGGATAAAAAATTGTTTCAAAAAATGAATTTTGAAGGGAAAATCCAAGGAAATGGGATGCTCCTCACAAATGCAGATTTTTATACCGAAGGCAAGTTGACCAAAACGGGTATTTATGGGTATAACTATCAGCTCATCAAAGCTAAGGGGCACTTTGCTTCGCAATATTTTGATGGCACATTAGAGGTGAGAGACCCGAATGCGATGCTCAAGGCAAGTGGTAATATCAACCTGAAATCGAGCCCTGAGACCATTAATATTGATGCACAGATAGAGAAATTTGATTTTTTTGCGACACATCTTTCGGATGAAAAATTGGTGCTAGGTACGAAAATTCAAGTTGGACTTTCTGGGCTTGCACTAGATAGCATGAATGCTGATGTTCGTTTAGGGGCATTCAATTTGGCTTTTGAAGACCAGAAATTGGAAATGGACTCAGCAGTGCTTTTTGCTCGAAATATAAATAATAGACGAAAGGTTGAATTTTTATTACCAGAAATTCAAGGGAAGTTGGAAGGTGATTTTTTTTATTCCCATCTCATTTCAGATTTGACGCGTGTAGGAGCGGAGCTTAAGAGGTATTTTCAGCCAGAGGCTGGCGCATTCGTTTCATTGGCTGATACCACATCATTTGATGAATATCGGCTAGGGTTTGAATTGAGTTTTGGAGACTTATCTCATTATATAGACTTCTTTGATCAAGAGCTACATATTTCCGAAGGGGCTTTCGTGGAAGGCACATATTATCAACGAAAAAATGCGACCCTTTCACTGTATGCCAGTGTAGATTCTGTCAATTACAAGGGGTCTGGATTTACTAAAAATGAAGTAGATATTAACATTTCCAAGGATTTGGATTCTTTGGGGATTCTGGCAGTTGCCAATGTTGTTTCGCAAGATCAATACTGGAAAAATATGCCTAAAAGCACAGACTTGAACGTCGAAGCTGTTTGGCAAAACAATAATCTGACATTCAACAGTTCTATTGAGCAAAAAGAAACGAATTCCCGAGCTTCTATCAATGCCAATTTGGACTTTAGTAGGAGTGATTTAGTTTTTAGTTTTCGACCTTCGAATATACAAGTACTTGGTGATCGCTGGTATTTCAATCCCTACAATAAGGTTATTTACAATGGGGAGTATTTAGATATTTCCTATTTGGAATTGTATCAAAATGAGCAAACCATTTTATTAAGCGGTATTTACTCAGATTCCACAGAAACGAACTTGGAATTGTCTTTCAAGGCATTCGATATCTCTAACCTAAACACCGTTCTGCCTGTTGGGGTGGAAGGTACTTTAGATGGAGATTTTCGCGCCAAGCGAAGCGTTGGAGAGGAGACTTTTCGTTTGTTAAGTGAAATGTCCATTCTTGATCTTAAAGTAGATCAGAATCATGTGGGTAACGTGTACGGAAAAAGTAGTTGGGAAGCTGCTGACAAGCGTTTAGCCATTGATTTCGATGTGAAACGTAAATCAATCAATACTTTGGAATTGAAAGGCTATTTATATCCAGAGCATGAGGATAATCAATTGGATATTCAATTGGATTTTGACGAAGCAAATCTGGAATTACTCGATCCAGTATTTGAAAAACATGTTTCTAATTTATCAGGTAAAGCCAACGGAAGTCTAAAGATAAATGGAATGCTAAAATCTCCTTTGCTCAATGGTGATACAAGAATTAGCGACGGTTTTTTCACTTACGATTATCTAGGAGTTACGTATCGTTTTGAGGGTAAACTACTCTTTGATGATAAATCGATCAAATTTCAGGAGGTTTTGCTTCGTGATAAGGAATTTAATAGAGCCTATCTCGAAGGTGCGATCTATCACGATGGGTTTCAGAATATGAGACCAGATATTCGTATTTCCACAACAGACTTTATATTCCTAAATACCAATGCGAATCATGGAGAGATTTATTACGGTACTGTTCATGCTTCTGGTGACTTGTATGTCACAGGTAGTTTTTCGGATCTTTTAATATCTTCTAAAATGAGGTCTGAAAAAGGAACGAAGTTTTACATTTCGCTCCAAGAAGATAACAAGGTGAATCAGAAGCATTATATCACTTTTAGTGATTTATCTGACACTACAAAAACAATAAGCGTGGCTGAGTCAATATTGAATGCAATCTCTGGAGTTAGATTGGATTTTGATATGGAGATAACACCGGATGCTTATGTGGAACTGATTTTTGACCCAAGAGCGGGAGATATTATCAAAGGAACTGGCGATGGTAATCTCAATTTGGTGTTGGACAATAATGGAGAATTTGAGCTTTTTGGAGATGTGAACATCGTTAATGGATCTTATAACTTTACCTACACGCTTGCAAATACGCCTATTATAAGCAAAGAATTCAATATCAGACCTGGAGGCACAATCTCGTTTTATGGAGATCCGAATGCTGGAGTAATGGATATTGACGCTGTATATAGACAGTTGGCATCATTTTCTGATTATGAGTCCTCACCGACTAATAGTGATCAAAGTCAAGTTTCTACAAGAGTGCCCATCCTTGTTGTTTTGAATTTGCAGGGAGCCATGTTGTCTCCAAATATTGGGTTTGCTATTCAATTAGACGATAATCAGGCGAGTGCTACTCCTCAGGAGAATGGGGCAATTGTAGAAATTAATAACAACGAGGATCTATTGAAAAGACAAGTTTTTAGCTTGCTTATGCTTAGAAAATTTTCGCCTAAAATTCAGGATCAAGTGCAAGGCCCAGTGTCAATAATAGTGTCGGTGAGTTTATTTCAAATCAGCTTTCTTATTACGTAAGTCAGTTAAATGAAAATTTGGAAATAGACATGGATTACATCACTTCCGATCAGAATCAGTCAGGGTCACAAGGGACAAATACAGTGCAATTGAATCTTTCTTACACCTTTCTTGATGGTCGTCTTAAGGTGAGTGGAGGAGGAGGTTTTAACAACAATCAAAATACTGTCAATACTGAAACCAATACCGCCTTTGTAGGAGATTGGGCTGTAAAGTATTTATTAACTGCTGATGGTAAACTTTTGCTAAGAGCTTTTAGTCAAGCAGATCAGTTGGTGGGAGTGCCACAGAGAGAGACGGGAGTAAGTGTGCAGGTAGTCAAGTCTTTTGATGATTTAAGAGCATTAATCCCAGGAATGAAAAGCAAAGAGATGAAAAAGCAGCAGAAAAAGAATCAAAATAACGATTCTACTGAACGACAGTAATTTTAGTAACAATTTGAAAAGGCGGCAGTTATAGTCAGATGCAAAAACTGAATATTTTTTGGTTTCGTCGTGATTTACGACTGTCAGATAACGCAGGCCTATTTTACGCACTCAACGATGGGTTACCAGTTTTACCCATATTTATTTTTGATAAGAATATTCTCGGTAAACTTGAAGATAGAACGGATGCAAGGGTCTCTTTCATTCATGACCAGATCACAAATCTTCATGATTCTTTACAGCAGAGAAATGCGGGGTTGAAAGTCCTTTTTACTACTCCTCAGTTGGCTTTTGAAGAATTGTTGACGGAGTATGATATTGAGGCGGTTTACACCAACAGAGATTATGAACCTTACGCCTTGGAACGCGATTCAAAAATTTCAGCTTTGCTAAAAAAGAAAGCTGTGCAATTTTTTACGTTCAAAGATCAGGTCATTTTTGAGAGAGGAGAAATACTGAATGGACAGGGCGAACCTTATAAAGTATTTACTCCTTACAAAAATCAGTGGCTAAAGAAGTATTCAGGTCTGGCTTTGAAACCTTATCCTTCTGAGGGGATGTTACATAAACTGGTTCCCAAAGAAGATTTTGAAGTTCCGTCTTTGCGCGAAATGGGTTTTAGCGAATCTTCGCTCGATATGCCTTCTGCTACGATGAACGAAGAAATCATTCGCAGTTATTCGGAAAAAAGAGATTATCCTTCAATTAAAGGTACGAGCAAGCTAGGTGTTCATTTTCGCTTTGGAACAATTAGCATTAGACAGGCGGTGGCTGTAGCGAGTGAAAAATCTGAGGTTTGGTTAAGTGAATTGATCTGGAGGGAGTTTTATATGATGATTTTGGCTCACTTTCCTCATGTTGTAAATCATTCTTTCAAACCCCAATATGATCGAATACCATGGCTTAATGATGAAGGGCAATTTGAAAAATGGTGTGACGGGCAGACTGGCTATCCGATTGTAGACGCGGGTATTCGCGAATTGAATAGTACTGGTTATATGCATAATCGCGTAAGGATGATAGTAGCCAGTTTTCTGACTAAACATTTGTTAATTGATTGGCGCTGGGGGGAAGCCTATTTTGCTCAGAAATTATTGGATTTTGAGTTAGCTAGCAATAACGGAGGTTGGCAGTGGGCTGCAGGCACGGGGACAGACGCCCAGCCTTACTTTAGAGTATTCAATCCAGAAAGCCAGCAAAAGAAGTTTGATCCAAATTTTGAATATATCAAGAAGTGGGTGCCCGAGTATGGTAGCTCCCAATATCCAGACCCGATAGTGGATCATAAGATGGCGAGAGTGAGAGCCATAGAAATATACAAGTCTGCTTTGGCTTAAAACATTTCTTTTCATCGAAGGAAAGGTGACTAATTTGTGAGCATGTCTTCTTAAAGAATCGATTTTTGAGTCTTAAATGCACTTTTTTTTGTAGCTTTCCCGAATAACTCAATATCATGGAATTTTCAAGATTTAGCCAAAAATTAGCTTCAGAAATTAGAGCAGACTATACGGAGTATGATGCCAATCACTCTGTGTTGGTAGTTCCTCTGCCAGATGGTCGTTATCAGACTGTTGTTGCCAGACTTATGGAGCACCCTAAGTTTAAGAAAGAAGTAGTTAGAGTCACTTCTAAGGTGTGCTACACCAGTGAGGATATCAATTACAGAGAGTTGCTCACTGCTTCAGATAACTACGTTCATA
The DNA here is from genome assembly GCA_963848175.1 of uncultured Cytophagales bacterium. Lineage (GTDB taxonomy): Bacteria > Bacteroidota > Bacteroidia > Cytophagales > Cyclobacteriaceae > JAMZMI01. The sequence continues at coordinate 210,815 of CAWKCO010000007.1, forward strand.
CCAACTTTACAATCGAAGATGATATACTTAAGGTGGAGGCTTCACTTTTTTATGAGTCGGTAGATGATCATATTATGAAAGAGATCGTGAAGGAAGTAGCATCTATTGCAGATGACTGGGAGTTTAAAATCACTGGAATAGATACATTTTAATCATAACTTTGCATTAAGTGCAAGTTGTCCCACCGCGTCAGTTTTATACCGATGAGGAAAGTCTGGGCAGCATAGAGCGGTGTGCTTCCTAACGGGAAGTCTTTGCCAATTCGTTGGTAGGGGAGATAGTGCCACAGAAATATACCGCCTCGATTCGTCGGGGTAAGGGTGAAAAGGTGAGGTAAGAGCTCACCGGTAGCGTAGTGATACGTTGCGTCCAGGTAAACCTCACATGCTGAAAGACCAAATAGGTTCTGTATAGGGCTGCTCGCTCGCATTGCAGAATGGGTAGGTTGATAGAGCTTGATAGTGATATCAAGTCGAGATAAATGGTGGGATTCGCCTTGGCGAAACAGAACCCGGCTTATAGACTTGCACTTATTTTTACTTAATCTTTATGGCACATATTCTCATAGTGGATGATGAAAAAAGCATCCGTGAAACACTCAAAGAAATACTCGAATACGAAAAGTATCAAGTAAGTGAAGCCGCTGACGGAGAGGCGGGACTTGCCATACTCGAAAAAGGAGGCGTTGATGCGGTGCTTTGTGATATTCAAATGCCAAAACTGGATGGAATAGAACTTCTAGAAAAAGCAATGGAAAAAGGCATTGAAGCTCAGTTTATAATGATCTCAGCCCATGGTACTATCGAGACTGCTGTGGATGCGACCAAAAAAGGAGCTTTCGACTTTATCCAGAAGCCACCTGATTTGAATAGGCTTTTGCTTACCGTGAGGAATGCGCTAGATAAAACCACCTTGCAAGCTGAAACAAAAAGGCTTAAAAAGAAAGTGAGTAAGTCATTTGATATTATAGGAGAGTCTGTAGCTATACAAGATATACAGGCAACCATAGATAAAGTGGCTCCAACAGATGCGCGTGTACTGATTATTGGTGAAAATGGTACCGGAAAGGAGCTTGTTGCGAAATGGTTGCATGAAAAGAGCAATCGATCAAAATCGGAATTGGTAGAAGTTAATTGCGCAGCTATTCCTTCGGAGTTAATAGAAAGCGAGCTTTTTGGTCACGAAAAAGGATCTTTTACTTCTGCAATTAAACAACGAATAGGGAAATTCGAACAGGCCACAGGTGGTACTTTATTTCTCGATGAGATTGGAGATATGAGCCTTTCAGCTCAAGCTAAAGTATTAAGGGCGCTTCAAGAGCATAAGATTACCCGTGTAGGTGGTGATAAGTCCATAAAAGTGGATGTGCGTGTGCTTGCAGCGACAAATAAAGATCTGAAAAAGGAGATTGCCGAAGGGCGATTCAGAGAAGACTTATATCACAGACTCAGCGTGATGATTATTCAGGTGCCTGCGTTGAGAGAAAGAGCAGAGGATATTCCTTTGCTTGTTGCTCACTTTTTAAGACAAATAGCTTCAGAACATGGAAATTCCGAAAAAGCAATTGACAAAAAGGCTCTAGAAAAACTTGCCAGCTATCAGTGGACAGGTAACATACGCGAGTTACGTAATATCGTAGAAAGGTTGATAATTATGTCTGAGAATTCAATCTCTGAAAAAGATGTAATAAAATACGTGGAAATGTAAAGCTGATATTAAACGTTATCAGCTGCTACTTCTACAGTGTTTACATCATTTTGGGCATAAGTAGGGCATGTTTTTTGAGTACATGCAGAAAGTCCAACTACAACTAGGGCTACTATTAGGATCTTGATTTTCATATTCGGTGATTTATATTGGTACAACGTATTACCAATTACCTATTTCAAAAGTAGGTTTACTTTTCAATTTTAGCAAAAGAATATCGGTAAAATTCCTAGATATAAAGATCAAACTAGCAAGTTGCACCCACGAACGTCACTATTGTCAAATCTTCCAACTACCTCAAAGCGATCATTCTGATCTAATGTGCCAAGGTCTTTTGTTTCAATAAATGCGCACGAATGAATATTTGCGAGATCTATTATGTTAATTCCTCCTGTTTTGCCATGATCCACAAAGTGGAATGGATCGTTGATATCTCTGATCATGACACGACACCATTCTGGAAATAAAAATGATGACCCGTTAGAATATGCTTGAGAACTGAGCTCTGTCATGCCATATTCTGAATGAATTGCTTTTGGCTGAAGTGTTTCGTTCAAGTGTTGATGTAATTCCATTCGCGTAATTTCTTTTCTTCGGCCTTTCATTCCTCCAGTCTCAAAAATGGTAACGTGGGGAAGCGGTGTTTTTAGCTGATCGGCTAAGTCTAGAAGGGCGTAGGTAACTCCAAATAGAAGGGTTTTTGTAGATATATCTCTGGTAAGAAGGTGTTTCAGCTCCTCTGTTTTATTGAGGGTGTAGCAACTGTCAGTGGTAGTGAATTTCATAAAATGATCAATCATGCTCACCAATGATGAATCTCCTTGCTCTAGATATGATGGAAGAAGTGCAACTAAGCGGTACTGATTGAGCGATCCATAGCGCTGCTCAAAAATGCGCTTCGTCACCTCCAAATATTCCTGCTCATATCTCACAAAATGCTGACTTCTGTTGTTCGGAGGTCGTTCCACTGCTTTGATAGATTTTTGATTCGTTCCATGCGCCACTTACCACCTTGTGAGTTTTGAAAAATTCGATCGGAAGAAATGGAATTTGGTTCAACCTTTTTATGTGTTGAGGAGTCTTATTGAGGTGAGTGCAGTATTCACGGTAGACTTGATTATGTTGGAATTGATAGTTGAATAAATCTAAAGCCGCAGATTCGAAACTGGACTCATTTAAGAGAAATAGCCGCTGGAAGAAATTTTTCGTATCAAACATTAGTTATCAATATCTATTATAAAGACGAGAAACAATAAATAGATTTGTAGAGATGATGAAAGTGCAAATATGTACAATTCTAGGGGTATTGCTGATGCTTACGGGTTGCCTTGAGCCTCCCGAATACTCTGTTGTTCCTGAGATAAGGTTTGTGGATTTGATATTTAGGGATAACTCAGATAAAACGACTCCTAGCGGAGGGGATGTAAGGGATCAATTAGTATTGACTTTTTCATTTACAGACGGTGATGGAGATTTAGGAAGATTTGAAGGATCAGTGGCAAAGGAGTTTTTTTATATCTATTATAGAGATGAGGCAATTATGTATTTTGTGGATAGTTCATACCAAGATACTCTTGTATTTGATGAGCTGGGAAAAGTGGATCAAGATTTGATATTCAACAAAATTAACTACTTAGAGGATAGTTTGGGTTATGAAGTAGTCAATACTAATAATATAAGGGTCAATTCGGATAGTACTGCTTTCGAACTTGATGTGTTAAGAGATACGCTAGTTGAGAGAACCCGTTCGGGGTTTTCTGTGGCTACACTAAACGATCCAAAGGCTGTTCCCCCTTTTTATTTGGCCAAAGATACCGCTGATCAAAAAGAAGTGTATAGCAACGACTCACTACCACCATATAGTTGTGAGTATTATAAACTAGATGAGGGTAATCATTTTTATATCAAGAGAAATGAGTCCTTTTATAATTTAATCATTAGATATTATAAAAAGGTGAATGGTGTTTTTCAAGAGACCCACGTAGCAAGTTGGAACGATTTTGAAAGCTATAAGTGTGAAGAACACTCAATTATTCCAGTTTTTGATTATGAAAGATTGGGAGATGCTCACATTGGAAATATTACCTATAGGTATCCGAATATAGAGTTAAAAACTAACCTATCTCAAGATACATTCAAGTTGCAGTTTCATGTATATGATCGCGCACTTCATAAGAGCAATGTGGCGGAGACTCCTGAATACGTCCTGTCTGATATTGCTGAATAAGTGTTTGCTAGAAAATTTGGCTAAACTGATCTGGCGCCACTTCTTCGAAAAGCGAATATACTGCCTCGAAGATATCTTCAATATTGGGTTTGGAGAAGTAATCCCCATCCGTACCATAGGCAGGTCTGTGCTCTCTAGCACTAACCGTGATCGGTTTAGAATCTAAATACTGATAACCACCATCTCTTTCCAAGACTTGCTGCATCATATAGGCGCTAGCTCCTCCAGGCACATCCTCATCGAGGAATGCTATTCTATTGGTTTTTTTCAGCGATTCTAGAACCGTTTGGGTTCGGTCAAACGGCATCAATGACTGCACGTCGATGACTTCACATGATATTCCAATTTCGCTGAGTTGCTGAGCAGCCTCTAAAGTGATTCTGCACATTGAGCCATAAGTCACCAAGGTGATGTCTTCACCCGTTCTTAGAATTTCAGGAACGCCTAATGGCACACATATCTCACCAATATTGTCAGGCATTTTTTCCTTGAGCCTATAAGCATTCAAGGGCTCAATGATTAAGGCTGGATCATTTCCTTTAATAATCGTATTGTAAAACCCTGCTGCTTGCGTGAGGTTTCTAGGTACTAGCAGATGTATGCCTCTCAGAGATCCTAAGATCATACTCATAGGCGAGCCGCTGTGCCATACACCTTCTAAGCGATGGCCTCTTGTGCGAATGATTACAGGAGCCACTTGGCCGCCTTTCATTCTGTAATGAAGACAAGCTAAATCATCGGTAAGCGTTTGCAATGTGTAAACGAGATAGTCTAGGTACTGAACTTCCACAATCGGACGTAAACCTCTAAGTGCCGAGCCGATCCCTTGGCCAATGATAGTAGGTTCGCGAATTCCGGTATCCGTTACTCTGATCTCACCATATTTATCTTGTAATCCTGCAAACCCTTGGTTTACATCACCGATCTTGCCTACATCTTCTCCAATGGCGAAAACGCGTGGGTCTCTTTCAAAAAGCGCATCGAAACCCGCGAGCACAACTTCTCTGCCGTCGACCAGTTTTGAGTTTTCGGAATACTGAGGTTTTACTTCTTCTACAAGAAGTGGCGAGTATACATCTTCGGTAAAAAGCTTAGAGCTGTAGTCATCGAAGTATTTGGCCTTTTTTTCATGATACCAAGCAATAAGTCTGTCTTTGTCATGGCTTGATTCCGTACGAATCAGTCTTAACGATTTTCTTACTGAGCGGATGATATCAGATTTGGTAGCATTGAGGGTGCTTTTTAGTTCATTCTTGATGACTGTCAGCTCCCTTTTGTTTTCATGAATTAGGGCAGTTCTGCCCAGAAGTTCAAGACCCTCGTTGAGGTCTTTCTTCATATCCTCAGAGTAAGCGATCCAAGCTTTTTCGCGACCTTTTTTGGCCCTGGCTTTTGCTTCTCTCTCTATTTTTTCAAGATCTTGAGCAGTAGCTATCCCTTCTGAGAGTAACCACTCTTTCATTTTTTTGAGGCAATCGTATTCTTTTTCCCAAGCTAGTCGGCCTTTGGATTTGTAACGCTCATGCGAACCAGAAGTGGAATGGCCTTGAGGCTGGGTCAAATCTTCAACATGGACGAGAGAGGGTACATGTTCTGTTCTGGCTAAGTGAACGGCTTTTTGGTATGTTTCCACCAAAGCCGAATAGTCCCACCCTTTTACAGTGAAAATTTCTATGCCTTGTTCAGTTTCCGATCTTTGAAATCCAGCGACGGCTTTTGATATACTCTCTTTTGTAGTGTGGTATTCATTTGGTACGGAAATACCATAACCATCATCCCAGACAGAAAGCACCATGGGTATTTGTAATACGCCAGCAGCATTGATGGCTTCAAAGAAATGTCCTTCTGACGTAGATGCATTCCCGATGGTCCCGAATGCTACTTCATTTCCTCCAATGGAGAAATCCGTTAGGGATTTTAATTCAGGGTTGTTTCTGTAAAGTTTTGAAGCATAAGCTAGTCCAACCAATCTTGGGATTTGAGCTGCGGTGCAGGATACGTCAGAGCAAGAGTTTTTTGTTTGGGTGAGATTTTTCCAATTACCGTTCTCATCCATAGATCGGGTGCCGAAGTGTCCGTTCATCATTCGTCCGGCTGACGCAGGTTCTTGTTCTACGTCTGTATGAGCATATAACTGAGCGAAAAATTGTTGAGCTGTGAGCTGACCAATGGCCATCATGAATGTTTGATCTCGATAGTATCCAGATCTCCAATCCCCGTTTTCGAATGCTTTTGCTTTTGCTATTTGAGCAAGTTCTTTTCCATCTCCGAAAATACCGAATTTGGCTTTTCCCATAAAGACTTCCTTGCGACCAATAAGACTCATCTCACGGCTTTCTACTGCCAAGGCATAGTCTTTGAGAATTTCTGAAACATCTACTTTGGTATGGGATTCTGTCTTTGTGTTGCTCATTTAAGAATAGATAAGACGTATTATTTCGTTCCTAAAAACGAGCACAAAGCTACTGAAATTCAGTTAATTTTTTTCTTCCACGCTTATGGTGCATGATATTTTACACTTTTTTCGCTTTCAAAAAAAGGAATTATGTTCGGTGTAAATCCAATTTTTCAGAATAAAAATCATGTGGAAATTCGATTGATTTTTAGCTTCTCTCGAATTTTTTGCACCTTACAATATTGCTTAAAAGCCACTCTATATTTGCCTCAATTCTAATGTTAATAAAACGACAAAGGCATGATAATTGGTATTCCAAAAGAGATTAAAAATAATGAGAATAGGGTTGCCATAACCCCAGCTGGTGTACAAGAGTTGAAGAGAAATGGTCACACTGTGTACGTGCAAATGACTGCTGGAGAGGGTAGTGGCTTTGAGGATGAAAGTTACGCAGCTGCTGGTGCAGCAATGCTTCCGACTATAGAAGAAGTATATGCTATATCAGAGATGATTATCAAGGTGAAAGAGCCTATCGCTTCTGAATACAAGCTTATCAAAAAAGATCAATTGGTCTTTACTTATTTTCATTTTGCTTCTCATCAGCCACTAACGGATGCGATGATTTCTTCAGGTGCGGTATGTTTGGCTTACGAGACTGTGGAGCGTGTGGATAGGTCTTTACCACTGTTGGTGCCAATGTCTGAAGTGGCTGGTCGTATGTCTATTCAAGAAGGAGCTAAGTATTTAGAAAAGCCAAGTGGCGGAAGAGGTATTTTGCTTGGAGGTGTCCCTGGTGTTCGCCCTGCTAAAGTATTGATTCTTGGTGGGGGAGTAGTAGGTACAAATGCTGCGAAGATGGCGGCTGGATTGGGTGCCGATGTGACGATAATGGATTTGAACTTGGCTCGCTTGAGGTATCTTGATGATGTGATGCCTGCGAATGTAAATACCTTTATGTCCAACGAATATAATATCCGCGAGCTGATAAGTACGCATGATCTGATCGTAGGAGCAGTACTTATTCCTGGAGCTAAAGCGCCACATTTGATCACTCGTGATATGCTGAAAGAAATGAAGCCAGGCACGGTGCTCGTGGATGTTGCAGTAGATCAAGGAGGTTGTATCGAGACTTGTAAACCGACAACTCACGAAGATCCTACTTACGTGATTGATGGTGTGTTGCATTACTGTGTTGCGAATATGCCAGGAGCAGTGCCTTATACTTCCACTTTGGCTTTGACCAACGCAACGCTACCTTACGCGATTCAACTAGCCAATAAGGGCTGGAAGAAAGCATGTTTGGAAAATGCGGAATTGAAGCATGGCTTGAATGTAGTTCAAGGCAAGGTTGTTTATAAAGGAGTAGCCGATGCTTTTGATTTAGACTATACGGATGTAGCCACTGTGTTACTATAAATTCTGAGGATTCGGAAATGGGGGGAATTGTTTACGTACAACATACTCCCCATTTTCTAATTCCCAGATAAAACTCTTCATTCCGTTGGTGATCGCCAAAAAAGGTGCTTTGAGTACTTTGTTATAAATCGCCGCTTGGTTTACAACAGTTTTGGTCAAGGATACCGAAGGGGCTTTGCACTCGATCAGCAAAAAGGGAGCCGAGTCTCGATCAAGCAAAATAATATCACTTCGTTTTGCTGATTTGAAGTAATTCATTCCCGCCTCTAGTTTGATCAAAGTTTTTGGGTAATTCAAATGGCCTATCATCAGATGAATAAAATGCTGTCGAACCCATTCTTCTGGGGTGAGCATGACATACTTTTTCCTCACAATGTCGAAAACGAATTGATTGCCTTCCTCACTTTTAATCTTCAGTTCGCACTCAGGCAGTTTTAGTTTCTCCATTTTTGATTTTTGGCATTTTCACAAATATCAGAATTACAAATCCAATGATGAAATATGATGCTAGCGCCAAGGTGCTATTTCTCATGCTTCCGGAGATTTGCTCAATAATACCATAGCTGAATGTGCCCAGTACCACACTCATATGGAAGGTAACATCATAGAATGAGAAATAAGAGGCATGCTCTGTTGTAGATGCGGGGAGTAGTTTTGAAAAAGTAGCTCTAGATAATGACTGAATGCCACCCATCACTAGGCCTACCAAGACAGCTACAATATAGAATTCATTTACCGAAGTGATGGTGTAGGCGAATACGCACACACCCATCCAGATGATAATCATCGTGCACAGAGAGAAAATATTTCCTTTTTTCTCTGATAATCGGGCGAAAACAGTGGCGCCAATGATGGCTACAAATTGAATGATCAAAAGTATAGGAATCAATTGTCCAGATTCCAGTTTTAATTCTTTCGACCCAAAAAGGGTTGCAAGTAGCATGACCGTTTGCACGCCCATATTAAAGAAAAAGAATGCAATTAGGTATTTACGGATATTGGGTAGGCTTTTGAGTTCAATAAAAACCTTTTTCAATTCCAAATAACCATTCATGAAGATTTTTCCTCTAGGTTTTTTGTTGAAGACATTTGATGGAAGTTGTTTAAAAGGAATTTGAGCAAATCCGATCCACCAAACCCCTACGACTAGGAAAACTACGCGTGTGGCCATGCCTTTGGTTTCGAAACCAAAAGTGTCGTAAAAAGTAATAAGCACGAGACTCAAGATAAGTAGAAGTGCACTGCCTATGTATCCATAAGAATAGCCTCTTGCACTGATTCTGTCGGTCATCGATTCGGGCGCGATTTCTGGTAGATAGGCGTCATAAAACACAAGACTGGAACTATATCCCAAACTGGCCAACAAGACACATATAATACCCCACTCTAAATTCTCGGAGGTGAAGAAAAAGAGCCCAATACATGCTAGCGATCCTATGGTTGTGAAAATTTTTAGAAACGTTTTCTTTTTACCAGTGTAATCAGCGATACCAGAGAGCAACGGTAGGATGAGTGCTGATAATAGGTAGGAAAGCGAGAGCGCATAACTATAGAGTACGGAGTTAACCACACTGAATCCGAAGAAATCCACCTTATGTCCAGTCATTTCATTGGATGTAACCGCTGCGTAATATATTGGAAAAATGGAGGTGTTTATTACCAGATTGTAAACTGAGTTTGCCCAGTCATACATGCACCACGAATGAATAACTTTTTTATCAGGAATCATGCTTGAAAATATATTGAATTAGGGTGATCGATCGCTTGAGAATATCGTATGAGTAAGCGAATTCTAAAAGATAATTAAAGGCAAGAATACGATATTTTGCTTTAATGATAATGAAAGTGAAGGATGACAAATTTAGAAAACACAACCCTTGAGAGAAAAAGACAAAATAGTATTAATGAGCGAATCCCAAAAACGGCGCTCACGCGGGTTGTAATCGTTGGAGGAGGTTTTGCCGGGATTGAATTAGTAAGGGAGCTAAGCAAGAGCAATATTCAAATAGTGCTTGTGGATAAGCACAACTATCACACATTTATTCCTTTGCTCTATCAAGTAGCTACAGCGGGGCTAAGTCCTGGTGATATATCAAGCCCTCTTAGAGAGTTTTTGCGTGAGAATAAGAATTTCCATTTCCGCATGGCCAAGGTGAAAAGTGTAGATCCTGTAAAAAAGGAAATTCTCACTAACCTTGGGGCGTTGAGTTATGATATTTTAATCATGGCTTCTGGATCGCGAACCAATTTTTACGGGAACAAGCAGATCAAGAAAAACGCCAACAACCTTCGCGAGATCACCGATGCGATAGAACTTAGAACAAAGCTTATCAATAATTTTGAAGAGGCGTTGATGGTGGATGATCAGGATGAGCTTGATCAGCACATGAATATTGTGATTGTGGGTGCTGGCCCTACTGGAGTAGAGCTTGCAGGTGCTATCGGTGAGCTGAGAAATCAGGTGCTTCCAAAGGATTATCCAGAATTGGATTTTCGGAGAATGAAAATCACGTTGCTAGAAGGAGGTCAGCAAGTTTTGGGAGCTATGTCTCCAAAGGCAGGTCAGAAAGCGGCGAAGTATCTTGAAAAATTTGGAGTGAATGTGAGATTGGGAGTTTTTCTGAAATCTTATGAAAATCAGGTAGCGGTACTTAGCGATGAGAGTGAGATTAGAACGAATTGTTTGATCTGGGCAGCTGGAGTGGAGGGCAATCTTGTGCCGGGGCTTTATGATGGGGCTGTGGTGAATGGAAGAATTATTGTGGATGAAAATAACCTGATCAAAGGCCATAAATACATCTACGCCGTAGGCGATGTGGCGCTTCAAACCACCGAAAAATACCCGAAAGGGTTGCCTATGCTGGCACCTGTGGCTTTGCAGCAAGCGAAATATTTGGCGCAGAATATTATTCGAATGGAAGAACAAAAGCCGTTGAAACCCTTCAAGTACATAAATAAAGGTACTATGGCTACTGTCGGGCGTAATCGAGCGGTGGTGGACTTGCCCTTCAATTTGGTAATTAGCGGGTTTTTAGGATGGTTTATTTGGATGTTTATCCACCTTTTTTCCATTATTGGCTTTCGACGGAAATTATTGGTTTTTGCAAACTGGATGTGGAACTACTTTACTTACAATCAGGGCAATCGATTGATTATAAAAAAAGATATTGATGATTAACTACTATCTCTAAGATATGGAAGCAAAGACTTTGCAGTTGGATATACATGCCCAGCCCAACGATGAAACCTGCGGGCCTACTTGCCTGCACGCGGTGTATAATTATTATGATGACAACATCTCTTTGAATGAGGTAATTAAACAGGTAAAAACTTTAAAAACTGGAGGTACGCTTGCTGTGATGTTGGGAGATCATGCGCTTGTTAGAGGCTACAAAGCCACACTTTATACCTATAATCTTAAAATGTTTGACCCAACTTGGTTCAAAGGAGATGTGGATCTCAAATCAAAACTTCTGGAGCAGAAAGAGCACAAAACCTCCAAAAAATTTCAACAAGCGACCGATGCTTATTTGAAATTTTTGGATTTGGGAGGTGAAATAAAATTCAAAGAACTAAATACCAGTTTGATTAAAGGTATCCTGCATGAAGGAAGCCCAATTCTAACAGGACTTAGCGCCACTTATTTGTATAACTGCGCACGCGAAATAGGGGAGACCAATCAATATGATGATGTGAAAGGCGAGCCGGTGGGACATTTTGTAGTCATTGATGGCTATGATCCTCAAAAGCGCGTCGCTTACATTTCTGATCCTTTGGAAAAAAATCCTATAAGCAGCACTCAACATTATCCCGTGACAGTGCGTCGGCTAGTCAACGCGATCATGCTCGGAATAGTGACTTATGATGCCAACCTACTTATCATCAAACCTAAATGATTCCTTCAAAAATTATAATTACCGAAAAGGTAGAAGACTGGCATACTGAAATTCAGGATGTGCTTGTAGTGACTCCTGGAGACTATTTCTCCAATGAAATCTATCAGAGTTCTAAAAAGGTAAAGGTGATTAACCTTTGCAAGTCTTATCAATATCAAACCATAGGATACTATGTTTCGCTTTTGGCAGAAGCCAGACGGCACAAAGTGATACCAGAAATTTCTACTTTACAGGATTTTCGCTATCCATCTCTGATCAGAGAAGATGCAGAAGATTTTGATGAGCTGATTCAGCATTCGCTCCGAAAGCAGACTAGCGATAAGCTGGATGTATACATCTGCTTTGGAAAAGCACATGTGCCTGCTTTGAACAAGATTGGCGCTTTGATGTTCAACCTTTTTCAAGTACCAATATTGAAGGCCGTATTTACCAAGAAGGATAAATGGGCACTCACTCAGCTAAAATCTTTAAACCTCAATGAGTTTTCAGAGAGTCTTCAAGAGCATTTGCGGGTTTCGCTTGATGAATACCTTCAAGGAAAAAATAAAATCCAAAAGCGGTATAGCCGCAAAAAATTTGATTTGGCTATTTTGATAAACCCGGAGGAAGACACTCCTCCTTCGGATAAGAAAGCCATTCAGAATTTTATCAAAGCGGGTGAGAAAGTAGGTTTCAATGTGGATTTGATCACAAAAAACGATTATGCCAAATTGATTCAGTACGATGCACTTTTCATCAGAGAAACCACCAACGTAAACCATCATACTTTCAAATTTGCAAAGAAAGCAGCCGCAGAAGGGCTCGTAGTAATGGATGACCATGAGTCCATTCTTAGGTGTACCAATAAGGTCTATTTGAGTGAATTGCTGCGGGCTCATCAGGTGCCGACACCAAAATATTGGATCATCAAAAAAGACAATCCAAAACACTTGAAAAAATTGGATATTGAGTATCCAATTATACTAAAACAGCCCGATGGAGCATTTTCTAAAGGAGTAAAGAAGGCCAAGAATGAAGAGGAGTTTTTGGCGGTATTGAAGGATTTCTTTCAAACATCCGAGTTGGTAATAGCTCAGGAATTCATTCCTACAGATTTTGATTGGAGGGTAGGGGTTTTGAATAATAAGCCCCTGTATGTGTGCCAATATTTTATGGCGGCAGATCACTGGCAGATTGTGAATTGGGCAGGAGACGGTAGTTATGAGGAAGGAAATTTTGCTACCATTGGCGTAGAGGAGGCTCCAAAAGGGCTGATGGAATTGGCTGTGAAAGCAACATCGCTCATCGGAAATGGGTTGTATGGTGTCGATATCAAACAACGAGGAAAGAAGTTTTACATCATTGAAATAAATGATAATCCGAACTTGGATGGGGGTATAGAAGACAAGGTTTTAAAGCAGCAATTGTATGTAAAAATCATGCAGGAATTTATGAACAGATTACTTTAGAATGATTCTGTCCGAAGGATATTTAATTTGAAATCAGTTATTAATAATGGAAAAAAAGAAGCGGCTACATCTTTTTGAGGCTTTTGGGGTAGAGTTGGAGTACATGATAGTGGATCAGCAGACTTTGGATGTAAGGTCAGATGCGGATGTACTATTGCGAAATGCCGAGGGTGAAGTAGAGGGTGAGTTGGAGTTTGGTGACGTGGCATGGAGCAATGAGCTTGTGAGTCATGTTTTGGAAATAAAGTCCAATGGCCCAAATCCAGATCTAATCGGTTTATCGGATTCCTTTCATAAAAACGTCATTGATATCAATGAAAAACTAGAGAAAGTAGGTGCTAAGTTGTTATCAGGGGCTACTCACCCTTGGATGAATCCAGCTAAGGATACCAAACTTTGGGAGCATGATAGTCGTGAGATTTATGAAGCTTATGATCGGATTTTTAATTGCAAAGGTCACGGTTGGTCAAACTTGCAGAGTACTCATATCAACTTGCCATTTTATGATGATGAGGAGTTTTCTAAGCTCCATACAGCCATTCGACTGATATTGCCAATTATTCCAGCCTTGACAGCCTCTTCGCCAATAATGGGAGCTAAAAATACTGGCTACTACGATCGGCGTTTGTTTTATTATGAAACAAACCAAGCCAGCATGCCCATTCTCACAGGCAAGGTCATACCAGAGCGTATTTACACAAAACATGGCTATCAAAAATACATTTATGATAAAATAGCCGCTGCTATCAAACCTCATGACCCTGAGGGAATTCTAAATCCAATCTGGCTCAATTCAAGGGGAGCAATGGCTCGTTTTGATCGGGGGGCGATAGAGATTCGCATTATTGATATCCAAGAATGTGTAAAAGCAGATTTGGCTGTTGTAGCTTTAATAGTGCACTTGTTGAAGCTTTTAACGAAGGGTAAGTGGGTTTCATTTGACAGACAAAAGCAGTTTGAAACAGCTTCTCTTCATGAGATTTTCAAAAATAGTGTAAAAAAGGGATCGAAGGCCGTAGTTGAAAATACAGAGTATTTGGGTGCTTTTGGTATGGCTGAGCATGTTTCTGGTGGAGAAATGTGGAAGCTATTGATTGAAAAGGTTTGCAGTGAGTTTCCAAAGGAAATGGAATATTGGAAGAGTACTTTAGATTTAATGATTTCTAGTGGGACATTGGCAGAGCGATTGGTGGCGGCTGTTGGGGATGATTATTCGATAGAAAACCTTCGATTCGTTTATGATAGATTGGCTCAATGCCTTCAAAAAAATCAATTGTTTCTAGAATGAAAAAGCGAGTGTTGCTGATTACCTGCGAGCATGCGGGTAATCAGGTTCCTCCAACTTATAAGCCCTTATTTTCTGGTGGTCAGGAGGTGCTAGAAACGCATAGAGGCTGGGATTCTGGCGCTGTGGATGTGGCGCAAGCACTCGCAAAAGCGTTTGATCTACCTTGCTATTATTATGAAAATACGCGACTCCTTATCGAACTCAATCGGTCACTAGATCACCCTCAGCTATTTTCCGAATATTCAATGGTTCTAAATGATTTAGAAAAGCAGTATCTGATCGATACTTTTTACCTACCATATAGAAACCAAATGTCTACAAAGGTTGCCGAAGAAGTAGCTCAAGGTAGGCAGGTGGTGCATCTTTCAATTCATAGTTTTACTCCGATTTGGGATGGTGTTGAGCGAAAAGTAGAAATAGGATTATTATTTGATGAAGATAGAAAATTCGAAGGAAGTTTTTGTTCTGAAATGAAAGAGCAACTGTTGAAAACAATTGACTGTAATGTTTGTTTTAATGAGCCTTACTTGGGAAAAGATGATGGCTTTACTACCTATCTAAGAACCCAATATACTGATGAAAATTATTTGGGTTTGGAAATAGAGATAAGTCAAAAATATAACAATTCTGAGCAAATGTTGATAACTCAAGCGCTCGTTCACACACTAAAAGAACTGATTTAAACATCCTTTTTTCCGTTTCATTCCATTCAGGGGGAAACGTACTTTTTCCATTTGCCTCTTAAAAGTATATTAGGGTTCAGGCTGATGGTAAATGAAGGTGAATTTCAATTTTAAGAAAGCTACGACAATTGTCGGAACATTGATTTTGTTGGTTTATGCCTTCATATCTCTGACGGCAACCAAGAGTCTTCATACCGCTAGTCAAGATAATGAAATATCTAAAGTTCAGGAGAATATACAAGCCCATAAACAGTACCTCCATGATCTTGTAGAAAGAGCCTTCGTTGAATCTCGGATTCTTAATCTTACTACTTCTCGTCTTAAGGCAAGTGGAGTTTCATCCAGAGCCACTATCAATGATTTTCTGAAGTCCAATCTTGAAAATAACCCAGAGTTCTTGGGCGTATGGATGGTGTGGGAGCCGAATGCCTTTGATGGACAAGACGAGCAACATATCGGAGAATTAAGTAGCGATGAGACGGGGCGTTTTGTTCCATATTGGTATTGGAAAGGAGACTCAGTGGTCTTGGTTAGGTGTCTCTATTATGATGAGTCGGATTACTACCTCTTACCGAAACGAAATCATCGACCATATTTGTTAGATCCTTATGTTTACCCAGTAGATAGTGTAGATAGTCTATTACAAAGTGTGGTTATTCCAATCGTTATTGATGGAGTTTTTTTAGGAGTGGTAGGAGTAGATATTCGTCAAAACGAAATATATGAACTCATCGCTAACTTGGCGGATATTTCTGGTGGGGAGGCTACCCTGCTCTCAGGAGACAATACTATTGTTATGTCATCTGGACAGCTAGCCATTAATAAGGATTTTTCCTACTTAGATAGTTTGAAATTGTCTGACCCAAATGAAATTCAAGTACTGGAATTGAACTCCGGTAGTTTTGAAGTTGAAAAATTTCAGTTTCTAACTTTGCTCGATATTGAAGAAAGTCAAGAGCCTTGGAAGTTGGTTTTAGATATTCCTAAACCAGTGCTAAACGGTAATTTCATGTCTGTTTGGTCAAATTTATTGCTTCTGTCGGGTGTAAGCGCATTGTTTATTCTTTTGCTTATTGCGTATAATGTCTCTCAAAGCAAACAGCTGACATCAGAGAAGTTGATCATCGAGGATAAACTTTCTCAGGCAGATGCTACGCTCAGTTCTTATATAGAAGGAAACAGCTATACCGCAATCTTCTCAGTTGATAAAAACTATAAGTACACAGGTTTTAATTCCATTCATAGTAGCATTATGAGGGAATGGTTTGATTCTGATGTAAAGGTGGGCGAATATATGCTTGACTATTTTCCAGAATTTCTTCGCGATAGTATTTTGGAAAGCTTCCAAAGAGCAATGAAAGGTGAGGCATACAATTTTACAAGCTTATATGAGGGGAAATACTACAATCAGTCATTCAATCCTATTTTTGATAAAAGGAGCAAGGTGATAGGAGTGTCTTCTTCGGTCTTGGAAGTGACGGAGCGGATTGAAGCGGAACAACAGCTAGAAGAGTATAGGGATAATTTAGAGAAGCTTGTCTCAAAAAGAACTCGTGAAATAACCAGGCAGAAGGAATTTTTTCAGAAGGTAATAGACAAAATTCCAGCAATGGTTTTTGTAAGGGATAAAGAAGGCCGGTATGTACTCTTGAATAGACTTTCTGAAAACTTCTTCGATAGACCTATGGAGGAGATTCTTGGGAAAACCTTAGATGAAACTAACCAAAATCAAGATGAAATTCTCACTTTTAGATCAGAAGATGAAGCCGTCATTAATGAGGGAAAAACTTTTAGTATAGAAACTCAGAGAAAGCTTTCAGATGGTAAGACCAAATGGTTTTATTTCACAAAAACACGCATGTTCGTGGATGAAGAACCATTTATTTTAGGGGTACACGTGGATGTCACCCACATGAAGGAGTCTGAGTTTAGATTTAAGGCAGCCAATAAAGAACTTCAAGAAACATTGGATCACTTGAGGTCTACTCAAATGCGATTGATTGAATCTGAGAAGATGGCCTCAGTAGGTTTATTAACCGCTGGTTTGGCACACGAAATCAATAACCCTATCAACTATGTCGCGGGGAATGTCTTGCCCATTAGAAGGGATTTGCAGGAGTTGATCGATTTAATCAAGTTGAAGTCTGAAAATTGGGAAAATAAGGAGGATCAACAGCTTTTGGAAAATCTGGATGAACTTTATCATGAACTTGATAGACTTTTGGAAGGAGTGAGCGAGGGTGCAGGTAGGGTGATAGGGTTGATCAGAGATTTAAGGTCTTTTTCGGACAACCGGCAGTCTGATATACGAGAGGATATTGATGTGAATGCATGTATTCATTCAACATTGAATCTTATTCGCTATCAACCTGAGAAATTTGTGGAATTTGAAACAGACTTAGGAGAGCTCTCTCATTTGGTAGGTAGCAGTTCTAAGTTAAAGCAGGTGCTACTGAATCTTTTGACAAATTCCTGCCAATCGATACACAAGGAGGGTGTTGTGAAAGTGAGTTCTCGACAAGAACAAGAGTACATATACGTGACCATATCAGATACCGGGACCGGGATTGATAACGAACATTTAGATAGAATTTTTGAACCGTTTTTCACAACCAAAATAGTAGGAGAGGGGACAGGACTAGGATTGGCAATTTCCAATAGTATTGTTCAGGAGTTTGGTGGTAAAATTCAAGTAAAACAAACCTCTGCTGAAGGAACAATTATTGAGATTTGTTTCCCAATCCCACTGAACCAATAATATTACAGGTTGGTGGCTTAATATTCCAGTTCACGTGAAGTGTTTAGTTTAAATGATTTTAGATGAACATATTTGATTAATACACTTGAAATATGATTTTGAATTCACATCGCATTAATGAACAGTTTGGATTGGCCAAGTGCTATTTAGGCAATGTGGTTATGTCCGATAGTGATGTAGTACTTGCTGAAAGCGTAGGTATCGAACGTCTCAATGATTTAGTCGTGAAGGTGTCTTTTCACCTTTCTAGTGAAAAATTTGTTTTTCGTGCTGTTGTCAAGGAGCAAGATGAAGGAGCTTTGATGTTGATACAAAAGCGAGTGACAAAAGAATATATTCTCAATGGTCAAACTGGGTTTTTATATAATAATAAGAGTGTTCACGGAGGTTATCTAACCGATTTAGATTCTTTTTATTTCCACTTAAAAATTCAGTTTTTTGATGGTAAGTATAGGGAAGTTTATTTTTTAGGTAAAGACGAGCAAAAGGAGAGATTGAGTTTTGTTAATCATGATTTTAAACTTCAAGCATAGTAAGAGCTGATTCAACCAGTGAAAACAACCACTATTTAGTGGCTTTCGTTTTTATCCAATTCTTCACATGAACATAGACCTTTTCTTTTCCTAAGTCATTGTGGGGCTCATGAAATACACCATCAAGTGAGAGCCATTCCATCAAGCTGTTTTTACTGGCAAACTCCTTTGTTGAATGATAATCTACGATTGTATCTGCATCGCCATGATACACTAAACCTGGAATTTTTATTTTTGAGACATTCTTGATAATATTTTCAGCAGCCTGTGTAACCACATGAAATAATCTCGCAGAGATTTTGTTGTGCACCAAAGTGTCCGCATGATGGGCTTCAATTATTTTCGGGTCACGACTAAGCGCATCAATGTTTAAATCATTGTCTTCGCTATAAGATGGCCAAATTCTGTTCATCACCTTGCCTAATTTTAGTTTTATAGGATTTGGTTCGAAAGCCAGTTTGAGCCATGGGGAAGAAAGTATAAAACCAGAAATTTCCTTGGACATGTTTTCAATAACCCAACTCGCCACCAAGTTGCCTCCCATAGAGTGCCCCATGATAAATAGTGGAACGTTATTGTAATCGGCTCTGGCAGTTTTTAGTAGTTCCTCTATTTCAGCTAATAGAAGTCCATACGAAGGGCTGTGCCCTCTTTTGCCATACGAATGCCCATGCCCTCTTAGGTCCATAGCCAAAACAGCTATTTGGTGGGAGCAGAGAAATTGAGCTAAATCTTCGTATCTGCCGCTGTGTTCGCCATGACCGTGAATAATACAAATTACCTGTTCGGGCTCAGAGGGATACCAGTGATGATAAAAAAGCTTTTCTCCATTTTGACTAATAAGAAAATCCGTTTCAGTATTCATTTACTTGTGTTTGTGTCTAAATTATATAAATTATTCCGTACAAAAGATGAACACCCAACTATGTCCATAGTATTTCAAAAAGTACTGTATTCTTTTCCTGTGCAATTGCTTTTTGTTCAGATTAGGCGAAACCCTGCTCTTGTCTCCGTATGGGTTTTCCTCATCACATTATTCAGTGGAGGAGTAGGGAAAATTTATGGAGTACCTTATTTATTTCTTGATCCAGAATACCTCAATAAAGTGAATGGGCTAAGCTTTTTTCTCATGGGTCTTTCCTTTGGGTGTTTCATTATGTCTTATCACATCACTTGTTATATTCTGGATGGCCATCGATTTTCTTTCGTTGGGATTCTAGAAAAACCCTTTGCCAAGTTTGCCCTAAATAATAGTCTCTTGCCCATTATCACCATCTTGTTGTACTTGTTGATGATTATTCGTTTTCAACTCAATAATGAATTTACTTCCTTGTCTCAGTTGATTGTCAACGTTATAGGCTTTGTTTTGGGGCTAAGTGCAATGGTCTCGTTTTTCTATTTTTATTTCAAATGGACAAATAAGGATATTTTCAAGTTTTTGTCGGGAAGTGTGGATAAGCGACTAATGAAATCTGGAATTAGTCGAGAACGCGTTTTGAGTAGGTACAAAGAGTCCCGTAAATCGAAATATGTAGTTTGGAGCTACCTCGATTTCAAGCTTAGGATACGATCCTGTAAAAATCTAGATGATTTTTATGACAAAAAAGCCTTACTCAAGGTGTTCGATCAAAACCACTTGAATTCTGTGATTTTGGAGGTTGGAATCATTGCAATCGTTTTCCTTCTCGGATCTTTCATGGAGTATCCGCCGTTTCAGATTCCTGCAGGATCCAGCGCTTTGTTGATGCTGTCCATATTGGTGATGTTTATCGGAGCGGTATCTTATTGGTTTAAGGCATGGGGCTTTGCTTTTGCGCTGGGGCTTATTCTTTTTTTCAATTTGATGATGAAAACCGGTGGAATGAAAGGATTGTATGAGGTGAGAGGATTGGAATACTTTGGCGAAAAATCAGAGTATAGCCTATCACGACTTTATCAAATGCATAGCAATGATCAAGTAGCGGAGGATCACGATTTGGCCATTTCCGTATTGAATAATTGGAAGCTGAAACAGAATGCAGAAAAACCCAAAATGGTTTTTTTGTGCGTGAGTGGAGGCGGACAGAGGGCGGCACTATGGACGGTAAATGCCTTGCAAAAAGTAAATTCTGAGCTGGGTGAAAACGTGATGGACAAAGTCTTTATGATAACAGGTGCTTCAGGGGGCATGATTGGCGCATCTTATTTTAGAGAGGTGAGCTATCAAGACTCTGTCAACCGCCATTCTGATGAAATGCAACTATCCAACATGGGTAAGGATAATTTGAATGCCATTATCTATACTTTGATGGTCAATGATGCATTTTTTAGGGTTCGAGAAGTCGAATATAGCGGCCGAAAACATACCAAAGATAGAGGATATATATTTGAAGAAAACCTTCACCGAAATCTTGGAGGAGTGTTTAGAACTAGAATGTCTGATTATGCAGAGGACGAGTTGGAAGCCAAGATGCCATTGCTAGTGCTTTCTCCTGTAGTAGCCAATGATGGTCGAAAAATGTATATATCCAATTTGCCAATGACTTTCATGAATGTGAGCATGAGCGAAAAGGATAGTATACCAGCGAAAAGTTTGACTCAAGATGTGTGGGGGGTAGATTTTTTTAGGTTGTTTGAGGAGCAAGGGGGAGAAGATCTTAATTTCCTTTCGGCACTAAGGATGTCAGCTTCTTTTCCTTATATCACTCCTACTATTAATTTGCCAAGTGAAGCCACAAATTGAAATGATGGATGCAGGCATTGCTGATAATTTTGGGGTGTCAGATGCTGTCCGATTCATTGGAGTATTTGAGGATTGGATCGTGCAAAACACCTCAGGAGTAGCGCTTCTAGTCGTACGGGATACACGTAAATATGCACCAGTTGAGCGTCAGAGCGTTCCCAGTTTGTTTGATCGCATGACCTATCCTATTTCGAGTGTATACAACAATTTGGGTAATATTCAAGATATCAACAATGATAGTAAAATTGATGAGTTGAGGAAGCATTTTCCTTTGCCCTTTGAAGTTATAGCACTCGAATACAATACTTATTCTAATATAGATAAGGACTATTTGGTAGAGGCAAATGAGCTAGAAAGAAAACGCGTGGAGCGTGCCGCATTGAGTTGGCATTTGACTACCAAAGAAAAGCAGAATATTATAGATAATATTCACTATCATGATAATCAGCGATCGCTGGAGAATCTCAGGCATTTTCTAAGTAATTAGCTTATTGCTTAAAAAGAGGATTTGATTTTTTGATACCACCTCGACGGCCGAGTAAATTTCATTTCTATTGGATATTCTCGAACTGGTCTTTATTTGGGGCATCTCGAAAACGCATTTTTGGATGAATCGAAAAAGCTCGTTTGCTTTTTCTTTCTCGCCCCGACTGCCGACAGGCTGGGAGCTAAGAAATTTCTCTATTCTAAGTTTTTCGAGATGCCCTATACTGATTTCCCAAGACATCTGTGACAATAAACTGTTTGCAACCACAAATCCCAAATCTTCCGGATCCTTGGTCAAAGATCAAACGGGAAAAGTATCTGAACATCTACATTTAATACCGCTATGTCTTTTACTGTAACAATCATTTTATGGCACTCATTGTCTTACAGAAGTTGCAGTGAACCTATTCGTAAACTCTGAATTTTTCAAGTGCTAAAAGGTAGAAATGGGTAGGTATGGAATATCAAAAATGCCCAAAGAAGAAGTGTGAAAGTTAAATTTTAAAATAAATGACGGATAGTTCCTTGTGGAGTTTTTGCGCTTTTCTAGGCTTGGATGTGTAATTTCATCCCCCTATACGGTTTACAAGTGGTCTACATCACCAGGTTGAGATGTTTTTTATAATATAATGACTGTAGATTTCCTATTCGAAATTTTCAAGTCAATCTGAGCCAAACAAAGTTTGATTTGTCAACATTGAATAAGAAATGAAAAAAGCGAAGTACCTAGCAGTAGAGAAGATCAAACAAGATATTACCAATAAAGCGTTAGTTTTTGGGACAATAGCTGGTCTAATCATTTACTTATTGGATTTGGGAAAGTCCTTTGAGAAAGGTTTTCAATACTCTCTGATCAGTGATGCCGTAGTTATATTAGTCTTAATTTGGGTGACTTATAGAAGAAAGCTTATCTCACTTGAGATTAAATCTTATATAATTCTGATTGTCATTTTCATTTTGGTAATTATTGATATTTACGAAATAGGCATTCTGTCGGCTAATAAAATTTTAGTTATTCTGATCCCTTTCTTTTCCATTTTCTCGCTTTCCAACAGAGCTACTATAGTATTCAGTTGTTTAGTGTTTATTGCCATAATCACACTCGCTACACTTCAAATCAATGGCGTATTATCCTACACAATATCAGAAAATATAGATGGCATAGCTTGGGCTATCGATATTTTAATGATAGGAGTGGTGGCGATGATTGTGTTAAGTATTTTCACCAAATTCAATGGGACTTATGAAGAAATGATTTTCGATTTAATTGAAGGTCAGGAAAAAATAAGACAAAATGAAAGGCGATTGAGAGAATACAAGGATCAACTAGAAAATTTAGTGAGTGCACGCACAGCGGAGTTGGAGGAAACGAATGAATTACTAGTGAAGCAAACCAAAGAACTCACAGAAAGTGTAAGGAAGTTGAATGAAACGCGTGATCAATTGGTTCAATCTGAAAAATTAGCCTCTGTCGGACTTTTGGCCTCAGGGATAGCACATGAGCTAAATAACCCGTTGAATTTTATCAGAGGAGGAATCGCCAGGATACAACATTACCTAAGAGATGAGCTGGAATCCCAACACCTTAAACAGCTAGAAGCAGTGATGGGAGATGTGAATGGAGGCATTGACCGAGCCTCTAGTATTGTCAAGAGTCTGAATCAATATGGACACGCCCGAGAGAGCATGGTGGATATGTGCAATCTCAATGTAATAGTCGAAAATTGTGTGATAATGCTAAGCGGAGAGTTTAAGGAACACCAGCGACTAGAAAGATATTTAGCTTCTAATTTACCAGATATTCGAGGGAATAATGGGAAAGTTGCATCAAGTAATTCTGAACGTGTTGTCTAATAGCCTTCATGCCATATCTCAAACAGGTTTAATAAAAATTAGCTCACGAGTGGAGCAAAATAAGTGTGGTGCTTCAGATTTTGGATGATGGCGTAGGTATACCAGCGGAGTTTTTATCTCGTATTTCTGATCCATTCTTCACTACGAAGAATCCTGGAGAAGGAACTGGGCTTGGTCTTTATATAAGTTTCACAATTGTCAAAGAGCATGGGGGTGCTATTGCATACAGGTCATACCTTGATAAGGGCACATCCGTGGAGATAACGTTACCAATAACCAAAGAAGATTTTAGTTGACTCATAGTGCAGGGTATGCACATGTGATCTGGTTATTTATAGTTTTAATGCATTTGATAGTCGAATTTTTTATTCATCAAAAACCGATTTGTGTTAACTTCATTGAATATTCTAAATTTGTTGACATGTCTAGTATTGGAGTTCAAAAATATAGTTGCCTGATTGTAGAGGATGATCCAGCGTTTTCTCAGATTTTAGCTTCTTTGGTAGACAAAATACCATTTCTTGATTTGATAGGGGTGGTGCACAATAGTATAGATGCTGCACTTCGAATTGCTAAAGACAGACCTCACATACTTTTTTTAGACATAAATATTTCAGGCTTAGATGGACCAGAAATATTGGAAGCAAGTGATTATAAACCACATACGATTATTATTTCTTCACACAATGAGAGCGTTATGAAAGAATATGATGTGACTTATGACTGTTATATTCAGAAGCCTTTGAAAAGTGCCAAAGAATTTATCGAAGCAGTGAAAAAAGTATTATATTGAAAACTAAGAACCAGCTAGGGTTACCTTAGCAAATGATAGCCTTTATTAAAAGTTTGTATAATGTCGAAATTTCTAGTTTCGACGATCCCATGGAAGGACATAGGGTTTCATTGCTGAATAAATTGGCAATCCTGAGTCTTATTGTGTGCTTTGCACTTACCATAATGACTATATCCCAAGGCTTATACCCACAATACCTTTTTACTCTCGTTGGTCTTCTGCTATTTTTAGCTGTCCTATATTTGAATCAAAAGCAGCATTACGAGCTTGCCAAAAATTTATATCTCAGTTTTTGCCTTTTAATTTTAATTGTATCATCCATCACAGCCTATCAGGCCGGGCGTTTTAATGACGTGGAAAACATCATGGTCGGCTTTATTGCTACGGGAATATTTCTTTACAGTGGTAGAATGAAAAATATTGTCTGCCTATTTATGTTCTTGTTGCTTTTGGGATTAAAAACAATCAAAGAATATTACGGTACGTCATCCTTTGATTTGAATTTTTACTTAGCTGTTCAAAATGTTTCTATTCTAACTTTTTTGGTGGTGGTATTTGCTAGCGCTTTTAGAGAGTCACTCATCAGGGCATTTAATGATATTCATAAACAAGAGAAAATTCTGTATTCTTTGATAGACAATGTGCCTTTATTCATGGCTATGGTCGACAATGAAAAAAGATACGCTATGGTCAATGATAATTATGTAGTTGCCTTTGGTAAGCCAAGAAAGAAAATAATTGGAGCTGAAATGAGCAAAGTATTACCTCAGAATATACTTGAAACGCATTCAGTTTTTGTGGATCGCGCTTTGGCAGGCGAAAGTCCAGAGTTTATGGAGGAAACGCTGATGCCAGACGGCTCTATATTTTATGCCAATGGACGCTATGTTCCAATAAGAGGGAGTAATGGTAGAATTGAATCTGTGACTGTTTATGCCAGCGATGTGACCAAGTTAGAAAAAGCAAAGGTGGAGTTGAATAAAGTCAATAAAACCAAGGATCAGCTTTTTTCCTTAATAGCCCATGATATACTTAGTCCTCTCAATTTATTTCAAAGCATTCTCAATATTAGTAAGGATGAAAGCATTACTCAAGAGCAGTTTTTTCATTATCAAGAATCGGTCAGTTCACAATTGGCGGTATTAAGAGAGACCATTGCTGGGTTACTAGATTGGGCGAGAATGCAGCTGGACGGTATTAACTCAGTTCCACGATATATTGATGTGGATGCGCTTCTTCGTGAAAACTTGCAATTGTATCAGCCTATGGTGGATAAAAAGGGGATTGTTTTTAGCGTTCAGTCCGAGAATGATTTGAAAGCTTGGATGGATGAAAATCATTTTAAAGTGGTTGTCAGGAATTTGGTACACAATGCTTTGAAATACACGGAAAAGGATGGAAGGGTGAGTATCGAAACTATTGAGGGAAAGGACGATATTTTGTTGAGAATATCAGATTCTGGAATAGGGATGGATGAAACTTTGGTTCGATCTATTTTGAAAAAGGAGATTCAAAATTCAGAACCGGGTACTGGCGATGAAATGGGTACGGGTTTGGGCTTGAGCTTGAGCTTGGGGTTGTTGGAGAAAAACAACTGTATAGTAACCGTAACGAGTGAAAGGGAAACAGGCACGTCATTTGAAATCAGAATTCCTAAACATGATCTCAAATCAAAGGGGGCGGAACATACAGAAATCAATGCGTGATTATAGACGTTTCTACTTCTATCATACATATTACCTGATGCTTTTGGGAGTATGAAAAAATGAAATTTTCCCGAGTCTTTGGGGAATATTACTCCATCGATCCACTGGAAATTCGATACCCACCACACCACATGTTGGGATGTTGTCGATAGCCGAATTGGTAAGTTCATTGAGCAAATCCGTGAATCCTGGATTGTGGCCTACCAGAGCAACAACATCATCTTCTTCCTTTCTGATTAAGTCAATCATATTTTCAACATCCGCATGGTACAGTTTAGGGGTGATTGTTATTCCTTCCTCAGGATATTGCCAGTTGTCAGCTAAGTGAAGTGCCGTATAAAAGGCTCTGCTTGCCGTACTTGAGATAATCTTATCGGGACAAGAGACATGTGAAGATAAAAACTTCCCCATGTTGATTACATCCTTGCGCCCTCGCAATCCAAGTGGGCGGTCGTGATCATTCAGGTCAAAATTCCATGAGGATTTGGCATGACGTATGAGATAGAGCGTTTTCATAGTTCAATTTATTTTTCCCAAGCAATTTCTGTGACTGCTTTTCCAACCAAAATAGAAGTTCGGCTAATGCCTTTAGGTCTTTTTACGGTCAGGCGATCTTTCTTGGATTTGACGAGTATTCTTTCCTTTACAATCCAAGTGTCATTTTTATGAAATAGGACAACTGTTTTGTCTTCAACGTCATCAATAACAACACGGTTTTTTGTGGATGAGATGAGCTTGGGAGGGGAGATTGTTTTGCCTGCCAAGAGTGCCAGTATTTTTTTACAATCAGGTACGCCATGGCCTAGGTAGTTATTTCCGTAAGGGTAGAAATTAGAAGATTTCTCAACTACATCCATAATTTCCAGATTGGTGAGGGTCGAATCATATTGCATGATGCAAGCCGCCAACCCTGTAATAATAGGAGCAGAAAATGACGTCCCCAACGTGGAATATATGGAGATATTAGGTTTCATATATGGAAGCGAAGTGGAGCCAATAGAGCTAAAATCCATTTTATCATAAAGCTTAAACTTGCTGGCTCCAACAGTGAGCACATGGTGGGCATCTGCAGGAATGGATAAGGTTTGCCATTTTTGATCGCCATCGTTTCCTGCTGAAATCACAAACAAAAGACCTCTTTCTACAGCGGCACGATCCAGCGCAAGTGTGAGCATGGAAGTTTGGCCGTCAACGTCATTCACGGTATAATTTTCTTTAGGATCGGTATAGTCCATCGTATATCCCAGTGAAATATTAAAAAGCTTCACGCCCATTTCAGCCATTGCTTCGAGTGCTGCAATAATGTAATCTTCCTCCAATCTTTTTTCATACCCTCCGTGATCTGTGCGTGCCAGAAAATAGTCGGAGGCGGTGGCCAGGCCAAATTGAATTTTCTTAGAGGGATTTTGACCTCCGATAAGTTGCCAAACTTCCGTTCCATGTGCATCATCCAGCATAGCTAATCCATCATAAGGAGATAATTCCGGGGTGATGTAATCCTTATAATATTTCACATGGTTATTGCTAAAAAGGTGAGCAAGCGTTTCATTTTTGTCTGCATTCAAAAAACCTCCGTCTATAATGCCAATTTTCACCCCCGAGCCATTCAGACCAGCGTCAATGAAGTGTTCCGCTCCGATCTGTTCCAGAGCAAAGCTCAAAAGCTCAGTGTTGTTGTTTCTGGCTAAATGAAAAGTTCGGACTGGAAGAATTGCAACATTGTTTTGCAGTAGTATCTTCTTTTGGTCATGCGTTAACATGTAGGAGCAGCGGTTCAGCCAATCGCTACAATTTTCAGGATTAAGAGCCAGTTCTTCAATTGCCTGGTTGGCTATTTCATCTGAATTACTGATCCAAAATTTGGTTTGAGCTACAACGCCACGGCTCAACGTCAAAAGAAATACTAACTTTAAGATTGAAGTAAAACGCATGGTTTATCTAGTAAGAAATTAAGGTAGCCAGACTTAGTCAAAAACCGAAATGCAATCAAGTAATATCATTGTATAAATGAAATATCAACCAATAGAACCACACCTTTTTGTAGAGAATAGAAAGCGTCTTTATGCCAAACTCAAGCCAAACTCTGTAGTAGTTGTGCATGCCAATGATATCTTGCCTACTAATGCGGATGGAACGCTACCATTCAAGCAAAACTCCAATTTATTTTATTTGTGTGGCATAGATCAGGAGGAAACTGTTTTGATTTTGGCGCCTGATCATCCAAACGAAAACATGCGCGAAATTCTTTTTCTAAAAGAGACGAGCGTAGACATTTCTATTTGGGAAGGTTTTAAGTTGATGAAAGATGAGGGTGCGCGACGCTCTGGTATTAACAGTGTGAAGTGGGTGAGTGCTTTTGAGCAAATCTTATTCTCTGTATTGTCAGAAAGCGAACATCTGTATTTGGCATCCAATGAGCATTTAAGGAACGCCACAAAAGTACAAGGAGCAAATGACCGATTTGTAAAGTGGTGCAAGGAACACCTTCCTCTCTACAATTACGAGCGACTTGCCCCCCATATTTATGATTTGCGTTTGGTGAAATCTGATGTGGAAGTGCGCCTAATGCAGCGCGCATGCGACATAACAGAAAAGGGTTTCAGACGAGTTTTGAAAGCAACCAATCCTGATAAATGGGAATTTGAAATAGAAGCGGAGTATGCGCATGAGTTTTTGATCAATCGCTCAAGAGGTTTTGCGTATACGCCTATCATTGCCGGAGGAGCTAATAGCTGTGTGTTGCATTATATTGACAATGATCAGCCACTGCGTGATGGCGATTTGCTCTTGATGGATGTGGCGGCTGAATATGCAAATTACAATTCGGATATGACACGGACGATACCAGTAAATGGACGCTACACTAAGCGACAAAAGGAGGTTTACAATGCTGTGCTTCGGGTTAAAAATCAAGCTACTGCACTGCTCACTCCAGGGACGCTTATTCCCGATTATCACAAAGAAGTAGGGCAGTTGATGGAAGCGGAATTACTTCAATTGGGGCTTTTGGACAAAACTGATATTAAGAATCAAAGTTCGGATCATCCTGCGTATAAAAGATATTTTATGCACGGCACTTCTCACCATCTTGGGCTCGATGTTCATGATGTAGGATCTACCTATACTCGAATAAAATCAGGAATGGTGCTCACCGTAGAGCCCGGGATTTACATAAGAGAAGAGGGTATTGGTGTGAGGATTGAGGATAACATACTCATCACTGAAGATGGGCATAAGAATTTGATGCAAAACATTCCCATTGAGGCTGAAGAGATTGAGGATTTGATGAATGAATAGCTACCAAAATGATATACGTGGTTTTGATAAATCGGTAGCTTAAATCTGGTGCAAATTCTTTTCGTAGAAGAGCGCAAGCTGGATTTGTGAAGGAAATCCCTTTGATCGTTAACCATGCTATTATCCCTGAATTATTCGAACTAACTTTGCGGCCAATTATAAAAAGGAAATATGGGGAAGCCAGTAATTATTTTTGGAGCAAAAGGAATAGCAAAAGCCGCACTTGAGATTTTCAAAAGCAACAACATAGTCGTTTATGGCTTTTTGGATGATACAGTCGAGTTGCACGGAACTTTGATAGACGATGTAAGTGTACTTGGGCGCATGGATGATCATGGATTTATCAAGTTAATTGGGCAGAAATGTGAAGCTTTTGTAGCTACAGATGAAAATGCTTTACGAAAAAAACTGGTGGG
Source organism: uncultured Cytophagales bacterium (assembly GCA_963848175.1). Classification (GTDB taxonomy): domain Bacteria; phylum Bacteroidota; class Bacteroidia; order Cytophagales; family Cyclobacteriaceae; genus JAMZMI01. The sequence goes on from CAWKCO010000007.1 coordinate 240,440, forward strand.
CACGCTCATGGAAGATCGTAAAGTCATGCCAACAAACGCGGTGCATAATAGTGCAGAAATCTCAAGCTCTGCGGCCATAGGTCATGGAAATTTCATCAATAGCCGAGTAAGTATAGGCACTTCTACGGTTGTCGGTCAGCATAATGTGATTAACTCTGGTGTGACCATAGATCATGATGTGACGGTAGGTGATTTTGTGCAAATTGGCGCAGGAACGGTGATTAATGCTGGAGTGGAGATTGCGGATGGAGCATTTATAGGTTCTGGTACCGTGATCGTGAGTGGAGTGAAAATCGGTAAGAGTGCAAGGGTAGGAGCTGGTTCTGTAGTGGTGGGTGATGTGGGGGCAAAAGAGACGGTGTTTGGAAATCCGGCTGTATCCATTAAAAAATGATTTTTCTCATCAATGCGTTTATAGATAATTTCCACGCATTGAGATAATTTTGTTTTCGATTATTTTTTTATTGTTTAACGATTCAAAACACTCCGCCTGAAACGGAACGAAAGTTATGAACGAAGAATATTTAGTACTCCTATATTATTGCTACTCAAAAATTGAAGATCCAGAAGCTTTTCGCGAGCAACATCACTTGAGATGTTTGGATCTGAATCTCAAAGGAAGAATCATCATTGCCGAAGAAGGCTTGAATGGGACGGTATCTGGTTTGCGAGCAGACTGTGAGGCTTATATGGCTGAAGTGAAGTCAGATGAGCGTTTTGCTGATATTGAATTTAAGGTAGACACCACTCCGGGGCATACTTTTGAGAAACTACATGTAAGAGTCAAGGATGAAATCGTCCACGCGAGTTTGCCTAATGTTGACCCTCGGAAGAAAACGGGCGGCTATATTGAGCCGCACGAGTTTCGAGAGATTCTTAAAAATCAGCCAGAAGATACGGTCATACTCGATGTGAGATCAAATTATGAGCACCATGTAGGCAAGTTTAAGAACGCTCTGACTTTGGATTTAGAAAATTTCAGAGATTTTCCTGAAAAGGTAAAAGAACTGGAGCATCTCAAAAACAAAAAGGTGATTACCTACTGCACTGGAGGTATCAAATGTGAAAAAGCCAGCGCCTTTCTTTTGGATCAGGGATTTGAAAATGTGCATCAACTTCATGGAGGGATCATCAAATACGGATTAGAAGCTGACGGAGAGGATTTTGAAGGCAAGTGTTACGTTTTTGACAATCGAATTACCAAAGATTTAAACGTTGTAAATCCGAAGGTGATTTCCAAGTGCTATGTGACTGGTGTGCCTTCAGATAGAATGGTGAATTGCGCAAATCCACATTGCAATCTCCACATGCCATTGAGCGAGGAGGGCGCCAAAATTTTTGATGGTTGTTGCTCTGAAGAGTGTTCTAAAAACCCTGACGTGAGGCCATATGACGGAACAGGGTTTTACCAAAAAGAAATGAATGGATACAACCCATATAAAGGAGTGAAAAGATCAAAGGCAGCTAGTTAATAGCTGTCTTTATGCTTTATGGCAGGTTTAACACAGAAATAATCGAAAATTATTTCAAACAACTATATCGGAAGTTGTTGTTGTGTGTAAGTACTATTATCTTGAAAGAGCAAATTTGTGCTTGTACATGCCAGCGTATTCTGAAACCGACCTTATTCTTAATCCAGACGGGAGTATCTATCACCTGAACCTGAAGCCTAAAGATATTTCTGATAAAATTATCACCGTTGGTGATCCTAGTAGGGTACATCGCGTTTCCAAGTTTTTCGATCGCATTGATTTTGAAATGAATAAGCGTGAATTTATCACTCATGTGGGAGTGTATAAAGGAAAGCGGCTCACGGTGATCAGTACGGGCATGGGCACTGATAACGTGGAGATTCTCATGACCGAGCTTGACGCCCTTGTGAATATAGATTTTAAGAAAAGGGAACCAAAACCAAAAAAAACTAAGCTCAGAATTGTAAGGATTGGCACTTCAGGGAGTTTACAAGAGGATATTCGTTTGGGTAGTCATCTCGTGAGTGAATATGCGCTCGGGCTGGATCCTATGGCTCATTTCTATCTCATGGATATGGAGGCTAATGAGAAGCTGTATTGTGAGAAACTGCAAGAAACCATTGGGCTTCCATATACGCCTTATTGCGTTTCTGCTTCAGAAAGTCTATTGGATTTATTCAGAGATGTGGTGCGTTTTGGTAATACGGTGACTTGCCATGGCTTCTATGCGCCTCAGGGGAGAGAGTTGCGCTTGCCTATTCGATATCCTAATTTGGTTCGCGATCTCAATTACTTTCATGTTGATGATTTTTGGTTGAGCAACCTTGAGATGGAGACAGCAGGCTACTATGCTTTGGCAAAGCTACTAGGGCATGATATGATCAGCCTCAATGCCATAGTAGCCAATAGAATTCGAAATAAATTCTCTAAAGATCCTAATAAAGTGATTGACTCACTGATCAAGAAAGTCTTAGACGTAATTTGAAAGTGTTATTTATTGAAAACCGCTGCAATTGCTTTTTTCAACTCTTCCAATGCACCCGTTAGATGCCCTTTCGCTTCTTGCCACTTGTCTTCATGTTTGTCCTTATACGAATCGAAATCCGCTTGAAGTTTTTCTTTTTTCTTTTTTAAGTCATTGATCTTTTTCTCGATTTCGTCTGTCACCTCCACACGAGCATCTTTGGTTTCTACTAGCAATTGATCAATTTTCTTTCCTAATTCTGTAAGTAGATTTTCTACTTGTCCTTTGGAATCTTCTGTGGATGCTTTCTTACCCATGTTCGTTAAGTTTGGTTAATGGAATTTAGCCTTTTCAATGGGCAATAACAACGGTACGGCTTGTTACTTCGTTGTTGTTTTGATCTTTTATTTTGTGAATAAAATCTTTAAGTTTTCAATTATTATTCCATCATTTTAAAGTTACATTCGCAAAACATTTGATAATTAATAGCTGTTTCTTACATTTCAAAAAAAAAAGCAAAATGCAGTCGTCAAAACCAAGAGTAATAAAAGACTTTGACAAACTTGATGGAGCCACACAAGAGCAAATAAAATTGGCGTTTCCTTATGGTTTTCATGAAGAATTAATCCACTTCACAGATAGAGAAGGTAAACGCGTTTCCGCTTTACCTTTTGAGACTGATGAAAAATACTACCTAGTTCGAATGACCAGAGCTGAGGCTCGCGCCATCATAGAGGATGATGATGATTTCGATGATGATGGTATGCTAAAAGAAGATGTGAAAGGAGATTATGAAACAAAATATGGCGACCTGAATCACATGGCAGATTATATATCGGATGAATCAAGTGATGACGATGATGTTAAGTCTAAAACTGATGAGGCCGATGACGATGGTGATGACGATTTTTGATAACAAGTTCTCTTGTAGTTTGAGTCATTTAGTCAATCTTCAAAAGCTGTGATGATTCTTATTTCTGTAAATAATATTAAAGAGCTGAGCTGCATCAGCTCTTTTTTTTTGTTTTGATCAGCTTGTGGAGAAATAGGAGTGCCGCTAAATTTTCCTATTCTTAATCCAAATACCATGATTTTATGACCTCAGAGGAAGGTTTGTTCTGTGGTGTGAAATGTGGGTCTTTTGAGCCTCCATGAGTTCCTTCTAAGTGCCATTTCCATAGAAATCCACCAGCCACCCATGATTCTTTCCAAAAGGTTTCATAAAAAGCTTGATATGCACTCGATTGGAGAGGAAGGTTGACGTTGCTTTCGGAAGTGTGAACTAGCCAATGCGCTCCTGCTCCAGCATTCGCACTTTGATAGCCATACTCTGTAAATAGAATGGGGCATTGATACTGCTCGTTAAGCTGTATAAGTGCTTGTTTCGGTTGCTTCCAAGCACTATTTAATTCTGATAGACTTGGTGAAGATGATTGAGTCAAAGGGAAATATCCATTTACTCCTATGTAGTCAAGTTTGTCCCAAAAAGTGACTTCATGATAATCATCCCAATTTGCGGCATAAGTAATTTTTCCAGCGTAAATGTTTCTGATTTTTCTGATAAGTGCTATCCAATATTGTGGACGTTGTTGCACCACTATTCTCATCTCTGTGCCGATACAAAACAGGGCAACTTCGTTTTCTTGAGCTATCTGCGCGAAAGTGAGGATATACTTTTCGTACTCCGTTTCCCAGATCAGCCAATGTGCTTCGTTAGTCAGCGTGTATTCGCCAATCCAGCCACCCGACATCCATACATGGGGTTTTAACATTACTTTCAAATTCAACTGGTGGGCATGATTGATCATTTTTACTGTTCCTTTAGGTCTCTCACCCCACCATTGTCTTGGCGAATTAAAGTGGACTTGGGGTTCGCTTTGTTTTGAGAAGGCATAAGGAATAATGGCCACCCAAGTGGCGTGAATTTCCGAAACCGTTTTTAATTGAGCCAAAGAAGTAGAATCAGAGGGGTTCACCAAACTCACACCGTTAATCTTCGTTGATTGGCCTTGCGTGTGTTGGCAATGTATAAGCAATAGAATGCCAGAAACGGTCAAAAGATTTTTTATCAATAACGCCCTCATTCAGTTAAGAATTCATAATTTGAAGGAAAAATAAAGAAATAAGATTTGCAAACGACCATTGATATCACTCATCTTTTAGTGAAGCGTCTGAAAAACAAGGATGTGACGGCCCTGGACTATTTGTACGACCACTACTCAGAAGCCTTGTTCGGGATTATCGAACGTACGCTCAATAATAAGCAAGCAGCCGAAGAAACATTGCACGACGTATTTATCAAAGTATGGAATCAGATTGATAAATATGACGAAAGTAAAGGAACGCTTTTTACTTGGATGTATCGTATTGCACGCAATCAGGCAATAGATAAGAGGCGTTCGAAAGATTTTAAGGCCGATTTAAAATCCAATGACATTGATGGTTACGTAAATATTTTCGAATCACCCTCAAATCAGGAAGATTACATTGGATTGTCATCAGTTTTAGAAAAACTTGGTGAAGCGTGCAAAAAGTTGATTCAACTCAACTTTTTTATGGGCTATTCTCATGCGGAAATTAGTAAGAATGAGGATATGCCTTTAGGGTCTGTAAAGACCAAATTGAGAAGTTGTTTGAAGAATATTAGAACCCAATTGAGTAGAGATTTTGAATAAGCAAGAAATTATTACCGAAGGATATCTGGAGGCTTATGTTACTGGTGATCTGACCACTGACGAGCAGCAGGAAGTTGAGACCACTTTGTCTTCTGATGAGGAGGTTCGCTCTGAATACTTTAAAATTCAGAAGCTATTTGAATTGCTGTCTTTTCGTTTTTCCATAGCTCCATCTCCTGTGCTTAAGCGCATGATCATGGAAGACCCAAGTGTGATGAAAAACTTACGCAAACCAGAAAATGACAGCTCAGGAGGTTGGAATTGGATGATGGCTGCCAGTGTGATGGTGGCAACATTTTCTGCGCTTACAGCATTTTATTTTTGGAATCAGTGGCAAAATACTGACGCACAATTGAGCCAGTTGATTTCTCAGAATTTAGAAATGGCTGAACGTTATAACACTGTAAATAATGACTTGACTGATTTGCGATCTGATGTAGCAGTGCTGGTGAGCCCGGAGTACCAAAGAGTGATTTTGGCAGGAACAGAGAATGCACCTACTTCTAAAGCGGTCGTATATTGGAATGCAACACAAGAGAAAGTCTATTTGAACAGTACGGCCATGGCAGCTTTGCCTAGTGACAAACAGTATCAGCTGTGGGCTCTCATTGATGGCAAGCCTGTGGATGCGGGTGTTTTTGATCCGTCTGAAGGTGTTTTCCAAATCATGAAAAACATTGATAAGGCGGATGCATTTGCAGTGACAGTAGAGCCAGTGGGAGGTAGCGAGGCACCAACACTTTCTACATTGCAAGTGATAGGTAACGTGTAGTAGTTGAATTTTGATGAATATTATATAAAGTCCATTTGATAATTACACAAACATTGGCTGTTGGCTGCTTATTGTCAGATGGTTATAAAAATTTCTCGTGTAAAAGGCTCATAGCCTCTATGTAAAAGAAAGGGGTTCGCATGTGTAATGCGAACCCCTTTCTTTATGAGTTTCCCTGCGTTGGGTTTACCTTCTTTTCTTTCCAAAGGACTTACGTCCGCCACCACCACCTTTGCGTGGTTTGTATTCTGGGCCTTCGCCAATGTATTCAGGAATTTTCGCTTTTGGCACGGGGTTGCCTAAAAGCTCTTCTATCACAAGCATTTTGTTTTGTTCTTTTTCATTTACGAAAGTGAACGCCGCACCTTTAGAAGCAGCTCTGGCCGTACGCCCAATTCGGTGAATGTAGTCTTCACCATCATTCGGTACATCAAAGTTGATGACTAAGTCAATGTCTTCTACATCTATACCCCTTGAAAGAATATCTGTTGCAACCAGAGTTGTGAGTTTTTTTGCTTTGAAAAGGCTTAGAACATCTTCTCTTTGTCTTTGCTCCAAGTCTGAGTGAATTTCCTCAACGGCCATTCCAGCCTTTTTTAGATCACGTGTCAGTTGCTTTGCACTGTCTTTTGTAGAACAAAAGACGATCACACTTTTCAGCCAATCTGCTTTAAGTATATGTTTCACCAACGGAATTTTTTGTCCATCATAGCAGATGAAAGCCGCCTGAACGATTTTTTCATTGGGCTTGGATATAGAAATACTTACTTCCTCAGGATCATTGAGTATCGCCTTGGCCAACGTGCGAATTTTCGGAGGCATTGTAGCCGAAAAGAGGAGAGACTGTCTTGTCTTTGGTAAAAACGAAATGATCTTGGTAAGGTCTTCATTGAAGCCCATATCGAGCATTCTGTCGGCTTCATCTAGAATGAGATAGTTGAGTTGGCTTACTTGAACATATTTCATGTTCAGGTGTGCAATGAGCCTGCCAGGTGTGCCAATAATTATATCAGCACCTTCAGAAAGGGCTTTCTTTTCGCGTTCAAAAGAAGAACCATCGCCTCCACCATATACAGCCAGCGAACTCACAGAAGTGTAGTACGAGAGGCCTTCAAGCTGCTGGTCTATTTGCACTGCCAGTTCTCTTGTCGGAACGATAATCAAGTGCTTTAATATGACCGTCTGAAGGTTCTTGAAGGATTTTGTGAATGACAGGAAGCAAAAAAGCAGCTGTTTTACCCGTACCGGTCTGCGCTGCAGCGATTACGTCTTTGCCTTGAAGTATGATTGGAATGGTTGCATCTTGTACGGGAGTAGCGTTTTCAAACCCTATCGCCTCTATGCCTTCCTGGAGCTTTGGATCAAGCCCGAATTCTGAAAATTTCAATGTGTATTGCTTTTAAATAGATTGCTAAATTAATGAATTAAAGAGAGTTAGCTTATTTTATTTTAATCACTCATCTGGTTTATAAACCCAAAACTTCAATACCTTGTTCAAAGACGATATCTACAGGGATACTTGCGTTTCTAATCGGTTCAAATCAGCTTGAAGTTCTGCGGAAATAATCCCCTTCTCTTGGAGTAGTTGGCTAGCACGATGTATAATCCCCATCCCCTTGTATAGTTAGAATAAGCTCAGATAGTTTATTTACAGCGAGCTGCATTTGTTTAAAATCTACTACAAACTTTCCTTCTTTGTTTTTGGTAAAAGCTCCTTTTTCCTGAAAGAAATTGAAGCAAATCATATTGGCTTTTCCGTGAGAACTCGCAGCGCCAAATCGAACAGAGCGCAAAATACCAGCCATGAAAGTAACGTATTGATCTTCCAGCGCTCCTTCGATTTCTCCTTTTTCATGAAGTTGGGTGATCATGTAAAGTCCCAAAATATCAGCTTTCCCTTCTTCAAGTGCGGTATTGTGTTCTTTCAATGCATCTCTTACACTTCCTTTATCATTTATGGTGTTTTTGATTCCCAGTCCGTGAGCTACTTCGTGAAACATCGTATTGCTGAAAAAGGCATCAAATGTTACGTTTTTTTGCTGCTCTGTTGCGATTAGGGTTTGTGTGAGATAGGTAAAAGAATTTCATCAAATTTTGCTTTCATGGCATTCTTTAAGCTGTAATCGACGAGCGCCTTTTTCGAGCTGTACTTGTTCGTCGTTTGGTAAGTTGATGGCTATGGTTTTTGCTCCAGCATTACATTCACCCGCATAGAATACTACATCATAAGCATTTAAATCTGCATCGCTTCCTGGAGTTTCTGATTTGTAAGCATCTAATACAGGCAGCCCTTGTTGTAACTCGGGAAGAAAACTGACATATTTAGAAAGTCGGTCGCTCCACTTTCTATCTTTGATCAAAACGTAGGCTTCATGCGATGTTTTATAGGCATACAGTTTGTCTTCATAATTTTCAATTGGTCCTATCACAATGTCAATCCCATTGTTTTTCATGTCCATCCAAGCCATGTCGCTCGCTCGATATTCATCCGTGAGTAGCGCTTCCGCTCTTAAGGAAAGGTATTTTTTCAATCCATCATCTTCAGCGAGTGCAGCGCATTCCTGAAGTAACTTGGCCACCGTTGCTAATTCATTTTTGAACTGCTCGTGATATGGGATGGTATAAAGTTCGCCGTTGGTATTTCTCCTGATGAAGGTGTAAGGGTCTTTTTTGAGTGGGAGTGAACTTGCTTCGAATTCCTCTTTGGTCATATCCACCGGATAGAAGTTTGCTCCTTCGGGTTTTGTACCAAAGCCTGCGATGAATGGCTCATCATTGTTCAATCTGTCCCATGGGCCGTAATTGATTTGAGCATAAGTTCTTGTTGCAGGATCATTGATAGAATCAAAAAATGCCTCCTTGTTACCTAAAGCTTCATACCAAAAGAGGTCATCCATCATTTTTGCTGCTTCTATCAACTTTGGCAACATGGCTCTTTCGTTATTTGTCAAGTCACCCAGATCAGCCGTGAGCTTTACCTTTTTATAATCTTCCACTTTGTGTTCAATAGTTTTGATGGTTGTCTCTTCTGTTTCTTTTTTCGAATTGGATGGAGTACAGCTCTGGAGTAAAAGAATCACTCCTAAAACCTGAAAGGCATTTTGAAATTTCAGCATATCAGTCTCTTTTTTGGAAAGTTAATGCATCCAAGATTTAAGCGAAAGAAATTAGCGTTGCATTAGTTCATTGAGATTTAGAGATCCAAAAAAAACGAGAGCGTCAGGATTGCGAGTCGCTTCTGGTTTGATACCTTGATTATTGATTTTCATTAAAATCTTCTTCACAGGCACTTCCATTTTCTTTCCACTCAAAGTGTATGGAATTTCAGGTACTGCAATGATTGCGTCAGGTACGTGTCTTGGCGAACCTTGTGTTTTGAGATTGTGAATGATAATAGGTTTTAAATCCGAGATTTCAACATTCGCATCAAGCACTACAAATAGTGGCATGAAATCTTCTCCATTTTCGAGCTCCAAATTAATAATGAGGCTGTCTGAAATTTCTACTATTTTGTCCAATATGGAGTAAATCTCCGCCGTGCCCATTCGTATACCTTTTCGATTGAGTGTAGCATCTGATCGGCCTTGGATCGTGATCTGACCATTGTTATCAATTTTTAGCCAATCTCCGTGACACCATTTTCCTTCAAATTGATTGAAGTAGCTTTCCCTATATCGCTCGTTGTTTTTATCTCCCCAAAAATAAATGGGCATAGATGGCATGGGTTTTTCTATGACCATTTCTCCCAAAGAATTGGAAACACGATGACCTTCATCCGAGTAGGCATGCAAATCTACACCCAAGGCTCTTCCTTGAATCTGTCCTTTTAAAACAGGTGAAGTAGGGCACTCCGCCAACAAAGGCGGTGCATACGTCTGTGCCACCGCTCATGGAGCAAAGCCATAGGTCTTTTTTAATATTTTTGTATGCCCATTCAAAAGCCTCCGCTGGCAAAGGAGCACCTGTGGAACTGAGTGATCTGAGGCTTTTAAGATCGAAAAGCTTGACCAGGTGCAAGTTCTGATTTCATGCAAGCGCTGAGATAAGGTGCGCTCGTGCCGAAGTGATGAATAGGTAATTGCTCTGCCATTTTCCATAGAGTGTTCAAGTCAGGATAGGCAGGGCTGCCATCGTACAAAACGACTGTGGCTCCAGCTAATAGGCTTGACTGTAGGAAATTCCACATCATCCATCCTGTAGTAGTAAACCAAAAGAAGTTTTCACCAGGTTTTACATCGTTGTGAAAGTGCAAATACTTTAAATGCTCTAGCAAAATACCGCCATGCGAATGGGTAATGGCTTTTGGCTTTCCCGTGGTACCTGAAGAATATAATACCCAAATAGGGTGGGAGAAGGGCACTCTTTCAAAATGGATGATTGATTGCAGTATTTGAGGTTGCTTCTTTCCATGGGATGGCATTTTTTAAATGATTTGCCTCAATGTCTGAATTTAGATATGGAATAATTATCGTTTTCTGGAGAGAGGGGAGTGACTCTTGTATTTGCTTAATGGATGAAATACGGTCGTGTCTTTTGCCATTGTAGAAGTAGCCATCTGCGGCCATCAGTATTTTGGGTTCAATTTGAGAAAATCTGTCAATGACTGTATTTACACCAAAGTCTGGCGAGCAGCAAGACCAAATGGCTCCAAGGGAATTGGCAGCTAAAAACGCGATGATGGCTTCTGGGATGTTGGGTAAATACCCAACGATTCGATCTCCTTTGGTAATTCCTTGTGAAATAAAATGCGCTTGTAAGCGAGCTACTTGAGTTTCTAACTCTAGCCAGGAGACATTGTAAGCATCGCCTTTTTCATTTCTGAATACAATGGCCGGTCTTGCTGAAGTCTTGTTTCTGAAAATGTGTTCGGCGTAGTTGAGGGATGCGCCTTCAAACCACCGAGCTTCTGGCATTTTGTGAGAGGAAAGAACCTCTTCGTAGCTACCATCGGAGAGGATTTCAAAATACTCCCAGATGCTTTTCCAAAAGTCTTCTATATGATCAACAGACCATTGCCAGAAGCGATTGGTAGTCAGGAAAGTTTAAGGCCTTGTTTTGCGCCAGCCAAACTTCGTATTTCTTCAGATTAGATTCATTTCGAAAAGCTTCTGAAGGTGTCCAAAGTTTGGTGGGTGATCATGAGATCATATTTCGTCCACGATCATTAACGTAGCAAGCGAATCTTGTGTTTTTCCTGCGTTGATCAGCTCGCCTCCAAGTCTATGAAGGCCGTCTTTGATCATGTCTCTTCTAGTTTCAAACTCCAAGAAAAGCTCTTTTACAGTTTGTTGAGATTTTGCTTCAGCAATTTCCTCAGCGGTTGGTAGCCTTTCTGCATTGCCAAGTTTGGCTAGCTGGTTTTGGCTTAAAATGTTGCTGTTTCTGATGCTTTGAGAAAGCTGATCTACTCCAATGCCATTGAATACAGTCAAACTATCCATTTTGAATAGTGCTTCACCACTAGATCTGCAATACAAATGATCGGTCACTTGAGCGATCAAATCCAGCTTTTGCGTATCTGGTGTGCCATCCAATCCAATTTTATCTTCTTGAATATGTATTTTTTTAATCGTGCATATGACGAGGTTTCCAGCACCAGCTTCATCACCCAATTCCACCACTTGCGATACGGTACATTCAAAAGAGATGGGAGCTTCCTGCACGCGTGGAGGTCTCACGGTTTCTGAATTTACGGGAGTAAATCCTGCTTTACTAAATTCATTGATTCCTTGCATCAAATTCACCACTTGTCAATATCATCTTTTCGGCCATGTCGTAGCTTACCATGTTGATAACTACTTCGGGCACTTTTTTCACATTCTCGTAGCTGTGCTTGTGAGTGTTGCTAATTCTATGTTTTGCAGGAGAGAAAATTAGTACTGGCGGATTGATTGAAAAAAGATTGAAATAGCTAAATGGGCTCAAGTTGACCTGACCATTTGCATCGATTGTACTGGCAAGAGCGATCGGTCTTGGTGAAACTGAGGCCAATAATAGCGAGCGCAAATCAAGCGTAGATAGTGAGGAAGGATCAATTGACTTGAAAACCGGATTCATAGCGTGTGAGTGAGTTTATAGTTCTTAAAATTTTGTAATTGGCTTGATGCGAAGGGGGTGATCATTGATTTTGATTAAAACCAATGCAACTATGTACTTGCAAACGTTTGCCAAAATAATAATAAAAAAGGCAGATTAACATTAAAAATGCCGTTCTTTTATCAATTCAATCTTTAAATAATCCAGAACTGAGATATCTTTCGCCTGTATCACATGCGATAAATACGATTGTGCCATGGTCAATTTCTTCAGCTACTTGGAGCGCAGCTACGAGCGCACCACCGTACTCATTCCAGATAGTATGGCTTCTTCTTTGGCGAGTCTCTTGGCCATAGTTCGAGCTTCGGATTCACTCACATCTATGGTGCGATCTACTCTTTCTTTGTCAAAAATCTTTGGAAGAAATTCTGGAGACCATCTTCTGATTCCCGGGATACTTGAGCCTTCTTGTGGTTGTGTTCCTACTATTTGGATAGTTCGGATTCTGCTCTTTCAAATATCGACTTACGCCCATGATTGTGCCTGTTGTGCCCATGGCAGATACGAAAGTGAGTCACTTCGCCGTTCGTGTCTCGCCATATTTCAGGACCTGTGGTTTTGTAGTGCATGCCATAGTTATCAGGGTTGGCAAACTGGTTGAGCATATAGTAGCCGTCTTCTCTTTCCATTTTCTCTGCCAGCTCGCGCGAGTATTCAATGGTTTTTTCGGCAGGAGTGAGGATTACTTCAGCACCATAGGCGCGCATCACTTGGATTCTTTCAGCGGTGGAGTTTTCAGGCATCAATAAGGTCATCTTCAAACCAGATGCTTGTGCTATCATCGCGAGTGCAATTCCCGTGTTTCCACTGGTTGCTTCCACCAGTTTATCACCTTTTTTTATGTCTCCGCGTTTTAGCGCTTCGGAGATCATGCCGTATGCGGCACGGTCTTTTACACTTCCACCAGGATTTTGTCCCTCAAGTTTAGCATAGACTTTTACGTTCGGTTTTGAAACAATATTTTGTATTTCCACAAGGGGAGTATTCCCTATTAGATCCGCTATTTTCATTGTATTTCAATGTTTCTTAGTGAGTTAATCCTGCTTTACTATTATTACATCAGGTTTTTCTTCATTGTGCATCTCCGCTTTGTAATACACACGTGAGTTAGGAGGAATGCTTTTGGTAAGCCATACATTTCCCCCCACTATGGAATTTGATCCAACGGTAGTATTTCCTCCCAGAATAGTGGCTCCTGCGTAAATAACAACATGATCTTCAATGGTAGGGTGTCTTTTTATTTTCGCGTCTTCCTTATTTACACTCAGAGCACCTAGTGTTACCCCTTGGTACACTTTTACCCAATTTCCAATTATGGTAGTTTCTCCAATCACGATACCCGTACCATGATCAATACAAAAGGATTCACCTATTTGCGCACCAGGATGAATGTCTATGCCCGTTTTGCTATGTGCGTTTTCGGTAATAATTCTAGGAAGGTTCGGTATGCCAACATTGAGCATAAGATGTGCTACACGCTGTGAAGCTATCGCATAAAATCCAGGATACGACCTTACCACTTCTGCATGACTTTCAGCAGCTGGATCTCCTTTATACGTGGCGTCTATGTCTTTTTGAAGGAGCTCGTAAATGCGTGGCAGTTCTTTGAAAAAGTTGTTGACAAGCGCATCAGCACTATTTGTCTGGATCAGTGCCTGCATCTTTTCCTGGATAGCGTCGAAGGCATTCGTAAGGCTTTCTTCACTTTTAAAAGGCTCGGTACTGAAATTAGGAAAAAGTAGCCCCATGAGCTCATTGAAGAAATCTACTATCTGAGCGCTGGGCGGGCATTCAGGACATTCTTTGTGTGCTGAAAATATTTTGTTGATGAAATGTTGATCCATAATATTGATATAAGATGCTCAATGTCGAACATGGCTTGAATTCAAACCGTTCGTTGCGCGCTCCTGATTTTTGGCAAATCTAATGGACAAGCCTATTTTTTGTTCAAAAGTACGTGGAAAGGAATATTTATTGATGGGTTCAATGCCCTTTAGTACACAAAAGCTTGAGTTTTATGGCTTGATAACTTGGAAAATGTATCCAATCGGGTTCTACTGCGTAGTTATGGGTAACTTTGATAAATTTGAAACTAATAAACCTACTATGAAAATGAATTTTAAATCTACTGCTAATAGCGCTCGGCACTACTGTACTTCTTTATGCTTGTGGAGGGCCAGGAAAAAATACTTCTGAGGAAACTACCTCTGACTCCACCGAAGTTGCGAAAATAACGCTTACTAAAGCCCCAGCTTCTCCAGGATATCCTGATGCGAAATTGACAAAAGTGGGCGCGGAGGTGAAAGACCAAGATTCTACTTATGCTATAGATTATAATTTTGATGTTCAGAATTATGAGCTCGGCGTTCAGACTGAGGATGCCGAAACTCGCGGCATTGCCAACTCGTCAAAAGGTCAGCATATTCATTTTATTGTGAATAATGGGCCATACTCAGCGCATTATATGCCTGGTGTAATGAATACTTTGGATGAAGGAAACTATGTTGTATTAGCCTTTTTATCCAGATCCTATCATGAAAGCGTAAAAAGTGAGGGAGCTTTTTATGTAGAAAATCTGAAAGTGGGAGATGTAGAGCCTTCTGAAACAGATCTCACTGCACCGCATTTATTTTATAGCAGACCAAAGGGTACTTATACAGATATAGACACTAAAAAGGTGATGCTGGATTTTTACCTTTTGAATACGACTATTTCTCCTGAAGGAAATAAAGTAAAAGCGACTATTAACGGCGAAGAATTCATGATTACAGAGTGGGCTCCTTATTACATTGAAGGTTTGCCACTGGGTGAAGCTACGATCGAGCTGGAACTGATAGATGCAGAAGGAAAGACAGTGGATGGACCATTCAATAAGGTAGAAAGAAAAATTACTCTGGAATAAGGTTTCATAGACTCACATGGAAATCCCTTTATGATTATAAAATTGTAAAGGGATTTTTTTTATCGACATATTTTAGGTAAATTTACTTAAATTAAAAGGTATTAAATCTTAGTTGATATGGATGTAGTAACCGAACCAATGATCGCTTATGGTCTATTAGTGCCCAATGGTATCAATGCCCTTGTGAGCAGAGACATGGATCAAATCAATCTCTTACAAGATGGGGTGGGTACTAATTCGCTGGAGGCAGTTATGAATGCTTTTGATATGACGCAGCTAGAAATGGCTGCTATGCTACACACCAATCCCAAAACCCTTAGAAAAAAGATCAAAGAGCATGAGGCTTTGGATACTTTGCAGGGGAGCTTGATTGCAGCGCTGGCAGAGCTCTTTCAAAAGGGTTTGGAAGTTTTTCAAGAAAGGAAAGCTTTTTTATCATGGATACGCACAAAGAGCGTGGCTTTAGGAGTTGTTCCTTTTGATATTTTAGACACATTTCAAGGTGTGCAGATGATTGTGAGTGAGCTTGATAGTATCGCTGAAGGCAATTTTGCATGATCGTTTATCGTATTACAAATTTCAGGGCTCTAGACGGCAAGGGCGCGGCAAAGCAACTCAATAATCGATGGAATGGATTAGGAACGAAAATGCTTTACTGTGCCGGCTCAATAGCCGTGGCGAAGGGGGAGCTTTCGCGTCGCGCTCCTTTGCATTTGTTGCCAGCGGGATTCGAAATATTGTCTATTGAAATACCTGAAAGCCTCATTTTTATGAATCCTCCATTGCCTGAAGATTGGGATGATGTGCCTCCAAATGTTCGAACCAAAATGCTGGGCGATTTATTTGTGAAGGAAAAGAAATATTTGGCCATGCGTGTGACTTCTGCTTATGACAAGCAGAGTGACAATTTCATCATTAATCCAGACCATCCGTCCTTCGATAAAGTGAAGCTACTCAGCACCGAGCCTTTATATGTCTAATATTGGCGATTTATAGTATTGATGTTCCATTCAGATCCGTGGTTAAAATTTCGCTCATATAATCAAGAAATGGTCGCATGGCGCGATAGGTTTCATTTACCCGCTCGGCAAAGTCTTGACTGAGTACTTCTCCATCTGAAAAATCATGTCTAATAATAAACTGTTTGTATCGCAATAGTTCTATGGCAGGATCATCTTTATCAAATCCTTTGGGTGTTGTTTTTACTTGACCGCCTTGCAGTGTGCCAAAGATTTTAACAAAATCAGCATCTGAGAGAATGGATGCGAGTCGCTCGGGTTCTGCGGAAATTTGGTTACGTATGTGCTTTAAATCCTGCGGATTTGGACCAAAAAATCCTCCTGCCACGAAGCTTGCCTCAGTTGCGATACAGAAATAATACCCCCCACGCAGCGATGCTGTAGCACGAGCGAAACTTCCACTTCTATTCGTTTTATAGGGTGTTTTGTTTTTGGAAAACCTCACATCCTTGTAGATTCTGTATACACGACTTTTAGATTCATCTATCTGATCGTGTGTTTTCATTAGATCGAGTAGTTTGCCGGCAAAAGACTTGACTTCTTGGTCAGAAGTTTCAAATTCAGATTTATGCGTATTAAACCAATCTCTATTGTTGTTTTGGCTGAGTTTGGTTAAAAATTGAAAGGTGCTTTTCATTTTTCCGGAAGTTGTTTTTGCAGTTTAGGCTGTGTTTTAGGATTTCTGAGCTTGAACTTTGCCTCTATTGATGTTGATTAAGATTGCGCTGACAAGAATAACGATCATTCCTAAGACTTGATTGGGTGAGAGCGATTCGTTTGCAAGAAAGATTCCTGCTATCACTGCTATAATGGGATTGATATAGGCGTAAGTCCCCACCACGGCTGAAGGGAGTTTTTGCATGAGCCAAGTATAGGCAAGGAAAGCTACTACCGAACCTGCCAATGCTAGATATAAAACCGCAGACCATGCTTGCCAAGGGATTTTAAGTATATCGAATTTTTGTATTTCGCCTATCGAGCCACTAATCAGTAAACAAACGAATGACCCACCAATCAACTGCCAGCTGAGGTTGGATGTCATACTTCCTTTGGATGGCTTTGGATCTGTAATAGAGCGTGCCGACTGCCCAGAAGATGGCGCCTAATATGACGGCCGCAGAGGCAATAATTTGCAACTGGATGTCAGCCATGGGAAGCGGCTCACTCAGTTTGTCTTTGAAAAGGATGATGATGCCAATGAAGCCAAGTCCAATACCAAACAGGATGAATTTGTTTGAAAAATAGAGCCCCCAATGTGTTCGGTCAAATACCACAAACCAAATAGGCATGGTTGCGATCAGTACTGAAGCGTACCCCGACGAAATGTATTGTTCAGACCAAAAAAGCAACCCTTGTCCACCCACCAATACCACTGTGCCCACGATGGTGTTGTGAATTATAATGCTTCTTGTGGGAAGTTTTTCTCCTTGATTAAAACATAAGCCAATAAGACCACTCCCGCGATAATGAAACGGACGAAGGCCATAAGAAAAGGGGGGAATCCCGAGAGTCCTATGGCAATAGCCAAATAGGTAGTTCCCCAAATAATATATATAGCTGCAAAACTCATAAGAATGAGCAGCGTTTGGCGAGGGATTATGTTCATGTGCTGGTAAAACCGTTAAATAGAGAAAATCATAAATCCATGGCCATACGAATGTTGCACCGTGTGTAGGGAGAGCAAGACGATAGCGGCACTACCTTAAACCCTGTTTTGATGTACAGGTTGAGCGCAGTGGTGAGTTTGGTATTTGATTCTAGCACTAGCTGCGTTTTTCCTGCTTCTTTGGCTGTAGCTATGGCGTGTTGAATCAGTTTTTTACCAATTTTCAAACCTTGAAAATTGGCATTTACTCCCATTTTTGCCAGCTCGTAGGTGGTCTCATTCTCATTGATTAAAGCAGCAGTACCCACTATTTCACCTTTATATTTTGCAAAGAAAATTTGCCCACCATTCATTATGATGTAGGTTTCGGGTGCATCCAACATCTCGCGATCGTGCGGTTCTACTTCAAAATATTTTTCCAGCCATTCATAATTTAGTCTGGCAAAGTCTGCAGCGTATTTTGCCTCAAAGGCCAAAATCTCTATGTCATTTTTTGTGTCAGTGAACGAAATCATGCGCTCCATTATTTTGTGTGTTGTGATTCAGTAATTTGTAGTTGTTCCATTGTTCGGTCTTTGAATCCCTTTTCTTCAAACCGATCTTCAAGGATTTGTAAAACCTGCATGGCATTGGTTCCCTCTAATGCTTCAATGATGCTTTGTTCACCAGCATTCCAAATTTCTTCGAGCTGTGGCATTAGGTCGTAAGATTTTTGAGTGAGTCCCAAAACTCGTCTTCTGCTGTCTTGCTCACAAGTTTTGCTTGTGAGGTAGCCGGCTTTCATCATTTTGTTGGTCAGCGTGATCACGGAAGGGTGAGACAGCTTAATGCAATCGGCTATTTCGGTAACGCCCATTTCTTTGTTGCTTTTGAGGAGCCTGAAAATCACATACCAGTTTGGTTCTATGTCCAATCCCAATTCCTTGTACATTTTTCGGCCATCGTGAATAAGTGCATCACTGAGCCGCTTAATGCGCATCGTGAACCCTAGGCAACCTAATTCGTGTGTAAAATCTTTCATTTTATGTAGTTGACTACATAAAATTAGGTAATGCGTAGTTAACTACATAACTCTTAGGCAAATTTTATTTTTGTGATTCGGAAGTGGTCTTCTAGCCCAGTGGACAATTATAAGAGAGCGTGTGCTCGTATAACTGTTTATTATCGAAAGAATAAGAAATGATAATGAGGTAAACATATCTCATTAATTAAATAGTCGTTTTATCTTTAGACACTACCAAAACCCAAAAAATGATGAGTAAGCAACCATGGTTAGAACATTACCCGAGTATGGTTCCAAAAACCATAGATCCTGACAAATACCAGAATATCCCTGAGCTATTGGCTGAGTCAACAAAAAAATACAGCGAAAAACCTGCCTTTGAGAATATGGGCAAAAGTATCTCGTATCAGGAGCTACATGAAATCTCAGATCAATTGGCGGCATTTTTTCAAAATGAGCTAAAGCTAAAGAAAGGGGATAAAATAGCGATCCAACTGCCGAACGTACTTCAAAATCCCATCACTATCCATGCGGCTCTAAAGGCTGGTTTGGTAGTAGTGAATACAAATCCGCTTTATACTCCTTCTGAGATGAAGCATCAGTTTACAGATTCTGGAGCTAAGGCCATTGTGATCTTGTCAAACTTCGCATTTAATCTTGAGAAAATTCTCAAAGACACTTCCATAGAGCACGTAATCGTTACCGATTTGGGAGATATGCTTGGTGGACTTAAAGGAAGTTTGGTAAGCTTCGTGGTGAAGTACATAAAAAAAATGGTTCCTGCCTATCATTTGCCGACAGCCATCAAGTTTAAGGATGCTCTGCAAAAGGGGAGCAAGTCGAAATTTGAGAAACCAGAGATTGCGAATAATGATCTTGCATTTCTGCAATACACCGGTGGAACTACAGGGGTTTCAAAAGGCGCTATGCTGACACATCGCAATTTGATTGCCAACTTGCAGCAAGTTGAAGCGTGGTTGGCGCCTTCTTCTCTGCGAAATGGGGAAGAAACCTTTATAGCAGCACTTCCATTGTATCATATTTTTGCCCTGAATGCACATGCATTGTTTTCCGCAAAGGTGGGAGCTTGCAATATTCTTATTACCAACCCCAAGGATATGAAGGCTTTTGTCAAGGAACTGGCCAGTCATAAATATACGCTTATCACTGGCGTCAATACACTTTTCAATGGCTTACTCAATCAGCCAGATTTTGTAGCGCTTGACCATTCAGCGGTGAAAGTAGCACTGGCAGGAGGGATGGCTTTGCAGCGTGCGGTTTTTGAGAAATGGGAAAAAACCACAGGGTTGAAAATCGCTGAGGCTTATGGATTGACAGAAACATCTCCTGGGCTTTGCATCAATCCGCTGAGTGGAGACAACAGGGCGGGGACAATCGGAATGCCGCTACCGAGTACCGAAATTGTATTGCTGGATGATGATGGCAATGAAGTAGGTGAAGGTGAAAAAGGAGAATTGTGCTGCAAAGGACCGCAAGTTTTCCCTGGGTATTGGAATAGGCCAGACGAAACAACGGCCAGTTTTGTGAATGGCTATTTTAAAACTGGAGATATAGCTACAATGGATCCTGACGGGTATTTCAGGATTGTGGATCGGAAAAAGGAAATGATTTTGGTCTCAGGATTCAATGTATATCCAAATGAAGTGGAAGATGCTGTGGCAAGTCACCCAAAGGTGCTTGAAGTAGGTGCCATTTCCGTTCCAGACAGTAGATCTACTGAGGCGGTGAAGGTTTATATTGTCAAGAAAGATCCTACATTGACCGAAGATGAGATTCGTGAATTTTGTATTCAAGAGCTTACTGGCTACAAACGTCCTAAGCACATTGCCTTTATTGAAGAATTGCCCAAATCCAATATTGGAAAAATACTAAGAAGGGTGCTCAGAGAGAATGATCTGAAGCAAAATCAATATGACTAATCATAAAATCAACTAACAAAAACGGCCTGAATTTCAGGCCGTTTTTGTTTCAGTCAGTCAATTCTGAAAATCTCCTTAATATCCTCAAAAGGTATTGCCAGCTCTGATGCACCCTCAGAGTAAGCAGCAATGTCGTAATTGTTATAATAGAATATGATTCCCTTCTGAGTAAATCCAAAATTGCTGCTAAGTGCGAACTTGTCATTATCAAAGTTGAAACCTGCTGCTGTGAGGCTCTCACTTGCTGTGAGATTGTGATTTTTTCTAAATTGTTTTTCCGCCAAGGCGGTAAGCATTTGTTTGTCTCTTACGAAATAAGAAATTCGATCTAATATTTTTCCTTTTGGAGAAAAATTTACGAAATGCACTTCCGATTGGCATGAGCTCCACCACCATAAGATTCTGTTTCAAATTTAAAACTCAGAAAGTCCTTTGATTGATAAGTAGGAGTCACATCCATTTCGATATACCAAGGTGCTTGTACTTCTGGAAATTCCTTTTTGAAGTCATTATAGCTATCTACAAATAAGGATGCGATTGACTCTGGGTTGTCTGTGGCTTTTGCACCCATCACAAACTCAGCCAAATATTCACTGATCTTGGACTGTAGTGCCTTATCTAATTTCACCTCACTTTCAAATTTTGGATACTCGACGTTTACTCTTGTGCATTCGTTACCAGAACAGCCGCTATTCTTTTTGGTGATATTGGCTTTTGCGTAGTTCAAGTTTAATGTGTTGCTAGTGTTTGCTTCAGAGCTGAGCTCAGAGGTAGTCTTGGTTTCTTGTGACGAGCTCTCTGTTTCGTATTGGCTCGATGTTTTTATGTCGCATCCGGCTAAAAGTACGATCAACAGCAAAAATGAAAATTTAGGAATATGGTACAGATTCATCGAATAGGTAAAGTAGAAGTTGAGATTATTTGGTTTGTTTTGTACGCAAAATAAGTGATCGGAATGTGCGAATGAAAATTTCCTTTACTAATAGTTTTACATTCTACTCATTCATATGTTTCTAGAAAAGAATATCAACAGAATGGATCATTGTCCTACTAACGAAAAATGAGAATAATGAGATTACAATTGACAATTATTGCCTTGGTACTGATTACTGGTTTTAGCACACAGGCGCAGACTACAGATACCACCTATTGGTTAAAGGGAGGGTTTGGTTCTTTAACATTTTCTCAAATAAAACTAAGTGACAATTGGCAGGGTGGAGGTCAATCATCTATAGCAATTAATGGTATTGCAAATATTTTTGCGGACTATAAAAAAGACAGGACTACTTGGGAGAATTCTCTTAATATGGGGTATGGGCTTATCAAACAAGGGGAAGATGGAGGTCTGGTTAAGTCTGATGACCAAATTAACTTAGTAAGTAAAGTGGGGTATCGTATCGAAAAAAGTAATGAGAAATGGTTTTATAGTGGACTTTTAGATTTTAAAACCCAGTTTGATGAAGGACTAGAGGCCAGATACAAATATTGTTATTTCAAAAGCATTAGCTCCAGCATACCTCACTATTGGTTTGGGTATAGACTTTAAACCCAACGATGTGCTTTCCATTAACTACATCCCGCTTACGGGAAAATTTACCTATGTCGTTGTTCAGCGATTGGCTGATGCAGGAGCTTATGGTGTGCCAGATGGAAATAAGGCACGTGGTGAGTTTGGTTCTTATTTGAGGATCAAATATAAGGATGACATTTTTGAGAATGTCAATTTAGAATCTCGCGTAGAACTTTTTACCAATTATGTAGAAAGCTTTGGTGTGATAGATGTCAACTGGCAAAATGTCTTGGTGATGAAGGTGAATAAATTTCTAACAGCCAACCTTTTTGCTCAGATCATTTACGACAAGGATATAAAAGAAGAAAAAGTGATTAATGAGGGATTGCCCACTGAGCAAACGATCATGGATGAAGTAGGTGTCCAGTTCAAAAGTGTATTTGGCGTTGGTCTGAGCTATTCGCTAGGAGCGCAAAGCGAAAAAAGTAAATTCTGAGACTAGATTTTATGATTGTAAAAAGACAGGTTTTCCTGTCTTTTTTCGTTTCTAGCGGATTTTGTTTATCAGACGGTTGTCAAACAGCAACGGCCGACTATCAATAACTGAAATCTCATGAAACTGAGGATGCATCGGGTTCAATAGAAAATTGTATTCAGAGTTGGTCACTGCACTGGGCACTTTGAGGCACAGCCCTCCATTTTCGAAGAATTTGCTCCCTATTATTGTGGTTTCGGTGATATGTGGAAACCTATTCCACTGCTCAGGCAGATTTTCAATTGTGGTGATTGGCAAATGGTCAGGAAAATTAATTTCGCAGCAATACATTCCCTTGTTAATCTGAATAGACGATAAGTTGACAATGATTTCTAAGGTAGCAAGCGATAAGTTGGCAGAAGTGTATACCATAGGCACCCCTACTTGATTCCATCTTCCTCCGTATAGCATAGCCCCAGTACCCGATAGGTCTTGAGCGAAATTTTTCGAAGATATTCGGTATAGAATCATTTAGGAATAAACGCCGTGCTGAATACGTCCTACTAAATCTCTTACAATGGACAGCCCTGTGTCATTATTTAGGATGTCTATTGGCTTTTGATTGCCAAGTGCAAGCAGTGGAGTGTCTATCCATTGCTGAAAGGAAGCAGTATCTCCAAAGACAACTTTGCCCATTTGGTAGAGTGTGGCAATCTGTAGTACTCTATCGCTTACAATAGGGTTGAGCAATTCTTTGTCCTTGACTTTTTCTATGGTGCGCTTGCTTACTGGTAGCAATGAAGAAAATTGAGTGAGATTCATGCCTGTGAGAGATACGATATAAAGAAAATCAGATTTGGTAATGCCGTCATGAGCCTTTTGGTAGCGCACTGCTGGATCATTCAAAACATCTAATGGTTGGTCTTCATTGTCTCCGTACATGATAGAATCATTTCTTCAAATTTACGAAATATTTCTTAAAATTAAAAGAAATATTTCGCTACGCACGCTGATTATCATCTATAGGGTGGATAAACTGCCGCTTATCTGAAAACGAGAAACGATTTTAATTATTAGTGTATAAATTAAATTTATAATTGGAAAGCCATTTCTTTTTACCTTCGGCTAAGCCAATAAGTTTTCAATAATTAACCAGAATAAACAATGACATTTAAACCCAACACTGTGCGTTTTTTGTTTTTAGCACTTTTAGTAGTTGAATCCTTTGCGTTATTGGCTCAGCCTTATAAGCCAGCCGATATGAAGGAAATCTTGTATGGAGTGGCCTATTATCCTGAGTACATGCCCACTCCTCGCATCGATAAGGATATTGCTTTGATGAAGCAATGTGGAATCAATACCGTGCGAATAGCTGAGTCCACTTGGGGCTATCAGGAACCTCAAGATGGTGTTTTTAACCTTGATTATTTGGGCGAAATGCTTGACAAAATGCACGCAGCAAATATCAAAGTCATTGTAGGGACTCCTACTTATGCTTTTCCCACATGGCTAGCTAAAAAGCATCCTGAAGTGCTCATTGTAGGCAAGGATGGATCACCTGCAACTTATGGTGCCAGGCAAAAAATGGACATCAGTCATCCTACTTATCGCTTTTATGCGGAGCGAATGATTCGAAAGCTGATGGCTAAAGTTTCTGAACACCCCGCCGTGATTGGCTATCAGCTCGATAATGAAACTAAGAATTACAATAACTGGAGCGAGACCATGCAGGTGCAGTTTGTGAAGCACTTGAATAGCAAGTTTGAAACGCCTGAAGCAATGAACCGTGCCTATGGTTTTCATTATTGGAGCAACTCCGTAAATACTTGGGAGGATATGCCTTCTGCCATCGGTACAATCAATGGCAGTTTAGCGAGCGAATATGCTCATTTTCAACGCTTGCAGGTGACTGACTTTCTACAATGGCAAGCCTCTATAGTGTCAGAATATAAGCGCAAAGATCAATTCATTACTCAAAATTTTGATATGAGTTGGAAAAACGGGAGTCACTCTGTGCAATCTGCAGTAGATCATTTTGAGTCTGCTGAGGCTGTAGAAATAGCGGGAATAGATATCTATCATGATACGCAAGACGAACTGGATGGAATGATAATAGGGTTTGGAGGAGATCTGGCTAGAAGCATGAAGCAAGACAACTACCTCGTTGTAGAAACGCAGGCGCAGAGCATTCTCAATTCGGAGCATCAAAAATTGGCTTATCCAGGGCAGTTGCGTTTACAGGCATTTAGTCATCTGGCATCTGGAGCTCAGATGATTGGCTATTGGCCTTGGCATTCGATTCATAATAGTGCTGAGACCTATTGGAAAGGGGTGCTTTCGCATGATTTGCAGCCCAATCCCACTTTTGATGAAGTCACACGCATTGCCTCAGAAATTTCAAAGCTGAACGATGATTTAATTGGCTTGAAAAAGGACAATAAAGTAGCCATTTATTTTAGTAATGAAACTATCAGCGGGTTGGAACAATTTCCCTTTAGCAATGAGGTGCAATACATTGATATAGTCAGAAAAACCTATGAGATACTTTATAAGCACAACATAGAATCAGATTTTGTTGATCATTCTAGCCAAGATCTTAGTCGATATAAAACCATCATTGTTCCGCCGCTTTATGTTGCCAGTGATTCGGAACTAGCGCGACTCAATGATTTTGCCAAAAATGGTGGGCATGTCATTTATCTGTTTAAATCTGGTTTTACCAATGAAAATGTGCAGGTACGCCAAGAGGTGCAACCAGGCAAACTGCGCGAAGTTGTGGGAGCTTCCTACCAGCAATTTATGAACGTAAAGCAGATGGCTTTAAAAACATCTGAGTTGAAAACTGATCAGCCAAATATGTATGGAAGCCTTTGGATCGAGTTGCTTAACCCAGAAAAAGCCACTGTTTTGGCGAAATATGACCATCCGCATTGGGGTAAATATGCCGCCATTACTAGAAATACTTATGGCAAGGGTGAAGTGATATATCTAGGTACTTTTCCATCGGAAAAGCTATACACAGAAATCATTCTAGAAACGGTCAATCGTTCGGGAGTGCCGGCAGCAAAATTTGATGCAAAGTTTCCACTTATCGTTCGCTCGGGGATAAACAGAAAAGGAAAGCAAATCACCTATCTGCTAAACTATTCTTCACAACCGTTAGAAGTTGCGAATAAATCGGTAAAGAGCACAGAGCTGTTCAATGGCACAGCTTATGCGCCCAATGCCAAGTTGAAAATTCAGCCTTGGGATTTAATGATTTTGGAATCAAAATAGATATATATTAACCCGACGGGAATTAAACGCAAAAAATAATCTTGCAACTTGCAGATGACCAAGATGATATAAAATTTTGCATTCCAATAAATTCAACTCTAGTTGATAGTGTAATCAAAGTGGCCTATTATGTCACTTTGGTTACTCTTTTTCATTGGTCTTTTCCAGCTCGGCTATTTCTGCGTCCAGCTCTTCCCAGTTGCTAAAAGACAGCTCATCTTTCTCTTCGATATCCTCCGTTTTGGCTATAAGCCCTCCAGACATGATAAAGCTTGAAGCAAGAATTACAATCAAGAGAATTGTTGGATTGAAAGAGTCACTTTGAAACTCCATAGGGATGGAAAAGAAAAGCAATACCGTGATTAACCCCCGTGGTGCGATCCAAAGTTGAGGGGTAATGCTGCGTCCGATGAATATTTTTAGTAACACAAATCGGAGTAAATAAGTAATCCCTAACACGCCCAATGCAAGGTAAATGGAGGGTAGATGAGTGATTCCAGAAAAATCCAGCGTCATACCAAAAATCACAAAGAAGAAAGTCCGCACCACAAAAGCTGTCTCCATTGTCACTACATGGAAATCTTCCGTAATGTGATCTAACGATTCTGGTTTGATGAATTTCTTCAAGAATCCACGGAAAAATAGTTGGTAGTTGTTGAGCACCAAACCAAACACCATAATGATTAGTAGCGAAGACAGATGGAACATTTTCCCTGTGGAATAAAGAAGAACCAGCACGGCGATAAGAAAGAAAAGCTTGATTTTGGATTCCAACTTTTGCAGCAGTAGCACCATCAAATAGCTAATCACTAGCGACAATACCACGGTAATGGCTATGCTGGATGATACATCCCAAACCACTTCGCCAGTGTTGGTTGCTTCTGCTCCTCCTAGGAGGAAATAGAAAAACATAATCCCCAAAATATCCGAAAACGTACTTTCGAAAATCATAAACTCTCTTTTGTGCCCCATGAGAGAAGCCACACTAGGAATGATGATGGCACTACTCAAAATAGAGAGGGGAATGGCATAAATAAGCGATTGGTAGAAAGTATCAAAAATGTAATAATTGAAAAGGTAAGCCACAGAAAGGGATGTGGCTATGAGCGCAATGATGGCCACCAAAAATGATTTAATTAGTAAGGGCTTTTTCTCTCTTTTTAGTTCTAAATCTAAAGCTGCCTCCAGCACAATCATGATTAGCCCCACGATTCCCAATATTTCGAGAGCTTCCATGATATAGGCATCAAGGTTCAGTTCCAAATGCTTGAAAAGCTGATTGATTCCAATTCCCAATCCGATGAGCAGAAGCACACTCGGTATTTTGGTTTTTTTAGAAATGAAATTAAAAAAGTACGAAACGATAATCACTAGTGAGATTCCTATCGTTTCGGTATAAGCATTCAAATATTCCATGGAGACATTCGTCTTTAAGTCGGTATCAAATAGAGTGAATTAAGCGCAAATTGTCAGTTTTTTTGACAGATACTTCGAAAAAATCATGCACCTTTCCAAAGCTAAAAAATCCTTGATGCGGTTAAGCAAAACATCTAACGACTTTTAGAGTATAAAGATGAGATTAGCCTAAAATTCAATCAGTGAAACCAATTAACTATGGCCAAAACCAATAAGTTTGGAACTTTCGGTGGGGTTTTTGTTCCCTCCATCCTCACTATCCTCGGTGTAATTATGTACCTGCGCTTGCCTATGATTGTGGGTGAAGCTGGTCTTTGGGCTACTTTGGGTATCATCGTGATTGCCCATGTGATTTCCGTTACTACGGGGTTAAGCGTCTCTTCCATTGCTACAGATCGCAAGGTAGAAGCGGGAGGTACTTATTATATGATCTCCAGAAGTTTGGGATTGCCCATTGGCGGAACTTTGGGATTGGCCCTTTTTGTCGGGCTTTCTTTTAGTGTAAGTCTTTATTTAATCGGTTTTTCTGAGAGTTTTCTTGCTTACTGGGGCTTTGCCAATGATATTAATAATATCCGAATCACGGGTACGATCGTACTCATCGCCGTTACCACACTTACATTTATAAGCACTTCGCTGGCCATCAAAACACAATATTTTATTCTGGCTGCCATTGTGCTTTCGTTGGCATCAATCTTTCTTGGCGACCATGATTTTGCTCCAGTAGCTCCTGTTTTTACTAATCACACTTCTACCATTTCATTGATGGTGCTATTTGGGATATTTTTCCCAGCGGTCACAGGTTTTGAGGCAGGGGTTTCTATGTCTGGAGATTTGAAGGATCCAAAGAAGTCCATACCTGGAGGTTCTATTATGGCTATTCTGGTAGGTCTCGTAGTGTATATCGGCTTAGCTTTCTACTTTAGTTATACTGTAGATGGACAAGTTTTGATCAACGATTCGCAGGTATTGCTGAATATCTCATGGATTCCAGAGTTGGTAATCGCGGGTATTTGGGGTGCAACTTTATCCTCTGCCTTAGGCAGTATATTGGGTGCTCCTCGGATTTTACAAGCTACGGCTGTCGATAAAATCAGTCCACGAATTTTTGCTAAAGGAGTAGGGGCAGGCAATGAACCACGAAATGCGCTCTTGCTCACTTTTGCGATAGCTGAAGCAGGGATTCTTATTGGTCAGCTGGATGTAATCGCTCGGGTAGTTTCTATCTTTTTTATTACTACTTATGGTTTTTTAAATATTAGCGCGGCTTTTGAGCGATGGACGAGTACGGATTTCAGACCGGAATTTAAAATCTCTGGCTGGGTGAGCGTGATTGGTGCATTAGCCTGTATTTTGGTAATGATTCAGCTGGATTTTGTAGCTATGCTTGCCGCAATATTGATTTTAGGTTTGCTGTTTCTTTTTCTGAAAAGGAGAGAACTCACCTTGGAGTCAGGCGATGCTTGGAGTGGAGTCTGGGCGGCTCTGGTGAAAAAGGGGCTTTCCAACCTTACCAAAGAGCGTTTGCATAGTCGCAACTGGCGGGCAAACATCATCATGTTTAGTGGCAACCCACACACCCGACAGCACATGGTGGATATGGGTAAGGCCATAGCTGGAAGCTTGGGCATTTTATCAGCTTTTGAGCTAATTAAAACTGAGGGCAAAGTTTTGCCTAAATCAGAATCCAACTTGGCCGATGGGAAGAATGAAGGCTATTTTCATCACAAACTCTACTGCGGCAATGTGTATGAGGGAATGGATCAAATCTCTCGAGTCTATGGTTTTTCGGGGGTAGAGCCCAATACCGTTTTGATGGGGTGGAGCAAGCAGCCCACCAACAAGGAACAATTCATTGAGCTGATTTCTGGCTTTGGCCAAAATAGGTTCAATACGCTTTTTCTTAACTACAATGCCGAACGTGGCTATGGTAGCCACAAAACCATAGATGTGTGGTGGAGCGGCGTGGGACAAAATTTGGGTCTGGCCATTAATATTTTGCGTCAGGTGACCAACTCCATTATATGGAAGCAAGCCAAGGTGCGCGTATTGATTATCAACCCCAACAATGAAGAAGCTGAAAACGTCTATCGCGCGACACAGACTATTCTGGAAACATTCAGACTAGAAGCAGATATACGTGTGGTCAACAATGAAATTGATCCACTGAACGAACGAGAAATTGTCCACGCAGAGTCTAAAAACACAGATTTGGTATTGCTTGGGCTACCTGACAAGCGTTTTCAGCATCTGGACAAATACTACGGACATGTAAACGAGATTTTGGAAGGTATTGGCACTACTATCGTGCTCAATGCGTCGGATGAGTTTGAGGAACATATCGTTATTCATCCAAAAAATAAAAATCAAGCAAAGGGCATCTCTTCATCAGAAGAATTGGTGATCCCCGATCTGGTGCCTTCTAGGTATCCGGAAATAGCACAGGACATAGAACGCATAGATGTCAATGGGCGAAAAGTCCTTACGCTGTTTTACAAAAAGACTTTCGATCCAGTATTTACCGATCATGAGCAAGTGCTGGCAGAGTTTGGCGAACGGGTAGATTTCATCAAAAAAGAACTTGAAAAAATTCATGAAACGCCAGAGCTTTTCAAAAAGAAGAAAGCCATAAGTAAACTGAAGAATGAAATTTTCTTTAAGATAGAAACATTGATTTCTGAGGAATTTAAGGAAAAGAAACTGGCCTTGCACAGGGAGAAAATAGAGCATGGAATCTCGTGGTATCAAAAGCGCTTGCGTAATGATTTTCTGAATTACCCTTCGCATCTCAAAATCCATCACGATCCAACGGTATTTGCCGCGAAGAAAGAAGATGGGGTTGGGTTGAAACTCTATAAGTTTTGGAAACGAGCAGGCCAAAAGCTTTTTGGAGGCGCCATTACACAGAAGATCAACTACCGAGAAGTGGCTCGCTACTACCAGTTGCACAGTCGAGAAGTGTTCTTATTGACCATTCTGGAGCGATTTCTGAAAGAGGAGGCGGATTTTTACAAAGATATCAAGAGCATTACTTCTTCGATGATTGCCACTTTGGGGGAGATAGAGCGCAAGATAGAAAGTGATAATCCCAACTGGGGAGCGAGTGATTTTGATTCGCTGGCAGAACGTATCAATCAGTTGCTGGCAGAGCGATCAGAGACGGCAAAACTCTATCAAATGAGGCTGATGGTAGAGTATAGGAAAAATCTGCAGCGAATGACTGATGTGCTAGAGCAGGTGGAAGTGGACAAGATTGTTTCGGCTCAGAAGAAAAGCAAAAAGTATTATGAAGGCATAGCTGAAAAGACCTCTGAGTTTAGTGATTCGTATGAGGTGAAATTCAAAACCATGCTCAACAAGGTGCTGATGGAGCTGGCCGTCAATCGCGTGAGTAATCGCATGGAGAACCTTTTTGAGGATTATAAATTGACGCTTTCTCAGGCGGTGAGAACCAAATATCTTAAAGTTTTATCTGCGGTGATGAAACAAATCGAAGTTAAGAAGGACAAGATCGATTTGGCTAAAATTAAAATTGACCCCCAGTTTGAAACGGAATTGCAGGAAAGCTTTGATTACTTTCAATCTAGAATTCTTTCCTTGTCTGAGGAAATGCCTGAGACGCTAGAGATATATTCGGTGCAGTCAGACTCACAAGAAACGGAAACGCTATCTGTACCGATTGCTCGTATGACGGAGCATTATCTTAAAACGCGCTACAACGCTACGGCGGAGGATGTGTTTGAGCTATTTATGGAGAAGTTGAAGCATTCGGTGTACAACGCTCAGGATGCAGTGAATTTGGCTACTTTAAGTTTTGAAAATAGTAAAACGGAGGGCGAACTCACTACAGATCAATTTTTGAAAGCGTGCTATACCAAGCTGGAAACGGAGCTTAAGCGAGCGGAAGATGAATTGGCGGAGTTTGAGCAAAAGCTAGAGGAAATGCTCAATAATGTCTTCGAGCCATTGAGTAGCGTGAAGATTCAAGAGAGCGCCGAGGATTTTTTGAGCAATCTTAGAAGCTATCAAGGAAGGCAGGTGATCACTGGAGCAGGGGCTGCATGGGATGTGGTGAACGGATTCTTTCAGCGGATTATTACTCGTCTGTTTTATGGACGAAGTGTAGGGATTTTGCTTGCCAAACGACTAAATAAAGATGCACAAACCCAATCTACAAATAGCCAACTGCTGAGCTTGAAGGAGCGGCTAAACCCTAGAGCGGAAGTATTGAAGGCTTTGCCTCAATATTATATCACGCTTTTCAATGGGAAATCGACGATTAGTAAGGAGTTTTGGATCAGTAGGGAGCAAGAGGAGGCTCAATTTAAGCGCGCAGTGAAACGCTATAAGAGCGGTTATGCTGGCGGGAATTCTTTTGTTGGGAGATCGAAATTCAGGGAAGACAGCTTTCAGCCGCCAGCTGACTTCCGATGTGAACAAAGTAAACAACAAGTTCATCTTGTTTCCTCCAACGCAAGGAAGTATTGCTATAGGTGAATTTAATATGGCTTTGGCGAAAGCCACGCAGAAGGACGGAGACGCACGACAGATTCTGTCACAACTTCCTAAAGATTCGGTGCTTATCATCAATGACCTGGAACTGTTTTGGGAGCGAAGTGCTGAAGGCTTAAAAGTGCTAGACTTGCTGCTGGATTTGATCGATGAATTTGGACATAGAATCCTATTCATTGTCAATATGAACCCACACGCATTCAAGCTAATCAATCAAATGGTTCATTTCAGTGACCGCTTCATAGAGGTGATTGGTATGATGCCTTTTGATGCTAATGAACTGAAAGATTTGGTGCTGAAGCGGCACAGATCGAGTAGGTTGGCCTTTTCATTCCTACCGGCTGGAGGCGAACTGAATCAGGTGCAGATTGCCAATTTATTCAATAGCTATTTTAACTATAGCCACGGCAATCCGGGTACGGCATTGCACGGATGGTTGAGCAATATTGAAAAAGTGTCTAAAGATTCTCTAAAGATTTGTAAGCCAGAGGATCCATCATTGGATGTGCTCGAAACGCTCAACGAAGATTGGACAATGATGCTCACGCAGTTTGTGCTCCACAAGCGCATGACGGAAGAGAAAGTGAACCGCGTGATTCAGTGGCCAGAGGAGGAAGTGAAGCGATTTGTACTGGCCATGCTGCGGTCAGGTATTTTGATCGAGAAAACTTCGGGCATTTATCACATAGATCCATACGTACAGCCATTTGTGGTGGAGATACTTAAAGAAAGGGAGGTGCTATCATGATCCTTACAAAATTGAAAAATGGAGCTGCGAAAGCTTGGAATGCAGTTGCTTCGCCACAAAAAAACGAGATGGCTAGTCAGGGTGCTACAGTAGCGCAAGTCGTGAGGATAGATAGTGCGCTTGTTGAAAAGCATTCACTTGAAGACATCCGTAAGTTGATTCTGCAAAATCCTTGGGTGGTTTCTTTTTCCAAAGTTTCGTTTGTTCATTCTGCGGAGACCGTTGAAATCAAGTTCAGAACGGTGGGTGCTTCCAAAGGGTTGGACGTAGATAGAATGCTGAGAGAACATCTGAAAATGTGATTGGTAGGAAATAAATACTTTCGGCATCAATCTCGTAATTACTTTTACTTTCGATCAGCTATTCGCTATCAATTATTATTTCTAGTCGTGATTGTGAATTTGGTATAGGAGATTCTAAGAACACTAATCAACCCAAGATCGAATGAAATTTAAAATACATATCAATACTGACCTCATCGCTTGTATTTATATTCTCACTACATTGCGATTTTTTGAGAAGAAAGGTTGAGGAATTGTCTCTCGAAGATTGTTTTATTAGCTAATATAAATGACCAACACTTGCTTTACCCACTTCAAAACCGCAGGTGTGGCTTCTCTCATTCCTGAAGTATTCAATGATCCTTTTGATGAGCAAATACCTGAAATTTGTAAAATAGCAGCTCGTGAATTGCAAGCGTATTTGCAAAGTGATGAGCTGCTAGATAATCGCAATTTTGGTTTGGGTGATGATGATTTCGCTGCTGGAAAAGGAAAAATGTTTGGTGTACTGGTAGTGCGAAATGCCGAAAATGAAATTGGTTATCTAAGTACTTTTTCAGGCAAACTGAGCAGTGAAGCTGATTTATCAGTTTTTGTGCCATCTGTTTTTGATTTGGCATCCAACGATCATTTCCTTACCAAAGGAATGACCGATCTCACACAAATGGGGCATAAAATCGCCCAACTAGAAAAAGATAGATTGAAGGGTTTTGAAACCGAAGTTTCTTCACTTAAAGCCGAGCGGAAAGCCAAGTCCATTGATATTCAGCAAGAGCTTTTCGGTCAATACCACTTCATGAATAAAGCCGGAAAATGGAAAAGTCTCTTTGAGATTTTTGATGATTTTGGAGGACGAAAGCCAGCTTCGGGAGCAGGAGAATGTGCTGCGCCTAAACTGCTTCAGTATGCATATACCAACAAAATGAAGCCACTGGCTATTGCAGAGTTTTGGTGGGGAAAATCCAATAAATCTGAAGACCGAAAGCATGGTGAGTTTTATCCCTCATGCAATGACAAATGCCGCCCGATTTTAGGGTATATGTTGGGGAAGGTGAATCCGAACTTCTAAGGCAAAAAATGGAATGCTTTTTAAGTAAGATGTTTCTTAGCTCAATTTCTCCAAAGAAGATATCCAAAAAAAAAGTCGGCTTTTGGCCGACTTTTTTACTCATAATATATAGCTGGTACTTATTTCTTTTTGTTAAAAATCTTTTTAGCTCCATAAGCTCCTCCTGCCAGCAGGAGTAGGCTTAATCCTCCATCTATAGGAGTGGCCGGAGGTGCGCCCTGCGCCATGGCTGGTATCGCTAGCAAAATAAATACAGGTGCCAAAAGGGCTATTTTTAGAATGATATTTTTCATAATTTCTTAGGTTTAAGATTTTAGTAGATGAACTTTTGAGTCAAGATGCCTTCCTTTGATTGAATTTTCAGGATGTAGATATCTCCTTCTTTCAAATCAATTCGTTTTGACCATAAGCCATTGTTGAATCTCTCGCCAACCAATGAAGTGATAGATTTTCCTGTCAAATCAAAAATTTGAATGTTGGCGGTTTCAGTTGAAGCAGCTGTCTGAATATTCAATTGTCCTGCGCGATTATACACTTTGAATGCAGATTGAATTTCCGCTGAAAGGACAGCACTCGCATTCGTTACCGTAAGTTCAATCGCTCCTTGTCCTGCAGCTAAGTTTAGGCTGGCAGATTCGTCAGAGATTTTATAACTCTGGCCATTGTAGCTAGCTATTACGTTGTAACCTTCCGGTATTCCCGCTATTTCTTTGATAGACAATTCATAAGTTCCAGCTTCTTTTACATCATAACCAAGCGAGATGTTCATCTCTCCATTCAATTCTGGAAGACCCTGAATGGCGAATTTTTCTTCATCAATCGTTGAGTAGAAAGCAAAATTCTCATTGCCGATGCGCTTAACAGCATCAAATGCTCTTTCTACTCCCAATGTAGCATCACTTCTAAAGCCGAATAATACCTCATTGTAATGTGCGCCACTTAAGGCCAGTTTTAGTGTTGCTTGTTCTACATTTCTATAAAAGTTGTCATCAGCGTTTGCGCCTGATGTAGTTGTTTGCATTGCAGGTGTGAAGCTCACATCAGCATTGGATGTCGCATGCACGAGAAAGCCCTGTATTGATCCGATATCCGTATTCGCCGCAGAGGTGTTTTGTCCAGTAATACCATCACTCAAATCCATAGAACCTACCGTTCCAACACTGTTTACAGTCACATAATCACCAGCGCGATCAGCACCGAAATTGGCATCACCATCATTCCAGAAATAAACCGAAGCATCAATGTTTGAATTTGCAGATAGAAATGAAGCAATAGAAATAGAAGCTGCGTATGGGTTTGCAACCAAATTGAAGCCATCACCCGCGGTTGAAACTGCGACAGACTGATTGCCAGACACCAAAGCTCCCGTTAAAGAAACCTCAGGAGAAGCAGCATTGTAGCCTACGAAATAACCCATGCCAGGTGTCATAGCTCCAGATGGAGTTGACCAAGCCGAGCCATCCCAAGTGTATAGGTAATCTGCACTTAGCGTAGAAAGATTTTCGCCCGATACAGGAGCGCCAATGATGCTATATCCAGCACCGCCAGTGGTATTTCTCTTGATAGTAGCATTTCCTGTAGCAGACTCCATAATGGCCAAAGATGCACCAGATTGGACGGTAAGTGTAGCCATTGCTTGTAACCTCAATATTTTTTACGGCTAGGTCATCTGAAACAGTCAAAGCCCCATCCACAATTGCATTATTACTCATAGTAGGAGCTGATCCACTATTCCACTCACTTCCGTCCCACACCACTGCATCCATGTCTATGCTTTTTAGAGAGATGTTATCGATCCAGACTTTGTTAGTAGCTGTGACATTGGATTTTGCCACTATTTCGATACGACCTGAGGAATTGGAAGCTATTCCAGCAAGAGTGATTTTAGTGAAATCCGTAAAGTCATTAATAAGAACAACTTTTGGGTGAGTATCGATTCCAACTAAGGACACGTATATAGGAAAGTCATACTTTGGAGGAGCGACAGTCTGATTACTCCATCCTAAGGTTTTTACATCCAATGTCAGTAAATATTTCTCACCTATTGTTGCTGTAACCTCTCGTCCTGTCAAAAAACCAGAACCACCATCTGTCAATTCAAGAACACCATCGGTAGAATTATGACCTTCTACCGTAAATACATTAGTCGAATCGGGATGATGATTCCAGTTTCCAACATCACCAGATGTATCAAACGATTCTTTGTAATTAGTCGCTTGTGCAAAAGACTGATTAACAACTAAGGTGATATTGTCAACCCATACATTACTTGCTATTGAGGTATTCAATCCTTGTATTCTAATGTGACCAGTAGAGCTAGTCGCAGTACCTCCAACGGTAATTGTTGTGAAGCCAGTTGAGTTATTGACATAAACAGTTGCTGGGTTAGCGTCAATTCCAATTAAACTTATAGTTATTGGATAAGTGGCCTGATTATCCCATCCCAAAGTTTTCACATCCAATGTTAATAAGTATTCAGAATCAACTATTGCTGTAATAGGACGCTCTATCAAAAATCCGGAACCACCATCACCTAATTCAAGTGCACCACTTCCACTGACTCCACCAGTCGCATTGTGAGCTTTAGTTGTGTATCCTGTGGCTCCCACGAAAGCACCCCAATTCGCAACATCAGTTGCATCTTCAAAATCTTCACTGTAGACTATTCGGCTGTCCTGAGCCAGTAGCTGTCCCGAAAAGAGTATCGAGACGAAAAGTAATAGTAGTGTTTTACGCATAAGTATGTTGGTTTTAGATGTTAGAAATTTATTTTATTTGGTTTTATCTGTCTTTAAAGTAGCAATCGGCTACTGTCAAAACCTGAGTTAATTGCCACTACGATCAGAAAAGGCCATACACACCTAATCAATTTCCAACTCCACCACCTATCATCAGCGTATTATTTGCTTCTTTTAGCAAGGTCTTGCACTGTTATTTTTTTAAAATCTGCAACTCAAGCGAATTGCGCTAGTTGCAAGTTTGTTTAGTGCATCTGGTTATAAACATGCAAAACGGCATTTATTTCCTATTGAAGAGTTGATATTGCTAAGGTATTAATAGAATTTCCCAGCTCTTTATTGAGATTTTAATGCATTTTAATGCGTTTATTGAACTAAATTTAAGTAATTATTTTGCTGATTATTGCACTTTAATGCGAATATTTTAAGAAATAAATACGAAAAATGCGTTTTAATGCTTTTTGTTTGTTGTGTTTGCTGGTGGTTTTTCGTCTAAGGAGGCAGTTCAGCTTTAGTGGTTCATCAACGCATTCCTTTGATGAATAGAATTGAGGTTACTTGCTAGATTTAAATAAATCTTTGCCTCTTTAAGGCTCTTTCTTTTCCCTGTAGACCATTAGTAGCCTCTCTATTTTATCAATCTCATCTACAAAATTCTAATATTGAAAATCATTTGAATATTAGAAACATGATAAAAAAGGGAGACCAAGTAAAGGCTTTTGAAGTAGCTGATATAGGAGGAAATAAGCTGAGTTCTGTAGATTTTGAAAGTAAATATTTACTCATTTCATTCATGCGTGGTGCAACCTGCCCGTTTTGCAACCTGAGGCTCACGGAGCTTGAAAATAGTGAGGCTCGAATGAATGAGCTCGGGGTAGTTAACTATCTGATCTATCACGCTACCCAAAGTGAACTGGAAAGCAATATGAAGAAAATGACTGCAGCTAGTTCCTGTAGATTGATTCCTGATCCAGATTTAACTTTACATCAGCTCTATTATACTAAGAAGTCCTACTTCGGCACGTTACTGACTTTGCTACGGATAGGTAAGATTATTCAGACAATAAGAAAGCGACTGTTTACTTTGTCCCCGATAGGAGACCCTCCACTGATTCCTGCGGATTTTCTGATAGCGCCATCTGGAGAGGTTCTAATCAGTCATTATGGAAGGGATTATACAGATAACGTGTATATCAATGATGTTTTCGAAGTTATTGAGCAATACAACTTATAGATACAATTCAATTAACGGTATAATCGCCTGTTTTTTAGTCTTTCTTCGCTTTCCTTCTCCCTTTAACCTTTTTTAACAAGACCGATGCTTTCTTGACTTGAAAAAGTTTTTGAGCCATTTTATAATTGTGCCCATTAATCACAATTAATCAAAAACCATGTCGATACTAGTAGAGAACCTCACCAAAAAATACGGTGAGCAAAAGGCAGTGAATGACATATCATTTGAGATTAAGACAGGGGAAGTTGTTGGTTTTCTTGGCCCCAATGGCGCAGGAAAGAGTACAACCATGAAGATCATCACATGCTTCATGGCTCCTTCTTCAGGTGATGTGCGATTGGATGGCAGCTCCATTCATCAAGATCCCGAATTGATCAAAAAGAAAATCGGCTACCTGCCGGAAAACAATCCTTTGTATCTGGATATGCCCATAGTGGACTATCTGCGATTCTCTGCGGAGGTACAGGGCGTGGAGAAAAAAATGATCCCGGCGCGCATTGGAGAGATGATAGACAAATGTGGTCTGGATCGTGAAAAGCACAAAAACATCAATGAACTATCCAAAGGTTATCGCCAGCGTGTGGGTCTAGCGCAAGCCATGATCCATGACCCAGAGGTGCTGGTGCTGGATGAGCCTACCACAGGTCTCGATCCAAATCAGATTGTGGAGATTCGAAAGCTGATCAAGGAACTGGGCAAAGAGAAAACGGTGATTTTGAGTTCACATATTCTCTCTGAGGTAGAGGCGACTTGTGATCGTATTTTGATCATCAACAAAGGCCGAATCGTTGCGGATGGTACTTCTGATACGCTTCGTTCGCAATCCCAAGGTCAGGAGCTACTCAAGGTGAGTATAGAGGCTGATCATACGGCTGTTCAGGCGGCATTGCTTTCATTGAGCACCGTAGAAAAAGTGTCGGCTGTGGATGGTAAAACGGGCTGGTTCAACGTGCAGAGCAAGCCAGACATGTCATCTCGCAAAGAGGTATTTGATCTCTGCGTGAAAAATAAATGGTATCTGATGGAAATGACGGGCTTGGAAACAAGACTGGAAGATGTATTCCAAAAACTAACGAAATAAGAGATGGGAAAAATATGGATAATAACTAGGAGGGAACTCGCAGCATTTTTCGATTCTCTCATTGCCTACGTCATGATTGTGCTCTTTTTAGGCTTGAGTGGGCTGTTTACTTGGTTGGTAGGATCAAATGTCTTTTTTATCGGTCAGGCCACTTTGCAAGTGTTTTTTAGCATAGCCTTTTGGTCGTTGTTTTTCTTTATTCCGGCCATTACCATGCGCATGATCGCTGAAGAAAACCGCTCTGGCACGATTGAACTGTTGATCACCAAAGCTGTATCTGATAGCCAAATTGTTTGGGGTAAGTTTTTGGCTTGCCTGATATTGGTGGCCATTGCGTTGGTGTGTACTCTGCCGTACTATCTCACCATTAGCCAGCTTGGAAACATCGACGATGGAGCTGTGATTGGCGGCTATTTTGGTTTGCTGTTGCTTTCGGCGAGCTACATCAGCATCGGGTTGTTTGCGAGTAGCGTTACTCAAAATCAGATTGTCGCCTTCCTTTTGGCTTTGACCATCGGTATTTGTTTTCATCTACTTTTCGACGTATTGGGCAATTCCATCCGAGGAAATATTGGTGAGCTATTGACTTACCTGAGCATGAGCACACATTTTGAGTCCATTAGCAGGGGAGTGGTAGATAGCCGAGATTTGGTGTATTTCTTCTCGCTAATCGTGCTCGGCACGCTGCTATCGCAAGCGATGATTTCTAAAAGAAACTGGCAATCCTAAACACTATTAAGATGAAGAAAAAGAATATCATAATTCAATTGGTAATCGTTTTGGCCATCGTCTTGGTTGCCAATTTGATTTCGAATGGCCTGTATTTTAGGCTCGATTTTACTGAGGATGATCGTTATACTTTTAGTCCTGCCACCAAAGATGTACTGGACGATTTGGACGGTGTGATCACCATCAAGGCGTATTTTTCTGAAGATTTGCCAGCGCAGCTTTTGAAAAACAAACAAGATTTCAAAGATCAGTTGGTTGAGTATGAAAATCGCTCTGGCGGAAATGTGGTTTTTGAATTTATCAACCCAAATGAAAGCGGAGAGCTGGAGCGTGAGGCACAGCAGCAGGGCATCAGTCCCGTGATGGTCAATGTGCAGGAGCGCGACCAAGTGCAGCAGTTGCGGGCTTATATGGGTGCGGTACTCAAGATGGAAGACCGCTCTGAAGTGATTCCGGTGGTGCAGCCAGGTGCAGGTTTGGAATATTCCATTACTACGGCAATCAAGAAAATTGCGATTAAGGACAAGCCAAAAGTAGGATGGATTCAGGGCTATGGCGAGCCGAAACTACAAACCATCCCGCAGCTTATGGAGCAGCTTTCAGTATTGTATGAAGTGGAGCCTTTCAATATTCGCGATACTTCTGCTGTGCCGAATTATTACCGTTCGTTGATCTGGGTTAACCCGAGAGACTCTGTGCAGAGCAATGAGTTTGCGAAAATCGACAATTATCTCAATGGTGGAGGTGGTATTTTTGTGGCTTACTCCAACGTGGAGGGCGATTTGCAGCAAGGTGGACTGACGAAAACTACCAATGTGGGTGTTCAATCTTGGCTATCGCAAAAGGGACTTTCCATAGGAGATAATTTCGTGGTGGACGCACAATGCGCTAACGTGAATGTGCAACAGCGTCAAGGGTTCTTTACTATGAATAGTCAGGTGATGTTTCCGTATTTCCCGATGGTTTCTAGTTTTGAAGAACATGCGATCACGGGCGGGTTGGAGTCTGTGATGCTTCCTTTTGCAAGTAACATTACTTTCACTAGTCAAGATGCCGAGGCATCTTTCAAACCACTTTTGCTTTCATCGGAGCGTACGGGGTTGGTTACGCCTCCTTCCTATATTGACATTCAGAAAAAATGGCAGGAAAGCGACTTTACTGCGGGATCTCAGGTGTTGGCAGCCACATGGGAAAAAGGTGTGTCTAAGCTTGCGCTTGTTACGAACGGTACTTTTTTCGTAAACGGCGAAGGTCAGCGACCACAGCAGCAGCCTGCCGACAATATCAATTTTGCGGCAAACTCGATTGACTGGATTGCGGATGATACTGGGTTGATCAATTTGAGAACAAAAGGCATCACCTCAAGACCTTTGGATCAGGTGGAAGACGGCACCAAAACGATCTTGAAATATGCGAACGTGGTTTCGCCAATTCTCCTGATCCTGATCTATGCTTTTGTGAGAAGGCAAATCAACAACCGCAAGCGGCAGAGATGGATGCAAGGCAATTACAATTAATATGTTAGGGGTAGGCGGCCATTGTGTTTCGGTGGTCGCCAATTTAAAATAGTGTAAAGATGAAAGGAAACTTAACGATAAAACTTGTTGCTGCTTTGGTGGTCTTGTTGGGGATTTATGCCGTGGTGAAGTTTACTTCGGGTAAGTCGCGAAGCAAATCCTACAGAGAGGAACTTGTGGAAATAGACACTGCGAGTGTTACCAAAATTGAGATTGAAAGTGCTGGTGAGCAGACCGTACTAAAAAAGTTGGATGGAAAATGGACAGTAGGAGAGGGTAAATCTGCGACAGTTTCTTCTGTGAATAGTTTGCTTGGAAACCTACTCACCATTAAGCCATCTCGCTTGGCTTCTCGCAAAGAGGAATCGTGGAAGGATTTTCAGGTGGACTCGGCAGGTACAAACGTGAAAATCTATGAAGGGTCGGACAAAACACTCGACTTGGTGATTGGTCGATTTGGGGTAGAAGGCCAGCGCTCTTTTTATACCTATGTGCGATTGGCAGATGAGGAAGACACGTATGTTGCCAATAATTTTATGGGCATGGGTGTGGGCAAGTCAGCGGCTGACTTCCGAAACAGCCAAATCCTTAAAGTCAAGAAAGACAGCATCAGCTCCATCGATTTCGCGTATGCGGATGGTACTTTTTCTTTGGAAAAAGGCGGAAATGATCAGTGGACAATGGGAGGCGTTCCTGCAGATTCTGCAAGTGTAGCATCGTATCT
>CAWKCO010000008.1:0-22605 GCA_963848175.1 uncultured Cytophagales bacterium
GTGTCTTTAGAATATTAAGACCAGCCTAGTGGCAGGCAAGTTTTATGGTGATTATCCGCCTCCACTTATGTTACGGCGGACAGGTTGCGAAAGCGACCACCATTTAAGAGTTTATGGTGATTATTGCGATGGGGTCCACCTCTTTCCATTCCGAACAGAGAAGTTAAGCCTATCAGCGCCGATGGTACTGCAGTAATATGTGGGAGAGTAGGTCGTCGCCAGTTTTTATTAACCCTTGTTAAGAAATTAACAAGGGTTTTTTTGTGCCTTGTGCTCTCCCTTCTTCAACCACTACTTTCCCTTCCGATCCGTCAGTCGACGGGTAAGCTCCGATGGTAAACTAGGTGTTCCCCTACATTAATATTTGTGAGATTAGGCAGGCGTCCCCATCATCACCAGTTTTTATTCACCGTTGTTAAGAAATTAGCAAGGAGTTTTTGCACCCTAACGTTATTTGCTGAAATGGTAAAGAAGTGAATCTTGGATTGATATGAATACATATGGTTCAAACGTCAATAGTTTGGTAATAACACCAACTGGGACGAATGTCTTTTATGTTGTGATGAGATTAATTTGGGTCATGGATCACAGGATTATGAAGTTTTCCATCAATGATTCGGGATGGTCTTTGAACCTTGACGAGGTGCGAAACCTCATCAAGGTTCAAATAACTTTTTTACATACTACATACTATGGAATGCAGGCCAATGCTACTAGCCCGGATAGGAGCAATTATCCTTTTCTTTTGCGTTGGCGAGGTAGTGCGAGAAAGAAAAGATAATGTGGATAGCCGGATGCTACGGTATCTACAGAGATCTAAACTTGGGGGCTCCTATAAGCACCCTGTGAACAAGTCACATGTTTGGGTGTTGTAGGGTGGTTTGAGTTACTTTTTGCTGAATTTCTTTACGCTATCTACAAAATGTTTGACTTTGGCTGGATCTGTATCTGGATACACACCATGGCCGAGATTGGCAATGTGGGGGTGTCCTTGAAACTGTGCTAGCATTTTTTTGGTTTCGACCTCAATCAATTCATAACTTCCGTAAAGGACACATGGGTCAAGATTGCCTTGAAGGGTCTTGTTTGGCAGAAGTTTGCGAGAGGCTGTAATGTCCATGTTCCAATCCAGCCCCACGGTTCGACAATCAACTGAATTGAGATCTTCTAGAGCAAAATATGCGCCCTTGGCGAATACGGTAACAGGAACCTCTGTAATGGCTGTGGCGATCTCTGAAATGTAGCGCATGGAAAACTCCTTGTAATGATCGGGTGGTAAGACGCCAGCCCATGAGTCAAAAACCTGTACCATGTCTGCTCCTGCCGCTATCTGGGCTTTGAGATAGGCAATGGTGCTTTTGGTAATCATGCCTAGGAGGTGGTGTGAAAGGTCGGGCTCTTGATAGAGCATCTTTCGAGCTTTGCTAAAAGTCTTGCTACCGCTTCCTTCGACCATGTAAGAAAAAATAGTCCATGGTGCTCCTGCGAATCCTATGATGGGTACGCGTCCACCGAGACGCTCTTTGGTAATTTTGATGGCATCTATGGTGTACTGAATGTCGGACCCAGCGGCGAGCTGAATGCTTTCAAGATCTTTGGCTGTGGTGATGGTCTTTGGAAAGAAGGGTCCTCGGTTCTCGACCATTTCGTATGTGAGTCCCATGGCCTCTGGGATAACCAAAATATCTGAAAAAATTATAGCAGCATCTACACCCAGAATATCCACAGGCTGAATGGTCACTTCTGAAGCAAGCTCGGGTGTTTCTACTAATTCTTTGAAGCCACTTAATCGCTCTCGAATTTCTCTGTACTCGGGCAGGATTCTCCCTGCTTGACGCATGAGCCATACGGGTGTTCTTTCGGTTTTTTCGCCGCGAGCGGCTCTGAGGATCAAATCGTTTTTCAAAGACATGTCGCAAAGATAAGCGCAAACACAAAAGTCACGCAGTTTTTGAACTTGGACTTTGTGGTTTCTGTGAGGAATAAACCTTAGCGGATGTACTGTGCATATACTGGTCTGTGTATGAACAACTACAAGCGTGGGTAGTGATTTTCTCACGATTCCCCACGGGAAAATAAGTTAACGGTGTAACAACTGATGTTTCAAGTCTCTAGAGGGCACTTTTCAACTTAGTTTTTTCTTTGGCAGAGCCTTTGTGAAAGGAATGGGAAAACTTAGTGTGGAAAACTCACCGAATCGCGGTAAGCAATACAAATATAATCTAAAGGGTTAGGTGCTGCCGTGGGAGGATAAAGCTTTCGTTAAATATTGATTCTAACAGAGAAAAGAAAGAGCACGTGATAGTCAGGTATATAAAACAAGGATACGAGATCATCTTCCAGCGAAATCATGCACTGCTTGCGGGGGAGTTGGCCAGTCAGCTGAAGATGGCTTTTAGACCGCCCCAATGGACTGAGACTTTGTCTGCAATTTTGGAGCATGATGATGGTCAAACAGATTGGTCGGATGCCGATTGGGTAGATGCCAAAGGTCACCCTATAGATTTTAGCGAAAGGGGATTTGATTTGGAGCAGGCAAAAAGGGTGACAAGTGAAGCTGCCTATAAATCTACATGGGTACACCTGCTGGTTTCCATGCATGCAAGCTCCCTTTGCTCAGAGAGCAAATATCAAACAAAGGAGATGAGCCAATTTATTGCAGATCAAAAGGAACTGCAAAGGCAATTGAGAAAACGTTTATCTCTACGCAAATCTGAGATAGATAGGTATTATCGTTTTTTGCGTTGGTGCGATGAATGTTCACTTATTCTCTGCAAGGGAGAAATAGAAAAGACTCCTAAGAAACCTCAAATGATAGGAGAAATAGCGAGTCGTACCCCTGTGAAAATAAACTGCTCAAAAGATGGATTTATGACGGTGGCGCCATGGTGCT
This sequence comes from uncultured Cytophagales bacterium, assembly GCA_963848175.1. Taxonomy (GTDB): domain Bacteria; phylum Bacteroidota; class Bacteroidia; order Cytophagales; family Cyclobacteriaceae; genus JAMZMI01. The sequence goes on from CAWKCO010000008.1 coordinate 2,894, forward strand.
TTCAGGAGGATCTATTTAGCGTTTCGGCTGAACTGTATAGACTGAAACAGCCAGCATTTGCTTCTACTGCGCAATTAAGGGATGAAATATCCCACACTAAGCCCATTACAAAAACTTGGACTTTTAAAAAAGAAACAGCATTATGATTATGTTTTCTCAAACTTTGACTCGTCCTCATTTGAAACGAGGAATCCAAGCAACCATTGGGAACACCCCCCTAGTGGAATTGCAAAATCTATATCCCGCCGACAATGTATCGCTATTTGCGAAGCTGGAGAGTTTTAATCCTGGAGGTAGTGTAAAAGATCGCACAGCACAACGTCTGCTAATAGAAGCAATGAATGATGGAAAAGTGCATCAAAATACGACTATCGTTGAATCTAGCTCTGGTAATATGGCCATTGGTTTGGCTCAGCTCTGCTTGAAATACGGTCTGCGTTTGGTGGTGGTTGTAGACCCGAATGTAAATCCTCAGACGGTAAAAATATTGAAGGCTTATGGGGCAAAAATTGATATGATTTCTTGCGAGGATGATACCAACTACCTGAACAAGCGTCTGGAACATGTGCAAAGGTTGCTACAAGAAATTCCAGATAGCTTCTGGCCGAATCAATATGCAAATAGGGCCAATCCACAAGCGCATTATCATACAATGAGAGAAATAGCGCTGGCTTTAAATCACAATGTAGATTATCTCTTTGCGGCGACTAGTACGTGCGGAACGATCATGGGGTGTGCTGATTATATCCAGCAAAATAATATGGCTACTAAACTAGTGGCGGTGGATGCCCTCGGGAGTATCATATTTCACCCTAAGTCTGGTCGCAGATTGATACCGGGGCATGGGGCAGGGAGAGAATCTCAGCTACTGGATCGCTCGAAGGTGTCGCATGTGGTGCACGTGAGCGATGAGGAATGTGTAAAAGGCTGCCATCACCTGCTGCACAAAGAAGCTATTCTCTCTGGTGGATCTTCGGGTGCTGTGGTGCACGCTGTAGGAAAAATGTTGCCCGCAATACCTGATGGGAGCCAGTGTGCAATGATTCTTTGTGATCGGGGAGAGCGATATCTGGATACCATATATTCTTCGGATTGGGTATCAAACCATTTTGGAAGGTTAGAAACGGAAATGACTAAAGCTGCGGAATGGTACGACTGAAATTTATTAAATCCGATTATTTGGACAATGACCTGCTAGAGGCGGATGCTCCCGAATTTCCTGTTCATATAGCAATCATTGGAGGTGGACCAAAGGGCATCTATGGACTGGAAAGGTTGGTGGCTCAATGTAGGGCTCAAGCACCAACCACCCAAATCGTAGTACATATCTTCAATAGGACGGAGCATTTTGCGGCGGGAGAAATTTATCATCCAGACCAACCGGATTTTCTAAAAATGAACGTCTGTAGATGGGAAATAAATATGTGGCTTCCTGACGAAGTGCCGCCAGCAGTGTGCGAGCCTCTCAGTTTTGTAGAATGGGTAAATGCAAGTGAGGGTATCCACTCGCATCAGAAAAAGGAAGTATTTCCAACTCGAAAACTTGTAGGGAAATACTTGATGGAGGGATATGAACGCATTAAAAATCAACTCCCCTCCAATATGACGCTGAGTGAAGAGGTAGGGGAAGTAAGGGATATGTATCGTGGGGAAAATGGCTATAAACTTATCGTACGTGATAGATCGGGAGCACAAAAGGAACTACAAAATGCTTTTAGATACGTACTGTTGGCTACAGGCCACCCTACACCCAAGCCCATTGAGAATAACCAGCCATTTATGAACCTGTCACTCTTTGGAACTAACTATGTTCCATTTATTTACCCCGTGCATCCAAATCTGGATATTGTTTCGCCAAATACGGCGGTAGGACTGAAAGGCATGGGGCTGACATTTGTAGATGCGGTTTTGGCACTAACTGAGGGTAGAGGGGGTCGGTTTATTAGAAAGCGGGAAGGACAGCTCACGTACGAAAAGTCTGGTTTGGAACCACGGCGAATATTGCCTTTTTCTAGAAATGGGTTGCCGATGGTGGCGAGAATTGGTAATAGAAATAAAAAGAAAATACACCTTAAGTTTTTCACACCTCAATGTGTTTCTAAGCTCTTGTCGGAAAATCGAAAGTTGGATTTTGAATCTGAATTATGGCCGCTCATCACTCAAGACTATTTCCGCACGCATTATCTTAAATTGTTTGAAGTGTACCAATATCAGCCCGATATTGATGCTCGACAAGAATGCTCGTTTGAACAATTGAATCAGGAAATTGAGCGCTTTCATGAGCAATATTCGGAGTTTCCTCGCTTTGATTTAGATCAATACTTTAATCCTTTGAAAGATCAGGAGTTTAAGACGAGCGATGAGCTCCATGCTTTTATCATCGACTATATGGAAGAGGCGCTGGATCCATCGAAACAAATATCCAATCATCATTTTCTTATGGATCTCACAGATGTGTGGTGTGCAGCAGCTCCGCTTTTTGGCCAAATCTATGCCAATGGTGGACTTACCCCTCGATCTCAAGAAATATTCACAATGCGCTATGCGCCCATGCTTCATCGAGTATCCTACGGCCCCCCGTCTACTAGTATGGAGAAAATACTCACATTGGCTAAGGCTGGCATGATAGACTTTGGCACTTCTAATGGCATTCTTAAAACCGAAGGTCATGAAGTATCACTCACCTCCCAATTTGGTGAAAAATCATTTTCACTTGCTACGCTAGTTAATGCGCGCATTCCAAAAACAGATATCAGGGCAGCTGAGGATGGGCTCTATTACAACTTGCTAGATAGGAAGGAGATATGCATCTACAAAAATGCCGATCACGACACAGGGGAGGCTTATGCTCCCGGATGTTTGGCACTAGATAAATATGGCTTTGTGATAGCTCCTGACGGAAGCATAAATACCTCTATAGCAGCAACCGGCACACCTACAGAGGGGGTGACATACGACAATGATGCACTCTCTCCAGCGAGAAACAACTTTGTAAGCAAATGGTCTGCATTTGTAATGAAAGAAATTAAAAGCACAGAAAATTATGTACGAGATACTTATTGATAATCCTCCGAAACTTACACCACGTCTTCATCCGTGGGTACAAAGATTTTTAAAAGAAGCGACCTTGCACAAGCAACTGGCGACTAATTATGGCTCACCGCTAAACTTACATAACTGCGATCCATTTGTTGAGAACTATGAGGCTTATGCCAATGTGATTGAGTCATTTGGGCTTTCTCACCAGATATTTTATGCACGCAAAGCCAATAAATGTAAGGCCTTTGTGAAAGAAGCCAAGCGCCATTCTATTGGCGTGGATGTGGCGAGTTTTGAGGAGCTCAATCAATGTTTGTCGCTGGGGTTGAATCCTGATAAACTCGTGTTGACGGCTGCTATCAAAACTAAAGACATGCTAACACTGGCGATTAAAAATCGGATTTTAATCGTAGTAGACAATCATGATGAAATGGATGCCATTAAAGAACTGGCTGCTCATATGAATACACAAGCCAAATTGGCTGTTCGGGTGAGTGGCTTTGTTTTAGATAAGAAGAAACTTTATAGTCGATTTGGTTTTGATATTGCCGCAGCAGAAAACGTAGTGAAGGAATGTATCTGTATTGCAGAGCATTTGTCATACGAGGGATTACATTTTCATCTCAATGGCTATGCCATAGACGAGCGAGTGGCGGCATTTGACCAGCTTATCGACTTTGGTGGATCGGTTTTCCAAATTGGGCATAGAAACTAAGTTTATAGATATGGGGGGTGGTTTTCTGGTAAACTATCTAGAGAGCGAAGCGGAATGGATAGACTTTCAGGAGGAATTGAAACTGGCTTTAGAGGGTGTGCGCCCACCTATCACTTTTCAAAACAATGGACTGGGTTTTTACTTGCGTAATGATGAGGTGCAAGGTAGCTTACAGACTTATCCGTACTTTAATCACACTGCAAAAGAGCATTTTCTTCGCATGATATTGGAGAGCCCGACGTCTCATGGCACGGTGGCGCAGGCACTTTTAGAAAGAAACATTGAGTTACGTCTTGAGCCAGGCAGATCCCTTGGTGGATCAGGCAGGTATAACTTGGCGCGTGTGGCATTTAGAAAAAAAGATGCTAACGACACACTTCTTATAGGTTTGGAAATGAACAAGACACAGATTTTCAGTTCTAGTGCGGATTTTCTATTAGATCCATTTTTATTACCCGTAGTGGAGCATGTGCCTACCAATGAAGACGAAACAGTCAATGCGTATTTGGTGGGTGCTTACTGTCTGGAAACGGATGTGATATTGAAACGAAAAATCACTTTTCCTTATATTCCGCAGGTTGGGGACTTGATCTGCTTTCCAAATACGGCGGGTTATATGATGCACTTCTATGAATCACAATCTCATTTGTTTGATCTGGCTGAAAACCTGACTGTGTCGGCAGATCCTACGGGCTTGAGTCCATTTAAAATTTCATCGGACGAGGGGTGAAGGGAGTGTGTGATTTCTTGATGAACTATTGTAGATGAGGGAAAAATTTCATGGTTTCAGAACGAGGAGTATTATCCTATTCAAAATTAGTGTTGTACTTGGAGATGGCGGAAATCACTCTGTTTAGTGTGTCAGCAAGTTATATAAAGTCCATTTGATAATTACACAAACATTGGCTGTTTGCTGCTTATTATCAGATAGTTATAAAAATTTCTCGTGCAAAAGGCTCATAGCCTCTATGTAATATGCAGCCATTAAGTCCTCAATTTTTGGTTTCTATGAATTTTCTTCGCCAGACTCAAGCGCACATTCTTTACTTTCATAATTCCAACTTCCGCCTTTGTCCAAACATCTGTCTACTTTAAGGAATTGGTCAATCTTTGGGTAAGCCCAAAATCCTGTTAAAATAATTAGCAGTCCTGCTGTTAATATGTAAAATAGTTTTCGTTCCATTTATATTATGCACAATTGTCCATAAACGCCATTGTGCTTTTCCCAGCAATCTAATGCACTCAACTCTCTAATTCCAAGCACCCAGACGTCTCAACGCATTTTTTCCCGTGTATATCTGTAACTATTCGAGCAATAACACGAACATGGCAATAGGTTTACAAACTCTGGGTATTTCGCTTAACCAGCTTTGTAGATGCGCTAACTACTTCACTTTCCCAACCCACTCCACCATAAATCAACTAAGCAAAACCACCTATCGATAAGGATACCGATTTTTGGATATTTTGCTAAAGGCATAGGCAATCAGGAAGAGTATAAGCACTCCCGCCAGCACAGGATTGATCACATAGAAGAAGCCCAAGCTCTTGATTTTTTCACTGCCCAGATTGGCAATAAGTGCTGTAGCTCCGCCAGGCGGATGCATGGTTTTGGTCATCTGCATGGCTACTATGGAGAGGGAGACTGCCAATGAACAAGCCAGCCAGTTTAACGACGGGTCAGGAATCAATTTAGCGATACTTACACCAATAATGGCACTAAAAAGATGTCCTCCGATGAGGTTGCGTGGTTGTGCGAGCGGGCTATTTGTGGCGCCATAGATCAACACTGCCGAAGCGCCAAACGACCCAATCAAAAAGACATTTTCCATTTGGGAGAAATTTTGGCTTTGTAGTAGCCCTATCATGGCTATGCCCAGAAAGGCACTCAAAAAAGTCCACAAATGATCTATAGGATCTACGACGGTCTGTCGGTAGACGATGTATCTGACCTTGCGATAGGTCTTTTTTCTTCTCATAATTCCTTACGTTCTGTATCGATGACAAAATGTAAGGCTGGTTTATCTCTGAAAATGGCCTTTGACGGAAGGCTTGTTTGAGGGGCAAAAGTAAAAGACATTAGATCATCTCCAATAGCTGTTTTCAAGAATTGGAGATTGTTATAAAGTTGAAGGCTTGAAAATCGTTCAAATCATGGATTCAAGAAGAAAAAAAGGGTTTCGTATTAGGGTTGGGAGTTTTCATTTATTTTGGCGGTAAAAACCGCTGAGTCATTTGCGAGTAAGTTCTATTATTGCTTTGATCAGTAATTTAAAAAACAGCAAATCACGCTACTACCAACGATTAATATCAAAGTCATGACTTTTAAAAGTATTTGTTTTCTTGCTTCATTTATAGCCCTTATGACATGCTCGAAAGTGGAGGGGCATGTTATGGATTCAATCCCAAGCAATCGTTTTTTTGATTTCGGCAAATACGACGATGAACAATTGAAAAATCAATTGAAGCGAGGAGTGGAAATGATTGCAAAGGACAGCATTGATTCTGGAATGCAATTGGTTGGAATAACCATGGACCAATTAATGAAAACGAGTACTTTTTTTCGGAAATTGGATTACTCCGAATTAGAGATATTGTCTATTGTACGGGATTGTGGATTGGTCTCTCTTTCTAAGGGAGAAAGAAAATTGCGTGACCAGATGATTAGAAGTATCCTTTCAAAGGATACCAAAATGATTGAAAATGAGGTTAAAAAGGCAATACGGAAAAACAAGAACTCAGAGCTATTAGCGAGGGTTAGACTACTGGTTTTATATTTTGAGAAAAGTGATCAGCTACCCCTAAGTGATGTGGATGATTTGCTTGCAACTATTCCGGATCACGGCCCTGCCAATTTATTAAAGGGGAAAATACTCTTGCAAAGGGGCGAATATCAGGAGAGCATTCAATTTTTGACCAAAGCGATTGACGCCAATCCTGTCAACGCGTATGCGTATTTTCTGAGAGGAGCATGTTATTTAGAACAGGGTGAGCTGAATTTAGCCATAAGTGAATACACAAATGCCATAAAACTATACCCCAATTATGATTTTGCATACAATCATAGGGGTGACGCTTATTATGATTTAAACAAATTTCATGAGGCCATTTCAGATTACGACGAGGCGATTAAATGGCAACCTAAAAACCAATATTTTTGGAAAGACCGTGCTAATGCTTATGTGCAAATAGACGAATATTGGAAAGCAATAAAGGATTTTGAAAAATCGATTAGCCTTGAAGATCAGTATGATTATGCCTATAAAAGGATTGGGGACTGCTACCATTTTTTAGAGGAATACGAAAGGGCAATTGTGTATTGTAATAAGGCTTTGATAATTGACCCAAACAATAAATATGCCCTTGTCAGAAAAGGATTATCGTATGGAGCATTGAATCTATCACATGAAGCAATCATTGCTTACAAAAATGTTATAGAGATTGATCCGGAGTATTCATTGGCTTATGGAAATACCGGCTGGGAATACTACAGGTTAGGAGCCTTTGAAAAATGCATTGAATTTTCAGAGAAAGCTGTTGAATTGTATGAGCGCGCCACCTATGCCATGTTCAACATTGCTCTGGCTAACCTGCGTCTTGGGAAAATTGCTGAGGCAAAGGCCCTTTATATAAAATACAGGGACTTCTGCCAAGCGAATGATCTTGAGATTTCACAAGGCGTAATTCAAGATTTGTGGGATGTTCGGGATCAGCAACTGATGGTAGAAGATGTGAATTTCATACTGAGTGAGATACTGGAGTCAGAATGAAGCTAGTGCATTTGTTCCTAATGATTTAGGAGTTCCATCTACAAGATGAATGATCCCAAATGCAATAATCCAGCTGCTAACAATAAAACAACGTTTCGTGTCAGGGTTCGGTATTTTCAGTTATTTGGGTGAAGAAAATGGCCTTGTTCACAAAGCGATAAGCGTTGTAAATCGGGTAAGTTTCTGATTATTAATATTTTATCACAAAATGCTATAACCTAAATATACGCCATGTGTATGTTGGGTTGTTGTATTGAATTGACGAAGTTACCTGCTAGTTGTCTGCAGGATTTTCCCATCAGGTGCTCTTAAGAGGATTTTTCAGATTTATACTGGGTAAGACTTGTCTTAATCGGCGGGAAGTTTTTCGCGGTGAAACCGTTGAAAGCTTGCTTTCGGAACGCGTTAGACGCATTAGAAAAACTTACAGGTGAAGAAGTTAGCCGTTTTCAAGCATAAAATCAAGCTAAACGGCTTAGCTCATCAGATAAATCAAAAAAAACTTATAATAATTGACTTTCATAGCGAATAGGCACCTGATGGACATTCTTTTTACGCCACTTATCCTGTGCATAAATAATCATAAAAAGAATTGAAATCCTGATGACTTGCATCCGCCCGGTCAACCGGGCTGGTGTAGAGGCGTAACTTCCTCAACTACGGTTGGAGGTTTTTTGAACATCTTTCTCTCTGTAGAAAAAAGGTCAACCTCAACACAACACTGCGTATATTTCATTGGCTAAATTGCCAATCTAAACATTTTCGAATGTATGTTTAGCTTAGCAATTTAACCAACGACGCAAAAGCTAAATATACAGTCGACATTGTGTGTAATTGATTAGTCTGAAAAAACTAGCTTAACCTAAAAAGAATTTTTAAGATTGATTAAATACTAACACCAATTGAACTTTTTAGTTAAAACTCTACTTATCATCATGAGATTCCTTACTCCCCTTTTATTAGTTCTGATTTCTATTCAATCTATAGCTCAGGAGTATTCATTCAAAAAAATGAATCTTGATTTAGATCTTGGGTTTGGAACTTATTATCAATTCACAACTTTTGGAAATACTGAATTTAGCTCAGTAAAGATCCCCGACCTTTTACCTCGAAGAAATAATGATCCATTTGTAAGAAGTAATTGGAATCTTGATAATGATTTGGTCACAGATAATCCATTTTTTCATGGGAGTTATTTTTTCAGGTTAGGCAGTCAATTCGTTTATGACAGTGCTTTGTATGTAACAACTGCTGTAAACATGGAACAGAGGGGGTTTTCAGATGGAAGGTTTAGTTCAAATACATTGAATATATATCCTTATTTTAATGCTAGATATCAAAAGAAAAGTGGAAAATTCAACTATCTACTCCAAGTAGGCGATTTCTGGGATATGAGACTTTATGAAGGCTTGACCTTCGATAATCTTCAAACTCAATCTTGGGTTTTCAAATTTAAATACGGCCCATTTTATCTCAAGCATGTAGGTATAGGAGATCTTTTCAGAGGTATTGGACTGGGAATTGATGATGTTTATGATTACTCTTTGGGCGTGGAGAAATTGAAACTATCATCAGAAGGCTTTTATGCAGATTTCAGAATTGGCTATTCCAACAATCGAGGTAGCGCTTCTGGAGGTTTTTGGAATTTATCTGCCCGATTGAATTACATGGATCACTTTGAAAGCTATTCTCAATATTCTAAACATGAAACAGGCGATGCTTTTTTGATAGGATTGGAATTAGGGGAAAAATCAATTTCTAAATTTACATATAATGTTTTAATAGATTATAGGAGCTATTCATCAGGCTTTAATTCAGGATATATCAACAATGTCTATTACAGAAATCCAGAAAGAAGTTCATCATTTACAAACTCTACAGCCGACGTATTTTTTCCACTTGAGTTTTACGAAAGGCCTTTTGGACAGTGGGCATTATATACGGAATACCAAGGAAGAGGTGTACGAGGGGCCAACTTAAGAGGAGAGTTGAGTTACAATTTGTTCAAGAAAACTTTTATTCAAACAAAGGTGGATTTCAACTGGATCACAGTAAAAGAAGAGTCAATATTATATCCTTTTTATTCTATTGGATTCGGAAATAAACCCGCTAAGGAAATAGAAATAATGCTTGAATTAACAAATAGAGTATTGAATATGGATAAACATTACCCGACTTTATATGCTTCGAAAAGACCCTATTTTATGATAAGGGCATACAAAAGTCTATCATTCTTAAAAAGTAATGACAGTCAACATAGACAATAATTTTCAATTAGTAAATAAAGGAATTTTGAAGAGTTAAAAATAACTACACACATGGATACTAAAAATCCATAGACATATGAGCTACTTGCAAAGGGCATCTGGATCAGATACTTTTGAAATATATGAAAGGCTGAGCCGACTGTTCTTAGCTTAGCGCTACTCCCCCACAAAAAAAGCCAGCCACTGATTTGTCAATGGCTGGCTTTTATGATCTCATCGCATCAATACTTCGGCATGCTAGGGTCTATCTCATCTGCCCATGCTAGGATGCCGCCTTCTAGGTTGTAGAGATTGTCATAACCTTGCTGCTCCATGTAGTTCACGGCATTGGCGCTGCGCTTGCCACTTCGGCAGTGTACGATCACTTTCTTTCCTTTTTCAAATTTATCGGTATGCAAAGGCACAGTAGCCAGAGGTATGAGCACGCCACCAAGGTTGGCCACTTCAAATTCATTTGGCTCTCGGACATCAATCAATTGAAAGTCCTCACCACTGTCCATCATTGCTTTTAGTTCTTTTACTGTTACTGATTTCATGTGTATCTATTTTTCTATCTGTCACATGGAATTCGCATCAAAAACATTCATCCAATATTCTGAATAATCAGGATTCTGTTTTTATGCTCATTTCATCCTAAGACTGGGTTTATGGGATAATAATTACTTGAGTAACTCCGGCAAAAAAGAAACAATTCCCGGAAACATGACCAAAGTTATTAAAAATATTAACTGAATAATGACAAAAGGTATGACACCAAGATACAATTGTGAGGTTTTGAGCTCGGGAGGCGCCACTCCTTTGAGATAAAATAGGGCAAAACCGAATGGAGGCGTAAGAAAAGAGGTTTGCAAGTTGACGGCCAGCAAAATGCCCACCCACACCAAATCCACACCCATGGCAATAAATATGGGCGCGACCACTGGCACGATGATAAAGATGATCTCGATGAAATCAATGAAAAACCCTGCGATGAACACCACCAGCATGACCATAAACAAAAAGCTATATGGGCTCAGGTCTGCCGACTGAATCATATCCAAAAATAGCTTGTCGCCCTCCAGTCCTCTGAAAACCAAAGAAAAAGCCGTAGCTCCTACCAAAATCATAAAAACCATGGAGGTGATCAGCGTTGTTTCGCGGGATACTTTTTTGAGAATATCAAAACTCAACTTGCCATTCACGGCCGTGAGCAAAATAGCACCAAATGCGCCTACTCCAGCTGCTTCTGTAGGAGAGGCTATTCCCGCAAAAATAGACCCCAATACGGCCATTATTAGTAGCAAAGGGAAGAGAAAGGATTTGACCAAGTCAAAAGAAAACCCCTTTGCACGAAAAGCGTCCCGTTCCTCAATAGGGATGGCAGGGGCTTGCTTAGGAAAGATCATGGCAAAAATCACTGTGTAAAGCAGATAGCATGCAATGAGCGCCACACCAGGGATAATGGCCGCTTTGAAAAGATCGCCCACTGAGACATTGAGCACGCTCCCGAGCAATACCAGCACCACCGAAGGTGGGATAATTTGCCCCAAAGTACCAGAAGAAGTGATCACACCCACACTCAAAACTGGGCTATACCCTCGCTTGAGCATCGTTGGCAAGCTGATAAGCCCCATAGTGACTACCGTAGCACCCACGATCCCCGTGGAAGCTGCCAGCATAGCACCTACCAAAATCACCGAAATGGCCAGTCCTCCTTTGAACCGCCCAAAGAGCATAGCCATGGTTTCCAGAAGTTTCTCAGAAATTCCCGATCGCTCTAGCATCATACCCATAAACACGAAAAGTGGAACAGCCAGCAAAACAAAGTTTTGCATTGTGCCATATACTCGGAGTGAAAGCAGATAGAAGAAATCTACATCAAAAATCCAAAGACCAACGAGTACGGATATGCCGCCCAAGGTGAAAGCCACTGGAAAGCCAAATAGGATAAGAATGAAAATGGCTGAAAATAAAATAATGGGCAGGTACTCAATCATGGCTGGGTTGGGTCAGGTCAATGATGCATTTGATGGCTATGGAAATGCCTTGCAAAGACAAAAACAAAAAGCCTAACGGAATCATGGCTTTCACAAAATAGCGCCCAGGTAGACCTCCCGGATCAGGACTGGTTTCACCTACAGCAAAACTATTGGACACAAACTGAGTGCCCTCCACTACACCCACAAAGCACAGCGGCAAAAGCATAGTGAGCGTACCTATCAAGTTGACCCAAGCCTTTTTCCTTACGGAGAAATTATTGTAAAACACATCCACTCTCACGTGCTTGTCTTCTAGAAATGCCCACCCAGCAGAAAGCAAAAACAGTATGGCAAAAATATGCCATTCCACTTCGAAAGAGGCTGGAGAAGAGTAGTTGAACACATACCGCATAAATACGTCTGCAATGATCACAAGCACCAGTAGCAAACTGAGCCAGCTCACACCATGTCCTATGGTGGTATTTATTTTATCTATAAAGCGACTGATTTTTTTCATTTCTCAAGTCAAATGACACATCATTACAGCATGAATCCAAAGATACGCTCCATGCGCCGGGCTCAAGCAAACCTCGAAATTAGCAACATTTTCTCTTGTGAGCACGGGATTCCCCCCAGACGTCTAACATGAGAAGAAATAAATGTGGGCATTTTAAAAAGAATCAAGGCATTTACATTCATCATTCCAATGGGAATTTCTAATTTGGCGGAATGATTAAAAGTAGCTTCAGTATTTGTTTGATCATATTGATCATAACCAGTGCTCGTTTTGATGCTCAGGCTCAAAAAGAAATCTCTACAGAAGAGTTGGATTTAAGCCAAGATCCAAGCCTTTGGTACGATAAGGAAATGGGCATAGAAAATACGCCGTTACAAATGGGCACATGGAATTCGTCTGAGCGGAAAGCACATGTTTCTCACCCGTATAATGGAGAGCGTACTTGGGCTACCGGAATGGTAAGCTACCGTGGACAGGTCTATTCGAACGTGCCCATGCTGTATAATACTTTCGAAGATGTCTTGTTGGTAAGGCAAGAAGGCCGCTTACAATTCCTTAATCAGCCAATGGAAATCGTGAAAAGTCAGGTGGCATCCTTTGATGTAAACGGTAAGCACTTTGAGTTTTATGATCAAATGATTGATAATTTTAAGGATAGTTTCTTTGAAGTTATGTTCAGGAATGGCGAAGTTGAACTGCTTGCGAAACGCCTCAAGAAAATTGAAATCGTCTCCAACAATACAAGCGCATACGTCGAGCGAGATAGATATTATATTATGGTTAAAGACGAATATGTGAGAATTTTCCGACCAGCCACAATCATTCGGCAATTCAAAGATTACCGTGTCGAAATAAAGAAATACATCCGTGAAAACGATATTAAAATCCTTAAGCCGGGCACTGACTATAAACTGATAAAATTAGTGCAGTACTGCGACCAGATTTCTTCCAAATGAAAAATTTTACATTTCTGTTATTTCTTCTTTGTGTGGTGCTGAGTGCTACTGCGCAAGATTTGCCCCTCGTTTCTGTGCAGAGTGACCACCAGCCTGTTTTGAACGTTTTAAAGTCTCTTGAAACCCAAACAGGCTTCAAAACCTACTATGACCCGGCATGGATGGACTCCCTGTATTATAGCGGAGCAATAAACAACTTGCCGTTAGATGAGGCTTTGAGTCAAATATTGGAGGTAACACCACTCTATGCTTATGTGAGCGGTCAGAGCGTCTTCATCACGAAAGATGTGAAAATCATGGATCAACCCGAAATCGCTAAGGCGTTGATGAAATCTAGTAGCTCGGGCGAACTCAGTGGTGACGTGACTAAGGGTTTACTTTTTGCAAGAGAGTATTTGAACCAAAACACCACGGCCAATGATGAAGAAAGCCACGTGTTTGAAATCGGTGATAGAAAAAAGATGGTGACAGGGGCACAGGCCACTGTGGCGGGTTATGTACGAGACCGAGAGTCAAAAGAGCCAATCATGGGAGCGGTGGTCTATATTCAAAATCCAATAACTGCTACGAGCACCGACGAAAATGGATTTTATTCATTGAGTATTCCAAATGGAAAAAGAACGTTGCTCATTCAATACGCAGGGATGAAAACCACTCAGCGAAACATCGTGTTATTTTCTAATGGTCAGCTAAATGTAGATATGGACGTGGATGTAATAGCTCTCCAAGAGGTGACGATCGAGTCGGAGCGAGATGCCAACGTTCAAAATGTACAGATGGGCGTGAGCCGTATCAATGTAAAGGATACGAAAAATGTACCAATCGTCTTAGGTGAAAGCGACATCATGAAAATCGCCACTACATTTGCTGGCGTGCAGTCTGTGGGAGAAGGTGCTTCGGGTTTCAATGTGCGTGGTGGTAAGTCGGATCAAAACTTGGTCATACTCAATAACGCCACGGTGTATAATGCCAGTCACTTTTTTGGGTTCTTCTCGGTTTTCAACTCAGATGCCATTCAAAATATGGAAGTGTACAAAAGCGGAATCCCTGCCAATTATGGTGGACGTTTATCTTCCGTTTTTGACATAGAACCAAAAGAGGCCAATCGCGAAAAATTTGTGGGAGTTGGTGGGATTTCGCCAGTCACGTCCAAATTGACTTTGGAAATCCCGTTGCAAAACGGCAAAGCTGGATTGATGATAGGTGGTAGATCTACGTACTCCAACTGGCTTCTCAAGCGAGCCAAGAATGCCAACTTTAGTGGCAACCGGGTCTCTTTTGCTGATTTAATTCTCAGGTATGACTATGACATCAATGAGAAAAACGAGATGACTGTGACGGGCTATTATAGCAAGGACAAATTCCGACTTTCGTCAGATACGCTATTCTCCTTTTCCAACTTTGGTTTTGAAAATGCCAACGCTTCCGCGATATGGACACATCGATTTAGCAACAACTTAGAAAGTTCTGTAAATGCCATCTATGCAGGATATAATTATGACCTCACTTACGACGAGTCTGCACCCAATGCATTCAATCAGGATTTTGGGATCAAAGAAGGGAGTCTCAACTCACAGTTGAGCTATTTTGTGGATGGTATACACACTGCCAAAGTCGGCTTAGACCTTAAAAACTACACTGTAAACCCAGGAACGAAGACGCCATTGGGTGCTGAGTCCATCGTGACACCACAGGGTGTACAAGAAGAAAAAGCGGTGGAGGCTGCAATTTACATCTCTGAAGAGTATGTACTCAATAAAAAAATCACGCTTTATGGAGGCTTGAGATATAGTATGTTTTCTACCTATGGGAGGGATTTTATCAATCTATATGAGGAGAATGCCCCACGAAATGATGATTTCCGTACGGGGGTAAAGACTTTTGAAAAGGGGGAAATAGAAAAGACTTATCATGGGCCAGAGTTGCGACTATCGGCCAAATACACTTTGGATGGAGCTTCATCCGTCAAAGTGAGCTACAACAGAACTAGGCAATATATTCACACACTTACCAATTCTGCTTCGCTCTCACCTACTGACACTTGGAGGCTCTCCAACACCTATTTGAAACCGCAGATTGCAGATCAGTACGCTTTGGGTTATTATAGAAATTTCTTCAAAAACAAAGTAGAAACATCCGTAGAAGGGTATTATAAAACGCTAAAAAATCTACTGGACTTCAAAGTAGGTGCGCAGTACTTACTCAATGATCAGGTAGAAACTGTGGCGTTGCAAGGGCCAGGAAAGTCTTATGGAATAGAAGTCTCGGTGAAAAAGTCTGGTAAGCTCAATGGCTGGTTCAATTATGCTTATGCCCGTACTTTTATTCAACTTGATGGCAATTTTCCTGAAGAGACCATCAACGAAGGAGCATTTTATCCTACGAACTACGACATGCCACATACTTTCAACCTTGTGGCCAACTACAAACTTACCTGGCGATTGAGTTTCTCTTATAATTTCACGTATAGCACAGGACGCCCAGTGACTTACCCAGTCGGTTCATTTTCTTTTCAGGGCGCTGAGTCTATCCACTACTCAGACAGGAATGCTTTTCGTATTCCAGACTATATGAGAATGGATTTTGGTATCAGCTTAGAAGCAGGTCACAAAATTGAAAAATTGGCTCATTCCTATTGGTCGTTTTCAGTATATAACCTACTCGGGAGAGACAATCCCTTTTCTGTCTTTTTTGACGTGCGCGAGGGGGAAATACAAGCCTACAAACTCATTGTTTTTGGGAGTCCAATCCCAACCATCTCTTACAATTTTAGATTCTGATGATAACACGATATAAAACCTTTTTTCAAGCACTACTCCTGCTAGCAATATTAGGATGTACCAAACCTTTTGAAATTGAGTCCTTCGATTTTGAAAGGGTAGTGGTGGTGAATGGTTTAGTTACAGATGAATTTAAAAAGCATGATGTCTTCTTAAGCTATACCAGACCAATAGGGTCTCAAGAAAAAGACCTAATGACCAGCGCTGAAGTGTGGATAAAGGAAGTAGGTGGCGCGAAGATTAGTTATTCAGAAATTGCCCCAGGGCACTATCAGTCAACAACGGAATTTGCTGGTGTAAGTGGCAAACAATATGAACTTCACTTTATCACTAGTGATGGTGAAGAGTATCGTTCCACTTCTGTGACATTAATTAAATCACCTCCCATTGACAGTATTTATGATCAATATGCCACGGTCTCATTGGAAGGGGAAGCGGAACTCAACAGTGGCATCCAATTCTTCATCGACACGCATGACGATAATGAACAAGCCAAATATTTCAGATATGAATGGCGTGAAGATTTTAAAATTGTCAGCCCGTACCCTTCTAGGTATGTCTACAATGAAGAAGACAGTTCCTATTCCTATAGAGAAATACAAGGTCATATTTGTTACGACAGCAGTGTTTCCAACCAACTTATCATCGGTACCTCCGTTGGTTCTTCAGTTAATCGCTTGGTTCAATTCCCCATTCGATTTGTGTCAGGTCAAAGCGACAGACTTAGAAACAGGTATGCGCTATATGTGAAGCAGTACGCCATCAGCGAAAGCGCCTATGGTTTTTACAGAAAACTGAAAGAAAGCAATGAATCTGGAGGGTCTTTATTTGACAAGCAGCAGGGTACGATTACAGGCAATGTCTTTTCCATAGATAATCCCACCTCAACAGTGCTTGGCTTTTTTGATGCCGCAGGTGTCTCTGAAAAGAGAACTTTCTTTAGTAATAGTGATTTGGACCGTAGGGTCGGCCTTCCTCCTTTTAGATACGATTGTAGCCCATTTACACTCATTGAAACCACTCTTGATAGCATTTCATTTTATGCTGGAGATCAAGGATATCAAATCGTAAGCGCGAATCCGCTGGATCGGCCTGCCGCTGTGCTTGGCACCTTAAGTTGTACCATGTGTGACTGGTATGCCACTACTGTAAAACCTGATTTTTGGATTGATTAATACCATGCAAAGAAAACTTACCCTATACATTCTATCTATCGGTTTACAATTTGTCCTTTTGGCTCAGCCAAATATTGAGGAGAAGGTCTTTGTGCACATCAATAGCCAAACGCTTATCACTGGTGAGACTCTGAGGTATTCGGCGTTTTGTACCAGTGCACTCACCAATCAGCCCAGCTCTTTGAGTAAAATCTTATATGTGGAACTCATTGGTGAAAAAGGGACAATACACCAAGCGAAGATTGAGTTAATCAATGGTAGAGGAGATGGCGAGTTCTTTCTTTCTTCGCTCATAACAACAGGCAAGTTTCAGTTGGTCGCTTATACACGTTGGATGCGGAATTTCGAGGAGTATTTTCAAACGCCCGTTACAATCATCAACCCTTACGAGGCTTATAAAGCAGATATGATCAGCTCGGAAAAAGTACCTTTGGAGATTCGATTTTTTCCAGCATGCGAAAAAATTGTGGCTAATATAGAAAATACTGTGGCCTTTAAAGTCAGTGGGCTGGCAAAGACCGAAAGCATCAAAGGGAAGATAGTAGGAAGTGATGGAGAAACGGTTTTGACTTTCACCCCGGATGTTTTTGGCTTAGGTCAGTTTGACTTCACCCCTAAAGCAGGCTTGAAGTATGAGGCGATACTGGAAGACGAGAACAGAAATTTGAGCTTTCATAGCTTGCCAAAAATTGAAAGTACGGGAACTACACTTGTACTCAATGAAACCGATACTCACTTGGAGGTAACTATAAATACTTGGCCTGAAGAAAGGAACTATGGTTACTTGTGGGTGACTGGCGATTTTAGCCCACTGAAATACAACGCTGAACTGAATAGCACCATTCTCATTCCTAAAGCGGACATAGGTAAAGGAATTGTCCATCTGAAACTGCAAGGGCTAAATAATGCAATTATTGCCGAAAGAACCTATAGTAGAGATTTTGAGCAACTTAAAAAAGACAAGCTTGGAGCTTCTTACCAACCGCGTCAAGAAGTGATTATTGCTCCCAAGTTAGGTGCAGGAAACTACTCCGTTTCCGTAAGAAAGAAACCAGACTATGTAGCGTCAAGTCATGACCACTTACTAGTTTACAATACACAGCGGATGGTTGCGCAGACGCAAGTAGATCCAAACCAGTACTTTGGAGCCAATGACAGCAAGGCCAACTCTGAAACATTTTGGCTTACAGCAGCATTGAAGACTAGAAATTCTGCGCAAAGCAAAATCACGCTAATGCCTGAAGTACGAGAAGAACTACTCAGTGGTCGTGTATTAAAAAATGACGGAAGTTCTGCAGCCAATTCTATGGTTGTGTTCTCAGCTCCAGAAAGTCCATATCATATCAGATCTGCTGAAACAGATGAAAATGGTCTTTTTACATTGCCATACGAAAGCGGAGACAAGGCATTTTTTGCATATATGTGTGTCTGGCCTGTATCTTCAGAATACACCATACTTGTCAATAATCAATTCTTAGATAACGACCCAGATTTTGATTATAGTATCACTCCCTTAGATAGCAATCAGGTGAAGGAAATAGTCGCTCGAAGTATTAGAAACCAAATTGAAAACGCCTACTACGAAGGACAGAAAGACACTACCATGCGCAACAATTGGCTTCCTCAATTTCCTTTTGATAGTAAATATATCTTGGACGAATACACACGCTTCCGTACTATTAAAGAAACATTTACAGAGTTTATTTTGGAAGCCAGCGTAAGAGAAGGACGATCACCGATCTTTAAAGCCTTTTACGAATACTCTGGCGCACAAGACAATTACCCTCCACTACTGCTTTTAGATGGCGTACTGGTCTCCGATCAAAAGCTGGTGGATTACAGTCCCTACAAAGTAGAAAGTATTTCCGTATTGAGTAAGCGATATTTCTTAGGGTCTCTTATAGCGGATGGAGTGTTGAGTTTGGAAACAAAAGAAGGAAACATGGATCAGTTTCCTCTGGAGGATGACTATACTAAAATAGAACTGCTTGGATTGAGCAAAAGCATCGAGAATAGCTCATCGAATCAAGATCCGAACATGTCTCCAACCAAGCCCGACCAAAGGGATCAGCTGCTTTGGCTTCCTAATTTTGAAGTAACGCCTAGTAGCTCGGCAGCTATAAAATTCTTTACTTCTGATGTGCTTGGCACTTTCGAAATGGTGATAGAAGGCTATACTTTAGGTGGGCAGCCAGTGTCAATAATCAGAGAATTTGAAGTAAAATAAATTGGAGCTTGTTAGTTCGCAAGTCTAAGGTTGAGGGAGATATTGCTGCCGTGGGGGCAATCACAATCTTCTTCGAGTAAGGCCATTTCTTAAACCTTCTGAAAATAAACAAAGAGCGAGGCTTTCTTCCCCGCTCTCTACTATGTCCTTCAAACAACAGTCTAACTCAAAAACTTCTTTTTCAAGGCATCAATTTCATGTTCTTTGATAGGAATCAAGTTGCCCAAGCGCAAACTCTGTGTCAATGAATGTGCACTGAACTCCGCTACCTCCAGCCTATCAAAGGTTTGAATGATACTCTGTCCAGT
>CAWKCO010000009.1:0-122645 GCA_963848175.1 uncultured Cytophagales bacterium
TTGTCCCCATCAAAATCCACTTTGAGTTTGCCCGAAAAGTAATCGAATTGAATCTCATGCACGACGAGTGAAGAGTCTCGATAAAAAAATTGAGATATTTTCTTTCCACATCCAGCCATCGTCACAGCAAGAATGAGAACAACGATGAGGCTTTTATTCATAGAGTGTTTTATCTGCAATTTTCTTTTCAATATTGGCAGAAGCATCTTTCATCAGACTGGCTTTTTCCCATTGCGACAGCCTCTTCTATACGGCCAATTTTATACAGTACATCTCCATAATGCTCTATGATAGTGCCGTCTTGATCTGTTTGGGCTGCTTTTTAAAAACTTTTCAGCCTCCTCATATTTACCCATCACATACAAAACCCAACCGTGCGTATCCAAGTAGGTAGCATTGTCTGGATGCATTGCCACGAGTTGCGTAGACATGGTCAGTGCTTTATCTAAATGCTTCTTATCCAAACTCAAAAAATAACTGTAGTTATTGAGCACATGATCATTGGATGGATCGTACTTGAGTGCAGACTCATACGCTTCAAAAGACTTGTGTTGATCTTTTAGACTATTGTAAGCATCGCCCATTTGTCCATAAAATATGGTTAACAGACTGGCCTCTTTAGAATACTTAGTGCCCATCTTGAGCATTTCCACAGCCCGTTTATAGTCTTTTTTGATCATGTGGCCTGTACCAGCAAAATAATAGACAATGGCCTGATTGGGAAAATACTCTAACGCCTGATCAGCGTGCAAAATCAAACCATCGTATTGATTGAGCTCAGCTTCTATATTGAGTATGTTTTGCCATACATCAAAGTGATTTGGGTCAATCGCTATTGCTTGTAGGTAATGCTTTTTTGCCAACTCCTTTTTTTCCATTCGGTAAAAAACATCTGCTGCATAGGCTTGTGGTTCATACTGCGCAGGAAACTCATCAGCCAAAGACTTTGCCATCTTCACTACATCGTCAAACTGCTCTGGTGAAATGGCAAAATCCATATATCCATTCAGCAATTGCATTTTGGTTTTGTAATCAACACCATCTGACAAAAGCTTCTTCCGTGATCTTCATCGCCGCTTCCGTATCACCCTCTTTCAGTGCTATTTTGCTTTTCAGCAAATAGGTGTGAATATCTCTGAAGGCATCTGGTTCAGGCGAAGCTTCGCTTTCTCGGTTTTCCCTGCGCTGATCAGAAACTCTGCAAGCTCAATGGTATAGCGATTGTTTCCTGGATTTTCAGCTATGAGCTGATCCCAGTCGGCTAATAGCCCTTCAAAGTCTCTGTTCTTAATATAGATTTTTTGCTTCTCGCGAAGCACCATTTCATTCAAACCAAAAAGTTCTTCTGCTTTACGGTATGTAGTCAGAGCTTTTTCATCCTCACCTAAAAATTGATATAAAATCGCCAGATCAAAAAGATACGAATCTGCTTCTGGCAGCTTTTCGATCATTTCAGCATACAGCTCTGCTGACTTTTCAAACTCGCCCAAAGACTTGTATATCTCTGCTGTTTGCAGATAATAATACATATTGGTGCGATCAGAATCCAAAGAGGCCTTGGAATAAACGAGTGCCTCAGCTGATCTTCCCAGTTTTCGCAAAATCTCCGCCATCTTGAATTTGGCAGCTCCATTGTCAGGGTTCATATCGAGAGCTACTTTAAACAACTCCATGGCCTTGGCCGGATTGTCTAGCAAAAGCTGTTTTTCAGCCTCAATGATCGTAGACTCCAACTTCACCTGCATCTCATCCGAAAATGATGAGACAATTCCTTTTGCTCGGTTTTGTTCTGCTTCTCACGCTTCGACTTTTTCTTTTTTTGAGAAAAAGCAGGGTGAAAAACAAGTGAAAATAAAATGGCTAAAACAAAAACTACTCTCATATTTCTATCCCTTCGATTCAGTGTAATCTCCCAAACTTACGTTGTTGGGGGTACGCTCGATTTTGGCAAAATTGCCAATCATCGAGTCTGTGAGGTTAACGTTCTGCAAATTAACATTATTTTGAATCAAAGAATTCGAGATGACAGAGCTAAAAACCTGACCATCAACTCCGATGCTAACTCCTGGGCCAACGACACTGTTTTCGATCCGAGTATTTTCACCCACAAAAACTGGAGGAATTAAAACGGAATTCACCACCTTGGCTGTGGCAGCAACTTGATTTTCTTTTAGAAAGCCCAAGTAGCGGCTGTTAGATTGTACGGTAATAGTTTTATTTCCACAGTCCAGCCATTCATCTACTTTACCAGCAGTAAATTTCACGCCTGCTTGTTTCAGATTTTCCAGTGCAGTGGTGAGCTGATATTCGCCACTCGCCATAATTTTATTGTCGATGATCTGCTTGAGCTCTTCTCGCAGCGCATCTCCATCCTTGAAATAATAGATACCTATGATCGCAAGATCTGAAACGGGAGTTTTAGGCTTTTCCACAAATTTGGTAATAACACCCTGCTCGTCTAGCTGCACCACCCCAAATGCACTCGGATCTTCCACCTGTTTTACCCAGATAATGCCGTCATCGTTGGTGTTGAGTGTGAAATTGGCTTGAAAAAGCGTATCTGCAAAGGCAATGGTCACCTTCCCATTGAGCAAAGGCTCTGCACAGTAGACAGCATGTGCTGTGCCTAGTGCTTCCTTTTGATAAAAGATATGTCCTTCGGCTCCCACTTCCGCGGCAATGGCTTTCAGATTCGCCTCCACTTCCGCACCAAAATCACCAATAATAAACCCTATATGCTTAATAGGTTCAGGTGTGACTTTAGCGATATCTTCCACCAATCTTTGAACGATCGGTTTTCCTGCAATAGGTATAAGTGGCTTAGGTGTGGTAAGTGTATGTGGCCTGAGGCGTTTACCCATCCCGGCCATGGGAATAATTAGGTTCATAGTGTTTAGTTAAGGAGCTCCCCAGTAGAGCTTTCAATTGTTTGAATATTTCAGGTCGCTACGTTTGGTAGTCAACCCTTTACTTCTTTCTCGGTAGTTTTATTGTGCCCGTTCGAATATCTAAAAGCCAGACTAGTCCGACGAAAATGGTCAGAAATCCAGTGGCTATCAAGTATTTAAAATACCCCTCGAAACGGCAAAAATAGAACGTGGTTATTAATCCCCCTGTTAAAAAGAGATAAAAACTGTCTTTGGCCAAATAATACGGCACGTGATAATGACGCTGGCCAAGCACGTAGCTCACGACTACCATGATAAAATAAGTAGCAAAACTCGTGATCGCACTGCCCATATAGCCAATGAGCGGAATCAATAGAATATTAAGCATAATCGTGATTACTGCTCCTCCCAGAGTAATCCACGCGCCATATCCCGTTTTGTCTGTGAGTTTGTACCAAACGGAAAGGTTATAATAAATTCCCAAAAACAATCCTCCGCCCAAAAGCCAAGGCACAATACCCAAACCCGTCAGGTATCGAGGGTCTCTCAAAAATATAGGTGCCAATTCATCTAAAAACAAAGAGATGAACAGCCATGAAAAAGAACCAAAAATCACAAATCCGTGCATCACATCCGCAAAAAGCTTGGTGGAGTTTTCTTCCTTACTCTTAGAAAAAAAGAAAGGCTCGAAGGCATATCTAAACGCCTGCACAGCCAAAGTCATAAAGACTGAAATCTTATAACACGCACCGAAAATTCCTAAAATCTCCAAGTTGGTTTGATTCGGGTAAAAGCTTTCGGGCAGCAAATACTTAAGCATGGCACGGGAGAGCATCTCGTTGGTAACACCAGCTAAACCCATCACCATGAGCGGTGCAGCATAAGCGATCATCCAGCGCCATTCCTTTCCTAAGGTGAACTTTAACTTTCGGAAATAATTGAAGAATAAGATTAGAAAAAGGGCATTCGCTAAAAGGTTGGAGAGAAACACATATCCGACTCCTACATTTTCATCGTAAATCCAACCAAAAACACTGCCATAACCTGACGCTATCAACCAAGGACACAGAAGCAAGAAGAACAGGTTGAGACCAATATTTACTCCAATGTTGCTCAGTTTGAAGACGGCAAATTTGAGTGCTTTTTTTTCTAATCTCAGTCTAGCAAACGGTACCGCCACGATGGCATCTATGCCTAGGATGAGCGCCAACCATTTGATATAGATACCCTGATCAGGATAGTCAAGTAAAAGTGCAATTGCATCTGCTCCGAAGAAGAGTAAACCGCTGAAAATTACTGAGGAAAAAAGCAGGCTCGTTTGGGCAATATTATAGAATTTCTCTTCCTCTTCGCCTTTGGTGGCAAACCTGAAATATGCCGTCTCAAAACCGTAGGTATAGATGATATTGAGGAAAGCGACATAAGCATACAGTTCCGTGACCACTCCGTATTCTCCCGGGCTGAAAACAGCGGTATACAAGGGCACAAGAAGATAATTGAGTACCCTCCCGAGCACACTACTCACGCCATAGACGACAGTCTGACTGGCCAGTTGCCTGATTTGACCCAAGTTATTCTCCTTTAAAATTCGGGGTTCGCTTTTCTACAAATGCGCTGGCACCTTCTTTGAAGTCTTCTGTACCGCAACAGCGAGCAAATGCATTGGCCTCTGCTTGATAGCCGTCTTCTCCCTTGGCATAAAAAGCATTCACACAGTCAATAATCAGACTGGTAGCTATGGGTGCTTTAGAGATAATTTTTTCTAAAATTTCTTTGGCTTTCGCCAATGCGGCAGTTTTATCTTCGGCTAGATGGTTACTTAGGCCAAAGGCCAGAGACTGCTCTGCAGAGATCATATTGCCAGTCATAAGGTATTCGTATGCCCTCCCCTTGCCAATGAGCTGCGTCATGCGCTGCGTACCACCATAGCCAGGGATAATGCCAAGATTTACTTCTGGCTGAGCAAATTGAGCGCTTTTAGTACTCACTCTCATGTGACACGCCATGGCCAATTCACATCCTCCCCCTAACGCATAGCCATTGACTACTGCAATAATAGGCGTATGACAATTTTCTATCAATTGAAATATCTCCTGACCATCCTCGGCAAACTTGCGGGCGTTCATCTCATTGAGCGTAGCAAACTCCGTAATGTCAGCGCCTGCCACAAATGCCTTTTCTCCAGCGCCTGTGAGGATTACACCTTGGATATCCTTGTCGTCATATACGGACTGGATGGTCTCTCTGATCTCCGCAAGCGTGTCAAAGTTGAGTGCATTGAGCTTGTTTTCGCGGCTGATAGTAATGGTAAGTATGGAGTCTTCTGTAGTGAGTTCCAAATTTTTTAAATCTGCCATGTGTCTTGGTTGAAGGTTTTGGTGGCTGAAAGAAACAGAAAATTTAGACCATGTCAAATGATTTTTGGAAATAAGGGGGCGAATGTGCTCCTTACCTGTTCAAATATTAGCACTATTTATTCCCTTTAAAAAAAGAAAACCCGCAATTCCCCATACTTCTACCTACATTTACACCATGACAGAATTTGCAGCGTATTTAACAGGGAAGAAAATTGATCCAG
The DNA here is from genome assembly GCA_963848175.1 of uncultured Cytophagales bacterium. Classification (GTDB taxonomy): domain Bacteria; phylum Bacteroidota; class Bacteroidia; order Cytophagales; family Cyclobacteriaceae; genus JAMZMI01. The sequence goes on from CAWKCO010000009.1 coordinate 5,467, forward strand.
AAAAATTTGAAAAGGGTGACCCTTCCACTTATGCGGAGTACCAAAGTCAGTTTGCAGAGATGCATCCAGCAAGCTTCACTTCTCAAAAACTTTTTATAATCAACAATCTGCGCATAAGCTACCCTATCACCAATGAGCATGGAGAAGTAGAACCTTCCGTATCACGATCTTCTAAACCTGCTTACCCAAGGCCAAGACCAAAGGTTTAACACATCACACTTGTAATTAGGACTAGAGGACTACAAATTCCCTAAAATTTGAAGGTGTAATCACCATGCCTTCTGCCTCGTAAGCTTGGATGAAAGTCTTAGGAAGCTTCACGGACTTTTTGGCATTCCATTTAAATTCATATCCGGTCACCTCTCCGTCTAGTTCTTCTACATAATCCACCTCCTGCTGCTGCTTGGTTCTCCAAAAATACATCTTGGAAAAGGTATTTTTGTAGCGGTTCTGTTTCACGCGCTCCGCAATAAGGAAGTTTTCCCAAAGTGCGCCCGTATCTGAGCGCAGCGCAAGACTCTTAAAATTGCCAATGATCATATTTCTTAGTCCATTGTCATAGAAATAGATTTTTTTGTTGGACTTAATCTCGTTACGAAGGTTTGAGCTAAAACTATCAAGCTTGAAAACGACATACCCATCACACAAAATATCGATATACTTACTGATCGTATTTTTGTCTACTCCTACCGTTTGAGCGAGTTCATTATAACTTACTTCGCTACCCATTTGCAATGCCAAGGCCTGCACCAGCTTTTCCAATACCTCTGGTTTGCGAATGTCTGCCAAAGCCAAAATATCTCGATACAAATAGCTATTCATTAGTTCATTGAGAATTGGTCTTTCTTCTCCAGGATTATTGAGCACCTCTGGATAAAATCCATAAATCAATCTGTTTTCCAACTGTTGCTGACTGACAACATAGCCATGAAAATCTTCATACTCTTCCCAGCTGATTGGCAGTAAAATATATTCCCATTTTCGTCCCGTAAGTGGCTCATTCAATTGATTGGAGATTTGAAAAGCAGAAGACCCACTCACTAGCAACTGTACTTGTTTGAATTGATCTGTGATGATTTTCATCGTGACACCTATGTTTTCAATTCGCTGAGCTTCATCCACGAATAAGGTATCATGCGTGCCAATAATATTTCGAAGTTGCTCCGTACTCGGGTTGGTCAATAATTCACGAACGGTCGGATCATCGCCATCAAGAAAAAGGTATTTCTTCCCTTCGAGCAAGTTTCTTATGAGCGTAGTTTTTCCTACTTGGCGTGGACCTATCAACACCAACGCCTTGCCTTTGCCTAGCTTATTTTTAATCGCCTTCTCTACAACTCGCAAATACATAACCCTTCATTAAGCCATCAAAAATATAACTTTTGGTGAATATAATCACCAAAAGTTATAACTATCGGTGAATACGATCACCAAAAGTCATGTTTTACCATGAATAAGCGATTCAGTGAAAGTGATTTCTAAAAAAAGGGAGGAGGAAACTAATGGCCTTTGGAAGGCTGGGTAATAAGATTACGATGAAGGATGAATTACTTTTCTACTGGTTCGGTTGAACTTTCTTTTTTGGAAGTGCCTTCCTTGGCCTTTTTCAAAGGACTTTCCTTTGAGGCTACCTTCTCATTGTTGTTTTCGTACAAGAACTCATTGATTCTTTTTCTCAGCTCCTGAGTAGAAAGGTTGTGAGACAACTGACCATTTTTCATCAATGAAATTTGTCCAGTCTCCTCGGAAACAACCAAAATCAACGCATCGGTATTTTCTGACATGCCAATGGCCGCTCGGTGACGCAAACCAAAATTAGCCGGCATATCTCGCTCCGTCACTGGCAAGATGCATCGAGCCGCAATGATTCTGTTGTCATAAACAATCACAGCTCCATCATGCAATGGACTGTATTTATTGAAAATAGAAAGCAAAAGGCGTTTTGAGAGAATCGCATCTAGCCTATCACCGGACTCTGCGTAAAACTTAAGTTCCGAATTTTTCGAGATCACAATCAATGCTCCTGTATTCGATCCGCCGAGCGTTTTGCAAGCATCTATTAGCGGCGTGATCTCAGCACGTTGATATTTGCCGTTGGTACTCCAAATAGATTTGATACTATCCACCAAACTTCCATCATTGAATAAGCTAGTTCGGCCAACTAAGAGTAAAAATTTCCTGATTTCCTGCTGAAACAATACGATGACGGCAAGCACTCCAACCCCCATAAATTGACCCAAAATATTTCCGAGCAGCTGCATTTTGGCGGCATTCACCACCAAGTAGACTAGGTAAAGGATTAAGAAACCAGAAAAAATCTTGAAGGCCACACTTCCTCGCATGAGCTTGTACACATGGTACAATAGCACTGCTACAAGTAAAATATCTAGGATATCTACACCTTTAATTTCTAAAAATCCGATGTTGTACCCTAAGATCAATTTTTTAATAGTTTAATTAGTTTCACGGCCTCCACAGCCTCTTTCACGTCATGCACCCTTAAGATGGATGCTCCTTTGAGCAAAGCTATGGTATTTAGTACAGTTGTGCCATTCAAAGCTTTGTCTGGCTCGATGTTTAACGGCTTATATATCATAGATTTCCTTGATAGTCCTACCAAAAGTGGTTTTCCGATATGACCTAGAAACTGCAACTGCTCTAATAGTTGGAAGTTCTGACTCACATTCTTGGCAAACCCAAAACCCGGATCTAAAATCACATCTTTAACGCCAGCATCTCCCAAATCTTTTACTTTTTTCAACAGCGCTTGCGTTACTTCTTTTACCACATCTTTATAATCGGATTTGGTGATCATATTTTGTGGCGTTCCTTTCATGTGCATTGCAATGTACGGCACGTCAAGTTTTGCCACTGTTTCAAACATTTTGGCATCCAAATCGCCTCCTGAAATATCATTAACCACCGACGCTCCATGATCAACAGCCGCTTTTGCCACACCACTTCTAAAGGTATCTACTGATATAATCAACTCAGGATATAAACGAGAAATTTCACGTATCGGATTTTTTACTCGATCAATCTCCTCTTCTTCCGAAATATCTATGGCTTCTGGTCTAGAAGAATAACCTCCCACATCGATAAATGTTGCGCCATCTTCCACCATTCGCTCCACTTGTGCCAGCACCTCTCGCTCATTTGTCTTTCTGCTTCCGGCATAAAACGAATCTGGAGTCACATTCAATATGCCCATGATTTTAGGAGTTTCGAAATCAATGAGATGTCCTTTGATATTGATGGTTTTCGGAATATTCAATTGTGTTAGATTTGTTGTATCAATAATTCAGATTCAATTTAAACCATTTGGCAAATTGCGGGACGAAACAATCATACAATACGAGAAAATCGTAGGGAAGTGCAAGGATATTTTTGAAAAAAAGACAAAAGATTACGGCACAGCTTGGCGCGTACTGCGCCTGCCTTCTCTCACAGATCAGATTGCTATCAAAGCACAGCGCATCCGCTCCATTCAAGAAAAAGGAACGCAAAAAATTGATGAGGGAATTGAATCGGAGTTTTATGGTATCATCAACTATTGTCTCATTGCACTAGTGCAGATGCAGCTCAATGAAAAGGATTCAATGGATTTGGCGTATGATTTTGTAGGACCAAAGTACGATGAAGCAGCTAAAAACACCATGGAGCTTCTCACCAATAAAAATCATGACTACAATGAAGCCTGGCGAGACATGCGCGTGAGTTCCATGACTGACATTATCCTGATGAAGCTTATCAGAGTGAAGCAAATCGAAGACAATGATGGAAAAACGCTCATCTCTGAAGGTGTGGATGCCAACTACCAAGATATCATCAACTATTCAGTCTTTTGTCTCATTAAACTATCAGAACAAAAATGAAAGTGATTTACGCCATTGCCCGATACATTGTAGGAGATCTTTTTATCTTTTCTGGCCTCATCAAAGTCAATGACCCAGTAGGAACAGCGATCAAACTTCAAGAATATTTTGAGGTCTTTGCTTATGACTTTGCACCATTTTTTGAGTGGTTTATACCTGCAGCACTGGTGCTCTCTGTGGTTTTAAGTGTGTTGGAAATAGTTTTAGGAGTGGCACTTATCGTCGGGTATAAAATGCGTGCTACGGCTTGGGCTTTGCTCGGGCTAATCGTGTTCTTCACTTTTCTTACGTTCTACTCTGCCTATTTCAATAAAGTTACCGACTGTGGCTGTTTCGGCGATGCTATCAAGCTCACTCCATGGGAGTCCTTTACCAAGGACGTGATTTTGCTCTTTTTTATAGGTTTGATTTTTATCAACAGAAAAAACTATGGCTCCATTTTCTCGCAAAAATTTCAATGGCTCAAAGTACTCGGATCTACGCTCTTCTTTACTTTGTTCGCTATCTATGCCATTCGCCATTTACCTCCTGTAGACTTTAGGGCTTATGCAGTGGGCAATCACTTGCCTTCTCTTATGGAGCCATCTGCTCCCTTGATCTATGAATATGTAATGGAAAAAGATGGGGAGAAATATACTTTTGATAGCTATCCGTCAGACAAGTCCTACACCTTCAAATCTATGGATTTGGTAAATCCAGAGGTGCAGCCCAAGATTACCGATTTGAGCATTTGGAACGATGAAGGTGAATACACTGAGGAAATGATGACTGGCAACAAACTCATCATTATCATCTACAGTGCTGAAAAAGCAAACCTTGATCACATTGAAGAAATCAATGATCTGGCAAATGATTTAACCACAGCCAAACCTTGGATTCTCACTGCATCGGGATACAGTATTTTCGAGCCGTTTCGCCATGATTTGCAACTGGCAATGCCATATTATTATGCAGACGCCACGGTGCTCAAAACCATGATCAGATCAAACCCGGGGATAATGCTACTTTCAGAGGGAACCGTGCTTGGCAAATGGCACCACAATGATGTGCCTACCGTCGAAGAGATCAATGAGCTTTTGCAATGAAAAGGACGTGAGCATGAAATCAAAAAAGAAAATCTTCTTGATAGGACTCCCTGGCACGGGAAAATCTTTTCTCGCCAGACTGCTGACCTCTGAAACGGGGGTGAACACCTATGATCTAGACAAGCTCATAGAGCAAAACGAGGGTCGCAAAATATCAGATATTTTTGAGAAGGATGGGGAAGCAAAATTTCGTGAAATAGAAGCCCATACACTACTTGGTGTGGCTTCAAAAGATTCATTTATTCTTGCCACAGGTGGAGGAACACCTTGCTTTCACAATGGTATAGATGTGATGAACAAAATGGGTGTCACGATTTACCTTACAGAAAAAAAAGAAGTAATTGTTGAGCGATTATCTCGCTCTTCTCATCGCCCGCTTGTGCAAGACGATGTAGAAAACCGAATAAATCAACTTTTGGAAACAAGGAGTCAGTACTACGAGCAAGCAGATTTAATCGTTGCTCACAGAGACCCTAAAAGACTCCTTGCTGAAATTGATCAATTAGAAATTGAAGCCTAGGGTGGCCGATACGGAGGTGTTGTTGTTTTTCACCTGAACGAACGGCTGATCAGCAACATTATCCATGATATAAGGAGAGTATCGCTCGTTATAAAACGTGCGAACTACCGCAAAGTCTAAGAAGAAATCTCTTTGGCGCAAGCCTGCACCAAAAGTCACATTGGATCGTGACCTATCCATGTCTCCATCTTTGTACGGATCGCCAAAGTAGGCATATCCCACTCTAAATCTTAAATCATCCAATCGGTATTCCCCTCCTACTTTATAATTGAATACTGAGGCATAATCTCGCAATATTTTTTGATTATCATTACTCACGTCCAGCTCAAAATCATTGGATTGCAAGAGCATAGAACCATAATCCACAAACTCGATATCAGCCGAGATAAAGCCTTGCTTCCCTACAAAAACAGAACCACCCAAAGCTACCTTACTTGGTGTTTTTATGGTATAATTAGAGACCGTGATAGGACTTTGATGACTTTCAGTACCTAAAACAGTTTCGTCATCATATTGAAAGTTGTTATAATCTGCTGTGAGGTCAAAACCATATTCGCTGGTCATAGCAAAATAGGTTGGCGATGTATAAGCAAGACCAACAGTAATAAAATTAACAGGACGTGCAATTACGCCTATAGTGGCATTGATACCAGTACCGTCTAAGGTCAACTCATCCCTCATTGTTATTTGATTCACAGGTTTCTCTGACCCTGAATAGAAAAACTCATTTTCAGTATAATATCTTTCTCGCTTGTATCTCAAAGTTTGAATTCCCAAACCTCCACCAAAGTAAAGCTGGTCATTGTAGTTACCACCCCAAGAGAAATTCAATTGGTTTTGTCCTCCACTAGTTGTCACCGTCTCACTTTGAGTAGGTTCAGTGCCAGCAAAAGTGCTATACCCTGTAATCTCATTGCTGTTATTAATTTCTGGTGATATCAAATATGTTTTCCATGCTCCATAAGCCAACTCTGGTAAATCATCTTCAGCTGTTGTTCCTGCTATTTCCAAAAATGAATCCGCGATCGAGGTTTGGCTGCTGACTCCACTGTAAGAATACTGTTGATTGAAATCATTGATTCTTGTAGCCGAAATGGCAAAAGAACCTCCTTTGAATTTCTGATTGGAATAATCTCCCACATTGTGGTTGATTACTACTCCCAAATTGGGCATGTTAAAATTTGGCTGAAATGAAGTGATCACATTTCCGTCATAAATACCTTCAGTATTATGAAAATTCAGACTTGGGGTCAATGAAAACACACTTCTATTAAAAAAACCTAGACCCGCAGGGTTTGATCCTGCTACACTGAGGTCACCTCCGAGGGAGACTTGTGTTCCACCTATCCCTTGCACTCTGGCTGTGCTCCCAAAAGCCGTGGTTTGGCTTACCAAAAGCGCGTCGCTATCGTAACCCTGTCCCATTGCTAAATTTGAGCATACCAACCCTGCCAACAATATTAAATATCTTGTTTTCATCACGTCTTAACTTTTGAATTGAAAATTATCTTCTTCCACTACTCGATCTACTGGAACTTCCTGATGAAGACCCTGATGAGCTTCTACTTCCACTAGAAGATGAACTACTGGATCGGCTTCCGCTTGAGGAAGAGCTACTTCTACTCGGAGCTGAATACGAACTTCCGCTACTGCTTGACCTTGAAGGTGCGGAATAGCTTGACCCGCTTGATCTAGATGAACTAGAGCTAGACGACCTGCTTGGGGCAGAGTAGCTTGAGCTACTTCTTCCACTACTAGACGAAGATGATCTAGAAGGAGCACTGTAACTGCTGTTACTTGATGAAGACCTAGATGGCGAGCTGTAGCTCGAAGAACTGCTTCTTTGCGGAGCAGAATAAGAGTTATTCGATGATCCACTTGAGCTTCTACCATAGCTACTGCCAGTGCCAGAAGAAGTACGTGTATCAGTTCGCACAGCATTGCTGTTGTATCTACTTGTTCCGTTCTCTACACTTCTCGTACGCAGACTTGCTTCATTTCCAGTGGTTCTACTCGATCCGCTAGAAACTGACCTACCTGAGCTCGTAGCACTACCAGAATTTGATCTTCTATAGTACTCGTTTTGAGTACGGCTGTAATCTCTAGAAGATGAAGAACTGCTATTCACACTTGTTCTGCTATTGCTGCTTGAATTACTTACCGTTCTCGCTTCATTGGCTCTTGAAACACGCCCATCATCTGAAACACGCGCTACACTACCTCCACGGGAGTTTCTATTGCCACGCACAACCTCTCTTCTATTGGAATTGTTTTCATAATAATTTCCAGAATAGTTGCCACTATAATAGAGTCCATTATAAAAGCCATTATTGTAGGCGTTGTTATATCTATTCCAGCCATAGCCGTAATAAGAACCTCCCCATCTATTTCCCCAGCCGTTATTCCAGCCCCAGCCAGCATTCCAACCATAGCCTCCACCCCAAGAGTTCCAGCCCCAATATGGGTCATAGCAATATGGGTTTCCCCAGTTGTTCCAACCATTATTCCAGCCATTTCCCCATCCGAAAGATACTGACCAGCCGGAATTCCAACCCCAATAAGGATCATACCATCCACCGTGAGCAACGTTCGGATTGCCCCAGCCATTGTTGCGACCATTATTGTACCCGTTGTTATTCGTATTTCCGTAATAGTTGTTATTGATGATGGTATTGCCTGTAGCTGGGTCATTTTCTACAGTATAGTCATCTGGATAATATGAATAAGAAATATTTGAAGCCGATGGAGTGCTATAATTCGAGTTGTCCCCATTGTCTGTATAATCCGAAGTAGTTCCAGAATTGTAAACAGACTGAGCTGCTCCCGACTTGTACTTGGCGATATGCTCTGGGTTTACTTCTTGCGCAGAATATTTTTCAGTATAGGTATTATTAGTATAGGATTGATAGGTCACATCAGCTGCGACTTTCACTTCATCCGCCTTTTTAACCTTTTTTCGGTCAGAGGCATTGAAATACATATCATCATATTCTTGTGCGAAAAGAGTAGACGATACGATCGAAAACAAAATCAAAAATGAAATTCTAGGGGTTTTAAGTAGCGTTTCCATATCATTATCCTTTAATACATAATACATTGAGCAGGGTCAAAAGATTCAACTTAGTAAAGTTATATTTGCCTCCAGCTTTACAAACACAAATTAAGCAATTACTATACCAAAATATATTTAAAATTATGAGTAAGGGACTCCCAAGCAGATCGGAAGACTATTCACTATGGTACAATGAGCTCGTGAAGCGAGCAGGATTGGCCGAAAATTCACCTGTGAGAGGCTGTATGGTCATAAAACCCTATGGTTATGCGATCTGGGAAAAGATGCAACAAGCTCTGGATAAAATGTTTAAAGAGACAGGACATTCCAATGCTTACTTTCCACTTTTCATACCAAAGTCGTTTTTCAGTAAGGAAGCAAGCCACGTTGAAGGCTTTGCTAAAGAGTGTGCTGTGGTAACGCACTACCGTTTGAAAAATGACCCAGAAACTGGCGGAGTGATTGTAGATCCAGATGCAAAACTGGAAGAAGAACTGATCGTAAGACCTACGTCGGAAACGGTAATTTGGGATTCTTACAAAAATTGGATTCAGTCTTACAGAGACTTACCTCTATTGATCAACCAGTGGGCCAACGTGGTGCGATGGGAAATGCGTACTCGATTATTCTTACGTACTGCTGAGTTTCTTTGGCAAGAAGGCCATACGGCACATGCTACACGCCAAGAGGCGGAAGAAGAAACAAAACAAATGCTTGAAGTGTACGCCACTTTCGCTCAAGATTATATGGCTATGCCTGTGACCAAAGGTGTGAAAACTGAAAATGAAAGATTTGCTGGCGCTTTAGAAACGTATTGTATCGAAGCAATGATGCAAGATGGCCGTGCGCTACAAGCAGGCACTTCTCACTTTTTAGGTCAAAATTTCGCGAAAGCTTTTGATGTAAAATTTGCTACCAAAGAGGGCAAAGACGAATACGTTTGGGGAACTTCGTGGGGTGTGAGCACTCGACTAATGGGTGCATTGATCATGGCACATTCCGATGATGAAGGATTGGTTTTACCTCCTATGCTTGCGCCAATACAAGTTGTAATTGTGCCGATTTTCCGTACAGACGAGGAATTGGAAAAAATCAGCGCTTGGGCGGATGAAATCACCAAAGAGCTGAGAGCGAAAAATATCAGCGTACAATACGACAAAAGAGACACCCAAAAGCCAGGATGGAAATTTGCTGAATACGAACTAAAAGGCGTACCAACACGTATAGCGATAGGCCCAAGAGATTTGGAAAATGGTACGGTGGAGATCGCCAGAAGAGACACTAAAACGAAGCAAGTGGTAGCCAAGGGTGATATCATTGATCACATCGTGACTACTCTGGAGGACATGCAAAAAGCCATTTTCGAAAAAGCATCTAAATTCAAGGAAGAAAACACTTACAAGGTGGATACTTATGATGAATTTAAGGAAATCCTGAACACCAAACCTGGGTTTATTTATGCACATTGGGATGGCACTTCTGAGACGGAAGAAAAAATTAAAACGGAAACCAAAGCGACTATTCGTTGCATTCCACTAAATTCAACCGAGGAATCTGGTACGTGTATCTATTCAGGAAAACCTTCAAAGCAGCGTGTGCTGTTTGCTAAAGCTTACTAACTAATGGATTGGTTCAGTGTCATTGCGTTAATCATATTTGGAATCACCTTGATTGTGGTTGAGACCATTTTTGTGCCTGGCACAACTATCGTAGGTATCTTCGGCTTTTTAGTAGCTGGCTATGGCATCTATCTTGGGTATGAAAATTTTGGCCAGACCACTGGCACTGTTATTTTAGTGGTGTCGTCCATTGTGGGTTTCGCTCTGGTCTTTTATTGTTTCAAAACAGAAGCATGGCAAAGATTTTCGCTGAAAGGAGAAAGTAGCTGGAGAAATAATGACGAAACGAAGGCGTATCTAGAGGTCGGGCAAGAAGGTATCATGGTATCTTCGGCCAAACCTGTAGGCAAAGCCTCATTCAACGACCGAGAAGTGGAAGTTCGCTCCCAAGGAGGCTACCTTACTGAAAATACATCGATTAGAATTTCAAAAATTGAATCAAATAAAATCATCGTAGAAGAAATAACCTAAATATCTCAAATGGAAGCATTACCTATTTTAATTTTTCTTATTGGAGGTATCATCGCACTCTTTGTGCTTTTGTACTTCATCCCAGTTAATCTCTGGATCACGGCTCAGTTTTCTGGTGTTCGTGTAGGCCTTTTCGAGCTCATGTTTATGAGAATCAGAAAAGTGCCACCTTCTAACATTGTAAATTCTTTGATCACAGCAACTAAGGCTGGGATCATGATCTATGAAGACAATTCTTCTGACACTAAAAGAAAACTCAGAACCTCGGATCTAGAAACCCATTACCTCGCTGGTGGAAATGTGCAGCAAGTGATCAAGGCGTTGATCTCTGCCGACAAAGCAAATATCAATTTGACCTTCAAGCAAGCAACAGCTATTGACTTAGCGGGGCGTGATGTGTTTGAAGCCGTACAGATTTCAGTAAACCCAAAGGTAATCAACACTCCTTCCGTAGCTGCGGTGGCCGCAGATGGTATCCAGTTGATTGCAAAAGCAAGAGTAACTGTAAGGGCTAACATCCAACAATTGGTTGGAGGAGCTGGAGAAGACACTATCCTTGCTCGTGTGGGTGAAGGAATTGTAACTTCTATTGGTTCCGCTTCGTCACACAAAAGCGTATTGGAAAATCCTGATAAAATTTCAAAACTAGTCCTACAAAGAGGTCTAGATGCTGGTACAGCGTTTGAAATCTTGTCCATCGATATTGCTGATGTAGACGTAGGGGCTAACATCGGAGCAAAACTTCAAATAGACCAGGCTTCTGCCGATTTGAAAGTAGCTGAAGCAAAAGCTGAAGAAAGAAGAGCGATGGCGGTAGCCGAAGAGCAAGAAATGATTGCTAAAGCACAAGAGGCCAGAGCAAAAGTAATCTTGGCAGAAGCAGAGATTCCTATGGCAATAGCAGAGGCTTTTAGAGGTGGTAACCTTGGTGTAATGGACTATTACAAGTTCCAAAACATCCAAGCCGATACGGATATGCGTGAGTCCATAGCAGGCTCTGGCAAAAAAGGCGGCACGAAGAAGAAAGATTAATTTTGCTTTATATAAAACATAAGCGGTTGCCTCTCTTGGGGGCAACCGCTTATGTTTTTACAGCTTTGGTACAACCTATAATGAGATTCTCATCCCCATAGTGAGCATGGCACTGACTGGATCAGCAAAAGCAAACTGTCGTCTGTCATTTCCTGACAAATTATGCACAGTCAAGTAAATTTTACTCTTCGGAGCAAAACGATAAGATACCGATGCATTTAATAACAACTGAGCTTCAATATTATCTGTGTAAGGGGTTTTATATCTAAATTCCTGACTGGTAAAGAAATAAGGAGTCAAGTTAATGTTCCATTTTTGAGCCAACGTGGCATTGATATAAATCCCACCATACACGGATGGTGTCCACTTATTGGAAGTATTGACTAGTGAATCCTTCGTATTATCCCCACTATACTCATCAAGGTTTTCTAAATCCGTCTTTTGAAAACTCACGTAAGGGCTAATTTCAATATTGCGATTCACGAAATACTTGATTTTCATGGTTGCTCCCATTTGCTTTGCCGTGAGATCCAAATTGCCCACAGAAGAATAGGATGCATACTTCGGCGCAAAAACAGTACTATCCACCGCCATAGAAGTGAAGTTTGTGGCTTCTGACATATAGAATTCAGCATCAAGTTGCATACCTTCTGATAGTTTGGCTCTATATCCAAGTTCATAAAGATTCATGGTCATGAGCTTAAGGTCGGTATTTCCATAGAAATTAAATGTGCCTGCAAAAGCACTATAATTGATGTAAGAGTCCACAATGTTGGCACCTCTATTGGCTTTAGAGGTAAGCAACCTGATCACGTGATTTTTTCCTGCATAGAGGTTTAATCCAACCTGATAGGACAAGTAAATATCATCTGGGTTATTATACTTTTCTGCTCTAACTGCACCTATGAACCGGAGCATGGAAACTGGTCTAAAATCTGCTCGGATGAAAGCACTCTTCGTATTCAATTCTTTTCTCCCACCCACAAAACCATTTCCATACAACTGCTGGCTTTTTTTATCATCGAAAGCAACACTACGGTACATGAGTCCAGATCTCAGAGAGAGCTTTTCGTTAAACAAACCAAACTCATATTCTATGTTGGTGTTGATATTTTCATAATCAAGTTTCCATCCAGATACTCCTAAAGTGTTTTGCTCACCAGTCAAATAATTAGATTGAAAATCAAGGCCAAATACTTTTGCTCTTACATCCACATAGCTACTACGAGAGTTTTCGGTGGTAAGAGGTGTGTTTTGATTGTCCACATAAACCTTCTGTACCTGAGACTCTTGGTGACCAATAGCCAGATCTACATTTACCTCTTCAGCAAATTGATAGCTCGTCACTAGATTCACACCATATTTATTCTGTGCCAAATCTCTATCTGGATAACGCTGAGCCGCAGATTGGGCACTGAATGCATAAGCATCTCTAGCTACGGATCTTACAGAATCTGGAGACACCACATATCCTGCCTTCTTGTAATCCCAATAATCAGAAGTATACCTATCCCTATTTTGAAAATTGGAAGAAAGTCTTAAGCTGAAATCATTCTTCTTAAAACTACTGTTAGTATTCAGTACCTGAGTCTTGAATTGACCCATTTGAGCATTCACAGTTGAGTGAAGGCCGTCATCATTAACTTTTTTCGTGATAATATTGATCACGCCAGATACGGCATTTGGTCCATAAAGAGCAGAGGATGGTCCTCTCACTACTTCTATTCGCTGCACATCTTCTATATCAACGGGCAAAGACTCCCAGTAAGTACCTCCCTGAAAATCTCTGAACACGATTCTATTATCAATCATAACCAACGTGGAAACATTGGTGGTTCCTGCTAATTCGGCTTTGGCAGGCAAATAATCCATCCCTCTTAGATGAATATCGTAGTTGCCATTCGTTTGCTCACGCACGATAACTCCCGGAATCAATCGAAGTGCTTCCATAATACTCGAAGCTCCAGAGTTTAGTATTTCTTCCTGAGTAAGTACAGATGATGACAGTGGTGATTCAAAACTACTCTCCGATTTTTTAGAAGCGGAAACAATGTCGACATTCATCAACTCTTCTAGCGTCATTCCTAAAAGATCTTCAAAGCTCTCCTGAGCTAGGTCTTGTGCGGATGTAGATTGCCATTGTAGGCACAGCAAAAGCACAGTGATGGGGTAAAAAATTTTATTCATGATAAACAGATATTTAGTTGGTAATTTTAGAAATCAGCAAAATTATTTTCTAAATAAAACAACATTCAAAAAACAATATTCTGCGAGTGCCAAATCAAAAATCTTTAATTTGGTCGTGAAAGTATGGGAATTATCACAGGAGAAAAAATCGGAAAAGAAAAATTTGAGGGTGAATGAGGCTAGAGTTTGGGTCAGCAAGAAGCTTTGTAGCTTGAAGGTCTGTCGGCCATACCAATTACCTTTTTTCTTTCTTCAGATATGAAACCTGCTAATTTCAGAGCAAAATTAAACGTTGCAGAAAACTCGTTTTTGGTCAAAAAAACCAACACGCCAATACAAAATCAGAAGAAATTCGAATATATGGGCAGGATATAAAAGAGTACAAATCGCTAGCCTATTATTGTACGCCCTTCAAAAACCATGTCGCATAGCAAACATCAGAAAATAACAGCCTCAACTCGCCTCAAACCTTCTACTTCTCTCCAAGCATCTTCTGCACCTCTAGCATTTCATCTCTAAGTCTGGCAGCTTCCATGAAATCCAGGTCTTTAGCTGCCTGCTCCATTCTGCGGCGAGTTTCCTTCTCCAGTTTGATCAGTTGGTCTTTGCTCATATAAGCCACCACAGGATCAGCGGCCAGACTCGTTTGCGTTTCGTCGGCATAGTATTTCTTGCCGCCTTTTTTCTTATCAGCCACGCTCGTCTGGCCAAGTACAGCCTCACGGTTTTTAATGATTGTGGTTGGAGTTATCCCATGCTCTTCATTGTAGGCTTGCTGTATCGCTCGTCTTCGGCTCGTCTCGTCTATCGCTTTTTGCATAGAATCCGTCACCTTGTCGGCATACATGATCACACGGCCATTGCTGTTTCTCGCTGCACGACCTATAGTCTGCACGAGAGATCGCTCGTTTCTTAAGAAACCCTTCCTTGTCCGCATCCAAAATAGTTACTAGCGACACTTCGGGCAAATCCAGACCTTCACGCAAGAGATTCACTCCTACGAGCACATCAAAAACTCCCAACCTCAACTCTCGAAGAATTTCTACCCTATCCAGCGTATCTACCTCTGAGTGAATGTATCGTGTTTTCACGCCCGCATCGGTTAGATATTTGGTCAGCTCCTCGGCCATACGCTTGGTCAGCGTGGTGATGAGTACTCGCTCACTTTTCTCTACTCTAATCTGAATCTCTTCCATCAAGTCATCTATCTGGTTATGACTAGGGCGGACGTCTATAATCGGATCTAAAAGCCCCGTAGGACGAATCAGCTGTTCCACGATCACGCCTTCAGACTTTCGCAACTCATACTCGGCAGGTGTAGCACTCACAAACACCACCTGATTGATCATCTCTTCAAACTCCGTGAACGTCAGCGGACGGTTGTCCAATGCCGATGGCAATCGAAAACCATAATCCACTAAATTCACCTTCCTACTTCTATCTCCACCCCACATCGCCCTTACTTGGCTGGCCGTCACATGGCTCTCATCTATCACCATCAGGTAGTCATCCGGAAAATAGTCCAACAAACAGAAAGGCCTGTCGCCAGGATTTCTTCTATCAAAATATCTTGAGTAGTTCTCCACGCCCGAGCAATACCCAATCTCTCGGATCATCTCCATGTCAAACTCCGTGCGCTCTTTGAGCCGCTTAGCTTCCATAAAGCGTTTTTCATCCTCAAAAAACTGCACCTGCGCTACCATGTCGTCCTGAATCTCTCTCAGAGCCACTTGCAATTGATCCTTGCCCGTGACAAAAAGATTGGCAGGAAAAATAGTCACGATACGCTCATCACCGAGTTTTTCACCACTTACCGGATCTATCCTGTGAATCGCCTCCACCTCATCTCCCCAAAAAATAAATCGATAAGCAAAATCAGCATACGCAAGAAAAATATCCACCGTATCACCTTTCACCCGAAAGGTCCCCCGCTTAAACTCCACCTCCGTGCGACTATACAAAATATCAACCAAGCTGAACAAAAACTGATTTCTAGGCACAGAATCTCCCTCTTGCACGCGCATCACATTCTTCCCAAACTCCACAGGATTACCAATACCATAAATACATGACACAGAAGCCACCACGATCACATCTCTACGTCCAGAAAGTAGCGAGGAAGTGGCACTCAAACGCAGTTTTTCTATTTCCTCATTGATAGAAAGATCTTTTTCGATGTATATGCCCGAAGTAGGCAAAAATGCCTCTGGTTGATAATAGTCGTAGTAGGATATAAAATATTCAACGGCATTATCAGGAAAAAAACTCTTAAACTCTCCATAGAGCTGAGCCGCAAGCGTCTTATTGTGACAAAGCACCAGCGTTGGCTTCTGTACCTGAGCAATCACATTAGCCATGGTAAAGGTTTTTCCCGAGCCCGTAACGCCGAGAAGCACCTGAGCTGGCTCGTTGTTCCCCAAGCCCTCCACCAGCTGATCGATTGCTTTGGGTTGATCACCCGTAGGCGTGTATTCCGATACCAATTTAAAATCCATCTGTCGCTTTTCTAGCTATTCGTATTCAACCAAACCACTCATTCAAACTTCAAAACCTGTACTGTTTTTTGGGCGTTCTGGTTCACAAGCGGGCCTACCTACCGCAGGCAGGCTATCCGCTACCATCTTTTGGTTCGTTCCTCACCAAAAGGATGTCCACTTCTATCCCTGACGCGAAGCACTTGGTAGCAGCACATTGATAACCATTAGCTATTCCAGATTTCCCAAGATTTTTCAGCCTGCAAGTGCAACATGTCCAATCCATTTTTGGTTGCAGCCCCACGACTTTTTCCTTCAGCCAAAAATTTTGATACTTCAGGATTATATACCAAATCATATAGAAATTGCCCTGCATGCAATTGCTCATAAGGAAGCTCTGGCGCATTTTCCACTTTTGGGTAAGTACCCAATGGTGTGCAGTTGATCAATAAATCAACATCGCGAACAATCTCTGAATGAGACATCAAATAAGCATAGGTATGATCAGCTTTATCTTTAGATCTCGACACGGTTTTATAAGTGATGCCCATATCTTCCAACGCTACTTTGATCGCTTTAGACGCTCCTCCAGTCCCCAAAATCAAAGCTGTTTTTACTTGGTGAGATTCGCCGATCATAAGCTTGAGTGACTCCATAAAACCATGATAATCGCTATTGTAGCCTACGAGTTCTTCCCCAACCCTCTTTATCACATTAACTGCACCTACTCGCTCTGCACTCCTGTCCAATCGTGCTAAAAACGGCAGTACATTTTGTTTGTGAGGCACAGTCACATTCACCCCCACGAGCTCAGCATCTTCCCATAAAGCTGGAAAATCATCAGTCACCTCCTCCATCTCAAAAAGATCATACTGATGATCCCCGAGATCAAGGTCGCTAAATTTTTGTGTGAAATATTTTTTAGAAAACGAATGGCCAAGTGGATAGCCGATAAGCCCAAACTTCCTCATTAAGAATCCTCTTTATTTGAAGGATCAAAAATAGGGGATGTGAGCAATATTGTGGGTTAGTTCTCTGACTTATTACCAGAAGCAAATCGCTCCATTAGCCAAACAAGGAAGAAGCCTACTACAGCAAGGCCTAAAGCAATAAAAAACGGCGGATCTACATCTGGCAAAAACCATCTGTATCCTGTAGCTTTTTCCTTTCCTGTCTCAAGGGTCATGTAAAGCGTCACTTTCCACGGCCATATTATCGCCAAAGACCCAGCTACAAACCCCGTCAAAATACTGATAGTGAAGTCTCTAAAGTTCTTGAAGAGGTAAGACAATAATCTGGCAAATACCAAAAGTCCCACAATACACCCGATGGCTATCGGCAAGAGAATGTCAAAATTAAAACTACTAATGGCTTGTAACACCAAAATGTAATTCCCCATCAATAGCAAAATGTAGGAGCCAGATAACCCTGGCAAAATCATACTACAGATGGCTACAGCCCCGCACAAAGTGAGGTACAAAAAAGAAGCATTTGGTTCTGCTGGAGGCAAGAGCGCGATACCTGCCGCAATCACCACGCCTAATATCAAAGCAAAAACGTTGGCAAAGTTATATTTAGAAATCTGTCTTCCCACACCCAAAATAGACGCGATGATCAGCCCAAAGAAAAAGGCTAGCGTATAGACCTCATAATATTCAAAAGCTAACTCAAAAACTTTGGCCAAACTCACTATGGAAATAGCCACACCAGAAAGGACGGAAGCTAGAAAAAGAATATCGGTCTTAGCCGCAAAAGCACTCCACTCACGAGCAAAAAGTAATTTGAGTGCTTCTAAATCAAAAGCCTTAAGGGCATTAATTAAGCGCTCATATATACCCGTGATAAAAGCAATAGTACCTCCTGAAACACCAGGAATCACATTAGCAGCTCCCATAGCGAGCCCCTTCAGCACCAGACCGATTGTTTGATTCATTTATTGTGGCAAGAAATGATCGAAAGTATCTCCTCTTAACCCTAAACGGATGGTTTCAAGTGGGATCACTTCATTTGGAGCAATATTTCCCAAGTTCACATTCGCACCGATCAACTTGATAAACCAAACTTGTTGTGCCTTTTGTGGAGCTTCCCAAAGTATTTTTTCCTCAGGGATTTTGGTGAGAATTTCTTCTACAAGCCCCTGTCTTACTTCCCCAGAATCACGGAACAAACCTACATTTCCTCCTTCACGCGCCTCTCCTATCACTTTCCATGCGCCCGCTTCTAGTTCGGTTTGCATCTGCTCGATCCACTTGTATGGCGGTATTATTTTAGCAGCATCCTTAGAACCTACTTCACTCAAGACAGTAACTTGCTTGGCTAGTGTACTGATGTAATCGCACTTATCATCATGATTCATCTCTAATGATCCATCAGATACTTCGGCATATTCCAGATCGTACTCATCCAATACTTTTCGGTAGTCTTCAAACTGTCCTCTCACAACAAACGCCTCGAATAACGTTCCTCCCAAATAGCATGGAATCCCTGCTGATTTAAATAACGCCAATTTCTCTTTTAGCTTAGAGGTAACAAAAGAGGTGGCCCATCCCAACTTCACTATATCTATATAGTCGCCACACGAGTCGATCATGTCTTCCACTTCCCTCAGGCTCAAGCCTTTGTCCATGACCATTGTAAATCCCTTAGTTCTTGGTTTCGATGTTCTCTCAGGGATGTGATTAAGATGATAATTCATACGATATAAGTGCCTTTTGAAACAAGGCTCAAAAATTAAAAATTCTGGTTAAAATACGCGCGATTACAAGTTGTTTTTTCGGTATTGCTCCACAATCTTATAAAGCGCCTTTTGCGTCTGCAATTTGGGGAAAAAATCGAAGAGTGCCTTATGTCCATCGAAATCTAATAACAAACCTGTCTCTAAACGATTGATTGCCATCTTATACCGACCTCCTTCTATAAGGTAAACCACACTTCTGTAGTATAATTCCGCAGAATCGGGGCATTCTGCCAATCCTTCCTCAATAATATCTTGCGCTTTTTCAAAATCGCCCTGCTCGTAATACAAATGCGCCCAGTCCATCCACACATCTACATTGTCTGGATCCATTTCTGAAGCCTCTGCATAAGCCTCCATGGCCGACACCACATTTCCTACTCGATACTCTGAGTCAGCAACAGCTTTCCAATAAATGCCGTTTTCCACATCGATCTTCAGAGCCTTTTGGAAAAAATGAATGGCTTCATACCACTTATCCTGAAGAGAAAGACATACACCCAAACCATACCAAGCTTCGTGATAAAGTTGATCTAATTTAGTTGCCTTTTGATAATACTTAGTCGCTCGATCAAAAACCAAAAGTTTTTCATAGGCCGCACCCAGATGGCAATAAATTTCTGCACTAGGCCCTTCCAGATCAAGAGTACGCAGATAGGAACTCAATGCTTTGTCGAATTGCTGGAGGCTCATGTGGGTGTTACCCATATTGAAATGAGCACTACTAAAATCATCATCTATAGCCACCGCAAACTCATAGGCATCTAATGCCTTCTCATAGTTTTCTAGCTTATTATAGACGATACCAAGGTTGTACCAAGCGTATTCTGAATATGGGTCTTGATCAATAAATTGTTTGTAGTAAGAAAGACTACTTTCCAACTCACCGTTCACATCCAGACAGTATGCCAATTCGTAAAGGGCATTTTCATTCAATATGTTGTATTCGATGGCAAGTTTGTAATTCTCTGCCGCCATGTCAAATTTACCCATCCCTTGATAGGCCAATCCGATGCTATAGTATATTTCATCCTTATCTTCCACGAAAGCTACTGATTGAGAGTAAAACTCAACAGCTGATTCATATTTACCAGTGAGGGAATAAATATTCCCCATTTGGATCATTATTTCGGGATCATTGGGATGAAAGTTCAGAGCACTTTCAAGCATTTCAAGGGCTTCTTCAGCCTCATCTTTCTTCAGCAAAACGTCCACCTTTTCCATGATCAATTCCAATGAAAAAGGATATTGTTTTAACGCCAGATCACAGGCCTTTAATGCGAGATTATATTTCTCCAGATTTTGATAATAAGCAATCACTTGAAGGTAGTCGTCTTCATCAAAGAAAAACACTTCTTTGTTTTTCATGAACGCTTCGAACCTTCGGATCAACTCCTTCTCCTCTTTGCGCTTATACTCTTCGTGCATAAAATACAGTTAAGGTAAGAACTAGGTTCTTATCAATTTAAATTATTTTTCCTCAAGGTGTTCCACTTCTTTTGACAAAAGTTTTCCACAGACCCTCTTATAACAAAGAATCGTTCAATAAATTCATCTTCCTATACTTAGATTTTAACACCTGTTTCACCACAGGCAATTGTTTAACTCGATGCAAATCTGAACCCAAAAAAGAAGCTTTTGATTCCTTTATGAGTGACAATGCCATTTTCTTCACATCATCACCATATACTCCTAGCAAAGAAGGAATATTGATTTGAAATAGCACTCCACGACTGGAGATTTCTTCAAGCCAAGACATCTCATTTTCGAGATAAAGATAGCGCTCAGGGTGTGCTAATACGGGAATGTAACCTTTAGACTTTAGCTGAAACACTACTTCGTCAAAAATCAATGGTTTCGATAAAAAGGGTGTTTCAAAAAGGACGTATTTCCCGCCAAAGGTCAAAATCCTTTCCCCTTTATTTAATGCTTCTAAAAATGAAACATCCATAAAGTACTCAGCTGCAAATTCCACTTGAATTTGTAGACCGCTTTTTTTTAGATAGGCTTGAAGTTCAATGAACTTTTCCTCAATCTGATCTGGTGTATTGGGATAAACTTCGGGATAAATATGGGGCGTAGTAATGACTTTTTGATACCCTTGATTTTGTAGCTCCTTTAGAATCTCTAGAGACTCTTCAAAAGTCTTTACACCATCATCCAAGCCTGGCAAGAGGTGTGAGTGAATATCAACCTTTAATTTTAAAGTTTCTCGTGAAAATAACTTTGCCAGCATTGCCCTCATTAACGAAAGCAAAGGTACGAGGTTTTAGGCTAATCTTCATAGTACCCATAGCCATACCCCGCGTAAGAGCTTCCTCCTTTCTTGACCGAGTTGAAAACCACTGTAAGATTGGTAAACTGATTTCTTTTTCTTAGGTTTTCAATTGCTTTAACATACTCTCTCTTAGAATATTCAGCACGCATTACATATATCTGAATATCAGAATTTTTCATAGATAGCACAGCATCCGTCACAAGACCAACCGGCGGAGTATCCAGAATAACCATATCATACCTTGTTTTAAGCTCATCAAGCATTACTTGATATTCTTTATGCAAAATCAACTCTGATGGATTAGGAGGATTAGGGCCCGCTGGAATATAGTCCAAGGTTTCAATATTGGTCTTACGAATACAATCATCTAAGGAACATTTTCCAATCAAGTGAGTACTCACACCATTCACTCCTGGCTCATCTCCAAATGCCAAATGAACTTTTGGCTTCCGCATGTCTAAATCGACTATGCACACTTTCTGATTGGAGAATGCAATGATTGCCGCCAAATTCACTGACACAAAGGTCTTTCCCTCTCCACTCACTGTCGAAGTAATGGTTATTATTTGATTTTCCTTTGCTCCCTGTAAAAACTCCATATTCGTTCTAATCGTTCTCAGGGACTCACTTATGACAGACTTAGAGCTAGGACTTATCACCAACTTCGTAACGGCTAGCTTTTCACTGGTGTAATAAGGCAATGTTCCTAAAAGTGGAACTTTTATTAATCTTTCGAGCTCCTTTACGCTAGTAATATTGTTATTTAAAAAATACCTTAGTACTATAAAAATGAATGAAACTACAGCAGCAAGCGCCACCGCAATAGCATAAATGATCGGAATTTCTGGTTTAATTGGAACAACAGGTAAGGTGGCTGGTGATAGAATAATAAAGTTTGTTACAGTACCTGCTCTTGATATCTCAAGCTCCATTTTGGAGCTGCGCAGGGATAACTGGAAACTCTCCTCAAGTCCATAAAATCTGCGATTCTTACCATATTCTGTACTCATAGAAGGGAGTTTAAAAAACTCCTTTTCCAACTCTTTCCTATTTCCCTGAAGCTCTAAAATAGACTCCTTTACTTTACCGATATAATCTGCTACAAGCTTGGTAACGTCCGCTTCATAACCCTGGTATTGCTGATCGAGGCGTTTTACGACAAACGAATTTTCGTTGTAAGACATCAAAAGGCGATCTCTCTCAGTTTTTATTCGCCTAAAATCTGAAAGTGTTTTTTGCAACTTTCCAGAAAGGCTCAATGAAGTCAGCTCATCCGCCAAAAGTGAACTATCCATATCCAAATGCTCAGAAAGAAACTCTGCATCGAGCAGTCTTCTCTTTAGTTCTATTTCTTGAGAATCTAAGCGCTCTAATACACCTATATATTTACCAATATCTCCACTCAAACTTTGCGTTCGATTATCGATAATGAAATTTTCAAAATAACTTTCATACTCATAGAGGTTATCCTCTCGCAGCGCGATTTGCTGCTCTAAGAAATCTATCTTTTGCTCAACTGCCCTATTCTTTGCCTGACGGGTATAATCTAAATACAATGTATCAATGGCCTGAACCATATCTCTAGCTTTGTATCGATTATAATCAGTGAAAGATATCTGTATTGTTTTTGCATTGAAATTCTCAGGCTTTACTATTAGGCTTCTTCTCAAATAATTAATAAGCCGACTTCTGCTATTTATTATGAAGTAATATTTACCCTCAGAAGAAGCACTGAATGAGTTAGACTTTTCAATCAACAGGTTTACTTGGTCATTGCTTATTTCCTCTCCGAATTTGTGTACCTGACTGTAGGTATTTGCTCCGTATGTGTAGCTAAGAAGGAAATGCCCTCCATCCTGCACTGTGACATCTATAGGTCTGTCATAGAGTCCTGCATCTTTTATCTTATGAGAAACCACAAACGGGCTGTTTCCATATCTCTCATCTTCAAGGAAATTGCCGTAGTAAAAATATGAGACATCCTGTCCTATTTCGTCTACCACAATGGATAAAAAGAGATCTGATTTCAAAATCTCTATTTCCCCAGACATTTCACCGACATTCACAGCTCCAAGATTCGAAAGTCCAAGTGCAGTAGCTTCGCTCTGAATATCTAGTTTTAATAGAGAATCTGATTGATAAACAGGTTTGCTCCAACGAATAAAGAGCAAATAAGCAACAGCTATGCTGACAACAAAAAAGAACAGAATGTATATTAAGCTCTTTTTTACAATATGGAGAAACTTCTCAAAATCAAATGAATTGAGTAAGTCATCATCGTTTTCAAAGTTACTGTTCGTTTCCTCGCCCACTATTTAATTAAACCGTTAATTAATAAATAAAATCCAACGAACGTTGAAACCACGCTAAAGACAGGAGAAATATCCTTAATTGCAAGTTGCCATGGTCTTCGCCATGGCTCAATATAAATAATATCGCCAGACTCAATATCCACAATCGTTTTTTGCATACCTGCGATAGTTGACATATCAATGTGGTAAACTATCGGATTAGTAAGGTCACCTCTCACTATTTTTATTTCACTTGCTTTGGAGCCTAGCTTAAGTCCTCCACTTAAAGCGAGAATCTCCACCAAAGTCATATTTTCATTCTGAAGAGGTATAACAGATGCACCTGCAGCATTGAAAACAATTACCCTTCTGCTTTCAACGGTGAGTTTCACAAAACTATCTACATAAAACTCATCATAAGCTTGCTCCAACATGGCTTCCGCTTGATCTACAGTTAAACCTGACAACATTTTTTTCCCTATAATTGGAAGTTTCGCAGTTCCATCCACTTGAATGAGATATTTGATCCCTCCGTTTCTTTCATTTTGACCTTGCTGATTAAGATTATTCCTTCCCCCACCTGCGCCTCCTAAAAACTCATTATTTGGATCAACTATCCGTTCCCCTTCGTTTGTAAAAACGATCAGCTCCACCCAATCATTAGTTTGTAATTGATAGTTACGCTCGGCCTGATCCAAGCTTGTAGCTAAATCTTCTTCCGAAAATTCTTCATTAAGTCTGAACATTAAATCCCGCTTATAAATTTTACAGCTAGATAAAAAAAGGACAAAAACTAAAGGTAATATTAAAAATCTATTCATTTTCAGTATTCTACAAGTCAAAAGTAGATGAAAAATAGGTTAAAGAAGTATCCAAAAAGGATCATGACTAAGAAGTAGTTAATTGTTGTATTTTCTCCAAATACAAGTCTATCACAATTTGCTCATTGAAGGTCTTTTCTATCCATACCCTTGAATTTGATGCCATTTCATTTTTTACCTCCTCATTAAGATTTAGATAATCAAGCATCTTATCAGCCAAATCTTGTGGATTTTGAGGGTCGAACAGAAACCCATTGTATCCATTTTTAACCACCTCTCTGCAGCCAGGGACATTAGATGCCAACAACACTTTGGCCATCGCTCCTCCTTCCAGCAGCGTACGAGGCGTTCCTTCACGATAACTTGGCAGTACGACAACATGCGCTTGCGCAAGAACTGGTCGCACATCTGAAATATGATCCGTATAAACAATCAACCCTTCATCGATCCATTCTTTAAGTTCGTTAGCGCTAATAGAGCGAGCATGAGCTTCATCCAAAGCTCCAACAAGCTGAAATTCAATATTATCCATTTGCTTCTTCACCAAACGAATCGCTTCAATGTAATCCCTAACTCCTTTTTCGATAATCAACCTAGAGATCATTAAGAAAACAGTTTTGCCCTGAACACTCGATTTTGTAGGAGTAAATGCACTGATGTCAATTCCAGAACCAGGAAGCAGACTTGTTTTCGCTGGGTCCAGCTTGATAATTTTTAAAAAATCATGACTGTCTTCAGCGTTTTGAAAGAACACCCATTTGTTATACCTAAAGCTGAAATTGTAGAGTCGTACTGCTAACGCTCGAACAATTCCCGTCCACAAAAAAGTAGTACCTAAACCACTCACATTACAAATACAAGGGATATTTAATGTGCCAGAGGCAATAGACCCGTATAGGTTTGGCTTGATGGTGTAAGTAAGGACAACATCTGGCCTGATTTTTTTTAGGATTTTTCTCAAAGCAGAAAGTAAGAACAAATCTTTCACTGGATTCATGCCTGTTCCTTCCATTTCCAAAGGCTCGTACTGACATCCCCAGCCTATAAGTTTTTCGCTATATTCATCTTTGGGGGCAATAGCGATCACCTCATCTCCGCGCTTAAGCAGAGCTTGAACTAAACCCTTTCTGAAATTGTAGATATTCCAGCTCGTATTTATTACGATGGCTATTTTCAATAATCTATATAGTTAAAACTTATATATAATTTTGTAACCTCTAAGATACGTAGATACGTAGTGACATTCCAGAGATTGCTTTGAAAGTATGAATGAAACAAAAAAAGCGGATGAATATGGGGTGCTGGTAACAGTCACACCCAAGTCTCAGTCCGATGAAAAAACCAAAGAATTTTTAGATGAGTTAGCATTCTTATCTGAAACAATAGACATCAAGATAGAAAAGAGGTTTGTCCAAAAATTGGAAAATCCAGAAACGCGCACCTTTGTAGGTAAAGGAAAACTGCAAGAGATCAAAGAATTTGTAGAGGCAAAGAAAATCAAAAATGTCATTTTTGATGACGATCTGAGTCCTTCGCAAATGAGGAACTTGGAAAAGGAATTAGGGGTCACTATCTACGACAGAAGCTTGTTGATCCTTGAAATCTTCTTAAAAAGAGCTCAAACTACGCAAGCCAAAACACAAGTGGAGTTGGCCAGATTTCAGTATCTCCTGCCTCGACTTACACGCATGTGGACTCACCTTGAAAGACAAAAAGGAGGAACAGGAACAAGAAGTGGAGCTGGAGAGAAAGAGATAGAGACCGATAGAAGAAATATCCGCAATCAAATCAACGTACTGCGCAAAAAGCTAGACAAAATAGAATTGCAAGCGGAAACGCGAAGAAAATCCCGAGATGGAGTAGTACGGGTAGCCTTGGTAGGATACACTAATGCGGGCAAATCCTCATTGATGAGACTATTGAGCAAAGAGGATGTATATGCTAAAAATGAACTCTTCGCGACGGTAGACTCTACGGTTCGAAAAGTAGTTATTGACCAGATTCCATTTTTGCTATCAGACACGGTGGGTTTCATCCGCAAACTGCCTCACAATCTCATTGAGTCTTTTAAGTCCACCTTAATGGAGGTAAAAGAAGCTGATATTTTACTTCATGTTATTGACGTTTCGAACCCTTCTTATGAAGACCATATCAAGGTGGTGGAAGATACGCTGGTAGAGATTGGCGCGGCGGACATCCAGACGATAAAGGTGTACAATAAAGCTGATATGCTTACGGAAGAATCTGATATGTACGGTCATAAAGAATCAATTACGGACGATAGCATTTTCGTATCGGCAACTGAGAAGTATCATTATGAAGAGCTGCGACAGCTAGTAGGCAAAGAGGCAGCCAAAGTGCATTACAAAATTTATCCTAACTACCTGAGAACGCAGACCTATTAAGTAAATACCTGTTAAGCCCAAAAGGGCAATTTCAAAATTTCAGAGCATTCCAAAATAGTTAGGTGGCTTCTGTTTAGTTTTGCGCAGCAAAAAAGGCATACCGCTTTTTTCGGTCCCATAGTTCAACGGATAGAATAGAAGTTTCCTAAACTTTAGATCCAGGTTCGATTCCCGGTGGGACCACAAACCCTCTTTAATAAATGTTAGAGAGGGTTTTTCTTTTTATTATCGATCTTTATTAAGTCCTGATGTCTTAGGGCTATTGCACTAAAAAGCGGCAAATAACACCCAATCAAACCAGTGCATCACGATCTACTTCTTACTCGCGTTAAAAAGCTTCTGCTTCTCTTCTTTGCTGAGACTATCGTATCCTGAGTGAGAGATTTTATCCAAGATAGCATCAATCTCTACCTGATCGGGTTTTTCTACCGTCGAGCTACTCGCATATGTATTTTTAGTCGTAGCGCGATTTGACTTGTGCGTAACCTTGATTTTTGGTTTGGACACAAAAAAGCTGGACACCCAGTCCGTCACAGCTATCACCCAAGCGCCTATATCATTGCCTTTTCTTATCTGTGAGATAAATAGCCAGCCTATTGCTGCGCCACCCAAGTGGGCGATGTGGGCGATGTTGCCACCAGCATTACCTCCGGACGATCCCAAAACAGATAATACCACGTAAAAAGCCGCGATGTACTTGATTTTGACAGGCCCTAGCAAAAGCAAGAAAAAAGTATAGTTAGGAGTGAGCACAGCCGCCGCAACAACTACAGCATATACAGCTGCAGAGGCACCCAACATGCCAGCGATCATTGGAGCTTGGTTATTGAAATAGGGAATGAAATTGTATACAATAAGATAAGCCACGCCTCCTGCCAGTACGCCAAGCACGTAGAGACTAATCACTTTTTTATTTCCTAAATACTCCAAAATCAGTTTCGAAAACCAGTAGAACACAAGCATATTCATCAGAATATGAAAGATATCTGAAAGGCTATGCGCAAAACCATAAGTGAGCAAAGTCCACGGTCGCGAGAGAAAATCTGAGAAAAGCGGCGGGATAGAAAACTGATTGTAAACCACCTCAAAAACGCCTTCTATTCCAGCGAAATCAGACACTAAAGCAAGAACACTTAGAAAAAGATATACCACTACATTGATAATGATTAGCTGTGCAGGGGCATTGTTTGGCTTTTGCCAAGCGTTCTTAAAGTCGTTGAAAATGCTGTTGTTCATTATTTCGTATTAATAAAAGCGTTTGCTCTTTCTGGCCCAAAATTTTATCAAAATAAATGCGATGAGCGCTCCTGCCAAATGGGCAAAATGCGCCACATTGTCCCCCGGGATACGCTTAATCTCTAAATATAGTTCAAGCAAGATGTAAAATAGAATAACATATTTAGCCCTCACAGGTATTGGCGGAAAGAGCAGCATTAGTTGCGTATTCGGGAAGAGCATACCGAAAGCCATCAAAATCCCAAAAACCGCACCCGAAGCACCCACCATAGTTCCATTCGCATACACATCAAAAATTTGACTCACGTAAGCTTTACTTTGTGAGATGTAAGAACGATCATCTGCATGGTCATAGTACTCGTCAGAAAAATCAGCGAGCATGTCCGTATTGTTGCTAGAAACTTTATAGTCTAGGATAAACAGCCTAAACTTATCTGGATCGGGATTTTCCATATAAGCCTCCATCTCTTGCTTCATCGGAAGTTTTTCTACCAAATCCACAATACCATAAAGCACCCCAGCACCTACTCCACAGATAAGGTAAAACGTCAGAAACCGCTTAGATCCCCAGACTTGCTCCAGCATGGGACCAAACATAAATACGGCAAACATATTACCAAAAAGGTGCATCAAACTGCGTGTATCGTGCAGCCACATGTAAGTGAAAAACTGCCAAGGAGCCCACTCTTCTGAAAAAACCACGCGTAGCGCCAGCCAGTCATTCAGCGGCAGTTTTAGTATCCATTGCACAAGCGCGATGACTATATTGATGATCAATATATTCTTCACTATAGGGGTCATTCTCATCATGAGCTAAACCAAGTTTGTATTTTATCTAATCCTATTAAAACGTAAGTGGGCGTACCGTCTGGGGTGTAATTTGGTTGCTCACAGGCAAAAAGCTGGTCGATGAGTCGATCGGACTCTTCGTTGGTCAAGCTTTTGCATTTCAGAGTGGCCGTGCGCTTGGCCAGCGAGCGGCTCAGATTTTCTTTCTGCGAAGATAGCCCCAACTCGTTTTTATTAAATTTGAACTGCTCCAGCAATTCTTCAAAAACTTCTTTTTCATTGCAACTGGCCAGCTCCGCAGGCACTCCCTGGATCACGATCATCTGCTGTCCCATCTCTTCAAATTCAAAACCCAACCCGATGATCTCTGGTTTGATCTCCATTACGAGTGCATAGTCTGAAGGGTTGAGCGCAACCTGCTGTGGAAAAAGACACGACTGAGAAGCACCCGTTTTATTCACGAGCTTCTGCTGATATCGCTCAAAGAGAATCCGCTCAAAAGCGGCCTTTTGATCTATAACCACCATGCCAGAGCGCACCTGACGAATCACATATTTGTCATGAAGCTTCAGAGAACCACCAGAGGCTTGTGTCATCGGTTGTGGCTTATTGATGGCGCTAGAAAATGTCATTACTTCACCTTCATGCTCTGTGCCCAAGGCTTCTTTTTCCATTTGCTCAGGAGAAACCAAATCCTCCTGCTTGGCTGTGGCATAAAGCGACTCCCAGTTGGTAGCGCGATCTCTGCCTGAGTCTATATTTTTGAATTGAGCGTATTGCCGATCCTTGGAGGTGTCGTGTGGACGCTGATCAAAAGAAGACTTCATGAAATGCTCGAAATTCACATCCGTAGAAAAATCCAAAGAAGGGGTGACATTGAAAGCGCCCAGTGCCTGACGAATGGCTGATTTGATAATGCCATAAACTGTACGATCGTCATCAAACTTTACTTCTGTCTTAGTAGGATGCACGTTGATATCTACATGTATCGGGTCAATCTCTATAAACAGCACATAAAAAGGGTGATATTCCTCTTTGAGCAAACCCTGAAAGGCTGTAACCACGGCATGGTTGAGATAACTATTCTTGATAAAGCGGTTGTTAACAAAAAAGTACTGCTCCCCTCGGGTTTTCTTTGCAAACTCAGGCTTGCCGATGTAACCTTTCACCGTCAGATGCGGAGTAGCCTCCTCACATGGAATCAACTGCTGCTGATAGTTTTTTCCGAAAAGTTGTACGATGCGCTTAGATAACTTGCCGCTTTCCAGTTGGTACATTTCCAGATCATTGTTGATCATGCACATGGCCACTTTCGGATTAGCCAGAGCTATGCGTTGAAAATCTTCCGTGATATGACGCAGCTCTACAGGATTGGATTTAAGAAA
Source organism: uncultured Cytophagales bacterium (assembly GCA_963848175.1). Lineage (GTDB taxonomy): Bacteria > Bacteroidota > Bacteroidia > Cytophagales > Cyclobacteriaceae > JAMZMI01. The sequence goes on from CAWKCO010000009.1 coordinate 35,721, forward strand.
ATTTCTGCGTGCTGGCACATTATAAAATAAATTCTTTACTGCAATAGAAGTTCCTTCTTTCGTAGCAACAGGTTCTTGAATTTTCACCTCCGAAGCTTCTATTTGAATGTGCGTGCCCAAATCATCCTCACGTCTTTTGGTTTTCATCTCTACCTGAGCCACTGCCGCTATAGAGGCAAGCGCCTCGCCACGAAAACCCATAGTCATGATTTTGAAAAGATCCTCTGCGGTTCGGATTTTGGAAGTCGCATGTCGCTCAAAACTCATGCGTGCATCGGTCACACTCATACCTTTACCATCGTCAATGATCTGAATAAGTGTTTTTCCTGCTTCTTTAATGAGTAGTTTGATGGAAGTGGCACCCGCATCGATGCTGTTTTCCATCATTTCTTTCACCACAGACGCTGGACGCTGTACCACCTCTCCAGCGGCTATTTGGTTGGCAATACTATCTGGTAAAAGACGAACAATATCTTCCATCTAATGTTTCTTCGCGGGTTTTCTGAAACGGAAATAAAGGTAAACTGGCACGGCGAGCCACAGCGCATACAAAATTTCATTACCAAAATACAACCAGCCCACCACTCCCAATCCGAGCACCGATGCAATAATCAACTGCAAAAAAGACTGACTTGGAATACTCGCAGATTTCCGCTCAAAACTAATGCGTCCAGAAACATACGTCGGCTCTTCACCATTCATCTCGCGCTTGATCCTTTCAGTTCGCTGCGCAATTTCTTCCTTGATAGGATCATAATAGCGAGGAGTGATTTCAAATCGTTTGTATTTGTTTACTTTTATGAATGATGGAAATTTCATTTCTTAATATTTAAATGCTTAAAAGAAAGTGACTTCTTACGCTACACCCGATCCCCTTTCGCACGTTATTTTAAAATCGTTAATCAATCAAGCCTCTTTTACCCGTTTAAAAAACAATTTCACTCTAATCTAATAGGAGCTTTTTAGTCCTTTTTTGTGTCTAAAAGAAAAAGACTTATCGAAGTATCTAGAATTAACCATTCAAACGCTTCAAAGATTCGTTCAAAGTTAAGAGATTTGATACAATGCGCTTTCACCTTGTCATATTATATACGAGCTTTTCCTTAGCCGGCTTTGCAGCCTTCTCCACAGAGGCTGTATGGAACGCCTCTCATATAGAAAAAACCAATGAAGAACGCATCCACGAGCGCGTTTGGCTCAGTGTAGATGAACCATCAGCTATTCTTTCGCCAAGTGAATTGCTCACCTATGGTGGTGTTTACGTCCGCAAGCCAATAGAAACCCTTGACGATTACCTTTTTGCTCCAAATCTTGCAGGCTTCCTTGCCGTACAGCTAGACTCCAGACTCAACCCAGTGCCAGACGGCCTTACCAACATTCCTTCCCTCACCACATTGGCATCCATCTCCGACCAAGAGCTGTTACTAGATTATTTTCAGTTTTTAAAAGAAGCAGCCTATGGTTATGGCATTCGCCAATTGATCCTGCCGCCTTTAGCCAACACTTCCGAAATGACACGAAACCTCCTGGATTTAATGCAGGCTTATGACCCCATTTTCTTTGTGGATCATAATCGGTTAAAATTCGGGGCAGTGGACACAAAGAAAGATTTCCAAAGTCTCTTTGACCAAGCCGACTTCTGGGTAGTAGAGCGCAAAGAAATCGTGCTGGTGGATAAAATGATTTCGAAGCACGCCAAGCGACTTAATATCAAAGAGGGGGATTTCGCTCAGGCTTCTTTTTTAGAGAAAGGAAATTTTAAGCTTTCGCAAAAGCGATTGCCAAACAAAATGGCAGTGGCCATCAGTCGGGCATCTATCGTGCCGCTCCAGCGCAAAGCGGGGCTCTTGCCTCTCAAAGCAGACACGCTCTGCCTGATCACTGCCGATCCATTTGGGGTGATGGCTCAAATGCTCAGAAAATACACTTACCTGATCACCACTTCCAATGGAATTGCCAATAGCTCTGCTCCAATCATTATCGACAACATGATTGTTGACCTTTCAGAATTCCGAGTTGGACAAAGAACTGTTATATACACAGGCGAGATTGACTTAGGAGTAAAACACTACAAAGGCAGAATGGATGCCGCCCTGCTCACATCCACCAGCTCTCCGATGTACAGTTATTTGCTCCCTCAAGTGCTTTTCGGAGTAGCTTCGGCATCAGGCAGAATGCCTTTAAATCACAACGTTTTGAGCACTTATAACAATTCGGCAGTTTACAAAAGAGATATTTTAGGCTATGCCCCACCAGAGATGACGGGACTGGACGAAACCGCACGAAATCGAATCAAAAGCATTATTACAGAAGCCATCACTACTGGAAGTACGCCGGGATGCCAAGTAGCCATAGCTGTGGATGGTTCCATCGTGCTGGAAGAAGGCTATGGGTACCTCACTTACGACAGCCTAATAGCCACAGACACCAAGACCATCTACGATCTAGCCTCCGTCACGAAAGTTTCCGCTACGCTACTGGCCGTAATGAAACTCTACGAACAAGGAAAAATAAAGCTAGACACGGCACTTTCTTTTTACCTCCCCCAATTTGCAGGATCAAACAAATCCCAAATCACACTTCGCCAAATCCTTTCGCACAATGCGGGATTGATGTCCTACGTGCCTTTTTGGGAGCGAGTGATTAATGAAGAGCGACTAGAAACGTTTTATTACAAAACGGAAGAAGATAAAAGGCTAGACCGCAGGTCTTATGGCTTGGAAGTAACACCTGCAGTGAAAGACTCTCTGGTAAGTTGGATCATCCAGTCTCCCATTTCCAACGAGCTTCATCCTAAATACAAATACTCTGATATTGGGTTCATGATTTTGCACCAAGTTGTAGAAGCTGTGTCGGGTCAGACAATGGAAACCTATTTAACCGAGCACTTTTATAGTGATTTGGGATTGAGAAAAGTTTATTTCAACCCCCTAGAAAAAGGAGTGGAACGCTTTGAAATTGCACCGACAGAGTATGACTACTATTTCAGAAACGAGCAAGTATGGGGACAAGTACATGATCGTAATGCCGCTATTTTTGGAGGAGTAGCTGGACATGCAGGACTTTTTTCTAATGCACATGATTTGCTAGTAATCATGCAAATGTTGGAGCAAGAAGGACAATATGATGGAAGACAATATTTATCTCCTTCTACTGTGAGATATTTCAACAACCAATATTTCGAAGGAAACAGAAGAGCGCTAGGTTGGGACAAGCGAAGTGATATAGCAAGAAATGTATCCTCAAATGCATCCTTCGAGAGTTTTGGTCATACGGGATTCACAGGCACTGTTGTTTGGATAGACCCCCAATTTGACTTGGTATTTATCTTCCTATCGAATAGAGTATACCCCGATGCAAATAATTATAAACTAATTCAAAAAGACATTCGTTCAAGAGTGCAAGATGTCGTCTATGAGGCTATTTTAGCCAATTGGGTAAACTAATCGAATTACTATCCGAGGGAAAGTTACCTTTGCGGCTCTACTGAATTATGAAAATAGGAATCGTTTGTTATCCCACGTACGGTGGCAGTGGTGTAGTAGCCACTGAGTTAGGAAAGGCATTGGCCAAAGAGGGACATCAAGTTCATTTCATCACCTACTCACAACCCACTAGATTAGACTTTTTTAGCGAAAATCTCTTTTATCACGAAGTTTCTGTTAAATCTTACCCACTGTTTGATTACCCACCTTACGAACTGGCACTAGCCAGCAAGATGGTAGATGTAGTGGAACACGAAGGGATTGATTTATTGCATGTGCACTATGCTATTCCACATGCATCTGCTGCCTATATGGCACGCCAAATTTTACAGTCCAAAGGAATTATTATTCCATTTATCACCACGCTACACGGAACTGACATTACACTAGTGGGCAAAGATGCGACTTATGAGCCGGTGGTTACTTTTTCCATCAATCAATCCGACGGAGTAACGGCCGTTTCGGAAGATTTGAAAAAAGACACGCTTGATCATTTTGACATTACTAATAACATTGAGGTCATTCCAAACTTTATTGATTTGGAAAGATTTAAAAAACAGAAAAAAGATCACTTCAAAACAGCAATTTGTCCAAACAATGAGAAGCTTTTGATTCACACTTCCAACTTTAGGAAGGTGAAGCGGGTCGAGGATGTCGTTGCTATTTTCAATAAAGTGAGAAAAGTAATTCCAGCCAAACTTTTGATGGTAGGAGATGGCCCTGAGCGCTCAAGAATCGAGGAGATTTGTCGTGAGTCATGCAACTTTGACGATGTAAGATTTTTAGGCAAACTTGAAGCAGTAGAGGAGGTTTTATCCGTAGGTGACCTATTTTTGCTGACATCTGAGAAAGAAAGCTTTGGACTGGCAGCACTAGAAGCTATGGCTTGCGAGGTACCAGTGATCTCCACAAATGCTGGAGGTCTTCCGGAGCTCAATTTAGATGGTGTTTCGGGTTATACCTGCGAAATAGGAGATGTAGAAGGTATGGCTCAAAAAGCACTTCATATCTTGGATGAAAATAATTTACAGGGTTTTAAAACCAGAGCTTTAGCTAGAGCCAAAGAATTTGAGATTAACAATATTCTGCCTCTTTACGTATCGCTATATGAGCGAACATTAAAGAAGAGAAAAGAATTTAATTTAGCAACCAGATAAAAATTATATACAACTATCATTTCACGACCAAGATTATTGAATAATGGAACTCAAAAACAAGCCTCACGCTAAAGGAACTAGAACACTGTTTTCTAACCCTTTGCTAGAAAAGCTGACAAGAACACATATTGCCATTCCATTGGTTATTTTTACAATGATCTCTGCCAGTTTGATCTACTACGGTATTTCTAATGAGTTGATTTCGGCAATACAGGCTCCACTGCTATTCATTAGTGGACTGCTGACTTTCACGCTCATTGAGTACATCATGCACAGATTTGTATTTCATCTCAGTCCTCGTACAGAAAAGCAGGAAAAATTTGCCTACACGGTGCATGGCGTGCACCATGACTACCCAAAAGACAAGGATAGATTGGCTATGCCTCCTCCATTGAGTTTGCTTTTAAGCTTTCTATTCTTCCTTTTTTATCAATTGATAATGGGTGATTTGGTATATGGCTTTTTACCAGGCTTTTTGATGGGCTATGCAGCATACCTTTGGGTTCACTATATGGTTCACGCATTTAAGCCGCCTCAAAATGCTTTTAAAGTGCTTTGGATTCACCATGGCTTGCACCATTACAAAGATCAGCACAATGCATTCGGGGTATCTTCGCCATTCTGGGATGTCATCTTTGGTACTATGCCAAAAAAATAAATGTGAGGGCACATTAAAAAATCATAGGGAAGAATCGTTCTTCCCTTTTTTTATGCGTTTTGCTCTTCTTTTTACGGGGGATTCAGGCTCCAGAACCGCCTTGAATAGCAGATTTCTGATCAAATGATAAAATGAACTGATAAGTGATCCGATTATAGGTCTTCTGCCTGCCATTAGTGTTGGGTTACTCGTTAGGGCTAAAAATACAACATGCTGAGGCTTTTCACAAGTCTAATCAATTGAGTAAGACCAATATTCTTGAAATTGTGTAAATCATTCTTGATTATTTTTAGTTAACCTTAATTGAATACTGCAATTATGATTGGATATAGATTTACAGAGTTCATTCCAGATAAAGACAAGGACAAAACCACCTTTGACAATCTCTTCAACATTTTCACCCAACTTTTAACCATTACTTCGGGTAATGTGAGTGAATCGTTAAGTTGGCTAACGAATCTTGATGGAGAATATAGTTTGTCTTCCGATGACTATGGCATAGGTGATTTTATCGAAGACTTGAAAGCAAAAGGCTATATCACCGATGATGAAGGAAAAGGAGAATTTAAAATCACCGCCAAAAGTGAGCAATCGATTAGAAAAAGTGCGCTGGAAGAAATATTCGGAAAACTAAAAAAATCTGGCAAAGGCAGTCACCGTACCAACCACACAGGACAAGGTGATGAAATGGGTACGGATTTTCGTGAATTTCAATTTGGCGATTCGCCAGAGCAAATAGAATTGACCGAAAGTTTGAGAAATGCCCAAATCAACCATGGTGCAGGAGATTTTATGCTGACAGAAAATGACCTTTCTATCCGCGAGCGTGAATTCAAAACCCAAACGTCCACCGTGCTAATGATTGACATTAGTCATAGCATGATTTTGTATGGCGAAGACCGGATCACGCCAGCTAAAAAAGTAGCCATGGCATTGGCTGAGTTGGTCACGAAAAAATATCCGAAGGACACGCTAGACATCATCGTATTTGGAAATGACGCTTGGCAGATTGAGATCAAAGATTTGCCGTACCTGAGTGTGGGGCCGTATCATACCAATACAGTTGCAGGTTTAGAATTGGCAATGGATTTGCTGCGCAGAAGAAAAAATAAAAATAAACAGATTTTCATGATCACAGATGGCAAACCTACTTGTCTGAAGGAAGGGATCAAATACTATAAAAACAGCTTTGGGCTAGACCCAAAAATCTTGAATAAAACACTAAACCTCGCAGCTCAGTGCAAGCGAATACATATTCCTATTACCACCTTTATGATAGCTTCCGATCCATATTTGAAGCAATTCGTAAAAGAATTCACGGAAGTGAATAGCGGAAACGCCTATTACAGCAGCCTGCAAGGCTTGGGCAACCTCATTTTTGAGGATTACAAAAGAAATAGAAAAAAGAACCTATAAAAGCGCGTATAGTCTATATGAAGAATTATAAACCACTCACCGCAGAAGAAAAGCTAAAACTCACCACGCTGGGAGAACTCAAAGCCATAGGATACGAGCCAGAGTCTATCAAAGATGAGTTGAGAAATAACCTCATCGCAAAGCTTAGAAATAAGGAAAACGTTTTTGAAGGGATTTGGGGATATGAAGACACGGTCATTCCAGATATCGAACGAGCTATTTTGGCCAAACACAACATCAACTTTTTGGGATTAAGAGGTCAGGCCAAAACTCGGATAGCCCGAATGATGACCCTGCTGCTAGACGAGTATATTCCGATCGTTGCTGGCTCTGTGATGAACGATGACCCTATGCGTCCGCTTTCGCGACATGCGCGAGATGTGGTTTCGGAACATGGAGACCACACTCCTCTGGAGTGGGTACACCGATCTGAGCGATACACCGAGAAACTGGCCACACCTGATGTGACCATTGCAGACTTGATTGGTGATGTGGATCCTATTAAGGCTGCAAGCTTGAAACTACCGTACTCTGATGAGCGGGTGATCCATTACGGGTTGATTCCCCGTTCGCATCGAGGCATTTTTGTGATCAATGAAATACCAGATTTGCAAGCACGCATACAGGTGGCACTTTTCAATATTTTACAGGAAGGCGACATCCAGATTCGTGGGTTCAAGCTGCGCTTGCCGCTAGACATCCAGTTTGTGTTTACAGCCAATCCTGAAGATTACACCAATAGAGGCAGCATCGTTACTCCGCTTAAAGACCGGATTGACAGCCAGATCATCACACATTATCCTAAGTCTATCGAGATCGGAAAGAAAATCACACAACAAGAGGCGCACTTAGAGCAAGCGCAAAAAGACAGTGTGGTGGTTTTTGATTTGCTCAAAGACCTGATAGAGCAGATCGCTTTTGAAGCACGTGCCAGTGAGTATGTCGATGCTAAGAGTGGCGTGTCTGCTCGACTGACTATTTCTGCTTATGAAAATCTGATAAGCGCAGCGGAACTACGAATATTAAAGTCTGGCGAAAAGCAGACTTTCGCACGTATTTCAGACTTTGTGGGGGTTGTTCCCGCCATTACTGGAAAAGTAGAGCTCGTATATGAAGGAGAACAAGAAGGGCCGGGGATAGTCGCTCGTAACTTAATTGGTAAAGCCATTCGCACACAGTTCATCAAGTACTTCCCTGATCCTGAAAAAATCAGAAAAGACAAGGTGAACAAAAATCCTTATAAGGAAATCACGGATTGGTTTGGAAAAGGAAATATGGTGGACTTGCTTCATGAAGCCACTTTGGAGGAATATGAAAGTGAGTTGATGCAGATACCTGGCTTGGAGCAACTGGTAACTGAGAGCAATGGCAAGCAAGATCTAGGGTTTAAGCTCTTTTTGATGGAATTTGCGCTACATGGTCTGGCGGAGTATAGCCAACTGAGTAAGCACCATTTGGAACGTGGAATGCTTTTCAAAGACTTGCTCAGCAGTATGTTTTCTATGCCAGAGCCTCCTGAGGAGGACGAGGATGAAGATAACTACTAAGTTTTTGAGTTGAGAAAAATGCAACAGGTGAAACTCACTAGATGTTTGTTTATCATCTGTCGCATTTTAAATTTTCTGTCTATTCTTTAATAATATTTGCGGATGGAACTACATGAGATCAAGCGAATGGTCTATGGTGGGGAGAGCGAAACCGTAGAGTTCAAACGTAAAGTTGCCCATCCCGAAAAAGTGATTCGTGAGGTAGTCGCCTTTGCCAATACGCGTGGTGGCTATCTGCTGGTAGGTGTAGATGACGACAAAACGATCTACGGTGTAAAAGACGTAGAGGAAGAAGATTTCATGATGCAAAAAGCGCTAAAGGAGCTTTGCAGACCTAAAGTGTCGTACGAAACGACCATTTTCCAAATCAATGAAAAACGGTCACTGATTTGCTATCGAATAGAGCCCAGTGAGCGAAAACCTCATTATGCTTTCGAAAAGAAAAATCACCGTTACGGCAAAGCTTTCGTGAGAGTGGCAGACCGATCAATTCAGGCCAGCCCGGAAATTCGAAAAATTTTGAAGTTCAACAACAAGCCATCGGATGTTCAGTTTGCCTATGGCGACAATGAAAAAGCCCTCTTTCACTACCTCAAAGACCATGAGCACATTACTTTAAATGAATTCAGAGAGTTGACAGGCTTGGAATACAAAACTTGCTCACAGATTTTGATACAAATGGTGCTCGCTAATGCATTAAAAATCGTCCCGCGCGAGTCGGGAGATTATTACATGGCCGTAGAGTGAAAAAATCATAAAGAAATTACCCTTTTGATAGTCCAAATAAAAAATCAATTCGTTTATCTTACGAATAGCACATTTTTTACTTCAGACCATCATTAAATATGGCCAAAACCACCAAGGGCACGAAAGAGAAGAAGATTTTTGTACTTGACACATCCGTCATCCTTTACTCACACGATTCCATCCTCAACTTTGCCGAACATGATGTAGGCATTCCCATTACAGTACTAGAGGAGCTAGATCAATTCAAAAAAGGAAACGACACCAAAAACTTTGAAGCACGAGAGTTTACCAGGCTTTTGGACAGTCTGGCCAAAGATCACCTACTTCAAGATTGGATTCCGCTGAATGGCAAAACCAAAGGCAAGTTCAAGGTTTTGATGGAATCAACCAGCACCGTAGATGCTTGTAAGATTTTTGGTGATAAAAAGAATGACCACCGAATATTAAATGCGGCCATGGCTCTGCAAGAAGCCGAAAAAGGAAAGCGCGTAATTCTGGTGAGCAAAGACATCAATCTACGATTGAAAGCCAAATCTTTGGATTTAAGTGCTGAAGATTATGAAACTGGCAAGATCAAAAACGTCGGCAATCTGCATACAGGAAAATATGAATTGGAATCGGTGGATTCTAATGCCATCGACTCTTTATTCAAACATGGAGCTATTTCAAAAGAAGAAGTTTTCCCTAAAGAGAAAGTTATTGCCAATACGTATTACATCTTGAAAAGTGATAAAAACTCGGTTCTCTCCCATTACAACCCTGCTACTCAAAACATCGAGCGGGTGGACAAGATGTCGGTGTACGGGATCAAACCACGCAATGCCGAGCAGACTTTTGCCATGCATGCCATGATGAACCCAAATATCAAACTAATAAGCATCAATGGAGTAGCTGGAACGGGAAAGACGCTGCTTGCGCTCGCTTCTGCATTAGAGCAACGACGTGAATACAAACAGATTTACCTAGCAAGACCTGTGGTTCCTTTGAGTAACAAAGATATTGGCTTTCTGCCAGGAGACATCAAATCAAAGCTCAACCCATACATGGAGCCGCTTTGGGACAATTTGAAACTAATTCAAAATCAGTTTAAGGAGACAGATAAGGAGTTTAAGAACATCACCGAAATGGTGAATAAGGAGAAGCTGCTGATCACCCCTTTGGCCTACATCAGAGGTAGGAGCTTATCTAATATCTTTTTCATTGTGGATGAGGCTCAGAACCTCACACCTCATGAAATCAAAACCATCATTACCCGAGCGGGCGAAAATGTAAAAATCGTTTTCACAGGAGATATTCATCAGATTGACACACCGTATCTCGACTCACAGAGCAACGGTCTTTCTTATTTGATTGACCGTATTCAGGATCACCCGATGTATGCGCACGTGACTCTGGAAAAAGGAGAAAGATCTGAATTGGCTAATCTGGCAAATGAACTGCTATAAATGAAAGTGATTTCGACAAATATTGGAGAGAGGCGCAAAATCCAATGGCTTGGGCAAGATGTGGAGACGGGAATATTTAAATCCCCAGTACCTGAAGGTATCTTCTTGGGGGAAACAGACGTGGCTAACGATCATGTTGTCAATCGCGAGTCGCATGGAGGAATAGACAAGGCCTGCTATTTATTTTCAGCCGAGGCATATCCAAATTTTCAGAGGCTATATCCGAGTTTGGAGTGGAACAACGGCATGTTTGGAGAAAACTTAACCGTTTCCAAGCTTGACGAAAAAGAAATCATGATTGGTTCGCTATATCAAATCGGTGATGCCATAGTGGAAGTATCAGAACCTCGGCAGCCCTGTTTTAAGTTAGGTGTTCGTTTTGGCACGCAAAAGATACTCAAGCATTTTATTGCCGCCGATCAGCCTGGGGTGTATGTACGTGTTTTGCAAAACGGCCATGTGAGAGCAGGAGATTCCATGGTGCTTCTCGCCAAAGGAAGCGATATCTCCATTAGAGATATTCACCAATTGATGTTTAAAAAACACCAAAATCCTGACCTTATCCATGATGCTCTAGCTCTGGAGAAACTTGCTGAGAGTACGAAGGTGGATTTGAGGAAGTCATTTAGTTTTAATCATTAATGCAATTGACTTTTATTTCAACCTTAGCTACTAACTGACCATTCTTAATTGATTAAAAATACCTATTGAAAAGATTTTATAGCACAAAAACGCTATATGGTTCTTTGGAATTCTCTAGGCTAAGTATGATTTTAACTTTCTTGCAATGCCTCTTGTATGAGTCAAGTCAAGAAGATTTATACCCCCTTTTGTTAACCTCTTAAGCATTCCCAATTTCGTAAAACCATAATACCATCTATTTTCTTCAAATCTCGTCAAGACTTTGAGAACATCTTGGTAATCATTTTTATTCTCAATTTGATTAGGTGTCAGTTTAAACACTGACCGTACAAATTGGTCTCCGCATATTAATTCAAATCCATTTGTTCCCATCAAATTTGCTAGTGATTCAAGCGAGAAGTGAAAGGTGTGTGCATTTTGGAAATATTTGAGGATGTTCATTTCATAGTTCTTATGAATCTCCTTAATTCCAGGCACTTCAATATATACGAGTGTGTCCCTTTTTGAATACTTTTTAATAAGTGCTACCTCCTTGCGAACATCCAATATATGCTCTAGTATATGGGAGTATATTATTAAATCAGGTTCTTCGTTTGTAATCAAATCTGACAACATACCTACCTGCAAATCAAGATCATATGCTTCTTTCCCATAATCAACATACTCTTTGCCCAAATCAAGCCCTTTTACTTTGGCTCCTTTTTCTCTAAAAAAGTCAATAATACCTCCCGCTCCACAGCCAACTTCTAGAACGGAAATATCGGCAGAATCAAGTAGCCCATTTTTAATAAGGTAGTTATATATTCTTTCTCCTTTTTGTCTTTGCCGATCAAAGAAGGTCATATCGGGCTTTTCAATACCACCGTACAATTTGCGATATTCTGAATTATAAAAATGGATATATGATTCTTGTGTCATTCTGGGGCTAGTATAAATCAGCCCACAGGTATGACAAATATTGGTAGAAAAAAATAATCCATACCTATCTTTTTCTCCTAGCAGATCTTTGTTTGAAATTCTACAGATTGGGCATTCAATTTGCTCAAAAAGATATACTCCCTCTTCAACTTTCCTTTCAACTTCGGCCTTCATATTTAATTGCAACCTATTCAAACGTAATTCGGGCTTTTTATCATTTTTAAGGCGTGGAAAGAAGATATTCATTAGTACCAAAAGGTTGATGGTGAGAGAAATACCAAATAATGTAAAGATAGACTTGATTGATCAAGGTGACATAATAATATCAAATAAGTCACGAGAAATTGATTAGCCATTACTCGGGTTCTACTCTTCTAGTAAAGCTGCTAGATATACAAGCCATTTTTGTTAATCATAAAACTTAGTGCAGCTATCTTGCCTGAGTGACCTCATTCATAATCAGCCAACATATAACAGATCATCTTAGGGTATATGTCCATGTTCGAGCAGAAGATTCCGTCACCTTATCCCTAATGCTTTAGCATTGCAAAAGTTATCACAAATCACGAAAGTGGATTTGAGGAAAGTGAAATATTAGCATTAGGACAAACAATTCAACTATCTTATCAAAAACACTTGAGACTCATCCCCGTTAAACATCCAAATGCGTATTTTTTCGATTCTACTATTGATCACCTGCCTCTCTTGCAACAAGCATCCAGAAAATGAAATAGACCAAGGAATCGAAGACTTTTCGTCGATGGACGTGGCGCCATTTCTCACAGACTCAAATTATTCAGATCGGGACAAGGATCACTATATTTTAAGAAACAACACCCAGCGCAAAAACACCCTTGTGGTTTTCATAGGAGGGACGTACAGCACGCCTAAGAACTACAACCTTTTTTGTAATTATGCTGCGTCTATTGGTTTTGATGTCATCAGTATCTCCTATCCCAATCAAACACCTGCAGCCTCACTTGCCAATGATCCCGACAGTCTTATTTTTGATAAATACAGAGAAGAAATTTGCTTTGGCAATAATGTGAGTTCTAAGGTGGAAGTCGACTCACTCAATGCGATCACCACAAGACTCCAGAATATCTTAAAATACCTCCATACTAAATCCCCAGATGAGGGTTGGGATCAATACCTCACAACATCTCAAGCCATCAATTGGCAAAACATTGTCGTTGCTGGACATTCACAGGGTGCTGGGCATGCTTGCTTTATAGCAAACAAACTTTTAGTACGTGGTGTAGTTATGTTTTCAGGACCAAATGATTTTAGCGATTACCACAACCAGCCAGCCAAATGGCTATCAAAGCCTGGACTGACGCCTATGGACAAGCATTATTCCTTGCTACACGCTCAAGATCAGATTGTCCCCTTTGAGCATCAGACCCAAGTTTTAAGAAGCCTTGGTTTATTGGAGGTGAATGAAAAGCCTACGGCAATTGATTTTTTATCACCTCCATATAACGATGCGCATGCATTGTCTATTTCCATTAAAGCCTTATCTAATCACAACGCTCCTGTAGGTGGTGACCCGATCTTGCCTGATGCTTGGACTTATATACTCAATCATTAGTGTGGCAAATGGTGTAAGAACACTTTATTAAATCAAAGACTAGGCAACTGCCATTTGAATTTCACGGCTAAAACTCGAAAAGTGAAGATAAAAGACGCTGTGATAGGCACATTCCATTCTCGCTCCAACCCAAATTGCAGCAACGTCACATACAGAATACCACCAGCAATACAGGTGAGTGCGTAGATTTCTTTGCGGAAGATCAGGGGAATTTCATTACAAACTATGTCTCGGGTGACACCCCCAAAGACCGCAGAAACCATCCCCATCAAGATGCTCATAGTGGGAGAAATGCCGATATCCAAGCTTTTTTGCAATCCCAAAATGGTGAACACAGCGATACCAATGGTATCAAAAAGAAAAAATGTACGTCGCAATTTCTGAAGTCGTTGCTTAAAGATCAGCGCAAGGGTGATACCCAAGACAATCATTACCAGATATAATGAATTATTCATCCATGCGACAGGAGTACTCCCTATAAGCACATCTCGCAAAGTACCTCCTCCCAAAGCGGTAATAAAAGCCACCGCAGAGATGCCAAATACATCTAATTTTTTCTCATAAGCCGTCATTGCCCCACTAATAGCGAAGACCATAGTACCTACAATGTCGATGAAGTAAAGAATGCTCAATGGACGTTTTTCTACAAAGGTAGGTTGATTATTGGCTCTTTTTTAGAAAAGCAATGTTGCTCTTCAAGCCAGCATATTTAGCACGTTTCACCGCTGACTTTTTAAATACTTTTTGAAAAACTTCTTCAGTCATTTCCTCCCAGTCTTTGGTGTCAAATCCTTCCCAGCCCTGAGGTGAAAATGCAGGTTCGGAATGGGGTTTCGAAAATCGGTTCCAAGGGCAAACATCCTGACATATATCACAGCCAAAAGCCCAATTTTCCATCTTTCCTTTAAAATCCGAAGGAATTTCATCCTTTAGCTCAATAGTCAGGTAGCTGATGCACTTGCTCCCATCTACTACATACGGTTCGGTGATGGCATCTGTAGGACAAGCATCCTGACAGGCGGTACAAGTCCCACAATAATCTTTGATGGGTGCATCGGCTTCCAACTCCAAATCAATAATGAGCTCGGCCAGAAAAAAGAAACTTCCCATGCCACGATTGAGAAGCAAGCTATTTTTTCCAATCCACCCAAGGCCAGATTTAGCTGCCCATGCGCGCTCATGCACAGGTGCTGAATCTACAAAGGCACGGCCTTCCACTGCTCCAATTTCTTCTTCTATTCTCCCTAAAAAAGTCTTGAGTTTGTCTTTAATGACAAAGTGATAATCTTGCCCGTAGGCATATTTTGCAATTTTAACATCCTTGTTTTCAGTATGATCAGTTTGTGGAAAGTAATTGTAAACTAAGGAAACGACAGATTTTGCACCCGGCACCAGGTTTGTCGGATCCAGCCGCATATCAAAGTGGTTTTCGAGGTAACCCATTTTTCCTTGATAACCGCGCTTAAGCCATTCCTCCAGGTTTGATGCCTCCTCGGATAGAAAGCCTGCTTTTGCTATACCGCAAAACGAAAATCCTAGCTCCGTCGCTATGAATTTTATGAGTTGGCTTTGCTTGGCTGGGTCTTTCATTAATCAAATTTGAGGCAAAGGTGCTTTGTTTTGTGTAATTACAAAATAGATCTTCAAATCCAAAATCAGATTCCCTTCAATGCCTGCTACTTCACAATTTCACGTGGAATGGCGGACGGCAAACGGCTCAGCATTTCATTATTGAGCAGCTGCAGTGACTTGTGGTGAAAGGAACTAATGTTAATCGTATTATTTCCTTGTCTACCTACAAGAACCACTTCATCGCCCACTTGAACGTCACCTAATATGTGATACATCCACCATGAACAAGTTCATGTTGATCAAGCCCAACAATTGGCGCTTTTTTTCCTTGGATCAAAACGTGCCCACGGTTTGACTGAGCACGTGGATAACCGTTGGAATAGCCTAAAGGCATTACTGCTACTTTCATATCTTGAGTAGCTTGATATGAAGTACCATAGCCAATAAACTCACCTGCATCCACATCTCGGACATCCATCACATCCGTTTTCCATGTAAATAATCTCGTTTGAGCACTCCATCTGACTGTTTGCCTATCTCTTGAAGATGGGCATAATAAACATCTGGACTAGGCCAAAAACCATACTGTGCCACGCCTATGCGCACCATGTCATAAACTGTGTCTTTATGTGCCAAAGCTGCCGCAGAGCAGGCTATATGCCTGATCTCAGGCATGATGTTCTTTTGCTTGCATTCCTTCAAAAATGCTTTGTAACGATCATGTTGTGCGTTGATTTTAAACAAATTGGCGAAGCTCTCCGCTCCTCCAAAATGAGTGCATAGCCCTTTAAAAGCTATATGAGTGGCGCTGGCTTTTAGAAAAGTGAGTGTTTTTGAAAATTCCTTTTTCGGTAGCCCAGTACGATTAGCTCCTGTTTCCACCTCAATGTGCACTTTGGCTTGCTTGTTTAGCTTCTTCGCATTTTCAAGGACAAGCGGCAACCTTTCGTAATTAAAAACATAGAATTCTATATCATTGGCGATCGCCCATTCTATATCTTCCTTGTACAAAATACCCATGATCATTACATCACTTCTATCAGATTTAGCAGCAAGTACCTCCTCCGCTTCAAATGCTGAAGCAGTAGCAAAATGATTGATGCCAGCCTTCTCCGCCATCTTTACAAATTGGAGAATGCCGTGCCCATAGGCATTGGCTTTAACCACGGAAGAAATCCTCACATTTTCACCAACCTTCTTTTTCAGAAAATTAATGTTTTTAGTCAAAGAAGACTGACTTAGTTCTATTCTTGATGAGTGCCTTACCATAGTTTCGTTTGTTGATTCCAAATATAGGCTTTGCCCCAGCTCGAGCGCGCCATTTTTTCTACTCTATTTAGTTCTATTTCTGGAACTTCTATAAGCCAACTTTTCACATCTAAGGGGTTGTAATGAAAAGCATAACTCCTTGCTGCAAATTGATAAAAGGGCAAGGAAGATTCTCCAGGTTTTTCGCCATGACCGTTTACCGACGGACGTACTTCTTGACCCCAGTCTTGTCTGCCTTCATTGTTTGGATTGAGGAAATATGCACGCATTTCTCCTCGTTGGGACTTTCGTCCACTCTTAATAGAGAGATAGCATGAAAACCAAGCATATCTCCTTTGTTGCTTGTGATAAAGATGCCAACAGGATTTGGGTACACCATGTGTTGATTTCCATTGTATTTTGGATGAAACGAAGCGTAAAAGACTCTCGTGAATCCTGCAAAATCCATGATAGAAACACTAGGTACATCGTAGCATGATGCAAACCCCATCTGAATCCACTGACCGTACATCGCCGGATTCACCCATTTGTGCGCATCATCAAGCCTGCCGAAGCACAGCCTCATCATCTCATTATATATCTTATCTAAGTGAGGTACAAGCACTACAGACACTACATCTAGATCATAATCGAGTTTGTCCACTAGACCTTTGGCCAGTTGGCTAGATACCAAATCTGTGTATTCTCAAAACGCATAATCAAGTCATTTTGTGTAGAGACAGTAATGATCATGTCTATGAGTTTGGCAGGCGAATGCTGACTCCACATACTGATCCCCCTTGCTGACTGGCATGTAGGGTTATTTCCCTGCCCTACTCCTAGTGGCTGTCCTAAAACTTTTATTGTACCGCCTATGAGGTACTGCAAAGCCGTGACATCAGCATCAGGATCTGTAAGGGATTTTAATGATTCGTTTTTCACTCTTGGAATTCACCTGGATTTTACGCAGATTCTCAAGCCCAACACGCACGGGTCTTCTTGAAAAGAGGTTTTTTCCAAGCATGCTCGCCAGCCCATAGATGCACTGGCAATTGTCCCAACTCACAGTTTCCAGAATGAGCTTGGAAATGAGCTTATGAAACTTCTCCCATTCGGCCATACCCACGGTCATTGAGGTCTAAGACAGAGTGGTACCAAATCGGGGTATTCTTACGTAAGTTTTTTAAGCAAAAGTGCATGATGACCACTCACAAGCCTGTAGCATTCATGTGCTCACCCATGTCATGTGCCTCATCTAGCCAGTATTTTGCTCGATCACTTTTGGCTAAGAATGCAGATAAGCATCTACTTCTTTATTTTCCTTTGCTCCTTTGGATGGGGCAAAAAGGGCATCAATAAACAGGCGCATCGTTCGATCGTTTTCAGTATCTCCTGATGTATCAAATCGTCTGTCCACCAAACTGATGAGCTCTCTGGCTTTGCGTGTGCGAATCGGACGTTGAGCACAAATCAGCCGCACTTCTTCCACCAGTTTTTCATAGACACCATCTAAATCCATTTCGGACATAATGAAGCCAAATAGGTTGAAGGTTTTCTTCAGCTCACGCTCGGTCATCACGGCTCTGGTTTCTTCTGTAGGCTCGCGCAGCGCAAATTCAAGATTGTGAACAATGACTTCTTCTAAGAAGCTCTGTGCGTCCTCAGCTGTTATCGCCTCACAAACATCTTCACCTTTTGCATAGCGCAAAAGTCGAAGCTCTGAGAGCAATTCTATTGTTGAGGTAGGATGACCAGCCTTCAGCGTGCCTTTCACAAGAAACGGAACCAGCTTGTCTGGATCGCTCCACGGAGAGCCTTTGAAGTAACCTGCCTCTATCAAGTTCCACACTCTTTCCATATAAATGAGTCAGACCATTTCTGGTCAGACTCAAGAATCTACTTGACTAGCGAGCCGTGTGAGTTTGTCATGTTTGGTTAGGTCTCCTGAGTCCTTAAACTCTTGAAAACTTTTATCAAAATTGCTAAATACCTTATCGGTTATTTCTGTCATTTATTCCTTTTGGAAATGTGTTTAATAAATAACCCCGCAGCAAGCTGACGGGGTTTTGATTAGAATTTACTACGTAAATAATATTGTCTTCGATACATACATCAAAGCATTAAACCACTTCAGATTAAATATAGAAATCTGTTTTTTCGTATTGTGTAAGCAGCTCCGTCATACGATCTGGATCTTCTCCTTTGAAATTGATGGTTCCAAAGTGATTACCAAACCCACTCACGATCACCACTTATTTTTTGACCTTCATACGGAGCAATTAGATTGTGTCATACGAAGTATGGATCGTTGTTGAGTTCCTCTGGAATTTCCAACTTTGAAAACTGACGCTTGCGAGGATAGATCATCACATTTCCGTTATAGTTTTTCGGTTTGAAATCTTTTGGTGGGAAAAATTTCATCCAATTCTGCTTCAGTGATATTTGGATCATGACAAATCACAAATGCTGCAAGTGCATCAAATTCATACGATTTGGAGCAAAGCTCCAAAATATGACCACCAGGTATTCTGCATGCAGTTTCACCAAAGTTGAGTTCATCATTTTCAGTAAAAAACCACTCAGGGTGTACCATGCCGTATTCTATACCGAATATGTCCACCATTTTCTGTACTTGCTTGTGAATCAAATCACGTTTGGTAGCAAGTAATTTCCTTCGGGAATGAAATTGGAATATCCAAGCTTCACATATTCTGTGATATTCAAGAAGCGAATTTTTCCTTTATTAATAAAAGCCTCGCAAGAAAACTCTCTTCCTGGCAAGTGACTTTCTGCCAAGCATGGAAAATCACTTTCCTCACATTTTTCATCAATATCTGCTTCTGAGCGCAAGAGTCTGTGCCCTATTGTTCCCGCAGATGCGAAAGGCTTGATGTGTACCCAGCTATCTTCTTCACCGTCCAGTTGTAGATTGGCCTGATTCAGTCGCTTCATAAAGGCTTTTACACCTTCTTTATTAAATACTTCCTCAAAAAGACCTACACGCAATCCGCCAATGAGCGCCTTACGCTTCATCATGGCTTTGTTTCTAAATAGAAAATGCGCGGTTGAGTACTCGCTGATCCCTCTGTAGATAGAATTCAAAGCACCTGCCCACTCTACAGTCTCTTCATAAAGCGGTACAGCCACATCAGCATCAAAAGCCTTTAGTTTTTCAAATAAATCCAAAGAATTGGAAGTGTCACTCCACTCATCCAGCTGATAAGGAAGAAAGGGGATATTATTTTCAGCGGCGTAAGATTCAAAATCAGGAAAGGAAACCACCACAAAAGGTCTTCCAGTTTTTTGCATACTTTCAATTACGGGTAAGCTCCAACCCATCAATGCGAAACATTTAGCCATTCTATTTTTTAGTTTAAAATTTGAAATTATTTTATGAGAACGAAGACACCCACACTGCGCACAGAATGTGCAAAAGAAAAAGGCATGACAATAAGTCCAACAATGATTAGTGTACCTATAATCTAATGGTTCTCAGCCGATAAGGTTGCGAAAAATGTCAATTGACTTTTCAGTGCAATGATTTATACGAATAGTTCAATTGAATTACCAAGTTTTCGAACAATTTTGCTAAAAATCATTTTAGTGTTGTATGCCCCAACCCGAAAAGCATCCAATTGATACTTTGAGCAAGAGCAACAAATATAATTCAACTCAAATCAGCAGTGTTTCGTCTCCTTACTTCTAAAAATTGAGACCCATTGGGTAGCCTGTCCAATATTTTCTGGTTATTTTGACGAAATCGAATTTTCTAAGCATAAACCGAACTTACGTTATGAATATTCAACAAAACAAAACCAATGCTATTTACTTTCTACCGCATGGCCTTTGAAGGAAATCCCAAGGGAGCAGTGGAAAAGTATGTTGGTAGAGAATATATCCAGCACAATCCTGCGGTAGCCAATGGCACTGAGGGATTTATTGAGTACTTTGAAAAAATGCAGCAAGAGTACCCAGAGAAATCCATCGAATTTGTACGCTGCATTGCAGAAGGTGACTTGGTTGCTCTCCATACGCATCAGATCTGGCCAGGTAATGACCAATATGTAACAATGGACTTTTTTCGTTTTGATGACAAAGGCAAAATTTGCGAACACTGGGATGCCATTCAGCAAATCCCAGAACACTCTGAGAACCTCAATAAAATGTATTAATAGCAAATAGCCACTGTTTTTAAAGTTGCTCAACCCATCTCTATGTCAGTAAAACATCACCATTTATTGTGCTTTTATTAACAATCGCTATACAGAACTGATCCGAGGTGGAATCATAAGCTGGTATTTTATTAATCCCTCTTATCTTAGAGGTGCTAAAAACTTTTTGACTTTAACTTAACAATGAAAATTTTGAAACACCTCACATCTATGGCACTGCTTATGGCAGTCCTTCTTTTCGGATTGGCCTCATGCGAAAGCAAAAAGCCAGAATCACAAGAATCGAATAAAAATGAACCCGCAACATACGATCATGTATTCCAAAATTCCACGTTAGGGATAGAGGAGCGTGTCGCTGACTTACTATCTAAACTTACGGTAGAAGAAAAAATTGCTCAACTCAACTACGATGCACCAGCCATTGAGCGCTTGGGCATTCCTGAATACAACTGGTGGAATGAAGCCCTACATGGAGTAGCTCGCGCCGGCAAAGCCACCGTTTTTCCACAGGCCATAGGCATGGCTTCCACGTTTGACTCCACCTTAATCAAACGAATCGCTACAGCTATTTCAGATGAGGCACGCGCCAAATTCAACGCCAATGTGGCCAACGGCAATCGTATCCGCTATGCTGGCCTAACGTTCTGGACACCAAACGTCAATATTTTCCGAGACCCTCGCTGGGGGCGTGGGCAAGAAACCTATGGAGAAGACCCATATCTCACAAGCATATTGGGTAGTGCTTTCGTAAAAGGTTTGCAAGGCGATGATCCAACTTACCTTAAAGCTGCGGCTTGCGCCAAACACTACGTAGTGCATAGTGGCCCGGAAAAAGACCGTCACGTTTTTGACGCTGTAGCCAGCGAAAAAGACTTGTATGAAACGTATCTTCCTGCATTCAAAAGCTTGGTAGAAGCAGATGTAGAGGCTGTCATGTGTGCGTATAACCGTACAAACGGCGAACCTTGCTGCGGTAGCAAGCGCCTTTTGCAAGACATTCTCAGAACAGAGCTAAGCTTCAAAGGTCACATCGTCTCAGACTGCTGGGCTTTGGTAGATTTTCATGAAGGTCATAAAGTCACCAAAAACTCCACTGAGTCTGCTGCTCTCGCTCTCAAAAGTGGTGTGGATTTAAATTGCGGTAACACCTATCCATACTTGAAAGATGCTTTGGACAAAGGATTGATCACCGAAGAGATGATAGACCGAGCGTTCACCACACTTTTTACAAGTCGCTTCAAACTAGGGCTTCTAGATATAGATGACAAGAATCCTTACAATGCGATCGGATCTGAAGTAATCAACTCTGAAAAACATCAGCAACTGGCATTGGAAACCGCACAAAAATCCATTGTACTCCTAAAAAACAGGGAAAATGTGCTCCCACTTAAAAAAGACATCAAATATGTTTTCGTGACTGGCCCACACGCTGCTAGTGCAGAGATTTTGCTCGGCAACTACTACGGCACAAGTGCCAATATGGTGACCATATTAGAAGGAATTACGGGAGCCGTTTCTGCTGGCACGGTCGTACAATACAAGCAAGGCTTTTTGCTAGACAGACCTAATGTAAACCCGATAGATTGGACTACAAATGATGCGCAGCAAGCAGATGCCATGATCGTAACCTTGGGAATTTCTGGACTCTTAGAAGGAGAAGAAGGCGAGTCCATCGCTTCTACCACCAAAGGAGATCGTTTTGATATGAATATCCCTGCCAATCAAATTGCATTCTTGCGTGGGCTAAGAGAAAACAATGACAAGCCTATCATCACTGTGATCACGGGAGGTAGTCCAATGGATTTACGAGAGGTGCATGAGCTTTCAGATGCCGTACTCTTTGCTTGGTATCCTGGTGAGCGCGGTGGACAAGCCATCGCCGACATTATTTTTGGCAATGTGAGCCCTTCTGGCCGTCTGCCTATTACTTTCCCTATGTCGGTGAGCGATTTACCTGCCTATAGCGACTATAGCATGGCTAACCGAACTTATCGCTACGCTACCGCTGAACCAATGTATCCATTTGGATTTGGCTTGAGCTATGCCGATTTTGAGTACAGCGATTTGAAAGTGAGCAAGACATCTATCTCTGAAAGCGAATCATTGCAAGTGTCCGTCAAAGTAAAAAATACATCAACAATGACCGCACGAGAGGTAGTCCAACTCTACATCACTGACATAGAATCAAGCTTCACTGTTCCTTTGCAGGCGCTAAAAAGTGTACGTCCGATCGAGCTGAAATCTGGAGAAAGCCAGCAAATCACTTTTGACGTCACTCCTCAGATGATCGCTCAGAGTCAATATGGAAGGCACGCCGAAATAGAAAAGGGAGGTTTTAAAATCTCTGTGGGAGGAAGTTCACCCAGCAGTGCGAATGACCGATTGGGGAAAAAGCAACCTTTAGCGGTTACGTTTGAGGTGAAGTAATTGAGTAAATACCAAAAATTAAAAAGCGATTGAGACCTTGGTGTCAATCGCTTTTTTTGATTCTTTTACATAGAGGCTATGAGCCTTTTACACGAGAAATTTTTATAACTATCTGATAATAAGCAGCAAACAGCCAGTGTTTGTGTAATTATCAAATGGACTTTACATAATAGACGAAAAGCAGCCAATACTACTTTGTAAAGTATTTTTTAAACCAATCAATAGATCGAGATCTTGCCAAATCGCTATTGGCACTTGATGCTCCTTGATCTCCATCAAAGCCATGCTCAGAATTGTCATAAATATGCTTTTCCACCGGGGCACTTATTTCTTCGAGATGCGCAATTGCACAAAGTGAATTTTCAGTCAAATATCCATCTTCTGGAATTTGATATAAAATCGGGGCATAGTTGACATACATGAAATTTGAATTGCTGCACGGGTTTCCTCCCCAATAAGAATTCCCCACAGACCCACCATAATAAAAGACAGCACAAGCAAAGCCTCCATCTTCCGGACGCTCAATTGGAGGCTTTACACCATCCGCCTCAGCGTATTCGTTATCATCATATTTTTGCGTCCACTCCCAGTTCTCAGGTGTTTTATTTGTGTCATACATGGCTGCCGCCAATGAGGTGGCTCCATCCGAAAACCCCAGCAATCCTTCACTTCCTTCCTGCACTACGGGTGAATCATCCGCCCATCGCAACGTGCGCAAGAGGGACAATGCCGCATAAGCATCTGCTGGTCTAACAAACTGAGCGCTGATCAAAAAAGCCTTGGGTGGCACAGTCCAATCACCTTCACGCTCAATACAGCCACGAGGCGTGTAGCTATCTACATACGCTCCTATTATGCAATTGTCATTGAAGAGCTCCTTCCATTCACGATTTTGTCTAGACATGATGCCCGCTTCTCTATCATCATCCTGCCACATGCCACCCGAACCATGCAAAACTACTACGGCAGGCATGGCCTTTAGCAGAGCAATTTTCAGGAATACTTAAATATACAGACACATTATCCCCATTTACGTTGGCATACAAAATAGTGTCTTGAGTACCAACGGGCAAGGTTAAAGTTTCGCTCCCCTCATCAATAATTTCAGGGCACACTTTGTCTTTTTTACAGGAAATAGTGATTGAAATTAAAAGAATGAAGAAGGTAAAAATGCAGTGACGACACATAAGCTTTAGGGGTTATCAACTAGAGTTGAATTTATTGGGATGCCAAATTCTAGATCATCTTGGTCATCAGCAAGTTGCAAGAACATTTTTTTGCGTTTAATTGCCGTCGGATTAATAACTATTTTAAGGTTTGGAATCAAAAAGCATTTGCTTCAGAGCAAACATGAAACAAAAATACACTTAACCCTCAAAGCGTTATCGAAATAATTATTTGAAAAACGGCAAGCGATAAGTCATTATCTGCTCAAGGAAAGCTGCTCCTGAATCAGGATACACGACCAAGCCAAACACCAATCCATAAAGTGCGCCATACAAGTGCGCCTCGTGATTGATATTGTCATTCATTTGCTTGCCAGAGTAATAAGAGTACCCAACATAAAGCACTCCCAAAATAAACCCTGGAAGACACAGAATTGCATAGAGACAAATGTCATTCAACGGAAAGTATAGAATGCTGGCAAACACCATGGCCGACACTGCGCCCGAGGCACCTAGACTATTATATCGTGGATTGTCGCGATGTTTTATTGCCACTGGCAAATCAGAGACTACTATCGCCGAAAGGTAAAAAAGCACATAGACCGCTGACCCCATGCTTCCCAATATCTGCCCAAAGACCATCTCCACCACCGTTCCGAAGAAGTAGAAAGTGAACATATTGAAACCCAAGTGTGCATACCCGCCATGAAGAAAACCTGACGAGACTAAGCGGTAAAACTCCTTTTTATTAAAAACCATGTAAGGATTCATCAAACCCTTTTGGAAAATATTGGCGTTATTAAAAGCCGCCAAACTCACCACCACCGTCACGACGATGAGAATTAAAGTAATAGATATGCTCATTAAGATTCTCTTTTCATTAGTGCAGATGCAAACGCCTTAAGTACCGCTTTGGCCTCCTGTTTTGCTTCAATTTCTTCTAGCATCGCAAAAGATGCATCGAAGTATTCATTCATTTTCTTGGTGGTCAGTGCTTTGATTCTGATCTCATCATACACCGCTCTTACCGCCTTCACTTTTTCCTCCACCACATATTCCTGCCGCTCCATCCAGTCCTGGAGAGTCGCTTTTTGTTTGGCATTCGCCAAATTCAATGCCGTAATCAGTAGGTAAGTTTTTTTGTTTGACACAATGTCTCCCCCCACTTGCTTTCCAAATTTCTCCTGATCTCCATAGACATCCAGCAGATCGTCCATCAGCTGAAAACCTATTCCCATTTTCACTCCGAGATCGTAGATTTTCTTTCGTTCAGTCAGATTCAAAACCGGCCATCAGTGCACCATACTCCAAGCTAAATCCCAGAAGCACCGCCGTTTTCAATCGAATCATTTCGATATACTCATCTACGGACACATCCTCGCGCGACTCAAAGTTCATATCTATCTGTTGCCCTTCGCACACTTCCACAGCGCACTTATTGAAAAGTCTTAATGCCTCAGGGAGCAAGTCAGGTGTCAAATTCAGCAATAGATCGTATGCCTTTACCAGCATGGTGTCTCCACTAAGAATGGCCACATTTTCATTCCACTTTTCGTGCACGGTAGGTTTCCCTCTTCGCAAAGGAGCTTTGTCCATGATGTCGTCATGCATCAAGGTGAAGTTGTGAAACACCTCTACCATCAATGCTGATTTAACCACATGCTGCACATCATCTTTTTTCAGCTGATAAGCCAGCAAAACCAGCAAAGGGCGCATTCGCTTGCCCCCAAGGGACATCAAATACTTGATAGGGGCATACAGGTTTTCTGGATTTGTGCCGTATTCCTGTTGATCTATTTCTGCCTTGATTAATGCCTGTAGCTCAGGTATAGATTTCATCTGTGTCAATTTCGTCGCAATCTTAACGAAAACACTTTAGACTTGATTTGGTTTGAATGTTTTGTTAAAGATAAAGAAGGATTTTTCAGCATATGAGTGAAGAGAATGCCTATTAACCTGCGGATAGCGAGCACAATTATCCGTCTGATTATTCACTAAAAGGCAAAAAAGAAGGGGGCAAGAAACTTGCCCCCTATTAAGATCGATCTATAACTGGTTGAGATCGAATCTTGCGACCTGATTCCCATCAGGTCAATCACCGCCTAAAATCTTAATCGCCTTTTAACTTTATGATACAAATATATGTGAGCCAAGCATTTCAGATTGACTAAATATTACCAGCAGGCATTATTCTGTATGAATGGGAATATTCGAACATAAAGCTGAAAAGCCTTTCGTCAATCGTTTACTGGCCGTAATTTATTTACTTTGCGAAGCATAAAACTCAACACTCACCAGTGATCAGACAAACCATTCTTCTAGCACTTATTGTACTTTCAGTTTTTCATGCTCAAAGCCAAAATCTAAAGAGAATCTCCAAATTTATGGAGAAATCAGATTTTGAAAAAGCAAAAGAAACACTAGATAAAGAAATGCTAAAAGACTCCTCGAGCTTTGGTTTGATGTATTTCTATTCGCTCTATTTCGTAAATAAAGGACAACCATACTACAACCTCGACTCTTCACGTATTTACATCTTCAAAGCACTAGAATTACGTCCGAAAGCCACTGAGGATCAAAAAGACGATTGGGCTAAAACCGATATGCCATTGGCAAATATTGATTCAGCTAAAATGCTGATCACAAAACTCTCGTTCGCAAAAGCCAAAGACCCACTTTCACTTTCTTCCGTACTTATATTCATAGAAAATTTTCCCAGCTCCCCCTTTGAAAACAAAGCCATCTATCTGCGTGATAGTTTGGCTTATGAAAATACCAAAACGCTAAATACCTGGAAAGCCTACAAGCATTACATGGATACCTATCCGAGCTCCACTTTTTGGGTCAGGGCAGAAACCAATTATGAATGGTTGCTATTCAAAGACAAGACCAAAAATGGAACATTGAGTGAGTACGAACTCTTTGTTAAGAATTTCCCAAATACGCATCACCGCAAGGAAGCAGAAGCATTTATTTTCAGCAGAAGAACATACGACCATTATGAGAAAAGCTACCAACTCTTTATCGAAGACTACCCGAAATCTCATTTTACAAAGCGAGCATTCAACTACCTGTATTATAAAGAAAAGGCGAACGGAGCTATAAATCTGAATGAAATAGCCACAATAAGCCCAAACGCAGACAGCTTACTGGACGCTGCTCGACTGTCCCGTTTTCCACTCATACCAATCTTAAGCGAAGATCGCTTTACATTCCTAACTGCCTATGGCGACACCATCAAAGCATTAAACCCGCAAAAAACAGATCCTGCATATAAATGCGGAAACATCATCTACGAATGGCTGAGAGTAAAAGATCAAAACGGCTGGAAGATTGTCAACAGAGCGGGAAAAACATTGGCCAAAGAGATTTCCAAGATTACCTATTTATCAGCAGAGCTCATTCTTCTGGAAACAGCCTCAGGATCCGATTTATATCATCAATCTGGAATCAAACTAAACCAGCAGCCAATCCAAGAAGCTAAGGTTCTTAATGATCAGTTCATCGCCATTCAGCAATCAAATAAATGGGGGGTTTTAGCTTTCAATGGCACAATGTTACTTGCTCCATCTTTTGATCAAATCACCCAAGCTGGCACATTTATCATTCTTGAAAAAGAAGACAGGTACATGGCCTTGAATGTTAGTTCCTTAAATCCTGACAAGCCACTTGAAGACTTTAATTTTCCATTTGACGATTTTGAGGTTTTTTCAGACACGCTCTTCATCGGTTTTAATGAAGACAAAGAAGCGCTTATGGACAAAAATCTAAAAACGCTCATCCCACTCGGCAAGCAACAAATAAATGTTTCCAAGCCTATATGGTTTGTGAAAAGGGATTCTAGCTACATGGTTTTCGATAGAATCAAAGGCGAACCAATTACTCCTGGATTCAGTGATCTTGCTGTAAATGATCAATGGCTGGCCATGCAACGCGGCAACAAATGGACGCTACGTGCGCTAAAAGATACGGTGGCAAGCATTCTTACTCCACTTGACTCTGTGGTGCTCCTCAACGAGGATGTAGCCTATATTGAGCGAAGGGACAGTGCGTTTCTGTTCTTTCAAAACGGCTCGTTTTTTCATCTTGACAAAAATTCTAGCTTCACCATTCTAAGATCTATTGATGAAAAGAAAACTGGTCAACGCTTTGTGATGTACACCAGCCGAAATGAAAAAAATGTTTTGGATAGAGCGGGAAATAGCGTTCTGAAAGGAAAATATGAGGACGTTCAATATTTAGATGATTCCACCTTTATTGTGAAGAGTAGGAGCAAATATGGCGTTTACCACCGATCCAAAGGCTTGATCATAAAACCAATCTATGATCATATTACGGAAACAGGTGGGCTGGTTTATTTGCTTAAAGGCAACCTCATTGGCTTACTGGACTTGTCTAGCGGAATCATCTTACCACCAGAATATCCTTCAAAACCAGAGAAATTCATGAATGGCTTTCTCGTGTCTAAGAACAATAAACAAGGTGTCACGATCAACTCTAAAGAGTGGAAAATAAAACCAGAATATGATGAACTCAAACAATGGAATGATACCAGTTTTTGGGGTAAAAAAGACGATCTCTGGACGCTACAGAGCGTAGCAGGTGAGATTTTGATTGGCAATGTTGTAAGCCTGAGAAAATGGGAAAATGACACCAACTCTGATTACCTACTCTTTATGAAGGAAGATAAATATGGCGTAGCAAGTCCATCAAAAGGTCTCGTAGTGCCACCGGCTTACAACGACATTATCAATATTGGCACAGCTGATTTACCAATTTTTTTCGCGGAGCAGCACCTCAAAACAGCTGACTTTTTTGTGGTCACTTACTTTGACCCAAATGGCAAAGTCATCAAATCTCAAGCCTACCGTCCAAACGAATATGATCAAGTCTATTGCGATCAATAAAGATTTGATTTATCTTGATAGGGATGAAGAAAGAGCGATTTCAACAGCTGTCGATAAGGGAAAAAATTCAATGGGTATATTTCAACGGTGAGTTTGTAACGTCCATCAGGTACTACAAATACAAAATCAACCTATATATCATAGATCGAATTTATGTGGAGCTTTTTTACCACAGTATAGAAGATTTCATTGAAAAGGTGGAAATACTAGACACGCACTCCAAGCGAATGACATTCTATGCAGACCAAATCAAACTACCCACTGACCTGAGATAGCAGCTCCGCATGAATACTTAAAACTTGCTGAATGACTGACTGCTTTTCATCATTGAGAATCACAAAATTAGCCTTCGCCACTTTCTCCTCTTCTGACATCTGATTTTTCAAGATCGCCTCCACATCAGATTGGCTTCTGTGTTTGTCTCGACTGAGTACACGACTTATTCGCATTTCTTCGGGCGCAGAAACCACAATCACTTGATCCATTTGCTCGGCCAATCCCGTTTCAAAAAGCAAGGCAGCTTCCTTGATCAACACAGATTTTGATAAGTTTGCCTCCACCCACTGTTGGTAGTCCCTCCCTACAGCAGGGTGCACCAAAGCATTTAGCTGATCAAGTAGCGATCGATTTGAAAATACTTTTTTCGCTACCCAAGCTCGGTCGATGCTATCGTTTTGATAAGCCTCAGCTCCTAATAAACTTGAAATTTGTGATTTAAGTTGACTGTCAGCATTCATCAGACTTTTAGCCTGTGAATCTGCGTCATAGATTGGCACACCTAAGATTGCAAATATTTTGGATGCGATACTTTTTCCAGCACCAATGCCGCCTGTAATCCCAACTTGCAAAGGACTACTTCTTGCCATAATTCACTTTGATATTCTCCGGCTCCACCTGTACTTCTACAGCACTTTCTGGATAGTACATCAGCATCGCCAAAACCGTAGAATCTCTGCGCTTCAACATGGCTTTATCGGCCGTAATGGCAAAATCGGATGCGTCTATCTTCTTCATTTTGGATTCGGGTATTGTAAAGAAGACGTCCACTTCCTTTTGCGATAAATAAACAGAAGAATCCACCGGGAAATTGATAGGCTCCACCTCCACAGTCACTTTCATCCGCTCAAAACGCTCTACCTTAAAAGCAACCCTCACTTCTTTGGGATTAGCCTGAGCTTGGGCTCGTTCAGGAAAAATTAGCTCAATGTCCCTATCGTAAGGATCATCAATTTCTTTGGTTTCGAAGGATAAATAATAGAATCCGCCTAGCGTATCCAAAAAGGATTTTGCCCCAGTTATTTCTATAGAATCAGGAATGATCTGAATACTAGAGGTGAGTCTATGACCTTCCTGCAAAGGGATGGTCAGGGAATCTATTTTGAGTTTGAAACGCTTGCGTTTCTTTTTGTCAATATTGATATAAAGCGTATCGGTAACGAGGTAGTTGACCTGAAGCTCTTCCAGCTGATCTATGACCAAAGGGAAAAGCGCCGATCGCGTATAATAGCTAATCTCTGTCGGATTTTCTAGCTCTATTTGGATGGGCGTGACGTTGAAGAATAACGTTTTTCGAATCAAATTCCATCCACCACTACTCACATCTATGGTGACTGTGTTCGGAAGTGGATCCACGATGACTACACTATCACGGGCAAATTGGAATTCTACTGGGTAGTTGATTACAGCGTTGTAATCTTTATTCAAAGCATTAAAAAACCAAAAGGTAGTGGCTCCACCTAAGGAGAGCAACACTACCTTCCAGTTTTTTAGTACTTCGTACACTTGATGTGATTATTTAGTTTCCCCGTAAACCCTTTTGCTGGATTCAAGCGAGATAGATGATTTTTCAACCAAAAGTTTATTTCCGCGATCCACATCCAAAGTAATGATGGCTTCTTCGATAGCTACCACTTTGCCATGAATACCACCCAAGGTCACAACAGAGTCACCTTTTTTGATTTCTTCAATAAACTTTTTTTGATCTTTTTGTTTTTTCTGTTGTGGACGAATAAAAAAGAAATAAAATATCGCGACCATACCCCCTAGCATTAAAAACTGGGTATAATCTCCTCCTGCCTGAAGCAATAATGGTTTAATCATTGGTTGTTTTGGTTATAATATTAAGACGGGTCTTCCGACTTAGTTACGTCTGCTTTGATCTTCAATCTGCTCGTACTTGGATAAGTATTGGCTGTGATTGTGATCGTTTTGTTTTGAATTCCAGGCTTGCCTTTACTATTGAATCTTACAAGGATTTCGCCTTCTTCACCAATT
Organism: uncultured Cytophagales bacterium; assembly: GCA_963848175.1. Taxonomy (GTDB): domain Bacteria; phylum Bacteroidota; class Bacteroidia; order Cytophagales; family Cyclobacteriaceae; genus JAMZMI01. The sequence continues at coordinate 67,093 of CAWKCO010000009.1, forward strand.
CCGATCGGCTCTTTTGGCCATTTTGGCACAGTACATCCACAAGATGCTTTCGCTGATGAGATGATCAAAGGAGCTTCTCCCACATTCTTAAACTTGAAAACTTTTTCCACTTCATCTCCTTCATTGATAGTACCAAAATCGTGCTCCTCTTCAGGAAATTCGAATGAAGGTAGTGGGCCTTCTGGTTTCACTTCCGCTTCTGGTGTGGTAGAGTTTGTAGTTGGCTTAGTTGCTTCTACTTGGGTTTCAAGCTCAGCAATTCTGTTTTGCAACTCTTTTTCTTTAGAGCTATTTCCACAGCTCACAGCCAATGCTGATAATGCAACAATACTGGCTAAATAGATGGTTTTCTTAATCATGGTTAAAAGAATTTTAATTCTAAATCGCACAAACTTACAAAGAAGTACGCTTTTTAGATGAATGAATTATTTAAGAGAAAGATATTATTGAATTAATTCTTTTTTATTTGGCTAATAAGCCCATTTACATCATCAAGCAATTTCTCTGCTTTTACTTTGGCGTCTTTCACAATTTTCTCACCCTCAGATTTGGCCTCATTTTCGAGCGCCTCACCATTTTCCACCAAATCCTTCAGCATGTCTTCCAACTGCTTCTTGTACTTGTCTAATTTGAATGTGAGCTTGTCACGGGTATTTACCCCTTTGTCGGGAGCAAAAAGAATCCCTAAGAATCCTCCTATGGCTACTCCAAAAATCAATGCAAAAAATGAACCTCCTGATCTATTACTCATTGTTTCGTGTTTTATTTATTGTCTATTAACCCTCTTCCGCTTTTTCTAATTAGCCCATCCGAAGTTAGTTCGTTTGCCATTACATCCAAAATACCGTTCACAAATTGTTTGCTCTTAGGTGTGGAGTAATTTTTAGATACTTCGATAAACTCGTTGATGGTCACTTTCACTGGTATACTTGGAAACGACATCATCTCAGCCAGCGCCATCCTAAGAATAATTCTGTCGGTCAGTGCTACCCTTGAAATATCCCAGTTCTTTGTCTTTTTAGAAATGATCCCATCAAGTTCACTTTCCTTACGCACGGTCTCTTTAAAAAGTTTCTTAAAGAAGTCGATATCCTCTTCCTCGTTTCGGCTTACGTCCTTCAAATGAAAAGGATCGTCCAAATCGGACTCATAATCCTGAAAGGTCTTCACAACCATACTTTTTAAAATTGAAAGATTTTCGGAAGAATGAAGGTCTATAGAAGCTATATAATCACCGATCACGCTGTTCTTGAAAACCAACTTCTTAAAGATATAGATCACCGCATCTTTGTGTTCCTGCTCAGTAGGCGATACCTTTTTTTGATATTCAATTAAGGTCTCGTCTTTCTGCAAAATATCTTTGTACCAAGATTTAATTACATCGTAATCTTCCTGCCAACTTATTTTGTTATCAATCAATAGCTTGTTGAAGTCCTCAAATTTGGTAAGTGCATCTACCAGCGGATTGTCAATCAAATGATATTTCCATGTAGATACTTTAGGGATGTGCGCTCTTGTTTTCTTATCCCTTTCTTGGTGCTCCAAATGAGCAAACTCCACAAGGAGTTGAATCAATTGCAAATAGAGATTTTGAATATCATCCACATCCTTGACCATGCGACTTTGTATTGCACGCATTTCACGATCCGTCTCTGCGTAATATTTATCAATATATCGCTGTACGTTTTCCCGAATTTCTTGCTCTTCCTCATCTACGGCATCTGAGGCAGGAACTAGTCGTGTGCTCAAAAACTCAAAATAAAGACTTGAAGCCAGCTTTCTTCTTTTGGTAAACAATCCTGCATCCGCAAAATCATCTTTTGCTGGATCTAGGAAATAATGAGACTCTAGCTGCTCATTGATAACATTTTTTTGTGACTCCTGCGCCAAATAATAACTGTAAAGTGCCTGCATGGCCTTGACACGAAGAATCCTACGATTGAGCATTGATCTTAAATTTTAATTAATATGAGATTTGATTTTGCTTACACTTTCGGTAAAAGAGTATGTAGGCATAAGTTTCGTGGCGGATGGATATTTTGTTTTCGCGGCAAAGTTCAGAACATCTGAGCAAAGTTCATAGGTTCTTTTTGCTTGCTTATCGACTTTTTGAAACAGATGTGTTGATTGGATGTTTTTTGATCTTTTAGTCAAAGAAATTAAAACCTGTTCCGTTTGGCACTGAAAAGGCATTCGTGGCTGTATTTGTGTTGGTAGCGCACTCATTTTTAAAATATCATTCATTTGAACCTGACTTTGGGTATCTATCATGATATATTGTTTCTTTGCTTTTATAAGAACTTAAAAGGACTCGACCTTTTTCGAAGTGCCAAAATTAACTGATTTCGGGCTAATAACCATTTTAAATACCGATCGTTTTATCTCCCTGTGAAAGACCTAGCTCATCTCAATAAATACTTCAAAAAGTACAAATGGCATTTGATTCTAGGGACGCTGTTCATCATGGTATCTAATTTCTTCGCTATTATCCCCGCCATAGTTGTCAGGTATTCTTTCGATCTACTCCAAAATAATTTTAAAATCTTCAACGCTTTCGATGGTTTCGACCTTCAGTCGATCACTTTTCAAGCCATATCAGCGAGCATTATCATATTGGCCCTAGTGATTCTTCTGGCAGCTTTGATGAGAGGCATTTTCCTCTTTTTCACCCGACAAACAATCATTGTGATGTCTCGGCTGATAGAATACGATTTGAAAAACGAAATCTACGAGCACTACCAGACTCTTCCTTTGAGTTTTTATAGGAGAAACAATACCGGAGATCTAATGGCGCGTATCTCTGAGGACGTAAGCAAAGTTCGTATGTATGCTGGGCCTGCCATCATGTATGGGGTGAGTTTGATTACGCTTTTTGCTATGGTCATTCCGTACATGATCTACGTAAATCCGACGCTTACACTATATTCTCTATTGCCCCTCCCGCTACTGTCGGTGAGTATTTATTTTGTCAATAACATAATCAATAAACGTTCTGAAGAGATTCAAGAAAGTCTGTCAGGACTATCCACGTTTGTTCAAGAAGCTTTTTCGGGTATCCGTGTGATCAAAGCTTTTGTGCGAGAAGAGGATATGAATCAAGAGTTTGACAAAGCAAGCAATGAATACAAAGACAAATCATTGAGACTGGCATTTGTGCAGGCATTGTTTTTCCCACTGATTATGGGCTTAATAGGACTTAGTGTAATTATCACCGTTTATGTTGGCTCGGTAGAGGTTTTTAATGGAGCGGTGAGCACTGGTAATATCGCAGAATTTATTATTTATGTGAATATGCTTACCTGGCCCGTGACTTCATTGGGGTGGATCACCAGTATCATCCAGCGTGCGGCAGCTTCTCAAAGGAGAATCAACGAGTTTCTGGAAACGAAAAATGAAATCGTCTCCCAAGAAAACATCGAAAAACCCATCAATGGAAAAATCTCCTTTACCAATGTAGGTTTTACTTATCCTGACTCAGGCATAGAAGCCCTCAAAAACATCACGTTCGAAGTGAATCCTGGAGAGTCCATTGCGATTATTGGCACCACTGGCTCAGGAAAATCCACCATCGCCAACCTTATTTGTAGAATGTACGATGTAGATAAAGGAGCCATTGCCATTGACGATACTAACATTCAAAATTACAGCCTTGATAGTGTGAGAAGTCAAATTGGCTATGTACCACAAGATGTCTTTTTATTCTCCGACACCATTTCTGAAAATATTGCTTTTGGTCTGGAAGCCATGGGAGACGAAGGCATTAAAAAAGCCGCAGAAGATGCTGACTTGCTTGAAAATATTTCCCGTTTTCCAAATGGCTTTGAAACCCGCGTGGGCGAAAGGGGAATCACACTTTCTGGAGGCCAAAAGCAGCGGGTATCCATCGCTAGAGCCATCGCTCGCGAGCCAAAAGTTTTGATTTTGGATGATGCACTCTCTGCCGTAGATACAAAAACCGAAAACACCATCCTCAATGCCATGGCGCGCATTATGAAAGGACGTACTTCAGTAATTATTTCACATAGAGTATCTTCTGCCAAACTTGCTGACAAAGTTCTCGTTTTAGATGACGGATATATTGTAGAACAAGGCACCAATGATTCTCTCCTTGCTGCTGGAGGCGTTTACAAAGAGCTCCATGACAAGCAGCTTTTAGGAGAAACAGAGAAATCCGAAATTTAGCAAGTAGGAGCTTTAAGCATTTCAATTAAAATTCATTTTTTTTACTAAATAACGTTTTTATATTAAGAATTAGCATAACGTACGCTATAGTTCCACATATTTTACTAATTTCCCGCTTGACCCCAAACAGCATACAATGAACCCAATAAAAACCGCACTATTGTCTTTCGGCATGTCCGGAAGAGTATTTCACGCTCCTTTTCTACATTTAAATGAACAATTTTCTCTAGTTGGCTCATGGGAGCGATCGCTAAAGAGAATACAGCAAGCTTATTCATATACTCGTAGTTTTGATTCATTGGAAGAAATTTTGAGTGACGCTGATATCGAATTGGTTGTAGTAAACACGCCAATAGAAAGTCATTTTGAGTATGCGAAGGCAGCATTGGAAGCCGGTAAACATGTGATTGTGGAAAAAGCTTTTACCACTACCGCTCAGGAAGCAAAGTTGCTTAAAGCATTGGCCGAGGAAAAAAATTTGATGCTCTCTGTTTTTCATAATAGACGGTGGGATAGTGGTTTTTCTACCGTTCAAGACGTACTAAACAAGCAAGTGCTGGGTGACATTGTAGAGACAACTATTTCCTTTGCTCGATTTAGGGCCGAGCTAAGCCCCAAGCTACATAAGGAAGAACCAAACGCAGGAGCAGGAATCGTAAAAGACTTAGGGTCGCATTTGATCGATCAAGCAATCGTGCTTTTTGGTATGCCACAAAAGGTGTTTGCGGATATTTCCATCACCAGAGAGAGCTCCAAAGTAGATGACTACTTCGACATTCTCCTAAAATATCCAAATCACAGTGTACATCTGAAAGGAGGCTATTTCTTCAGAGAAGCTCCTGCTGGCTATGAACTTCATGGAACAAAAGGATCTTTTATCAAATCTCGTGGTGATGTCCAAGAAGATCAGCTTCAAGATGGCATCACTCCTGATAACCCCATATACGGATTAGAGGCAAAAAATGACAATGGATTGCTACACACCGAGCTAGAAGGATTGGTTTTCCGTAAGGAAATCAACACTAATAGCGGCAACTACGGAGCTTATTATGATGGTATTGCTGATGCAATTAAAAACAAAAAACCTGCGCCAGTCACGGCGCAGGATGGAATAAATGTCATGACAATCATTGATGCAGCGTTTGAAAGCCAGCGTACTGAAAAAATGATCGTGATATAATATTTTGGATGTTATCTGATTCGATCGGCGCTCTTCACCAAACGGTCATCTTTTCTAATGAACCTGTTAGCTAGTGAGTTGCACAGCAAGGCTCCTGCTATTACAAAAAAACCAATCTCATAAGAACCTTGACTTTCAGCAATGATTGCTTCGCCTTTGGTGGAAAAATAATAGATCAAACCAATATTTCCGCCCATCAAAAGCGAATTGAGTGCGCCTACCTTAATTTGAGTCAATCGGTTTCTATATTGGAAAATCGACCATAGCGCAACACCTGCAGCCAAAATTGACAAAATAGAAATATAGAACGTGGGCTTGGTATCGATCACCTGCGGAGCGGTAAGCTCACTTGTTTCTTGGTATACCAATTCAAAAGCATTTAGTTCTACCTCCTCATTAGTAGCGTTTCTTACTTCCGACCATAGTGGCAAAAACAATGTTGCGATCATCGTAAGCGCAACGAGCAATAAAAATACGGACTGGATTCTTTGGATCATAACAGTAATTTTTCGCAAAAATGCGGATACATACCCACAATAACACAAAAGCGATATAATTTTTAATCGTCGAAGTAATATGTTCGGCAATTAAATAGTCTAGGATTACTCCCACACCATCAAGCTACGGTTTAACAAGCCTTAGTGTTAACCAAGCTCGGCAATGCAGCTAATCTCCACATTGACACCTTTGGGTAGCTGACTGACTTCTACAGTTTCTCGAGCTGGAGGATTTTCCTTAAAGTATGTTCCATAAGCCTCATTTATTTGGGCAAACTGAGCCATGTCTTTAATGAAAATACTACACTTTACTACATGCTTATATCCTATGCCAGCAGCCGAAAGGATGTAGCCAATATTGTCCATTACCTGCTTGGTTTCCGCCTCGATGGAGCCAGACACAACCTCTCCAGTCGCCTGATCAATGGGAATTTGACCTGATACATAGAGCATATTGTTGGATGCTATCGCCTGGCTATATGGGCCTATTGGTGCGGGTGCTTTATCTGTGAAGATTATTTTTGACATAGTTTATTCAACTGTAACTGACTTAGCTAGGTTACGTGGTTGATCCACGTTAGCTCCTCGCATCACTGCAATGTGATAGGATAAGAGCTGAAGAGGAATCACCGACACAAGCGGCATAAGAGCTTCATGTGTAGCGGGTACTTCTATCGTATAATCCGCCATACTCGGAATAAGCACATCGCCAGCCGTGACTATAGCTATTACTTTTCCTTTGCGTGATTTCACTTCTTGAATGTTAGAAATGATTTTATCATAAGAGCTATCTCTGGTAGCGATAAAGACCACAGGCATATTCTCATCTATCAAAGCAATAGGGCCGTGTTTCATCTCAGCCGCAGGATAACCTTCAGCATGAATGTAGGAGATTTCTTTAAGCTTTAAAGCTCCTTCCAGCGCTACCGGAAAATTGTACCCTCTGCCTAAATAAAGGAAATTTCTAGCGTCTTTATACTTCGCAGATATTTCCATGATCTTATCGTTTGCCTTCAGGGCTGTAGCCACTTTAGCAGGTATTGAATGAAGTTCTGTTAAAAGATCATCGAAGGTGCTTTTCGTAATCGTCCCCTTGATTAGTGCCGACTTAATGGCTATCATGCTCAACACAGTCAGCTGTGCGGTAAAAGCTTTGGTAGATGCCACGCCTATTTCAGGCCCAGCATGCAGATAAGCTCCTTCATGGGTAATTCTTGAAATAGAAGACCCGACACCATTCACCACGCCAAAAACGATCGCCCCCTTAGATTTGGCCAATTCTATGGCTGCCAAGGTATCCGCAGTTTCTCCAGATTGAGAAATAGCAATCACCACATCCCCCTCATTTATAATCGGATTGCGATACCTAAACTCAGAAGCGTATTCTACTTCTACTGGGATGCGACAAAATTCCTCGAAAATATATTCGGCTACTAGCCCGGCATGCCATGAAGTACCACACGCGATAAAAGTGATTTTCTTCGCATTGATCAACTGATCAGAATACTGATTGATTCCTCCAAGCACAAGCGAATGATCTTCAATTTTCAACCTTCCTCTCATGCAATCTGCAATTGATTTTGGCTGTTCGAAAATCTCCTTTAGCATAAAGTGATCATATCCTCCTTTTTCTATCTCCTCCAAGGCTATATCCACTTGCTGCACCTTAGGATTCAGCGGCATGTCTTTCAAATCTGTGATTTGGAGCTTATCCCTTTTTATGATCGCTACTTCCTCGTCATTGAGGTAAATCACATCTTTGGTAAATTCCACTATTGGCGTAGCGTCAGACGCAATGAAGTATTCATTTTTTCCTATACCAATCACCATTGGGCTTCCTTTTCTCGCCGCAAATAGCGTATCAGGATCGTCCTTTGACATAATCACTATGGCATAAGCACCAACCACTTTGCTCAAAGTCACTCTCACTGCATCCTCTAGAGACAGCTCATTTGTTTTCTGAATATCCTCCAGAAAAGTGATAAATACTTCTGTATCTGTATCACTTTCAAATGTGTAACCCTTATTGATCAAATCAGTTTTCAAAGACCGATAATTCTCAATGATTCCATTGTGAATAACTGCCAACCTTTTATTTGCAGAATAATGAGGGTGAGCATTTCTATCATTAGGCTCACCATGGGTCGCCCACCTGGTGTGTCCGATACCAATCGTACTAGTAAGATTTTTTTTCTTGGCAATAGCATCAAGATCTGCAACCTTTCCCTGTTTCTTATGAATCTGGAGCTCCGCCCCCTCTATCACAGCCACTCCTGTGCTATCATACCCCCTGTATTCTAACCGCTTCAGTCCCTTAATAAGGATAGGATATGCCTCTCTATTACCAATATAAGCTACAATACCGCACATGATTCTTTACTTTAGTCTAGTGTAGTACACTTTTAGTTTGATGGATGATTTGGGGATCGAAGTTTGCCCTACTGAGGTAGTATTCGCATTCCAAAAAACAATGCTTTTAGCAAACGGCTCTTCACCCGCACGCTGGTAGTCCGCCAGGCTTTTACAAAAAAGCGTCACGTCATCCTGATATATCTGATCTTCTTTATCATACCCAGACGCAAGCATACTCTCGGAAGATAAAGCCGCTGTATACCCATTATTAGAAAAAAGTGCATAAGTCCCTCTCGTACTCAATGCCTGAGAAATACTAATTCGTTCATCTTCCTTAGGAAAGTAGTAATTCACCAACTGCACCGCTGGAATAATATCACTGACAATAGGGTCATGAGCATACGAAAACTCCGCTCTATTTATAGTAATATCTTGGTTATCATTTACAAATTTCAAATACTCTGTAAGCTCAACTTTTGGATAAAAGCCAGCAATTGAGTTCAAGTGCACATTGCCTGCAACGACACTAGAACTATCATAATCTTGTATCAAATCGGAATATTTACCTGTCGATCGATTTCTGATGATTTGAGAATAGTAAGTACCTCCCAGTTTGAATTTATAATAGTATGGTTTGTCATTTTTCTTACTCTTCATTTCTACTTCGATCCACATGGAATCTATCGGCAGTGTGACGAGGTGGTTGAAATCAACTCCTGGCTCTATTGTGATTGCTCGCGCATATCTAATTCCTGATGTTACAGTATCTCTATAGGCAGTGGTTTCACTACGTCCAGCAGAATCTAATCTCGCAAAAAGCATCGATCCAAAATCATCGTTGAGTGGTATTTCTGTAATAGAATCTTGTCGAATCTTGAACTTTTTTGAGGCGTTTCCAACAGGATTGGCTTCATCAAAAGCAGTATGCATGTTAGCGAGATACTCTACAGATGAGAAAAGTGAATCCGTTGTTAGATGTACGCTTATATCATCGTTTGCCATTGAGGAATCATTTGGATTTACCGTTAGCCTGCTATACTTCAACCTCAAGGTTGCTGATACGTAACTCAATGTATCACCATTGGTGCTATCGTTTTTAAAGCTTGGAAGAGTCCCTGAACTTGGATAATATTGACTGTATACTCGTGCTTTGATATCTCCAAATATAGAATCGTTGGTGATTTTTCCTAGAACGACACTCCCTCTATTTCCCGTGTTCAAGGAGTTGATATAAATGGTCTTAGCAGGCAAGGTAAATTCCACCACATCCACTTCGGTTTTTGAGGTTTGATCATCCAGCTCAAGCCCTAGAGCATTTGGGTCATTACATGCAAAAAAAAACGGGATTAATGCACATAGCATTAATCCCGAATTAGAAATTTTAATCATCTTATCCAACAAGGTCATTGTATAGATTGAAATATGATTCTTCAATGTTTTCTCCGTTTTCTATCGTATCAATCTTCTCCTTTACCAGAGATTTCGTTAATTAATTTTACGAAGCTTTCTGGTGACTCTTCGTTTCCGTTTATCACAGAATCGGCATACTGTATTCCCATTTTAATGAATCCGTCATAGTCGGCAGTCTTCAACAATCGAACATGCTATCGTCAATGTCTATCATTTTGACTTTGTCCAGTAAGTCAGCGCCAAATTTATGGTTAAAAGTGTTATTATAGATAGAAAAAACTGTTTTTGAATCTTTATAAATTGGATCATTTTTGTAAGTCGTTTTCACATACAAAGGAATCAAACTTGTCATCCAGTCATTGCAATGAATAATATCAGGAGACCAGCCCAGTTTTTTAACTGTTTCTAAAACGCCTTTGCAGAAAAATATTGCTCTTTCGTCGTTATCCTCATAAAAATTATCTTCTTTGTCGAAGAATACAGACTTTCTGTGGAAATAATCTTCATTGTCGATAAAATAGACTTGAAGTTTAGCATTAGGTATGGAAGCAACTTTAATAATTAGCGGTTTTTCTTCGTCACCAATAGAAATGTTGATGCCTGAAAGTCTGACTACTTCATGTAGTCGATTTTTACGTTCATTGATCAGACCAAATCTTGGTACCAAAATCCTAATTTCCATTCCTCGTTCCTGCATGGCTTGTGGCAGTCGTCTTACAAAATCAGCAACTTCCGTTGTTTTCAAGAAAGGGTTGATTTCACTCGCTACGTAGAGGATTCTTAAATTTGACATAGATATTCTATTTTAATTGAGGATTCTCGAATTTGACCTCAAAATTACCATATTTTTGCCATATTATCAACGTTTTCAGTAAGTTAGAATCCATTAACTCTATGATTGATGCAGGTAGCCACCTCTACTGAGGAAATATTCTCATTGTTAAAACCCATAAGGCAGGCAGCCGAACCATAGGATTGGTTCCTACGATGGGCGCACTGCACGCCGGACATGTGAGCTTAGTGACAGCATCTCAAGCAACCAATGACGTCACCGTTGTAAGTATCTTCGTGAATCCGTTGCAATTCAATAATTCCGATGATCTCGAAAAATATCCTCGACCCTTCGACGCGGATTTAGCATTTCTTGAGGCTCAAGGTGTAGATTTCGTGTATGCACCCTCTGAGAAAGGCATGTACAAGAAAAGCCCATGGTTAAAGTAGATTTCGGTCGAAATGGCTGAGGTAATGGAAGGAAAATTTAGACCGGGGCACTTTGATGGTGTAGGTCTGGTAGTGGCCAAACTGCTTCATCAAATCACTGCCTGATCGTGCCTATTTTGGCCAAAAAGATTTGCAACAATATCTTCTTAATTAAAGGAATGGTTAGCGATTTTTCTTTTCCTACTGAGATAGTAGGAATGCCTATAGTTCGAGAAGCCTTCTGGACTGGCAATGTCATCCAGAAATCAAAGGTTATCTAAACGTGCCAAGGAAACAGTTGCAAGCAATATTTATAAGGGATTGATTGTAGGTCAAGAAAAATTTTCATCAAAATCATCCATCGATGAAACTAAATTGACAGTTTCTGCTTTCTATAGTGGAATTGACGATTTGGAGATAGAATACTTAGAGATCGTGGAGTGCAAACACACTAATGCCCATACAGAACTGAATACATGGATCCTATTGTCATGTGTGTGGCAGCGTTTGTGGAGGGAATTAGATTAATTGATAACTTATATTTGCGGCAAGATTGAGCAGAAGCATGTTTATAGAAGTATTAAAATCAAAAATACATAGGGTAAAGATCACCCAAGCAGAGTTACATTATGTAGGATCTATCACCATAGATGAAGATCTGATGGATGCTGCCAATATGATCGAGAACGAAAAAGTTCAGGTCGTAAATGTGAACAATGGAGAACGTCTTAGAAACGTACATCATCAAAGGAGAGCGTGGTTCTGGACAAATTTGTCTAAACGGGCCGGCCGCTCGCAAAGCTCAAGTTGGAGATATGGTGATTATCATTTCTTATTGTTCTCTCGAATTTTCAGAAGCAAAAAAACACCAACCAGTCTTGATTTTTCCTTCAGAAGACAACCGACTTTCATAAAAAACATGGTAAAAACAGCCGTCTCTGTACTTAAGTACAGCTTTTCTTTGTTGCTGGCAGTTGCTCTTCTTTACTTCGCTTTTAGAAATGTTGATTTCGTGGAGTTTATGGCTAAAGCCAAGACGGTTGACTACTCGTGGGTTCGTTACATCTATTGGTCTTGTCATTGATTGCCTATTTTGCTAGAGCCTATAGATGGAATATTCTATTAAAACCATTAGGGCTATCCTAATTTAAGTTCACTCAGAACAACCTCCGCGGTATTAATCGGTTATCTGGCAAATTTGGCTTTTCCTCGATTAGGAGAAATCACGCGATGCGGTATGCTTAAACGAAGCGATGACGTGCCCGTCTCCTCCTCTCTAGGCACAGTAATTACCGAAAGAATTATTGATCTTCGTGAGTTTACTTGTGTTCATCTCATTTACATTAATTGTAGAATTTGACGTGCTATTGGCATTTTTAGATCAGATGTTTACTCGCTTTGTCGATTTGAAGGGTTGGCTCAGAAATTAATCATTACTGGAGTAGTCCTTCTTCTTCTTATAGTCGGGTTAATAATTTTAGCTCGTGCCGCTGGCCCGAAAATAAAAAACTTTATCAGGGAATTGTATGAAGGAGTATTGTCACTGAAAAACATAAAAAACGTTCCAGGGTTTATCATTTCCACCATTGTACTTTGGGTCGTATATTATTATATGTCTTACATCATTGTATTTTCCCTTCCGGAAACTGCACATCTCGGATGGATGGTGGGCGTTATGCTACTTGTGACAGGAGGTATTGCGCTTGCTATCCCTGTACAGGGCGGTTTTGGCACATATCACACCCTCATTAGTGTCATGTTGTCACTTTACGCTGTAGATCCTACAACTGGCGTATTTCTTGCGACACTGCTTCATACCTCTCAGGTAGTAGCGGTTGCCATCTTTGGAGCGATTGCTTTGGCACTTTCCTTTTTCTTGAAAGAGGAAAAAACCTGTTAGCAACTAGCCACAATCTGACAACAGTTGAAAGATTTTTTCGTATTGCAAATTACAATTTGAGAGATGCAAATAATTTTAAATTCGCACAAGACTAAATACTAAATAGACATGCTTTTTGTTATCATTATCACCTTTATGATCGCCAGCTCATGGTGAGCTGGAGGCTAAAAAAGAAGTTCAAAAAATACTCTCAGATCGCTCTATCTACAGGACTCTCTGGAAGAGAAATTGCCGAATTGATGTTGGCTGACCATGGCCTACAAGATGTGAAGGTAATATCTGTAGACGGGCAGCTCACAGACCATTACAACCCATCAAACAAAACTGTAAACCTATCTCCCGACGTATATCACGGAAGACATGCGGCAGCTGCGGCAGTAGCTTCTCATGAGTGCGGTCATGCCGTGCAACATGCCACGGCCTATAGCTTCTTGGAGTTCAGATCAGCAATGGTGCCGATACAAAATATTAGCGGACAGGTAGTCAATGTCGTGTTTATGATGATGTTTTTTGGTGCGTTTTTGCTCCCGAACGTATTACCGATGCAGACTGCTCTTTTGGTAATTATTGCATGTTATTCTGTTTTCACATTGTTTTCGTTCATCACGCTACCAGTGGAATTCAACGCAAGTAGTAGGGCTCTGGCTTGGATTCAGGATAGGAATATCGTGGATGCATCAGAGCACAAAATGGCAAAAGATGCGCTGAATACCGCTGCTATGACTTATGTAATTGCAGCATTGAGTTCTTTGGCTACTTTGCTTTATTACGTAATGATCTACCTAGGAGGAAGCAGAGATTAATTTTCAAGAAAAGTTTACCCACTTTTTGAAGCCTTTCGAACACCCATTCGAAAGGCTTTTTTATAAATATTTAGTATGCATGCATACTAAATATTCAATATATTACATGACTCAAAAGCGTTGAATCCTATGGATATTTGAACTGACAGAAGAACATTTGGCCGTAAGGCAAGCTGCAAGAGAATTTGCCGAAAAGGAATTACTCCCCGAAGTAGTGGAGAGAGACAATGCTCAGCGATTTCCAAAAGAACAGGTAGCCATGATGGGCGAACTAGGTTTCATGGGTATGATGACAGATCCCAAATATGGCGGTGGAGGAATGGACACTATCTCTTACGTACTGGCCATAGAGGAACTTTCGAAAGTGGATGCTTCGGCAGCAGTTTGCATGTCTGTAAATAATTCACTGGTTTGTTGGGGACTAGAAATGTACGGTACAGAAGAGCAAAAGCAGAAATATTTGGTCCCTCTAGCTTCTGGAAAAACGTTATAGGTGCTTTTTGTCTGTCTGAGCCAGAAGCAGGATCAGATGCCACTTCTCAGACGAACAACCGCCGAAGATAAAGGTGATCACTATCTACTCAATGGCACAAAAAACTGGATAACGAACGGAGGAAACGCATCTATCTATCTGGTGATTGCCCAAACGCATCCAGAACTTGGGACATAAAGGAATCAATTGTTTGGTTGTGGAGAAAGGAATGGAAGGCTTTGTTGTGGGTAAAAAGGAAGATAAATTAGGGATAAGAGGTTCTGATACTCATTCTCTAATGTTTACTGATGTGAAAGTTCCGAAAGAAAACCGAATAGGCGAAGATGGGTTTGGTTTCACATTTGCCATGAATACGCTCAATGGCGGCAGAATAGGAATTGCCGCTCAAGCTCTTGGTATAGCCACTGGTTCTTTAGAATATTCCTTGCGCTATTCGAAGGAACGTAAAGCCTTTGGTGTGGAGATATGCAAGCATCAAGCCATTCAATTCAAACTAGCCGAAATGGCCACCAAAGCAGAAGCCGCACGCCTGCTCTGTTACAAAGCCGCTAAATTGAAGGATATGGGTGAGGACTATAGTTATGCGAGTGCTATGGCCAAGCTGTATGCTTCAGAAGTTGCAATGGAAAACTCCATTGAGGCAGTACAAATACATGGAGGATATGGGTTTGTTAAAGAGTATCATGTAGAGCGCATGATGCGAGATGCTAAAATCACTCAGATATATGAAGGCACTTCTGAGATTCAAAAAATCGTAATTTCAAGAGCTTTATTGAAATAGTCTAAGTTCAGCGTGTATTGTGGAATACATTTAAATTTTTTATTGATTTGAATAATATTAGATTTGTGCAATTATTTCGTATAGTATTGCGGTTTCATCCAAAATAATTCATATTACCAGCACGTGGAGGATTACAATAAGATCATAGAGTCAATAGCCATTAGATTTATAAAGGCTAGGAATATTAACATTTTAGCAGCCTGTAACCATCGAAAATGGTTATGAAATAGAAAATTCACTCTTTCTGGTAACAGGAGGAAGTATTCAATTTGGTAAAGAAGAGGAAATTGCCGAAGAAGGCGATATTGTTTTTGTGCCAGGAGGAAGACAAGTTTCCGTGACTTACGGTGGTGGTAATTCCGATCGTTTGTCAAAAGACGTTTTTCTTGTCTAATAAGGAAAAATATTTTGAATCTTATACGGATGCTGCTGACAAAAAAAGTGAGACATATAGCTATGTTTCTTTTGAAGCAAAGGCCTTTGACTCTGTCAACTTTTTTGCCTCTTTAGACATTCCTGCATTTGTTATTTCTGGTAATGATACTTTAAAAGAATTGATCATTAGCATTAATAATGAGACCGCCTCTGCCGCTCCTGGCAAAGGTAGAATCGTAAAAGTCTTAACGGAATATCTTGTAATTGAACTCATTCGCCACATCCTTAAACACGGTCTGTTTGTAGAGCAGTTTGCCACGAACAGCACTTACTTTAAAGACCCTCGTCTGATCGACTTATTTAGCTATATCAAACAAAACTTGGGAGAAGACCTCTCAAATAAAGTGCTTTCCAATGTGGCCAACGTATCTGAGGATTATGTAGGACAGTATTTCAAGATGCTCACTGGAATTAATCCACAAGACTATATCGAATACCAACGAATGGAAGAGGCTGTAAACTTGCTACGCACGAGCAAAAAAAGCATCAGAGATATTGGCAAAGAAGTAGGCTATAAAGACACTGCCTACTTCTGCCGTAGATTCAAAATGATGTTCGGAATACCTGCAGGTAAAATGCGCAGAAGGGAATCCGTTATTCAAATCTAAGATTTAGCGTTTCCTGAATTTAAGGAATCCTCCAATTTTTTTGCGATAAAACTGATGCCCATTGATATTAATCTTTCGGTGATTAATCCTGAGACAAATGCTCTTTTTGGTTTCGCTGTTGGCTTTTTCTCCACTTTGAGTGTAGGGGCATTTTCACTTTTACTAAAAGCTCTGTAGCCCAAATATCCGATCAAAGCCACACTTCCTGCTGCAAGTGCTATAAGCGCAATTTTCTTAGAGTTACTCTCAACCTCCGTTGACAGGGCGTCAAGTTCTGCCTTTATTTCTTTCTCCTTTTGCACCAGTTGCTGTTTTTTACTCATCCAAGCGCGTGTTCTCTCACTCATCGTCTCCTAAATTTTCACTTAAACTTAAAAATATTGCTTCCATCCACCGCTGGATTACCTTAGTTTTGATCAGAATAAATATAATGATCAAAAGAACGAAATAAAATCCACTGAGAATTAAGTATCCCAAATAGACACTTTCGAGCACTTCATTCAAAAATGCCCCCAGAGCGACTGAGGCGAAAATAAAGAAAAACAGCCCCACTATTACAATGAGTATGAGTGACATGAAGTTGGATAGAAGTTTAGACGCTTGGGCTATAAGATCCAGCTTGATCTTATCTACTCTGATCTGAATGTAATCTGACAGCTTGTCAACAGCACTATTGATTAATGACATTTCTATGTTTTGATTTAAAGCCGAATTTAGATAAACAATTTATAGGCTGAAACGGGCTAAACCAATATTGGGTGCAATTTCTTACCCAATATTTGAATTTAACAAATCACTTTGTACTAAAGTAAATGAGAGTAAAGGGCAGTAAAAAGAAAATTATGAGCACATAAGCAATACCTGCCACCCTGTATTTGAACGTAAATGAGCCGAGCTTTTTTGCAAGAAAAGTGGGTAAATCTGACAGATAAGGCACAAAAAGGAAAAGCACCACACCAATGGCATTGAAAAGAAAATGTGCCAAAGCCAAACTAATGGCTGCCTCGCTTCTAAAAAGTGCCGCTAACAATGCAGTGATGGTCGTTCCTAAATTGGCTCCAAGAATAAAAGGAAATGCCCGCTTAAGGGCTACTTTTCCTGTAGCTACCAAGGGAACCATAAGGGAAGTAGTAAGGGAGCTACTTTGAATTATAGATGTCAACAGCATTCCCCAACCAAAAGATCGTCTCTTGTTATCAAAAATAATCGTCTTAAAACGCTCCTGAGTCTCTCCAATCATGCGCTTGTATAGAAAAGAAGACATGAGTTTCACCGAGCCAAAAAGCAATGCTATTGCCACAAAAATAGATATGAACGGACCGAAGAAATCCACAAACCAAGTAAGCCCCCCAGAAAGCAGACTTAAATCAAATGGATTGAGGTTCTTACTGGCATCCCAGTCTCCAAATGTAAAGAGCGTAGTTAATTCTTGACTAAGCCAAGTGAGTGCGCCATAGGTGTACTCCAGAGGAAAGAGTAGCACCACCACAAGAATATTAAATATGTCATGGGATACGCCTGCCGAAAGCGCACGTTTAAATTCATTGGCCTTAGTAATGTAACTCATGGACACCACGCGTACTAGTAAGGGTAGTACCTATATTGGCTCCCATCACGATAGGAATGGCATTATGCACGGTCAATGACCCTGCAGCTACAGCAGCCACAGCCATAGAAGTAGTGGTAGATGAGCTTTGAAGTATAGCTGTAGACAGCAGGCCAATAAACAATCCAATAAATGGATTACTTACCGCCTCAGAAATAACTGTAGACATACCACTCCCCAAATGCTGAAAAGCAACTCCCAACAACTGAATAGAACTGAAGAAGATCAGCCCAATGACAATCGCAAAAAGAATTTGTATATATGTCGATTTATTTGCCACTATAGGGAAATATCAGGGGTGAAATGGATACTTATGAAATCAATTTTCCTTAATTGATTCTTGTCTTTTAAGATTCCTTTCGGTCTCTCCTGTTATTGCCTCAGTCACATTGATGATATGATCACCTACTTTTTCCAATGAATGAAAAATATCTTTATACAATGCACCCATTCGTACGTCGTATTTATCGTCATCCATCTGAAGGTAGAGCTCCTTTCTCAACTTATTCCTAAATCCATCAATTTGATTTTCAAGTTCCAAAGCAGAAGTAAGCGTCACAGATTTATAAGGCTGGTTTAAATTATCATTCATTACCCGAATAGCATTTTCCACCAAATCCATCATGGTATCTATATTTACTTTTTGCTTTTTAGTGAACCCTTTAAAATTTTCTTGCCTAGACTCAATGTCCTTAGACATTTGGAAAAACACATCACCAATACGCTCTAAATCGTTAATTATACTAAGCAAGTTCATAACACGACTAGATGTATTTGAGCTTAGGCTTCCATCAGAAACTTTGCCCAAATACTTAGAAATTTCCTCCTCCAATTGGTCAGTGATTTCTTCATATTTGCGCATTTTCTTAACCATTTTTTTCTGCTTCTTGGCCTTACTTTCATTCAAAAGATCCTTGAAGGTCTTATGCATCTTAACGATCGTTTTACTAAATGCGGCGGTTTCCTTTTGAGCCTCCTCAAGAGACAACTCGGCAGTATTCATCAACCCCGTCCCAATATACTCTAGATGAAATTCCTCATCGTCACCTTTCGATTTGATAGCTCTAATTACAATTTTGGCGATGAATGGAACAAACCAAACCAACAAAAGAGTATTTGCTATATTGAAAAAAGTATGAAAAATTGAAAGAGCGTAAGGTATTGCTGTCGGGTCGCTAAACGGCCCTGCATTCGTTTCACTAATCAGATACCCATTGATGAAAGACAAGACGGGGCTTATTAAAATCACAATCCAGCACACTCCAAAAATGTTAAATATAAAATGGGCAAATGCAGCACGTTTGGCGTGCACGTTCCCCACCAAAGCAGCAAGATTAGCAGTAATGGTAGTACCAATATTCTCACCCAGCACCATTGAAGCAGCCAACTCAAACGGAATCCAGCCATTATTAGCCATCACAAGAGTAAGCGCCATAGCGGCACTAGAAGACTGAACGACTACCGTGACCAATGTACCAATTCCCACAAATAAAATAATGGACAAGAAGCCCATATTGGTGTAATGACTGAGAAACTCTAAAATTTGTGGATTGGCTTTTAAATCTGGCACAGCATCTTTCAGATACTCCAAACCCATAAAAAGAAGCGCAAACCCAATTAGTACTTCGCCCCACGACTTGAGTTTGTCTCTGCTAGAAAATAAAAACGGAAAGCCTACAGCAATGATTGGTAGTGCATAGCTTGAAATTTTCACTTTAAAACCCACTATAGAAATCAACCAAGCAGTAATGGTGGTTCCAATATTTGCTCCCATTATAACCCCAATGGATTCCATCAATGAAAGCAAACCTGCATTCACAAAACTAACAACCAGCACCGTAGTTGCAGAGGAGGATTGCACTATCCCAGTAATCAAAAAGCCCGTCAAAACTCCCTTAAATCTGTTGGAAGTCATGGAACTTAAGATATTTCTCATCTCTGAGCCTGCCACTTTTTGAATGGCCTCACTCATGATTTTCATACCGAAAATGAAAAACGCTAAAGAACCAATAAGATTTAGAAGATCAAGGAATCCGAATTGCATTGGATGTAGGTTAAACTATTAATAGTGGTTGATGAGTTTGTAAGCGCAAAGTTACGTTTTCAACATTAAGGTAGTATTATTAAATCAGTATGATTCAATCAAGCCCAGCTTGTCTCATTATGGGTTAATTCAATCTCCCTACTTGTTAAATTCCAAAATACAGTCTCAGTCCTATTCGCCTACATTCAACTCACTCAAAGCCAGCCAGCTCATAAGCCCCATGCCCACCTTGAGTGCATCTTCGTCAATATCAAACGTTGGCGTATGTACGCCTGAGACAATGCCGCGACTTTCATTTCTGGTACCTAATCTGTAGAAGCATGCATCTACGTGGTGAGAATAAAAAGCAAAGTCCTCTCCGGCAAGCCAAAGATCAATTTCTTGAACATTTTCTTCGCCCAAATACTCCTTAGCCTTATCGATATTAAACTGAGTGAACTCTGGGTGATTTTTGAGGTGTGGATAGCCTTTCTGTAAGTCTATTTCGCATACTCCACCCATGGCTTTGGCCATGCCTTCTGCCAAGTCTATAATCAACTTATGAGCTTCTTCTCTCCATTCCTCGTCATAGGTTCGAAAAGTACCCATTACTTTTACTTCATTGGGAATAATATTGGTAGCACCGTGCGCCCTGTACATCTCCAAAAGAAAGCACACTAGGAACCTTTGGACTAGACCTTCTACTCACGATCTGCTGCATGGCCACTATAATGTGACTGGTAATCAAAACAGGATCGATAAGGTCCTCTGGCATAGCCGCATGGCCACCCTTTCCTTTGATGGTCATGTAAATTTCATCGGCACTGGCCATATACATGCCCTTGCGAAAGCCCACCTTGCCACTGTCTATAAAGGGCATCACGTGCTGACCAAGAATGCGGTTTGGTTTTGGGTTCTCCAAAACACCTTCTTTGATCATAATCGAGGCTCCACCAGGAAGTTGTTCTTCTCCAGGTTGAAAGATGATTTTCACCCGGCCTTGAAAATCATCTTTAAGCTCCTTCAAAATCATGATCGCGCCAAGCAAAGAAGAAGTATGTACATCATGCCCACAAGCATGCATTACTCCATCATTTTTAGATTTGTAAGGAACGTCATTTGCTTCCTTAATAGGTAGCGCATCTATATCCGCTCTCAGAGCGATCACTTTGCCATTGTCTTCATTACCATTCAATAGAAAAGTAATTCCCGTACCAGCCATTCTCTCAAAATTGGTAATACCCATTTTCGTGAGTTGCGCTTCAATGAATTTGGCAGTTTCGTGCTCGTTAAAAGAAAGCTCTGGATGTGCATGCAGATGCTTTCTGATTTCTAGTACTTCGTTGAAATATTGGTCAGAAAGCTTTTTGATTTTGCCGATGATATCACTCATAGTTTACTCGTATTCTTTCTGGCACCAGCAGTGCACGTGGAAATTGTTTTTTAAGTGATTCGTAAGTTTTGTGAGCCTCCAAGCGTGTAGCGAATTGACCTACCTTCACTTTATAGCTAGGCTGATAGTATGATATTACGGGTTTGAGTGAAGGATCGTCGATCAGCGCAAGCGCCTTGGCCTGATCCGCTTCATCTCTACTATTACCAGTATAGATTTGGATCGTATAACCGTCCTTGTAGCGTACAGACTGGTTGCGAACGATGATTTGTTGATTGACACTATCCAATTGTGTGGAAATGTTAAGTTTATCGATTTCAATTTTCGATCCTACTGCCGCTATGGGCTTGTCTTCACTCTCTTCAACTGTTAAATCTGGACGCAGTACGGCCAAGTTCTCTTCATACACCAAAGTAGAGGAAGAGGTAGACTTAGAGGTTTTGCAACCCGAAAAAGTCAGAAGAGCCGCAAAGAAAATTAGTTGATAATTACGCATTTGTTGTTCTTTATGTCTTCTTCCACAGTTTTGAATTTCACGTCTTTTTTCACGTCTCCGTTTTGATACTGAACATTGACACGGTCGTTTCTACCGGCTACTTTCAATGTCTGAACTGGAGCAGTTTTTTCTACTGGCGCACGATTCGTTTGTGTACGAGAAGCCAGAGCAGATCCACTATCGGCTTTTGACTCTTTATAGTTCTGTTTTTGACGTTGCTGTTTTGCCTCCTGAACCTGAGCAGGATCTTGAATAGGAATCTGGGCTTTCATCAAGAATGACACACATTCCTCATTTACTTTACCCACGAACGCTTTGAATGATTGGAAACCTTCAAATTTGTATATCAACAAAGGATCTTTTTGCTCATAAACCGCATTCTGCACCGATTGCTTCAGGTCATCCATGTCTCGCAAGTGCTCTTTCCAGCTCTGATCGATCATGGATAGCGTGACCATTTTCTCCATTGAGCGAATCATATCCGCACCTTCCGTTTTTATGGATTTCTCCAAAGGAGCCGAAACGCCTATTTGCTTTTTACCATCCGTAAATGGCACAAGAACATCTTGGATCGTTGCTCCTTTGTCTCTCATTATTTGATTGAGGATAGGTAGTGCTTTGGAGGTAATTTGCTTGTTTTTTCTGTGATATGTTTCAAGTGCCTGATCATATAACTTTCGACCTAGTTCTGCTTCTGGAGTTTTAGAAAACTCATCCGCAGTAATGGCAAAGTCTAATCCTAAAACACTGATCGCATTCAGCTTCAGACTGTCAAGATCATTAGCACCTTTGGCATTGAGTACCATATCCTCGCATGTCTCATACAGCATGTTCATGATATCTAGCTCCAAACGCTCACCATGTAGGGCGTTTCTTCTTCGCTCGTAAATCACCTCACGTTGTGAGTTCATTACGTCATCGTATTCCAAGAGACGTTTTCTGGTCGCAAAGTTGTTTTCCTCTACTTTCTTCTGTGCTCGCTCTATAGACTTAGTAATCATACTATGCTGAATAACCTCGCCCTCTTTCAAGCCCAAGCGATCCATAATTTTAGCTACTCTATCAGAACCGAAGAGACGCATCAAATTATCTTCCAGAGAAACAAAGAATTGTGAAGACCCTGGGTCTCCCTGACGACCAGATCTACCTCTCAACTGTCTATCTACCCGACGAGACTCATGTCTCTCTGTACCAATGATGGCCAACCCTCCTGCTTGTTTAGATTCAGGAGTAAGCTTAATATCTGTACCACGACCCGCCATGTTTGTAGCGATGGTAACAGTGCCAGGTTTACCAGCTTCCGCTACAATATCTGCTTCTTTTGCGTGTTGCTTTGCATTCAAAACCTGATGGCTGATGTTTTTCATTTGAAGCATTCGGCTGAGCACTTCCGAAATCTCTACCGAAGTAGTACCCACAAGGATCGGACGGCCAAGCTTCTTCATCTCTTCTATCTCATCCACCACTGCATTGAATTTCTCCCTTACAGTTTTGAACACATAATCCTGACGATCATCTCTCTGAATAGGCCTGTTGGTAGGAATCACCACTACATCTAGCTTATAGATATCCCAAAACTCACCTGCTTCTGTTTCAGCCGTTCCAGTCATACCAGCTAGTTTGTGGTACATACGGAAGTAGTTTTGAAGCGTCACCGTAGCATAAGTCTGTGTGGCATCCTCAACTTTCACGCTTTCTTTGGCCTCTATGGCTTGGTGCAATCCGTCAGAATAACGACGACCTTCCATCACACGACCTGTCTGCTCATCTACAATCTTCACTTTTCCATCCACTACGATGTACTCAGTATCTTTTTCATAAAGACAATATGCACGCAGCAATTGGTTGATACTATGGATTCGCTGTGCTTTGATACTGTAGTCCTGAATGATCGTTTCCTTTCGTTGCAGCTTCTCTTCATCTGCAATTGCCGCATCATTCTCTAATTTGGCGATTTCCACACCGATATCTGGTAGGATAAAGAACGTAGTATCCTCTCCCGCACCAGTAATCAGGTCTATTCCTTTTTCCGTAAGATCAATGCTATTGTGTTTTTCATCTATCGTGAAAAACAATGGCTCATCAGCCTCCGGCATCATCTTCTGATTGTCTTGCAAATAGAAGTTTTCTGTCTTTTGCAAAACAGCTCTATTACCCATCTCACTCAAAAACTTGATCAGCGGCTTATTTTTCGGAAGACCTCTATAAGCTCTGAAAAGTGGAAGTCCTGCTTCGGCTTCATTTCCATCCTTAATGGCTTTTTTGGCTTCAACCAAATACTCTGAAACGATCTTTTTCTGAGCCTCCACCAGCTTCGCAATTCGTGGTTTCAGGTCATAAAATTCATGCTCGTCACCCTTAGGTATTGGCCCTGAAATGATCAGTGGAGTTCGAGCATCATCAATAAGTACTGAATCGACCTCATCCACCATGGCATAATGATGCTTGCGTTGAACGAGTTCCTCAGGGTTTCGCGTCATGTTGTCACGCAGGTAGTCAAAACCAAATTCGTTGTTGGTACCGTAGGTGATGTCAGCCTCATAAGCCTTTCTTCTCTCTGCGGAGTTTGATTGGTACTTGTCTATACAATCTACTCTCAGACCATGAAACTCAAATATTGGCGCATTCCACTCGGAATCCCTTTTAGAGAGATAATCATTCACCGTAACAATGTGAACCCCTTTTCCCACAAGTGCATTGAGGTATGCTGGCAATGTAGCCACAAGGGTTTTTCCCTCACCAGTGGTCATTTCGGCAATTTTTCCTTGATGAAGCACCACCCCACCTATCAGCTGTACATCATAGTGCACCATATTCCAAAGCACGTCGGTACCAGCGGCTTGCCATTTATTATGCCATATAGCCGTTTCGCCTTTGATCTCAACATTGGATTTTTTAGCCGCGAGCTCCTTGTCAAATATAGTAGCCGTCACTTCCAGTTTTTCATTCTCCGAAAGCCTACGAGAAGTCTCCTTTACCACAGCAAAGGCCTGTGGCAAAATCTTCAAAAGAGTCTTTTCCAGTTCGTCATTTCTATCCGCTTCCAGTTTGTCAATCTGGTTGAAAATGGACTCTTTCTCGTTGATATCTAATTGAGGATGATCCTCAATCTGCTTATGCAAAGCCGCAATCTCGTCATCTATATGTTTGAGATCAGTAGCTATGACAGTTCTGAGCTGATCGGTTTGGCCTCTTAGCTCATCATCAGAAATACCTTGTAGTTTTATGTATTCTGCATTGATTTTCTCAACATAAGGGGTGATTTCTTTAAGATCTTTATCCGCTTTAGTTCCAAAAACTTTTGCAAGACCTTTTGATATAATATCCAACATCTATTTATATGCTTTTTTAATGTTATTACTCGGGTTTGTGAGTGTCTACCTATATACTTAATGAAATGCTTCCTTCATAGACTTTGACCGCAGGGCCCGCTAAGAAGACATTTTCAAATTTATGATCATTTTTCTTATCAAACGATACAGATAGCTTTCCTCCTTTGGCATCAATGGCCACTGGGCTACTGTATCCCATAAAACTCGCCGCTATGGCACAAGCTGTCACTCCAGTGCCGCAAGATAGCGTTTCGCCCTCTACCCCTCGCTCATACGTGCGCACTTTGATTCCGTTTTCTTTCTTTTCCAGAAAATTCACGTTCGTACCTTGCGGTGCATAAAGATCGCTGTAGCGAATTTTGCTTCCTTTAGCTAGTATATCTTCCGAATCCACATCGTCAGATATTACAACATGATGTGGCGATCCTGTGTTAATAAACCAATCATTTCCTATCTGCTGGGTCTTCTCTATGTCGTGAAGATGAAAGTGCACAATCTCCCCTTCAAAAGAGGCATCATGAACTCCATCTGTAGTTTCAAAGATGGTTTTGTTTTCAACTAGACCCAGACTTTTTGCGAAAGCTATGGCGCAGCGACTCCCATTCCCGCAGAGGCTTTCGCTCCCATCGGGATTGTAATACACCATTTTGAAATCTAGTGAGTCGTGATTTTGGATAAGAATGACACCATCGGCTCCTACGCCCATGCGTCTATCACACAGATGACCTATCACCTCTTTGTTTCCCAATGGAAAAACACCTTGTCGATCGTCTATCATGACAAAATCATTGCCTGTACCTTGATATTTATGAAATTGAATAGTCACTGAATATTTTGAATTTGAATGGCCTACTCTCAAAAACCATACGGAAAAGTAAAAGTCCTCAAATATCTGTCAATTAGTCAGATTTAAGAAAGAAAGATGGGTAAAAAGGATGACTGAAAGCCCAAAAAGATTAGGAAGAAAATCTCGTTTCATGTAATATACACTCCAGTAAACTAAAGATAAAACACCGATGAAAACCCGACTTGTTGCTGCTATATTGATCATAGTGTTTCTCCAGTTTTGTACTGAAAAGGAAGTTGAGCCGAAAGTGCCCACATTGGCAGAACAACTAAGCGGAGATTGGAGTCTAATAGATGTGCAATTTGAAGCGAACGAAAGAGATGAATTCAATGGAATGATCTTGATGGCAAAAGCCACTTCCGATAGTTCAGGTTATTTTGAATTAGATAAAACCTTTTATGAAACAGTAATTCTTCCTTCGGAGATTTCAAAAATTATCTGGCCTGAAAAAAGTTACTGGTATTTTCCTAGTACGATCAATCACCCAGACTCAAAAATAATCTGGAGAGACAGTGTAAGTGTTGAGGTTCAATGGAATGAAACAACATTTAGTCTTTCCTTCCCCCCACTTATTGATGATGGCACGGAATGTATTCCTGAAGAGCCTGAAAAATGCATATTGGAGTTTTCAGGTAACTGGGTATTCACATTCGAACCCATTCAAGCTATCAAGCCAGCCTCAAACTAATATCTTGTCAATACTTAGTTCTATTTCTCCCAGCTCTAGCAGCGCATTGATTAAGCTTACTTTCTGAAAATCACGTAGATTTTTAGTAGTAATGGCCGCTTCCGTAATGAGTCCTTTTTTGATGTAAAACTGTCTTTTTACTCCATTTAGCAAATAACTCTTTGGTGTATACCACATATCGCCATCCCAAAAAACAAGATTGGCATAAGAACTGTCAGTGATTAATCCCTTTTTAGCAATAATGATATCGTCAGCTTCGCCGCGCTGAGCAAATAGCTTGTCTATTTTCGCCCTAGCTTCGTGCTTGAATTCATAATCCATTCGGTCGATCTCTACCACTCTAAGGGTTTCTATCTTTCGCAGCTGATATTTAGCAAATTCTACATCTATTGCGTCATTGCTGTAAACAACTCTTACCTTGTACTTCTCATCGAAATCTAATTTGGGAAGTTGTGAGGCCAAATGGAAAGGAATCGTAAGCGGAAAAAACTGCCGAAAGGTGCGTGTAATCCGCTCTTGGTGGTAGTCAAGAAGCTGATACCTCCCATTCTCATAACAAATACTCTCAATGAATCGGGACATATACTTTGTCAATGATTTCCTGAAATTCTTTATCTATTTGGCTAAATGAGGTAATGCCACTACCACTTTTATAAACCAACTGACCGTTTTCCATTTGGATAAAGCGAATCATCACACCTGTATCCAAATTTTTACCGTCAAAATGGCCGCAGATACCTGTATAAAATCCTCTGGTATGGTCTTCACTATCCAAAATAATTTTGACTGTTCTTTGCTTAGGAGCACCGCTGATAGATCCAGCGGGGAGCAATTTAAAAATAATATTACCAAGCTTGCTTAAGTAGTTGGAAGGTAACTTGCCGCAAATCTCAGAACTGGCTTGCAGCAAAGTTTTGTCATTAGTCTTGACTTCCGTCAAATATCGATATCGGGTTACTTGCACATTATCTGCCACCTGACTAAGATCGTTTCGAATCAAATCGGTGATGGTGATGTGCTCCGCTATTTCCTTGGGGTCGTTGAGAAGAGTTTCGGCGGCATTAGGCACTGAAGCATCTATAGTACCCTTCATAGGATACGAGAAGATTTGCCCGTCCACTATTCTGACGAAAGTCTCAGGAGAAAACACCACAAACTGATCACGATATCGCAGCTTGTATTTTGCTTTAGCAATATCATAAATGTCGTCTATGGAAAGACTGGTCTCTATTGGTGTTTTGCAAGTCAAATTAACAAGAAAAGAGTTACCATAATTAATCTCCTTGATCACATGATCAAATGAATGTTTGAATTCTTGAAAATCTGATGGCGACTTTTTAAAATCGAACGAAGCAGGCTTAGTATCGGCAGACTCTTGATTAGCGCTAAACTGGTATTTGAGCACCCTAGAAGAAATATCGCTTTGGGGTTCAATCCACACTGTAGACCCAAGAAAATCCGTAAAAAACACGAATGGCACGCCATAAGAAGCGAGATCATTGATGCGTAGAATCGCATCTTCTTGGTTCATCATCATGGTTCACGACGTTTAAACCTCGAGAGCATCCTTTTCTCAAAGGACCAAAAGAAACGAAATTGACCAAATATGAATCCGTAGAGCAGCAAGATGATATTGTATATGGGTAAAATCAAAAGGTAATATACGACTGAGAACCAAATATTAGCACTTTCTCCGTCAGTCAAAAATGAAATGACGGGTTTTTTTAAAAACATTACCGTCAATCCCGTACAAGCAAACACAATCAGGACAAGAATGACCTGTTTGGCACTTTTCAGCTGCCATTTGTGCTGTAGCTTGTCAATCCAATTCATTATTTTAAATCCTTGATAAAACTTTTATATTCAGGCCACTCTGGAGTACACTGCAACAAGATCGGCTCTTTTTTTACTGGATGCAAAAATTCTATCCTAAAGGCATGCAGGTCTATACTCTTGTCGGTATTGGCCTTCGGGTATCCATAGCGCAAATCACCTTTGATCGGATGCTCAATCTTCGCCAACTGCACTCGTATCTGATGCGGACGGCCTGTTTTGGGTCTTACTCGCAAAAGTGAATGACTATCCCCAATGGCCAATACATCGTAGCTCAGCTCCGCCCGTTTTGCGTTGGTCTTTGCTCGTGCAAAAGCTCGCACGGTATTTTTAATAGAATCTTTTTCTATGTAATGCACGAGGGTTTGCTCAAGCTCTTCTGGTTTTCCTCGCACTATCGCCAAATAGGTTTTTTGTATGGTGTCTTCTCGAAACATTTCATTCATACGCTCCAAAGCCTTGGACGTGCGAGCAAAAATGGTAATCCCAGCCACAGGTCGATCCAACCGATGTGTGGGGTGAAGAAATACATCTCCGGGCTTATCATACTTTCTCTTGATGTATACTTTGGCCCAGTCGGTGAGTGTCTTGTCCCCCGTTTTATCTCCCTGCACCAACCAACCACTCGGCTTGTTGATCACGAGCAGATGATTATCTTCATAAATCACTTTAGGATCTTTCATTTTTATAGCTTTTTTCAATGTTTCGGGTTCGTCTGTACGACTTATCCGTCACGGAAGAAGTGCAAATTTGCTCCAATATTCCAAACGCATACCAGCTACCATTGAACAGTAACCAGCCTTATGCGCATTTCATTCTCTTACAAAATTAGGTATCTTTATGATGGATTATGCAAACAGCTACGATAGATCGCTCAAAAGAATGGACGGTTGAGGATTACCTCAAACTGGAAGAAGGTTTGCTGGCTCAGCTAATTGAAGGAGAACTTATTATATCACCAGCCCCAACTACCAAGCATCAAAGAGTTTTAAGAAGTATTTATGATCAAATTAAGAGCCTTGCTTTAGGAGAACTCTTTTTCTCACCTATAGATCTATATATTGACAGTAGGAATATTCTTCAACCTGACCTCCTCTTTATTTCTGAGGGAAACAAATCTATTATTTCAGAACGAGGCATTGAAGGCCCTCCCGATTTGGTGGTAGAGGTGATTTCGTCTTCTAACAGCTTCGTGGATCGAAATACTAAGAAGAGAAAGTATTTGGACTTTGGCGTTAAGGAATACTGGATAGTAGATCCGGGGAACTTGACGATTGAAATATACACTACCAATCTTGACAAACCGGACCTCTACCTTTCTGAGGATGGCGAAGTAAAGTCTTCCGTTTTAACTTCTTCTTTCGACTTGAAAGAGATTTTTTCTCAGATTTAAGAAAAGTATTAATCCTCAGGCTCTCTCACCTCCTGCCAATTTGCAATGCCCTAACTTTGTGCCAAGCAAATAAAACCACCAATCATGCTCGGACTAAAACTGGCAACTGACCCACGATGGGCTTCTCTTGTAGAATCAAATATTGAAGAAATACTTACAGACCATGCCTGGTGTGAACAAAAGGCCGCCACCAACGCCATCACCATCATTGCCTTGAACCCTGAGCGTGAAGAACTAGTAACGGAATTACTCGCCCTGGCTCAAGAGGAGCTTTCTCATTTTCAAATGGTACATGACATCATTAAGAAGCGAGGCTATACACTCGGGCGAGAACGCAAAGACAGCTATGTAAACGAGCTCTTCAAAGTGCGTATGAAAGGTGGTAGCCAGCAGCAAAGCTTGGTAGATCGACTACTATTTTCAGCCATGATTGAAGCCAGAAGCTGCGAGCGTTTCAAGGTGCTTTCAGAAAACATCAAAGATGAAGAACTCGCCGCATTTTACCGAGAATTGATGATCAGTGAAGCAGGCCACTACAATACTTTTTTGGGTTTTGCGAGAAAATATGGAGAGGGGATAGACGTGGACAAGCAATGGAAAGAACTGCTAGTAGCCGAAGCTGAGATCATCTCACGCTATGGGAAATCTGAAGCCATTCATGGCTAAAACTGTATGAGTAAAAGGTTAAAACCTATTTTTTCCAAGGATTAGCGAAGGTAATTGTGCATATTTAGAGTTCTGAAAGGATAACATTACCAGAACCTAACCTCATTACCGCATGAATAATATATTGCAAGAACCTTCATACGGCTGGCAAACTGAAGAAGGTGAACTAATAGTCCCTACTTCTGCCGAGATCATTCGTGAGTTTTTCTCACGAATGATCATATTCAAAACAAAAAAAAATTGGTTGGCCTTTACTAGCTGGGTGTGGGCACTATCGCTTGCACCAGCGTTGGTTCTCTTTATCCTTGGATACTTTAGCTGGTGGCTGTTGCCCATCGCTTTTCTTTACAGTATGGTATTTATGGGTTGTCACGGAACGATCTGGTATCATCGGTACTCCACGCACACCACCTTCAAATTCAGTAATGATTTTTGGAGATTTATCACACAAAATCTTGTTATTAAAGTTATTTCAGAAGAAGGCTATGTGATTTCACACCACGTGCACCACGCCTTTTCTGATAAGCCAGGAGACCCATACAATGCTCAAGCGGGCTGGCTCTATTGTTTTCTGGCTGATGCCAACCATCAACCAATAGCCCTCGATTTGGACGAAAAAGAATATGACAAAGTAGCCAAAATGCTCTCTCATACGGGCGTATACATCAATACCTACAAGCAATATCAAAAATGGGGAACGATCACACATCCCGTAAAAAATTGGGTTCATTTGATTTTAAACTGGGCATTTTGGTATGGCGTATTCTTCTTGATCGGAGGTCATGGGCTGGCGCTATGTCTTTTTGGTGCTGCACATATTTGGGCAATTGGCGTCCGGACATTCAATTATGAAGGACATGGAAAAGGCGAAGATAAGCGTGAAGAGGGCTTTGACTTTAGCAGAAACACCTTGTCTATCAATCAATATTGGCCTGGGTATGTAGCAGGCGAATGGCATAGCAATCACCACCTTTTTCCAAATAGTGCTAGAAATGGATTCACTCCTTCTCAGCTGGATTTACCTTGGCTATACATTCGCTTTCTGTACGCTATTGGAGGTGTTTCAAGCTATCGAAATTCTACCAAACTCTTTTACGAGCAGTTTTACGAACCTTATCAAAAGGCAAAAAAAGAAAAAGAAGATAAACAAAAAATGGTCTCAGCTTGAGACCATTTTTTGTTTAATTTATCTTATATAAAGTCCATTTGATAATTACACAAACATTGGCTGATTGCTGCTTGTTATCAGATAATTATAAAAATTTCTCGCGTAAAAGGCTCATAGCCTCTATGTAAAATCAAGCTCACCACCCGCGCTTCTTTTTTGGCTGATTCTTATCGCCCTTCGTTCTAGGTTTTTTATATTTTTTCGCCACTTCCCTTCTGTAAGACCCTCCTAAGTTGACCTTTGAATTCTTAGCCTTCTTCTCATGAAAAGCTGGCCCTCTTTCTTCCTTATTAGGATTTTTGTGAGGACTCGGTCCCTCTATCACCCTTGGTCTTTCGTCTGCTGTTAGCTCTGTCGAGATTTCTACCTCTTCCGGAAACGGAAGCTCAGGAATTTGATAGTCCATCAACTGCTCAATAGCTTCCTTATATTCTCTTTCCTTTTCGGTGTAAAGCAAAATCGTATGGCCTTTACGCTCCGCACGACCCGTACGACCTATTCTATGAATATAATTCTCTGGGTAACTTGGCGTATCTAAATTGATCACGTGCGAAACGCGATCCAAATCCAATCCACGAGCCATTACATCCGTAGCTATCATGATGCGGTTTTTGCCCTGATCAAATTGTGTCAAAGACCTCACTCGATAATTCTGACTCTTATTGGAGTGAATTACGCAACTTTCGTCACCATAAGTTTCCTCCAGAATTTCAAAAAGTTTATCCGCGCTCTTTTTATTAGAAACAAAAATCAAAACCTTATGAAAGGTCTCCTTGTCACGAAGCAAATGGGCAAGAAGATTGCCCTTCGTATAGAAATTAGGAACAGGATAGGCTTCCTGCGTAATGTTTTCAAGTGGTGTTCCGCTTATCGCAATGGCAATTTTGACTGGTGCTACAAAGAAATCATCGATTAACACATCTACATCCTCAGTCATAGTGGCTGAAAACATGGTGTTTTGACGTTTGTCAGGCAGCAACTCCAAAATATTGGTTATTTGAAAGCGAAATCCTAAATCCAACATCACATCCACTTCATCAATAACAAGTTTCGATACGGCTTTCAGTTGAATCGCTCGGCTCAGTACAAGATCGTATATCCGCCCTGGGGTTGCCACAAGCACATCACACCCTTCGCTCACCGCAATTTTCTGTGTTTTAATATTGCTTCCTCCAAAAATCCCCATCACGCGCACGCTCATGTACTTGGTAAGGAGCTCCACTTGCTCCACTACCTGAAGCACAAGCTCACGAGTAGGCACTAAGATCAACACCCGAGGGTTAACATCTTTCGAGAATTTAAGATCACGAAGAATTGGTAATAGATAGGCCAGCGTCTTACCTGTACCCGTCTGGGCGATACCTACCACATCTTTGCCCGACAGAATGATTGGAAAAGTTTCTCGTTGTATAGGTGTTGGGCGATCAAATCCCAAATCTTCGATAGCTCGCAGCAGCTGCTTCGACAGATTTAAATCTTCAAAAGAATCCATTTATAATAATTTGTACAAAAATAGGCTTTATATCTCTGAACGTTGAAGGAGGTTTTGAAAACAACCCAAATCACTACGTATAATATGATTCCTGATCTTCAACGGTGACAGCTTATAAAGGACAGAATGAAAAAAGGCCGAGCATTGCCCAGCCTTTTGTTTTGTGTAAGCCTTATCATTATTTATCCAAAAAGCCTCTTCCAAAATTTGGTAGACGATTTTCAAGTTGCTCAATCCTCCTTTTCGCTCTCAACAGCTTCCTTCACCTCTTTTTCCTTCACTACAGAGCCACTGATTTTAGCTTTAATTTTGGTTTCCAACTCCTCCATGAGTTCTGGATTGTCTTCTATCAATTGTTTTACAGAGTCGCGTCCTTGTCCGAGCTTGCTGTCATTGTAAGAGAACCACGAGCCTGCCTTTTTGATCACATCTAGCTCTACGCCGATATCTACTATCTCACCAGACTTGCTAATACCTCGACCATACATGATATCAAATTCCACTACTTTGAATGGAGGTGCCACCTTGTTTTTCACCACTTTCACTCTGGTGCGGTTACCAAGGATGTTGTCTGCACTTTCTTTGATTTGGCCAATTCTTCTAATATCTAATCTTACTGATGCATAAAATTTCAGCGCATTACCACCGGTTGTTGTTTCAGGGTTACCAAACATCACACCGATTTTTTCGCGAAGCTGATTGATGAAAACACATGAACAACCTGTTTTATTGATTGCTCCAGTCAATTTCCTCAATGCTTGAGACATCAATCGTGCCTGCAAGCCCATCTTGCTATCTCCCATCTCACCTTCTAGCTCACCACGAGGCACAAGCGCCGCTACTGAGTCAATGACGATGATATCAATAGCACCAGAGCGAATCAAATGCTCCGCAATTTCCAATGCTTGCTCACCATTATCTGGCTGTGAGATCAACAAGTTTTCTGTGTCAATACCCAATTTCTCAGCATAGGATTTATCAAAAGCATGTTCTGCATCGATAATAGCTGCCAAGCCGCCTTTCTTTTGTGCTTCTGCTATGCAATGCATCGCTAACGTAGTTTTACCCGAAGACTCTGGGCCGTAAATCTCAATGATTCTTCCTCGAGGTATTCCCCCCACACCTAATGCCATGTCTAAGCTAAGAGAGCCTGTAGGAATCACAGGAATGTCTAAAACCTTGTTGTCACTTAGTTTCATGACAGTACCTTTACCATAGGTCTTTTCCAGCTTGTCTATAGTAAGTTGGAGTGCTTTAAGTTTTTCTTTATTGTCAGCCATCGCGTCAGTTATTTTCGTATTAGGTATCTTCTTTGTCAATCTAAAGAGACAAAAATAAGTTTATCTCATGGAAATAAAAGCATAGTTAAGCTAAAAATATTAGTATTTTTAAAATTAAGCTAAAATTATTGTCATTCAAAACAGATTGTAATCTGCCTGAACGCATGAATACGTTACATAAAAATAAACATTATTAGTTAATGATAAAGAAATTCTTCTTACTACTCTTGGTATTGCTCCTTGTATTTTGCGTCTGGCAATGGTCCCTTATTTTATATGGTCTCGATCAAGCCAAAGGGCAGATCAAAGTTATTACAGAGGCCAAGCCTTTAGAAGAATTTTTATCTGACCCTAACTTTCCAGATTCGCTGAAGCAAAAATTGAGGTTGGCACAGGAAGTACGACTGTTTGCCATGAATGAGCTCGGACTGAATCAATCAGATAATTATACGAAGATGTATGACCAAAAAGGGCAAACGATTTTATGGAATGTCTCTGCTTGTGAGCCTTACGAACTCAAACCTTATAAGTGGTATTTCCCATTGCTCGGCAGCATGCCATACAAAGGCTATTTTGATTTGGAAAAAGCCAAAAAAGAAGCACAACGTCTAAAAGAAGAAGGCTATGATGTGCGGGTGCGCACGGTAAGTGGCTGGTCCACTTTGGGGATATTGAATGACCCCATCTTGTCTAATATGCTGGAGCGCAGTGAAGGAGCTCTGGCTGAGGTGATTATCCATGAACTTACGCACGCCACCGTTTTTGTTAAAAATGAGATTGATTTCAACGAAAACCTTGCCTCCTTTATCGGCGAGCGAGGTGCTGAATTTTTCCTGAAAAGGAAATACGGAAGCGACAGCAACTTTTTAATAAACTATCAACAAAATTTACTCGATCAAAGAAAGCTAACCAAGCATATATTGTCAGGTGGGGCATTTCTGGACAGCCTATATTCGGCCATGGCCGATAGTGCTACTACGTACAAAGAGGAGCGCAAGCAACAAGCCATGCAATTAATTGCCCAGAACTTAGATACTGTCTCATTTTTTCACGAGAAATACCATCAAATTTTTAGTGAGTCGCTTCCCAACAATGCCTATTTCATGGCATTCAAAAGATATCACTCCCAAGAAGACACGCTCACTACCATATATGCAGCTCATGACAATGACTTGAAACTTTTGATCAAGGGTATGAAAGAGCAATATGGAAAATGAGCTTGGTTTAATAAATTGTTACCATTTACTGAGAAAATTGATTTGTACTTAAATTTGAATAATATCGAGCCAGTAATAAGTATTACCTATTTTTATGAGGTATTAGCTTATCTATTTAATCTAAGATCAATTATAAGTTAACTCAGCGTTACTTTTCAAAGTCAAAATCATGGCGAAGCAAAATCAAAAGATATTATTGGTTGATGATGAACCAGACATTCTGGAGCTCCTCAAATACAATTTGATCAAAGAAGGGTATGAAGTAAAAACTGCCACAGATGGCGTGAAAGGAGTGGATATTGCCAAAAGCTTTGTGCCAGACCTTGTAATATTGGACATCATGATGCCAAAACAAGATGGTGTCGAGACCTGCCGCCAGATGCGCGAGCTTCCTGAGCTTGTGAATACATTTGTTATTTTTCTTACGGCACGCTCGGAAGAGTATTCTGAAGTTGCAGCTTTTGATATGGGTGCGGATGATTACATTACAAAACCAATCAAGCCTCGTGCTTTGGTTAGTCGTATCAATGCCCTTTTCAGAAGAGAAACTAAGAATAAAAAGGAGACTCAAAAAGTTGAAGTAAATAACCTAACCATCGATCGCTCATCCTACACCGTCTCTCTAGGAGAAGACAAAATAAACCTGCCAAAGAAAGAGTTTGAACTCCTCTACTTCCTCGCACAAAACCCTGAAAAGGTTTTCAGCCGTGATGAATTACTTCAAAATATTTGGGGGACAGATGTGTATGTGCTGGCCAGAACGGTAGATGTACACATCAGAAAAGTTCGTGAAAAAATTGGCGAAGGTTACATCTCCACAGTAAAAGGTGTAGGCTATAAATTTGATAGCAATTCCTAAATGATCAATTCTCGCGGCATTTCATTAATGTTGGCACTCATCATTGCCACCATCACCACGGCATTCATTTCTATTGTCGAGTCGGTGAATGATGTGGCCGTGGGGATCACCTTTTTTCTCTCATTTTCTACTTCCTACATATTTATTAGGATCACACTGGAATTTATTTTCTTTAGGCAGATCAATACCATTTTCGAGGCACTGAATCAGATTAAAGACCAAGATTTATCGTTTTTGGCTAAGCCAACCTCGAATTCATCTTTCAATCCATTGAAAAAGGTCAACAAGGAAATTTATTCTTATGCCGAAAAAAAGCAGCAAGAGATCACCGAACTCAAGCAGCTTGAAACATTCCGCCGGGAATTTATGGCCGATGTTTCTCACGAACTGAAAACGCCCATTTTTGCTGCTCAAGGATTTGTGCACACGCTACTAGATGGAGCCATAGAAGACAAAAGCGTACGAGTGAAGTTTTTGAAAAAGGCTGCAAAAAGTCTGGACGGTTTAGACATATTAGTACACGAGCTACTCACCATCTCTCAAATGGAAACTGGCGAAATCAAGATGCATTATGAACATTTTGATATTGTGAGGCTTTGCAGCGAAGTAGTGGATCAGCTAGAAGACAAAGCCGATAAGAAGGAAATGGAGGTTGTGATTGTGGACAAGGATAAGTCCCAGTTTTGCTACGCAGACTACAATCGTATCAGGCAAGTACTCACCAACTTGGTATCCAATGCAGTAAAATACACTCGCAAGGGAGGAAAAGTCACTATTACTTTTGCGGAAGCAAATGGTAAAATCCACACCAAAATCGCCGACACTGGGCGTGGTATTCCGCTAGAAGATCTCAACAGAATTTTTGAGCGTTTTTATCGTGTAGACAAATCGCGCTCTAAAGAAAAAGGAGGAACCGGTCTTGGTTTGTCTATTGTCAAACATATCATGGAGGCGCACCACTCTAAAGTAACCGTAGAAAGTGAATATGGTAAAGGTTCTGTCTTTAGCTTTGCGCTAAAAAAAGGCAAACCTGTAGCACATCGGTTTGTCTATGAAGACGAAGATGATGAAGACTAAAGGCCCAATAAGATTTCAAGACCTTATTTTATTCGAAAACGACCATTATATTGTAATAAATAAACCTCCCTTTCTCTCCACTCTTGAAGATCGCAACGATCCTGAAAATGTATTGAGTCTGGCCAAAGCTTATTGGGAAGATGCGCAAGTATGCCATCGGCTGGATAAAGAAACATCTGGCGCATTGGCCATTGCCAAACACCCAGAGGCCTATCGCCATTTTTCTATCAGTCTGGAAAAGCGCAGAGTCAAGAAAGTCTATCATGCAGTGCTCAATGGCATTCACGACTTTCAAGATATTGAAGCCAATCAACCGATACATTCGAGCAATAGCAAATCCAGGGTGGACTTCCGTGAAGGCAAGCCTTCCCTTACCTTGATAAAAACACTAGCGCATTTCAAATCTACGACTTTAGTCAAGTGCTTCCCAGTAAGTGGACGTTTGCATCAAATCCGGGTGCACCTAGCTTATCTTCATGCACCTATTGCCTGTGATCCGCTGTATGGCGGTGAGCCTATTTTTCTTTCCTCAGTCAAAAAGAAGTTTAAAATGGCCAAGGACGAAGAAGAGCAGCCACTGATCAAGCGTGTGGCGCTACACGCCTACAGTCTCTCTTTTAAGGATTTGGGAGAAGAAGGTGAGGAAATAGTGGAGATTGAAGCACCATATCCAAAGGATTTTGAGGTCTTGGTGAAGCAATTGCGGAAAAACTCTTGAGTTATTCACATCTTTCTGTTGTTTTTACAAAACAAAACTTCTATTTTTGTGTCCCTTTTCATAAAGGGCTGAGAAATAATCATTTAAATAATAAAACATTGGATACTTTAAGCTTTAAAACAGTATCATTAAACAAAGCTACTGTAGAAAAAAACTGGGTGATCGTAGATGCGGACGCCAAAGTTTTGGGACGAGTAGCAAGTGAGGTAGCTAAAATCATTAGAGGGAAGACAAAGCCTGGCTACACTCCTAACGTTGATTGCGGAGATAACGTGATTGTCATCAATTCTGACAAGGTCAGATTGACTGGTAACAAGTGGTCTGAAAAGCAATACGTGCGACACACAGGATATCCTGGAGGACAAAGAATTGCTACACCTTTAGAGGTTAAGGCCAAATCTTCTACCATCTTGGTAGAGAAGGCTGTACGAGGCATGCTTCCTAAAACGAAATTGGGAGACGCGATCTACAAAAACTTATATGTGTATGCCGGAAACGAGCACCCACATGAAGCACAACAACCAAAAGAAGTAAAACTTTAATCTGAATGGATATTATTAACACCATTGGAAGAAGGAAGACGTCTGTAGCACGTATCTACCTTCAATCCGGCAAAGGAAACATCACTGTTAACGACAAAGATTTCAAGGTATATTTTCCTTCAGAGATCCTTCAGTTGATAGTTAAGCAACCTCTTGATATCATCGATGTTGATGGGAATTATGACATTGCTATAAACGTAGACGGTGGCGGACCAACAGGTCAAGCAGAAGCTGTTCGTTTGGCGATCTCTAGAGCACTTGTAGAAATCGACCCTGAGTCTAAGCCAGCTTTGAGAAAAGAAGGTTTTATGACTAGAGACCCAAGAATGGTCGAGCGTAAGAAGCCAGGTCGTAGAAAAGCGAGAAGAAAATTCCAATTCAGTAAACGTTAAGATTAAAAGAGCAATGCAAAAAATAGAATATAAAGATTTATTGGAGGCAGGTGTGCATTTTGGTCACCTTACCAGAAAATGGAATCCGCAAATGGCTCCATATATCTTCATGGAGAAGAATGGAATCCATATCATAGACCTCAACAAGACGATCACTAACTTGGAGCAAGCAGCAGTAGCTCTTCAAGATATCGTGAGATCTGGTCGCAAAGTGATGTTCGTAGCTACTAAGAAGCAAGCGAAAGAAATTACTGAGACAGCAGCAAAGAAACTAAACATGCCTTTCGTAACTGAAAGATGGTTGGGTGGTATGCTTACCAACTTTGCTACTATCAGAAAATCTCTTAAGAAAATGTCTACCATCGATAAAATGATGAAAGACGAATCTTACACCAATTTGGCGAAGAGAGAGCGTCTGATGATCACAAGAGAAAGAGAAAAACTTGAGAGAGTTCTTGGTGGTATCGCTGATCTAAACAGATTGCCTGCTGCACTTTTCGTCATCGACATCAAAAGAGAGCACATTGCAGTATCTGAAGCTCAGAAATTGAATATCCCTGTATTTGGTTTGGTTGATACCAACTCTGACCCTACGCAAGTGGATTATGCAATTCCTGGTAATGATGATGCATGGAAGTCTATCAACTTGATCACTGAGTACATCGTGAAAGCTGCTGAAGAGGCACTTAACGAAAGAAAGAAAGACAAGGACGATGCTAAAATCCAAGAAGAGGAAGAAGCTAAAAGACAAGTAGACGAGGCAAAAGCCTAATTCTCAGTAAAATGAGATAATTGATATTAAAAATTGAACATTGTCCCAATGACGGGTACGGTGTTCAATTTTTGTTAATAACTCAGATTGAGGCACGCCAAGTGGTATTGTTTTAAATGTTTTTTGAACAAAGCCGCAAGTCTCAAAATATTAAAGCTCACTGGTGAGTAACCCACGCTAATAATAAAATACAGAAGAAAATGGCAATTACTGCGCAAGAAGTAAACAAACTAAGACAAATGACCGGTGCTGGCATGATGGATTGCAAAAAAGCATTGGTTGAATCAGAAGGCGATTTCGATAAAGCGATAGAGCTACTTAGAAAAAAGGGTCAAAAAGTATCTGCTTCTAGAGCAGACAGAGAAACTACTGAAGGTGTGGTAATCACACGCTTGAATGCAGATGCTACCAAAGGAATGGTA
This sequence comes from uncultured Cytophagales bacterium, assembly GCA_963848175.1. Taxonomy (GTDB): domain Bacteria; phylum Bacteroidota; class Bacteroidia; order Cytophagales; family Cyclobacteriaceae; genus JAMZMI01. Next base: position 107,150 of record CAWKCO010000009.1, read on the forward strand.
CTTTCATTCACTTGTGAAACTGACTTTGTAGCTAAAAATGAAGGTTTCTTAGCTCTTGCTAATGAAGTAGCTGACGCTGCTTTCGCAAATGCTCCTGCCGATATCGATGGCGTTAAGGCTTTGCCTGTTGGTAGCATCACTATTGGTGAGAAAATCATTGAGTCTACGGGTAAAATCGGTGAGAAATTGGAAATCAGCGATTATGTATTCCTAGAAGGAGAATCTGTAGTAGCTTATATCCACTCAAATACGAAATTGGCAGTATTAGTAGCGTTGAAAAACGTGAACGGTGCAAGCGTAGAAGAGGCAGGTAAAGATGTAGCGATGCAAATCGCAGCAATGAAGCCTCTAGCTGTTGATAAGGACGGTGTAGATGCAAGCCTAATCGCTACGGAGATCGAAGTAGGTAAAGGACAAGCAAGAGAAGAAGGCAAGCCAGAAGCCATGATCGAAAAAATCGCTCAAGGTAAATTGGCCAAGTTCTTCAAGGACAACACTTTGCTGAGCCAGTCTTTTGTTAAGGATAGCTCTAAGAACATCCAGCAATACCTAGATTCAGTATCTAAAGGATTGACTGTTTCAGATTTCAAAAGAATCGAGATCGGAGGTTAATCTCTGCTGATCAGAAAATAATGGAAAGCCAATGGACTTAATTGTTCATTGGCTTTTTTGTGTGTTATTTTTTTCGAGAATTCACACACCTACTTATGCCTTTGAGAGAGTTCTTCCGCATCCTTTTCAGTTGGAAAAAAGTCAATCAAATAGACAACCTTTGGCTCTTCATCGATATAGTAAATGATCTTATATTAAGTCTATTATATAATTACACATTAAAGAACTACCTTTCTAGAAAAAGAATATGGGAAGGAAGTTATTAGGAGTCAAGAATTATGAGCCGAGCCAGATAAAGGCTCTTTTCAATTCGGATGACAAGTACAAGATAGGCCTTCGGCTTTATGCTGTGTACCAAGTATCACTTGGGCAGCCAAGTAGAAAGCTAGAAGATTTGTACAATACAAGTTTCAAGCAAATCACTAATTGGGTGCATCGTTTTGAATCTCAAGGCCTAGAAGGATTGAGGGATAAGCCAGGTAGAGGGCGTAAGTCGAAGCTATCACCAGCCCAGCGTGAGACACTTCAGCAATTGTTGGCCAAAGATACTCCTGAAAATCATGGTTATAATACTGAGACATGGACAGGGCCTTTACTCATCGATTGGATCGAGAAGCACTTTTCAATCGTCTTTAAAAAAGCTCAGATATATAATATAATCAAAGAAATAGGCTTTAGTTATCAGAAAGCAAAAGGGTTTTATCCAGAAACAGATCCTCAGGCACAAGTAGAATTTAAAGAGAATTTAAAAAAAACTTCTCCAAAGTCCACTTGATACTGTTTTGCTTTTTGAAGATGAGTTTTCCTTATCAAATACAGCTACGATAGGTTACAAATGGAGCAAAAAGGGAGTGCAACCTTTAGTGAAGACTAAGCAAAGAGGCAGGCAAAGAAAAACCGCAATGGGTAGTTATAACTTTGAAACAGGTCAAATCACAGTAAGTTTTCATCAAAGAGGCAATCGAAAAAGCTTTAAAAAGCACTTAAAGAAAGTCCTTTATACCTACAGGAGTCATTCTAAAATCATCGTGGTAGTAGATAATGTGAGATTCCATCACGCCAAGTTGCTTAAGAAATGGCTACTCACAAAGCCTCAGTTGGAGCTGGTTTATCTACCTCCATACAGCCCCGACCTTAATCCTATTGAAAGAGCTTGGTGGTTCATGCGCAAGAAAATAACCCACATCCGCTCGATTGGTACGCTGATAAAGAATAAACCTGTATTCAAAAGGCTCATCTTTTAGCAATTGCTCCATCCTGCCTCTGTGAGGCTGATAGCTGAGACTCATAGCTTTCTGCTCGAGCTCATCTGCCAATTGCTCGGCTCTTTCTATGGAGTAATAATCATAGAAATACTCCAATAATTCATAAAAGTATTGCTTAGACAATTGGGTATATCTTACTTCGTAGCTTTTCGTTTCTGGCCTTTCCACGCTTCAAATTCCTTCTTAAAATCTGCTGCACTAACCGTTTCACCCTCTTCTATTTGCTGCATAGACATTCTCGCCCTATTGCTTAGGTTCTCCTTACTAATGGATGATCCGTCTGGCCGATAACCAGCAATATTGGTTGTATCAGCTTCTATCATGCTATGAACCAAATTCAAAAACCGATCATCTGCTTGATCTACATAATCATGTATTTTTTGTCTTTTTTGTAAAGTGTTCATCCTTCTCCTCTTTTCTACAAAATAACGATTTCTCCCCCAGTTTCTATAAGACTGCCAATAAAAATGAATAGCCTAGGCTTAAACCGTATCGAAAAACTGAATTTTGTTGGCAAGAACATTCATTTAGGCAGCCAATGCTCTCTCTAAGAGCAATTGGAAAAGACGAAGGGTAAAGGTTAAGTTCTCATCCTAAACTATTAGTACCTATTGATTTAGGTGGGAAAGGAAATAAGTTTGCCCTTCATCACTTCATGCCCAACTCAAACTTTGCTAGTTGGAGTTCATAGTGGGTAGGGTCTTCCAACGCTTCTTTGGCCATTTTAAGCGCTTCCTTCTCCATTTTCAAAGCCTCCTTTTTATTGCCTGTCTTGTATAGCAGCGATGCATACGTGTCCATGGACGCAGGACTTGGCTCCCGATTGAGAACACCTTCCATCCAAGTCACAGCAGCAGCTAAATGTTCAGAATTATCCACATACAAATAAAATTTCCAACCGAACTCCACCAACTGATCTGCGTCAGTCACTTCCTGTTCTTTTACCACTTTTACCACGCTACTCCCATATAGCGTCCAATCTCCAGTCAGTTCGGCATATTGCATTTTCAGCATTGATTCCAACTCACCTTTGCCCTTAAATGAAAGTTCTCCTATAAGTCGCTGCAAAGCTTGATTGGCAAACAAGGTCAAATCAGCCCCTTCGTAGATATCAATAAACTGCCCTAGTATCACTTCATTGATTTTCGCATCTACGGTATCGCGCCCATAGCGCATGGCAAACTTGTCATGATAAGTGGTCAGAAATTCAAATTGAGGGCTGAATGGATCATACACGTTTAGGTTGATCATTGTCCATGAAGCCTCCTCTATCCATTGATCTTGCGGTAAATCCCTATAAAATTCTTTGACAAATGCATCCATATCTCCGCAACTCCCCACCAAAACAGCAGAATACTCTGCAAGAAATGCTGGAGATCGCTCGCCTTCAGCAAAGCGTCTTTTATATGTCAACAGTTGGCGTTCTTTGGTTAAGGCATCTTTTCCCAAAGTCACAAAGGATGCTGCATCCATCCAACCACACCCCTTGTGGATGAGCTCTCCATCTCCATTGATAAAGAGAAAAGAAGGATAGAGATAGGCATCATATCTATTGGCGATTTCCGCTCCGGGAAACTGCTCTGCATCAAAAGGCACATTGATAAATGACTTGGAGTAGTACGAATTGACGTCTGAGTCATTAAAAATTGACTCCTCCATATCTAAGCATGGCTCACATGATGGAGTATTCAGATAAACCATTAAGAATTTTTTCTCCTTTCGAGCCTTTTCCATCGCAGATTTCCAATCGGGCTTTTCAAAGTCGATCATCTGCGCCATCGCTAAAACCGGAGTAGCAAGTAGTATAAATACTAATCTAAAATTCATCGTTAGTGCCATTTAGGATTTAATTTAGTCAAACTTTTGATGCCGAAAGTACCAATAGCTCTTCTTGTCATTCAAAAAAACACGATCTCATGTTAAAATTGTTTTACACCGCTTTCTTGCTCACCGCACTTACTTCATCTTACGCCCAAGATTTACATCAAGTGGAAATAAAAAAGTGGCAAGAAGAACATGATGCAGAATTCGCTGATTCTGAAAAATCTCCTTTGGAAAAGAAAGACCTAAAAAAATTTAAGGGACTGGATTACTTTCCTATTGATGCCAAATATCGGGTCACAGCCACATTCATGCTTACTCCCAATGAAGCACCATTCAGCATGCCCACATCTACAAGCAGACTGCCACTATATGCCAAATATGGAATTGCTACATTCACAATAGACGGGCAAAACTTCTCGCTACCTCTTTATAAAAGCCAAGATCCATTTATCAAAGAAGAATACAAAAACCATCTATTTCTTCCCTTCACAGACCTGACCAATGGCAAGGAAAGTTACGGAGGAGGTAGGTATATTGACATGACCATCCCAGAGGGAGACACATTAGTCATTGACTTCAACAAGTCTTACAATCCTTACTGTGCTTATAGTGGAAAGTATTCCTGCCCAATTCCTCCCAAGGACAATTTTCTGAACACAGAAATAAAGGCGGGGGTAATGACTTGGAAAGAGCACTAACACTTTGAGCATAGATATGGGCTAGATGAACTAATTTCGCATTTCATAAAACGCATGAAATCGTGAAGCTCGTAATCAAAACAATGTATGGTTTAGAAGAAGTCTTGAGCCAAGAAATTGAAAAAATTGGCGGAAGCAATATTCAAAACATGAAGCGATCGGTTTCGTGTGAAGGAAATCTAGAATTTCTCTACAAAGCAAACCTTACGCTACGTACGGCACTAAAAATCCTCGTTCCTGTTCACACATTCAAGGCGCGCAACGAAGATGAGCTATACAAGCAAGTATATGCGTTTGATTGGTCGGAATATCTGAATAATGATCAAACGTTTGCCATTGACAACACCATCTTTTCTGACTTTTTCAACCACTCCAAATATGTGGCACTGAAAACGAAAGATGCCATCGTGGATCAGTTTAGAGATAAGACAGGCATTCGCCCATCTGTAGATATTAAGAATCCTGAAGTACAATTTGACGTGCATGCCTATCAAGATCAATTTACAATCTCTTTAGATAGCTCTGGACACACACTCAACAGGCGAGGCTATCGTGAGCCTGGGCATAAGGCGCCTATGAACGAAGTTTTGGCGGCTGGACTACTCATCTTGTCTGGTTGGGACAAAACCATGCCATTGATAGATCCCATGTGTGGTTCTGGAACGATCATGTTTGAAGCGGCACTTATGGGAAACAACATTGCACCACAGCTTTATCGTTCTGATTTTGGTTTTAAAAACTGGGCAAACTATGACCCAGTAATTTGGAACAGAGTTTTGGCGGAAGCCAGATCACAAGTAAGGAAAGCCCCTCTGCAAATATCTGGAGGAGACATAGACTATACTGCGGTAAGGTTGGTGGAAACGACCATCAAAAGACTCAAAATGAACGATTCTATTTCTGTGAGAAGAATTCCCTTTGATAGACATTTCCCAAAAACTCCGTCTGGCATGATTGTGTGTAACCCTCCTTACGGAGAAAGGATTGGCGAAAATGTGAATGACCTTTACAAATTATTAGGAGACACGCTCAAAAATAATTTTACGGGATTCGACGCTTGGATTATCAGCTCCAATATGGAAGCGTTCAAACACGTGAAACTGAGAGCTTCTAAAAAGATTGTGTTATTCAACGGGCCATTGGAATGTAAATTTCAGAAGTATGAAATGTATAAAGGCACTAGAGAAGTTAGTTCGGAGGAAGTGAAACCGTAAAAGTGGTGAATTTTTCAAGTTCACTTTCCACAGCTACTGTGCCTCCTAGGCGCTCAACAGCCCTAGAAAGTATGTACATACCCACTCCTGATCCCCCGATGGTATGATTGGCTTTGTAAAACATTTCAAAAATATGCTCTCGGGTTTCTTCGTCCATACCTAATCCATTGTCGGTGCAGCGAATGATAAGTTGGCCTTTCTGAATGAAAACGTCCAAACTAACCTGTGGTTTTTGCTTACTCATGTCTGCATATTTGATGGCATTTTCGGTCAAGTTTTGCACTATCGAATTCAATACGCCCCACTCCGATTCAAAAACCACCTTTTCATCAACATCAATACTAATATCAACTTCTTGAAAATTGTCGAGATATGCCAAGCTATTTACACAGTCTTTAATCAGCGCATCAAAGTCAATAACTTGTTTTTTCGACTCGTGATGGTCCATGCGAGAGAGCTTCATCAATTCATCAAGAATATTATTGATTCGAAAAACCTGTTTTTTGTAAACGTCAAAATATTTGAGTGATTCACTATCGGTAATATTCTCCCTGACAATGTGATCCAACCCAATAATTGATGTAATTGGGCCCTTAAGATCGTGAGACACTCGATAGAAAAACGAGTCCAACTCTTTATTTTTACGTTCTACAATCTCAGCTTTCTCTCTCTGCACATTGGCCTCTCTCTGAAGACTCTGCTTCTCTGAAATAGCCTGATAAGCTTCAATGATTTTGTGCGTCTGAGCATTGATCACACTTTCTTTTTCTTGCAGGTATGTTTCCAAATAACCCAAGGCCGATAGAATATCGCCTTCCATCTTAGCTATCAAATAGAGGTGATGGTAAGCGCTGAAAATAATAAACACCGACTGACATTCTTGTCCTAAATCGATCGCATGTTGAATAGATTCTTTGGCTTTGTCCAATAAACCCATTTTCTTATACAGCTCTCCGAGCTTATTGTGCACCATCCCAGTGCCAAGTCTCTCTCCCATCCGCATATGAATATCCAAAGCTTCGAGCAAATCCTTTTCAGCCCTTTCAAATCTTCCAAGCTTGGTATGAATCTTCCCCCTTCCGTATAGCGAGAAAGCTAAGCCACGCACGTCTCCCGTTTCTGTCTTCATTGCGACCGCTTGGTCAATCACCTCTTCCGCCTTTTCTATCTGACCGCTATTTAAGTATATTCCTGAAAGGGGGTTGTAGGCATTGGATTGTAAATTTTTATCCCCAGCCTTTTTGCCATATTCCACGGCCTCTTGATATGCGGTTATTGCATTTCCTTCATCGCCAAAGTATTCGTAAATCGTTCCTAAGGACTTCATTACTCGTGATAAATTGTGGTAATCACCGTATTTTTCATAGATGGCTTTACAGTCTATGAGATAGATTAATCCAGAATGAAAATTATTGGTTTTGTAGTAAATACCTGCAATATTGTACATCGCATCAGCTATTCCTCGCTCATCACCCAGCTCGCTATAATGTCCAATGGCCTTCTCCGCGAGGGTCATAGACTCATCCTGATGCCCCAATATCATGTGAAATAGTGATAAATAAGAGTACGACTTGGCGATGTACTCCTTATAGTCAATGGACTTGCTCAGTTCCAACGCCCGCTCTGCCATAGCAATACTCCCTTTCAAATCGCTGACACGCAATTCGTAAGCATCTAAAAGCAAGTCTGAAATTTGTTGTATTTTGAAGTTGTTGCGATTCATTTCTAACTCTCAATATAATAAAGAAAAAGAAGCAAATAGCAATTAGAGGGAATCGCATGCTGTATATTTAACACCTACTGCTTTTATTCTAGTAATTATTCAGAAAGCTTTTTCTTCACTAGTAAAAAAGAAGAATCTCCCAAATCCAGATAGCCTTGATCATAGCAAAACCTATACTCCTTACCTTCCTTTGTTACGTACGTTTGTGTGATATAATCAAAATCAAACCCCTTTTTAATGAGCTTCTCTTTAGTCAATCTTGTTTTATCCTCAGGGTTCAGTTCATTAAGAATTTTACGATTATTTCTTAGCGATCTGTTGATCCGCTTCATTACCGCCTCATCATCGGATTTGTTCTTGTTATTGAAAGCATTCCTACAGCTATCCGAACAAAACTTTTTATCAGCTCTACCGAAAAAGTCCTTATCACATTCTAGACATTGTTTAGTTTCCATACGATCGTAACATTAACTATCAATTAAATGTATATACACTAATATGAATGATAGCATACGTGAATTCCATTTCTCAAAATTTAGAAACTTTCATCCACAAAAAATTCCTGTTCACCGAAAAGTTTTGGCAATTCGTCAAAAGTCTCTCTAGTTTAGGGTTACTATCCAGTAAGACAAGAAACAAGATGAGCAGAATCAACCATTCACAGAATCTATCCAACATACTCAATTATGCAATGCATGAAGTTGTTGATGGCTTATGGCAATTTATCACAAGAAGGCAAGATCGTTTTAGATCTTTCAAAGACTAAAAAGACATTTTCTTAATAAGTAGAAAATCCTTTGTTCTTCTTTACATTAAGCGGAACAAAGGATTTTTCGTCTAGCCTAACCCAAGAAGCAATATGGCAAATATCTTTGCCGTTGATTTTAAAAAGCTAAACACCACATCCTTTTCTAGAAGAATCAGCCCTTACAAACTTCGTCCTCAGCTAAGCGGTATTCGTCGAAAAAAGCAACCTTTTACGGTTACCCAACTAAAATCGAACTCCCTACAGATCGGAATAACCGCCATAATTCGTTAATATTGATCATTAAGTAGGAAATTAAAAAAACCACACTATGACTCTTAGAGCAATATCTATCGACGATGATCCAATGGCAATATTGGTTATTCAAAAGTGGGTCGAAAGATCAACTCAAGTTGATTTAGTAAATACCTATACAGATCCAATCCAAGGCTCGGCAGGAATCATTTTAGATCAACCAGACATTCTCTTCCTAGACATTGAAATGCCCGAATTCAATGGCATTCAAATACTCAGTGCTCTTAAACGGCCACCTAAAGTGATCGTGGTATCATCCAATCCTGATTACAAAGAAAAGGCATTAGGTTTGAATGCCCTTGCCTTCATTAGAAAGCCAATCTCACAAGCAGACTTTGAAAGCACTGTTGAGAAAGCTCGATTGCTTATTGAAAAAGAGCAACTGGTATAAATACAGCTGATATTTGTCGCAAAATAATGGTCAAATAAGCTACCTCGTTTAGTTTCTTTGATGAATTCTGCGAATCACTTTATGCAACTAAGTATTGCCTTTGTTAATTTGCACCGATGCAAATTGAAAATCAATTCCTCACAGCCATGTTCAGTGCAAAGGGTGCTGAACTCACAAGTCTAAGAACCAAAGACAGCTCTCAAGAATACATCTGGCAAGCCTCTAGAGAACACTGGGCTCGTCACTCCCCAATACTCTTCCCGATCGTAGGTAAACTCAAAAATGACAGCTACAACTACCTCGGAAAATCTTACAATCTTCCTCAGCACGGATTTGCTCGTGACATGATCTTCGAAGTGGAAAAGCACGAACCTACGTTCATTCAATTTTTACTAAAATCGAATGAAGAAACGCTCAAGAAATATCCTTTTGAATTTGAACTCCGTCTCAACTACAAGCTGGCTGAAGAATCTATTATTGCAGGCTATGAGGTAACCAATACAGACTCAAAAAAAATGTTCTTTTCCATAGGAGGTCACCCCGCCTTCAACTGCCCAATGGACGCAGATGAAAAGCGCTCTGATTACAAACTTGTTTTCAACAAACTAGGGGATAAAGACATTCACCTCATTGAAAACGGATTGTTTAATGGAAAAACAAAACCACTCCCTAGTGATGGAGTAATCCAAATTACAGATTCGCTGTTTGATGACGATGCTTTGGTACTGAAAAACCTCCAAGCCACCAACGTGACACTTGCCAGTGACAAAAAGAAATGGCTAAAGTTTCATTATCAAGGATTCCCGTACTTAGGCCTGTGGTCAAAGAACAGAAAATCGCCCTTCGTTTGTATTGAACCTTGGTTTGGGTTGGCAGATCACGAAAATCACAATGGTGATTTATCTAACAAAGAAGGTATCCAGCAACTCGGCACAGGAAAAACTTTCAAATGTGACTATAAGGTAGAAATCCATTGAACTAGATTTGACCAGAACATGTAATATGTTCTAGATAATTTCGTTTTCGAAATCCAGATTATCCTATGACTAAGCATTTACTATTTGTTATTCTCTTCGCCCTGTGCAATTTGCTGGCTTTCGCACAAGACGACACGCTAGACGACCTTTTTGAAACAAAATACGACACGCCACTCACCATTGACCTTGATGAAGTGTCTGATGATGGTGAGTTTGAAAAGGAAGATAATGAAAAAGAGAAAAAAAAGAAAGTAAACCCAAAGATCTACTACGGCATCAAAACCAAAAAAGGCTTTGCCAAAACAGGTTTTGGCGAGCGAATGGTAGTCGAGCTTTTTCATGTCTTAAAGGAAAAAGACTTTGTAGCCCCAGATCAATACACCCGCAACTTCTATTGGTATAATTTCAAAAAGAAAAAAATTGTCAATTCCACCAGAGTAAAAAAAGACTATGCAGGTGTCTTGCATGGGCATTACGTCAAAAAATTGGGTGACCAAGTTCTAGAAGAAGGCTACTTCTACAAAGGCGTAAAACATGGGAGATGGGTGAAACTGAACAGACACGACATCCTTCAAGAAAAAGAGATCTACTGGAAGGGTTGGACGAAGCAATCGAGACTATCCTACTATGATTTTGAAAAAACTGCACTAAAAGAAGTGATACCCATACATTTTGGAGAGCGTGAAGGAGAGTACTTTGCATATCACCTGAATGGCTCTCTAGCGGTAGTAGGACAATTTCAGTTCGACCAAAAAATAGGCATCTGGCGAGAGTACTACGACAACAGCAAGGTGAAACGCGAAATAAAGTACCCCTTAGAGCCATTCGACAAAAGCACCACTCCAATGATCATGAAGGAGTGGGACAAAAGCGGAAAACTTATCTTTGACAGAAGTCGGAGCTAAAACACAATATCAATAGCTTTTGAGACCCTGCTTGGCAAGAGCCAATGCAATGGCCGTGAAAGCAAACAAAAGTCCCGCTTCCCATCCAATAAAAATAGTACCTAGCGCATAAATCAATGACCACCATAGAATGTGGAAAAAGGATCCTGCAAAGTATTTGATAGAAATCTTGAATACAGGGTCTTTAAAAATCGGAAGGAGCTTATTAAGTGCCAGCCAAGGAGGAAGATTAAAAACACCCAGAATAGCAATAATTGCCTTTTTCAATCCATTTGGTGAAGTAACGGGTCTTGGCTCAAAATAATCCGAATCTCCCATTTCTTTAAGTTTTTCGAAAGAAAGGTCTTCATGTTTAGGCTGAAAAATATAGTCTCTTTTCCCCTCGTAATTCTCATCATTTTCAGCCAAAATCAAAGTCTTTTTCATGGCAACAGACAAGTCTTCTTTAAAGGCATTATATGCCTTTTGCTTATTCGTGCCATAGGTCTCCATATAGATTTCAGCATCTATTGGCTCTCCAAAATGGAGTTTCACTTTAGCAAATGGCCATCTATGAGAGAAATAGTTGATCCCTGTAGGAATGATATACAGTTTTTTGTTTGAGTCTAATGCATCGCGAGCATCAAGCGCGAGACGCGAAGCGCCTTTGGAGATCGGGCGTAAATAGTAATCATAAGCATGATTTCCTTCTGGAAAAATCAAAATGGCTTTGTTTTTAGACAAAATCTCAAAACAAGCTTGAAATACTGCGTCGTTTTGAGAAAGGCTCTTAATTCCATCACGAATCCTATAGATAGCCATCATGTGCAGCGACTTGAGTATGGCAATTACCAGTGGTTTTTTAAAAATATCTGCCCTAGTTAAAAAATGCACGGGCTGTTTGGCACTAGTGCCTACTAGCATGGCATCCATAAACGCTCCTTGGTGATTGGGAGCAAAAATGATGGCTGCATTATCGGGGATGTTCTTCTTTCCAGTAACATCTATTCCCCCAAAGAAAAAACGCAATCCGATCGCAGAAAGGAATTTAACTAAAATGTAAAACGGGTGACTTTTCAAGCGACTACAACTTTTAATTTCCAATAATATGATAATGATAGACCTGCCAAAATATGCCAAATTCCCCACCAAGCGGCAACTACAGCCATACCTCCTAATCCATCAAAAAACGCAAATATAAGAATTAATCCAAGTCCTGAATTCTGTATTCCTGTCTCTATAGAAATAGCTCTTCTGTCAATTTCTGGCAAGCGAAAAAGTCTTGCTAGTTGATACCCAGAAACAAGTGCTATGAGGTTGTGTAAGAACACTAAGAAAACTACTAGGTAGATGTAATTCAAAAAAATATCAAAATTAGCGGAGAAAGTGAAAATGACGATACCAGCAAAAATCCCGAGACTGCCAAAGTGCATAAATGGATGCAGCTTTAGCGCCAGTTTTGGGAATCGTCCGTTAAACAACATTCCTAAGACAATTGGTACGCCCAATATCAACAAGATGGTAAGGAAAATATCTAATGCATCTAATGAAACTTGCTGCCGCAACAGTGTGGCGGTAGGTGGATAAAGCTTGGCCCAAAAGGTAAGGTTGAAAGGCGTCATAACAATAGACAACACACTGGTGATAGCGGTAAGACTGACCGAAAGTGCAATATTGCCTCCAGAAAGTGAGGAAAAGAAATTGGAAATATTTCCTCCCGGACAAGCTGCTACCATAATCATTCCCAAAGCAAAACTAGGCTGGGGTTCTATCACCCATATAAGCAAAAAAGTTAGGGCTGGAAGCACTACAAACTGCGACAATACTCCCACAATAGCACTTAAAGGTTTTGAAATGACTCGTTTAAAGTCCACCACCTTGAGCTTAAGCGCCACGCCAAACATGATAAAGGCCAAACTCACATTGAGAAAGACCATATTTAGATTGCCAAAATTGAGGGTAATATTATCTATCGACTCCATAAATCCGTGGCGGAATTTAAACATAATCAAATAAGACCCAACCCATTTTTCGATGTAAAGCGACTTTAATGAAATATTAAGGGCAAAAAAGGGGTTAAAATCCCGTCCACATCAACATTGAAAATCGCAGCATTGACTTTCATTTCTTTGACCATAGCCAACAAGTACATTTCTATTGGCACAAGCACCTTTCGACTTTCCTTTCAGAAGACAGCTTCTTTCACAATAAAATGATCTTTCCATTACAAATTACGTAAGCAAATTGAGGTTTTATTAAATACTTTTGCTTCCACCGCAGTATGAGTTAAATTACTTTTACTGATTCCAAATGACTACTATGCCTAAAACACAAATTCCTATCCTGGTAAAAAACGACCCTTGGCTCGCTCCTTACACAGATGAGATCAACAGCCGCATGGCACGATTTGAGAGTCGAAAAGCCGAAATAGAAAAGAAATACGGTACGCTTCAAAAATTTGCTGAAGGCTATAAATATTTTGGACTCAACTTCAGCAGCAAGGATAAAGGATGGTGGTACAGAGAATGGGCACCCAAAGCAACTGGCCTATTCCTGACAGGAGACTTCAACGATTGGAACAAAGAATCACACCCACTCACTAAAAATGAAGATGGCATTTGGGAGATTTTTCTTCCAGAAAAAGAGACTAAAATAAAGCACAATACGGCTTTTAAAATCCACGTGGTGGGAGACAATGGTCACCATGACCAAATTCCGGCTTACGTAAAATACGCCACGCAAGACGACACCACCTATGATTTCACAGGGCGTGTATGGAATCCAGAGAAACCCTATAAATGGAAAAATAAGAAGTTTGTAGCAGAAGACGCATACACACAACCTTACATCTATGAGTGCCACATAGGCATGGCTCAGGAAAAGGAAGGGATAGGTACGTACAAGGAATTTGCGGAAAAGCTGCTTCCAAAAATCAAAGAACAAGGGTACAATACGATTCAGATGATGGCTATCCAAGAGCATCCCTATTATGGGTCTTTTGGCTATCATGTGAGCAACTTTTTCGCCCCTTCTAGCAGATTCGGTACGCCCGATGAGCTGAAAGCGCTGGTAGACAAAGCGCATGGCATGGGCATAGCCGTGATCATGGATTTGGTGCATTCCCATGCTGTCAAGAATTTGGCCGAAGGACTAAACGAACTGGATGGATCAGAAGATCAATACTTTCACGCTGGCGGCAGAGGAAATCACGACTTGTGGGATTCTAAGCTATTCAACTATGGCAAAGAAGAAGTGCTGCGCTTCTTGGTTTCGAATGTAAAATACTGGGTGGAAGAATTTGGTTTTGATGGCTATCGATATGATGGAGTCACATCTATGCTCTACTTCCACCATGGCGATATCTCTTTCGACCATTACGACAAATATTTCAACGAGACCGATTGGGATGTGCTCACCTACTGCCAGCTGGCAAATACGGTCATCAAAGACCTTAAGCCCTACTCACTGGTCATCGCTGAAGATATGAGTGGGATGCCGGGACTTTGCAGACCTGTGGTAGAAGGAGGAATGGGTTTTGATTTCCGCCTGGCCATGGGGATTCCTGATTTTTGGATCAAAACACTCAAGCATAAAACCGACGAACAGTGGGACATCCACGAACTATGGAGTACGCTAACAAATAGACGTTTTGGTGAAAGAACCATCGCCTATGCCGAATCTCATGATCAGGCTCTCGTGGGTGATAAGTCCATTGCTTTTTGGCTGATGGATAAGGAAATGTACACCCACATGAGCAAAGCGACTCCAAGCTTGATCGTGGATCGTGGGATTGCATTACACAAACTGATAAGACTTTTCACCTTGAGTGTGGGTGGCGAAGGTTGGCTCAATTTTATTGGAAATGAATTTGGGCATCCTGAGTGGGTAGATTTTCCAAGAGAAGGAAATGGATGGAGCTACAAATACGCTAGAAGACAGTGGAATTTGCAAGAAAACACTGAGCTGAAGTATGAATTTCTTTACAACTTCGGGGCAGATCTGGTGAATATGGCGAAGGACAACCATCTGGTGAGTGCATTGCCCGCACAACAGCTCAATATGGATGACGACAATCATACGCTGATCTATGAGCGCAACAACCTGATTTTTGCCATCAATTTTCATCCCAACAACTCCGTGCCAGATTACCGCTTCCGTGTGCCGAGACAAGGAAAGTATCAAATCATTCTCAACTCAGACCAAGGCCAATATGGAGGATTTGACCGCATAGACGATCAGATGTCCTACCCGACAGTGACCTTTTTTGGTGAGCACTTTTTGAGTTTGTATCTACCAAGTAGGGTTGGATTGGTATTGAAATTTGTGGAGTGATTAGTTCGAGCTCTTGAAAGATTTTGACATTTTTCTCTTGAAAGAAGTGTATTGACTAACACTATATTTGTATGGTGAAAAAGATTTATATCATAGCAGGTCCCAACGGAGCAGGAAAAACAACCCTTTCCTATACCATTTTGCCTGAAATTTTCGACTGCTATGAATTTATAAATGCCGATGAAATTGCAAAAGGGATTTCTCCTTTGAACCCAAACAAGGCTGGAATAAGAGCAGGAAGACTAATGCTACAAAGAATAGATGAACTTATCTCTCTGGGAGAGTCTTTCGCTTTTGAAACGACTTTGTCAACCAAATCTTATCAGTCATTGATAAAAAAGGTAAAGCAGCAAGGATACGAAACAATCCTCCTCTTTCTAACCCTTGATTCTGTTGATTTGGCTATTGAAAGAGTTCGAACCAGAGTGAGAGAGGGGGGGCACGATATACCAATTGAGACTATAAAAAGGAGATATACAGGAGGAATCAAAAACTTTTTTGAAATCTACCAAACTT
>CAWKCO010000010.1:0-63217 GCA_963848175.1 uncultured Cytophagales bacterium
CACGCCGCGTTGTTTTGCAGGGCTAAAATTCGGCGCATTTTCTAATACCAACTTGGCTGCTTCATCGCAACCTGCGCCTATCCCTCTTATTACCTTCACATCAGTGATACTACCATCGGTATTGATCACAAATTGGACTAATACCCTTCCAGTTACATTGATTCTCTTCGCCTCTTTTGGATATTCTAAATTTTCACCGACATACTTATAAAAAGCACTTAAGCCTCCAGGAAACTCAGGCATGGTTTCCACTATTCCTTCAAAAATTTCGGGAGCTTTCTCCACAGTTGGAGTCGCAAACACTTCGATAGGTATATCCTCAATCTCGACTGTCGGTTCATCCAAAACCTTTTTTAACTCCACTTCATTCTCGACCTCCACAATCACTGGTGGTTGATTGGACTTTGGTTTTTCCATGGTCTTCTCTATTGGCTTGGGTTGCTCAGGCACTTGGTGTCTTGTAATGTCCGGCGTATAGATGGCTTCAAAATTCTCTGTGCGAGGCTTTATTTCGATGGGGTCGTATTCACTCTTCCATTCGAAAGCGAGGGCAGTTAACAATAATGCAATGGCTAACCCAATTGAGAAAAACAAAGGGGTCTTGCGCTCTAAGTCGTAGGCTTCATTCTTTTTTAGTTCCATGATGTAATAGGGTTTTGTTGTTCAGATAGAACGCTGAGCAGTTGTGGATTATTGCAATAGGCAATCTCACCGCTTGATTCTTTCAGCTGTTGGAAGGGCTTCTATGCAGCTCAATCAATGCCAAAAATTGAATGTGGCAATAGTGTAGTAAGGGAGGATTTGCTATTCAGGAATAAGCTGAAGGAGCTCTTTAATCTCAGTATCAGTAATCGTCGATTGTTGGGATTTGTCAAATATAGAAAGCAGAAATACACTTTGCTTCGTCACTTTCACACAGGTAATTACCCTTCCTCCTCCACGCATTCCTTTCCCCTTTGACTTTATCGATAAGCGTATTTTATAGCATTCATTTCCAAGAGGTGTCCCTTTTGGAGGAGTATGGAATTGCTACAAAAAACTGGACAATATATTAAGCGCATTTTGAATAATTGATTTTACTGTATTCGTTTGGGGTTTTATATCCTAGATACGAGTGTTTTCTTTGTCGATTATACCATATTTCGATAAACTCAAAAACCTCTGTTTTGGCTTGAAGAATACTGATATACTTGCTGTGATTGACCATTTCTGATTTCAGTATTTTAAAGTAATTCTCTGCTACTGCATTATCCCAACAATTCCCTTTCCTACTCATAGATTGTAAAACGGGGTGTTTTTTGAGTTCGACTCTGAAAGCATGAGAAGCAAATTGTACGCCTCTGTCTGAGTGAAAAATTAGTAGTTGTGTGATCGGTCTATTGAGAACGGCCATTCTCCATGCAGCCAGTACAGTTGCTTCTGTGGTCATATCTGTGCTTAGTGCCCATCCTACAATCTTTCTGTCGAATAAATCCATAATGATAGTTAGATAAAGCCACCCCTGTTCAGTATGTATATAAGTTATATCAGAAACCCATTTTTCTGCTGGTCTTCTAGCAGTGAAATTTCTATTCAAGTGATTCTCTGCAATAGGAAAGTTGTGTGAAGAATCTGTGGTGTTCACTCGAAACTTCTTACTTACGATGCTTCTAATACCATTACAGCGCATAATTCTAGCAACACGTTGACGAGATACTTTCCAACCATTTGACACTAGACTATCGGTTATCTTAGGGCTACCATATCGATTTTTACTTTCTTTATACACCCTCTTGATTTGCTCTGCAATTTTCTTATTCTCAATCAACCTTGCAGAAGGCTTTCTCCTTTGAAAATCATAATATCCACTTCTGCTTACGGTCAAGACTTTGCACATCCTCTCAACACCAAATTCTAAGTGATAATCCATTATGAATTTGTAGATTTGGTGTCTCCCCTGGAGAAGATGCCTACAGCCTTTTTTAGAATATCACGCTCCAATTGAGCTTCTCTTAGCTCTTTCTTTAACTGCAAGTTTTCTCTTTGCACATCGGTAAGATTTGCATTTCCATGCCCCGAAAAGCTACCTTCTTTTGTCTCTTCGTATTCCCTTTTCCACCGTCTGATCAGTTCGGTTCTGACACCTAGTTCTTCTGCAACCTCTTTAGACGGTTTTCCTGTTAAACAGAGATTAACTGCCATCATTTTAAATTCCTTATCAAAGGATCTTCTTTCTCTTTTCATAGATAGTAAATTTAGCTTTACGAGCTTAACTTACTGTCCAGTCAAATGTAGCAGGTTCAAAATGTCATAGAAAAATCAAAACTACCCACATGGGTAATGAAGAACTAACCCTTAGGGTTAGGAAAAAAAACATCACCTAACCCCAACTTCACAGCATTATTAATCGCTTTAAAAGCGGCTCACGAAAGTGGGTCGCTTTTTTCGTTTGCTCCATCAAGGTTCATTGCAAACTGTAGTGCGGCCTTACGACTATTGACTCCTAACTTTTCATAGAGCTTTTTCATATGAAATTTGATGGTATTCACAGATACATGCAGCTCTTCTGCAATTTCGCTGTTGTTTTTACCCGATACAGCAAGCATCAATATTTCAAATTCCCGATCAGTAAGCGGATTTGCGGCCCGATTGTCTATCTCCTCACGATCAATTTTAAGACCATCTGTGGTCCCTTCTACAAGCGAACTCACTTGGGTATTCAGATTGTCGATCTGACTTGTCAGGAGTTGTCGCTTCATTTTCGAACGCACACTCAGCACATAACTAACCATAGCCACCATTGCGATCAAAAAGACAAGCGCAAAAACAAACGCGAATTGCTCTCTTCTCTTGCAAACTCAATTTTGTCAGTGCATTTTCAGAAGTTAAAAGCTGAATTTTCTGTTGGTTTTTTTCTACTTCATATTTTGAATTGAGCACATTGATTTGTTTGGCTTTTTCTGAATTGAAAATGGAATCCGTGATCGCATAAAAACGCCTATGGTAGTCATAGGCTGCTTTGTACCGATTATCTGCTGTAGATATATTGGACATGAGCAAATAAATGTATGGCAGATCTTGGGTGATATGATTGCTTTGGATTCTCCTTTAAGTAAATCAAGATGAAGCTTGGCTTTATTTCCATATAAACCACTATTAACGGGTTCATCGCAACTTTTAAACAAAAAAAATGGGCCTTTTCGATATAACAATGGACCTTTCCTCTTATCATAGAGGAAAAGGTCTCCAGAAGGTGATTATATTCGAATTTATTTAAACTTAGCAATGACCAAAACTTTACTGTCGGTTGACATGGGGAAGTTTTATTTTGCTTCGCAGCAACAAAACAAACCTATTTTGACTATTTTAAACCTTAATCAGTCATTCGTGATAACTTCTATTAATTTTCAAAAAATCTATCTACTATGATTAAAAACTTTTACTTTCTAATGGTGATGTTCTTCTCACCGTTTTTTTTGCTGGCTCAGTCAGATATTGCAATCACTATCAATGGGAGTGAGATTAGTTCTGGCTCAACAATTGATTTAGGAACGATAACCTTGGGTACATCATTACCAAATGTCCTTTATATTGAGAATGCTGGTGATGCCTCTTTGACATTGGATGTTTCGTCTGCTTTTGCTTTTTCAGGTACTGATGCGTCCTTGTTTACTTCTGACGCCATGCTAAATGGCGAGTCTATAGATGCCGGAGGCTTTACGGTTGTCGATTTCACGATTGAGCCTGAAACTATAGGAAGTAAAAGTGGAACTATCACAATTAATTCAGATGATGCTGACGAAAGTGCTTTTGCGGTGAATTTGACAATGAATGTTGTTTCAATGGCGGCATGTTCGGGCGGGTCTCTCGATTTTGAAACGTCATATTTGGGAGGCCTCACCTTAATGGAAGCTTTTCTGAGTCAAGATCCGTTAGGAGTTACCTATTATGAGGCGCCTACAGGATGGAGTCCGGCTAACAGTCTGCTTGGAGCCGTTTTGTCAGCTAAAGAAGTTAATATATCCATCACCGCGGATGCACGTTCGGGGGCGGGAGCACTTCAACTTGTCAGTGATGAAGATGGTTATGCAGATGTTATCACCGTGATTCCGTGTGCAGATTATCCCGAAAGTATAAGTGGCTATTATAAGTATTCTGGCGATGCATATCAGGGATTCATTATTCTTTCTACAAGCGATGACGAGAATAGAACTTCGGGCAATACTGATACACTATACATAGAAGATGAAGAGTCCTCTTATACATTTTTTGAGATGTCAATCCCCTATGATGCCCAGTCTGTTAATACATTAACGATTCATTTAGTAACAAGTCAGGGTGTAAGTGGTGCTACCACATTTATATTAGATGATCTATCGATAGTTCAGGGTGCAGGAGGAGTTGGTGCTCCGTTTACTCCATCACCAGTTGTGATTTCTAACCTTAGCTCAAGTTCATTCGACGTTTCATGGGAAGAGCCCAACGATCATGGTTCACCTATTACTAGCTATTCACTAGAGGAGAAAATCGGTGCAGGCTCATTTGTAGAAGTTTATTCAGGCACAGCACTTTCTTACTCTAAAATCAGTGCAACTATTGATGTGGAGCATACTTATAGGTTGAAAGCAACTAATGCTGAAGGAGTCTCTCCATATTCGTCTGAAGTTGTAGCGCTACCAAATGATAATGTTACAATGAACAGCAGCGAGGTTACCCGCTGTGATTTCACTTTTACGGACTCTGGGGGTACGGTAGGCAATTATTCAGATAATGAAGATTTTGTATTGACATTCACACCAGAGACTGAGGGTGATTTGATTAAGGTTTCCTTTAGCTCATTCTCTGTTGCTTTAGGATTCGATAACCTCTATGTTTATGATGGCCCAGATAAGAATTCGCCGTATATAGGGACATTAACTGGAACAACGCTTCCTGCTGACATAATAGCCACTTCTGAGACCGGTCAACTAACCTTTTGGTTTGATTCCAATTTCACCGAAAATGAAGCTGGATGGGTTGCGGAAGTAACGTGTATTACACCTCAGGCTGGCCCGCCATCCCAACCTGATATGGTCACATTCACTAACCTCAGTGTGACAAGTGTGACTGTCAATTGGGAAGCTCCAGGAAACAACGGCTCAGCCATTACAGGGTACACACTTCAAGAAAAAGAAGGAGTAGCTGGGTCTTACAGCACTGTTTATAACGGAACCGACCTGAGCTATGAAGCTACTTCACTCACAGAAGGGGAAACCTATTACTATAAAGTATTAGCGACCAATGCGAATGGTGATTCGGATTATTCTAATGAGGCTAGTATAGTCCCTGAAAATCGTTTAAACATGAGTAACACCACAGTCAGCGCTTGTGATGTGTCATTCTATGATGCTGGTGGACTAGAAGGGGACTATTCTAATAATGAAGATTTTACTCTTACTGTTGAACCGGAGAATATAGGCGATTATGTGAGCATTTCATTTAGCTCTTTTAATCTTGAGTCTGGATATGATTACCTGAAGATATATGATGGCCCGAGTGCCAGCTTTCCAGAACTAGCTTCCTTGACAGGAACCTCGATTCCACCTAATGTGACCGCTACGGGCTCTGGAGGTGAATTGACTTTTGTTTTTACTTCAGATGAGAGTGCTGTGAGAACGGGCTGGGTAGCATACATAAGCTGTATTACACCAACACCTGGCCCTCCATCCAAACCGAACATGGCTCCATTCACTAACCTGAGTTCGACAAGTTTGACGGTAAATTGGTTAGAACCAGGAAACAACGGTTCAGCCATTACAGGGTATACACTTCAAGAAAAAGAAGGAGTAGCTGGGTCTTACAGCACTGTTTATAACGGAACCGACCTGAGCTATGAAGCTACTTCACTCACAGAAGGGGAAACCTATTACTATAAAGTATTAGCGACCAATGCGAATGGTGATTCGGATTATTCTAATGAGGCTAGTATAGTCCCTGAAAATCGTTTAAACATGAGTAACACCACAGTCAGCACTTGTGATGTGTCATTCTATGACGCTGGTGGACCAGAAGGTAACTATTCTGATAATGAAGATTTGGTCTTGACCGTAGAGCCAGCTACTCTTGGTGGAAAAGTGAAGGTGTCATTTTCAGCATTCAATCTGGAATCCGATTATGATGAACTCAGCGTTTATGATGGGGCTAGCACATCCGCTACGCTATTGGCCACACTTAGCGGCAGTAGTGTTCCTTCAGACTATATGGCCACTACTACAGGTGGTGAGCTTACTTTTCATTTCGAATCTGATGGGTCGGTAAATCAGCCAGGATGGGTCGCCACACTCAGCTGCGTACTTAACTCCACCACATGGGATGGAGAATCTTGGAATAACGGAATTCCTGATGACGAAAAAGTCACAATTATGAATGGAGATTATTCTGATACCGGTTTTACCTGTGCCAACCTTATAGTCACTACAGGCAATACCCTCACTGTAAATGGCACATTGGATGTCAATGGTGAGCTAACTAACAATGGCACTTTAGAAGTGGAGTCAGGATCATCACTTATAACCTATGATGGAAATACCATCTCAGGTAATGATATCACTTTCAAGAGAAACACCCGCTATGCGGATGGCAAATATAGTTTTGTCGGTTCTCCGGTGCAGCAAGATGGCAGTATCGTGGGTAGTGACTTAGGCTCTTCAGTCTATTCTTACATTGAAACGACGGCCTACGGTGCAGATGGCATCAATCGCTGGGAAGATGCGAGTGCGGATGAGCTGATATCAGGTAAAGGATACACTCAAGCTTTTCAGCAAGAGATAGTATTTAATGGTATGCCAAATATGGGAACTATCACCATTGATGGATCATACACCGAAGATTCCAATGATGATTATGAAGGTTGGGTACTCGTATCAAATCCGTATCCTACAGCCATTGATGTAGCAGGCTTTTTGGGCGCAAATACCAATACTAGCGGAGCGATTTACATCTGGGATGACAATGGATCCAATATCCAGCGTGGGACTAATGCTGACTACATAGTAGCAAATGGTACTATGGCAACCAACACCACACCAGCAGGAGGTCAAACTAGATATAATCAGACCATGGGATCAATGCAAGGCTTTTTTGTTAAGCTAAACAACGCAGCTGATGTTCAGGTTGAGTTCAGAGAGGATATGAGAGTAACAGCAAATTCTGATGCCAATTTCTTCAGAGAAACAGCGATTCCAATTGCTAGAATCAACTTGACAGATTACAATGGACTTTTCAAGCAAACAGTCATTGGTCTTGCCGAAGATGCAATTGACAATGAGCTGAACAGAACCTACGATGCGCAAGCATTTAATGCTTCGTCAGAAGATGGTTTGTTTACCATGAAAGCCGGTAGAAGTTTAAGTTTGAATGGAATGACAAATGATTGGGAAGTGATTCAATTGCAGGTAAACACAGGAAATGCAGGCATTTATGAAATCTCAGTAGACCTAGAAGATTACAATCAGTCACTTTATTTGAAGGACAATGAGACAGGTGATGTAATAGATCTCAAAAATGAGAACTATACTTTTTCAGCAAGCGCAGGAATAGATACCGATAGATTTCAGTTATTATCTAGCCCCATGAATGTTTTAGGCTTGAATGAAAATGAGGTATTGGTGTATGCTTATGATAAAATGCTTCACATACAATCATCAGATGATTCCGTGAGAGAATATTTTCTCTTTGACATGAATGGAAGACAAATATTGAGCACTTCAGTAAAATCAAAATCAGAAATAAATCTTAGCGCCATTCCAGCAGGAATTTATCTGGTCTTCGACGGTATCAAAACACATAAAATCATTCTAAAATGATCAGAACTCGAATTGAAATCACTCAAAATTCTAAAATCATGAAAAACTCATATATAATACTACCTGTACTTACAGTCCTCTTTTTGCTCACCTTTGCCGCATACGCTGGCGGTGGGGCTCCTCCTACCACTCCCATAGACGGAGGTTCGGCCTACTGCTAGCCGCTGGTGGGGCTATGCTTTCAAAAAATTAAAGGAAAGAAAGGGCAATCTTAAAGTCTGCCCAATAATGGGGTTTATCAACTTCGATGTTTGCCTTGCGTCGAATAATTGAATTCCCAAACACATCGGAGGCTCTGCACCGAGACTGTTTAAAAGCACTGCGTGGCAGCAGTAAGGCGACTTCTAGAGTGACCTACGAAAGTAGGTCACTTTTTTTACGTTGAGATTCCCTCCGAAGATTCATTGCAAACTGAAGTGCGGCCTTACGACTATTGACTCCAAGTTTTTCATAGATCTTTTTCAAGTGAAATTTGATCGTATTTACAGATACATGCAGCTCTTCTGCAATTTCGCTGTTGTTTTTACCCGATACAGCAAGCATCAATATTTCAAATTCCCGATCAGTCAGCGGATTTGCGGCCCGATTGTCTATCTCCTCCCGATCAATTTTAAGACCATCTGTGGTCCCTTCTACAAGCGAACTCACTTGGGTATTCAGATTGTCGATCTGACTCGTAAGGAGTTGTCGCTTCATTTTTGAACGCACGCTCAGCACATAACTAACCATAGCCACCATCACAATTAGGAAAAAAATAGCAAAAACAAATGCAAACTGCTCTCTTCGCTTCTCTTGCAAGCTCAATTTGGCCAAGGCGTTTTCAGAGGTTAAAAGCTGAATTTTTTGTTGATTTTTTTCTACTTCATATTTTGAATTGAGGATATTGATTTGCTTGGCTTTTTCTGAATTAAATTACTGTCGTCCGACTAATTTCCAATTTGCCTAAAATAGTTCTTATTTAGGCCATAATGAGGTTAAATTTTCAATTCTCAAAAACACCCCCTAGCCAGACCAGTCAATTTCAATTTGTACTTTCCCAATTTCAGATTTAAACCAGCTTTGGCAGTAGGCTGTGGTGTTGATTAAAAATGCGTGCAAGTTCACGTAAGAGCACAGGTTTTTAGCTGCTACCATGACCATGGTTGAGAAGTCCTCTGCTTCTTTGATTCTTCTATGGAGTATGGTGAATAATAAATTGAGTATTAGTGCCACCCAAATTTGTGATTTGATACCGTTCTCACTGTCCGATAAAAAATATTTCAGTTCAAAGTTCTGCTTAATCTGCTTGAAAAGCACTTCTATTACCCATCTGTTCTTATAAAGCAATGCGATAGTCATAGAAGTGTGATCTATCAGGTTAGTAAGAAACTGAAGGATTTCACCTGAAATAGGATCACGATAGCTTATCAGTCTTAGCTGGACTGTCCGAGTAAGTTTTTCATGTTTGTATTTGAGGATTATCGTTTGATCTTTCAATACATCTGGAAAGGGGGCTGTGTTGTTTTCCTCGACTACCTCATATTTAGCATTATCCTTAAGACGAGTGACAAAGAAGCGATTGTTTTTTGTCCAGATGTCAAAGTATCGGTATCTGTTGAACCCTTTGTCAAAGACAACAATTCCTCCTTCAGGTAGGCTTAGTACTTTTAAAAAGGTGTTCTCGTTGGTAGAGGCGGCCTTCATGCAAATGAAATTGGGTACTCCTTCAGATAGGTTCATTTTTGTAAAAATCTTGATCCCACCTTTATTCTTACCATCTATTCGATTACGGCCGGTACCCTTGAGTATTTCTTTGAATAGGGTTATTGTAGTGGAGTCAAACACCTCAATTTGAGCCAGATCAACTTCATCGCCGATTGGCCCCCAATTTGTCTTTAGTGCTACTTGATAGTGAAGGTAAAGACCCATGTAGAGAGAGGCGAAAAAATCGCTACTCCTTTCTCTATTAGCATCAGAAAGCGTACTACGGTGAGGTAATTGCTTCAATCCTACATAAATAAGCTTTTTAGCTATCAGGGTAATGTTTTTACAAACCTCCCTTAAACTACCATTGCGAGTTAATACAGCATAAAACAAACAGATAAAGTGGTCTTTGCTCTTCATTTGTTTGTAATACTTGTCCGCCTGATTATCGTCAACTGCTTTCTTGAAAATATCTTCTGGAATTAAGGATAGAAGCTGAGCTATAATTGGCTGACCTGAAAGAAACTTTGCGTTAACTTTGTCCATGGTAAGTTTTGTTTTTAGTCGAACTCAACATTACCTATAAGATGGGAGGGCTGCAAGGCCGCCCATTTTTATTTTGTACTTTTCTAAGACTTCAATAAATCACACTCATTTTACTCGGACGACAGTAGAATTAAATATTGAATCTGAAATAGTCAAAAACTGACTTTGATAGTCATAAGCCTTTCTATAAGCACCTTTTTGGGCATAGATGCGATGCAGCAAATCATAGATATATGGCAGATCTTGAGTGATCTTATGCTCGCGAGCCAATTGAAGTGCCTGCTGTATTTCGCGCAAAGCTTCATCTAGGCGTCCTTCGGCAAGATGATTATCCGCCATACTTTGTAGCGTTTGCTCTTGCCCCGTGATATAGCCAAGACTTTTGTAAACTTCCAAAGCACGTTCATAATAGCTCGTAGCAACGTGAAACCGCCTCATTTCAGTATTTACCGTGCCAATATTCAAGAGCGTATTTGCAAACCCTTCTCGCTCTCCAATCTGAAGAAAAACTTCTTTGGCTCGTTCGTAATAGCCCATTTCAGCTTCAGTATCAAGCAGCCCACTAGCCACCAACCCCAAATTGTTTAGTGCATGACCTAGCCGCAATGAATCTTTCAGCCAAAACAGATAACTTTTCTACTTCGAAAAAATATTTCCGTGCAGATGCAAAATCGTCTTGATAAAAAAAATCAATCCCCAGATTGTTGAGCGCGTCTATTTGCGTCGTGGTATCCTTGTGTTTTTCTGCTATGCGCAATGCCAGAAAGGAATGCTCGATGGCCTGACGATAATCGGCCATATTGCTGTAGGATGCTGCAATGGATATATGCACCTGCCCTGTGTACTATCTTGATTGTTGTCTATGGCTATACGAAGGGCTTTATTGGCAAGGATCAAGGCACTGTCAGGACGCGATTCGTAATACTCTTTGCTTTGAGAATTAGTTTTTCGATGGGATGATAACTCAGAAGCACTTGACAAAAAGCGATACCTGAAAACACCAAAGAAAACATAAACTAAGAGGTTTTGACCACATATTCCAACGCTTCTTTTCTATTCGCAACACCAAACTTATTGTAAATATTTCGAAGGTGAAATTTCACCGTACTTTCAGAAACATATAGCTCTTCCGCAATCATTTTATTTCCATGACCCTTGAGTCCCGACTTGAGCACCTCATATTCACGCTCTGTTAGAGGGTTTACCAGCTTTGCATTCAGTGCCTCTAGCCCCATGATCAGGTCGTAAGTTTTGGATCCATTGAGGGTTTCGATATATCTAGCTTGCAATGCCTCGTACTCCTGCTCCTGCAGTAGGCGCTCCATTTTTGTTTTGCGCAAGCGAAAGAAATAAAAGCCCCATATCAACAATAAAAGCAAGAGTGCAATGACAATTGCCGCGGTTAATTGATAGCGCAAACGGCTTTCGCGTAAAGCATCTATTTCCTTCTCGGCCAGCAATCTTACATTTTCGTTAGAAATTTTATCCGTCTCATAGCGCACTTGCATTCGCTCTCTTGCTTTTTGAGCATCCATTTTTTGAATTGAATCTTGAAGAAGATTGACTTCTTTTAATGTTGCAATAGCCTTCTGAAATTCCCCTTGATGTTCATACATTTCTACAGCAAACATCAATGCAACGCGATGGCTTAATAGCAGATTCAATGATTGACTTAAATTGATATTTTCTGCGATCAGTTCATCTGCCTTTTTCTCCTCATTTGTTGTCAAATAAATTCGTATTAGCGCCTCATTGGCCAAGATATGTTGACTGCCATATTCTCCCTGACTGAAAAATTTCCTGGCCTTCTGCGCCCAAAGGAGTGCTTCTTTTGTTTGATCCAGTTCGTTGTAAAGCGATGAAAGACTCACCCATCTCTCCGCAAGATTTACACTATCCTTATACTTCTCATGCTCGAAAATGGACTTTTCTAAATAATACAAAGCACTGTCGTATTTCGCCAACATCCGGTATGCCCTGGATAATGCTTCGTAGCGAATGCCAAGAGAACTATAATTTCCTTTGCTCTTTTTCAGGAGATTAATAGATTCACTAAAGAGTGGAATCGCCCTTTGCGGCTCTCCACTGACCAAAAAAGCTTCACCCATGGCTTTCGTGTCAAAGCCCAGAGCCGCAGTATCTTTGCGTATCAAATCTATGGCATAAGCATTTTGTAAAGATGCCATGGCCTCATCCAGCATCCCTTGGCTCATCAGTGTAGTAGAAATATTGTAGTGAGCGATGGCCATTTCTACCGAATCCTGAAGGATCGTAGAGATTCGCAATGCTTCTGTAAAATACGCTCGCGCAAGCTGATCTAAGCCCAACTCCCTATAACAAAATCCAGCATAGCTCTTCGTTTCACATAAAGCCTGCCTGTTTTCTTCCGAGAGAATATGCTCGTCCTCGAGGGACAACAGGTAAAATTTTAGTGAATTTTTGATGTCTCCTAGGTAGTAATACGCATCAGCTTTTCTTGCCAAAAAAAAGTAGAAATCTTCCCGATTCGAATCAATGTGCAAGGACGAATCACAATACGCTATGGCTTCATCATAGCGTCCGGCATCCAAAAGTGCAACGACATTTTTCTCCTTCGAGCTAGCTGTTTGAAAACTAAGAATTAGCCCCAAAAAAGTCACATACAGTATTTGAATACGGCTCATTATTTCAAACTTATCAATTTTATTGGATTATCAATACCCTGTACCTGAGATGCCGCTATCATAAAGGCTTTAATTTCTATTTTGTAAGTGTATCAGAATTTTAAGGGGTAGCACTTTGAGCTCAAAACTCCATGATCGAAATTAGTTGCGAACTGAACAGCGTGATTGCGCATATCGCCACAATCAAAATGATACAATCACACGATCTAATCAATAAATAACCTCGCCAAACGAATGACATCATAGTCCAGTTGCCCATTGAGCGCATTGAAGATCATACCGATTTTTAAGTCCCCATTTTTGTCAAAAAACTCCTCGTTCCCTTGCTTTTTGAGATTACTCATGGCCTTTTGCACTTTCTCTATGTGGTGCGCTTCTGGCTTAAACCTTCCAATATCCAATGCCGGACTGTCTTTCTTTATTCGCTCCAAATGCCCCACTATCGTATTGAGTGTAAGCTCTCGCTCAAAAGCAATTATATCCAGCGCCTTGCCTTCTTCAATCATCTTTTTTGTGATGGAAAAGGTGCTTTCTTTTTTCTGCTTTTTGACGAATGTCTTTTCTCTATCCTTGTTGTTGGCGATCACGCCTTTGTCTATAGTGCCTCCACATTTTTTTACAAAATTGTCAAAAGCCAAAGCTAGTGCCTCATCAGAAAGATCATTCACTCCATCCTCGGCTTGCTCAGAAAGCTCTTTGAACCTGACATCTGCGCGGTATGCCAAATCATCTACAGACAAGGCCGCATTATTTACTCCGCGCAAGCACAGTCCATTCCAGCTTTTAAGTCGAGAAAGTGCAACATACCCTTGACCCGTTTCGAAGGTTTTAGAAAGATCTATCTCCGCTGCATCCAGCGTCATTCCCTGACTTTTGTGTACCGTAATGGCCCATGCCAGCCTCAACGGCACCTGCTGATAAGACGCCAAAATATTTTCTTTTTCATCTACAACGGTCCATTCTTCTGGCGTAGCTATCACCCATCGGCCATTGTGTAGCTTCACCTTTGGCCAGTTGTCTTCTCCATCAAAGCCCTCTACCGTGCCAATGGTGCCGTTATGATATCCTTTCTCTGGATTGTTTCGAACAAACATCACCTTAGCTCCGATCTTCAGTCCCAACGAAGGTGCTGCCAGCACGCTATTGCGGAGGTTTTCTACCAGCTTGGGGTTTCCTTTACCTTGTGCTACGAAAGTATGCAACTTGTTTTTATTTTCTGCCAGTCTCTTTTCGTTCATAGCATCCACATCGGCATTGTGCGTAAACAGTCTAAGCACATCAGTTTCCGTGGCGTTTTCTTGCATTTTGTCTTGGATCAAACTGATAGTATCATCTGAAACGGCCTTGTTTCTGATCTCATCGAGCACGATAGCCAGAGCGTCTCTTCCTTGCCTGTATTGCGTGGTGAGATAACAGATTTTGAGGCTGGCCTCCACCCACACTGGTGCCATAAAGGCAAATTTCTCTCTATTGCTCAGCGCCTCTCTCGACACTGGCGGCAATTGAAAAAAGTCACCAGACAGGATCACCTGAACCCCTCCAAAAGGCCGATCGCTTTTTTTGAAATGCTTCAAAATATCACTAATGCCAGTAAGCACTTTGCCAGAAAGCATGGAGATTTCATCAATGATAAGTACATGGGTTTTTTCCAACCTCTCGCGTGTCTGCTTGTTTTTAGAGATTTTCTCCAAATCCTGCAAGGTGATATGATCCCTGATCCCAATGCCCGACCATGAGTGGATAGTCTGCCCACCGATATGCGTGGCAGCTATACCTGTGGAGGCTGTGACAGCCACAGGCACTTCGCGCAGGCGCAAATACTCAATGTATTGATTGATCAAATAGGTCTTTCCCGTACCGGCCGAGCCCGTGAGGTAGACGTTGTGTCCTGACTTAAGTATTGAGAGTGCTGTTTCCTGATCCAAAGCGTGTATTTTTTCAACAACTGCCAAATTAACGGTTTTGGGTGGAACGACCAGCAAATGAATGTGGAATTGGCCACTCTTAATCAATAAGAAAGGTAAACAGTGGCGTTCTAATATATCAAGTGAAAAAGCCCAAAATCATCTTCCGACTTTGGGCTTTTATTTTACTGTAAATCTTACTTATTTCTTAGAAACGTCTTCTGCATCATCGGCAGCAGGAAGTGATTTGGTCTTTTTACTCTTTTTCACTTCTTCGGCCATCACCTTAATCTCTTCATTGGATTTTCCCTTTAGATAGTCAGGCAAATCCATCCCTGCCATTCCGAACATTTCTTGTAGCGGAGGCACAGATTTGTAAAGTCCCGAAATAAAATTGGCCGTGGAAGACTTGTCTCCATCGCCATTTCCGCTATCCCAAACGGTGATTTTATCAATCTTAATGTTCTTGATTGCCTCTGTTTGAAGTGCTACCAACTCTGGCAGTTTATCAGCAATGATAAGCAAGACGGCATCCTTTGAGTTGTTACCAGCCGCTTCTACAATCTTTCTAAAACCTTCCGCTTGCTTCGTCAAAACCTCGTACAGCCCTTTTGCCTCCGCTTCTTTCTTGAACCAGATGGCATCAGCCTCGCCCTTGGCTCTACGTCGGATCATTTCAGCCTCGGCTTCAGCGGCTATCTCAACTCTTTCCTTGTCTATTTGTGCAGGAATCACAATATCTGCCATTTGAGTGGCCTTGTCTCTATTGGCACGCGCCGTTTCAGCATCTTGCTCAGCAGCGTATGCTTCTTCCAACGTTTTCGCAGATTGTACTTTCTCAGCAGCAGTCGCCATTCTTTGCGCTTCTGCTTCTTTTTCACGACGCATGGCATCTGATTTTGCCACGGTTATTTTCGCCGTGTTTTCGCCCTCTACGGCTTGCGCATTGGCGAAGGCAACTTTTACCCTTTGATCTTGATGGGCGTTGGCCTCACCTATTGATCCATCTCTGTCTTTTTCAGCAACGCTTATTCTTGCATCGTTGATCGCTTTGGCTGCTGCTTCTTTACCCAAAGCTTCGATGTAGCCAGACTCGTCCTTAATATCGGTCACGTTGACGTTGATCAATTTCAAACCAATTTTTTTCAATTCCGCCTCCACGTTAGAAGCCACATTGGCCAAAAACTTATCTCTATTGCTATTGATTTCTTCAATGTCCATCGTAGCAACGACCAAACGTAATTGACCGAAGATAATGTCCTTCGCTAAGTCATGAATGTTGGCCTGAGACTGACCAAGCAAACGCTCAGCAGCATTGTTCATCACGCCTTGCTCTGTAGAAATTCCCACAGTAAAGCGTGAATGGAACATCCACACGGATATTTTGACGACTCAATGCATTGGATAACATCACTTCGATAGAAATAGGTGTCAAATCCAAAAAAGCATAATCCTGAATCACCGGCCATATAAATGCAGCTCCACCGTGAATACATCTGGCCGAAAGACCTTGATCATCTGAGCCCTTGCCTACCTTACCATAAACCACCAATATGCGGTCTGAAGGACATCTTTTGTATCGCTGAAAAAGCCCAATAAGGAGAATGAAAATGAATACTACCGCAACGGCGATAATGACGATAAATGATCCCATGAATTATTTTGATTTGGTGACTATTAATATTTCGTTTGTAATGACGGCAACCACTTGAATGACTGCACCCGTTGGCAAGTCTTGTTCATCGTCAGTCATAGCATCCAGCTCTCGATAAGAACTTTGCACTTTGATGCTGACTTTGCCAATATTGCCTCGCTTGGCTTTTATAGGTAAATACACCTCTCCTATGCCTCCGAGCGCATTGTTGGTGTTCAAAGTCCCACTATCAGTAAGCTTGCTGAAATAATAGAAAATTGCACCCATTATAGTCATTATCAGTGCCCCAGCAATCGTTGAAATGACTATGCTCATGCCCGTATCGAACCCAGCATTTAGACTAGCTATACCCGTCCATGAAAACATAGTAAAAAAAGCAATGAGGTTTTTGAAGGTGAAAAATTGAAATCCTCCGCCATGATCGGTCTCCACGTCCACATCTGGTGTGCTGTCCATATCACTATCCCCACCCGTCAATGTGAGGATGGTCTGTATGGTGAATATGAGTGTACTAGGAATAGCAAAGCCCCAATAAATCTGTTGGATCGTACTTAATCCATCCCACCATATCTCAAAACTAAAATCCATATTAAGTGCGGTTGATTGAATGTGTCACAAAGTAGTTTCTTTTTTGAACATTTCAACAACATTAATGATGGAAGAATTTTTTAATAAAAATTACGATTGACAAAGTGTTTTCACTTGACGAAGTAGCTGAGGCGCATCAGTATATGGAAGACAATAAGGCCAAAGGAAAAATCGTGGTAAAAGTGTGACCTAACCTCCAAAAACCGTTCGTGTGGCAATGCTTCTACCCAGCGTGATTTCATCTGCATACTCCAGCTCACCCCCAACAGGAATGCCTCGTAGCGATGGTAGTGATCTTTACGCCCGTTTCTTTGAGCACTTTGGTAATGTAGAAAGCCGTAGTGTCGCCTTCCATCGTGGAGCTAAGCGCAAGGATGATTTCTTTGATCTGACCGTCGCTCGCTTTGATTCGACTGATCAGCGATTCTATTTTGATATTGTCAGGGCCTATACCGTCTATGGGAGATATGCGTCCGCCCAGCACATGAAAGATGCCATTGTATTGTCCAGTATTTCGGATGGCAAGCACGTCGGGGGTGTCTTCTACCACGCACACAGTAGCCGTATCACGGTTGAGTGTCTGGCAAGTGCAGTCTTCCGTATCCGCAATGATGTGGCACGTCTGGCAATATTTGATGTTTTGTCTGAGATCAACCAAGAGATTCAGACAAGAGACGTGGCTTTCTCTTCTGGCTGCTTGAGTAAATGCAACGCTAAGCGCAATGCCGTTTTCTTGCCAATACCCGGAAGCTTGGCAATCTCTTCCACGGCCTTTTCTACCAGTTTGGAAGGATACTCCATCTATACGATGGCCGCCTTAATGCCCGCCTCAGAGATGCCCTCGCGCATTGGCTTCAGCTTCTGATAGTTTCCGCTTTTTACTGCGCAGCGACCTTTGTAGTGAATCAAATAAGTGCATTGCTCTGCCTGCTGTACATCGTGCTTACACACTTTGATCAGCGTATTGGTCACATGCTCAAACGTGTTGAAATCATCGTTGTAGACGACCAGGCTTTTCAGATCTTCATTACCCTGATCTTCTGCAACCTCAACAACTTCTTCTACTTCGTAATCAAATTCCATACTTCGCATAATCATACAAAATTAGAACATGTGAATAACTTTTATGCATTTATATTGCAAACTTCATCAGCAAAATTAGTCCTAATTTATGAGTCCTTATGTTGTCGGTTCGATTATTCTCGGATACTTCTTTGTGCTAATCGCAATCTCTATTTTCACCTCCAGAAATGCCTCTGACGAGGATTTTTACACTGGACAAAGGCAGTCTCCGTGGTATCTGGTGGCCTTCGGAATGATAGGCGCATCACTATCTGGTGTCACCTTTATTTCCATCCCTGGAGAGGTGGGAAATAGTCATTTCAACTACTTCCAAGTGGTGCTCGGCTATCTAGTGGGCTATGCCGTGATCAGTCAGATTTTGCTACCGCTCTACTACCGACTCAACCTTGTTTCTATCTACACTTACCTAGAGCAGCGTTTTGGGTTTTGGTCTTATAAGTCTGGCGCCTTTTTCTTTTTGATTAGCCGCGTGATTGGTTCCTCTTTCAGATTATTTCTTGTAGCTGGAGTACTTCAAATATCTTTTTTCGATGCTTTCGAGCTCCCCTTTTGGGTTTCGGTATTAGTTACTGTTCTACTGATTTGGCTCTATACTTTTCGTGGGGGGATCAAAACGGTGGTCTGGACAGATACCCTGCAAACTACTTTTATGGTGGCTTCCGTCATCGTAAGTATTTGGTTTGTAAAAGACGAACTGAACCTCACATTTGGGGAAATGATGAGTAATATCGTAACTGACGAGCGCAGCACGATCTTCAATTGGGACTGGCTCAGTGGAAGAAATTTCTTCAAACAGTTCATCTCAGGCGCATTCATAGCCATAGTGATGACGGGCTTGGATCAGGATATGATGCAAAAAAACCTGACTTGCAGAACACTAAAAGATGCACAGAAAAACGTCTTTTGGTTCTGCATCGTGTCTGGTTTTTGTGAACCTGCTTTTCCTTAGGCATGGGTTTGTTCTCTATCAATATTCAGAAGCCAATATGATTGCCATACCTGATCGCACAGATTATCTCTTTCCACAGTTAGCGATTCAGCACTTTCATACGTTTGGTGCCATCGTCTTTCTTTTGGGAATCACCGCTGCGGCTTATTCCAGCGCAGACTCTGCACTTACAGCACTTACAACAAGCTTTTGTGTCGATTTCCTTAGGCTTTTCTAAAGACAACTACAGTCGAAAAAAGAATGTGCGCATAGGTGTTCACCTCGGCTTTTCTATTCTGCTATTTTTTGTGATTTTGATCTTTCACGCCATCAACGATCAGAGTGTGATCACGGCGGTTTTCATCGCAGCGGGCTACACCTATGGCCCTATTTTGGGAATGTTTGCCGTAGGCATGTACACCAAATGGCAGGTTAGAGATTCGCTCGTTCCTATCGTTTGTCTAGCTGCCCCGCTACTCTCTTTTATCATCAATATCAACTCCGTAGCTTGGTTTGGCGGATACAAGTTTGGGTTTGAAATTTTGATCTTAAATGGTGCGTTGACGTTTTTGGGGTTGATGATGATCAGGAAAAAAGGGCTACTTGGGATTGAGTCAAATCTGGATTAAATCTGTTAAGCACAAAATTATGACGACATGGCTGACTTACAGAGAAATTATCAGAATAGATCCTAATAAGTGATTTGGAAGACCCTGCATTCGAGAAACACGTATTTCAGTTTATGATGTACTGTCTTGGCAAGCCAAAGAAATGAGTAAAGATGAAATTGTCAGTGACTTTCCCGAATTAAATGGGGATGATATTTCTGCCTGTCTGGCATACGGAGGGGATGGAGAACAGCACATCAAGCTTGCTTCATAGAGCTTCAATATTTTTCCCTAAAGTCAAGTCTGTTAAGCTTACTTTTTGGAAGTAGAAATCTTTGTCCTCAGTCCTAAAGACATGTCGTTATTTAAGTCTCTCGAATTTAATTAAGAGAAAACCCTGCTTTTCAAAATTTTCAAAAGAAACCACATTCTCTGTTTCGTAGGTCAATTACTTAAAGTATGACCATCTACTGAGACTGCAAATAAAAAGATGGGTCTTTTCATCAATTCGTCCATTGCCATTCGTGTCTTTGGTCTTCACGGAATCAGAAAACCACTTACTTGTCAGATTCTTCGATTTTTGGGTGTTTGGTCTGACATAATAGCTATAACTATTCTCTTCAGCGATTCGATGAATGTATCCTTGTCAAGAATCTTCTTGTACGTATCTGTTACAAAGTTGTACCAGAATATTTGCATAGTATTCACCGTCCAAAGCTATTTTATTGGAAGTCAAAAAATCCCCACTATATTTTACTGGAATAAAAAGTGTTGACAGCGAATCAGTTAAAATTGTTCTCCAAAGTATCTGGTTTATATTTTTTGGCATAATGCATCAGTAGCTAACAGCACCAATCCAAAAATAAATATTATGTTTATTTTTCTCATTTCTAAACCTTCGTAATAGACAAAGCATAAATCAGCGTTCACAAAATTTTTATCATTCAATTAAGCCACCACTTAAAACGTTGTTAACAAGGGTAAAAAGTTTCGTTCGACTATAAAATCCTATTTCTGATATAAATTGATGAAGTCAATACATCAGTCTCACATCAGCTCCTTCAAAGGTTCCCAATATGCACTTTCAAAATTCTGGATCTGATCTTCTATCACGTGAATACCTTCTGCCTCCAGCAGCTCTTGCATAAGTGTAGGTGTAGCAAAATGATGCTTTCCCGTTAGCAATCCCTTTCTATTCACCACCCGATGCGCTGGCACGTCGGGTTGTCCATGCGCTTGGTTCATGGCCCATCCCACCATGCGCGCACTACGCTTTAATCCGAGATACTCACCAATGGCTCCATAGGACGTTACTCTACCTAGTGGCACGAGCTTGGCAACTTCAAATACATCATTGAAAAAATTAGAGTGATCCTTCATTTGACTACAGAAACCTCCGCCTCCTCTAATATGTAAAACAAATGCAGTGGATCCTTTGCGTTGAGCCTTAAAACGGCCGTAACACGCACTTTTTCTTCTTTCACTTCCACAGGGTTTTTGGTGTACACTTCCGCGACGGTCTCTGGCCCAGCTTGTCCGCAGAAAAAACATGAATTGTAAGCAAACCGCGACAACACAAAGTATTTCTGGCTTTTGGAAGTCTCCAACGCAATTACATAACCTTCAATGGTCACCTTTTTACCATCGAAGGCCAAAAGGTCATCTGAAAATACTGGAACGTCAAAAGTTTCGTTGAGTATATTGTCGTACTGCTGATCGATCTTGAGCTTGCTCAGTGTCTCCCAACCTTGAAATGGTGAAATTTGAAAAATGTATACGATATACAAGATGTGGAGCATGGGGTCAAAATTAACTCATTGATGGATTAGTTCTTAAAAAATATGTTCACATGGAAAACGCTTGGTGTATACCAAGTATAGACGTCCAATATCATCTAACCCTCAAGCCGAGAAGCTCGTACTTTTTCCTTGATGAAAAAGTACGCAAAAAATCAAGGCTAAATTCATTTTTTATCGCCATTTCATGGCTTTGAATGGGAAAAGAAAAAACTCCCTGTGGTCAAACAGTTTTCTTTTCGTACCCAATCAAAACCCTAAAACAACGAAAATGAATTAGGCCATTGCGCCAACTAGATTATTCCTTCCACTTCAGATTTTACTAAATCCAAACCACGCTTAGAATGAGAGGATTGTCCATTTATATAATTGGTCTGCGGGGTAGGATTTGCGTCCCTGATAGGAGCGGCATCCTTTTATCTGATTCTTTTTCAGATAAAAGATATAGCGGATAGCAGGCAAAGACGCCCAAAAAAACCTTAAACTTTTCAAAACGCTCGACCGCTAATAAACCAACTCGCGTACAGTTTCAACAAACTTTTCTTAGCTTTAACTTCCTATGAGCCTGATCATCGATACTAGAGAAATTTCCAAAAGATACGTCATGGGCAGTGAGACGATTCACGCCCTCAAGTCCATTTCGATTCAAATAGAAAGAGGAGAATATGTGGCTTTTATGGGGCCGTCTGGCTCTGGAAAATCCACTTTAATGAATATTATTGGATGCCTAGATACGCCTACTTCTGGCTCTTACGTACTCAACAATAAGGATGTAAGCGACCTCACGGAAAATGAATTGGCGGAAATTAGAAACAAAGAAATTGGTTTCGTTTTTCAAACGTTCAACCTTTTGCCACGCGCCTCGTCTCTCGACAATGTGAGCTTGCCGCTGATCTATGCGGGCTATAGTAAGTCTGATCGCAGTGAAAAAGCCATGGCCAGCTTGGAAGGTGTGGGGCTGGGAGATAGGGCGCATCACAAACCCAACGAACTCAGTGGCGGTCAGCGACAAAGAGTGGCCATCGCACGGGCGCTGGTGAACGATCCGAGTATTATTTTGGCGGATGAGCCTACTGGAAACCTCGATTCTAAAACTTCTTATGGCATCATGGATTTGTTTGCTGATCTACATGACAAAGGCAATACGATCATCATGGTGACGCACGAAGAAGACATAGCCGAGTACGCGCACCGCATCATTCGCCTGAAAGACGGGCTGATAGAGTCGGACACGGTAAACAAGAACGTGCGCAAAGCTGTTATGCTTTGACATATGGCAATAAAAATCTATACAAAGACCGGAGACGGTGGCAAGACAGGCCTATTGGGAGGCGAAAAAGTGTCTAAATCTGACGACAAAATCTCGGCTTATGGGGATGTGGACGAGCTAAATTCTTTTTTAGGATTGCTAAAAGACCAGAAAGAAGTACCTGCGGAAATCAATCAACAATTTGAATTTATTCAGCATACGCTCTTTGTGATTGGCTCACATTTGGCCACCGAAAAAGGTTTTACTGGCTTTTCGCTTCCAGAAATCTCTCCTACGGCTGCACAGCAACTGGAAACGTGGATTGATATTTATACGGAAGAACTACCAGAATTGAAAAATTTTATTCTTCCTGGCGGTCATCAGGTTGTATCTTTGTGTCACGTTTGCCGAACTATTTGCAGACGAGCCGAGCGCCACATCGTGAAGTTGAGCACCGAAGAGGAAACCCAAAGTGAAATCATCATTTTTATCAATCGTCTTTCGGACTATTTCTTTGTGATGTCACGAAAAATGGCTCACTTGCTGAATGTTCGTGAAACACCCTGGATTCCAGGCAAACACGCTTAATTCTTGTGGTATGATAGATACATTAGAAATCAAAATCGAAAAGACTTCAAAGTCTAAATTAGCTACTACGGACCTTACCAACCCTGTTTTTGGAAAGGTCTACTCGGATCACATGTTCATGGCTGACTATGCCAATGGCGAATGGAAAGATTTTCGAATCGTCCCTTATGGCAACCTGAGCATTAGCCCGGCTAATACCACACTGCATTATTCTTCTACAATATTTGAAGGCTTGAAAGCGAATCGCGATGAAAATGGCAACATTTTGGTTTTTCGCCCTGAAGCCAACGCCAAAAGATTGATCAACAGTGCCAAGCGCATGTGTATGCCTCCTGTGCCTGAAGAACTCTTCATGGCTGGATTAAATGAGCTTTTGAAACTCGACGCGGCTTGGGTTCCTAATGCTCCCAATACGTCTCTTTACATCAGACCATTTCAGATAGGCATGGATCCTTATGTAGGCATTCGTCCATCTGATACTTATAGCTTCATCATCATCACCGGGCCTGTGGGAGCGTATTATTCCAAGCCGGTGAAGGTAAAAATAGAAAAGCACTATACCCGCGCTGCGGCCGGAGGAACAGGGTTTGCAAAAACTGGTGGAAACTATGCTGCGGCATTGCATCCTGCAGTAGAGGCTGCCAAGCAAGGCTATGACCAGCTGATCTGGACTGATGCCAAAACCCACGAATTTGTAGAGGAGTCTGGCACGATGAACTTGATGTTTGTGATCGACGATACGCTAGTGACCGCTCCTACTGGAGATACAATCCTTCATGGAATCACTCGTGATAGCATTTTGCAGATTGCTCGTGACATGGGCATGAAAGTGGAAGAAAGACCGATCCGTGTAACAGAAGTAGTGGAGGCCATAAAAACTGGAAAGATGCAAGAAGCTTTCGGTGCAGGTACTGCGGCTACCGTAGCGCAGATTCAAACGATATGCAATGACGGTATAGACTATGAACTACCTCCGGTCGAAGGAAGAAAATATTCTCAGCAATTTCTTAAAGTCCTCACTGATCTGAAGACTGGAAAAGCGGAAGACACCCACGGGTGGATTTATAAAGTGTAAACGCTCACACATCAGAACTCAAAATATAAAAATGCCAGCCTGAGCGCTGGCATTTTTTGTTTTAGGATATTGCCGTCTTACAAAACGTAGCGCTATTGTTCAGAGCCACAAATCATGAATTTCTAGGAGGTATTTGAGTTGGTTTAAGGGCTTATGACTTAAGTCACAATACAATATTTTCTTGATAATATACAAAGGAATCATTCCATTGTGTATTTTCACACAAACACCGCTCTGTCATGAAAATCACTCGTCATTCCCTCATTACTTTACCGCCAGATTATAAGCCTCACCAGTCGTTTGTTCCTAATTTTGACCCGCGGAGCTACAGCAGGTTTAAGCACGGATGCAGAAGCAGCATTGCACACTATGCGGTAAAGCTCGCGACTCTTATAGCTACGCTGCAAATCAAAAAACCTGTTTTTCTAGGGTCTTCTGCTTATCTACAGACTCCTACAGCGGCAACTCTTCTTGTAGACAAACTAATGGAAGATTTGACACAAGATTTCAAAAAGGTAAAATTGACACGTAGCAATATCATCGCTCAAGATTATGCCTCGCTCACTTTCGGTGAAAGATACGCTGCTATGAAAGGCGTCAAAATCTCGTATGATTATGACCTTTTAAAAAAATCAGACTTTGCTGGTGGTAGATGATTCTTATCTCACAGGTGCTCATGAGGCAGCTATCACCAATGAACTGACCAATGTTTGCTCGCAAGTGATATACCTCTACATTTTGGACATGCACTTGTGCCAAACTCCAGACATAGAAGTAAAAATGAATCATTGCGAAGTGAGCCTACTGGTGGATTTGCTCTCACTGCTCCAGGAGCCTGATTATGTGATCAACTCGCGTGTATTGAAAACCATCTTTTCTTCCTCATTCGACACATTCACAGACTTCATTTCACAGGTGAGCGTACCGCAACAATTAGAAATTTATCAGCAGGGTCTTGCGGAGGGTTATGCAGCCTTAGGTCTGCAATTTTCCTCTAAAATAAGCTACCTGCAAATGCACATTATCAAAAGAACCACAGGCACTATTGCTCCATTTCGAGTGATGGGATAAGAACCCGTCTAAATCTCTTAATGCTAATTTATTCTCCTGAGCCCATCAAGTTCTGCGCCCATACGATCAACAGCTCTTTTTGCTCTTCGCTCAACTTAGCCTCTGGATGCAATGGAGTATAGATTTTCAATGGCATCTCGCCTTCCTCTACCATCTCCACGATTTCTTCCAATTTGTGATTTTTCTTTTTGAGCGAATAAGGAATCCACTCCGAAAAGTTCAATTCTTCACGTCCTTCGTTGATATCATGAATGACTAGCCATGACATTGGAGCCACATCGGCGTACCATGGATATACCGTTTCATTGGAATGGCAGTCGTAGCAGGCATTGCGGAGGATCTTGCTCACCTCTGGGCTTATAAGTACTTCTTTATGGATATCGTTGGGGTTGGCAATGGAAACTTCTGGTTTCTGGCCTGGGAAAAACTGGATAAGCACTAGCAGCGTCACAACGGCCACCATGATGTAGATGGAGAATTTCTTTTTCATTGGATAAAATTAAGAGGTTTTGTGAGAATGACCTCAAGCGAAATCAAAATCCTCAACTAGCATTTTGAATGGCAAGGTTAGTCTAAATGTTTTAGGTACAAGCTTAGAAGATCGGAGGGACTGCTTCGGCAAGCTAGACCCGATCGTGGGCAGCACGCTGGCCTTGCCGCAGAGAGCGGGAATATCCGTGGATGAAGGCACTGCTCGTTCTCTCCTAAAAGAAGAATGAACGCAAGTTTGAAGGTAAGCCTATTACATAGAGGCTATGAGCCTTTTACACGAGAAATTTTTATAACTATCTGATAATAAGCACAAACAGCCAATGTTTGTGTAATTATAAAATGGACTTTATATATGATCTCGAATCTCTACTTTGGTGATAGCACCAAAGTGGGCGAAATTCATTTCAAACTGGATTTTAATACCTCTTCTGTCTTAATGAGTTTAGATCAACTACCGTCAAGGTTCGTTTGAAAGATAAGTCGGGATTGGCCATTAACCATTCGATGATTTTAGCTGTTTCCAGAGGTTCAAATGGCTGCTGGCGAATGAATATCACTCCGGCGTTCGGTTTGAATCCATGCTTGAATATCAACTCCCCATAATCGCTATCGTAGGTTACTATCGTTCTATCTTGTTCAGTCGCAATATTCATGACTTGTTCATCAGTAATCCCAGGCGCGTCGACACCAATAGAAGTAATGTCAACACCCTTGGATTTCAAATAGTTGACACTCGAAATCGGAATATTTTCGTTAGCCAGAAATTTCAAGACTAGAGATAGTTAGGCGTTGGAATAGAGAAGGCCGTCTTTCAAGCACTCCTGTATGTATGAAAATACAGCTTGTAAAGATTCATTGGTCAGGCGAGGGTAATTATCAAGGATTTGCTGTTCAGTCCAGCCTTGGGCTAGCAGACCAATGATATGCTCAACGGAGATTCTTGTTCCCTTGACAGTTGGTTTGCCCAGCAGGACATCTTTATCTGACATTACGTGATCTCGCCATTCCATCAATCAAAGGTAGAAAGTTCTGATGTCATCTCCGAATCCCTTTTCTGACGATCAAACACCAAAAGACCGAACGCGAATGATGCTTGCCTATTTGTACTTTGGCGTTTATACTGAATCTTTTTCAGAGATGAAACGCCAAAAGTCCGAACGCGACTGATGCTAGCCTATTTGACTTTGGCGTTCACACTTTGGTGATAACACCAAAGTGGGCTAAAGGTAATACACCTACGCTTGCGAAAAAGAAGCGCCATCGAGGTTTATAACCTCATCGGCGCAAAAAAAGGGTGACCCGCACGGATCACCCTTCAAATCAAAACAACTATCTAAACTATTCAACTAAACCAGTGCTACGCACTCAACCATATTTTTAATCTACCACCATAATGCTCACGGCTATCCCGCCACTTGCACCAAGATTGGCATCTATTTTATCTGAAGCCGTCACATTGAGCTCTTCAATTACATAATCCTCAGGATTATCAATGTAGTGCGCTGCTTCTCCGTCTTTATAAACCTTCGCTTTGTACGTTTTGTTCGGATCAAGGAAACTTAAATCTATAGACACGCTACGAGGCTTCTCGTTGGTGATAGCTCCCACAAACCAGTTGCCAGTGCCACGCTCTTTTCTCGCTACAGTGATGTGCTCTCCGATAGCCGCGTCTAGCACTTTGGTGGTTTCCCAATCCACACCTACTTCTTTGATAAACTCAAAAGCGTCAGGATATTTCTCATAATTTTTAGGCAGATCGCAAGCCATTTGCATTGGCGAATAAATGACCACATACAATGCGAGTTGCTTAGCCAAAGTGGTGTTGATCTGGTTGTTTGGCATGGTAGGCAACTTAATGTCAAATACTCCTGGAGTAAAGTCCATAGGTCCAGAAAGCAGACGGGTAAAAGGAATAATATTGGTGTGACTGGCAGGATTACCTCCATCAGCCGCCCATGCATTGTACTCTTGCCCACGAGCGCCTTCACGCGAAATCATGTTCGGGAATGTTCTGCGCTCGCCTGTGTCTTTGATCGGCTCATGCGCCACTATAGCTACTTTGTGCTTAGCAGCAAGCTCTATCACTTTTCTGAAATGCTTCACATAAAATTGGCCGTGGTGATACTTTCCATTGGAAAGGATATCACGACTCTCCACATAACCTGTCTTAACTGCGCCATAACCGTATTTTTCAAGGAAATCAAAAGCATCTTCCATTTGGCTTTCGTAGTTCTCGATGTTGGCAGCCGTCTCATGATGTCCTACCAGATAGACTCCTTTGCTC
Organism: uncultured Cytophagales bacterium; assembly: GCA_963848175.1. Lineage (GTDB taxonomy): Bacteria > Bacteroidota > Bacteroidia > Cytophagales > Cyclobacteriaceae > JAMZMI01. The sequence goes on from CAWKCO010000010.1 coordinate 28,036, forward strand.
TTGCCGTAATCGGTGATTTCTTTCACATCAAAATCAGGATATGGCTGTGTGAAACTAAAGATCTCTCCGTTTTTCATCCAGTCTCCATCCCAGCTTTCGTTCCATCCTTCCACAAGCACTCCATCAAAACCATGTTTTGCTGCAAAGTCGATGTACATTTTAGTGTTTTTGGTCGTAGCGGCGTGCTTATCACCAGAGTACCACGTACCCGTCTGAATGTGCATTTCCCACCAGATACCTACGTATTTTCCTGGCTTGAACCAAGATACATCACCCAATTGATTCGGCTCGTTCAGGTTCAAAATCAAATAAGAGGTAATTAGATCACCAGGCTTATTGGCCATTTGGATGGTTCTCCATGGCGTGTTGAAAGGTGCAGAAATGTAAGAACGCACATCGGTATCTTCGCTGTAAGGCACGAGCTCCAATTTCATTCTTTTGCCGCTAGTGGCGTCTACCACAAAACTAGAGTAGTCTTTCAATGCTGCTTCGTGTATGCTCAAGTACACATTGTTTGCTGTCTGAAAAGTAACTGGCGTGTGCGCTTTGCCCATGCCTGAAATTGGCGACTCAGTGTAGATGTATTCGTATCTGTTGCCACCATAAGGAGGAATCCACCATGATTTGTGATCGCCAGTCATGTTGAACTCCGTGAGCTCACTCAAGATTTCCATTTCACCCAAGTTTTCTTGCTCTGGAAACTCATATCTAAATCCGACACCATAGTCGTACACGCGGAAAACGATATCCAGCTTGCGTTTCAATTCGGTTTTTTCCTGAAGAGATACACGCAGCTCGTTGTAGTTGTTGCGAATGAATTGCTCCTCGCCCCAAGGCTGCTCCCAAGTCTCATCAAATGCAGAAGTACCTGAAGATAGGATGTCGAAACCTTCTTTCAAATCAGCCACATTTTTCAGGTCAAAACCCATGTATGAAGTATCAATGACTGTCTCCTCATTAAATGCGGAGGTATAATATGGCTGCCCCTGATCGCTAAGACCAAAGGTCACTTTTACATTGGAATTTGGTGAGGTTACCGCCAAATCTGGTTTTTTGGTTTCGTTGCAGGCCATCATGAGGCATACAAAGGCTATTAATAGTAAATTTTTCATCGTGGCTATATTTAATATGTTCTTTCTAATTATTTATTTCTGATAGTTTTAAAATCACACTGCTTTTCGGTTTCAAAATCATAGAATCCAGCATCTCGAATTTTTCGTCTGTTAGCAAATCTGTTCCCGTATTGAATCCGTTGATCACTTCTTTAAATCGGCTCAAATTTCACAGTTGATTCTGCATCGGCATTGTTCAGTAGTACAAGCAGCTTTTCTCCCTCCCCTTCACGACAGTAGGCATAAACGTTCGCCTCAGGCACAAAATGTTTGAGTTTGCCAGACTGTAGTGTTGCACTATTTTTTCTTAGCGTCAAAAGCTTTTGGATATGATCAAAGGCTTTGCCCTCCTCCGCAGTAAGACCAGACCTATCAAAAGCATTTCGTTCGTCGCTTGTCCATCCGCCATCAAAATCCTGACGAATATCTCCGTGATGTCCTGCTTTGTCCATCAGCACTTCTGTGCCATAGTAGAGCTGCGGGATACCTCTTGTTGTCAGCAAAAAGGTCATGGCAAGGTTTAGCCTGTCCACATCTTTGCCCAAAGAAAAGAACAACCGATCCATGTCATGATTGTCCACAAATGTGGTATTTGAAAATGGATTGCCATAGAGAAAATCTCTGCTCAGCGCCTCATAAACTACTTTCACATCACCATCCTTAGCAAAGCCTTTTTTCACCGCTTCGCAAAGCGGAAAATCCGTAATGCTCGTCAAACCAGTATTAAATGAAGTTGAATTTTTTTGTGGCCCCCAATAAGCTTCTACTGCTTCATTGGCTACCCATGTTTCTCCCAAAAGGAAGATCTCGGGATATTCTGCCCGTAACCTAGCCGTCCACTTTTGCATCATCTTAGGATCATTGTATGGGTAAGTGTCCATTCTAATTCCGTCAAGGTTGGCATCTTCTACCCACCAGATACTGTTTTGAATGAGGTAATTGGCCATGAATGGATTTCCGTGATTGAGGTCAGGCATAGATGGCACAAACCAGCCTCGCTCCATTTGTTTCAAATCAGAAGCAGATGCATATGGATCAGAAAAGGCTGCAATTGCATGGTTGGTTTGTTGGTAGTTTTCCGCATCGTGTACCCAGTCGGCAAAGGGAGCATCTTTCATCCACCAGTGTTCCAGTCCGCAATGATTGAAAACCATGTCGATAATCAATTTCATTTTTCGATCATGCAGCTTGTGAGAAAGTTCACGATAAAGCGCATTGGAACCGTAGCGAGGATCTACCTTGTAATAATCAGTGATCGCATAGCCATGATAAGAATACGCTGGCATGTTGTTTTCCACCACGGGATTGAGCCAAAGTGATGTCACGCCCAAGTTTTCCAGATAATCCAACTTGGAAATGATTCCTTCCAAGTCTCCACCATGACGGCCTCCATGAAATGTACGATTGCCAGATTCCATCATTCCTTCCACAGTATCGTTGGCTGGATTTCCATTGGCAAAGCGATCTGGAGTAATGAGATAAATCACATCACTTTGATTGACGAAAGCATTTTGTTTTGGTGAGCGTGCCTTTAGTTCGTAAGTGTAGGAGATTTTCTTAGCTCCTGATTTTTTGAAATCAATGGTAAAAGCATGTGCCTTGGCATCACCATTGAGCATCAAATCGAGAAAGAGATAATTGGGACTTTCGGCTTTATTGACTTTCACCAATTTCACCTTTTTAGTGGATAAGGACACCTCATACGAGGAAATATTTTCCCCTTTGACCATAAGCTGTAGTTCCTTGTTTTGCATACCTGCCCACCAGTACGGCGGCTCTACGCGCAAGGCATCTTGCGCCATGGCAATGAAGCCAAGGCAAAAAAGTAAAGGCAAAAGTGTGGCCGTTAGTAGCCTTTTAAGGTTACAGCTTAGCATGATTCGAAAGTTTTGGAGCAATGAGCTTTTGACTAAAGTCAAAAGCTCATCATGATTTTATCAATTAATATTTATCGTTTTGTTTCAAGCGTGGGTTAGCGATCAAATCAGATGCTGGAAGCGGGTATATATTTCTATAAGCTTCTGTCAACTTACCTTCAGCTACTCCACCTTTCCATGGCCAGATACCAGCCGTAGTAAACCTGTCATATCTAATCAAATCTGTTCGTCGATGACCTTCCCAATAGAGTTCTCTTGAGCGCTCCTCAAGAATGAAATCCAATGTCATTTCAGCTGCACCAATATTCCCTGTTTGATCTCCATAGGCACGTTCTCTAAGATCATTGATATAGCCAAGTGCGGTCGCAGCATCGCCTCCTCCATTTCGCAAATGCGCTTCAGCATACATCAAATACGCATCGGCCAACCTAAACATTGGGTAATCTGTGTCCACTTGGATGTTGTCATCGTTGGCCTCTCCTACCAATGGAATGTTGGTGTATTTCGGCACGGCATATCCTTGCGTAAACTCTGTCACTTTGTCGATTTCCAGGGTTTGGCCAGCTGTATAGAATATTGCTCGGCTATCAATATCTCCTGTAACATCTGGAAAGTAGCTAACAAACTTGCTCGTAGTTCTGAGGCCTGCCCAAGCATCGTTCACTCCATAATCTTTCTTTACCATAGTACCGCCTATTGCTCCGTTTACTAGGAAAGTAGTATTGCCCCATGATTGGGATTGCTCACCATCAGAAGGAAGTGTAAATATTAACTCTGGAGAAGTGTGATTGTCGGCCATGAAATTGGCTTGATAAGTAGGCGAAAGCGTGTATCCTGCCGCGATTATTTTTTCGCACTCTTTCAAGCAATCGGCATATCTGTCTGTCACCTGTATATACCTCTGCATTCATATAGAGCTTGGCTTTGAGCATCCAAAGTGCGGCTTTATCTGCTCTGCCATATTGATTTTGCTTTCGGATCAGCCATATCACTTTCAATCTCGATCAAGTTCACTTTCGATAAAATCAAACAACACCTTTGGAGTAACCTGAGTAGGCAGATCAACTGTAATGGCCGTAACCAAATGTACATTTCTAAATAAGTCAAGTGCATGCCAGTAAGATAAGGCACGAATAAACCTTGCTTCAGCTCGATATCTAACAAGCGTTGGCTGAAAATCTGTACTGATACCATTTCTAACAACTGCATCAGGATCCGCCACTCTCAAGTAGTCATTAGTAAGAGCCACCGTATAGAATATTCTATAATATAACACCCTAAGAAACTGGTTTTCTGAAGACCAAGTATGATTATGGATATCCGTCACTCCCGCATCCGTCCATGCAATCACGGCTTCTTCTGTCGGAAGCTCCTGAGCTTTCCAGTAGGCACGGATATAGGAAGTAAAACCTTCATCAGAAATAATACTTAAGTCACCATTCACCATCGGGTCCCGATTGCCCTGTCAATGAAAGACTTGCATACATTTTTGCTAAATATCTTGTGTAGTTTTCTTCCTCTTGAAAAACAATGTTGTCAAGAAGACTGTCTTTCGGCAACACGTCTAAATCTGTACAAGACCCAAGCGTAATAAGACTAAGTATGAATATGATCTTTTTCATGTCTTTTCAATTAAAAATTTAGAGATACACCAAACAACATGGTTCTTGAGAAGGGATACAAGTTGTTATCTATCCCGTTTGATCCCGATTCAGGATCTTGTCCTGAATATCCCGTAATTGTGAAAATATTTGAGAATGTACTATATACTCGAAGCGAAGCTGCCTCTTTTATATTGATATTATATCCAACAGAAATATTATCTAATTTCAAAAAAGAAGCATTTTCCACATAATAGTCTGATATTAGTTGTCGAGAATTAAAGTTGGTTTCCAAAAGCGACTCATGCACATTATTGGGTACTCGGTTGATCAAGTGTTGCACATTCCCGTATTGCGACGCATTGTTGTTGTAGACATAATTACCAATATTAGAACGAAAGGTAAAACTCACATCGAACTGCTTGTATCTTGCAGAGCCTGTAAGTCCAAACATCCAATCTGGAAATGGTGACTTGTATGGTCTTCGATCTAATTCATTAATGATACCATCATTGTTTCTATCCACATACATATCTAATTGATTAGTAACTCCATCACCATTCCAGTCTTTGCGATCGTCTGCAGGCAAACCATTAATCATGATGTGCTCGTACACCTCAAAAGAGTTGATTTCTTCTCCTACTTTAAGGATTTGTATTTGCTGGCCTATATCTCCAGAAATACTACCTGTCTGATAACCTCTAAATCCTGATGGGTCTTCTCGATCATCCAATTGCTTCACCTCGTTTCGATTGTGAGTGGCATTTAGTGATAAAGAAACATTCAAATCAGGTTTATCTACCACCACCGAACTCAGCACTATTTCAATCCCACTATTGACTATAGAACCTATGTTCTTAATGGCCACATCGGCGGGGATAAGCCCAGCTGGAAGAGGTATTTCATTTAGCAAATCGTTTGACTTCTTTTGATACAAATCAACCGACCCAGTCATTCTCCCATTCATAAAACCATAGTCAATACCTATGTTAACTGATGACATGGTTTCCCATTTAACCACTGGATTAGATGAAGAGGGTCTCCATGTAAGTACATATTCATCCCCGAACTGATATGCAGCTTGTTGAGTTGAAAGTGAATAAGTGGATACGTAAGCATAATTTCTAATTTCTTGATTCCCTGTTTGGCCATAACCAACTCGCACTCCTAGGTCATCAAAGAAAGACTGATCGGCAAGAAATGGCTCATCTATCAACTGCCACTTAAAGGCTGCAGAAGGAAAAAAGCCCCATTGATTGGAAGTAGCAAAGCGTGTACTTCCATCACGTCTAAAACTTGCTGTCAAGAGATACTTATCTTGAAAACTATAATTCATTCTGCCGAAAAAAGATATCAAGCGATTTTCATTAGGATACAATCCTACTTCATACTGACTATCCTTATCAGGTGCAGGATTTTTAAGGCCATAATCATTTGTAGCTAAGCCATAAACTATATATTTCGGGGACTCAGATTGAAAAGTCTGGTAAGAATAGCCACCGACTATTTCAATAGAACTGTTAATGCTTGCTAAATCCTTTTTATAGGTTGCATAATACTCACTCAAAAAACTTGTTCTTGAATAATTCTCTAATTCATAAAAGCCAGCAGGTTTGCCATTTCCCTCCACTTGTGACACAAGATAATCTGGGATAAACTTTCTTCTTTGCCCTTGAGCTACATCATACGCAAGATTCACTTTTGCAGAGAGTCCGCTGATAAAAGGAAACTTATATTCAAACTCCACATTTCCTAATGATCTAAATGCCTTGCCTTCTTCTTGAGTCAACTCTAATTGCGCAACAGGATTTCGAGTTACTTGTGTATCATCCCATTCGAAGTAACCACCATAAGGGCTGCTAGGATCTTTGATTGCTTGCGTAGGATCAAATGAGAACGCCGAGCCAATCACATTCTGGCTATACTGATCCTTAATAAAGGATGATTTATTCGTTAAACTGACCGTTAAATCATCATTGAATAGCTTTTGAGTGAAATTAAAAGAAATGTTTGATCGTTGTTGCCCAGATTTACGCATTACGCCTTCCAAATCCTGATAACCAATACCTACTCGGTAACTGTTATTCTCTGTTCCTCCACTGACAGACACACTGTGAGACTGACCTACGGCATCTTGCAGCACTTCGTCTACCCAATCGGTACGAGAATCTCCTAACATGTCCAGCCTTAATCCCCCTTTGAGTCTCATGATTTTTTCAAAATTCTCTGGACTTAGATTTCCTATACCATCAAGGTTTTGAGAAATCGTATAATTCCCAGAGTAGCTAAAGGAAGCCTTTTGATTGAAGTTACCCCCTTTAGTCGTGATAATAATTACACCATGTGCCCCTCTGGATCCATAAATAGCTGTAGCTGATGCATCTTTTAAAACGGTGATATTTTCAATATCACTTGGATTGATGAAACTTAATGGGTCTCTACCTCCTGTGTTCGAAGTATTATCAATTGCCACACCATCAATCACATAAAGAGGATCATCACTTGAACCATTATTACCCACTTTTGCCGCTCCACGAATGGTAATCTTCACTGCCGCACCTGGCTCACCACTAGATGGTGAAACCTGAACACCAGCCACTTTACCAGTTATCAACTTGGACGGAGAAGTAAGTACTCCTTTGTTGAAATCTTTTGCACTGACAGGGGCTACAGACCCGGTCAAATCTTTCTTTTGCACTGCTCCATAACCAATCACCACTACTTCTTCCAGCTGCTCTACATCAAGTGCAAGCTTGAAATCTATAACAGACTGTGCGCCAACAGTAACTTGCTGTTGCTTGTAGCCAATAAAAGAAACCTGAAGCACATCGCCTTCTGAAACGCCTAACTTATAGTTTCCATCAAAATCAGTAACTGTACCACGAGTGGTTCCCTTGATCAATACGGTAACACCTGGTACTGGCTCTCCAGTATCACCATCCACTATCTGTCCAGAAACTGTTCGCTCCTGCGCCGAAACCGATAGAAATGCTGTAGTCATGATCAAAAGAAGAAATGCCCGAAGACCATCTCTCAGACGACCTAGCATCATCAAATTTATGTTGTATCGCTTCTTCATATTGTTGGTTTTTCTTGTCGCTTATTTTTTGTAAAATTTTTGAGTGTTTATGCCAGTAGCCGTCTGAACTTCCAGAAGATACAGGCCTTTTTTCATATTTTGCACTGAAATGGTTTGTTGATTCGACGAATGACCATCAACGCGCACTCCTTGACTTATAATTGCGCCATTCAATGCTACAACCTTATACTTCAGAATACGATCAGCTGAGCTAAAATGAAGTTCATCAGCTACGGGATTGGGGTATATTCCAATGTTTCCAACATTTTTCGTTTCCTGATTAGATAGAATAGTAGCACTTTCAGAAATGTAGTTTTCAATTTTTTTCGATGTGAGCATCAAGTACTCTCCCGACTGTAAGGTGATTTCTGCATTTGCATCAGAGATAACCACCTCTTCACCAGTAAAATAGTTGAACCATGTACCCGCCTTCAAGAAGTGAGGATCTGCTGTAGCCTCGCTTCTACCAAAATTGGCAACAATAGTTATTTGCACTTCTGGGTGATTGATATTGATCCACTTAAATGTGCCTCCAGTGCTCCAACTGAAATACTCCTGATCGACATAATTCGTCTTGGTTCTCAGATTACTCAATGACTGATATACTGCAAAAAGTTTTCTTCTATTTTCATCATTGAGGTATTCCCACTTAGTTGGCTTTACTCCTACTCGATCATCATTGAGCTCTAGGTCGTAACCAAACTCTCCAAACTGCCAGATCATTTTCGGACCAGGAACGGCCAAAAGAAACACTGCCGCCTGTTGTGCCCTTTGCATTTTATGAGCATGAGATGACGTACTCAAATTCTTATTCAAAGACCACATCAACCTCTCTTCATCATGGCTCTCAAAATACCCAACAAGATGAGGTTTATCCCAACCTCTGTTTCCATGATATAGGTCACCAAAAGAACCAGAAGTCCCTTTTGTTACATTATTGAATGCACCATGCATATTGCCCCAAAGCATCATACCATAGTCAGCCAAGATTTCCTCTTCAGAATTGTCAGCAAAATGCTCTAATATGACATAGGCTTCTGGGTCGGCCTCCCACACATGATCAGCTATGTTTTTCAAAATAGCCACTCGAGAGGCATCATATTGTCCCCAAAGCCCCACATTACCTAAAGTAGGTTTTTGAGTTAAGCCTTTACTCAGGTCAAATCTGTAACCATCAATATTGAATTCTTTGATCCAATACTCCACAATTCTCTCTGAATAATACTTGGTATAAGTGCTTTCATGGTTAAAATCATAGCCCACATTGAAATCATGTTTAGCATTCGTATTCAACCACGGGTTAGTTGATGTTGGAGGACCGTAGAGCCCCTCGTTATCCAATCTCACCAATGAACTTCTTCCAAAAGCATGATTTAACACAATGTCAAAAATGACTGCCATGCCACGTGCATGAGCTTTGTCAATCAATTCTTTTAAATCGTTTTCTGATCCATAAAATTTGTCCATCGCAAGCATAGAGGATGGGTTGTAGCCCCAGCTCAAGTTTCCTTCAAATTCCATCACTGGCATTAGCTCAATGGCATTTACACCCAATGAGTCTAAATAATCTAATCGATCAATCACCGCACGATAAGAACGATCTTCAGTAAAATCCCGAACCAATAGCTCATAGATTATCAGGTCTTCTTTTGCTGGTTTGTCAAAGTTTTTAACCTGCCATACGTAAGGCGTCTTGGCCGTTTGCAAATAAGAAGCAGCCTCAGAAGTATATTGACTTGGGTAAGGTTTTAGACCTGGATATTTATTTTCACTGATGATTTCTGGATCATCAAATTGAGAGCTAATCTTCTCAGCATAGGGATCGGCTATTCTGATGTTTCCGTCTACTAAATATTGAAAAATATATTCTTGAGCCGGGGTTAAGTTATCTATTGTTACCCAGAATTTATCTCCGTCTTTTTTCATTTGGTGATCCGCCGTAAGCGACCAGTTGTTGAAATCTCCAATCACAAAGACATTCTCCTTGTTCGGAGCTGTTAGCACAAGGGTTGCGGTAGTGTTGTCAATATAATTGATCCCATCACGAACACCCTCTGGCAGAGTTGCCGTTTGTGTTTGGGCATTGCTTATATAGGTATGCTTGTAAGCTGCCGAGTCTGTGGCTGTCACCGCTGTGATCAGCAATTCATGCACACTACCGTCTTTGATGATGGTATGGCTAGTAGTGAATTCCTTTGCGGAAACACTTTCAATATTTTGTTGATCCACATATAGTGTGATCGTGGCTGTTGCGGAAGTTTTTGCAACAATATCCAATGCAGTTTCTGTGGTATAAAAACCGTAGTTGAATGCCGGCTGTTCCACTTTCAGTGAAAACCCATCAGATATTTCAGTGATAAAATCGTTTGTCTGACCATTTGGCCAATCATTCGCTTTTAAGATTAAACCAATTTTTTTGACTTCTTTATCTCCCGCATTCAAAAATGCTTGAGGAGTAAGGGTTATAGAGAAAACTGTTTTTCCGTCAGTGGTGCTTTTAGTACACTTAGCAGGTGCTGAGGCTGTTGCGTCCTTAGACGCAGGGTTAATGTTAGAAGGGGCATCTATCGACAAATCTGGAGCCCACATCCATAAAAATGCTTCGGATAGGCTGGCCATGCTAGTACCAGTCACATCGAATGATATGGTTACCTCTTCCGCTCCGCCAAAGAATGCTGGATTGAATGTAGGTGTCACATCGACTTTCTGAGCAGAGGCCGTGTAACAAAGAATTGAAATTAAAAAAATACTTAGAAAGGACTTCATATAGAATTTTTGAGATAAAAAGTAAAGGCCGCTCGCTCATCGAGCGGCCTTAAGAAGTATTACAATTACTCTACTTTAGCTGAAAACTTAGTTCCGCTAGCATGTAGTATCAAAGTGATTTTCTTAGAACCTCCTGCTGCTACTTTGCAGTTGTCCAATGAATTTACAACTAGGTTATCTAATGGCCCACCGATACCGAAATCCCAAGCGCCATTGTCTCTGAATTTCCAGTCTTTCTCTGCAACCAAAGTGTGCGTTACAACGAATGTACTATCACTTGCCACTGCCATTGTAGCCTGATCAGCATCCCAGCTACCAGCTCCCTCACCGATAATTCCAAATGATGCTTTCTTAATGTCAAGCGCCCATGTATCACCATCGTTTGCAGTAGTCAATAGAAGCGTATAGAATCCACTTTCTTTTACTAGGAAGTTTCCTCCACCTGCTGCAGCGATTTTGCCAGAGGTATTATCCGTAACAGTTACTGCATTATATCCTTTGAAATCATCTTTTCCATCGATTCCAAAACCAAATTCTGAATCTCCTTCTGTAGCATTCTTATTCAACCAAAGTACATTGATAAACTTGTGTACATTCTGATCTGATTTGCTATAGAAGAAAGGAATAACGGTTCCCCATCCTTGCTTTGAAGCAGAGCCTTTCAATCCCCATTTGTTTTGATCTGGATCGAACGTTACTGCTGGTGCATCTCCTGTTCTCGTAGTTGTCAATTTAGGAGAAGAAGAACCATTTTTGAAGGTCAAAGTGAAATCGTAAGTACCAGTACCTCCAGCAAGTGCATCAATATTACCCGCGCCTGGCTCAAGGTTTTCTACTGTTCCTCCAAAATTAGAGAATGCGACATATCCATTATTATCAACATATCCTAAAGATGGATCTATTCTTCTATCAATTTTCCAGCTATCATTATAACGCAATTTCCATGCACCACCTCTGATCACAACAGATCCTGAGTAGGTCATACCATCAGCAGATATAGTTTTGAATGTGTAAGAAGAAGCATCTCTTGCAGAACCAGCAATGTTTATTTCTTTTACTGGAACTACTAAGAATGTAGACGTTTGCATATCAACAACTACATGGTGCAAACCCGCAGCAAGCGGAGTAACTGATGCACCGTCTTTGGCTAGAGCTCCTGATAGATAGTCAAAAGATATTTCACCGTCGCTCTCTTGGGTCACAGTTTCCACTGTTCCTCCGTAAACTGTTTCTACATTGTCCGAGTAGCTAGCAAACTGAATACCTCCAGCTGCCTTTAGATAGATGTAAGTTTCATAGTATCCAGTTCTAGCCTCAGCCGAGAAACCATCACCTTCCACTACACCTGCACTCATGATACCAGAAGCGGCAGGAATTTCAGATGGGGCAGAAGCACCTATAATATAAAAACCATCAGAAACGATTACGTCACCATCTCCGATATCAATCTTTGGCTCATCCTCTGTACAAGAGATGAAAAACCCAAGCGCTGATAAGGTCATCATCAGGCTCAAAAATTTAATAGACTTTTTCATAATTAAGAGTTGTTAGTTTAACAATTTCATATTTCGCAATCGTTTTCATGTGTATTGTTTTGCAAGATTCACAACGATCGTGAGATCAAATATGAATATTGCAAACGAACAACCAAGTACTTCTATGGTTACAATTCGTTAGCAGGCTTGATGTGGAGATTAGCCGAAAAATAGAAGAGAAATTTCAAAAAATGCTCTCAATTGAATTAAAGAGACTTTTGGGGCAAAAAGTAGGTTATCAATTAGTTATCAAAAGAATTATCAGACTGCTTCTTTTCATAAGAAATGACATGCCCCGATTTGGGGTAAAAACACGAATTGATAACTAATTGATAACCGCTCTGTGGATTTACAAAGACAGAATAAATTCGGTGAGACCTACGCCCGACTCGGCATCTACCTTTTTTCTGATCCTGGTGCGGCTCACTTTTATACTCTCAGGAGAAATTCCAAGAATACTGGCACACTCCTGAATACTTAAATTGAGTCGTATCAGTGCGCAGTGCTTAAGCTCATGATTGGTGAGGTCTGGGTAGTTGATTTTAAGCTTGGCATAAAAACCGGTATAGATTTGCTCAAAATAAAGTTTGAAATCTTCCCAATCCTTGTCCAGCTTGAAGCTTTCATCAATAAACTTGATTGTTCTTTTTATTTCGACAGTAGCTTTCGGATCGGCGTGCTTCAGTACACCTTCTAGTTTGGATTTCAAACCAAGAAGCGTTTCATTTTTCTGAATGATATTGAGCGTATGCGTGGTGATCTGCTTGTTGCGATATTCGATCTGGTCTTGCAGCTGATTCTCTTTTAGCTTGAGGTATTTCAAATCCGTGTCCGTCATGGCCTGCTGAGCCTTGAATACCGCCTCTTTCTTTTCCAAAAGTTCCTCTTTCTGAGCAATGATTCTATTTTTCTGCTCAATGATCTCCTCTTGGTGCTTTTCGATTTCTTTGGTACTCTCCGCTACCAGACGTTGTAATAGCTTTTTCTGATTGATCAGATTATTATGATAAATCTTATTGGTAAGGACAACAACAATCACAGCGGTGATCAAAAAAATCATATATGCCCACCATGTCAAATACCACGGGTCTTTTACATGAAAGCTAACCCGCGCCACATCACTCCATAGATGCCCAACGCTTTTGGCCCTCACTTCTAGGGTATAGTCTCCCCTCGAAATACCAAACAAAGAAATGATCTGATTGACGGAAGGGGAATTCCATTCTTCACTCAGTCCTAAAATGCGGCTTTGATAAACTATATCATACCCAGGATAGGCAAATGATTTATAACTCAACTCCACATTGGAATGGTGGCTAATCTCCTGCCTTTCTTCCACGGAAAACACTGGCTTATCCCCTACCAAGAAGCTTTCTATTACGGGTGTAGGTGTTTTAGAAAATTGTACCTCGCTCATTGCCACCTTGGCTATTCCTTTGGCTGTTGCCACGGTCATTACGCCATCTTCAAACCAAAACCCACGCTGCTTTATAATTCGAGAAGGCAAACCACTGGTCGTATTGAAATGAATATCTCCATTAGGAGAATGCAGAAAAATACCCTGATTGGTTCCAATCCATAAATCCGAACCGATACTCTGCACTGCCCGACAAGAAAGGTTAGAGCTGCCATCTAAAACATCTAGTTTGGTACTAGATCGATATTGGCTCATCCTTCTTTTCCACGATCAAGACCCCCTCATTGGAGGCTAAGTAGAGCTTTTCATCTTCACCGAAGGCTATATCCTCTATTCTAATATTATCCCCCACATGATAATCCAGTTGCAGATTGGTAGACACAAATTTTTGTTGACTATTGTCAAAAACGTATAGAATATTCGCCACACCACTACCCGCCGCAAAAATATCACCAGTAGAGGCTTGCTTAATCACATTAGCCAAACCTACACCGTGAGTTCTGACAGTGCCATCCAGCGAAATACTGCGAATCGCATCTGGAGCACCAGCCACCCACAGCCTTCCTCTTATTTTATTCAAATGATTAATAGGATATAATGATATCGGAACACTGTCTACCGGTGTATAGCGTTTTTCTCTGAAAATCGTAACTTATCAATCCTCCTTGCTGATTTGCTACTACAAGCTTATCTTGAAAAAGCTTCAACGCTGTGAAAAAATTATCCTCTGACGGGAAGAGCATTTCTTTTTCCGACTCACCATCTTGATGCACAAAAACCTCCTCTCCTGTTGTAAAATACAGATCCCGATTTTCATTATAGTCAAAAGACTCAATTCGATATTTGCCTGTTTCTCCAAAAGCAAAAAACGGTGTCCGCTTGAGCATGGCAATGTTTTCACTTCCTGCCAGCCATACTTCATCGGCTCTTTCATCATAATACAAATCCACAATATCATTGAATTCTACCTCTCCAAATTGCTTGATTTGAGGTTGCTTATCCCTGTAATTGAAATAATAGAGTCCATTATCCCAAGTACCTACAAATACCAAATCTCCAGCTACTTTCATGCTAGAAACATTTAATTCCTGACCAAAGTCGATCGACTCAAGAATACGTCTGTCACTATCCACTTTGAGCAAAGACAATCCATTACTGCCCCCTAGAAGCACATAATCTCCACGAATGGAGACTATATCTGAAATATCCTTTAAAGCCACATCTATATTCAGAGAATCAAAGCGCTCCAGTTTTTTATTCCAAACCTGAAGATTTCCGCTATAAGAGGCTACCCAGAGGTTTTCAAAAGCATCCTCAGCAAAAGAAAAAGATCGGTGATAATTGAAATTATTTCCAAAGTCAAACCTTTTAATTCCCTGCTTTAGTCACCCTCACCACTGCATTGCTTTCGCCCACCCAAAGCGTACCTTCCTTATCTACAAAAATGGATTTAGGATAATTCATAGAAAGATTCAGGTCAACACCTAAGTATGTGAGTGGCTCGAATTTGATGGCGCTATTCTCTTTCACCACTGCCTGAATACCAGAATCATTAATCACCACGAACTGACCATCAGACAACTGGCTAAACTTCTTGGTATATAAATTGGAAAGACCCTCCGCTGGAGATAGTGTATTTTCTCCATCATAAGTAAGCACGCCCAAGTCCGTGGCAATCCAAATATATCCTGTGGTGTCTTTCCAGATTCCCTTGATTACCTCATTGGCCTGAACATTGGAAAAGGAATAATACTTATAAGGGCTTTTTTGCGCAAAACTGACGCCTGAATGAAGAAAAGCAATAACAAAAACAATGAACAAAAAATGTTTCGGCATGAACTTGAAGTTTGGCTCTTGCAGGCAAGTTAATTTTTTAGACGAAACAAAAAAAGCAGACCTGACGGTCTGCTATATAATCCAGCAACTAAATATCAGGTTTACCACCCCTCTACTTCCAATTCTTTAGCTCTTGTATCAAAAGCCTTCAAGAAATCGACATACTCCTTGGCAGGAAGTAAATCCTTCAGTTTCTCAACTACAGGTTGCGCATAGTCTCCCAATTGAATTTCTAGTGCCGACATGGCGTAGGCTTGCAAAAGCTCAGGATTCTGATCATTGATCTCTATAGCCTCTACCAACAATCCATACGTCGCACTTGGATTGATAGAGATGAGACTCCTCAGCTACCGCCAGCACAAGAGGCACATTCAGCGCATTCTTAGAAGCATACGTCACCAATTCTTTCACACGCAGGCTGTCGTTTTCTTTTTTCATAGCTACGGCCACAGGATGTCCTCCTGTAAATCTGAGGTTTTTGCGAAGCGCCACCACGGCCAGCACATCCTCATAATCTTCTGCTTGCAGCAAAGGCTTGAAAATGGATAGGTAGTCCTCCAAGACGATCAAAATCCTCCTCCAAAAGTTGTTCTTGGGCTATTTTAGCCCAAAGCGTTTTTACGAAAAGCGGGTCTTGCTTCTCTACAAAAGCCTTCATCTCAGGCAGACTGTAGTCTTTGTATCGATAATACATCCTCGCCAATCTCTGATCATCTGAAGGTTGTGCCCCCTCAATGACCTCAACGAAATCATTAGCCATTGGCACAAAAAGTGAATCCTCAGCAGCCATTGCGCTCATCCATTTCAATCCCAAGTCAAATTCTCCACTTTCTAAATACGCTACCCCTTTGTTGAGCTTGGCGTCTGAATATCCTGCCGCCAAGGCGCGATCAAAAAACACATGTGCCAATGGTAAGGCGTGCTGGTCCAAACAGATCAAACCGATTTGATTGAGATATTTGGCTCGGTCATTGGCCGAAGAGAGATGAAACAGCTGATCGAGTTTCCGAATGGCTTGATTCACTTCTCCCTGCTTGTATTTGGAGAGTGCTAGGGCTTGTAGACTCACATCGTAAATTCCTTCATCCAGCGGACGTTCGGTCATTTGGGTGAGTAACGAATCTGTGGCTTCACTGCCAAAATACCAAGTGCTATTCACCAGATAAATCTGCCGATGCAGCCACGGCGCATTGTCCAAATCGCTTTCTCCAAATGTAAAAACTCCCTTTTCGCGTCTAGCCAAATAGCTCGCCAAAATATTGGACTTTACCGCCAAATTGCCTTTTGAAAAATCCTGTTGTGCACTCTCGCCACGCCCCATTTTCCAAAGGTTTACGGTATTGGCATTGTTCCAATCGCCTCCTTCTTGCGCTTGCGAAAAATAGCTGGCTGCCTCTTCATAATTACCCAAATCCATATAAATCAAGCCCACATTATTCAGCAATGGATTTTCTCCCTCAAAACGCTTCAATCCTGTCTGCAAGGTCACGAGTGCAGGAGTCACTTCACCAATCATGCTGGCGGTGCTGGATGCGTTCAAATAACTCTGAGGCGATGGATATCGCAGCGTGGCACGTCCAAATTTGTGACTAGCCTCGGCTAATCTTCCCTTTCTGCAAATAATCATAGGCAATTTTATAGTTAGAAAAGTGATTGTCATGACCATAGATGCTGCCTTCACGATAATATTGATTGGCTAGGCCAAACTCATTCTGTTGCTCTGCTTGCTCGCCCAGATAATTGAAATGTCCTGCTTTGAAAAGCTTGAAGGGCTCTTTGTCTGACAAAAAGAAAAACGCGACAATGGCCACAACCCCAGCCAGTCGCGCACTGATATAAGGAAAAGACTGTGGCTTGTAAGCAATCTTGTGAACCTGCAATCCTCTACGTAGTGGGTCTACAAAATTGACTATCAGGTAAAAGAAAAAGAACACACCAAACCCGAGATGTGCATATACTATAAAGTAGTGAAAACCTTCGTATACGGCATCATTGCCTCTGGCCATGGACAATGCCAAATAGCCAAACACGGCAAGTCCCACGCCACTCAGCAGCATAAGCGCCTGCCCATAGGACAGGATATTTTCATATAAATCTCGCTTGTGCCACAGCGACCAAAGCATGACTACAGTGGAGATGGCAAGCAAAACGTAGGGATCAAAAAACGCCAATTCCATGTCGATGAAACCTGCCTTTTTGCTGTAGACCAATCCAATAAAAATCAGGTAAACCAAGGAAAAAACCGAGAAGTGTTTCTCGTTATTGTCACCGCCTCTGTTTTTGGTTACCAAAAACAGAATCGCAAACACATTCTCTTCTGCCACTACCACCAGAAACAGCAGCATCAAAACAATCATGCTGTAATACATTCCCACATTGAGCTGCTCTTGAAGAGAAATTAGCTCCATATCACCGAACAACACCACCACAGCAGAAGCTGCTACCAATGCCAAAAAGCGAATCCAAAGTTTAGTGTTCTTCCAAAAGGCGTGAAAGGCGTAAGCTGGCGCAATGAAAAGAACGATTAGGAGCACATTGCCCCAGTTGGAGTCTGTAGAAAAGCCAAATAAACCAACTGTGGGAAGTTGCAGCCGAATTATCATAAAAATGAAAAGTCCAGCGATACCAGAAAACCATAAAGGAGAAAGTAGCGTAGCACTGGCTAAAATGAGACAGATGCCCAGCCAACAGAGCGTCAAAAGCGCCGCATCCCGCTCGAAAAATCGTTCGATAGGGCCTGCGCTAAATGACTCTGTGAGGGTATAATAAGTCCCCGGAATAGAAAAAGAAAAGGGGCCTTTTTGAAATTCGTGTGCAGCAAATTCTGAGGTTTCCGTCTGTGCCGTGATCTTCCAATCAATGGAAGCGTCCATACCCAATATATAGTAGTATGCCATCAAGCCGATGGCTATTGCAAAGACTGTTGCAGCTACACGGATTGTAGTGTTTTTTTCGTACATAGTTGAAGATACTTATTCCAGCACCTTTGGCACTTTGAAGTAGTCGCCCTGTCTGTCTGGGGCATTGTATAAGCCTCGCTCTTGAGAGAGCGGCTCCACCACTTTGTCTTCTCTGAAAGCATTCACCTCAAAAGACATATTGGTAAGTGGCTCCACTCCGTCGGTATCCAATTCATTGAGCTTTTCTACCCAATCCAAAATCTCTTCCAAATCGGCTTTGAGTTGATCTTCCTTAGATGGATGAAGCTCCAATCGTGCCAAATGGGCAATTTTTTGTAACGTTTGCTTGTCTATGTTCATGATACCTACAGCCTTGGCCAAAGTTTAATACACAATATTAGCCAAGACATTGGACAATTGGGAGAGTCGTTGTTAATAGTTGATGAGAGGAGCTTGGATTGGGTGATTTTTGTGAGTGGGCTTATCCCTTCTGCTGTCAGATTAATTCAACTCTGTTTTCTGAAAATCAATCAACTTATTTATGGTTATCTACAGTTATGACACACATATAAACATGCTAAAATTGGGGCTACTGAAACAAAGAAAATTAAGAAGGCAACCTTCCTTCTTAAATGCACAATTACGAGCCTTATAATTGATTTTCATATAAAATTCCATTTTCTAAACCATGGTCATGAATTTCAACGGAAGATTGAATTAATATCGCTTGAACATCTGTATTTTCTTGGATGAGTTTTTTGATGCGTCGAGCATTTTTGGTGTTACGCGTTTGTCGAATGTAAATGGCTTTTATTTGATTAGGAAATTTCTTTGCTACCTCAATATAAAAGTCAGCATCTTTCTCCGCAGAATCTCCCAGCAATATAAAAGGTAGTTCTGGGTATGTTTTTAAAATGTGCTCAATCGAACTGATTTTATGATTAGAAAAATCTGCGGATGGAATAATTCCATAATCTCGCAATAACAACGGCCCTTTCGGAAATTTTTGTATCCTTAAAAACTCTTCTAATAAATCGTAAATATTCCAAGGACTGTGCGATATATAGAAAATGGGATTCTCTCTTCGCCCATTTCCTCCTTTGACAAAATTTGTAAACAAATTCACCATTCCCTCCATGGGCAATCGCTCATGGGCA
The DNA here is from genome assembly GCA_963848175.1 of uncultured Cytophagales bacterium. Classification (GTDB taxonomy): domain Bacteria; phylum Bacteroidota; class Bacteroidia; order Cytophagales; family Cyclobacteriaceae; genus JAMZMI01. The sequence goes on from CAWKCO010000010.1 coordinate 47,316, forward strand.
TTTTTAAACACCGTAGCGTAAAGCATTCTTAGTTTAAAAAGAGAGGTTACATGAGTTTGCAAAATGGTATCGTCAATGTCGGTGATAATTCCATAATCTGCATTTTTAGATGGCAAATACATTTGCCCTCTAGCCGTAACTTTTTCATTATTCGTTTTAGTAGGAGAAAGCAATTCCACTTTCACCTCAAGCCAATTATTGGCACTTTTTTTCTCTGGTGCTTTCCATTTGCTATCTAGCACAAAATACCCTTCTTCATCCGCTTGGCATTCAAATAATTGCTTAGCGCAAGTAATCCTTACATCAGCATTTGGTATTTCGTCTGTTTCAAATCGTTTAAAACTATTGATTATATTTTGTATTTGACTATCTGTTTTTCCTTTAAAAATGTTTTCATCTTCTAGGACTCGACCTTTCAAATATATTCGAGTAGAATTAGCATACCCCCTATATACTATAATTATAAGCGGGTCTTCATTATCAAAACTTTCAACCAAACGATTGATGCCTTTGCTTAATCTGTTTTTCACTTTTCTAAATCCTCGTATTGGGTTGTCCATTTGATTTGTGCTTTTTAGAAGTCTACCAGCTATTACTCTACAAATATTTAGAAATGAAATATTAGATTCAAACTTATTGCTGACATCTTAATAATCAGTATTCTTCAAGCCAAAACTGAGGTTTTTGAGTTTATCGAAATATGGTATAATCGACAAAGAAAACACTCGTATCTAGAATATAAAACCCCAAACGAATACAGTAAAATCAAATAAAGAACCAAAATTAGAATATATAACCAAACGAATAAGAAATTATTCAAAATGCGCTTAATATATTGTCCAGTTTTTTGTAGCAATTCCACATAGCCTCTATGTAAGCTTAACTAAGAACATTTTTAAAAAAGCGTTCTTTGCTCCTATAAGCCACTTATGCTATATTGATGGGTTTGGGGTGTATTAAGTTGATGTATTTTAGATTGAATCGAATCCAATTCTGCCCAAAAGGCATCTGCTTTAGGAAGATTCCTGAAATAGGTGAGACAAGCATACGTGAGCCAATTTCGATGTTCTTCTCCCTGAATATTTGCCAGTTTAGCATCTAAAAAAGCTCTTTTCTCGGCATTGGTATCTGGCCCAGTATAATCATATAGCATTTTATAGCGCACGACTGCAATTTCTCGAAGTTCAGTTTGTATCCGGAGGTACTCAAAGCACAATTCTTCAATTTTTTTGGCCTGTACATATTGTGGACTATGCTCATATAAGGCAATATTCACCCCGTTATTAAAATCTAGCGCAGAAAGCGTATCCAATATTACGGAATCAATAGTTAGTTGGTAGCTGCCTTTATCTAAATGCTGAACAATTAGTTTTTGCTGGTTCAATTGATTCTCAAAGTCCATTACCTCCGCTATGGCCTTTATTTCATCGCTAATCGGGAACGGTAGCGCATTTTCAAGTACTTGAAAACGTACACCCTCACTTGACGGCTGAAGCGTGGTACTGCAATTCTCTTCAGCAAGTATCTGTCTGCTTTTGGCGTCAATATTTATGCTCGTTACGCACTTTCTAGCAAAGAGCGTTTTAATAATCTCGGTAGCCATCACAAAATGCCCTTCCTTGCCAGGATGAATCCTATCATTTCCAATCAGTGTATAGCTTGAATCCTTTTCTTGCCCCTTATTGTTTAAGGTGTTCATGACACTATACAAATCAATGAGAGGGGTATTGTATTTGAGCGCTAAGCCTTCAATATGCTTGGCACATAATCCTAAAACATCGTTTACCCCAAATTGATTTGTAGACGCAATTTTGGCTGTTTGATCATAAATCGAAGGAGTCATTAAAATGGGCTGTATCTTGTTTTCGAGCAGTTTCAAAACTAGCTCCTCTGAAGAAGCATAGTATTTATTCAGCGCATCAGCTCTTTTTTGTAGTGTGGCAGAATCAGCCTCTGCATAAGAGTATAAATCTCTAAGAACGTCATTCATGCCAACCATTAAAAAAGCATAATCTGGTTGATGGATTAGCACATCGGAATCCAATCGTCGAAGCATTTCATGTGCCGTACTCCCAGCAACCCCACAATTGATATACTTGATGTTTTCGTCTGGGAAACGGGTTGCAGTGTACAACTGAACAAAGGCATGATACATACCTCCGTGTGTAATGCTGTTGCCAATAAAACAGACCACATCACCATCCTTAAAATCGATGGAGTCATTTTTCTGTACTTTGTTTTGGCAACTGCTTAAAACAAATATGCCAACTACTAAAAATCCGAATTGCTTAATCATGAAGGGATGTTTTTTGACTTAGGGCTGGAGCTATCGGCTCCTATGCCCACAGCTAGTAAAGGACACAATCTAGTTAAATCCACCGAAGCTCACAACGCCTACCTGACGCAGGAGATTCACTGTCGAGTTGCACTGAAACCAGCAAGAAAGCACTTTGGTGCGACAGGCGAGGCATATAACCGAAGCGCTTGTTGCACACCGTTTAAAACGCCATTATCCAGATTGAAATAATCATTATGGCGAAAATAAGAGTTGTTAAGAAGGCCGTTCGAATGTTCTCCGTCCGTTTTTTCTTTAAGAATTCAGTTCGAAACTGTTCAAGTTCTTCAGGGGTAACTTCCTTAAACTTGAGTTCTTTGGTTGGAAATTTGTTCTTATAAGTTCTTTCGAAATTGCTCTTATTCTTTAGGTTGTCTCTGTTTTGTCGTGCGTTGTTCTGCGCATCTCTTACGAATCCAATTCCAGCTGCCATATTCTTTCTTTAGTGCACAGGAAATTTCTTAAAAATGTTACCGGTACTGTTCTGCGAAATCATAATTCTATATTTCGATTTCGGGTGTGGTGTTTAACGCTCAGATATGGCGCTGTGGCTTCCGAGCTTTATTAATTGCACTAAAAGTAGCTTTTCTGCCGGTGTGATCAAAGTATCAGACTGGCACTGCGCCATTCCAGATTAAAAACTCCCACGAGCTGAGGTCAGTAGAAAGCACATCAGGTTCTTGGCGGCAGATGGAGCGGGTTGTTTAGCAGGTACTCAGCAGAAGGCTAAGTAAGGCCATGCGCCATCATCGTTTGTTAGCATTCTGTTTTAATCTTTGGGGGAACTATCCTCCTGATCTTCGTCATCATCAATGATGTAAACAATAGTCTCTGCGTCATCTTCAAGGTCTCTGTAAGGATTATGTATACCTAACATGTAAGCAACGATAATCGCCCACGCTTTTCTTTTAATGTACAATGCAACTTGATGGAAAGTTGGTTTCGTCTCAGGTTGCAAATGATATAAAGAAATTAAAATTATAGTTCCCTGAACAATCAGAACATATAGGTTCCATTCGCCTTTTGTAATTATCACGATTTGATTCACGAGAACTAGAATTGAGTAAGCGTACAATCCCCACTTTCTGGTACGCCATAATCCTATCATGCATATTAAATTGGCTATTGTCACAAAACCAGCATATGGCCCAAACCAAGAACCTATTTGTTTAGCAATCTCAGAGAAAATCATAGGAATCGATAAACCCGCTCCAATGAATCCAAGAATACATATGACAGTAAGTGCTGTTGGTCGCCTTAATATTTCGTTTTTCGGGTGATCTAAAATGCCTATCTGATTCATAATTTATCTAATAAGGTTCGTTTTGCAGGTCATGAATGCTAACAACCCACTATCAACTCAAAAGGGTTGATAGATCGGTTATCGCTTTTCACAGCAATGTAATGCACTTACCCCTCTAATTCCAAGCATTAACAGGCCTCAAAGCATATTTTACCGTGTATATCGTAACTATTCGTGTAATAATACGGAGATGGAGTTTGGGTTTATGACCATCGCATAAGGCCTTTCATTTCCCAATTTTCGTTATCCTCCTCGACAAAACTTATTTCTATTTTTCCATCAGAGCTCTTCAACAAAGTGTTTTAAAGCATTACAAGATTTCACAAAAGATTAAGAACCTCATGACCGTCTGCCCGTGTTAGAGTTTCTAATTTCGCACGGAGAAAGTGCCGAAGCGCAAAGACCTATGAATCTATCCCTCAAGGAACATTTAAGAAAAAATCTGAGCTTGGCTTTTCCAGTTATGGTGGGGCAAGTAGGGCATATCATGGTCACGGTGGCAGATACGATGATGGTTGGTCGCGTGGGGGTAGTGCCCTTGGCAGCAGCCACATTCGCAAGCACTTTTTTCAATGTCTTAATGATTTTCGGCATTGGCGTAAGCTTTGCTATCACGCCGCTGGTAGCCGCCACTGATCCTCAGGCACAATCTAAACTCATGCGCTACCTCCAAAATGGCGTGGTACTCAATATGGTATTGGCAGTGGTACTGGCACTATTGGGCTGTGTGGCTGCTCAGTTTCTTCAGCATTTTGGTCAGGAAACGGAAGTCGCCATCATGGCCAAGCCATACCTTCTCGTGATGAGCGTTTCGCTTATTCCTCTGATGTATTTTCAAAGCTATCGCCAATATGCAGAGGGGCTTTCGGATACATTTAATCCAATGTGGGTATCTGTATTTGCCAATGTGCTCAATGTGATATTGAACTACCTGCTTATATACGGCGCACTGGGTTTTCCTGAGCTGGGGCTAATTGGTGCTGGATATGCCACACTCATTGCTCGCGTGGTGATGGCCATTGTTATGCATTGGGCTATTCGGAGTAAGCTGTATGGATTTAATTGGGAGATTGCACTGGCAGTAATGAAGCGCATGCTCAGAATAGGTGTGCCATCGGGTATGCAGTATGTTTTTGAGATTGGGGCTTTTGCAATGGCCGCCGTGATGATTGGCTGGATCAGTGCGGAAGCTCAAGCGGCACATCAGATCGCAGTGAGTATGGCGGCTCTTACCTACATGGCCGCAAGTGGACTGGGTACGGCTGGCACCATCCGTGTGGGCAATCAAATGGGACTGAAAAACCTCCACAACCTCAAGATGGCTGGCTACTCGGTCATGTTCAGTGTGATTCTATTTATGAGCTGCACCGGAATCATTTTCGTGATTTTCAGGCATGAACTTGTGGCACTTTATATCAAAGACGCTGAAGTGCAAGCCATTGCTGCCGCACTTTTGATCATAGCTGCCGCTTTCCAAATCTCTGATGGCATGCAAGCAGCTGGTCTTGGTGTACTTCGTGGGCTTACCGATGTGAAAGTTCCTACAATCGTCACTTTTGTCTCCTACTGGCTGGTTGCTATTCCCGGAGGCTATGTGCTTGGTTTTATTTTCAATTTTGGCGTGTTTGGAGTTTGGTACGGTCTACTTACGGGGCTTACGCTTGCGGCGATTCTTCATTTTGTGAGATTCAAACGCCTTACATCAAGAATGAAATTTTGACAATAGATATCTCATTCTGTTGACAAATCGAGACGAAAATCCCCAACGAGAGGGTTTTATTCCACGTCCAAATAGTGAATAGATGCTATATGAATGGTTTTAGCGAGTTGGTAAGATTCCTGCATACAGGTGTTTGACCAAAACTCAAACTTTAACGAAAAGACTAAAATCATGACAGCACAATTTCCAGAACAGACTCAGAAAGAACAACCCGGAAGCGAAGAGCTAATGATGCCTCAGCCTGAGGTAATGCGAGAAAGTTATACGCCTAGTGGCAAACTAGACGGCAAAGTAGCCATTATCACTGGCGGTGACAGTGGTATAGGTAGAGCCGTAGCAGTGCATTTTGCTGCCGAGGGAGCAAAAGTAGCTATCGTATATTACGATGAAGATCAAGACGCAGAGGACACGCGCGCCATGGTCGAGAACGATTGGGAAGGTGAATGCCTGCTTCTTCGGGGAGACATCAAAGAGAAAGCCTTTTGCCAAAAAGCCATTCACGAGGTGATTGAAAAGTTTGGGAAAATTAATATTGTGATCAATAATGCGGCCGTACAGTTTCCTGAGGATAGCTTGCAGGGCATCAGCGAAGAACATCTTCTTGACACTTTCAATACCAACATTATCTCATTTTTCTACATGTCACAACTGGCTTTGCCGCACATGCGAAAGGGTGACAGAATAATTAACACCACATCGGTGACTGCTTACCGAGGCAGTGAATCCCTGATTGATTATTCTGCCACGAAAGGCGCTATTGTGTCTTTTACCAGAGCATTGTCTAAAAACTTGGCACCTTCAGGTATCCTAGTAAATGGCGTAGCACCTGGGCCTATCTGGACACCACTCATTCCAGCGACTTTCGATGATGTGACGAAATTTGGTGCGGATACTCCATTGGGCAGAGCTGGACAACCGTCGGAAGTAGCACCCGCCTATGTGTTTTTAGCTTCTGAGGATAGCAGCTACATCACAGGCCAGATCATCCACATCAATGGAGGAGAGGTAGTAGGAGGATAGATGTCTTCCATGCGTCAAGAAGACCAATTTTCCTGACGCATGGAAACCATATTTTGACTGGAGAGTTTATATGGAGGTAAAATGAAACCGTACCTTAGAAATAAAACATACATCTATGAAACAAGCAACTACCCTCCTTATTTTAAGCCTAGTACTTTCCATGTGCGGCATGGCAGGTCAGAAAAACGCAAATAATGCTGTAGCTAAAAAGCCAAAACTGACAGATGCTCAACTGGAAAAACTTTCAGTGGCCTATTTTGCAAGTGGGTGTTTTTGGTGTGTGGAAGCCATTTTTGAAAGTGTAAAAGGTGTAGAAGAGGCCGTATCTGGCTACTCTGGCGGCAAGCAAAAAAATCCAACTTACAAGCAAGTGAGCGCAGGACAAACGAGCCATACGGAGGCTGTGAAAGTGTATTATGACCCCAATGTAGTTTCTTATGAAACGCTCGTAAAGGTTTATTACGGATCGCATGACCCAACCACCATCAATGGCCAGTCACCAGATTTTGGTACGCAATACCGCTCAATGATTTTCTATCAAAATGAAAAAGAAAAGCAGATAGCAACGAGCTTCCGTGATTCATTAGACCAATCTGGCGATTATGACCAACCTATAGCTACCGAGATTGTGGAATTCAAAGAATTTTGGATGGCGGAAGACTATCATCAGGATTTTGAAAAAAGAAATCCTAACCAGCCGTACGTGCGCAGTGTGTCTATTCCACGGTTGAAAAAATTTCAATCCAAGTTTCCTGACTTAATCAAGGAATAGGCAGATTTTTCTGTTTATCACAAATAATTATAGCCTCTTGATTCATAATTTGAATTATGAGGCTTTTTGTTTGTGCGTTTTTTCAAATTTGTTGTCGTGAATTGTTCATTTCAATACAAATTCCGAACGTCTCATGCGCTTTTATTTGTGTAATAGCTGATTACAATGGATATTTATGCATTGTTTACATACCAAATTGGCTAAAACGTGCAAAAATCAACCAGACTTTCAATTTTATTCCTTTCTCTTTTTTTCATCTTTCAAACATCCGCGCAATCAACACTCCAATCGAGACTGGAGCTGACCTTGACTAAAGCATGGGAACGTAGCGCTGGCATTCCAGGTGTTGGGGTAGCAGTGATTACCGCTGAAAAGGATACGGTTTTTGCTTCCGTTGGCGAAGGCAATGTTTTGAATGAAACGCCAATAGATGAAAACTCGCAGTTCTTTGTTGCGAGTATTTCCAAAACATTTACGGCGGCACTCATCTTACGCTTGCAAGATGCAGAGATGTTAGATATTGATGATTTGCTGAAGGATCATTTGGTCATAGAAGGGATTTCTGAGGAAATTACCATTCGTCATTTGCTCACGCATTCATCTGGTATTTACGATCATTTTAACGCGACAGGATTCTGGTCAGCGGCAGTGCAAGACCCAACAAAGGTTTGGACGAATGAAGAAATACTAGCTTATTCCACTTCGTTGAACCCTTCTTTTGCCGCGGGTACAGACTATTTGTATTGCAACACAGGATACTTCATACTAGGTATGTTAGCTGCCGAAAAAACAGGGAAGACTACCGCTCAAGCCATGAAGGAATGGGTATTAGACCCGCTCGGTCTGAAACGGACATTTTTGGATGATTTTAGCACACCAACGGTCAAGCTTCCAGATCTAGCTGAAAACACACGTGCTTATGAATACCACAAAACACTAGCAAGTACTGCTGGCGCAATGGTTTCTACACCGAAAGAGGTCGCCAAATTTTTAGAAGGTGTTTATACTACGGACTTCCTCACCGAGGCATCTAAAACCGAAATGCTTAGCCCGTCAGCCAACAATGCAGGATACGGATTGGGCACATGGTTTTGGACATTGGAAAATGTGCCTCACTATGGCCATACAGGCACGCTCACAGGCTACAAGAGCATTGCTTTTCATATTCCATCATTAGATGTAACCATCGCCATACATGCCAATGGCTATGCTTCTCCAGGTGCTACATGGTGGAGTTTGGTTGATGATATTTTTTACTTGATGTTGAGAGAATCTAATGGCAACTGCACCGAAGGATGCCCGAAAGCCAAGACACCAGAATTACTCGCAAGTGCAGCATATATTTCCGATATCAAGCGAGTTCAATGGACAGAAAATATTGAACCTTATGTGATGGGGTATAGACTGTACTACGCCCCGCTCAATGACCCTGACAATTGGAAGCTAATAGCTGATGAGGATCGATTAAAGCGAGAGAGCACCCAGTTCACATTCCGTACGGGAGCTGATTTTAAAGAACCAAGTACAGAAAAAGAGTTTCTAATCAAAATTGTAGCCGTTTCTCAAGATTTTTCGGAGAGTGATCCTAGCGACATTCACGCTGTAAGTATGTTCAACACAAAAGACAAGGTGTTGATCGTTGACGGCTTTGATCGCTGGTCTGGATCTTGGGACAAAGAAAACCACGAATTTATAGCGGATTACATGAGCTTACTATCTGAGCAAAGCAATGGCGAATTTGATGTTTATTCCTCATCCAACGAGCAAGTGAGCAATGGTCAAATCAAACTGAAGGACTATAAATATGTGATATGGTTTTTGGGAGATGAGTCTACCGTGGCAGAGAGTTTCGATGCTACCGAACAAGCGCTGGTTATGGACTACTTAGAAAGAGGTGGAAACTTGTTGGTGTCAGGAGCCGAAGTAGGTTGGGATTTGGATGAGAAGGGAGATGATGCAGACAGAAAGTTTTTCAATGACTATCTGAAAGCCTCTTTTGTGGATGATGGCGCTGAAGGTTATACGCCAGCTACTGGAGTGGAAGCGACCCTTTTTGAGGGACTTACTTTAGATTTTGGGGCGGTATATCCTGAAGATTACCCTGACGCCATAGACGCAACGGGTGATGCAGAAGTCATTTTAAAATATAACGAAGGCAAAAATGCAGGAGTAGCATACAGAGGCTTTTTTGGTTCCTCATTGCTAGAGGCCAGTTTAGTTTACCTAGCATTTCCATTAGAGTCTGTAGCAGATGTCAATCAAAAAACAGCGTTTGTTCAGGCTTTGTTCAAATTCTTTGAAGGAGAAGAAGTGCTTGCGCTAAACGATGGAGTGATCATGGATTTGACTCTTTATCCAAATCCAGCCAAGAATGACTTTTCAATTAAAGGAGGCGGATTATCTACAATCACCTCCATACAAATTTTGGATTTGAACGGAAAAGTTCGTGCCAAAGTAGCACCTTCTCAATTGGATTTAGGATCAAACAAATTGAAAGTAGATGTTTCTAATCTGGCAGCAGGCAACTACCTCGTGTGGGTTCAGAATGACCAAGGTCAAAACAGCATTTTGAAACTCATCAAAAAAATAACTTTAAAGCAACCCTAACCTGTTTGCGTGCTCGTATGCCTCGTTGGTGTGGTGTACGAGCATCATTTCTATGCCTTGCGTCTTGACCGTATCGCTCAAAGCTTCATCTAGCTCTTTGTTTTTTCCTATTGATCGAATATAAATGGCCTTTACTCTTAGAGGATATTTGGCTGCAGCCTCAGCATAAATCTCTGGATCTCTTTGACCACTATCACCGATAAGCACAAAAGATAGCTGAGGAAAAAGCTGCATGAGGCGATCTATTTTTTCCGCTTTGTGGCTGTGGCTTCCTCCTCCTGATCGGATCAAATCTTTGAGACCAGATTTGAAGTTTTGAAGCAAAAAAGGCCCTTTGGGCAGCTCCCGAGCTTCGAAAAAATCTACTAAAAAATCATAGAGATTCCACTCACTGCTACTCACGTAGAAAATTGGATTTTCGCCAGCATTACCCGCCAGCGCTTTATAGAATTCCTTAACTCCAGCAAAAGGCAAACGTGTCTTAGCATTTTTCGTAAGGATCAAGCGCAACTTTCTACGCATTTGAGTAGCATGAGAAACGAGCACCGTATCATCTATATCTGAGATTACTCCCAAAGAAGTTTGTTCACCTACAATCAGAGATTCCCCTATTATAAAGTCATTATCCGTTCCTGATATCTGATATTTTATCTCATGCCATCCAGGTTGTATCTTCTGATTTGGCTCTAGCCAAAGGGTATAATACCCCAACTCGTCAGTGATTACGGTGTGAATTTCTCCCAGAAAATGAACATCCACAGAGACCTCAGGAATTGCCGTACTCAGATACCTCCCGAGCATGTGTTTGATATTTTTACGCTTTTTGTCTTCTGCTGAAACCAGAAATTCAGGGCGGTTTTCCAACACTTGACCTTTGATGTATACTTTTTGATTGGTGCCATAGGCACGGTACGGCACTACCGTGGGAGGATGAATAATACCCAAAGCCTTTTTTGCCCAAAGGGCGAAACGAATACTTATTTTTCTAAAAATGGCGATAATAAATGCTTTTTGTTCGTAAACGACATGACAGACATTAAGTTTTTGAACCCATTTATGAGCAATCCTTTTTTACTATTTATAATCAACCCAATATCTGGCGGAATTGACAAACGCGATTTAGAAGATTTTATCGAGGATTTTTGCAACAAGAAAGGCCTTGAATTTCATATAATGAAAACGTCGGGCAAAGACGATGCACGCAAAATCAAAGAAGCATTAGATCCGTTCCAGCCGAGCATAATCGTCGCCTGTGGAGGGGATGGCACGATCACACTGATTGCGAATCAGCTTATCGGGGAAGATTGCAAGTTGGCCATTTTCCCGCTGGGATCTGCCAATGGCTTAGCGTACGAAATGGGGATACCCGACGACTGGGAGGAAAACCTAAACATGCTCATAGAACCAAAAACGGTGACCATCGACGCAGTGCGTATCAACGAAACACATTTGTCATTACATCTGAGTGATGTTGGGTTCAATGCCAACTTGATCAGGGAATTTGAGAGCGAAGGAACACGCGGCAAGGCGGCTTATGCAAGATCTTTCTTTAAAATTTTTATGCGCCGTAAAGCAGGAAGATTTAGCATTTTCCTCAATGGGAAAACGGTACATCATAAAGCGGAAATGATTGTAATAGCCAATGCATCCAGCTATGGTACGGGGGCTGTGGTGAATCCCAGATGTGATATGAGCGATGGTTTATTTGAGGTTTGTGTTTTCAAGCCTTTGCCTTGGTACAAGATGTTGGAGTTGACATGGCATAGCTTTGTAGGTCATCTGGAAAAGTCAGAATATTACGCACTCTATCAGACAAATCGTGTGGAGATAAAAAGTACCAGGGCACATGCAGTGCAAGTGGATGGAGAAGTGATAGGTAAGATGAAAGAAATACGAGCAGATGTCTTGAAAGCCGCAATTCAGGTAGTCGTGCCATAAAAGATTCAAAGTTTCACGACGATGCGCTTTCTATACAGGAGATATGCCGCCAAATACACCACACCTACCATCGCAAATGAAAAAAACAGCGAACCGAGTTTGTCCCCAAACGCTGGCTGAAAGAGCTGTTTGTATAAAACTGCATAGAGAGAAACGCCATCAATCTTAATGAGGTAAATCATCACCTTCACCAACACGATGGAAAGCAAGAAAGAGAACAATGGATTCATCCCAAAAACTTTGAAAGGAAGTGTCCAAGCATTAAGTTTTTTGTAATCGGTAATGAAAACTAACGCCACGAAAAACAGACTAGCTACACCACTTGACCATAGCACATAGGAGCTAGACCATAGGGGTTTATTTATGGGGTAATAGAAACTCCAAACCCACCCCGTAATGCACATAGCGACACCCCAAATCAGCCCTGACTTAAGAAAAGTGGGTAAATCTGTTTTATGTTTTAAAAGCATTGCACCCAAGCAGTAGGCAATGAGAATTTGCGCAGAAGAGGAAATTGCCCCTAAAAAGCCTTCTGGATCGAAAGCAATACCAAATCCGTGGTAAAGGTTTTTCGCAGACACCAACCACTGGTCTATCACATTGTTGAGGTTTCCCTCAAGGGTAAAATCGCCCATCCAGGCACTCAGTGCCCAGTAGACTAATAGCAAGCAGCCCGCAAATGGCATGAGCCAATGGTGTTTTGCTTTAGGGAAAATGAGCAACCACAACCCTGCCACGAAGTAACTCATCGCTATGCGCTGCAATACCCCAAAAACCCTCACATCCAAAATGTTTTTATGATAGAATGGAAACCAGTTGAGAAGAAATCCCACAGCGAAAATCAATGCTGACCGCTTGAGCAACTTCCAAAACAGATGCAATTGGCTAGCATGACTATCCTTGTTAGAAGAAACACTCATTGACAGCCCGATTGCAAAAAGGAAAAACGGAAATACAAAATCCGCCAACTGGCAGCCATCCCATTTGGCATGAAGCAAAAAAGGGTACATGTGACCCCACGAGCCCGGCGTGTTTACCGTGATCATCACCGCTATGGTGATGCCTCTAAAAACATCGATGGAAACAAGTCTATCTTTCACTGGTTGCTGCTCGTTAGCAGGGCACTACGTTTTGCTCGTAATGGTTTCGAATGCCTTCTGCAATTTTTTGTCCAATGTCCACAACGAAAGGTTCTTTTCCATGCAAGCTGCAAGAATATAACAATCAATCAGGCCTACTCCATGCGCATAAAATCGATGCTCATTAGAAATTTTACCTGCTTCAATGAATAACATACGCTCATCAAGTTTTGGTAAACTTTCCCAGATTACTTGAATAATGTCGTATTCACGCTTGCTTTTTACTCCTTGCAGCAATTCTCCAAACACAGCAGTGACACCATAAACATGTTGTTTCTTAAGATAGGATTTAAGGATGTCGTAGATATCTGGATCATCTTTTTTTAGGAAAGAGATCCAGATTGAAGTGTCGACTATGATCATCTGTTTCGATTGTTTTCACGATTGCCGTATGGCACAAAATCTTCTCTGAATACCAATGGCTCGGATTCTATCTCCTCAAAAACTTTATTGATTTTTTGACTGTCTAAATAGTGTTTCAGTGCGATGGTGATGCTCTCAGTAATATTTTTGCCACCTGAGATACGTTGCACTTCTGCTACTAAATCATCTGCAATAAGGGCTGTGACTTTCATAATCGTATCGTTTATACGACAAATATACGATAACAAATACGACAAATGAAGGTTTTATTGGATTTTTAAACAGCAGGATTTACCTTTATTGGCCAGCTGACCACAAGCGGCATCAATATCTTTTCCTCTACTTCTCCGCACGTTCACATTCACCTCTTTTTTTCTGAGATACTCAGCGAATTTTTCTAGTTTGTCTTCATCGGTGTTTTTGTAGTCTGCTTCTGCTATCGGATTATACTCGATGATATTCACTTTGGAAGGCACCTGCTTTGTAAACTTCCAAAGCTTTTCGGCATCCTCCAAACTGTCATTGAAATTATTGAAAACGATGTACTCAAACGTGATCCTATTGCGTGTCTTTTTGTAGAAATACTGTAGTGCTTCCAGCAATGCCTCTAAGGTGTTCGTCTCATTAATCGGCATGATTTGATTGCGTTTTACATCATCTGCCGCATGCAGTGAGAGCGCCAGATTGAATTTCACATCATCATCTGCCAGCTTTTTAATCACCTTAGCAATACCTGCCGTGGAAACGGTGATCCGCTTTGGAGACATGTTCAAACCACTTTCTGAAGTGATTTTCTCTACACTTTCCAAAACGTTTTTATAATTGAGCAGCGGCTCGCCCATGCCCATGTACACGATATTGGTAAGAGGCTTATCAAAGGTGGCCTTGGCCTGACGGTCTATAGCCACCACCTGATCGTAAATTTCTCCTGGGTCGAGGTTGCGTTTTCTATCCATATAGCCCGTAGCGCAAAACTTGCACGTGAGGGAGCAGCCAACTTGAGAAGAAACACAGGCCGTCATGCGATCATCCGCCGGTATTAGCACACCTTCTATCAGCTCATCGTCATATAGCTTGAAAGCAGATTTGATTGTGCCGTCATTGGAATGTTGCGAATTGTCCACTGTGATTGGGCGAATCACAAACTCCTCAACCAGCTTTTCTCTCAGTGATTTGGAGAGGTTGGTCATTTCATCAAAACTCGTAGCAGACTTTACCCATAACCACTCATATACTTGCTTGGCTCTGAAGGCTTTTTCGCCAATGGTCAAGAAATATTCTGTAAGCTGAGGGAGTGTGTTTTGACGAATGTCCTTTTTCATAATGGCAAAGGTAATAGGGATTTGATTCTCCCCCTTAGACATTGACAGCTAGAGCAATGCCAAATTGTTAAAAAACTTTGAAGACCAATGATTTTTGTCAGGTCATAAGGCAATAAGAGTCTGTTAAATGAGCGCATTTTAGCAGCACCGTACAGGACACCTTGAGCAGGTGGTGAGGCTAATTTTACGATAGTAAAAAAGAAGTAATACCAGCTAGAATCAGCTGAAAAAAACAAAGTTATGGCTACAAAATTTGAATACCTACACCCCAAAGAGCAAGTGGTACAAACCATGCAACGGATATACGATTTTGGTATGACCACTACCTCCGGCGGGAATATTTCTATCAAAGATGAAGACGGGAATATCTGGGTAAGTCCCAGTGCTGTTGATAAAGGAACGCTTCGTCCTGAGGATGTGGTTTGTGTGAAAAAAGATGGGACTATAGAGGGGCTGCATAAGCCAAGTTCAGAATGGCCATTTCACAAGGCTATATATGAGCGTCGACCAGATATTAAATCTATCGTTCATGCGCATCCTCCAGCTTTGGTGTCTTTCAGTATCGTAAGGCAAGTACCCAATACGCATGTAGTGTGTCACGCCCACCATGTTTGTGGGCCAGTGGGAGTGGCCAAATATGAGCTGCCAGGTAGTGATGAATTGGGTCAGAACATTGCAGATATTTTTGCTGAAGGTCACAATGTAGTGATCATGGAAAACCATGGAACGGTCGTGGGCGGTTCAAGTTTGAGTGATGCATTTCAGCGATTTGAAACTTTCGAATTTAGCGCTCGCACCATCATGGAAGCGTCAGGAATTGGTGAAGTAAAATATCTGACCGCTGACGAGATCGCACAGTTTGCACATCAGGACAATATGTTTCCAGAATTTGATGCAGGTAAGCCAACCGTGGAAGAACTTCGCGTAAGGGGCGCACTATGCGACATTATCAAGCGAGCTTACAAACAAAACCTGATCATTAGCACACATGGAACTTTTTCTCGTCGCATGGGCAAAGATGCTTTTATGATCACACCTACTGGAGCAGATCGCTATTATATTGATAGAGAAGAGTTGGTACTTATCCAAAATGGCAAAAGAGAGGCGGGTAAAATCCCAAGTAGGTCTGCTAGACTGCACCAAACGATCTACAGAGATCATCCTGAGATAGATTGTATCATCACGGCACAATCTCCTTTCGCAACGGCTTATGCGGTGGTTGGGCAGACTTTTGACACCCGTACTATACCTGAGAGCTACATCTTACTACGCGAAATACCTGTAGCACCTTATGGCGCGCAGTATGGCGATGGTAAGGCGGTTTCTAATCTGCTATCTAAGGAAACTCCGATAGTAATCCTTGAAAATGACAGTATCATGGTC
>CAWKCO010000011.1:0-627500 GCA_963848175.1 uncultured Cytophagales bacterium
CAACTCAAATTGTATGATGACGTTAAGAATCTGATTACCAGTAAGATGTATGAAATTCGTATTCACGGCATCAATCTTGGCTATGTATATCCAAATCAATTAATTCTTTTTATGAATACAGAAAAAATAAAATACACGAAGTATCATAGAATTTCTAAAACCTTGGGCACAGTCCTAATAGCCACCATCATTGGAGCCTCGGCTTTATGGTCGTGTAGCGAATCAGGAGGTGATGTATCCAGTAAAGGTCAAGTAAACGTAGGGATAACAGATGCAGCAGTAGATGCAGAAAATATTTCTGGAGTTTATCTGTCAGTTGAAGAAATTCAAGCAAAATCAGCAAGCGAAACTCATGTAATTGGTAAAATTTGACACAGCAGTTGAATTTAGTGTCACGGCTTACCAAAACGGAAATATATTCGAACTTGGAAGTGGTGAACTTGAAGTAGGTCAATATTCTGAACTTCGAATGATTCTGTCTAAGGAAGAAGGAAGTTCATATGTTCTATTCAAAGACGATACAAGAGCCAACCTAGACGTGCCTAGCGGATCTCTTCGGGTTATAAAATCAAAGGAGATTTTCAAATCTCAAGTAATAGCACGGAGGATATCGTTGTAGATATCGATTTGAGAAAAGCACTGATTGTAACTGGAAATGGCCAGTATAAACTAAGACCTACAGCCAGACTGCTGAATAGTCAAACCACTGGTACGATTGAAGGCACGGTAGAAAGTATCAATGACATGGACAGGTTGGTGGTTTATGCTTATGCCACAGGAACATACGACGCAAGTGAGGCCGATGATCCAATTAACGAGGAATCAACTCGATTTGAAAACTCAATAAATAGTGCGGTTGTAAAAGAAGATGGGTCATTTACGCTCGCTTTGATGAATGAAGGAGAATATGATCTGGTGGTGGCTGGTTATCAAATGAATGAGGTAAAGGATACCTATGAATTTGATAGCGTATTGAATATGACTATCACAATCAATTCTGAAGTGGCTTCTGTAGTACAGGTTGTTGCAAACACCTCATCTGAATTAACACTCAAGTTGTTGAGCAAATAATGTTTAACCAGTTTGGAGCACCATGTTGTTCCAAAATGGTTTACTGTACCATCAGGACAATTCAACTTTTCGATAAAATCCTGATCTATTTTAAAAATAGTTGCAGAGAATTTGACGAATAATGAATATCTTCAGAAGTTATTCTGAACAATAATCTGAAAATAAATAAGCTTTACAACCGCTTTTTTTCAACCCCAAAAGCAAAAGACATGAAATACTTAAGTTTAATACTCGTAGTGGCATTTGCGCTAAGTGGTTGCACTCGAGGAGATTACTACATGGCCAACAATCGTAACATTCAAAAATTTGATACTCAAATTGAGGAAAATACTGCCAAATATATGTTGGAGCTTCACAATGACATCTTACTGATGGAAACGATAGCATCCTTCACCAAGAACAATACAAATTCTGTAGATATCAAGGAGAAAGCTGAGTGTATTGAAACCCAAATGAAGAAAGTAAAAAGGGATTTACTCTTTCAGGCTTTTACTCAAAATATCACGCTATCGAGCGTTTTGAATGAGCAAAATGACAGCCAGTACAGCAACTACACCAATCTGGATGGCGAAAGTCGGAATTTAGAATTTAGAATACTCACGGAAGAAGAAACTCCAACAGGCGTATACACAAGCAAAAAAATATCTTGAAACTGGTGAAAACGTAAAAGTTCAACAGTTTTCGATTGCAGTGATGAACGAAATCGAAACGATCTTAGAAGCATACTCGTAAAAGAAATGCCACACCAAAAAAAGGTCGTGGCTTTTTTCATCTAAACGGGTTGCTCACTTTGAAATTTCCAAGAAAACGTCTCGCCTACACCATCAACGTTGCTCTGATCTTGCTCACGTGTTGCATCTCCATACTGGGCTTTATTACTTATCAAAACCTCAACGACATCACTGAAAAGCTCAGTCGAGAGGCATTGCCGAACAGCAATTTTATACTCTACAAAAATGCCATGATCCAGATGTCAGAGCTGGAGGACTTGATTAATGAATACCGAATAAAATATCAAAAGTCTGAACTAGTGGCATTTGACAGCACCTACTCTGCCACTCGCGCCAACGCGATTGTTATCAAAGATTTGTATCCCAAAGATTCGGCTCAAAGTATCCTTGGAGATTCCTTGATTGCACTAGTCACAGAATACCACAGTGCTCTGATCAGCCTTTCGGAAGTTCATAAAATACCTATTGCTAAAACATTCCATCAGATCAATGACAAGCTGAATACCATCGCTATTGAAAATGAAGCTAAAAGAAAGCCCCTGAAAGAGCTTTTTTCGGGTAAAAAAACAAGATTGGAAGAGACCCAATCCAATCTAGAAACGCTGATAGACAATGCCACTTCCTCCATGCAATCTTCCATTGATAAAAATAAATATCAGGAATTGCAGTCACGAGAAAAAATCAACGATCTGCAAAATGCTCTTTTTGAATTGCTCGACTATATGGAGAATCGGGAAATTACAAAATCAAAAATAGCAACGCTCAAAGCGCAGGAGCTCGTCTCCAATACAAAATATCAAATCAGCATCTTTTCACTACTAGCAACAGTACTGCTGATAATTACCTTGATCATACTTTTCATTTTTACTACTAGAAACAAGCAATACAACCAACTGCTAAAAAATGCCAAGCAAAACGCAGAGAGCTTGGCCAAGTCCAAAGAACATTTCCTGGCGAATATGAGCCATGAGATTCGCACCCCACTAAATGCGATCATTGGTTTTACCAATCAACTCTCCAAAGCCTCACTGCCTCCGACCGAGCAGGATCAGGTTTCTATCATACGAAAGGCATCCACTCACTTACTAGAGGTACTAAATGATATTCTGGATTTCACCAAACTGCAACATGCTAAGCTAAAGCTAAACAAAGAGGTTTTCGATCTTTCGGAAACTATTGCAGCTACTGTGGAACTTCTAAGGATCAAGGCCGAAGAAAGAGGAAACGAATTGAACTTAGAAATTCCCAAAGAAGCTATTCTTGTTTTGGGTGATGCGCATAGACTGAGGCAAATTGTTTTGAATGTATTAGGCAATAGTATGAAGTTTACCCACGATGGTAAAATTAGTTTGAAAATCAGCATAAATGAACTTAACCCTCAAAGCGTGCTCATAAATATGGTTTTTGAAGATAATGGAGTAGGTATTTCAAAACAAAGCCAGGCACGAATCTTTGAAGAATTTGAACAAGGAAACAATACAGCTTCCGCACAAGGAACGGGCTTGGGGCTTTCTATCGTGAGTAAGATTGTGGCATTGCATGATGGAGAACTTAAGCTGACAAGCGAAGAAGGGCAAGGAACAAAAATTGAAATAACCCTGCCTTATGATATTGCAAAAGATAAGGGTGCGATTTTGGTATCGACCCAACCAAAAGTCACTCCACTTCCAAAAGATTTGCGCATTTTAATTGCGGATGACGAGCCTTTCAATTTAAAACTTTTAGAAGCCATCCTCGCTCCTTTCTGTAAACAAATCGTGGAAGCTGAGGACGGAGAGGCAGCCATAGCACAGCTCAAAAACCAACAATTTGATATTGCTCTGCTAGATATCAAGATGCCAAAATGCTCTGGATGGCAAATTGCTGATGAAATCAAGCACAATGCCGGCATCAATCAACACACACCTCTCATAGCCCTTACCGCGACTGTGGCAGAAGACGCCTATGCCAACGGCTCATCAGCAGGATTTGATCATGTTATGCGCAAACCATTTGTGGAGAGTGAATTGATTCAGTTAATTGCGGAGCTCACCAAAACAAGTGTCACCCACACATCCACCACCTCCTCTAATGCTAAAGAGATCAACCCAGACTCGCCCAAGTTAGACTTTGCCCCTTTAGAAAATCTAGGAGATAAAGCATTCGTTCGCGATATGCTTCAAACATTCCTAGACAATAGCGGACAAAATCTTGAATCTCTGGTAGAAGCCAGCAAACAACAAGATGCGGAAAGTATAAGTAGTTTAGCACATAAGATCGTAGCTCCAGCGAGGTATCTGGGTGCTGAAAGTTTTGTTTCCGCATTGAAAAAAATGGAGAAAAAAGGCAATGAAAATGTATTGCCTACCAATGAAGAAATAGCGCAAATAGTGCAACTTCACCAAGATCTGAAGCATCAGATTCTTAACTATCTAAATGCCTCCGTATAACCATTAGATTAAATATGAAAACGTCTGCAACCAATTTAAAAATATACGTAGTAGAGGATGACGAATGGTATCGCAAATTGCTTGTGCATACCCTGTCCCTCAACCCTGACCATGAGGTTCTTTCCTTCGAAAACGGTGCAGATTGCTTAGCCGCCTTGGGCAAAAAACCAGACCTCATAACCATAGACTATCGACTCCCAGACATGACGGGAGAGGATTTACTTGGTAAAATTTTGGAGCAAATTCCAGATACGGCCGTCATTGCTATATCTGAGCAGGAGGAAATAGAAACTGCCGTGACCATGCTCAAAAATGGAGCTTATGACTATCTCACGAAGACCAAAGATATCCGAGATAGACTATTGCATGTGGTGGGTAATTTCACAAAAAACAGAGGTCTTAAGAGCACAATACAGACGCTACAAAAGGAGGTAGAACAGAAATACGACTTTCAAAACAGCATCATTGGTCAAAGTGACGCAATCAAAGATGTGTTTCGGCTCATCCAAAAAGCCACGCTGACCAATATCACGGTGATGATCAATGGAGAAACTGGCACAGGAAAAGAAGTAGTGGCCAAAGCTATCCATTACAATGGTTCTGCTAAATCTGGCCCATTCGTTGCGGTTAATATGAGCGCCATTCCAAGTGAATTGGCAGAGAGCGAGCTCTTTGGTCACGAAAAAGGTGCTTTTACAGGTGCTGCGCAGCGGCATACTGGTAAGTTCGAACAAGCCAATGGAGGCACTTTGTTTCTTGATGAAATCGGAGAAATGGACATTAACTTGCAAGCCAAACTTCTTAGAGCGTTGCAAGAAAAAGAAATCACTCGTGTGGGTGGCACATCAGTGACAAAATTTAATTGTAGGATTTTGGCAGCAACACACAGAAACTTACAGGAGGAAATGAAAAAGGGCAATTTCAGAGAAGACCTCTACTATCGCCTGTTTGGCCTGCCTATACACCTGCCCCCCCTCCGTGAACGCGGCAAAGATGTCATCGTCTTAGCAAAGCATTTCGTACAGGTTTTTTGTGAAGAAAATAACTTGAACTTGAAAAAAATAAGTAATGCTGCTAGCCAAAAGCTAATGACCTATTCTTTTCCTGGCAATATACGCGAGCTCAAGTCTATTATGGAGTTGGCTGTAGTGATGTCCGATACAGACAGCATCGAACCTGACGATCTCACCTTTGCGCAGCAAGACACCATTACCAATATCTTTGATGAGAACATGACCATGAAAGACTATGAACTCAAAATTGTGCAGCTATACCTCAATCGTTTCGGTGACGATATCAAGACCGTAGCAAAAAAGTTGGACATAGGCCAGTCTACCATTTACAGGATGCTCAAACAAACTGAGTAAGTTCTCTCCAAAATTGAGGTGCTTTTTCTCATTTTGGGAAAAAACACCTCACCCATATTTTCATAAAACCCTGAAATACAGACATATAATAAACTAAATCCCTTTGGTATAAGCTTTGACTATTGCATCCCAAATCAAAAATGTAATAGCCATGAGAAAACTAATTGCAACCACTTTATTAACCCTTGCAGCATCAGCCACCCTAATGGCTACTGATCCTAAAGTTGATAAAACATATACCAAGGATTCTTCTTCTACCGTTGGCACATACAACCCACCAAGTACTTTAGCAATAAATACTGACAGCTACAATACCGCTATTGGTATCAGAGGAGCCGGAACTAGCGGACTTACAATTAAGCATTTCACTCAAAACTCTCGTGCGTTAGAAGGTATACTGGGATTTTATCCAAACGCTTTTTCGGTAACCGTTCTTCTAGAGCAGTATGTAAACGCCTTTGACACTCCTGGACTTAATTGGTACTACGGAGCAGGAGGGCATGTAGCTGCTACCAACAATAAATACTCAAACAGAGAATATTGGGGCTATAGAAGAGATGATGGTGATGTAGGCTTAGGAGTAGACGGAATTGTGGGGATGGAATATAAAATAAGAGAAATACCTTTCGCCATAAGTCTGGATGTCAAACCTTTTTTAGAAGTAACTACCAGTGGAAATGTCTTTCTGGCATTCGATCCCGGACTGGGTATAAAAGTGACCTTCTGATTCCAAAATAACCACTCAATTAACCAAACAACAATACTATGGATCTGCTAGCAATAATATACATGATAATCGGTACGGTGCTTATCGGGATTAAAGTAGTACCAAAGTTCACTAAAAAATTTCCTATGATGTCACCTGTGATCTTTCGCTTGGTGCGCATAAATTCAAACCCATTATTTAAACTTCAAAAACAACTACGATCATGAAAACAAATAAAAACATACTTGCAGCGATGATTATCACTGCTGGCGCAATTGGTTTTACTTCTTGCTCCGACAAAAAAGAACGTGAACAACTCAAGCAACAAGCTGAGCTCCTAGAGCAAAGGCTTCATGAAAAGGATTCGGCTTTCAATGAAATCATGACAGTCATGTCTTCCGTTGAAAATCAAATTTCTGAGATCAAAGAGAAAGAGAATATAGTGAGTCTACAGAGTAAAGGCGACCTGTCCGAATCAGAAAAGTCGCAAATGATTCACGACATGGAATCTATTGATTTGCTAATAGCGAACAGCCGTCAGACCATTCAAAATTTGAGTGAAAAACTAGATAAGGCAGACATGTCCATTAATTCTTTCAACAAAAGAGTAAGGGATCTGAATAAATCTCTTGAGTCAAGAGAAAACTCTATCGCTGAACTGAAAGAAATGTTGATAGAAAAAGACGTGCAAATAGCTACTCTAGATGCTGAAGTTCAAAATCTGAATGCGCATGTGGGAGTACAGACGGAGACGATAGACATGCAAGTGAGTAAAATCAATGAGCAGGAAGATAAAATCAACACGGCCTACTTTGTAGTAGCACCTGAAAAGAATCTGAGAAGTCAGGGAATTGTAGCTAAGGAAGGTGGATTTCTTTGGATGGGCAGAACCACTGAGTTGCAAGATGATATAGCAAAAGAGCAGTTTGTAGAGATTGACATCAGAGACACAAGCAGACTGCTTATAGACTCAGAAAAGATCGAACTGGTTACTGACCACCCTACGGATTCTTATGAACTAGTGAAAAATGGTGACGTAGTACAGTACATTAATATCAAAAATCCTGAAAGATTTTGGGAACTTTCAAAAGTACTAGTCGTATCGATCAAAGGGTAAACAACCACCAGTGGCGACTAGCAATAGTCAAGCAGGTTGAGGCCTGGATAGAGATATCCGGGCCAGTTTATTAATTACATAAAACACCAAATCATGAAAACTAAATACACGTTATTAGCATTATTAGCACTACTCTCATTTTCAACTTTTGCACAGAACAAATCAGGTATTAAAGGTGGAGTGAACTTCACAAACCTTTACGTATCTGATGTAAATGACGAAAACATGAAAGTCGGTTTCAATGCTGGTTTGTACCATAGAGCTGGCCTCTCTGAAGTGCTCGATATTCAGACCGAATTTTTGTTCTCTCAAAAAGGCGCGGCGCTCTATTATGATGGCAACATCTTCACAGGAGGAAGTGGGCAATACAGGTTTAACTTGAATTATATAGAAGTTCCAGTAATGTTAGTCTTGAAAGCAGGTAATTTCAACATTCACGCTGGCCCATATTTGGGTTTCTTGCTTAGCGCAAATGTGAAAGATGTTGATGATGACGGCTCGATCAAAGATTTTGAAGCGCTCGACAGAGACGATTTCAACACCTTTGACTATGGGATAGCTGGAGGATTGGGATTCGACTTTGATGGAGGCACCATAGGCGCAAGATACAACTATGGCTTCAAGGAAATCGGCCAAAGTGGCGTTGCTGGGCAAGCCACATCTGACTCCAAAAACTCCGCTTTACAACTTTTTGTGGGATTTGATTTCTAAATATCCCATTCAACTATAGCCAAGAGAGTTAAGGATTAAATTCCTTAGCTCTCTTTTTATTTTAACTTTGCCAGCATTTAATATTCCTTTTCGGAGAATTCTTTACATTTAATCTGGAAACTGAAAAAGTAAAATCTCTTATAATCCAAACAACAAATCATACAAGATGAAAAAACACTTACTCAAACTCTCATTTACACTATTCTTTGCTACCGCTACTCTCGTAACACAAGCTCAGAATTTTGGAGATATCTTAGCCACTGGTGCAGACAATGCCAATACTTATCTACAAAACTATGCTGCTCCTGGCATCAATGCTTTTGGTAACGGCATGGCAGATGGTTGGTATAATACTGCCAAACCTCACAGCACTCTGGGTTTTAACTTTACCATTTCTCCTAGTTTTTCATTTATTCCTCAATCAGATATGTCTTTCAAGTTTAACGCTGCTGACTATAAAGACCTCACTCTAGAGGGAGATTCTGATGGAATACTACCAACATTCGTGGGAGGAGATGCTGAAGCTGGATTTAAACTGGTTTTCTCTGGAGGATCCCCATACCCTGGGGTTGATTTAGTAGCTAACACAGATGCTGAGTTCGCTGTACCAAGTGGTGTCATCAATTTGGACAAAGTACCTGTAATGGCCGCTATCCCAAGTCCTACATACAATATAGGGATAGGTATCTATAAAAGCACAGAGTTAAAACTTAGACTTCTGCCTGAGATAAGCGTGGGTGATTTCAGAGCCAAGATGTTCGGATTTGGTGTGCAGCATGACATCAAACAATGGATACCAGTGGTTAATAAATTACCTTTTGATCTCTCCGTATTGGTAGCCACATCTACTTTAGACTTGGAGTATGATTTGGATGTGGATGTCGCTTCCAATGAAGGTCAAATTAACGAAACACGATTTTCTGGATCAGGAACTGCTGCTTTTTAAAACAACTTCTACCACAGTTCAAGTTCTTGTTTCCAAAAAACTGTTGATTTTCACCCCTTATGCCGCTGTTGGATTCAATACGGTGAAAAGCTCTTTGGATATGAAAGGAGATTACGAATACAAAGTAGGACCAAAGACAACTACTATTTCTGACCCAATAAGCTTAGATTTTGATAACGCAGGCGGTATGCGCGCTACTATAGGTGCAAGACTACAATTGGCCGTAATTACTTTCCATGCGGCTTATACTGCTCAGAAATACAATACCTTTAATATGGGAATGGGCGTGACATTTAGATAAAATCTACTTTTCCAGTAAAGGACGATAATGAAAAATCCCCGACATCAGAACATGTCGGGGATTTTTCATTTTAACGACTGCTGACTTTTACTTTCCGTAAAGCTGTTTCCCCGCTTCTTCATATTTATCTCCAGCAGTCCACCACAGTGGCTTGTCTGTATCCGCTATTTGCTTTAAGGTGTAGATATAGGCTCGTGAGAACTTGATCAAATAATCATAATCTAATGTATTTGGCTCATCTGCAGCCTGATGATAATATTTGGTGATGGCCTCATTCATCTCCGTATAACCTGGCCCATAAGAGATCGAGGGGATTCCCTTAGCAGCAAAGCTCACATTGTCCGAACGATCATAAAAGTTCTCTTCTGGTAGGGGATCGTCTGTGGCTTTTAATCCAAACAGCTCAGCACCTTCCACGAGTAGAGGTGTTACAGAAGTTCGATTGAAACCCACGATGGTAACTAAGCCTGTATCATTGTATCCCCCCGTATCAGTATTAAGATTAAATACGGTTTTTTCCAATGGAACCAACGGATGCTCCGCATACCACTGACTTCCCAAAAGCCCAACCTCCTCAGCATTGCATGCTAGAAACAGAATAGACCTCTTCGCTGGATGAGCTGAAAAATATTTTGCGGTATTGAGCATATTTGCAATCCCTATTCCATTGTCACGCGCACCATTCCAGACAGAATCCTCATCGGCGGCTACAGACTTCACTCCCACATGATCTAAGTGCGCTGATATCAATATATATTCATCTTTCAGTTTTGGATCTGTACCAGGTATCACTCCCACTACGTTCGGAACGGTCACTCTTGTTTGGCTGGAGCCAGACACAACAATTTTTGCCTGCTTCCCTGACATAGACTTGAAAAATGGAAGCAATTCAGCGTCTCCATCTAGCAACCAGCAGCTAGGAAATGCAGGCGTTTCATCTCCATGGTCTAGACTGAAGGTATTTCCAGAAAGGTAATTTACCAATAGTTTCCAGGGTACACGGGGGTCTGTATAGCTCGATCAAAGCTAAACCTCCTCTTTCTCTAACCAGTTGCTGTTTTTGAAATGAGAACTTATAAGACCCCTGAGCTGGATTTCCATTACCTGCTTTGGCAATGATTATTTTTCCTTTAATGTCCACACTATCCAAGTCTTCGGCAAAACCAAAGCCAGCATATACCATCTCGGCAGAGAGATTGACGTTTTCGGATGTAATAAATATCATATCTTCCCAAATATCAAAAATAGAATCCCCCACACTGATACTCGCCTTGGCTGGTGGCACTGTTTTGACAAGAGATACTTCTTGCATGTATCCTGACTGTCCTTGCACTGGCTCTACGCCATACGAACGAAATCGCTCTGCAATGTACCTCGCAGCAATTGCGTTCTCTGTCGTAGCAGTATTTCGTCCCCGCATTTCGTCTGATGCCAGAAAATAAATGTGTGATTGATATTCCGACTGACTGACCTCATTGGAAATGCTTTTCACAAGCTTTTTCTGAGCCATTAGGGACAATGCGCCTAGCATGAGGCAACTCAATAGTATTTTCTTCATGGTTCTATTTGTTTTGAATATCTGAGGTTTACGAAAACAGACTGGTGACTTCTCACATAAAGCCGCCTCGATCCAGCGGCCATGATCAAAATTAAGCATTTATTTACCCAGAAAAAGGCTATCTATTTTTTTGGCGTAAGGTTTTGATAAAAGGCATAAACCAAGGATAAGACCAAAAATAATCCCCAGAAGATTGCTCAACTGGGGATTTGTATATTTTATTGTTGATAGAGATGCAACCCTTTAGTTGAATTTATAATTTAAACCTAAACCGTACATGGATCCTATCTGGCTCAACGTGACATTTCTAATATTATCTGTATCTTCTATACTGGCAGGGTTGGTAATATCATTTCCGAATACATAAATTTTCATTTTCTTATCCAAAAATGGCTGCTCAACGCGCAGATTCACGATGGTTCGTGTGTCATCTTTAGCCACAACATCACCTACCTTTCCTGTAAATTGAGCTTCCAAAACATTATCATGACGCTCATTATCAAATTGGTATGTTGATTGTGTTTGAAACTTAGTGGTTTGTGTTACTTGTGCATTTATATTCATTCCATTATTCAGTGTAAAGTTGGCTGTGAATCTAAAGACATGCTCAGGTATAAATTGGACATTATTACCCATATTCACATCTTGCAAACCTGTAATATCAAAGTCACTATTCTTCTGCCATTCCCAATCTGTAGAGATCCATGTATGAGAAAATTCTAAGATGAGATCACTACTTGGAAAAATTCGAGCCATCGTCTCCACACCCATACTCTGTCCCTTCACATAATTACCATACGTGAAATAGGATGCGTATCTTCCAGGCTGTGTAGGAGATTCTTCAGGAGTACTTGATACCGCTGCATTAGATACAGTTACCCCATCACTAATGGTAGTAAAGAACGCTGTGGTATTAAATTGTATTTTTCCCGAAAAACTTGTTTTCAAGCCGAACTCAAAGGTCTCAAATTTGGTGGGTACAGTTTTAGAACCATTTTTTACAGCAGTGTTAGTTGCTATTTGTCCTACTACCGCTTGCCCTTGTGGAGATTGCAGAAATCCCTCTGCTGCCGCTTCGGCCTCCTCTTCTGAGGCACCCTCGGCAAGTGCTTGCTGCCTCACTGAACCCTTCACTATTGCTTGAGCTATTGGTAGTGGTGGCGCTTGATAAATAAACCAATCCAAGTTTACGTTATTAAATCCCGGAGTAGTATAAGATTTTGTAAATCCTCCCCATAATGTCAAGTTGGAAGTGGCTATATAAGAGAATTTTGCCATAGGAGATAAATAATATTTATCATTTACTAGCGAATAGTTCTCCGCTTTCACACCTACAGTAACATTAATTTTACCAGCCAGAAGACTAATTTTGTCTTGAATAAATGCTCCTGTAAGTGTTTCAGTGGATTGTGGATTGAGGTATTGAATTTGACTTTCGTTATTAACATCATGAATATCAAATTTCACATGTCTATAATTGAGCCCTACCCCAATATTATTGAATGTTCCTAATGAAAAATTGTCTTGCATCTCAATGTCGTATATAGCATTTGAAATGCTTATTCCTCCTACTGGCTTGTAAAAATCGTTTTCTATGCTTGTGGATCCTCTTAGGAAAAAGGTATGGTTCTCACTGAATTGATTGTCCAATCTCAAATTGGCCACTGTACGGTTGGCATTTACATCATTGGTATGGAGGATATCGGTACCTGTGTACACGAAAGTGTCATCATAAGAATTGGTGTAAGCATTTTGCGATCGCGCATTGTAGTGGAGGCGCCCAGATATCTTGGTGTTTTCAGAGATTTTATAATTCAATTTAGCCCCTACACTATAATAATCAGATTCGTCATAATTTTTAGTAAATCGAGACTTGATTATGTAGGGATTGTCATCACCGTTTTCCAACTTTCCGGCCAAAGATTCAAAACCGCTAAAATGACGGTACTTAGCATAGCCTGATATGGCTAGCTTATCTGTGATCGCTCCGCCCATCCTCACTGATGGTGCAATGTAACCCGGCGTGGCAGCTTCTACTCTCGCATTGATTCCATCATATTTTTCGGGAGACTTAGTAAAAATACTCACTACACCAGTGGCGGAGTTGGCACCATATACTGTACCTCCTGAGCCTCGAATGACCTCTATTCGGTCTATTTCGTCTAGAGGTAAATCGAAATTTTGGAATGAGAATGTAGAGCCCATCAGCTCCTGAATGGGCGTGCCATCTAATAAATAAAGGACTGTAGCGGCATCTGAACTAGCTGGTGGCGAATTTCTAATACTCGAATATACGCTTGAGTACTCATCTTGAACACCCCAATAGCCAGGCACATTTCTCAATACTTCGTGAAGTGTGGTCGCTCCAGATTGCATAATCTGCTCAGAGTTGACCACATAAATGGAAGAGGCCACATCTTGTAGTCTTTCGGATTTTTTAGATACGGAGGTGATCTCCATATTGAGCATTTCCTCCAAGGACATCTCTAAAATATAATCGTTTGTTTTCTGCGCTTGCATTTTATGAGCACCCACTCCAATAATTAAGAAGCTTATTAGGATACTTCGGACATTTTTTTTCATTTTACACATTGATTGTTTTACGTGTGCATAATTAAATCAAAAGACATCTTGAATATTATTTTCTTCGTCTAAACCTCCAATTTTGAATACCAAAAAATAATTTCCGAATTAAGAATTTTCATCACATCTCCTAATCCCGTAAACATAATCACCTAAGTTTTGCAGCGTATGATTAAACACACTCACAGCGGTAATAAGCGAATTTGAGCAAATAGATGGCTCGAGGAAGGAGTAATTACGGTTTTACAAAAGAAAAATCCCCAGACCATTCTACTGAGGATTTCTCAATTTAAAAATTATTAAGAATGCTAAACACTATTTGAAAGTATAGCTTAACCCCAGACCATACATTGCACCTATCTGGCTCAATGTCGCATTCCTAATATCGTCAGTATCTTCAATTTTTCCAGTGTTGGTAATATCATTACCAAAGACATACACCTTCATTTTTTTATCCAATAGCGACTGTTCTACTCTCAGGTTCACTATTGTTCGGGTATCATCTTTTGCTATCTGAACAGCTCCTTTATTATAAATGTCTGATTCGATTACAGTGGCGTAGCGCTCATAACGTAGAAGTAATTTCCTCTTGTTCTAAATTCGCTAGCATGTATGGCTTGCGCATTGACGTTCAACCCACTTTTGAAGGTATAGTTCGCTCTAAATCTAAACACATGCTCTGGTGAAAATTGCACATCGCTACCTGCTCGACTTGATGGCAAACCGTTGAATATCAAAATCACTGTTCTTTTGCCAATCCCAGTACCGTTTTCAACCAAGTATGGGATAATTCCACAATCAAATTATTTATTGGAAAGAATCTAGCCATCGTTTCAGTCCCCGATACTTTGACCCTTCACATAATTACCGTAGGTATAGTAGTATGCCGTTCTTCCAGCCTGTGTTTTCAGATTCTCCAAAATAATAGGTCTATCGGAAGCTGCCACCCCATCCGCAATATCGGTATAAAAGCGGAATATTAAATTGAACTTTTGCCTCCAAAGCTGGTTTTAATCCCTAATTCTACAGTTTGAAATCTTGGTAGGTACTGTCTTGGATCCGTTTCGTACTGATCCATTATTGTCGCCACCGCATCTTTCACACTTGCTGCACCTCTTCTGATGGACATAACCATGCTAAGGCTTCCGCTTCGTCTTCAGAAGCCCACAAGCCTAGCTTGCTGCTTTGCTTGCCCTTTCAGCTAATCTTACAGCTCATCCTCAATATCCTTTGGAGAAGGAGCTTGGTAAATAAACCAGTCTATGTTTGTATTATTAAACCCAGGTGTGGTGTAGGACTGTGTGAATACCCGCCCCAAACAGTCAGATTAGGAGTAGCAACGTAGGCGATTTTTGCCATTGGAGAAAAGTAGTAGGTCATCATTTACGAGTGAGTAATTTTCCGCCTTTACTCCCACAGTCAAGTTCAATTTTTCATTGATAAGATTAATATTGTTTTGAATGAATGCCCCAGTGAGGGATCTCGGTAGATTGAGGATTGAGATAGTTGATTTGCTTTGTATTATTGATGTCATGGATATCAAAACTGACCATACGGTAATTAAATCCAACTCCAATGTTGTTGAACTCCCCAACGACAAAGTTGTCTTGAACTTCTAGATCGTACATTGCATTAGAAACGTTCATACCACCAGCAGGTCTGTAAAAATCATTCTCCAATATTAGTAGACAGTCTGCAAAAAAGACTGTGACTGTCATAAAATGATGATCCAATCGCACATTTGCAATGACCGGTTGGCATTTACTTCGTTTTCGTGGAGAATATCACGCTTTGAGAAGGAACGAAGGCCGATCTCGTAAGAACTGGTATAAGCGGTTTGATTTCTCGCGTTGAAATGTCACTTCGCCGAAATCTTTGTTTTTTGCGCAAGGACATAGTTTACTTTCGCTCCCACACTGTAGTAATGAGATTGATCATAATCCTTGGTAAATCTCGATTTGAATTTGCAACGGTAGTATCTCCGTTCTCATCTTTACCAGCCAGCGACTCAAAACCATCGAAATGACGGTATTTGGCATACCCAGAGATAGCCAGTTTATCTGTAACTTAGCCTCCTATACTTACTGAAGGAGCAATATAACCAGGAGCGGCTGCTTCCTGCCTTACATTGATTCCATCATATTTTTCTGGAGACTTGGTGAATATATTCACTACTCCGGTAGCCGAATTAGCGCCATAGATCAACCCTCCCGATCCTCGGATAATTTCTATTCGATCAATTTCGTCCAATGGAATATCAAAGTTCTGAAACGAAAAGGTAGAATCCCATCAGCTCTTGAATGGGAGTACCATCTAACAAGATAGAGTACCGTGGCAGGATCATGCATTGGCGAGTGGAGAATTTCTTATGACTGGCGTACACACTTGAATATTGATCTTGTACGCCCCAGTATCCTGGCACATTTCTAAGCACTTCGTGTAGTGTGGTTGCCCCTGATTGCATGATCTCCTCAGCGTTGACTACATAGATCGAAGATGCTACATCTTGAAGACGTTCAGATTTTTTAGATACAGAAGTGATTTCCATGTTGAGCAGATCCTCTAGTGACATTTCCAGAAGGTAATCATTGATTTCTTGAGCCTTGGTTTCCTGCTGAAACATCCCCAGTATGAGTGCTCCAAGCAAATATGCTCTGGTAATATTTTTCATTTTTAAACGGTTAAGTTTTGTTATTCTAAAGTAGTCAATTTTCATCAAATAGTGACTCCTCCACTATCACTTCTTCAACGCAATTCGAGCGCATAGTTAGCACTGAATGGCCATTTTTAGCATCCTATTTGGTTCAGTACGGATTAATTATAGACCTAACAGGATTATCTTCGCGTTGTATCGGGAAATTACGTGAGAAGTAAAAACGACTGTACATTTAGATGCTCTGTTAACGATCACTAAAAAAACCCTCCACGTTAATCGTGAAGGGTTTCCAATATTTTATACTAAATCAGTTTCTGGGTTTCCACCCTATACTTACTTCTTCTCTTCTTCTACTTCTTCAAACTCTACATCTGAAACGCCACCGTCTGCATCTGCTTCGTTGCTTGCTCCGCCTGAAGGATCAGCTCCTTGTGCAGCATCAGCTCCACTTGCCGCATACATCTCTTGTGATGCAGCTTCCCAAGCTTTGTTCAATGCTTCCATTGCGGTATCAATAGCTGCTAGGTCTTGAGAAGCATGTGCTTCTTTCAACTTAGCTACAGCTCCTTCGATAGCCGTTTTGTTGCCCTCAGAAAGCTTGTCACCAAATTCCTTCAATTGCTTTTCCGTTTGGAAAATCAATGAATCTGCTTGGTTTATTTTCTCTACTTGCTCCTTAGCCGCTTTATCCGAATCGGCATTGGCTTGCGCCTCTTGCTTCATCTTTTCGATTTCTTCATCTGTCAATCCAGAAGAAGCTTCGATACGGATTTTTTGCTCTTTGTTTGTGCCCTTATCCTTCGCAGACACATTCAAGATACCGTTTGCATCTATATCAAAAGTTACTTCAATTTGAGGAACACCTCTTTGTGCTGGTGGAATACCGTCTAAGTGGAATCTACCCAAAGACCTATTGTCTTTTGCCATTGGTCGCTCACCTTGAACGATGTGTATTTCTACAGAAGGCT
Source organism: uncultured Cytophagales bacterium (assembly GCA_963848175.1). Taxonomy (GTDB): domain Bacteria; phylum Bacteroidota; class Bacteroidia; order Cytophagales; family Cyclobacteriaceae; genus JAMZMI01. The sequence continues at coordinate 17,145 of CAWKCO010000011.1, forward strand.
GATTATCTGCCGCAGTGGAGAAAGTCTCAGACTTTTTGCAAGGAATCGTCGTGTTAGACTCGATCAACTTGGTCATCACGCCACCCATTGTTTCGATACCCATAGAAAGTGGAGTCACATCCAAAAGAAGAACGTCTTTCACTTCACCTGTAAGTACACCACCTTGGATCGCAGCACCGATAGCAACAACTTCATCAGGGTTCACACCTTTTGAAGGCTTCTTGCCAAAGAACTTCTCAACTTCTTCCTGAATCTTAGGAATACGTGTAGATCCACCTACCAAGATTACTTCGTCTATATCAGATGGAGACAAACCAGCATCGCTAAGCGCTTTTTTGCAAGGCTCCATAGATCTTCTCACTAGATCTGCGCTCAATTGCTCAAACTTACTTCTGCTCAATGTACGAACCAAGTGCTTAGGAATACCATCCACAGGCATGATATATGGCAAGTTGATCTCTGTAGAAGAAGAACTTGAAAGCTCAATTTTTGCTTTTTCAGCTGCTTCTTTCAAACGCTGAAGTGCCATCGGATCTTTTCTCAAGTCGATTCCTTCATCATTTTTAAACTCATCTGCCAACCAGTTCATGATCACTGCATCAAAGTCATCACCACCCAGGTGCACATCACCATTGGTAGATTTTACTTCAAATACACCATCACCAAGCTCCAATACAGAGATATCGAATGTACCACCACCAAGGTCATACACCGCGATTTTCATGTCTGCATTTTTCTTATCCAAACCATAAGCCAAAGCCGCCGCTGTAGGCTCGTTGATGATTCTTTTCACTTCCAAACCTGCGATCTGTCCCGCTTCTTTAGTCGCCTGACGCTCTGCATCGTTGAAGTATGCCGGTACGGTAATTACCGCTTCAGTCACTTCTGTTCCTAAGAAATCTTCTGCTGTTGACTTCATTTTCTGAAGGATCATTGCAGAAAGTTCTTGTGGAGTATAGTTTCTATCACCAATTTTCACTCTTACCACATCGTTGCTTCCTGCTTCGAGTGTGTAAGAAACATTTTTTCTTTCGTCAGAAACCTCAGAGTATTTTTTACCCATGAATCTCTTCACTGAGCTGATCGTATTCTGAGGATTGGTGATCGCCTGTCTTTTAGCAGGGTCACCTACTTTTCTTTCGCCGTTACCATTGTCCAAAAATGCAACGATAGATGGAGTAGTCCTGCGCCCTTCGCTGTTTTGAATCACTACAGGCTCATTTCCTTCCATTACCGCAACACAGGAGTTGGTGGTACCTAAGTCTATGCCGATAATTTTTCCCATTACTTAATATTTATTTTATGATGTTTCAAAATTTCAAATTCAGCCACAGTAGATCAATGGTTGTGCCAACAGTGGTTTGAGAGATTCCTGTCAGTATAATTGTGACACATTGTCAGAACGGATAGAGATCATATAAAGAAAAAGTCGCAAATGTGCCACTTATGCTATTTTCTCTCGGTTAAAAAACACACAAGCCTCCATAATCAAATTTTAAACTGTTGTTGTGTTTCTTTGTTGTAGCAGTTTCACTCACCATTCAACTTACCTTTATATTCATGCTCATCAACTTTTCTCAGAATGTATTCCGTCAGATTTATGGCATCATTCACAATAATTTCAAAAGCATCCTACTATTTTCTACCGTTTCCACTATAGCCGTAATCCAGCATAAAATGGGCGAAACGAATGATTGGATGGGATTAGACTTGCCAGTTGTCCCTGTGACAATAGTGGGCGGTGCACTGGCGATATTTCTGGGTTTTAGAAACAACAGCGCCTACGACCGCTGGTGGGAGGCTCGCAAAATATGGGGAGGAATTGTAAATACGAGCCGTACTCTCAGTTCTTTCGTTATGACTTTCCCTTCGGAAAAACATGGGTCGGCCTCATTTTCTGAAATTCAAACATGGAGAAAGAGCATTATCTACAGACAGATTTGCTGGCTTTATACACTCAAAAGTCATTTGAGAAAACAAGCACCTTGGGAGCGAATGCTTGATTTCATGTCGAAAGAAGAATATGAGGAGCTGATGAAAAAAACCAACAAACCTGCCCAACTTCTCCACAACCAAAACCAAGCAATAGCTTATGCCTTCGAAAATGGGATGGTTGATAATTTTAGACACATGGAGTTGGCCAAACTCATAAAAGAACTCTACAGTCTGCAAGGCATGTGTGAACGAATCAAAAACACCATCTTCCCTTTTTATTACAACTACTTCACTAAGGTTTTTCTGTGGCTATTTATCTTTTGTCTGCCTTTTTCGCTAGCCCCATTGATGAACGGATACACGGCCATCGCTATGAGCATAGGTATTTGTTTCATCTTTTATATTCTAGATAAATCTGGTGAAATCACCGAAGACCCATTTGAAGGAAGGGCTGCTGACACACCCATGAGCACTATCTCACGAAGCATAGAAATAGATCTCTTGGAAATGCTGGGTGAAGAAAATACGCCGAAACCTTTAGGCGTTCAAAAGACGAAATTTGATGTTTCGTTTATGGATTAAAGTTGCCATTAGCCTCTCCTAACATCTAAAGGCATTTATCTCTAAAACTCGATCCTATAACTCACATTAGGAAAGAAACCCAACTGCACCGCAGACTGAATGCTGTTGGTCAATGGGCTATAATAACGGCCATATTCATTTTCTATAGCAAATACATTTTGGGCATTGATAGAGAAAACAGATGCCGATTTGGCTTTATTCATCTTGTAACTAACGCCAAAATCTATCCGCACATAATCATCCATTTTCACCTCATAATTTCTGGAAAAATCCCGCACGGTATAGCCCATTTCTTTTGACTCTGCTGTCAGAATTGGTGCTTCTCGCTTACCCCCGGCATAAATAAACCGCGCATTGATATTGAGTAAATTTCTACCTCCCTTGAATTTAAATTCATAACCGCCCAAGGCATTGAAAATGTAGTTCCCATTGAAAACAGTATTGCGCTCTATGCCATCTACTCCTTTGTATTTAGACTGATAGAGTGACCCATTGATCATGAAATAATAATTGTCAATAAAAGCACGCTCAAGGGTCATTTCTATACCATAATTTCGGCCTTCTCCCTCATTGACCAATTTGCTATTGGTGTAGCCGTCATAGGAATTGATAGCTGAAAATGTTCGCGCCTCAAAATAAGATGTAGTGTCATTGCCCCACACAGGCACATCGTACAAATACTGGTAATACCCCTCCACTTTCCACCGCAAACCATTTCCTAAACTACGCTCGTACCCCAATACACTATGCGCAGCACGCGTAAAACCAAGGTTTCTATTGTTCTGAACGCCTAAAGTGTCTTGTGCCATATAAAGCGAAGCAGTCTCCATGCGCGAATGCAAGCCCACTCCACCTGTAATAGCAGATTTCGGATTCACCTGCCACCTAAAACCGCCCCTAGGCTCTACATACAGTTGATTATTCAGAGCAAAATAGGAAGTATGCGCACCCGTATTGACTGTAAGCCCATCATTCACCCGATGCTGCCACTGCGCAAAGCCTTGATAGAAATAAGTATAGCCTTTCTTATCCAATATCCTATGAAACTGCTCATCACTTCGCCACCACTCTTCATTTTCAAGATCGAAACTCTGACGTGTGCCAATCACCCCCACCCGAAGTGTATTTTTTGCGTTGAACTTGTGATTGACAAATGAGGAAAGCCTCAGAGATTGCTCCGCTATATCCTCTCGTTCAAAAATTTTGGCTCCAGCAGAATCATACTCATACCGAAATAACTGACTGGTAATAGAAAGCACAGATTCCACATAAGTATTCTTGCTTAGATAAGCCGTATGCGTTGTTCCAAGCACACCCATATGCTGTACAATATTTTCTCTACCGGTAAAATATGCCACCGAGTCGCCATATTCACCTGCTCCGATTTTGGGCTCGTAGTAAGCAGTCAATGCAGAATCACCTGCGTAGTTTATACCATTAATGAACTTACTCGCATAGGTATTGTGCCCGCCAAGTCCCCAAACAGAAAACTTGCCTATTTTTTTTGTTGGCAAATTGAATTTAAAAGAAAGGTCTTGAAAATTGACATTTTCTTCGTCACCTAGCACATTGATACCTATAGCAGAAAAAAGGCCTAACGTTGAGTAGCGATAGTTGAACAGGTAGGAAGCATTGGAGTTGCTGCTCAAAGGGCCTTCCGACGAAGCTTCAATACCCAACAATCCCGCTTGAAAAGAATGCTCACGATTTTCGAAATTTCCATTTCGCATTTTTAAATCGAAAATCCCAGAAGTGGCGTTACCATATTGCGCTGGGAATGCCGCCGTGAAAAAATCTGAATTGCTGAGCACACTCGAACTCAACATACTGATACCTCCTGCTGATGATCCGACAGAGGCAAAATGGTTGGGGTTGGGAATTTCCACACCTTCCAATCTCCATAAAATTCCCTTTGGAGAATTTCCTCGAATCACAATTTCGTTCAAAAGATCGTCTCCTCCTGTGGTCACACCGGGCTGAGAAAGTGCCGCTCTGGCAGGATCGCCAAAGGTGGCTGCATAGCGACTGGTTTCTTCCACGCTCAAAGAAATAGCGCTCACAGTGGCCATTTCATTTTCTGGCTTTCCGTCATTGCGATTGGCACGCACCACCACTTCATTCATTTGCGTGAGCGACTCTACCAACTCTACACCCAGCACCACCTCTTTTCCTGAGGTCACATTTACATTCGAAATATTGGATGGTTCGTAACCAATGGACGTCACAACAATATTTTGTCGACCTATAGGCACTTGCGTGATTTTAAAATATCCGTCCATATCAGTGGTACTTCCTTGTATCGGAGAGGAATTACTGATCACGACAGAAGCTCCAATCACGGGACTTTTAGACTGTTGATCTACTACCCTCCCCTTCACCGTTTGGGTAAGTTGCTGCGCTGAAATAGGCATGAGAGTAGACAATAAGATCAAAAAACTAAAAAGGGTAATCGATTTCATTTTTTTGGTTTTGGTGAAAAATCCATTCGAAGTTAATAGACACACTACTTTTGCAGAAGGTTTCTCCTGCCCTCAAAAATACTTCAGATGAAAACCCCAGCATCATTCTATCCATTACTTTTACGTAATGCTAAAATCATATTTTGACGAGACAAAAATAGAGGCTGGTTGCGATGAAGCTGGTAGAGGCTGCCTCGCTGGACCAGTGGTAGCTGCCGCAGTGATTCTTAGAAAAGATTTTACTCACCCGCTGCTTAATGACTCCAAGCAATTGTCAGAAAAAGATCGTGATGCCCTACGTATCATGGTGGAAAAGGAAGCCTTGGCTTTTGCCGTAGTGGAAGTTTCACCCAAGGAAATAGACGAAATAAACATCCTCAACGCTTCCTTTTTGGCAATGAACAAGGCGGTAGAACAACTCAGCATTCAGCCAGAACTATTGCTGATAGACGGAAACCGTTTTCGTACGAAAGGCCTCATTCCGTATGAATGCATCATAAAAGGTGATGGGAAATACTACTCAATTGCAGCAGCATCTATTTTAGCCAAAACTTATCGGGATGAATTGATGAAAATCAAAGCCAGCGAACATCCGGGTTACGGATGGGAAACTAATATGGGCTACCCTACTAAAGTGCATCGTGCGGCCATAGAAAAACTAGGAACAACCCCTCTGCACCGAATGAGTTTTCAGCTGCTCCCACGTCAATTAGAACTTTTTGAAAAAACGAAATGAGTATCGTTCACCTGCTTTCCTCCTCTCAAGACCGAATAGATCAACAACCAAACAAGGATCTGGCAGCTCTGATTGTCCAGTCTCAGGATACTGCTGCTATTACAGAATTGGAATTATTGCTGAGTACAAAGAAAATCAATCAGCTATTCGACGTACTGAAAACGCTTGAAATGATTGGGGAAAAGTCACCGGAAATGATTGCGCCGCTTTATCCCAAGCTCACTTCTATTTTGGATCACAAAACGAACAAGATTGTATGGATTGGCATGAGTGCCATGAGCCACATCAGCAATTTTCATCCTGAGATCACCTATCAGCTCCTACCCAAAATCATCAAAACCATGACCGAAGGTGGTGTAATCATGCGGGACAAAGGGTTTAAAATGATGGTGGGACTATACACCATTCCTTCTTACACCTCGGATATGAGCCCCCTACTTTTGGAGCAGCTGCTCATAGCTCCAGACAATCAGTTTGGTCAATATCTTGAAAAATGGATTGCTGTAATTTTGGATGCCGACATTGCCAAGGTAATAAAGGTCATCGAAGAGCGCTTGCCAGAGCTCTCAGATACAAACCATCGCAAGCGTGCAGAAAAAAACTTGAAGAGATTATTTCGGAAATAACCCTCTCACAAAGTCCCAAGACTCTTTCATACTTGACAATCAGTACAGTGATAAAAACCCATCAGAACCGCTTTGCCACTTTTAAGGCCAATAACGTGTCAAGACTTCAGCATACCTTTACAATATGAACCGCATACTCTTTTCAGCGCTTTTTTTTCTGTTGTCCATTGCAAATGGCCTAGCTCAAGAATATACTCAGGAAATCAGAACGATAGATGGTAGTATTTTCCGTGGAGAGATTTTAGAAGTCCGAGAAGACACGACCATAATTCTTTCGAGATCGTTGGGCGAGCTCAGGATTGAAACAGAAATGATCAAGTCTGTGAGAACCATCAATCTGAAACGATTGACCCCAGATAGTCTTTGGCAGTTGCATCCATCCCAAACCAATCATTTTGTAGGGGGCACGGCATACAATGTGGAGAAGAACGAGAGCTATTACCAAAATTCATGGATTTTCGTGAATCAATTCGTCTATGGCGTGACGGATCATTTTTCTATAGGCGCAGGCTTTTTTCCGGGCACTCTGCTCGGCGCTGGTGTATTTCCATTTTGGGTTACCCCAAAAATTTCCATCCCCATTGTTAAAGACAAGTTAAACGTGGCAGTAGGGAGCTTTGTAGGCTATGCTCATAATGAAGGTATTGCTGCTTTACCCTATGGAAATATTACGCTGGGAAAAAGAGACAAAAATGTCACATTTGCAATTGGCGGAGTTTATGACTCTTACTGGGAATCAAAGCCATTTTTTAGCTTGAGCACGCTCATTCGTACCAGCAACAAAGGTTATTTCATCAGCGAAAATTATTATCTCGATGGGGAGATGGTGATTACGATTGGTGGCCGAAGAATGCTTGGTCGCACCAGTATAGACTATGGTGTGCTTATCCCTGCATGGGAGACGGATGCACTTCTAGGGCTCCCATGGCTCGGCATACGCACACCTCTGAACAAAGAAAAACTGGAGTGAAAAAGCCAATCACACTTGGCCTTTAATGAATTACTTCGCCTCCTGGTAAAACTCCAAAGCCTTTTTCATGTTTTTGTTTAAGTCACTAATACGCGTCTCGTGAGATGGGTGAGTAGACAAGAATTCTGGCGGACTTTGTCCTCCTCCCTTTGCGCTCATGCGCTCCCAAAAAATAGGTGCTGCACGAGGATCGTACCCTGCCATGGCCATAAAGTAGAGCCCCAATTTGTCCGCTTCAGACTCGTGCTTTCTTGAAAATTTCAATATTCCCAAAGTAGTCACAGCTCCTGCTCCTTGCATCACCATTTGTTCAGTCATTTCAGAAGTGCCTTTGGCTCCTAAAAAAACTTGTAAACCACTAAGACCGGCCTGAGTAGCAGCTTGCTGGCTGATTCGCTCTCGTCCATGATTGGCTATGGCGTGAGCTATTTCGTGCCCCATTACCACTGCCACGCCTGTTTCATCTTGGCAGATTGGTAATATACCAGTATAAAATGCCACCTTTCCTCCTGGCATGCACCACGCATTTACGGTCTCATCTTCTTTGATTAGGTTAAACTCCCATTCATAGCCCGCCAAATATTCAGATTTTCCCTCACTCGCAAAATAAGACTCTACCGCACGTTGTATTCTTAAACCTGCACGCTTGACCATTTCAGCCTCATCCGTTCCCGTGATGATATTACTTTCTTTTTTAACCTCCTTATACTGATCATAGCTCATAGGAAAAACTTGATCATTGCCTATAAGTCGGAGTTGAGAACGACCCGTGATAGGCACTGTAGCACACTGAAAAAGGAATGTTGCAAGCAATATGAAAAGCAAGGAATTAATATATTTCATCGATCTATAATTTCGTAGAGTGAGTAATTTTCTTTACTTGCTTACGAAATCCGAGAATAGATGTTGGTCAATATATTTTAGCTGCCAAAAAATACTATCCATTTAGTGCACTGCAAAATAAAAAAGGTGTGCCCCAAATGAAGACACACCTTGGTTGGTGATTTGATATCGTAATAGTTGGATTCAGGTCTTTCCGACCTTCATTTATTAAAACTCCTCCGCCAAGAGAATTATTTTTAAACTGCTTGTCTTAACATGACATCATTGAGTTCTTCTACTTCTATGAAGTTAAAGTCCAAGCCCAATAGATCAGCGAAATCTTCACCAGTCTCCATCATGTCGTCATCATCCTCCTCATAATACCAATTAATATCCAACGTTTTTCCTTCGTTCTGAAGTTGTTTCAAAGCTTTGAACAAATCAAAAAGACACTTCGAACTACTTGTGTTAAAATATCTAAAAGATAAATCCACTAAAATGGTTTTATTAGTGTTTTGGAAAAGCGTCCGAATCTTTTCGATAATCGGGTGATAAAACTGCAAAGAGTTAGCAGGCGAAGATTTGCCTCTAAATACAATGCTTGACCCCTCGGAATCTATCTTCACGTAAGGAGTAACTGATGTTGGTTCTATTAAAATGTCTATCATGGCAGGTTCTTAATTTGTTATTACTTTTCCAAACTTAGACTAAGCAACCTTTAGAAAAAATCGGTTTAGGCGAATATTCGATAAACGTGGATTTTCTGGTAGTCAACATGACAATAATCTCTTTGTACAGTGAAATCTTCGATAAACAGAAATGGAAAATCAAAATAAGTTTTCCACAGAAAAACAACCTTAAAATGAACGTTTACGGCTTTTCAGAAAAAACGAGACAATATCCCAGTTCACGAATTTGTATTTCTCGGTTACTTTTTGATCGTTGCAAGTATGACGGCTACTTTCGGTGAAATAAATTCCTCCTGCTCTATGTTTTTTACAAATCCATCACTTTTATCTTAAGGAAGCATCAAACTCCACGGCATCAATCGCTCCAGATTAACACTAAATGGAGTAGTATTCTGCCGATCATCTCACTTAGTATCCTGTTTGGTTTATCGCTGTTCATATTTGTTTTCTTTTATAAGTTTGCCAAAAACCAAAGCTCATGTCTGAATTACACCTTATCTCTTGGAATGTAAATGGAATCCGCGCCATTCTAAAAAAGGACTTTTTAAAAGATGTCGTAGAAATGGATCCTGACGTGCTTTGCTTGCAAGAGACCAAAGCCCAGCCTGAAGATGTCAAAACTGCACTTAGCTCAGTACCTGGCTTTCACTTTTATACCAATTCTTCCAAAGCTCGAAAAGGATACTCAGGCACAGCTATCCTAAGCAAAAAAGAACCCCTCTCTGTAGTCTATGATATGGGCATTGAAGATCATGATCAAGAAGGAAGGGTGATTACAGCAGAGTTTGATAAGTTTTTCCTCGTCACGGTATACACGCCTAATTCTGGCGAGGGGATGAAGCGACTTGACTACCGAGAAGGTTGGGATGCAGCTTTCAGAAATCATATTTTGGCACTAGAAGAAAAAAAACCTGTGGTGCTCTGCGGCGATCTCAACGTGGCACATCAGGAAATTGATATTGCCCGACCTAAGCAAAACTACAATAAGACCTCAGGCTACACACAGGTGGAAATTGATGGCATCCAAGCTTTGTTAGATGCAGGATATGTAGATAGTTTCAGACACTTTTACCCTGAAGAGGTAAAATACTCGTGGTGGAATTATCGGTTTCAATCAAGAGATAGAAATGTAGGCTGGCGAATTGACTATTTTCTTGTGAGTGAAACACTAAAAGACAACCTTAAAGACTCTATGATCTACAATGATCGATTTGGCTCTGATCACTGTCCTGTTGCAATAAAAATTGATTTAGGATAAGCTTGCCATTATCTTTGCTCACTGATTTTTGAGGTTCGTTACAAACACGGCCAGACTACTCTCTATGCAACACATCCCCTTACACGACTTGCACGTCTCTCTAGGCGCCAAGATTGTCCCTTTCGCAGGATTCGAAATGCCTGTAAGATATTCTTCTGACAAAGAGGAGCATATGGCAGTACGTGAAGGTGTGGGCGTGTTTGACGTATCGCATATGGGCGAGTTTCTCATAAAAGGTGATTCTGCTTTAGACCTCCTCCAATATGTCTGTTCCAACGACATTTCTAAAATTGCCATAGGACAAGCGCAATATGGCTACCTGCCAAATGCCGACGGTGGAATAGTGGATGATCTTATCGTATATCGGTTGGCGGAAAAGGAATATATGCTCGTAGTGAATGCATCCAATATCCACAAAGATTGGGATTGGATCAGCAGTCATAATAAGGTGGATGCCGAAATGAATAACATTTCGGATGACACAGTGCTTTTGGCAGTGCAAGGCCCAAAGGCCTCTGGTGTATTGCAAAAGCTAACTACAGCAAAGCTTGACAGCATCAAATTTTATCATTTTACTCAAGGCGCACTCGCTGGCAAAGAAATGATCATTTCTGCCACGGGCTATACTGGCGCTGGTGGTTTTGAGCTTTATATCAAAAAAGAAGATGCACTTGCCGTTTGGAATGCCATTTTTGAAGCTGGTGCTGCTGACAACATTAAGCCTATAGGACTGGGCGCTAGGGATACTTTAAGATTGGAAAAAGGTTATTGCCTCTATGGCAATGACATAGACGACAGCACCTCTCCCATTGCCGCGGGACTCAGTTGGGTTACGAAATTCTCAAAGGATTTTATCAACAGCAAAAGTCTAAAAGAGCAAAAGGAAAATGGAGTGGACGAGCAGTTGGTTGGCTTTACTATGGTGGATAAAGGAATTGCCAGACACGACTACCCCATCGTAGACATCAATGGAGCTGTCATTGGCAAAGTGACCTCAGGAACAATCAGCCCTTGCTTGAATGTGGGAATTGGCCTTGGATATGTCAAAACAGGCCATCACGCTGAAGGCTCAGAAATTTTCATTCAGGTTCGTAATAAAAACCTAAAAGCAGTGGTAACTAAAACTCCTTTTGTCTGATGACAAACACGATAGAAGTCTGCCTCACCCCTGATCTAATTCACCAACACAACCTTACCGGAAAAATTGCCGTGGTAGTGGATATTTTCCGAGCCACCTCCTGTATGGTCTCTGGCATGGCCACAGGTGTGAAGTCCATTTATCCTGTTGCTGAGGTGGAGGAGTGCTTTGCCTTAGGGAAATCGGGGAAAATCATGGCTGGAGAGCGTGGCGGCACTAAAGTTGAAGGCTTTGACATGGGAAATTCTCCTTTTGAGTACATGTGCGAATCTGTGAAGGATAAAGAAATCACAGTTTCCACAACCAATGGCACACAAGCCATAGCCAAGTCCTTAGGTGCTGATCAAATTTTGATCGGAGCATTTCTGAACCTAACGGCCCTCAAAAATTATCTTTCTCAATCCAAAAAAGACATCATCATCCACTGTGCAGGCTGGAAAGGAACGGTAAATATTGAAGACACCCTTTTCGCTGGAGCCCTTATTGATGTTTTGGTTGAAACCCACGCAAGCGAGGGAGATTCTGCACTTTTAGCTCATAGTCTCTTTTTACACAATCAAAAAGACCTGATGGCTGTAGCCAATGCTTCTTCTCACGCCAAGCGCTTGTGTGCATTCGGCGTTGAAAAAGATCTGGAGTTTTGTCTAAAAATCGGTGAATTTGACGTAATCCCAGCATTCGAAGATGGGAAAATCACCAATTTGGTGGTTTAATTTTTGAACAATGGAGGAATGGCGCATTCAGTGATTTCCACTGTCTCCCACACATTTCCTTTTACATAAGGCTCTGAGGATTTCCAAGATTCAAGTGCCTCGGGTGAGGCAAAGTCAAAAACCATTACTGATCCGACCATTTTACCATCTGTCAACATGGCCATGGCGTAAAGCAATGTGCCTTCGGCTTTCATTTTGGCTACACCATCTAGGTGCGCTTGTCTTTGCGCTTGTCTCCTATCTGCGGCATCCTTGCCGTCTCTTCCTATTACTAAATAATTCATCTATTTATTAAAAGTTAAATTTTGATCCCAATTCCATATCGCTCAATTCTAGCTCCAAAGCTCGGGTAGATAATTGAATTTCCCTTAAGGAAATAAAAAGAGATACCAATAAACAAATCAAAGACACCCCAAAAATCCAGCTCCCAACCTGTGCTAAGTTGGCATAGATAAAAAACATGGCCAGCACACATAAAAACAGACTAAAAACACCAAAAAACTGCATCACTCGAATGAGCATCAAGCGTGTTCTGAGATTTTTCAACTGGCCTTCCAATACGCCTTCCTTATTTTGAATATACTTGGCATGAAGCTGCCTGATGATACTGGCTATGGCCAAAAACCGATTGGTATATGCCAAAAGGAGCAAGGAAATGGCTGGAAAAAGTAGTGCAGGGGTTGTTAGAGAAACTTCCAATTAGGTCAATTTTTCGTTTTGTTTATGCCTGTTGGCATCTCGTTGGGTTTTCTTTTCAATATTCCTTTTCAAAGCATCTGTCAGGTTTACCCCCGTTTGGTTGGCCAAACAAATAAGCACCCAAAGTACGTCAGCCATTTCATCGCCTAGGTCTCGGTTTTTATCAGATTCTTTGAAAGACTGCTCGCCATACGTGCGAGCCATGATTCGTGCGAGCTCCCCTACCTCCTCGGTGAGGATGGTCATATTCGTAAGCTCATTGAAATATCGTACTCCGATCGTTTTGATCCACTCATCTACTGCGCCCTGCGCATCGTCTAATGTCATTTATCTTACTACGTTAGCGTCTTTGTTTTCATTCAAATGACGAATTTCAAAGCCTTCCATATCCAGTTTTTCAAAGAAAAATTTCAAACGTTCTTCTTCGGCTACTCTTAAAGAATCTTTATCAGGCTCAAATTCAGAAAAATGCTCATGCGGAAACTGCTTCCCCCTTTGATAATGGTCTTCCCAAAAAAGTGCTTCATCTACATAGCCGTCTTTCCCATAATAATATTTATACTCAGAGGCTATCATATCATCTTTGGAAACCACAACGTGACCAGAAAATATCGGCGCATGGTTTTCAAAATAGAAATAATCATCACGCTCAATGTGCGACGTATAGAGCACACCTACTAGTTTTAAGAGGATGCCTTCCATAAAATAGCCTCTCACCTTGTAGATGGAATCTCCTTGATGAAAATCATCTTCTATGATTTGAACTCTGTGGTTAGCATCTATGTTATCGACTTTGCGATTGATTTCTGCTACTAAAGGGGCTTTTTCTTTACTGATGTCAGAGCAACCGACGAACAGCACAATGATGAATATGGTAAAAATTAGCTTTCTCATTTGTGACGATTTTTTTACAATTTAATCATTTCAATTATTTCACCTTTGTTATTGACAAAAAACGCTCAGAAAGACGTTAAATTCATAGGACAAAAAACTCAAACACCATGAACATGACAATTCGCAATTTTGCACTTCTTATCACAATGACATTAGGTCTGCTTCTGAATGCCCACGCCCAACATGGTCAGGATGACAAAAGCAAACGCCCAAGCCCACCAGCACAGGTTTCTCAGGTAGTAGATAGTGTTTTAATTACCATAGACTATAGCCAGCCGTCGCTAAAGGGGCGCGATATCAACAAACTCGCTCCTGTGGCAGAAGTATGGAGAACGGGAGCTAATGAAGCCAGCTGGATCTCGGTATCGGAAGACGTGCTGGTAGAAGAAAAACCTCTTCCAAAAGGAAAGTATGGTCTATTCACCATCAACAACAAAAGCGAGTGGACAATCATTTTCAACAAAACTTGGAACCAATGGGGCGCCTACAGCTACAAATCTGAGGATGATGTGCTTAGAGTGACCATTCCATCTCAAGCCGTGGACGGCATCACTGAAAAATTCACCATTGAGATAGGAGAAGATGGGCTTGTACAGCTGAAATGGGGCAGAGTAGTCGTTCCTTTTCAGATTACTAAAGCTTAAAATTTAATATGAACAGGTTGCTTAGAGCAACCTGTCTCATTTTCTTCCGTATCTTTGAAAGAGTGAAAAAAATCATTTCCATAGCGCTTATCATCATCCTGATAGCCTCCAATATTGGGCTATCGATGAACACGCATTTTTGCGGAGGCAAAGCGGTGGAAACGAGTTTTTCGATTGGCATAGATCGCCTGACCTGCGGCATGCCACAATCTGAAAAAACACCTTTATCCTCAGAGACATCCTTCCAAGCAAAACCTTGCTGCGAAGATCAGCACCAAGTTTTAGAAGTAGACGAAAAAGCCGAAGCTAAGACCATCACTTCTGTCATAAGTGTACCTTTCTTAGTGGCTTACACAACTCTTTTTATTCTACCAGCATTTGCTGTTGATGTAGAAAAACCTCATTTCCCTTATTACTCCCCTCCCATTCCGAAACAAGACGCTCAAGTGTTGTTTCAATCTTTCCTTATCTGATATTCTGACGATCTGATTTGCTTATGTGCTAGTCTATACCTGCACGACCAATCATTTTATTCATGACTATCAGAAAATGCTCAATAGAATCATTAAATATTTCTTAGAGAATAAGTTAGTAACTGTTCTCTTACTTGTAGCCCTCGTGGGGTGGGGCATCATCACCGCGCCCTTTGGATGGCAGGTAGGTGCTCTGCCTTCAGACCCAGTGCCTGTAGATGCCATCCCAGATATTGGTGAAAACCAGCAAATCGTATTTACGCAATGGTCAGGGCGTTCTCCTCAGGATATTGAAGATCAAATCTCTTATCCTTTGACGACATATCTCCTTGGAATCCCAGGAGTGAAGTCCATCAGAAGCTCCTCAATCTTTGGATTTTCGAGTATCTACATCATCTTTTCTGAAGATATCGAGTTTTACTGGTCGCGCTCACGCATTCTCGAAAAGCTCAGTTCTCTGCCTATTAATCTACTTCCCGACGATGTTAAGCCCACACTCGGGCCTGATGCTACGGCGCTCGGACAGGTGTTTTGGTACACCATAGAAGGTCGAGACAAAGATGGCAACCTAACGGGCGGATGGGATTTACATGAAATCCGAACCGTTCAAGATTTTTACGTCAAGTATGGCCTCAATGCCACAGAAGGAGTTTCGGAAGTGGCGTCAATCGGGGGATTCGTGCAAGAGTACCAGATAGATGTCAATCCTGATGCCATGAAGGCTTACAACATCCCGCTGCACAAAGTGATGCAGGCGGTGCAAAAATCCAATAAAGATGTAGGAGCAAAAACCATAGAAATCAATCAAGCGGAGTACCTGGTTAGAGGTTTGGGATACATCAAAAGCATTTCCGACATAGAAAAAGCAGTAGTAACAGTAGAAAACAATGTGCCTATCCGCATCAAAGATGTGGCAACTGTATCACTTGGCCCAGCCACGCGACGGGGGCTTCTAGACAAAGGTGGAGCTGAGGTCGTGGGCGGTGTGGTAGTCGCACGATATGGTGCTAATCCTTTGGAAGTTATCAATAATGTCAAGGCGAAAATTGCAGAGATAGCCCCCGGCCTGCCAAAGAAAACCCTTGCCGATGGTAGAGAAAGTCAATTGACCATTGTGCCGTTTTATGATCGGTCTGAATTGATCTATGAGACATTGGGCACGCTGGAAGAAGCGCTATCCCTTGAAATCCTAATCACGATTTTGGTCGTAATCGTGATGGTTTACAACCTGCGGGCTTCCTTACTTATTTCCAGTTTGTTGCCTATTTCGGTCTTGATCGTATTTATTGCCATGAGATACTTTGGCGTGGATGCCAATATCGTCGCGCTATCGGGCATAGCCATCGCCATTGGCACGATGGTGGACTTGGGTATAATCCTTTCAGAAAATATTATCAAACATATGGATGAAGCTCCCCCGGGGCAAAAACTAATTGACACGATTTACAATGGAGCATCGGAAGTGGCTACAGCCATTCTCACTGCCGTGTCCACCACCTTTGTCAGCTTCATACCTGTCTTTACCATGCAGGCCGCAGAAGGAAAATTGTTCGGCCCATTGGCGTTCACCAAATCATTTGCACTGCTGGCGGCATTGATCGTTTCGCTGTTGATCATGCCCACTTTGGCGCATTGGTTTTTTGGGTTTAAAATCAAAAACCACTTTCTAAAAAAATACGGTCATTATGGACTAATCATAGCCGGGACAATTGGCCTGTTTATCGGACAAATATGGGCGGGCATATTGCTGCTACTTTTTGGGGTCATTGGTTGGACGAAGAACATCATTCGCGCTAAAAACCCATCTCTACCAAACTCAGTAAACTTTCTGATCAAACATGCCGAATTGATCTTAGTCCTCATAGGCGTGATATGGCTATTAGCAAAATACTGGTTACCACTCGGGGCTTCCCAATCGCTTTTCCTCAATTTTCTATTTGTAATCCTACTCGTGGGGCTGATTCTTGGTGGGTTTACCCTTTTGGAATTTCAATACAAAAAGGTGCTGATCTGGTGTCTTGATAATAAAATCAAGTTCTTGATCATCCCGGCCATACTTATACTATTGGCTGCCAATGTTTGGCTAGGCTTCAATACGGTTTTTGGTTTCATACCAAAAGCTGTGGGGCAAGTAGATTGGCATATACAGGAGACCAAAATTTGGTCAGGAGCTACAAATTCTTTTCCGGGCATAGGAAAAGAATTTATGCCATCGCTCAATGAAGGAAGCTTTTTGCTTATGCCCACATCTATGCCGCATGCCGGTGTAGCACACAGCCGAAAAGTGCTAGGGCAACTTGACATGCTCTTGACCAATATTCCTGAAGTAGACTTAGCTGTTGGGAAAATGGGAAGAGCGGAATCTGCCCTCGACCCTGCTCCTATCTCTATGTACGAAAATATCATCAACTACAAACCAGAATATATTCTGGATGCAAATGGAAGAAAAGTGAGGTTTGCGGTGGATGAGGAAGGAAACTATTTATTGAAAAATCAGATACAAGATGCTAGAGATGAAAAGTTAGAGGATCGTTATTCTAAACTGGACAAGGGTAAAAAGTGGTGGTTTGATGGAAAAGATACGGTCTACCTCAGCTCCAGCTTTCAGCATCTCACTGCACAATTGGTAGAAGACCCTGATGGACAATATTTCAGAAATTGGCGTGAGCAGATCAAATCACCTGATGATATCTGGAATGAAATCGTAAAAGTGACCAAAATACCGGGAGTCACTTCGGCTCCAAAACTTCAACCCATTGAAACCCGATTGGTGATGTTGCAGACAGGAATGCGCGCACCTATGGGCATCAAAGTCTATGGTCCCGACTTAAAAACCATTGAACGCTTTGGTTTACAGTTGGAAAATATGCTAAAAGAAGTGCCTTCCGTCAAACCTGATGCCGTATTTGCGGATAGAATTGTGGGCAAGCCATATTTACACCTCAACATCAATCGTGATGAAATCTCTCGCTATGGACTGAGTATTGAAGATGTTCAGCAAACGATAGAAACAGCCATTGGCGGTATGCAAATCACCTCCACTGTAGAAGGTAGAGAAAGATTCCCCGTGAGAGTGCGATACCCTAGAGAACTGCGAGATGATCCAGAATCGCTCGGAAAAATTTTGATCCCAACACCCACGGGTGCTCAAATCCCCTTATCACAAGTCATTGACTTTGAATACGTGAGAGGCCCACAAGCAATCAAAAGCGAAGAAACCTTTTTGGTAGGTTATGTCCTCTTTGACAAACGTGATGGATTTTCGGAAGTCACGGTAGTAAATGACGCTCAACAAACGATCCAAGCCAAAATTGATGCCGGGGAACTGACTGTGCCAGCTGGGGTTAGCTATAAATTTTCTGGGAGCTATGAAAACCAAGTAAGGGCCGAAAAACGACTGGCGATGATCATACCGCTGGTTTTGGGTATCGTCTTCTTAATTCTCTATTTCCAATTTCGCTCAATAGCGACCTCCCTGATGGTGTTTTCGGGAATAGCCATGGCGTTTAGTGGTGGCTTCATCATGCTCTGGCTCTATGGCCAAAGTTGGTTTGCGGACTTCTCTTTATTCGACACCAATTTTCGTGACTTGTTTCAGATTCACACCATCAACTTGAGTGTGGCCGTATGGGTCGGTTTCATTGCGCTCTTTGGTATTGCCACAGATGATGGCGTGCTGATGGCCACCTATCTCGACCAAAGCTTTGACCGAAACAAAACAGACAATATCAAAGGAATAAGAGCAGCAGTGGTGGAAGCAGGTCAGCGCAGAATTAAACCGGCCATCATGACTTCTGCAACAACCATTATCGCACTGCTTCCTATCCTTACTTCTCAAGGACGCGGATCAGACATCATGATCCCAATGGCGATACCTGCTTTTGGAGGGATGCTCTTTGCGGCTATCACCTACTTTATTGTGCCGGTGCTTTATTGTTGGAGGGAGGAAAGGGGGATTGGAAGGTAGAGGTTGGAAGGTAGAGGGTAGAAATTTGAAAATAAAAAGGTAAAGAAATGATACAATCTTACAGAGACTTAGAAGTGTATAAGCGGTCATTTAAAGTGGCTATGGATGTTTTTTGGATGACAAGAAATTTTCCGAAAGAAGAGATTTACTCCCTTACGTCTCAAATCACCCGATCATCCCGATCTATCTCAGCGAATATTAGTGAAGGATGGTCAAAGCGCACTTATGAATCAGTTTTCAAACAGCATTTGGTTCATTCATTAGGCTCCTGTTCTGAAACTGCAACTTGGCTTGATTTCTCATTGGAATGCAAATACATCGATCAAGAAACCCACACCAGATTTAGCGATGAAGTCGATCAGATTGGAAAAATGCTCAACAAACTACATCAAAACTGGAAAAGTCATGGGAAGTAGATCAGAAACAAGAGCGTCAGCCGCAGGAGAGTTGGAGGTTAGAGGCTGGAGGTTAGAAAGTAGAATGTGGAAGTTAGAAGTTAGAGATTGGTTAATGGAAGGTCCATTGAATCCCTCATTGACATATCGCTACTGTCGTCGAGAGCCTTTCTACTTTCTAACTTCTAGCCTCTTTGTGCTATTTCTATTTGTGTCTTTTCTCCACGGAGCGAATGCTCAGTCTTTAGAAAACTACCAACAATTAGCTGCGGAAAACAATCCCGGCCTCCAAGCCAAATACAAAGATTTTGAAGCTTCGCTGCAAGAAATCGCTCAGGCAAAGGCATGGCAGGATCCTACATTTTCGGTAAGTGCGCTGGGGCAAATGACACAAACGCGAACTGGGCAGCAGATGGCCGTTTTCAGCTTATCGCAAATGCTTCCATGGTTTGGTACGCTCAAAGCTCAAGGTGACATATCTGCATTGATGGCCGACGCAAAATATCAGACGTATTTGGATGGTAGAAACCAGCTCCACTATCAGGTAGCAGAGAGTTACTATTTGCTTTACGAACTCAAAAAATGGATAAGTATAGAAGAAGAAAACATACAAATCCTTACTTCTTACAAAGCCATTGCCACCGCCAATTTTCAAAATGGAAAAAGCTCAATGGTAGACGTTCTTCGCGTGGACATCATGCTCAAAGAAGCCATTTCAAATCTTTCCATCTTAAGCCAAAAGAAAAAACCACTTCAAACGCGATTTAATGCACTTCTCAATACTACTAGTGACGAAGAAATCTTAATCGTAGACAGTCTGACGGTGACCAAGTTGGAAACCCAAAATCGAAAAGATTCACTCCTTGCCAACAATCCACTGATAAATGAAATAGCGTTAAAAATACTGGCTAGCGAGTCTAATAAGACCTTAGCCTCAAAGCAAGGCATGCCCAACATAGGCGTGGGGTTCCAGTATATAATAGTCGCTCCACGCACGGATCTGCCAATCGGGCAGACTGTCCCTCAGAATGGACAAGATGCGTTTATGCCAATGCTTACAATGAGCATCCCCCTCTTTCGTGGTAAATACAAGGCTGCCCAAAAAGAAGCCCAGTTGATGAAGGACGCTTATACACTTCAAAAAGAGGAAGTCTCAAACAATCTTATCAGTTCTTATGATATGGTCTGGTTTGAAATAGAGAAACAAACCGAGCTCATGCAATTGTATGACACACAAATCAAAACATCTGAGCAGTCGCTCAATCTCCTATTTAGTGCTTATAGCAACTCTGGAAAAGACTTTGAAGAGGTATTAGAGATGCAACAACAAATTTTGAAATACCAAAAAATAAAAGCTACAGCCTTGATAGCATATCATGTCGCCTTGGCAAGGCTGGATTATATCACGGCACAATAAACCATAATATGAAAAAGCTATTCCAATATAAAATTACAGTTATTGTCATCACTTTGATTGTTGGTGTGACCATTGGATTATTCATCCATCCGTCCTCAAATCAATCTACCAGCAAGGCAGTTCAGTCGCATATTGAAGCATCAGCAAATCAAGAAACCTACACTTGCTCCATGCATCCGCACATAAGAAAAAATGAGCCCGGAGATTGTCCCATTTGCGGAATGGATTTAATTCCATTAGAAACAGGCGAAGCAATAGACCCAATGGCAATCAGTATGTCTCCTACTGCCATGCAATTGGCACAAGTACAAACAATGGCCGTTGGCTCAGATGAGGTTAAAAAATCCATCCGTCTCAATGGAAAAGTGCAGGCGGATGAAAGGTTGGTATACACGCAATCGTCACATATTCCGGGCAGGATAGAAAAGCTCTCAGTGAATTTCACGGGTGAATATGTCTCACAAGGACAGGTGATCGCATATATCTATTCGCCAGATATAACCACGGCACAGCAAGAACTGCTGGAGGCGCAAAAAATCAAAGAAATGCAACCTGCGCTCTTCATAGCTGCTAAAGAGAAACTCAAAAACTGGAAGCTTGGCGATAAGCAAATCGCACAGATTCTTGCCTCGGGAAAAACGATAGACCAGTTTCCTATTCTTGCGAACGTATCTGGATATGTGACCGAAAAAATGGTCAATCTCGGCGACTATGTAAAACAAGGCACCCCTATCTACGAAATAGCTGACCTGTCCAAAGTCTGGATCCTATTTGATGTATATGAATCTGAAATATCTTGGATCAAAAAGGGAGCTTCGGTTTCTTACACTGTCAGCTCCCTAAGCGGCCAAAATTTCAGTGGTACGATCGACTATATAGACCCTGTGATCAATCCGCAAACGCGTGTGGCCAAAGCGCGAATGGAGGTAATGAACAAAAATCAAATATTGAAGCCCGAGATGTTTGTAAGTAGTACAATCACCACCAAAAACGCTAGTAACTCCTCTACTATCGTGATTCCTAAAACTGCGGTGATGTGGACAGGCAAAAGATCCATTGTTTACATCATGAATACCACAGATCAAGGGGTAAGTTTCATAATGCGCGAAGTGATATTAGGTGCAGATTTAGGAGAGCGTTATATCGTCGAATCTGGCTTGCAACTGGGCGAAGAAATAGCAATCAATGGCACTTTCAGCATAGATGCAGCGGCACAATTGGCAGGCAAGCCCAGTATGATGAATAGAGAAGGTGGTGTGGCTATGACAGGCCATAACCATGGTGGTAGTACTAATTCTAAAATGGAAAAAATGAGCGCTTCATCCCAAAAACCGACTATTTCCAATAATGCTAAAAAGGCCTTGGAACCACTTCTTAATAATTACTTCAACATGAAAGTTGCATTATCAAAAGATGATTTTGAAAAGGCGAAAGAAGCAGGTATGGTTATGAACACTTCTTTAGGAAATGTTGATATAAACCTTTTTAAAGGAGAAGCGCATACCCTATGGATGCAGCAGTCTGCTTCTTTGAAAACTAGTTTACAACACCTCGAACATCTCGCTGACATCAAGATCATCCGAGAAAAATTCATCAGCATATCCAATTCAATGATTGCAATAGCAGAATCTTTTGATCCTATGCCAACACCTATTTATGTCCAACATTGCCCCATGGCCGACACCAACCAAGGCGCTGATTGGCTCAGCCAAAAACAGAAAATAAGCAATCCTTATTTTGGCTCGGCGATGCTGTCATGCGGAGAAACCATTAAGACCATTGAATGAAAGAATGTTGTAAAACGGAAGATGGAAAACGTCCATCTAAAATTGAGAACATGGACTTCAAGAATTGTTTGGGGAGTCGTATTAATGGCTATTATTGCGATTTTGGTGGTGCAGGTAACAACAAAAACGCCTTGACCAAAACGTAAGATTGACCAAGGCGTTCTTCGCATTTCAAACGAATTTTTTATAAAATATTCATCGATTGCTCCTTGATCTTTTCCAGTTCATCTTTCATGCCTACTACCGCTCTTTGGATGATAGCATCATTGGCTTTAGAGCCAATGGTATTGATCTCTCTACCTATTTCCTGAGAAATGAAGCCAAGCTTTTTTCCTTGAGACTCTGGGTCTTTCATTACTTCAAGGAAATAATCCAAATGCCCTGCCAACCTCACTTTCTCCTCGGTGATATCGAGCTTTTCCATATAGAAAATAATCTCCTGCTCAAACCTGTTTGGATCCAACTGCACGCGTTCCTTTATTTCGTCCAAATGTCCTGAAATCCGCTGCTTGATCTGCAAAATTCTTTCGCCATCCTGGGCGACCACCGCTTCCAGACCTTTTCTTATAGACTCAATATACTCCGTCAACTTGTTTTGAAGACTGGCTCCCTCCTGCGCTCTAAACTCATTGCAGCGCTTCATGGCACTCGACCATCGCGGCTTTGATTTCGTCCCAATGCTGAATTTCAGCATTCTCATCATTGGTAATAACGTCTGGAGACTGCAGAGCTAATTTGAAAACATCGTCCGTATTTGCTCCTGCACCCTGAGCCAAACTAAGAAACTTGGTATAATAGCTTTTAAACAGCTCTTCATTGATTTTCACCGTAGGTTCCACTACATCGCTGGCGTGCAACTCCACCGAAAGACTCACCTTCCCACGTTTGATATGATCATTGAGTAAATTCCGAATTTCTAATTCCTTATCCGAAAGCTCTCGCGAGACTCTAAGATTCACATCGAGAAATTTACTGTTGAGCGTCCGTATTTCTACTTTGACGTGGTGTGATTGGGTAGAAGCCTCTGCAGCTCCAAATCCCGTCATTGATAATAACATGAGCAAATATTAGAAATCTAATCCAATAGTGAGGTATATCCTGGTCTTTCCCACTTGATAATCTTGAATAGGCTTAGCAACATCTACCTTTAAGTAGTATCCAAGCAATACAGTGCGCAAGCCCCAACCATACCCTACAAGCCATGGGTTTTGAAAGGTAAAAATCTCAGCAGACCAAGCCTCCTCGGGAGAATAAGTTATAGATGGACCAACAAAATCACTACTGAACGGCGATTTTTTGTTCCAAACAGAGCCCATATCATAAAAGCCAATCAACTGAAAATTGCGAAGAAAATTAGAAGCTATTGGTCCTCGTGAAAAATACCTGAATAATGGAAAACGTAACTCCGCATTCAATAGCAACACATTTCTACCTACCGCATGATTATAATCAAACCCTCTGAGGTTAGTCACAAACTCTGAAAAAAGTATATTGGAATTGTCCTTATCAGGGCTAAAACCTAGAGGGTCGTTGGTTCCCTGATACTGATACCTGGCAAAGAGCCAATTTTGCATCCCACCAAGTAAAAAACTCTGTGGATTGTTACCCATAGAGCGGCCGTAGTATACTCTGGTAGCAAATGTAATTTCCTTATGTATTTTCTGATAATGACGAAAATCACCTGTGATTTTACTGAAATTAAGTGCAGGAGTATTGAGTGCTACCTGAGTCGAATATTCGAAAATACCCCTTGTTCCTTGATAAATATTAAATCCCCGCTCTATCGTGTTGTCAAAAACCATAGACCCTCTACCACCAAAATAAGGCTCTTTACTCTCAGGAGCATAAGTTTCTGTCCCACTCCCTAGCAGATAATTGGGTTCCAAGTTTTGATAATCTGTAATTGTCACGAAGGGCGAAATTTCAAAACGCAAAGTATTCGTCACTGGCAAAGCTGCAGACGCTTCTACTCTCGTTAAAACATATTTCTGTAAATATGTCTCCTGTAAATCTAGATTTCCGAAAAGGTAGGATTTACGATCAATCCGCAATTTGAAATCCATCCAATATTTGAGATAATCATATTCCAAGTAGATATCACCTTGATCAAAATTCTGATTGGTCAATACCCCACCTGTAATCCGATGATTTTCTAGAATATCCGTAATTTCAGATTCGAGTAAAAAAGAGAATTTCCTAAGAGGGTCCACTGCAGCAGAAGTAATGAGATTGCTAAAGCTGAATCGAGGCTGATAGGCTATCGGGCCTAAAACCCGTGGCTTCCTTTCAAATTTCGTGAAATTAGAAAAATAAGACTCAGGCTTATACACTGGCTTGGCCTCATCCTCAAAAACATAGTTGTCTATATCTATAAAACTATCTTCATCAGACGGCTCTTCCTCTAAGACATCCTCGGCAGTTTCCTCATCAGAAAAGAAAAAAGCATCTGGTAAAACAAGCGAATCGACCTTAGAAAACGTTTCAACCTCAAGTATCTCTTTGATTGGTTCAGGTTCTACCACTGGGTCTGCAACCCTCACAGGCATTCGACTCACTACGTATTTGGCTTGCTCTAACCTTTTTCTGGCAGTTTGTGGAGTGAAAATTTTATTTTCATCGTCAAAAGATTGTTCCGTATACACCTTTTCGCGTCCATGATCCAACATCAAATAGCTAATTTCATCCCCGCTCGCAGAAAGATCAAAATCTCGGACATTGAAAGCATAATTGGTCACCTGCACAAATGTCGAATCCCGGAGAGAATACTTAAAAACATTGCGTATTCCTTTCTGATCGCTCAAGTAGAAAATATCATTGGCATTTTTGACGATGGGCTTTTTATCCTTACTCAGCGTTTTGGTCAATCTAGAAAAGGCATATTCGGTAGTGTCCAAATCATACATAAATAGATTATAAACATCTTTTACATCCTCTAGCTTTACCTTTCCCACTTCTAGCGAATCCGTCGGTCGATTGGAACTGAAGACGATAGCTGCTGTTCCAGGCACAAACACTGGGTCAAGATCATCATAGTTGTCATTCGTAATTCTTTTCAAAGCGTTTCGTCGCATACTGATGAGAAAAAGATCATTTTGTCCATCTACATCTCCACTTATCACGGCCAACTTTCCATTGTCATTGTAAGAAAAGCTTTCAATTTGGCTAAAGCGAGTCAATGGCTTTTGCAAACGGTCTCCAGATACCACGTTGTAAGAATTTAGATATAGGTTTCCGCGTTTAAAAAACAAAACACCTAGAACCTCATCATCTTGCCAGTCTATCAGCGGTAGGTTATAATCAATCTGTTGATTGCTGATATGGTAGCCCCCGTCAAGCACTTTTTTGGTTTTGCCTGTGGCTACCTCTGTCACCAAAACATCATATTTACCATTTTTATGCTGGGTATAAGCCACTTTGGTTCCAGCTGGATTCATCTCCACATGGCCAATACGAACAATTTTGTTGAGATAGGAAGCCTGTTCATTATCCTCTGAAGGTTGCTTATAGTTTTGTAGAATTTCCTCAGACTGAATTTTGTAATAATTCTGCCATTCATCCAAAAACATGCTAAAAGTAAGTCCCAGCGTGCTGGCGATACTATTTTCTTCATTTCTAATGATTCGTGTCAGGTTAAGTACATTAGAAATATTACCCTCTCCGTATTTTACAGCAATAAAATTCCACATCGACTGCCCCACCAGCGCAGCATCTTCACCCTGTAATTTGAGATTATTATTGATTTTTTTTCTTTCCAGATAATCACGAATGTAATCGTCCATATCCTCAGACCAGCCATAGGCTAAGTATCTAGATGCTCCGTCTATAAACCACTCAGGTAGTGTTAATAAATAAGAGTTCTGAAAAATCTCTGCTAAGCTTCCGCCAAACATCATGTCGTTGATCAAAATCTCCGACAGCTGCTTGATCATTTCTTGTTTGAACTCTAACGCCTTTCCTGGATAAGCGATTTCAGTTTGAAGTTTTACAAAATCTGTTTTTCCACCGATGGTAAAAACATCTCCACCAATCCCGATATTGCTTTGCTGCAAATCCTGAGTAGAATTATAGATGAAAATCTTGGTCTTGGTGTACGGAGCATAGCCCAAAACATCTGTGAGCTCTATAAACTCATCCTCCAAAAACTCCAATGCTTGTTTTGCGTATGCTTCGCCACCAAAATAATAGTAAACTTCAAAATTGTTGGTAGAATAAAAATACCAATCGAATTTCTTATACTGAATCCGGTTCTGACCAAACTTGGTATAGTAATACTGAGCAGATGCCGTACCAGCCATCATCATCAATATTCCAAAAACTGTCAGAATTCTTCTCATCCAATTAATTACTTATTCAATCTGCCAAGGCTCACACCTTCGTGTAGCTCACTGTTACCCAACAAGTAATTTACATACTGAGTTGCAAAAAATGGGACTAATGAAACACCTTTCGCTCCAAATCCATTAAAGATTCCTACAGAGCCCAATTTTCCTACCAAACCAATAAAAGGCCTCCTATCATAGGTAGCGGGTCTTACACCTGCCTTGTGGCCCACAATCTCATAGTCCCCTTCATAGATTTTCTCCATTCGATCACAAATATTAGTTCTCCCTGCCGCAGTGGGCTGATGGTCAAGTACAGAATGGTCGTACGTTGAGCCTACTTTAAAAACGCCATGCCTTGGCAGCATAAACACGCTTCTGTTAACTATACGCTGCTCAGAAAGTTTCGTCTTCACATCCAACACCTCACCTTTCACCAATTTAAACGGGTAATCTTTAAAATATGGATTATCTGTAACTCCTGGTCCTTCGCAAAAAATCACCTTTTTGGCTTCAATGTCTTGATACCTTATTACATCTATCTCTTCTTCAAGTTTTGAGTAATCAAAAGCCTCGTTCGCATAACAAGCTTTGTCTATAAAAAAAGATCGCGCAGCGCTGATCAGCTCTGGCAAATCTACTGACCCACTGGCTTTCAACTCTAACCCACCGTAAGTATCAATTACTCCGTCTATATTCAGTGACTTGGTATGCATTCGGTCCACCACATTTTGATATTCCGCTTCTCCAATCTTTCCTTGCCAGTCATTTTGCTCTTCTATCGAAAAGAAAGGACGATAAATGGGTTGAGGAAATAAGAATTTCGCGTCAAGTTTTTTCTCTAAATGCTCATAGTGACTCTCCAAACCGGCAAAAAGTTCGTCCGCCAACCAAGTTTTCACCATCTTCCGTCCGGTAATCGGGTTATAAAGCCCAGCAGCCTTCATAGATGCGGTATGTTCCGTTTCCTTATTAAGGATAAAAACAGACTGACCTGCATCCATCAATTCCAGCGCCAGCAGCGTGCCTGCAAGCCCTTGCCCCACGATCAAATAGTCAACTTTATTCAAGACTCATATATTTTCAACAAATTTGCAGCAATCTGAGTTAGCCAACGTATTATGAAAATCAAATCTTTTGTCTTTAACCCTTTTTATGAAAATACTTATGTGCTTTGGGACGACACCAAGACATGCGTAATCATAGACCCGGGGTGTTATGAAAAATACGAACGTGATGAAATCATTGGATTTATAGACAGTGAGGGGCTTTCGGTAAAATACATCCTCAATACGCATTGCCATATCGATCACGTACTTGGCAACTACTTCTTGAAAGATCATTTTAAATGTCCACTCTGGATTCCTGAAAATGAAGTAGCCAGCTACCAATCTGTGGTAGCTTATGCTCCACAGTGGGGAATTCAAAATTTCACCATAGCCGAACCAGACTTGCTTATGAAGGAAGGCGCTTCCATTTCATTCGGCAATAGTAGCTGTAAGGTAATTGAGGCCCCAGGGCATTCTCCAGGACATCAGTTGTTTTATTTTGAAAGTGAAGGTGTAATAATAGGTGGAGACGTTTTATTTCGTCAGAGTATTGGCCGAACCGACCTTCCAGGTGGAAATCATGGCCAATTACTCAACAACATCAAAGAGAAAATTTATACCTTACCAGAAGAAACCATTGTCTACCCAGGACATGGCTCAGAGACTACCGTAGGTTTTGAAAAAAAGAATAACCCTTTCGTAAAAGGTTAAAAAAAAACAATGAAAAAGCACATTCCAAATTTTCTTACGTGCATGAACCTGATAGTAGGTGTACTTGGGTGTATCGCTATCATCAAGGGAGACTTGTGGAATGCCATCTACTTCGTTTTACTATGTGGCATTTTTGACTTTTTGGATGGGTTTGCAGCTAGACTACTACATGTAAAATCAGAAATAGGCAAGCAGCTTGACAGCCTTGCAGATATGGTATCATTTGGGCTTCTTCCAGCGGTGTATATGCAAGCAATGATTGCTAGTCAAGCAGATTGCCCGCACAATATTTTGTCCTATGTAGGAATTCTGATTGCTCCATTTTCAGCTCTGAGGCTTGCCAAATTTAATATCGACGATCGGCAAACAGACCAATTCATTGGTCTACCGACACCTGCCAATGCAATTATGCTTACTTCACTCACCTTTCTTCCTTTTGCCTTGAGCAGCTGGACATTGGTTGCATTGAGTCTGGTTTCTTGTTTTTTACTAGTTTCAAACCTGCCTATGCTTGCGCTGAAATTTTCATCGTATGATTTCAAATCGAACATTTTAAAATATTCATTGGCAGCTGTATTGATTGTTCTGCTCGTATTTTTTGGTATAGAAGGAATCACCTTTCTCATCCCTATTTACATTTTGCTTTCTATCATTGGGAATCTTCTCTCAAAATCGAGTGTTTGAGTTATCAAGCATAATTTAGCCCTTACTTTTTCGTTAGACTATCGTCATGAGCCTAAAAAACCTTCTACTTTATTTATCCATAATCTTGGCACACACTGCCCTGAAAGCACAAAGTGTCCTCTCATCTGGCAACTGGTATAAAGTAGGGGTGACAGAATCGAAAGTTTACAAACTGGATTATGACTTTCTGGAAAAAACTCTAGGTATCAACACAAGTAAAATAGACCCGCGTACGATCAAGGTCTATGGAAATGGTGGTGGTATGCTCCCTCAACCAAATAGCATCTACCGACCAAATGATCCAGTAGAGAATGCTATTTTCGGAGTTGGTGAATCGGATGGAAAATTTGACAAAACCGATTATTTTCTTTTTCACGGCCAAAGTCCTCACCTCACACAGTTGCAACCAGACGGAACACTGCTTTACGAAGGTCATGACTATTGCGACACGGCCTATTTTTTCATTACTTATGGAGAAAACAATGGTTTGAGGCTTTCAAACAAAGAAAATCTAGCAACTACTACCAATGTGATCACCACATTTCGTGACTACATTGTCTATGAAGAAAATGAAGAAAAACACTTCGAATCTGGTAGAGAATGGTACAGCAAGCCGTTGAAATCACGTGGTGATGATCAAGTGTTTCGAATATTTGAATACGACCTTCCGGGAATCAAGGACTCCATAGGAATAAACCTCAAACTACTGGCTCATACCGAAAATCCTGCGGCTTTCGAAATCGCCTTCAATGACAATATCATAGGACAAATACCTGTGGCAGCCATAAGAACGTATAAATATTCTGATCGAGCGTTTGAATATCCTTTTTTCCATTCGGCAAAAAATAATACCTCTCAGACCATCAAGTTGAAAATAGACTTCAAGGAAAACATCTCTGGGGATGTGAATAGCAGGGGCTACTTCGACTATTTCGTTTTAGGATTTGATAGAAGTTTGAAACTTTACGGAGATCAGACCAGCTTTAGAAGCACCAAAAACCTGAATACAAATCGTACTTTCCGTATCGAAAAGGAAGGATCTGCTACCCTTGACATCTGGAATATTACCAATCCGAAAAATCCAGCCAAACAACAATACGCCACTTCGGGAAATACACTCACCTTCACAGAGGCCAACACCGGAGCAATGACCGAATATATTGTTTTCGACCTAAGCAAGGTGTCTGCACCCAACGCTTTTGGCAAGGTGTCTAATCAAAACATTAAGACAAAGATCAATGTCGATGCGATCATCATCTCCGCTCCAGAGTTTCTAACCCAAGCACATAGACTTGCGGATTTTCACCAATCGCACGATGGTTTATCCGTAGCAGTCGTAACACCGAGGCAGGTTTATAATGAGTTTTCATCTGGCACTCAAGATGTGACGGCCATACGTGATTATCTTAGGTACGTATGGCTCAATGGCAACAAGCAACTCAAATACGCGCTACTATTTGGTGATGGCTCGTATGACTATAAATACCATGCAACCTACCTACGGAATAAAAAACAATACTCCAACCAGAACTTCGTTCCGGTCTACCAATCCCAAGAATCCATCAACAGGCTGTACAGCCATTCTTCAGACGATTATTATGCATTCTTTGAGGAAGATGAGGGTGACTGGTATGAAGGAGACCAAGATTCTAGCGGCAGACCTAAACCAGGAACATACAATGACCACACCCAAGAAATTGGTGTGGGGAGGATTCCTTCAAAAAATTTAGCTGAAGCAAGAAATGTCGTTGATAAGATCATTAGGTATGCGACAAGTCCTAATACGTTGGGTGCTTGGCGAAATGAGTTAACATATCTGGTGGATGATGGTGATGGCAACACGCACATGCGAGATTCTGAAAAACTGGCCGAAATCATCAGCAATGACTACCCAGAATACAATGTGACAAGACTTTATCTAGACAATTTCGAACAGCCTAACAACACAAGCCCATCAATGGAAAAAGCCTTGATGGAAAAGTTTAATGACGGGATATTCCTTTTGGACTATTTAGGACATGGGAGGGATGATGCCATCACGCAAGAACTGGTTTTTGATACAGCATCTATTGCGAAACTGAACAACCGCCATAGACTCCCTTTAATAGTTACAGCCACTTGCAATTTTGGTGTTTATGATGATCCTCAGATTGTTTCTGGTGCGGAAAGAGCATTGCTTCACCCCAATGGAGGCGCCATTGCCCTTTTGACAACCACAAGAGCCGTTTTTGCTAACACTAACTACCCTGTGAATGCCGCCCTGCATAACCATATATTTTCGTTAGACGAAAACGGCCAGCACTTGAGGCTAGGGGATGTCATGCGACTGACCAAAAACAATAGCCTTGCAGGGCCTATCAATCGCAATTTTGCACTATTAGGAGACCCTATGCTTACGCTGAACTATCCTGCGTATAAAATTGCATTTGATGAATTGGACCAAAAAAGAGACACATTAAGTGCTTTGGAAAAAGTAACGATCAATGGCAAGGTTCATCAAGGCGGTGCTTTGATCTCCAACTTCAATGGTACGGCAACCATTACTGTTTGGGACGCGCCGAGAGAAAAGCGCACATTGGGATTGGACAATCCAGCAACCTCGGGATTGGAAAAAGAAATCAACTACCCGTTCGACTACCAAGAGCAAGACAATGCACTTTTCAGAGGAGATGCCACCGTGAAAAATGGCACTTTTAGTATTGACTTTATTTTACCAAAAAATGCTTCCTATAAGTTTAAACAAGGACGTATTTCGGCGTATGCCATCGCCAATTCTGGAAATATGGATGCCAATGGGGCTTCATCAAATTTTGTCATCGGAGGTTCTGCAGAGTTGCAAGAGGATACAACCCCGCCAGTGGTGAGTATTTACCTAAATGAGCCCACTTTTAAAAATGGAGATATCGTAGGGCCAAGCAGTCTTTTTATTGCTTCACTGTCGGATGCTAACGGAATCAATGTTAGTACGAATGGCTTTAACCAAAATCTGATGCTTACTCTAAACGATACAATTGAGTTGATTTTAAACAACTATTACACTGCGTCAGCTGACGATTATACGAAAGGAAAAGTGGTTTTTCCACTTCAAAACTTAGCTCCGGGAAGCTACCATGGCGAACTTAAAGTTTGGGATGTGTACAATAATTACTCACTCAAGTCAGTTGATTTTAAAGTATCCGACGAACCGAAAATTCGATTATTTAAAGTAATGAATTACCCCAACCCGATCTCTGCTTCAGGAGAAACCACATTTAGTTTTGAGCATGACAGAATCGGTGAAGGCCTGAAAGTGAACGTAATGATCTACGATATGGAAGGCGGAAAAGTAAGAGAATGGGATTACAAACTAGACGATACACTCACAGAAAAGGTAGATGTGCCTATGACCATTGAAAGTACTGGAGGTCAGCCACTCCGCAGTGGGGTATACTTCTACAAACTACAGGTAACGAGTACCTCCGATGGAGCCACGAACCAAATTGTGAATAGGCTTCTTATAAAGAATTAAATTATCTTAGCAGACATTTTATCAACACAACCAATAATGAAAAACGGCTTTCTCAAAATTATTGCCCTCACCTTGGGGTTACTTCCTTTATTCGCATCCGCGCAAGGGGTTGATGAACAAATATCCCAATCTAGAAATGCTCTAACCACCGCCGTACCTTTTGTCAGTTTTGCTCCCGACAGCCGTGGTTCTGCGATGGGTGATGCAGGTGTGGCTTCTAGTCCTGATGTATTCAGTTCTTATTGGAACAGCGCCAAATTGGCATTTATAGACAAAGACTTGGGTGTTTCACTCTCCTACTCACCTTGGCTCGGCAAAATCGTGAACGATATGTCGCTCAATTATCTCACTTTCTATAAGCGCATAGACAGACTTCAGACTTTCGGTGCATCATTTAGATATTTTGACCTTGGAGACATCTCGCTAACAGATGGAGAGGGTCAACCCTTAGGTATAGAAAGTCCTCAAGAACTGGCCTTTGACGGAACTTATTCAAGAAAACTGACCGAAACCATGTCTATTGGCGTGACTACTCGCTTTATCTGGTCAAACATTGCCGGAAACGTCAGTGGGTCTCCTGATGCAAAAGCAGGAACCAGTGTGGCGGTAGATATTGGGTATTATTACCATAAGCCTATCATCGTTTCTGGTACGGATTCGGAAATTTCTTTCGGAGTAAACCTTTCCAACTTTGGTCAAAAAGTAAACTACACAGATGAAAGCAATGAAGACTTTATACCTACGACTCTTAAAATTGGTACGGCTTTCAAAACCAACATTGATCCCTACAACTCCATTACCTTAATGGTGGACTTTGGCAAGTTACTTGTCCCAACGCCTCCAGTTTATGAAGAAGACGAGGATGGAAACCCAGTTCCTGATCCAAATACAGGAGGAGACAAAATTCAAGCAGGAAAAGACCCAAACAGATCTTTAATGCAAGGCACTTTTGGCTCTTTCAATGATGCTCCAAGAGGTTTCTCTGAAGAAATACAAGAAATCATGATCTCAGCTGGGGCAGAGTATCAATACAGAGATGTGTTTGCACTACGTGCAGGGTATTTTTATGAGCATGAAAACAAGGGTGGACGTAAATATTTCACAGCAGGTGTTGGGTTCAAATATCAGGTGTTTGGCGTAGACTTCTCCTACCTCATTCCTCAACAAAAAGACCATCCGCTTGGCGACACTTTGAGACTTTCGTTTCAGTTCAATATGGACGGAAAACGCTCTTAAAAAAACAATCTTTTAAATCTTCAATAGCCATTTGGCAGTCCGTACAACGCGAAGACTACCAAATGGCTTTTTCGCTTCACTACTAGTATGCTAGACAGAAAAAAAGCACCACTTTCAGACGCTATTTCTAAACCCAATTTTCCACAGGCAGAAATAAAAAAGCTTAAGAATGGGGTTGAGATTATAACATTGAGGCAGCCTAACCAACCAGTAATCATGGTGGATATTGTGCTTTCGACAGGCAGATGGCAGGAATCTACTCCAGGCATCAGCTACTTTGTAGCAAAAATGCTGACTGAAGGCACCAGCAAGATGACTAGCGCAGAAATTGCTGAGGAGCTGGATTTTCATGGCAGTCATTTGGAAATCACTCCGACACTAGATCATGTCTATATCAAGTTGTATTGCTTAAAGAAATTCTTTGAAAATCAAACGGCGCTCATCTTTCATCTATTGTCAGATGCCAACTTTCCTGATAAGGAATTTGAAAAGCTAAAAACCATTAGAACTCAGCAAATCAAACAGCAACATGCCAAAACCAATGCTTTTGCAGGGCTGAAATTTAGAGAAGCTATTTATGGAGACACCCATCCGTATGGGCAAATCATCCAAACCACAGATGTAAGCCAAACCACCGTGGAAGATGTGAAATATTTCTTCAAAAATTCATTTTTTATTGACCCGAAAGTGTTTTTGGCAGGACATGTGGAAGAGGCCGAAATCAACTTTGTTTCCGAAAAGGTGAGCGCCTTGCCAATCACTAAAGCAAAACCAAACGGAAGTATAACAGCTGCAAAGAACTTAGATGTGCAATTGGACTGGGCAAACTCTGTGCAATCAAGCATCCGATTTGGAGGGCATACCATACCAAAAACGCATGAAGACATACACAATCTGAAAATCACCAATGAACTTTTTGGCGGATTTTTCGGATCACGACTAATGAAAAACATAAGGGAAGAAAAGGGGCTTACTTATGGCATCAGCTCAAGCATCATGCACTTGGACAAGGGTTCGTATTGGACAGTAGGTACGGATGTGTTGAAAGAAAAATCACCGCTCGCAATAGATGAGATCAAAAAAGAAATCATGCGCTTGCAAAATGAACTACCGAGCGAAGAAGAAGTGAATATCTTAAAAAATTACATTCAGGGAAAATGGCTGATGAGTTTTGATTCGAGTTTCAATTCGATGCAGCTGATCATGAGCAACCACCTCTCAGGACTGACTTCTCAATATTGGTACGACTTCATCGAAGCACTTGAAAAATGCACTCCTGAAACGATTTCAGCTACTGCTCAGAAATATTACAACTTGGAAGAGACAACCAAAGTGGTGGTCGGATAATAAATAAGAAGTCAAACGCTGGGAATCCCAATTTTGCCGGCGTTGGTAGCCTAGCTATTTCAAGAAGAGCAAATAGCCATCATGGGCTTCTATCTCGGCATGTACGAATGGGTATTTTGTATATCCATCATAGTTCATTACGCCTTTCTTTCCTCCTTTTTGGGCAATGACTAAATCCATTCCTGTGTCTTCAAGATATTCAAAAATAGGCGCGTAAATGACCCCTCCTTGTTTGTCCACCAAACCATAGTTGCCTTCAGCATCCACTACCACGAAATTCCCAGATTTTTGCCGACCTATGCTTTCCCATTTTATGTCTACCACTTCTTCTCCCTGCTTATCTACTATTCCGTAATACTCCCCACGTTTCACTATGGTCAAACCATCTTGAAACTGACTAACCTGATCATAAAAAGGTTGAATAACAAGACGTTCGTCTATGTTCAAAAAACCCCACTTACCAATCAATTTCACAGGAGCTAGCCCCTCAGAAAAAGATGTTGCTGCATCATATCTATTGGCTATTCTGAGCCTTCCTTGGGCATCAACAAACCCATAACTATTATTCTTTTTGATCAAAAACCGATCCTCCGCAGGAGTGGAAATCTCTTGTATCTCGTCCGAAAAGCGAATCACATACCTACCTTCGGCATCACATAGCGCTGTAAATTTTCCCCTTTTAAAACGATAATAGTCCTTGATCTTCTCCGCCTTTGAAAATGTATTTTCAATCAAATGACCACTTGGCAAAACCGCTCGAAGAGAATCTTGACCATCGCCTATCAATAAAATTTCATCACCAGATATCCACTCCGAAGTATGATATATCTGCTTGCCTTCAGGTGTGAAAATGCGTTTTGAATAGCCTTTATGAGCAACGTAGAGGTTTCCAACTTTTTCTATTCGATCATATTCTGGCGCTATCACGAAATGGTCATCAAAGTCCGCAACACCCCATTTATCTACATATTTGATGATAAAAGATTGATCATCTATTCCAAAATCAATCGCGTCGTACTTGCACTTTACCTCCTGATCCCCATTAAAATTCAACCAACCCCAATAGCTACTTCTCTTTATACCGATCCGCTTTGATTGCTCACCCAAAATAGACTCGCAGGAATATTCGTTTAGTTTGCGTCCAAACTGATTGTAGACATCCCAACCGTCCTTGTGCTTCGCAAAAATATAATGATCGGAGAGTACTACACTATCCATAGCTCCGAGTACTTCACTCCCATCTTGCTTGTACACACTCCACTTTCAGATTGATGCGATCCTGCATAAGCAACAATGAACCTCGAATATCGACCAAATTTTTGTTTTGATTTTCGAAAAAAGGAAGGGAAGATGGACTCAGAAGATGCGGAATCTCATTCAAGTGAGCGATCCAAAATCCCTCCTTGTTTCTAGTCAAAGAATCACATAAAACCTGCTTTTCGACTTTGGACTCAATATCCAGCAGCTTCCAACTGTTAAATGGCTGTGCTCCCTTTTCGTCTATGTGTTTGTATAGCACTTCATAAACCACCGCACCCTCTTTAGAGATCAGACCATACTTACCTTCATTGAAAAGCAGATAGCCTTGATCTACCATAGTAATATTTCATCTACCCACACATCCAATATAGGCTGACCGAGACTATTAAAAAGCTTCTTTTTATTATGCTTCTCGCCCACAATCATATCTCCTAGCAACATCACATCCGTTAAATTGCAAGGCAAAAGTACGTCTGCCATTAATTTTGACCATGCCGTAATGCGGCGCACGGTTTCTATACTCTGCCACCTTGTAAAGTGCGCCTTTGAGCGGCTCAATGGAAAAATAGTTGAACCCAACAGTCACCGCTCCTTCGGCTGTCCATCAAACCATAAAATAGATGATTGCTGAATTTTCCCTTGATGGCTCCTTTCACCCACTCTCCTTCTGGAACGAGAATGGTAAATTTGGCTGGTGTTAGCTTCTTGTTTTTAATGGAGATCAGTCCCCAATTCACGCCCTCTTTATACCCAATGATCTGACCAGACACTTCCTGACTTCCATCTGACCATCCAATGGCATCATATACTGGAGGAATTAAAACCACACCGCTCTTCTCTGCAAGCCCTTCAAAAGCCCCAGATTTGATCACTTCCCACTGCTCCCCAGCATATGAAGTGATGCTAGCCGTCACACTCCACAACAGCAACGTCCATCTCAGAATAATACCCATAACACTTCTACCCACATTGATTAATGTAGTGCAAAGATCAATAAAAAAGGAAAAAGAAATGGACACTGTACTGAGATATGTCGAGAAGGCTAGAAAACAAGAAAAACGAAATTAAACTTAGTTTTATTCTACTTCAGACTGCTTTTCCAGATTGAAAAGATCATTGAGTACTTCCACGAGCGTTTCAGCCTCCCCACGCTTGCAAGCTGCCTTGAGCTGCAATACGGGTAATTTCATCACTTTTTGAATGATTCCTTTGGTAGCCTTGTCAAGGATGGCTACTTCTTTGTCAGTCAAATCAGAAAGGTATCTAGCCATTTCGTCTCTTCTGATTTCTTCAAGCGCATTTTTGAGTTTCTTGATGGTAGGAGAAACTTCCATTTCTTGTGACCAGTTTTCCAAGTCTGCTATAGACTCCTGTATGATCTCATGAACGGCTGGAAGAGCTGATTTTCTGCGCTCCAGTGCTTTTGAAGCTTTCTCTGAAAGCTGATCAATGTTGTATAGCAAGATACCACTGGTCTGATCCAGTTGGTCGTCTATACTTCGCGGAACAGAAAGGTCTATTAATAATTTTGGTGTATTGGTGTTCGTCAGGGTATCAACGGTGATCAAGGGCTGTTCGGCACGCACCGCGGAGACCACCACTTGTGCAGTTTCTATTTCCTCTTGCACATTGGAAAAGTCCCCTACTGTATAGCCTAATTTTTCGGCTAATTGCTCAGCTTTTGACTTGGTTCTATTCACCACGCGCACATTGGCCGTGATTGCTCGTAGGTTTTCCGCCACGGTCTCACCTATTTCACCCAAACCTAAAATCAAAACAGTAGGCTCAGCAAAACCAGCAATATATTGTTTGATGATATCTACCGCCACAGAAGCTGTAGATGCAGTACCATCACGCAGCTCAGTTTCTTGAACTACTCGCTTATTTGTAAAGAAAATAGAATGCAATAATCGGTGCATGAAAGGCCCAGCAGTATTTTCATCTGCCGCCCACTGATAGGCATTTTTCACTTGATTGGTGATTTGGATATCTCCCAAAACCATCGAATCAACTCCTAGAGCTACTTGATACAAATGCTCGATAGCCTCTCCTCCTTCTGAATCATTGAAAAATGGCTCGCACGAGGTTTCTAGCCCATGGTGAATGTTTATCAAACTACACAATTCCGTCTTTCGGTTTTGCTCCGAAACGTAATAAACTTCAGTCCTATTGCAAGTAGATAGCAGCAATACCTCGCTCAAGCCAAGCACTTCCTGACATCTACGCAAAAAAGTGCGTGTACCTTCTTCTGAGAAAGCTACACGCTCGCGCAATTGGAGATTTGCCGTTTTATACGAAATACCTATGGATTTAAACTGCTTCACTTATTAGATTTATAGTTCAATACACAAGCTGCAAAAATAAGGCAGCCAGAGTTTATATCTACATGACGAAAGTCATATTTTAACAAAACTATTGGCAATTGCGATTTTGGTGGGCGCAAAAACCAAAATCGAGCCACAATGAACAGCGCCGAAAGATTATTTGAACCGATGAATTTGATTTTATGAAAATAAACAGATGGCTAATTGAGACCTTCGGGTTTAGTAGGGCGGAAATGTATGGCATTTGGGGAGTGCTCATTTTGATCATCCTACTTGCCCTATTTCCAAGAGTTTACTTTCGCTCCCAACAGCAAGCATTATCTTTTTCGCAATCGAAAGAAGAAAAAGCTGCGCTAGCCGAATGGGCAGAAGAAATGAATCAGAAAATTCGTATCAAGGAAAAAGAAAAAAAGAAAGAGTGGAAAACATATCACAAAATCGAATACGCCGAGAGAAATTCTAAAAGCAAATCAAAAACATATAGCCGCTTTCCTGCTAAGAAACCATATAAGGTCAAGGCTGAGCCCGAAAAGTTAGCACCTATTAGCATCAATCAAACGAATGCCGAAAGTCTGCAAGCCATCAAAGGAATAGGCCCTACACTTTCAGAGCGCATCATCAAATACAGGGATTTGCTCGGGGGCTTTCACGACGCTGCTCAACTTTCGGAAGTTTATGGACTATCACCAGAAGTAATTGCAAAGCTCTCTGAAACGATTGTCTTATCAGATTCGGTTGGACACATAAATATTAATACCGACTCATTGAAACTTCTTTCCAAACATCCGTATATAGACTACCGTTTGGCAAAAAAGATCGTAAACTACCGACATGTACACGGAGATTACAAACAACCTGCGGACTTATTGCTTTTGAAAACCATGAGTGATAGCCTCTATCAAAAATTATATCCTTATATTTCAACAAGCTCATCTGACTGACTTGAATGGAGAAAATATTACAATCTTATTTAAAGCGACTTACTAATCTATCTAGCAACAATCGATCGCTTTTGTTTCTCAGGTTGATCTCCGATCAGTCAATTGATTTGCACGAATTTGATCATGCGCTGAATAACCCCAGCTTCAATATCATAGAGCAGCTAATCGCCAAAAAAACTAAAATAGAGCTCATTCATGAAGTAGACACGCATGATGCTCAGGCCAATAAATCATCTCAAAAGCTCAAAAAAATTGATCGGATAGAAAAATTTATCTTTCAAGAGCGTGGTGCAAAAGACCTATATATAGGCTGGCCATTTGTTAGAGGAAAGTTCACCGATGACACCTTGGTACGTGCGCCATTGATTTTTTTCCCTGTCACACTAGAGCTTAGTCAAAACAAATGGCATTTAAAGCAACGAGAAGATGTCAATATCACCTTCAACAAGAGTTTTCTTTTGGCTTACTATTTCTTCAATAAAATCACCCCAGACGAAGAAATAATAGAAAAAACGCTCACCGATCTAGACAGTGATGCCACCGCCTTCCGAACCAAATTGTATGACATTCTCAAGGAAAGCAACCTTGAAATCAATTTCAACCAAGAAAATTTTCAAGACAAGCTCTCTCCTTTTGTGAACTTCAAAAAGGCTGACCTGGCAGAAAATGAAAAAACTGGTTCTCTAAAATTGTACCCGGAAGCCGTTTTAGGAATCTTTCCTCAAGCGGGATCATACCTTGTGCCTGATTATATCAAATTGATTGAGCAGAGCGCTATAAGTGGAGAAAAGGATTTGGCTGAATTGTTTTTCGAAACACATCGCATATCAGCTGATGAAGAGGACAAAACAAAATATTCTGACAAAGTAAAAGAAGAGACCACCTTCATCCCATTTGCTTGTGACGCCTCGCAGGAGCGCGCCATCAATATGATCAAAAGGGGGCATTCAATGGTAGTGCAAGGCCCTCCTGGAACAGGAAAATCTCAAATGATCAGCAACCTGATATGCGACTATATAGCTCGGGGTAAAACTGTGCTACTCGTATGTCAGAAAAAGGCTGCCTTGGATGTTGTTTTTGATCGCTTGAAAACGAAACAACTCGACGAGTTTGTAGGAAGAGTGCATGATTTTAAGAATGACAGAAAAGCAATCTATGATCAAATCGCCTACCTCATCGATCATGTGGACAATTATCGTCAAAAAAATAACAGTCTAGATGCAATTTATCTGGAGAGGACTTTTTTACAATCGAGCCGAAAAATAGAACAGGCCGCAGAAGAACTTGACGAGTTCAAAAAAGCCCTATATGACGAGTCTGAATGTGGAAAATCCATCAAAGAGCTCTATCTCATCTCAGACCCTGAGCAAGAGCAAATCCCACTTAATCAAGAGTATCGCCAGTTTCACTTCGATGAGCTACCTGAATTTATTCGTATACTCAAACAATATCTTGATTATCATACACGGTTTGAAAGCGTAAGCAACTTTTGGAAAGAGCGCGCAAGCTTTGCTGCATTTTCTGCTTCGGATTTATCCAAACTCAAGGAGATTATAGACGATGCAATCGCCTATCAAGAATCTCTACAGCGTCAATCAGCCAAGTTTTTAACTGGCCCGATGGATTATGAAACTTGCCTGCACTTCCTCACACACTTAGATGAACTTAAGCAGCTAATTACAAATCTCGATAATGAGTTAGTATTTAAGCATTACAAGCTGATGCAGCCCCACAAAGCAGACGATACGGAATGGCTGAGCGATCTTGAGCGTGCCACGTTGCAGTGCTTCAAAGGTGCGGGAATGGAAAAATCGTTGGCTACCAACGAACTTGGACGTTTTCAAGAAGCGCTAGAACATGCAATTCAGGCACGAAGAGGCATTTTTAGCTGGCTCAAATGGCGATTTTTCTCCAAAGACAAAGTCTTTGTCACGCGCGTACTCATCGCGAACAATCTTAAAAGCGACAAGGAAGGCTTTAATATTTTGCTGGATCTCATCGACAATAGGCTCAATTTCGAGCACATCTTATCTCAAGTAGAAGAAACGCCTTGGCTAGCTGATTTTCCAACAGGATATCGTGTCATCGATATTCAAAACTGGTTTTTTTATCAAAAGCTTACGCTCAAAACCAATATCATCTCGGATGAAATTCGGACGCTTACGGATTTTGCTCCATTCAAAGAACATACCCGAGAGTCGTACGTGGCATTACTAAAAACGCTCTTGAATTTTCTAGAGCAGGTGCCAGTTCAGACTCAAATCTGGAGTAGGTATTTAAACGAAAAGCAGATTCGTTTTTTACTTCTCGGAAAAGAAGACCCCAATACATTAAAAACACAGCTCAATCGTGATTTTGATGCATTGGTAGAGTTTGACAAAATCAGAGAAAAACTCAATGCAGGTCAGAAAAACATCATCAGTGATTTACTGGCTACTTCAGCAAAATCTAAGGAGGAGATTATTGAGGTTTTCACAAATAGCGTAGCACTTGTTTGGATAGATCATATTGAAGCGAAATATCCTATTCTGAGAGCAGTTTCTTCTTTGAAACTCGATCATCTCTCACAGGAATTGAGGGAAGCTGTGAGTGAAAAAATGGAAGTGAGTCAGGAAATTGTTTTGCTAAAAGCGAGAGAAAAGACTTATAAAAATCTAGAGTACAATCGCTTAAACAACTTGGTGACTTACCGCGACCTATATCACCAAGTAACCAAGAAGCGTAAAGTGTGGCCTATCAGAAAGGTGATTTCTGAATTTAAAGAGGAATTGTTTGCTATTCTGCCCTGCTGGATGGCTTCTCCTGAGTCAGCATCGGCCATTTTTCCGATGGAGCAGACTTTTGATCTTGTGATATTTGATGAAGCATCTCAATGTTTTGCCGAGCGAGGCATTCCAGCCATGTACAGAGGCTCTCAGGTAGTAGTCACCGGTGATGACCAGCAGCTACAGCCCAACGACCTTTACCGAGTACGCTGGGAAGATGATGAAGCGGAGCAAGAACCAGAATTGGAAATGGACTCCCTCTTGGCTCTTGCCAAACATTACCTACCTGAAGCCAGTCTAGAGGGACATTACAGAAGCAAGTCGCTGGAATTAATAGAATTTTCAAACCAACATTTTTACAATGGTAATTTGAAGTTGCTGCCAGACTTCCAGCACGTCCAAAAAGCAGAATCTGCTATTCACTATATCAATGTGGATGGCGAGTGGGAAGACAACACGAATTTAAAAGAAGCTGAAAAGACAGTGGCGCTTATAGTTAGCAATGACCTCCGCTTATCCGGAAAAGAGTATTGGAGTGGTCACGTTCAACATCCGTCAACAAGGCTTGGTACTAGACCTATTGGATGAAAAAATAACTCAAACTGGACTGCAACTGCCAGAGTCCTTCTTCGTGAAAAACATCGAAAATGTGCAGGGAGATGAGAAAGACATTATCATTTTCACTACGGCATACGCCAAAGATAAAAACGGAAATCTTAACCTAAAATTCGGAAGCCTGAATATGTCGGGAGGTGAAAATAGGTTAAATGTGGCCATTACGCGGGCTAGAGAAGAAATCTATATCATCACCAGCTTACTGCCTACAGACCTCAACACTGAGCATCTAAAAAATGACGGCCCAAAGCTTTTCAAAAAGTATTTAGAATATGCCTATGATGTAAGTAAGGGGAAATGGAAACCACAGGCTCAAAACAAACTCAATCACGGTCAATCTTGGTACCTAAAAAACAAACTTATCAATGAAGAAACTGGCGAAACTTCATTGAACCAAGAACTTCCATTTACGGATATTACAGTGAAATCATCTTCTCAATACAAAGGTTTGGTTTTGACAGACGATGAAATATTCTACAACTCGATTTCGGCAAAGGAAGCTCATTGCTATCGTTACGAGCATTTTACGGAGAAGCATTGGCCATATGTACAATTTTACAGCCGTGAGTATTGGATCAACAGAAAGCTGACAGTAGAGAAATTATCAAAATTCCTTTACAGAACTACTGATTGATGGCCTTCTCTACACGCACACCTATAGAGCGAATATTGGGAAGGCTGTCTACACGCATATATTGTTGGATAGCTAATGGAATAATTACCTTTTTTCTCAAAAGAAAAGTCATCAAGTATCAGATGCTGATGATCAAACAAATCGCCCAAACCGCTTCCAAGTGGCTTTCCTGTTTTGGGTTCAAATAAATTCACATTTACCAACTCCGTTTTTAACACACCTCCCAATGAGTCTTTCAATGCATATTTGAAATACAAATTATGAAAATTGTAGTCTGACTCATTGCTGATATTGGCGTAGATATCATAAGCCCAAAGAAGTTTCCAGAATCTGGAAATCAAATTGATAGACAGAATCTACATACCAATTCTTACCGCCTACATCCAAGTTTTTCTCAAATACACGTGCATCATCACATGACAGACAAATCAATGCGACAAATAGAATAATCAAATATTTCATGAAGGTGGAGTATTCTTATTATTACCGTTTTTATTCCGGTTATTTCTATTTCGGTTCTTATTCCTGTTTTTGTTCCTGTTGGGGTTTTGTCCTTCCTTTTTAGGCTGGTCTACTGCTGGATTTACCGAAGCATTGCCTCCGTCTGATTGAGCCTCAGGGCGTGGCTTACGGTTTTGCGGTCGCGGCTTCTTTTTAGGTCTAGACTGAACCTGAGTGTCAGCCGAAGCTTCTGCTACCGGGTTGTTAGGACTATTCTGATTATTTGAATTCGCGTTAGGCTTCCTATTTTTACTTTTTTTCTATTCTTATTCTTTCTT
The DNA here is from genome assembly GCA_963848175.1 of uncultured Cytophagales bacterium. Classification (GTDB taxonomy): domain Bacteria; phylum Bacteroidota; class Bacteroidia; order Cytophagales; family Cyclobacteriaceae; genus JAMZMI01. Next base: position 61,521 of record CAWKCO010000011.1, read on the forward strand.
TTTGGGTTGCCTTTGGAAAATTTCTTATCCATTGCTTCCAAATCGCTGTTCAAAACGCCACCAGTTGTATCCTCTTCAGGCTCATCCTCGGCAAGAGAAACTGGCTTCTTCCCTGCCTTGTTGAGTACCAAAATCTCATTCACTCGGTCTATGTCCAGCGGATACCAGCTGCTTTCATCATCATAACCAAACCACATGATTCGGCGGAAAATATCTGTTTTTTGAAGTTTTGCAGAGCCTTTCTCTGTCTGTAACGGACGAGAAATTTCAGGAATGCCTTTTAGCGCCTGCATATACGTGTCCAACTCGTAGTTAAGACAGCATTTAAGCCGCCCGCATTGGCCTGAAAGTTTACTCGGATTTAGGGAAAGATTTTGATAGCGCGCCGCTTGTGTACCTACACTTTTAAACTCACTCAACCAAGTAGAACAACACAACTCACGTCCACAAGATCCAATACCGCCCAAACGAGCGGCCTCTTGTCGCAGACTGATCTGCTTCATCTCTACGCGAATCTTAAACTCCCCAGCCAATCTTTTGATTAACTCCCTAAAATCCACACGATCCTCTGCTGAGTAATAGAAGGTTGCCTTGGAATTGTCTGCCTGAAACTCCACATCGGTGAGTTTCATTCCAATTTTAAGTTCTTCGATGATCTGCCGTGTACGGTAAAGCGTAGGCATTTCTCGGTTTTTCACCTGCCTATATTTTTCCAAATCCCGCTGAGAGGCAATACGATAGATGCTTTTAATTTCCGCACTATCTTTCACACCTTTTTTGCGCATTTGCAATCGCACAAGCTCTCCTTGTAGCGACACATGCCCCAAATGATGTCCATTTGGGACATCCACCACCACAGCATCTCCAGTAGTAAGATGTATGCCTTCGTTGTTTCTAAAGAAATCTTTGCCTCCATTTTTGAATCGTACTTCTACGATCTCAAAACGATCCGCAGGGGAAATATCCATTTGCGACAGCCAGTCAAATGTATTGAGCTTGTTGCAGCCACCAGTGCTACAACCTCCATTGCTCTTACATCCCTGAACTTCTTCTCCTTCAGCACCTACCGATACACCGCATGATGAACATCCCATCTATTTCTTACTTTTATATTTTCTTGAAGCTATCAAATATAGTCAAGTATATAAGATTTATTGTCCCAACTTTTGCAAATCCGACCCTATGTCTGAACGGAAGGTCTTGCCTTCCCACTGCACTTCGCCTATGGCTTCATAGCTATGGGTAAGTGCCTCAGCCATGTTTTTGCCCAGGCCTGTCATTGCAATTACTCGACCTCCATTGGTCACTAACTTGCCATTATCCATTTTTGTTCCTGCATGAAATGGAATTGCTGACTTGATCTTTTTACTAAAAGTTATTTCCCGGCCTTTCTCATAATCTCCAGGGTATCCTTGTGATACCATCACCACTGTTGTCGCTGTAAATGGTTCTATCTCCAATTTTTCTTGAGCCAATCTGCCTTCTGCGGCAGCCACTAGCAAAGTCAGTAAATCTGATTTTATTCGAGGCAAAACCACTTCTGTTTCAGGATCCCCCATTCGCACGTTGTATTCTATTACCTGAGGGTTTCCAGCATCATTCATCAAGCCAATGAAAATGAAGCCAGTATAGTCCATACCTTCAGCTTGTATCCCCTGCACAGTTGGCTTCACCACCCTTTCAACCACCTTTTCCATGAAAAGTCTATCGGCAAAAATCACGGGAGAAACCGCACCCATTCCACCAGTATTTGGCCCAGTATCGCCCTCCCCTATTCTTTTGTAATCCTTCGCTTCTGGAAGTACTAAGAAATTTTTGCCATCAGTAAGCACAAAAACCGAAAGTTCAATTCCTGATAAGAATTCCTCTACAAGTACCCTGGCACTCGCCTCACCAAATTTCTTATTCAAAATAAGGTCATCCAGATTAGCCTTCGCTTCCGCAAGATCATTCGTAATTAAAACGCCCTTACCGGCGGCTAAACCATCTGCCTTCAACACGTACGGAGGTTTAACCTCCTCTAAAAATGCATAACCCTCTTGAATATTGGAAGCATCAAAAGTTTTGGCACGCGCAGTGGGCACTCCATACTTATTCATAAAGTCTTTCGAAAACTCCTTGCTACCCTCAAGTCTGGCACCATGCGCATCTGGTCCTACGACGAGTAGTGACTTCAAGTCATCGTCACTCTTAAGCTGATCCACGATCCCATTGACTAAAGGTTCTTCAGGCCCCACCACTACTAGCCCAATATCATATTTTAAAACGGCGGCTTTTACCTCCGCAACCTCCTTCACATTGATATCAAGATTGGTGGCAACCTCTTCAGTCCCTCCATTTCCAGGAGCAATAAATACTTTGCCACACTTTGGGCTTTGCTTTATCTTCCACGCTATAGCATGCTCTCTTCCTCCTGCTCCAATTATCAATACATTCATCTCTAATAAGTTTATTTTAAAGGCTAGATATGGTTATTCAAACTTTAATTTCCTTCCCAAGCGCTGATCTATTTCAACTTTATTGTCTTGGCGGGCTTCCAAAATAATATTGAAAGCCAAAGCTTGACTCCTTTCGTCATTCCTTTGATTTTGCACAAAAAAACCGCCTCAAAATTAGGCGGTCTCACTCTATAATTTCAGTATTCTATGGTTTAATGTGCGTATTCTGACATGAATTTAATACGCATCAATCTCACTTCATCTTCAGAATAGTATTCTCCAAGCTCATTCATGGCAACTGATATGCTGTCGGTTTCGGCATTGAGGAAATAATCATAGATATCATCCTGACGATCATCATCTAGCACATGATCAATATAATAATCCAAATTAAGCTTAGTGCCGCCGTAACATATATTCTCAATTTCCTTAATCAAATCCTCATATTTCATCCCCTTAATATCCGCAATCTCTTCCAAGTCCATTTGCTTATCTATCTGCTGGATGATGAAGATTTTGTTTTTAGATTTCAAGCCAGAAGATTTCACCAATACGTCGGAGGCCGTGATAATATCATTGTCATCCACATATTTTTCAATCAACTTCAAAAAAGGCTGGCCAAACTTTCTGGCCTTGCTTTCCCCCACACCAACAATCTTAATAAGATCATCTATAGTAGTAGGATACAAAGTAGCCATTTCTTCCATAGAAGGATCTTGAAAAATTACGTACGGAGGAATGTCTTGCTTTTTGGCAATATCCTTACGAAGATGTTTGATCATATCAAAAAGCACCTTATCGTATGCTTTTGTATTCACAATCTCCTTTTCTACTTCTTCTTCTTCTCCCTCAGTTTCATATTCGTGGGCCTTATACAGCTCCATTTTCGTAGGATTCTTCAGAAAAGCTTGCCCTTTTTCATTGTTTAGAAAAACCCCTGGATTGTCTATATCCTTTGAGATTAATCCATTAAGCAGGGTCTGACGAATTACTGATTTCCAATATTTATCATCTTGATGACTACCTATGGAAAACACTTCAAGCTTGTCATGGCTGTAGCTAACTACGTGAGGAGATTTGATCCCTCTCAAGACTTCTGATATATGCCCTAAATTAAATCTTTGCCCAGTCTGCTCCACGGCTTTAATCACTGTTTGGATATCTTCGGTGGCATCAAAAAGTGTACGATTATGTGTGCAATTATCACACATGCCACAATTATCAGTTTTAAACTCCTCTCCAAAATAGTGTAGAAGCTGTTTTCTACGGCACACCGCTGATTCGGCGTACATAGCCATCTCTTCTAGAAGTATCCTTGAATTTTCGCGCTCAGCTACGGGCTTATCCTTATTAAATTTCTCTAACTTCTGAATGTCATTATAGCTATAAAACATCACACACTTGCCATCGAGTCCATCTCTACCTGCACGCCCTGTTTCTTGATAGTATCCCTCTATAGACTTAGGCACATCATAATGGACGACAAACCGTACATCTGGCTTATCTATGCCCATACCAAAAGCGATGGTAGCCACTATCACATCTACGTCTTCACTCAAAAACGCATCTTGATTTCCCATTCGAATTGCTCCGTCCATTCCTGCATGGTATGGAGCCACCTTCACCCCATTCACCTTTAGAAATTCCGCTATCTCTTCTACCTTTTTTCTACTAAGGCAATAAATAATTCCAGACTCGCCTTTATGCTCTTTTACCACACGCACCAAACTCTTCTTGGCTTGCTTCTTGGGCTTTACCTCATAGATCAAATTGGTTCTATTGAATGAAGAACGAAATACGTTCGCCCCCTCCATGTTGAGGTTTTTCTGAATATCGAGTTGTACTTTTGGAGTGGCGGTGGCGGTGAGTGCCACTATTGGGATATCCCCCAGTTCGCTCAGAATAGATTTTATCCTTCGGTACTCTGGGCGAAAATCATGCCCCCATTCAGAAATACAATGTGCTTCATCTACTGCCGTAAATGATATATTGGCCGTTTTTAGAAATTCAATATTCTCAGGCTTGGTCAATGACTCAGGTGCTACGTAAAGCAATTTTACTGCTCCCGCCAAAGTTTCCTTTTTCACCTTGTTGATCTCTGTCTTATTCAAAGTCGAGTTCAAAAACTTAGCATTAATACCTACGGCATTCATTTGATCTACTTGATTTTTCATCAAAGCAATCAATGGGGATATAACAATGGCCGTGCCCTCCTTCATAATGGCCGGTAATTGATAACAGAGTGATTTTCCTGCACCTGTTGGCATGATCACAAACGTGTTCTTGCCATCCATTACATTTTGGATAATCACTTCTTGATTACCACGAAATTTATCGTAACCAAATACTCTTTTTAGTGTTTCTTTCAATCTTTCTGCTGTCTTGCTGTCCATCGAATATTGGCGGTGTAATATCTTTTAAATTAATAAAATTTGAGTTTGAAATTGTGCAATTAGGGAATTAAAAAATCACAAACTCAATAAACCTTCAGATTCGCCGAGAGGAACGATCATTCTCATATATTTGCCTAAATTAATTTCTTTTCGTCACGAAACGATCAAAAACAGCAGAGTAAAATTCAGATGGAAAACAATATTCACCTAGTTATCATGGCTGGAGGCACTGGAACAAGATTTTGGCCTTACAGTAGAAACACAAATCCTAAACAATTTTTAGACGTACTCGGTACCGGTCGCTCTTTATTACAAATGACCTACGATCGCTTTAAAGGGTTTTGCCCCGATGAGAATGTGTGGGTGGTCTCTAATGAAATGTATAAAGATATACTCGAAGAGCAACTTTCAGAGATTCCAACTGAAAACATCCTTCTTGAACCGAATAAAAGAAACACTGCTCCGTGCATTGCCTATGCGGCTTACAAAATCCGCGAAAAAGACCCCAATGCCGTAATGGTGGTTTTACCGTCTGACCATGTCATCTTTAAAGAAGTCGCTTTCTTGGACGTTATTAAAAAAGCCATTGCAGCAGCTGAAGACGACAAACTAATTACAATTGGGATAAAGCCAAATAAACCTGAAACAGGTTATGGGTACATACAATTCGATAGTGATGTAACAAGTGAGGTAAAGCCCGTAAAAACATTTACTGAGAAACCTCAGCTAGAATTAGCTGTGGAATTTTTGCGTAGTGGTGATTTTGTTTGGAACGCAGGTATTTTCGTTTGGAAAGCCGAGACCATTATTCAAGCGTTGAAAAAATATCAGCCAGAACTGGCAGAAATCTTTGAAGAAGGTGAAGGGCAATATTTCACTCCTCAAGAAAAAGATTTCATCTATTCAGCTTATGCCCAATCAAAAAGCGTATCCATTGATTATGCTGTCATGGAAAAAGCCGATAATGTCCATGTAGTACTTGGTGATTTTGGTTGGTCAGATCTTGGATCATGGAATGCCCTTCACGAAATCAAAGACAAGGATAGTCACGGCAATGTCCTTGAAGCGAATGCACTGCTTTACGACTGTAGTGATAATTATGTCATAAATAAAAATAAAGACAAGCTCACCGTATTACATAATATGGAAGGCTATCTAGTCGCGGATTTCAAAGACGTCTTATTGATCTGCAAAAAAGAAGACTCTGGGATTTTCAGAGATTTTGTCAACGACGTGAAAATAGATAAAGGCGACAAGTTTATTTAGACCTCTGTCGCTCTACTTCATATAGCACCATGGCCGCTGCTGCGGATACGTTCAATGAGGCAATTTGACCTGTCATTGGAATCTTCACCACAGCATCGGCCAATTTCAATAATTCTGGAGCAACCCCATCCTCTTCATTTCCCATGATAATCGCAGTGGGTCCAGAAAAATCTGCCGTTTTTAAAACTCCACTACCTTTTTCAGAGCAAGCCACTATCTGCATACCCGATTCTTTCAAATACCTCACCGAATCCATCAAGATTCGCTCTCTACAGACCGGAATAAAATTCAACGCACCAGCTGAAGTCTTCACTGCATCAGGGTTGATCTGAGCACCATTCCTAGTTGGGATAACGATTGTGTGAACCCCCATGCATTCTGCCGATCTGGCGATAGCACCAAAATTCCTAACATCCGTCACGCGATCTATCACCAAGATCAATGGATTTTTACCATCTTCATAGATAGTAGGTATGACCTGATCCAAATTGTGATACTGTACTGGTGACACAAACGCCACTACACCTTGATGATTCTTTCTCGAGAAGCCATTGATTTTTTCTAATGGCACATTGGAAGCTGGAATTGATCGCTCGTGGATCAGCGCCTGCAACTCCTTAATCAAATCACCTTTAAGCCCTTGCTGAATGAACACCTTCTCCAAATCTTTACCAGATTGGATGGTTTCTATAACTGCTCGGATGCCGTATATTAAATTATCGAAAGTTCTAGCCATGATTTATTCTTTGCGCATGCTCCCTACCCTATTATACCAAACTTCTTCGTACTTAATGTCGCGCTTGAGAGAATACAATGAAGGCGCAAAGAGAGTTGAAATCCTGATGAATTCAAATTCTATTCCATTACTATATTTCCAAACCTCAGTTCTAGCCTGTCTTATTACAATATCTGGCTTACCAAAAACGATGTATATAACACCCCGATCCGTTTTCCACCCCACTTTGTAATCGGTAAAAAGTTCGTTGCTTGATTCCACTTGCTGGAAAAATGAGCGAATGGCTCCCTTGGCTTTAAACTTAGATCCATAAGTGTTGATCCAAAAACGCTCAAAATTCAATTTGAGATTCTGACCACTTTTCAAAGTGTTGAACTCATCATCAGTTGTGATATAGCGCATAGAGCCAATCAATTCTTCCACCCTTTTTAAATCAGGGTAATATTTAGGCACTTTCAATACCGTGATCCCTGTCTGGCTCAGCGAGTCATCCTGAATGAGATAAAAATGATCATCACTCAATCCTGATTAGCAGTATCTGTAAAATAAAAAGATGTATCTATATCGAGCGTTGGTGCAAGCGGCTTCATCTGCCCCATTGCCGGATCGGCTGCTTCAAATTGGTTTGCGTACTCAAAAGCCAACAACCCTTCATTTCTTTTCGTCCCTCCGAAGCTCAGCTCGGAGGACTTCACGTAGGGAGCAATGATGGGAAACCCGAATTGATCAATAGGAAAAAAAGATGGGTAAGTAACTCCAGAACCAACATACACTTCAAAAACCATCATCGTCCCTACCACCTCGTCTGAATATACAAAAAGCAATAAATCAGCCTCAGTAGGTTTAGGCTGCTGTATGGAGGACATCAGAGACCTTTGCTCTTTTCTAATAGTATCGATAGCCACGGAGGTCAGCGTATCATGATTCTGAGCTGCATACCCTTTTTGCAACAGTAAATCCAAAGACCAGTGCCTGCTGGTATCGGCCAATATTTCAAAATAAATCAAAAGTGTTTCTCCTTGCTCGACCACCCGATGGTTGAATTGTATCTCCGCATTAACATCATACCGGTATTCCAGATTGATTTTGGTCAAATCAAGACTGAAAGCTGATTGAATCACGCACAGCAATAAAACTCTAAGAACTATTTTGGCCACTATTTTCATTAACGACTTTATGTTTCAAAAAATCAAAGTGAAATTTACACAAAAAAGGACATTACCAAGGATGAGTAATATTCACTATGTGGACTCATTTAAATTTGTTTTCTTTTCTTTGCCAAAAAAATACGAAATGAGCGTTTACACCACCGAAATAGCTTCTGCCGAAATTCCTTCAGATAATCCGATTCATCAGCGTCTGCTGAAGGCGTACCATTTGGCTGCTCCTCACATTCATGGAGACTTACTAGAGTTGGGTTGTGGTGAAGGACGAGGTGTAGAATTACTCGCCCCACAGGCTAAAAGCTATCTTGGTTTGGATAAAATTCAAGGTGTAATTGACACCTTGAAGCAAAAGCATCCAGATTATTCTTTTGAGCAGAGTGTATTCCCTCCTATCAAAATAGCAGATAATACTTTTGATTGTATTGCCACTTTTCAGGTAATCGAACATATTCAAGACGATATAGCTTTTTTACAAGAAATACATCGTATCCTGAAGCCAGGAGGAACGGCCTTCATTACTACACCGAATATTAAAATGACGCTTTCGAGAAATCCATGGCACACGCGCGAGTACACGGCAGATGAACTAAAAAACCTTGCCTCAAAGTATTTTGACCATGTGGAAATGAAAGGAATCATGGGCAATGAAAAAGTCATGGAATACTATGAGCAAAACAAAGCTTCGGTAAACAAAATCATGCGATTTGATATTTTAAATCTACAATACAGACTTCCTGCTCCTCTTCTTCGCATACCTTACGACTTTCTGAATCGACGCAACAGAAATAAATTACAAGGTCAGGACAATGAACTGGTGCTTTCTATAGGGCAAGATGATTTCTTTCTCAACGAACAGGACGATCGAAACCTTGATTTGTTTTTGATTGTAAAAAAGTAAACTTATCGGTGATTTTTGAGTTAAACATTTTACTTAATTCACTTAAAAAGAAAGTAAAATGTCTGATAAAAAACTACACGCTGAGATCAATCAACTGCTCAGCGATTTTCATATTTATTACCAAAATACAAGAGGCTTTCATTGGAATATCAAAGGCAAAAGGTTCTTTGAACTACACGTGAAATTTGAAGAGCTTTACACAGAGGCATTGACCAATATTGACGATCTAGCAGAAAGATTGCTTGCGATTGGCGGGGCTCCATTGCATACCTTCGATGATTACCTCAAGACTTCCAAACTGAAAGTTTATAAGCAAGTATCAGAAGATACAGCCACTGTAAAAGCCATAGTAGACCTGTTGAAAGGAATCATTGAACAAGAAAAGGTGGTGAAAGAATTGGCTACCGAAACGGGAGATAACGAAACAGAAGACATGATGATCGGCCTTATCAATGCCCAACAGAAGCATATTTGGATGTTCTCTGCATGGCTTGGATAAGCTTCAAAAGATATTATTGATAAAAACGTTCATACCAATTTTGGAAAACAAGCAGCGACCATATTTGGATATGTACGTCTCCAGGGTCAAGTGAAATCATCTTTTGCTTGATCCTTTTTATTTCTTCCCAATGAAAAATTCCTTGCTCTTCAATCCTAGACTGATTGAAAACCATGCGATCCAGCTGAGTTCCCAATTCGTTTTGAAACCAACCTAGAAGCGGAACTTCAAAACCTTGTTTAGGTCTAGAATAAAGCTCCTTGGGCAACATGTCTCTAAATGCTTCGCGCAATACAATTTTTCGTCCCTTTTCTGAAATTTTATATTCTTCAGGCATATCAAATGCTAACCAAACCACCTCTGGATCAAGAAATGGCACTCGTACCTCCAGCGCATTGGCCATAGACATACGATCCACCTTGGCAAGCATATCCCCTTCTAGCACTTGCTGGCTATCCGTCAGGAGTACCTCATTAATCGAACCTGATTTTATTCCCTTCATTTGAGAGGCCTTGAATCCACTCAATACCTCATCATCCTTTCTCCACTCAGGTCTAATCAGATTTTCAATTTTAGTATCCCCTACAAAGCTTGCTAAGAACCAATACTTTTCCTGATCAGAAAGCTTCAACAGCTTCGCAAACTTATCAAGCTTCCGTACTGTGTCAGAAAAGCCATTGCTTCGGGACTTAGGCAATATGTTCCACAGAGGAGCAAGCGTGGAAATCAATCGATTGGCATTGCTAGACTCATGACTCATAAGCCAAGCACTGTGCTTGTTATAACCTGAAAAAACCTCATCCGCCCCATCTCCAGATAGTGCTACGGTCACATGCTTCCGAGTAAGTTGACTAAGAATAAAAACTGGAAGTGCAGATGAGTCTGCAAAAGGTTCGTCTATATAGTCCAATACTGAGCCTACACTAGCCAGAAGGTCGTCATTAGAAAGTGAGAATACATGATGCTCCGTTTTATATTTATCTGCTACAAGTTGAGCATACGCTGTTTCATCAAAATACTTATTATCCTTAAACCCGACGCTAAATGTTTTCAAATTAGAAATCTCCCCCGCGGCAAGAGCTACAATGATCGAAGAGTCAATTCCTCCACTCAAAAAAGCACCAAGTGGCACATCCGCGACCAATCTCTTCCTCACAGATTGTTGAAGTGCTTCTTTCACTTTTGATTTTGCCTGATCAAATGTGCCTATTGACGGGGTATCCTGAAATGGTATTTGATAATAATTTTCGATTTTCACCTCTCCTTTCGAAACCATCATCATTTGTCCCGCTCCCAATTTTTTAACATTTTGGAATATCGTACGTGGCGCAGGAATATAGGTCAGCTGAAAATATAGGTGTAAAGATTCTTTGTCTATTTGCTTTGGTATATTATAAGCCAAAAGTGATTTTAACTCTGAGGCAAATAGCAGTTTATTTTCATCTGATAAAAAGTAAAGGGGCTTAATTCCAAAACGATCTCTCGCTAGAAATATCGATTTTTCTTCAACATCATATATGGCAAAGGCAAAAAAACCATTCAGCTTTTCTAGGCAAGACTTACCCCATTGAATATATGCTTGTAGCAGTACTTCAGTATCAGAGTCTGTAATAAACGTCCTCCCTAAACCTCCCAGTTCTGCTCGGATAGCTTTATAGTTATAAATCTCTCCGTTGAACACCAAATGATATCTCCCAGTCGCATCCTGCATAGGCTGATTGGCCGCCTCAGACGTATCTATAACAGATAGCCTTCTATGCCCTAATCCTGCAATCTCATCAAACCAAGTTTGATGAGCATCTGGCCCACGTTTCTCCAACGCACGAGTGGCAGCCTCCAGATGAATGAGATGCATTCTACCTATTGGGTTAAATGAGAAAATTCCTGTTATACCGCACATATTGGTTTAAATTTATGTTGTATTCATTGATTCAAGGAAAGATCGTAGCATTATTGATTAAGATACGATCGTAACCGACTGATAATCAATTACAAAAATTACAATATGGTATTTAAGATTACAACAATCCTATTGAGATTACCACAGTTAAAGGCATATCTACTACTTGTCATACTTTCTCTATCTCTAGTCGTTGGGTGGGCACAGAACAAAAGAAAACAAAAGAAAATTGACGCTGTGGTGTCCGAGGCTCGCAAATATATCGGTACACCCTATAGATATGGTGGAGTAGGTAGTGGTGGCATAGATTGCTCTGGGCTCATTTGCAACAGTCTAAGTGTGATCGATGTAAATATGCCCCGAGTGTCAAAAGATCAATCAAAAGTAGGCTCTAGCAAAAATTGGAACTCTATTAGGCCTGGGGATTTGGTCTTCTTTAAGTTCAAAGAAAAGGGCAATAAATGGTATCATGCCGGATTGATCAGCTCAGTAGAAAATGGCCAAATCAAGTTTATTCATTCATCTTCTAGCCGTGGAGTGATTGAATCCGATCTCAATCAGGAATACTATCGCGAGAATGTAAAAAAATTCAGACGAGTGATTAAGTGAAATATAGTAATTTTCTCGTCCGTGGCATCTGAATCAGCTTAAATAGTCTCTGAGCGTTGCTTATCCAACTTTTTTTCGAGCGATTCTATTTTTTCCATTATGGATGACAAATGACTGAGCATCTCAATATGCTCATGATGAACAAAGTCCTTAACTCTCTCTTCCTCATGCTTCATTTCTGCTCGGTTTATTTCATTCATAGTATTCACCACGATAGCAATAAAGACATTTAAAGTAGTATAGGTTGCAAGAAGGATAAAAGGTATGAAGTACAAATACGCATAGGGAATAGCATCCATCATTGGTCTGGCTATGCCAGAAGACCAACTCTCCAAAGTCATTATTTGAAATAACGTAAAGAAGGAGCGCCCCATATCCCCAAAATATTCGGGAAAGCTATTTTGGTATAAATCAGTTCCAATTACTGCGAAAATATAAAATATGATTCCAAGCAAAAGGCCAATCCAGCCTATACTCGGAATTGACTTAATCAAAGATTCAATAATTAACTTAAGCCTAGGCACATTTTTGATCAATCTAGCTGTACGCAGGATTCTCAAGGTTCTAAGTATATGCAAGGGACCAGCCGCAGGTACAAGTGCTATGGCAATAATCAAAGCATCAAATACATTCCAGGCATTTAGGAAAAACCTCGCTCGGTAAACCACAATTTTCAGAGAAATTTCAATCGTGAAGATTACCAATATTACTTTATCAATTTCATGAAGCCATGTCCCCATGAAGGCAATTATCTCAGGAGAAGTCTCCAGCCCGATGGTTATTGCATTCAAAATTATTAACGACAGAATACCTCTCTGAAAATACCTGTGCTCAAGAAATTCACGCAAGCCATCAAACTGCCTTAGCCTATGCAACAACAAAACGAAAGGATTTTTAATTTGGAAACTCATATTGCGTCTGTAAAGCAATGATAAAAAAGGATATGGACATTAGATGTGTTTTCAACTTCTTTGTACATCCTTTTGTTCTAGCAAGGCTTTAATCCAGTGAGAAACCTACAATAAGTATATCATCATTTTGTGGGTGTGCCCCAGGCCATTCTTTTAAAAAAGACTGTATTTTCTTCTTTTGCTCTACAAGACTCAATTCGTTTATGGAAAACAAAAAATCATAGAGACGAGAGGTGCCTAACTTTCTATATTCAGTGCCCCCCATCATATCCACCACTCCGTCTGTATGGATAAAAACCTTGGTCTTTTTCCTCAATGTAACCGTGGTTGAATGAAAATCGTGTTTGGCCTCAAAGTGCTCACCTATATGTAGGCAATCACCTTTTACTATCTCTACACCATCAGCAGATACAACCACCATATCCATTCTGGCGCCTGCAAACTCGACAATACGCTGGTTTATATCAATGCGCAGTATGCCAAGATCGGCCCCAGTATTAAGCTTTATTTTTTCCTTATCACTGAATTTACTTTTGATTTCCCTGTGAATAAATTGGATAACGGAAGCAGGATATTGTATGCTGTTTTGAATGATTAACTTGCTCAGTGCATTGGAATAAATGCGAGTCATCATACTGGCCAAGTGGCCTTGTCCCACACAATCATAAACAGCTAGAAATAGATCATTATTTTCCGAATGTGACCAATAGCCATCACCACCGACTGATCCAGCTGGTTTATTAATAACAATTACATCTGGCAAGTTCCTTTTGAGTTCAGCTTCTTCAGGAAGTAATGCGTAGTAATTCTTACGAGTTTGATCTTCAATCCGATCAAAATCAAAAGGCCAGAAATTTGTTTCTAAGTTTGACAAGTGTGGTCAAATAAATTAGGTTGATCCGGAATTTAGTTAAAACTTCCCAAAACCTAAAAATCAATTATTAGACTGAGAATCCAACAATCAATACATCATCTAAAGGGCTAAAATATTTACCCCATTCTGCCAAGTGGGCTTCAATTTCCTTTTTTTGCTCCATCATGGGTTTTCCAAAATTGGCTTCCAAAAGAGTTTTCACTCCAACTTTTCCTAGTTTTTTACCTGCCTCTCCGCCCAACAAATCCTTAAATCCATCACTTGAGAGGTAAAAGTTGTAAATGCCCTTATCTACCAAATCCAGACGTACAGTTTTATAATTATGCTCATAATCAAACAGATCCCCAATTTGCATTCGATCTGCTTTAATAAGCTCCATTTCTCCATCCTTAACTTGGAACAAATCCATCTTTGCTCCAGCGAACTCCATGTATCGTTCAGCCATACCAATCTTAACGATACCGACATCTGCGCCCGAACCAACCTGTAGATTTTCTTTACCTTCAAATTTGGTCTTTACTTCCGCATGGATTTGCATCAGAATCTCACCTGGTTCTTCCACTTTATCTTGGCTTACGACTTTATCTAGAGCACGTGTATAAATACGCGTCATCATGCTCGCCAAATGCCCATGCCCCATGCAATCGAATACAACAACGATCAAACTATCCATTGTTTGATGTACCCAAAACCCATCTCCACCTACGCTCCCACTCATAGGATTGTTGATAATGAATGCATCAAGCATACTTATGATCAACTCCTCTGGAAATAAAGAGAAATAGTTCTTCTTCGCACTATCACCAATATTGTTCATGGCATCAGCCACTGTAGGGTGAAAATTCGATGACTTTTGACTTTCTCTATCTTTAGAGGGTGTACTCATACAATATCTTTATTTTTAATCTACTATTGTAGACCGATTACGACATAAGCTTCATGCTTTTTCCAATGAATCGGAATAACATATATGGAAACATCCGTAGGTAATTTAAGCTGTTCGGGCATGCCTTCAAAAACGATCGGCACTGAAATCATAAAATTGGTACCCAAATTCGCTCTAACATTACCTGCAACAACATTTGATATTTCACCAGCCATATCCAATATATCTTCCTCTGAGGGCTCATCTATACCAATAAAGATATTAATGAGATCCTCAAACATTTTGCGATCGGCAGAAATATAAACAAACCCTTTTCGACTTCCAGATATTCCTATCATACCTGTGAAATCCTTTAGAACCAACCCCTTAGATTCCTTGATGTAAGGAATGTTGATCTCAGAATCAACCTCTGTCAAATGTTTAAAATAATTACTGACAGAATTGATAAAAAGATTGCATGTCTCTTCAAATTCCTCCTTACTGGTTTTCATTTCTCTTCAGTAGTTTATTGAAGGCTTTTGTCAAATCATCGGCATTCACAGGTTTATACAAAAAGCCTCGCGCACCTTTATCTAAGGCAATAAGACCAGTGAGCTTATCAGACAATGCTGTGATAATCATCACCTTTGCATCTGGATGTATTTTCATAATACGTTCCAAACAAGCAATACCATCCATCTCTGGCATAGTTATATCTAAGGTTATTATATCTGGCATTTCCTTCTTCACAATTTCCAACGCATCGTTACCATTAGAGGCCATACCTACAACCACTAGATCATAGTCCACCAATTTCTTTTCAATAGTACGACGCATCACTGATGAATCGTCTACTATCAATAATTTTAATTTCTCATTAGGTTCTGATCCGTTCATGCTGTCAAATCCTCTTCTACAGTTTCGCTTTCTTTATACGGTAATTTTATAATCATTTCGAAAAATCTTCCCTCTTCGAAATTCACTTCGAAAGTTCCATTAAGTTCTTCTATAAGATTTTTCACTAAACTTAAACCTTGTCCTCTTCCTGAATAATGATCCGCTTTATCAGTGACAGAAAAGCCCTGTTTAAATATAACCGAAACAATGTCCTTTTCCTTGAGTTTGGCGGCATCAGATTCAGACAAAATATTTCTTAATACCGCCTTTTCCTTAACTTCCTTCAAACTCATCCCTTTTCCATCATCCCGATATTTGGCAATAATTTCCTTGTCATCATTTTGATCCAGTTCCAACTCAATATTACCTCTGAGCATTTTACCTAATTCCATTCTAACATTCGGTGATTCTATTCCATGAGAAATGGAATTTTTAATCAACTGAATCATTACATCCTTAAATGAATTGATATAGACCTCTGGAATAATTACATCATGGTCGTTTCTAAATTTAAAATCAACTTCCTTCCCTAAGTCGGCACTGATAGTCTCCACTCCTTTCTCTAGCGAATCAATCACCATTATATTCGAAACGGCTTGACCTTCAGGAGGTAGTTTTCTATAAATACTCGCCACTTTTTTCAACATGTCCGCCATGTCTGTAAGCATTCTGTCTGATTCGTCCATTTCATACAAAACAGTCAAGAAATCCTTGGCAGAAGATTTACGACCTTTCAACTTAGTTATGGACTCTTCTATTTCATGGAATTTCACTCCCATCAATTTCAGTCCTATAATAACAGCATTTCCTTTTAAGTTGTGAATAGTCTCAAAAGTGAAATCCAAGAGTTTAGTGTAATCATCCCCTTGATGATGTTCGTAGCGTTCCGAAATACTTCTTAATGTCTTTTTAGAATTATGAATAAACCCTCTCAATACTGGTGGGTCTATTTTCAGGATACTTAGTACTTGTTCAGACTCTTCTTTCTTCTTTCTTTCTGCCTCATCCAAGTGCTGCTGAAGCAAGATGGATTCCGTCTCGTCAGAAACAGTTACCATTATATGTTGAATTCTTCCGTTTCTTAAAATTCTAGTAAACTTAATTCTGACAAACTTGGTGACCACTACTCCATTATTCTCAGTATAAATCTTTACTTGCTCTACAGGGTTAAGCTGATTCACAACATCCTCATCCATATCCTCATTGAAAAGATGACGCATAAACATTTCGAGCGCTTCAAGTTCTCTTGGAATGATCAAAGGACGCATAAAGCTGGCAAAATTTTCACCTGCAATACGCTGATTATCAAAAATATACTCCATCGCTTTGGAGTGAAACTTGCTGATTTTGAAGTTTTTATCCAATAAAAATATCCCTTGCTGAATATTTTCAAAAACCACCTTCGAAACTTGATAGATATTCCTATATAAAAATTTGGCTCTATCTCTCTGCTTTTCTAATTCCTGACGATTGATTTTAATCTCTTGAACCATGACATTAAACGTCTTGGCATATTGACCCAATTCATCCTTTGTATCGATATCGACCGTTTTGGACAAATCTCCCTTAATAATGCGTCGGGTAAAGGCTTCTAAGATTTGAACGTTATCCAATAAATTAGCAACGATCTTTGACATTAAGAAAAATGCCACTCCTCCAATAAGTAAATCCAGGATAATTAACCCCCACAATTCTCGCCCTGCTGATGTTGCCAATTTTGAAGTTTGAACATCTAGCTCTTTAGACATATAGTCTTCTACAGCCTTCAGTAAATTGATTTTATTCGTGGATGCTTGATACCATCTACTAGGGTCTTCATTTAGCTCTTCATTTTCAAAAAGAACTTCTCGCATTCTGGCCACATCATCAACATCAGGCCCCTGAACAGTATTTTCGTAAAAATCACTAGTCTTATCATCCGAAATGATCAAAAAAGCATCAAGATAGGCCTCTTGCTGAGCCACCAACTCTGAAAACTCATGATATAAGTCAAATCCAATATGATTATGTGAAAAGGCTTTTGTTCCAATGGCTCTCTCAATACTGGCTCGCTCTTTTGATTTCAAGAAATAAATCATCGCATGCACTTGCTGCGTTATTTGCTTATCTCTCGTTTCATTGATTAATCTGTTGACAGTATTTAGTGCTACTTCATTAATATCAGAAAAATATTTAATACACTGATGAGGTGTAACCAACATAGCGTCAACCTGAGCCCTAAGGGTTGGTAGACGATCTAAAAATGACCTCAGGTTTTTAATATCTTGCTCATGCAAATCTGTCAATGTAGATAAGCTCCGCTTCTCAAGCTCCTCATAAAATAGCTGTAAAGTGCTATCAGTCCTTGCTCTTTGTTTCTTCAATTGGTCTTCAAATTCCAGCCCGTTATTCGAAATATAGCCTGACGAAATACTCCGCTCCTTTTGAATTTCATGAACCAAATGATTGACTTCAACCCCAACAATAATGGCTTTGTTCAGTCTATTGGAATCCTGATAATCCAAGAATTTATGCCGAATTTGAAGAATATCGAAGCATACGATAATAATAATCAGCGGTACAATTACGACCGCAAACTTCTTTCGTATGGATAAGTTGTATAGTTTATTCATTCTTTGATAAAGACTCTTTGAGAGATTCAAGATAGCGCTGTGTATTACACAACGCTATTCACTACTTCCATTAGACTTTCTGCAGTAAAAGGTTTCACGATATAGGCTTCAGCGCCTAGCTCCTTCCCTTTGTTAATTACTGTTTGCTGCCCTACCGCGCTAATCATAACAACCTTAGCGGTCAATCCTGCATCTTTCAAAACTTTCAAAATTTCAAACCCCATCATATCAGGCAGAATATTGTCCAGTGTGATCAAATCAGGTTTCAACTCCATCGCCAAATCAATGGCACTCTCTCCATTTTGAGCTTCACCAACTACTTCAAATCCTTGCTCTACAAGTGAGGTCTTTATTAAAGATCTCATATAAATTGAGTCATCTACAATTAATACTGTTTTGCCCATCGTTTTTAAATTTTCTTTACTCGTTTAATCAATTTTGAATCGCCTTAAAGGCTAACCTTTTTCTCTTAACTTTTATATTACCTTCCTAATTCTGTTCACAAACTCATTTTGTAGTATCCAAACAAAATCTGGTGCAATATCTAATTCTTTACCATGAAATATTGCTTTGAAATGAATAATCGAATCCATCTCTGTCACTCTATTCTTTAAGGTAGTATCAACCTCAGTTGACTCGATAACTTCCATGGAAGGAACTCCTCCATAAATATCCAATCCGAGGAAATTTGAGAATTCAGTGATTACTGCCGCAGAAACCATATTATCAATCTCTGACAAAAACCCCAAGATCATCATTTGGCCTTCTGGAGTATCATTCTCTAAAATATTCGGTGGTAAGCAGGCTTTACAGATTTTACTGACTTCAGTTTCAGAAAAAATCAAATAACTCACTCCTTTGATTTCACCAATCAAATCGGTTTTAATCAAATGAACTTTTTCAACTGGTCCGCTATAAAAACTATCCTGATCTCCTTTTTTCGGATCTCCGTATTGAATCTCTTGAATAGTAATCGGACTCTGGAGTATCTGCTCCATGGAAGACTTGGCCATTGATAGCCCATCGAAAATCAATTTCGAGGCTACCTGTAGTTCGTTTTCATTAAAATTTTCCATCATGGGGCTTTCATAATTTTAGCAATTTTCTACATTATTTTTTAAGTAACTCACAATTCAATTTTTTCCTAATATATGGAATATAGAGCTTTTTATGCTGATAATAATTCCTATTTATAACAGTTATCTACAAATTAATTGTCTTTTAGTAATATTCAGGAGGTTGAACTTGTAGATCAACTAACCCTACATCACATTTCTTTCTTTCTATAAACTCTTGTTCTTATATCTACCAAATCAAATAGTTCTTTTCCATCATCAGGCATTATATCATAATAACCAATAATCAAATATGCATTTGTCTTCATACTACTGTGCATCAGCTCTAAAACCTTCCGTTTCAAAGCATTATCAAAGTATATCATTACGTTTCTACAAAACACAATATCAAATTTATCAATCGCTAGGTCATGAACAAGATTATGTTTTCTGAACAGCACTTGCCTTTTATACTTTTCTCTTATCGTTGCATGCTTGTCATGAAAATCGAAATAGTCTTCCATCTTCCGATCAGGAAAAAATTTCAGAAATGGCCCTAAATACTGTTTCAAAACCGCTAATGAGTAATCTCCCTTTTTGGCCATCCCCAAGGCTTTGTTACTAAGATCTGAGGCGACTATTTTGGTTTGACTTAATCTTCGCTTCTCCTCCAACACAATAGCCATAGTATAGACCTCTTCTCCAGTAGAACATCCTGCATGCCATATTTTCGCTGGAGATGGTATGGTATCCAAAATTTCATCGCGGATTTTAATCCAAACATCTGGATTGCGAAAAAGCTCCGTCAGATTCACCAATAAGTCATCAATAGCTCCCATGAAAAAATCACGATCGTGAAGGACTCTTGACCACAAATCAAGAGAGGATTCCATTTTGTATTTCATCATCAATCTGAAAATTCCTCTTTTAAAAGAGGTTTTTTCGTAATTAGTGAAATCCAATCCGTATCTATTTTTGATCGCAGTAAGCAACGCCTTTATTTCTTCATCGGTTATTAGCTCCAATGTGCGCTCCTTCCTTTGTTCATAATAACCACTATTCTATTGACCATACTTATTGAGCTTTCAATGTTTGTTTATGCAGCATGTCGGATATAACAGCTACATCAACAACTGGGCACACATTACCATTTCCAAGAATTGTTATTCCGCTTAGTAATTTTATTTTATTTAATGGTTTTGCCAAGGATTTTTCGATGATCTCTTTTTGTAGCAATAATTTATCCACTACAATCCCTGTCATCCGATCAGCATAGGACACAATTATTAGATCAAAAACGGCTTCATCATCCTCTAATTCATCATAAGTCTGATGAAGTGTTCCTTGGTTCGCAACAATTGAAAGGTTCTCCAATTCTAAAATATCTTTCAAAAATACGATGGATATAGCTTCTTCTTTAAATCTTGCCATCAAGCCTCCACTCAGCTTATATATATCCTTCTTTTTTATAGAGACAACTGCCTCCATATAAGAGAGTGCTATCGCATACTCCTGATGATCCACTTCAAACAACAAAGCCCCCTTCAGAGCAAGTGACGAAGGAACCAACAGGCTAATTGTAGTGCCTTTTCCTAATTGAGTATCAATAGTGACTTGACCTCCAATAGATTCTACGGCTCGCTTCACTACATCCATTCCTACCCCACGCCCCGACAGCTCATTCACTTTTTCTGAATTTGAGAATCCAGATTCGAAAATAAATCGAAGAACTTCTTGATCTGAAAGCCCTTTCACTGCTTGAGCTGAAGCAAGCCCCGTATCAATGATTTTTTTTCTTATCTTCTCTGGGTCGATCCCCGCACCGTCATCTTTTACAGAAATATAAACACTGTCTCTTTCGTAGCGAGCATCTAGTGTCACCGAGCCTACTGCTGGTTTTTTTCTTTCTTTTCTTATTTCTGCTGACTCAATACCGTGACTTACTGAGTTTCTAACCAAGTGAATCAGTGAATCACTTAAAATTTTAAGAATATTACGGTCAACCTCGATATCCGTTCCTTTCAAGGTGAGGTCTACACTCTTTGACTCTATAATCGCCGCATCTCTAAGTATTCGATGAAATTTATTAAACAGAAATCCCACCTGCACCATTCGTGCATTCATGATACTGTACTGAAGGTTTGAGGTAATTCGCTGCAAGCCTTCGAATTCAGATGATCTAATCCCCAAGTTTTGGCTAGTGGCCATAAGCCTGTCTCTTTCAATGATCAATTGCCCCACTTGATTGAGCAAATCGTCCATTTTCTTAACCGGAATTTGTATTACGTCCGAAAAAGAAATCTGAGAAGATATTTCTGATACATTAACGTGTTCTTCTTCAGCCATTTCCTCTTCAGGAACTGAAAGATTCAAATCATCCTCTAAATCCTTGGGTTTAGCTTCCCCTCCTGTATCTAACTTTTCTAATTCATTTTTCAGAAAAATAGATAAACGGGATTTTATACCTAAATAGCTAACCTTTTCGTCTGTTTCCAGTGCCTTGACAAGGGCTCCAAGTTTATCATTAGCCTTAAACAATATCTCGAACAGCTCTTTACTGAGTGTGATTTGTTTGCTCCTAATCGCGATCATCACATCCTCCATAGTATGTGATAAAGTGGCGATGGACTCAAATCCCATTCCCATGGCATTACCTTTCATGGTATGCGTAATCCTAAAAATAGAATTGATAGCACTGTCGTTCGAATGATCTTTTTCTAAATTCACAAAAAGTGAATCTAGCTGCTCGATGCTATCTTTAGCTTCGATCAGAAAGAGTTCTTTGTATTCTGATTCTTTTGATTTCAAGGTTACAAACAGTTTACGAGATAAGCTCCAATTTCTTTAATATCTAAAATCTTGATCCACCGCTCCACTTTCGATAGCCATTTTTGGCATACCAAATATGATGCTGGAGGCTTCATTTTGAGCGATAGTTATTCCTCCTTTTTGTTTAATAGCAACTACACCTTGCACTCCATCCTTACCCATTCCGGTAAGCAAAACACATATCGTCTTGCTTTCATAGCATGTTGCCACTGAAAGCATCAAAGCATTGATGGAGGGATTATTATATTCTTTATATTTTTCATCGCTAAAACCAATTACAACATCTTTCGCTTTCGACCTCTCCACGATCATATTTGAATTACCAGGCGCAATAATGATCATACCTGGCTGAGGCTTCATGCCCTTTCTCCCAACTACAACATTAAGGGAACTTAGACGCATCAATTCTCTTAGCAAAAGATGCAATAAAATTCGCTGGCATGTGCTGACATATCAACACAGGCACATTCAAATTAGCTGGTAAGGAAGTTATTACTTTTCAATTGCCGTTGGGCCACCAGTAGATGCTCCAATGACAATTACATGATACTTGCTTGTCTTATCAAAAGTATGAGGCAGTCTGTTAAGACCATTTGAATTGATATTGGTTGCACGAGGCTTAGCACGGGCTACACTTTTTACAGCCTTTATCAGTTCTTCGTGCATTTCTCGGATCTTAGAACCCCCACTAACTGGCTTATTGATGTAATCAACAGCTCCTAAGCTCCAACGCATCAAAAATTGGATTAAGATTGGTATTATCCAACTGAACTGAGAATCAAGTATTGGTATTGGATTTCTTTTCATTACGTGCTCTACAGCATACAGACCGCTGTACTCACCCATATTCATATCCAAAACCATCACATCCGGCTTCAACTCGATCAGCTTTTGCAAGCGCATCCTTTCCGTCTACAGCTACGCCAACAACCTCTAACTCGGCATCCTCTGAGAGGATATCGCTAAGAAGCAACCGCATAAAAGCTGAGTCATCGACAATTAATATTTTCAATGGCTTTCTCAACTAGCAAAATTTACACTTGCACTGACCCTATTTTTCAACCTATCTCCTTCTACTAGTTCATCAATATCCATTAAAAAAATTACACGACCATCAAGCTTGAGCATACCTTTCACGTACGTCTCATCGAATGTCGTTTCCGAAAAATCCTCTGCTGTGGACTGGATGTCATTCCCCATCTACGATTTGATTTACGGGAACTTCGTTTATCAATATCCCAATGGTAAACTTCTGAGTACTAACGATCATGGTGTAGGCAAAATGCTCTCCCTCTTCATCGTGACTAACCAATCCAAACTTCTTAGTAAGATCGATAGTTACAATGGCTCTGCCCCTGATCGTGGCTATACCAGGAACGTAACTTGGAGACTGTGGCATTTTACTGATAGAAGGTGTCGGGACTACTTCTCTTATTTTATCTATTTCTATAGCAAATTCTTCATCCTTGATTTTAAAAATAATTAGATGAACCTTTTTATCATTTAATGCCTCAACTTCATTCTTGAATTTGTTGTGAAGAGCAATTCTCCTATCAAATTCCTGCTTGTCCATTTGTCTGAATTCAGACTCACGCGAAATCACAGGCGTCTTTTTCTCCCTTAACTCACTAGGTCTTTCTTCTACTACCTTTGAAGACTCCTTAACAGGGGTGGAAACTTCTTTTGTGTCTTTTAAAGCCTCAACTTCCTCAACAGGTTTACTGACTTTCTTTTCCTTCTCTGGCTTTTTTACAGGGCCGGATGGGATCAAATTTTTCTTCTTAAGATTTTTGCCTAGTGCCATCCTTATTTAATCTTTAAAATTTCTTCAACGAGGTTTGTATAATCTTTGGCACTATTGGATTGAGGATCGTATGCAATCACACTCTGCCCAAACGATGGTGCTTCTGAAGCTTTCACATTATTCCTAATATAGCTGTTAAAGACGTGTAGATCATAATTTTCGTCAATAAATTCTAAAACTTCTATACTCAACTTGCGACGCTTATCATATAATACAGGCAAAACCCCCATAATTTCCACATCTATACCATAAGCATCCTTCAATCGGCTAATAGTGGTATGAATCAACTCCAACCCCTGCAAACTCAATACTTCCATCTGCATTGGTATCAGTACTTTGTCAGATGCACAAAGCGCATTCACTGTTAATAAGGATAATGAAGGAGGGCAATCAATCAAAACATAGTCATACGAACCTCGGACTTCAACAAGAATTTTCGAAAGAAACTGCTCTCGCTGTGGCTCATCGGCCATGCTCAACTCAATATCTGCCAGACCGATAGTAGCTGGAGCTACATCCATTCCCTCCTCTCTGAACAAGTACTGTCTTTAAAATTAATCTCTCCAGCCAGAACATCTCCAATTGGAATCCTCAATACTTGGTAATTCCAAGGGAATAGCTCAAACTGCCCTGAGGGTCTAAATCTATCAACAAGACCTTCTTGTTTTTCAGTGCCAGAGCACTTCCAATATTGACAGTACTGGTTGTTTTCCCTGTACCTCCTTTTTGATTAACTACTGAAATAACCATTTAGACAAGTTCATTTTTTCTCAATGTAAACCTACTAACTCCCTCTTTGAGCTCAATGGCTATTTCGTTCAATCTCTCAGATTTCTGGGTGTAATTATTCATTCCCGCGGATAATTCAGAAGCAGAGGTAGCAATCTCCTCCGTTCCAGCAGCAGTTTGCTCTGCTATTACCACGACAGTTTCTGTAATGGACACCACGCCGTTAATACTTACGGTTTGGGCACGTGTGGATTTCAAAATATCTTCTGAATAATTTAGTGTTTGTCGAGAGGAAGCCGCCATTTCTTGAAATACCACTGCTGCTTCATTGGAAGCTGAAACACTGGCTTTTACATTACTATTCATGGTGGAGATAACCTTGGCTGCTTCCAAAGTATCTTTTTGCACATCGCCAATCAGTTTTTCAATTTCACGTGCTGATTTTCTTGAATCTTCCGCCAACTTTCGTATTTCTTCCGCCACTACAGCAAAACCTCTTCCCGCATCACCAGCTTGAGCGGCTTCAATTGCAGCATTCAGGGCTAAAAGATTTGTTTGAGCGGCTATATCAGTAATTACACTCAGCACCCTTGAAATTTCTTTAGATCGCTCAGTAAGCACCTTCATTGATTCATTGGTCTGATTGCTATAATCTGATATTTGACCTACGCTGGTCACCACATTGTTAGCCATGGCGGTTCCCTTTTCACTATTCTCAACTCCGTGTTTTGCAGCTGAATTTATGGCCTCAGATTTCTCGGCCATCTCTTTGGAGGTTTTTAGAATACTTTCAACTAAACCAGACGATTCATCAACTTTAGACACCTGAGTTTGCGCCCCATTACTCATCTGAGCTATTGAACTCGCAATCTCACGAGTATTATTATTCATCTCTTCGCCTGTGCTGAGCATTTCTTCTGATGAAGCCTCAATGATGTCTGCGCGTTTGGATATTCGTAAACAATAGCTCACTTAAATTGTCAAGGGCGTCATTCAAACTTTTAGTCAATTCAAATATTTGTCCATTTGAAACATTCTCGTATCGCTCTGGACAAATCACCAAATGCCATTGCATTGACTATTTTATTTACCTCCAGCAAGGGTGTAGCAACTGAGGCCAACAAGACCATTTATGGACTCACTCAAATCTTTCCATGCTCCCAACTTGTCTTCCAAATTGATTCGCGAATTAAGATTTCCATCATTGCCTGCGGCTAAAACCACAGCATTGGTTTCTGTAATTACTGTGATAAGTTTTTCTCGAAGAGTAAGCAAGGAGTGGCCAAACAGTCATCATCACTAAGCGCTGAAAATTTTACAGAAAGATTACCATTTCCAATACTCGAAGCAAAAGACGAAGCTTCGTTCAATTTTTCGAGGAAGAAATCTAGTGAACTAAATAACTTACCTACTTCATCCGTACGAGCCAAATCATCGGGATTGGCTTTTACTCCGATTTCCCCTCTAGTGAGTCGCTCAAATGCGGTTCTGATTTTAGACATTGGAATCTCAATACTATTTCTGAGATGGGTGAATGTGAGTGCAACCATCAAGAGACCTACAGGAACTGCCCCAAAACAAATGCACAAGACCAAAAAGACCTGTGATGTATGCTGCTGTAACGACAATAAAAAGAGTGGCTATGACCCAAAGACCAGACTTATAAATAAAGGATCCTCTAAAAACCCAATAGTTTATACCGAGAACCATTGGAAGAACACCTCCATAGATGACTCCCAAAAAAGAGTATAAAAGATTTATTTTAGACATAAGTAGTTGAGTTGGTTTATTTAATTAGCTGAATAAAAACAGGATCGTCAACGAAAGAACATAATTCTAGCGGCTTAAGTATTCAGAAAAATAGCTAGCTACTCAAAATTACGATGTTATATAAAAAGCCTAGGAAGCCTAGTGCATCGTTTGGGAGCGCGAAATATAAATTTCCAGAACATATTTGGGGAGTGTGCGGCGATTTATAAAAATTGATCATAGCAGAAATTGAAGTTAGATATTGCTCTCTATTGTTGGTAATCTAGCAAAAGAAAACAGATTCATTGCAGATAATAGAAATGTGATTTTAGACGTACAATATTTTAGGTTACCCCAAATTATTACAATCTACGAAACCAATATGTTAAATATAAAAAATAAATCATTCCCATCTGAAAAAAAGGGTGGAAATGAGTTATTTGAGAATGAATGAGAGATAAAGAGGATGAGTTGTCTGGTTATTTGTAAAAATCGAAAAGCCCAAACAAGTATTACCAGTTTGGGCTAAAAGAAAAAAACACGTATTTAAAAAAAAAATCAATCCAACCTTAGTCGCTTGAGTAGCGATTTGAATCGAGGAAAATCTCTCATTGGATCCCAAATTGGATTTACTTTCAGATATATAATAGCACTTCTTCTGTTTTCTACTGCCTCTTCAAGATTATCCATTGCCTTATCAAAATCCTTCAAGGCAGTATAGATCACTGCAAAATCCAATGCATAGGTGAATGCCTTATTGGTAGCTGCATTCATTTCAATCTCTTTCAAATAGCGCGTAGCATTTTCAAAATCTCCTTTCATGGCATAAGCATAAGCCAACTGGCTATAAATCTTACCTGCTAAGATCGTTTTGCTATCCAAAGTCCTAAACATCTCAATGGCTTCATCTTCTCTGCCGAGCATAACCACAGACCACCCTTTATATTCAAGTACCTTCTCGTGAGCGGAATCCACCTCCAAAAGTTCATTATAAAGCACGATCGCGCTTTCATACTTCCCTTCTAAAAAATAATTATCAGCTTGAGCTCTCTTGGCTATAAATGATAAAGGGTCTATTTCCAAAGCCCGTTTTAAATGTTTTCGAGACTCAATATAATCTCCTTTGATGGTATAATACATCGACTTGGCTACCATCGACTTTGAACTTTGAGGGTTCAAAGTCAGGGCTTTATTGACCATCATTAAAGACTGTTCCCAATCGTACTTCTGATAGAGATACACATAGGCCATTGCCGTATACGAGCGATAGTAATTTGGCTTTAGCTCCATGGCTTTTTTAGCCGCATCCTTGGCCTCATCATAAGACTTTACTGGAGCAGCATACCCACCTGCAAAAGACAATCGTGTGAGCGCATTGGCCTTCAGCGAGTAAGCCTTGTAATAATCTGGTTTCTTTTTTATGGCTTTATCATAAAAAGCAACTGCCTGATTGAGGTCACTAACACTCCATTTGTTATGAAAATATAATCCCTGAAGGTAATTCTCAAACGCTTTTAGATTGCGAGTTGCTGGTACAAAAACCGGCTTTTCTGGATCAGAAACATTGTAATTAGGGATTAGGTTTTTGATAATATTCTTGATAATATCTTCCTCGATATCAAAAATATCAACCAATTTCTGGTCATAGCTCTGAGCCCAAATTTCTTCCTCAGTTTTAGCATCATTCAAGAAAACGCGCATGCGCACCTTACTTCCAATTTTACGCAATGTTCCTGAAACCAGATAATCAACAGAAAGTGACTCAGCTATTTCTGGCATTGTCAACTTTGAGTCTTTCAATGAAAAACTTGAACCTCGCGAAATCAGTCGCAAGCCTTCCACCCCCGTTAGGGCATCTATGATATCTTCAGAAACCCCATCACTAAAGTATTCTTCACCAATACCCGCACTCATATTGGTAAGCGGCAAAACTGCCACATTAATCACATCAGTAAGGATAGCGGTTAAAGATCGATCCGATGTTGTAGTCATAACTTATAAATTTACATTGCAAAGATAGAATTAACGCTCATGTTTATAACAAAACCGTGATAATTTTATATTATTCATTAAATTAATAATGATTCTTTAATAATCATATAATTTCATTCCGCTTTACTCACATCTGGGGAAAGAATATTTTAAAACAACTCTTTACTACCAAACCTTACGTTAGAACCGCCATCACGAAATTCCTTATACTACATAACATGAAAAAGTTAATAAAAATCATGATCATTTTCTTCCTCACTCTTATTGGCATTGCTGTTACAGTTACTCTTGCAACGATCATATTTGTTAAATCAGCTCCTCAATTTGGCCAACCTCCTTCCGGTGCACACCTTGATAAAATTAAAAAATCTCCACAATTTTGAGAACGAGACATTTCAAAACCTGATCCCTACCAGCATTGATATGGGTGCTGGAGACATGACCAATTCTCTTTATCAATTTTTGTTTAAAAATGAAGGGAGAACTCCGAAACAATCACTTCCAGTCAAGTTTAGCGAACAAGCGATCAGTGCTGAAAGCAATACATATATTACATGGTACGGTCATTCCGCCGTTTTATTGGAAATGGATGGTAAAAAAATATTAATTGATCCGATGCTAGGGTCTGCAAGTGCTCCCGTGAGCTTTACATCAAAAAGATTTCCATACGAGCGCCCAATTCCAATACAATCTTTAACTGACATTGATGCCATTATCTTATCTCATGACCATTACGACCATTTGGATTATGAGTCCATCATGCAATTAAAAAACAAAGTAGAGCATTTCTACACTGCACTGGGTGTAGGATCTCACTTGATTCGATGGGGAGTGGATAGATCAAAATCACAGAACTGGACTGGTGGCAATCTACTTCAGTTGCAAACATTACCCTGACAGCTACACCGGCAAGACATTTTTCTGGCAGAGGACTTACCGATAGGAATAAAACTCAATGGGCATCATGGGTGATAAAAGGAGAAAAAGACAATATCTACTTCAGCGGAGATAGTGGCTATGCAGGTCATTTTAAAGAAATAGGAGAAAAATTTGGTCCGTTTGACTTTGCTATGATAGAATGCGGCCAATACAATAAGCTCTGGGAAGCAATCCACATGATGCCTGAACAGTCGGTGCAAGCTTGCTATAGACTTGAAAACTGAAATAATGATGCCGATACATTGGGGAGGATTCAAACTTGCGATGCACAGCTGGACAGACCCCATAGAAAGAGCTACAATGGAAGCCAATGCAAAGGAGGTTCAAACCAGCACTCCTTATATTGGAGAGCGATTCAGCATCACAGATGCTCCAAAAACAAAATGGTGGGAAGGGATAAAATGAAAAAAGCCGAACTTTTCAGTTCGGCTTTTGATGTGATTGGCCTGGGGTTCGAACCCAGGACCCACGCCTTAAAAGGGCGTTGCTCTACCAGCTGAGCTAGCCAATCGATTTGGGAGTGCAAAAATCAAAATTTAATTTTAATAATCTGCAAAAAAACTCAATTTGTTTTCCACATTTTAAAAACTATTCAAAAAGCAGATACGTCTAGAACAGACACTAAAAGGAATGATTCAATAAGTCAATTGCAAAGTGGTATAAGGATTTTTGATACCCTTTCCTTAATTTGCGGTTGCAAAAGTATGAATGTTATTTACAAAACACAACAATCATATGATTTTTAGGCAAGTATTTTTTCTGAGCACTGATTTTAAGCTGGTTTCATTTCGCTGGCAGGCAGACAGCGAGCACTCTAAATCAGGCAGATAGTCTTTTCAAAGCCAAACGATACACAGAGGCTTTTGAAGAGTATGAGTCGCTATATGACAAAGGAACTGCTACTCCCTGCTATGCTGATAAAAATGGCCTACATCAAAGAAGGTCTTGGTGACTACACTAGCGCACTCCTCTACCTGGACGGCTATTACAAACACACTGCTAATAAAAGAGCTATTGCGAAAATGAGTGAACTGGCTTCCGAAAATTCACTAGATGGCTATGAGTATTCGGACTATACTTATATGAATAGCACGGTCAACAAATATCGAATGCCATATTTTGATCACGTGCTTTGCGCTATCCGTTGCTCACCCTGATAGTGATGTTTATAAAAAAACCTAAAGGCGGATCGGCTGCAGGTTGGATTGGCTTGCAAGTACTCTTCTCCTGCCTATTGGCTTGATAGCCAATAGGGCTTTTCGACACGAATGAAGCAATCATTGCTCAAAATCAGACACTATTGATGACTGGGCCGTCTGCGGCAGCTGAGCCAATAGACGTGATGGAAAAAGGTCAACAAACTGGAGATTCTTGAAGATGGTGACGTGTGGACAAAAGTAGAGGTAAATGAAAAAGTGGCTTATGTAAGTCGGGAAGGTTGTTGAGTTTGTTTTGATGCTGGTGACAATATGGTGTAGTCAACTTGATTATGGAGATCCTATGGGTATACCTGATTAGAATCAGGATTCTGTCTGGGCGACATTGTCACATCGCAAGCGGAGTGACTAGATAACTGATTATGATTCCCTGCGGGAATGACTGCTGCAAGTAGATGGAGCATTTAGAATAATCTGACGAGGTTTGATCAAATGATCGTGGCAAGCTAGCCCCGATAGGCAGTAGTATCCTTTTTTTGGACGATAGGAGAAAAAAGATACTACAGATAGCGGGAGCTCTCTTTGATCGGGAGATGCCTGTTCGCTCCAAAATCTTAATAAGACTTTACTAGCCCTGCACTCGAAATGTGGCTACCTTCGCGGTTCAATAAATTTTTAACTTAAACTTCGACAACATGACATCAGATCAGTTGAAAGACTTGAAGGCCCGTGTGAAGGCCTTGGGGAGGTATCTTTGACTATGCTACTAAGAAAAAAGAGATAGCAGAAGAGGAATTGGTGACGGCTCAGCCGGATTTTTGGAATGATGCCGAAAAGGCAGAGGCGGTATTGAAAACGATTCGTGCGAAAAAGGCATGGACGGATCAATATGAAGCGGTAATGAATGCCGACGGAAGAGGCGGAAACGCTTCAGGAATTTTTGAGTGAGGGAGAAGGGACGGAAGCGGAAGTGGACAAGGCGTACAAGCTGGCAATTACGGCGGTGGAGGATTTGGAACTGAAAAAAATGCTCTCGGGCGAGGAAGATCAGCTCTCGGCGATGTTGCAAATCACGCCTGGTGCGGGTGGCACGGAGAGTAATGACTGGGCTGGCATCATGATGCGTATGTACATCATGTACGGAGAATCGCAGGGCTACAAGGTGCGTGAGGTGGATTTTCAGCCGGGTGATGTGGCTGGTGTAAAATCGGTGACCTTGGAATTTGATGGGGCCGATGGCTTATGGATTTTTGAAGTCTGAAAATGGCGTGCACAGACTGGTGAGGATTTCTCCTTTTGACAGTGGTGGGCGTAGACATACTTCGTTTGCTTCGGTGTATGTATACCCGGTGGTGGATGATACGATCCAAATAGATATTCACCCGAACGACATAGAGATACAAACGTCGCGAAGTGGTGGTGCTGGTGGACAGAACGTGAACAAGGTGGAGACGAAGGTGCAGCTGACTCACAAACCGACGGGAATTGTGGTGATTTGCTCGGTGGATAGATCGCAACTTGGCAACCGCGAACGTGCCATGCAGATGTTGAAATCTCAGCTATATCAGCGTGAGGTGGAAAAACGTAATTCGGAGCGTGACAAGGTGGAAGCTGGGAAAATGAAAATCGACTTTGGTTCGCAGATCAGAAACTATGTGCTGCATCCGTATAAATTGATCAAAGATGCCGAACGGGTTTTGAGCGTACGGACGTGCAAAATGTACTGGATGGCGATCTGAACGATTATATCAAGGCGTTTTTGCTGCAACAGCAGGAGCCGGCGGATAGTGATCGGTAGGTCGGTTTTTCGGTGATCGGTAAGCGGTGGTCGGTGGTCGGTTTTTGGAAACTAGATGTTGATCTTTAGACGTTAGATATTAGAAGTTAGACTTTAGATAGTTAGATGTTAGATGTTAGACGTTAGACGCTAGAGGTTAGACTTTAGATGTTAGATGTTAGATGTTAGACTTTAGACAATAGACGTTAGATAGTTAGAGATTAGACTTTAGAGAATAGACGCTAGATATAAGACTTTAGACTTTAAACTTCAAGTAAGCGTAGAGCGCAAAGCGTTCAGCGTTTAGCGTTTGGCGTTTGGCGTTTGGCGTTTCAAAAAAAAAGCGTAAGGCGGTCAGCGCTTTGCGAATAGCGAAAAAAAATGCTTAAAACTTATTCAAGGAACTTTTGGCTTTTGTCCATCAGTTCCTTTTTGTTTTTTTCATCTTTTACGATGATCATGGCGGAGCTGCCGGGCTACTTGACGCGACTGGGTGGTGAGGAGTATCTTGGCCTAATCGTGGCGCTCTTCACGCTCACGGCGGGACTGTCGCGACCTTTCAGCGGGAAACTCACCGACAAATGGGGTCGCATACCCGTGATGATCATAGGCACGGTGGCCAGTGCCGTGGCGGGACTGCTGTACCCTGCGCTAGCCACTGTGTGGGGCTTTTTGTTTGTGCGGTTTCTCCATGGTTTTTCTACGGGATTTAAACCTACGGGCACATCGTCCTACATCGCGGATATAGTGCCCGCCAACAAGCGCGGCGAGGCACTGGGCGTAAGCAGCTTTTTTGCTACGATAGGGATGGCCTCTGGGCCTGCAATAGGGTCGGCGATCTACTTGGATTTTGGCATGAACACGCTGTTTTATACCAGCTCATGTGTCGCCTTGGGTTCTATTCTGATTTTGAGTGGAATGAAAGAGACCCTGCAACCGAAGGGGAAATTCAAATGGTCGCTACTGAAAATCAGCCGTTCGGATATTTATGAACCATCGGTGATCCAACCATCTATCATCATGCTGCTCACCACGATCTCTTTCGGTACGGTGATTACACTATCGCCAGATTTCAGTGAGTTTCACGGCATTGAAAACAAGGGCATGTTCTATACTTACTTTCACGGGATCTTCACTTCTGGTGCGCATTATTGGCGGACGTATTTCTGATAAGTTTGGAAGAAAATCGGTATTGTACTTCAGCACGGGCTTTCTCTTTGTGAGCATGGTCATGATTGGCTTTTCGCAAAGTGTGACGCAGTTCTATGTAGGTGCATTTGTATTTGGCTTGGGCAATGGGCTCAACTCCCCTGCCCTTTTTGCTTGGGCGATAGATGTGACACCTGAAAAAACGAGAGGCAGAGGCGTTTCCACGATTTTCATCTTTTTGGAGCTGGGCATAGGCATGGGTGCACTGGTGGCGGGCACGGTTTTTCAAGGAATAGACGCCAGACTGCCATGGATTTTTAGCATGGCTGGATTTTTCTCCTTACTTGGATTATTTTACTTGTTGTTTTTCAACAAGAAAGAAATGATCGAATCATCACCTACCTCTATTTCGGCATTGGAGCTGTCAATCTGACGGCACAGCTATTGGGTCTGCCCGAGCTGAAGTGTTTACCAAACCGCTGTTGATGCCTGTGTTGATCTTGTACGTATTTATCTACTCGGCAGGAGTGATCACCCTACCCCGACTCCTACTGGCGGCTGCGCTGATATTTCTCCTGGATAGGAGATATGCTACTGATGTGGCAAAACGAAGAAATGTATTTTCTCCTAGGGCTGGGCGCATTTCTAATCGCTCAACTACTCTATGCTGTCACGCTCACAAAAGCCAGCTTCAAGCCAATCAAATTTGAGCTAAAACCGCTCACTCCGCTCCTGCTCTACGGAGCACTTTTGCTTTTTGCTCTGGTGAGAAATGCGGGAAGCATGACTCCTGCCATAGTGGTGTATGGAGTATGCATCATGACGATGCTGGCCGTAGCCGACTAAGAAGGTGGGGTACAAATACGGAAAGCTACAAACTGGCTTTTTACGGTGCGTTTCTCTTTGTGATTTCTGACTCTATCTTGGCACTAAACAAATTCGTTTTTGAGATTCCTGTGGCTTCTTTCTTTGTGATGGGCACGTACATCGCGGCGCAATATTTACTGATGAAAGGGATATTGGAGCATCCAGCGTAGTTGGGGTTTTGGGTTATTGGGGAGTTAGACTTTATAAAATAGATAAAAGACAAAAGGCTTTAGAGAATAGTGGCATTACAGCAAAAAAGAGTCATCCGATTTAAATGACTCTTTTGCTGATAAGAAATGATCAATTTAGAGAGTTAGGATACTACCCCCGATAGCTGCTGCGCCTGACAATACGATAGTTGCTACTAACCACCAGGCTGCTGTAACGGCTACTTTTCTAGCTTTTTCTGCTTGTATCACTGCTTTCTTTTCTAGCATAGATACCTGCTGACGAGCCTTCGTTTCTATTTGGTTGACTTTATCCAGCGCATCCTTTTTAGTCTGTTCGATTTGATGCTTCACGCTATCAATATCCTTTCGATCGATGTATTCATTATTAGTAATTATTGATGTAAGTGTATCGGAATCAAACGTACTAAGACGGTTCTTAATAATTTCAAGACTATCCTTAGGATTGTTCCAAATTTTGACCAAATCCCTTTTGAGTAGATCATAATTGAGCTCGCTATTGTCTGTGCTATCAACGAATCCTTTGATTCGATTTTCCAAACTCTCTAATAAATTAGGGGTGAATGCGTCATTATTCGTAATACCCACACGTTCCTTCACTGTAGTTATTAAATCAAAAGCTTTGTCCAAATACTCATCCACTTTAGAATTATCAATATCAGTTTCTTCATGTAAAACAGTTCTCAGCTTCTCACGATCAAATCTTTGAATGGCTGCTTGAATATCTTGGTATGAATTTTCGGATTTTGAAAGTATCTCGTCAATCTTCTGCTGGAAAGAAGCATCTTGATCCTCAGAAAAATCAACGGAAGATAGCGCGTCTTGTATTTTCCTTATCAGTCTATCTACTTTTTGATTATCTACAGGTGTGGCTTTCAGAATATTTTCCATCTTTTCCATCGCAGAATCACCATGAGTAGACGCGTCTTTCATATCCTGAATGATGGTCTTAAGCTGATCCACTTTTTCTGAATTTCCTCCAGAGTTACTATTTATCGCAGATGTGAGCACCTTTTGTATAGTCATCCATTTTTGTGGGGATGGTTGCTGTGTTTTATTGTCTTTCACGAGTGCCGCTAGATCATTTTTAATTCGCTCATAAGAAGGTAATCCTTTCTTCAAGTCTTTAAAGTGTATATCAAGCGTCTCCTTGATCTGATCCGTATTATTGATGCTATCAAACTCACTTCTTACTTTCTCCACAGTATGTTGAAGCACATTATCAATTTTCTTTTCTGGAGATGATTGAAAAAGAGATCCAATGGCTTGACCTGAACTTTTGACTCCTGCCAATGCTGTATTAATCAATCCTCCAATTAAACCACTAGCTACTTTAAATTCAAGAATAAAGACGATTAGGTAGAATGCCGCCCAAATAGACAATGCTAAAGCAATTTTAACCGAAAGTACATCTATGGGTGATAAATTCAATGCTATTGCTGTTGCTCCAAATAATGAGATTGTTGCTGTAATTAAATTCCACAACCCGATTCCCGAAACTATTTTAACCCCTTTGTTATCTATATTGTCAGAAGAATCTTCATGGTGGTTATCCTCTCCATCGTGAGACAGGTGATATTTTCCTTCCACATAGTTATGTTTTATATCTCCAATAGCTGAGATGCCACTAGCTATTGACAGCACAGTTAGCAAAAATTGAAAGCCTAAGGCGATCACTAATCCTACTAATATTGCAATGACGAAACTTGGAGTATCGAACGAGGCAATTAACGTAGGCGATTGCGCATGTGCAACTGCGCTGTATGCAAGGAGTGTTGATAGTACTAATTTCTTTTTCATGATTATGCGTTTAAATTGTTGGTTGATCAAATAATTGATTAAAATCTATTGATCCGCAGAATAGAAAAAATCAAGCCAAGAAGATAAAATGTTATTGAAGTCAATTTGAAAAGTTTGAATAATAATTTTGTTCTAACCTCCGTAGATTGAAATTCTCAAAATGGGGATCAATTTCCACAACGCATCATCTAGCAAAACCAAGGCATGAAGCGATTGTCATAAGATTCTAGTCTTGAACCAAATTTAAATCCCTTGGAAAAATCGTTTCGCTAGCCATACCAATTATATCTCTATGACCCAATTATCCTTAACAACATCATCCCATGTCCAAGAATTATTCTGCATCGTAGGCAAGTAGCATCTTTCTACCCTTGGTGTGTTGTACAAAATAGTCTTTAATCTGACTATGATTCACAGTTTCTAAAAAATCCAGCTTATCAAAACTCGAAAAATCCAGAACAATGGACATATCTCTGCATGGACTTATACTACATCCTTTCAGCGTAGATAAAAAATAGGTTATGGATTTCCTAGTGCTTTCCAATTCTTCTATGCGCTGATATTTGCCCTGATGATAAACAATTGCAATTATTATAGAGATGGTTTCGTCCAATCTGGCCAGACAAATAGATGTAGACTCATAGCTAGGCTCAGAAGGTGGGGCACAAATACGGAAAGCTACAAACTGGCTTTTTACGGGGCGTTTCTTTTTGTGATTTCTGACTCTATTTTGGCACTGAATAAATTCGTTTTTGAGATTCCTGTGGCTTCTTTCTTTGTGATGGGTACGTACATCGCGGCGTAATATTTACTGATGAAAGGGGTGTTGGAGCATCCAGCGTAGTTGGGGTTTTGGGTTATTGGGTTATTGGGGAGTTAGATTTTAGATAAAAGACAAAAGATATTAGAATTTAGAAGCTAGATAAAAGACAAAAGATATCAGACTTTAGACTTTAGATAAAAGATAAAAGACAATAGATATTAGAGGTTAGACCAAGATTCAGGGGTGGATGACTTGGCGGTGGCGGTGAAAGTGAGATAGACCCTGCCTTAGGTTCGATGTTGCGGCTATTATGTGCTCGGTCGTACCTTTTTTCCTCGTCGCTGCGCCTATTAGGTGCGAGCTCGGACCTTTTATCTCCGACTTTGCACCTATTAGGCCCGGCGTTGCACCTTTTTGCTCGGGCTTTGCACCTATTAAGTAGGGAGGGGTACTTCGGAGGTGGAGGGGGGTACTTCGGAAGTACCCCTACCCACTTCCGATGTGGGTAAACGGCGTTTAAACGCGGTTTTTGGGATTGGTGTGAGGCGGATTAAAATGTAACGAACGGTACCTTCGCATTCTCTTTTGATGGAAACAACAGTATATAATCGAGCATCTGCTACAGCACGTATTTATTCGGTACACCAAGCAGTTCTGTCTACTTCGAATGTTGTCGATTTACCTGATCGGAAAATTGTAAGTTGAGAGCTACCAGAAACCTTACTTATACTATCCCCAGATTGTAGAAATTCATATAAGCCATTAATGAAGATTGTTAACTTATTGTCATTCTTACCATTCGTTAATTTCAGTGTTTCGTAAGAATGATTCGGTTTGTCTATAAATTTTGATTCCAGCGTTCCAATGACTTGGTGGTTGAGGTAATCGTTATAGCGTTTACATCTCCGATCCTCAGAAGATCCGATGTTCGTGAAAAAGATTGTTGGCATCAAAATGACAACTCCGATAATCAAATATAAAATGCTCCTGTAGGTTTTTTTAGTCTGAGGGTCATCCGTTTTCTTGACTACCTCAGCAGCATTCGCAAGATCATTGAAATGTCCCCGAAAAAAATGTGTTTCGTATCCTTGGTTCTGAAGATCGCTCTTCAGCCAAAACCAAAGTATATTCCCAAATAAAGCGAGAAAAATGAGCGCTAAGATTGCAAATATGTTCATGAAAGTTACTGGTTATAAGAACGCTATTTGATGCTACTGGACTAGAATCGTTGATTTTTTTGCGTTGGATTCATCATACCTAATGATCAATTGACTAGGTTCGCCCTTAGTAATACTGTTTAGAAATGTCGATGATTTGGGTGTTGCTTTGACTCGTTCCGTACCATTGTAAGTTTGCCCATTCACCGTATAATAGTAATCCACAGAGTAAGATCCAATATAAATACTTGTACCACCACGACCTTGATTCATTTCAGTGTTCTCGGTGATGTTCGTTAATGTTCCAGTTGTTTCGCCCTTATACTTCTCAATTTTATTATTCTGAACAACCCTAGGTAGAAATACAAAGAATATAACAACTGCAATGATCACTATAGTGACAATTATCCCAGACACATTCTTCCATTCTATAGTAACATACCAGGGGATTTTATTAGCCATATGGGATATACTTGAATTGATAGGGGACTATTAACGTCCAACTATCATCCGTAAGCTAGACTTTTCAGATATCTTTAAAAGTATCTAATCACACCAGCCTTTGCAAATTGCTGAGTAAGCTTATGGATGATAGTAGTTTGTTACAAGCTTTTATCATCTTATTCATGTTTTACGTCAAAATTTTAGTGGTTGGTCACATTTTTTTTACTCAAAAAGATGCAATTAATATGATTGTGCTGTTAAATTAAATTATTTGAAATGAAGACACAGACAATTAGTATGGGCAAACGTGAGCTGAGCTTTCACCTTGCTTTTTGGGTTTTAATGATGGCATCTATTCTTTATGCCTGGTCAAACAACCTTGATCCAACCAACATAATCTTCAGAGGGATTTCGGTTATTCTAACTTTCATTGTTCCGATTTATGTAAATGCATTAATTCTAATTCCTCGATATTTTAAAAGAAAAACGTGGCTGCAATATGGGGCGTTATTGCTGACTCTCCTGATCATATCCAAGGCGGTAAATACTGTTTTCTTACTTATCCCTTGGATGATTCGAGATTGGGCAGGGCTGGATTTCGGGAATGAGTTTGTTAAATGGATGTTTCGGGAGTTTGAAAATTTTGATAAATGGATTTTTAGTCAGACTATTTGGATTGTCTACATGTCATTTGCATATCGCTTTGTCAAAGACTGGTTCGTTAACGAGCAAATCAAAAGTAAACTGACTTCCGAAAATCTTTCGATGGAGTTAGCTTTATTAAAAACGCAAGTGAACCCTCATTTCCTTTTCAATACTCTAAATAATATCTATGCGGTGGCATTGGAAGAAAAAGCCGAAGCTACGGCAGATGGTATCTCCAAATTAGGAGCGTTGATGCGCTACAGCCTGCATGACACCCAAGCCGATTTTATTCCTTTGAGCAAAGAACTGGAATATGTGGAGAAGTATATTGAGTTGCAAAAAATGCGCTTAACTGATAACCAGAAGCTAGTTTGTGATATTAGTGTTGCTAACCAAGAAACCCAAGGTTTTCTGATTGCTCCAATGATATTGATGCCGTTTATTGAGAATGCTTTTAAATATGGGAGCAGTACCACGGAACAAACGAATATCAACTTGGCAATTAGCTTGTCTAAACATACGTTGCACTTAAATGTGGAGAATACAATTCATAAATCTAGGGAAACCGTGCAAGTGGGTGGTATGGGATTGGAAAATGTAAAAAGTAGGCTAAGAATAATATATTCGGGAAAACATGATTTGGATCATGGTCAAAATGGTCAGTTATATAGTGTAAATCTGAAATTGGAATTAAATCAATGATAAGGGCAATAGCTGTTGATGATGAACCAAAGGCATTACAGGTGATCAGGGAGTATTCTTCAAAGATTTCTAAGCTTGATTTGGTAGACATATTCACCGATCCTGTTAAGGCTCTGAACTTTCTCAATGAAAATACTATCGACCTTATCTTTCTGGATATCAGTATGCCAGATATTTCAGGTTTAGAGTTCAGCAAAGCAGTTCAGGATAAAAGTGTCCAAATTATATTCACCACAGCCTACAGTGAGTATGCCATTAAAAGCTACGAACTGGATGCATTAGATTATTTATTGAAGCCTATTGAGTTTGCCAGATTTCATAAGGCAGTTATTAAAGCCATTGGAAATTCAGAGCGATCTGCTAAATTTTTCTTTGTTAACACAGGCAGAGAGCAAACCAAAATTTGTTACGATGACATTCTGTTTATAGGGGCTGAGGGTAATTATGTGACCTATCACTTAGACAATGCTAAAGTAATGGTTAGATCTACGATCAAGGAAGCTATTTTGTGTTTGCCATCATCCGATTTTTTTCAAGTACAACGTTCATTCGTAGTGGCAATGAGGCATATTGTTAAAATTCAGGATAACCATGTTTACATTGGGGAAAGCAAAATATCAATTGGTCCAAGTTACAAGGACTCGTTTATGTCAGTTGTAAATAGATTGCGTTAGTATGGGGAATTTCTTGTACCGCCACTGTATGAATCGTGCGTTTTGGTGAAGATAATGTTTCGGATTCACACAATAGGCCAAATCGCAGATTTGGCGGGGCTTCTAGAAAACAGAAAACTCTCGTCTAGCACTGTTCACGCCTTGCCGGCCGCACCTAGCCGGCCGCACCTAGATTTAAATTTAAAACTTGTGGCGGACTTTCCAATCACCACGAAAATAACTTGACCGATAAAGCCCATTCATTCATCAGCGTTTGTTGGTGGTCGTTTAATTTTCCCCAAACTTCTCCAAGTTCAGGTTAAGGAGATTCCCATTCGACAATGTCAAATATCCACCGAAAACGAAAATTTCGGGTTGGTCTGTTCGAAATCCATCAAACAAAATGAAGAATTCAAAAGCAGTTTCGTTTGTCATCCAATATTTAAGTAGCCCCTGAACGTTGGTTCTACGGTACTTGTAATAAGTAAGCTGTCTGCTCAGTTCATCATGATACTTGAGTGAGGAGTGTTCAAGCGAAACCAGCTTTATTGTTCGTTCTTCAACTTGTATATCCGTGAAGGTCAGAATTTCAAACTTCTCCGGGTTGGTTGTTATCCGTTCATATGCGATACGTGTGTTGGCTTCCTCAGTTGGAAAAACTTTAAAGCCATACTGACGAAGAAAGGAATCAAGAGTTGAGTATTCTTCCTTTGTGTGATACAGGAGGATTTCTGACATGTTCTTGTTGTCAAAGTTTTCGTTTGCTTTGGGGTACTTAATAATACTTCGACAGTATTCAATCCTTTTCCGATATCCGGCTATTACATCTTCTTCTGATTCTAGAGAGATGCACTTTAGATAATGGCCAATGGCTTGTTCATATTCCCCCAGTTTTTCAAAGGCAGTTGCTAAGTATAAATTCCTCAAGTTTTGTAATGAATTCGATTGAATTGAATTCGCCACATTTATGGCTTCACGATATTCTTCCAATTCCATGAAGGCCATGAACCTATTGGACTTTAGTTCAAGCTCTTCCTTTGCATTAACCATTTCTGTTAGCGCAGATATCCATTGATTCAAGGATTCTAATTGTTCTTTGTTTTCAGCGTTATCTCGAGCTTTCTTGGCAAAGAGAAGTGCTTTTTGAAAATCACCAATGCCATGATAAGCCCTGAATTTTATTAAGCTACTCGCTAGCTCATCGTTAATATTATTCGAATAGTTTATTGCAGATTCATAGTTACCTGACCTCAATTCATCAGATGCTCGTTGAAAGGAACGATCTGAAACTGAATACGAGTAGTAATTATCTGGCTGAATCCAACCCTGTCTTCCAGTGTATGGGTTAGTGTTTCCAATAGTTGAAAAGTTATCTCTATTTGTTTCGTTCGGACTTGTTCGGTAGTGACCTTGAACAAACGTTCCATCACTTCTCATATAGGGCATCACATAAACGTGTTCAGGGCTGGTTTGCGCAACACAGAATGTTCCCAGAAACAGGGAGCACAAAAATGTTATGAGTCGAATTGCTTTCATCGTGCAGTAATGGCTCTCAACAACGAGTTATCGTAATTCACTATAACTAATTGTATCGTTTTTAATTTAATTCATTAATATTCAGATAAGGCAAGTACAGCCATTTATAAATGTTGGGGCACGCCTACTGATAAAGCCAACTCTTTCAGCTTTTCGCCCTCAAAATAGTCAATTTGTTCCAAGAAGCGGGATGAAAATAATTGGGAAGGGATTTATTTTAGAAGCCAAGAAGTGGTTTTAAGAGATCAAAAATAGGAAACATAATTAAGCTGAAAAATATACTAACTCCAACATCTCTAAGTCTACCTCTCGGCAATACCATTTTTAAAAGATGCTCTTCGGGCAATTTTGAGAACTCGAGCGTACGTATATTATATTAGATGCTCTTTTTCTACGATGAAAATCTAATGAAGCAACGATCACCCGTATATGATTTTCGGTTGATCTCCACCTATGCCCAAGACCTTGATCAATTAAGATTATGTATAAAAGAACGTACGTAAATCATATCTCAATCACAGATTGATCGTTCACCACATCGTCCCATTTCCAAGCATCATTTTGGACATATGCGAGTAGCATTTTTCTACGTTTTGTTTCCTTTTCACAATAATCTCTAATCAACTGATAATCAATAGACGTAAAAAAGTTCCGCTTATCAAGACCTGAACAATCTGGAACAACGGGCATATCCCTACATGGATTTATATAGCCACCTTTCAGTGTAGACAAAAAATAAGTAATCGATTTCCTAATACCATCCAATTTGTCCATCTGGTGGAATTTGCCCTGTTGGCTAAGAATTGCATATAAGATAGTTATTGTTTCATCTATTCTGGCCATACCAATTGCCGAGGATTCGTAGCGGTTATTAGAGTGGAAATAATGAATCACCGGATAGGCGAGGTGTTGTTGTGAAAGCTGAAAAATAGACGATTGGAGCTCATTGAGTTGTTCGATTAAAAATTCAAAATCATCACTTTGCCAATGCTTAGCCAATATATTTTCTGGAGATTTACCCATGGCGTCTATCTTTAGACTAAAAAGTCTTTTACTTGAGACAGCTTCAATCACAGGAATAAGGTAGGATATAGCCAATGATATAAAAATGACTCCTGTGAAAGATCCTAAGGCAGTATATGTCTTCCAGAAATCCGAAACGGGAGAATAATCTCCGTGCCCCATTGCTGATAGTACGTAACCAGAAAAATAGAGTTTGCTAACAAAGTCTGTCTGATATGCTGTCTCTGTGGAGTTATACAAGGCGTATGGATCAGAATATACAATCATAGCATTACCGACCCACAATAATAAAACCCAGATAATTACGATAAACATGAGAATAAATACACCAACATTTGACAGAAACTTACCCTCTCCTTTGAACCCTGAGATATTCAAAACCAATCGCCACATCCAATGCGTCAATTTACCAGTGACTAACCCTGAACCACTCGGTGCTAAGACGGTATATAAGATATCTAATAAAGTACTGACGACTACAGCAATACCAAGTATGAGAATTAAAATTGATAACATGAGGAAATTCGGGTTTTAGTTTTAGTTGATTTCTGGTTTAGACTGCTTTATATCCTATTTTTAAATAGTAATAGGCTGCATTAAAGGTTCTCAAAATTTGTAGCGAATTTAAAGACTATCTAAAAAATGGTTTCATAAGAAAATCATAACAGATATCATTAAGAATACAAAAACCTTCCCATCCAGATTGTGTATAAGCATAACCGCCTACACATCAATTGAATATGAATATAAATGGCAATCTCATTGCTACGGAAAAATTATGAAGTCATTAATGAGGGTGCAATGTACACAATAGTCACTAAGCTAATTATTAACCCGGCGGCAACTAATAGCTATGAATAATTTTGCAACTCTCTCATATTCTATATAATACAGTAATTTGCATATTGAATAATTCAACTCTCGTTGATAGCATACAGTTTATCAGCTGAAAAATTGCATTTAAATTATTTGGACATGTTTACGAGTTTTCTACCTCTCGTGGTTCTTTCAATTTTTTGCTGGCTTTGTCAGATATGAGATAATAAAAGATGCCGTACATCTCGTGGGTTCAACTTAAAGCTGACTTAGACGTGTGTGCCTACATAGGTTCAAATGATCAACGTTGCGTGTAAATAATATTAAAAAAATTGATGCGATTGACCAGAGCCATGCCACCCTTGTATCATGAGGATATTTATCAGATTGGTGAAATTCAATAATTTTGAAACTTATTACAAGATAAATTTAGGATCTGGAATAATCCAAATTTTAAGTAAGAAGCACTATCCACTTTATATGAATCACATCATCTATCGGCTTCTCTGCTTCCTCAATTGTGATCTCCCGAATTCTTGGATGAGCGCGAAACATAAAAACTATCTATATTTTTACAATACATTCACTCAAGCTGCAAAACC
The DNA here is from genome assembly GCA_963848175.1 of uncultured Cytophagales bacterium. GTDB lineage: Bacteria > Bacteroidota > Bacteroidia > Cytophagales > Cyclobacteriaceae > JAMZMI01. The sequence continues at coordinate 105,961 of CAWKCO010000011.1, forward strand.
TTATGGAATCATCCGAAAAGAAACTATACCAGAAAATCAATAACGAGATAGGCAAGGCCATTGCGGATTTCAAAATGATCTCGGATGGGGATAAAATACTCGTTGCGGTGAGTGGTGGCAAAGACAGCTTGTGTCTGCTGCACTTCATCAAGGAGTTTCAGAAAAAAGCGCCTATCCATTTTGATTATGTGGCTGTCAATCTAGATCAAGGTCAGCCGGGCTTTCCTGATCATGTCTTGCCTGCGCTCTTCAAAGAATGGGATGTGCCCCACCACATCGAGTATCGCGACACCTACTCTGTGGTGATCGACAAAATCAAAGGTGGAAAAACCTACTGCTCACTGTGTAGCAGACTTAGACGAGGAGTTCTGTATGATCTGGCCGCCAAGATGGGGTGCAATAAAATAGCACTCGGCCATCATTTGGATGACTTGATAGAAACCTTTCTAATGAACGCTTTCTACTCGGGGCAGCTGGCGAGCATGGCGCCACACTACCAAACGGACAAAGAAAACATCAATGTGATCCGTCCGCTCTATGCACTGGAAGAAAAGATCATCGCTGAATATGCCGCATTGAAAGCATGGCCGATAGTGCCATGCAATTTGTGTGGGTCTCAAGACGGCATGAAGCGGCAGTATGTAAAGGATTTGCTGATCAAGCTACAAGCAGAAAATCCGCAAATCAAAGGAAGCCTCCTCAACTCGCTCCGAAATCCTGATCCAAATTTCCTTTTGAAGCCAGAACTGTGGAGTGGTGAAATACCGTCGAGCAGCGTACCTCTTGAGATTTAATTACTGGCCTTTTAGTTCGCTGAGTTTGGGTTTTCCCAAACCAAAATTCAGACTAAAGACGGAAATAAGATTGCCATCAAACTCGGTATTGATATCAAAATTGTGACCATAGGTATAGTTGACTAAAACCTGATCGCTCACGCGATAACTCAAACTCAAGTTCCATTTGAAATCCTCCGAACTGCTGGAAGTATTGGTTCTAATACCTTCGTCTTCTATCCGCTCAAATTGAATTTGTTGATTTCGAAAAATCATCTCGGTGGAGAAGGAGAATTTCTCCTGCTTCAAGATCAATTTACCTCCTAAGTCGCGATTGATCGTATAGTCCGTAGTAAAACCCAATTCCTCAAATTTGGCAATATCGGTGCTTATGTCCTGATTATTACGAATCATGCGCAGCATTCCCAAAAACTCAACGTTCGGAAGATTTTTGTGCTGAAAACTTGGCGTCAGCCACACGCCATACTTCACAAATCGGCCATCAGCCATTTGATTGGTCGGATACCCGATCTTTCCTGCAAAGGCAAACTCCACTTTAAATCCTTGGCGGTAGGTGATCATGTCTTGCAGTTTTTTCGCGGATGCCCCAAGGTCAAAATCCTTTGAAAGCGTTTTGACTATTTCGTCTTTGGCGCGAATGATAACTTCCGCATTCAGGCTTGGATACCCTGCGAGCGTCTCTTTCAATTTTACTAGACTGGTGATCACGTTCATTTCGACAGGATCTTGAGTATTCAGTCCTGAAATGATTGCATCAGCTTTAGCTGCCAAATCCTGAGACGTAGATGATGATATCAAAGTAAAAGCCATTCTATTGAACAAGGTAATGGCCGACTGGATATGATCCACTCGTTTAGATACGAGCGCCAGCTCTTTCGTGGGCTTACCAAAGTCCCAAACCGTACGCACGCCCAATCCGAGATTGGTGGCGAGTGAATCTCCACTTCCATTTTGAGTAGCCAAAGAAAAAGACAGGTTGTGAAGCAATGATTTAGTGCCGGGAGTCGTCAATTCATCAAATGTCAAGTTGGGATGTGCCGTCATCCAAAATGGGGTAATCTCCAAAGCATAGTCCGTGGGCAATGCCAAAGACTTGTTCTGAGCGATGGCATCAGTAAATACGCTCGCCTCAAACTCCTGCCATGCCTTGGGTTGTGAAATTTCGTTGGGTTGAATACCCAAAATTGTAAATGCTGGAGCCGAAGGTGTTCGCAGCTCTGACAAATTTATTTCCTCTTGAGCTTGAAGGCGAAACACTAAACCTAACAAACCAATCGTAACAATCACTCTCATGCAAACACAATTTTAGTTTCAAAAAATACCGATCCATTTGCTACCGCCGCTTCTGTATCCAGCGAAAGCACTACTTCATCGTTGAGCAAATAGGACATAGAAACATTGTTGGTGTAGGGGTTTACGTCTGTGACCATAGAAGAAACAAGGATACTCTTGCCTTTCAAAGCTGCACCTTCCCCCAACGACTTGTCCTTGACGCCACCATGCACATATCCACCTGCTGGGTGCAAAAAGGCCGAATTCCCTTTCTGCCCATCCCCTATTTTGATGGTGAATAAATAGACTGTAGTCTCATACACCTCGATGGATTTTGCTGTTTTAATTATTTCCATGATTACTTCTTTTGGGGTTTAGATTTCGGTTCACTCGGATTGCTACCCACACCTCGAAGGTTTACCAATTTATTGAGGGTTTCAAACCAAAACGGTGCACCCATTGATACCGCCAAAGCCGTGATCATCCAGCCGCCAACCTTCTTGAGCCACAAGCCAACACAGCCCCAAAAATTATCCTTGCAGCTAAGCATTGCTTGGTTTTTAATCGGCCAACCGATCGGTAGCTTTTGATCAATCAAAGAATTTTGCAGTGCTACCAAGTCATCTACTTGTTTTTTTACACTGGCGATTTCCTTGGCCACATCCACTACAGTATCCTGCTCCACTTTGGCATGCACACGGTTGATGATATGTGGTATCCGCCACTGCCTGCTGGCTTGCTGCCACGAGATTTTTGCGCACTTCAGGGTTTTCATACAGAAACTCCGCAAGCTGAAACGTATCGACATTCAACCCTACAGCCAAAGCGATAGAAATAATCCAAATGATTCGCTGAGCAAACTTCTTATAGCGACCACCCACGCGCTGCATAGACTGATCAAACCATCCAGAAATGTAGGTTTTCAATTCCTCTACATTATTTTCTGTGTCCTCCATCTTCTGAAGAAATGTCCGTTTCAAGTCTTCAGGAAGCAATGCAGTCTTTTCTATAGCCGCTTTTAGCCGTTCGGGAGTGTAGGTTTTAATCTGTTGCTCATCTTGTGAATGCACGATATCCAAAAGCACCTGACTAAAGACCTCTGGTGGAATATAAGAGGGTTTTCTATCCTTCAATGTCATTTTCTGAATCAGGCTATGCTCTTGAATCAGCTGACCGAAAGTCTTACTCCCTACCTCATGATCAAAAGAATCTAAAACCCATTTTTGAAGATTTCTAGCCCGCATATTTCGCCACCGAGAAATAGATTCCACCGCTGATGATGCCGCGATACTCAAGATGAAAAAGATGAATATCAACCCAATGATTAAGTCCAAAATTTCTAAAAACATGACTTAACCGTTTAAGATGGTATTCAGATAATTGCGGGTGCTGCTGCCATATACTCCATCGGCAGAGAGCTTGGCATTGGCTTGCAGTTTCTTGATCGCTGCTTCTGTTTTGGGGCCGAAATCGCCATCACTCGTGCCAATATTGTAATGTGCCAACTTGAGGGCATCCTGCAATTTAACAACATCAGCACCCGTGCTTCCGAGTTTCAGAGGTCCATCGGGTAAATCCATAATAGCAGAGGCAACCAACCTCCTAAAGCCCAAAACTTGATCTGATTTGTAGGCAGAAATACTGACTTGGTTTCCTTGATTTCCACCGAGGCAATAAACGCGAGAAGCATCTTTGGAGTAGCCCATAAAGAAACCCACATGACCTTGCCATCCGTCGGGAGAGCCGCGCCAAAAAACGACAACATCTCCAGGTTCTGGGCTATTCGTAGGAGTGCCCACATCTAGCCAGCTACGAGCATTGGCCATCTTAGAACTTTTAAGATCGCATTTCATGGCCACCCAATTCACAAAAATCGAGCACCAAGCAGTCTCATCGTCATTGACCCAGTCAAAGCCCGATTCTTTGGCGTAGTTTACAATTGTTTGGTTGTGAGAAGAGCCTGAAATTTCCTTTACGCCCAGTTCGGCGGTGGCTATTTTAATAAGTTTACTCATGATATTAGGTAGGTGATTTGTTTATGACAAATAAGGTAATCATAAATTTATCACCCATCCAAAATCAAATAAATAAAAAAACACATACTCCGCATTAGTAAGACAATTCAAAGAATAACCTTTCATATTATAAGAGCACATCATCGTCTTCATTTTCAATATCACAAACTTTTAATCTGAAACGAAGGAAAAATATTCCATGTAATACCAATAGACGTTTGAAATCCTGAGTCAACAAAACGGATGTTGTAGTTGTCATGACCATAAATGGCGCTGAAGAAATAACCAAATTGATTTGGTTGATACAATGTGAATTTTGACACAGATCGCAGTGGGTTCACATGCTCGTGCGTTCCCTGAATCCACTCTATGCTTTCTTCAAACGAGATACGCCAGCACTTTTTTCTAAATATGAATTGTGAGTATTCGTACTCAAAAGTATAGCGATTGCGACCGTAAATTTTAATGTCTTCGGGGGTGAAGCCTCCAGCATCTATCAAGCCCCATAGTTTATCGTGGTACCTGATATACCCAAACTCCACGCGGTTGACCCTATTAGGCGCATCGTTGTTCAAACGGCCATTGAGGCGATAAGAAACAGCCACTTCTGTAAGGTTTGTGGAGAAATTACCATCTCTCCGGTTGAGCATTTTTGACAAGTTTGAGTCAGGAGTAAGTGCTGCGTACACATCCTTACATTCCTGCGTTCTATCATCCAAATCGCCATTAAAAGTACAGCCCGACTGCCCGTTGGAATAATGCCCAGACTCTATAGAAAAAGCAAGCAAATCATCCGTGCCTACTTTAAACAGATGTTGTGTACCTAAAAGGATTCGATAGGTAGGCATGCGTACCGGCAATGACTCACTATCATATATTCTCAATTGAGGTCGGTAAGCTACATAACTGGCTTTGGTGTATTTTTTTCCATCCATTAGGCCGCTTACAAAGTCATTGAAAAAGCTATACCTCACAATAGGATTACCTTCAAAAATGATATTCTCACCGTCCACCATGGTGGTTTTAGTGTTCATATCTGGATTGTCTCCGATCGGATATATCTGGGTGAAGCCCTTAAACAAAGAGGAAGTTTGCCCGTAGCTCTGCGAAGAGATAAAAAGGCATAGTACTAGTGTCGATAAAGTGATTTTGTTCATTTTAGCGTGATTAGGATAAGATTAACTGGTTAATTTTTTCGTGAATCTGAGATGAGATTTTGTTAGACTTCACAGATGCACCTGTTTTGATGGTGAGATGTACCAAACTGTATTTGATCTCCTGAGCTTTTTAGTACTTCCAGCAGTGCTCTAATGGCATCTCTGTCTTCTGTTTCAATAAAAAAGGTGGATTCTATTCGTTCGTAAGCCGTTGATTTTAATTTGGCAAGTTCATCTTCTACGCATGTAATGATTTGCTCGTCCGAATCGAAAACGGAGAGCACATTTCCATAGCTCATAATTGTGCGGGTAGGTTAGGTTTACATTTCTGATATTGGATGAGGCAAGCCAAGGAACGCTCGTTCTTGAAGCTCTCTCCCAAACCGTTTCAAGATAGTAAAATTAGATAAGACCCAAGGAAAAGATCAGGATCAAAAAGATCAATCCACCTTTTCGGCCATGCGAGGGACATCATTTTTTAGCACATATATCATGATTCCAAGACCGAAAAGCGCCATAGGAATACTGAGCCATTGTCCCATATTCAGTGCCAAATCCTCTTCAAATGCTTCTTGATTCATTTTGAAGAACTCATCAAAGAACCGTAGTGTCCAAAGCAAAAACATGAACAAACCGAAGTTGAATCCAGCAGGAAGGATGTGGCGTTTTTTCCACCAAAGCCAATAAAGCAACAACATTAAAATGACACAATAACCAGCTTCATACAATTGTGCTGCGTGTCTTACGATTCCAGTTCCGTAAATCTCCACAACATCCTGCCCATTGTCTACATAGTGTTTATATTTAAGTGAGCCATCACCAAAGTCAATGTGCTGATTAACCTCGCTGTACCTTACAAGCGCGGATCTTAGATTTCCTTCTATAAAAGCTTTTTCATCCACGGTCATGTTGGCATCCTTCTTATACCTCATGATGGCAGTAAGCGGTACTCGTCCTGAAGCCAACTGCTCATCTTCAGTGCGCTTTTCGAAAGAAACATCAGCCACTCGATCGTCATAAGACATAACAGATTCTGTGAACCCAGCATAGACTACCCCGATATTTGAATTGGTTTCTACCCCTTCCATTTCAGAATTGAAAAAATTTCCTGTGCGAATCATCGCTCCTGTGAGCGCTACCACGATCACCATCCGATCTACGATCCAGCTAAGTTTGTACTGATTGTATTTTCTAGTGAAAAGCCACAGAGGCAATCAAAATACCAATGGCACCTCCATGACTTGCAAGACCACCCTCCCATATTTTGATGATCTCAATGGGGTTGGAGAGATAGTAGGAAGGGTTGTAAAACAGGCAGTGTCCCAAGCGTGCTCCCAAAATAGTAGCCACAACCATATAGACTGTCAGCTTTTCCACGTCCTTTTCTGGACGTCCTTCGGTTTTAAAAATTCTAAAAAGCACTTGCTGACTCAGTATAAAACCACCTGCAAACAAAAGTCCATACCACCTTACCGGACGATCATCCAACCCGACGTAAGACAAAGGAATAGTGAAGATATCCGGATCAGGACTCCAAAGAAGATAGTTTAATATGAATTGCATCTGGCTTAATTAGTTTTCCAAAAGAATGGTGTAAAGAGCATAAGAACGGTAAAAAGTTCCAAACGGCCGAGTAACATTAAAAAACTCAATAGCCATTTGCCCCCTACAGATATATGCGCAAAGTTATCAACTGGCCCCACACTACCAAGACCTGGGCCAATATTACCCAGACATGTGGCCACAGCTCCAATTGAAGTATTAAAATCAGTGCCTAAGAGCGCCATCAGAGCCGATCCCGTGGCAAAGATGAGCACGTAGATCATTATAAAAGCTAGTACATTAAAAGTAATATCTCGAGATACGGCCTTACCATTGAACCTTACCGGAATGACCGCATTGGGATGAAGCTGACGTTTGAGCTCTAGCAGACTATTTTTAATCAAAATAATGTGACGAACAATCTTAACACCACCGGCCGTAGATCCGGCAGATGCGCCCATGAACATCATGATGAAAATTAGTATGGTGAGAAAAGGAGTCCAGGCGGTGTAATCCGCTGTGATAAAACCTGTAGTGGTAATGATGGACACCACCTGAAACGCTGAAGTTCTAAAGGAATTTTCCAGTTCGATTCCTCCTAAAATGTAAATTCCTATCGAAACAATTATGATGAAAAACACACAAAATCCGAGATAGAATTTGAACTCATCATTTTCAAGTAGCTTTCTAAATTGGCCATGTAAGCCAAAATAAATCATGGTAAAATTGGTGCCCGCCATAAACATGAATGCGATGATCACATATTGCAAAAAGGGCGCATCAAAATATGCGATACTGGCATTTTTCGTTGAAAAACCTCCTGTAGCCATAGTGGTTAAGCTATGGTTGATCGCATCGTAAAAACTCATCCCTCCTAACCAAAGCAAGCAGGTTTCGGCTATCGTCAAGCCTAAGTAAATGATCCAAAGTCTTTTGGCTGTTTCTTTTATTCTTGGCTGGAGTTTATCTGGTGATACCCCTGGTGCTTCTGCCACAAAAAGCTGCATACCTCCAATTCCCAAAATCGGAAGTATTGCCACGGTAAGCACGATGATCCCCATCCCTCCTATCCACTGCGTCAAACTGCGCCAAAATAGAATCCCTTTATTGACAGCCTCTATATCTGTGAGAATACTCGCTCCCGTAGTAGAAAATCCTGAGATGGTTTCAAAGAATGCGTCGCTAAAAGAAACAATAGAGCCACTGAAAAGATATGGAAGTGTCCCAAACAAGGACATGAAAATCCAACCAAAAGTCACTACAATGTACCCATCGCGCTTCTGAAGTTCTTTGGACTGAAATTTTTTGGTGAGAAAATAAAGCAAAGCTCCGACCAACACAGTGAGTGTCCCCGCACCAATGATTGCCCAGAAATCGCCTTCTTGAAAAAATAACGAAAAAGGAATACACAAAAACATAAACATCCCATTCATCATCAAAAGGATGCCTAGAATGTTGATAATTATCCGGTAGTTAAAAAGCATGATTATTTAAAAAAGCTTTCGACGGTGTGGATACAATCAGGATTGGATAGCACCACAACCCTATCCTTGACTTCAAACGAAAAATTTCCACGTACGGTATAGCCCACATCTTTTCTAATGACCCCACCTATCACAGCCGTTTTAGGGAAATTGAGATTTCTCAATTCGTGCTGCAAAATCTTGGAGTTTGGTTTTACTTCAAATTCAAGAATTTCGGCATCCACCCCGTGAATACTCGTAAGGCTCAGCACCTCACCCCTTCTCACGTATCTGAAAATAAAGTTCGCCGCGATCAGTTTCTTATTGATCATGGTATCTACTCCGATGCTCTGTGAAAGGTGGATATAATCGATGTTTTCTACCGCTGCAATGGTCTTTCTTACACCATGATTTTTCGCTACGAGAGAGGAAATAATATTCGTTTCCGAATTTCCCGTCACGGCAATAAATGCATCCATTCGATCAATTCCTTCGCTTTTCAGCAAATTGGTATCTCGTACATCTCCACAGATCACCATGGTATCAGGTAGCTCATCTGCCAAGGCAAAGCATTTGTCTTTGTCCTTTTCTATGAGTTTGATGTTGTATTTTTTACTGAGCTGACGTGCCGTATTGATGGCAATTTTACTACCGCCCAAAATCATGATATTTTTAATATCAAAACGCTGCTTTCCAGCCAATGCCATCACGCGCTCTATTCCGCTAGGTTCAGCAATAAAATATGCATGATCATTTAGCATGAACTTATTATTCCCATGAGGAATAATCGTTTTGTTATCACGCAAAATTGCGATGGTCGTGAAGTTATGATCAGGGTTGAGGTAAGCAGTTTCAGTAAGGGTTTTATCCTTTAGTTCCGAGTTTTCATCTACTGTAATACCTATTAGAGAAAGTCTGCCATTTTCAAATTCAAAAGTATCGGTCAGAGCGGATTGCTTTACCAGCCTTTTTATCTCTTTGGCAGCTAATGATTCAGGAGAAATAATCTCATCTATACCAATAGTCTTTAAGTCGAGCTTATCTTTTTGGTGTAGAAATTCCGTGTTAGAAATTCTGGCAACAGTCTTTTTAGCACCCAAATTTTTACCAATGATTGCTGTTGCAATGTTGGTTTCCTCAATGGAAGTAACGGCGATAAGCAAATCAGCCTTCGCTACATTGGCTTCTTCCAAAACTCTGATTGAAGTAGAACTCCCTCTGATGGTGCTCACATCAAGATTGTTGGAGGCATGTTCCAAAACCGAAGCATCTTGATCAATCAAGACGATATCTTGATTTTCGTATGCCAACAATTTGGCTAGGTGGTAGCCCAAATCCCCTGCTCCTGCTATGATTATTCTCATTTAATCGCTCGTCCGTTTGGGGTACAAATATAAAGTAAACAAAACGGGGATAGACAAAGATTTCGACCCATTATCGCATAGTCATTGGCGAATGCCAATAATGCCTGATGAATGGGAAATTATGATCGATTTTGGTGTTGGCATTTAAAAGGTCACGCACTTCACTCAGACACTCAAGTCTCTCTAATCAAAGCAGGATCAATGTTTCAATTCTTCAAAATATTTAATCGCGGCTTTTCTTACTTTAGGCGCAAGCAAAACTGCTCCTATTATGGTCGGGAAGGCCATCAGCCCGTAGGCCAAATCGACAAAGTACACGACTGTATCCAGTGTAATCACCGAAGCTAACACCACCAGCATCACATACCAATAGTTAAAGTATTCGCCATATTTGACACCTACAAGGTAAGAGAAGCATTTTCTGCCATAATATGCCAAGCCAAAAATCGTAGTAATAGCAAAAATCAATACGCACACAAGAAGAATGATCGGCCCTACTCCGGGGATACTAATTTCAAAGGCTTTGGCCGTGAGTGCAATTCCATTCAAATCTGGAATCTTCCAGGCGCCAGTCACCAAAATACACATTCCAGTCATGGTACAAACGAGCAATGTATCAATGGCTGGCCCGAGCATAGCCACCAAACCTTCCCTGATGGGCTCATTAGTCTTCGCCGCACCATGCATCATTGGCGCAGTTCCGATTCCAGCTTCATTAGAAAATGCAGCCCGTCGCGCACCAGTGATAATCAGCGCACCCACAGCTCCGCCCATCGCAGCTTGCGCTGAAAAAGCATCGGTAAGGATGAGCATAAACGAGGGAATGACTGCTGACCAATGACTAAAAAGGATATAAAGAACACTACCAACGTATAAAACCACCATAAACGGGACGAGCCTCGAAGCAACCGCCCCTATTCTGGTAATACCACCAAAAATGACCAAACCAACTACCACGGCTATTGCAAACCCCAAACTCAGATTGAGACCTATGCCATTTTCCACGCTCTGTGATTGGAATAAAACTTCTTTTATTACATCTATGGTTTGATGCGTTTGAAAAATAGGGGTAGCACCAAAAGCACCCACCACAGCAAAAAATATTGCTAGCGGTATCCATTTCTTCCCTAATCCTTCCTGAATAAAATACATTGGCCCGCCCTGTAGCTTCCCTGCTGAGTCTTTGCCCCGATACATTACGGCTAGGCTACAAGTAAAAAACTTGGTAGACATCCCCAGAAAAGCACTCACCCACATCCAAAATATAGCTCCTGGCCCGCCAGTGGCTATGGCCACCGCCACTCCTGAGATATTTCCCATACCAATGGTAGCAGCCAATGCTGCTGAGAGTGCTTGAAAGTGACTGATATCTCCTGGATCTTGTACATCGTCATATTTGCCTCGGAGCACATTCACGGCATGACCAAAATACCTGAAAGGCACAAACCGTGAGTAAAGCATAAAAAAGAGACCTCCTCCCAGCAGGAGGATTAGCAATGGAGTGCCCCACACAAAATTGGAGGCCGAACGCAGAAAATCTTCTATAAAAATCATTGATTATTTTTCAGACAAAAGGGGTGCTATGAATTGCCAAACTGTTTCGGCAATCACTTTATGGCCTTCTGATGTGGGGTGAATCCCATCTTCCAAATTGAGTTCAGGAACGGTGGCTACTCCATCTAAAATAAATGGAATGAGTACCGCTTCGTATTCTTTGGCCAGACGTTGGAAGATTTCCCTGAAATCACGTACGATAATTTTCGGCCATATTTAATGGCATCTCCATACCTGCAATGACAAGTTTTACTTTAGGGTTTACCTTCTTCACTTTATTGAATAATCGCGCGAAGGTTCTTTTCCAAATCCACAAGACTACAACCATCAAGTCCATCATTTGCTCCCAGCTCCAAAACAAAAACATCTGGCACTTGCTGCAATGCCAAATCAATTCTAGCTAGTCCATCTTCTGAACGATCCCCACTTATCCCTGCGTTGATAACTTCAAATGGCGAGTGGAGCTGTATCAATTTTCGCTCAATCAAATAAGGATAAGCCGTATTAGGCTCAATCATATAACCTTCGGTAATACTATCTCCGAAGAACATCAACAATGGCTTCTTTTCCATATAGAATTAATAACGACAAAAAAAGGCTTGAAACCAAAGCAGAAAAATCTACCAATAGTCATAAGCCTTCCAACACAATTAATATTCGATCACTCTTGATACCATACTCTTAACAATTGGTACCACTGCGAACTAGATTCTCCTCCAGTCCACAGTTCGGTATCCTGACTTCCCTCCTCTTGAGAGTCGTGAATATTGGGTAAAACCACGGTTTCAATATTGATTATTTCAATATTGGGATTTTCTGCTCTCCACTTGTTTACACCTTCGAGCACTTCTTGAAAATTTTGGATTTTACTGGATTTGAATACTCCTCCCTTGATCTTCTCAGGAACAAAGTCTTTAGCAATTATAGGCATGTGATTTTCGCGTTATTTCATTGAATTTAATCAAATATATCAACTCTGCCTCGTTCAGTACTCAAAAAGCATCGCGTATTACTGCTTCATGCCAGCTCACAAGGATTTTGCTCCAAATAGAATTGGCATTATTTATGGTAATCGTATCTTTATCACCAAAGACATCACCATGACTAAAACCTACAACTACATTTCTTTATTGTTGCTTTTGATAGTGATAATTTCCTGCTCTACAGGAAAAAAAGCATTACAAAAAGGTGAGTATGACAAAGCGGTAATGCAAGCCGTCAATCGCTTGCGATCCAACGACAGCAACGAGAAGGCTCGCAGTACACTCAGAAGAGCATATCAATTAGCGCTCAATACTCATTTAGAAAATGTAAAACGTGCTTCCAACACAGGCGATCCTTATAAGTGGGAAAGAATGGTTTCCGAATATCAGAGTATCAACAACCTATATGAGGAAATTAGAAGATGCCCATCATGTTTGGATATTATACCAACACCAAACAAATATGACAATGAACTACTGGATGCCAAGCAAAATGCTGCAGCAGTACGTTACAATCTAGGGTTAGAAGCTTTAGTACAGAAAAACATCCGACAAAAAGCCATTGAAGCTCATGGGCACTTCAACCGTGTAAAAGAACTGGTGCCACGCTACAAAGATATAGACGATAAAGTAGCAGAATCTCTCTTCTACGCTACACTGAAAGTGGTGGTAAATCCGATACCCAGTCCTAGTCGATTGCTAGAACTTCGACATGAATTCTTTGTGGACAAAATCAATGAATACTTGCATCACAATGCCATCAATGAATATGTGCGTTTTTATACTCCAAATGAGGTGAGAAATGAACGACTAGAAAAAGTGGACCATGTGATAGAAATGGCATTCGATGAGTTTAATCTCGGCAACATCTATCAAAACAATACTGAGAGAGAAATAAGCCGCGACAGTGTGGTGATAGCTGAGAAAGACGGGGAGAAAATCTATGGCACAGTGAAAGCCACCATACGAATCTCAGAAAAAACGATCAAAGGAGGTGGCGTTTTAGATTTCAGGATTTTCGATGATAGAACAAATAAAGTAATCACTCACGAAAAAATGCCAAGCAGCTATACATGGAGCATCCAGTGGGCAAGCTATCAAGGAGACGAGCGCGCACTTAACGACGAGGAGCGGCTATTAGTTAAGCGTAAGGAACTTTATCCTCCTAGTCCGCAAATCATGTTTGAGGAGTTTACCGCACCGATTTACGATCAGGTAATTTCAAAAATTCGCTATTACTATCGAAATATTTGAGAGACCTGAATTGGTGAATTCACAAAAAGCAAGGTTGGATAAATTAATTCATTATTAATTTAAACATAGCATTACAATTAGAGTTAATAGTAACACTATCATATCTAATTGTAATGCTTTCTATGAGAAATCTAATCCTACTATTGCTCTTGACACTCTCCTTTTCAGAGGCTATTAGCCAAAGCACCGACAAGCTTTTAGAAGACCGTTTTGACGAAATTGCTGGAGATTGGCTACAAAAATCTGGGCAGCTAAAGACTTATAAAGGTATAAACGAATACTGCATCAATCCTGAATACAGAAAATCGGTAAATGAGACCTTACACCTCATTCACAAATACGACTCAATTATTCTTAGCAAGATCACAGACCCCACTGCATACCTAAGCTCAAACCAAAAAGAAGAAAAAAAGACGCTAAAGCATTTGCAAGAACTGGAAGAAATCTACAGCGTAGTAAATTTTATTGAGCAAATGAGGAGCACTTGCCTCTTTAGAAATGACATAGAAAAAAACTCCGACAATTTAAAAAACGGTATCGCTGAAGAGTCCTATGACGGCAAAATTCTTATTTTAGAAACAGAGCTCCGTAATTACCTAGTCAAAATTGATAAACTAATATTACGAATAGATGACCATTTGCACCTATTACATATAGATCAGTAAGAACATTAAATTATATGACTGTCCGTAATTAATACCAAGTTGTTTCAAGAGCAGCAATCATTAGCCGATCTGATAGTTTGTCCCCAAAATATCTCCTATTGAATTTGTAGCAGAATTCATCCAGATAGTTTTGGATGTATTGCTGATCTATCGCATTATGATGAACACCTAACATTACTTTCTTAGCGTTACTGATAGTTCTGTTCACCCAAGGGAATATTTTGGCTGATTTTGATTTGTTAGGCTCGATAACCACATGATGATGGGCTATTTTATCCTTCAATTTGGAATAGCCTCGGTATCCATCGGTGGTTATATGAGCCGTTTCTTTTACAGATGCTTCTACTGCTTTATTAATGCTCGCAGACTTCAAATCTTCCATTACCACCATTTTAAGATGACCAACTTTTCTATTAGGCTTGCCTTTCTTGGGTGCTCTTATACTTGGCTCAGACTCTACCATAACCAATACTTTTGCTTGTTTCTGGCTTCCTCTACCCCTTTTAGTCTCTTCTGGCTTTTGTGATTCGTCTCCTTCCTGTTGATCGCCTTCCAGCTTTTGATGGGTACTTTCAAAAAAACCTTCATCAAATTCTAGATAGCCATCCAATTGATATTTACTATCTCTTTTGCTCATCACTCTACGTATCTTATGCATCATCAACCAAATAGGCTCATAACGCTTATGACCTAACATTCTTTGCATTTCTAAAGCTGAAAAGCTCTTTTTCGATAGCGTCATTAACTCTATACAAAGCATCCAATAATAGAAAGGTAAATTGCTGTGTTCCATAACAGTGCCTGAACGTAAGCTTTGACGACTGCCACATTTCTTACATTGGAATTTCAAATCCGTCTTGCGGAAATAGTGCTCATTATGTTCACACTTCCTACAGAAAACTCCTAGTTCTAGTCGTTTCTGTTTGAAGCCTTCAATGCATGAAGATTCATCTGGGTATTTCTTGAAAAACTCATGTAAATTCATACCAATAACCTTTTTGATCCTTATACAAGTTAGCGATTTTTAGGGGTTGGTTCTAATTACGGATAGTCATATTAAATTAAACTGTTTATGCTGAATATTTTCCTAAAACGCTCTGGCAGTTCATCCTTCATTACCATCTTTTCCTCCGAAAATGGGTGTATGAAACTCAGTGAAGATGCATGTAAGTACATGCCTTTTCCATTTAGGATAAGCCCTTCCATTCCATATTCCTTGTCTCCCAATATAGGATTACCGATAGAGGCAAGATGCTTGCGAAGCTGATGGCGCCTGCCCGTTTCTGGAGAGAGTTTTACAAGATTGAGCTGACCAAATCTCTGAGACGCAACAGACTCAAGCAAAGTATAATGAGATCGGGAAGGCTTTGCGTCTATGGGCGTAGCGATCGTGCCTTGTAGTCTCATTTCACCAATGGTCACGGCGTGATATACTTTCGCCACCTGCTTTTCTTCAAACAGCTTATTCAAGGCACGAATACTTGCGCCCGTCTTACCCACTAATAAAAGCCCTGTGGTCGCATAATCCAATCGATGGACAGGCTGAGGGATACATGCATCAGACAAACTACTGGCTTTCAAATTTTGAGATAGGGCATGAGCGATGGTCTTAAAGCCATTGCCACTTACCAATATCCCAGCGGGTTTGCGAATGATAGCTAAATACTCATCCTCAAAGACCACCGCCAATGGAAACATCAATTTGCTTTTGGGCTCTACTTGATCAGGGATAGATAAAACAATAGACTCTCCTCCACGAATCCAGCTAGCTGTAGTAGCCACTTTACCATCTACTGTCACATATTGTTTCTTGATTGCCTTTTTCCAAGCGGACTTGGTTGAAGCTACCTCAAAAAGACCTACACCATATTCTTGAAGCCGAATGGGGCGGGGTTGTGTGGGGGCGGTATGGGAGTGCTGCTTCATGAAATCCAAATAGCTACAATGAAAGCTCACAAATAACAAAAACCCACGAACACTCTCCGTGGGTTTTAAAAATCATCAACCAACTGTGAAAAGGTCAATCCTTCTTTTGCCAGTTGTCTCTGAGCGTAATAGTCTGATTAAAGACGAGCTTATCTGCCGTACTATCTTCATCTACTCTAAAATATCCTACACGCTCAAATTGGAATTGATCACCAACTTTGGCCGATTTCAATGAGCCTTCCAACACCGTCTTGTTATTGATCTGCCAACGAATCTGGATTGAGGTGATCCTTAAAATCATCATCAATATCATTGAGATTTTCAGTCATAAACAATCGATCATACAATCTGATCTCAGCATTCACAGCATCAGTCACAGACACCCAACCTAGTGTGCCTTTTACCTTTTTGCCCGAAGTGTCCTGACCACTTTTTGTTTCAGGATCATACTCAGCATAAATCTCTTGTAGCACGCCGTTTTCATCATTTTTGAAACCCGTGCAGTTTATGATATAGGCATATTTCAATCTTACCTCTCTATCCGGCCCGAGTCTAAACCACTTCTTTGGGCTTGGAGGTTCCTCCATAAAATCTGCTCGATCTATATACACCTCTCCGTCGAAAGGAATCTCTCGCGTACCTGCAGATTCATCTTCAGGATTGTTCACTGCTGTAAGCATTTCTGTTTTACCCTTCGGCCAGTTGGTGATGATCAACTTCACAGGATCTAGGATTCCCATCACCCGATTGGTTTTTTTATTCAAATCCTCACGCACCGAATGCTCCAGCAAGGCTACATCAATAATGCCATCTCTACGTGCCACGCCGATTTTCTCAGCGAAATTTCTGATCGACTGTGAGGTAAACCCTCTTCTTCTTATACCCGAGATTGTAGGCATGCGTGGGTCATCCCACCCAGACACATATTTGCCCTCTACCAATTCCAGTAGCTTGCGCTTACTGACGACAGTGTAGCTCAGGTTTAAGCGAGCAAATTCTATTTGCTTTGTATGGAAAAATTTCTAATTCACGAATCAACCATTCATACAGAGGCCTGTGAACCTCAAACTCCAATGTACATAGTGAATGAGTTACATGCTCCAAACTATCTGATTGCCCATGCGCAAAATCGTAAGTTGGGTATATGCACCAATCATTGGCCGTGCGGTGGTGCTCCACGTGTCTGATTCTATAGAGAATCGGGTCGCGCATGTGCATATTAGGAGATGACATATCGATTTTAGCGCGTAAAACCTTCGCTCCATTTTCATATTTTCCCTCTCGCATTTCTTGAAACAACTTCAAGTTTTCTGCCGGGGTTCTGTCTCTGTATAAGCTGTGTTTTCCTGGCACGGTAGGCGTGCCCTTTATTTTGTTGAATTGCTCCTGACTCAGATCATCTACATAAGCACTGCCTTTCTTGATCAAAACAATCGCAAACTCATAAAGCTTCTCAAAATAATCAGAAGCAAAATATTCACCATCCCATTTGAAGCCCAGCCATTCAACATCTTTTTTGATGGACTCCACATACTCCACACTTTCTTTCTCTGGATTGGTATCATCAAAGCGCAGATTACACTTACCCTTATATTTCTCTGCCAAACCAAAATTTAAGCAGATGGATTTAGCATGTCCGATATGAAGATAACCGTTAGGTTCTGGAGGAAAACGTGTTTGGATAGCGGCATGTTTCCCGCTTTTCAATTCTTCTTCTATGATTTGTTCTATAAAGTTCAAAGAAGGTTTTTTCTCACTTTCCATATAGCCGACGTAAAATTTAGGCACAAATTAAGTCAGTTTTTTGATCAGAATGGTAAACTTGTGGGGATAAAGGGCGCTGGAAAAAGTGCCAGACGAAATTATTCTTTTACCTTCGCAAAAAAATATCCAGATAATGAAAAAAATTAATGCTATTATTTTGGTGGCAGCATTAGCCACTATCGTGAGTTGCAACCAAGGAGGCAGCAAATCATCTACCAAACTCCTGACACTAGAAGATAGCGTAAGCTATAGCTACGGTGTACAAATCGGTAAAGACATCAAAAAGAGAAAAGTAGAAGGCATCAACCCTACTGTGCTTGCTCAAGGTATGCAAGACGGAATGGACGACACTACAAAATTGAGTGAAGAAGAAATGAATGCTGCTTTTCAAGCTTTCGATGCTAGAGAAAAAGTTAAGCAAGAAGAGAAAAACAAAGCTCTTGAAAAAGAAGGTGAGTCTTTCTTAGCTGCTAATGCTTCTAAAGAAGGTGTAACTGTAACAGAATCTGGTCTTCAGTACCGAGTAATTACTGCAGGTTCTGGCGACAAGCCAGCTGAAACTGACGAAGTAACTGTTCACTACACTGGTAAATTGATTGACGGAACAGTATTCGATAGCTCTGTGGAGCGTGGCGAGCCTGCTACTTTCCCATTGAACAGAGTGATTCCAGGATGGACTGAAGGTCTTCAGTTGATGCAAGTAGGCGAAAAAGCTGAATTGGTAATTCCTTCTGACTTAGGATACGGACCAAGAGGTGCTGGTGGTGATATTCCACCAAATTCTATCTTGATCTTTGAAGTAGAGTTGATTTCAATCAACAAATCTGCTGAATAAGCTAAGCAAAATATAACCTTAAGAAAGCCTCTGAGAAATCAGAGGCTTTTTTTTGTGACTTGTGGATAAAATAAGTGACTGAATAACAGGATATTAGTTGATCATTTTAAATTATCTGTGAGATTTATTAATATTTTTCTCACAGAGCATTGTCAAATTCAAATCATCTGCTAATTTTGCAATCCAATTCGCAAGAAGATCACAATTAGTACACAGAGGAGTGGCAGAGTGGTCGAACGCGGCGGTCTTGAAAACCGTTGTACCGCGAGGTACCGGGGGTTCGAATCCCTCCTCCTCTGCAAGAAGCCTTGATACGAAAGTATTGAGGCTTTTTTCGTTTAGAGAGTAAATAAGATTCGAAAAGAATCAAACGCAAAACTTAAAAAAACTAGAACGTCTCATCAGAAATGAAGACCATTCACGAACACTTTTCACATGTTGATAGAAATATCAAACTCCCCCTTGTTTAATAAAAATCAATTCTTACATTTGCACTCCGTTTCCAACAGGAGATGCCCAAGTGGCGGAACTGGTAGACGCGCACGACTCAAACTCGTGTTCCTTTGGAGTGCCGGTTCGATTCCGGCCTTGGGTACTAAAAACCTGATAATCAATTGATTATCAGGTTTTTTTTTGTTTATGGAGATAAGAAATTGCTCGCTTATCACTTTCGAATTTAACCTCTCGATTTAATCCATTATATCAAAGCGCTTGGCTATTCCACTACACAAGCACTATACGCTTGATAGAAATATATTCAACATCATAAACACAAAGACACTTCTTTAACAAAGACACTTCTTTAGAAGCTAAGTAGTTACTGGTTCAGTATCAACAAACAACTCGAAATAATTCCACCTCTTCTCCTTATACATATCTTCATACATATCTTCCCTGTGGCTAGAATTGAAGGAAAATTTCATCAACACCTCACAGCGTAGCATACTCTACATACTGTAGTTTAAAATACCCATGCCCAACTTAACAAAACACAAATCAATCTACTAGGAACGTTTGGCACATATTTTTCATAACCATAGGCATATTAAAAAATGTAAAATTTAAAACAATATCAATATGTCTGATAAAATGAAATCTCTCCAAGATCTTTTTGAACACCAATTAAAGGATCTGTATAGTGCGGAATCACAATTGATTGACGCCCTGCCTAAAATGGCAAAAAAAGCTTCGGATAGTAAATTGAAAAAAGCATTCGAAGATCACTTAGAGGAAACCAAGCAACATAAGCAACGTTTGGAAAAAGTTTGTAAAGAGTTGGGTATTGAAGCAAGTGGCGAAACTTGCAAGGCAATGAAAGGTCTAATAGCTGAAGCCGAATCGACAATGAAGGAAAATGCTGAAGCAGATGTAATGGATGCGGCACTTATAGCCGAAGCACAACGTGTAGAGCATTATGAAATTTCGGGATACGGAACCGCCTGCACGTATGCAGATATACTTGGTCACACAAAAGTAAAAGAAGAGCTAGGCAACACACTGGATGAGGAAAAAACTTCCGATGAAAAGCTTACCAAAATAGCAAAATCGCTCAATAAGCAGGCGGTTGCCTAATTCTTTCCCCCTCGAATCTTTTACTAATATTTAATTTCAAAAAAAATCAGCAAATATGAAAACTCAACAAGAAGCCTTACAGGAAGTATTGGACATCTGCAAAGATGGGGCGAAAGGATATGAACGTGCCGCCTCAGATGTGTCTGACTCAGAGTTAAGGACTATTTTTAATAGATTAGCTCAACAGAGAAAACTCTTCATCGAAGAACTGAAGAGTGACGGTAGAGATTTAGGTCTATCACTAGATGAGAGTGCCTCTACAGAAGGATTCTTTCATCGCAAGTGGATAGATATAAAATCTAAATTTTCTAGCCATGAAATCAAGGATATAATAGAAGAATCAAAATTTGGAGAAGAGGCTGCTGTAAAAACATACAGTGATGCGTTGCAATCAGATTTACCTGCTTATATCAAAGATAGATTGGAAAATCAACGGCATCTGATCGCTGGCTGTATCACACAGCTTAACGAATTTGAATCTTCTTTTGCAGAGTGATCAACTATTTGCAAAAAATAATGCTGGTATAAAATAATGCCAGCATTATTTTTTTGTTTACAAGATAGAGAGAGACAAACTTGAAAGCTGCTGAGTCGCATACCTGTGCATTGACTATCCAAGCTCACGAAATATCTTATTGTTGATATTTACACAAGCTCCCCACCATTAGCTTTTGAACAAAAGAATAAAATCCCACTGGTACAGTAGCAAGCTAAAATTGGCTTTATGAAAATATTCAAAATATTGATTTCAGGTGTGGTTTCCACAGCTTTCATGACACTTTACAGTTATGTAAAATCATGCTATCATGACAAGCAATTTATTGAACCTCAGCTTCTGCAAGGGTTATTAGAATTTAAGGGCAATTTCTATTCAGTCAAACGTTCATCCATTCCTATCAAAGGATGGATAGCCCATTTAGCCGTTGGCGTCTTCTTCACTATCGTTTACAATTATTTATGGCAATCTCAGAATAAGAGTCCTAACAAAAAACAAGGCTTTCTCTTAGGCACTATCACAGGCTTGATTGCAGTGGTAGTTTGGAAAAAAACTTTTGACTGGCATCCAAATCCTCCTAAGATTGACTATTACCATTTTTATCGGCAGCTTATCGTAGCACACATGATTTTTGGTATTGTTGTAGCGATTTCATTTAAGCGACTAAGAATGGTCAGTCCTGATGAATCAGCTTAGAATAAATTTTATTGGTAAATTGAGTAATCTTCAACAACTCAAATCATGGATAAAAACAACATTACAAAAGAGTATAGCAATGGCGAAGTGACTGTGGTGTGGTAATCTGGCAAGTGCATTCATTCGGCCAATTGTGTAAAAAATCTATCCACAGTGTTTCAACCAAAACAAAAACCTTGGATAAAAATGGAAAATGGATCTTCTCAGGAAATTGTGGAAACCGTTACAAAGTGCCCACCTGGCGCTCTTTGCATGAAGTAAATGGTTTCCTCATTGAAGTTGACATTTAGATTAGCTTCCTTCAGCACTCTCCTGATACTTTTTACGAAAGTCTAGTGGAGAAAACTTCTTATACTTTTTGAATTGCTTAAAGAAAAATGGCGGACTCTCATAGCCACAGGCAAAGGCGATTTCAGACACCTGCATGTCCGTCTCTATCAACATCCGACTGGCGCGGTTGATTCTATATTCATTCAAAAATGAAAAAAATGGTTTTTTCATTCTTTGACTAAAAAACCTACTGAAAGACTCGCTGGTCACATGCAACAGTTGCCCCATATCCGCGAGTGTGATTTGCTCATGAAAATGCTCACTGATATACTGATGAATCAATGTAAGTCTATCACTGGTCTTGGCAGAGACATCCGCCTGATAGCTCTCTCCCGCCAGCAAATCATATTTTCTTACTTGAGTGAGCTTGTGCAATAGTGCTACAAATAAAGAATATTGAACCACAGCACTCTTGGCCTCCACCAACTCATGAAAATCCTGTGACAAATCTTCGCTATAGCGAATGCCTCTCTGAGACAAATCCAGCAGCCGATGGATTTCAGCAAACTCAGCAATTTGAGGGAGCGCCTCCTGTCTCCATTGAATCACAATGGATTCAGCACCAGGCAATGATCCTATGCGCCAGCAGTGAGGCAAGCCAGAACCGAGCAGCACCATATCACCACTAGAAAAAGCATTGACATGGTTGCCCACGTAGCGCATACCACTCCCCTCAACTATGAGCGTGAGCTCATACTCCGGATGATAATGCCACGGTGCGTCGAACACTTCACCCTTAAATCTAAAGGCAGAAAAAGTAGTTTCATTAGGCGTATGAATTTTCTGAAAAACAGCTTTCAAAATACTTTTATTATCAGTTCAATCAACAATAACCATAATACAATGATAAGATAGTTTACTTTTTGATCAAAATAGGAAATCTGAATGCGCTCAAATCGCAATATTTTTGCTGTTACTGTAAAATGTAAAAAACCCAAAAAATGACACTACAAGATGATCTTTCTCTACATCACGAACTTATCACAGAATACTTCCCAAAGCTTTCTGCTAAAGAAGCATGGGAGGCTTACAAACTATCTGATGAGCAAGTAGCACACTTTAAAGAATTTGGATATGTTACCCACATCAAATTACTAGAAGACGATGTGGTGGAAGCCCTCAGAAAAGAACTTGATGAAGTAATAGACCCCAATCATCCAAAAAATCATCTTTTTCATGAATTCAACAGCAATGAATCTGAAGACCCAAACGCGGTGCTTTTTCACGCACTAGGGCACTGGAGAATTACTCCCGCTTTCCATGACATCCTTTGGAATCCTCGCTTTGTGGTAGCTGCCTCGCAGCTTCTTGGGCAATAAGGCTGTTCGCTTTTGGCATGATCAATTGTTTTGCAAGCCTGCACACCATGGAGGAGTAGTGGCCTGGCATCAGGACTACAGCTACTGGACTCGCACCAGACCGATGCAGCACCTGACCTGCTGGGTAGGACTAGACGATGCAAATAAAGAAAATGGATGCCTTCACTATATTCCAAAAAGCCATCATTGGGGATTGCTAGACAAGCCAAATCTAGGCGGGGACATGGAAAAACTGAACGACTTCCTTACCGAAGATCAAAAAGCTGAATTCAAAAACAAAGTGGCGATTGAAATGCCAAAGGGGTATGGTAGTTTTCACCATCCACTATTGGTTCATGGGTCTTATGAAAATAAGTCTGAACGCTCACGTCGTGCATTTGTACTCAATGTATTTACTGATGGTACAACATCTGACGAAAACGAGGAATTGCTTCCTGGTGTGCCCGCTATCGAAAAGGGTGCGCTGATGAGTGGACAATTTTTCCCACTTTTGTTTGATCCATCTTCAGTAAATAATTAATTCATGAGCATTACTTGTAAGGCAGCCATTAGCCAAGGCAGTGGCACTTTCAAAATAGACAATATCACCATAGCACCTCCTCTAGCTGATGAGGTGCTTGTAAAAGTCAAAGCTGCTGGGCTCTGCCATACCGATTTCGATTCTTTGAGTTGGGGAAAACCAATTGTGATGGGGCATGAAGGCTCGGGAGTGGTGGCAGCTGTAGGTTCAGATGTAAAAGATCTGGAAGTAGGAGATGCTGTCGTTCTCAACTGGGCTACACCGTGCGGCAAATGCCATCAATGTCAAAACGGCCATCAAAACATCTGCGAAAACAACTCGCCAGTAGCAGCAGGTGGCAATGGTTATACGCCAGGTCACGCACATCTAGAAGGCACCAAATGGAACGGCAAGCTGATCGAAAGGGCATTCAACATAGGTACATTATCAGAATACACGCTAGTAAAACGCTCGGCCGTGGTAAAAAACCATAGCACCAAACTTCCATTTGAAGCTGCAAGTATCATCAGCTGTGGAGTGATGACAGGCTATGGATCGGTAGTAAATACCGCCAAAATGTCTCCAGGATCATCGGCTGTGGTGCTCGGAACTGGGGGCGTAGGCCTCAGTGTGATCCAAGGTGCTAGAATCTCTGGTGCTACTAAAATCATTGCTATCGACATCAATGAAAACAGATTGAAATTGGCTGTACAATTCGGCGCTACGCATACCATTCTCGCCAAAAAAGAAGATGTAGGTTTACTGCAAGCAGCTGAAGAAGTGAAAAAAATGCTCGGTGGCTATGGTGCAGACTTTGCCTTTGAGTGTACCGCTGTACCGGCACTTGGTGCTGCTCCGCTAGCTATGATCCGCAATGCAGGAATGGCGCTGCAAGTGAGCGGAATAGAGGAAGACATCACCATAGATATGAAACTCTTTGAGTGGGACAAAATCTATATCAATCCGCTTTACGGAAAATGCCGACCTCAGATCGACTTTCCGAAAATTATTGATCTTTACGACCAAGGAGCATTGAAGCTAGAGGAAATGATCACGCGTACTTACAAGCTTGATCAGCTTCAAAATGCGTTCGACGATATGCTGGCCGGAAAAAATGCCAAAGGCGTTATCACTTTTGAATAACAAAATGTCCAAATTTAACACGATAGAACACGCTCACTTTGGAGACAATAGTAATGGCTTGAGTCTCATTACCGTCAAGTCCAAAAACCTGAAAGGACGTGGGGAAATTTGTCTTTACGTTACTGAAGAAGGAAAGAACAAGCCATTACCAATTGTCATTTTACTCCATGGTGTATACGGTGGAGCTTGCTCGTGGATTGTAAATGGACAAGCTCACATGGTTCTTCAGAAGTTGATTGACAATAAGAAAGTGTCGCCAATGATATTAGCCATGCCATCGGATGGGATGTGGGGAGACGGCTCTGGCTATCTTCCGCACAATGGCTTTGACTTTGAAAAATGGATTGTAGAAGATGTGCCTGCGGCTGTCTACGAGAAAGTGCCGCAAGCCAACAGCGACCAACCCATTTATATTTCGGGTCTTTCCATGGGAGGATTTGGAGCGCTGAGATTGGGCATCAAACACCACCAGATTTTCAGTGGCATTTCGGCTCATTCTTCCATTACATCATTAGATCAGATGGGGCTGTTTGTGGAAGAAAACCTAGACAACTACCGTCAAGAGGATAAATCCGATGAAGACGTTTGGGGGACTTTACTGAAACACAAGAATAGCTTACCTCCTCTTCGCTTCGATTGCGGCGTTAGTGATCAGTTGATCGAATACAATAGAACACTTCATCAAAAATTGGAAAAACACAGTCTTCCGCATACTTACGAAGAGTTTGACGGTGCACATGAGTGGGATTACTGGACGAAGCACCTAGAAGACACTTTACTATTTTTTCAAGGACTGAGTTAAAAAGCCAAAACCCCGATGAGCCTTTCTCATCGGGGTTTTTGTTTGTTAGAGATTAATAGCTGCTATAGCACCTTCAACAGCATTGCGAAAGTACCAATCGCCAAAATCCTAATTACCAGAGTAGTGCATACAGCGCCACCAATATAATACAAATCGCAAAAGCAGAAATATTAAATGCTGGAGTTGTTTTGAATAACCCTTTCGTGAGCTCAATTCCTTTAGGATCATTAGTCCCTTTACCATCGAAGTAGCTAATCACTGCGATGACCAACACAGAAAGCAAGAACGACAATCCCATCTGATGCAAGAATGGCAATGTGGTGAAAATATTGAATGAAGCCGTGATAACGATGGAAAGTATCGCTCCCCAGATCGCTCCTTTGTTGGTTGTTTTCTTCCAGAAGAGACCTAGCATAAATACAGCCAAGATGCCTGGACTAACCATACCTGTGTATTTCTGAATAAACTGAAATGCCTGATCGATACCTCCAAGCAATGGAGCCATTACGCAAGCTATAACCAAAGCCCCAGCCGCAGAAAGACGGCCCACCATCACGGTAGATTTATCAGAAGCGGATTTATTGATATACTGCTTATAAATATCCATGGTGAAAATGGTAGATGTAGAGTTAAGCATAGATGCCAAAGAAGACACAATAGCAGCCGCTAATGCAGCAAAAGCCACGCCTTTCAAACCAGAAGGAAGCAACTGGAGCAACCACGGATAAGCCTTGTCCGACTCTCCAGCTGTTGGAATATTTACTTGTCCAAGTTCACCCAAACGTGCCATGATCGCCGGATCGTTCACCATCACGTAAGCCGCTATACCCGGCACTACTACAATAAATGGAATAATCAGTTTCAAAAATGCCGCCATTACAATCCCTTTTTGCGCTTCTTTTAGAGATTTTGCTGCCAGTGTCCTTTGGATAATATATTGATTGAAGCCCCAATAGTAAAGATTGGCCACCCACAAACCACCTACAAGCACCCAAATACCCGGAAGATTGACATACTCTGGGTTCGATTCATCCAAAATCATGTGGAAACGCTCAGGCACTGCTTCGTACACTTGCTTGAAACCAGCTATGAATCCTTGTCCGTCAGAAAGCGTGTTCAGAGCCAAATAGGTGGTGAATAGACCTCCAAGAACCAAGAAGATAACTTGAATCACATCTGTCCACGCCACTGCAGAAAGCCCGCCATATAAGGAATAAGCTGCTGCGAATAGCGCCAAGCCCATCACTCCGTACATCATTGGCACACCCATAATGGTCTCCAATGCGAGAGCACCCAGATAGAGCACCGAACTTAGATTTACAAAAACGTAGAGGCCAATCCAAAATACCGCCAAAATGGTTTTGAGCTGAGTGCTGTATCGTTTTTCAACAAACTCCGGAATGGTATAAAGTCCCTTCTCTATGAAGATTGGTAGAAAATATTTACCTACGATAATTAAGGTAATGGCCGCCATCCATTCATAAGAAGCAATGGCCAGCCCACTGGCAAAGCCCGATCCCGACATCCCTATGAATTGCTCTGCGGAGATGTTTGCTGCAATGAGTGAGGCACCAATGGCCCACCACGGAAGTGATTTGCTAGCAAGAAAATAATCCTCGGCATTTTTCTCATGCCCCTTTTTGTCTCTCGATACCCACAGCCCTATAAATAGGATTACTGCGCAGTATGCCACGAAAATGACAATGTCTAATGTAGTCATAAATGATTAAGTTGTAGTGTGTGTTTAGTCCCTCAGAAATCCTTTGGGTTAATGACTTTCGGTTTACCAAAATCATTTTGCCTTGCACACACATACCTCCTTAGGTCATAGTTTGGATAAACTAATCCTCTAAGCATTTGAACGAAAGTATCGGATGTTTGAACAAAATGGGCTAAGGCAACCTCAAATCATGGCTAAAATAAGAAAAATCGAGCGAATTACAATTGTGATAATTCCATACCTAATCTTCTGTGGAAAAAAGATGAAATCACGGATCAAACAATTTTTCTGGGGGAAACCTTTAAATATTACAAAAAGGTATAATGGTATACGGTAGATTATATTATTTACCTTTTTTATTATAAAGGAAGTTGCGTTTTGGAGGGAGGGGCATCCAAGGCAAGTGTGAATCATTTTGATTTCCCGAATGAAGATATTGCTACTGAGCAGAATCAAAATGATTTTTTGCGTTGGTGCCTTTTCTTTTGCTTCGTTTTCTTTGGGCATGCAAAGAAAATGAAGGATATCCTTGGCTTGAAATGCGACTTAACGAGGGCTGGGAAATGAATTTATGGGATAAATACAAATGCCCCCAACTTTTCCGCTTGATCCGAAATCACCCTCATTGCATGTCTATTTTACACCCCCTATAAAAAAAGTAGAGCCCTCCGGAAAACCGAAGGGCTCAATTGGTGGATCAATTTTCACCTAACCTAACCTATTCTGAATTTTAATCAGTGACCCACCAATTTATTCACCGCATCATTTACTACTTACTTATTCATTCAATGACCAATCATATTCATAAAATCCAACCTTCGTTTTTGATGCTAAAGGTTCATTTCTATACTTACTGATATAGTCTAAAATTGAAGAAGCTTCTTTCTCAAAATCTCCACGATACCAAGTAAAGATTTGTGAAACTTCCATCTTATTATCCTTAACACGGATGAACCAATCTAAGTTCAAAACGTATTCCGTTCTTTTTGTCAACTGCTGCTCCAATTTGTCTGGCCGATAGGCGTAGCTGGCCAATGGAGGACATCCTTTTGCGGCGCAAACGAGGGCAAAATGTAATCTAGCATCTGGAAATCGCTTATAAAGCACTCCCTTTTCCAACCCATCAAGAGTCAGTTGCTCTCCCATTACTTCATGTTTGATCCCACCAAAAAAGTCTTTCACTTTCAGCGGCCCATAAACGGGGTAGGCATCCACCACCTGCTTGATCACCAAAATGTTATATGCATTGATGTAAAAGGCTTTGATATAATCACCAGTCACGCGTTTGTTGGATAAATCAAGTTCTGCTATTTGCTTTACCAAAGAATTTAATTCTCCTGGCTGCTTTTTAATAGCCTCGTAATTTACTTTTCCTTCCTTCACATTTTTAATAAAAAAAATATCCGCATCATCAAAAAATACCTGAGAATGAGAAAGGAAAGAGCAAAACAAGATCGATAGGGCAAGAATAAATTTCATAGTCTTTTTTTTATTAGGTTTAAGAACAATGTTATCAACTAAGCTTTTTTCTTCTCTCTGTCTGTGAGAGTGAGTCAAATAGCTACTTTGAGTTAATAATATTGAATTCAGAAACGCAGTAGTTAGGATCGCGGTTCGAATTGCCATTCATTTGTCAAAGCATTGACATAGGGTGACGAATGTTTTACATTTCAATAATCAGACCAGAATGTTCAGCGTATTTTGGTCAGGAATATTTCAAATATGGAGAAAATAGTCATTTTAGGAAACGGCGTAGCGGGAATCACCGCCGCGCGACATATCCGCAAACTTAGCGACCATCAGATCACAGTGGTCTCGGGGGAGTCAGAGCACTTTTTTTCCAGAACTGCCCTTATGTACATCTACATGGGGCACATGAAATATGAACACACCAAGCCTTATGAAGATTGGTTTTGGAAGAAAAACCGCATCTATTTAAAGCAAGGTTGGGTAGACAAAGTTGACTTTGATCAAAAGAAATTGATTTTTAAAAACAACGAAGAACTTCCATACGACCAACTTATTCTGGCCACTGGCTCAGCTTCCAACAAGTTTGGATGGAAAGGCCAAGACCTGCAAGGCGTGCAAGGGCTCTACTCCATTCAGGATGTGGAATTGATGGAAAAAAATACCGCTGGAATCAAACATGCGGTAATCCTTGGGGGTGGACTGATCGGGGTAGAAATGGCCGAAATGCTCCACTCTAGAGACATTCCAGTCACCTATCTGATTCGAGAAAACCATTTTTGGAGCAATGTGCTGCCACTGGAAGAATCTCAAATGATCGATCATCATTTGGAGTCAAGGCATATAAATCTAAGACCCGAAACAGAACTGGAGGAGATTATCGGTGATGAATCGGGACGAGTAAAAGCCATCAAAACCAAATCTGGAGAAATCATTGAATGCCAATTTGTAGGCCTTACGGTGGGTGTGCACCCCAATATTGATTTTCTAAAAGGATCACAACTAGAAACAGACAGAGGTATTTTGGTTAATGACTTGCTTGCTACCAACCTAAAGGATGTCTACGCAATTGGTGATTGTGCGCAATTGCGACAGCCGCTCGCTCATCGCAAACCTATAGAAGCCGTGTGGTACGCTGGACGCATGATGGGCGAAACGGTGGCTCGGACGATTACGGGTACGGCTACAAAATATGTACCCGGTGTTTGGTTCAACTCCGCCAAGTTTTTCGATATCGAATATCAGACTTATGGCAATGTACCCGCTCAGCTTCCAGCATCCGAAGATTCGTTCTACTGGGAACATGCCGACCGAACAAAGTGCTTGAGAGTAGTCTTCGACCGAGCTTCCAAAACAGTAAAAGGCGTAAATACTTTTGGCATACGCCAAAGACATGAAGTGTGGGATGAGTGGATCAAAAAAGGAAAAACCCTTCAGCATGTCATGCAAAACTTACCGAAAGCACATTTCGATCCAGAGTTTTTTACTCGATACGAATCTGAAATTCAAGAAAAATTCAATACTGACTTTCCATCCGAGGCAGTAGCACCAAGAAAAAAAGGACTTTTAGAACGCATATTATCTTAATAAACCCTACTATGAAATGAGCATGATTCAGAAAACACCAACCCAAGGATGAGTGTTAATCATGAGAATTCCATGTAGCCTAAAAAAAATACACGCACATGAAAGCATTAAGAGCAACAGGACTGATTTTATTCCTAACAGGTTTGGGTTTGTTTTTAGGACTATTTTTCATGTCTTCTTACACGTTGACAGAAGAGATTTTCACCTCGACTATAAAAGAAGAACATCAAGAAGCGCTCCGCCCAGCACTTTCTGGGTTCTTTGGAGAAGCATATAGCGTAAGCATACCTTTTGTAAATGACATGAAAGGTGCGATCGAAAAAGTGAACGAGGAATTCAGAGCCGCACAGGCTTGGGACAAGGTGATCTATGACGACTATATCAGTGCACTGACAAGGGCGTCTACAAAAGGCTTGATCACCTCACACACCTTAGTTCTACTGATTCTTATTTTTGGACTCGGCACGATTGGGGCCATGCTTTTTATTTTGCCTCAGGTAAAACTTACAGCACCTGGCATCAAAAACAATGGCATCTTTCACAATGCCTTGAACAATCGTGGATGGATCGGAATGCTCATCGGGGTTTTGCTTATTACTTTCTACGTGCTCCTTTATTTCTATGATGCGTATATCATGAACTGGATCATTTTGGTTGATCCTGCGCAGAAACTGATCAATCCAGACGCTCAATCTAGCCAGTGGTTTCTATACGGCTTTCTTTACACGTTCGCCATTTTGGTGATGGGCGTGCGAATGATCATCAAGTACCGACACAGTAAATATCAGATCATCAGAACGATCTCCGTCATGTTTTTCCAATTGGCTTTTGCCTTCTTGATACCAGAAATACTCGTAAGGCTCAATCAGCCATACTTTGATTTCAAAAACATGTGGCCACTGGACTATGACTTCTTCGATGCATGGCATATCAATATGCTTACCACCAGTGGTGGATTGGGCATTTTTATGTTTGCTTGGGGAATTACACTTTTCGTGATTGGTGTACCAGTCTTTGTGTTTTTCTTCGGGAAAAGATGGTATTGCTCGTGGGTATGTGGCTGTGGTGGCTTGGCAGAAACTGCTGGTGATCCATTCCGTCAACTTTCTGACAAATCATTGAAAGCCTGGCAAATAGAACGGTATCTGGTACACGGTGTACTTGTTTTTGCAGTAATCATGACTGGTGCAGTGCTTTACAATTTCATCACTGGCACAGAACAGATTTTTGGTTTGAGTACCTACACTTATTTACGACAGCCTTACGGATTTTTGATAGGATCTATTTTCAGCGGAGTAATAGGTACGGGTTTTTATCCACTGATGGGCAACAGAGTGTGGTGCAGATTTGGCTGCCCACTGGCGGCATATCTGGGCATTGTCCAGCGCTTCAAATCCAAATTCAGAATCACTACAAACGGCGGCCAGTGCATCTCCTGTGGCAACTGCTCTACCTACTGCGAAATGGGGATAGACGTTCGCGCTTATGCCCAAAAGGGACAGAATATCATTCGCTCCTCTTGTGTGGGCTGTGGGGTATGTTCATCTGTTTGCCCTAGAGGAGTATTAAATTTGGAAAACAGAGATGAAGATGGCCGCTTCAACCAGCCGATTTTGATTGGGAATGATAGTTTTGATGTGACAAAATAACAACTCCTAGAAGTATTTCAAACCCAAACTAGTGAGGGTCATTGTTAAATTCCGCTTGGAATTCTTTAAGCAAAGGTCATAAAAAAAGCAACACCAAAAGGTGTTGCTTTTTTTATGCTTGAGAAAATCTCAAATTATTTCTTTGTGTAAGTTTCTACATTCTCGCAACCATCAAACGAATCAGTACCGTAATCCAACGTTAAAGTGGCTCCTGAGACGTTGTATTCTAGCGTTTGAGAATCTTGTCCATCAGAAAGAGTTACATTAGATCCACTTACAGTATATTTACCAGAAACGGTCACTTCAACTCCTTCAGACTTACCCATAAGTTTTACGTTACCCGCAGCATCGAAGGTGATAGTGCTGCACTCAGATTCCGTACAAGTATACAACTCTATTGAATTATTAGTATCATCATCACATCCAGAGTAAACGTCTTTTGAAAGCGCCCAAGTTCCTACTAGAGGACTAGTGTCCTTTTCATCATCATCTCCACAGC
Source organism: uncultured Cytophagales bacterium (assembly GCA_963848175.1). GTDB lineage: Bacteria > Bacteroidota > Bacteroidia > Cytophagales > Cyclobacteriaceae > JAMZMI01. The sequence continues at coordinate 138,328 of CAWKCO010000011.1, forward strand.
TGATAGTGAATACAGTCAATAATGCAATAGCGGATAAACTTAATAGTAATTTTTGGCTTAATAGACATTTTGGCGGCTGAAAGCCGTATAACTAACTGACAGTCATAGATTTGATTCAAATCAAAGGTTATGAATAAAAAAAGTGCTTTTTCTGTAGAGGGATTATTGTCTCTAAAAATGGAATTCGCAACGGTAAACAGCGTTATAAATGCCACTCCTGCGGTCGTCAATTCAGTGGAGGAAATAAGCTAATTGCAAGGGAGTTATGGATTGAATACGTCGAAGGCAAGCAAACTTATTCACAATTAGCAGAAAAATTTGGCTGTTCAATTCGTACTATTCAAAGGAAAATTGATGAACACCAAGTGCAATTAGCTGCTCCAGTATCGAGCCCTGTCATTGTTTTAATGGATACCACTTATTGGGGTCGCAACTTTGGATTAATGCTTTTTAAAGATGCTGTCAGTGGTGCAAATCTGCTCAAAAAGTACGTAAAGCATGAAACAAATGCTGCCTATGTACAGGGTATAACAGAATTAAAGGAGAAGGGATTTATCATCAATGCTATAGTCTGTGATGGGCGAAAAGGATTACCTCAATCTTTCAGTGATGTACCTGTGCAGATGTGTCAATTTCATCAATCCGCAATAATGAGACGTTACCTCACTAAGAAGCCTAAACTGATAGCAGCTAAGGAATTACTGTCTGTAGTTGATCTATTGAAGCAGACAGACAAAGAATCATTCGAAGGAGCTCTCAATCAATGGATTGAAAAATGGCAGATCTTTCTCAACGAAAGAACACTAAATCTTGCTACTGGCAAGACATTTTATACCCACAAAAGACTTAGAAGTGCTTATAGAAGTCTAAAAACGAATCTACCTTGGTTGTTCACATGGTATGACCACATCGAACTCAAAATCCCAAATACAACCAATGCAATTGATGGGCATTTTGCTGACTTGAAAAATAAACTCAGAAATCATAATGGGCTTACTAACCAGCGAAAAATGAAATTCATAAATGAGTTTTTGAAGGTATAAAGACCTCCAAAAATATCAATGGGTTGTACTGATAGCACAACCCATGTACGATATTTTTTATCGGCCATCTGCCTTATCCCTGACAGGTTGCTCTCCAGCAGAGCCTGTTTCCGTTTTAACAGACAATACAAAAATTGGCAATTATCATTTTTGATCAGCCAAATTGAAAAAATAAACACCCTCCAAAATGTCCATTACTAAGTATGTTCTAATTTTCAGCCGCCAAAATGTCTATTACTCCTAATTTTTTTCATTTTTCTTTTTGTTAGGTTTTAAACGCGACAAATGTACTTCTAAATCTCCAACAAATACACTTGTAAGAAACAACTAAATACGACTTTCTTTTACTTTTTACTAACACCTCCTTGGCAATCAATCTGTGTCTTCACTTTGCACTAAAGATTCACATAGGGAACGAAGACAGGCACTCAATTCAACCAGCCTATCCTTATTTAAAATGACATTTTTGAATGAATGAGTGAAACACCCCCTCTTTCTCTCGCCTATTACTCGAATCTAAAATTCAATCCTAACATCTAATCGAAGAAATTAGTATATCCATTCCTTAAAAATCTCGTTAAGTGTCTTTCAATAGTAATACGGATGCCAACCAAATCGAAGTTTTTGAAAAGACTACTTATCATTTTCGCCATTCTTTTCGCAATCGTCACGGGTTCATACTTTGGTCTCAACTATTTCTTGAATAAAAAGCTCCCTAAACTCTTGGGAGATAATGTGAAGGTCGAGAAGGTAAGCTTTGACCTTTTACAAAGAAGCATTCGCTTCTCACATCCTAGCGTTTTTATAGACAGTGCAAACAGCGAGTCTCAGATTCAAATCAAAACAGAAGCCCGTGAAGTTCATATCCTTGGATTTAGTGTTTGGGAACTGCTCACCGCCAATAAAATTGAGGTCGAGAATTTGGTCATTGACAGTGTGGATTTTGAAGTTTGGTTGCCAAAAGAAAAGGCCACACAGAAGGAAAAAAAGGAGATCAATTTTTTCGTAAAGGATATCTTCACAAGAATATCTGTTGCTCACATCGAACTGAACGACACTCACTTTCTCGTTAAGCAAAATAAAGGGGCAAGCACTTTTTTAGAAGTACATGGTTTCTGCTTAACCGCCGATCAAGTACTGGTGGACACCTCCACCATCAATCACCTATTCCCATTGGAATTTAGCAAATCCACTATCAATATCGATAGCATTTTTATGATGGCTGACCCAGAACACACCTTAGAAGCCAACATGCTGAGTATTGCCGATACCACACTCACTATCGAAAACATACGTTTCAAATCTATTTATTCCAAAAGAGCGTTTGTGAAAGCGCATAAATATGAAAAAGCTCGTATCGACTTTTCTTTGGATAAACTGACCTCAGATAGATTGCTGTGGAATATCCTTGATGACAGCACGGTGAATATCTTTTCTGAAAAAGTGAATTTAGAAGGGATGAAGTTATTCGTTTTCAAGGATAAAACACCACCGATTGAACCTCCCATGATCAAACCTTTGCTCTCAGGAATGATCAAAAACCTCCCATTCGGTCTGACCATAGACACCCTGACTGTAAGAAAAGGATACATTCAATATGAGCAGCTCCCGGTAGTTTTTCCACGTAGCGGAAAAATTTTCTTTGATGATGTATATATGACAGCTTATCATGTCACCAATGATTCTGCTCAAATCGCTCAAAATCCAAAAACCATTATGGATATGATCACTAATTTTATGGGCAAAGGGAAACTTGCTGCTGTATTTAAGTTAGATATGTCCTCGCCTAAGCAAGCGTTTTCTGTGACGGGAAATTTAGGCGCAATGCCTGTAACGTATATCAATCAGGTGTTGGCTCCACTTATGGGGGTGGAAGCTGAGGGGCAAGTTGAGCGCATGGACTTTGAGTTTACAGGGGATGAATATGAATCCAGAGGCAAACTCATTTTTGAATATACCGATCTAAAAATCACATCCTATGATAAAGATCGAAAAAAACAGTGGCTGAAAAGCACCATAGGCAACCTCATCTTAAATAATAAGAACCGACGAGATCAAAAATTGACCTATAAAGAAGGAGATATCCATTTTGTACGGTATCAAAACAAAGACTATTTCAATTATCTCTGGAATAGTTTGCGGACGGGATTGATGGAGATTGTCGTTCCATTTTATAGCAATCCTGATGATGGAAATGAGCCCGATGGGAATCCTAAGTTTCAAGAGGATGATTAGAGGTGTTTTTCCGTTGGCTAAAGCTGAACGGGAAGGAAAACCTACCCCTCATCAATCCTACTTAGGATAACGTCGACTTCCTTTATCATTTTATCAAGTGAAGCTGAATATTCCGATGCGCTGAGATCTGTGCGGCTAAGAAGACTATCTAGCTGATTGAGGAGTTCCATCTCAGAGATCAATAGAGGTGACTCTTCCATCACATTTGGATTATTTAAGATTAATATATTCTTGAGATGTAGTTGAGCATATTTGATAGCCGACCGAGCCTCGTCAGTTTGATTAGACTTGGAATATTTTGCGGCCACTTCCAGCTCCACATGTGCCAGATTGCCAAGTGAATATTCTAGTGCAGTTAGCAGTTCACTATATGGAATGGAATCTCTGATGATTCTACGGTGAACCATTTCTAGCTTTTGGATGGTTTGCTCCATACGGTCAAAAGATTCATCATCTACATCTTTCTCTAGTTTCCAAATTGCGCCGATGGCTTGCTCTATTTTAGCGGCACTTTTTATATGTCTGTGTTCACCCTCATAATCCATGGCTTCCAGCAGGTAATCATCTGGCTTTCCAGCCGGACTATGAATTTCCGGGTGTTGCTCCCCTTGCCTGATACTTTGATTCCAGTAATAAAGGGATGCCATAAATCCAGTAATAACGATAAGGACGATGATGAATTTTTTCATTGCTTTGTTGATCTGCGTTAAAGTTAACCTAGGTATATTTTGCCTCAAAACTTTTGCAAATCTATGTGAAGAGGAAAAAACCAAAGTCAAAAATACCGAGAACAAGGTGAAATGATGCTAAAGCAAAATCTAGAAAAGGTTTATTTAGCCGTTGGCTGAACCCGAACGGGAAAAGATGTGGAATCTATTACTGTTCGCTTTCGGAAACTACAATAGGAGAATAAAACATAAGCACCACCTTATATTATAAAAAAGTCCGGCTAAAGCCGAACGGAAAGAATGCGGAATATGTCGCTGTTCGCTTTTGAGAAACTGATAATCAATTGTTAACTAAATTTGAAATACATACGCGAGCCTACAATACGCTGCTTCACGCTGAAAAGCATCTAGCCGCTGTAAACTTAGCAAAGCTGCAATTCAGCAAACACGGCATCAAGTTCTGCTCACGTTTTTTTATGCCCGCTTGGTTTGCACAAATAGAATGCAATATGAAATCAATATTAGCATTCGCTTCTTTCTTGGGTTTGTAAAGACCTCATGCCAGGTCGAAGATTCTTTAAGGCTCATCAATCATCCTATCAACTCACATTGACGCCAAAGAGATAGCCCACGAGCGCGGTTAGTCCCATGGCTACCGTACCCCAAAAGGTAATTCTGGCTATCGCCTTATAAACATTGGAGCCTCCCGTTCTAGCAGCCATGCCGCCTAATAATACGAGAAAAAGAAGTGCAAATCCATAAAGGAAATATTCCATCTGCTTTAGCGGTAAAAAAATGGCAACTATAAGGGGAAGAACTCCCCCGACGGTGAAAGCCGCACCCGAAGCAAATGCCGCTTGAATAGGATTGGCTTTGCTGATTTCATTAATACCCAACTCATCCCTCACGTGTGCTGCAAGCGCGTCCTGCTCTGTCAGCTCTTTGGCTACCGTCATTGCTGTTTCCTTTTTCAAGCCTCTTTGCACATAGATATCCGCCAACATTTGCAGTTCCTGTTCAGGCATCTCTTCAAGTTCCTGCTTCTCACGAGCGATATCTGCTTTTTCTATATCCGTTTGGGAGCTCACCGAAACATATTCGCCTGCGGCCATGGACAAAGCACCTGCCACCAATCCTGCCAGAGTGGCCAGCACGACCGGCTCTCGCATCTCAACCTCTGCGCCGGAGCATGGTGTGGTCTATGCTGTTGCCAAAAATATTACAGAAGAGAAGAACCTTAGGGAATTAAATCGCCAAGTTGGCCATAGCCGTCAGGTTAAGAGTTTAACGCTTTGATTACTAGCTAGTTGTAAACTAGGCGCAAAATCCCCTTGGGGATTTTGAATCTTTTTTCCCATTTTTTGTTGCTATTTAAAAAGGGCGGCTTTCTTTAAATCATGACCGCCCTTTTTTTTATATCAAATATAATGGTTTATAAGGGAAAAAGCAGATGTAATCATCCATAATACAGCTAAAAACGTAATTTTTTTCAGCTTCTGGGTTATCCACGTTTCTGGATGAGAAATCAATTGAACAATTGGCCAGAGAGACTGGATTTGTTCAACGTAAGTCCAAATTAGATGCTGCGAGTTTTCTCAATAGCTTATTACAGCAAGGAAAAGAATTAAGCTTGTTGGATTTGTGTGGCGATCTTCATGGTCAAAATAAACTGCTGATCAAAAAACAATCCATTGACGAACGCTTTAATTCCAAAGCGGTGGAATTTTTAAAAGCCGTAATGTCACGAGTATTGGAACGTCAATTGGCAATAGGGGTAAAGGATCAGGTTTTATCGTCTTATAATCGCGTAAGAATCAAAGATTCTACTCGATTTGCCTTGCCTGCTGAGTATGAATCGACCTATAAGGGGCATGGAGGAGCTACCCATAATAGTGCCTCCATGATTAGTATTCAATTTGAGTATGATTTACGCGCGGGAAATGCCATGGATCTGAGGTTGACCACCGGGGTGAGAAATGATCAACAAGATGCCCGCGATAATACCCATGATATAGGTAAAAATGACTTGTTTATTAGGGATCTTGACTATGCCACGACAAGCTATATGAATCAAATCGCGGGGAATGACGCCTATTTCCTGCATCGACTCAACCCACACATGATCGCTTACCATGCTGAAGAGCCGCATAAAAAAGTAGATTTTGATAAGTGCCATAAGAAATTAAAGAAACATCGTTTACCATATCTTGAATATCAGGTAATTATTGGGAAAGAAGCTAAAATCCCTTGTCGGCTGGTGATCCATCGAGTGGATCAATCCACATATGAAAAGCGAATACGAAAAACATCCAAACAAGCCAAAAGCTGTGTTCATCAGGTCTCTGATGATTTTAAGACAAAGGCTTGGCTCACTCTTTTTATTACCAACACCACAGAAGCAATGATACCTGTCGCTCAAATAAAAAGTATCTTTGGTTTGCGTTGGCAAATAGAGCTCACCTTCAAAGTATGGAAATCTCAGCGAAAAATCGATAAAGTAAAAAAATGAAAATTCACCGATTCGAATGCCAGTTGATGGCCAGACTCATCTGGTTGCTGGTCCATATGAAAATACACAATTGGCTGACTAACCTAATTAATGATCAATTACCTGATAAAACATTAAGCATTTGGAAATATTATAAACAGGCTTATCGAATCAATCATCTGGTCATAGAAATCATTACCAAGCCTGAGAAGCTATGTGTCTTGTTGGATCATCTAAAACTTTTAGCTCCAAACTTATTCATCCTCGAAACAAAAAAGGGAAAACCATCTCATTATCAGGTTATTAATAGCTTATCCTGACGGCTATGGCCGTCTGGCAGGCATGATCCGGAATAAACCACAAGGGGTCAATATCCTCCGGAATATTTTGTCAACATTTCCTTAGGGGGGGCAGCATCAGCCAGAATGGCACGCGTTTAAACAACACCAGGCCACTTCACCTTTCAGTTTTACCCCTAGATCTAGGGGGTCAATATGTTCCAGTGTATCCATGTCTGGTTTAGCATTATGCAGTGCTACGGCTATTCTTTTTGGTAAAGGTTTCCCAATGGAGTTATTGATGATGAGCGGATTGCTCGGAACAATGCTAGCTGGCATGGGTATTTCCCTTACTGTAGATATGCTTCAGATCCAATCTCAATTCAAAAAGTTAGGCAATAGAGCTTAATGAGTTGAAAGTGCGAAGTGAAAAATATGTGAGGAATAAATGAGTACTGCCCTAATTTGCACTGCTCACCCAACTGTCACTCTTGAAACTTACTAGGCTAGCATCCTTTTCTCCTGTTGATATTTCTTTTTGGATTTAGTCAATTCAATTTCAAAATCTCCTAAGTCAAATAATGGCTTCCCAATCAGGGATATACAAAAAATGGTCATCAGCATAAGCCAATGACCATATATTTTAAACTAAGAACCAAAAAGGTCAATATCCTAAGCGCCTAAAACGCCAACAGCCAAATCACCTAAAAGGCAAATTAGGCAATCTCTACCAACTCTATTTCAAAAACCAAATCCTGCCCAGCGAGTGGGTGATTAGCATCAATAGAAATACTTTCTTCTGCAACTTCCGTCACCAACACATGCGTCTGCTGACCTTCAGGGCCTGTAGCTACTAGTGTCTGACCTGCCTCAGGTTTCATGTCTTCTGGAAGTTCCGTTCTCGGCACTTGCTGAATCAATTGATCATTACGCTCACCATAAGCTTCTGCACATGGAATAGTAATCTTCTTTTTCTCGTTGATTTCCATTCCGTCTACTGCCTGATCAAACCCAGGAATCATCTGACCTGCACCTACAGTAAATTGCAGTGGATCACGCTCTACAGAAGAATCGAAAACTTCACCAGAAAGAAGTGTTCCAGTGTAATGAACCTTGACAGTGTCGTTTGCCTTGGCTTTACTCATAATAACTTGATTTTGTGTTTAAAAAAGAAGGTGAAAAAAACCTCTTGCAATTGGAAGATCATCAGCACCCGGACGATTTGCCCTGTATTTGAGCGGCAAAGTTAACAAATGATTGTGGCGCACAAAAGAAACGACGCAATTGGTTACTTAGATCGGTCAATCGTGAACTGCACCAGTTGCTCCAGTGAATCTCGATAAATAGATGGTGGCAAGGTCAAAAGAATCTCTTTGGCTTCTCCGTGATATCGCTCCATTACGCCAGTTGCGTATTCAAGTCCACCAGCAGCTTTCACAAATCGGATCACCTCATTGACGTATTTCGGACGATCGGCACTTTTCTTCATCAACCCAATAATGCGGCTTTTTTCTCCATTACTTACTTGATTCAGCGCATGGATCAGCGGCAAAGTCATTTTCTTTTCGCGAATGTCAATTCCTGTTGGCTTGCCAATTTCAAACGCACCATAGTCAAATAGATCATCTTTGATCTGAAAAGCCATCCCCACACACTCTCCAAATCGCGTCAACTTATCAATAGTTTCAGCGTCAGCTCCAGATGAGGCCGCACCCACACTACAGCAGGACGTAATCAAACTGGCTGTTTTCTGACGGATAATGTCGTAGTAAACCTCTTCGGTAATATCAAGTTTACGCGCTTTCTCCATTTGGAGTAACTCTCCTTCACTCATCTCCCTCACCGCTGTGGAAACAATCTTCAATAAGTCAAAATCATTGTTGTCCAAAGACAGAAGCAACCCCCGTGACAAAAGATAATCACCAACCAATACGGCGATTTTATTCTTCCAAAGGGCATTTATAGAGAAAAATCCTCTGCGGTAGTGCGAGTCATCCACTACATCATCGTGCACCAGTGTGGCAGTATGCAAAAGCTCAATCAATGCTGCTCCACGATAAGTACTCTCACTGATAGTACCCGCAGTACCAGCAGACAAAAACACAAAAAGCGGACGCATCTGCTTACCTTTGCGCTTAACGATATAGTTGGTAATTTTATCCAAAAGCATCACCTTACTGCGCATAGAGTCTCGAAATTTCTTTTCGAACTGCTCCATTTCCGCTTCTACGGGAGCCTGAATATCTTTGAGTTTAAGTGACATGCTTTTTTGGTGGTGCAATAATAACACCTCTATGTATCAATACAAACCTACGTTTTCACATTAGTCAACCATTTGTTCAATAAGAATGGTTTTAATTTTCTGTAAATAAATCAAGCGCTCCTAATCAGACATTACTATGACGAATCCTACTTATTACCTTCTTGATGTTTTTACCGATAAAAAATTTGGTGGCAATCAATTAGCACTTTTCCCTGATGCGTCAAACATCTCTCCGGACTTATTTCAAACCATCGCTGCGGAATTCAACCTTTCTGAAACAGTTTTCTTATTTCCTCCGAAAAGTAATGCAGAAAATTATTCAATGCGAATTTTCACTCCTGCGACCGAACTACCTACTGCTGGACACCCTACCATCGGCACAGCACAGTTTTTAGCCAGTCAAAATCCACAATTATCTACCGTTGACGCTATCGCAAAAAATTGGAAACATAACCGTCACAATTGATCGCAGCAATGAAGAGATCAGTCACATCACCATGAAGCAGCCTTTGCCTGATTTTGGTAAAATATTCGAAAACAGGGCAGCTATCGCCAAGATGATTTCCTTAAAGGAAGAAGACCTAGCCTCCTCTCCTATTCAGGAAATTTCCTGCGGAAACGCTTTTCTAATGATACCAATTGCTTCAGCCAATCTACTCCAACAGATTAAACTCAATCATGGTCAATGGGAATCCTTGAAAAAGGAATTTGTGAGTACAGGCATCTATATCTTCTCTACCTCTGACGTAGAAAACGGCTATGTAAAAGGTCGCATGTTCGCTCCTGCACTGGGAATTACGGAAGACCCAGCCACAGGCTCTGCCAATGGCCCACTAGCATGTTACCTCCATCGTTATTGCAAGAGCGAATTTCCAGTGACAAGTCTACAAGGTTTTGAGATGGGTAGACCTAGTACAATTCATTTGGACATCACCACCGATGATAAAAATACTATCGATGGGGTATATGTAGGTGGACAAAGCGTGATCATCGGAAAAGGTGAGTTGTTTATTTAAGAAATCTTCTTTCTAATAGCGGCGTTGAAGTTTAAGCAAAAGCTAATTTAGCAGATTGAACAACGCCGTTTGCGGATGTTCGGCTAACTTGCGCCTTTATTACAATAACTATATCGACCATCATTTTGCATGCGAAGGCAAAAAATAAGATATTCTGACATTATTCCTAAAGTGAAGGAATGGCCAATCGTACAATTGGCACGAAATCGTAAAGCTTTCATTCAAGAAGTCACCAACGAGTCTTTCGAAACCCTCAAAAATATGGGGCGAGGAAAATCGCTGCGTGAAGAGCTGGAAATGACCGTCTATCGCGAAAAGCTTCGCATCAAAAATAATCCATGGCGTGTAGATCCTGTAGACGATCACAGTTTTTGGTCAGGAATGCAAACGAGATTGGCCGAGAGCCAAAATCTAGCTATAAACGAAGCGAAGGCCGAAGAAGAAGAAATTCTTAAAGAAATTCTCAACCGCTATTGCAGCGAAATTGCAGGAAATTTCAAAAAAACATCTTTCAAACTCACAAAAGCCATCGTGGTTTTTGGCTTTGCGAGATTGCTAAATGCTACCCGAGTAAAAGGATTTACTTCCCTTTTCAGTAGACAACTTGACCTAGATGATAAAATTCACGTCAAAGGTGAGCCTGAGCACATAAGAGAATTGGCTAAAATTGGCACTGTAGTCATGGTGCCGACGCACTTTAGCAATCTGGATTCGATCTTGATCGGATGGGTAATCCAGTGGTTGGGACTGCCGCCATTTATCTATGGCGCAGGACTGAATCTCTTCAACCTCAAGATTTTTGCCTACTTCATGAATAGCCTAGGCGCCTATAAAGTAGATAGAAGAAAGAAAAATCCGATCTATTTGGAAGCACTCAAAACCTATTCAAGCGTAGCTTTGAGACAAGGCTGTCACAGCCTATTTTTTCCAGGAGGCACAAGATCGAGATCTGGGGAGATTGAAAAAACATTGAAACTAGGTCTGCTAGGAACGACCATCGAGGCGCAGCGTATTCTGTATCAAAACGAAACTGAAGACAAACCTGCAGGTAAAATCTTCATCGTTCCCGTGGTGATCAACTACCATTTCACACTAGAAGCTCCAGCGCTCATCAATGAACACCTGAAGCGCACTGGAATGGAGCGCTATTATAAGGAAGCCGATGAATTTACTACCTCATACAAAATCACATCGTTTCTGTTTAAATTCTTCACCAAGGGTTCAGATATCTCTGTAAGCATTGGTCGCGGATTGGATGTATTAGGCAATCCTGTAGACATGCAAGGCAACAGTTTGGATGGAAACGGAACTGTGATTGATCCGCGAGACTATTTCAGAAGAGAAGACAAAATCAGTGTAGATGAGCAGCGCGAAGAAGAATACGTGCGTATTCTCGCCAAAAAGATTGTCGTAGAATACCACAAATACAATCGTGTTTTTGCGAGTCACCTAGTAGCCTTTACGGCTTTCAAATTCTTGGAAAGGAAAAATCCTAAGCTGGATTTGTATAGCCTACTAAGATTGCCAGATGAAGACCTAGTCATCGACTATGCCGACTTCAAAAAAGCGTATAAAAAGCTAAAGAAGAAGGTGCTGAAGTTGCACAAAAAAGGGCAAGTAGACGTAGCTGGTCACATGCTCGAAAAAGCTGATATAAGTATAGAACTAGGCGTAAACAATGTTGGTTTATATCATGCCAAGCGCCCTTTGATCCAAAAAGGAGATACAAATCATTATTCAAAACATGAATACGCTTTATTATTATCACAACAGAATGGATGGATATGGTCTCGAAAATCACATCTAACAAAAAACCTGTTGGGGTAATAGGCGCTGGGAGCTTTGGCACAGCTATAGCCAACATATTGGCAGAAAAAAACAATGTCCTCCTGTATAGTCACAGACCTGAGCGAGTGACAGAAATAGCTCAAACGAGATCGAGCCACGGCCATGCACTCAAGGAAAACATTGAAGTAACCAACGATCTTGAACGTATGGGAAGAAGCTGCGAAGTGCTTTTCCCTATCGTCCCTTCAGCCAATTTTCGGTCTATGATGAAGGAGTTGAGTCCCTTTCTCAAGCCATATCACATTTTGATCCACGGCACAAAAGGATTCGATCAAAACATTGGTAATTCTAAAATCAACCTAAACAACAAACTCTCTCGTGAGCATATTCGCACGATGAGTGAGGTGATTTTAGAAGAAAGCTCTGTGGTAAGGGTTGGTTGCCTTGCAGGGCCGAATTTGGCACGAGAAATCAGTGAACTGAAACCCGCAGCTTCTGTGGTGGCCAGCCACTTCAATGAAGTAATCAGCACTGGACAATCGCTTTTAAGAAATGATCGCTTTCTTATCTATGGAAGCAATGACCTTATCGGTATTGAACTTTGCGGTATCTTAAAAAATATTATCGCGGTAGGTGCGGGCACCATTGCTGGCTTAGGTCTAGGTGAAAACTCCAGAGCACTATTCATTAGCCGAGGATTGGTAGAAATGGTGCACATAGGTAAAGCACTGGGAGGTAATGCTCAAGCTTTTCTTGGCTTAGCAGGTGTTGGAGACCTTATCGCCACCAGTGCCAGTAATCTCAGTAGAAATTACACTGTAGGTTTCAGACTTGCTCAAGGAGAATCTATAGACGAGATCATTGCCTCTATGGATGAAGTAGCTGAAGGTGTAAAAACCATTACCATCATCAACGAACTATCCAAGACCTATAAAGTAAGATGTCCAATCACTGAGACACTCAAGAGAATCATTCAGGGAGAAATGACGGTAAATGACGCACATAAGTTCCTAATGAAGTTTCCATTCCGAGCTGAAATCGATTTCTTAGACTAAATCATCAAGCTATCTCCTTCTTTCACGCGAAAGGCATGTTTGAAATCAGAAGGTGAATAATCTGTAACATTTTTAAATTGCCTAGAGAAATAATAAATAGATTCAAAGCCCAGTTCATAAGCTATCTTTTTAATAGGCATATTGGTGGTGAGCAACAATTCCTTTGCTCTTTGCATCTTCATTTGCTGAAAATACTTCGCAGGAGAAAGCCCTGTATAGTTTTTGAACATTTTCCTAAACCAACTATACCCAAGATTCAACTGATCCGCTACTGATTCTGGACTGATGTTGCTCATGGTGTTTTCTCTGAAGATAATAATTGCTTTTCTAATCTGATCTTCAATTATTTTACCTTCAAACTGCCTCACTCGCGTGATAGCAAAGAGCCTTCCAAACAAATGAACCGCCATGCCAGCTGCAATCTGCTGATACCCCGGCGGCTCTGTCTTGATGGTTTCTATGATTTGCTCGTAAAGCTGGAAGACTACTTCGCGATGACCGACATACAAAACGGGCTGCTCCCGAGAGAAAAACCCATTATTCTCCATAATATTTGCACCCATTGCTCCATTGAAGCTAAACCAATACTCATCCCAACCTTCATTTCTATCAGGTCGGTAAGTATGCCATTCGTCTGGATAGAGCACGAACACAGAGCCTTCTTTCACCTTTAGCTTTCCAGCGCTTTTGGTAACCAAAGTACCACTACCTTTAGTTATGTAAATTATTTGAAATTCTCGGAGCACCCTACCTGTGTCAAATTTAAAATAGTACGCCGAAGGGTGATTTGGCTGAGGGTAAACTGCACGAGCCTTTACTTTCTCAAAACCTCCTGCCGAAATATACATTCCCCACTTCAGGTCTGCCTCACTAACGGTTAAATATCTAAAGAATGAATTTCCTACCATAAGCAAAGTGTATCATTTTGTGCAAATCTTTTCCCAATATGTGCATTTGCAATCGTTTTCATTTATCACTATCTTTACATTGTTAGAAAAAAGTTAGCGCATTTCGTTTAACATTTTGACAAAATAGTTTAAATAAAGCTTAAATATGGTTTTTTCATAACAATAACCACTATCAAAACCAAAAATCATATCTAAACCATTAAATTATTAAAAAAATATCAAATAGTATAATTAGCTAAACACACACGGTGAACCCCGGATCGGTCTTTTCTTATGAAAAGATTTCAAGTACAACTAAACACAACAACAATAAACACGACGAAATGAAAAAATTCTTACTGTACCTCTTTATTGGAATCTTCTTTATGGTTCTTGGATGTGTCGTAGAAACATTTTATGATGAAAACCAGACACAACCTTTTTCTCCAACAGCAATGGGCTCATTGCAACTTGTGAAATAAGATTTAAGAGTCTCAATAGACTCCTGATTTTCTCAAAAACCGTTAAACAATTAATTGTTTAACGGTTTTTTTATGCTGTTTTCAAAAATGAAAGTACCCTCAATCAACTCAAAAGTACTTTAGAGCAACAATTATTTTCTATCGTTTACTATTTGAGCATGAGCTACTTTAAAATGCAAAAATTTGCATGTGGATTTTTGGTGATTTTATCAATCATTATCTACACTGGATGTACATCCAGTGAAGGATTTGAAACTAATCCAACGCAACCTTCAACATCTTATACCAACCTTTTTATAGGCACTGATGGTGTCGGAAACACACATCCAGGCGCGGTTTTACCTTCAGGCATGATTGCCATCAGCCCTCAAACCTTCGACTTTAGAGATTCACGCCAATCAACTGGCTACCGACAAGGCCATGATCTGATTTATGGCTTTAGTTGTATCAATATGTCCGGAGTTGGATGCCCAGGCGCTGGCAGCATTCCATTCAAATTTGCTTCAGGGCAAGTTGAAACAAAAGTGTACGGATCAAAATTTTCAGAAGAAGAAGCTACTCCAGGGTTTTACAAAGTAAAACTTGATGATTACAACATCACTGTTAAAGCTACCGCTACTACTCGTTCAGGAATTTTCCAAGTAGAATTGCCTGCAGGTCAAAGTCAAGTATTTTTGGACCTTACAGCACAACAAGGGCACATTAAAGGAGGTGAGGTAACCGAATTCACCAACGACATGGTAAAAGGCTATCAGTTTGAAGGTTTCTTTTGTGGCTCTACTAATAAGCTACAGGTATACTTCCACGCCGAACTAGATAAGCCCGCAGACTCGAGCTATTTGACTTACGAGAATCAGACCAATAGATTCAAGCAAAATGTTGATGATAAACCTAGTGGGATTATTTACAAATACTTCAACGATGAACCTACTACGATACATATCAAGTTAGGCGCCTCATTCGTTTCTACTGCCAATGCAAAAGAAAATCTGGATGCAGAGCAATCTGGTTTTGAATTTGATAAAGTCAAAAGTCAAGCTTTGGCTTCTTGGCAATCCGAATTTGATAAAATACAGGTTGTAGGTGGAAGCGATGATGAAAAAACAGTTTTTTATACAGCGCTATATCATAGCCTACTGATGCCTCTTACATTCAGCGATGTGAATGGAGAGTATATCAAACATGGCAGCAAAGAAGTAGGTAAAGCTGACTATACCCGCTATACCGCGTACTCACTATGGGATACTTACAGAACTACTCATCCATTATTCACATTGGCTTACCCAGAGAAGCAACTGGATATGGTGAAAACCATGATAGACATGGCCTCAGAATCTGGCTGGTTGCCTAAATGGGAGATTTTCGGAACAGAAACCAACATTATGGTTGGAGATCCTGCTGCCATCGTAATCGCAGATAGTTATATTAAAGGCGTTAATCAATTTGATGTAGAGAGAGCTTATAGCGCCCTTACTAAACAGGCAGATCAAATAGAAGGAAACTACATTCGAAGAGGTTTGAAAGAATATATTAACCTTGGATATATCGCCATGGATGGAGAATTCAAAGATGTGAAAAACTTCGAATGGTTCAATGGTGTCGTTTGGGGACCAGTATCTACTTCGATGGAATTTAATCTTGCAGATTATGGCATAGCCCAAATGGCTAAGAAGCTTGGCAAAGAGGATGATTATAAAAGATACATGGATCGTTCTATGTCATTCATACAGCTGTACGACAAAGAAACGGGTCTTTTACGTCCTAAAAATACTGATGGTAGCTGGTACAGCCCATTCAACCCTACGCAAGGATTGTGGGAAGATATGCGCTTCGGATTGAGAGGCGGCCCAGGATTCGTAGAAGGGTCTGCTTGGCAGTATCTTTTCTCAATCCCTCACGGTATCGACTCTCTTAAATCCGTAATGGGCGAAGAAGAATTTTTGAGCAAACTAAACGCGATGTTCGAAGAAGATCACTTTGATATGACCAATGAGCCTGATCTAGGGTATCCATTCTTCTACAATTACACTCCTTTGAAAAGCACAGAAACAGCGAAAGCCGTACACGGGTTGCTAAATAAGTACTTTACGAATGCGGAAGACGGTATACCAGGGAATGACGATGCTGGAACCATGTCGGCATGGGTTGTATTTGCGATGATGGGAATTTATCCCGACACACCAGGAAACACCCAATATCAAGTCACTACACCATCTTTTGAAAAAGTGACGTTGGCGCTAAATCCTGACTTTTACAAAGGGGAAACCATTACTATTGAAAGAAATGGCCCGAAATCAGGTGCAATAGAAAGCATCACCTTGAATGGATCAGAAGCTGGCTACCAAGTTGATCACGTTGATCTTACTTCGCAAACTAGCACGCTTACAATCACGACGCGTGCTCCAGAGGTAAACTAGAGGTAAACTAGGAGTTAGGAATCAAAAGAATGACAAAGGGGTGAGTATCTAAGATGCTCACCCCTATTTTATTGGTAGTGTGTAAAAAGGATTCTGCGTTAAAACAAAGTAGATGGCTTCACCCCATACTTCTTCTCATATTGTCTATTGAAAGTAGTTACGTTTTTCATACCAATACTTCTGGCAGCCTCGGAGGCATTTTTCACCTTCCCTTTTCTTATCAGGAAATCCGCATATTTAAGCCTAATCTCTGTAATATATTCATGAGGAGTAAGACCTGTCATTTCTTTCATCAAACGATAGACCTGACGCTCGCTAGCAGCCATAGCATCCGCTAAATCATATACAGAGAGATTGGCGTCCGCAATTTTATCCATAACCAAAGATTCTACTTTAGTGAGTATATCTTGCCCAAAAGACTCATGATTTTGTTGAGCCGAAAGTAAAGCAAAACCACTCTCCCCTTGCTCCCACTTCTCTTTTTGACCAAGCATGTTATTGATTCGCTGTATTAATTCACTTTTGTGAAAAGGCTTTTTCAAATAATCATTGACCCCTTGATAAAGCACTTTCTGCTGATCTTCCTCTGATATCCTGGCAGAAACCACCAAGATTGGAATTTTATTAAACTCATCATTTTCATTTATTGCTTTGAGTAATTCAAAACCATCCATCCAAGGCATCATCAAATCAGAAATGATCAAGTCAACCTTTTTTGCTTTTAGAATATCCATAGCCTCTAATCCATGAGCAGCTTCTATTACATGAAAAGTATCCTCTAAAACTTGTCTCAAGTGATATCGAATCTCAGGGTGATCATCTACCAGCAATATGGACTTAAGATTTTCCTCCTTTTTAGGCAAGCTAATTCCAGCATTTTGTCCCTTATCAAGATCCTTATACAAGGTTTTTCGATCCTGAATTTGTGAAAATAGCTTCTCTTTACTGAATTGCTCTCCAACACCTTCGGCAATATAAAACACCAGTTGAAAGGTGGTTCCAACCCCCAGTGCACTTTTCACAGAAACCTCTCCACCATGAAGCTTAACGAGTTCTTTGACCAGTGCCAAACCAATCCCCAACCCCTCTCTTGAGCGGTAAGGGTTTCCCTTAACTTGATAGAAACGATCAAAAATATATGGCATGCTCTCTTCAGGAATACCATCGCCTGTATCACTCACCTCTATAATCACTTTTCTTACATCTCTTCTAGTTGTTACCAATATTTCTCCTCCCTCGTCAGTAAAGCGTATGGAATTGGTAATAAGACAGTAAAATATTTTCTCAAACTGGCGAGGATCTATTTCTATACACTCTTTATCTGCCACATGCTCCTCAAGTGCGAGCTTGATCCCTTTATTTTTTGCTGGCTCACCGAAAATATCCGTAAGCATGCGCATATACATACTTACAGAGACCACCTCTTTCTGCAAGCCCAGCGATCCTTCTTCAAGCTTAGTGAGGTCATTGATTTCATCTGTTAGGTATAGTAAACGCTTACAATTCTTGAGAGCAATATCCAGATTTCTAAGTGATGATTGAGATAAAATGGAATCATCATCCTCAGACAAGATATCCAAGCTGCCAAAGATCAAACTCAATGGCGTCCTTAAATCATGAGAAACGTTGGCAAAAAATCGTGCTTTCCCTTCGTTCATTTCCTTGATTCGATCCTGTAGAGATTTTAGTCGTTGCGACTGAATATTTCTACTTGCTTGAGTCCTAACCTTAACTTGCTTCACGAGATAAGCCAAAATTACGATTACCAAAAGTAGGATCGCCGCTACTAAAACGAACGCTATAAGAAGCTTGCTTTTCTCAGCAGCAAGCTTTTCGATCTCCTGCTGCATCAGCTGCAAATCGCCTTGATTCTGCCCTTTTATTTGTTGAAGTTGTCGCTGTAAATCAGCAATATTATGGGTATTTTCTACAGTAAGCTCATGATCTTGCTGAGCTGGTGAAACCTTGATTACGGTATCTGGTTGTTGCAAATTATTTGCACTTATTTCGAAAATCGAAATAGTTAGAATGAAACCTAGTAGGCTATTAAAAAGAAGTTTTCCTTTCATGGGTGAATGAATGAGAAATAATATTAGGAGATATATACCTTACTCCCCATTTTCATTATATAAAACCGTCCTTTTTGTAGACGAGTATTATTTCACAGTCGGCAAACCACGATTATCAAACCTATTATTCATAACCAAACCCGCTCAGGTCAAATTAAACAACACCGGTTTTCAATAAATCACCCGCTCATTTTCTCCAATGATACGCTTTTGGTTGCGTGAATGCCCTGATACCCTGATGAGAAAGTGTGCTCCCCAAACCTGAGTTTTTTCTACCCGACCAAGGCACATTTGGGCTCACCCGATCGCAACAATTCCAATAAACTGTGCCGGCATTCATTCTATCCAAAACATCATGAGCTCTTTGCTCATCTGAAGAAAAAACAGCCGCCGTAAGCCCAAATTCGCAATCATTCATAAGAGTCAAAGCCTCCTCATCGCTGGCTACTTTTTGGATGCCAATTATTGGCCCAAAAGACTCTTCCTTCATTAATAACATTTGGTGGTTCGTATTCACGATCACTGTTGGTTCAAAAAAATAGCCCGTTCGATCAACTTTCTTTCCTCCGCAAAGTAGCTCTGCGCCTTTCGCCAAAGCATCTTTCACTTGATCCGCCAAAACTGCTATTTGAGGCTTGCGAGTCAAAGAACCGATGAACGTCTGCTCATCAAATGTGTCGCCAAGCTTATAGCTTTTTACTTCCGCTACGAATGCACCCACGAATTCATCGTAAATACTCTCATGCACATATATCCTCTCTACCGCACAGCAGCTTTGCCCATTGTTGTAAAACGCCCCTTCTGCTGCATTGATGGCTGCTTGTTTGACATCACTCACGTCATCCATAACATACAGAGGATCTTTACCTCCTAGCTCCAACTGTACAGGAACCAATTTGTGCGCTACGGATTTGGCTATATGAAGTCCTGTAGTGTATGAACCAGTAAAAAAATAGCCATCCAATGGCAAGTCAAGCATGGCCTGCCCTGCTTCTGCTCCCCCTAAAACCAATTGAAAAACAACATCAGGAACACCAGCCTCAAGTAGTAAATCCCGAATGGACATACCGGTGAGCGAAGCAAATTCCGATGGCTTATATAACACTGCATTCCCAGCCACTAAAGCATATAAAAATACATTAAAACCTACATTGTAAGGGAAATTCCAAGCGGAAATATTACCAACCACCCCTAGTGGCTCATATTTAATAGACTCAAGCGTGGCGCCTTCCGTCACTATTTGCTCATCGGCTAGCCACTTCTCAGCATTTTTTTTCAAGTGCTCCACTCTGTTCAAAGCACCCAACACTTCGCCTTTTGCCTGCTTGATGGGTTTTCCTGTTTCCTTGGTCAGAATGGTAGCAAGTTCTCCGTGATTTGCTTTTACTAATTCTCCGAACTTCACAATTACAGCCAAGCGCTCCGAAACAGTCTTTTTCGCCCATTCGATTTGGCCTGCACGCAAAAGGTTTAATTTTTCCTTTACGGAATTAAAATCATCAGCTACTATTTCGGCAACAACCTCTTCTGTGGCTGGGTTTATTATAATCATGACTCTGATTTTAAAAGTCTCACTTGTCCCAAAAAACAATTATACAAACGATCAGCATTGATCACTTGATCACCCAAAGTATCTGAAAATTCGGGGTGCCATTGCACGCCCATCACCCAACCTTCTGGGGCTTTAGTATAGCCGATAGCCTCTATAACATCATCTTCCACGCTTTCCGCCAACACCTCCAAGTTTGCCCCTAGAGATTTTACAGATTGGTGGTGAATACTATTGACCATGCTAGAAGGGTCATCTCGATAGATTTTATCCAATATTTTCCCCTCCGTAAATTTTACACCATGAGAAAGGCGGTCATAAACCACCGCATCTCGATGTAGCATCACTTCTGGGCGCTGTGTTTTAGTGTCTTGGTAGAGGCTTCCGCCAAAATAGACATTCATTAATTGCATGCCCCTGCAAATACCCAAAATGGGTTTATCGCTTTTCATCGCTAGCTCCATCAATCTCAACTCATAGTCATCTCTCACCGGATCCCCTTGCCATCGCCCATTCTCAATAGGTTCTTCACCATACGATCCTGGCGAAACGTCTGTACCTCCTTGAAAAACAAAGCCATCCATTTCATGTACCCATTCCTTCATCATATCGGTAGGTAGATCGGGAATTAAAACAGGCATCACACCTTCCTTGACCAAGTAGCGCGCCATGTCATTTTCTAGGTAACTGAGTGTTTTTGGCCCAAAAACAGTACGGTTGACATCTGGATAAATAAAACACGCAGAAACTCCAATTTTCAACATATCACAAGGCCTTTTTATATAGTGATTGAAAGTCTGTCAACGAAACTGGTTTTGGATTGTTGGGGTGACAAAAATCTGCTATAGCTAGCTCTGCAAGCGCATCAAGATGCGTCTCTTCCACTCCAATCTCTCGCAATTGACTTGGAAGCCCAAGTCTTTCATTCAATTCAAAAAGATAGTTAACTACCCGCTCACCATCAGCATCAATAACACCCAAAAACTCCGCCATTAGATCAAATCGTTTTTCCTGACCGTCGTAGTTAAAAGCCATTCCATAAGGAAGATTCACGGCATTGGCCAAACCATGATGAGTATCTAGCAAACTCGAAAGCGGATGCGCTAAACTATGAACCACACCCAAACCTTTTTGAAAAGCCACTGCGCCCATAAGCGAGCCTAGTAGCATATCTGCTCGTGACTGCAAATCTGGTTTGTGAGTGGCTTTTTCAATCGACTTGGAGATCAGCGCCATCCCTTCCAGCGCAATTCCGTCGCACATTGGGTGATAATTTTTCGCTAGATAGGCTTCCATGCAGTGCGTGAGTGCATCCATCCCTGTTGCTGCGGTCACAAAAGGAGGCAACTCCATAGCAAGTACTGGGTCAGCAAAAACCTGACGAGCCAAAAGTTTTGGAGAAAAGAGAATGCGTTTTTTCTTGGATTCATCTTCCGAAATAATCGCACTACGCCCAACTTCACTGCCAGTACCAGCCGTAGTAGGCACAGTGACAAAATAGGGAACCTCCTCCGTCACGTATTGATCTCCACCGATTAAATCATCGTAATCAAATAAGTCTCTTCTGTGGTTCACTCTAAGTGCAATGGCACGCGCAACATCCAGTGCCACTCCTCCTCCAACACCCACAATACAATCACAAGCAGACAATGTATAGGCATCTCCTCCTTTGAGCACGTCTGATTCAATTGGGTTTTTGTGCATATCGAAATACACGTCTACCGACAAACCAGCCTTACTAAGAGATTTGACAATCTCTCTAAAAAACTCCAATTCAGATACTAGCGCATCGGTTACAACCAATGGATGCTTGAGTCCCTGCGCAAGCAAGTGATTTGGTAATTCATCGATCACACCCAAACCAAACCGAATGGGTGTTGGAAAATTGAAGGTAACTCTATCGCTCATACACCATGAGTAAGTGGTTTTATATTATTTCAAAATATCTTTTTAATTCCCAATCGGTAACGGCCTTGGCATATTGCCTGCACTCCCATTCACGAGAAGCAGTAAAATGCTCCACAAAGGCTTGCCCAAAGAGCGCTTCCGAGATTTCAGATTCTTTCATCGCCTTTGTAGCAGCTGCAAGACTTGTTGGCAAAATACCATTTTTAACATCTTTATAGCCATTGCCCACGGTCGCCTGGCTATTTAGCGACAGCCCCTTTTCTATACCATAAAGCCCAGAAGCCAAACAAGCTGCCATGGCCAAATATGGATTCACATCCGAGCCAACCACCCGATTTTCTAGCCTTGTAGACTTATCAGAGCCATTGAACGCTCGTAAAGCTGTCGTTCGATTGTCAATGGCCCAAGTGAGTGTGGTAGGTGCCCAAGCTCCTTCCACAAGCCGCTTATAACTATTGATGGTAGGTGCTAACATCGGTAATATCACTGGAAGGCAATGAAGCTGACCTGCTATGTAGCTTTTCATCACTGTGCTCATTTGCCCCTCTTGTCCTTTGTCGTAAAAAACATTCTTCTCATTCTCCCACAGACTTTGATGGATATGCCCACCACAGCCCGGCAAAGCTTCATTCCACTTAGCCATGAAGCTGGCCATGATGCCGTGCTTGCTAGCGATCTCCTTTACAGCAGTTTTAAACAAAGCCGCTCTATCAGCCGCTTCTAGACACCCACTGTATTTAATTGCGGCCTCATATACACCTGGCCCTGTTTCTGTATGAAGCCCCTCTAGCGGCACACCAAATTCTTCTAGCATCTCAAACAAATCATGAAAATAATCCGAATGTTGTGAACTACGCAGAACAGAGTACCCAAACATTCCTGGTGTAAGCGGCTCTGGATTATGGTATCCTTTGGCTTGCCACGAAGTAGACGTTTCCTGAAAATTGAACCACTCAAACTCTTGGGAAAACATGGGTTCAAACCCCATTGCATTGGCTTTAGCAACAACCTTCTTCAGAAGAGCCCGTGGGCAAACAATCTTATCTTCCTTTTGACCACTAAAATCTGCCAAGAAAAACGGCAGGTTATGTTCCCATGGAATTTGTCTGAAACTCGATAAATCTATATTTGCCTGAGCGTCAGGATAGCCAGTGTGCCACCCGGTGTATTTAACATTGTCATAAGCCTCATCGGTCATATCCCAACCAAATATCACATCACAAAATCCAAAGCCCGAATCAAGTGAAGAAAGAAATTTTTCGCGAGACATCATCTTGCCGCGTAGCACTCCATCCATGTCCACGATGGCGAGTTTTACCTTAGAATGCTCGCTTTCTTTTACCCTTCGAAGAATGTGCTCAATTGTCATGAGATCAAATTAGTGCTTTTTTTGAGTAAACAGAAATGTCCATAAAGGGAGTTTACAAACAAAGGATCAATGTTTGAATAAAATCCAGCTTTTGAGCAGTTTTGAACTGATCGAAACTTCAATCACCAAAAACAAATAGTCGTATGAGCCTGCATTAAAACGACCTAAAAACACGAAACCAAATATATGCGCCTAATAAAATGGCCAAATAAATTAAAGCAAGTTTCATATTATAGATGGTCATGGCTACCAACGCCACAATGGCAATCGACAAAGCAATCGCTGGAAAAAATGGATAGGCTGGTACTTTAAATGGACGCTCTAAGTCAGGTTCTTTTTTGCGTAAAGCAAAAAATGCAATCATGGAAATAATGTATAAAGTAAGCGCTCCAAAGCATGCAATAGTAATGATCTCACCTGTTTTCCCTGTCATCAACGCGATAATCCCAATAATCATATTCACAATTAAAGCATTGGCAGGCGTACTGGTCTTAGGGTAAACTTTGCCAAGTGATTTGGGAATATAGCCCACTCTTCCAAACTCAAACGTAGACCGCCCTGCTGCCAATATAATCCCATGAAAGGACGCCACTAAACCAAAAAGCCCAACTGTGATCAGCAAGTGATAGAGCAAATGACTTTCACCAACGACTTTGGCAAGAGCCAAAGGCAATGGTGAATCGGACGCTTGTGTACTACCTTCAGGATACACCACGCTCTCCCAACCATCCACCCCAACGGCAGATACGAAAGTAAGTAAGCACAAGATAACCAGTGTGAAAATGGCAGAACCAAACCCAATCATAATACTTCTCTGCGGATTGCGTGCCTCTTCTGCTACATTGGCCACTCCCTCTATGGCCAGAAAAAACCATATCGCAAAAGGAATGGCGGCAAAAGCTCCTTGATAGCCATTCGGCAATGCATTCATGGTGAGGTTAGAAAATTTCACTTCAGGCAAACACACTCCTGCAAAAACCAACAACTCTACAACAGCAAAAATGGTAATAACTAGTTCAAAAGTAGCTGCGGCTTTTACTCCGACAATATTAAGAAGCGTAAACACCAAGTAAGCCAAGATGGCAATGTAAAGGGCGTCCCATTCGGGGAAAAATATATTGAAATACGCTCCAATAGCCGCTGCAATGGCTGGTGGGGCGAAAATAAATTCGACGTTCTGAGCCATGCCTGCTAAAGAACCCCAATTGCTGTTCCCAGTGCACGATCTGCATAATCAAACGCACCTCCCGCCTTTGGAATGGCGCAAGCCAATTCCGTATAGCTAAAAGTGAAAGTGACATACATGATTATGATAAAAAATGTGGCAATAGCAAGCCCGAGCGTACCTCCCTCAGCCAAACCAAGATTCCACCCAAAGTACATGCCCGAGATCACATACCCAACACCAAGCCCCCATAGCATAAGTGGGCTCAATGTTCTTTTTAGTTTTGGCGATTCAGATTGGTCAGTCATGCGGTTTGGTCTTGGTTCTACAAAACAAGTTGATCAAAATAGCAGTAAATAAGAAATCGACGAATCGAAAAATAAATCGAGATTCTAGAACGTGATCAATACATGAATCCAAACCGAAATGTCCATTCATTTATATTTAATGACTCTTGTGGAAATATACCCACAAAAGGTTCACAGATTGGGGAAAATAATCCCAGAAATAATCCAAATAATTAATGTTATAATCAAATGGAGGTCATATTTTAATTTGGTACGGTTTTCGACTTATGAGGAGCATTAGGTTGGTGATGTAAAAAGGATGAGCCGGCTGTTGTGCGGTGAAATAAAAGACAGACGTGCTCATCCTTCTTCATTTTTATCGTCACCCATTCACTTAGAAACTCAAGCGATGAACTTAGAATCGAACGAAATAATCTTAATATATAACTCGAACAGTCTAAAAGATCGAGAAGCAAAAGCGTATGCAGAAGCTATGGACAACAGAAAGTTGAGAACCATAGACATTGCAAAAATGCCTTTGACTGCTATGCAACTAAAGCAAATAGCCAAGCATTTGAATGTGTCATCCGAAGAGATGATGGACACATCTTCAGAGGTTTATCTAAACTACTTCAAAAACGCATCTTTAAGCGAGGATGATATCTTCAAAGCCATTGTCAAAAACTCGAGCTTGATGAAAACTCCTATAGCACTTTACAAATACTCCGGCGGATTCGTTTCTACTCCCAAAGACTTTATCAATGAAGATAGAGCTCACGAGAAACTCGTGGAAGAGCACGTAATGGAGACCGAAGATCATTAAAATATTAGACACTAATTAGCGGTGATTAGGGGGTCAGGTATGCACATTCGTTGAAGCGCCTGACCTATATTTTTATTCACTGAGTGGACTTCAGTAAATTTCAAAACACCGTATAAAACCCTACATTTGGAGCAAATCTCGCTTTAAATTATATGACTGTCCGTAATTAATACCAAGTTGTTTCAAGAGCAGCAATCATTAGCCGATCTGATAGTTTGTCCCCAAAATATCTCCTATTGAATTTGTAGCAGAATTCATCCAGATAGTTTTGGATGTATTGCTGATCTATCGCATTATGATGAACACCTAACATTACTTTCTTAGCGTTACTGATAGTTCTGTTCACCCAAGGGAATATTTTGGCTGATTTTGATTTGTTAGGCTCGATAACCACATGATGATGGGCTATTTTATCCTTCAATTTGGAATAGCCTCGGTATCCATCGGTGGTTATATGAGCCGTTTCTTTTACAGATGCTTCTACTGCTTTATTAATGCTCGCAGACTTCAAATCTTCCATTACCACCATTTTAAGATGACCAACTTTTCTATTAGGCTTGCCTTTCTTGGGTGCTCTTATACTTGGCTCAGACTCTACCATAACCAATACTTTTGCTTGTTTCTGGCTTCCTCTACCCCTTTTAGTCTCTTCTGGCTTTTGTGATTCGTCTCCTTCCTGTTGATCGCCTTCCAGCTTTTGATGGGTACTTTCAAAAAAACCTTCATCAAATTCTAGATAGCCATCCAATTGATATTTACTATCTCTTTTGCTCATCACTCTACGTATCTTATGCATCATCAACCAAATAGGCTCATAACGCTTATGACCTAACATTCTTTGCATTTCTAAAGCTGAAAAGCTCTTTTTCGATAGCGTCATTAACTCTATACAAAGCATCCAATAATAGAAAGGTAAATTGCTGTGTTCCATAACAGTGCCTGAACGTAAGCTTTGACGACTGCCACATTTCTTACATTGGAATTTCAAATCCGTCTTGCGGAAATAGTGCTCATTATGTTCACACTTCCTACAGAAAACTCCTAGTTCTAGTCGTTTCTGTTTGAAGCCTTCAATGCATGAAGATTCATCTGGGTATTTCTTGAAAAACTCATGTAAATTCATACCAATAACCTTTTTGATCCTTATACAAGTTAGCGATTTTTAGGGGTTGGTTCTAATTACGGATAGTCATATTAAATTAAATCGCTCTCGCTTCCCTCCTTATTAATCGTTTTACTCACAGGCTGTGTAAGCACTAGCAATCTTTTTCAAGATGGAAAAACTGCTGGTAAAAACGAATTGGATGGTGCTATCTCCATTTCTTACAATTTTGTGCCCTCTTACAAATTGGACACCACTGCGGCATCATCTGTGGCTGCTTTCAACGAAAGTTCTTCTATCCCCTCTCCTTGGCTTCAGATACAAGCCCAGTACGGACTTCTTGAGCATTTGGATGTGGGAGGGAGCTTCGGTGTTGGACTCTATAGTATCGGCCTTAAAGCATATTCCAAATTTTCGCTATTGCCAAAAGATAATAAACTCGGAATCTCGCTCTACGCTCAAGGCGGATGGTCTGGCAGCAATGACAAAGTAGAAGATGCCAGCGTAAACTTGTTCAACGGCACATTTTCAATACCAATCAGTTATCAGTTTACAACCAAATCGGCATTGGTATTCCAGCCTATTTTCAGCACTAATAAATACGCTCTACATATTGAAAATGAGGATCAAACCTACAAAGACAATCTTACGGATCAGGTAAATAAAATTGGCTTAGGCTATATCCGCACCAATCTCGAAAAAGATTCCAAAATTCACTACAATATCGCCATTGGGTATTCGGAACGTACAGGCAAAATATTGCCTACACTAGGCATTGCTATCACCCCGTAACTTGGTAATTATTTCGTCGTAGCTCCACCCATTTCGGTAAATACACTATCAACTGGCTTCCATAACTCAACCTTGGTGCCTTCTGGGTCTACTAAGTGAACAAACTTGCCATAATCGTAAGTAGCAATCTCATCCACCACATTGACGCCATTTGATTTCAGCTTTTCCACCAAGCCTTCAATATTATGAACACGATAGTTGATCATATAATCCTTCTGTGATGGATCGAAATAATCAGTAGACTCGTCAAAAGGACTCCATCTGAGGTAGTTAATCTCTTCTGGATTATTGGCATTTCTAAACTCGAAAGGCGAGCAGTAATCGTCACTGGCTAAACCTAAGTTTTCACCATACCATTCGTTCATTTTTTTGGGGTCTTTGGCTCGGAAAAATATTCCGCCTATGCCCGTCACTTTGTTTGAGTGTTTGATCTTTCATAATTGCATTATTTCTTCTTTCTAAAAATCAGAGCGGCGATCAACGCCATGATCATCCCTACGGGAAATATCTCTAAAAGCGTTACACCTATCTGCACCAATGGATTTTTATACACCTCTTTAAACTCCTCCATTTCAGCCAATTTACTTGCAATCTCTGCTTCACTCAAGTCGCTAGTCTTCAGTTTGTCCACAGAAAACTGATAATACTCCGCCATAAAATCCTTGGCGATGGTTTGCATCATAATCATCCACACGGCAGTGTACAACACAGAAGCAACCAGTGCTACACCCAGTCCAAGTTTGAAAGCTCGTCCAAATGTGACCTCTCCCGACAGGTCTCGATGAGACTTCACTGCAAAAAATATGGTGGAAAATGCAATGATCATCATTGCAAAACCGAAAATCTCCCCATATTCAAAAGCCAGAAAAGCTTGATTGGAAGTAATGAACAACATGCTTGATACGATTGCCCCGGCAATCACTCCATATTTTAGAATTACATTCTTCATATTCCTCTGATTTGGTTGTGTCAAATATGAAGAATGCGGTCTAAAAACCCATCATACTAAAGTATGGAAGTACAAAAAATGGCAGGTTCATACTTTGGTATGAAGGCAAATTCAAACAATTCGCAACGATTGTGCCTTATAAATGGCTTGAGTGCGACTGTTTACTTGAAGTTTGCCGTATAGATTAGAGATATGGGTTTTTACCGTGGGCAATGCAATAAAAAGTTCATCCGCTATCGTTTGATTGGAATAGCCCTTGATAATCAATTGCAAAATCTGGTATTCGCGCTCATTGAAACCAAACCCATCGCGCATGTGGGTATCTATGGATGCTTCGAGGATTGGGGCTTGCGTTTTCTTTCGCAACAGATTGAGTCCGATAGTTACCCCCACTACAGTGAAAATGGCAGCCACCAAACCAGTATAGATACTGGCATCCAGTTTTCCAATGTAAAATCGAAACTCTAAATATTGGATGACCAATGCCAGCAAGGCGAATACTGAGCCAAATATAATAATGGAGATGGTTGTGGTTTTTTTCAAGAGATCTGCAAATTAACCAGATTTGAAAATTAGCCAATTCCCACCAAATAGTATTCGGATTTTGCCATCAGACTCAATTCTAATTTCTCGCTCCAAACATCACCCTCGCTTTCCAGCTAATAGCCAAAGTAATAAATCCCACCACCGTCACAGAGCTAATGGGCATCAGTACGGCAGATAAAAGCGGTGTGAGATTTCCCGACACGGCAAAAGACATACCCACAATATTGTACAAAAAGGAAAGACCAAAAGCTGCGTAAACCACCCACATGGCATAGCGGGTCATTTTCATAAATCTTGAAATATCCTCCAGCCGATCTCCCTGAACGATTGCATCGCACGAAGGAGAAAACTGATGCATGTCTTCAGCCACGGCCAACCCCACGTGTGCTTGCTTTAGCGCCCCTGCATCATTGAGTCCATCACCAGTCATCAGCGTAGCATTTTCCTCCTGAGATTTGATATATGCCAGCTTGTCTTCTGGTTTTTGATTGAATTTCAAATCGTAAAAATAAGGTTCGAGATTGCGCCGCTCCTGATCATTATCACCAGAAAGCAAATGCAACTTATAGTGATCTTTCAGGTTTTTCAACACCTCAAACATCCCTTCTCTGTACCCCACTTGAAAAGTAAAATACCCAACCAGCCTACCATCAATCATAACATGAGAAGCGGACTGCCCGACTATAGGCGATGCACCGCAAAAGTTCGCAGAACCAATTTTCACTTCAACACCAGCAACACTGGATTTTATCCCCTGCCCTTTCACCTCTTCAAAAGACTGTAATGGAAGCACTTGTGTTTCGCCAACCCAGCGACTGATTTGCCTACTGTATGGATGAAAACTATTCGTTACGACCGATTTGATCAACTGCCGCTGCTCCTGTGCCAAATCTGCTCCATGAAACTGAGCGCTATTTTTTTTACTTGAAGTCAAAGTCCCCGTTTTGTCAAAAACGATCGACTTGATTTGCGAAAGCTTCTCTACTACATCTGCATTTTTTAAATAAAGCTTTTGACGGCCAAGCACCCTCATCGTATGCCCATAAGCAAACGGCACAGATAGCGCCAGCGCACATGGGCACGCCACGATCAAAACCGATGACACCACCTGCCAAACAAGCGATGCGTCATTCCAATACCAATACACCCCACTACACAGTGCAATAGCTAGCACCACAAACGTAAAATAGCTACTGATCCTGTCGATGCTCACCTTAAAAGACTGATCTCTGTCAGATTCAAAAACATCTTGATTCCATAGACTAGTGAGATAGCTAGACGACACATTTTTACTCACCCTCACACAGATAGGAGGGCCTGAGTGTTTGCCTCCAGCGTACAGCAACTCACCCTTAATTTTCTGTTCGGCAACAGCTTCTCCAGTCACAAAACTGTAATCAATATTGGCCTCTCCTTCCTCTAGCACAGCATCCACAGGCAGTATCTCATCATTGTGAATGACCAACACATCTCCAACGGCAATGTCTTCTACTTGAATATAGACCGAAGCTTCATTTTCCCTTTTCTCAACCGCTATAGGAAAAAACGACTTAAAATCTCGCTCAAACGAGAGCGCCTGATAAGACTTACTTTGAAACCACTTGCCCACCAACAGGAAAAAAACCAGCCCATTCATAGAGTCAAGATAGCCAGTACCTAACCCCTGAGATATTTCAAAAACACTTCTGATAAAAAGTGTGAGGATGCCAAAAACAATGGGCAAATCAATATTCACAAATCGTTTTCTCAGTCCAGCAAGAGCAGATTTAAAATAGTCGGAAGCTGCATAAAAAAGAACTAGGCAGTGCCAAGAGCACATTGAGCAATCCGAAATACAGCTTAAAATCCCCTTCGAGGAGAAAATTTTGATCCAAGTAATCTGGCAAACTCAGAAACATGGAGTTCCCAAAACAAAATCCTGCCACGGCTATTTTCAGCCCCAAAACATTGGATTTCTTCATTTTGGCAGCACCCTTCTTTGAGCCTAGATTGATTTCTGGTTCGTACCCTAGCTCACTCAGAAAAGTCACCAATCGTTTCAGAGTCAGGTCAGACTTTCGAAATGTAACATTGAGTTCCTTTTTGATAAAAAATACGCGCGCTTGTTGCACGCCAGGAAGAAGCCGATCCAAATTCTCTAGTAACCAAATACAGGAACTACAATGGATAGACGGAATAAAAAGCGTTATACGAGCAATTTGCTCACTATCAAAATCTAGAAGTTGTGAAACCACCTGCTCATTGTCCAGGTAGGCAAAACTGCTCGCCTCGCTCTTGATGCCGGGTGCGCTGTTGAGCTCGTAGTAGTCTTTGAGCCCGTTTGCATTGAGGATTTCATAAACAGAAACGCACCCTTGACAACAAAACGCTTTTTCATCGAAGGCAATTTCTTCTCTTATCTCATCTCCACAGTGAAAGCAATGGCTCGTGTCTTTTGTCATAGAAGCTAAAACGGCCAACTATCATATATGAAGGCCTAAATTTAACTGCAATTTCGGGAATGCTTCAGAGCATATCAGTGGGCTGCATTAGGTGAGAAACTGATTTTTGTCAGGTATAGCCAAAAGTCTGAATTCAGTGATATTGAAAGACTAAATCCTACTTCTGCTTGGGAGGCTTGCACTCATAACACCACTCAGAAAAAGTCTCAAGCTGAGCCAAAACAACCTGATGCTCTTGTGCGAGCAAAACATCATTCTCTCCAAGACTGGTGGATTTCTGCACTCGGGCAGTTTCCGCATTCAGTGCCTGCTGAAGATTCTCGAATATCGGCTGAAAGAAACTTACCCTGGAAAAAGCACCCTTTTGCTCATTCAGCTCTTTTCTAAATTTCCTTACATACAGCTCTGTTAGATCAAAATGATATTGAGCAAAACTCAGTAATTGATAGGCCACCACTGAATCTGGCGCTATGATCACCGCTGCTGAAGGATTGAAAATCGCTTTTACTTTAGAGTTGAAGTTCTTTGTGAACATAAATTCATAAGAATTCATTTGGAAACTGAAGTCCATGGTCGTCCCGGTATATACCGAGTAGGTTCGCAAATTTTCGTTTATCTCAGATTCTGGAGATTGAAAATGTGAAAGTTTCAAGTCAAAACCTGATTGCCATTGCTCAATTTTTTGAGCACTCACTGACAAAGCGGCCAACAATAAAATCAAGGCTAAAAATCGCACCATTTTTAACTACAGTATATACTGACTCAAATCCCTGTTTTTCACCAAACCAGCCAATCGCTCTAGCACCATATCTCGTGTGATTACGATCTTAGAATTGGCTCCAATAGTATCAGGAATATCAAAAAGTATATCATTGAGCAGCTTGCTCATGACTGTATGCAGCCTTCTAGCTCCAATATTTTCCACTTCTGAGTTGATTCTAAAAGCCATTTCTGCGAGCTCCTCCAAAGCATCTTGCTCAAAACTGAGACTCACATCTTCTGCCTCCACGAGCGCAGTATATTGTTTGGTTAGGGCATTTTTAGGCTCCTGCAAAATGCGCAAGAAATCATCTTTGGTCAGACTCTCCAGCTCTACTCTAATCGGAAAACGTCCCTGAAGCTCAGGAATCAAATCTGATGGCTTGCTTACGTGAAAAGCACCAGCAGCTACAAACAGAATATGATCCGTATGCACTACCCCATATTTGGTATTTACGGCACTACCTTCCACAATCGGAAGCAAATCTCGCTGAACGCCCTCACGACTCACATCTGCGCCACCTTTACCTCCACCACTATTAGCTATTTTATCTATTTCATCAATGAAAATTATGCCTGTATTCTCTGCTTTCCACAGTGCCTCTTCTTTCACCTCATCCATGTCGATGAGTTTAGAAGTTTCCTCCTCCATCAATATCTTTCTCGCTTCAGCGATAGTCACCTTGCGCTTCTTCACTTTTTTAGGCATCATGTTGCCGAGCATTTCTTGAATGTTGATCATAGATGCCTCGTCCATGCCCCCACCTATCATTCCCACTCCTGGCGCAGCGGACTGCTTCACATCAATCTCTATTTTGCGCTCATCCATTTCTCCGTTCAAGATTTTCTCCTTGAAACGTAGGCGAGTTTGTTCGTTTAGCTCGTGCTCATCGCTAGGATTATCATTGCCCAGTCCTGCCAATTGTGCATTTTTCGCGCCTTTCAGAGGCGGAATCAGGATATCTAAAATAATCCCGTTGACGATCTCAACCGCCTTTTCTTTTACCTCTTCTTTCTTCGCCACTTTCACGATATTGATAGATTGCTCTACCAAATCCCGCACCATGCTCTCCACATCACGCCCTACATATCCCACTTCAGTAAATTTCGAAGCTTCCACTTTCGTGAAAGGAGCATCCGCAATTTTGGCCAGTCTGCGAGCAATTTCCGTCTTTCCCACACCCGTAGCACCTATCATCAAAATGTTGTTCGGCACAATTTCGCCTTGAATCTCCGTTTTCACATTCATGCGCCTCCATCGGTTACGCAAAGCGATGGCTACATTCTTTTTTGCATCGTTTTGTCCAATGATATATTTGTCCAACTCTGCAACGACCTCTTTTGGTGTAAGATTTTTATTCATCATGTAATTCAATATTATCTCAGGATTAAACAGGCATACAACATAATGGATGCCTAATCCTATAAAATTTTTCTGTAACTGTGAAAATTGGTATGAAGACTAATAAAATTAGCTCCTCCAGAAGCGTGATAGGTTGCTCTGGCATATCTAAAAGTAAGTCTCTTTACTTTCAAAGATAGTCCATAAGAAAATCCAGCGCCTCCACCTAAGTCATCCAAACTCAATTCTCTTTTTCGCAAGTGATTGTATCCAAACTGCAATTGTAAGCTCCTGTTCAAAATAAGTTCCGCACCCAAATTCACTCTTCTAAAAATACGATCTGCAGCTGCACTCGTGCTCGATCGCTTTTCTGCATTTTCTGGGGTGAAAACCAGATTTTGTTCTACCAGATTATAAGCAGTTATCGTAAAACGAAAAGGCATGTGATCTGGCTTTACCGAAACGCCAGCCTGTACATCAAAAGGCAAAGTGGAAGTTTCAGCAGCATAATAATCTGCCAGTTTGAAACCAAAATTTTTGAACACCAAACCAAAAGTAAGATCATGCTGTGGCGAACGATAAATTCCACCTAAATCAAAAGTCATGGCAGTAGCACCGTAAGTTTCAATGCTACTGTGTGCCAGTTTCATATTTACCCCAAGGGTAAATGCTCCCGCCTGATGGGCTTTGCCTAGTGCAATCACATAATCATTGGCTCTGAAAGTACCCTCTTCCGCCCCAGTATCGTCTGTTTGAGTAAACTCACCATAATTGAGATAGGTCAGACCCACAGCCACTGGCCCAGCCTTTCCAAAATCTCCGTAGTAGCTTCCCGAAAAGACATTGATACCCTGAAAGTATGGATTGAAATTCAAAGAAACATCCTGTACCGTGACAGAATCCAGTACCGCCGGATTATTCAAAAACTGCATGATGTCACCATCAGCAAGTGAAACCATCGTACCACCTAGCGCTGCACTTCGCGCTCCCGATGGCAGCTCCAAAGCCTGAAACTGCCCCCACTGCGCATGAGCGGTGTAGGTTACTATCAACAAAACAAACGCAGTGAGTGCTCTCAATTAGCTTTTCTTTTCTTCTGGAATAATAAACTTGATAGGATTCTGGGTTTTCACATCTAATAACGCAATATCCAGTACTTGTTGTACGCTGGTCACAAAGTGAATTTTCAAATCTTTGATATAAGACTCGTTGATCTCCTCAATATCGCGAGAATTCCGCTCGCACATGATGATTTCTTTGATTCCTGCTCGCTTCGCCGCAAGAATTTTTTCTTTGATACCACCTACAGGAAGCACCTTGCCTCTCAGCGTTATCTCCCCTGTCATAGCCAGCTTTTTCAAAATCATTCTTTGCGTATAAACAGAAGCCAAAGCCGTGAGCATCGTGATACCTGCCGATGGCCCATCTTTAGGAATAGCTCCGGCTGGCACGTGTACGTGCAAGTCGTAATGATCAAAAACCTGATAATTGATTTCAAGCGATTCGGCATTGGATCTCAAGTAAGAAAGTGCCGTCATAGCCGATTCTTTCATCACATCACCTAGCTGCCCAGATAATGTCAACTTACCTTTTCCTCGACTTAAACTCGCTTCTATATAAAGAATATCACCACCAGAAGGCGTCCATGCTAAGCCTGTAGCCACACCTGGCAGCTTATTGTCTTCATAGTATTCTTTGTCAAATATCTCAGCACCCAAAATTTTGCGCACCTGCTCTCCAGTGATTTTGCTATCGTATTCCTCCTCCATTGCTATGGATTTGGCAATGTTACGAATCACAGAAGCCACCTTTCTGTCCAGCCCTCTCACACCAGACTCACGCGTATAATCTTCGATGATTTTTTTGATAGCCGTCTTATCGAAAGTGATGTCTTTGGTTTTCAAACCATGCTCTTCCCTTTGCTTTGGAATCAAATGTTTCTTGGCGATCTCCAACTTTTCCTCCATAGTATAGCCAGTGATATCAATGATCTCCATACGGTCGCGCAGTGCTGGCTGTATGGTATCGAGTGAGTTGGCCGTAGCTATGAAAAGTACCTTAGAAAGGTCGTAATCAACCTCTAGGTAATTGTCTTTAAAAGTATTGTTCTGCTCTGGATCCAGTACTTCAAGTAATGCAGAAGAGGGATCTCCCCGAAAATCAGAACTTACCTTATCAATTTCATCCAAGATGAAAACTGGATTGGATGTACCCGCTCGTTTGATATTTTGAATCACCTTTCCAGGCATGGCGCCAATGTAAGTCTTTCTATGCCCACGAATTTCCGCTTCATCATGCACTCCTCCAAGCGACATTCGGATGTATTTTCTATTGAGCGATTCCGCAATGGACTTGCCAAGAGAAGTTTTACCCACTCCCGGAGGGCCATAGAGACAAAGAATTGGCCCTTTCAGATCATTTTTCAGCTTTCTAACTGCCAAATACTCCAAAATTCTCTCTTTTACTTTGTCTAAGCCGAAATGATCTTTGTCCAAAATCTTTTTGGCACGTTTCAAATCAAAATTATCATCTGTGGCCTCACCCCATGGCAAATCCACAAGCAACTCGGCATAATTCATCGCCACGGGATATTCCGCAGCTGCGGGATTCATGCGAGTGATTTTATCCAATTCCTTTACGAAATGGGCTTTCACTTCATCATTCCACTTTTTATCTTTTGCTTTTGCCCTCAGCGCATTTACTTCCTGATCCGAACCATCTTGCCCTAGCTCGTCTTGCAGCACCTTCATCTGCTGACGCAAATAGTAATCTCTTTGCTGCTGATCGATATCAGAATGCACTTTGGATGCGATCTCGTGTTTCAATTGAAGCACCTCAATATCACGAAGCATAAATTGCAGTAATTTCTCTGCTCGCTTTTTTGGATCGCCTATTTCCAACAATGTCTGCTTTTCTGCCACTTCGGCATTCACATTAGAAGAAAGAAAATGCGTCAGGAAAGAATAATTGTCAATGTTTTCAAGTGCCTCTTTAGCCTCTTTCGGAATCTCAGGGTTTAGCTTCAACACCTTATTGGCGGCTTGCTTTAGAGACTGGGTAATGACGTCCACTTCGTTATCGGTCATCTCACCTTCATCCTCCAAAATCTGATATTTTGCAGTAATAAAAGGATCTTCCTGAATGGATTCAGTTAGTTTAATGCGCTTTTGCCCTTGAATTATAATGGTCGTATTTCCATCTGGCAATACAAGCATTTTTAGTATTTTGGCAATACAACCAACCTCATACAAATCCTCGAATGCAGGTTCCTCTATCCTGTTTTTTTGCGCAACCACACCAATAATGCGGTTGCCTTTATAGGCCTTTTTCACCAAGCGAATGGATTTGGTTCGCCCCACCGTGATTGGAAGCACTACACCAGGGAATAAAACGGTGTTTTTTATAGGCAGAATGGCCAAGTCTTTAGGAAAATCCTTGTCTTGTACCATCTCAGTATCCTCAATGGTCTCGATGTGTATCAATTCTCCAGACTCATCATCTAATATATTATCAAGCATCAAAGAATTGTCAGATTTATTTGTAAACATATATGCACGTCAAATTGGCAGACTACTGCCTCAAAATATCAATTATGAAAGTGGCATTGCTTAAACTCAATAGCTGTGCCAAATTAGCTATCGTAGTTCAAAACCTATTATCTTTAGCCTGAAATCTAGAAGTGTCTGCCGAAAAGACATATATATGAGGAGAGTTGTTGTGCGTATTGTTTTTTTTCTAGTCTTTGCTTCATTTTGGTCAACTGCTTTAATTGCACAAGAAAACCCTATTCGCCGTACTACACAGGGTTTTCAGCTGGACAGTCTACCCGGTGATATCAATTTAAACATCTACAATTTTAAAAATATCAACAAGCTGGGTCACTACTATGACCAAAGCAAGATGACATATATGCGCAAACTTGAAAAAGAGCAGCGCTGGGAAGAACTATATGTCACACTACAAGACTATGTTTCAAAATTTGGTATTCAAAATTTCTACAAAGACACACGCCTGATCTGGCGACTCGCCAAATTGACAGAGCTATTTGGTGATTTTGAGGCTGCCAGAGATCTCTACCGCCTTGTCCTTCGACATCACCATTTGGGAATCAACATCAATGAGATTGAACTTTATTACGATTCTCTTAATAATCAGGAAGCTGCACAATACGTACCGCTTGACTACTATTATGAACTAGTAGAATACCGAAAGCTGATAGATACTTTGCGACCTCCTCGTGGGATTTTATTGAACATGGGTGCAGAAATCAATAGTCCAGTGGCAGATTATGGCCCTACATTGAACGTGCAAAATGATGTTTTGCTTTTCACTTCCAAAAGAAATAAGCTTGATTTAACCATTCATCGTCAGCCAAACGAAGATTTGTTTTATAGCAAAAAGGATGAATACGGAAACTGGTCAAAAGCCAAAGATTTTGAGCAAATCAACTCCAGATACAATGAAGGCTCGGCCTATTTGTCTCGAAGTGGAAAGACCTTGTACTTTTCGCGCTGCGACTGCATGGAATGTATTGGAGATTGTGACCTTTTCAGCGCACAGCTACAGCCCGACAGCACATGGGGGCAAATAGAAAATTTGGGCATCAACGTGAACAGTGTAAGTTGGGATTCCCACCCTTCACTTTCCCATACGGAAGACACGCTATATTTTGCATCCGATAGGATTGGTGGGTTTGGCTTGTCGGACATTTATTTTACATTCAAAACCAAAGATGGAAAATGGGCGCCTGCACAAAATCTTGGCCCAATCATCAATACTCGAAACAATGACGTAAGTCCTTTTTATCACCCGGTCTACAACATTCTCTACTTTAGCTCCAATGGTCAGCTCTATAACTTTGGTGAATTTGATATCTACAAATCGCACAATATCAAAGATGAATGGAGCGAGCCTTACAATATCGGGCCATTGGTAAATGGTCAGGGCAGTGAATTTTACTTTACGATAGACTCCAACTCCGAACTGTTGTTTTATGCTCGATCCATTTCAAGAGACCTGAACAAACAAGATATTTATTCCTTCCCACTACCGATGGAAGCTCAACCACTCGCCACCACCAAGGTGACTGGCTCGCTTCTTGACAGCCTGACAGGTGAGGCTTTTAAAGGAATAGTCTCGATCATTGATTTGGATAAAGGTGTAGAAGTGGCACCAAAGTACCTGAGAGAAGACGGATCGTTTGAGTTTGACCTGATCAACGAACGTAATTATCTTTTGGTCATCCAAGGTGATGACTTTTTCAGAATTGAAGATGCCTTTTTCCTCAATGGCCCAACGGAACTAAGGAAAGTAACCGAGCCCCTGGCCAGTCGTGTGAAATTTGAGTCTATTGAATTTGACAATGGTCGAGCAGAGCTTAAAAAAGAAATGTATGCCGATTTAAATAAGATTGTCAATTTCCTCTATGACAACCCAAATTTTAAACTAAAAATCGCAGGGCATACGGATTCCTATGGCTCAGCGCAGTTTAATTTAGATTTATCGAAAGCTCGAGCTCGAAATATCAGAGACTATATGGTAGAGTTTGCGGGAATAGAAACTGAAAGGGTTCAATATGAGGGCTATGGGAGCACAAAACCTATTGTAGAAGAAATCACTGAATTTGATAAGGCGCTAAATCGAAGGGTTGAATTTGAAATTTACCGCCCTGCTCCTCCTGTGCCAGTAGATGAAAGTGCTCCGAATACTGAGACGGAAGGCCAGCGATAAGGCAATCTAAAAAAGCACCCCTGAGTCGACAAAAACCTCTTTGCACGGCTAACTAAGGTATTCTTTCAAGAAATACCACCGACTCACACAATAGATGGACAACTGTTGAAGTACGAACCGTTCATGGAAATTCTTGTGGTGAAATTTTGAAAATAATAAATTATGATTATATTTAGTAATCATTTCATAACAAAACATTCATTTCAATGCGAAATCACACGACAAAGTGCCGATTGATTGCAATCAGATCCATTGGATTACGAGGATTGCAGCCAATCTTTAATAACTAGCCTCCCGTCTTCACCGTTTCCATTTCTTCTTTCATTTTCAAGTATAATCCACGCAACAAATTCTCCTGCTTTTTTCAAAAATGTGGCTTGTAATCATATGCATAATTATGCCCTGTGGTTAAATGAAAGTTGATCCTCATTAATTTTTAATCATTTTACCAAACGACAATGAAGAATTTATACCAATTTCTATTAGTAATTTTATGCCTAACATTTTCTAAAAATGCAATTAGTCAAGGCTACACCTATTCAGTATCAGGCGGATCAGTAAACAGCCATGGAAACATCTCACCAACTGCGGGTACTATGCTAGTGGGTGGTGCTGAAGCAGGTGCTTCGGCCGAAGTAGCAGCTACCACATGGTTTTTAAATAAGGCTAACGGCGGAGACTACTTGGTGGTCAGAACAGGAGGAACAGGCGGTCAAGCCTCCTGGGTTTGGAGCAATTTTAGTAATTTAATTAGCTCAGCTGCCGAAATCTCTATAGATACGAGAAGTGGAGCCAACAATGCAACAGCAGTCCAAAAGATTTTGGATGCAGAAGCCATTTTCTTTGCTGGCGGAGATCAAACCACTTATGTCGATAACTGGAAAGACACTGACGTGGAAACGGCATTGAATTATGTTATCAATACCAAGCAAATTCCAATCGGTGGAACATCAGCGGGTATGGCCATTCTAGGTGGTGGATATTATGCTCCGGCATCTTCAGGTGTGCTTTCATCGGAAATCTTGCAAAATCCTTATAATTCAAACATGAGTAATTCATTGTTTTATGATGATTTCCTGCAAATCCCCTATTTGAGCAATGTGATCACAGATACGCATTTAAATAGAGCCCATGGCAGCAATAATGAAAACAGATATGGTCGTCTATTTGGCTTAGTGGCCAGATCTGTGGCAGATAAAAATTCAGTAAATAGATACGGAATTGGGTGTGAAGAAGGCGCATTCGTGTGTGTGGAATCAAACGGGGTAGCCAAAGTTTTTGGAAGCTCCAGCAGCAAAGCCTACTTCGCAAGAGTAAATTGTAATGCTCCCGAAACAATACAAAGCGGATCACAACTAATATGGAATAATAGTGGAGCGGCAGTAAAGGTTTATGTCATCGCAGGGACGGGCAATGGAAGTGGTAATAGCTTTAACCTAAGCAACTGGAGTACCGCCAGTGGTGGCGGATGGATGAACTGGTTTACCTCAGGAGGTTATAACGGTTTCAACTTTATAAATGGAAGCGGGGCAAGTACAGGCGCCAGCGCTCCTACCTCATGTGGCACCCCTACATCATGCAACACTCCTACAGGTCTATCAAGCTCAAGTATCACAGCAACTAGTGCTACTGTAAATTGGTCCAACACAGGAGCTAATAGTTACTCGGTTCAATATAGATTAAACGGCACTTCCACTTGGACGACAACCACATCTACAAGTAGCTCCAAAAGCCTAACCGGTTTAACAGCTTCTACCACTTATCAATTCAGGGTATTGAGCGTATGCAGCTCATCACAAAGCAGTTACTCCACTATTGCTACGTTCGCAACAACTACGTCTGGTGGCGGAGGCGGTAATCCAACTTACTGCACATCATCTGGTGGTACACAATATGAATATATTGACGAAGTAGGCATTGGAAGCACATATAAGCTCACTGGTGACGATGGAGGTTACGGAAATTATACCAACTTCACATTTCAGGTAAATGCAGGAAGCTCGTACACTTTCACGATTTATCCAGATGCCAATACTACAGAAATATTCCTCGCTTGGATTGATTTTAATCAAGATGGTGATTTCACGGACAGCAATGAAGAAGTTTTCTATGCGCAGAGTAGAAGATCAAGAGTGCGAGGAACTATTTCTATTCCTTCATCGGCACTTTCTGGAAATACTCGAATGAGAGTTTCTATGAGATATGCCGTAGATGGCGAACAGTCATCCTGCCAAAATTTCACTTATGGAGAAGTGGAAGATTACACTATTAATATCAATGGTGGTGCAAGAACAATGGAAGCAAGTGCTCAAATGGATGAGAAGGTTACACTGGAAGCATATCCGAATCCTACCAAAGGGATTGTAAATGTGATTTCTACTGGTTCGAAAGAAACCTTGATTCAAGTGTATGATGTCTCTGGGAAATTTATCAAATCCGCTACCGGAAAACAGATTGATATCTCGGAAGTGAAAGCTGGTATTTATCTATTCAAAATATCCGCTCCTGGCATTAACCAAACACTCAGATTTGTCAAGGAATAATAGCCTTTCCTAATTAAGCCTAGCCTATTCCCAACCCCTCTTGGATTCGTTTCCGTGAGGGGTTGTCTTTTTTAGTTGATTGCACTCATTTATCTGAATTACTTTTATTGAAAACGCGACTTGACTTCAAGCTCCACAAGGTGTCTATGTCAATAAGTATCTTCCAACTATGTTAGTGGTGGTTTTGTACCCATCAGAAATGATGAAGATAAGTGTGGTTATTAAGAGACTAGAATCCAATAATCTAAGTCATCTCAAAAAAACCCTTTCCAAACAAAAGCACAAAGAATTGTACATACTTTTATTATCAATTGATGAATCAATAATCTGATGAGATTTTATGGATCAAAGAATTCGGTAACCGATAACCTTAGTTGTTCAAAAGAATACTCTTCCACTATTCAGTCGATTTCATCTAAAAAATCCATTAATACATCCAAAATTGATAGCGTCAAACAAACATCCTTCCTTATGAATAGTTCTTTGAATAATTATTTTCCATTTAATCAATCTCTATGAAATCCCTATTTCCACGCCTATATAATGGCGATAATAGCCACTATGAAATAAAGAAGGCGATTGATCTTAGCTTCTGCTATTGCTCTTTTGATATCAAAGGACACCTGATTGAATCAAATGAGAACTTCGCAAAACTCTTCGACTATGAACCACACGAAATCATTGGAAAGCATCACCGCTTATTTGTAGACAAACATTATCGAGAAACGAAAGATTATGCGGACTTCTGGCAAAATCTGGCACAAGGAAAGACCTTTGCAGGAGAATTTAAAAGAATCAACCGTCATGAACAAACCGTCTATATACAGGCGGCCTACACCCCTCTCAAAGATCGGCTGGGAAATGTGACAGGAGTAATCAAAATAGCTTCAAACATTACTGATCAAAAAATAGCCAGTAATATCTCTGCAACAATCAAAAATGCCATAGACCTGAGCTTTGCGTTCATCCAATTTGACCCATTAGGAAAAATCATTGAGGCTAATGACATCTTTGTCAAAACAATGGGCTATGATGATAAGAATGAAATAATAGGCGAGCATCACTCCATATTTGTTGAGGAAGGGGTAAAAAATAGCAAAGAAT
Organism: uncultured Cytophagales bacterium; assembly: GCA_963848175.1. Lineage (GTDB taxonomy): Bacteria > Bacteroidota > Bacteroidia > Cytophagales > Cyclobacteriaceae > JAMZMI01. Next base: position 181,426 of record CAWKCO010000011.1, read on the forward strand.
ATGAGCTCTTCTGGAATGACCTTAAGACTGGAAATGTTCAGCAAGGCGAGTTTAGGCGGATCAAAAAAAACAAGAATCCTGTCTGGCTACAAGCAGCATATTCACCAGTAAAAAATGAGTTAAGTGCAGTAGAATCTGTAGTAAAAATAGCTACCGATGTGACTATTCAAAAAAATTCAGCCCACAGTCTTCAAAACTTACAAAACGTAATAGACCTCTCCTTTGGATTTATAGTATTCAGTACAACGGGAATTATCACTGATGTCAATAAGAATTTTTATGGCATAATGGGATACGATAAAAAATCGGAGGTGGTGGGGAAGCATCATTCCATTTTTATGTATACTGGTGAAGCTCAGAGTGAAGCTTATAAACAATTTTGGAAAAACCTGAACCTTGGTATAACACAACAAGGAGAATTTAAAAGAAAAGGAAAGAATAATGAGGAAGTGTGGATTCAAGCATCCTACACTCCTTTAAAGAATGATAAAGGTGAAATAACGTCAATTATAAAAATAGCAACTGACATCACTGTAACCAAAAAAGCAGTTTTGCATACCAAATACCAGTTGCGAGATGAAACGCTGAATAACCTTCAAGAGATTTCTGGATCCATAGTAGAAATAGCCTCTGGAGCTAAAGATCAGGCCATAAAAACGGATTCAATATCTTCACAAGTAGAAAAGGCCTTAGGCGCTGCAAATGAAACATCCAATAAGGCTAGTCTAATCAAGTCAAATGCCAACAAGGCAGTAAATGAAAGTAAAGAAAGCGAGAGCTCTGTGCAGGAACTCGTTGAGGCCATGAAAATGCTAAATCAAGTAGCGCAGGAAACACAATCATCTATGGCGAAATTGGTTAACCGAACCCTAGAAATAGAACAAGTACTGAAAGCTATAAGGGAGATCGCAGGACAAACCAACCTACTGGCTCTCAATGCATCTATTGAGGCCGCTCAGGCTGGTGATTATGGCCGTGGATTTGGGGTAATAGCGACGGAGATTCGAAAACTTGCCGAAAGCTCTGCAACATCTGCCAAGGAAATTGAGACGTTGGTTCACTCAATCAAAGAGAACACAGGTTATGTATCGAATACTATGAAGGAGGTGGTTGATAAAGTGCAAAAAGGCTCAAGTGCCACCAATGTTGTTCAGGACATCATCAAGCGTATGTCACAATCCACACTGGATGCCTCTCACCTCTCTGAGTCCATACTGGAAGCCGCCAACTACCAAACACAAAATATGAAGGAAATTATGATGAATATAGAAGATATAGTGGTCATTTCAGAGGAGACTGCTGCAGGGTCTGAAGAACTTGCTGCCGCTACCAATGCCTTGAAAAACAGAGTAGGTGAGTTTTGATCCTACTTTGGAACAAAGAAAACAAGCATCTCACCAAAACGTTTCAGTCAAAGTTTAGCAATGCCTTCGGCCTAAACACTCAATTACCCTGGCCGTAAATTAAAAAAGACCGCTCCGAGAGGAGCAGTCTTTGTGTTTTATGAAGCAATGAAAATTACTTAACTGGCTTAACAGTTTTGATGATTCTTGCAGCTACTTTGTATGGATCAGCATTAGATGCTGGTCTTCTATCTTCTAGGTAACCGCTCCATCCTTTGTTTTTAGTATAAAGTGGAATACGGATAGAAGCACCTCTATCAGAAACTCCATAAGAGAAGTCATGGATAGAAGCAGTTTCATGCTTACCAGTCAATCTTTGATCGTTGTAAGCACCATACACGTCGATGTGCTCTTTCACAACACCTCTGAAAGCCTCGCATACTTTTTTCACTTTCTCCTCAGAAGCAGCAGTTCTTAGGAAAGTGTTAGAGAAGTTAGCATGCATACCAGATCCATTCCAGTCAGTTGCGCCTAGTGGCTTAGGATGGTACTCGATGTAAAGACCGTACTCTTCAGAAAGTCTTTCCATTAGGTATCTTGCTACCCACACTTCATCACCAGCTTGCTGAGCACCTTTGGCAAATATTTGCCACTCCCACTGCCCAGTAGCTACTTCTCCGTTAGTTCCTTCCACATTCAATCCAGCAGCGATGCAAAGATCCAAATGTCTATCCTTAAATTCTCTTCCGAATACATATTGCCCACCAACTCCACAATAATATGGACCTTGACCTACGGCAGGAAAACCACCAGCAGGAAAACCAACTGGAAGTTTCGTAGCTGGATCCATCAAGAAATACTCTTGCTCAAATCCGAACCAGAAATCATCATCCTTGTCGTCGATAGTCGCTCTACCGTTAGAAACGTGCGCAGAACCATCAGCATTGAGAACTTCAGTCATCACCAAGTAGCCATTTTCTATAGATGGATCTGGGCAAATAAATACTGGCTTCAATATACAGTCTGAAGAACCACCTTCAGCTTGCTGCGTAGAAGAGCCATCGAATGACCAATCATCGCAATCTTCCAACTTTCCACTGAAGTTAGAAACAACCTTAGTTTTACTTCTCAAGCTCTGAGTAGGCTTGTATCCATCTAGCCAGATGTACTCTAATTTTGATTTTGCCATTTTATTAGGTTTATATTTTTTAAAGTTAAAATATGGCTTTTTAAAGGAATCTCAAAAGCCAGAACATTTTACCGTAATTTTCAAAAAATTACTTAAAAAAGTAAATTTTGAAACAAATATTTTAAATACGTTGTAATATTCACAAATATATGACGGATTTACTGAATATATCAAATGCACAAAGTCCGTTCTCTCACGAACGGACTCTGGGCTTAAAAAAATCTAATTGTTCGTCAACAGATTAGAAAGAATATACTGCGGCAAGTACGAATGAAGCTAGAGTTTCACCAGTATCTGTTGGTGACAAAGTGGGTACGTCATAAGCATCACTATAAATTACTGCTCCTTTTTCAGAATATAGATCAACTCTAAATTCAGGAATCAAAGTCAGGTTTCCAATTGAGTAATTGGCAGAAAGTGTTAGGTCAATAACATTTTCATCTTTTGTAATTGCTCCAACACCTTGATCAGCGAAATACTCTCCTCTAATTCCTAAAGAGAAATCATCAGAGAATGAGTTTTGTAGGTAAAGAGCTCCACCAAAGAAACTATCTTTAGCAGTAGTGGCATTCACACCTACATATACCGCGTCAGTCAAATCCCATCCTGCTGTTAAATCAAACTGATAGAAGTCATCAGAAAGAATTGCATTCAAATAAGCTCCGCCAAAACCCAATTGAGCACCGAAAACATAGTCACCGCTCGGATTGAAATCTGTAGCATCAGTAGGGTTTAAAACAGCCAACATCAAAGAAGCATCTCCCAAAGCAATATCCGCTTTCAAACCAGAATGTGAGAAAGGGCCATAAGAGAACATGTAAGAGGTAGAATAGTTGAAGTTAGATGCAGGAGAAATCACCTCATAACCTAAGAACGTATTAAAGTTACCAATTGTCAAAGTTACCGCATCAGATACATTCCAGTATGCATAAAGTTGGTTTACGATACTTGAACTAGCAGTTGTTGAGCCGAAAACAGCATCAGTTCCTCTTGGCCCAAAAACCAAATCAGCTACAAAACCTGTTTTTTCACCCTCTACCGATGCAATGATATTCGCCATCCCAATGGCAAACCCCGGCTGGTTAGCAAAAGATGATGAAGGAGCGATAGTAGTCAAACTATCTGACGGGTTATTTCCTCCAATCAAATTGGCTCTGTAATAAGTATCCACAGAACCACTCAAGGTAAGCTCCTGTGCATTTGCGCTGAAAGAGGCAACTACTAATGCGACTAAAGCGACTTTAAAAATGTTTGTAATTGTTTTCATAAGGTTGTTTTTTTTAAGGTTGACTTTTGAGATTAGGCATGAGCGTCCTGATTGGCGACCCAACTTCTTATGGTTAAGAACCACAAGACGGATGCCCTAGCTATCTCCAAAAGGATTTCTTGATTAATTGTTTGTGAAAATTGTTTTTTGAAAAGCCCCTGATCCGTATTGTTTGACGACCATAAAGATCAGGGGCTTTTGTTTGCTTTAATAAAGCGAATATTAATTACTCAGAGATGATAGTATAGCCTCTGATTCCGTGCTCATGGCTATCAAGACCTTCTTTTTCGTGCTCTTCAGATACTCTGATACCCATAGTCTTTTTCAATACGAAGAAGATAATGAATGCACTTACGAATGCTGCAACACCGCAGATAGCAACACCGATCAATTGAGTCAAGAAATTATGATCAGGGTTAGTAGAGAAAATACCTACTGCTAGCGTTCCCCAGATACCGCATACCAAGTGAACAGATACTGCACCTACTACATCATCAAGCAACAATTTATCTAATGTTACAGCTGAGATTACTACAAGCACACCTGCAACAAGACCTACAAGGATAGCCATGTTTGGCTCGATTACGTCAGCACCAGCTGTGATACCTACTAGACCTGCAAGGATACCATTAAGCACCATACCTAAGTCCATTCTTTTGAACATCAAGTAACCTCCTAGGAAACCTCCAAGACCACCAGCACAAGCTGCAAGACATGTAGTAACCAATACGAAAGACACAAGACCTGGATCAGCAGAAAGTACAGAACCTCCGTTGAAACCGAACCATCCTAACCAAAGCAAGAATACTCCGATTACTGCCAAAGGCACAGAAGAACCTGGCTTGTCGATTACTTTACCATCTACATATTTACCCAAACGAGGGCCTACGATGATGATACCAGCAAGTGCTCCCCATCCACCTACAGAGTGAACTAGTGTAGAACCTGCAAAGTCATAGAAGCCCATAGCGTCTAGAGCTCCACCGCCCCACTTCCAGCTACCAATAATTGGATAAACAACACCCACAAAGATCACAGTGAAGATCATGTAAGCTCCAAGCTTCACACGCTCAGCCACAGCTCCAGATACGATGGTAGCAGCTGTAGCAGCAAACATCGCTTGGAACAAGAAATCTGTCCAGTAAGTGTAACCGCCACCAGCATAAGCAGAAGTTACGTCTGCAGTAGCTGAAGACTCGATACCGAATCCTGCAAAGCCGAACCAACCTGGCACCTCAAACCCTGGGTACATCAAGTTAAATCCACAAAGAAAGTAAGTCAGGATACCAATGATAGGAGTTAAGGTATTCTTGAAAAGAATGTTAACCGTGTTTTTGGCCTGACCGAAACCTGCTTCTACACCAGCAAAGCCCAAGTGCATGATGAATACTAAAGCAGTCGCCAACATCATCCAGATGTTGTTTGCGGTGAGCAGGTTGAATGCTACATCTGCCGCTAGATCAGCTTGAGCGACCGTCTCCACGGCTCCCTCGGCTGAGTTAATCACTAAAAGGTTGGTGATCATGTTCATAAATTTCAAATTTAATTTTGTTGAAAAAAACCTTTGGTTAATAATATGTCGTCACATATTCCATTCACCAAATAAAGTAATTGTTTTTGCTCGTTCAAAATAATTCTTTCATTTTTTCGAGCCTTACATTAAGAATTTATCAATTCCAACAGCCGTTTTTTTAACATTATAATAATGAAACCTTGGTATTTTTATCAATCATCATTTTGAACCCATTTTTCAAGTAAGCGGCTTGAGCGTATTGTAAATATTTTAGCTAATGAAATTTTCAGAGCATATTCGACCAATTCATTGAATAATTTTCAAAAAACAGAAGATTTCACAAAATAATCTTCCTGCCGTTGCGATCCACACAAGCATTTCTATGGTTCATTGAAAATTCCTTAAAAATCACAATCAAAAATTGGGCAGGCGCACCAGAAGAACACTTTATAGAAAAGACCTCATAGTTTAATCTTGGAATAGTTCAATTATCTATCGCAAAAAGAGATTTCCTCACCGCATAATGTATATAATCCCCTTGAAATCGGAGTTGGTAAATTGGATATGATAATAATACGTCCCAGTAGGATGCCCATTGCCATCCCAAGAAAAATCACGGTTTGGTGATGAGAAGACCTGCTTTCCAGACCTGTTGTAGATATTAATAGATTGAAACAGGTTCAAACAGCGATCTGGTGGCAGGTTTCGCTTGGGATCAAGATGGCCAAAGCAGGAAAAAGTCTCGTTTTTATCATCACCATTCGGAGTAAAAGCATTCGGAGGATCAAAGCCTTCAAAAACATCGAGTGTTTCAATCACTTCCAAATAAATAGAAAAGGTATCCAGAGCTATGATTGGGCATGCATTATCAACTACTTGCAAGACTATATTATAAGGCTCCTTATTTCCGGAAACAAAATTACAACTGGGAGTCCAAGATAAGGTTGAAGAAATCTCCCCCACTGCTGTGCCTTCATTGAACAAAAACCCTGATGGAATAAACTGATTTTGCACCAACGATACAGTAATCTCATCTTGATCCACATCCGAAGCTGTAATATTGAGATCAAAGGGCTCGTTGACCTCCAACTGAAAATAGCGACTACCCTTATCAAACATGGGCGCATTATTTTCGGGAAGTGGGATACGAACAAAAACCGAGACCGTATCGTGGTTTTTAACTTTACATTTATCAACATCTTCCGCGACAAAATGGAATAGAAACTCGTTGCGCTCAAGCAGATTGAGCGTACGACATTGCGGCTTCCATTCAAAACTTGATGTCACTTGCGCTAAGCCCTTTTGATCCTGAAATTGCGCACCTACTTCAAATGGATCAAAACCTACACCAACTATTCTCAACAAAACAGAATCCGCATCTGCATCGCTGGCTGCCAGATCAAAAGCCAACGCTTCGTCAAATGACAAGGTAATGGTGTCCGCAACTTCGGCGATTAACTCGGGATCCGTATTCCCAGGCAAGATCACCTCTAAATCTACCCACTCAATGGCCGGGTCGGCATACTCACATGAATCCACATCTTCTACTTGTATTCCTAGCTTGAAAGTTTGGCGATCAGAAAAATCGTAGACCTGACAGTGGGTTTTCCACTTAAATACACCTTCTAGCCGCCCGGGCGTACTGGATATTACTTCGTAAAACATCCCTCGCTCTTTCAACGTGAGTGTATCGTCGATAAAAATATCCACCTGAATTGAGTCTCCATCCGCATCCGTAGCTACAAACGGAATAAAGATAGAATCTTCTTCGTTGATGACATAAGCATCTTGAATGGGGTCAAGCTCCACTATCTCATTGAAAGGCGGCTCTACTTGTATGCTCATCCTGACGGTATCAAATTGAGGCAGAGGACATACGTCCAGCATCACCATAAAATCCACAACAAATGGACGTCCCCTCAACGGAGGACAATCTGGTGCGCAATAGTTGACTGTTAGCTTCTTGTCCGCTCCAATTCCTAAGCGTGCATCATCAAAAAATTCGTAATCCCCATCAAAATTCACTGGATTGGCTTTGAACTTGATGGTATCGCCTTCATTCACGTTTTCCACCAAAAACTGAAAACATTTATCATCTTCCACTGCGTATGTGAGCACATCGGTGGCTGGATCAAATCCGGGATTTTCAGGCACAATCACGCTCAACTTGGGAGGTGGTGGCGAATCACAGTCGTCAATAACCAACAGTTGAAAATCTCTCTGCGCCAAGCCTATTTGCTGCATCACTCCATTAATTTCTCTCCATTCCCTAATCTCCAATGAAAAAGCATGCAGTCCCGATTCTTTTGGTTTCACTGTAAGTCTTCCGCTGCTACTTACCGCAAGTGGAGGTGTCCCACGTATCGCATTACTTTCACTAAAGCCCGATTTCCACCTCACTTTAAGATCACGACCAAAAGTGGATTCAGGATAAGCATCTAAAGAGGAGCTATTCAACGGAGTAACCAGCCGATAACTCAGGGAATCCCCGTCTGGATCGCTCGCGCTGAAATCAATGTAATACAATGCATTCACGCATGCATAGTCACCCAAAGGCCTATTTAAACCAGGAGAACTATTGATAAAAACTTTACCATCTTTCCACAAGGGCGGAATGTCAAGAGTAAATTTCGCACCTGCCTCATCAGGAGCAACGATATTATCTATCGCTGCACTCCTACAGCACCTTTCCCAAACGATCATATACCCTTCTGCATCCGCAAAATCAGCAGGTTTCCAAAGCACCGTAGTGGACCATTTCACTCTAGCGGTTTTGAGTTCGTCTATGGAGCACTCCACATTTGTGTATGGAATCTCCACAATATCCGCCAATGATAAGATTTCCTTAAATAATAATTTTCCGGAGGATTTGGCAAAAACGGAAACCACAATTTCCGACTCAACATTGCTGATTGGATTGCCATCTTGTGCTTCGTCCCAATATTGATAAACATTGATTTGATACCTTCCAGGTGCAAGGGTCACAAATTCAATTTCACCTCCTACAATGTGATTGGCTCGGAGCCATACTCGTGCTCAAGATCAAAATAAGAACACACAAAAAGCGATTTATGGGCATGATGTTTTCAATATGGTGATGTTTCAACTGACATCTGATCGTCTTATGGTCAAAGTATTACTAATTTTGCGGCCTATGAGGCATAGTAAAGTTATTGAAAAGCTGGAGATAGTTGGAGTATCTGCAGATGGTAAAAGTGTAGGAAAGCAAGAAGGTCGCGTTTATTTCGTGACTGGTGGAGCTCCAGGAGATGTGGTAGACATTCAAGTCACTGGTAAAAAGAAGAAATTCTTTGAAGGGTACATCCTCAATTTTCATACAAAATCAGCAGCTCGTACCGAACCATTCTGTGAGCATTTCGGCACATGTGGCGGCTGCAAATGGCAGCACATCAACTACCCAGCCCAGATTCAATTCAAGCAAGAGCATGTAGGAGAAAACCTTCGCAAGCTTTCCAAAATGGATTTACCAGCGATGCAGTCCATCATAGGGTCAGAAGAAACCACGTTTTATCGCAACAAGTTAGAATTTACGTTTTCTAACAACCGATGGGTGACTCGTGAAGAGATTGATAGCGGAGAAGAACTGGATCGCAACGCGCTTGGCTTTCACATCCCAAAGCGTTTTGACAAAATACTGGACATAAACAAATGCTGGCTACAGGCCGACCCGAGCAATGAAATACGCTTGGAAACGAAGCGATTTGCAGATGAAATTGGCATGCCTTTTTTCGACATCAAAGCGCAAGAGGGGCAGCTAAGAACAATGATCATTCGCACGTCTATCACAGGCGATTTGATGCTCATCATCCAATTTTATTATGATGATGAAAATCGCATTAAATTACTAGATCATTTGAAAACCACCTTTCCGCAAATTACCTCACTCAATTATGTAATAAACAATAAGGGTAACGAAACTTTCTTTGACCTGCCAGTGCACAACTATGATGGTGAGGCGTACATCACTGAAGAAATGGAGGGCTTAAAATTCCGTGTGGGGCCAAAGTCTTTTTATCAGACTAATTCCAAACAAGCATACGAACTTGTATAAAGTCACGCGCGATTTTGCAGGACTTTCTGGAAATGAGGTAGTGTATGACCTCTACACAGGCACAGGAACCATCGCCAATTTTGTAGCCAAAAACGCGAAAAAAGTAATCGGTGTAGAGTCTGTGGAAGATGCCATTACAGACGCTAAGAAAAATTCGGAACTCAATGGCATCACTAACACTACATTTTTGGCAGGAGACATGAAAGACATGTTTACCAATGAATTTGTAAACGAGCACGGTGCACCTGATGTAATTATTACAGATCCACCGCGAGCAGGAATGCACCCAAAAGTGGTGGAAATGCTTAATCAAATCAAACCTCCAAAATTGGTGTATGTCAGCTGCAACTCCGCCACACAAGGCAGAGACTTGGAATTGCTTGCACAAAGCTTTGAAGTAGTGAAAATTCAGCCAGTGGATATGTTCCCACAAACACATCACGTGGAGAATGTCATTTTATTAAAAGCCAAATAACCATGCAAAACGACCCTACCCTCAACCCGAAGTATTTAGGCACTGTCTCTTCAGATTTTGTAAAAGTGGCAGATTTGCTAAAAGAAGCTTCATATCAGATCAGAAAAAGAGATTTTTCTGAATACCCGGTTTTTCCTGTCTCGATGGATGATCAGCCCATTGGCCAGTTGCTCTACGAAAAAGGCCAAATGGAAAACAAATGGAACTACTACGCGTCGTTTATTGAGGAGTTTGCTCAACGAAAACTTATAGAAGAAATTGACCGTTTCAAAGAAGCGTATAAAGATCCAGATGAGTTCTGTTGTCTTTTCATTATTGACAAAGAATTCACAAACTTCATTTTCATCCCTTATCCCGAGGACTAACACCGATAGACTCAGCACCAATAGCTAACAATGTTTTTGTTACTAATTAAATTCGTGTTGGTCTTTCGGAGAAGTCAGAAAATGAACAATGCACGATAAACGCTGTTTTCAAACAAAAACCAAAATAACATGGAAGAACAAGTATCAGAGCAAATTGATCATGTAAAAGACTTTTCGGATAGAGCCTTGGCGTATGTATGGGAATATGGCCCAAACCTAGTCTTAGCGATTATTACCCTCATTGCGGGTTTGTGGATCATCAAAGTTGTCGCCAATAGTTTTCACAAAGTGATGACGAAAAGAAATTTCGACCCTTCTTTAACGCCATTTCTGAAAACGTTGGTAAGCATGACGCTCAAGGTGCTGCTGATCATCTCTGTTGTGGGCATGGTGGGAGTAGAAGTTACTAGTTTCATCGCAATATTAGGTGCCGCAGGTTTGGCTATTGGTTTAGCACTGCAAGGAACACTTCAGAATTTTGCAGGGGGCGTAGTTATCTTGATTCTTAGACCATTCAAAGTTGGTGATGTACTCGATGCTAAAGGCTACTTAGGAATCGTGAAAGAAATTCAAATCTTCTATACTATCGTCAATACGTTTGATAAAAAGGTTGTTTACATACCGAACGGAAGTCTGGCCAACTCCGATATGACCAACTATTCTCAAGAAGAAGAGCGAAGAAACGAATGGACATTCGGCATTGCTTATGGTGATGATTATGACAAGGCAAAAGCACTTCTTCAAAAATTTGTAGAGGAAGACAGCCGAATACTAAAAGACCCAGAACCATTTTTTGCACTGCATTCATTGGGCGATAGCTCAGTAAATATCGTCGTTCGGGCTTGGTCTACAGCTGGGGACTTGTGGCCTGTATATTTCGACATGAACGAGCGAGTTTACAAAGAATTCGCAAAAGCAGGACTCAACATACCATTTCCTCAAATGGATGTTCATCTTCACAAAAACGAATAATGTTAAACTGAAAAAAGGCCAAATCCTCGCAGATTTGGCCTTTTTGATGCTCGTTATTTTTTTAATTAATGAGCAGACAGGTAAGAAGCTACACCTTCACGGGTTGCACTCATCGCTTCTTTTCCTTCTTCCCAGTTAGCAGGGCAAACTTCTCCATGCTTTTGCACGTACTGCCATGCATCCACGATTCTTAGCATTTCATCAATATTTCTACCTAGAGGCAAATCATTGATGGTTTCATGTCTTACAATTCCTTCTTTGTCAATAAAGAAAGTCCCTCTATAAGCGATTGGCGCTCCTTCGAAAGTCAACCTTCCTTCCTCATCGTAGCTCCAGTCTCCTGCCAATACGCCAAAGTTGCTAGCAATTGTCTTAGATGAGTCTGCTACCAAAGGGTAAGTCACTCCTTCTATACCACCATTTGCCTTTGGAGTCATCAACCATGCAAGGTGAGTCTCTTCCGTATCGCAAGAAATACCTACTACTTGTACTCCTCTTTTTTCAAACTCAGCAAGTTTGGTTTGAAAAGCCAAAATCTCTGTAGGACAAACGAAAGTAAAATCTTTCGGGTAGAAGAAAAACATCACTTCTTTCTTGCCAATGTACTGCTCTAGAGAAAAATTCTCAACGATTTCCTCCCCGTTAATTACTGCCGCTGCATTAAATACTGGTGCACTTTTACCAACTAATGACATAATCTGTTTTCTATTTATTAATTAAACAATGGTTACTTTTTGATCTGGATCAGGCTTCTCTCCGTTTATTTGCACTTTGATGTCCGTAATCCTAAAATTCTCAATTTTTTTCTTGTCAAAATACTGGTTGATTATCTCATTCAGCTCTTCATCAAAATAGTCTTCAATTTCATCCGTATTCACCGCGTAGATATGGCTATGAGCATCTAGTTTGGCATCATACCTTTTCATGCCATTTTTGGAGGCTACCCGTGATGCCAAATTTGCTTCAACAAGCTTTTCCAAAATTCGATACACACTACCCAAAGAAATACTCGGATTATTTTCTTTAATAGCTACATGCACCTGCTCTGCGGTAGGATGTTCATCTACCACCATGAGCTGATGAAGCACCGCTATCCGTGGGTGCGTGGCTTTCAAACCAGCCTCAGCGATCAATTCTTTGGTATGTAGATATGTATTAGAATTCACGTTTAATTGAGAATAATTCCTATTTGATACAAAGATACAAATAGTCCTCGAATATCAAAATTTTCCTCAAAGAATACCCTAAATAGGGTATTCTTTGACTGCCTAGATATCCTTAGCTTTGTTTTCTAAAACTTACCTTATGCTCATCTGTCCATTATAAAATATCTCTTCTTCTTAGTTTTTTTTCATCTAAAAATGAGACCTACTCGTCGAGTAATACTGACATATGGATTATAAGAGAATTAATTTCACTCCCAAAAACCGAACAAAAATGAAAATTTTCACTACCGCATTATTGCTATTTAGTACTCTTATCTTCACAAGATGTGGAGAAGAAGGAGTAGGAGTAAACATTGGGAAAGAGTTTCCTATAGAAGTACCTGTTGAACTACCAGATTTTCCAACTCCTTCTGGGGTAAATCCTCCGGCTTTCACGTTAGGAGATACTTATTCAATTTCCAAGGTAGAGGCCTTTCAGAATGAAGCCGTGGCTGAAGTGGTATTTAATAGCATAAAATATGCTATTATCGGTGTTGACCCAGATGAACAAATTGGGGTCGAAGATATGACTCTCACAATTACAGTGGGGCAATCTCAAATCATCCTGCCTATTTCTGATAGATTTGAAAACGGTGTTTTACAAAACCTAGATAAATCCCAACCTATACCTGGCATTGACGGAGAGAAGATTGCACAAATCTTGAAAGATGGTGGTTCCATTGGTGCCGATGCAACTTTTGATTTCACTACTACACCTACTTCTATTGAATTCCAGTTTGTTTTTTACTTTGACGTAGTAGTTAAAGTGAGAGACTAATTCACCTAAAGTGAGAGACTAATTCACCACACCTAAATATTGAATAAAATGAAAAATATATACATAGCAATACTTATAGGGGCATTGAGCTTTAGCTCTAAAGCTCAAGACATTAATTTTGACGATCTACTAAAAGGGGGCGTCTCTGATGCCAATGCACTTTTAGATGGTTATCTAGAGCCTGCATTTGCTGGTTTCGGATATGCGCTAAATTCTGGATGGTACAACACAGGAAAGCCTCACAAGCTGCTTGGGTTTGATCTTACATTTGGCCTAAATGCCGCAATGGTTCCATCAAAAGCTGAATATTTTACATTTACCCCTACAAGTACATTGGGAATATCTAATCCATTGAATAGCGATTCTCCTTTATACAGTTCATCAGGAAATCCAACCAAATTGCCCACAATGTTTGGTCCCAACTTGAATGCAGATGATATCCCCTTTCTGGTTTTAAATAAAGATACTCCTGACGAATTACGAATTACAGCCCCAACAGGCGCAGGTATTGATGAAGTTCTACCTTTCGTAGCTGTTCCTGCTCCGTATTTACAATTAGGTATCGGACTAATTAAAAACACGGAACTTAAGTTGAGGTTAATACCTGAACAGAATGTAGATGGAAACTCTATAAAAATGCTAGGCGTAGGTGTAATGCACGATGTGAAACAGTGGATTCCTGGGATCAAAAACCTCCCATTTGACCTTTCAGGATTCTTTGCCTTCAATAGTCTGGAATCTGTTGCTATGATTGATGAAGAGCTTCAACAATCTGCTGTGTTTAACGTAAAAGGAACAACCTTGCAAGGTATTATTTCTAAAAAACTAGCCATTCTTACTGTATACGGTGGTCTTGGTTTCACTACATCAAAAACGGAATTTAAATTAGTAGGAGATTTCGAAAATTCGCTACCTAATGGCACTCCTGACACTGTTGACCCAATTACTATTGGTAGTAACAACGGAGGACTTAGAGCCAACATTGGAGCGAGATTGAAACTTTTAATTCTAACGTTCCATGCCGAATATGCTGTTCAAGAGTACAACACTTTCACTGGAGGCGTTGGCTTGAGCATTAGATAAAAATTTCAGATTTAATTCGATAAATTTAAAGCCCCCTTTCGGGGCTTTTTTTTTATTCTCCAGCATTTTTAAAACTTCGTACTTGAAAAAACTAATTCTTATCACCTCTATCATGCTTTCGCTCAACGGGTTTGCGTCCACCTTAGAGGATACCATAAGAATTAGACGTGATCAAATCCTTATTCTGGAAGATCAGATCATCGCTCCCAATAGTGACACCATCTACGTTTGTGAGCCAGATGAAAAATTCAAAATACGGAAAAACCCATATACTAGCTCGGAAATTTTCTACGAAAGAATCAAGGAGGCCACTAGAGGCAATAAAGTAGCCAGAAGAATCACAGATCTCTTCCTCACAACACCTGATAAACGATCAGAGAAAGTTGCAGAAGAAGGTAAATCTAGTGACGTAGTTTTCAATGAATACGAGGGTTATACGATCAGAAATATCAGATTCAAATTTGTCGATATCTTAGAAGGAAGCGTACAAGACACCACTCGATCTGCATCTTCCGAATTGGCGATATTTGCAAACAAACAACACCTTGATACTAGAAAATGGGTCATAAAAAGTAATCTCACCATAACAAGCGGTGAGAATATTGACCCAGATATATTAGCGGATAACGAGCGACTTTTGAGACGGCTGCTATACATCGAAGATGCCAAAATCTACGTCACTCCTATTCCAAATACTAAAACTGCAGATTTGACCATCGCGATAAAAGACAGGCTTGCATGGGGTTTTCAAATTGGTTACAACAACCTGAAGCAATTCAATTTTGAGCTTTTCAACCGTTCTGTTGGCGGCATAGGTCGCTATGGATCTGTCACCTACTTCAATAATGCCAACTCGTCTCCCGAACAAGGCTATGCGCTAAAATTAGGTGGTCAGAATGCTTTGAAAACGATCACCCGCTGGGAACTAAACCAATCTAACTATTGGGACAAAAAGGATGTTGGACTTGTGGCTCAAAAAGAATTTGTAACGCCAGAAATTAAATATGGAGGTGGTGTTGAACTCCGGAGCATTACAGACTCTACAATCATATTTGATGGGCAAATCGAGAACGACAGACGATACAAACTCAATTATCAAGATTTTTGGATTGGCCGATCGTTCGTACTCCGATCAAACAACGAACGTAAAAACATTGTAGTTTCAGCTCGCGTTTTCGACAACCAATTCGATTTTAGACCTACCGTATCTAGAGATAGCAATAACATCTATTTCAATCGCGTGTTTGCATTGGGGCAAGTAGCTTTCGCCAAACAGAAATTCATTAAATCTAACTATGTAGTCGGTTTTGGTGTATCTGAAGATATCCCTGTCGGCTATAGGATTTCAGGTGTTTTTGGGCGAGATTTTAACGAATTCTTCACGCAAAACTACTTCGGGCTACAGTACTTTTGGTCTAAATATTTTCCAAAAGTTGGATACATCCTAGTGAATCAACAATTTGGAGGATTTCTTCAAAACAGCATAGAATCTGGCCTGTACAATCTCTCTTCTTCTTATTTCACTCCTTTAATAAATATAAGAAGGTATCGCAGTAGAAGCTTCTTGATCTTTGGTATGACCAACGGAATAAATCAAGATCCAGCACAATCATTGACACTTCAAGGACGCATAAGGGATGTCAATGGTGACAACATAACTGGTGAGAAAGTTGCCTATCTGAGAGGCGAGTCAGTCTTATTTACCCCTTGGTATTTTTATGGATTTAGATTTGCACCATTTGTATATGGCAGCCTGAGTCACATTGAAGACAGAAGATACAAAAAGGAAATACACAACTATGCATCGCTAGGATTGGGATTCAGAATAAAAAATGAAAGTTTGGTATTTAATACTTTTGAGGTTCGAATGACAAATTTTGTCGTGAAGCCCAAAAACAGCACGACACCCATAATAAGTTTTGCTATATCCACTCCAATTACTTTTGACAGCATATTTAGATATAAGCCCACAGTTTTGGCTTTTGAATAGCATATAAAAGAAAAGTCCCGATAGATCGGGACTCTTCAAATTGTCAAACAGGTGTATGAATTAATTTGTGTTATGCATTTATATATACGTGTAACACAAAAAAGGTAACCAACTAATAAAAGAAATATGATAAAAGTTTTATTCGTATGTCTGGGCAACATTTGTCGCTCCCCAATAGCAGAGGCTATTTTCAATGAGAAAATAGCCCAATCAAACTTAAACAGCCATTTTGAAGTCGATTCAGCTGGTACAGGAGCTTATCACATTGGCAACAATCCAGACCCAAGAAGTATTCAAACAGCGAAAAAAAATAATATTCCAATCAATCATAAGGCACGTCAAATAGTCCGAGAAGATGGTCGAACTTTCGACTACATACTTGCAATGGACGCATCCAATTACAAAAACATCATTCAAATCGTCGATCAAAACCCATCAGGTCTTTTTCTAATGCGACATTTTGACCCTGAGTCGCCCGACGCAAATGTTCCCGATCCTTACTATGGTGGAGATGATGGTTTTGACGAAGTTCATGACATCTTAGAAAGGTCCATGGATCAATTCATTGATTTCATCAAAAAGGAGCATAACCTATGACAGATTCCAATTTCATTCAAAGAGCTTTTGATGAAACAAAGTACGCACCATCAATCAGTTCGATTACTACCGCCCACGGTGGCAGTATAAATCAAGCTGCTAAAGTGACTTGTGGCTCAGAAAACTATTTCATTAAATGGCAGAAAAGTGAAATTGATATCTTCCATAAAGAAGCAGAAGGGCTTGCTCACATCACCAACACAGGCTGCATTAAAACTCCTAGGGTTATCAAATCTGGAAGTATTGAAGATCATTCGTTTTTGATTCTGGAATATATGCCCGCTACTCCTACATCACACTCATTTTGGAGAAGTTTTGGGCATGCAATAGCTGAGCTGCACTGCAAGTCAGCAGAAAGATTTGGTTACCATACGGACAACTACATCGGTTCACTCCATCAAAGCAATATTTGGAATGATCGGTGGGTGGATTTTTTCATTC
The DNA here is from genome assembly GCA_963848175.1 of uncultured Cytophagales bacterium. Lineage (GTDB taxonomy): Bacteria > Bacteroidota > Bacteroidia > Cytophagales > Cyclobacteriaceae > JAMZMI01. The sequence continues at coordinate 198,716 of CAWKCO010000011.1, forward strand.
AAGAAAGGCTAGAAAAACAATTAATGTATGGAGAAAAGCAAAATACAGTACCTCAATCGCTCGTCAGAAAAGTCAGAAGCGTATACCAAAAACTAGAGGAAATATTCCCTATTGCAAAACCAAGCCTTGTTCACGGAGATCTTTGGAGTGGCAACTTCATGAATTCCGCTAATGACACCCCAGTAATTTTTGACCCTGCGGTTCACTATGGGCATAGAGAAGCTGAAATCGCATTTTCAAGACTCTTTGGTGGCTTTGATGAGCTATTTTACCATTCATACAATGAGGTTTTTCCATTGGAGCGACAATTTGAAGATAGAAAAGACCTCTACAACCTTTATCCGCTCCTTGTTCATGCCAACCTGTTTGGAAATAATTATGTGATGCAGATCGACAAAATTCTAAATAAATTTATCTGACAAAAGATTGCTGATTAAAACTCTTTTCAGTGAATTACATAAACAGAATGTGAATTTTTCAAAGTTTTAGATAAAGAAAATGACAAACTCAGAAGCTTTAGGATTGCCTATCGGAACGACGCTAGATCGTTTCATAAAAAAGAAACAAGATGAATTTGAATATGCTACTGGCGAATTGTCTCAACTTCTAAGAGACATTGGTTTGGCCGGAAAGATCATCAATAGAGAAGTCAACAAATCAGGACTTCTCGAAATTGGCGGTGCTTTTGGTGCCAAAAATGTACAGGGCGAAGACCAGCAAAAGCTGGATATGATTGCCAACATTAGATTCACTAGAGCCTTAAACAACGGTGGTCAAGTTTGCGCTATTGTAAGTGAAGAAGATGAGGAAGTCATTCGCTTGGCTCAGGATGGTAAATATGTCGTTTGTATGGATCCCTTGGACGGCTCCTCCAATATTGACGTAAACGTTTCTATTGGCACAATTTTCTCTGTTTATAGACGAATTACTAAACCAGGAACTGAAGTTCAAAACATTGATTTACTACAAGTTGGCAGTGACCAAGTAGCTGCTGGGTACATTTTATATGGGAGTTCCACCATGCTCGTATACACAACAGGACATGGGGTAAATGGATTTACATTAGAACCTTCTTTAGGTGAATTTTTGCTCTCCCATACTAATATGACCTACCCACAGGACGGAAAAATATATTCAATAAACGAAGGAAGCTCATTGGAATTTGAACTTGGTCTCAACAACTATCTTGATTCATGTAAAAAACACAAATATGCAGCCAGATATATTGGTTCTCTTGTGGCTGACTTCCATCGAAATATGTTGAAAGGTGGCATCTATATTTATCCCGCTTCCCCAAAAGCTCCAAACGGAAAACTAAGACTATTATATGAATGTAATTCTTTGGCTTTCATAGCCGAGCAGGCGGGAGGAGTCGCAACTAATGGTCACTTGAGAATATTAGATATTGAACCTAAGTCCTTTCACCAGAGAGCACCTTTATATATCGGTTCGGCACAAATGGTTAATGAAGTGATGAACTATCTTAACTGATTTGGCGGGCTTAAAAAAAGAAAAGCCCCGCTATCTATTGCTAGAGTAGCAGGGCCAATTCACCGCTGAGACAAATATAGCTAAGCTTTTTAAATTCACAACAATTCCCGTTTTATAAATTGAAATTATTTTTTCTTAGCTCAATAAAAACTCAGGAAAATCGACTACCACATCGAGTAATATAATGGCTGATGACGGCTTCAAAGATCAAACAACTGCAGATTCGCAGATATACGTAGGGTAAATACCTGTTGTCATAATTTTAGTTTCGGCATTGGAAGGAAGCGTATTTCCAGTAAGTACCAGCGCAGTGTCCAAGCCAAATTTATTACCGCCAATAATATCAGTAGTGAGCGTATCGCCAACCATCAGAATTTCATTCTTCTGAACTAGGCTTCCTTCACGTGTGGCATGTTCGTAGGCAAAAATGAACATCTGAGCATCTGGCTTTCCAAAACGGATAAATTCTTTTCCAACGATATCTTCAATAGCATTTGCTATACCTCCAATGGCTATGGCCACCTCATTCTTAGCTACAGGATACGTTTTATCGGTGTTGCACACAATCGCTGTGATATTTTGATAGCGAAGAAGGTTGACCACCTTGTTGATATCATGGTTCCAATCAAAACCTTCATCATCCAAAAAGACTAACGTGCTAATATCTGACATGTCCTGCAAATCCAAATCTGCTACAGAAATGGTTTTAAGCCCTAATGTCTGTATGTAATGCGCGCTTTGCTCCGTTCCCAGATAAGCGACCGTTCCACTTTTGACCTTCAATCTGAGATACTCCCTTGCGAGCATACCTGATGATACGATCTTTTCTTCCGTAATCTGCACGAGCCCTTTGCTCTGATAGCCTTCCGCCAACTCCCTAGGACTTCTTGACGAATCATTGGTGATTATAAAAAAATCTATCCCCTGCTCACTTAAATAAGCAAACGTATTTTCTATCCCTGGAATCAAACCCTTGTGGTTTTTCAGGACTCCAAAAGCATCAAAAAAAATGGTCTTATAATTTGATATGACTGATTTGAAGGGAACAATATTCATTTTAAAAGTTTAGCGCTTTGAAAATCTTATCTTCATTGAATGTAGATTCTAATTTAGGGAAATAAATTTCATGAGCTTCCCTTTGAAGTTTGGTAGCGTATATTTCATGGAAGAAATATCGACCATCTTTTATTACATAATTAATAATAAAGAATCTATACGCTTCTTTAATCAGCAGGATTTCGTTTGCCGTCAATGGATAAACAGCGTGATAGGCCTTTAGGAAAATCATAAAACGATCTTCCATTACTGGATCTATCAGGTAGCTAAAAACTGTTTTATCTCCAATGGTTGAACATACTCTACTAAAAAAATAGAAGTCCATAATACGACTACTCATCCTAAACCAATCATAGTCCCATCTTGAAAAGAACTTCCCTTCCTTATTCACTGAAAAATTTCCAAGATTCCAATCTACAAATACTGGAATAGACTTCATTTCGGAGACATTGAGCTTATCGCAATTCTCCATAAAGAGCTCACATTGTGCCCTTATTTTATCTTCATGCCCTCTGTGCGTAAACTTGCCAACATCCGTATTTAATATTTCGAACAGATGATTGATATCATGATCCATCTGTTTGTAATTGGGCGGCAGAGTGTTCTTCACCGTAGCACAAGCCTTATGAAACTTGGCAAGTTCAGTTCCTAACTGTGCTATGGTTGTCTCTGTTTGTACAGGAGGAAGCTTTCCATCGATATTAATCGGATTATAAAAAACTACCCAAGCATCTAGAACACTATTGGTATAACGGTAGGTATAAAGCTGCCCGTATTTGGTCAGTGACTTAGCTAAAAAATTTTCAAAAGGTGCCGGCAAGTTGGTGGCAAGCGCATTGATAATGGAGTGATCCTCTACAAAGTGCTCGAACTTGCCAAAATAAGAAAGCTTGCCAATGATTATATCACCATCTTCAAACCTAATTCTATAAACATGATTGGTAGAAACTTTCGCGCTAATATCCTCAATTGACTTAATTTCTCTAGAGGAATCATAATCGTTCCACGCCTCTTCTACAACCTTCGAAAAATCTATTATTCTATTCATTCAATATTCGGATTTTAAGCTTTAATGTGTCACAAAATCATTGAGCTCAGACTCCATACGTTCCAATTCTTGTAGAATCGCCTTTTTGTCCTTACTCTCGTCTTTCATCAACGAGTCCATTTCGTTATAGATATGCATCTCGTACTCCTTGTCCTCAGAACCGACAAATTTTAATGCATTTTGAATGTGGATCATCCCGTATTTCATTGCCACTTTGGCTTCATGATATTGATCTGTTTCCACGAAATGTTCCGTTACTTTCAACTCGGCGTAAGTAAGCGCATTTAAAGCCTTAGCAAAAGCATGATGCATATCACTATCAACAGGTTTGCGCATTTTTATCTCGTTCGAAACTTTTTTCAAATCCTTCAAGGCAACCTCAATTATCTCGTGATCTTCTTTATCTAACTTTTGCTCTATTTCTTTGATAGCCCTAACGGCCATGTCCAGATGGGACAAACTTCTTCGGTAAGCATGCTCTTTGGCATAAAGCCTAGAATTATTCATCAAGCGATCAGCCTCTCGTGCAGAGTCTAATAATGGATCTGATGGGATTAAATATGAAATGAGGAAAAACACCCCTAATACAAAACCTATAAAAACTATATATAGAAATCCTTTCATTGTTTTTTTTCTCCACAGTAAGCAAGAATCATTCGCTTAACTGCCTAAATTTTATGTTTTACAAAACTGAAGCGACACTGAAATTCTTCTAGACGCATTATTTTCGACTCTCTCCCACTTCTACGGATTAAAACTCAACAGGATATAATTAAAAGAAAGTGAGAATTTAATAGCTCCATCACTTACTGTACATACCAAAATGTTTAGCACCCCTTAATCCATGACCATTCCCATCAACTTCATATCTTCCCAAAACGCTGGATAGGATTTGTTTACAACATCACGCTCTTCTATGGTAACATCTCGCAATTGGCAAAGCGGCGCAAATGCCATAGCCATGCGATGATCTTCGTAGGTAGCAATGGTCGCAATAGTCTGAGGGACAACACCAGGAGTCATCACCCAAAGTCCCTTCTCTGGCTCTGTAAGTGATGCACCTATTTTTTCCATTTCAGCAGCCATCGCAGCAATGCGATCTGTTTCTTTGATACGAAGGCTTTCCAAACCTGTCATTTTTAGTGTCGCACCTTTCACCGCTGCAGTCACCATCACTGTCTGAGCCAAATCTGGGCATGTGATGAAATCAATTGCTATCTCTTTGTCCAGCCTTCCGTTAGAGCTCAATTGTGCACCTTCTGGTTCGTACTCCGTTTTCACGCCAAGCTTCTCCATGATCGTGGCTATTTCCTGATCCCCTTGCAAGCTATCAGAACGCAATCCATATAGGTGAATATCCGAATCGGCATTCAGAGCAGCCATTGAATACCAATAACTGGCTCCAGACCAATCGCTTTCAATAGTATACTCTCCGCCAATATAAGGTTGTGGAGCAATGGTAATCATATCTCCTATCCAAGTAGACTCTACGCCAAAACGTCGCATCAAACCAAGTGTCATTTCTATATATGGTTTACTAAAAACCTGAGTAGTCAGGTTGATTTGCAAACCATTCGGCAATGCTGGTCCGATCATCAAAAGCGCACTAATAAACTGACTACTGATATTGCCTGGAATATCTAGTTGAGTCACCTTTTGCTCCTTTATTTTATGGATTTTCAACGGTGGGTAACCTTCTTTTTCCTCATAAGAAATCTCAGCACCAAGTTTTCTCAACGCATCTACGAGCAATCCAATAGGGCGTTCTTTCATACGAGGTGTTCCAGTAATTACCTGCCCTGTGCCCATTGTACCTAGCAATGCCGTGGAAAAACGCATGGTGGTTCCTGCATCCAAAACATCCCAAACCTGATCTGTTTGATTAGACAAAAGTCTCATCATAGTTTGAGTATCACGCGCCGCTGAAAGGTTTTTCAAAACCAGCTTATTCCCACTCAAAGCGTTAATCAAGAGTGCACGGTTGCTCTCGCTCTTAGATGATGTCAATTTGACGACTCCTTTTAGCGGATGGTCGAAAGATTTTAGGTTGATATTCACTTCGTATTTTATTTTGTATTAAAGCCGAAACAGTTAGCAACTGATCGGGTTTCAATTTTACATTTTAAACAATAAACAACATGTCACTTGCACGCACCCTTGCTTCATTGATCGCCACAGTTTTGATAGGCGCATTATCCATTTTCACTGCGATTCCGCGCAAAACTGTAAAAACTAAAACAAGAAGCACCAAAGCTACCACGCATCGCCCTGTAGTTGAAAACGATGACCTATTTATTTGAGCGAAGCATAGTAATCCATGCTCTTACTCATCATTTCATTGGTCACTTTTTGATCATATAGGCATTCGCCAATTCCATTGAGCAGTGAAAAGCTCAATTGCGATCCTGTGTTCTTTTTGTCCTGCTGCATGAGCGGAAGCAAAACAGCTAAATCTGGCAGTTCTACAGATGGGTAAGTTTTTTCAATATATCCCACCAGCTCGCTTAACTCAGACTCATCTAAAGTGCCTTGCTGCAAAGCCAAATGCCCTTCTAGAATCATTCCTATAGCAATAGCTTCTCCATGTAGCAAACTAAGCTCATTATTAAGGTGCCAAGTTTCAATAGCATGCCCGAGGGTATGTCCAAAATTCAAGATTTTTCTTAAACCTGCTTCCTTCGGGTCTTCCGTAACTACAGCATGTTTGATTTCCGCTGAGGTTCGTACAATCGACATCCAATCAAAATCTGGAAACGTCCCCGACTTGATGGTCTCCCAATAGTTTTTATCATAAATCAACCCATGCTTGATTACTTCACCAAACCCTGATCGCAACTCTCTTTCGGGTAAAGTTCTCAGAAATCCATCATGGATTAACACCTTCTGCGGATCCTGAAAGACGCCAAGGTGATTTTTAAACCCCATAAAATCAATTCCCAGCTTCCCCCCTATATTGGCATCTACCATCGCCAAGAGAGTGGTGGGGAAATTCACAAAGCGAATACCTCTCTTATAGGTAGAAGCACAGAATCCTCCCATATCACCTATCACACCACCACCAATATTGACCAGAAGTGATTTTCTACTGAAGCCCCATTCGGTCAGCGCTTGCCATATAACACTGCAGCTATCAAGTGTCTTATTGATTTCCCCGCTTTTGATTTCTATCATCTTAGCTTCAGCATCCAAATCAAAGAGAGGCAAGCAGTGCTCTTTTGTATTTTCATCTACGAGGAAGGCGACCTGATCTGGTTTTAGGTCTTCCAATACGTTTTTTAATCCCACTTTGGGAGCATCTATGAATGAGATAGAATCTGGTAAATTCACAAAATCTGGTTGAGTGTAAGAATCAAATTCGCGCTGATATTGGCTATATGCTAACTACCTTTGCGTTTCAGTTTTCAAATTTATGATAGAAAAGTCACAAATCAATTTTGAAGACACTGCAACAGCCTTTGCTCACAAGACTGACAAAGAGTTGAAGCTGTCGTATTTCCTGTTTGCAACTATGAATCATCCATGGATGGTAAAACTCGGAACCACAGCTACTTCTTACGCATTAAAATTTCGTCTTCCTATCAAGGGATTGGTCAAGAAAACACTTTTTCACCAATTCTGCGGTGGTGAGTCTGTGGGGGATAGCGAGCCTACCATGCGCAAATTGGCAGAGGGCAAAGTAAAAACCATATTGGATTATTCAGTAGAAGGAGAAACTTCTGAGGCGAGCTATGATAGTACGATGACGGAAGCTATGCGCATTTCTGAATATGCCGCTCAGCACGAGAGCATTCCTTTTTGCGTGATCAAACTCTCAGGAATTGGCTCTACCAGAATCATGAAAAAGATGCAAGCAGGAGAAAAACTGGCTTTACACGAGCAGCTGGCTCATGACAAAATGATCCGTCGCATCGAGAAAATTGTTTCCCATGCAGCGAAGAACAATGTCAAATTCATGATCGACGCAGAAGAGTCTTGGATCCAAAATGTGATTGATGAAATCAGCTATGACCTCATGCTACAATTCAACAAAAAACAACCAGTCGTATACAACACCTACCAGCTTTACAGAAAAGACGCGTTGGAAAACATGAAAAATGCTCATGAAAAAATAACTGGGTTGGGATGCTATTTTGGGGCTAAAGTGGTTCGTGGAGCATATATGGAAAAGGAACGTGAAAGAGCTGAAGACTTGGCGTACCCAGACCCTATTCAGCAAAACAAGAAAGATACTGATACTCATTATCATGAAGGTTTGAAATACGCAATTATACATTTCTCAAAATTTGGACTGTGCGCAGGCACGCACAATGAGGAGTCTTGTCAGGTTTTGGTAGATCTGATGAATACCTATGGAATTGCTAAAACCGACGAAAGGGTTTATTTTGCGCAACTTTTAGGAATGAGTGACAATATCAGCTTCAAACTAGCTGATATGGGATATAATGTGGCCAAATATGTGCCTTACGGCCCAGTTGAAAAAGTACTACCATATTTATTTCGAAGGGCAGAAGAAAATACTTCTATCGCAGGCCAAAGCAGTCGGGAGTATTTACTAGTAAAAAAGGAATTGAAAAGAAGGCGTCAATAAGGATTTTGAAAATTGAAAGCCTCAAAATTAATTATCCTCAACGGGATATAAAGTGATAAAAAATGCAACTAAGCGAACAGGAATTACAAAGAAGAAAAGAGCGTGAAGAGTTGATGAAAATGGGTATTGACCCATATCCAGCTGCTACGTTCAACGTAAATGCCACTGCGGCAGACATTCATGAGAACTATGATAGAAGAGTAACCGACTATAAGGATATCTCTATCGCCGGAAGACTTATGAGCCGCAGAATCATGGGTTCAGCTTCGTTTGCAGAAATTCAAGACAGTACTGGCCGCATTCAAATCTACATCCGCAGGGACGACATTTGCCCAGATGAAGACAAATCACTTTACAACGAGGTTTTTAAAAAGAAACTTGACAGAGGTGACATTATCGGCATCCGCGGATATGTTTTCAAAACTCAAGTGGGTGAAATATCCATCCACGTGACCGAGTTTAAAATGCTAACCAAGTCGCTGAAGCCACTGCCCGTGGTAAAAGAAGGCGAGGATGAGGAAGGAAATAGAAAAGTTTGGGATGCATTTACAGACCCAGAACAGCGCTATCGCCAGCGCTATTTGGATTTGATTGTAAACCCACATATTAAGGACACTTTCATAAAACGTACGCAATTGGTGAACACCATTCGCAACTTTATGAACGATCATGGCTACTTGGAAGTGGAAACTCCAATTCTACAGCCGATACATGGCGGAGCGGCGGCACGTCCATTCAAGACGCATCACAATACGCTGGACATGCCTTTGTATCTACGTATCGCCAACGAACTGTATCTGAAAAGATTGATCGTAGGTGGTTTTGATGGCGTGTATGAGTTTGCGAAAGATTTCAGAAACGAAGGAATGTCTCGCTTTCACAATCCTGAATTCACTCAGATAGAATTGTATGTAGCATACAAAGATTACTTCTGGATGATGGATTTCATGGAGGAATTGGTAGAGAAAATCGCAATGAATTTGCACGGAGACACCAAGGTCAAGGTGGGAGAAAATATCATTGATTTTCAAAGACCATGGAAGCGATTTACCATGTTCGAAGCGATCGAACACTTTACAGGCATTGACATCTCTGAAATGGAAGAAGCTGATCTCAGAGAAACATGCAAAAAGCTAAGTGTGCCAATGGATGAAACCATGGGTAAAGCTAAATTGATTGATGAAATATTTGGTGAGAAATGCGAGGGTCAGCTGATCCAACCGACATTTATCACAGATTATCCGGAAGAAATGTCTCCGCTCACTAAAAAGCACCGATCTAAGCCAGGGCTGGTAGAGCGATTTGAGGCCATTTGTAATGGAAAGGAAATTATGAACGCTTACTCCGAGCTCAATGACCCTATAGATCAGCGTGCGCGCTTTGAAGAGCAACTAGAACTCGCTAAGCGCGGCGATGAAGAGGCGATGGTAATGGATGAGGATTTCTTGAGAGCATTGGAATACGGCATGCCTCCTACGGCAGGTGTAGGATTGGGTATAGATAGACTATCTATGATCATGACTGACTCCAAGTCTATTCAGGATGTGCTTTTCTTCCCACAAATGAGGCCAGAGAAAAAATCAAAATCTACATTACTTGAAGGTGAGGAAAAAATCGTTTACGACCTTTTAACTGCCTCGGGGAGAGTGGAACTTGAAACGCTAAAGAATCAAACCGAACTTTCTAATAAAAAATGGGATTTGGCAGTGAAAGCCTTAACCAAAGGAGGTTTGGCCAAAGTGGAAAAAACGGAAGCGGGGCTTTTTATTGATAAAGTCTGAATTCATAATTAGCCTCTTGTTGAAAGATCCCAAAGCCTTGATTAATCCAAATCAAGGCTTTTCTTTTGAAATAAGTACACTAAAGAAAATTGATTTGTACGCTGTTCATTATTTCCAAGCTAAGAAGCACTAGATTTGCGCAAATTTTCGAAAAACAAAGTCAATGAAGCGCATCAACGAGTACAGAAAACTGTATAACGCCACCCCTCAATCCGATTTGAAGGAACTAAAAACTTCTTACAGAAATTTGGTAAAAGAATGGCATCCCGACAAATTTCAAGCTGATGATGAAAAGGCTGAAGAGGCTAAAACGATGAGTTTGAAAATTATTGATGGCTACCACTTCCTTGTGAGCATCGCACCTGAAACCAAGGCTGCTAACTTAGAAGAGTATACAAAAACCACGACAGAATCGGGTATTGCTGATTTCAAACACAAAGGGCTTGTACTCGAAGTGACGTTTCTTGACGGGACTACTTATGAATACTTTGGCGTAAACAAAAACGTGTACATGAAACTGATCAATTCAGATCATCAATATCGTTTTGCGAAAAGAAACATTTTCAACACTTTTCTATATCGTAAATCCAAAAAAGACCAAAAGGTTGAAGCGTAATTGCTTTTTTGGATAAAATATTTTTTTGAATTTCAAGGCTCAGCAAGAGAATATTCCATTTGGAGTATCTACCTTGGTATGCATTAATTAACCTTTAAATGATTTGACCATGGGTAAAAGTCAAGACGCGAAAAAAACGGTAAAGAAAGAGCCGTTAAAAACGCCAAAAGAAAAAAAAGAAGAAAAAAGATTAAAAAAAGCTGCGAAGAAATAATTAAATCAAGCACATCTGGATTAACGATGTGCTTTTTTTATGAAAAAAAGCTACTCTGATGTAAGCTTAAAGTTAGCCACTCGCTCCTTTAAATCTCTAACAATCTCCGAAACGTATTTACTTTTAGCTGCATAAGAAATCATTCCCGATGAGAGCTCACTTGCAGAGCTAGCGACCTCCTCGGTTCCTGTAGCTGTTTGCTCCGCTATCACTACTACTCCCTCTGTTATTTTCATCACAGAATTCACTTCATTGGTCTGTTGACTTGTAGCTTCTACTATCCTTTGTGAAAGACTCAATGTCTCTGCATAGGAATTTGAAATATCTTCAAAAGTAGCCGTTCCGTCCTTGGTTGCTTGTTCTCCTGCTTCGATACTTGAAGCCATTTTCTTTATCAAACCTGCAGTAGCATTGGTGTTTTTTTGCACATCAGTAATAAGTCCTTCAATCATTTTGGCAGACTTTTTCGAATCTTCGGCCAACTTCCTGATCTCTTCGGCTACCACTGAAAATCCTCTACCCGCATCACCAGCTTGAGCGGCTTCAATTGCCGCATTCAAGGCTAACAAATTGGTCTGTGCAGCTATTTCAGTCATGATATTCAGCACCTTAGATATCTCATCTGATCGATCTATCAGAGAATCAATAGACACATTGGTATCTTTAGAGTATTGGCTAAGGTCTGTCATATTGAAGCGAACTTTCTCAATTATTTTCTTTCCTTTCTGACTTATATCTACACCCTGATTAGCGGTTTTCTCAATTATGAGTGCTTGCTGATTCATCTCAGAAGAAAACTTCAACACACCTTCAATCAAACCTGAGACCTGATCAGCTTTATTTACCTGCTCTTGTGCTCCATGACTTATTTCATCAATGGCCGAAGCAATCTCTACAGTACTCATGTTCATTTCCTCGGTAGTAATAAGCATATCTTGCGAGTTATCACCTATCAAATCCACCTGCTCGGTTATCTCGACAAGCAAGGCTGACAAACTATCGAGTGCCGTGTTTAAATTATCAGCTAAAACTAAGACATCTCCTTTGGCCGTTTCACTATACCTCTTCGTGAGATCTCCTTTAGCCAGATGATTGACAATATTATTAATCACGTTGAGTGGCGAAACGACCGATTCAAAAAGTAAATTAATAGATTCGCCTAACCTGCGCCATTCGCCAGTTTTAGATTCAAGATCTATCCTTGCTGCGAAATTGCCGGAATCTGCGGCTTCTTTTATCACATAATTCGTCTCTTCCACAGCCATTTCAAGATTACGCTGTTGCTCCTTTAGCTCTGCAATCATGGTGTTGAGATTTGCTACCATATCATTCAATGCCTCAGAAGCTTGCCCCACCTCGTCTGCTGATTTGACCTCTACAGCCACATCCAAATTCCCTTTGGAAATCTGGCGCATCTTTTCAACCAACTCTTGCAAAGGCTTGAAACTAATCCTGAGTACAAGAAAGACTATGGAAATACTCAAAATAACTAGAATAAGTCCTAACCCTAACTGAACGTACATATCCTTATTGGCTTCAGCTATAATGACTTTGTTAGGAATTTTAACCAATATACCCCAGGGAGTGGGAGTGTTTTCAAAGGTAATGGGCACAAAAACCTCAAGATGCTTTCCCTCCTCTGCTACCGTTCGAATACCATTCTTCACCAATGACCCTAGCCTATTATCTTCTTCGTTATTTACATCCACCCCTTTCCCTACCAAATTTTCGTCATTGGTATTTGCAGCAAAAACTCCTTCATGTGACACTATAGCAACAAATGATTTATCGTAATGCAAATCAGTTTTCAACTGTAGAGCCAAATCCTGAAAATACGCTACATCAACATCCACCCCTGTAACGCCATAAAAATCACCATCAATCAAAATAGGAACCACCATAGAGGTGAGTAATAGCCGTCGCTCATTCTGAACCATGTAAGAAGTAGGCTCCATTACATATTCCATTTTTGTATACTTAGGAATTAAATAAAAATCACCGTTCCCATCATCTTCATATTGATCTAGCGGCTCTACAAATGTGTTTCCATTATCATCTTTCGTCCAATAAGGTATAAACCTACCCGTGCTATCTGATCCTTCACTATTACTAAACAACTCATCCTTTCCATCAAAAGCATTAGGTTCCCACAAAGTATAAGTGGCAAAAAAGGAAGTATTATCTAGGAGCACCTCTTGAAGGATCAAGTCTACCCCTGAACGATCAAGATTTACATAATCACGCTTCTTAGCTGACTCCAAAACACTTGCAAGTACACGAGATGCGACGCGACATTTCTCCATATTCTCTTCCACCATTGAAGCGTATTTCTCTGAAGCATAGACTATCTCTTTTTTGCTGTTTTCTATGGTGGCGCTTCGTCTTGTGGTTGTGGAAAAAACGGTAAGAATGATAACTGTAGACAAAATAGCCAACATAAAAATCAAGGCTATTTTAGTTTTAAGAGACTTCATATTTATTACTTATAGTAGACTAACTAAATGAAGGAATCCCGCATTTGGAAGTAAGTGCAAACGAAAAATTTATATCAACGAGAACAAATCATATTCTATCCAATTTACTTTATCAATTTAATAATATCTTTTGATCCTTTTTGATGTAACTGAGTAATATTGGCTGTACCAGCGTTTTCCACTGATCAGCTTAACTAACCATCATCTAAGGCTACCCTAATCATAAATTTCAGCTTGTATGCTTAAGTTTAATACACAAAAAAAAACACACTTTCGGCACTAATTAACAAGAAATACTTTCCTCCTAATCATTCTACTTCTTAGTGTAGTTGGTCATGCACAAGAAGTTAATTTATAATATCAAAACAAACATCTCCTATTACGACAAGTCTGTCATTAGTGCGGATGAATATAAAAAAACGCGGTGTTATAGACGTTTACTACCCTAAAAGCATCGAATCTTATACCACCATGCTTTGGTTTCATGGTGTTGGGCTCTCTGGTGGAGATAAATACTTTTCAAAGGAACTGATAAACCAAGGAGAAGTCCTCGTGGCTGTCAACTACCAAAGGTATCCGCTCCTGCTTACATTGAAGATGCTGCAGGCGCCATAGCATGGGTATTCTAAAACATAGGCTAATACGGAGGTAGTTCATCCAAAATATTTATCTCTAGCCACTCAGCTGGAGGCTACTTTACCAGCATGGTTGGCCTGGATAAAAGGTCGCTCAGAGCCCATTACATTGATGTTTTAAAATTGCAGGATTAATCCCCTTCAGCAACCATACAATTATACATTTTACCGTAAGGAAAGAAAGAGATATTGAAGGCACTCAACCAATTTTGGATGACTTGGCTTCACTGTATCATGTACGTGCAGATGCTCCTCCGTTACTTTTGATCACTGGAGACAGAAACTTGGAACTTCTCGGCAGATATGAAGAAAATACCTATATGATGCAAATGATGAAGGTAGTAGAACACCCCTCCACCAATATTTTGGAGTTAGATGGATAGGATCATGGGGAATGGTAGCTCCAGCTTTACCACTTCTCTTCAAAGAAGGAAAGCGAATTATAGCACTGTCGGTAGATTAGAAAAAGTGATTATAACGACAAAAGCCTTAGAATTTCTAAGGCTTGATAATATTACAAGAAAAAAAGCTTTTACTTCTTCAGGAACTTTCGGGCTACTTTGAATCGAGATTGATCGTCTCTAACCACGATCAAATAATAACCACTTGCAAGATTTTCTACAGATACGCTGTACTTACCTTCTCCAATTCTTTCTGGAGTAATGTCAATTTGATTTCCAATTAAGCTATGCAACTCGATTTGCGTGTTTTTCAACGTGCTGTTGTCCACTTGAATGATCAAATCCTTTACCGTTGGATTAGGATAAAGCGTGATCGTATTAGTCACGTTAATATTGCCAACAACCATATTTCTCTCCGCAGAAACTACAGAATTAGTTCTTTCTTGAGCCATTGCGAAGAAGGACAAGAAAAGTGCCAACGAGAATATGATTAACTTATTGTGCATAATATTTACAAATTACGGATAATTTTCTGAGAATGTTTACTTCGTCCTGACAATTTTTATCGAAAACCCACCTAAAAAACATTTTTTAACAAAAAGTCAGCCCAAATAACCCTCCGAGTCATGATATTCTGAAATTCTCAGCATAAACACTTTGAATGGCCGCTGGTAAATGATCAATAATATCTGAAGCTATCATTGAAATTTGTCCTACTTTTTCTACTACTAGGTCTCCAGCCCTCCCATGCAAGAACACTGCCAATCTTAACGCTTCTTTTGGTGCATAGCCTTGTGTTAAAAATGCTGCAACAACACCCGTCAGTACGTCTCCACTACCCGCAGTAGCCATGCCAGGATTTCCGGTAGGATTAAAACATACTACCCCATCTGCATCGCAGATGGCAGAATTTGCCCCTTTCAGCACAACATTTAGATTGTGCTCTATACAAAAGGCACGCAATAACTCTAATTTCTCATAGTCATCGACCCACGAACCTACCAGCCGTTGAAATTCCGCGGGATGTGGTGTCAAAATGCTCTGTTTTGGCACAGCATGCAGTAGATCTTTATTTCTAGCTAGAATATTCAGTGCATCAGCATCCAAAACGACTGCACTTGTTGCGGATTTCAGCGTGAAAGAAAGTGCCTTAACCGTCTCATCATGCGTTCCTATTCCTGGGCCAATGGCTAAAACATGATTTTCAGTTACTGAAATTTCTCCAGAAAAAACACTTTCACCCTCCCCTACTTGCACCATTGCCTCGGGTAGCGAAACCTGCAAAATATCTACACCACAAGCTGGCACATGCACTGTCAACAACCCCGCACCAGCTCGCATAGCTGCTCGCGTACTCAACACTGCAGCTCCCATTTTTCCTTTACTCCCCACAATTAATTGCAATTTCCCCGCATCTCCTTTGTGCATATACTTATTGCGAGGCTTGAGCATTTGGCGGATATCTATTTGCTCCAATTGATGATAAAATGATTTTTGATCACCCAAAAAATCTTCATTCAGACCGATAGATTCCACGTACCAATCACCAACATATTTGGTCAAAGAGGGTTGATAAAAAGCCAATTTTGGCACATGAAAAGCAATAGTCTTCCAAGGCTTAATTACTTGTTTTCCAGCGGGCTGTCGTTCGGCAGGCAAACCTGAGGCAATATCTACAGATACTATTTTACAGCCAGCATGATTGATATGCTCAACGATTTGACCACTCAATCCTTCGATAGGTCTGGATAGGCCAGAGCCAAATATGGCATCAACAATGATTTCATGCTGGTTGATCAAAGGAAAATCTCGTTCTGCTTTAATCCGATAAAGGTCTTTGTACCATTGCAGCCGTGAGAAGTTAATCTCAAAATCCATTGACCCTAAATCCACATCTCCAACGATATAAATATGCACCTTGTACTTTTGATCAATAAGCATACGTGCAATAGCCAAACCATCTCCACCATTATTGCCCAACCCGCAAAAAACTTTAATATGATGCTCGTTGCTTACAAACTCACAAAAACGTCTCACAAAAGCACGAGAAGCCCTCTCCATCAAATCAATGGACGGCACAGGCTCATGCTCTATGGTATAGGCGTCAGCTTCTCTTATTTGATCGGAGGAGAGAATAGATATCATATACTAAATATAACGAGATGTTAGTGACCTCTTGCAACGCAAACAAAAGAATGTGTGTCGAATGGTAAATTGATACCGATGAAAACACTAATGCAGCGAATATTTTACATTTTAATTTTGGGATCGGCACTTCTATCATGCAGCGAGGATGATTTTCACGAAAATACACTAACGCTTTCAGGAACATACGAAGGGACATTTTCACGCTCACACCCAAGTGCCAGATTTAAAAGCACCAAACTATCTCTTGAGTTCATCGGTAATGAGTTTTCTGGAACGAGCGAAACCTCCCATTACCCTGCTATTTGCAGAGGCACTTTCGAAATAAATGAGAAATCTGTGGCCTTCATAGATTCCTGTGCATGGTATGCAAATTTCGATTGGAGCTTGATTTTAAAAGGTGCTTATAACATTTCCTCAATGGAGAACGAAATCACTCTTACACGCACCCAAGGCAGCACAACAGACACTTACAGGCTGATAAAAAAAGAAGATTGAAAACAGCTATCGATCTATTTCACCTAGCACGAAATCAATTGATCCTATAATTGCGATCAAATCAGCAATCATCACACCTTTAGAGATTTCTGGCAAAACGGAAAGATTGCTAAAGCTACATGAACGGGCTTTGCATCGGACAGGAATATCTGCACGACCATCCGTACGGAAAAAGAAGCCTAGCTCGCCTTTTGTGTTTTCGGCACGCATATAAAAGTCTTGTGCTTTAGGCCTGATTTTCTTTGGCACCAATTCTCTTGGGTCAAAATCTTTTGTGCGTTTATGATCGGTAGTTAACCTGATCAAACACTGATCGATGATCTTCAACGACTCGCGGCACTCTTGCATACGCACCCAAGTACGATCCCAGCAGTCACCTACAGATCCCATTGCTCCTTTACCCACAGGAATGTCAAAATCCAGTTCGGGGTAGACGCTATAACCGTCGATTTTTCTTAGATCATATTTCAAACCTGAAGCACGAAGCATCGGCCCTGTAACACCATAATTGATGGCCAAATCTGGAGCTAAATTCCCTACATTGGCCGTACGGTCTATAAAAATCTTGTTGTTCAAAAGGAGGTTTTCGACATCATTCAACTTTGGTGTCAAGTACTTGCTAAACGACTTGCAACGCTCTTCAAATCCAACTGGAAGATCATAGAAAAGGCCTCCGATCCAAATGTAGTTGTAGAGCATTCGCGCACCTGACGCCCACTCTAGCATTCGCTGAATGTGTTCTCGATCGCGCATCATCCACAAGAATGGTGTAAACGCCCCAATATCTAACCCATAAGTGCCGATGGCCACAAAATGTGAGGCCAACCTATTGAGCTCTGCTACTAGCACTCTAATGTACTCGACTCGCTTTGGAATTTTATCTTCGATACCCAACATCCGCTCCACTCCCATGGCATAGGCATGCTCACTATTCATTGCCCCAACATAGTCCAGTCTATCCACATAAGGTATGACTTGATTGAAAGGCACTGACTCAGCATGCTTCTCGAAGCAGCGATGCAAATAACCCAAATGAGGCACAACATCCACTACTATCTCCCCGTCAGTAATCACCTCCAACCTCAAAACCCCGTGGGTAGAAGGGTGCTGTGGGCCGATATTGATCAACATTTCACCAGACTTCAAATCGCCCTCCTTATAAAGAGTAGGCTCTGAATTCTCAAAATGCTTTGCGTCGTACTGATACTGTATTTCCATTCTGATAAATTGAAAATTGATAATGGAAAGATTATTTAATGTGATTTGGCTGATCTAAACAATTGAGCACCAAAATGCGTTTCAATTTCTGTCACTATCTTTATGTGAGACCAGTTCTAATTTCTCAACCATTGATCAACCCTTCGAACTCTATTTCAGCTGAATCTCGCATCAACCTAAGCCAATAATGAGTTTCGTGGGCCTCTTTATTTGCAATCGCCAATTTATGAATAAAATCTGCTTTTGGATTCTGCCTGCTGCGCCTCCTTCACGAAAGCGCCCTATGGATGTTCCACTTCGAAGAAGTTGTCTTCGTTAGAATACATACTCCTTTTTCTCAGTTTGAATATCAAAACAGTAAGGTTAACTAATTGAAAGAGCAAAAGCGTAAGACTTTTCTCAACTAAAACACTTTCTTTTAAGTCTGCATTCTTCCAACTTTAAACTATTCAATTCTCAACTTTTCACTTCTTCGTCGCGATCATACTTCACCGTAATACCATGATATTTTTCCTGCTCTTGGTAATCCTTTCTAAGCGGATGCCCTTCCCAATCAGTGGGTAACAAAATTCTTCTAAGGTCTGGATGATTATTGAAGCGAATACCTAAGAGATCGAAAGTTTCGCGTTCGTGCCAATTGGCAGTTTTCCAGATATCAGAAACGGTATCGATATTTGGATTTTCTCTATCTAATCTACATTTAAGCATCAACTGAAGATTGTATGGTAAGCTGCACAAGTTGTAGGCAACATCCATTGAATTGGCTTCTACCCCATTGTCAATCCCTGTGATGCTCGACAGCATATCGAAATAAGTGGACTTGTGCGTATGCAGCACTTCGCATACTTTGACAATGCGCAAAGGATCGATGATCAACGCTTGTGGCGTGGCACTTTCGTCCAATCCCAAGACTGCCAATGGGCATTCTTTGTCAAGAAGGTCTTTTATGTCGGTGATGGTCATACAGCTTTTGCTTTCCTCTTTTCCAAAATCTTTTTGAGTGCCTCGGGTTTCATTAGAGATTCACCACGGATTTTCTCCTGAAGCTTCATAAATCCACCGATAAGCGCTTCTGGTCTTGGAGGGCAGCCGGGCACGTACACATCCACAGGGATAATTTTATCTACTCCTTTCACTACATGATAACCATGATCCCAGTATGGGCCGCCACAGTTGGAGCACGAACCCATGGAGATCACATAGCGTGGCTCGGCCATTTGTTCGTAGAGCCGTCTGATCCGGTCGGCCATCTTGAAGGTAACCGTGCCTGCCACCACCATCACATCGGACTGGCGAGGTGAAGGACGGGGAATCACTCCGAAACGATCCATATCATATCCAGAGGTGTAAGCTCCCATCATCTCAATGGCGCAGCATGCCAAGCCAAAACCCATCGGCCACAGGCTGGAAAGTCGTGCCCAGTTGAGCAAGTCGTCTGCTTTGGTGATGATGATGCCACCTTGTCCAAATTTCTGATCTAAAAGCCCCATGTATTAATCTTTAAGATGTTTGTAAGCGTCCGCAGGAATTTTTGATTGATAGTCGGATGCTTTGGCTGTTGGTTTCACCCAATCAAGCATGCCATTCGCCCAAACATACACCAATCCCAATGTCAAAATTCCTATGAAAATAAATGTTTCGATCAAAGAGAACTTTCCCCAAAGCCCGTCGGTAGCTTCGATCATTTCTTTGTCAGCAAAGACAATGCCCCACGGAAACAGGAAGGCCAACTCGGTTTCAAAAAGTAAGAAGATCAACGCGATAATATAAAAGCGCACGTTGAAGATATTCCAAGCAGAACTTACTGGCTCTTCGCCAGACTCATAGGTGGTGTTTTTCTCTTCATTGGGGCGACTGGGGCGCAAAATCTTGCCCACCAAAAGCGTGACCATCACAAAGCCTACCCCACCTACCAGAAATAATAAAACGGTACCGAAACCTGAAATTTCAATCATAGCTGCAAATTAACTCGATTTTCGGGGAATGGTAAAGAAGGATTGAACTCTTGCTTTGGATAGGATGAACAATCATTAATAAACCTGTAAACTTATTTTAGGACGGGTCACTCTAAATTGAGATTAAGATCCCCTGCCGGAATGACAACCTAGTTGAATCAAAACTTCAGCGGATCGAGGTGCTTGAAGTGCCCGTTCATTTGGATTTTAGCGCGTGCGTGCTCGGCGCGCTCTAGCATTGGCACGAGCTTCTGAAGATGCTTCAAGTACATATTTCTGACGCATTTTCTCATTTTTCATTGAAAGCATTGCATATTCTTCATCCAGTTTTAAACCGATTTTATGTATAAACTTGTACATAGGCTGACTATAACTCACATCCAGTTCATTATCGATTTTGAGCCAATCGAAAAGCTCGCTCATCAAGTCCACAATCGCGATATGAAGACTGGAGTCATAGCCATCATTGAAATCAATCAACTCCACTACTCCTCCAGCGTACTCCTTGTTTTCCCAAGGGTTATGATATTCCACCACACGAAAAACACGCAAACCCATCGTCTTGATGTCCATGCGCCCATCATCATAGACTTTAGTCACTTCGTCTATTTTCACCTCTGTGCCGAACTCGATTTTGTTGAGCACGTAAGAGGGTATACCAAAAGTAGTTTTGGTATTGAGGCAATCATTGACAAGGTCTTTGTAGCGAGGCTCAAAGATGTGCAGATTGAGCTGCTCGCCCGGAAACGCCACAAGATTGAGTGGAAACAAAGAAATTTCTTTTTCCATAAATGAATAACTACTTCGCCGTGATACAGTTTGATTTTACTTTGATAAAATTGGAATAAAAAACGCTAAAACTTCCCACTAATGAGAAATCTTTTATTTGGACTATTGACACTCACAATCATTTCTTGTCAAGGACAAAAAAACGAGGCAGAAAACGAGAACTCCGAGTCGTTTGAGCAAGTGCCTTTATCAAAAGAGCTGCAAGAAAAGCAAAAAAAAGGAATTGACTTTATTTCTGCTCCAGATCAGAAATGGTCGATGGAAGCGGACTTTGATGGAAATGTAAAAATAGCAACCGGAAAAAAAGATACCATACTGATAGATGCCTCCAATTTTAAATATGAAAATGGTGCTGCTAACTACACCAAGGATGATATTTCGGTGGTAGTCAAGCCAAAAACTTCGGGATCACAGTACAGCCACGAGGTGGTGGTGACCAAAGGAAAAAGAACCTATACCAGCGAAGGAAATTTTATCAACAAGGCTCAGGAATTAATGGGTGAGTGGCGCATCCCTCAGGCCGATTCGATCAAATCCCGCCCTGTGAGCATCCTGTTTCAGAATGAAATTAAACTGATCGGATTTGATGGTTGCAACCAGTTTTTTGGACATTACAGCTCAGATCAGGAGCAGATTTACTTCGAAGCGATATCATCCACTCGCAAAATGTGCATGGATGTTCCTGAAAATCCTATTCCAAACCAAATGGGTGCTAAAGTTCCATTTACAATCAAACAAAATAGGCTCACACTGCTAAAAAGTGACAGCACGATAGTGATCCTTCATCGAGTAATCAATGAATAAAGTACAGATCAATCAAGGGCGAACGATGATTCCCACTTACCGTTGGAGTCTAAGCTTAGTATTATTATTCGCTATTTTGGTGGCATTTAGTTTACTTCCAGAAGTGCCCGCTATCCTAGTAGCGGGTGGTCTTTCCTTTCTCACACCTCTGCTTTGGTCGTCTTTCTACATTTTGGAAATCGATTCTGTAAAGAAAAAAGTCAGCGAATACACCTTGATCATGGGTAAGCCTTTTTTCAAAACCGAAACCTCTTTTGGTTCAATAGAGAAAATTTTCATCAACCAAAACCAGACGTCTCAAACCATGCACAGCTATGCAGGCAAAGTTTCGACCATCAGCAACCCAGAGTATCAGGCATACCTCAAATTTCAACCACAGCAAAAGTTCTTCCTGATTAGCGATAGAAGCATCGAAAGACTAGACGCGCGGCTAGAGCCTATTGCAAAGAAGTTGGATACAGTGGTGGTGAAGAATTTCTAATGAAAACGGCGATCTTTTGATCGCCGCTTATTCATACACATGCTGAGAGGAAATTTATGGCTTCATTCCAATGATCAATATATCTTCAGTTTGCGACTCTGTACCCTTCCAATCTTCCAGGTCTTTAGTGAGCAGTCGTTTTTGCTGTATCATAGACTTTTCTGAGTAATGCACTATTTTTTCCTTCAAGGTGACAGAGGTAAATTTCCTATTACTGCTATTGAGCTGATTGGAAAATCCTCCTGTACCCAAATAAAATGCATCTCCCTGCTCAAAACTAATGGACTCTCTTTCAAACTGCTTAGGCTGTGCAGTCGGTATACCCAACGCAATATCCAACCCTGGAATAGATTGAACCTCACCTGATTTTGGCTTTACGTAAAGCTTAATTCTTGAGCCTGCACTTGCATAGTAAATCTTGTTATTGTAAGTATTTACTACGAATATACCCATCTCCACACCACTGGTGGTAAGTTTTTTATTAGACTGGGCTAGCGCCTTTACCAGTTTTTCATCCAAGTAAGTGAGGATTTGCTCTGGAGGGAGAATGTGCTTCAAGCCAATAATTTCATTGAGTAAAGAGATTGTCAAAGCTGACAAAAAGGCATTGGGTACATTCTTATCTGTACATGAACCTACTACTGCAATTTGGTATCCTTTTTCTTTTCCATGCCAGTAGAAGTCTGTGGCTACCTTCCCTTTGCTTTTGAAGATAACAAACGAATCTGCAAATACACTCACTATGTTGTATTCCTCCCCCATCAACACGCCTTGCATATTGCCAAGCACATCCGATCGCTCTTCTTTCGACATACCCTCAACAATTTCTTGCTCGCTCATTGCCTCATCACGCTGATCCTCTAGAACGCCAGAGAGGTACCTCACAGCTTGAAGTGATGGCACCACATTCCCAAAATCATCGAGATATTGCACCCCATTAGCCTTCACCAATCTCATTCTTGTGTCCCTCGACATATTCAGGTATTCTTTCACAGAAAAAAGATTGTAAGACCTATCACTTATCCTCACAGACACTTGGCTTACTGCACTTTCCGGAAGATCATCAATGGATACCGTGGCATCATTATCGCTAAATACTGAACCTTCCATCTCCTCCTTCGGTGAAAGTCGCAATCCAAACATGTACTTCACTGCTGCAAAGACCAAATAAGCAACTGAAGCTGTAAATACGAAACAAATAATAATTCCAAAAGCCTGCACCCCGAGCTGAGACCAACGCTCATGAATGAGCATTGATTCATCACCAAAGAGTGCAACACAAAGAGTTCCAAATACGCCTCCGAAACCATGTACAGGTATAGCTCCTACAGGATCATCAAGCTTAAATTTTTCAGCGATCAGTACATATACATAGTTATGCATCACGCCAGCCAGTAGACCAATGATTATGCTGTCCATAGTGGTAACTACATTACAGCAGGCTGTGATGGCCACAAGCCCTGTAAGTGTTCCTCCAATAATTTTTTCTATGGCATCTTGATTTTTCTGAAACAGCTTCACATGAAAGTAAGCACTAAAACATGCTGCAGCAGCAGCCAGATTTGTATTCAAAATGATCTTGATTGCATCTTCGTTGAATGCAAGCGTACTTCCTCCATTGAAGCCCCACCAGCCCAACCAAAGAATCATAACCCCTAGAATACTGTAAGAATAATCAGAAGCTTTCACTGGCTGCAGCGTACCTTTTGCGGTGAACCTGCCTAGCCTTGGGCCGACCATATAAATACCTACGAGTCCAACCCAAGCGCCAACCGAGTGCACCACAGTAGATCCCGCAAAATCCATAAAGCCTAGGCTCGCCAGCCATGGCACATTGGAGGTTATAAGTAAGTTGCCCCACGCCCAATGTCCAAATATTGGATAAACGAATAGGGCAGTGAAAATAGACGCTACGAAATATGGCAACAAAGCCGTACGGCCTGACATGGCTCCAGACACAATCGTTAGCGCAGTACCAGCAAATGCAAGCTGGAAAATGAAAAACACATAGGTATATCCATCCGAAAAATCCAGACCAAAAAAGAGATCTGTACCAATAAAACCTCCTCCTGAGGTTCCAAACATAAATCCAAACCCAATTAGGAAAAAGGCTAGGCTACCTGCCACCCAATCCATAAGGTTTTTCACTCCAATTCCTGATCGATGCTCTTGTTTTACAAGTCCCGTTTCAAGGACTTTAAAACCAGCTTGCATAAAAAATACAAGCGCTGCTGCAATAAGAATCCATAAGTTGTCAATAGTTGCAAAATTCGATGTTAGGTCAACATCTAGTAAGGTTGTGTTCATAAGTTTTCAATTGTCTTGTCTAGAGCACAATTTAGACTCACATTCAACAAAATACGCATTTAAATATCAAATAAATAATATAAATAGCATTTTGTTAAACTATTTATAACATTGCTACATATGATATGAAAATATCGCATCTCATCATTCATTCCATGGTACGGCTTTAAATGATTTTCATATTACAAATAACGCTTGAAAAAAGACTAAAACAGAATAATATTTTCCTTTTATTAATTTTACCAAATATTTTAACAAAAATATTGATAGACCTAAAAGATTAATCCAATTTATCTGCAACTATCGAGCATAAAACATGCCTTTTCTAATGCTTTTCTAGTTCAAGAAGACGGCTAAGTCAATTATGTACCTCTCAAAAACCACTAGCACTAAAGCCTAGCTTGTCAGAGATAGACATAGTTGCTTTGCACCGTTTTTAATTGCAAATGGAAGCGTATTAAAATTTGATAGGTAAAGCCATAAAGGTTAAATTGGTTTAGATGTATTTGTATCTTTATAAAAAGTATTACATTTGTATTACAAATATACCATTATGCTGAATGTTCGTTTGGATAAAGAGACAGAAAAGACGCTAGCAGATTATAGCAAGCAAAAAGACGTATCTAAATCCGCTGTTGTAAAAGAAGCCTTAGCCATGTATTTCACTAAACAAGAGTCTAATCAATTGCCATTTGTCCTTGGAGAGGATTTGTTTGGCTCGGCAAGTAGCGAGGTTGCCAATAATTCAGTTTCTTATAAAACCAAATTAAAAGACAAACTTGCTACGAAACACAATCATTGATGCTGGGCCACTTATTGCTCTTTTTGATCGATCTGATCAATATCATTTAAAAGCTGTTCGGTTTATTGAGAGTTACCAAGGCTATCTATGGACAACTTGGCCTGTGATCACGGAGGCTAGCCACATGCTTGATTTCAGCACCAAAGCCCAACTTGCTCTATTGGAATGGATAGACCGGGGTGGATTGCATATTTATGAGATAAGCGCCACCAACGTATCAAGAATAAAACAGCTTACCAAGAAATTTGACGATGTGCCCATGGACTTGGCTGATGCATCTCTAATTGTCGTCTCAGAGCTATCTGGCTACACGGAAATTGCTTCTATTGACGGTGACTTTTATGTATATCTAGACATACGAACTCGGTACCTGACCAACATTTTCATGTGAGGCAGAATACTGCCTAAAAATTCTTTTATTCGAAATGTTATTCTCAAGAACCCGAATGGTTTCGGAAAAGCACAACTAAATAATGGGTCGTGCCTTTATTTCAAAGTAGTATCCAAAGCTTTTATTACAAACCATTCCAAATACAAACCATTCCAAACGCCCCACGTTTTGATGATTGAACCAAATATATGATCGATTGAAGTTCTCGGAAATTAAAACACTTATTCAAAAATCTTTACAAAGGTACATTAAAGATGACCCTATCAGGCTTTCGGGAACGACAGCCTTTTTCATGATTATAGCCTTAGCTCCTATTGTCATCACTATCACTTCGGTTGCAAGTACGCTCATCAGCCAATCCACCATAGAGGACAAAATCCTATTAGAAACACAATCCCTTATTGGAAAGCAAGGTAGAGAGTTCGTAGAAATGGTGATTGATAATGCGGGTGAAAAAAAGGAGAAATCAGTCTGGCGTACAGTAATTGGTATCGTAGTGTTTCTAGGACTATCTACTACACTTTTCAACGTGATTCAAAACTCAATCAACTACATCTGGCGTGTGAGAGCCAAGCCCAAACACAATCTATTGAAGATACTCAAAGACCGAACTCTATCATTTGGTATCATTATAAGTATTGGCCTCATATTATTAGTAACCCTGATACTTGATGCCGGTCTAGCCATCTTGGATGACTATTTGAGCGATTACTTTCCTCACGCCACTCTTTACCTAATCAAGGGAGCCAACTTGCTCATCTCATTTGGCATTACGACCGTAGTTTTTGCGATGGTCTACAAATTTGTTCCTGACGCTAAAATCATTTGGAAAGTCACATGGATGGGAGCTTTGATTACAGCCATCCTATTTACACTTGGCAAATATTTAATTGGCGCACTTCTTGGTAATAGTTCTATAGGAGATATGTATGGAGCCGCAGGATCCATTATCATCGTTTTACTCTGGTTATTTTATTCCTCAATGATCTTCTACTTTGGGGCAGAAATTACCCAACAGTATGCGGCCTTATACAGCATCGACATACAGCCCAAAGATCAAGCTGTAGAAATAGAAATAAACGAGATTGACAAAAACACATGAGTTCAATAAAAAAATATATTAGAATTTCTTTAGCTACTATCGCTATCCTTTTCGGATTAGTGTGCTTTATGCTACCCTTTCTTCCTTTCGGTTACGTATTCTTCTTTATAGCTTGTTTCTTTCTGGCTAGCTATATTCCACAGCTTCAGCGCTTCATTGATTATCTTAAAACAAAGGACAAAAAAGGCTATCTAGCAAAAGCCGAGTGTAGAATCGAACAATTTGAATTATGGCTGAACGCCAAACTACAGAAACACGCCAAACAAGAGCCTTTTGATCAAGAAGCCTGCGTGAAAGAGAAGCTTGAGCAAAATCGAGCACAAGGCTAAACCCTTTTCATATCATCTTTGAATATGAATCGCCATTTGTGAGTCCTTTTTTATGAGTTTTTTTTGGGGTTTTCACCAAACAAAACCCTTAAACAAGTCATTCGTCTATTTAGATACATTCAAAATAAGATTAATGATTGTACGGGTGAGTCTTGGGAACTACCTTTGAATCCTCACACAAAAAGTTAATTCACAAAACATATGAGTTGGTTTTCCAATACTTTTTCGAGCTCCATCGGCAGAAAATTTGCCATGGCTCTTTCGGCTCTTTTTCTAGTTACATTTTTGCTCATGCACTTGTCCATCAACCTGCTTTCCGTTTGCAGTGCAGAAGCATACAATGCCGCCTCCCATTTCATGGGCACCAATCCCCTTATCCAATTTGTAATGCAACCCATCTTAATGATCGGGGTGATATTCCACTTTGTGATGGGATTTATTCTTGAAGCACGCAATAGAGCTGCAAGACCTGTAGGTTACGCTCAAAAAGCGAAAGACAATGCTTCTTGGATGTCTCAAAACATGATCTACAGTGGCTTGGTTATTCTCGCATTCATGGGGCTACATTTCGTAGATTTTTGGTTGCCTGAGATGAACTACAAGTATATCGAGCAATTGCCAGCCGTCTCAGACAGATATTATGAGGAGATGGTGCACAAATTTCAAAATCCTATTCGAGTAGGTGCTTACGTGGTATCCTTTGTACTACTTGCTCTCCACTTACTTCATGGCTTTCAATCATCTTTCCAGTCTGTAGGGTTTGACAACAAAAAGTACATGCCTGCGGTGAAATTCATCACTCAGGCCTATTCAATCCTAGTCCCAGCGGCGTTTATTTTTATTGCTATTTATCACTTTATCAATCATTAATTCAGTCATGCAGATAGGTTCTAACTTTCCATCGAAACTACCAGAAGGTCCAATAGCTGATAAGTGGACTAATTATAAAAACCACATCAATCTGGTAAACCCTGCCAATAAAAGACAAATTGATGTAATCGTGGTGGGTACTGGCCTAGCAGGAGGTGCAGCAGCAGCTACACTCGCCGAGCAAGGTTACAATGTAAAAGCATTCTGCTTTCAAGATTCTCCGAGACGCGCGCACTCCATTGCCGCTCAGGGTGGTATCAATGCAGCCAAAAATTATCAAGGTGATGGTGACTCTACTTACAGATTGTTTTATGACACTGTAAAAGGTGGTGATTACAGGTCTAGAGAAGAAAACGTATATCGTTTGGCTGAAGTCTCTGCCAATATCATCGATCAGTGCGTGGCGCAAGGTGTGCCATTCGCTAGAGAATATGGCGGATTGCTAGACAATAGGTCTTTCGGAGGAGTACAAGTGTCAAGAACTTTCTACGCCAAAGGACAAACAGGCCAGCAGCTTTTACTCGGTGCATACTCGGCGGTCAACCGTCAGATAGCACGTGGTAAAATCAAAATGTATAACAGACATGAGATGTTAGACCTTGTGCTGGTAGACGGCAAAGCCCGTGGTATCATCGCACGGGACTTGGTCTCTGGCGAAATAGAAAGACATTCGGCACATGCCGTGGTGATCGCTTCTGGTGGATACGGAAACGTGTTTTTCCTCTCTACCAACGCCATGGGTAGCAACACTTCTGCTACTTGGAAGATTCACAAAAAAGGAGCTTGGTTTGCCAATCCTTGTTTTACGCAGATTCACCCAACTTGTATTCCTGTTTCGGGTGACCATCAGTCCAAACTGACGCTGATGTCTGAGTCGCTAAGAAACGATGGTAGAATCTGGGTTCCTGCCAAAACAAGAAGATGCCGAGGCAATCAGAAAAGGCACAAAAAAACCAACAGATCTTTCGGAAGACGAAAGGGATTACTTCCTAGAAAGAAGATATCCAGCCTTTGGAAACTTAGTACCTAGAGACGTGGCTTCTCGTGCGGCTAAAGAAAGATGCGATGCTGGCTTTGGTGTGAATGCCACAGGCGAAGCGGTTTATCTCGACTTTGCAGCAGCTATCCAGCGATACGGCAAAGAGCAAGCGCATTTGAACGGTCAAGATGAGAACGATGCTACACTAGTTACCAAGCTTGGAACAAAAGTCATTGAAACAAAATACGGAAACCTCTTCCAGATGTACGAGAAGATCGTGGATCAAAACCCGTACGTAACACCAATGATGATTTACCCAGCGGTGCATTATACGATGGGTGGTACTTGGGTAGATTACGATTTGATGTCTACAATACCAGGATGTTTTGTAACTGGTGAAGCCAACTTCTCCGATCACGGAGCTAATAGACTTGGCGCTTCTGCCTTGATGCAAGGACTTGCAGATGGCTATTTTGTATTGCCATATACCATAGGAAACTATCTTTCTGCTGACATTAGAACAGGCAAAATCCCAACGGATACACCTGAGTTTGATGAAGCAGAGAAAGCCGTAAGAGACCAACTCAACAAGTTTATCAACAACAAGGGAACGAAATCTGTGGATCACTTCCACAAGAGATTGGGCAAAGTGATGTGGGACAAAGTAGGTATGGCTCGCAATGCCCAAGGCCTGAAAGAGGCGATAGAAGAAATCAAGCAAATCAGAGCGGAATTTTGGAAAGATGTGAAAGTACCTGGTGACCTGAATAGCTACAATGAAGAGCTAGCAAAAGCTGGCAGAGTTGCAGATTTCTTAGAGCTAGGAGAGCTTTTCGCAAAGGACGCCCTTCATAGAGAAGAGTCTTGCGGAGGTCACTTCCGAGAGGAGCATCAGACGGAAGAAGGCGAAGCAAAGCGAAACAAGGAGTTTCAATATGCCGCAGCTTGGGAATATAAAGGTGAGCCTAGCGATGCAGTATTACACAAGGAAGAGCTCATATATCACAACATTGAAGTAAAAGAAAGAAGTTACAAGTGATAGCCGCCAGGCCATCTATAAAACGATATAACTATGGATCTTAAATTAAAAATCTGGCGTCAAAAAAACGCAAACGATAAAGGTCAAATTGTTGACTATGACATCAAAGGTGTATCTCCAGATATGTCATTTTTGGAGATGCTTGATGTCCTGAATGAAAGTCTTGTAGCAAAAGACGAAGATGTAATTGCATTTGATCATGACTGCCGTGAGGGCATCTGTGGCATGTGCTCGCTACAAATCAATGGCAAGCCACATGGCCCTGATTCGGCAATTACGACATGTCAACTGCACATGCGCAAGTTCAAAGATGGCGACACCATCTTCATTGAGCCGTTCCGATCAAAAGCTTTCCCTGTGATCAAAGATTTGATTACGGACAGAAGCTCATTCGATAGAATACAGCATGCTGGAGGATATGTTTCGGTAAATACCTCTGGTAATACGATTGACGCGAATGCCATTCCTATCAACAAGCACGATGCTGACACGGCATTCGATTCTGCTACATGTATCGGTTGCGGTGCTTGCGTAGCAGCTTGTAAAAATGCCTCTGCCATGCTTTTCGTCTCTGCTAAAGTTTCTCAGTTTGCTTTGCTGCCACAAGGACAAATAGAGCGAAGAGACCGAGCGCAAAAGATGGTAGCACAAATGGATGAGGAAGGTTTCGGTGCTTGTACCAACACTGGTGCTTGCGAAGCTGAATGCCCGAAAGAAATCAGCCTAACCAACATCGCTAGACTGAATAGAGAATATCTTTCTTCTAGTTTGACGTAAGAAATTTCAAAACTATCAGATCATTAAAAAGCCCGCGATTGCGGGCTTTTTTATTTTATAACATCACATTCTTGCTTACAAAGCGCCTAAAAGACTATTCAATGTAGCACTTGGTCGCATAGCGTTTGCCACTTTTTCGGCACTAGGATTATAATAACCTGCTATTTCCACTGGTTTTCCTTGAGCACCTATCAACTCTTGATTGATTTTAGCTTCATTCTCTGCCAATACTTTCGCAAGATTAGAGAATTTAGCACTCAACTCTTTATCTGCTGTCTGAGCTGCCAAAGCCTCTGCCCAGTACATCGCAAGATAGAAATGACTACCACGGTTGTCTATCTGCCCTACTTTACGCGCTGGAGACTTATCATTTTCTAAAAATTTGGCTGTGGCCTGATCCAAAGTTTCTGCCAATACTTTCGCTTTTGGATTGTCGAAAGTTTCTGACAGATGCTCAAGAGAAACTGCCAATGCAAGAAACTCCCCAAGAGAATCCCAACGCAAATAACCTTCCTCCACAAACTGCTGTACGTGCTTAGGAGCTGATCCACCAGCACCAGTCTCAAACAATCCTCCACCATTCATCAACGGCACGATTGAAAGCATTTTAGCGCTAGTACCCAGTTCTAAAATTGGGAATAAATCCGTCAAGTAATCACGTAGCACATTACCCGTTACTGAGATCGTGTCTTTACCTTCAATGATTCGATCCAAAGAAAACTTGGTCGCTTTCTCAGGAGACATGATCTGAATATCCAAACCTGCGGTATCATGATCTCCCAAGTATTTTTTCACTTTGGTGATCAACTGTGCATCGTGTGCACGTGCTTCGTCCAACCAAAATATTGCTGGCACACCTGTCGCTTTGGCTCTATTCACTGCTAGCTTGACCCAATCCTGAATAGGCGCATCTTTCACTTGGCACATTCTCCAAATATCACCTTCTTCCACATCATGAGACAATAAGACCTCACCAGCAGCATTCACCACATTCACTTTACCACTAGCTGGTATTTGAAAAGTCTTGTCATGAGAACCGTATTCTTCTGCTTTTTGAGCCATCAAACCAACGTTTGATACACTACCCATGGTAGTTGGGTCAAAAGCTCCATTTTTCTTACAAAAATCAATCACCTCCTGATATACGCCTGCATAGCTTCTGTCCGGAATGATCGCTTTGGTATCATGAAGCTTGCCATCCCATCCCCACATCTGACCAGAAGTTCTGATCGCGGCAGGCATAGATGCATCAATAATCACATCACTAGGTACATGAAGGTTAGTAATTCCCTTATCAGAATTGACCATGGCCAATTCAGGACGTGCATCGTAGCTCGCTTTAATATCTGCCTCGATAGCCGCTTTCTTATCAGCTGGTAGTTTCTCTATTTTAGCATAAAGATCACCCAGCCCGTTTGTAGCATCCACTCCAATTTCTGCGAATAAATCCGCATATTTCGTGAATACGTCCTTGAAATATACCGTCACAGCATGACCGAAAATGATTGGGTCAGAAACCTTCATCATCGTCGCTTTTAGGTGAACTGAAAGCAACACTCCTTGCGCTTTGGCTTCTTGAATTTCCGTTTCTAAAAATTCTCTTAAAGCTTTTTTGCTCATTACTGCAGCATCAATGATCTCACCAGCTAGCAAAGCTGTTTTCTCTTTCAAAACGGTCACCTTACCATTTGGCTCTACCAATTCTATTTTAGCAGTATCAGCCTTAGCTATCGTCACAGATTTTTCACTTCCGTAAAAATCGCCACTCTGCATACTCGCCACGTGCGACTTAGAAGAGGCGCTCCACTCACCCATTGAATGCGGGTTTTTTCTAGCATATTGTTTTACAGAACCAGGAGCACGTCGGTCAGAATTTCCTTCGCGAAGCACAGGGTTCACCGCACTACCTTTGATTTTATCATATCTAGACCTGATTTCTTTCTCTTCGTCCGTCTTTGGCTCTGCCGGATAGTCTGGCAACTTATAACCTTGAGATTGCAACTCTTTGATAGCTGCCTGAAGCTGCGGAATAGATGCACTAATGTTAGGAAGTTTGATAATATTGGCTTCTGGTGTTTTGGCCATCTCTCCTAGCTCGGTTAAAGCATCCGCCATTTTTTGATTGTCCTCCAAGTATTCGGGAAAACTAGAAATGATTCGCCCAGCCAAGGAAATATCACGTGTTTCCACATCCACATTGGCTTGTGCCAAGAAAGGTTTTACTATATGTAAAAGTGAATAGGTCGCTAAAGCTGGAGCTTCGTCCGTGAGCGTGTAGATAATCTTAGGTTCTTTTGCCATGTTTTAGACTAAGGTGTTTTGCTTTGATAATTAATAACTCTCCTTCTCATTAGGAAAGTCCTTTGATTTAATGTCTTTTATATATCCAGAAGTTGCCTCCCTGATGATTGTATTCAAATCGGCATATTGCCTTAAAAATCTAGGTTTAAAATCCTGCGTGATGCCAAGCATATCATGAACTACAAGTACTTGTCCATCCACATCTGCTCCAGCACCAATTCCAATCACTGGAATCTCCAGCTTTGAAGACACGGCTTTCGCCAAGTTGGCAGGAATCTTTTCCAGCACTATGCCAAAGCATCCCAAATCCTGAAGTAGCTGTGCGTCTTTGATCAGCTTTTCCGCCTCTTCATCCTCTTTGGCTCTCACGGTGTAAGTCCCAAATTTATAAATGGACTGAGGAGTAAGTCCCAAATGCCCCATCACGGGAATACCGGCAGAAAGCACACGACTCACACTCTCTTTGATCTCAATACCCCCCTCCATTTTCACGGCATGTGCACCAGATTCTTTCATTATTCTGATGCTCGACCTAAGCGCTTCTGAGCTATTGCCTTGGTAACTACCAAAAGGCACATCCACCACCACTAAAGCTCTTTTCACAGCCTTTACTACGGATGTTGCATGCCATATCATGTGATCCAGAGTGATGGGTAGCGTGGTGTCATTACCAGCCATCACATTAGAGGCCGAATCGCCAACCAAAATCACATCAATCCCCGCTTCATCCAAAATTTTAGCCATGGAATAGTCGTATGCCGTGAGCATCGCTATTTTCTCACCCATGGCTTTCATTTCCAATAGACGGTGAGTGGTCAACTTATTGAATGTAGTCTTAGCTGTGCTCATAATTGATGGGGTAGTATCCACTTACAGGAAGGCGCAAAACTAACAAAAACGATGCTCTTGAGAAACATGCTAGGCCTTCCATTTAATATTACACCCTACACTTGGTAGTTGATTCGCTGGTGATGGCTGGCTGGCCAATAAAGATTCCATTGCATGGATCAATTCCTTACCATCATTCACCACGTCATTCCCTGGAGTTGCTCCATCCATTCTACCTCGGTAGTAGCATTTCAAATCCGCATCGAATAGATACAAATCTGGTGTACAAGCTGCCATATACGACTTAGCCACCTCCTGAGTTGCGTCAAACAAGTAGGGAAAACCAAAATTAACGGACCGGGCTTGATCCTTCATTTGCTCAGGCCCATCCTGAGGATATTTTTCTATATCATTAGATGAAATGGCCACTGCGCCGATTCCCTTTTTCAAATGTTCATTTGCAATGGCCACAAGCCGGTCTTGAACATGAATTACATAAGGACAATGAGCACAGATGAACATTACAACCAAACCATGCTCGCCTCTTACATCTTCCAAAACAGTCTCTCTGCCAGAAACCACATCTGTTAATTTAAATGATGGTGCCTTTTGCCCCAAAGGCATCATATTAGATGGTGTCATTGCCATTTTATTTCTTTTTTGTATAGGAAAATTTATTTCAATAATACGATGCAAATCTAATCAATCAACGCCGTGCAGGCCTCATCTTTGACTTTAGATAAGGTGACAACAATTGACTGGGCTAATTCATTGGCGAATGCCTTAAAAACGTTTATTTTGTGAACAATGCAATACTCGATCATAAATAAAGTGTGTTTTTTATTCGTACTGATTGCTCTTCAAGGTTGTCTTGAAACACAATCAAGTAAGGGGTATAAAAAAAAGGCAGCTAAGAAATATAGTATTCCAAAATCTGACATTGAGATCGATTCAAATACTGTTTTTACTGTTTTTGGTACGCCACTTCCGCCTAAAACACAAACAGGCAGAGATGCCAACTTGAGAGAAAAGCAGCTTAAAAATGCAGAAGAGCGTTACAAAATCGCCCCTCAAAATATCAACAATGCCATCAACTACGGACGAAAACTTTCCAATGTAGGATTGTATTATGAGTCTATTCGTGTTTTTTCTGAAGGTTTAGATCAAAACCCATCATCATTTAGACTACTTAGACATAGGGGCCATCGCTACATTACCATAAGACAATTTGATTTGGCCATAGAGGATTTACAGCGAGCAGCATTTTACTCTCGACCTGCCAAAAATGAAGTAGAGCAAGATGATTTGGGAAAAACAAGTGAGAATGCGCTGAGCAACGACAAATTCAACATCTATTACTATTTAGGAATTGCGCATTACCTCAAAGGCAACTACGACAAATCCATTTCCTCTTTCAAAAAATGTGCGACCTACGTGGATAACAATGATCTATTGGTGGCTGTCACTCATTGGTTTTACCTTACCTACAAAAAAATTGGGAATGAAAAGGCAGCAGCTGATTTATTGCTCCCTATTACTCGCAAAACCAAAGTCATTCAAAATTCCGAATACTTAAATCTAATCATGGTATTCAAAGGAATCTACGAAGCAGAAACGGTACTGTCTTATGCTGAAAACGACGATAAAAGTTTAAACCCCACACTCGCATACGGTGTTGCAAACTGGTATTTATTCAGGGGTGATATAGACAAATCGACCAGAATTTTTGACCTAATACTTCAAAATGATTCATGGGAACTTTTGGAATACATCTCTACGGAATGTTACATTAAAAGTACGCAATCCTTATAATTCCGCAATATCCTTTCTGATTTGCAGCATGATCTCTGGGTGATCGGTAATAATCCCATCCACTCCCATGTGCATCATTTTCACCATATCCTCGCGCGTATTTACGGGGTAAGTGTACACCTTAAATCCATGAGCGTGCATGCGGAAAATGCGTCGAGTAGACAGTGTAGTATATTCTGGGTTTAGAGAAGAAAGGTCTCCTTCAAGCTTTGCTCTCCCAAGGTGCACCCTTGTTTCAATATAGAAGGCAATAAGTGGAGTAGAATCCTCTCCGATCAATAGTTTTTTCGTCTGAACTTTATCATCCAATTCATGAATGGCTTCCAAATACTCATTTTCATAAGACTGGAGGATCACCCATTCATAGCCATTCTTTTCTGACCTTACAACCTCAACCAATTTCTCCGCAAAGTCTTCGTAATGCGGGTGATTCATGTGTTTAATTTCAATCAACACTTTACACCTTCCAGCAACTAAATCCAGCACTTCCTTTAATGTTGGAACTTTTTGATCTCTGTATTGTGGGTCAAACCAAGAACCCGCATCAAGCTTGCGGATTTCTTCGAGTGTGTAGTCATAAACCTGACCTGTACCATTAGTAGTACGATCCAATGTTTCATCATGAATGACAACCACTTCCTCGTCTTTGGTATGACGAACATCCAGCTCAATCATATCCACACCCATATTTATAGCCTTTTCGAAAGCTGCAAGCGTGTTTTCAGGAGCCAAAGCAGAGGCACCCTTATGAGCAATTACTTCAACATACTTCTCTTTCATCGAAGCATCTATTTCACCGCTCACGACAATATTTCTATAAATCCATGGCTCAAAAACAGCCACAGCCAAGAAAAGTAAAATAAATGGACTTGAATAAACGATAAACTTTTGAGTCATGACTTAATGAAATTAGAAAGTATGTTGAAGTTAATCAAATGGTGTTTCTATTAATAATTTAAATCAACTTTCTAAATCAGCTTTCACATCCAAAGCCAATTCATCCAACTGAGCCTGATCCAAATGACTTGGAGAGTCTATCATCACATCTCTACCTGAAGTATTCTTAGGGAAAGCGATAAAATCTCTTATACTATCCTGCCCACCAAACAGCGCACACAAGCGATCGAAACCAAACGCTAAGCCACCGTGCGGAGGAGCTCCATATTCAAAAGCGCTCATCAAAAATCCAAATTGAGCCTGAGCTTCTTCTTTACTAAAGCCCAATACATCAAACATTCTTGACTGCACGTCTCTATCATGAATCCTGATAGAACCGCCACCTACTTCCACACCATTCACCACCATATCGTAGGCATTCGCTCTTACAGCACCTGGATCAGTATTAAGCTTATCCATATCCTCAGGGTTTGGTGAGGTAAATGGATGGTGCATTGCGTGGAATCGTTTACTCGTCTTCATCCCACTCCAAAAGAGGGAAATCTACCACCCACGCAGCTGCCACTTTATCTTTGTCTCTCAAACCAAGACGCGTTCCCATTTCCAACCTCAACTCACAAAGTTGTTTGCGTGTACTATCCAAGCCTCCCGCCATTACGAGAATCAAATCACCGGCCTTGGCATCCAATTTTTCAGCCCAAACTTTTAACTCATCTTCGTTGAAAAATTTATCCACTGAGCTTTTCACGCTACCGTCGGCATTCACTCTTGCATAAATCAATCCTTTAGCTCCGATTTGAGGGCGTTTTACAAAATCTGTCAACTCATCTACTTGCTTGCGAGTGTACTCAGCACATCCTGCCGCATTGATAGCCAATACTGACTCTGCATCATCAAACACCACAAAACCTTTTCCTTTCGCAACGTCAGTCAGGTCTACGAACTCCATTCCAAATCTCAAATCCGGCTTATCAGAACCGTATTTAGACATAGCATCAACATAAGGCAAATGAGGAAGCTTACCTAGTTCCACACCTTTCACTTCTTTGAACAAGTAGCGTATGAGCCCCTCAAACATATCTAGGATATCCTCTCTGGTCACAAATGACATTTCACAGTCTATCTGAGTAAACTCCGGTTGTCTATCTGCTCGCAAATCTTCGTCACGAAAGCATTTTACAATCTGAAAATAGCGATCAAAGCCTGACACCATAAGCAGCTGCTTAAAAGTCTGTGGAGACTGTGGCAAAGCATAAAATTGACCTGGGTTCATTCTTGATGGCACCACAAAATCCCTTGCTCCTTCCGGAGTAGATTTGATCAAAACTGGAGTTTCTACCTCCATAAATAGCTTATCATTTAGATAAGTACGTGTCTTTTGAAGCATCTGGTGTCTGAGCTCCAAATTCTTACGCACTGCACCTCGTCTAAGATCGAGATATCTATATTTCATGCGCAAATCCTCACCTCCATCGGTTTCGTCCTCAATCATAAATGGAGGCACCTTAGATTTATTAAGGTAGGACATGGCCGAAACCTTTACTTCTACATTTCCTGTAGGGATTTTATCATTTTTAGACACACGCTCTACCACCGCTCCTGTGGCAGAAATCACAAACTCGCGACCAGCATGACGCGCCAAATCCAACACTTCAGCAGGAGTTTTGCCTTCTTCAAAAATCAATTGGGTCACGCCATATTTATCACGTAGATCTATCCAGATCATACCACCTTTGTCTCGTATTCGCTGCACCCAACCCGCTAGGGTTACTTCCTGTCCAACATGCTGATCTCTTAGCTCTCCACAAGTATGCGTTCTTAACATCGTATCTTTAGTTTCTAATTCTATCTCAATAAACAGGCGCAAATTTAACAATAGTTTTAGCTTTGAGATAAATTAATATCAACATGCTATTGAAGACTTCTGCATCCACACTTTTGGCGGCTATTTTAATCATCCTCTCTGCCACATTTACTCAAGCTCAAACCGAACTACAAAGAATCAAAATAACGAAGAGCATTTCAATGAAAGTGCCCACTTCATTTGTTCCAATGAGCCCCGCCGAAATTAGAAATAAATATGTGGCTTATCGTGCTCCCATAGCCATGTTCACCCTTCCTGATCAGCCAGTAGATTTGAGTGTAAACACAAACAGCTCTCCTTGGACAGGCAATGACCTTAACATTCTAAAGGATTTTTATAAGGCCAATATTCAAAACTTATTTTCTGAGGTAAATTTCATTCAGGAGAATATCGTAAGTATTAGCAATCGTGATTTTGCGGTTTTTGAGTTTACCTCAAAAGTGACGGACGAAGAAAACTCCTTAGGTCTCAATTCTTCCCCAATTAGCAAATACACTTACATTATGTACACTTTCTATGAAGGGAATGTGCTGCTATTCCACTTCAACTGCAAGGCTAGTCAGAAAAGCCTGTGGCAAGATGCCGTGAAAGAAATCATGGAAAGTGTAAGGGTTAATTAATGGAAAAACTCACAATCCATAGCGACGAGCATTTCATGAAATTGGCTTTAGTTGAAGCTCAAAAAGCTTACGACGAAGGAGAAATACCTGTGGGGGCGATTGTCACTTGCAATGACAAAGTGATCGCCAGAGCCTGCAATCAAGTACAAAAGCTAAACGATGTGACGGCACACGCCGAAATTCTCGCTATCACCTCCGCACAAAACTATCTGGGTGCAAAATACCTCAATGAGTGCACGCTTTATGTGACACTTGAACCCTGCACGATGTGTGGCGGAGCGCTCTACTGGAGCCAGATAAAAAAAATCGTGATAGGTGCCAAAGATGAAAGGCGAGGGTATTCCACCATTAGCAATCAAATTATTCATCCAAAAACTGAAACTCATCAAGGATTGATGGCTGCTGAGTCTGAAGAACTCATAAAATCCTTTTTTCTAAAATTGAGAGGGAACAATATATAGACACGAACGTTCTATCTTCGAGTACAAATAGATTTTTCAATATACTTAAACATTAAAAATTATGTCATTTCAATTACCTGAACTGCCTTACGCACACGACGCACTTGAACCACATATCGATAAAGCTACCATGGAAATCCACCATGGCAAGCACCACAATGCTTATGTAAGCAAACTAAACGATGCGATCAAAGACACACCAATGGCTGGCAAGTCTTTGGACGAGCTTATGGCAAGTCACTCTGACGTAGCTGCTGTAAGAAACAATGGTGGTGGTCACTGGAATCACTCACTATTCTGGACAATCATGAGTCCAAAAGGTGGTGGAGAACCTACAGGTGAACTAGCTGCGGCTATCAACAGCGCTTTTGGTTCTTTCGAGGAATTCAAAACTGCATTTAGCAATGCTGGTGCTACAAGATTTGGCTCTGGATGGGCTTGGCTTTGCGTACAGAAAGGTGGTAAAGTGGAAGTTTGCTCTTCAGCAAACCAAGACAACCCATTGATGCCAGGTGTCGGATGCGGAGGAACACCTATCCTTGGCCTTGACGTATGGGAGCACGCATACTATCTCAAGTATCAAAACAAAAGACCTGATTACATCAACGCATTCTTTAGCGTGATCAACTGGGAGCAAGCAAGCAAGCTTTATGCTGCTGGAAAATAACTGAGCAGTTTCAAAACTTCTTAACACGAAAAAAGGCCTTCTTGCGAAGGCCTTTTTCATTTGGGTTTAATGGTAGCAGATCATTTAGATCCACTTACGAGGTTACTTTCAAATGGTATCAAGTTCTTATCAAACTCAATCACTTCCTCCCCCTTCTCTTTACTCTTCAACGCCATTTGGTACTTCACTTCTGACTTTATAAAGTCTTCTTTTTTCAAGAATGAAGTGATTTTATATTTTGAATATATATCGTCTAAATAATGAAGCAGCGAAACAGGAACCGCGTCCTTCATTTCCACTTGCTCTTCTATTATGACTCCTTCTGAATCATAAACAGCTACCGTCTCATAACCTCCGAAGCTAAAAACTCCTTCGTACAATGGTGCTTCTCCTCGCCCTTCGATCACACTCCACTGAGACGCCACACTTTTAGGATACCTAGTATAATGCCATTTTAATAGCTCTATACCTAACTCATCCTCGGTAATCACTCTCGCTTGCCCTACAGCAAACTGACTTGCTCCTACAAGTATACAAACAATTAAAGATATTCCAAATTTTCGTAACATATTCGCTCGCTTTTTGATGGTAATGGAAATTTACATCATTTTTTTATTGAAATAACAATCATTTATCTAAACTCTGAGAGCATTCATCGAAGATTTTTTCAACTCACTTCCCATCACTCTCACCGCTTTCATGGTTTCTGAAAATTACATTGAAAGCTTTTGTAAACAGCTCATTTCCAGAAGATTCAGTTTTTCCCCACATTTTCAAATCGGGTTGTCCACCATCCACCCAAGCGGTATACCAAAAATCCCCAACCATCTTCACGGCGCTACGCATTTGACGCTCCACCATGCCATTGAGCATGTGATGATATTCCTCTGAAAAGTCATAAGAATATACCCTCAGCGTAGCAGCTCCTCGCTCTTCGTAACTGTACTTCTTGGACTGAGAAAAATCCTTCGAAAGCTGTCGCTCGAAGCGCAACACAGAATCCAAAGCAGCATTTGCCTTAGCAACAGCCCGCCAAGCCACCTTCTGGGTATTTTCGATGTACTCCGCCCTGCCTGAAAGCAAATCATACCGCTCAAAGAACAACTCCGGCAACCTCGATTCCCAAAACCCATGAATCCCCACTTGATCGGTATACTGTCCATTGTAATTGGACGTGGTATGGAGTGGTACATTCGCGTCAGCTATGTAATGCCCCAGATCCGTAGCATAGCGCAAGACTTTCTCTTGGTCTCCATTCAAAAAGGCTTGAGTGAGCTGATATTGAACTAGCTGGATTTGCCACGGCACTATTCCATAGGCTTGGAGCGTATCTTCTCCATATCGAGCCACTGCATCGTGCCATCGGTGAGGGATTTTATGAAGGGCACTATCTCCATATTCATCCAAATCAATATAATGCCGGCAGGCCTCTTCCTTAATCACATACCTACGTTTGTCAGGATTGACCGAACGCTCAACGACATAGTGAATATTGGCTTTGAAAAAACCTACCATTTCTGGCGGCAAAGTGAAAACCGCTAGACGATTGATCTCTTTATGAGCAAAAAAGCCCCAACTTCCAATAAAAGTTGACAGCAAAAGAAGACCGAGAATGGGAACAAAACGTTTCATATTTGGTATTTAAAGGCTTTTCTAAAAATAAATGATTTTGAGATCAAATTTTAGTCGGATATTATTCCTTTCATTTTTGTTTTAATTATCAATAATCCTATCTTTGCACTCCTTTAAAAATGGCTAGAAGAATTTTAGAAGCTCATGGCAAATCATAAATCAGCATTAAAAAGAATCCGCTCAAACGACGCGAAAAGATTGAGAAACAGATACCAGCACAAAACTGCTCGTACGTTTATCAAAAGATTGAGAGATTCAGAAGACAAAGCAGAAGCAGAAAAATTACTTACTGAAGTAGTAAGTATGATCGATAAATTGGCAAAAAAGAATATCATTCACGCCAACAAAGCTTCAAACTTGAAGTCTAAACTTACTTTGAAAGTTAAGTCTTTAGCGTAAGCTAAAACATATAAAGTTATATCAACCCTATCTACATCAGTAGATAGGGTTTTTTTATTGGCCAATATTTTTCATTTTTACAGACAATGGAAAATTACCAATCACCCACCTTCACCATCAAACAATGGGCAGAAGAAGATCGCCCACGAGAAAAACTGATCAACAAAGGAAAGTCGGTTCTTTCTAACGCCGAACTCATTGGCATCTTGATAGGATCAGGAACTAAAACCATGTCCGCTGTAGATCTCGCAAAGATGATCCTGAGAGAGTTTGACAATGACCTTAATAAAATCGCTCGGCTTTCTGTCAAAGATTTGATGAAATACAAAGGCATTGGTGAAGCCAAAGCCATCTCAATAGTGAGTGCCCTGGAGCTGGGAAGACGCAGAAAAGAATCAGATATAACAAAAAACACCATCATCAAGTCGGCCAAACAGGCATACGACTATCTAATTCCAGACATGCTGGACTTGCCTCATGAAGAATTTTGGGTGATTTTTCTCAAGAGAAACAATGAAGTTATCAAAAAAGAGAAAATCAGTGCTGGTGGGATCGCAGGAACGGTGGTAGATCGGAAAATTATTTTCAACAAGGCGCTGGAATGCCTGGCTAGTTACCTTGTACTAGCACACAATCACCCATCAGGAAGCCTTAAAGCCAGCCACCAAGATATTCAACTTACAAAGCGCATGAGAGAAGCAGGGCAAATTCTCGACATCCCCGTAGTGGATCACATCATCTTCACCGATGATGGTTATTTTAGCTTTGCGGATCAGTCGATGTTATAACATTCTGCGAGATTTGCACAACCAACAAGCACAACTTCCTCGGCTACTAAATAAACAAGCTCGGTAGCCTACCCAACAATACAGAGGCATTCATAAAAAAACACAAGCAGATGAAAAAAATCTTTTATATCATCATTCCAATTTTCGTAATCATACTGATCTACTCGATGCAAGGATCTGAATCAAGCAGCGATTACACTCTAGAAGCTCAAAAAAAGCGTGATGAGAAAGTAAAATTTCTGGCCTCTTCCGATCAAAGCCCTTTCATTCAATCTGACCTACCGTTTGTTGCTCCAGAATATTTCCCCATCAATCCTGATTACAGAATCAATGCGCTACTGGAAAGAGTAGAAAACAGACAAATAGTCAATATTGCGACTAGTACTGGGGCTGAAGAAAAATATCTCAAATTTGCTTACGCAAAATTCAAAATACAGGGCGAAACATTGCAGCTGCTCATCCTCAAACCTATTGGTTTTGGTAGTATGAACACTTATTTCACGGCTTTTTCGGACAATACGAGTGGTAAAGAAACCTATGGTGGCGGGCGCTACTTAGATCTTGATATCGGCAAATCTGACCGCATTACCATCGACTTCAATCAAGCCTACAACCCCTACTGTGCTTATGCCAATAAATACTCCTGCCCTCTACCCCCAACTGAAAACATTTTACCCATCGCAATACCTGCCGGCGAGAAGGATTATAAACA
Source organism: uncultured Cytophagales bacterium (assembly GCA_963848175.1). GTDB lineage: Bacteria > Bacteroidota > Bacteroidia > Cytophagales > Cyclobacteriaceae > JAMZMI01. The sequence goes on from CAWKCO010000011.1 coordinate 242,487, forward strand.
TTAATACATGGGGCAATTAAAGGCCACTTTAATACTTTTGCCGATCAATTAGCATCCAAAATGCCCATTTCAACAAATCGGGCATAGCTTGACATTTAGAATTCAGTAACGAAACGATTAAGTAGAATGAAAATCTCTTACAATTGGTTAAAAGATTTTATTGAGATAACCGAAACACCCGAGCAGATAGGAGAGATACTCACCCAAACTGGACTTGAGGTAGAGAGTATAGACCGTGTTGAGAAAATAAAAGGTGGACTTGAGGGTTTAGTCGTGGGAGAAGTCATGTCTTGCAGCCCTCACCCAGATGCCGATAAACTGAAATTAACAACGATAGATGCTGGTACCGGCGAACTATTGCCGGTGGTTTGTGGAGCGCCGAATGTAGCTCAAGGCCAAAAAGTGATTGTTGCATTGGTGAACACCACGGTATATCCCTTATCAGGCGAATCGTTCAAAATAAAAAAAGCAAAAATAAGAGGCGAAGTATCTGAAGGGATGATCTGCGCGGAAGACGAAATCGGATTAGGATCAAGTCACGACGGTATTTTAGTCCTTGATACAGATTTGCCGAATGGCACTCCAGCAAAAACACTTTTTGAAACAGGAGAAGATTACATATTCGAAATTGGTCTTACTCCGAATAGAGGTGATGCCACTTCACATCTGGGTACTGCACGAGATTTGAAAGCATTTTTCGGCCGAGCAATCAAAACACCTGAAACAAAAGGCTTTGAACCAAAAACAGATAGACCAATAAAAGTCACTGTTGAAAATACAGAAGCTTGCCCAAGATATTCGGGTGTCACTATAAGAGGAATAAAAGTAGCTCCATCGCCAGAGTGGATGCAGTGGAAACTGAGAGCTGTGGGATTGTCCCCGATCAATAACATTGTGGACATTACCAACTATGTAATGCTATCTCTCGGCCAGCCAATGCATGCATTTGATGCGGATAAAGTAGGAGATCATTTGATTGTAAAAACGCTAGCCGCTGGAACAAAATTCAAAACACTAGATGAAGTAGAGCGAACGCTTTCTGATAAGGACTTAATGATTTGTAATGCCGATGGAGGCATGTGTATCGCTGGAGTCTTTGGTGGAGTGGATTCTGGAATTAAAAATGAAACTACAAGCCTCTTCCTAGAAAGTGCCTATTTCTCAGCAGACTGGGTGCGCGCATCAGCAATGCGACACAGTTTGTCAACAGATGCTTCCTTCAGGTTTGAAAGAGGTGCTGATCCGGAGATGACCATTATAGCTTTGAATCTTGCTACTCAGCTGATTTTGGAAATTGCGGGTGGATATGTAGCATCGGAAGTGACAGATATTTATCCTTCTAAAATCACACCAGTACGCATCCCAACAACTTATAAAAATTTCCACCGATTGATCGGAGAAGATATTGAGCATGAAAGAATTCTGACCATTCTGAATGATTTAGATATAGCCACAGAAACTAAAACCGAGGAAGGCTTTACAGCAATTGTGCCTCCCTACAGAAGTGAAGTAACAAGAGAAGCAGATTTAGTAGAAGAAGTGCTGCGTATCTACGGGTTCAATAACATCGGTTTGGATGAATCTCTTTCGGCTGGTCATTTGGCTTCATTTCAAGAAAAAGAACCTTACAAAATTCAAGAAAAAGCCACGATTCACTTGGCTGGATGTGGCTACTCAGAAATACAAACCAACTCACTAACCAACCCTGAGTATTTCAAAAAAATTCCGCTAGGAGAAGACCCTGTTGAAATTCTGAACAAATCGAGTGAAGAACTTGGGTACATGAAAACCTCCCCTCTTTACACAGGATTGGAGTCAATCAGGAGAAATATCAACAGGAGACAGAAGAACCTTGAATTCTTTGAATTTGGGAAAATCTATCAGAAAAAAGAAAAGTATCAAGAAACAGAAATTCTTTCCTTTTATCTCACGGGAGATATCAATGAGGAATCATGGAATGCACCAGCTCAAAAGACAAGTTTTTATCAGCTGATGCAAACGATCCAATCGCTTTTTAGCGCATTGAGAATAGATCAGCCAGAAGTTGACGAAATAGAAGACGAGGCATTGGCATACGGAGTATCTTTATCCGTAAGAAAATCTCCGATAGGAAAAGTTGGCCGACTGAAAACAAAGATTGCTGACCATTTTGAAATAAATCAGGAAATTTTTTATGCCGAATTGGATTGGAAAAAATTAATAAAGTCCATCAATACAAAATACCAATTCAAAGCACTTTCTAAGTATCCAGAGGTGCGCAGAGACTTGTCTCTGGTAATTGATGAATCTGTATCTTTGAAGGAGATAACACGTTTAGCTTTTAAGTCTGAGAAAAAATTATTAAATCGGGTAAATGTTTTCTCTGTGTACAAAGGAGATAAGCTTGGTGAAGGCAAAAAATCCTATGCACTGAGCTTCTACTTACAAGACAAAGAGCAGACACTCAATGACAAGCAGATTGATAAAAGTATGAACGGCCTCATCAATACGTTTGAAAAAGAAATTAATGCTTTAATAAGAAAATAAATGGGAAAGGAATCGCTCCGATCGGAACTCAACAACTTAGAAAGAAAGGTTAGACTCCTGCTTAGTGATCATTCCTTGCTTCAAACAGAGAATGCCCAATTGCGCGAAGAGAATGAAAATTTAAAAAGCCGGTTGGAATTGAATAGTGAACATTTAACAAACTTTCAAAATCAAGCTAAAATTAGTAAAATTGTAGAAAGCATGATAGTCGAGGAACGTGGAGCATCCGAGTTGAAGGAAGTGATAGAAGACTATATTAAGGAAATAGATAAATGTATAGCTCATTTGGGTGACGCTTAATAATACCGAATGACAGAATTATCAATAAAGCTGAGGATTGGGAATAGAGAATATCCCATGAAGGTGAAAGCCGAAGATGAAGAACGGATCAGACGTGCAGGAAAGTTGATTAATGAAAAAATCCGCTCGTACAAAGATCAGTTTGGTATCGAGGATCATCAAGATCTTTTGGCAATGGTGGCCTTTGATAGCACCGTGGACAGAATGAAGAATGAAGAAACTTCAGAATCTACAGACGAAGTAGCCCTAAACCAGATCAAAAATATCAGCCAGATAATAAGTAATAATATCTAAAACCCCTATTGTAGCGATCTGCTTTCATATTAGCTCACCACGTACGTTGGACTACATGTATGTAACATAAATACACACATACACCAATGGAAATAATTATATATGTCATGATTGGCATTATCGGTATCAGCGCTGGTATCGGTATAGATAGGTCGCTTTTAAAGCGCACTTTAAGCAAGAAAATTGCACAAGCGGATGATCAGAAAAAAGCGATCATCAAAGAAGCAGAGCTTACTGCTGAAAACATTAAAAAAGACCGCATTCTTGAGGCCAAAGAGAAATATCTGAAGCTAAAAACAGAGTTTGAAGAAGAGGCCAATCGCAAGAAGAATCAGATCATCACCAACGAGAACAAACTCAAACAAAAAGAAGGACAGCTCTCAAAGCAACTAGAACAAAACAAGCGAGCAGAGGATGAGCTAGAGTCGATGAAAGAGAATGTGACTGCACAGCTCGAAATCGTAAAGAAAAGAAAAGAAGAGTTTGAAAAACTCAAAAATCAGCAAGTAGCAATTCTCGAAAAAGTATCAAACCTATCTGCCGACGATGCTCGAAATCAATTGATTGAGACGCTGAAAGATGAGGCTCGAACGGATGCCTCTGCCCACATCAAGGACATCATCGAGGAGGCAAAAATGACGGCCACCAAAGAAGCTAAGAAAATTGTACTTCAGACCATTCAGAGAACAGCTACGGAACATGCTATTGAAAACTGTGTCTCTGTCTTCAACATTGAGAGCGATGATATCAAAGGAAAAATTATTGGTCGTGAAGGAAGAAATATTCGCGCACTTGAAGCTGCCACTGGTGTAGAAATTATCGTAGATGACACTCCAGAAGCGATTATCATATCTGGTTTCGATCCTGTGAGAAGAGAAGTAGCCAGACTTTCGCTGCACAGACTTGTGCAAGATGGCAGAATTCACCCAGCACGCATAGAAGAGATCGTAAGCAAGACAATCAAAAATATCGACGAAGAAATCGTTGAAATAGGCGAACGCACGGTTATTGACTTAGGTATTCATGGTTTGCATCCAGAGCTTATCAAGTACGTAGGCAGAATGAGGTTCCGTTCTTCTTATGGACAAAATCTCCTACAGCACTCAAGAGAAGTGGCGAAGCTTTGTGGAACGATGGCTTCTGAGCTTGGTCTTAACTCAAAAATGGCCAAACGCGCTGGACTGCTTCATGATATTGGCAAAGTCTACCCAGACGAGCCAGACAAGCCTCACGCAATCATAGGTATGGAGCTTGCCAAAAAATATAAGGAAACAGCTGAAGTGTGCAACGCTATTGGTGCTCACCATGATGAGATCGAGATGACTTCAATGATCTCTCCTATAGTACAGGCTTGTGATGCCATATCGGGCAGTAGACCGGGTGCTCGTAGAGAAATCATGGAGCAATACATCAAAAGACTGAAAGAGCTTGAGAACGTGGCACTGAGTTTTGATGGTGTAAACAAATGCTACGCGATACAGGCAGGCCGTGAGCTGCGTGTTATGGTGGATGCAGAAAATGTAACCGACGGACAGGCGAGTGACATATCCTTTGGCATTTCTCAAAAAATAGAGAAGGAGATGCAGTATCCTGGTCAAATCAAAGTAACGGTAATTCGTGAGACTACGAGCGGTGGCTTACGCAAAATAGTATTAGAGTCTACGCAAACTAAAATCCCCTTGACGGATTTCCATCAAGGGGATTTTTTATGTATATTAGAAAAACAACGCTTAGATTCTTACTGCGCTGTACTCATAACTGCCTTATTCTTAATGGCTGATATCTTATTAATCGCATCGATGTATGCTCTGATAGACGCGATAATCACATCTTGATGAACACCAAATCCTATGTATAAATGTCCATCATACTTCACACGGATGTGCACTTTGCCTGCATCTGTGCGATCACCGATAGATTGCACCAAGAATTCATCTACATTCAGCTTTTCATCCACGATCATGTCCACTGCATTATACGAAGCTTCTATAGAACCATCTCCGGTAGCAGTTTTAGTGATTTTCTCTCCACCCACCATCAATGTAATGGTAGAAGACACTTTTGCATTTTCTTCGTAGCTAATCTGAACGTTTTCGAATTTATAACCACCGTCAGGAAGTTTTCCATCCACCAACACGATCAAATCATCATCGGTAATGTCTTTTTTGGCATCAGCCATTTTCAAAAACTCATCATAAACTTGCTCCACACGCTCGTTGGTCAAGTTGTAGTTCAATCGCTCCAAGTGATATTTCAAAGCAGCTTTTCCACTTCTCGCAGTAAGAATGATTGAGTTTTGAGGAACCCCAACATCTGCAGGATCCATGATCTCATAACTCTCTCTGTTTTTAATCACACCATCTTGGTGAATGCCAGAGCTATGCGCAAATGCATTTCGTCCAACGATCGCTTTATTTGGCTGTATCGGCATGCGCATCATTTTGCTCACTAGCAAACTAAGGGCATAGATTCTGTTGCTTTTGATATTGGTATGTAAGTCTACATCCTTGTGAGTGTGAAGGATCATTGCAATTTCTTCTAATGAAGTATTCCCAGCACGCTCTCCTATACCGTTCATGGTCACCTCTACTTGGCGTGCTCCATTTAGGACACCAGCCATGGTATTGGCTGTAGCCAAACCTAGGTCATTGTGACAGTGGCAAGAGATAATGGCTTTATCAATATCTTTCACATTGTCCATCAAATACTTAATCTTAGCGCCATACTCACTTGGTAAGCAATACCCAGTAGTATCTGGTATATTCACCACAGTTGCACCTGCTTTGATCACCGCCTCTACCATACGAGCCAAATACTCATTATCGGCACGTCCAGCATCCTCGCAGTAAAATTCAACGTCTTCCACGTACTTTTTAGCATACTTGGTAGCAGCAATTGCCCGCTCTAAGATTGCATCTCTGGTACTGCGAAACTTATATTCAATGTGATAATCAGAAGCGCCAATTCCTGTATGAATACGCTTGTGCTTTGCAAACTTGAGTGCATCAGCGGCAATATCAATATCTTTTTCTACCGCTCTGGTGAGTGCGCAAATGGTAGGATTGCTAACTGCCTTGGAAATTTCAATTACAGAATTGAAATCCATAGGGCTGGAAATCGGAAAACCCGCTTCAATTACGTCCACTCCCAAAATCTCCAACTCCTTTGCAATTTCTATTTTCTCTGGTGTTGAAAGCTGACATCCAGGCACTTGCTCCCCATCTCGCAAAGTAGTATCAAAAACATATACCTTATCACTCATCTTATTTCTCTTTTCCTTAGTTGATTAATCGCTTATCTTTTTGACAAAATGTGGCTTTCTGAGGTTTACTTTCAACGCCTACTATCTACGCCACTTACAATTTTCACCAATTTCTATTTCAGACAAATCTATCAACTCCACAATGGCTGAGAGCAACCAAAAAAGAATTTAATTACGATTTCTAATCAAAACAAAGCGCATATTTTCTTAACATTGCAGGCAAATAAGCCTTCATCAATCCATTTATCTACAATGTCTAAAGAACGTTCCGACCATTTATTCATTCTGGTCAAGTCATTAAAGAAAAGTGAGAAACGCTATTTCAAACTAAGAAATAGTTCTGTAAATGGTTCAGATCATAAATACCTTAAGCTATTTGAAGAAATAGAAAAACTGAAGGAATTTGATGAAGCGAAAATATTGCAGCGAAACGAGTGGATCAACCCAGAGCAGTTTAGCAACCTGAAGGCCAATTTGTACAAAAAGATTCTACAAAGTCTAAAGGAATATACGACCAATACAAATGAAGATATTTCTATCCGAGAAAATATCGACTATGTACAAATCCTGTATGACCGCAGCTTGTATGGTCAAAGTATGCAACTGCTACAGAAGGTGAAAAAGTCGGTAGCCAAAAGTGACAACTTGGAGCTACACCTTGAGGTACTCAAATGGGAGAAAAACCTGCTTCCTTATTCTTTGGGCAAAAACAATCAAGAGCGTGTAAAACAGATCGTGGAAGAAGGCAATGCGGTAAACCAGCGCATCTCTCGCATCAACCAACTCACTAACTTGTCTGTAGAGCTGAATGCCATGTATATCAAGGTAGGCTACTTGCGAGATAAAAATGACTTTGTTCATATCAACAATATGTTTGCGGAAAAGCTCCCCGCATACGACGAGGAAAACCTTTCTTTTCAGGAAAAACTGCTGTGGTTTGATATTCATTTTTCCTACTTCAACTTTATTCAAGATTTTGCAAAAGCACATGAATTTGCCCAGAAATGGGTAGACCTCTTTCCTAGTGCACCAGCTTCCTCACATAATTTTGAAAAGTATTTACGCGGATTAAATCACCTTCTCAATACGCAATCAAGGCTTTATCTCTACAAAGAATTTCAGGAGACCCATGCCATACTAAAGGCACTCACTACACACCGAGTAGTGAAAATGAATGAAAACATTCAAATAAGGCTATTTAAGTATTCTTATGCTCACCAGTTTAATGGATATTTCATCACTGGGAATTTTGAAACTGGCGTAAAGCTTCTCAGAAAAATAGAAAAGCGACTTGAGGGCTACATTGGTTTACTTGACAAACACTCTGAGTTGGTTTTGTTCTACAAAATAGCCAGTCTCTACCTTGGAAATGATGACTACCGTGATGCCCTAAAATGGCTAAACCGCATTATCAATTCTGAAGATCAGGATATTCGTGAAGATGTGCATTCCTTTTCTAGAATACTAAATTTGATCATTCATTATGAATTGGGAAATAATGACGTGATAGAATATTATCTGCGATCTACTTACCGCTTCCTCCTCAAAAAACACGACTTGCACTTGTACCAGCAATACATTCTGGACTTTATCAGAAACCTGAGCAAAGACACACGGACAAGTTTGAGAGATCGTTTTGTATCCCTACGTAAGAAAATGATCACCTTGTCTGAAAGCAAGTACGACAAACGTCCTTTTGTTTATTTTGACATTATCTCATGGCTGGATAGTAAGATTGAAAATACAACAGTGGGCGATGTAATAAGAGAAAAGGCGATAAAGCAAATGAAATAATGATTATAATGGATTTATATACATTTCTCATATAACTCAGCAAATTGAACTTATTTAGCATCTTTGGTGCTGGCATAAAGAAAGTAAAGCAGCATTCCCCCTATTTGGTGTGTTGTAGGCGTACTATTTTGGCAAGATCATATTACTACAGTTATACATGAGTAAAATAAAAATTTGAAGGAGCTATACTCAAAATATTCGGTTTGGTATCAATATTATCCCCAAATCATCCAAATCCAATATATTCAGGATAATAAACACTTAAAATAGAAAACCGTGAACCCAAAATATCTCAATTTAATATTGTTCTCCTTTGTACTTACCAGCCTTACAATTAAGGCTCAAGTTTCCTATGGGGGGAAACCATACACTTTAGGTTCTGATGCACGAAGAGTTGCCTACCTACCGAAAGAAATTATTTATGAAGTAATGAACACAACCAAACTACTTGAAAAGTACGCAAATACCGGAAGTGAAAATCGAGCAACAACAAAAGTTCTTAAATACGGAGAAATGTTTGACGTAAACATTGACTTTAAGGCAGAAGCCAATTCTTATAAGATAGAAAACGGAAGAACACTATATTTACTCAAGATCAAATCGCGAGGCGCAACCACAATAGAGGTTTATATGAAAAACTTCTTTTTATCAAAAAGTGCTGAATTATATGCCTATACCCTTGATCCACCAAGTGTGCTAGGTAAATATGACCAAAGAAGTAACTCTTCTGATGTTTTTGTATTAGAAGAATTCAAAGATTCCGATGAGATAATTATTGAACTATCAGAGAACAGCAATGACAATTCTCGTTTTAAGATTACCCAGGTTATTCACGGGTTTTTATAATACAAATACCCCCCCGCCTTAGAATAATCAAGACAGGGGTTTACTAGCTCCGCTGTTAAGCATACTAGAAAGAGTCTATTCCTTCACAAATTTAGAAACGGTATTGATTCCATTCGATTCGATTTGAATGAGGTAGACCCCTTTAGCCAAGCCTGCTACATTGATGACTTTCTTACTCTCTAATTTTATTCGCTTTTCCAGTACCTGCTGTCCACTCAAATCAATGATCCGAATGTTCATATCTCCAAAGGACGCATTACCTAGAGTGATTTTCAAGCGATCCTTTACGGGATTCGGAAATAAAGAAAATTCAACATCCAATGAATTAGCAAGCGGTGGGATCACTGGGGTATCCAGCACTTCCGTTACTCGAGTTACGATAGATTGAAAATCCTGCACATCCAGTGGCAAAGTGGCCGCTAGGAATGCCGTATCGTAGTTGGTTTGATACTCTTCTTTCATCCCTGTGAGACCTAAGAAGTTAAAGAAATCCTCACCATAAGTTATGTCCCTACGCTCAAGGTAAGTATTGACAAGAATGAGACTTCCATCAATATTGGCTTGATCTATCACTTCCTGAATAGCAGAAAGGGTAGTCGTCTCGTCCAGCGCCCCTAGTGCATCGTGATATTCAAACATCAATTCGCTGTATAGATTCACCACTCCGATTTCTTCTAGCATGTCTTCGGTAATCAAATGTGCTTGTCCATCTCCCAACCTTTGTAGAACAATATCCAAGGTGGTGACATCAGCTGTATTCACTTCATCTACAATAAACTGCACTTGCGCATTCATGTATAGGTCATCCACTGAAGCTTTCAACTCTGTCTGGTAAAGAGATAGGTTATCATCGTTCATGCCCTTAATCCCAATTTCCTCCATCATGGCGATGGTTACCTGAGACTCATCCGTTTTGAGCTGATCTATTAAGCCTTGTAGCTTGCTTTGCTCATCAATTAATTCAGACAAATCAATTTTGAAGCCTCCAGAACCACCTGACCCTGTATAGATAATGTTATGATCGAATAGATCAAACTCAATGTGATAAAGTCTACCATATCTGATTAAGCTCTGCCCGATCAGCTTCCAAGAATCACCTCCATCATAAGAGATCCCCACCCCATATCCCGGACGATAATCACCAAACCACTGACCTGTGGCTGCACCGAAAGTTGCCAATATCGTGTTAGAATTATCAGGGTGAACCCTTACGGAAGTAGCTCCAAAGAAATCATCATTGGCTGTGATCTGTGCTTGTAAATCCGCACTTTTAGTTCCTACAGCTGCTCCAACCTTGTGCATCCATGTCACACCACCATCTGTACTCTTATATATCCCGCCCATTGTCTCATGTGGAGTCACCGCAGCGTAGATTATATCTGAGTTATTTGGGTCTATAGAAATATCACGCGGATCGTGCAAGTTTGTGTCATTGATCGTCACCCAACTTACACCAGCATCTAAAGATTTGTATATACGACCATCAGTATTATTATTTCTCCCTGCTACAGCATACATCGTGTTAGGGTTCTTTTCATCAACTTCAAGCTGTCTTACCAATTTGTGAGGAAGGTCTTGACCTTCAGATTCGTGATATCCGATTTTCTCCCAAGTTGCCCCCGCATCCTGTGAGCGAATGGTGACATGCTGCTTTGGATCAAAAGAAGTGATGAAAACCGTATTAGGATCTGTAGGATGTGTTTCCAACCCGTGATACGCCCCCCAACTGTAAAAATCTGTAGTTCCCTTTTTGCCATCTAGAACAATAGACCATGTAGCTCCATTATCGGTACTTTTTTTCACAACAAAGCCACCAGCATATTCATAATAACTCCTGTCCAGAACAACGTAAATATCTCCATTGACAGCAAAGGCAATATCGGTAACAGACACCAAGTAATTACTCACACCATCTTTTGCCATTTCACCCCTTTTATTCTCCCAGGTAGTTCCGCCATCATTACTTAGGTAAAGACCATTATCATACTGTCCCATCAAAACCAATCCCTCCACTGTAGGTGAAGGAACTACATAATCTGATACAGTAAAATCAGCCCCATTATTCTTATATGGAGAAGAATTCGTACTGTATACATTGTACCAAGAACCTCCACCATCTTCTGTTTTATGAGACCAGTGCTCACCCGCAATAAGGAAATTATTGTCAATTGGAGACATAGCGAAACCATAAGCCTTTAGGAAATTACCACCATACGATCCCCAGCCTTGATCTTGAACCCTTCCTCGATAAACATTAGACCAAGAAGCCCCTCTATTGGAGCTTTTCCAAATTGCGCCACCTTCTGTACCCGCGATGTATACCTTATTGTTGTCCTTCCAATCAATGATGATGTGATAAGGTTTTATCCCCTTACCCTCATTGGTAAACGGAACTCCATTATTCCTTTCAATCCATGTGCTTCCAAGGTCGGAAGACTTATAAACACCGTAACCTTTAGATTGATCAAAATCCAAAGTAACATATACTTCATTATTATTATCCGGGGAGATGGCTACTGATAAAATTCGATCATGAGGTAAACCAGATACTTTTTTAAACTTATTTCCACCATTGTATGAAACAAAAAGTCCGCGACTAGTAGCAGCAAAGAGAGTTCCTTCTATTTGATTTGAAGCTGCCAATTGAAATATATTCGCCTGATCACTCATCACCGATCCATACGATGATCTTAAATTCTTCCATGTAAGTCCTCTATCCGTACTTTTATATATTCTGCCATTTGCATAAAAGTCATCAGCAAAGGCCATCGATTCTTTCGATGCGTCTCTTCTATCACCTTGTGCGGCATATATCACATCATGATTATGTGGATCGACAATGATAGACTGAATAGCCACGGATGGGCTACCACTATTACTATGGGCTGGGAACCCACTACGTATATCAGTCCATGTCTGCCCCCTATCTATACTTCGTAGCAAGGCACCACGGGTACCCAGCAACATGAGGTTTTCATCGTCAGGATGAACAAAAATCTCAGATACATGCTCACTCACTACTTGATTATTCATTCTTTGCCATGAAGCTCCTCTGTCTTCACTTTTGAAGAGCCCTGCAACATCCACTCCAACCCAGATTGTTTCATTCTGATCAATACAATAATCCATCAAAGACCCACCAAAACCGAGTCCTAACTGATCTACCTGTGCGTGTACGAGAAACATTGTTAGTACGAAACTAACACTCAGCATTGCCTTTTTAATAGTCATCATATTCATTTTTATATCGTCGTAATAAAACAATCAAATTGAATTTAGGTTCAAAATATCCTGTTCAAAAATAGACAATAGATTAAACAAAAAAACCCATGCGAAATCGCATGGGTTTTACTTATATCAATATAATATCTTAGTTCTTAATAATGAACTTCTTAGCAAATTGCTCGCTTCCGCTTCCGATTTTCAAGATATAAACACCCGACTTCAATTGGTTACCCAAGTAAAGAGTTGTTTGCTTGTCCATTTTAGCATAGTTAGAAGCAAATTGCTTACGTCCATTAAGGTCATAAATTGCAAGCTGAGCATTGCTCAAACCATTATCGTTAGCCAAGTTGATCATCACACCTTCAGCAGTTTGGTATACCAAAACTCTGTCACCAGTGTTTTCATCTTTAGCACTCAACAACACGAGAATCTCTACAGATTGCATTCTTGGCTTTCCAATTACTGCTGATCCATCCGCGCTCTTCATGCTAACCTCAAGAGTTTCCTGTGCTTCAAATGTATCATTATCAGCAGCGATTTTGAGCGTAGCTTCAGCTGACTCCAATGCACCTGTAGGAATAGTCACCTCACTAGCAGAAAGCGTATAATCCTCTACAGTGATATTCTCTCCTCCAATAGCCATTGTAACTTTTACAGCATCTGATGCAGCTTTATCAAGCATGGCTTTTACCATGATTTCCGTTTGCTCTTTCTCGTTCCCTTCAGCACTGCTCAAAGAAAAAGTGATTTTAGGTACAGTGTTATCAACTGTAAAGTCTCCAACCTCCGCAATTCTTGCAGCCTTATCGATCAAAACTCCGTCTTGACCATCCTCAATGACAGGAACGAAATCACTTTCAAATTTACCTTGAGCTGTCTCAACATGAACAGGCCCTGAAGTAGCAGATGCTGGCACATAAACTTCGGCAATGGTATCATTTACATAATAAACCTCAGTCGTAACTACACCATTGAATGTTACATCTGTCAATTCATAAAGATTCTTACCTTCAAGAATAATCAAGCCACCATTAGGTGCTGCGGGTGGTACATAAGCAGTAACTTCTGGCTTAGATGGAAGGATTTCAAAATTATCCAAAGCAGGAACATCGTTACCACCCGTTACAACTGAAACGATCCCTGTAACTGCTCCGACTGGTACTTTTACAGTTACCAAAGCTCCACCTGCTTCTGCAGTAAAGTCAACAGCACTAATTTTTGTCCCTTCAGGCCCTGCGAATTTAACACCCGTAACATCACCAAAATTCTTACCATTGATTTTCACCTCTTTGTTTATTTTTTGCTTTGGAGGATCAAAAGAATTAATAGAAGCAATACCTGCAGGGAATCCTGTTAATTGAACATCGTCAATAGCCACTCCGAGCTGAGATTGAGCATTATTGAAGCTAAATTTCAAAGCTAAACTAGCAACAGCTGGAAGTTGTTTGGGCATGCGTACATAAACGCCACCTCCCCCGTTAACTGAATATATGTAATAAGGGCTTACACCTTCCCAAGTAGTTCCGCCATCAATACTGAACTCTGCCTTAAGACCACCTTGCACTTGTGAGAACCAGTTATTAATTCCGAAGGCTAGACGAATGTTCTCATAACCTAAGGTCTTAATATCCTTAATTACGAATTCTTGACCTGTGGTAAGAAGAACACTAAATTGATTGGATGCACCCTGATACGTCCTAGGGCCACCCTGTTGCCACTGAATTATACCTGTACCAGTAAATGTAAGATCATCATTTGTGAAATAGGATGGTACGTCTAGTTCTGAATTACCTGCACTGAACTGAGCAATAGTCTGTCCAGCACCGCCATTTGGCACGAGTGGAGTCTCGAAAGCCTCGAACATGATCATTTTCTCGAAAGGACTTTTTCTTTCTGGAATCAGAATTTTCCCTTTCGTCACAGTCGAATCTGGATTAGTAAATGATATCCCTGCGGTACTAGCGCCGGCGGGTATCACGAAACTTAATTTTGTAGAGCTATTTGCAATTAAAGTAGCTTCCAATTCGCCCAAAGACACTTTAGTTACTCTATCTACACCTACACCTGTGACCATAATAGTGTCTCCAGGAAAACCAGCTACCGGGTGAAATGCTGTAATTTTTTCTTGAGCATTTGACTCGTTCGGTAGAGCACAAAAGATAATTGCCGCTCCGAGAAGCGCTTTTACCCTATTTTTAATAAGTACGTTCTTCATCATATTTGTTATTTAGCGTTTATTGTTAGTTTAATAAATAATTAGTTTAATAAATAATTAGTTTAATAAATAATTAGTTTAATAAATAAAAAATTTATGGATTTTGGTCACTTTCGCTCAAGGCAGGATTTTGAGAAATTTCATTCAAAGGAATTCTAAATACTGACTCATTACTATTCCAGGCAATATTAGTTGCAAAAAGTCGACTATAAGTCTTATATCCTCCAGACCCGTATACATTACTTATAGTTTCATTGTAAGCTCCCATGCGCTTCCAGTTGAAAAAACGGTCTCCCTCTCCTATTAGTTCAAATTTTCTTTCGAGCACAATCAATCTAATCAACTCTGCCTGAGTGGGAGTTGAAGTGATAATGCTAGAGCCTTTGACTTGTCTCACCAAATTGAGATCTTTTAATGCAGCAGATCCTTGTCCTTTGAGAGCCCATATTTCAGCCCTAGCCAACAACAGTTCTTCATGCCTCAAGTAAGGCCAAATCGTCGCGTTAGCAGGATCAATAGTGTATTTGGAAAATATTCTCGCGTGAGTAATAGAATCGCCATCCTGATCCTCAATTTGAACAAACTTCATATAATTATCCACTCTCACCTTGCCAAATCCATTAGGATATGAATTGATATAAGCATCTCCTTGAGGATTAAGCGTATCCTTTACAAAGTCGCGTGTGAATTCAGGATTGAAATAAATAACTGACAAGTTAAGATTAGTGAGCCTTTTCAATTCACTGAACGGTGATGATGGGTTGTCACTTATAAAATAACCCAGAACCAAACTTCTCAAAGTAGTATTCACACCAAATGCACCAAATATAGCTTTGTTTCTAAGGGGAATTTCCTTCTCAATATCACCTTTCAGCGGCTCAATTGCGAAAGGGCCGGTAGTTGGCAAAACATTGGGAGACCCTGCGCTCATTTCACCAGGAATCTGGCCATAGAGAGTCCTTATTTCATCGAAAGCATCATCCATTCTATTCATTTGGAAAAGCACTTTAGCTTTCAAAGCAACCGCAATATGTTTTTTCGCGCGATAATTGGTCCCAATGTAGGGTCCGTTAGTAATGGTTTCTCCTCCGCGTGGAAGAGCAACTATAGCACTATCCAAACCATTAAGAATATGATTGTATGAATCTTCAATGGAAGACCTTCCTCCACTATTATATCCTCCTGAAGGTACATCCATAAGAATAATACCAGGAAGGTCACTTGTGCTTGAAGAATATTGCTGAGCAAAATGTCTCACCAAAAGAAATTCAGCGAATGATCTCACAAAAAAAGCTTCTCCTCTTAATCGTGCTCTCTGAGCTAAATATTGATTATCCACTGGCTCCAATGATTCGGTGAATAACAAAACATTATTGGCATTGTTAATGGCTCGATAACAACTTGACCATAATCCATCATCGGTAAATCCAGTCCTTTCAAACTGAAACAAATTCCTTTGTCCTCCTAAGGTTTCATCATTTCCATTGGTATAATCAGCGACTACTATGGATGAAATGAGGAAATTCCTTATGTAAGCAGTGGCCAAATTATTATATGATTCATTTAATATCAATTCGAAGTTGGTAGTTGATTTTGGCACCTCAGTACCAGGGAATTCATCCGATGGTGTTAGATCCTCGAACGTCGTGCAGCTACCCAACAGAAGTAGTGATGCAACAAACATATGTAGTAAAATAGTAATTCTTTTCATCTTATCTCTTCCTATTATTTCATTAAAAATTTACACTGACCCCAGCACGCAATGTCTTAGACTGTGGAGGATTGCCAGAAACATATCCTGGTAGGATATTACCTTCCGCAGGACTAAAAGCCGCAATTGAATTGACAGCCTCAGGATCCCACCCAGGATACTTGGTAAATGTTAAAAAATTGTCCGCACTTACAAAGAAACGAACATTACTCAAATGCGCTTGGTTAGTCATAGACTTAGGAAGCGTGTACGAAAGGGTAACATTTCTCAATCTAGCATAAGAAGCATCATACAAGAACCTAGTCGATCTATCTGTACTTGGATTGCCGGCTCCCAAAGGATGATCATACTCTAATCGGGGAACATCCGTTTGGTCCCCTGGTTTTTGCCATCTCTCCTCATATAGGAAAAGCGGAAAGTTGTTCAAAGCATTACCTTGCTTCAAATACGCCAATGTATTCAATTCTTGATCATAGATATAATTACCGAGCTTGAACGTGACATTCATATCTAATGCTATGCCCTTATAACTCACTCCAGTCGAGAACCCTCCAACGAATTTGGGTATACCTGATTTTCCTTTGATGATTTGCCTAAGGCCAATCATTTCTTCTTTAGTAGGCCTAGCTGGGTCTTCAAATTCGAAAGGTTTTCCAGTGGCAGGATCCTCAAACATCTCATAGCCAGTCTGTGGGTCAACTCCTAGCCATTTAACCAAACGATATGAGGCGACTGGTCCACCGAGAACAGGTTGACCAAGCCCGTCTCTTACGGAAAACTGCTCAGGAGCGACTGCTAATCTTAAAACTTCATTTTCGTTATACGCTATATTGAAATTTGCATTCCATTTAAACGCTTTATCAATAATTTGTGCATTAATGCCAAACTCTACTCCTCGATTCCTAATTGACCCAGAATTTTGAATAAAATCAGCAATACCTGCAGATGGTGGAGCAGATATTTTAGCCAAAAGTTGATTATTAACTTTATCATAAAACCCTATTTCTCCAGTTACTCTGCTATTGAATAGTGAGTAATTAATTCCAATATCAAAAATACTCGCTTGTTCCCATCGTAAATTCTCAGTGGATTGAGATAAACGTTTAGGGCTCAAACCATATCCACCAGCATAACTATTTGCATTTAAGTTCCAATTAGCAAAAGCCGCATTTTGATCAATTTCAGCGTTTCCTATAACACCATAACTCGCTCTAATCTTCAAAAAGTTAATGACTGAATTACTTTTCAAAAATGACTCCTCGGAGATAATCCAGCCAGCTGAACCTGCAGGAAATGTACCCCATCTGTTTTGAGCTCCGAACCTAGAAGAACCATCTGTTCGAATACTGAAAGAAGCAAGGTATTTTTGATTGTACGAATAGTTGGAACGGAAGAACGCTGATCTAAATAAAGAACCATTTCTTGTATTATCCCAATCTATAGGCGTACTAGCTGCTTTCACACCCTTTTGAGCATTCGTTGGAGGTATGCCAATCGCTTTAATTGTAGTTTTATTATTCCGCTGAAGGTTTTGTTCAACTCCAACCAACAATTCGATGCTATGCTTATTGAATTCTTTACTATAATCAAGCGTTGAGAAGGCTGTAGTCGTCATGTTGAGTATAGATTCCTGATCAGCATACCCATAACACTTTACACAGTCAGGAGTTAGTGCTTCCGTAGTACTTAATGGACTGAAGAAAGTATTTCCAGACTGGCCTAAAAAATTTAAACTGAATTGCGTTTTGAATGTTAAGGTTGGTAGAATTTTATAGTCAAAATTGAATGAGTTGATTAACCTCAAATTCTCCATATTATCCTGAAAATAGTCAGGATCAAGCGTGGGTGCAGTATTCGTTAAATATTGTCCTTGAAAATAAGTTCCATCAAAGGGATTGGTTTCAGGATACATCGGTAAACCAAATCGAATAAATTGCAAACCGACAGGATTACTAAAGAATTGAAATGGACTACCGTTTCTACCTTGTAAGAAATATATATTTGTCGGAAATTGCGTCACCTTACTAGTGGTCACATTTGACTTTACTCCTAAGCTAATTTTACTATTCGGTTTATAGTCAAAATTGGCTCTAGCAGAAAATCTTTCAAAATCATTTCGGTTCATTATCCCTTCTTGGTTGACGTAAGAGGCTTGAAGAGACAATTGCATTTTATCAGTGCCACCATTAGCTGAAAAAGAGAAGTTATGAGCCTTACCCACACGATACACATTCTCATACTGATCATTATTTGTATTGCGTGCAACCTCATCCGTATAACCTTGACTAGGATTTAATCTTGGTAAAATCCGCATTTCTTCTGGGACGTTGGAATTATCCCATGCCTCATCTAACATGCTTAAATACTGAGGAGTATTTAACATCTCCACAATATGAGTGGGAGATGCTAATCCAAAATTATATGAAACATTATATTTAGTCTTCTGAGCCTTCCCTGTCTTGGTTGTTACTAATATAACACCATTAGCCGCTCTAGAGCCGTAGATAGATCCTGCTTGAGCATCTTTTAGCACTTGAATACTTTCTATATCATTAGGGTCAATGCTAGCCATTGGATTTGCTACAGTACCAAAATTACCCAAACCATCAGACGGATAAGCAGACATAGGAACACCATCAATTACATAAAGCGGATCGGAGTTGCTACCAAGAGAACCTACACCTCTTATTCGAATGAATGAGGCTCCACCGAGCGCTCCACTAGCCCCATCAACACTCACACCAGGAGCCAATCCTTGCAATGCATTTTGAAAATTATTTTGACTCGTCTGAGTAAGTTCGTCAGCGGTGACCGATGAGATATTACCAGTAATCAATGCCTTCGATTGACTGCCATAACCTACAACAACTATCTCTTCTAGAGTTTCAATATCCTCTTGCAAAGTCACATCAATGACTGTTCTACCATTTACATTAATCACTTCAGGTTTAAAACCGATATAAGAAAAGACTAGAACCTCATCATCAGAATCCAATGACAATTTATAATTACCGTCTATGTCGGTAACAGTTCCTGTCGTAGTTCCTTTAATCTGCACGGTCACTCCTGGTAACGTCATTCCGTCAGAACCAGAAACAATTTTTCCGCTTACACTTCTCTTCTGGGCAAATACCATTTGCGACAATAGAACGAGTGTTAGGATCGCTAATCCTTTCATTACGTTGGTGGTAGTAATATTTCTATTCATATAATTGTTGTAAAAAAATCCCATCGACACTACACTGTAAGGCATCCTAGTTTTGGTGAGTCAGCCATTTACACTACAATAAAATAGCCTTTAATTAGCTTTATGGCTACTGATTTAGAAAATAAAAGGAATTAGAAGTAGCTCAAAAAGCCAAAAAAACAGCTCCTCAAGAATGGGTGTAAATTCATTTATCGCATGATTAATTGAATTATTTTACGAATTGCGCAACAAACCAAACCTCATTTAATTAAACTCGTGATAAGTACAAGAAGAAAAACTCTTCTTTGATCTAATGATGAATACTCCAGAGGAACACTATTTCTGATACCCACAATTGATGCTCTAATAAAATCAAGAGTAAGGTCAATTAAATGCGGAGTTTGATACTAAAATCCGGAATTCTCTTCTTTTCGAAATCCTGAGAAAGTAAGAGCGAGTGAATATGAGTGAGTGGATTTGAAAGAATTACTTTTGATCTGAACAAAAAAATGTTGTAGCTAGGCTATGACACACTAAGGTAACCTCAACTTGAACAGTTGAGGTTTTTTTTATTTCATACCTCAGCTAACATGAAGAGTGGGGTTCTAGGAATCAGTAAGCCCCTAAATATTTCCTCAGCCCCCATTCTATTGTTAAAAGAAACATAATCAGTCCTATTAACCACAAACTGCTCACCAATGGAAATAAATCCTCCTCAGCTCGGACTGTTCCTTTCACTTCTTTGGAATTCAGTGCTAAGAGCAATTCGTTATGATCAGAAAAATCATAAAAAACTCCTCCACTCTTCTCAGATAAAGCCCGCATTAAATCGTGATCCGCCTGTAATGCCAATGCTTCAATTTGGATCGCTCGCACCAAAAACTCTCCTGACTCTACTAGCGTCTTATTTGCATATTTTGTAACTGCTTTATATTTGAACAACCCAGCAGGTAATCGTCCTAAATTGAAAGTAGAATTGGAAGGGCTATCCACAAGTTTCGCACTTTGCACCTCCCCTACTTCGTTGGTTAAATTCAAACTAACGGTGTTATTATGGGTACGTTCATAAATATCATTGTAAATCTCCACATCTAAAAAGACACGTTCGTTGGCATTGAAAATCGACTGACGAGGTTTTACAACAAATTGCTTTTTGTCTGATTTGACACTCAGTAGCTGTATGGTTTTCATTACGATTTCATCAAACAGCGGGCTTTTATCAGACATCCCAGCTTCTTGTAATTTCCACTGCCAAATACCACTTCCACTGGTAATCGCAGCTTTCGTTTTTCCATCATCATAGTACATCATCAGTGGCTTGCCCGTATCTACAGAGCCTACTCCTTGGGTTATTAAAACCTCGGTAGGTCCGCTCATTCTATAGTCAGCAAAAGGTACCACAATTGGAGGGTATTGCTCCAAGGCATCCAAATTTTCACTATTCAATTTAAACTTGGAAAAACTATCTTGATAAACAGGTCTTACATTGTCGTTTTGTCTGCCGCGCTGCACTATTTTGAAATAACTCAACTCTTGATTGACTTTAGGCATAGAACGACTTCCCAAGAAATACCAGTGGCCCGTGCTTTTAACCACAGGATACTTCACCCCAGAAAAAGCATTGAATTCAATCACTACATCGTACTTCTTATCAATATCACCTTTGGCTATACTACTTATATATATATCTGATTCGTAGTTGGGGGCTGTAGCTAACACACTTCGGATAGCACTAATATCGGGATGTGGTGCTGGCGCTAGGATCAAAATCTTTTCCTTGCCTTCTACTACGTTTAAATAGATATCTTTTTGATTGTTGAGGTAGGTGGATTCTCCTTCCAGTCTTGAAATGCGCACCTGCAGTCGCTTGAGTCCCGCTTCTTTGGCTTCCAGTTCAAAATCAATATCGACAATAGACTTGTCTAATACTATATTCTTCTCGGCAAGTAGTGTTTTACCTTCAGAAATCGACACCTGAGCCGACACTCCGTCAAAGCCTTTTTGAATGACTTTGATACGCACTGGGAATTTATTGCCTTGATAAGCAATCTCATTGCTCCTGACCTCTTCTATTCCAAAATCTTTTGGTGCGATGGTATCTCCCAAACCAACCGTATATATAGGATATGTGTAGTTTCTATATTGTGGCAATGCCCCTTCATTTACAATTCCATCGCTCAGCAACACCACGCCCACTACTCGCTCTCCCTCGTAAGCCGACTGTACATTGGACAATAGATCATTTAGGTTGGTAGTGGGTTGGTCAAAAGCCAATGAATCCGCAAAACTGCCCGACAAAGTGTATGCACCCACTTCAAACTTTGCAGCAAGACTTTCTATTCCTGTATTCAACCAACTTTGTAACTGCAATAAACTATCAGGGTTGGCACGCATGGCCACAGACTCAGAATTATCTATGGCAAAAATCAATATAGGTTTATCTACTGTGGTTCTGGTGTGCTTAAGGAGCGGATTGAGTAGTAATACCCCTATTAAAAACATGGAAGCTAGGCGTAGAAAGCCTAATAGCAAATTGACATTTTGCGACCAAGGCATACCCTTTTTGGTATATAGCACGATGGCAGCAAACGCTGCAAATAGCAGATGCAACAAACACCCATCCGATGGGCAAATCAAAAGAATACCAGCTATTTTCCATGTGTAATAATAAAGAAGCCGTTTGCTAGAGCGATGCTAAGTAAACGGCTTCAATTTTATGAATTTAAATCAATGTCCTTTAGTTCGTGGATTTTTTAATCTGATGGCGATGTAAAGTTTCGTATGAAAATACAATTCTCAAAACCTACAGAAAGGATAAGACTCCCTACGGGGGGAACACCCAGTTAGTGACTCTTCTCTGCTTAATCTGTTATCCAAGCGACATTGAAATATAAATAGATTTTTCTCAATTAGGTAAGCAAACCACCGTCTACCTGAATAACCTGTCCGCTAATGTATGCCGACATTTCTGATCCCAAGAAAACACATGCATTGGCTACATCTTCTGGCTGTCCTCCTCTTTTCAAAGGTATAGCGTCTCTCCATCCTTGCACCACTTTCTCATCCAAAGCATCAGTCATTTCCGTTTCGATAAAGCCCGGAGCAACTACGTTGCAACGAATTCCTCTAGAACCCAACTCCAATGCGATAGACTTGCTAAAACCTATGATACCTGCTTTAGAAGCAGCATAGTTCGCTTGTCCTGCATTTCCCTTCACCCCTACTACAGAAGACATATTAATAATCGATCCACTTTTTTGTTTCATAAATGTACGGGCTGAAGCTTTCACCGTATTGAAACAAGACTTCAAGTTCACCTGCATGATCTCATCCCACATCTCTTCGTTCATGCGCAAAAGCAAATTATCACGTGTGATCCCTGCGTTGTTGATCAGAATATCTAAAGCACCAAAATCCGTTACCACAGATTCGATAAGTGCACCAGCTGCAGCAAAATCCGATGCATCTGAGCGATAACCTTTAGCTTTTACACCAAATGCTTCCAGTTCGGCTACTAGTGCCTCACCTTTTTCCACACTCGAAAGGTACGTAAACGCCACATTCGCACCCTCTTGTGCATATTTTATGGCTATTGCTCGACCTATTCCTTTAGATGCTCCCGTGATAAGAGCCGTTTTTCCATCAAGTAACTTCATTCGTTTGATCGTATTAGTTTTTCAAATATTGGCGGTAAAACTATTACTTTTTGGGTGAATAAGTGGAAAGTATTGGCAGCCAATCCAACCTTTTAGTGTCAATTGATTCTATAAGTTACATTCTCATTGTATTTTCGCGGAGGGAAAATCTGATTCCCTTATTTTGGTCAATCAATACTCAAAACCAATTGAATTATGTCAAATTATGATCTCATAGTAATTGGGAGTGGTCCAGGTGGCTATGTTGCTGCTATTAGAGCCTCTCAACTTGGAATGAAAGTAGGTGTGGTAGAAAAAGCTGAACTTGGAGGAATATGCCTCAACTGGGGATGTATCCCTACGAAGGCTCTTTTGAAGAGTGCACAAGTTTTCGAATACATCTCTCACGCGGCAGATTATGGGATTTCGGTGAAGGATGCCAACGCAGATTTCGGTGCGATGGTGAAAAGAAGCCGTGACGTAGCAGGTGGCATGAGTAAAGGAATTCAGTTCCTTTTCAAGAAAAACAACATTGATCAAATCAAAGGATTTGGTAAGTTGGCCAAAGGCAAAAAAGTAGAAGTGACGGACGAAGCGGGAAAGAAAACCGTTTACGAAGCTAAAAACATTATTTTGGCAACTGGCGCACGTTCTCGCGAACTGCCTAACCTGCCAATTGACGGTAAAAAAATCATCGGATATAGACAAGCGATGGTTCTAGACAAGCAACCGAAAAAGATGGTTGTAGTGGGTTCTGGCGCTATCGGTGTTGAGTTTGCCTATTTCTACAATGCCATTGGGACGGAAGTGACCGTGGTAGAGTACTTGCCAAACATCGTGCCTGTAGAGGACGAAGAAGTGAGCAAGGCACTTGAAAGAAGCTTTAAGAAAAGCGGCATCAACGTAAAGACTTCTGCGGAAGTGACTAATGTAGATACCAAAGGCGCTGGCTGTGTGGTAACGGTAAAAACGCAAAAAGGCGAAGAGAAAATCGAATGCGATGTGGTACTTTCTGCTGTAGGCGTAAGCACCAACTTGGAAGGTATTGGTCTGGAAGAGCTTGGCATCAAGCATGACAAAGGCAAAGTGTTGGTCAATGACTTCTATAAAACCAATAGCGAAGGCATCTATGCCATTGGTGATATCGTGCATGGTCCAGCGCTAGCACACGTAGCATCTGCTGAGGGCATCATCTGCGTGGAGAAAATTGCAGGTTTGGAGCCTCATGCTCTTGAACTATAAAAACATTCCTGGCTGTACGTATTGCTCTCCAGAGATCGCATCTGTGGGTATGACAGAGAAGCAAGCAAAAGAAGCTGGCTATGAAATCAAAGTGGGCAAATTCCCATTCTCAGCATCTGGTAAGGCCAGTGCCTCTGGTGCAAAAGACGGTTTCGTAAAGGTGATCTTCGATGCAAAATACGGCGAGTGGCTAGGCTGCCACATGATTGGCGCTGGGGTAACGGATATGATCGCTGAGGCGGTAGTAGCCAGAAACCTAGAGACCACTGGTCATGAAATCATCAAATCTGTACACCCTCACCCGACTATGTCTGAGGCGGTGATGGAAGCTGCTGCAGCGGCTTATGGTGAAGTGATACATATTTAAGTCTTACAAAACAGGTTACTCGAAGTACCCTGTTTAGTAGAAATACCAAAAGCCCATTTGATGAAAATTAGATGGGCTTTTTTCATGAACCAGAAACACTTTAAGCATATACAAATAAGATATACTTTTATGGAATAAATTAAGGGGAATATGAAAGCAGTATCATTAAAGATAGGTGACACAATTTTCGGAGAGACTGAGAAAATACTTGCTCAGAGCAAAAAACCTAGAAATCGTTATATCAACGAGGCGATCGACTTTTATAATAAGCTTCAGCGCAAGCAGATGCTAGAAACGAAGCTAAAAAAGGAATCCAATCTTGTAAAGGCAAATTCTATGTTGGTACTGAAGGGTTTGGAAGGGATTGATTATGCCGATTAAGCAATTTGAAATTTGGATTGCAGACTTAAACCCGCAAATCGGAACTGAGCATGGTAAAACCAGACCTGTTTTAGTCATTCAAACCAATCTTCTCAACAATGTACCACACCCATCTACAATCGTGTGCCCGATAACCACGAACGTGCAACTGGATTCAGAGATTTTAAGAGTGCATTTGATTAAGGGCACAGCCAATGTCAATCAAGACTGTGATATTATGATCGATCAGAACTATTGAAAATAAAAGATTGACCCGAAGGATAGGCGTTTTGCCTGATGAACTCATTACATTGGTAAAAGAAAATATGCGCATCGTACTTGATCTTGAGTAGGATGAGGTGATAGTCAAAACTCACTTAAAAGCAGGACTGAATACTCGTTGCAAGCTTTTTAACATAAAACCTAAATCCTATCTTATAAATGTTTGGGAAATTAAATGATGTAACTCAATCAGAGTTAGCCGAATTCCTTACCGATTTTCAGGAAATAATGAATAAAAATTCATTATTAAAGAATCACATCTTACACAAAGAAGATATGGTTTGCAATCATTTGTATTTGGTAGAAAGAGGCATTGCCAGAGCTTATTATTACAAAGAAGGAAAAGATATCACCGCCCATTTTGCAGTTGAAAACGAGACCATCACCGCCATCGATAGCTTTATTCAGCGTAAAAGGAGTCGATACAATATTGAGTTGTTGGAGGATTCGGAAATTATCTCGATCTCTCGTGATGACATGAATCAACTCCTCAAATCAAAGCCTCAGTATGAAAAGATTTTCAGATTGTTTCTAGAGCAAATTTACGTAGACCTTGCAGAGCGCTTAGAAGACTTGCAATTCAACACGGCACGAGAGCGATATGATAAATTAGTAGAAAACTCACCCGATCTTTTGCAACGAGTGAATCTGAAACATATCGCCTCATACATAGGCATCACGCAAGAAACCCTAAGTAGAATTAGAGGGAAAGGCTAATTCCGATTTTGACATTTGTCAAATAGATTGCGCCAAGCCGTCCATTTCTTTGTGGCAAACATTCAGAAAATGGATCAGGATATTACCTTATTGTCAGCAAGCAAAATTGCACTCAAAATACGTAACAGAGAACTCAGCGTTACTCAAACCATCACCGCTTTTTTAGCGCACATAGAAAAAACCAACCCTTCGATAAACGCCATTAGCCATATCCGCGAGAAAGAAGATTTGCTCAATGAAGCACGTGAAAAAGATGAATACTTAAAGCAGGGAAACCAACCCGGTCTGCTGTTCGGTGTGCCGATCACCATCAAAGAGAGTTTCTATGTAAAGGGAATGAAGCTAACGAATGGTGACCCAATACTTCGCAATTATATCGCTGATGAAGATGCCTTATTGGTAAAAAGGCTCAAAGATGCTGGGGCAATCATCATAGGCATGACCAATATCGCCTTTTTATCCATCGATTGGCAGAGCACCAATTTTTGGAATGGTCAAACAAACAATCCCTATGATTTGACTCGCACACCCGGTGGTAGCTCAGGAGGGTCTGCTGCCGCAGTTGCGGCAAGTATATCTCCGCTTTCGTTAGGCGCGGATGCCGGTGGATCGATCAGAGTACCAGCGCACTTTTGTGGCATTTGTGGCTTTAGACCAACAGAAAATTTTTTATCGAATCGAGGACATTTGAAAGTACCAGGCAGACCTCAAGGCAGGAGACATATTGTTACCCCCGGACCATTCGCCAAAAATATCGACGATATTTTATTGATGATGAATGTTTTGGCTAATCACGACCAGCATCCGATCGCTGAAATCCCAAAAGTAAATTTCAATAGCAGTGAATGGGATACAAATAAATTAAACATTGCCGTTTCCGAAACCATCAACGACACTGAAGTTGATGAGGAATACATAGAAATATTCAGAAACTTTATTGCCAAAATAAAACACACTGAGCATTCATTAACCACAGATCATCCTGTGTACGAAGAGGAAAAAGCCTATGTAGTTAATAATAAAATTCAAGGGTTTGAAAATGGTGTAAACATCCCCAAGTTTCCCCTTTCAAAACTGTTCCTATATTTATTCATTCGAATCAAATACAAAGACCATAAATGGGCAAAAGGAATGGCTTTAGGCCAAAATTTGAGTAATGCACAGTATGCAAAAGCGATTGACTATAAAGATGAATTTTCCGATCAGTACCATTCGTTTTTAACAAAATATGATGTTTGGATAACCCCAGTTTGTGCTATGGAAGCTTTCAAACATCAAAAGGCTGGCAAATCATTTATCATCAATGGCAAGAAGGTGCCGTACACCAAAGCAATGGCCTCCTTTGTTTTTACGACGGCATTTTCAGGTCATCCCATTGTGGTCATTCCTATTGGCCTAAAGAAAAATGGCATGCCCGTAGGTGTGCAAATTCATGCAAAAAAATGGTCGGACAAAAAGCTGCTTGAGATCGCCAAGCATTTAGAAAGGTTTACAGACGGTTTTGTTTCCCCTGAATTAAATAAAACCCCAAAAATGGATCATGGAAAATAGTGATTACACTAATTTTGGCACTCATGAAATCGACATTAAAAATTCGGGCTCGATTTTATACCTACCGAGTACGAATTTTTAATCTAAGATTCCATGTGACCATTGGAGATAAACGCATACACATGAAATGAGCATAAATATTCGAAGGCGAATTTATACCGCGCCGCGTAGGCCAACCGCCAGATGAATATTTGATGCGAATTCCATCGCGCCGGCGAACCGGTGACCGTTGAAAATAAAACATATACACATGAAAAAATTAAACCCAAACCAGATTGTCGGAATAGTGTTCTTTGTTCTGACCATTCTGTTTGTCATCATTTCCATGACGAATAAACCTTTCTTCGACTGGGTCTTTGATAGGCACCACAACCAATGGAGCTGGTACATAAGACCTCTGTTTCTGATTCCTTTTTGCTACTTTTCATTCAAACAGAATTTGGCTGGTGTTGCCATAACCACTTTCTGTCTTTTTACAAGCATGTTTTGGTTTCCAAGACCTGAAATAGTAGGTAAAAACGTAATCGATTTTCTACAATTCGAAAAAGAGTACTTATATGGAGAATGGAACCTCAGTAAAATATTGATGACCCTCACGATACCTGTTTCTTTTATCGCATTGGCTCTGTCTTTTTGGAAAAGGAGTTTGATGATGGGGCTGGGTGTGGTCGTTTTGATGGCTACAGGCAAAATGGTTTGGAGTATTCAAAACGCGGGTGAATCCGGAAAATCCATTCTGATTCCAGCCGTTATTGGCCTGATCATTTGTTGTGCACTGATCTACTTTGGTTTTAAAAGATTAGAGAAAAAGTGAAACGAAATTAAAGTAAGGAAGAAGAAATCCGACATTTCGTAAATAAACTACGATGTTCCCTTTCAAGTACGCAAAGTTATCTTCACTATTTCTGCCCTCGATTCCACCGAACAGATAATAGCCATAATCACTACTTTAGCACATCCTATAGCAACCCATGAATCGGCTAGTGGTATTTTTACATTGAGGATCAATACTAGATTCAAATAAAGAAAGGAGTGAAAAAGGAGGAAAACGAAACGGCTAGCTGGACAATGTGCGAAGAATGCCAAGGGCGTGGCACTAAAAGGCGGAGAATCCGCAAGAAAGTGCGACTGAGCTACACCAGGGCATTGCAGCAATATGAGGAAAACAAGAGTGAGGACAAGACTCCACCCGCTCGCCCGGAAGGTACGCTCTACCCTTGCGAAAAATGTGCAGGATCTGGGTTGATTCCTGCTACCAGCCCTCCCACTGCCGATAAAGAAAACTATCCACATGTGGCCATCATTGGTGGCGGTATCGGAGGTGTGGCACTGGCGGTGGCTTGTCTGCACCGTCGCATTCCTTTTACTATTTATGAGCGAGATAGCGACTTTGAAGCTCGCTCTCAGGGCTATGGCCTCACACTACAGCAAGCAAGCAAAGCAATGACAGGGTTTGGTCTCTTCTCACTGGAAGCAGGCGTGATTTCCACGAGACATTTGGTGCATACCACAGAGGGGAAAGTGATTGGCGAATGGGGTGTAAGAAAATGGATGCAGTCAGATGCCAACCTCCAACCAAAACGGAGCAATGTGCACATTGCCAGACAGTCTTTGCGCTTGGCGCTACTCAACCAACTGGGCGGACAGAATACCGTGCAGTGGGGGCATCAGCTCGTAGACTTTCAAGTGTGCGGGGATAACAGCGTGGAACTCAACTTTCAAGTTGGCCGAAAAATCAAACGTGCTAAAGCAGACCTGGTGGTTGGAGCGGATGGCATTCGCAGTTCGGTGCGCAGG
Source organism: uncultured Cytophagales bacterium (assembly GCA_963848175.1). Lineage (GTDB taxonomy): Bacteria > Bacteroidota > Bacteroidia > Cytophagales > Cyclobacteriaceae > JAMZMI01. The sequence continues at coordinate 271,798 of CAWKCO010000011.1, forward strand.
TTACTTATAGGCGAGGATAGAGCTCCTTTGCGTTACCTCGGTTGCATCGTGATATTGGGCATATGCCCTTTGGCATATCTAGATGGCCTAGAGAGCTATCTGCTGGACAAAGCCACAGTATTTCAAACGGCCAATGGCCATGAGCGCATTTATATGATGCCCTTTACTTCCGACTCGATCATGTGGCAGCTGAGCTTTCCTATGTCAGAAAGAGAGGCACAGGCGCTAAGTGCCCAAGGAGCTCAGGCACTGAAGCAAGAAGCGTGTCTCAGAACGCCGTGGCACGCTCCTATTCCCGAGATATTGGCGGCCACTCGAGAATCTCAGGTTTCTGGATATCCCGTATATGACCGGGCATTGCTAGAGCCAGAATGGCTGGAAAAAGTCGGGTCAGTCACGCTGATTGGCGATGCTGCGCATCCTATGAGTCCATTCAAAGGACAGGGAGCAAACCAAGCCCTGCTAGATGCACTGGCGCTGGCGCGGGGCATCACCCGTGGGTGCGGCTCCAAGTCTGGATGGAGAGAAGCCGGAGTAAGAAAAAATGTGCTTACGGAGTTTGAAGCAGAAATGCTCACACGCAGTGCTTCCAAAGTAGAAGACTCGGCAGCAGCCGCCGAGTTCCTGCATTCCGAAATCGTCTTGCATGAAGCCGATGAGCCTAGGGGACGGCCCCTAAAGCGAAAGGATGCATAGCCAGTTAAAAAGCAAATAAGAATCAAACTAATAGCTCACATAACAATCAATGGACAAAGAAACTATCTCCCCTGAAAATCAACCCAATAATCCACTACACGGTGTGAAATTGGCTACCATCGTAGAAACGCTCGTGGATCAATATGGCTGGGAAAACCTAGCCGAAAGGATCAATATCAATTGCTTTAAAAGTGATCCTTCCGTAAAATCCAGTCTTAAATTTTTGAGAAAAACGCCTTGGGCTAGAGAAAAAGTAGAGCGACTTTATCTTAAGTCGATCAAGAAGTAGCTAATGTCCAACTCAACTACATAATCAAAATAAAGACCCATCACTCAGGTCTATTCTACTATTCAAGGCCATTAGACGTTTTTTCATAGCTTTGCCGCAATTAGTTCTAAAACCAAATCACCGCAACCAACCAATGCACAAGCACTCTTTTCTTACCCTGACGATACTTTTTCTTGCCCTTTCCAATATCAATGCGCAGGAAGTGAACAAAAAGAAGCCGCTTTGGGCTATCCCTATCGACTTCAGTTGGGGCGGCACTCATGGCATCATCCTTTCCACAGGCATCAGTGCGGGTTTTCAAATCAGCAAGCGTGTGTTAATTGGCCCAGAAGTAGGTTTATCTTTTAATGGAACAGCTTATCAAAATGTAAATTTTGGCATTTTTACACGCCTTTATTTTACTGAAGAATCAAATTCGTTTTTCACTGAGTTGAAATATCTACATGGTATTAGCAGACGCAATATTATTGTGAATGGACGACCGATAGAACAAACTGATTATGATAACTTATCTCGCACCTACCTAGGATGCGGTTTCAAATACGACAACAAAAAAGACAAACGAAGAGAGATTTTGCTCGGTATAGAAAACGACAACAAATCCACGCTCATAACCATCGCAGAATACAAAATAGGCTTTAGGTGGTATTTGCAAGGAAAGTCGGAATGAATGGATCAGCACAAGCCTCCTCCCTTTCCGCACAGCTGCTTGAAATTATTTGATTGTTTTGAGCCGATTAATAGAATCAATCGGCTCAATTAAAGATGATATTTGAGCCGATTAAATCGTATATTTGGCTCATGAAGTATGCTTGGCAGCTAGATCATTGGCCGAATTTTACCTATTCATTAAAAGAAAGCAGTACACTGCTGCTCGAAATACGGTGAAAAAACCGGCTACCTACAAGGGCTTTTAAAGGGCCTGAATGAAGAACTACGCCTTGAAACCATTATTACTTTCCTAGTACAAGAAAGTCTAAAAACTTCCGAAATTGAAGGGGAGTACCTCAGTCGGGCGGACTTATACTCGTCCATCAAAAAAAATCTTGGCCTTAAACCTTCTAAACATAAGGTAACGGATAAAAGGGTCAAGGGAATAGCCGAGTTGGTGCATATTCTGCAAAAAACGTATGATGAGCCTTTAAGCGTTGATATGCTTTTTGGGTGGCATAGTACGCTAATGCAGGATGCTACAAATATCAATACAGGAAAATGGCGTACACATAATGAACCGATGCAAGTCATCTCTGGGAGCATTGGAAAGGAGAAAGTGCATTATGAAGCACCGCCCTCTAAAGATGTACCAAAGGAAATGAAGCGGTTTGTCCAGTGGTTTAACAGCACAGCAAAAGCTGGTAAGTCTCCAATAGAAAATCCGGTGGTGCGTTCTGCCATTGCTCACTTGTATTTTGAAACCATACATCCATTTGAAGATGGCAATGGACGCATTGGCCGATTCCTTTCCGAAAAAGCTTTGTCTCAAGGCCATGGGGCGCCTGTTGTGATCAGCTTATCTGGTGTAATTGAGAAAAATAAGAAAAATTATTATGAAGCATTAAAAAAAGCACAGCGTACTTTAGACTGGAGTTCCTGGGTGAACTATTTCTCCACGGTAGTGCTTGCCGCTCAGCATGATGCAGAAAAGCAGGTTGAATTTACATTAGGTAAAGCCCGTTTTTTTGAATTGCACAGCGTCCATTTGAACAAACGGCAAGTGAAAGCATTGAATAAAATGTTTGATGCAGGACACGAAGGGTTTGAAGGCGGTATGAATGCAAAAAAATATATAGCGATCACCCGTGCTTCAAAGGCCACTGCCACACGCGATCTGCAGCATTTATTTGAGTTGGGCGCACTAAGCCGCGTAGGGGCAGGTAGAAGTGTTCATTATCAAATTCAATTATAAGATTCACTCTACTAAAAATAAATAGTTGGTGATCGATCCAATCAACCCCTTCATTCCCGTAGGGAATGCTATGCAGTCATAGCAGAGAGGCTAAATGAAGCAAAAATTGGTCGATCTATTCTTCCACAACAGACTCTGAAACCTTTTCCCATTCTCCCCTTAGAAGTGGATAGGATTCCCTCAGCCGGGAATGACTGGTTAGCGGAAACTGAACTTATCATCAAGATCGCGCACAAAATCTAAACCCAAATTATCCCTACAACAACCGAATGTCACCCCAGAATGGGGTCTTAATCGCTATCCAGAGGAAGATCTCAATCTAGATGGCGGATAAGAAGATTCCCTGCTGGTGGCACGCATAGTGGCGGACGGCCTTTAGTCAATGACAAACGAAACATACCAAGCTCGGCTGACTGACAAACAGTCAATGACCAGTTAACGAGTCAATGAGCATCTTCTAAAGAAAGCCAGTTAAAAAAACATCTCACCTCCTCACTTTCCCCACCACTCTTTGAAACTATTTCACTATTTTGAGAGCGATTAATCGCCGCTGGTTGTTTCGTGTGAGCTAAAGATTGAAAATTAATCTTTTAAGTGATAAATCTGCAACTATTCAGAGTCCTAAAAGTTGCATTTAAGCCCTGATGGCTCGGGGCAAAATATGAATAGCCACGGGTTTTAACCCGTGTTATTGAGTAAGGAGATGCTGGTTTTGGCGTTATTTTTGTTTTTTCGCAAAAATCATGACAAAACGCTGATTGCATTAAGGTTTAAGCTGAATAGTTACATAAATCCAAGCAAGCGCTATTGTGTTTACCAAAACATCCCCTACTACAATCTGTCGTACGAAAACCGTAGAGCATGCAACCTATTCTCAAATTCTAGCATCTAACTTAAAATGAGCATTAACTTCGAAAAGTAAAATGTTAGAAAATTCAAAAATCAATATCAAAATCAAACTTGCTTCCTTATGGGCATCTGCAACTTTCTGTTACTTGTATGGTGATTATTTCGAGCTATATACACCTGATAAAGTAAACAGTCTAATTTCAGGAGATAATGTCATGGATAGTCCCACCACATTGTTAATTGCATCTATAGTTTTGGCGATTCCATCGGTGATGGTGGCAGCTTCAATTTTCCTTGAATCAAAATTAAACCGAATTCTTAACATGCTATTCGGAACAATATTCACCTTAATGATGGTGCTCATAGGTATCATTTCAACTAATGAATGGTACTTGTTTTACGTTTTTTTAGCATTTCTAGAAAGTATTATAACTGCTTTAATTGTTTGGCTCGCTTGGAAATGGCCTAAGGAAATAGCAGAATTAAATTAAGTACTTAGGCCAGTTGCTAGACACAATATAAAATCATCATTCAAACAATGGAAGATAAAAACGACGATTTACAGGCTATAAACAACTTTGTGATTTTCAAAACTGAAAGTGGCAAAGTGAACATAGACGTTTTTTATCAAGACAAAACGCTTTGGCTTACGCAAAAAACCATAGCTGAACTTTTTGAAAAAGGCCGTTCTACCATAACCGAGCACCTCAAAAAAATATTTGAAGATGCCGAATTGGATGAAAAAGTGGTATGTCGGGAATTCCGACACACCACTCAACACGGTGCTATTGAAGGAAAGACCCAAAATAAAGAGGCAAAATACTATAACCTAAGGGCCATAACGGCGGTAGGCTACAGAGTAAATTCACAAAGAGCCATTGAATTCAGGAAATGGGCCACTGAGATTTTGCACGAATACATCATCAAAGGTTTTGCTATGGATGATGAGCGATTGAAACACATCAAACATTTTGGAGAAGATTACTTTGAAGAAATGTTGGAGCGGATTCGAGAGATTCGATTAAGTGAAAGACGTTTATATCAAAAAATCACCGACATATATGCACTATCGGCTGATTATGACAACAAATCAGAAATCACGCAACATTTTTTTGCCACTGTTCAAAACAAACTGCATTGGGCAATAACAGGGAAAACGGCTGCTGAGATTATTTATACAGAAGCGGATGCTACCAAAATTTATATGGGCTTAAAAACTTGGAAACAAGCCCCTGATGGTAAGATTCTAAAAAGTGATGTAACGATCGCTAAAAACTATTTGAACGATGAGCATTTAAAAGCTTTAGAAAGGATAGTCACTTCCTATTTAGACTTGGCAGAAAACAGAGCAAGAAATAGGCGAGTAATGAATATGAAAGATTGGGATAGCTTTTTAGTGCAATTTTTGGAATTGGCAGACTATCCTATATTAAAAGACAAGGGCAAAATATCAATGCTGGAAGCAAAGCTGAAAGCCGAAAGTGAGTATGATAAATTCCGCGTGGTTCAAGACCAAAATTATATTTCCGATTTTGATAAGGAGATGACAAAATTAATAGAAAAGAAATAGCCAGTGCCAATAGCGCAACCATAGATAAGGTGATGAAGGTATTCAAAGCCCTGAAAGCGGAGATCTACTTCAATGTGACGCTAGAAGACCGGTTCGTTAAACTCGTATAAAAATCCTTCCAATACTTTAGGCAAGACAGATAGGGTACTTGCTTCGATAAAAAATCTCCTCTCCTTTCCCCACCGCTCCTTGAACTATTTGACTATTTTGAGGGCAAACAGGAAGCCGTGGGCAGGGAAATAGAAGTGACCGCTGACTATGTGATGTTCAACTCGGTGTTTACGGCATAAAGATCAACGTGATAAGCCTTTTTTTTGAACCGTAAGAGTAACTATATATTCTATCCTTTACGCGAAACCACTGACGTACGCATGTAGCTACCAACGCTTTGGCTGGAATCAAAAATCCATTAGATTAGCCCGACCATAAAGGAAATAACATGACCGTATGGTACTGTCAGAACTATTTACAAGTCATTATTACTGATAAATGAAATATTCAAAACTCTCAAAACTTATATTCTTATCTTTAGTAATTCTGTTAATATCGTGTGACGATAGAGAAGAGCCTACACCCGAAGAATTAGTGGAGCCGATTACAATAATTGGGAAATGGTTTTTTACAGAGACCTCAAACGAATTAATCTCCAAAAATGATGATGTGGAAATCAAACTCCCTAACCCTAATATTTCTAATCTTGAATGGACATTTTTAGATAACGATAGCTTACTTGTATTGAATCAAGATACCACCTTTATGACTTGGTACAATTATGACACAGCGAACATGCGATTAGAAGTTGACAATGGATTTTATGATGTATTGCAACATACTGACGATTCTCTGAACTTAAGATTCTTCACAAACATAACAATTGCAGAATTCTACACTTACTTCCAACTGACAAGATGAAAGACTTGTAACATACTGATAAAAGGACGTGCTTCAGTGCTTTCTAAAACTGCATCGGTTCTCCAACGCGAACCTACCAGCCACAGACAGACCAATAAGGAAATTTCGTGATCTCTCCCGAGCACCGCCCTCATCGAAATAAAATCCCCTTTCCTCGGATAAAGCACCCACTTGCTCGAAATAAACGCGCTACCCTCCTCATCCACACCGCTCTTTGAAACTATTTCACTATTTTGAGGGCGATTAATCGCCGCTGCTTCTTTCTTCTCTATTCTAGAGGGTGTTCGTTGGGTCTGAGCGACGATTGCAAATGAATTAAAATGATGCCATTGATTGTATTATCATGTGCTATGTCTAACCAATTGTCACAGACAAATTGTAAATAATGGAAGAAAATCAATTTACACCCTTGTTTCTCTTTGGGAACGGATTATCAATCGCGCTCTCCCCTGAATTCTCGCTAAAAACCATAACTAAAAAGTTTTTGTCTCAATTAGAGGGAAATGACAAAGGATTCTTTGAACAAATCTGCGGCGAAGATGGGAACATAAGTTTTGATGATTTTGAAAAGAACTTCTCTCGACTAGAAGATGCATACAACAGTCTCAAAAAATACCGACAGTTCATCGAGTCTCACGCTGGTGAAATATTCTTGGATCAATTTCAATTGACCAACCCTAACCTCCATGAACATGAAACAATTATTGAGTCGCTCTACGAACGATACATTTTCCAAATCTTGGAAATAATTCATGGTAACGTAACGAAAAAAGCTATTTCAAAGCACCTATCTCAATTTTGCATTTTTCTAAATAATCAATTATCAGCGTGCAAAAAGGGATATGTTTTCACACTTAACTATGACCTATTAGCAGAAACGATATTATTAGAAGAAATTGGGTCAAATAAAATAACAGACTTCTGTTCTGCTACTGGTCAATTTAAGGGAACGTCAATAAAAAAATATGACTTTGATCCTGCATTAAATGATCATAAATATGGGGAAGATTATACTGATGCTAATGTTGAACTTCAACATTTACATGGCTCTTTATCATTATTCTACGACTATGAACGTAACAAAGCAATAAAATTTAAAAGTGAAGATATTTTCATCGAATCAATATACAAACGCATCAGCACTGAAAAATGGTCATTAACACCTGCGATTATTACAGGTGGTGGAAAGTCGTTGAAAATGAATGAATACCCGTTCGAGTTCTATTTCCGAAACCTGAAGGACCTTTCAACTTATGGAAAGTATAATAAACTATTCATAGTTGGCTATAGCTTTCGAGATGATCATATTAATGAACTGATTAATCGCTGGATGAAATCTGTTAAAGACTACTCAGAAGGCATACTCATTGTTGATTACAAGAGCACAGAAGAAGGTCAAGAAGAATTCAAAAAGTTCGTAAGAAGTAAAATAAGAAAGAAGCCAGCTATCCCTAATATGTGCTTTGAGTTTGGCGGTGCAAATGCGATCAAAGATGTAAAAGGAACAGTGCCAAAAGAAGTCTAAACCATATAATCCAATAAACTGCTGTGAACTATATATGCCCACGGTGCTATTCACTAGGCGCACCTCACCTACCTGCAATTATGCAGGTTTTGTCGGCATTAGAAAGTACCCCACACATAGCCTACCAGAATTATTAAATTTAAAAAAAACTCCCCTCCCCCTTCTTTTCCCCACCGCTCTTTGAAACTATTTGACTATTTTGAGGGCGATTAATCGCCGCTAATCATTTCTTCTCTATTCTTGAGGGTCTTTGTTCGGTCTGAGCGATAGTTTTTAATATTTAATTTAACAATGAGACAATTGGTTATAGTATTTTATTGTAACCAGTTTTTGTATACCGTATACCATTCCTAACTAAAAACAAACATGGCTCATAATCCTAAATTAGAAGTATATCAGGTATGGCTTCAACCCAACGATCGTTCTGATAAAACTTTTCGAAATTTTGTACTAGAATCAATCTCTCAGGATCGAAATGAGGAGACAGAAAATTCTAAATTGTTTCGTGATTACTTTCAAAATTTTATAAAAAAAATTGATTCCGATGAATTTATATCAAATTCTAGAAAAAAGAAGGCTTTTACAGCCTATGATACAAATCCTACAGAAGAATCCGAACGAACAATTACAATCCACACTGACAAGAATCTCATTGAGGGTACAATCGAAGGTGGTCGATATGGCATTCGGAGAAACAAGTCTTCAATGGACAATAAATCTGAAAAAGAAGGGATAACAGACTCGGATATTATTCTTGATAAATTCTACTTCTGCCTCTATACACCTTTTGATTCTGAACTCGGAATCCTATTTCTTCAATGCTATTCCACGGATTCAATATCAGATATTTTTACCGATTTCATTAGCAAGCTTTTCACCTCGCAAGGTCTCTATAAAAAAGCCAAGATAGAAAAATTCGTACCAAGAAGAATTATCAATGACTTCAAGAACCATAGTAATGTGAAAAAATTCACTTTCACTTCTAGGTTTGTATTCGATCATCACAATGAAGAATCAATAGGGCGGCAAGAAGAGGAGTTTGTGATAAAAATTGAAGCTGTATCAAAAAATGGATTATCAAAGGAATCTCTTCCCAGCTGGCTAACATCAATTGGTTCAAAAATATTTAATTCCCAACCCTTAGCGGATTTTAATAAAGGAAAAGTCTACTTAAAAAATGTTCATACGAACAAGGAAACCCCTTTTGATATTGACAGTGATTTAGAAATAAAGCCAGTTATCTACCTTGAAGGAAGGATTGATATTGGTATTGATGGCCTTCCCAACTTCTCCCAGCTAAGTGAATATTGTATGAATTTATTAGACAATGAGATAATACCTGAAATGTACATATCAGATGAAGTCGAAGAACGTTAAATATTATGTAAAAAGGTTAATATCTGACGGTCATCAATGGCAAAATATCGATGTAAACGGAAAAGAATCTATCCCAAAACTATATTTCAGTAATATTCAATGGACTATGGTTGGACTTTCCATCTCTGGGATTTTTTTAATAAAAAACGGATTTAACAAAGACTTTGTAGGCTACATCATTGCTTCACTCTCTATTTTCGTGGGGTTGTTTTTAACCTTAATACTTACAGTATTCGATAAATTTGAAAAGATAGATTTTGGTAAAAGGAATAAATCTGAAAAAGAAAAAACTGCACTAATTCAAAGAAAAAATTTCTTCAAACAATTTACTGCTTTAACAAGCTATTCGATTCTCATTTCTTTGACCTGTATCCTTTTATTAAGCACTTCAATGTTATCGGAAGTATTTGCTAGAAACATTTTCGAATACGGGTTTGTTTCCGATTTGAGTGCGATTGGACTACACGAGATTCAACTTTTTCTCGTGAATTCTCTAATTGTATTCCACAGATTGCTAATCACATATTTATTTTTAGATTTTCTATTAATGGTATTGTATGCCCTTTCTAGTATCTACAACTATATTTCAATCGAATACAATATAAAAAAAGTAGAAGACTAACGCTTATTTCAGGACGCCTCTCGAAATGCTCTGGAATAACCCCGAAGTAAGCTAAACAAACCCTTGAATAGTCTGTACATACCGCCCAATGCTCTGTACAAACATCCCAGTTGGATATTACACTTCGAAATATGCCACTCATTTCAGTTTTTGTGTGCCAGTGGTTTCGGCCTACGCGGCGCGGTTCAAAATGTGCCACTCTGGATGAATTGATTTCGTTTCGATTTGTGCCATTTATTTGGTTAGGGCGAATCTGATATCATTTCGATTTGTGCCAGTGTGGCTCCAAGAAATAGCTTGACAACCTAATCTCACTAAACCAACCTCCCAGCCACCTGTACAATCCCCCCAATGCCCTGTGCATACCTCCCAATGCGCTGTACAGTCGTCCCAGTGGTCTGTGCATACCTCCCAATGGCCTGTACAAACATCCCAGTGGGCCGTACAGTCGTCCCAGTAGCCTGTGCATACCTCCCAGTCGTCTGTACAAACCTCCCAGTGGGCTGTGCAGTCCTCCCAGTGGTCTGTACAACATGCGGTGTACTGAGACTTTTGGGAAGTCTGAATACAACTGAACACAGCATACGTCACTAATGGTAAGAACGGTCAGGAAATGGTCACTCCACAAAATAATAAGCATATACCCATCGTTGTTTGCATTTATTGGATATTCTGGTGATGTTGACCCCCGTACTGGCTATACTGACCCCCCTAATAATGATTGGTTTTTCAGATTACACTAAAGTCTGCCAATATTACAGTTTTTTTCTTTGACTCTCTCCTTTGATTTCGATTCTGTAAGAAGAGTGGAGCAGTCGGTCTAAAATAGCATCAGCAATGGTTGCTTCTCCAATAACGTCATACCAGCTACCTACTGGAAGTTGAGATGCGATGATGGTCGCCATTTTCCCATGCCTATCCTCGATAATTTCCATAGAATCCATCTGATGTTGTTTTTCAAGATGAGTAAGTCCAAAGTCGTCGAGTATGAGAAGGTTGGTCTTGGCTATTTTATCAAAGAATTTGTAAATGCTTCCCTCAACACGAGCCATCTTAGTTTTGATCATCAGCTTCTGGGTGTTGAAGTAAGCAACCTTATAGCCCTGAGCGCAAGCTTGGTGTCCGAATGCAGACGCTAGAAAGCTTTTGCCACCACCTGTAGCTCCAGTAATCAAGATTGATTCTCCTTTATCAATGTACTCACTTGTAGCCAGTAGGTTAAGTAAAGATTGGTCAATACCTCTAGTGGCATTGATCCGGATTTCCTCAAGAGAGGCTTTGTATCTAAAGCCAGCGTTATGCTCTAGCCGCTTAAACCTTCTATTGCTTCTGTCTTGCTGCTCTGCCTGTAGAAGTAGCTCCATGCCATCACTAAGGCTAAGTTCATGGAGTTGTCGGGTTTCTTGTAAGCTCGTCCAACTACGCAGCATGCCTTGTAGTTTTAACTTGTTCATTTGTGTTTCAATTTGATTCATTATTTATTGAATTTTAGTGGTAATGATTGTTGGTAATAAGCTTTGCCTCGAACATTGTCATGCTCAGGCAAGGACTGGTCGGGTATTGTCTCTTCTTGTTCTGCCATTTTATTTTCAAGGATGTTTTTCACGAAAGTGTAGCTGTAGTTTTGGTATTCGATGGCTATCCGACAGGCCTTATCAAAGAGAAGAGCTTCTGTTTTTCGGTGCAAGCCAAACAAGCCGTCACAGGTCCTATAGAGCTGTTCGGGGTATCTATTTTGATCAAAAACTAGGGTAATCAAATCATAAAGGCTAGTAGATTTTCGTCTTGCCTGATCCTTGTAGTAAGTAGGACTTCTGTCTCTGTAATGCTGATGCTGTGAGCAGAGATGGTCTTTGGTTGTTGTATAACTCCCATGTTTGTAGCTTCTTATATGCAGGGCTACTTGCTCACCTTTAGAGAAGACGTAAACCATGTTTATGGTATAGATCACTTTTACTTTGCTGCCGATCAGATGAAAAGGGACGCTGTAATAATTCTTATCCTCAGATAGGTAAACGTGATTATTCTTGGCCACTGTAAGCGTGGTATAGCTCTTTAGCTCGAACCTCTCTTTGGGTAGCGGACAGAGCAGAGGTTTTTCTTCGCCTAAGAATTTTTCTTCTCTACAGTATCCCTTTTGCTGCATACGAGTCTGGTTATGGGCTTTTACCTTTGCCTTAATGCTAGTATTGAGGCTATGAAGGTCAAAGAATTGCATGTTGCGTAGCTTAGCATACACCCTGCTATAGATGAGCTTTACTTGATTCTCTACCAAGGCTTTGTCCTGTGGCTTCCTTGCTCTGGTTGGCAGTACTGTGGCTTGGTAATGATTGGCAAAGTCTTCCATGGCTGTATTGATGGTCGGCTCATAGCGATTGGCTTTAACTACCGCAGCTTTAAGGTTGTCAGGTACTAGTGCTTTGGGCACACCACCAAGGTCTTGTAAGCAACAGGATAAGGCATATAAAAAGTCTTCGGTAGATTGGCTTTTAACAGCCATTGCAAAGCAATAATCTGAATACGGAAGGCAGGCCACAAATACCTGACATGAGACTTCTTCTCCGGTATCCTTGTCGATATAACTGAGTTTTTTACCTGCAAAGTCTATAAAAAGCTTCTCCGCTGGCTTATGCTCCAGTACCATCGAGGGTTTAGCTGCTAATCGGTGCTGATTGATATGAAAGCAAAACTGTGAGTAACTATAGCTGTCCTTGTTTTCTTCTCGGTACTCCTGCCAAAGTATCTGTTTGGTAACGCCCACACGGGTCAATTCTTCAAGATAATAGTCTGCTTTGATCTTGAAGCGTTCAAAACGCTCGTCCTTATAAGCAGCATTGCCTGGATGAAACTTGGCTTCTAATATGGGAAGCTCCAAGTTCAGAAGCTCTTGCTCACTCAGATGCCCACTGTCCTTGTCTTGAGTCAAAGCCTCCAGTTTGTCCAAGTAGACCTTTACCGTATTCTTACTCATGCCCAACAAGCGAGCGATGGTCTTTTTGCCTTTGCCTTGTTGGCGAAAGAGGATTAATTGTTTGATCTGGTTCATAGATTTTGGTTTTCCTGACATAGGGTAATCTTTGCGATTTTATCGATCGCAAAACCAAAATCATTATTTTAAAGGGGTCAACCTGACTGCCGTCTGGCAGGCATGATCCGGAATCAGAAACCACAGGGGTCAATATCCTCCAGAATATTTTGTCAACATTTCTTTAGGGGGGTCAACATACGCCAGAATGGCACGCGTTTAAACAACACTAGGCCACTTCACCTTTCAGTTTTACCGCTAGATTTAGGGGGGCAATATGTTCCAGTGTATCCACATTTATAAAAGAAAAGTTTTAGTTTCCTCTTCTTTTCGCTTAACTGTGTTACTTATTTTTTCATCTATAAATTCATCCCAATGGAACAAGTACAAATCAATCAACTGGAAATGTTTGAAGCCACCAACAGCTATCTAGATGTCCATGCGGCCATCTGGAGTCCCATTCCAGTCATCAGCAACTACAAAACCACGCTACTCGACGTGATCCAGTCCATCAAAAAATCGGCACAAGATCAGGACTCGGCGCAGATCTTTATAGGCAGTACCCTGCGCCAGCTCAAAGAGCAAATCGCCATCAAAATGGACATCCTAGACGACACCCTAGAGGCATACGCAGACGATACCGAAAACATGGAACTGCTCCATCAGGCGAGCAACTCCAAGTCCGATTATTTTCAGCTTTCGCACGAGGATTTTGAAACTAAAACCAAAAACATGATCGCGCTCATAGAGCAGAACGCCCCCGCCATGACGGACTATGGCATGTCCACCGAGCAGATAGATGAGGTGAAAGCCAGCTTTGACCACTTTCAAGACAAGCGCGGCACGCCTCGCTCCTACCAGATAGCCTCACGTGTGGCTACTACCAACCTAGAGGAGCTTTTCAAAGAAGGCAACAAGGTCTTGGCAAGGCTAGACAAGGTGATGAAACGCTACAAGCGCTCCAACTCCTCGCTATACAACGGCTACCAGGCCGCTCGCAAAGTGATCAAGAATTAAGATATAGCCTAAACCGAGATTAAACAGGTTACTCTGAGTAACCTGTTTAATAGAAATCCCACTCCATTTATAACTTTCCAACTTTTCTCTTTCAATTTCAATTATCAAGTATCTTTCTTTTCGCCCTTGTTGGTGTTACCACCAACAAGCCTTGGTGTCCAGTATAAAACGGATAATTCAATTACTTAAAAAAGCAAACGGTAGGTTCTATAGATTATAGAAGTGATTCAGTCTACTTCGAGCCGAATAGCAGTTGGAGATAACTCCAACTGCGGCTCGGGATATTTCTATCAAGCCCTTAACCCAAAACATCAATTAAGGAAATATTTTGTAGATATCTTTTCGGTGAGCGACTCTTGCGAACTGAACAACATTACCTTCAACAAACAAACCAATTCTATAATCTCCCGAACGGATGCGGAAAGCATCGTCAAACCCTGTCAACTTCTTGACACCTATAAGATCTTCTAAAGCCCCAGCAGATTTCACCAACGCAATGGTATCGGCTATAGATTTTAGATCCTTTGGCTTTTTGACTTTATCGAGATCCTTACTGAACTTCTTGAGGAAAACAACCTCCATTAAGCTCTAAGTTTGGCAATAACTTCTTCTTCAGAAACAACATCTGAACGGTCAACATCTTTCATCAATAAAGACAACCCCAAATCTTCAGTTTCTTCATCTGAAATTACCTTTGACTGAACACCCAACTTCTGTAGCAGCTCAGAGATGAACTTTAACTCCTGTGAACTTTTTGGATTGATAACGATCGCACTCATGATTCAAAGATAACTAATCGAAAAGACGGAATCCAACATTTTGTATGAAGGTCTTACTTGCTTGATATGAAGAGCGATTCCAAATTTAATTCGCTAGGCCAACGAGTTCAACACCTCATCGTGTCAACCGATTAGTGTCAAACCAACACTCCCTTTTCAACTTTCCTCTTTCAACTTTCATTTCATCCATTCGCTAATCCTTAGACGCTAGCACATCCCTCGTATTCTTCTGCACGGCAATGGCACCAAACAGCGAAAGCAAAAATGAAAATGCATAAAATCCTTTTTCGCTAGGCAGCAGCGTAGCATTCCACAGTCCTATCACCAGCAACACGATAGACAAGAGGGTGGCAAACCAACAAATTCCATAATACAAGTCAGTGACGGGGATGCCCTCAAGTCTGTCACGCACGCTCTTTTGCAAAGACACCACACTGAATAGCCCGAACATCAGTACGGTGAAGTAATAGCCCTTTTCGTTCAACAACATCTCTGCCCTAAACAAACCTATGAGATAGCCAATTATCCCTGTGCCCATAGCCACCCACGAGGCAGCTATAAATGCATTTGAAGTTTTCTGTGTCATGTGTTTTGTATTTCGTTTCCTAATGTTTATGATTATGGGGTCAAAACTAGGAGAACCACCAGCGGCGTTATAGACAGGAGTGTACAGAACCTTGTCGTCCGAAATTCGTCGCTGCACCCCGCATCATGGATAACAAGGAAAAATGGATCAAAACCGGATATGAGCTCTTCGGGGAAATAGGCGCTCTGGCTCTGAACGTAGAGAAATTGTCCAACCTCGTAGGCCTCAATCGCTCAAGCTTCTACCACTACTTTGGCGATATGGAGGTGTTTGAGTCTGCTCTGCTTAGGCATCACATAGAGCGATTTAAGCATTTTGGTATGCTGATGAAGGACTACACCGAGTTTGAGCAGCTCTTTGGCGAGGAGATCATGCAGCACAAAGCAGAGCTAGCTTTCCAAAGAACGTTATTGATCAACCAGACGGTGGCACGCTACAAAGCCTGCTCAGAAGAATCGCGACAATATACCGAAGCAAAAACCTATGAGCTCTGGACAGCTTACAATAAAAGCGAAAGAGACACCAAAGAAGCCAAAGACCTCTTCCGGGCGATAAGAGATTTTTATTACATTCATTTTGGCCAGCAACTCAAGGAGCAAGACACCAACCCCAAAGATGTGTTGATACTACTACACAGCTACTTTAATAAGGGGAAGTGAGTAGTTCTACAACCTAGCTGGCTTGGCAAAATCAAACCTCCAAGTTCAATTGACATTCGTCAAATCAGCAATAATTTCCTCGATCTTCTCATTGAAGCTATCTATCTCTCCTTGATACTTATTCGTATCCTCTTTGATTGCTTTGTAGATCAATTCATAAGATTGAATACGCAATTGACAATAGGTTTTCAATTTTTCGTTTCTCACCTCAATTACCTCGGGCAGGTTCATTTCACTGAAACTGTCAATGAGTTTTATGTTTTCATTCCAATAATAAATCCCTCTTTTTTCAATCTCATAAAGAAGCTTTTCTGTAGGTGTTTCTTCTGGTAACTCATAAATCTCTAAAGCCATTGATTCCATGGAAATGAATTTCTCCATGGCCTTGTCGTACGCTACAATATCATTAGGGAGCGATCGAAAAAGCTCAAAAGATGAGATTAAAAGCACCACAACCAAAGCTGCAATTGTGGCGATCTTCAGTGAGAGATTCTTGAAATCTTTCAAACTTGGTATGAAAGCATATCCTATAAGAAGACCACTCAACAAACCTCCTACATGAGCCGCATTGTCTATCCCACTATTAGGTTTTAGTCCATTCAAAAGGTTATATCCTACAAAAAATGCGATACTGGTAAACAAAGCTTTCTTAACCGACTTGTCTAGTAGTTTAGTGGTTAAAAGTGCCAGAAAAACTCCATACAAACCAAAAATTGCGCCAGAAGCACCTGCACTAATGGTCACATCATGCCACCAGAGACTTGCCAAACTTGCAGCAATGCCTGATATAAGATAAGCTGCCAAAAATCTACCTTTCCCCAAATACGGTTCTAGCAATAGACCGATGTACAACAATGCATACATGTTTAGAAGTAGGTGCAGTATTCCAATATGAAGAAAAGTAGCTGTGAAAAGCCTCCACCATTGCCCCTCCAATGTGAGTGGTTTAAAATTAGCCCCCCAGTCCAAAAGGCTCTGACTCTCGGGCGTCATAATATGCACACCAGACAAAATCATGATAATAAACACACCCACATTCAAATTGATCAATATGGGTGAGACAAAATATCCTTCCGTGGGAGTGAACACTGATAAGAAACCAGATATTTTATCCTTTGCTGTGGATGGTGGTCTATTCAGTACGTCATCTTCAGCAGCGATCTTATCCGTTTCTAAAGCCAGAAACTTCTCTTGTACTTCTTCTTGCGTTATCTGGCCTTTCACCTCTCCTATGGTGGCAATGAGCGTTTCGATGTTTTTCTTGTTTTTACCCCAATCCATCACCTGCGTGCCTGTGCATTCACTCTTTATTTGGGCAGTTTCCTCTCCGATCTTCACCGTAACCTCTTCACTCCACGAAACCCACGAAAATTTTGTGTAAGCTATAAATCCTGAATCACTTACAAAACTCACATCCCATCCGAGTTTCTCAGCCGCTGCTACAGCCAATGTCAAAAAATGATTTTTACTTATTTCTTCAAGGGAAAATTCTTGAACGTGTTTAGGAGAAAAGCCAAATGCCATAAATAGTTGTTTAGTTAGCAATGAATTGGCTGTGAATATAATGCCAATCTCCATTTCACAAACACTTATTACTGCTGATTTACAACTAACAAGCTAATAGGCATGGGTATTAATACAAACCGAGCGCCTCAACCCCGCTTCATAAACCACAGCGTAATGCTATTCCCTTCATCTACCCATTCGTGGTAAATCTCAAAACCATAGCGCTGATACACCAAAACATTGCGCCAGACAGAAGTCTCTAAAAGAATAGGCAATCCCGTCTTTTCGGCTAGGTCAAAAACCTGTTGTTTGATTTCAAATGCGGCATCTCCACCAGGCTTTTTCACCCCAAAAAACCAAAAATACAAATGAGGAACACCCAAACGATGCTTCTTGATATACCCCTCTCGTTTCAACACGCTTAGTAAAGTAGGAATGGAAAGCGATAAAGCGAAACGGATTTCACACCACAATTCCTGAAGGCTAAAGACTTGGTGCTCCGATTGAAAGATAAGCGCCACACCCTTTTCATTCGAGGATAAATACACCCCATTTCGCACCAAGGCCTTTGTATAAGCATAGGCTGACAATCGGTGGATTTTTTTGGCTCTATCACCCCCAGCTCCAATGGAAATATTCACACTGGGATTGTTGTCAAAAGCTTGAGCTATGATATCAATGCAGGTTTCTTTTTGATTGGAAGAGACGAGCCTTTCATTAAGCGAATTTTGTTTTTTCACTTTCGAAAATAGTGATTTACAAACTTTGCGATAGCCATTTGAGTAAATTAATGCCCCGCTCTAGTGAGCACCCATCGTTTCACAATTAAAAATTCCACCACCTATTAAGACCATAGTCAATTCTCTAAATCCTCTCCTCCTCATTAAGAAAGCTTGTTTTCTTAGCGTGCTATTTTATCCAACCTTTTTTCCTTGCCGCTCTGGACATTATGACCATCATGAGACCAATCAATACAAAGATGATTGGATAAATAAATCGATAAGGAGTTGATACCCATTCCCAATAAATAAAAATCACATAACTCTGGTGTATGAACATTGCGAAGAAGGATATCACAAACCCTAGATAAGCAGATGACTTTTTCAATAACAAAAAAATGGACGCTAGAAATCCGGTCAGTCCGGCAATTCCTAATCCTAATGTAGCCCCAGAAAGGGCATTTCCCCATTGACATTCTTTCATAATGAAACTCAGCACTGAATTCGTATACCAGAGAGCTGCAACGACGGAGACTATCCAGTACCATACTGGTGGTTTTACTTTTTCATCCATTGTGATGTGTTCGATTAAAATTTATTTAAAGAACTAAAAAATGCACAAAAAAGTACATCTATGCTACCAGAGATTGACTTTGATCAACCCCAACTCAAAATCTCTTCTCTAAATCCTCTCCTCCTCATTAAGAAAGCTTGTTTTCTGATTTTGGGTATTGAATGTGCGCATAAGCTCATATACCGTGGGTATCTGTACTTCAAATCGCTGAAGGATATCCACAGAGATATTGGCGCGACTAAATGGTACAACTTTCACATATTCCTGAATTTGGCCAGCCTTTCTTCCATATTTATAAGCATAAGGAAAACCACCACCTTCAGAAATTTGGCAGTTGGGATTGTCGACATTGGGCACGCTGATATAAAATTCGCTTTGCGTGATATCACCCGTGGGGTTCATTAACGCTCCTTCATTCAAATAGGCATAAAGTTCCTTTGCCGTATTGATAGCAGGATCAATCAAGACAATGTTCTCGACCATATTCTTACGGTAGACGTATGCTCCATCCCGCGACTGATAATTGTAGAGTTCGCCAAGTACTTGTCCGATTTCCTTGCTCAAATAAGGGTAATGCGTACATCCAAGAATGATGCTTTTCAGCTGATTGTCAGTACCAGATTTTCTGATTTGCTCTAGCAAACTCACCAAATGGTAACGCACATAGTTCTCTGCATCGTTGATCTGCATGATAGAGCAGTCCACAGGAGAGGCGGCATCACAAAGCATCTTTCCATGGTCAAAGTCAAAATTGTAAACATCCAACAAGGTTTTATCGATCACATTAGACCCTTGAAGGCCTGGGCCTTTATAAGCATCGCGAGGCTCCTTTAGCCCTTTTACAAAATAATCTGTGTCTTCATCTACCGCTTCGGCAATGCCCACTCCACCTTGCTCAAACACTTCAATCTTACCTACATATCCCAAGTCCTTCGCAAATCGTTCGATGGTATTTCTATATCCCTTAGAGCTGACCGTTCCTGCGGTAGCCATCACACCTACAATGGCATTTTCATCTTTATTGATCCTTTCGAGCGCTCCCCGCACACCAGCATCTATCACGCCTATTACTTTGATATTGGCATTGGCCTGACTCAAAAAATCTTCGATATGGGATTTGCCATAAGCAGTAGCCGTGTTACATGCCACCACAATGACCTTTACAGGTTGCTTATCATTCTCAAAGGTGGTAGATACACGCTTGGCGTAGTACTTATCTCCAAGTAAAAACTGAGCATCTTTGATGATGTGCTCCTGAAGCAAATCCAATTTGTTCTCCGCCGAATAATTGCCATAAGGCATGTTGGCTTGATCGCCTAAATAAATGAATTGTTCCTTTTCAAAATCCAATCTCCCATCGGCTAGCTGACCGCCAGTTTCATTGTCATATTCATCAAAATCCACAATCGCTTTGAGTACAGTGAGTCCACCTATTCCCGAATCAAACACCCCTACTGGAAGCTGCTTGCGCTCTTGAGGGTAATTCTCGAAATCAATAAAATAGAAGCTGTCACGATCTTCAATGATGGTTTGTGCAATATCCTTGCTTGGTGTTTCGGATGTTTTGTTTGGCTGGCAGCTGCTTATCAAAAGTGCTATGGCCAAAGCAATCCCATTCAATGATTTCATAACGTTGGTTTTAAAATGAGGAGTAAAAAATAACCAATAAAGACATGCTTCAGTTTGTAAGTTAAAAGTAAAAAAACGCATTAGCAGCATCGGTTACAGGATCGGTGAAAAACGACGGCTAAACATGATACTGGAATTATTTCACCAAGTATCGTCTCAAAAGCCATAGGTACAAACCTGGAAAAAATTGCTTCATTGTAAAAATTACTGTGGCGAAAAAAGGAAACCGCAAATAAAGCTTATTGGAGTGAAGGTGCTTCAAAATCAATTTAGCAGCGCCTTCACTGTCTAATTTTGCGTTGTTCACCACTCTGTTGGCAGATAGTAAAACGTCATCTGTCCCTTTACTCTGAGACAAAATATTGGACTGAAAAAAAGTAGGTGTCACGCACATCACGTGTACGCCAAAAGGCGCAAATTCATGCGCCAAACTTTCGGACAGAGAAATAACACCCGCCTTGGTCACATTATATGGACTCATATTGGGCAAGTTGGCATATCCTGCCGCACTCGCCATGTTCACGATCACACCGCTAGATTGCTTTTGCATAGCTCCATACACAAAATAACATCCAGCTATCACCGACTTAAGATTGATATCTATGATCCAGTCCCAGTTCGCAAGCGAATAATCTTTGAATCGAACACCTTCTCCAACTCCTGCATTGTTGATCATCACATCCACACCATTATATCTTTGAATAAATGTAGAAACAACACGCTCAAATTCTATTGTGTTTGTAATATCTACTTGCTCAGATGACAGTTTTTTAAATGAAACGGCAAGCACTTTGAGCTTATCTATATTCAAATCGATCCCTAACACATTCCAATCATTGCGTAGCAACACAGCGATCATTTCCAACCCCACGCCACTATTGGCACCTGTAATTATTGCGCGTTTGTTGGGGTATTTTTCATTGAGCTTGGACAATTGCATCTATACAGCTGATTTAGTTAGGTTGCAATGCTAAATAAACACAATTAATCTTCACTACTAACCCTGATCAGATCTCGAACAGGGTGCACAAATGATCAACTACTTACTGCGAAATTGAAAACTCGGAGTTGATTAAAACACACGTGGCTTTCGTTCTTTATATTTTGGCCACATGATAAGATTGACAAAACACCATTCTTCAAAAAATCTAAGAATATTAGTCCTAGGGTTTCTAGTTCTAGGCGCATGCAATGTGGTTGCCAAGGGTTTCTATGTGAGTCCGTCGGGCAATGATGAAAGCGATGGCCTCACGGCAAATTCCGCCTGGGCATCTATCGCAAAAGTAAATAGCTATGCATCCACAACACATTTTATCGCCGGAGACACTATTCACTTTGAAGGCGGGCAGACTTTCGATGGTAAAATATATCTCAACTCAGCCAACTCAGGCAGTGAGCTATCGCCTGTCGTGATAACTTCATATGGTATAGACAGAGCAACTATACGAAGCACCAAAGACGTTTCCACATTTTATGGATATAATGTCTCTTTCATTGAGATTAGAAATATCAATTTTATTGGAATCGGTACTGGTTCGACTGAAAGCGGTATTGAAATTTATGGCGATAGTAGTTTTGGTTCAGAAAGCATTCCGCATCTTTATATTGATAGCGTTGAAGTGAGTGGCTTCAGAAGAGGAATTTTAATCGGCGCTTGGGATGGAAAGCACGGCTACAAAGACATTAGAATTACTAACGTGAGAGCTCATGACAATAATAGCACGGGTATTTTCGTATATGGCCAAAGAAAGGACGCTCATCATGACCTCCTAATTCAAGACTGCATTGCTTATAACAATACTGGCAAACCTGGCGAGCAAGGCAATGGCATACTGGTAAATGGTGTGCAAAATGGCTTGATTGAGCATTGTATTGCTTATAATAACGGCGCAAATGGCTCTGGGGGTGTAGGCATTTGGACGTATGGCGCGGATAGCATCACTATTCAATACTCTGAATCCTATAGCAACAGAACCTCTGGTAGTGCTGATGGAGGCGGCTTTGATATTGACGGGGGCGTCACCAACTCCATCATTCAGTATTGCTACTCGCATGACAATGATGGCGCTGGCTATTTACTGGCACAATACGATAAGGCCAAAGAGGAGTATGGCCTTTTGGAAAACAACATCATCCGATACAATATCTCGCAGAACGATGCGCGTAAAAACAATTATGGAGGCATTATGTTCTGGGGACACAATGCTACTGACCTTGTAGGTGCCAATCAAGTGTACAACAACACCGTATTCATGGGCGGCACTGCCACTTACGGAACCCCGTCATGCGTTCGCTTTTTAGATGGGAATTTTTCGGGAATAAAAATGTGGAACAATTTATTGATTGCAGATAAATCTAGCCGTCTAATTAATTCAGATTATTCTTTGACCAAGGATAAAGCACTTTTTCAATCCAACAATTATTGGACGATGGACGATACGCCCTTTAAAATCATCTGGGGTTGGGAGCATACTTCACTCTCATCTTGGATGTCAAGTGCCGCTGGTCAAGAAAAACTTGGAGACTCAATCATAGCATGGACAAAAGACCCATTGCTTAACGCACCGGGGCAGGGACAAACGCTGAACGACACTTATATGCTTACGTCCCTTGATGCCTATAGGCTAGACGAGAAATCTCCTTTAAGAGACGCAGGCCTAGACCTGACCGCTTCGCCATTTAATCTTAATATTGGTTTGCATGACTATTATGGTCAAAGCATACCTGTAGGTTTGGGCTATGCCATTGGCGCTTTCGATGGAATAGGTGGAAATGAAGTCGAGGAGGAAGAGGAAGAGGAAGAGGAAGAGGAAGAGGAAGAGGAAGAGGAAGAGGAAGAGGAAGAGGAAGAGGAAGAGGAAGAGGAAGAGGAAGAGCCCGTCCTAAGTTTTGAGCAAAATGAAAAAGCGCTCTTGATCTCACCCAACCCAGCCAAGAATCAAATCAAAATAATTGGTCTTGACCAAAACCAAACGTATTCTTGGGCGATTTACAATTTACTTGGACAAAAAACGCTTGAGGGAAAAGATAACCTCTCGAAAACAGGCATCAATATTTCAACCTTACCTGAAGGAACTTTCATATTCATCGCCAATGAATGGAAAACGACCTTTATTAAATCTTCGGAAATTCAAAGAAAATAAGCTCTCCGAAAAGAAACCAAAAAAGGGGCTGTGGAGCTTTTCGCCCTTGTTGGTGTTATCACCAACCAGTCTTATGACCAGTTCAAGTATCGTCTCCCAACCAACGATCACCAAATTGGCATCCATTTTAATAACAACAGACGGCTAAAATCAAACGAACATCATAGGAACCAAAAAAGGAGCATTAAGCCCCTTTTTAAATGTTTTTTTTGCTAAAGATTAAACTCTTACAAAGCCGCTATTGCCGCATCGTAATTTGGTTCGTCTACCGTCTCTGGCACCAGCTCCGAATACTTCACATTTCCATCCTCACCTACTACCACAATAGATCGGGCATTCACGCCTTTAAGTGGGCCATCCACGATCAAAACACCATAATCTTTGGCAAAAGAATCGTTTCTGAAAGTAGACAACATCTCTACATTTTCGATTCCCTCTGCTCCGCAAAATCTTCCTTGAGCAAATGGCAAATCTGCCGAGATGCACAACACTACTGTGTTATCGAGCGAAGACGCTTTTTCGTTAAATTTCCTAACTGAGGTAGCGCAAGTGCCGGTATCCACACTTGGGAAAATATTGAGGATCACCTTTTTTCCTTTAAAATCCGAAAGACCAGCTTCAGACAAATCTGTTTTCACCAATTTGAAATCAGCAGCTTTGGCGCCATTCTTTGGCAAATCTCCGACGGTATTGATTGCGTTTCCTTTAAGTGTAATTTGAGCCATGTTAATATCTGTTTTTTTTGAGTAACGAACACAAGTTTAGATTGTTCCGAAAGAAAAAGAATATCGTTCCACGAAAAATCTTCTCTTAATAAAATAACACCACCCATTCTGAACCCATCGGCGGGTTCTTTAGTTTTGCATGGAAATTACTTTCTCTTATGAGCCAAAGTGCCAGCACACCAAGTGCCTTCTCTCCATATCACCGTTTTGTTATCGCCATTCTAGCCATCGTTCAATTTACGGTCGTACTAGACTTTATGGTGCTCTCTCCTCTTAGCGCCATACTACTAGATGAACTCAGCATCACCACCGTTCAGTTTGGTCTTGTAGTGTCGGCTTATGCATTTAGTGCAGGTGCTTCAGGCTTGCTCGCTGCTGGTTTTGCCGACAAGTTTGACCGCAAAAAGCTACTTATCTTCTTCTACTCGGGTTTCATACTTGGCACACTTTTTTGTGGCTTGGCCCCCACTTATAATTTTCTCTTGATTGCTCGTATCATCACAGGGATTTTTGGTGGAGTGATGAGCGCAGTGAGTTATGCTATCATCACAGATCTTTTCCCTCTCGAGAAGAGAGGTCGCGTGATGGGATTTGTGCAAATGGCCTTTGCAGCAAGCCAGATCCTGGGTATTCCTTTCGGCTTATATCTAGCCACGCATTTTGGTTGGCACTCCCCTTTTCTATTGATAGTAGGTTTAAGTTTGATAGTGATCACCACAGTTATTATCTATCTCAAACCTGTAGACGAACATCTAAAACTTCAGGTGAAACAAAATCCATTCGGGCATTTATTCAGAACACTCTCTAACCCACGTTATTTGCGCGGTTTTGGGGTAACAGTATTTCTAGCCACTGGTGGGTTTATGCTCATGCCGTTTGGTAGTGCTTTCAGTGTCAACAATCTAGGTATTTCCCTCACAGATTTGCCATTGGTCTATATGATCACAGGCATGTTTACCATTTTTGCTGGCCCCTTGGCGGGAAAACTCAGTGATCGTTTCGGGAAATACCGTCTTTTTTGGATGGGTTCTATCCTAACAATCGTCATGGTAACGATCTATTGTAGCTTGGGTATTACCCCTATATGGTTGGTAATCATATTAAACGTGATTTTGTTTATTGGTATCACAGCCAGAATGATTTCCTCACAGGCACTCATGACCGCCATTCCTGCGCCGGCAGATCGCGGGGCGTTTATGGGCATCAACTCCTCCATCATGCAAATCTCAGGAGGTGTAGCGTCGGCCATCGCCGGAATGATCATTGTGCAGACCGAAAGTGGAGAATTGCTTCATTATCCTACTTTGGGGCATGTAGTTAATGTAACTATCGTAATTACCGTAGTTTTGATGTTTTTCATTAACAGAATGGTTTTTAATGATCAAAAACCTAATTAAATTATCATTTAGGCACTTGTTGTCGCAAATCACTTTTAGCCCTTAGTTCACGGAAGAATTCTTTTCGTTGTTCTGAAGTTAAATTTTCTAATTCAGCATTCATCTTATCTCTTATGACTCTTAAATCCTTTACCAAGCCTTTAACAGTCGTTACTTTTTCGCTAATCATAATTGAAAATTTCTTTAGGCGTTCGTATTTCTAATATAGGATATCCAAGCTTTAAATTTACAGAGTTGTATCCCCTAATTCTGTCAATGTTCACAATGTGTTTAAAGTTCCAACTGGCTAGAATGTCTGCCTTATTAATGGTTGCAAGAGCTATATGAGTACAATCGGCATAGCTTGTTTTACCAACAACTTTTTCAGCTATATAAGTGTCCGCCAGTCGTTCTACTTCTTCGGTTACATTGACGTATTGCACACCCTGATTCAAAATTTTGTCAAAGAGTTGTCTAACGAACATAGGAGCACCAGAAAGTTCTTCTTCCAGCAATTCAGAAACAATAACTATTATGCCTTCATTTGTTATCCTTTCGAAAAATGGAATGGTATTAGCGGAAAATTCTTCGTCAAAATACCCTCCAAATACGGAAGTATCCAAATATGCAGATTTGATCATAATCAAAGTTACAAGATAATACGTACAGATGCCAGTGACTTCCATTCCACACATAACCCCAGATAAAGAACATCTAGACATGCAATCTGCTCCCATCCGTAAAATTATCCATATCGACATGGATGCGTTTTTTGCTTCTGTGGAACAGCAGGACAATCCTGAGCTAAGAGGCAAACCTGTAGCCGTAGGCGGAAACAGCGAACGTGGCGTAGTAGCGGCTGCAAGCTATGAAGCCCGAAAATTTGGGGTAAAATCGGCCATGGCTTCTTCCATAGCTGCGCGGCAGTGTCCCAATCTTATCTTCGTGCCACCAAGGTTTGATCGCTACAAAGAAATTTCCAGTGTTATTCGAGAGGTGTTTTTTGAATATACCGATCTGGTTGAGCCGCTGAGTCTTGATGAAGCCTATCTCGACGTAACTACCAATAAGCCTGGTCTAGCATCAGCCACACACATAGCAAAGGAAATCAAAAAGAAAATAAAAGAACGCACAGGCCTCACCGCTTCGGCAGGCATTTCATATAATAAGTTTTTGGCCAAAATAGCGTCTGACATGGATAAGCCCGATGGGCTTTATGTCATCCTCCCAAAAGACGCGATGGAGTTCTTGCGCACACTTAAAGTTTCCAAGTTTTTTGGTATCGGAAAAACCACGGCAGAAAAAATGAAAATGGCTGGAATCTTCACTGGTGGAGACCTCAGAAAAAAATCACTCGAAGACCTCACCCTCAGGTACGCAAAGTCAGGCAACTACTATTATCAAATTTGCCGCGGCATTGACAATCGTGAAGTTCAGCCTGACAGAGAACGCAAGTCGATCAGTGCAGAAAACACCTTTGAAAAAAACCTGATGTCGCTCAAAGAAATTAAAAAGGAGATCACACACATAGCCCAAACCACCTATCGTCGATATGAAAAAATAGGAAAAACAGGAAGAACTGTGACCATCAAAGTCAAGTATGGAGATTTTAAACAAATCACCAGAAGCAATACTCTTTCCACTAACATCTCATCGCTCGACCAACTGCTGGAAGCTGCTCCTGGGCTTATTAAATTCCAATCTGCTAAATGAAGCAGGAATACGGCTGCTAGGTGTAGGCATTAGCAACTTTCATGAAGAAGCAATTGTGATCAGGCCATCTACACTTCAGCTGACTCTGGGGTTTTGAAGAGAAACCACACGCGCATTGCAAAAGGAAAATGAGAAGTAATAATACGCATTGAGATTTTAAAATCTACATTCACCCCACTAATAAAGAGGTTAAAAAATGATAAGGTATCTTTCTGAATTACACCGAATTGAAATAAAATCTGGAGGATTATTCCTTTACCAGTTCATAAATTGTATCTGATAGTTCATGAACATTTCGATTTTTCTGATTTGTTAAAATGACAATGATGAGATCCTCTGCTTGCGTATATCGGGCGATACATTCATAATTACCAGCTGAACCATGATGCGTGTGAGCCATCAAAGAACCATCTTCCCAGATAACCTGGCCTAACGGAGATTCAAACCCTTCCCCATCCTTAACCTTGGTAGAAAGAAATTCCAAAGACTCCCCACCAACAAGCGCATAAGAATTCAATGCCATAAACCAAGTGCTTATATCATGGGTGGTAGAAGTAAATAAAAAACCAGGAACACTAAGTCCGTAACTGTCCTCCTTAAAATCTGAGTTGAAAGGAATGGCCATTAATGTCTTGTCTACATAAGGATATTGATCTTTTATAATAGTGTGATTTAAGCCTGCAATGGCGAAAATGTTTTCATCTACATATCGAGAAAAAGATTTCTGAGATATGTTCTCAACGATTTTCTCCAGAAGTAACGGACTATAATTGGTATATAAATAGTCCGTGCCAGGTTCAAATTCCAGCGTTTCAATATTATGCAAATCATTGAAAAGAATAGAATCATTAATGACTAGACCTTTTCCAAAATATTCATCCCAGCGGATCGTTGGCAACCCGCCCGAATATTGCAACAGATGCTGGATGGTTATTTTTTCAGACCATTGAGGTAACTCGGAGACATATTGCGAAAGGGGGTCTTCGAGTTTGAGTAGGCCTTTTTCTTTCAATTGCATGATGGCAACTGCTGGAAATTCCTTAAAAATAGAACCAATTTCAAACCGATGTTCTTTCGTTAGAAGGTCACTTTTAGAACCGTCTGTATAACCAAAAGACTTTTCGTAAAGCGTTTTTCCATTTTGTTTCACTAAAACATTACCATTTAAACCTCCTTCCTGATGTTTTTGTGTCAGATATGCATCGATTTTATTCGTGTTTTTGCAACTCAATAATGTGGTAGACAAACAGAATAAAAACAAACAGTGAATAAGTAACTTCATTCTGGACATTCTCGATGGTTTTAGTAAAACTAACAATTGGTTTTCAATTAGCCAGAGAAACTGAGATACCATACAGTCTAGTAGACCATTTGTAGATCTTCAGAACCTGCTTAAGACAGGGCGATAGTTCTTTTTAAGTGTTCCAATGAATACGATGACCATTCTCATCTAAAGAGACAACACCATTCACTTCGGTATCAGAATCACTTCTGATATGAATAATAAAACAATTAGTAAACTTAGATCTGCACAATGAAGCAGGCGAAAGGTTACTCAGTCTGGGCATCAGCAATTGTCATAATGATGACAAAGTATCGATAGGTCATAGAACACATTTTGGGGTTTTAACTCATCAAATCGAAACTTCTTTCAGCTATTTGCACACTAATATACCAATCGGTATATTTGCATGATGCGAGACCCACAGCTTACCAAAGATTTGATTATTGCGAAAGCAATGCCCCTCTTCAATACGCAGGGATATCGCGCTACCTCCATTTCAGACATTACCAAAGCGACGGGAATGACCAAAGGTGCGATCTATGGCAATTTTGAGAACAAAGACGCTGTAGCTGTGGCTGCCTATGAAACCGCCGCGTTGAAAGTAATGGCAGAGATCAGGGATAGGATCAAGGCCGCACCTACTGCTCCCCTCAAGCTCAAAGCCATTGCGTCTTATTATGGGGAATATTTTTATAATCCGCCTGTGGAAGGAGGATGTCCGGTGATCAATACCGCCATTGAGGCTGATGACAACCACCCCCAATTGAGGATCAAAGTGGTAGAAACGATGACAATGATCAAAGAGTCTATTACAAAAATTGTCAAAAGAGGTATCTCAGAAGGTCAGATAAAAAGTAATACTGACACTATGGCCTTTGTGAATGTTTTTTATGCATCCATCAAAGGAGCCATACTCATATCACAAGTAGAAAATGACACCACGACCTACACCTTCGTACGGCAGCATTTGTGGGCTCTGATCCACGAGATAAGTAACTGATATTTTTTATCCATTAAAATACCGATTGGTATATGAAAGAAAAAACGAAGATTATAGACACCCATCAGGCAGATCGCACGAAATATGCAGATCGCCCAATCAAAACGAGCTGGCAAATGGAAGCTTTGAAAAAAAGCCTACAGGTTGTGCAACACCTATCCCCTGCACTAAGCTCCCGTGTGATATGGCATCATTTCACAAAACCAGGAAAACCAAAGTTCACCGAACCGCAACGTGCTTTAATGGCACAGGCGCAAACTCAGGAAATGAATTATCATGGTTACAGTGTAACCTCCTACCGATGGGGTACATCTGGCCCAAAGTACTACTCGCACATGGCTGGCGTTCGAAAACTGCGGATTTTAGACGTATGATCGAAGCTTTTCTTGCGCAAGGTTATGTGGTGGAAGGAATAGATATGAAAGCACACGGCGCATCGGAGGGCAAGCACACCGCTTTGCCAGAGTTTCGAGATATGCTGAAAGCACACTATGTAAAAAATGCACCTTATCAGGCTGTGATAGGTTACTCAATGGGAGGAGCAGCCACTGGTATTATGTTGAGTGAGCTCTCTCCGGCACTCCATCCTGCCAAAGTTTTTCTGATTGCTACGCCCCCATACGTTAAACATTATTTCAAAACAGCTGTGACACATGCTGGCTGCAATGATCAAACTTATGAAGAGCTTTGCAACCTTGTAGAGAAGGAATACAATCAGTCGATCGAGTACTTCGACTTGACTAAAAAATCACTAGAGCTGGCCGACACCAACATCCATTTTGTATATGATGAAAATGATAGCGTAGTACCGTTTGATCAGGGAGAGCAGCTTCGTGCACACTTTCCAAACAGCCACTTGCTTCACACCAAGGGTATAGGACACTATCGCATCATTGCCCAGCAAGAGGTGATCGATTATATCTTGGAAGAAATGAGAATTTTGAACGAGTAGCACAAATCCAGCGAAAATCCTAATCCCGAACATTGCTTATTGCGCACTGGCGCCATACCTTCGTATCTGGTATGATCAACACAAAAGACTACACCATCATCGTTACTTGACAGACTGTGAGTTACGATCTTTAAAATATCACTCATCACCTATGGGGGATTACGACAGAATCATCAAAGAAAACATTGAAGCCATTCTCATGGCTTTGGGCAAAAGACTTCTGGGATTTGAAATAAAAAACCATCAGCCAATCTCAGAAAAACTGCAAGTGACCATAGAGCGAGTGCCAGATTTTTTGAAAAAAGTGACTTTAGAGGATGATAAAGAAATTATTCTCCATCTGGAATTTCAGCGCAATGATGAGCCTGAGATGGTTTATCGTATGACGGAGTATAGAGCTATTATTCAGAGGAAATACAAAATGCCTGTGCGCCAGTATGTGATCTATCTAGGTACTGACAAACCAATGATGAGAACACAACTATTGCCAGAAGAGCAAATATTGGGTTTTGAAATAAAAAACATCCACGACATCCCAGTGAACCAAGTTTTGGAATCCGATGTTCCTGAAGAGATTCTACTTTCGATCCTCACAGACTATCCTGAAGCAGATGCGGAGCAAGTCATCGCTAGAATTATTCACAAACTCAAGCAAGTAGCTCCCAATGATTCAGATTTTAAAAAGAGCTTACAGCAGTTGATTACATTGAGTAGAATACGTAAATTAGAGTCGGATCGCCGCAGCGAAACAAACAGAAAAACAGATAGAAGCCATGCCAATCACCTACGATATTGAAACAGATCATCTGTACAAAAAAGGGATTAGTCAGGGGATTAGTCAAGGGATTAGTCAAGGGATTAGTCAAGGGATTAGTCAAGGAATAGAAATAATGATTGCAAGCTTGCTCAAACAATCAGATATGCCGATAGAACAAATTGCCCAAGTACCTATCGATACGGTCATCAGAATTAGTGATAGTTTGAAAAAGTAAGTAACCCAATTGACTTCAGAAATAGGTCAAGCTCTGATTCATCAACCAATCGATTTCCATTACGAAATATAAATTTGCTTATAACGCTTAAGGACACATTATTCATTTTGTAAATAAAGGAGTTCCTTACTTCCAGATCAATCAGGTATACATAAAACTCACCCCAGGCCATATTTCTCCTCGATATCAAATACCTTCGCTTTAGGTATGATCAACACCAAAGACTACACTATCATCGCCATGTCATGTGACTCCTATTCTGACATTTGGCCTTATTTTGCCAAATGTTGGGATCGATTCTGGCCTGATTGCCCGTTTGACACTTATTTGATTTCGGAGGAAAAGGAGTTTAAGCATGAGCGAATTGGGAATATAAGAATTGGTAGAAAAGTAGGCTGGTCAGACATGCTGTTGGAAGCGCTAAAACAGATTAACTCAAAGCACATCATCTACATGCAGGAAGATTACCTTCTCAAAGGTGAAACCAACATATTTAAACTGAACGAATTTTTAGCTGCTTATGAAAAGCTAAATGCAGCCTATCTACGCTTATTTCCTTGGCCAAATGCAGACAAACCCTTAGCTGATTTTCCAGAATTGGGAACGATCAACAACGAAACTCCCTATCGAACATCATTACAGTGTGCGGTATGGGACGCTTCTGTTCTTAAGCAACTTACCCATAACGGAGAAAGTGGTTGGGATTTTGAAGAAAAGTCTGTTGAGCGTTCCTCTCATGTAGATCGGCCTTTCCTAAGTGTAAATGCACCAGTCAAATGGGAGAATATGAATGATCATCACCATGTCATTGATTATTTTGCCACTGCTGTGTTGCACGGAAAATGGATGAGGGAAGCCATTGTTACTTTTAGAAAACTTGGAGTTGTGATTCCTCCTGGCAATAGAGGTGTTTTGAATAGATGGGATTATTGGTACAACAAAAGGAAACATAATAATTCACCCAAGCTTAAAATCAAATTTTTGCTTTTCTTAAACAAGAATATATTCAATTCAAAGATTGGAAAAAAAATTTGTGATAAGTTATACTTCTAAACGCGCCAGAAACTGATTCTTCTGTGTCTATCTGGAATTAATTAAAGCTAATTCTAGCTCAGAATAAAAAGTCAAAGTTATACTGGACTATTTTTGGAAGCTTTCTAATGGAAAAATGGGGAAAATAAACGTAGCAATCATCTTACCTACGGAAGAACTTTACAGTTCTTATTATGGGGGGGCTTTAGCTAGATGGACACATAAAGTTTACTCACAATTTGATGATATTGATTTTAAAGTTTTTGCCAAAACTTGTGGAACTAAATTTGCTTACACGGATCCTATTTTTAAACATCCGTTTCTCAGATTTGTTCATTGGATAGAAAAAAATGTTGTCTCTAAAATATTACCTAAAAGAGAAGGATATTTATGGGTGCTCACATCCTATTTAGTTATTAGAAAATATGATGTTTTACACGTTTTCAACAGAGCTCATTATGTCTTACTATTCAGAAAATTAGGGTACACCAAACCCATTATTCTTCACTTACAAAACTTTCAGGTTAAAGATGAATCTGCAGTTTTTTTTAGTAGAGTATTAGAGAAATCCACACTTATTGTGGCTTGTAGCTACGCTGTAAAAAGAGACCTAGAACAAAAAATAGGTGAAAAGGATAGTATAAAAGTAATTTATAACGCCGCTGATACATCCATCTTTTTTCCATCTCATATAAAAAAAACCCAAAGTATTTTATTCTCGGCACGAATCATTCCTGAAAAAGGACTTGATTTACTTATAGACGTTCATCAGAAATTGTTAAGTTCTTTTCCTGACCTTATCCTAAAAATTGCTGGATCAGCTTATTTTGGACAACCGAACACAAAACTTACAGATTATGAAAAACAAATTCATGCTCTAATTCAAAATAGTAAAAACATCGAGCAACTGGGCTATCTACATCATGAAACTCAACTACCACACGCTTTGAATGAAGCCCTTCTTTTTTGCGCGCCCGCTATTTGGGAAGAAGCCTTTGGTATGAGCGTTGCTGAGGCCATGGCATGCGGCACCTGTGTGATTGTCAGCAGATCAGGTGGTATGATAGAACTGGTAGATAACGAAAATCTCATATTTTCTAAATCTGATAAAGTTGATCTGCAAAACAAACTCACATTGTTACTTCGGAATCAGGCTTTTACTCAACTTCAGGGCTTAAAAGGCTACCAAAGAGTAAAAGAAACCTTTAATTGGAATGTCATTGCTTCCCAATTTGGAGAATTAATAAAAGGATTAAATTCAAATAGAAAATAATTATCGTAATGATCAGTTATGTATGACAAAGTATAGTTTAATAATAATCTCATGAAAATAGCTCATTTCGTAGAATCTTTCAGTCCCCTTTCCGAAACTTTTGTTCATAACAAAATAGCATCCCTAGAATCGGCAGAAGTTCAAAATTTCATTTATACCCCCTCAATCATAGAAACATTTAGAGTTTTTCACCCCACAATATTATTGAACAAAAAGGTTCAATTAAAGGATCGAATACTATATAAATTAATCTATTGGTTTGGCGAAAAAGAAAGATTGAAAGCATTGGATTTATCATTATTTACTGACTCTCTATATCAAAACCTGAAAAAAAATCCTCCCGACATTATATATGCACATTTTGGCCCCTTGGGTTAGCCGCTTTGCCAATAGCCCAATCAATGAATATACCCTTAATCTGTAACTTTTATGGTTATGATCTTTCAACATATCTCAAGTCAAAATACTGGTCTAACCGTTATAAAATTGAGCTCAACAATTGCACCGCTGTAATTGGCATTTCTTCATTTTTATGTGAGAAACTGAGCAAATTCATACATAAAAATAAAATTTACCAAATACCCCTTAGTATAAATTCAAAAATACTCGACTCATTTATTGAAAATTCTAGATCAAAAAATATCCAATTATGTTTTATAGGAAGATTAGTTGAAAAAAAATCTCCTTTAAGTCTCATTAAAGCTTTCAATATCGTTTTAAAGCAATTCCAAAGATCGGAGAAGGAAATTTGCTTGAACATAATAGGTGAAGGTCCCTTACTATTTCAAAGTAAAGCATTAGTAACCCGGCTCAATATGAATGATTTTGTTCACTTTCATGGAGCATTATCTCATGCCCAGACTATGAAAATTTTGTCATCTTCAGACATCTACGTACAACATTCAGTAACTGCTCGAAATGGGGATATGGAAGGGCAAGGTGTCACTCTGGCAGAGGCAGGATATTTTGGACTCCCTGTGGTCACTACTGCACATAATGGCTTCAAAGATGTGGTTATTGATAAAGAAACTGGTTATTTAGTTCCAGAACACGATATTCAACAAATGGCAGAGAAAATATTGCTTCTTATTCAAAATGATAATTTAAGGAATAAAATGGGACAACAAGCCAGAATGCATATTTCCAAAAACTTTATGATCGACAAAGAAGTCAGTAAAACATTAGCACTTTTTCACTCGATTCTAGGCACATGATACTTGACAGAATTAAAAAAAACAGAATTGCTTTCTCACTTTACCACATTCGATGGACGCTTCGTAAGCTTTTAAAATTCAACCTTATCAATAAGACCAAATTAGTTTCTTTGTTCAAATCAGAGTTGGTTTTTGAAGATTTACAAATTGATTTTCAACTACCTGAATATGGCGATCCCCAAAGCCTGTCACAAATTGAATACTTTGTGTCAAAGAAATTCGAAATAAATGCGGTGTATTATACCACGTTAAGAGATGTAGATTTATTGGGCCCTGTAGCCGTATTCGTTACTAATCAAAACCAAATTATTCTAACTTCCCAACTCGACAATCTTAAGGTTTTTGATCGCTGTAATCCTAAACACTTTAATAATCCTTCAAAATATTTAGTTGATCTTTATTTAGAAAAGGCGATTTGCCTCGTTAATATATATAACCATGGAACTCAAAAAAATTATTTCCATTGGATTCAGGATAGTATTTCACAAATTGTGTGCTTAAAAAAAAGAGAAAATGACCTATCAGAATGGAAAATAGTTATTCCAGAAAATTGTCCACAACCATTTTTGGATATTCTTATGTACATGGGAGTCTCGTACAATCAGCTCATCGTCTGGAAAAATTATAGCAGAGTCAAAGTGAGTGAACTATTTGCTTTTACTACAATCCGATCTGAAACAAACTACACAAGTTTACTTCACCCATTTGCTCTTCAACATTTTTCATATCTCGTTCAATCTAAAATAGTTGAACCTAGACAGGATCTAAAAATATACATTTCACGAGCGAACTCCAGAGGAAGAAAAGTGATCGAAGAGGAAAAACTGCTTCACCTAATAGAATCCGAAGGATTTATATCAGTACAACTAGAAAAATGCTCATTTGAAGAACAATACAGATTATTTTCAAGAGCAAAAATTGTGTTGGCATCACATGGTGCTGGGTTGACTAATATTGTTTTCTGTAAAACACAAACAGTCGTTATAGAACTTCTGAGTGAATCCTTTACGCATTATACAGATTACTTCTGTATTTCAACCTATTTTGATCTAAGTTATAGTTTCGTTAAATGTGCTTCAATCAGAAATAAAGAAAATCCCGATCCAGATTTAAATGATATCATTATTCCATTCGATCATCTAACGACATTAATCCAAAATAAAAATTCTAAAGGCATTAATAAGTAATAAGGGCAAAAAATTATTCCTTGAACAAACAAATGCTGAATCCAATTTCGATCACATATCAATTAGTTTATTCGAATATTTTCGATAAAACAGCATCAATTTTCTCTTTCGATCGGTATTCTAAGCCTACCCTTCGGCACCTGGCACGTTGCTGGTCTTTATCCTCAGAAAGCAGTCGCTCAATAGCCTTCCATTTATTAAGGACTTCTGCTGGAGTGAAGTCCGAAAGTACTACGCCCACATCTTCTTTATCAGCATAGTCATCATCTTCCGATACTCCCTCGCAAGTGATATAAGGCAGTCCACACAGCAAATACTCAGCAACTTTTGTCGGAGAGCGGTATCGTTGTGCTGGTGAAGGTGGCACGGCACTGATTCCCATATCCACTGCAGAGATATAAGCCTTCACTTCTTCATTTGTGATATTGCGAGTCAAGAAATACGCATTCTCAGGAACATTTCGAGATTTGAACCAAGTGCGAATCTCAGCATGATCATAGGTAGTAACCACAATAAAAAAAGCATGGGACTCCTTTTGATGAATACTTTGAAACACGTCAATTACTTCGTCCCTGAAGTACAAATCACCAAATTTTCCAATGTAAAGAAACAACGGTTGATCCTCTAGCCCTAACTGCTTGCGGATGGACGCCCGCCCTTCTGGACGAAAGTAAAAATCACTTCCATCAACTGCAGTAGGTGCTCTATATGTTTGTGCTTTGGACTGAATGTTTTCCAATAACTCTAGTCCATATTTGGTTCCGGTCATCACGTGCTCAGCAGTTTTTCCAGCCCACCTTTCCAATCCACTTAGAATTTTGTATTTCAATGATTTTGGATGCCACAAGCCCAACTCTATCATAAAGTCGCTGTGCGGTTCATAAGAATAAATCACCAACTTCAATTTAAATAACTTTGAAAACACAACAGAAAAAGCCGCGGCTACATTGGCAAACGCAAAAATGTATCCCGTAGCATGCCTTAACCTGATAAAAAGAACCACCCACAAAGTGGATACCATATCATACAGTTTTTTGAAAATTAAAAAATTTCCTGTATGAAAGACTCGAGGATGCCAATAAATCCCAAATTCCTCAAGTTCCACACACTCAGTCTGCCTTTCTCCTTTGGTCATTGGGTATTGGGGTTGCTCAAAGGTGATAAGGTCAAACCTAAAATCACCTTTTGTGCTCAGCGTCTTGATATAACTCAATAGCAAATTTTGAAATAGCGGATCTTTGTAGCTATTGTAAATAAATACAATTACGGAAATCGGCTTTTTTTTCACGCAAACAGAATATTGAAGGGTGCTTTGATGGCAGAGAACAAGTCCTTTCCATCAAATAAGTAAGACAATATCATTATTTTAGTCGTGATCAATTTCAATCGAAGTACTGGCCATTGCCCTACATTTAACTCACTCTTAAGTTTTTTTATTACCTGAATATAGCCTTGTTCTAAACCTCTAAGATTTTTCATGGCAGAGCCATCTCTTTGGCGATAAAGTAAAATACAGGATTTGGTATGACCATATTTCTTGCCTTTTGATATGGAAAGATAGAAAAACAAGTCTTCTGCATGAGTCATATCCTCTTGAAAACGATAAGCTACCTCTTGCTCACGTTTAATCATCCAGCTAGGACCAAATAAACATCTACCATCCAATACGAGCAAACGATCAAATGGATAACCTTCAAAATTGGGAGTATAGTTTTTACCTATCAATTGCAATTGGCTGTTGACATATTGCACGCTCCCATCTACAAAACTCAATTCAGGATTATTTACAAAAACCTCCATTCGAGCCCGTAAAGAATCTTGAGTCATCACGTCATCCGAGTCTAAGAAGCAGAAATAATCACCTTTCATTTGGCTCAATCCCAAATTTCTAGCTGCCCCCACTCCCTTATTAACTTGCTCAAAATAGTGAATCCGAGGGTCTGAGAAAGACTTGGCAATTAGCCCAGAGCCATCCTTGCTACCATCATTTACCAAAATCAACTCCCAGTACTCGTAGCTCTGATCCAATACCGACTGGATCGTTTCTTGGAGAAAGGCTTCACTATTATAAATAGGTGTGATTATGGAAATTAAGGCATCACTCATCATCGTTGAACAAACATAGTATTTACAAAGAAATGAAAAATGTGCTGTGTGGTAATAACACGATCAAATCCTTTCGCTATCAATCCCTTTTCTAATTTTTTATCACCAGTCCACAACCTGCCTTTTATTCTCAGAGCCAAAGCAACAAATAGCAAGTCATCTTCATCCACGTCATGAGTTAGTCCTAAGGCTTCTTGTAAATACTCATCTTCTATCATTTCGGCATCAATGAATCGAATTTTCTTAGTAACCAATTCCTCAATTTGAACAATATCTGAAATTGGTTTTTCGGTTAAATCAGCCAGTTTTTGGTGATAATTCTGTAGTTCGTATTTTAGATAGCTACATGAATAAAGACGCATAGAAGGATGCGATAACATTAAGATTTGACCGATTCTACTTTTCTGATTGAGAATAGCACTAAAGACAATATTGGTATCTACTACCAACTTCATTTAATGAATTTTGAACGATTTTCCTTCCACCAATTCCCATTCAACTCTCTGGCTAAACCATCAACAGCATCTTGGCCAAGCTGATTATTAGTGGTTAACTCCTTATACTTGACATAGTCCACTATTTCTTGAAGATCATCGGTATCTACGGTATTTGAGATTCTCAGAATAATCTCTTTATCGGTTTTTTCTATGATCATGACAGTAACCCTTTTTATAAAGTTAAACATTCTTTTCAATGAATTTGAGAGATACTGAGCAATCACCTACACCAGCTCAACTTAATTACAACTTAAAAGCTCCTCCACCCTTTCCAACTGTCGTTCATACGTATTTTCCATCGCCAACGCTTTTCGCTTATCCCTCAACTCTTCAGCGTTCCAGCTTTCAAGGTTGCACATCACCTCAGCGAGCAAAGCCGGCCATTCAGAATTATCCATACTCATGGCCACCAAACCCCTCAGATTTTCAAACTCTCCAGTATAGGTGCACACCACCGTTCGCCCAGACCCCAGATATTCCATCATCTTATGCGGATTGGCTTGGTCTGCATGATGC
Organism: uncultured Cytophagales bacterium; assembly: GCA_963848175.1. Classification (GTDB taxonomy): domain Bacteria; phylum Bacteroidota; class Bacteroidia; order Cytophagales; family Cyclobacteriaceae; genus JAMZMI01. The sequence goes on from CAWKCO010000011.1 coordinate 311,049, forward strand.
GCCTGCTGATAAGCAATGAACAAAACATCCGCTGCTTGGTACAATGCAGGCAGCTGCGCAGAAGCAACTTTCTCCATCCGATAAACATTAGGCAGTCCAAATACCTCTCGCTTAAATCCATGCATCATATTGACTTTTTCATCAAAATCAAGCCCTCCCGATCCCACAAAAATAAAATCCACATCGATTAGCTTTTTGGCAGCATCCGCAATGATCTCCCAGTCTAGATAACGCATCGCAAGATTGCCAGCATAGAATGCTTTTTTGTTATTTCGTCCTGGCAAGCTTGCAGTTTTCACTTCTGTTTGCTGATGGTTATATCCGTGATTGATTTTGAATGTTTTTGGATTAAACACTCGCAACCGCTCTTTGATTTGCTCCGTAGTGCAAAAACAAAAGTCGGCAGAGGTAGCTGCACGTTCGGTCTCAAAATCCTGGTTGAGATCTACGATATGCGAAATTTTCAACACATGCTTTGGCAAGGCGTCAAAATCGTAAAATACAGAATTGTCAAACGACCAGATCACATCAAATTTGGTGTTGGAAATAGCTTGTAATTGCTCCCACGACTTTCTGAAGAAAGCTCTTCTGAGCCACTTCGGAAAGAAACGCAATCCTTTTACAAACCCAAAGTAATTTAATACCTGAAGACCTTCATATTCGGTCGCTTTTACCGACAACCCTCTTCCGGGGGGATTTAGGAAAAATACCTTGTTTCCCAACTGCGCCAAATGCACAGCATAGTGATGTTTAGAAACAAAAAGATGCCCCCAAGGCTCTGGAGATACGATCAATATGGATTTATCTTTTAATATCATTTGCTCATAGGATCGATCCAATCCAAATAATTGTCCTGGTTAATTACATCAAAACCTGCATCCGGATAGGCTTTTGCCCACGCCGCAGGCGGTTTCACCCGCTTCCTTGGGTTCCATTTAAACTCATATCCACTCAGATTGCCATTGAGCTCCTCCACCCAATCCAACTCCTGTCGGTCATACGTCCTCCAAAAATAGTGAGTTGCATGGGATTGTGTGTAACTTAAATACTTCATTCGCTCTGCTGCCATATAATTTTCCCACAATTCTCCTACATCATTGCGCAAGCTCAAAGGCGCAAATTGATTGATAATGGCATTTCTAATGCCATTGTCATAAAAGTACCAGCGATTGTTTTTGGTCACTTCCTTGCGCAGGTTGCCACTGTACCCACGCACTTTATACACCACAAAAACCTTTGATAGCAAATCCAAATATTGATCTACCGTATTTCTGGAAATGGATTTGAGCTGGTTGGCCAACTCATCCACACTCACTTCCTTTCCTACTTGATAGGCCAACAACCGCAGCAGGTCAAACAACTTATCTGATTTCCTGATACCATCATACTCCAAAATATCCTTCAAAAGATAATCGCTTACGAGTTCTTTGAGATACTGTTCTTTTTGCCTGGCAGTTTGCAAATGAAGCAATTCGGGATAGCCGCCATAAATAAGCCTTTCTTCCAAATTGGCTTTGGTCTGCGCAAAATGTTCTATCGATGAAAACTCCATCTGAGCCAATGGATACATGTGCATCGTGGTTTTCCTGCCTACCAGTGGTTCTCCCAAAGTATTGGAAAGGTCAAAAACAGAAGAACCCGTTGCAATGACTTTCAAACCGGGAATTTCGTCTACCATAAGCTTAAACTTCATTCCGATATCCGGAATTTTCTGTGCCTCGTCGATTACAAGTAGCCGAATATCTCCTATCAGTCGGGTGTAATTGGCTATTGTGCGATTTTCCAACAACCGATGGGTATCTAAGTCATCTCCATTAAACCAGAGATATGGCTCATTTTGGGCTGCAAGATATTTTTTCAAGAAATGAGTTTTCCCCACCCGCCGTGCACCATAGATGATCATCACCTTATTTTCAATAAGCTGATGCTGAAAATCTTCAAATATTGCTCTTTGTATCTGTACAGATGTGGTTTTCACTGTTAGGAGTCCTTAGCTAAGCGACAAAAATACACAAATACCTTCATTCTATTGAAGGTATTTACATAAATTAAGTTACCCTATTGAAGGTATTTACATTAATTGCTTCAATATACTGAAGGTATTTACATTAATTACTTCAACAAGAGGAGATAAAAAGTCAGTTTGGGGTCACTACTTTCCGCTTACATTTTATAAAAAAAAACCAGCTCGAAGCTGGTCAAAATTGCATGATGGCACTTTTGTTACCAAATATTACAACAACTCAAATTCCTGTACGGTTTGTTTCATTCCATCCGCCAATGAAATTTGACTCTTCCAGCCCAAAGACTGCAATTTGGTAGTATCAAGAAGTTTTCGAGGTGTGCCATCAGGCTTTGTTTCATCAAAAAACAACTCGCCCTCATAACCAACGACGGACTTAATAAGCAAAGCCAACTCTTTGATAGACACCTCTTGGCCAGACCCTACATTCACATGCTCCTTGCCTTCATAATGCTCCATCAAAAAAACACACGCTGAAGCCAAATCATCTACATGCATAAATTCTCGCAAAGGCGTGCCTGTACCCCAGATTTCCACCTTTGGGGCATTGGCTGATTTCGCTTCAACGAATTTTCTAATCAAGCCTGGTATCACATGAGAGTTTTCAGGATGATAGTTGTCGTTAGTGCCATAGAGATTGGTAGGCATGGCTGAAATAAAATCGCAACCATACTGATCACGATAGGCTTCACACATTTTGATACCCGCAATCTTGGCAATAGCGTAAGGCTCATTTGTTGGCTCTAGCGTTCCCGTAAGCAAATATTCCTCTTTGAGTGGCTGTGGAGCAAGTTTTGGGTAGATGCAAGAGGAGCCTAAAAACATGAGTTTTTTTACACCGCTTAGATAAGCCTGATGAATGACATTGTTTTGAATGAGAAGATTGTCATTCAAAAACTCAGCACGATAAGTGTTGTTAGCCACTATACCTCCTACTTTGGCTGCAGCCAAAAAAACATACCCAGGCTTTTCCTCCTCAAAAAAAGCCTTCACCGCAGTTTGATTTGTAAGATCGAGCTCTTTCGATGATCTTCCAACCAGATTAGTATAGCCTTGCTTTTCCAGCAATCGCCAGATACCAGACCCTACCATTCCTCTATGACCAGCGATGTAAACCTTTGCCGATTTTTCCATAATCAAATCCCGCCTTTGGTAAGCAGTTCTTTTTTAGCCAACTCCACATCCGCATCCACCATTTCGTTGATCAATGCTTCCAGATCATATTTCGGCTTCCACCCCAGAGTCGTTTGAGCTTTGGTACTATCCCCTATCAAAAGCTCTACCTCTGTTGGTCTGTAATACATTGGATCAATTTCTATAAGTAAATCTCCAACTTTCAAATTATCGTTTTCTTTAGTTAGGGATTTGATATACCCTTTTTCTTCCGCATCCTTTCCTTTGAATTCCAACTCAATGCCCACTCTACTGAATGCCTTGATAATAAAATCACGAACCGTGGTAGTCACATTAGTGGCAATCACCAAATCTTGAGGCACCTCCTGTTGCAGCATCAGCCACATCGCTTCTATGTAATCATTGGCATGTCCCCAGTCACGACGAGCATCTATGTTACCCATAAATAGTCGCTTTTGCGTGCCTTGAGCTATTCGAGCTACAGCACGGGTAATTTTTCTTGTCACAAAAGTCTCCCCACGACGTGGGCTTTCGTGGTTAAACAAAATGCCGTTTACCGCATACATCCCATATGCTTCGCGATAATTCACCGCAATCCAATAGGCGTAAAGCTTGGCGACTGCATAAGGCGAGCGAGGATAAAACGGCGTGGTTTCTTTTTGTGGAGTTTCTTGTACCAGACCATAAAGCTCTGATGTAGAGGCCTGATAGAATCTCGTCTTGTTAGTCAAACCCAATAATCGAATGGCTTCCAAAATACGCAGTGTGCCTATTCCATCGGCATTGGCTACATATTCGGGCTCATCGAAGCTCACTTTCACGTGAGACATGGCACCCAGATTATATATCTCATCAGGACAAACTTCCTGAATGATCCGTGTGATGTTCAACGAGTCTGTCAAATCACCGTAATGAAGTTGAAATTTATAATTGGTCTCGTGAGGATCTTGGTATAGATGATCAATTCGCTCTGTATTGAGCGACGAACTTCTACGTTTAATACCATGTACTTCATAGCCTTTTTTTAATAAAAATTCCGCTAAGTATGATCCGTCCTGGCCTGTGATACCAGTGATAAGGGCTTTTTTCATTTCTCTCGTTAATTATGCAAACAAGGCGAAACATTCAACATTCCTCCTTGCGTCTCCTTGTATTTATTTTAAAAGGCCAAATTTAATACGCATCGAGCTCATACGGTTTCTTTCTTACAACTCTTTTCTTTGTTGGAGCTTTTGCGAACAACATTACACCATAAAATGGTACAAAAGGAATTTTATATCTCATGAGCGTACCAAAATTAAAGGTGCTTACTCCTACTGCAAAGGCAAAAATTAAGGAAAAGCTTAGGCAAAAAACCAAAAATGGATCTTTCATAATACTCTTCCATTGACCATTTCTAAAAGCCCTTAACGTCAGGACAAAAACTACCAACGCCTCAAGTGCGCTCAGTAGCATGAGTGGGTTTCTAACCTCCCACAAGTATGGCCTAAATAAAGAAACGTTGATCGCCTGAGGCATCAACTTGAACATACTCCCCCAACTTCCATCCAAAACACCTAAATCGTATCCTCCATCCCCAGCCGTTAATGCTCCCCATCCATATCGTATATCATAAGCGGTAACTGCTGCCTGCTGGGCAATATTATCTAATGAATATTTATCCGAAACAGAGCTGATTTGCTGCAAAGCAAAATAACCCAAGGTGGTAAATACTACAAGCAGCACAGGAACAACCACAACTTTCAGAAGTGGGTTATTTACTTTCTGCTGATAAATCCAGTAAATCCAGACAAATACCATGGGCAGATAGCAGATAAGAATATAACTTTTAATAGAAAAAATTAAATAGGAGAAGAAGGCAACAATGATCCAATACTTCAAACCTCGACGCTTGAAGCTGATGATATTAATCATGGCATAAGTAAGCCAGCCCAAAGCCCCCATGGTAATGGTATCTTTTAAAATTCCTGAACCCCAAAAAATCACCGAAGGAACAAACAATACTGCAAATGCCATCCATTTGATACGTTCTGGATATTTTTCCGCCAAGGCATAAAACATCATCCAAAGCCCGCTAAAGCTAAAAACGGCGAAAAACAAGGCCGTTGCACTATAGGTATGAAAAGTAAATAAATCAATAAAAGCAACTATCCTCACCACCATATAAGCATGCTCATCTCTGAAGTACCAGATACGTGAACTATACTCGAAAGTCTCAATATCGTGCTCACCTCCAGATGACATGAGCATCTTGACTCCTAAGGCCGGATCATCTAAAAAAGCATCCCAAATATGCTTACTACCATTTGTGAAGTAATTAAAAGTATCCCCTCCGGCGTAATAAAACTGATAGATCATTCCGAGAGCCACTGCCCCAGCCATACGCACCACAAAAGCAAGCATGAAATACTTTTTAGTCGCACGATTCGTAACCATAGGGCGGATCGCATAGGCTACAGAAAATAAGATAATTAAGTAAATGGGTGTGACTAATAAGTCTTTTAACTCCACTAGGAAATGATCATTTGAATGCAAAAACCCATCTCAGGTTTTTCTAATTAGAATCACCAAATTTAGAAAGAAAAAACGGCATGATTTAAACGGTAATCAACTTGACGAATGATCAAATCACTTTACTATTGCTCTATATACACCCTTAAATCCTCTACTTGCTGATGAGACATTTTTTCGAGCGTGTAGTGCGGCATATACTCTTTATGACCAAATGCTGCATAAGTCCCTTTCCTAATAATCTCGTAAATAGAATCATCATCATTGTCGGTAATGTGTCGTTTGAGCCAATTCAAAGTCAGTTTGTTAGCTTCAAAAACTACATCACTCTCTCCTTTCGGTCGGTGACAGTGCTGACAACCTAGCTCAAAAATAGCTTTCCCTTTCAGGGGACGACCTTCAAAAGCATATCCTTCCTTTTTATTTTCTGGTGGATCCACAAAAGTTGCTGGTGACTTTTTTGAATATTTGGACTTTATTAAAACTTTCTTCTGAGTGTCAGAAAGAGCTTCAAATTTGGAAGCCTCCTCTTCACTCCACTCAAGATCACCCACCTTCATTTGCAAACTCCACATATAAGCCAAAATGCTTTCCATTTCCCAAGGCTCCAATATCCGACCTTGTGAGCAAACCTGAGCGCAAAGCTGGATGCTTTCCTCAAGGCTATTTTCAGCCTTTTTCACTAAATCACCATATTTGAGTACATAATCATCGTTGTACCAGGTTTCTCGATTGACGATTCCCCAAAAAGTAGAGCCTTGGAGATAGGGAATACTATTTTTTACAGCATAATCTAATCGAGCTTCTGGATCAACGACAGTTAAATTGGGGTCTTCTCTAACCACATTGTGACAGCTAGTGCAAGTGTAGTACTTGCTGATATAAGCACTTTTATTTCCCTGCAAATTTTCAGTTCTTCCGAGCTTCACTAATTCCTCTCCACGCTTAACTTGAGATTCAGAAGCATCCAAATAATGAGCAGGCTTGGGTTCTCCTAATGAAAACAGCATTTCTGCAACTGGCGTTTTCGCCGAGAAATTTTGATAACTCTCCCGCATCGCAACAACCACTGATATTAAGAATATAAGTATTGAAAGATGAATTAATTTGATTTTCCAGTTCATAACTACCTTATTTTACGACCAGCCAAAGTAAAATCTCGGGTAATATTGAAACCAAAATAGATTCCACCATCTAGCCACTTTTCCCGTGTTTCAGCAATAAAAAACTTCTCAGTCATGCCCGAACTATTACCTAAATGCAGTTGAAAAATGTGCCCCTTGGTATCAAACTGCACTCCGAATGCCAACGACTGATTATTAATAGCCCGATCATCAATCGCTTCAAAATACTTTTTAGGTGTATAATAGTACTCAAAAGACAGGCTGATATTTTTTAGAACTTGAAACTGTCCTGCTGAACCAATCGTGAAAATGTCATTTTCTTCATCATGCCCCACGCGATTGCGATGTAGATACGTAGGCATAATTTGTAAACTAATCCGATCATTGAATTTTCGACTAATAAGCATTTGCCCACAATAAGATAATCGCTGTGCTACAGATAAACCTACCGTATCAGAACTTAAAGTATACGTTTTCCAAGCAGATGTACCCAATATTGTAAGAGACACGGGCATTCCAGATGTTTCAGCTTGAGATAACAGTTTATACTTCAGAAATCCATCAACCGTTTTTTCGTAAGAACTCCTACCTATTCCCAGCGTAAACCTGTTACTCACCCCATAATCCAATCCTATGCGCATGGTTGCATTATCCAATCCCCACGCATCTCGTGCACCAGTGTTTAGTGTCCCAAACCTGTGAGAGATGATAAATTTCATACTTCCCTCAGTATTTGTTTCTACAGAGTGCCCATTTACAACACGCGTATCATCGAAGGTCTGGTAAATTAGGTTTGATTGAGCCTGCGCAAGCGACACAAAAGCGCTGATTATAGCATAGATAAATATCTTCTTCATAGTCAATGTTCAAATTTTCAGAAGTACCAAGTCTAAAACTAGTAATAAATATAATAGCGGGCTGAGCAGGTAAATAATAACATAGTCACTACCACTAATCCTTCTGTCAATAAAGTCGCGAATATTTAATTTTCTCAAATAACGCTACAAAAAAACAATATCCATCACGAGTTACATGAAATTCAATTTTTAATAAGACAAAAACTAGCCTCCAATTTGTTATATTTAAATTGATAAATTTTTATTCTATAGAGTGGATATTGATGTGCTTTCAGAAGTTTCACGAGCACAATTCACTATGAATGATATTTTATTTGCCGTTTTTGCGAAAAATCATTCGACACTCATTGCATTATTCTAAACCAGACCAACAAAATGAATCATGAGTTTACATTTTTTTCAATAAATGAGCCCATTTATGCATTTTAAAGTATTTATTTCAGACAAAAACGCATTTTTTTAAGATAAAATGGATCAAAAAATAGCTTATAACACTAATAACCAGTAACTTATATTCATTTAATGCCAAATTGCAGGTTATTGCAAAAAATGCATTTTTTATCGTATTATTGTGAATCAGAAACTTTTAACCAATCTAAATTAAAATCTATGAGAAAAGTGTTTACTCTTTTCGCTCTAATTACCGCAGTTCTGGCAACTGGCTCTTTCGCTCAGGAAAGAACAGTGAAAGGAGTGGTAAAAAGTGAGAGCGGCGAACCCCTACCGGGGGTTAATGTAGTGATAGACGGGACTACCACAGGTACCATCACAGATCTTGATGGGAATTATAGCATAAGTGCCAATGACAATACAACGTTAGTATTTTCTTTCATCGGTTTTGAGGAAAAGAAAGTGCAGATAGGAAGTAGAACAGTTGTTGATGTAACACTCGCTGAAGACGTTCAGAGCCTTGATGCCGTTGTTGTGACTGCCCTAGGTATTTCTCAAACCAAGAAATCCCTTGCCAATGCAGTGCAAGAGGTTGGTGGCAAAGAGCTGCAACAATCAAAAGAGCCAAACGTGATTCAAGCATTGAGTGGCAAAGTGGCTGGAGTGCAAGTCACATCGCAAGGTGGATCAGCAGGGGCCGGTTCTTCTATTCTCATCAGAGGAAATGCTTCGCTTACTCGTGGAAACCAGCCCCTTTTCGTAGTGGATGGTGTTCCAATTAATAACTCATTCACCAGTACTACAGGAACAGGTGCTGGAGTAGACGTAGCAAATAGAGCTATTGACATCAACTCTGCGGACGTAGAGTCTATGACGGTACTAAAAGGCCCAGCAGCAACTGCATTGTATGGTGTGCAAGGAGCAAATGGTGTGATTGTAATCACAACTAAGAAAGGGTTTAGAACAGATACGAAGCAAACGCAGATCAATTTTTCTTCAAGCTATTCCCAAAATAAAATCCTCAACTACTTCGATCAGCAGAATATATACGGACAAGGAGATAAGGGCGTGTACAGCGATGAGAGTTCTAACAATCATTTTGGCGCACCCGTTTCCACATTGAGATATGATGGCTCTGAAAACAATCCAAAAGACACTAGAGGATTTATCGTAGATATGAATGACCCAAGTGCAAAAGCCGACTTGAGAGTTGTGCCGTTTGATAACCAAAAGGAATTCTTTCAAACGGGAAATACTTTCGAAAATAACTTAAGTGTAACTAATAGCAATAAAAATGGAAGTTACTACTTCTCAGTAGGTCATCTGAATCAAGAAGGTATTGTTCCCAACAATGTATTTGAAAGATTTACTGCTAAGTTTACCGGAGATGCATCAGTGACCGAAAAACTTAATATCACTGCTTCTGTCACCTATAGCAATAGCCAAAGTGTGAAATTCGGGAAAGGCGACAACTTCTCAGATGTGGTGCAAGGCACAATTAGAGTGCCTATAACTTTCCAAAACTCGGCTGGACATGAGTTTGCCAATGGTGAACAACGAAACTGGCTATATGTAGAAGGAAAACCATTTGAAAAGGGGCCTGACAACCCTTATTGGACGGTAAACAAAAATCCTTATAACGATGAGGTGAACAGAATGATCGCTTACTTTCAAACGAAATATGAATTCACACCATGGCTTTCTTTAATGCACAGACTAGGTACAGACGTGTTTTCGGACAAGAGAAATCAAGTCTGGGCCACTGGATCTAAAGGTGAAGATAGTAGATTTCCAGGCTCTACTGTAACAGGCAGATTACTGGAAGATACATATATTGATAAAACTGTTAATTCTGATTTGTTTTTGACAGCTACTAAGCGAATTGGAAACGATTTCGATCTCTCCTTAATGGTGGGTCAGAACTATTATTCTTCAAGTGGTTCCAGACAGTATATTACAGGCTATAATTTCGGTATCCCTGGCCTTTACAATATTGGCAATACTACTGAGGGTTTACAATCTATAGAATCAACTTCTGCTAAGAAAACAGCTGCTGTCTTCTCAAGATTCAGTGCAGGCTGGAGAGGAATAATTTATGCAGAATTTAATGCAAGAAACGAATGGACGTCTACATTAGCAGCCAACAATAAATCTTTCGCTTATGGATCAGCCAATGCCAGTTTTATTTTCACCGAGATACTAGATATTTCAAAGGACATTCTTTCTTTCGGTAAAATACGAGCATCGGTAGCAAGAGCAGGCACTGATGCTCCACGATATATACTTCAAACTTACTATGTCAACGGAGGTGCTAGCACTGACTTTGGTGCAGGAGTAACCTTTCCTATAAGGACAGTGGGAGGAGTGCAGTTAGAAAATGTAGTAGGCAATTCTTCGTTGCGACCAGAGCAAACAGATGCCATAGAATTAGGTACCGAGCTCATGTTTGTTAATAATAGATTTAGTATTGACTTTACTTACTATAAATCAGTGAGTACGGATCAGATAGTGAGAGTTCAAGTTCCAGGTTCATCAGGTGTCACTGCTAAATATATCAACTCGGGCAAAGTAGAAAACAAAGGGATAGAGATTGTATTAGGTGCTACTCCTGTTCGAACTAATAGTTTTCAATGGGATATCACAGCAAACTTCACTCGAAACAGAAACCTTGTAGTCTCTCTGCCTGTGAACAATTTTACTGGACTAATTTATGGAAGTCTCTTTGTAAGACAGCAACCAGGCATGCCGTTTAATTCTTATTACGGCACTCGATTCACACGTCATGAGAATGGAGAAATACTCATTGATGCAAGTGGATTTCCATCCCAAGATGGTGAGCAAGGATTTATTGGCAATCCAAATCCAGATTATCTATTGGGCATTAGAAACAGCTTTGACTTCAAAGGATTGACCTTATCATTCTTTTGGGACATCAGAAAAGGAGGTGATGTAGCCAACGTCACTACTAATTGGCTTAGAAATGTCGGTGTAGGTAGCCAGACAGAGGACAGAGGCCATGTAGTGGTTTTTAATGGAGTGACTGCCGATGGCTCGCCAAATACGAAACAAGTGGTTCTAGATCAAGCTTATTATAACTCATCTGCCGGGAGCCGGAGTATAGCTGAAAGATACATAGAAGATGGCTCATGGGTGCGATTAAGAGATGTAACGCTTGGTTACTCGCTCCCGAAGAACATTGTAGAGAAAGCCAAAATGGCTAACCTAAATATCAGCGTGTATGGGCGTAACTTATTGTTATTCACCAAATACTCAGGAATGGATCCCGACACCAACCTTGGTGGAGTCGATACAGCTCCTGGTGTAGATGCATTTGTAATTCCAAACACAAAAAGCTACGGCGTGACTCTTTCAGGTAGATTTTAATCTTAGAAGACCTTAGATATGAAAAAAATAAAATTAATATACACAACGATCGCGCTCACTGCGATAGCATTGGTTTTCAACGCTTGCGACTTGCAAGAAGCGAATATCAATCCGAACAATGCAACGGAAGCACCCATGAAATTGATTTTGCCAGCTGCACAAGTCAATATGCTTTTCGGAATAGCCAATGATGCTCAAACTTCCAGTATTTGGACACAGCAATTGACTGGTGTACTATCTGATTTTCAGAGTTTAACCACTTACCAATTTCTTCCATTGTATTCTGAGTTCTCTTGGAGCAACAGAATGTATTCTGGAGCCATGGTAGATTTAAAAGCCTTAATAGAGGAGGCAGAAGGCGTAGGAGCAAGCCATATAGCAGGAGTATCGAAAATATGTATGGCCATTTGTCTAGGACATATTGTTGATACCTATGGTGATGCACCATACTCTACTGCATTGCGAAAAACTGATGTTGCAACTTACGATACTGGCGAAGAATTGTATAGCACCATTCAGTCATTGCTCGATGATGCAATCGTCGATCTCACAGGTGAAAGTAGTGCCTCTCCTAGCACTTGGGATCTAGTCTATTCTCAATCTTTAGAATCCGATTGGGTAGCGAACTCTGCTCCATTGTGGATCAAAACAGCTAATGCACTTAAAGCTCGGTATCATAACCATCTCAGTAAAGTTGATCCAGCAAAATCTGCTACGGATGCGTTGGCTGCACTTGCAGCGGGAAGCTATACTTCCAATGAGGATGATGCAAACATGGCTTTTGGCCCAGAGCAATCTGGCCCGTGGAATAGCTTTTTGAATGGGACTTTCGGTCAAAATAATATTGCTTTGTCCAATACTTTTACTAACCTATTAAAAGATAGAGTTGCACCGGATGTGCATGACCCAAGAGCGCTATTCTACTTTGAAGATAATGATAAAGATAATGATGGGGGTTTATTCTATGGTGTTAATTATGGCTCCTTTACTAAGCCTCCTAATGTGGCTACAGTTGGATCATACCTCAACACTGTAGATGCCGCAACAAACATCATTACTTATACTGAGGTGAAATTCATTGAGGCTGAGGCAAACTTCAGATTAGGTCAGTTTGCACCAGCTGCTGCTGCGTATAATGAAGCTGTAAAATCTTCTATATTGAGAGTAACAGGTGCTCCAGATTCTACATATGAAGCAAACTTTGCCGTAGAGACTGCTACTACCATCCAAACTGATGGTTTGAAGAAAATCTTCACAGAGAAACACATCGCATTGTTCTTGGAGTACGAAAACTGGGTGGATTGGAGAAGAAGCATTCCTGCTGGCGAAACAACTGTTAGCGGAATACCTACACTTACCCCAGCTATTGACAATGAAACAAATGGAGCATTCCCACGAAGATTTTTGTACCCACAAAGTGAAGTATCTAACAATGCAGCTAACCTGCCCTCTGACTTGAAAAAGATTACGGACAGAATATTTTGGGATCTTTAAAAATTATAAAATTTAGCATATGAAACTAAATATAAAACATACATTATTGGCTCTCTTGGCCTCTTCATTGATGCTAACATCGTGTTTAGAGGATCAAGAAGATGAGTACAAAGTTATAGGTGGAGTACCTACGGTTATTATAATGGAAACTGCACCTAAGATGTTGGACATAGGAGAATCTTTCGATCTAAAAGTGAGATATTATTCGCCAAATGCCGTGGTAACACAGCTCACTGTAACTGAGTCTATTTCTTCGGCAGATGGAACTGAAAAGTCTATGACTACAACTAAAGATGAGGCCATTACTGGTTTCAAAATAAGTGACTCATATGAATTTTCATATTCATACACAGCCTCCAATGCTGGTTTAGAAAATACGGATATTATCATAATCACTTTTACACTTACAGCGGCAAATGGACTCAGTAGCTCTCAATCGGCGAGAAGCACGATCCAGGTTAAAGATATAACTCCTACATGCCCTGAGGATATCACTGGCACCTATCTGGCTACAACTGTAGCAGACACTCCTTTTGATGGAACATACGACAATACCGCTTCCCCATACACAGTGACTATTACCGAAAATGAAGATGGCACTTACGCAATAACAGATGTGACTGGTGGTCTTTACGGTGAACACTATGCAGATATCTACTCTTCAAATGGTGTGCAAGAACTTCCAGCTGATTTGGATAGAGCTGGTTGTGAAATCTCTGCAACAGACGTTCCTGAAGACCCAGGTTTTCAAGCAGCATTTGGAGACAACTTCCTAACTACCACTGGTGGAGTAATTGACGGAACGGGAACTATCACGTATGATTTCACAAACGATGCTGGTGATTCAGGTAGTACAACATTGGTTAAACAATAATAAAAAAAGTATTCCTCAATCTGCCTAAAGGGCAGATTGAGGATCATTTATCCATAAACTAATATTTTTTTATACTGACAATTTTCGGAAAGAATCATTTCTCTCCGCATGGAGTCCATTTTCTTTTACAAACTAAAACTAACAAAACGAATGAAAAACTTAACAACAAAATCATTTTTAGCAATGCTCCTGGCAGCATTTACATTCTTTATGTCTTGCACAGAAGATGAAATCAAAGAAATAGTACCTGTAGCACCAGAAGTTGCTTTGGTTAGCACCACACCTACTTCTATAGAAAAAGGAGGATCTTTCGAAGTAGAATTCACTATCACTTCACCTACAGCTGAAGTTACGAGCTGGACTATTACTGAATTGGTATCGGAAGCTGACGGAACAGCTGTATCCAAAAAAGTAATTAAGGATGAAACAGTTACTGATTTTGACAAAACCAAAGTAACAACTGTAAAATACACGTACACAGCTTCTGATGAAATTAAAGGAGGTATGAACATCAAGTTAACATTCGCAATAAATGCTGAAAAGGAATTGAGCACTGAATTAGTTGTATCGACAAGCGTTGAATCGACAAACTATACGGGTAGTTATTTAGCGACAACAGTTGCGACTACTCCTTTTGATGGTGATTATGATAACACAGAGACTCCTTATACTGTAACTATCGTAGATAATGAGGACGGAACGATCACTATAAGCGACCTAACTGGTGGCCTATACGGAGAACACTACCCTCCACTCTACGAAAGTACTGGTGTGACAGACTTACCTGCTACTCTAACTATATCGGAAGAAGGTGCAGTTACAGGAGAAAATATTCCAGATGATCCTGGGTTTGTTGAAGCTTTCGGAGATGGTTCATTTGACGTATCAAACGGAACAGTTGATGAAAATGGTGTGTTCACCTATACTTTCACTAACACAGCTGGTGATACTGGTACTGTGACATTGGTAAAAATCTAAAAATTTTCTCTTCATAGTTAAGTAATGAGAGATCATGCGGGCCATTCCAATATTTTTGGAATGGCCTTTTTTGTCTTAATCCTCCAACCTCAGCACATCCACACTTACCTTCATGGTCTGCTTTCCTACGCTGAAAACTATTCCTTTAAGTGGTGTAACGTCAGCAAAATCTCGTCCTACAGCTACTCGCACGTGCTTGTCATCCACAAGTAGATTATTGGTGGCATCTAGCTCCACCCAGTCAAGCTCAGGGATATAAACTGCCACCCAGGCATGAGACGCATCAGCGCCCACCATGCGCGGTTTGCCTGGAGGTGGTAGCGTCTCGATATAACCACTCACATACCTAGCAGCTAGGCCAATAGACCGCAAGCAGGCCAATGAAAAATGAGCAAAATCCTGACAAACACCTTTTTTCGAATCAAACACTTTGGAGAGTGGCGTGCTGATATCTGTGAAACCAGGAGTAAACTTGAAGTCTGTGAAAATCCTATTATTCAAGTCGAGCATAGCTTCTAGGATAGGTCTATTAGGCGTAAACGATCGCAAAGCATATTCACGAATTCCTGGCACAAAGTCTACGTGCTTGGATTCCAAATAAAACTGTCGAATATCGTTTAATGCTTCAGTGCTCTTTAGCCACTTCGCTACTTCTTCCCAAGGCTGGGTGTCCGATGGATTTACTTGTATCCATGCAGGCGAACTCAGCACCACCTCGCTTTTGGAGGTTACAGTGAGTTTTTTATGGGTTTTCTCAATAGAGAAATAAACATTTTTATTCTCAAAAAAATCCTCCCGATCTACAGTATACGATGGCTTTGGTAAAATTTCGTAATCAAAACTTTTCACTTCCTGAAACGGCCAATCTCGCGGTATTTGCACCATGATATTATGACACAAAGAAGCCGTATTCTCATAGATATAATCAGTAATGTGCGTAACCTTATATTTCATATCTCAGGAAGCATTGACGTTTGTATCATACTATATCGACTACCTGTATGGTTAAAATAGCCTTCATAAATAAAGTCTGAAGTCTCTTTCATCAGCTGAATGATCTCATCAAGAAAAACAGGTAAATGCACATAAACCGCTCTATCTTCATCAAGCGTACATAGCTTGGCTATATCACACAAGCGTATTTTCGTTATAGCTTTCAAAAGTTTCTTACGTGCTGGACTTAACTCCTCGTCATTGTCACCATGAGGAAGATTGGACAGATGCTCATCAATCTTAAGAATCTGATAAACAAGTGACCTTGGGTTGGACTCACTAGTGATCAAAAGTGATAGCACGCCGTTTAATTCTAAGTTAGAACGGTATTTATATCTGTAAGTCACTAGGCTTTCATTGCAGCGTAGGGTGTCTTCCATCAACAATTTATCTACTTCATACCCAAAAGTGCGAGTAAGCATAGACATGAGCACAGAGCAATTGTTCACTGCGGATTCTAAAAATCGACCTACATTAAGTAAATACCAAGTCGATTCTCTCGTCATATTGTCAATATTCAAACCATAAAATGCCATCAAGCGAATGACCATATTGTCCAAACCTTGATAAACCTGAGTCAAGTTGGTACTCGATTTTCGCATCTTATTGAGCTCCTCAGAAATACCGTCCATAATCCTCCAAGTATCCAAACTCAAACGATCTCGCACAGAATACCCATTGCGGACAAAGCTCTGAATGGACTGAGCCAAACTCCCCATCTTATTAGGATCTAGCGCCAAATCCATCAACTCCTTTTCTGGATTAGACAAAATCTTTTTCTTATTAAACCCTGGGCCTGTTCCGGTCAGGTTGGTTAGACTTCTGAGCAAGGTAGAAAGTGCAGGATCACTTGCAGTGTGTACGTCTTCATCTGATTCGTTGTAGGCCAGCAGCACCATACGCATCAACCGTACGGTGTAGGCCGATCGCTCCATGTAGCGACCTAGCCAAAATAGATTTTCTCCTGTACGACTTGGCAAGACCGTCTTAGAAATAGCCTGTGGTTTTACGACTTCCCCTTTACTGGTTGACACCACATCTACCCCCTTTCCAAGCACCCAAGTGTCTTTACTGATCCCTCCTGACTGATTTGAGACTATAAAAACGCCTTTATCAGGAGAGCTACGGGAGAGCCCGCCGGGCATCACCACATAATCTTGGCTAGCTGTGTCCGCCACTACATAGCTCCTAAACACAGCATTTCGTGCTCTCAATCCTTCATCTATCCATGATGGCGTGGTAGAAAAATCCACCATCTCTTGACCTACATAGTAATATGGAGATTGATTTATTTTTGAAATCAAAACTGCCTTTTCAACCCTGCTTAGGTCTCCACCAAAGACGGATTTATTCACTCCATCTCGATATATTTTTCTGACAATCAACCGATCAATATTCGCCACAACATACTGTCGCTCTTTCTCATGACCACACCACCATGTAGCTACAGATGGCAAAATCAGTTCTTCCCCTAAAATATGACGGCAAAGCTTTGGTAAGAAAGCCATCAAACCGGGATTCTCTAAAATTCTAGCACCAAGAGGGTTAACTACAATTACCTTTTTTTGCCGCACGGCCTCCATAAGACCCACAACGCCCAAATGCGACTCACTTCTAAACTCCAAAGGATCGCAAAAAATATCATCCACCCGACGAATGATCACATCAACCTTTTCTAAACCTTTGATGGTTTTCAACCAAACATACCCATCGCTCACCGTGAGGTCTTCGCCCAAAGCCAAAGTAAAACCCATAAACGATGCGATATAAGCATGCTCGAAATAGGTTTCGTTGGTAGGGCCTGGCGACAAAAGCACGATCCTAGGATTTTCCTGAGTTTTAGATGTCAGGTGCATCAAGGTTTGCTTGAGTGTTTGGTAATAAGAAGAAATTTTTCTTACCTGATTTTCTCTTATTATCTCTGGAAACACCCGCGTCATTGCGGCACGATTTTCGAAAGTATACCCAGCACCAGAAGGAGCGTCCGTACGGTCGTGCAGCACCCACATCTTGCCATTTGGCCCACGAGCCAAATCGGCAGAATACTGAATCAACTGCTGATCTCCATCAAGCTTTATTTTATCCGCTTGGCGCAAAAAGCCCTGATGATTGTAAACCAATTCAAAAGGAATATGACCTTCTTTGATCAATTTTCTGCTACCGTAAATATCTTGCAAAATCAGATTGAGCAGATGAGATCGCTGCTTCAATCCCCGCTCTATGCCCGCCCAATCTTCACTACTGAAGACCATTGGCACAGGATCGAGATTCCAAGGCCGGTTCATCCCCTCTGGGTCTCCATAGACATTGTACGTCACTCCATTTTCACGAAGCTGGCGAGCTACCTCCTCATAGGCTTGCTCCATTCGGTGTGGGCCAATACGATCATAGTATTGGGCAAGCTTCTGCCACTGCGGAGCAACTTCGCCATTGCCCCGAACTAGTTCGTCAAAAAAGGGGGTGTTGTTGAATGATCGTTCAACAAGGTACGATTTGATCATCTGCAAAAATGAATCTTTTTCAACTCTAAAGACTCTTTAGGAATTTAAATAAATTTTGGTTTTCGATGAAAAACTGACCTCTGCTTATCTGGGTCTTTTGTACCTTCTTAAATCCATTGTATGTGGAAAATCAGGGTTTACCACCTCTCCTGTAGCTTCATAGTTCGTCACAATATTCACTTTGGTAACGAAACGTCCTACGGCTGTAGGTTGGCTCACTGTCGGCTCCACCAAATTGATAGAATGACCAAAATCAAAGAATCGAGAAATTCTGCGAGACTCTGCTTCAAAACTATTGACAGGGAAAGTATCATAATTCCTTCCACCAGGATGAGCCACATGATACTTGCAGGCCGCTACAGATTTCTTCGTCCAGCTATCAAACAGGTCAATAACCAATGGCGTATCCACACCCAAAGTCGGATGCAAAGCAGACGGTGGCTGCCATGCTCGGAACCGAATTCCAGCAACATATTCCCCTTGCACGCCAGTGTTTTTTAGCGGTATTCTAAAGCCATTGCAAAGCAAATGATAGCGAGAGTCTGTAAGGCCACTGATTTTGACTTGCAACCTTTCCAACGAAGAATCCACAAAGCGAGCAGTTCCCGAACTAGACATCTCCTCTCCTAGCACATGCCAAGGCTCAATACCCATTTTCAATTCAATATGAATATCATCTACTTGCAGCTCGCCCAAGAACGGGAATCGAAAACTGAAAAAAGGATCAAACCAAGAGATATCAAATTCATATCCAGCACCACGAAGGTCATTGACGATTTCGGTCATGTCTTTGTAGCAATAATGCGGCAGCAAAAACTTATCATGCAAAGCCGTACCCCAACGCACCAATTTATGATTGTATGGCGTCTTCCAAAACCAACTTAGCAACGACCGAATCAAAAGCATTTGCACCATGCTCATGCGATAATGAGGCGGCATATCAAACCCTCTGAACTCTAAAATCCCCAATCTTCCAGTGGTGCTATCAGGAGAATAAAGCTTGTCAATACAAAATTCAGCTCGGTGTGTATTTCCAGTAATATCAACTAAGAGATTCCTGAAAATTCGATCTACCAACCAAAACGGCACCTCGTCTTCGGCCATGTCAGGCACTTGCTGGAATGCTAGCTCCAATTCATACAAGATGTCATCACGCCCCTCATCAACACGCGGAGCTTGGCTCGTGGGTCCGATAAATTGTGATGAAAACAAATAGGAAAGTGAAGGATGATGCTGCCAATAGGTGATAAAACTTTTGAGCACATCAGGTCGTCGCAGAATCGGGCTGTCCGAAGGTTTTATCCCTCCCAATGTCACGTGATTTCCTCCTCCTGTACCAGTATGCCTTCCGTCAAGGTTAAATTTCTCAGTGGTCAAGCGAGACTCTCTAGCTTTCTGATACAGAATATCATAATTAGAAAGCAACTCTCTCCACGTTTTTGATGGATGAATATTCACTTCAATTACTCCTGGATCAGGAGTGATCATCATTTTTTGAATTCTTGTATCCGATGGTGGATCATAGCCTTCAATAAGCACAGGCAAGTTGAGCTTCTGAGCCACACGCTCTACTGCACCCACCAAATCGAGGTATTGCTCCAATTGTTTTACGGGAGGAAAAAACACGAAAAGCTTTCCCTGTCGCTGCTCTACAATTAGGCACGTTTTAAAAATTTGCTTTGAATTATTAAAATCCTTCGATTGAGGTTGCAAAGAAGCTGCCTCATCGATTTTCGGCAATTGGTCTTGTGGAGAAAAGGGATCTCGCTCAGGAACTACAGGTTCTTTTTTGGGATCAAAAAATTGGATTGATTCCAATGGCAGTCTAAGCCCTGCTGGCGAGTTTCCTGGCACAAGAAAGAGGTGATTACGTCTAAACGACCACTTACAACTTTGCCAATCGCCCTTCTCATAATCCCAATTGATAGGAAGCGAATACCCAACTGGCTTGTCTAGACCGTCGTTGAGTAATTCCGCTAATTTCTGACGCTCTAGCGGAGATTTCAAATCCTTCTTCAGTGGATCAATATTGACTGGAATTTTACTTTCTTCCCAAATGAAATAAAATGGATCCTCGTAAGCGGACTCAATATTATTTTGATCTATGTGTAGCTGAACTGCCAGTTCCTTTGTAAAGGCCGCTGCATCTTCATGCGTGTGACCGTAGTCTTTAGAAATATCCGCCAAAAGCGAATCATTTTGCCAGATTGGGTGACCATCTAGTCGCCAGTAACATGCCAGTTTCCATCGTGGCAAAGGCTCTCCTGGATACCATTTACCTTGACCATATTGCATCAAGGCACCATTGCCGTACTCATTTTTTATTTTATGAAAAAGGATATTGGACAGACTTCTCTTATGCTCACCATCAGCCGCTGAGTTCCACTCCGCAGCATCAGGATTATCTATAGCTACAAATGTGGGCTCACCGCCCATTGTCAAGCGCACATCGTTTGCCACAAACTCGGCATCTACCTGATCTCCGACAGCTACTATTTGCTCCCATTGCTCATCTGAGTAAGGCTTAGTTACTCTCGGTTTTTCGTGAATACGTTTGACTGTATTTTCAAAATGGAACTCCGTTTTAGCAGACTCTGCAAAACCTGAAATGGGCGCAGCGCTCTGCGGATCGGGCGTACATGCCAAAGGGATGTGTCCCTCTCCAGCAAAAAGTCCAGAGGTACTATCCAAACCTATCCAGCCTGCTCCTGGCACGTATACTTCCGACCAAGCGTGTAAATCAGTAAAATCTTCTTCCGTTCCCGATGGGCCGTCCAATGACTTTTCATCGGCCTTCAACTGAATCAAATAACCAGATGCAAAACGAGCCGCCAGACCTAAATGGCGAAACACCTGCACCGCCAACCAAGAGAAATCTCGGCAGGAACCAGAACCCAGTTGCAAAGTCTCTTCGCACGATTGCACGCCTGGCTCCAACCTGATTTTATATCCAAGTGCTTGATTAACTAGCTGATTAACTGCCACGAGCAAATCCACAGTGTTAATATCTTCAGTGATCAAGGCCTTAGCCTTATCCACCATCTTCATCAAAAGCGTCATCTTTTTCAGTTATTTCCAGATAAGGCCCCAGCTGCTTTTGAACACCTTCTTCGTATTTGAAAGGAAATTTCTGAGCATAATCTTCAATGAAAAAATCAAATGGATTGAGCACCACCATATCAGCAATCACTTCTACGTCAATCTCAAAATGATCTACCTTCTCAGGAAAAACAATTCTAGCTAAGTAGTTTCCAAATGGATCTTGCTGCCAATTGATGAAATGATTATCTGGCTTGATATTCAGAGAATAGCCCTTGATAAAAGTACGTGAGTGCGGAGCTGGTCGCAACCTTATCACCTGTGGACTAAGTTCTATGTGACGATCGTATGAATATTTGGTGTAATGTCTTACAGCTACTTTTATGGACATGCTTTTGATGTTAATGCGAAGTGACGCCTACCAAATCTACACAATCCAATAAGATATCTCTAAAAATACGACTAAATGACCATCATATTTTCAATAAAAAGTTGACTTTGTTAGTAAAAGCAAAACATGAAAGTTATTAATTCAATTCTATTAAGTCTGAGCTTCGGCCATGAGCGCATCCAGATTCAACGCCTTGGTATACATATCCAGTGAACCATCCGGTTTCTTTGGCCATTGCTCCACAGGTCTATCCCAATACAGCTCTACCCCATTCTGATCTGGATCATCTAAATAAATGGCTTCAGAAACTCCATGATCGGCAGCTCCTGTGATCGGATAACCCTTTTCCATTAGTCTCATCAATGCAATTCCTAAATCTTTTCTTGAAGGAAACAAAATAGCTGTATGAAATAACCCAGAAGCATTTTTAGGAGCAGGCGATCCGTTTTTACTGAACCACACATTCAACCCGATGTGATGATGATAGCCGCCCGCTGAAATAAATGCAGCTTCATTGCCATATTTGACCATTATTTCAAAACCTAGCACCCCACAATAAAAGTCCAAGGCGCGCTGCAAATCTGCAACCTTTAGATGTACATGGCCAATATTCGTTCCGCTTGGGATTTTGTAAGTTTCACTCATATTCTGATAGGCATTACTTCACTACAAATCTAACGACCTCATATTGGTTTCCTGTTCGCAAAACATAAATACCACTTTCTAAAATAGTCACATACATTAAAAGGTTATCACGAATAATTGATTGAAGAGGCAAATCGGTAAACCTGAGATTGTTGTGCTCTTGCCAGACACAACATAAACATCCTCTAAGAAACTGAAAATAAACTTAGGACTTTTCTAATACCGCGAAAATAATCTAAAGCCTCAAAACGCAAAAAGCCCGACCATGACGACCGGGCTTTGATATGTTGTGGCAAAACCAAAATTAAGCTGCTACCTTTTTCACTTTCGGTTCAGGCTTAATCTTAGCTTCATTTTTATTTACAATGTGAATCACTCCCAGCTTATCTAATACTTTTATAACCTGATATGTTGGATCAATTTCATGCCATCTTACACCACCAAAATTGGCTCTTGAACCATACTTGTGGTGATTGTTGTGATAGCTCTCTCCCATCATGAGAAAATCGAATGGTAAGAAATTTCTTGATGTATCTCCAACCTCAAAGTTTCTGTAACCATACACGTGTGCAAACCAGTTGATAATAGCACCGTGGATTGGTGAAAGCAGGAACTGAGCTGGCAATAGCAACCATAACCACCATGCATCAGCAAAAGTCCAGTAAACCCAAACATAAGATGCACCCCAAGCTAATCTTGAAATCCAAGAACGAGCAAAAGTATCAAAGGCAGGCCATGCAGGAACACCTTCAGTAAATCTTGCATCTACTTCTACTTCCTTATTGGTAATAGCTCCATAAGTGATTTTCGTTTTCCACATCATCTTAAACAGATTGTCATCGTACTTAGGAGAATGGGGGTCTTGTGGAGTATCAGCGTATGCGTGGTGCATTCTGTGCATTACGCCATAACCATAGGCACTTAGGTAATTTGAACCTTGAAATAACCAAGTCAAGAAAAAGAAGAATTTTTCTGTAGCCTTACTCATGGTAAATGCCTTATGAGCGGCATACCTGTGCAAGAAAAATGTTTGACAGAAAAGCGACAAATACCATTGCGCAATAAAAAAAGGGATAATTACTTCCATTTAGTTGTTGTGTTAATGCTTTTATTTTAGCGTTATTAAAGAGGAAATGCTCCTTCTAATACTAAAGACAAACTCGCATCAACTTTGTGACAGAAGTAATAAAATAAATTTCAATTATTTTTCTTCGGCAGGACCAGTTTCAAATATTCGATCCATCAATTGATCAAAATCTCCTTCTTGAGAAGCTTTATTGATCGCCTCGAAATAGGCCTCCACATCAAAAGAAATCGTAAATCGGTCAGTTTCTTTTGACAGCTTTTCTTTGGCTCGGCATACCAATTGACGACAATGATCTTTTTTCTTATTGAAGATTTCTTGAAGCTCGTCATATTCAAAATCAAAGCCTTCGCGAAGCAAAAACAAACCTCGCTCCAAAGGGCCTAATTTCTTATGAAGCACAGCCAACGCTGACGACACTTCTTGTTTGATATCTAAATGCGAAAAATCAACCTTCTCAAAAATCTCTGGTAACTTGATATTCTCCAAGTAATCCTTTTTGCGCTCTTTGAGAGAATTAAGGTGATTCAAACAATTATTGGTCACTGACTTAATCAAATACGCCTTGGTGTTTTCAATATTCGAAGTATCTATGGTCAAATACTTGTAAAAAGTATCTTGCACAATATCCTCTGCATCATGCATACACCCAAGCATTCTGTGTGCTATGGATTGCAGCAGTGGCTGATATTGTATAAGTGTTGCTTGTGGAGTCAATGTTTCTTTTAAATATTATACAAAAATAAACTAATAATTATTGTTGACCTATTCGATCTTAAAAAGGAAACGCTTTTGCTAAACCTCAAATATCTAATTTTACGATTCCTAATCTTCAGGCCGTTCACTTTATGATTGAAATCATTTATCGAGATCAAGACATTATAGCAATAAACAAACCTCACGGGCTTTTAGTGCACCGATCTAAAATTGCCAATGACGCTACAGAATTTGCGATGCAGCTACTGCGAGATCAAATCGGCCAAAAAGTATATCCTGCCCACAGATTAGATAGAAAAACGGCTGGCATTTTACTTTTTGGGTTGAGTGCCGCATCCAACACACACCTTCAAATGCAATTTCAAGAAAAAGAAGTCAGCAAAACCTATTATGCCATTCTAAGAGGGTACACGGAAGACGAAGGCACCATAGATTACCCGCTTCGCCGAGAAGATGGCAAACTACAAGAAGCTGTCACCCACTACCAAACCATCTGTAGGACGGAATTGGCGCTTCCTTTTGGTGCGCATACTACTTCTAGGTATTCCTTGGTTAAAGCAGAACCAGAAACAGGGCGTATGCACCAACTCCGAAAACATTTTGCCCATATTTTTCACCCGATAATTGCTGATAGAGCTCACGGCTGCAACAAGCAAAACCGACTTTTCAAAGAAAAATGGGACATGGACACCATGCTTCTACATGCCTCTACACTTACTTTCAAACACCCCACAACCTCGGAGCAAATAACACTTTCAGCATCCTTTCAACCAGCCTTTTTAAGAATTAGTGATATTTTAGGGTTAAAAATACCAGAGGTTCTCCGCTGAATATGAGAATGTTGGCTATAATTGAGGTAAATACCACAACCTTATGATTAATTGTTTAGCTATAGACGATGATCCGCTTTTTATTAGACTATTAGAGGCTTATTTTGACGATTATAAAGATATATCGCTGATTTCCTCTTACACAAACCCTATAGACGGGATCATGGCCGTTGTAAAGCAAAAACCTGACGTGCTTCTCATCGATATCGAAATGCCCTACATGGATGGATTTGAGGCTTTAAGTACTCTGGACAAAATGCCGAAAATCATTGTCATCTCAGGACATTTGGACAACCCTGACTTACCTGATTTTCCTGTTGATAAATTTCTCAGCAAACGTATGCTCAAACAATCTGCTGTTCTTCGTCAAGCAATAGAAGACGTGATGTTTGCTTAATTCTACATTCATATAACAGCTACAACAACTTACCGCTAATTTTAAAACATAGTCAGCCATGACTCATTACGATATTTTGGGAGTGACTCCCGACGCGCCACACCGAGATATCAAGCACAACTACCGAACGCTGGTCAAGCAATATCACCCTGACCTCAACAGCTCTATTGAAGCTAAAGCACTGATTGTTAGAATCACGGAGGCTTATGATATCCTGTCAGACCCTAACAAAAAGCTACTCTATGATTGGCAGCTTCTGGGTCAAATTTCCGCACCTAAACCAGCACCCCCTACCGAAAGGGAGGTTTATAAAAGAGAATACATAAAAAAAAGGAGAGCTCAGGAACAACATAATTGGGAACAGCTCTTTGCCATCAAGGTGAAGTTTTACAAATACCAGCGCTACTTTGCCTATCTTTTTCTTGCCATAGGTCTGATATACACTTTTGACTTCTATGTAACCAAGCCTGTAGGCGATTTTGAATTACTAAAAATATCTAGAAACAAATATGACGCTGGAGGCTCATTGGGGTTCCTCGCCTTCACCACGGATCTTTCTTTTTTTTACGAGGTTAAAAAACATGACATCAGGCAAGTAGAGCTTCATTACTCTCAAATTTTCAATGTACCCGTAGGAGTAAAAATTGGTCAATTTGGGTACTTCAGATTCAATGAAACTATCCATACGCTCAACAACATTCCCGCCATCTTATTACTCTTATTTGCAGGCTTGCTCCTTTGGCAAAAGAACTATTCTGATTGGTCACTTACACTGGGGCTAATTCCTTTCTTCGTCCTTACCTTTTTAGTACTGCTTACTTACATCACCCTATCTGGCGTAACACTTTAAAATAAAAAAAGCGGTCTGAATAAAATCAGAGCGCCTATACCAACCGCCTATTATTGAATACTTCTAGTTTGAAGTTTCTTTTTGTTCTTTGGCCTTGCGAGCGATATCACTGCTGCTGCTGCTTTGATTAGACTCCCACACTTTTCTATTTTTAGCAGCTGGCCCCATCAACTTTGTTTTAGGAGTACTATCAACAGCTACGTACTGCGTGTTGGCTGACTTTCTCTCCCAAACTTTTTCATTTTTAGCTGCAGGGCCTTTTTTAACCTCTTTTTCCGCAGCAATAACCACTTGGGTACTTGAGGATTCTGTATTTTTCCATGGCTTATAGTTTTTAGCCGCTGGGCCTTTCAAACTGTTTCGTGACTGTGCCTGTGCTGAATAAGACACTACAAATATTAAAACGAGCGAAGCAATCAATAACTTTTTCATATTGGGTATATTTAGGGTTTATAATTTTTATTCTCTTATGTGATTTAACGCCTTATCAAACCTAAAGTGACTCGTGAAAAAGTCTGTAAAATTGAATCCGTATAAATACGGAAGGAAACCATCAGGACACAAAAAAAGCGCTCAGACCGTCATCAGAGCGCTTATATAAACCAACCTTAAAATGTTTAATTTTTTTATGCTTTTAGTTTGAAGTTTCCTTCTGCTCTTTGGCTTTGCGAGCCAATTGCAATTGAGCATTTTCGTTTTGATTCCAAACTTTCTTATTCTTAGCAGCTGGCCCCATCAATTTTCCTTTTGAAGAACTACTTACGGCCATATACTCAGACTGTGCATTTTGGTTTTCCCAAACTTTTGCGTTCTTAGCTGCTGGCCCTTTTTTATCAGCTTTTTCAATTGCAATTACAGCTTCAGTACCTGAATCTCGAGTGTTTTTCCAAACTTTATAATTCTTAGCAGCTGGGCCTTTCAAACTGGTGCGAGACTGAGCTTGAGCAGAGTAAGACACTGCAAATACTAAAACGAGCGAAGCAGTCAATAACTTTTTCATATCATGGGGTATATTTTATATGTTTATATGTATTTCTGTTAATATTTCTTAGTACAATTTTACGGAGATAAGTGATGCTAGGAACTCAGGAAAAGATTGTAAAATATTCTCCGAATAAATACCTAGGTATCGCATCCGTATAAATACGGATGCCTGTGAATTTGCAGCCTACACGTTGTTGGCGCTGACAATGCTGTGTCTGCTCATCACTGTCCCTACAGTCAATCCTTGGTATAGCACAGAACATACCACCACTACGTAAGTCATGGTTACGATGAGGGAATGGCTTTGCAGACTGGTCAATGAAAGGGAAAGTGCCACGGGCAACCCGCCGCGAACTGCCGCCCACGAAAGCGTAGAGACGGTTCCTGACTGGAACGACATAAAACTGGACATGGCGTTGATAGGTAAGTAGATACTTATCCATCGTGCAAAAAGCACAATATTGACGGTAAAAAATCCAGCAGCGAAATAGTCCAAACGGAATGGAATAACCAACATTTCAAAGCCTATCAGCACAAAGAGCATGGCCGAAAAGCTCTCCTCTAGCAGTCTCCAAAATTTATGAACATAGCTACCCATGGCTGCATCATCTTCCTCGCTTTTGCCATAATTGGCAATAATCAACCCTGCCAAAACAACAGCCAATTTGGACGACACAAAAATCAATTCTGCTACCAAGGCGCCAGTCATTACCAAAGCCAAAGTCATCAGTACCTCTACCTGAACTGCGTCATTATCTATAAACTTCAAAACACGATAACCAATCCACCCAAGAATCAACCCTAAAATCACGCCACCGCCAAGATCAGATATGAATATAAAAGAAACATCAGCAGCTGTGAGCGTTTCGGACTGTCCTTGATTATAGACATTCACCAATACAAGCGCCAGCACCACCGCAAATGCACTATTGAGTAGCGCTTCGCCGGAAATCTTATTTCTTAGATCATTCGAAATTTGATATCTCTTAATCGTTTTGGTGACTGCAATTGGATCCGTAGAAGAAATCAGTGATCCAAAAATCAGACATTCCAAAAAGGACATCTGGATGGACATCCAACCAGTGAGATAATAGACCAAACCACCTATTACAAATGTGGAAATGAGCACACCCACCAATGACAATACCAAAACTGGAATCAGTTGGTCACCAAGTTTTCTAAAATCCACATTGAGCGCCGCAGCAAAAAGCATCACACTAAGCACAAACTGAGACAAGACCTCTTGAAAATCAAACTGCTTTACATGCTCTGCCAAGTGCAGTTCTGGAAATACATTTCCAAAAACCAGTACCACCAACGACAGTCCCAATGCGAGAATCATAAGCCCTATAGATGGAGGCAACTTGAGGTAAAATGAATTGATAAACATGAAAAGCCCTGAAAGGAAAACGAGCGTGGCAACAACGTCAAAAATGTGCATAATCTGGTGGTTTTGGTGAAAAACTGATCGGACTCAACTTCTCAACTATCTGAAGACCCAAAAACTTATGATCTGCACTGAAGTAAGTAAGGTGAGAGAAATCCGTTTACAATTTTACCAAAAGAAAGAACCCACTCGCTTCTCAATATTTTTGTATTATTTCTTCAGTATAAATCTGCAACAGTACATTCGTATTTATACTTAGTGAATAAGAAATATAGGCTCTCAATACTTCTAAAACTCATTTTTCGACCTTTCTATAAAAGCCTTTAAGCTGGTTGGTTTGTGTCCTATTAGCTCTTGATAGGCGGAAGAAATTCGTGGAGACGACTGAAATCGCGGCAGAAAATGGAGCATTATCATCACCAAAATCATGGGAGTGCTCATTCCCTCTTTTCTTTTTGCAAGGTAAAAATGAAGTGGGTTTACGTTTTGAAAAATTACGGGCTCATTGATGGAATCGCTAATAAGCTCTGCTACATGGTAAAAATCTTCATTTTCTAGTCCAGTAATTTCAATGGCTTGATTCTGAAATTGGGAGATTTTTTGAATGACCAAGGCAGCCACTTCTCCAATATTCCGCACATCTACCCAGTTGAACTTCGCTTTACCAGCTGGCAAAATAATCTTTCTTTTCTGACGAATATCAGTTAGTAAAGTAGTTGTAAGATTTTGCATGAAATAGCTCGGACGCAGAAAAACGTGATTCAATCCAAGTGACTTGATCAGTCGCTCTATTTTGTTGTGAGGAATCCATTTGCTTAACTCCACACCCTGCACAGAAAGAAAAACGACCGTTCTTACCTGCGCTTCTTTTGCGGCAATAAGCAATGGTTTGAAATATTTATCGACATCTGCAAGGTGAGGTGGTCTCAGCAAAAACAGCACATCTACTGCGCTCAGCGCATCCCCAAAAGTTTGAGCATTTTCAAAATCAAAAATTGTCAACTGCAATTGAGGGTAAGCTTGAAACTGTGCTTTAGCCTTTTCTATATCCCGCACACCTGCCACCAATTCACCTCCCGAGATAGGTAAAAGCTGCTTAATCACTTCTGAGCCAATATTGCCCCTTGCTCCCGTAATCAGAATCTTTTGTATAGCCACTTTGAGTCTTGTCTCGATTGAAAACTAAATCGCCGTTATTTGACATATACGTGTCAAATGTCAACACTGAAGTTTACGTTTTTATCCGAGAAGAGATCTCGGAAGCGAAGTGACTATTGATTGGTGTCAGAATGATTTATATCGCTGGCGCAAAATTGCCTTTTCCTTCAGCCGATCCAGAATGGACTCAGTGAGATGATGAGAAACCATGCTCGGGTCTCCATCATTCAAAATTCCCTTGACCTTATTTTCATCCAAATCAATGCGATAGAGCACATTGAGTAACTGATTAAAGTCTACGTCAAGTAGACGCTTGATTTCCGAATGCAATTGTTTTCTAAATTGATCAAAATCATTCGAATCAGCCACTTCCAGATCAAAGTGTTTTTCTGCCAACTTTTGGCTTTCGAGAATAATGAGTGACTCATCCATGGCCAAATGCTACTTTTTGAAGAGGTGAAAATCATCTGCCTTGGGGATTCTGTCGAGCATGAAGAGAATCTTTTCGGGAGGCACCACTACCTTTCGCGTTTTCAAATCCATAAAAGCGCCTGTAGCAATGATGATACAAGAAAGCTCACCGCTTTCCTTCAGAATTTGCTGGCGAAATTTCCAAATCTTGGTATCCTCTCTGAATGCCAACGCCTCGCACGTGACCGTGATTTTTTCATTCATTCGCACCTCTCGAAAAAATGAGGTATCCTCGTGCATAAGAATGGGGCCATATCCAGAAGCAACCAGGTCATTGAGCGGCATTTCCAACCAATCAAAAAGGCTTACGCGCACTTGAGCCGCATAGTCATTGTATGCGGTATGCCTCATGTGCGCATTCGGGTCAAGATCTGCCCAAATCACCTGAAATTGATTCTGAAAAGGCTTCAAATTATCACTTTTTGGTTGTGCCTTTCTTTGGCATCTTTACTTTAGGAGCATCTTCCTTAGCTACTGACGCCTCTGATTGCGCGTCTCCTGCAAGATTTTCTTCAACCACCTCTTTCGGTGCTTCCTCGTCTTTCTTCCTCCTCTTTAGTTTCAAAAACCTCTGGACAATTTGCGGCAAGCAGATTATACCAAGTCACAAGTTTTTTGATGTCTGAAACATATACACGCGACTCATCATACTCAGGAAGTACAAATTTTAGAAACGACTTCAACTCCTCTGGATCGGAGCTAGAAGTCAAGCCTGTATCTCCATTGAATTCTGCATGAATTTTCACCATTACATCCTTCAACGGTTGAGCGCCTTCTTCATCGGTGGTATAGATAGAAATATCTGACAAAACAGAAACCTTGTTTTGGACAGATGCCACCACCTTCTTCTTAGTTTCGTCCATCGCTTCCAATATCACACCAGCGCGCGTAGGTGAAACGATTTTAAACAACCCTCCTTTTCCCGACAATGCGGCTATTTCGTTAAAATCCATATAGATGATTTAAATAAATGATCGGCAAATGTAAAAACTCCTATAAAATATCAGCTAGTTGCTTTTGATTTCTTCGTTGATCGACTGAATATATCCGATGATCTCATCCTTTCCTTTGCCTGTGACAGTAGATGTGGCAAATGATACTGGCAATTCCTCCCAAGTCTCTTTCAGCACACGTTTGAATTTGGCTATACCTGAGTAAATCTTGTTGTGCTTGTCTTTATCCGTTTTGGTAAAAATCAAAGATATTGGCAAACCTAATTCTCCCAAACTGCCCGATAAATTCCAAATCTATGGCTTGAGGCTCTATTCGCGAATCAATCAAATACAAAGACGCAGGTGAGGTTTTCTCGTGTTTCGAAATACTCCCAGATCATCTTTTTCCACTTGGCTTTCTCGGTTTTGCTCACTTTTGCCCAACCATAACCAGGCAAATCCACCAGCATCCATTCGTCATCAATCAAAAAATGGTTGATAAGTTTGGTTTTTCCAGGCTTGGAAGAAACTTTGGCTAATTTTCCTTGATTAGTGAGCAAGTTGATCAAAGATGATTTACCCAACATTGGATCTACCAATGAAGGCATATTCCGGTCTGATTGGGTGGTGGACACTCAGAAATAGCACTGCTACTCTTGACAAAAACTGCTGTTTTGATAGGCTTCATTCAATAATTTTTAACAATACGGCGAAACGCGGGGTTAAAGTCTTAATATTGCACTTCAGATTATGACCGTAATACCGTACAAAGATAAGCAGGGCTCTAAGAAAGAGCAGGTTGCCACAATGTTTGACAATATTAGTGGTAATTATGATTTCCTTAATCATTTTTTGAGTTTGGGGATTGATATCATCTGGCGCAAAAAAGCCATCAAGCAACTCACTAAGCTTCAGCCAAAACTAATTTTGGACATTGCCACGGGCACAGGAGATTTTGCGATTGAAGCCTTGGCGCTCAATCCTGACAAGGTCATCGGTGTAGATATCTCCAAAGGAATGCTGGAGGTAGGCAAGCAAAAGATGAAAAAGAAAAAGCTTGATCACAAGATCGAGCTTCATCTGGGTGACTCAGAAGGTTTGCTTTTTCCTGACAATAATTTCGACGCTGTGATCGTTTCCTTTGGCGTACGCAACTTTGAAAATCTTGAAAAAGGATTGACCGATATGTTTCGGGTATTGAAACCTGGCGGAAAGGTGGTGATTTTGGAATTTTCAAAACCAAAAGTATTTCCCTTTCAAGCAGATTGTATCAATTTTACTTCAAGGCAATTTTGCCACGCATCGGAAGTGTCGTATCTAAAGACAACTCGGCATACACCTATTTGCCAGAGTCGGTAAAAGCATTTCCAGATGGTCAAGATTTTTTAAATATTCTGAAGAAAATCGGATTTCAAGAGACTCAATGCAAACCTCAAACTTTCGGCATCAGCTCCATATATACAGGTATCAAGTAATCTTATTGGCACTGTGCTGCTGTATGGCTAGCCCTGCATTGGCACAAAACACCAACAAAGAAAACCTGACCGACTATGAAAACGAGTGGATACACTACGGTTTTCATATGGGCATTCACAGCTCGAAATACAAAATCAAATATGCGGACAGGTATACTGATCCTGAGTTGGATTCGCTGCATAGTGTAGTGCCCAACAACACTGGCAGGCTGGCGTGTAGGTTTTGTTGTGGACATGCGACTGCTAGACTACCTCGATGTGCGATTGCTTCCGACGGTGGGATTTTATGAAAACAATCCTACTATACCGCTATACCGATGGTCGGACAAATAGAGGAATTTAAAGATGCTACTACCGTAGAGCTACCCATATTTACTAAAATATAAGTCTGTAAGAAGAGGAAATATTGCTATGTATGCCGTTGGGGGCATTAATCCAGCCATAGAAGTAGCAGGAAAAGGCGATGACTTTGACACTAAAAACAATCTACAACTTAAGGACTTTAATCTATCGATAGACGCGGGGATCGGTTTTGATCTTTATTTTCCGCTATTCAAGTTCTCTCCAGAATTTCGGTACACTTGGGGTCTAAGAAATATGCTTCCCGACACGCCCGGAGCACTAAGTGAACCGTTTGAAAGTCTTACTTTTGAAAATTTTGCATTCTATATCACCTTTGAAGGTGGGCCGTCTTACTTGAAATACCAACGTAAAAAGAACAGAAGTAAAAAGGCGCAAATAATCTATCACACAACTATCCGTCATGCAGAAGATTGTCTTAATCACAGGAGCCACAAGTGGTATTGGCTTGGCTACCGCTGAAATTTTAGCTACTAAAAAGTTATCGATTTAATCTTATGTGGAAGAAGAAAAGATCGACTGGAAGAAATTCAAAAAAAACTATCTCAGAACACAGCAGTCACTACACTTAGTTTTGATGTTCGCCAATCAGAAGAAGTATTTGCGGCCATCACGTCTCTTCCACCAGATTGGAAAGAAATAGACATTCTCATCAATAACGCTGGAAATGCACATGGTTTCGACCCTATCCAAGACGGAAAACTAGCGGATTGGGAAGCGATGATAGACATTAACCTGAAAGGACTTTTGTATGTAACAAAGGCGGTCTTACCAGTGATGACAGCACGAAAGTCTGGTCATATCATCAATTTGGGATCAATCGCTGGCATAGAATCATACCCAAAAGGAAACGTATACAACGCAAGCAAATACGCTGTAGATGGCCTTACGAAAGGAATGCGCCAAGATTTGAATGCGCTCAATATCAAAGTTTCAGAAATCAAACCCGGGGCGGTGAATACGGAGTTTTCAGAAGTCCGGTTCAAAGGAGATAAAGCACTGGCCGACAAGGTATACGCGGGATTTGATCCACTAATGGCCAAAGACATTGCGGAGATTATAGAGTTCATGATTTCACGTCCGGCTCATGTGAATCTTGCAGATATACTCGTGTTACCTACAGCTCAGGCTACCGCCACCATGGTTCACCGCGAAGGTTAATTTGAAAACATTCAACTAGCTATATAAACCAACATGAAGCAAATTCTAATTTTAGGCGCAGGTCGTTCTGCCACCTCATTGATCGATTATCTCACCAGCCACGCATCCGCTAGAAAACATGGCAAGTAAACATCGGAGAAAAAGATCCTGAAGCTAGCCAAAACTCGCTTCCCAGAATTGAATATCATCGAGCTGGACATAGAAAATAAAGAAGCAGCGAAAAATGAAATAAGTAAAGCCGACCTGGTCATTAGTATGTTACCAGCCAACTTTCATGGGGTGGTGGCGAAAATTTGTGCGGAATATGGCATCAATATGCTTACAGCATCTTACGTGTCTGATGAGATAAAAGCATTGAGTGATGACTTTGCTAAAAAAGGTGCAATCTGCTTGATGGAAATTGGGTTAGATCCAGGCATTGACCACATGTCTGCCATGAAAGTCCTTGATAGCATAAAAGATGCGGGGCATGAGCTGACGGCATTCGAAACTTTCACAGGAGGATTGCTAGCTGAGGATAAAAACATCAATAACCCATGGGAATATAAATTCACTTGGAATCCGCGAAATGTCGTAATGGCTGGATCTGGAAATGTGAAGTTTTTACAAGAAGGAACTTATAAATACATTCCATATCATCAGCTTTTCAAAAGAACAGAGGTGATCCATATACCAGGGCATGGCTATTTTGAGGGTTATGCCAATCGTGATTCACTGAAATATCTTGATCTTTATAAACTTCAAGGAATCAAGACACTCTATCGTGGCACGCTTAGAAGAACGGGCTTTGGTGCAGCTTGGGACATATTTGTGCAGCTTGGCGCTACGGATGATAGCTATATGATGGAAGGGGTTGACAAAATGACCCACCGAGGGTTTATTAATTCATTTCTTTCTTACAATCCCAATGATTCGGTAGAGCTGAAGCTGGCACATTACCTCAACCTAAATCTCGAATCGCCAGAAATGTACAAGCTTGAGTTTTTAGATATTTTCAAAGACATCCCTGTAGGGCTTACGAAAGGCACACCCGCACAGATTCTTGAGCATATCTTGAAGAAAAAATGGACGCTGGCACCTGAAGACAAAGACATGATCATCATGTGGCACAAGTTTAACTTCATTGCTAATGGGGAGAAAAAAGAAATTCAGTCCAGCATGGTAGCTGTGGGAGATGATGCCACTCAGACTGCTATGTCTAAAACGGTAGGTTTACCTCTGGCGATTGCCGCAAAATTGATCTTACAAGGAAAAATTAAATTATCGGGTGTGCACATCCCTACTATTCCGGAAATCTATTCTCCTGTATTGGACGAACTGAACGAGATGGGATTTGAATTCTCGGAGTGGGAAGTGGAAAACTAATAGACTAAAATAGAGTTTGTGGTATCCAAATGAACCGTACGTTCACTTGGATACCACAAACTCGAAACAGTTAACGAGTGCTTGGTTTTTAGTGATTACTAAAGATGTAAATAATACGGAGCGAGCAATTTCACAAATGTGTCCGTGTAACTCCCCTCCTCATCTTTAATGATTAGCTCAGACGAAACCACTTCTTTATCTTCAAAAGAAAACTCTTGTACCACACGAAAAACCATGGATGTGGGGTGGTTATAAATGATGATTTGCTTGTTGAGGAAAAGACCTGCATTCGCCGCTTCTTTACGAAAAGCATGTGCTTCTCTTTCAGGGTAGAGTAACCAAAAACTACCTTCATTGGTCAGTAGCTGGCCAACTGAGTTGGCTAAGGCGTATTGGCTCAAAGACTGCATCGTGAATAGCGAGATTTTTTGACTTGTCGTTGCTATGCAGTGAATTCTTAAAAAAAGGAGGATTGCATACGATCAGATCAAACTTTTCTCGTGGGTGGAAATCCTGAATTCTTCCCACATGAATTTGTAAGTTTTCAGCCCAAGGGCTTTTGGCAAAATTGGCTTGTGCTTGTATGTGAGCTTTTTGATCTAGCTCAACTGCGTGGATTTTGGCGGAAGGATATTTTTGCGCAAGCATCAAAGAAAGTAGTCCAGTACCTGCACCAATATCTAAAATGCGCTTGGGATTTGCGCCTTCTACCAATGCTCCAAACAGACAGCCTTCCGTGGTGACTTTCATGGCACAATCGCCCTGATGGATTACAAACTGTTTGAACTCAAAATAATCCTGTGGCACCTTTTTGCTCTTGCTCAAATACCACATCTACTTTAAGGTCATGACCTTCTGCGGCCTGCACTGCTAGTTCATCGCAACGCTCATTTTCGGGATGTCCGGCATGGCCTTTTACCCACTGAAAACGCACTTTATGAACTTTGGCCGCTTCTAAGTAGCGCTTCCACAAATCAACATTTTTCTTGTCTTTGAAATTTTTCCTGACCCAGCCTTGGAGCCAGCCCTTCTCTACGGCATCTACTACATACTTGGAATCGGAGTAGACGAGTACTTCCCAGCCTGGCTTCTTGATAGACTCCAGAGCTTTGATCACAGCGAGTAGCTCCATGCGGTTGTTGGTGGTCATTCGAAAGCCCTCCGAAAGCTCCTTACGCTTCCCTTGAAATTCAAGAATAGCGCCATAGCCACCATTTCCTGGATTTCCTTTGGCAGCACCATCTGTATATATTTTGATCATAGTGTTAAAAGGTGTGTTTTGAAGATTTTAATGGCGATAGAAAGCAGAATAATCCCAAATACCTTACGCAAGATATCAAAACCTGCTGGGCCTATTTTGCGCTCGAGCCAACCACTGGTTTTCAGTACGAGATAGACAAAAATGAGATTAACGAAAATCCCAACCAGAATATTGGGTGTGGCATAGAGGGATTTGAGAGAAAGCAAAGTGGTCATGGTGCCCGCTCCCGCAATGAGCGGAAAGGCTATGGGCACGATGCTATGAGATCCTGAGTGATGTATTGCTATCCGTTCGAAAAAACTGAATCCCAAGGATCATTTCCATTCCTAAAAAGAAGATGATGATAGCCCCAGCAATGGCAAAAGACCCAATATCAATCCCGAAAAGCTTGAGAATACTCTCCCCGACAAAAAGAAAAATAACCATGAGCAGTCCAGATACCATAGTGGCTTTCTCCGACTGGATATGCCCCATTTTCTTTCGTAAGTCGATGATAATGGGCACACTACCCAGAATATCTATGATCGAGAAAAGAATGAGGCTTACGGAAAATATCTCTTTGAGGTTGAACATGGCTGTAGGCATTTAAATCTACTTGTAAAACTAGCCACTTCACCCGCCAAGTCAGATAGAGTGTTGTCATTTTTACAATTCAAAAAAACCAAATTGCCTCAAATTATTCCAAATAAAAAACACCTCGAGAGAACCTCCCGAGGTGTTGGATCATTTTATCACTAGGATTATTTCTCTGTTATCAAATTCCCTCCTGATCAATTAGGTACATCATGCTCGTCATAGCCGCTGCTCCACGCTCAAGCTCTCTTTTATCTACCGCCTCAAAGACATCCAAACCTGTATGGTGATAGATAAAATATTTTTGCGAATCTGGTAGCAACTCCATCAAAAGTGGCCCTTGATCTTCAAGCGGGCTGATGTCCGCTCCCGTACCTATCTTATCAAAATCATATAAGCCATACGGCTCAAAAAGGGATTTCCAAGACTTAACTTTTCCTCGCTGTTCGGCCGTTCCTATCATATTAAAACCTTCAGGATCAAAAGATCCCGAGTCAGATTCTAATCCCGCAATATGCTTCTCACCTTTCTCTTTCGCCACTTCGGCATATTTCTTTCCTCCTCTGAGACCATTTTCTTCATTCATAAACATCACCACTCGGATCGTGCGCTTAGGCTTGTAGTCCATCTCCAAAAACATCCGACCCACTTCTATTGACTGCATGCAGCCTCCTCCATCATCATGCGCACCTTCGCCCACATCCCATGAGTCTAAATGACCACCTACTACAATAATCTCCTCAGGCTTTTCCGTACCTCGCAACTCTCCTATCACATTGTACGAAAGCACATCCTCTTTCATTTCACCGTAGGTTTCGATATAGATTTTCAAATCTGCTTGCTTCTTCAGCATTTCACTCAGCATATCCGCATCATTGGTACTGATCGCCACTGCAGGAATCATAGGCATCAGTGGCTTATACACCAGCGAACCCGTATGCGGTGTATCATCTCGCCTGTTAGTCATAGATCTTACGATCACGGCTCTTGCCCCGTTCTTCCCAGCCTCAGAAGGGCCATAAGCACGCTGCACCACTGCATCGCCATACGCTTCAAAAGTCATCATCTTCGTAGGATCCATTTCTCCATTGTAAAAAACAATCTTGCCTTGTACCTTCTTTCCAAGCTTATTCACTTCCTCTATGCTCTTTAACCTCTATTACCTCAGCCAGCACACCATCAGCTCCCGTACCCACAGCATTGCCCAGTGACGTACAATTCAGCTCAAACGTACCCTTCTGCACGGAATTCATTACACGCGTTACTTCGCGCTTGCCACGCACCCAATGTGGCACCATCACAGGCTGCAAATACACCGTATCAAAACCATAAGACTCCATTAGTTGCTTGGTATACTCCACGGCAGCCGCCGCTTGAGGCGAACCAGAAATACGATTGCCGATCTCCTTGCACAAATAGCGCAAGTTTTCATGCACAGGACTAGCGGTCATTTCCGCATCAAAAATCTTTTTCACCATTTCGGCATGGTCTTGAGCCATGACCAGCATTGGCATCATGGCCAGTAGTGTTAGCAGTTTTTTCATATTATTTGATCGTTATGAGCAGCAATATAACAAAGCAATCATCGCTGAAGAACCCTTGGCTGATAGTCGGTCAAAATTTGGGTTAAATGATTTTCTAAATGCCCGATGTAGTCATCAATTAAAAACCTCAGGGTGACTACACCATTATTCTGAATATAAGTCGATCCACCCACGCTGTGTCGCTCCCTAGGTCTTGATAGTGTAGAATC
Organism: uncultured Cytophagales bacterium; assembly: GCA_963848175.1. Lineage (GTDB taxonomy): Bacteria > Bacteroidota > Bacteroidia > Cytophagales > Cyclobacteriaceae > JAMZMI01. Next base: position 350,145 of record CAWKCO010000011.1, read on the forward strand.
TGGAATCGTATCCACCATTTTTGCTATTCGCAAATTCAACGACACAAACAAAGTCACCAAAGTAGCCCAACTCTTCATTTTCATAGCCCTGAGCCTCTACCCAAAACTCTTGATCATACCCATCAAAAATCAGATCTTCCGACTTTTGTGCCCGAATAAACCTTCCAATATTGTTTAACCCGGAATCGACCAAATGCCCTAAGATTTGCTTCTTGTTCCATTTGTCAGGAGCAGGTTTCGATTGAACTTCTTGCTCACTAAAGCCTAAAAGCTGTGGCCTCACTTCTACAATGATCTGCTCAAGCACTTTGCTAGATTTTATCATATCGCCTGTTTTTGGCAACAAACTTATTCACTTTTATTTTATTTGGAGAGAACGTTCACAGCCAGCATCTTCTGATATTCGGGCTGTCCGCAAAAGGCCAGCGTGCTGCCCACCATCCCGTCTATTTTGCCTTGGCAGTTCCTTCGAGCATAAATCTATCCATATATTTCAAGCCAATCTTTATCAATATAATCTCGCTATCTACTATTTTACTAACTTTATTAAACTAATTTGTGTTTAGCTAGTTGTGAACACATCCTTTACTCGTAAACAAATAAAATCTAAACTTTAAACAATTATGAAAAAAATCATTCAATGCATATTGCCCGTTCTATTCATCGCAGCAGCCATTTTCACAATTAGTTGTGGAGATGACGATCCTATTACAGATAATAACACAGAACCAACACCAACTGGAAAATCCAAAACTTTCGCATTAAATACTAAAGCTGTAGACGGTATTTCTGGCACAGCCAAATTTATAGAAAACTCAGATGCATCAACTACCATAGAACTGAAGTTGACTGGCACGCCAGATGCCGGAGCGCATCCAGCCCACATCCATGTCAATACAGCTGCTGAAACTGGTAGCATTGCTGTGACACTTGGAATAGTAGACGGCACAACTGGTATGAGTACCATTACTATTTCTGAATTGGATGACAAGACGAGTATAACTTATGATCAACTTCTTGATTTTGATGGCTATATCAACGTGCACATGAGTGCATCCGACTTGGGCACGATCGTAGCTCAAGGAGATATTGGTCAAAACGAACTAACAGGGACTTCTAAAGAGTATGCTCTTGCTGAAAAAGATGGCAGTGGCATTTCTGGAACTGTCACTTTTCATGAAAGGGTAAATGGTGAGTCTCTAGCCATTTTAGCACTAACCAATACCCCTGAAGGAGGTAGCCATCCCGCACACATACATGCCAGCGATGTTGTCACAGGTGGTGGAGTAGTTTTCACTTTTAATGCTGTGGACGGTACAAGTGGCATGAGTGCTACAAATGTCGCAGCACTTGATGGAGATGGTGGTGCGCTTAAATATGCTGATATACTAACCTTCAATGGGTATGTGGCCGTTCACGAAAGCACGCAAAATATTGCAAACGTAGTTGCAGTTGGAAATATTGGAGCGAACGAAGATAAGCCTACCACTGTAACCAAATCATACGACGTAGTAAATAGCGGAACTTCTGCTTATTTATTTACTGGTGAGGGGCTTACCAGTGCTAGCAACCCTGACATCACGCTAAAAAGAGGTGTAACCTATGAGTTTACCATTGATGCCCCTGGCCACCCATTCCTTATCAATACTGTTCAAGGAACAGGTACGGCCAATAAGTATGAGAATGGAGTAACTAATAATGGAGCTTCCTCAGGAAAAGTGATCTTCACAGTACCTCAAGATGCCCCAGCAACGCTTTTCTACAATTGTCAGCATCATGGTTCAATGACAGGGGAAATCACGATTACGGATTAAGACATTATCATTAATTTAAGCAACCACTTGCCCTCTTTAGGGAAGGATGAAAGAACCAAGGAAAAGCTTAAATGTATAAGTTTGAAAATGCGCTAGATTTGAAAGTCTAGCGCATTTTCTATTTATATAAAATCCATTTGATAATTACACAAACATTGGCTGTTTGCTGCTTATTATCAGATAGTTATAAAAATTTCTCGTGTAAAAGGCTCATGGCCTCTATGTAAACCCACAAATTGTTATCTTGATCAAAAAATTTACCTGTAAAACACCATTCAAGCCAATCACAATCGACCTCAGCTTCACTTAAGCAATGCGCACACAACACCTCTTTGCAATAGCACTATTTTCCCTTCTGGGAAACTCCATTTGCTCTGCCCAAGAAACACACCTCTATAAGCAAATCGACACCACCAGGTTGCTTATTGAAGTACACTATCCAGAACAGTTTGATTCTACAGAGGCTTATCCAGCGATGGTGTTCTTTTTCGGTGGAGGCTGGGTCAGCGGTGACAGAAACCACTTTATAAATCATGCAAAGTACTTTTCCAAAAGAGGGTTAGTTTGCTTTCTTGTCGACTATCGGACGAAGAGCAAAGAAGGAACTACACCTTTCGAATCCCTCAAAGATGCTAAATCTGCTATCCGATTTATCAGAGTCAATGCTGCCAGTTTTAGCATTGACACATCAAAAATCATTGCCGCAGGGGGATCTGCTGGCGGCCACCTCGCAGCAGCTTCCGCACTTATCACACCTTACAATGAATCTACTGATGACTTATCAATAAACTGCATACCTAATGCACTGGTACTGTTTAACCCTGTGATTGACAATGGCCCTGCAGGCTATGGTTTTGGGAGAGTTGGCGAGGCATACAAAGACTTCTCTCCTCTTCACAACATCAAAAGAGGAGCTCCGCCAACCATTATTTTGCTGGGGACTGAAGATGAACTCATTCCTATAGAGACTGTCGAATATTATAAAACCGCAATGGAAAAAGTCGGAAGTAGGTGCGATTTGAAACTACACCAAGATCAGCCCCATGGCTTCTTCAACTATCCCAATTTCAACTACTATAAACGCACACTTATCGAAGCAGACGAATTTCTAATTTCACTGGGATACCTCGAAGAAACTCCAAAAGTCAATATTGAATAAGTCGTTGACGCCTACATTTAAGAGACAAATCCAATAGAATTATTTAGTACAAATTCACCTGTGTTTAGTAGGTTGCTAGAGTTGTGGTATACATCCCAACTCATTAAAAAGTATACGTAAAAAGTAAATGAACCTTTCTCACTTCAGAACCCAGAAAGGTATACCTCGACATCCCATTGCCATCCTCATACCTTGTTTCTACAGACCATCGGTCTTTTTTCAAACCAATTCCAAACAAAACACTTTGCTCATATTTTCTAATTTCTTCCAGCACGACATTTTCAGTCTTTGGCGTAGAACCAAAAAAATACCGCTCCTCAATATGGATATTACTACGTTTAGAAATGACATACCCATAGCTTCCGCCAACATTCGCAAATAGCGAAATATCGCCTACTGGATAATTATATCTCACAAGACCATTGAGTTTAAGATAATTGAGCCCAAAAGATGATGTATGATTTGAATAGTCCTGTGCACTTATATACTCCTGAAACTCCCCTTCTTTAATATTAAACGTGGCATAGGCCAACTCAGTCCTGAACGACCACTTACGCTTATTTCTAGGTAATATAAAATCTACAGCAAGTCCAAAAGTGGGATCGATAGATGAACGGTTTAGACTCTGCATATAGTTAAAGGCAGGTATACCTGTAAAACTCAAGGAGGTAAGAGACGCTCCCGCGACCAAACCTAGTTCAACTTTGGTTCTCTCCTTTTCCTTCTTAAAGCCAGACACGTCTCCTATACACTCGTTATAATTTTCAAATAGTTTCACCAGACTTGTCTGATTGTATCTAACTCTCTCCAGCCTGCTCATCACTTTTGGGCAGTCTCTCAGGTAATATCTAAGCTGCCCCAAATACTTATTATTCTCGGCTCTACTATCAATGCCGTCATTATCTATCTTCAAATAGCTTTTATAAACCAAATGTACTAGTTCGCCATTGATGCCGATATAGAAATTATTTACCCTTCGGTTTGTATGAAAATAGAGGCTCTTTTCTCCATCATAAATGGTTTGCAAAAACACCCACTTGGTTTTCATGATAGGCTCTGATATCATGTCCAAATCATTCAATTCTATTGCGCTAATGGATAGATCAATCTCAACACCTAAGTATTGCTCCCCCGCCACAGCAAATAATTTCACTTGTTCTGGTGTCTTTTCGCTTATGATGCCATCGTGAGATCGAAAGGTTATTTTCTCAGGGTTTTGACTCCAATTACGATAATCAATTTCTCCTCTAAGCGTATCGCCTTTTGCGTCAATGATATAACCAGACTGAAAACTTTGTTGAGCATAGGCTTGACTACAGATAAAAGTGATTACTATCATCTGTACTGCGGTGCGGATGAGATTCATGGAATGGATAAAATTAAACAATGGATTAGAACCAAATCAAGCACCAATGGCTAACTCTAGTTCATGAGAAATTTCCTTGATATCAAATGGTTTTCCAAAACAGTGTTGTACAAGACCAGCCTCTATAGCCAATTGAATTTCTGGCGTCAATCCAAAACCTGTAAGGATATAAAATTTTTTGTTGGGAAAACTCTCTTTGGCCTTTTTCACAAATTCAAGTCCATTCATTCGAGGCATGCGCATGTCACTAATTACGAGTGCGCTATTTGGATTCTGAGAAAGTACATCGAGACCTTCAATGCCATTTTTGGCCGTAATTACCTCATAGGTGTTTTTGAAAAACATTTCAAAAAGCTCTAGATTGAGAGGCTCATCATCTACGTACAAGATTTTAGGTTTATCGGACATTTTTCGCTGGTATGAACCACAATATTACCTGATAACAAACAACGCGCAAAAATAAATCAGTGGCTATTCCATTTATTGTACAATATCAATATAATTTAATCTCATTTCTTCAGCCTTATTTTCTTCAAATTTTTGCTTAGCTCTTTCCAAATTGATAAGCAAAAATCAAATATTGCCGAAATGATTTTCCTGAAAGATCTGAATAATTTGACATTCCAGAAGTTCCTTCAGCTCTTAACTCAATTGAAATTTTCTTATAATTAATGCCTAAACCTATGACAGTTCCACTTTCTAAATTTGCAGTATGCCTCAGAATCTTCGATTCTCTCACAACAACACTTGAAGGGGATGTGGTAGTTTCCACCTTACGATTTTTCTCTGCCAGCACTTTTCCAAACGTAACGCCAATGTTGCCAAAAACAGCGAATTGATCAAACTGATATAAATACTTAAACATCGGTGTGAATTTTAGATAGGAGAATCCCAACTCAGATCGAGATTCGACACGATCCGAAGGACTAAATATGCGCTCATTCTCCACATCTACAGCAAAAGAATAATAAGCCAACTCATTTCGCAGATACCATTTACTCCTTCGCTTTCTCAATGGCAGCTCAACTCCCAACCCGAAAGTATAATCGAGCGAAGATTCATTGTTAAAATCTTCCATAAAATCAAAAGTGCTCGTCCCATCAAAGGCAACACTTGTAAATACTCCACCCATAAATGCACTGAAAAACAGGGATCTATCTTTGGTTATCTCCTTATTTTTTGAAGATATCGGGGCGTCTACACATTTGGAATACTGAGCAAACACCTTAAACAAATCTTCTCTGTTATATTCTACATCAGATAATTTTGAAGAAATGGATGGGCAATCATTTAGATAATAGGACAATTGCCCCAAGTACTTGTTATTTTCATGAATCGCCGAACTGCTACTCTCCGAATCTGCGATATACTGCTTATAAAGAAGGTTTATGTACTTTCCTTCTGACTCTATATAGAAGTTGACATGCCCCTGATTATCTTGATGATAGTAGAGTGATTTTAATCCAGAATAGACCACTTCTAAAAACACGTGATCATGTACCATCTTGGGATTAGGGTCTTTTGATAGATACGCTACCTGAATTGGGCTGACTTCTCTCATTACCTGAGCAGGTACAAAGCGTTTCTCACCAATTCCAGCAGACGATATTTCTTTAGAAGAAAAAGTACGCTCTACACCTGATGCCGATATTAGCTTAATCGTTTTGGGATTATCTGTTTGATTATAGTATTCAACTTTTCCACGTATCGTGTCATTTTCAGTTGTCACTACGTAGCAACTGACGAATTGCCTCTGAGCTGATAAATGTGCTGTGCTAAACAAGAAAATGATAGATAAGCAAATTCCCTTGAGAAAGGGTTTGGATGTGGCGTTGAATTTCATTTTGGCAATGATAAAAACTAAAAAAGCCAACTGAAAGGTTACATTCATATTCTTACCACTAGCATGCACTATTTATGAACCCGACTTTTTGAGACTACTATTATTACAGAGGTTTGGTAAGTTATCCCAAAATATACCTCTACAGGTGAGCCCATCTGAAATAATAAAAATAGCACCGAAGTAACCCTCGATGCTATTTTAATATTCTTGTAAAAGAATGATTAGACCAGACTCAGACAATAAATAGTAGACAGTTGATAGTTCTGATCAATAATAAAAAAGGCTATCCAACTTATAAACAGTCTGATCCAATATGAGATTAATGAAGAAGATTAAAAGATGTAGGTAATACCTAACCTTCCGCCGGAAGCTGTTCCACCACCTACTTCAAGATTAGCAGCAAATCGAGGGGAGAAAAAGTACCTTCCTCCGATTTGTCCATCCAAACCTAAGCCTGACCCAAGGCTTCCTCCATATGCAGATGGCGAAGACCATATGTAATAACTTAGTGTAAGACCTGCGTAAAAGTCAAACTCGCTAGGAATATCCAAAATCTCATTGAAGTGATAATTTCCATTGAAACCAATAGTAGTAAGGGAAAGGTTATACTTGTTACCAAAGTATCTTTCTGAATAACCGCGATAAGAGATTACTGGCCCTATGGTAATGTCAGGATGAACACCAAAATCAACTCCTACGTAAATTGGGAGACCGTAATTAGACAATCCAACTCCTGCGTTCAGCTGCTTTCCGCCTTTTCCTAATGGAGCTTGAGCATGCAATGCAAAAAAACAACCAAGGATTAAAACACACAAAAATGTTACTTTTTTCATAATAGATTCGATTTGAAAATTTCCTCGAAGATATTGTTATTTCAATAAACTATTTAATCCATCCAATATTGAAATTGGATAATTTTTAACAACACCCACCGCCATCATAGAAATAGGTACTACCTGTAACCAAAATATCGTCTCTTTCGAGTTTTTCAATATTCCCTGCGGTTTTATCACATACGGATAATGGCTGATTGGGCATCAGCACATGTCCTTTGTGATCGTCGAAATATTCTTCGTCACCATAATAAATGGCTGTTTTCCCTGTAAAAACACATGGCCCGTCTGCTGGCATGGGGTCTTTGATTGCACAGACTTCCACACTCTCTATGAAGATGTTTTTATCTGTTTGATAATGCTTCGTATCCAAAACACGATATGGTCTTTTAGCCCTGATCTCTACCGTACCAAAACCCACATCGGTGATCATTTTGATATAATCTTGAGCGGAAGCGCCCCACTCAGACATAGCCCACGAAGTTTTGGATCATTCTTGAGCGCTTCGGGCATTGCTATTTCAGCTATGGGATCTGACAAGACCAATCTGCCATGCGGCTTCAACACTCGATACATCTCTTGCAGCGCTTTTTTCAAATCGGCTTCATGAAAAATATTGAAAAGGCAGTTCTGAGCTGCAACGTCTATACTCGCATCTGCCACTGGCAAATTGAGCGCATCGCCTTTTTTCAATGTCACAAAATCAGACTCGAACCACGGGTTGAGTTTTTCGGCTTCAACGAAGTTTTTGCGTGAAGCTTCCAGCATTTCGTCCACCACATCCACTCCCACTACCCCTGCCGGCTTGCGGCTGAAATAAGCAAACTGCAAAAGCTCCATTCCTCCTCCTACTCCCACATAAAGAATCTTTGGGTTGTTGACCAAATCGCGAGGATTGACCGTGCTGCCACAACCATAGTTCATTTCAAGCATGATCTTCGGCATTTCAAGCCCAGGGAATGCCCAAACTGGCGTAGTAGTACAGCAAAGCCCTACATCTGGCGTGAGGGCTGCATGTTTATAAATGTCTTTGGTTACTTCTAAATATCCCATAGCGCCTTTCAATCTCAATTATTCAACTCAAAATAAGCTGTAATACGAATTTGATTAGATAAATTCAAAAGGAACTGAAGTAGCGAGAACATTTACACAAAATATCATTTTGGTGACGTTTTGAATTCAAAAAAACGAACTTGAATACACACATCCTTCATTCATTTGCTTGTATATGAACAGACTATATCATTTCTCAAATGCCCCTCACACCTTTTGTTTGTTAAATTGAAAGACAATATGAAAATCGATATACTTTTTATCGTAGCTTTTTAAACAATCAAAAATTATCAAAATGGTACAGAAACAAAGTTTAAGACTATTGAATTTTCGTATTTATGGCTATTACAAAATTCAGAGTTGTTTGATGTGAAATCACTAAAAAGTAGCCTTTCTTCGGTGCTAACTTTGAAATCTCGATTTCATAAAATCCTTAGGGATTTCCACTTTGGAAGTGAGAATAAAACAAATAGCAAAACATTATGATAACAATGCGATATACCAAAGTATTAATTGTGATACTATTCGTGGCAATGAGCTCGATTAATCTGAATGCTCAAATAACTATTGATGGAGATGATTTAAGTGTGCCCATGTATCCGAAGATGGCAGGATACAACAGCAATACGACCAATCTTGTTGATCCTTGGTCTCAAACTGGAAGACAGGAATCTTGGATCAAAGGTAGTTCTGGTCTAATTCGATATCCTGGTGGCACGGTCAGTACTTATTGGGATTGTGAAAAAGGGAGATTATTTGGCATGAATGAAGACATTGACATATCTGATGGGCCGATTCAATACTTCGTTCAGAAGAAGCATGTGATCAATTGGGTTGTCACATTCAACAATGGGGTCAATTCAGTTCCAGATCTTAACGAATTGGTGAAAGAAACAAAGCATGACACTGAAGTCATGTTCGTACTGAACATGGTTACTCCAGGCGCTGATTACTATGAAAAAAAATGGGATAGAACCATTAATCAAAACCCACAATCGAACGACTGGTGGTCAATGATGGATGACCGTTATAATAGAGCCATGGTAATGCTCGAAGAAGCGGAAGACCTTGGTATTCCTATCAAATATATTGAATTTGGAAACGAGTATTTTTTCGGGGTTAGTAATTCAGGAACTGGCGCCAATGGTGGATCTACCGTAGAGCCATATAGTGCAGGATCCTTAAATGACTCCAAAATTTCGGGCGCATTTCCTTTTTCGGGTCAAGCCTATGCCGCAGCAGTTAACAACTGGAGTGCAAAACTAAAAACGCGCTTTCCTGGAGTTAAGCTTTGTGCCATTGGCAGTGACGCAAATAGCGACAATGCATCAAGAAGAAATGACTGGAACGAAAAAGTATTAAAAGATGTAGATCCTGATTTGGTAGATGCTGTCTCATTCCACATTTATGGAGGATTTGGCGATGGTGATGTTATCTCAAATGAAAATAATCTAGCCAAAGCAATTAGTCACTGGAAAGAAAAATGGGTGGAAGATAGTATTCGAAGTAAAATGCCGAAAGGTTTCGACTATTGGTTTACGGAATTTGACGGAAGTAGTAACAAGGCCAACGATGGAGAAAGCTCTTGGGGTTTAGGTTTAGCTACGATCTCTTCTGCGCTTAGGTGGCTAAGCAGCGGGAATCTTGGTATTATTAACTTCCATCAATTTACAGATGCAGGAGGTAGCGGCACACTCAAGGCCTTTGGTAGGGCATACTCATATTTAGGAAAGGCTACCAACAATTGCTCAAGCGCAAGTCGACTAAAACTAACTGGAACAACGATACTCGCAGAGCACGTAGAGGACATAGAAGGGTGGAAGTTTTCAAACAACCCTGAAGGCGATGAAAGATACCTTTTCATTAATTACTCTGGCACTCCGAAAACCATTTCGCTTCAAGGAATCAACCGTGTATCTGGAGTTTCTGCAGAGTATTCCAGTCAAGATTTATCAAGCCTAAATGATCAAAACTTTTCGACAATTACTCTTTCTGATGAATTAACTATTCCAGCATTTGGTCTCGCTACGTTTACAATTCCAGTAGATCCAACTCTTGCCAAATTGAACGTGACAAGAAATGACATTAAAATTGGACCAGACGGAATTAATTTTGGAGTATTAGACTTAAATCAGCCCGAAACGCTTACCTATGAGTTTGAAGTAAAAAATGTAGGATCTTCAACACTAACATTTGCAGATGCTCCCTCTACTGTACTTACTGGTGATGCTAATAATGAATTTACATTGAATGCGGCAAATCTTACTGGAGATCTACTTGAAAATGAAACTGCCACTTTTACTGTTTCCTTTCTTCAAAACAGCGAAGGGGGTAAGAATGCTCAGGTTTCAATTAGCTCCAATTCAATTAACTCGCCATTTGTTTTTAGCCTCAGAGCAACAGTAATTGACTATTACAGTCAAATTGAAGTTTCGGAAACATCTCTGAATTTCGGAAATGTCTTAGTCAATGATGATGCAGTAGAAAGAACATTTGATATCACCAATACTGGTACAGACACACTCTTTCTTGATGAATCAAAGTCAACATTTAGCGGCAACAGTTTTTCTATCGTAAAGCTTCCAAGTGAAATAGCACCTGGTGAAACAGAAATAGCGACCCTTGCTTACGACCCTTCAGTGGCTGGAACCCACGAAGAAACGTTCTTACTTGCTAGTGATAGCAGAAGCGAATCATCAAAATCTCTTACCCTCAAAGGCAAGGCTGAAGCTAACAACCCTATACTTCTAGTTTACCCTACCAATATTGTAAAGGCTGAAAATGGAGATTACCCTTTTGGAGATCTTGGTAATGAATTAAGTAAGCAAGAAAAAATCATCGTGAAAAACAATGGCAATGACTTGCTTAATATTACTAACATTTCTTTCTCAGGCGACATGGATGAATTTAGTATTAGTCACCCTACATTGCCAGCATATCTAGGAATTGATCAGTTTTTTGAACTTATTGTTGACTTTAACCCTACTAAAAATGGTTCTTTCAGTATGGAAGTAGCGTTTGAAAATAATTCATCAGAGCCAGATTACTCCATTACACTTACTGGTAGCCAATCATCCCTACTGGCTTCCGAAACCGTATTCCATAACATTTCTATTTACCCTACGCTTTGGACCAATAGCACAGCGCTAAAGATCAGAGGAGCAAAGGAAATGGATGAAATAGAAATATTTGACCTAAGCGGAAAACAGGTTGGCCAGAAACTGAATATTTCAGAAATCTCCACACACTATCCTCCACTTATCTCACAAATGGAACCTGGAGTATATATACTGAAAATTCGACTGTTGGAAGCAAATAAAACAGCTACTATTAAAGTCATTAAGAAGTAAATGATAATGTGATAAAAAACCATTAACATGTTAAAATGGGTTTAGAGTCAATCTGAACCCATTTTTTTATTTCACTCCTCGAAACTTTTGTCTCAGGCGCAACTCGATAAATAATATCACGGAAAGAAAATAGGAGAAAAATACGATCCGTTTAGGAATTCCTTCAAGACTGAAATTCAAATAATCATCTCCATAAAGAAGAATGGCAAAATATACCAGACCGAAAAGAAAGGTTGAAATCCCTGCAATTCGATTGGCAAAATCATAATGCTTGTGAGACTTGAGCGACCAGCTAGATCTGTATCCAAAAATCCAGTTACGATTGTCGCTAAGTAGCAAATTACTTAACCCCACAAAGATTAAAACGATGGCAAGCTTATAGTCAAATAGCATAGCTGTAATAAATTTCTTTTTGGAAATTAAAAGCTATTTAGGACAAATACAATTGTTTTTCGATGGGATACAAAATAGAAGTAAGAGGCATTTTCAAAAAAACTATCTTTGACGTAGGTTAGCCCCAAACCCAAAATAGCTCAAGTATATGAACAGAAAATCACTTTTGGGTAAGGAAGAATACAGTCTATTGATGGGAGCCAAACCGCTATCTCCTGTCCTCACACCGATTACCTCAGCAAGGAAAAAAGAGATAATTCAATGGGTTGAAGACGAGAACATTGAATACAAATACATCAATGGTTCTTGCGAAGACAGGGCGCACTACATCTGTCTACTATTGCAAAGTAAGGGTATCTCTTCTGGCAAAATCTGGAACTTCGCCCCTGCCAGATATACCTTCCTATCCAATGAACTATTCGAGATGAAGGATCCCTTTTGCATTTCCGACTCTGTGACGTGGGGGTATCACGTGGCTCCTTACCTTTTGTCTTATGACGCTTCTGGTAATGAAGAAATCATGATCATAGATCAGTGCTTCGATGCTCAAGGCTTCATCCCAATGCAGCAATGGCTCAATCATATGAATTGTCCTCAAGCCATTCACTTACTTACAGATTCCGAAAGCTATCTTTTCAATTCAATTTTCGGACAAGATGATGCCTATAATTTCAGCTACGAAACACACTACCATCTTCCCATAGACATACCTTCGATTATCACTGGAAATTTTTGGACACTATACACGGATGACAACTATGTCCAAAAAGGATTGGCAATCAACGATGTGGCCTTGGAGATCTTTAGTCTTACAAAAAAGAGCCCAAGAGTTGAGGGTGAATATTTAAGGAACGTATTAATCAACATCAACGAGGTGATTGAATTGATAGAAGGCCAAAAACCATCTGAATTGTCATCAGACAGTTTTAACCATCTGACAAAATACTATCATTCACGCTTTGATCATTGGAACGAAAGAGTTTACCAACTAAAAAACTTGATAGCGCCTAATTAAGATTCAGTCACACGAAAACGATCTGGTTGATCCGCAGCGAACAGACTTCCGTCCGTTCACTATCCAAAAACTTACGTGCTGAAATATATTCATCGTCTGGAAGCAGATGAATACTCTCATGTGACATTCGGACAAACTCTTGCACATAGCGATATGTGTTGTAGTCGATCAAATATTCTTCATTCGAAAATCTGTTGTGAATTTGGAAGTGATCTTTTAAAAGGTTCTTTGAGACGTGGATCATGGCAGTTTGGGGTTAAGTCTACATTTGACTTTTAAGATACAAAAAAATCAACATACCATTATTGACAATGATCAATATTTTGCATGATTTATCCACAATCTATTCACAAGTAAATGTGGAAAAGTAGAATCAGACTCCATGTTTACGCAAAAAAAAGAGGCCAAAGCCCCTTTTTACAATCATATTTTTTTCATAAAAGCTCATGGCAAACTGATTTCTTCCAGATCGTTCCAATTTATGTCACCCCATTCAAATACTCCGCTTCCCGACCCTTTCATCAGCTCGTCGGCATCTATGGAAAAGCTAATCGCATCACCTATTTGCAAAGTAACACTTGGATCAAGTACAATTTCTTGACTTAAGCTTGCTCCCGTTGCGTAATCGTAATAGCCAACATTCAGGGCTGTCAAAGTTTTTGGAAGTACATATACAGCCCTCTCCTGATTGTTAAAAAGGGAAACAGTCACGTAGTGATCATAATCATACGCAGGAGAAACAAGCGCATCCTTCACAAAGGGATAAGAATGGTTGTTTTTGGTTCGCATCTGCACGTCCATCCACAATCCTTGTTTTTTGTATTCACTCTTAAGCTTTACCGTGATTTTTGCCGAAATATTTTCCATCTTCATGGTAACAAGCTGCGCCTCTTCCGAAATTTTCACTTCCTGTTTTCATACAAATATTGGCCCATCACTAGTGACATACGACTCCAATGTTGGAGTTTGTTGATCATAAACCATTGTATCCGGGTAGCTCTGGCCATCCGCTGGATATGGCTCATAGTCTTTATAGTAATATTGATAAAACTCAGCAGTAGCGGCTAGTATCGTGTAACTACCTTCTGGAAGTTTTGGGATGAACAAGGTATCTGGTATCTGCTTTTCAAAATAGTATTCGTCATACATAGGAGCTTTGGCCAAATCCGCTTTTTCATCATCATACTTTATGCTATCATCCTCAGGGTAGTAGTCAGAGTAATGATAGTAATGCTGCTGATAGACTACTCGCATGTCTGCATCTAAAACCATGATGGTCAGGTGATTCACATCATCAGGGACGGTGGCTGTAGTACGCGAATTGGAAGAAGAAAAAGTGTAAGTCAATGATTGAGTGACACCTGTAATCATAACACTGTAATCTCCATCCGCCGCAACAGACAGTTCTTCGGTATCATTGGGAGCACAGGAAATGCCAAATAGGCAAACAATCGCAATAATGGGGAGTAGATAATTCTTCATTCTGTCAGGGCGTTGATTGTATTAATAAAGTTAGTGAAATTCATTGGCAAGCAAAAGTTGCATACCATTGAATTTCAGATCTATAGACCCTGATTCTTGTGAGAAAGTTGGAATACAAAAACACTCAATTTAAGCCTCTATTTCTTGAGTAGTGTGATGGTGTGACCGTCAAATCCGAGAGGATTGAGAAGTGGCGAACTGCTTGCGGCTGGCTCACGGTCGAGTTGCACAGAATCCAGCGAGAAAGCACTTTGGAAAATGCCCGATCAGCCTGTTAGGTGTCGTTTTACTCAGTTATTATTGTGGAGGCGTTTGGAAGCTTTTCGTTCAAAAGTCTGCGAAGTTCCGGTAGCAGGTTGATCACATGTTGGTAGGTCAGCAGTTTAACGTTCAATATTAAAACTGGAAGTGGGTATTTCTCGAAATTCTGTTGATTTTGAAGGTTTTTATCAGCAGTTATTAAGGCATCAAACCCGTTTAAAATCATCAATGCTAGAAGTTCACCGTTTTGTTTTCTGTTCCATCCCATGTCTTGGACAGTGAGGACTTTAAAATCCGTTAGATCATTTTTAAGCTTCTTCGGAAGGTTTTCATCAAGAAGCAGTTTCATAGAGTTTTTTGAAGTTCGCAGATGACACTACCTTTCCTGCGAGTTCCAAGACACGAACAGCCTGTTCATGAGTTACTGAAGGAAAATCACTCAGGAAATCGTCCAAAGAAATTCCAATTTCGAGGTGATCAAAAAGTGTTTCAACTGGCACTCGGGTTCCGGAAAACACAGGAGTTCCATTAAGAACCTCAGGATCAATATTAATTACATCTGTTTTCATACTCCAATATAACGAATTTTGAGTTGATCTGCTCAATGTGTAGTCTGACTTCTAACCAACCATCATCCTTAAGCTGGATTTTTCATTTCGATACATACTAGAAGCATAAAGGTATCTTAACTTAACTAGCCTTTGCAAATCAGCCTGCGGCTGGCAGGTATCTTGTTAGATTATGGATGAAGTTTGTTATAGCCAGTTTTATTCGATTTGTGTTAGTAAATTTCAAAGTCTTCCACTTCCACTTCATAGGATTTATTTCCATCGGGTGAAAACCACATAAATTTTTTTACATCATATTGGCTCTTTAAACTTCCTTTGTATTCCAGTTGAAATTTTCCAGTTGATTCATTATTCAGATATTCAATAATTTCTAAATTCGTTTCAGTTAAACGACCTCTGAGTTCTAAAAACTTATGGTTAGACGTGTACATATAATGTCCTTTAATATTATTTTCCTCCTCAATATTTAGAACCATTAAAAAAGGGTATTTACCATTGATCTTTCCTGAGATTATTCTTGATGCATTGAGGTTGTTTTCCAGATTCTCTTTGTAAAATACTATTTTAGATAGCCTGTCAAGCTCATTGTATTTAAATAAATCAAACTCCTTCTTAAATAGTGGGGTTACATCTTTTATCGGGTAAGCGACTTTCAATTGTGGGGAACAAAAATTTCGGTAGCAAAAATCTCTAAAGTAGGCTACACTATTTAGAAAAAAATACAAGCTATCTCCCTCGATTTTATGTTCATATGCAAATGAATGTAAGTATGCATTTGGCGAAGAGCAATCTTCACAAGCATATTCATAATCTATATCTTCTGGGTATTTTTTCTTGATCTGCTCTATTTTAGATACCCATGTTTTTGACAATATTTCAATATATTCTTTTGGTTCGAAAAAATACTTTAGTTCTATTTCATTATCATAACCAGAAGCTTCAAATAATCTATTTTTATCTATCTCTAAGTAAAATGTCTCTTTTTTATAAGTTTGATATATTTCAAACGATGGTTTTCCTTCAAACTCAACGTAGTTTCCTTCAATATTTATTTCCACAAAATCACTCATGATCTTATATGAATACTTAATATCTAGATAGCCTGGAAAATCCTCAAAAAACTTAAGTTTATTCACAAATGCATCGTAATCTGCTTCATTTTCCGGGGCATTAGGAATTAGTGCGAATCTTTCAATAATCTTCCCATTTACAGCAGCCACGTTAACCTTGTTCTCCCCCTTTATAGAATAAACTTGAGGAACATCAATTGCCTTATTCTCAAAGGAAATACTTTTGTTCTGGATTCTATAGGGAGTGTTTTGTGCATATGAACTATTTACCTGGCATAGAGACAATGTTGCCATAAGTATCAAAAAGTGATATGTTATAGTGTTTTTTGTTTCCATTCTTTTTTGAATACTTTTCATCTCCCAATTATTTATAATGCTATAGCAAGACGCTGTACACCGCATTAGCTAATAGCAGCAAAATAGTGAAATCTGCCACGTCCGGCAAGGGGGTATTCAAAACATCAAAAAAGCACTGCGTTCTGAAAGATAAACTCGCCTGCTGGCGAGGCACGAAATCCTGCGAACTGAACCCAGTAGAAAGCAATGTCTTTTCTCAGCGGCTGATATCACGGTCGAATTGCACCTAAACCAGCCAGAAAGCACTGAGACCTATGCCCGATCAGCGTCTGTTGTGCCGCGTATTATCCGAAATCCAGTGTTTCGTCCGAATGATAGAAATACCAGTTTTGATCGACTCGCATGACAGCAGTGGCTCGAAAACGGCTCCAATCTGAGCTAAGAAATAAAGACATTAACCCAAATTTTGAAGTTCAGATCATTAGTGATTACGGAATCAGCAGATTAGGTCAGTTGATTCCTGACTTGCTTGAATTTGCAAATATTCCCTACAGCCGTGTGGTAATAGGTGGTACAATCGAGGAAAGTGCCATCGAGACGATAGGTGTCGCACAGCATATTGATATCGGGAATTTTGAACTTGAAGACGAGAGTCTGGTATTGCTTGATGTGATAAGCTTACCGGAGGAGGTTGGTGCTCTCATTTCCATAAACCTCGTTCCTATTGCTGAGGATGAAACCAAAGAAAACCTGGTAGCAACAGTAGTAGGTAACATTATCGCACATGAAGCAGGACCATAACCTTGGAAATTTTCATACTAATGTTGAGAATGATGTGTTCTCCATAATGGATGAAGGAGGATTTACCATTTTTCATGATGCCGGTCTTCCGGATATTACAGGTGGTGTCTTTGGAGAAAATTCAGTAGAAGTGATGTTTACAAAGGATGAATATTCCTTTTTTGAAGGGGCCATAGGACTAGATGAAACTGATGTGAATACGGCCTACGGATTAACCTCAAAACCTCATACAAGCTATTTTGCTCGGACTAGTGACGAGTCTACTGATGTCTCAGAAATTGAAAAAATAGCTTTAGCGGAAGTCGCTAAAGTTTTACCTGAAGATGTCATTCACAGCTACCCGAATCCGGTAAACTTGAATGGAACATCCAATCTGATCATCAGTACCGCAAGGGATGAAATTGTTGAACTCAGTTTGTATGACATCAATGGTCATCAGGTTACAGTACTATATAATGGACAGTTAAGAGGCGGAGAGGCAAAGGAAATTGCTATAAATCTGGCTTAATTTAGTCTGGCTCCAGAAACTTACCTGTATAAGCTCAAAACTTCTTCCGGCTCCAAGACCCAAAAGATAAGTATCAGGTAACCTGACATCTTAACCTAAAGGAGAGGCTGTTTCAAAAGCTTAATAAGCTTTTGAAACAGCCTCTTTATCAAAAAAATAAACTACAAACTAAAACTTTATTCTTTGATAAACTTCTTCGTTACCACACCATGTGCCGTTTCGTAGCGTAGTAAGTAGATACCTTTCCCAAGCCTGCTTACATTCAGCACTGAGTTTCCGGCCTCAAAGGTGGAGCTTTCCAAAACCTCTGTTCCACGCATGTCCAGCACATGGATGTGACCACCGTCGGGAAGGTAAAGATTTAACTGGTCCGCTGCGGGCACTGGCCATATTTCCACATGTTTGGACAGCTCCTCAAGTTTGCCTGGATCCTGCTCCTCGAGATCTGCTTCTTCCGCACTTTCTGTAATACGTGAAGCGGAAGTCGAGTTTTCATTGTACGTGCATATGACCGGGCTGAAAACTGTATGTTGGCCATTACCTCCGGATGGATACTGAACGTCCGTACTTTTTATTGTAATAAACGAAATTGGATCATCATTCACCACCGTCCTAAAGCCATCCTCCAAAGTGACCACTGCTGCTTGCAGGAAGGCAGGTTCTCCTGTTGGCCCCCGCGGGTCTCCTATTCTTCTATTTTCTATTGTTCCAGAATAATTGATGTTTTGATTCGCAACAAGTGAATGATAATATGCAACAACAGGATACGCGGCTACTCGCAGAGGAATATCTCCTGAAGTGGTAATATCGTCCTTATCAAAGGGATAAGGGTAGCTACCACCCGTGGCGTAGTAAGCATTGCTATAATTGGCATGTGGTGGCAAAACGCCTGGGCCTATCGTTCCTGTATGCGAGTCGCCCCCACCAATCTTCAAATCAAAATCCCTGGCATAAATGAATTTCCGGTCGGGATTACTCGAACTTTTCAGTACCGCATATATTCTGACAAAGAGCTTAGCGCCTGCTTCATCCGGAAGGTAAATGGTCATGCCTTTGGCCTGAGTTTTGAAGTCTACGATCTGACTCAGCAACATGACTTTCCCGTCGGGTATTTCCACATCATCGCTGGTTTGTACTTCCCGGGCATTGACTACATTGAGTCTACCCTGCTTGATCTGTACATCCAATCCATACTTCTCTTTTACCCACTGAATAGGCACCTCCGCACCAAGCCCCACTTTGATTTCAACCTCATCATATCCACTTCGATCATTGACCATAAAGTGCATGTCCTCTGAGAGCGTGTAAGCTTTGAACGCTTCGGTTGGATGATTACCAGACTGCTTCCAGTTAAAGCTGACAGTATCTACTCTGGGAGTTTCTGCCAGTGTAGCTATCCCATAGCTACAATCGTAGTAGGGCAGCCTATTGCCCGAGACCGAAGTGAACGTGGATCCTGGTATCTTAAAGGAAATCGGTACCAAACCCGATGTGCCTTCAATGGTTCCTTTGATTACCTGATTGGTGGTCGTAGAGGTCAAGCTATAGCTAGGTGCTGTTGCTTCATCATCACCGGAAAGATGACCATACAGCGCTCCTGCTATTCCTATCAAACCTACTACCGCACCTCCTACAGAAGGGTTTTTAGTAAATTCCAGGATGGCGTTCTTACCCTGCTCTCTAAAATTGTTATACTCCTTGAATTTATTTGCCACAGGTTTGTACTCTTCCAGACCCGCTGTACCCAGGTAGTCCTCTACTTGTTGGAACCGATCTTTGATCAGCTTATTAATCTCTTCATCCGAAGTAAATAATGCTGCTACTGCTACCGCACCACCGGCAATCATGTTTAGCGGCGGAGCACCTGCACCTCCACCACCGGAGCGGGATACCTGCGGACCTACAAAGGTGATATCATCGGTGATTTCAGTTGTAGTTTCATCACCATAAGTCGCCTCCAGATCCCACTTTGTAATCCTAAAGATATTGATAATGGCTGTCGGATCCTGATACTCGCTCATATGAGGATCGAAATTGGGATGAAAATCCCCTACCATCCAGTTGTGTCTGAAGGCATCATCTTTACCACCTACATACACGACTTCATAATCATCCGCGTTAGCTGCACCATCCAGGTGTCTATCAGGTGTGAGTTCAGGAAAAACCCCACCAATAAAAGCAGGTACATCACCGCTTTCGATATATTTCAGACGCATCGCATAGCCATTGGCATCATTGAAATCGTCTCCGTGCACGTAAACAAATACCCGTAAAATGCCCGTAAATTTATTATACAGTATGAAGTAGGGCATTTCATTAGCCGAACCACATCCAAAATCCCGGTACATGAGTTCCCAGCCTTTGCTCGGCAGGTAATCCTGCTCAAACTGGATCCTGACCAGCTTACCTGGTACCGTGTTGTCATGAAAGGGTTTTTTGAGATCCACCAATGGAGCACCCTGCTGATTGTTTGTCTTCGCTACCCAGAAAGACTCGTTGTCTTCCCACCAATTCCAGGTTTCATTATCGCAGTGCTGGGCGATCACAAGACCGCTCCAGAGCCACGCGATAACAAGACTTATTTGTCTTAATTTCATTTCTCTTACGTTAAAATTGGAAGTGATTAATTATTTAGTGCCAGCAGCTTCAAGCGCTTTCACTTTTTTATCCATTTCGATCAGATGAAGTGTTAATTCTTCGATCTTTTGCAACAAAAGCTTATTGGCTTCTCCAAGATCTACCCCATCCTCTTCAACTTCAGCAGCTGAAGGAATGCCCGGCAGGTGTTTGTTGTCCTGGATGAAGTCAGCCACCTCTGCTAGCGGCATGAGCTGGTAGTCCTTCTCAAAAACAAAATCTGCCCAGTCTGTTCTGACCTGAATTTCTTTCGCTCTGATCTTGCCATTCACTGAGAGTTTGTAACCATCATAGACTTGATAGCTACCGATCCCTACATTGCCATTGGCAATGAATACTTCTTCGCCGGCTGTACCCATTTCATCAATAGCCAAGCCGCCACCATGATTACCAGGTGACCAATACATGAAGGTCTTCGCGTCGCCATGGTTCTCCATGATCATTCCAGATCCGAAGTCTTTTCCATCTGCGATAAAATAGGCGTTGCTAGCTTTGGCCTCTACCCTTACAAATGCTGAATTCGCATCAGGATTGTAAAAATGGGCGATATCAGCAGGGTTCTTCATATCATTCAGATACCTACCTGTTGAAATAGCGCCATTTTTATGGATCATGAATTTGGTACTTCCTGAAGATTGGACTCTAAATAGATGATCTTCATTAGGAAGACCATTTACCTGCAGTGTGGCTTGAGGTATAGATGTCCCAACCCCCAAAATCCCATCACCTGAAGATGGTACCGTGTTTACCGTTCCAGTATTGGTGTACACGCTACTGTTTTGTGCCTTTATAGCTGTAACTAGAAGCACGATTGCAATTACTAAAATTGACTTTTTCATAAAATTTGACTTTTTATCTTTAAACATGCTGCAAGATTGGAGGAGAAGGGATTTTCAGACCCGGTAAGAATGTAACATTCTCAGGTAAAAATTGCACAATACAACAAAAAAGGGCCTTCAGTGGCCCTTTTTCACATTTTCTTGTAGCAATCACGTTAAGCTCCAACTAAATAATTATGGTGAAAATTCTGATGCAGAAATTACCTCTAAACTTCCCGAGGAGCTTTGTCATAGTGCTTTTTAAATACTTTCGAAAAGTAGGATGGATCATTGAAACCCACCCGATAAGCCACCTCGGCAATAGACATGCTATCTCCTTCTAGTAATTGTCGCGCATGTTCTAAACGAATGTTTCGTATAAAATCACCCGCTGAAACATTAAGTAACTCTTTAAGCTTCCGATGCAGTTGCATACGGCTCAGGTTCAACGCCTCTTGTAGTTCAACCACCCCAAACTGGTCATCATCTAGATGGTCATTAACTACTCGGATGGCCTCATGGATAAAGGCCCTGTCTTTGGATAGATAAGAATGAACCTTTACGCCCATATCTGATGACCACTTATTCTTTAAAGCAGACCGCTGCCGGATCAGGTTGGCCACTCGGGCCTTCAACTCCTCCATACTGAAAGGTTTCTTCACATAATCATCTGCTCCCGCTGCTATACCTGTAACAATGTCTGTCACTTCTGTTTTTGCAGTGAGCATGATGATAGGGATTTCCTGGCTATCCTTTGCGGCTTTCAGTCGTTGGCAGATCTCTGTACCCTGCTGCCCTGGTAGCATCCGGTCCAAAATAATAAGGTCCGGCTTCTCAGCTTTGACCACTTCTTCGATTCCATAGCCGTTTTCCAATGCTTTTGTGCGGTATGCAGATCCAAGCCCGGTAGTTAGTACCTCACGTAATTCTGGGTGGTCTTCCACAATGAGCACCATGGGCAAAACGAGACTCAGTAGCGAATGATGGGTTAAGGCCTCCTCATCCTGCTCATTAGGGTCATTGACTTCTTCATTGGAGGGCTTCACAATCTTCGAATAAGGCATGAATACGGTGAAAGAAGCTCCTTCCCCTTCCTTGCTAGCTACAGTAATGGTGCCTCCCTGCAGGTCCACCAAACCTTTGGTCAGTTCCAAGCCGATGCCACTTCCATCATATGGGGTATCCTCCATGCGGTAAAAACGCTCAAATATTTTAGCCTGGTCTTTCTCAGAGATTCCTGGTCCATTATCCACTATGACAATTTCTAATCCGTGATTGATCTCGTGGGCAATCATAGATACCTGACCACCCACATCATCTACGGCTTTAATGGCATTGGATACAATATTTAGCACAATTTTCTCCAGCTTTTCCTGATCAAACTCACAGACAAAATCCGGCACAATGGTATGCGAAAATTCAATTCCCTTTTGTGCGGCCATTGCTTCGTAGGATTGAGCTATACTTATCAGGCATTTAGACACGTCTCCTTCTACCGCTTTGACCTCAAGTCCACCGGTTTGCAACTTAGACAGGTCGAGTAGTTGGTCAATCAAAAGACCAAGTCTTGCCGAATTACCCGTGGCGATCTTCCAGTCTTTAGCAAACTGCTCTTTAGATAGGGATTTTTTATCTGATCGCGCATATTTCTCCAATATGACGTTGATCAGTGTCAGTGGCGTTCGCAGCTCGTGGGAGATATTGGAAAAGAAGTTGGCTTTGAACTGATCCAGTTGCTTCAATTCTGCCGCCTGATCTTCTAGTTGCTCTGTTTGGAACATGAGCTCTTTATTTTGTTGTTCGATTTTGGCGGTGCGTTGCTCAATGATAGCCTCCAACTCTTTTCGCTTTTTCTTCAGATTTTGTAGTCTCCACTGCGTAAATCCATAAATCAATCCTATCAACAGTAGAGCATATATCAAATAAGCCCAGATTGATCGATAAAAGGGAGGTTGGATTACAATTGGTACTATCAATACCTCGCTTTCCTCTCCCTTATGCTTTGCCCGTACATGCAACTTGTAATTTCCCTCTCGCATGTGCTTGAACTGAACCGCCGATTCCTCTGACCACTTAGACCATGCATCCTCCATTCCCTCCAATTTGGTTTGGTAGAATACCGGACTTTCTCGATCGTAAACCGGAAGGTTGTAATCAATAGCGAGTGTGTTAAAATCGTAGGGAAATGTCAGTTGGGGCAAAGCTCCAAAACCAGCGTAACACACTGAGTCTTCACCTACCTGAATCGCGTTGACCAGCAGGTCTGGCAAGCGGTGATTCGCCTCTTTTTCATGGGTAAAATCATAAAACATGAAGCCTTCCGGACCCAAAGAAACCATGTGATCGGCTTGTATAGTCGCATATTGAAAATAGTCATCAGCACCGTAAAGGTATTTCCAGAGGTTACTTTGATCAATCCCATCGTAGACGCCCGGAGCCTGATCTCGATAAACCATAACATCAAAATACCCTCCATTGAATAGGGTAACCATGGCATACCCATCCTGCTCACTGCTCAGAGGCGTGTAGCCATCGAGCGGTAAATGGATTTCTCCCAGGTCCGTGTGCTTTAGAAATATACGTTTATCTTCATCGTAGGTGTATAAATGTTCATTCGATTTAACCCGCCATACCACCTGACCTAAAAATGTATATTGAACCAATTGTTCATCAGGAAGACCAGCCTCTTTGCCGTAAAATTGCAGCTTATCAAAAGTAACGGAACTATTCAACTTTCCTTCAGGAAGACTCATCGAACTCACCCTACCGGAATGAGTCGTCAACCACAGTCTGCCACCGGATTGAGCCACGTATTCAAAATATTCACCATGGTCTATCTGCTGGATGACTTCATAATGGTCATCATGCTTATGAAGCAGCGAGAGCCCTTTATGAAGAACCAGAACGTAAGACTCGTCCTCACTTTCGTAGAAATTGAGTGCATATTTTACCTCAAGAATTTTCTTCAGCTTTTCGCGAAAAATATAAACCCCGTCAGCTGCTCCTATCCATACCTCATTATTCACAACCTTCAGATTTCCAAACTGTATTTCCTTCGAGATTTCCTCAATTTTGGTACGTTCCGCATCCTGTCTGACAGAGAAAAGCCCCCCATCGGAATCAGTAAAGTAAAATTTACCATGATGGGTTAAGAAACTTCTGGGTGAATAATTGTCGTCCAGTCTCAGTGTGCGGTAGGGTTCCCGAATATTTAGGCGGGTAAATCCGTCGTTGGAGGTGCACCAAATATTCCCTGAAATGTCTTGAAAGAGGTGATTTAAGTGGTTCGTGGCCAAAACGTTCTGATCCGTATAAGCCGCCATTAATTCACCGTCCGGCGATAATACCCGCAGACCTGTTCCCCTGGTAGCGACGTATAACAGCATGTCGTTCGGATCATAAATCATATCCACGATCCCTTGGAGCGCACGGATTTTTTGTTGATGCGTAAGTGCTTTATTCACCACATGAATTCCGTATTCTTTGGTAGCTATAAAATAATCCTCTCCGTAGGCAGAGATGGCCGTGACGGTAGATTCTTTCAGGACAGTGCCTGCTGGGACCAGTTTACCATTTTTTACATAGAAAAGTCCGCGTTTTTCCAGGCTTACAATCACTTCTCCTTGGAATTCGCTCATGAACTTTATGGGCGCAGAAGGTTGAATGAGTTTAATCTCCTTACCGAGCCTATGGTAAAGCATCTCATCGGTTTGGAAGTAGCAGCCCTGGTCATCACAGGCCACATTTTTGACGATCCCTATGTTCTGTCTAACTGAATCAGATAGGTTGCCTGTAAACGATTGATAATATTGACCCCCTTGCCGGTTCACGGCCAGGAAACCAAAATCTCTTTGGCCTCCCACAAAAATGGTATCCCGAAAGCGCGCCAATGATCGTGCATAGGCCCCTTTATCAAGTTTAATGAAGTTCCAATTTTCTCCATTGTAAGTGTATATGCCTTCCCCATTCGCAAGATATAGCACCTGAGAAGTGTCTTGGATCATCTGCCAGGTCTGATTGCGTAGCATGGGGGAGTTCGAGGCATTATAGTGATGAAATGCAGGGTATCCACCTACACCGCCACTTGAATTGGCGATAGGTAATTGACCAACACAAGACATGTACAACCATACCCAGAAGACTGGCAGTGATAGGTATTTTTTCATTTCGGAGTTAGGTTCAATAGAGAGCAGGTTCTATCGCAAGTGATTTCCCTGGTAAAACATGATCCTTTTTACGGGAGTAGATAAAATGGGTTAGCATTTTTTTTGTTTAGATTAGTAAATATCTTATATAATGGTTTTATACATATCCAGCTCTTTTTGAAACTGAGTATAAAACACTCATCCCAGAAGTGAGGCATGCCCGGTGCAGTAGCGTGGTTAGAACCGGTTAAATTGGCACGGTTAGAATCGAAATTGACCATGCTACAAGTGGCACGGTTTGACTGAAATCAATGGCACGGTTAGAACCGTAATATATCCACCGTCAGCATCTAAAGTAGTGAAATCTGTCGCGCCGGGGGAGAGCTCATAACTCCTGCCGGTCGGCAGGTTACGTAAGTCTAAATATCCTGTGAGCAAAGGATGGTAGTGCTGAAGGCCTGCCTATGGCACGAAAGCTTTTGCTTTGTCAAGACGGTCCGCCCGCAGCGGTTACACCAGTGACATTAAGTCAGGGTTTAATCTTTGTTAATCCAAAAAACACAGAGGAGTTGCAATTTATTTCAGAACTCCTTCAAAAATTGGAAGTTGATGCTAAAGTTCTGTCGGATGAAGATACAGAGGACGTAGGTTTGGCAATCGTCATGAAAGATGTTGACCGTTCAGATGTAGCTTCAGAAGATGAAGTTATGGAAAATTGAGAGGTTAATGGATGTTCTCTTCTTAAAGAAGTTCAGCAAGGTTCTTGATAAAATAAAGAAGCCTAAAGATCTTCAGTCGATCCTTGAAATCATTGTGTTGGTCAAGCAAGTTCAGGATTTTGTTGAAGTCATCCCTAAAGGTGGACAATTAAAGTTATCGCTCAGCTAAGGCGCCATATTGGGGTCGTGCCGACCACACGAAGCCTTAGTTGTTGTGCAACGTTTTATTTGTTATTCTTAAATAGGCTAAAGTAGTTATTAGCATAACTACAAATCCAATTAATCCCAAAATTCCACCTTCAGGTCCATAGTCTCCTCCTGTAAACAAATCAGGTCCTGTATTCTCAATTTTGTAGAATGAATTTAGAGCCTTATTACCACTCATTGTAAGTCCTATTTGAGTTTGAGTAAAATTCCACGAAAGATGAAGTCCTATTGATAACCCCAAATTTTTGGTTAGTATAAAAGGAATACACCATACCATTCCGTTTATCATAAGCAAGGTAATTGAAATAATAGATGCATTGTTGTTACTGAAATGAGCCAATCCAAATAGTAGAGATGATATTATTAATGCGATTAAGACTGCTTGTTTATTGGAAGTTTTTTTTGATTTAAATCCCTCTAAAATATTAGTGAATAAATAACCTCTAAAAAACGTTTCCTCTAAAAAGCTTACAAGAAGCATTTTAAAAGCAAAAGGAAATAATAAAGAAGGTTTTGAGATTGATAAAAAGTCAGAACCCATAAAAGTCCAGTTACCTTTCCAATCAATACTATTAAAACAACTGAAAAAAATCCGATTAAAATTCCTATAATTAAATATGTAAAAGTCTTTTTTTAAAAAATTAATCCGTATTCTGAAAACCTGCTTTAATCAAGGTATTTTGAATTCAGATACAATCCTAATATTAGCATCAATGAGGCTCCAAAGAACTGAAAGTAAGAATTATCAATATGAATAAGTGGAAAGACTGCAAGTAATCACGCCATCCCTATTACTCCGGTAGTTCACTGAAATTCACTCGACTGTTTATCCTTTCAATGTGACAGGGTTCGGAATCGTCAACAACCTCCCCAAACTACGGGCTAAGCTATCTCGAAGCTAATATCGGGTTCACACTTTCGTATTACGGCTCAATTATTTGGCTTCCAAAGCTTCAGCATACAACTCACGTCGCAAACTGTCTGGTTGCCTTCAGGGTGAACAGACAATTGCCCTGATGGGATTTTCACCCACTGGATATATACCACTTCGTGGCACACTAACGATCAGCTATGATGAGTGGGAATTAGAAAGCACTAATCTTTCCTCTCGCACATAGCCACACGTTTGTTTAAAATTGTTAATAGTGGCGGACTTTCTAAGTGCCACCAAACTTTCCTGACCGATTAAACCCCATTCATTCATAGTATCCATATGTTATGAGCTTTTTGATCTGATTTCTGAGTTTTCAAGTCTGAGCCTTATTGATTCTTCTACATGACTTATTTCTGATACTATTCTATCAGAGTTCTCTCGAGCTTTTTCCCAATAACCTTTCAAGTCGGAGAAGCCGCCCATAGAAAAATCTGCAAATTCTGACTGGCAAATCTTTAAAACAAGATCCGTTTTATCATATATTTCTTTGGCATAGAATGGTTTGTTCTGTTCAAAAAGTTCGTATGTGCTTTTGTGAGTGTTGAAGAATGCCTTTGATCTTTCGTCTACATCGTTCATTGAAATAGGTTTGTTTTTATATTCATCCGTATCAGTTCTCAGATTCAGAGTCGCGTTTCTGAGTTGCACTAAGCTACTCCACAGTTCTTCATATATTTTTAGTTCTTTATCAAATTTTGTTCTGTTCATGTAAACCCAATGCTCATTTGAGTATTTGGCTGCTTCGTTTTTTATGATCTCATCTTGGTGGCGCTGGAACTTGCTATGCCACATAATGAAACCAAATGCTGAGCAGAAAAGCCCTAGTATTAGTGCAGAGGCGAATAAAGTTAGATTACTCGGAATTGCATCTATTTTCCGCCTCATTAACTTAATGGCATAGGATATCGAAATGCTATCTTGTTCATGCTTTAGAGTTCGTTCACTTGGTTCAAGAGTCGATATTTCGTTATTGAATTGACTTTTTCGCTTGTCAATGGAATTGGCTTCTGAATAAATATTGTCTTTAAATGAGAGAATGAAAAACATGCCATACCCAATTAGCACCAGTCCAAAAACTGCTAAAAACTTATATAGATTATCGAAGGGTAGATTAGGAATATTCATTTTTGCTCATAACAATATAGTGTTTTATAGGCTGTTTACCCAAAGATACAGTAAGCGGTTTAATACATAATAAGCGGGCAAATGGACTATAAAACTCCGTTGGACGATGCGGAAAGGTGGTCTATGGGTGTGGCTCCTTCGCGTTTAGAGTTCTGGCCAGTGCTGTTACGAAGAAGTAAAGGCGAAGTGGGTGAAAAAATGGAGTAAATAACCTCAACATGATCAAGTGTCTTCTGGCCAGAACATAGTTGTCCCTGCCAATAAATTAGCGATAAGTGGATCAAAGAGCATTTCAAAGATCGTTTTACTTTCTTCATTCTATGGAGGATCAAGTATTGTCGTTGGTTGCATTCTCCCTTTTTTGCATTTGGTGCATTGATTCAAATCCTTACCTAGCACAATCTTTATTACGTCTTTGGTAGAGATGCCTTGCAAAATGGAAGTGTGAGTTGGTTGTCCAAGGTAGGTGGTACAAAGCTCTTTTTTTACCTTGTTCGCAGAAGCCAAAATCCCATAATATCGGATTTTATAAAATCCCGAAGGTAATATGTGCCACATAAAGCGATGGATAAAATCCTGTGCGTCAAGAGTTAAAAATCCTTTGTGCATGGCTTTTCGGTAATCTTTCCAACTAAAAGTAACTTTTCCTTTTTCAATACTGACCAAGCGACTGTTGCTGATGGCCACTCTGTGGGTGTATTTGCCTAAATATCGAACGACAGATTGTGGGCCAGCCAAAGGCTTCTTGGTGTACACATTCCAGTTTTTGGCATAGACACTTTTTTTGAGTGCCCAAATACTCACAACATCATCAGGAAGCTTGATCCTTTCTTCTTTGAGCTCAGTCTCAAGCAGTGACCACAATACACCACGAAAGACTTTAGACAATACCTTGACAGGCAGAAAGAACTTTTTCTTGGCATGAATCCACTCTTCACCATCGCAAGACAAGCCTCCAGCTGGAATGAGCATGTGGATATGTGGGGAGGGGGTGGAAGGTTAAAGATTGACCCCATGTATGCAAGACAGAAACTGCTCCTGTGTCTGCTCCAAGAAACTGCGGATTCCTTCCCACTTTAGCCAAGGTCTGAGCGGTGGCCTTGAAGAGCAGGTGATAACAAATCCGCTGATTGATGTAAAACAGTTTGTGCAGCTCCGATGGTATTGTAAATACGCTGTGATAATAGCGACACACAGGCAAATTACCTTCAAGCTTATCTACCCAGACGAGTTGCTTGGTGTACTGACACTTGTTGCAGTGGCGGTTTCGGCACGAGTTGTAAGAAATGCGCTGGTGATTGCACTGATTGCAATTTTCCACATGCCCACCCATCGCGGCGGTTCTGCAATTACAGATCGCTCGAAAAGCCTTTTGCTGATCTATGCACATGGTGTGTTGCGCTAGATATTCACTCCCATATTCCCTGAATACAGCAGCTACATCCAAAGGATGCCTCTCGTTGAGTGCCTTCATGATGGATCATCAAAGGGACTTTTGATAGAGGGATCTATGGCTGCTAAATGCACATAAATCATTGTAGAGCTAAGAGAACTATGGCCTAGTAGTTTTTGAATTACCTTCAGATTGGTTTGCGGACGGCTAGTCCTCGCTCTAGCATATGTGTGGCAAAAGCATGCCGCAAACTGTGAGGATGTACCTTTTTGGTGATTCCTTCATGTTCAGCGGCTCGCTGTACAATCTTACTAATGGATGTTGGGGAATAAGGCTGTCCTGGATTACTACCCGATTCAAAAACGTAAACTTGTGGCTTGGGACGAAAAATTCGATAATACTCACGAAGCAGGGTTAAGGTCTTAACTGCTAGCAAAGCATCTCTAGACTTATTGCCTTTGCCGTAATTGATGCGAATGACCATGCGCGAGAAGTCAATGTCGGTAAGCTTTAGATTCATCAATTCATCTCGGCGCATGCCCGTGGAGTATAGCATAGCCAATATTGCCTGGTGCTTGATGTTGGTTGGAGCGGCAATCAGCCGTAAAACCTCATCCCGAGAAAGGATATCAGGCATGGGGTAATCAGCTCTTGGTCGCTTGATTTTGATGCCTACATCCCACGATAGTCCTAAGACATCTTGCCTCAAAATCTTTAGCGCACTGATCGTTTGATTGATAAAGGAGTTGGACAATCCACATTCCTCCTTGCAGAAATAGAGGTATTTTTTGATCTCTTCTACAGTAACCAACTCTGGCGATTTACCAAAATGCCGACTCAGCCGCACTAGCGTGCTCAAGTAACATTTAACCGTTCGCTTACTGTAATTGCGAAATTGCAATTCGTGAATGAAGCGCTGACTTAATCTTTCTGGAGGGGATAATGATTTTTTTTCATCTTGATATTATTTTAGTTTATCCTTTAAGATAATCATTATCTAGATGCTACCGACGCAGGAGGTTTCGTTCAACAACCGGATGTGTGACACCATGTCACATATCCGCATTGTGTCTTGAGTACTAATCTAGTGAGTTTTGACTTTGAACCAACCTCTCCTGTAACAGACAAAGATCCAAGTATACTAACTTCAAAGTAAATCAACCCACCATTAGACCAGATCCTTAACCCTCGTCGTATCTCTTAAATAGTGTAATGGCATTGTGCCCACCAAATCCAAAAGTATTGCTCAACGCTACTTTCACATCAGCTTTCACCGCCTTGCCCAAAACAATATCCAATCCTTCTGGCGCCTGATCATCTATTTGGGTTGTATTGATTGTCGGAGGAATGATTCCTTCTTTGACGGCCATTACTGCTGCGATGGCTTCTATCGCTCCTGCCGCACCAAGCAAATGCCCAGTCATTGATTTCGTAGCACTGACTTTGGGTGAGTGGTTTTTAAAAACACCTTTCAAAGCTTTCAATTCACTGATATCTCCCATCGGCGTAGAGGTGGCATGCATATTTACATAGTCCACATCTGCGGGAGTTAATCCTGCCTCTTCCAATGCTAGTAACATTCCACGCTGCGCACCTTCACCTTCAGGATGTGTGGCAGTTAGATGATAGGCATCTGAAGTCATCGCACCGCCACCTATCTCTGCGTATATTTTAGCACCACGGGCTTTGGCATGCCCTAATTCTTCCAGAATCAAAGCACCGCCACCTTCGCCCATCACAAATCCATCACGCTCTTTGTCGAACGGTCTTGAGGCCGAAGCTGGATCGTCGTTGCGAGTAGACAGAGCCTTACTTGCGTTGAACCCTGCAATACCCGATGCATTGATCACCGCATCTGATCCTCCACTTACGATAATATCCGCCTTATTCCACTTGATATGATTGAATGCTTCTATCAAAGCCGTATTGGAAGTGGCACAGGCCGAAACTGGCGTATAGGTCACCCCTTTCAGACCGTATTTGATAGAAATGATACCTGAAGCCATGTTTACCAATATCTTAGGTACGAAGTAGGGATTGAACCTCGGCGTGCCATCTCCTAGAGCATAATCGGTGATCTCATTGTGAAAAGATTGGATTCCGCCATTGCCAGACCCCCATATCACACCCGCTCTAAAAGCATCTATTTTCTCCAAGTCCAAACCCGAGTCTGCAAGCGCTTCAGCAACTACAACCAGTGCATACTGCACATAAGGATCATTGGTGCGCACTTCCTTTTTGTCCAATACTTGGGTGATATCAAAGTCTTTCAGTTCGCAAGCAAACTTGGTTTTATGATTTGTGGTATCAAAATAAGTGATAGGCGCTGCTCCTGACTTACCTGCTACAAGTCCAGCCCAAAAATCAGCTACATTATTCCCTATCGGTGTTAATGCACCCATTCCTGTTACTACTACTCTTCTTTCGCTCATAGTTTGTTTATTTTAAGTCACGCGGCGAATGACTCTAGATCAATTAAATCAAGTCGCGAAGCTAACCTCTAAGCCATTAAAATAAAACAACAACCTTTTGATCAATTTATATGTATATACATTTAAATTACTTGCAAATGCTTTACAAAGAGCTTTTGCAGGAGCTAAAAGGAGAATGTCATGAAAAAAGTCACACAAACATTTTATGGTCATATAGTAGACATGGGTGGTATGCCCGTACGTCAGCCACTTCCTACTAGAGAAGTGAACCAACTTGACCCATTTTTATTGATCCATCACCATACTGGCAAAGTGAGAGCAGATTCTGATCCTCTGAAAGTAGGTGTTGGTCCACACCCTCATAGAGGATTTTCCCCAGTTACATTTATCTACCAAGGTGGCGTACATCACAGAGACTCCCGTGGCAACAATGCTGAAGTGAACGCAGGAGGCGTGCAGTGGATGGATGCAGGAATGGGCGTCATTCATAGCGAACGCCCACCTCAATATTTAGCTGAAAAAGGTGGTACACAGGAAATCATACAGATTTGGGTAAATACACCTGCTGCCAAAAAGATGGCTCAACCCAACTACATCGCAGTGCAGAAAGAAATGATTCCTACGATGCAACCAGATGATGGCGATGGCTTGATTCAAGTTGTATCAGGCACACTTAATGGAATAAATGGCTCTGTAAAACCACCGCTTAACTTGATTTCCTCTATGGGGATTTTAAATGAAGGAAGTTCGCATACTTTCATCTTAGAGGCTGGACTGAATACTGGTCTGTATCTCCTAGATGGGCAACTGGAAATAGAAGGACATGGCGTATTAGCCGCCAATAATTTCGTTGTTTTCGGAAAGGATGGAGACAGCATCAAAGTAAAAGCCGAAAAAGATACCCGGTTTCTGCTTTTAGCCGCTGAACCACTCAACGAACCTTTAGCCACTTATGGCCCATTTGTGATGAACAACCAAACTCAAATCATGGAAGCTGTTCGTGATTATCAAATGGGAAAAATGGGTGTTCTAATTGAAGAATGAGTCATACCCAGCAGTGAAGAGAGTGGTTTGAAAACTGATTTTCAAACTACTCTTTTTTTATGAGTCAAGATGCTGAGTTGATACATTTTGATCAAATCACTCCTCTGTCACCAAAAGCAAATCAATCGTTCTGCGATCGATATCCGTTTTGGCGATTTTCACTCGAATACTGTCTCCAAGCGTGATAATTCGCTTGTTGCGACGACCAATGATTCGGAAGTTTTTATCGTCATATTCATAA
Organism: uncultured Cytophagales bacterium; assembly: GCA_963848175.1. GTDB lineage: Bacteria > Bacteroidota > Bacteroidia > Cytophagales > Cyclobacteriaceae > JAMZMI01. The sequence continues at coordinate 383,654 of CAWKCO010000011.1, forward strand.
AAATCGTCATCCATATCCGCCATACGAATCATACCCTCGCATTTCGTTTCTGTTATTTCCACATACACTCCCCACTCTGTCACTCCAGATACAATACCATCGAAATCCTGACCGAGTACCGACTGCATAAATTCGACCTGTTTGTATTTGATGGAAGCACGCTCTGCGTCAGCAGCATTCTTTTCTCGCTCCGATGAGTGTTGGCATTTTACCTCTACAGGTTGTGCTTCAGGAGATTTTCCACCTTCCAGATAGTGTGCCAGTAGGCGGTGTACCATCACATCGGGGTAGCGTCTGATAGGCGAAGTAAAATGCGTGTAATGCTCAAAAGCCAAACCAAAGTGACCTTTTGGCTCGGTGGTATATTTGGCCTTGGACATGGCGCGGATCGCGAGCTGCTCCAGCACGTTCTGCTCCGGTTTGCCCACGATATCATCCATCAATCTATTGAGGCTTCCAGAGACATCTCCATCCACTTTCATTTTATGACCAAACCTGCCTGCAAATTTGGAGAAGTTCTCCAGTTTCTCAGGATCAGGATCGTCGTGCGTCCTGTATACAAATGTATTTGGCAAGGAGTTTTCAGACTTCCTTTGCCATTTGTAAATATGAGTAGCCACTTCACGATTGGCGAGTAGCATGTACTCCTCGATCATTTTGTGAGCGTCCTTTCTGATTTTTGGCACTACGGCCAAAGGTTTGCCTTTCTCATCCAGTTTGAATTTCACTTCTGTGGTTTCAAAATTCACAGCACCTTTCTCAAAACGTTTCGCACGCATGATTTTAGCAATGTCATTCATCAGTACCAAATCCTCAGCAAAATCTCCTTTTCCAGTTTCTATGCGCTCCTGCGCCTCCTCATAAGTAAATCTTCGGTTCGATTCTATAACCGTGCGCCCAAACCATTTTCCTTTGACCTTACCCTGCCTGTCCATTTTGAAGACGGCCGCAAAAGTCAATTTTTCCTCATTGGGACGGAGTGAACATAGTCCATTTGAAAGTTTTTCGGGAAGCATTGGGATGGTGCGATCTACGAGGTAAACCGAAGTAGCACGCTGCAAAGCTTCTTTTTCCAAAATAGATTTTTCCTCTACATAATGCGATACATCCGCAATGTGAATACCGATTTCCAAATCGCCATTATCCAAATATTCAATGGAGAGCGCATCATCAAAATCCTTGGCATCTTCAGGGTCCACCGTCATGGTAGTAATCTGACGGAAGTCACGACGCTTTTTGATTTCTTCTTTGCTTATTTCAGTAGAGATACTCTCTGCGGCAGCTTCTATGTGCTCAGGAAACTGAAATGGCAAACCAAACTCTGCCATGATCGAATGAATTTCCGCTTCATTCTCACCTGCTTGCCCCAGCACAGCCTGCACCGTACCTAAAGGACTTCTATTTTTAGCGTCATGCCAGCTATCCACTTTCACGATCACTTTGTCGTTGGAGCGGGCTCCTCCCATTTTTTCAGGGAAAACCATGATATCAAAATGTAGCTTTCGGCTATCTGGCACCACAAAAGCGAATTTTGGAGAAACTTCGATTTTTCCTACAAACTCCGTTTTCGCACGAGAAACGATCTCTGTCACTCGCCCTTCTGGGCGAAAACCATTGCCCGCTGGTGAGGTCACCTGCACTTTCACACGGTCTCCATCCACAGCAAAACGCAAATCATTCGTTTTGACGTAGATGTCGTTTTCTTCGCCTTCCACGACTACATAAGCAAATCGGGAATTGACATGATCCACACGGCCTTCCACGGTTTCCACTTCCATGGAACTTGAAAAGCGTCCGTCGGGCGTGCGCATAAGCTTGCCTTGGCGCTCCATACCAAAGAGCAAATCTTTGAGTGCTTCTTTGGATTTTTTATCTCGCAAACCGAGCATTTTTATCAACTGCCTGTAAGCATAGCTCTCTCCCACATTGGCAGAGAATATCGCGTGCAAACCACTTTTCAGTTGATGTATTTTTGATTGATCTCCTCCTCCTGATTTGGATGAGGCTTTTTTTCTTTTTTTACTCATATAGAGTTTAAGTAACTATTGTAATATTTTCTGATTTCACTAGGGGCAGTGATTTCATTTTGAGGTAAAGTTGCGCCGTGGCGATCACATCGCCCTGACAGTATTTTTCTATGCGCTGAAGGCCGTCTTTTTCGTGATAATAAACTTCATTCACCTTAGAGCCATCAATATCCGATTTACTAGAGGGAATGTCAAAGATTGTGGTCAATAAATCCAATGAAGTAAAATTTTTCCTGTCGCCGAACTTCCACATTTCCAGCGTGTCTAGGAAATTGACCTCCCAAGGTTTTTTCCCTGAATTGTCAAGCACGTAAGGGAGAGAAAGCCCATGAAGCAACATCCGCCTACTTAAATATGGAAAATCAAATTCTTTTCCATTGTGGCCACAAAGCTTCAAAGTCTCAGGATCAAATTTCGTTTCAAGAAATGCTTTGACGTCCTTCAAAAGCTCCAGCTCATCATGAGCTGCAAATGATTTTACTCGAATGCCCAGCTCTCCCGCAGCTAATGGGTGATAAATTCCCACTGCCACTACGATCACTTTGCCAAATTCGGCATAAATACCAGCACGTTGCGAAAACAGCTCTTCAGCACTCAGCTCTTCCTCATTACGGAGAAATAGGGTTTTTCGTTCCCAGTGTTTTTGCAGGCCTTCAGAAAGCTCCCCGTAATGCTCCTGCTGAGCTACAGTTTCTATATCGACAATGAGAAGGTTTTTGAGACGGTGATCCATAAAATTAATTGTGCAAAACTCCCTTCATTTTCAACTCGGGAATGAAAGATATATTTTCGGATACGATACTGTCTGGAACAAAGATATACTTCTTATCAAATAGCTGACCATCTATATAGAAACTTACCCAGTATTCATTGTTAAGATGAAAAACCTCGGACGTGATTGGCTCAATAAGCGAATACTGCTGCGGCTCTAAATATGGAACCATGTGGCGTAGGGTTGATGTTTTTTGTTCCTCCCTGCCTTTGCTGCCATAGCCCTTAGAGGTGATCAATACTGTTTCCAGTTTCTTCTCATTTCTATTGATCAAATAAACCTTCCAATCGTCCTCTGCTTCCTTGGCCACCGCCACATATACATTCTCAATTGTCGGAAATGCAATGTCTTTTTTCATATCAACTCCATTTCAAATAATATACTTAAATGCTTCTTCAACTTTTCTTCTACCAGTGCCATATCTACTTCGTGTCCCACTTCTTGATGAAGAGAGGTCACTGCTTTATCGTCGATACCGCATGGCACAATGTGACCAAAATAGCTTAAATCCACATTTACATTCAAAGCAAAACCATGCATGGTCACCCAGCGGCTAGATTTCACACCCATGGCACAAATCTTTCGTGCTAATTCAGGCTTTTCATAATCAATCCAAACACCTGTAAGCCCATCGATTCTACCACCTTTAACTCCAAAATCTGCAAGTGTAAGAATAACAGCTTCCTCTAAATATCGCAGATATTTGTGAATATCTGTAAAGAAATTATCCAAATCCAAGATGGGGTAGCCCACAATCTGACCAGGGCCGTGATAAGTAATATCTCCTCCTCGGTTTATTTTATAAAAACTGGCTTCTTTCTCATCCAACCCATACTTATCCAAAAGCAAATGCTCTGGCTTGCCACTTTTTCCTAATGTATAAACATGCGGATGACTACAAAAAATCAAAAAATTCTCCGTGGGTATTTGCTCCAGCTCGGGCAACTTTCTGTTGGCAATCTTTCGCTCCACCACTCGCCCAAAAACCTCCTCTTGATAGTCCCAAGCGGCTTGATAATCTTTTAGTCCAAGATGTATAAAAGTGGTTTTTTTGTTCATGCGCAGAACGAGCAGGTAATTGAGATTTGAACGCTCAAAATTAGTGCAATAGTTTCAGCAATTGAGAATATATGTGACCTGTATTCATTTATCCATTTTTACTACGATTACAATTCTTATTACCAAAAACAAACAAACCGTCGTATATTGAGATATGAACAACAAACCGCAAGGAATCAGCGGAGAAGATACCGCCGCTGCTTTTATCAAGAAAAAAGGATTTGAAATACTCGAACGAAACTACCGCCACAAGCACGGCGAAGTGGACATCATCGGGATGATAGACAATGTGCTTCTCGTTTTCTGCGAAGTGAAATACCGAAAAAGTAGCGCCTATGGCCACCCAGAAGTTTTTGTTTCAAGGGATCAGCAAAGGAGCATTATCAAGGTTGCCGAAAATTACATAGAAGCTATCAACTGGCACAGGGACATTCGTTTTGACATTTTGGCCATTACCGGAAAAGAAGTATATCATATAGAAGACGCATTTTACTGAAAGCTTATTCAAAAAAACCCCTTCAACTCATTGAATTGAAGGGATTTCTTTATGAGCAAAAATGCTTCTTTAGAGCTCTTTCAAATGATGCACGTGCTCATCTATTAGATCTATTCTCCTAGTTATGCCTTCCACATACTTGAAAAGCTCCTTTTCCAGCGCTTTTACTTCCTTTTTATACTCTTTGCCGCCTTTTTTAGCAAGATTGTTTTCTATGCCGTTGAGCGTACCACACTCCTTGTGCAAAAACTTTAAGAACGAAGGAGTGGTATAAATGGTCTCTACAGTCACGATATCATCCAGCGTAGCTTTTGCCTCAGCATCTTCACTGGTATCATATTTTTTCTTTACGATCATGTAAAGTGATGTATCGTAATGATGAATCAAATTGAGCAATTCAATGGTTTGATCACGATAAGGCTTGATCTGACAATAATCTTTCAAACCATTGTAAGTCTCAAGCTTAACCGCCTCCGCGTCCCATCTGATGGTCAGATCGTCAATGATTTTTACTATATCCTCTTCTTCTTCCTGAGCCAAAGAACAAAATGACAATCCGAATAAGGCAAGAGCTATGATGGTGAATTTTTTCATTACAGAACAGTTAGGTTTATATGATAATTAAACTTAAAGTGAATAAGCGAAGAAACAAAACGGGCTCAATCATTAAGCGACTTCCAAATCTTATCTTTCAGCTCCTGAATGCCATATCCTGTTACGCTTGAAATAAAAATTGTTTCTATTTCAGGAAGCTCCTCACGCATTTGACCTATCAGTTCTTCATCTAGCATATCGGCTTTAGAAATGGCCAGAAGTCGTTCTTTATCCAAAAGTTCTGGATTGTATTTCTGTAGCTCGCCTATCAAAATATTGTATTCTGCCTTGATGTCTTTGGCATCTGCAGGAATCATAAAGAGCAACATGGAGTTTCTCTCTATGTGTCGCAAAAAGCGAATTCCTAAACCACGCCCTTCAGCTGCTCCTTCTATGATACCGGGAATATCCGCCATCACAAAAGACTTGAAGTCACGGTATTCTACCACACCAAGATTTGGCACCAAAGTAGTAAAGGCATAATCGGCAATTTCAGGCTTGGCGGCAGACACCACTGAGAGCAAGGTGGATTTCCCTGCATTTGGAAACCCCACCAATCCTACATCCGCCAAAATTTTCAACTCAAGAATGATCCACTTGTCTTCACATGGGATACCAGGCTGTGCATATCTTGGAGCTTGGTTGGTCGAGGTTTTAAAATGGAAATTCCCCTGCCCACCTTTGCCTCCTTTCAGCAATATTTTCTCTTCCCCATCTTCCAGAATCTCCAGTATCACTTCGCCAGTTTCAGCATCTTTGGCTACTGTGCCAATGGGCACATCCAAAATGATGTCTTTGCCATCGGCACCAGTGCTTTTCTGACCTTCTCCTGCACCACCATCATCCGCAAAAATGTGCTTGCGATACCTCAAGTGAATCAATGTCCACATTTGAGCATTGCCACGCATGATGATATGACCTCCTCGCCCTCCATCTCCTCCATCAGGACCTCCTTGTGGCACAAATTTTTCTCTCCTAAAATGGACAGAACCTGGACCACCGTTTCCTGAACGGCCTGAAAATTTGACGTAATCTATAAAGTTTGAATCCATTAGGCTGGTAGGCCATCAATCACCTTCGCGATTTGACCATATATTTCTTCGATACTGCCAACACCATTGATGCCGTTGAATTTATCTTGTTTTTTGTAATAAGCTGCAACTGGAGAAGTCTCCTCTTGGTAAACTTTGATTCTCGTCGTGATCTTAGCATCATCCTGATCATCCACTCTACCAGATGTTTTGGCTCTTTCTTTTATTCTCACTCTCAGTTCATCTTCTGGCACTTCCAGCGCGATCATCCCTGAGATTTTCAGATCGTGTTCTGCCAACATCTTATCAAGCTCTTCTGCCTGATTGACTGTTCTCGGAAAACCATCGAAAATAAACCCCTTGGCAGACAAACTCTCTTGGATTTTGTCCTCTACCATGCCCACCACTACTTTGTCAGGAACAAGGTTGCCCTGATCCATATAGCCTTGTGCAAGCTTGCCCAGCTCCGTGCCTTCTCCTAAGTGCTTGCGAAAAAGATCGCCAGTAGAGATGTGTACTAGACCGTAATTTTTGATGATGTTTTCACTTTGAGTGCCCTTTCCCGCTCCTGGAGGGCCAAACAGTACGATGTTTAACATTATTTTTTTGTTGTTTAATCAATAAATATAGCAGATTCCCGAGGTTATTCCGCAGAATCGGCTGGAACATAAATATCTGGCAATTGCCTGCCCAGTCCATCAAAGTCCATTCCGAATCCAACCACAAATTTGCTGGCTATTTTCTTACCCACATACTTAATTGGGAATTTTCCTTTAAAAATGGCTTCTTTTAATAATAAAGTCGCCACTTCCACACTTTTTGGCTGTTCCTTTTCCAGTTGCTTTAGCAAAAAGCTCAGCGTTTGTCCTGTATCCACTATGTCTTCTACCACTAGCACGTGCTTTCCTCGGATATCAGCATTGAGAGGCAAAAGCGTGGTAATTTCCCCTGTGCTTTTCTGCCCTTCATAAGATTTTAACTTGATCAGTTCTATTGTCAAATTCACGGACAGCTTTTGCACCAGCGATGCTAACACCATAATCACCCCATCCAGCACGCCTATCACTACCAGATCCTTTCCCTCATAGTCCGAATTGATGGCTTGCGCCAATCTTTCAATTGCGGCTTCTATTTCGTCATTTTTAATCCAACGCGAAAACTGCTTTCCATGGAAGTCAATTTGAGCATGATCATCGGTCATAAATGCATCATAAGATAATTGTACATCGCAATCATGGACTCAACATCTGCCACATGTACGGTCTCTTTTGGGGTGTGCACATTGGACTCGGGTGCGCCAATGAAGCACCAGTCTATGGCATACGGCGACATATGTACTTCTCGACCATCGCTTGAGCCTCCACCCTCGACTTCCAGTTGGTAAGGAATCTCTGAAGCATCTGCTAAAGTCAGAATTTTATCCAAAAACGTGCGACGAGGAATGTGTTTGTCTCTCAACGAAATGGCCACACCCTTGCCATGCTGCACCCCTTCGGTCACCCAAGTGATGTCAGAAATAAGCGCGTGCTTGATAGGGAAATGATTTTGAATATAATGCAAAAGCAAAGGCACTGATCCTCCTCCATGCTCCTCATATGTACTGAAAACGATCATGCCATTTTCTAAGGTTTCGGCAACCTTTAAAGCATTGTAAACCCCCAATCTGTTGTCCATATAAGGCCCAGTGATCTTTGACCCTTTGGTTTTAAATACGGTTCGTAAGTGAGGGTGGTGCCACGCTCTATGGCTCTAGGAAAATCATAAAACAGATGATGATCTTCATCTACCACAAGCTTGCAAAAGATAGGCCCAAGGCTGTCCTTACCAACCAGTGAATAGCCATTCTCAACATCCGGCCCTCCTATCGGCACGAGCTGATTTTCATACCGCACAGTAAATCCAATGGAATCTATGTGCGCAAAAATGGCCGTAGTTGGTTTTCCAAACACCAAGATCACGTTATCCTGAAGCTCTTCACCTGCAACAACCTGAGGTTTTACTTTCCACGACTTGCTGTTTTGCGCCACATAATCTATGATAAAATCCTTCATGGGTTTTTCACTTCCAGAAGGTGCATGTATGCCGATGAGTTGTTTTAAAAGATCCATGTAGTAAAAAATAATGGCGCAAATATAGCTTGAGCCCCATCGGTCGTCAGTAGAATTTCGTATAAATTCCGACCCCAACTAAAAAACACGGATGTCTTTGGCTTTAAAATACGTATCAGTTTTTCTTATTTCATGCGTAAAATTCATTTTGGGGCCTATTTTAGGCTTGTCCTATGGAATAAATATCCCTGTGATATGTATCTTGACTACTGCTGGCATGATGCTTACCGTGTATGTAATTTGTTATTTTGGCGAACCTATCAGAAGTTTTTTCGTCCGGGTTTTCGGTAAAAAAAAGAAAAAGGTCTTTTCTCCCAAGTCACGTCGTTTTGTAGAAATATGGAACAAATACGGAATCAAAGGAATTGCCTTCTTGACTCCTATCTTACTCTCTCCACCTGGAGGTACCTTTATTGCGATTGCGTTTGGTGGAAAAAAATCTGATATCATCAAATGGATGTGGGTTTCCAGTGCATTTTTTTCTGTGGTGCTCACCTTGGTTATGAAATATGCCAGTTGGCTACTTAGTGATTGGATTTGATCCATTGCTTATTGCTTTCAGTTTTTCGTCGCTAGAAATAAATTGAGTAAATTGATAGCCGCTCTGATACAATTTACGTATCAGGCGATATTCTAATAATTAAAATCTAACTATGAAAAATTCAATCCTTATCCTTGGAATCGCATTGGCAACTGCCAGTTGTGTTTCTAAATCAGAACATGAGCGCGTACAGGCAGAAGCCGACTCGCTACAAACCGAGCTAGCTGTAGCTCAAAGTACTGTGGGTCTTTATGAGCAAGTGACGGTGATTATTGACTCTATCGAAAACTCTCAGCTCGCATTGCGCATGGATTTAGAAAATGGTTCAACCTACGATGATTACGTTTCGAAAATGGGTGGTATCAAAAAGCAACTAAGTGCAGCTAACGAAAAAATGGCCAAACTAGAAGCTGATGCGGGTCTAAATCTGAAATACATCAGCTCATTGAAAAAGCAGCTAAAACAAAAGAATGATGAGATTGCCAACCTTGTAGCTTCAGTTGAAAACTATAAGGAAAACCTACAAAACGTGACGGACGAGAATGCTTCGCTTATCAATATGGTGGACGTCCAGGAAGCTGAGTTGCTAACCAAAAAAGAGCAAATAGAACAGAAAAGAGAAGAATTAGCTTATTTAGAAGCAAAAATTGAAGCAATGAGTCAGGAGTCTCTGATCACCCAGGCAGAATCCACTTATGCGAGAGCTCAAGCAGTAGAGGAAATAGCCAACCGCACACAGTTGGCTCCAAAAAAGAAAAAGCAATCATTGCAAGAAGCACTTGCTTTGTATGAAAAGGCTTTGAAGCTAGGTAAAAAAGAAGCTCAGCCTAAAATAGATGAGCTAAAAGAAAAGTTGAAATAATCATCTCAAACCTTCCAAAAGAAGCCATTCCATTGCGGAGTGGCTTTTTTTGTTTCACTTTAGTCAAAATATTTAGAACCCAAAACCAGGCAAGGTTGTTAGCACCAATGATATGGAATTTGAAAATCAATATTGCGACCCTGTGACAGGTGAATGCACTCCGGCTGTATTGGGAGAGGCTAAATCGGAAATAAAACACGAGCTAGGAAAAGAAATCATCTATGTGGGTGACCCGATGTGCTCATGGTGCTGGGGCATTTCTCCACATTTACAATCACTGAAAAACCATTTTCCTCAATACAAGTTCTCGATTGTCGTGGGCGGTCTTCGACCTGGTGGTGGTGATCATTGGGACGATAATTTCAAATCTTTTTTGAAACATCATTGGGAGGAAGTGACAGAGCGCAGTGGCCAGCCATTTGGATACAAACTCTTTGAAAGGGAGCATTTCCATTACGACACAGAACCTCCATGCAGAGCTGTGGTAGCCGCCCGACAGTGGGTGGGAGCGCGTGAGTTAGATTTTTATGAAGCTGTGTCGCGCAAATTTTATGTAGACAATGAAGACCCCAATGACCCAGAATTTTATCGTTCGATTTGTGAGGAGTTTTCCATTCCTTTCGAGGGCTTTCTGGCAGTTTTTAGCGATGAGCAAACGAAATATGCCACACATCAGGAGTTTCAACTCAACAGGCAATGGGGCGTGACGGGCTACCCAACGGTACTTTTCAAAACCAACGAAAAACTTTTTCAAATCAACAGGGGATATTCTGAATTTGAAGAAATGAAAATGGTGATAGAGAAAATTCTCGCTGAGGAAACTGTTTCTGCCTAATGCTCAAAAATCGACATCTTTGAACTTTTAGCGAAAAGTATGGAAAATCAAATATCAAGAATAGGTTTGGGTTTGGCTGCTTTGGGGCGACCAGGCTATATCAACTTGGGACATAGTCAAGATTTGGAGAAAGACTATGACATGGCTCGTATGGAGGAACAAACACATACCATGCTCGATCGGGCGTATGCTTTGGGTGTTCGATATTTTGATGCGGCACAATCCTATGGAAAGGCAGAAAGTTTTCTAAGCGAGTGGCTAGAGAAGCGCCAACCGAAAGATGTATTCGTAGGCTCTAAGTGGGGCTACTACTATACTGCCGATTGGCAAATAGATGCCGAAAAACACGAAATAAAGGAGCACACTATCGAGCGATTGAATGCACAATGGCCAGAAAGCAAAGCACGACTTGATCCTTATTTGAAACTTTACCAGATTCATTCTGCCACTTTCGAAAGTGGCGTATTGAGCAATCGGGCAGTTTTGGATCGCCTCTTCGAAATCAAATCTGAGGGTTATCAAATTGGCTTTTCCGTGAGCGGAGCAAAACAAGCCGAGGTAATAGCGTCTGCTTTGGAAATAAAAAATGAAGGAAAACTTCTTTTTGACAGTGTGCAGGCTACTTACAATATTTTGGAGCAATCTGCAGGAATGGCACTCTCAAAAGCACATGACTTAGGATTGAAAGTGATTGTAAAGGAAGGGGTAGCTAATGGGCGGTTGACGTCAAGGAATAATGAAGCTCCGTTTTATCATTCGTTGAATCAACTTGCTAAAAAATACAGCGTGGGTATTGACACCATCTCACTGGCCTACATTTTGAGTAAACCCTTTGCGAATATGGTGCTGAGTGGTGCTGCTACAGAAGAGCACTTGGTTTCTAATATACAAGCAGCCAAGCTCACGTTAGAAAAGGGTGACGTTCGGATTTTGGATGATCTAAAAATGGAAGCTCAGGATTATTGGGATGAGCGTGGGCGATTGGATTGGAACTAAACCTACAAGGTTTAGTTAGGATGATTCGCTCTCAAATTCTCACTGGCCAATCTCACAGTTTCCTCGATTCTTTTAGCTCGGGTTTCCTTTCTTTTAGCATTAAAAATCCATTCTAAAATGCCTCTTTTGGAGGATCTGGGAAACTTTCCCCAATGCTCATACGCACTACTGTTTTGATCAAATACCGCTTGTAGATCACTAGGGAGAATCAAATTTTCCACATCATCCAACGCATTCCATGTTCCACTTTCTTTGGCAAGCTCAATCATTTTGAGCCCTGCAGGCGCCATCAGATTTTCTTTCAACAACAATTCAACCTTTTCTTTATTCACCCGACTCCAATTGCTCTTGGGGTTTCTTTTGGCAAAAAACTGATAATAGCTCTTGTCATCCCGCTTGTTGGGCTTGCTATCTACCCATCCGAAACAGAGTGCCTCATCTACCGCCTCTGGATAATATACGCTTGGAACACCACTTTCTTTTTTGTAGATAATCAGCCAAACAGACTTTTCGCTTTCATGGTTTTGCGACAGCCACGCACGCCAATCTGCCCTGCTTGGGGCCTGATAGCATTTTACTCCGTTTTTCAGTTCTAATTGATCTGTGCTTTTCATTACGGCACAATTTATTAAATGATAAAGGTTTTTGAAAAAGCCTTTGGTTTGCAACCAAATGTACTTCCACATGCTCCATGCCCATGAGGGAGTGAAAAAGGTGATAATTGAGTAAATGGATGCGCTTATCACACCACGTTACGATTGCGAATACTTTAGCAACCCCGCTGCAATATGCAGGAACGAATCTTTAGTGTTAGCAAACGCCCTGCAAGTTTTTTGAGCCTTGCTATACCTTTAGCAAGTCTGCTGCAAGCTGCAGGGGCAAATCCTCGCTTCATGCAACCTTCCTGCAAGTTGCAGGAAGGAATTCTTCTTTCAGGCAAGGGCGCTGCAAGCGGCGCGAACAACTCATAAGCTTATGCAAGCGTACTGCAACTGTAGGGGGACTTGCATAAGGGTATGAAGTAAACCTATAAGGTTTCTAAAACCTTATAGGTTTAAATCTTTCATATCATTAAAAACTCAAAATCACTCTACTACTGTGCCGGTAAAGGATAGCACCGTATAGTCCTCCGAGGCAGAGGTTTTGATTTGGATGGTCTTTCTGAAAACCCCCAACTTGCCAGACTTAAATTTGGCCGTGATCTTGGCAGAGGCTCCTGCCCCCACTTTCTCTTTGGGAAATTCCACCTGCGTACAGCCACATGAGCCTTTCGCTTCCAAAATAGTGACTGGATTTGCGGAAGCATTGGTAAACTCAAAAGTGAGGTCAACAGATTCATTGGCCGATACATCGCCAAGATCAAGACTGGTCATTTTCCATGACAATGGATTCACGGAAGCTACAGCGGCCACTACTACTGCGAGTGTGAGCACGGACATTACATGTTTAATTTTCATCATAATACTATTTTTTGTTTGACCCAAAACTGAAAAAAGCAAGTCAGAAACGCTGTTAATGAATCGCCAACAATTGTTAATGCGATGTTAACGTGTTCCAAAACCCATCGAAAAGCATTTAATTCGTAGGATGAAACTGCTTACTAACGCACGTAAAAGATGAAGAATACAACCATTCGGTTCATCATCATCCTCGGGTCTCTCACACTTGTGGGAATCATTTTTACCCAGATTTTTTGGGTATCCAAAGCAGTGCGCAACCAAGAGGAAGTGTTTAACTATAATGTGAAGATGGCTCTACGAAATGTAGTAGAGTCCCTTTGCGAACTCAATGGAAATGATATCACAAACGATCCTATAGATCAAATTTCGGACAATTATTTCATCGCCAGAACCAAATACAGTATCAATCTGTCATCTCTTAGTTTCTTGATTAGTGGCGAGTTTTTAAAGAGAAATATCAAAGAAAATTTTGAATTTGGCGTGTATGACTGCCAGACAGAAAGTATGGTGTATGGTGACTTTATCACTTTTGGTGATGAAAAAGTAAGACCCCTTCGTAAACTGCCAAAGCTCGAGCACGAGGAATATTACTTTGGTGTTTACTTCCCTGACAAAACACCGGGGTTCGCCAGCGGCCTTGGTTTTTGGCAATTCACCAGCGTGCTTACGGTATTGATTGCGATATTTTTCAGCTATTCCATGTTTGTGATCCTACGACAAAAGCGCTTAAGCGAAGTTCAGAAAGACTTCATCAACAATATGTCACATGAATTCAAGACACCACTCTCCACACTGATATTGGCTGCCGAAGTGCTGATCAAGGATGTAAGCTCTGACCGAGGCAAGAAATATGCACAAATCGTCCAATCAGAAAGTGAGCGATTACAGCAGCATGTCACCAAATTGTTGGATACGACTTCCGCAGAATTCAGTGTAGGGAAAACTAAAGAACCCATAGACGTGAATAAGGTGGTAGAATCGACGGTGCAGCGATTTTCTGCATTCGATATTGAAATCAAAATGAGCTTGACTGGTGAAAAGTTGATGATCTATGGAGATAGCGATCTTTTTGAAAAAATCCTCTACAACCTGATCGACAATGCAGTAAAATATGGCAAGAGTTTGGTGGAAATTAATACGTCTTCCACAAGAAAATTGCTTTTCATAAGCATAGCTAATGATGGGGCAAATAATCGCAAAAGCACACAGCAGGCGAATCTTTCATCAATTTTATAGAATTTCAAATAGCGATCGACATGATGTAAAAGGGTTTGGGCTGGGCTTGTATTTTGTCAAAAAAGCAATTGCACATTTCAAAGGAAAAGTCCATTTGGAATCTGATGCGCAGAAAACAGTGTTCACCCTTAAAATACCGCTACAATGAGCCACGACGCGAAAATTTTACTTGCGGAAGACGACCCAAATCTTGGCTTTGTGATCATGGATCAACTGACCGAATTGGGGTATCGCGTGACCTTATCGCCTGATGGAGAAATCAGCTGGAACCACTTCCAAACGGAGGTCTATGACTTGTGCATCATCGATGTAATGATGCCAGGGTTGGATGGTTTTTCGCTTGCAGAAAAAATTAGAAAAGAAAATGATGCAATTCCGATCATCTTCCTCACAGCCAAATCGCTGGAAGAAGACCGCCTCAAAGGTTTTGAGATTGGAGGTGATGACTACATCACCAAACCCTTTTCCATGATGGAGCTCCACTACCGCATGAAAGTCTTTCTAAAACGCGGGGTAGCTATTCGCCAAAAAGCCAAAACACTGACTGTAGGCGAGTTTGATTTTGATATTAGAAATTTACAACTCAAGCGAGGGTCGCACGTGACCAACCTCACTCAAAGAGAAGCTGATTTGCTCCAAATACTCCAGTCAAGAACTAATGAGCTCGTGAAGCGAGAGGAGATTTTGGTTGCCATCTGGGGAGAAAATGACTATTTCAAAGGCAGAAGTATGGATGTATTCATTGCGAGATTGAGGAAGTATCTAGAAGCGGATTCCAATATTGAAATCCGCAATCATCATGGGGTTGGGTTTATGCTGATCAATCACAATATCGCGGATTAGTGTTTTGAGTGAAGTTTCTCGGTCATGAAAAAAACCCAGGTTAGATTATGCCAAAATTGAGAAACATAAAGCTGATGAAAACCTACAATGGTATAGAAAAAAGGAAATGAAGTATATTCGTGAGGATGTAACTGAAGTAAACGCCACAAAAGGATGTTTATTATATGTTCATGCAATGGTGCCAATTTAAGTAAAGATTTATGGAAAAAAAGTAATGAACTAATCAAAGAGCGGGAGTCTTTAGCAATTGGCGCATTCAAAAATTCTTTGCCAGAAATAAAGGAGAGTATGATTTTTATTTCCATCAAAAGGAGTTGAAAATATAACATCCTTTTAATTCAGAATGTGTCGAATGAATTCATTAAGCCTTTCACTCTTTGATCTAATTTAGCAAAACTAATTTCTTTTGCTCTCAATAACTTCTGGGAAGTATCTCCAGATGATGGAGAAGTTTCGACTTATCGAGTATGAAAGGGACAATGGTGGGTTATAAAAAGCTTCACAGGTTACCGTTAATGGTCAAGAAGGGTGAAAAATTTCCAAGATGAACTAAGATTTCGACGAAACACGAAGAGCTTGATAAAATAATGAAGGAATTGGAGGACTACCTTAGACGCGATAAAGCACTACTCTGAACTTCTGAAAAAGCAAATCTGGAAGTCTAATTGAAAGAATGAGCTTGAAGTCTTTGCAATGGCATTTGACGAAATGACTAGACGAATGAAGAGAATAGATAAACTGACTAATGATAAACAGCAATGTAACGAATCGCTTCTATGAATAATCTTGTACGGGGTACTTGAGTTGAATTTAGTAAAAATCAAGCATAAATTTCTTTTGGACCATTTTCATGAGACGCCTGTTTAACTTCGAAACCCACTATGCATCTCATCAGCCCTCCCAACACCACTCGGCGTACAATCCTCGTGGGAGGTGTTCCCATTCATAGAATTTCAGAAATGCGCTTAAAGTAATAGGAAAACATCGATTAGTAAAAAAGTTCCCGAGTGAGAAGCTATACGCTCTATGTAATCACTATACTCGCACATCTACTAACAGATCGGCACCCTCCATTTCCACACCGAACAGTTTTCCTATCAAATCCCTATCTTTGATATATGAGCAGAGAACAAGTAAAAACAGCTATTAGTGAACTCTTAGATACTACGCCTGAACAAGTACTTCTTGAGGTTTTTGATTATCTAAAATCTGTACAAGGAAAATCAAACGAGGCTGTTTCGCTATCGCAAAACCTACGAACGATCTTAACTGAAGATAAAGAACTGCTGGAAAGGCTGGCTCAATGATCTCAGAAAAAGAAGTCCTAGAAATCCACGCCATTCTCATCGAACGATTTGGTGGGACTTATGGAGTTCGAGATAGAGAACTGCTCGATTCAGCATTAAATCGACCCTATCAAACATTTGATGGAAAGGAGCTTTACCCATCACCAATTGACAAGGCTGCTGCAATCCTTGAAAGCATCGTCAAGAACCACCCATTTACAGATGGTAATAAACGAACCGGTTATGTTCTAGCTAGACTTCTTCTGATGAACGAACAATTGGACATTCACGCTGAACAAGACCCGAAATATCAATTAGTGATTTCAATTTCAACTGGAGAGCTGAGCTTTGATCAAATCAAGGAATGGCTCGAAAAGAACTCAAGATATAAGCGCTGATAGGAAGAAGACTAGCCGGATGGAATCAGTGCTCCTCGACCGTCAACCTGCTTCTGAGATTTTCACTAGCACAGGTTGTCTCAGCAAAGTTAGGCACATATGCACTTAGCTGATCGTTTCAACTCAACTCTGACCCAACCCACTACCTCACCTCCCAAAAAATTTCAAAGTAAGAAATTGAATTTACTGAAGTTAGCTCATCTTACTCTTTTCATCCCACCTATCCACTCAAGATATTTCAATCACCCCATTTTACAATTATGAATTATCTTGCCGCTCCAAAGTGAAAACGATTGCGAAATCAATTTCACTGTGAACTTCAAAACTACAACTAACGATTTTACCAATGACAAAACTGTACCCACTCAAGTTTGAGACCATATACAAAGACAAAATATGGGGAGGAACGAAAATCAAAGATGTACTAGGAAAGGACTTTGGCAGTCTGCCCAACTGTGGTGAAACTTGGGAGCTCTCTGGCGTACCTGGCGATATTTCTATCGCAAAGGAAGGCGCGCTGAAAGGCCAATCTTTGGTTGATTTGATCAACGAATATAAAGGCGAATTGCTGGGCGAACGTGTATATAAAAAGTTTGGAAATGAATTTCCTCTTTTGATCAAGTTCATTGATGCCAACGACGATCTTTCAGTTCAGGTACACCCTGATGACACAGTGGCAAAAGCCAAACACAATTCCTTCGGAAAAACAGAAATGTGGTACGTATTGCAAGCAGACAAAGGTGCCTCCTTGATTTCTGGCTTCAACCAAACTGTCACCAAGGAAGAATATCTCGCCAAATTCGAAGAAGGCAAGCTCATGGACATTCTCAACCGCGAGCAGGTAGCAGATGGTGATGTTTTCTTCTTGCCAGCAGGCCGTGTGCATACCATAGGCAAAGGCCTTTTGATTGCGGAGATACAGCAAACGTCTGACGTGACGTACAGAATCTACGATTTTGATCGTGTAGATGCCAATGGCAAAGGCCGTGAGCTGCATTGCGACGAGGCAATAGAGGTGATGGACTTCCAAAAGCATGACCAATACAAAACGCCTTACACAGACAAGAAGGATGAGAAATTACCATTGGTGACGAGCCAGTATTTCTCTACCAGTAAATACAATTTAACCTCAGACAAAGCGATCGATTTGTCTGCCGAGGATAGTTTCAAAATCTACATCTGTGTAGATGGTGCAGTTTCGGTGAAATCAGCAGAAGGAACAACTACGTTGAAAAAAGGTGAAGTGGTGTTGATCCCTGCTTCTATGAAGCAATATACGCTCAGCCCAGAAGGTGGTAGTGGCACGGTGCTTGAGTCGTACGTGCCGGCGTAAATCATCCCTTTTTATACTAGAAACGCCCATGCGAATTGATTCGCATGGGCGTTTTTTTATTCTCGATGTGTATGTTTTCACAAGGCATCAAACTCTTCTCTTTTCTTCTGAAACCAAGCTCCCAATCCCCCAGGAGATCGCATAACCTTGCGCATCCCGTCCATAGCTTCTAAATGAGCGACATCACCTTTCTGTGCCATTTCCATGCCATGCTGTCTACTTTGCTCGGCCATTTGATCAAACGTTTTACCGTGAAATTGGAGATCGCAACCTCCTCCGAGCTGCCTACAGGTCATCGTTTTCATTCTTTCTTTGCTTTTGGATTCAAATCAAGTTACGCCCATTGTGGCAGAATAAGAAAAATTAAAAACGATCTTCTTGAGTTATCAAAAAAAAGCACGGACAAAAATGCCCGTGCCTTTTTAACTAATCTGGTTCTTAATCAGATAATATTATTTCACAATTAATCTCTGAGCCCATTGTTTCATTCCATTATTGAATTTGACCAGGTACACCCCTGTTTGATTCAATTCTGGAATATTGATCTTGACACTAGACTCTACACTTGAAAACTGCTTCTCAAAAATCAGCTTACCGTCGAGACCAATGATCTGCATACTAAACTTAGAAATCTGAGATGCGTCTATAGTTAAGTCACTGCCGATAGTCATGGGATTAGGGTAAAGTTTCAAATCAGCAACCATGTAAACCTCAGGGTTACCAATTTTTCTTGAGCCACTGCTGAAATTGAATACGCCCCATCCCCCATTAGAATAACTAGCTGTAGTCAAGTTTGTCTCTTCATGTAGTAGTACCCAGTCGTTAGAATCGTTACTTCCGTAGCATTGGAAATTCTTAAATCCGCGATCTGGTGCATTTGGCTTGATACTGATTTTATCGGGGTTGATAGCGTTTCCAGCACCCAGATCTAACCACAACCACGATGTAGCACTATTGCCTACTACCCAGCCAGCTGTGGTATTATCATACGCTCTGTAAGCATTTGACGCATCAGGACTTCCATATACAGCAGTACTTGTGCTTGTTAGAGCTGGCCATGGATACCCAGCAGGACCAGATCCCCACCAGATATTTTGAATATTGATAGGGTTGCCTACTGAGCCCCCATAGGAACTAATCATCAAATATCTGTATGAAGTACCTCCACCAGCAGCATTCACGTTCACTTGAATGAATTTGGTGGTAGTTAAATTAGCCGCATCGTAAGCCACGATACTCAAATACTGCCCGCTACCTTGCGTAGTATTATTCCATGTTAGGCTATTGAATGGCGCAGAATTATCAGTTGATACTAAAGTACTTCCCACGTACAGCTCCACCTTAGTCACAGCGTTATCATCTGTAGCAGTGTAATTTACTGTGATATTATTGCCTACTAGAAAGTTTGCATTGTTGCTAGGGGAAGTGATATTCACGACTGGTGCTTGATTCTGAGTAGACCCACCTGTAATTTCTCTTCGGATAGCTCCACCACCAGCGGTAGATGCATATAGATACTTCTTACCACTATTTTCAATCACTCGGGCTCCTGTAAGTCCACCAAACTCAATACCATCAGTCCAATCTTGCCATGAGACATTATTGCCACTTACGGTACCTTTGTAGATTCCGTATGGCTGTTGCATTTTATGATCATAGTAAACAGCAAACATTGTATTGCCATCACCAGCAACACCACCTTTACTTGAAAATGTATAGTCAGCTGATACCTGGCTATACCAGCTTGGTGTATTAATTCCCTGTGCAATGCTTGGTGTCATAACTGTATTGAAGCTATTCCCTCCATCATTGGACAACATATACTTGTATTGCCCCCCAATGTTTGCTGCATAGGCCACCATCACTTGGCTTCCGTTCATCCATGCGTATACATCAGAATCCCATCCACTACCCGAAACAATTGGGCTACTGGTGATGCTCCAAGAACCTCCACTTTTCGTGGCTTTATAGAGCCCTTGATTACCTCCACTTACATGCGTGAAAAAGAAGATGTCTGGGTTAGTCGGGTGAGGCGCAATCGATCGAATCCACATTCCACTACCACCAATAAATTGAAGATTTGAAGAACCATTAGCTGAAGCCCACAAGTCATCAATCATGTAAAGTCCCTCATTGTTCACTCCAAAGAATACGCGATCTTTTTTCGCTGGAGAAACAGCCACCTCTCTATATCTACCTTCATTTGCATAAAAACCTGCATCATAGCCTTTATCAGTACCTGGTACTTTAACCCAGCTATCGCTTGTGCTATGGGAGTTAAGCACTTTGACCCATATTGATGACTGTGGAGACCAGTTACATATTCCTCCATAACAAGAAGGTGAACCAACAGAAACCACGATAGATTTACCATTGGCATACCCTATGTCCACCGCTTGAATATCAGATATTTGACCAGCCCATCTCATCTGAGCATTGCTCCAAGAAAAACCATTGTCCCAGCTTTCAACCCATCCATTGTCTGCCATGGCCTGAATCACGTAATTGTCATGAGCCACTACATCATAGGTATAAGTACTGGCCGTTCCCTTACTAGAATAGGTTGGACTTCCTCCTAGGTTATAATTATAATTTGGGTTGCAATATTTGTTGTTCCAAGCCCATCCCCAAGTAGAACTATTTGGTGTTGCTTGGAAGATGGTTTGGTTGGTAGTAGACCAAATGGCTCTACCCCAATTAGCAGGCGTATAATGTGTTACCCTTGGGTTTGGCGTTGCTTGATCCCATCCAGTATCGTACCCAGACTGACCATCCCATATTTTCTTCCAAGAATAACTAGACACATTGTTTCCACTCCAATTGAACGTTCCTTCGTAAAGACCTGGTCTGTCTCCCAAAATAGCCATGGTCACTTTATGACTACTACCTGTAGACCTTGGATCCACCTCTGGATACCAATATTTGGCATTACCATCTACACCAGACATCTTTTGCTGCCAATTAATTGAAGACGTGCTAGTCACATACAAGTCATGATTAAACGTACCGTACAAGTATTGGCCATTTGCACTTAAAGATACCCCTGAATTGGTACCTGGATCATTGCCTAATGGAAACCAGTTTGCACCACCGTTTGTACTCTTATATACACCTTGGGCGGTTCCCATATACACGTTGTTAGAATTGTTTTTGTCATACTGAATGGTGTAAACATTTCTATTTGCCGACTGATTGTTCGTGATGTTTATGGTCGTCCAAGAACTACCTCCATTTATGGTTCTATAAAGCACAACTGGGCCATTCTGAGAAAGACCAAAGTATCCCGCAAAATCACTATCATCTCTCCAGCCCACACCTGCAATCGCGTTGTTTTGGTTGTTAGGATCTACAGCTATTGCTCCGATAGACATTTTTTTTGTTTGACCGATAATACTGAAGTTATTACCACCGTCATTTGATACCTCCAAGCCATATAGTGTACCTACGAACATCTTGCTAGAGTTGCCTTGAGGTATGCCCACAGCATAGACTCGGTTTTGCTTTAGATTACCCTTATGGTGCCATGTGTTACCATTGTCGGTAGTTTCATATATCCCCTCCATATCGGATGCGAGGATGACTCTGTTTGGTGTGTTGGGATCACACACAAGATCTTGCACCTGGCCACCAGCTCCGGGGTTGATAGACTCCCATTGTGCGAATGTCGGCAAGGCAAACAAGCACAAAAGACTTAATAAAATGGTTAATTTTCTCATCATTTTTTTTGATTTTTTTGTTATAGTTTACGTAATACTCACTTATCTCCTAAGAGATTTACCCTGCAAACTAGAAAGGAAAAAGACTGATGCGCTGAGAATTAGCGAGCACAGAGTAACTAATTAACCCTGTCGATGAAAGCACTTAAAATTTCGATATTATCAATATAATTGTCAATAAAATAATATTCATCAAATATTACAGGTCATTTTATTGAAATTTCATCAACTTCAATATTCTTATTTTTAAACTCAAAGAGAAATAGGAGACCACTACAGACACAATTATCTTGATTCTAGTGAATAAATATGCTTAAAGAAATTATGTGATGTTTTAAAAAAATTATTTCCTCTCAACAATTTTCTCTTATACCTGAAAGGTAAATCGTGATAATTAAATCCACACACATAAAATGACCGAGACTTGTTAATTAAACCAGGAGCAAAAACGACATCCAAATTAACATCCCTACACTTACTACAATAAAAAAAAGCACAGACCAAAATGGCCCGTGCTTTGAATTGGTTAATTATTTCAACTGTATTTTACTTCACAATCAGCTTCTGCGCCCATTGCTTCATTCCATTGTTAAACTTCACAAGGTACATCCCTGTTTGATTCAACTCGGAAACATTGATCTTGATGCTAGACTCTACACTAGAAAACTGCTTCTCAAAGATGATTTTTCCGTCGAGACCGATGATTTGCATATTGAACTGAGACATCTCAGATGCATCTATTGTCAAGTCACTGCCTATAGTCATTGGGTTTGGATAGAGTTTAAGTCCGACTGCAATCGCTACATCGTGGATTACGACTTCTCTTGATCCACCGCTAAAGCTAAGAGTAGCCCATCCTTCATAATAATCACTGGTTGTTAAGTTTTCCTGATAAAATAATGATGTCCAACTAGCAGTGGTAGAATTCCTTCCTTCACAGGAAATTGCTGAAATCCATTTTGGCTGGTCACGGCCTTTATTACTATCTTATCTGGCGCAAGTTGATTACCTGCACCCAAGTCAATTACAATACGACCCCAACTATTAGAACCTACATTCCAAGTGGATGAGCTGAAATCGTAAACTTTGTAAGCATTACTGAGGTCTGTACTGCCATAAGTAATGGCCGATCCATTCGAAGTTAACGCTGTGCTAGGGAGTGTATTCGACCCTTCAACCACCAATTAAATATTGTTGAAATAACAATATTCTGACCAGAAGTGGTAGCCCCATTAAATCCCGTAAATTTGAGATACGTAGTACCATTCAATCCTCCACCAGCAGCATTTACGTTTACTTGAATGAAATCGGTTGTTGTGAGATTAGCTGCATCGTAAGCCACTATACTCAAATACTGTCCACTACCTTGAGAAGCATTATTCCACGTCAGGCTATTGAAAGGTGCAGAATTATCGGTTGATATCTAAAGTACTTCCCACATACAGCTCTACCTTAGTCACAGCGTTATCATCTGTGGCTGTGTAGTTCACTGTGATGTTGTTACCTACAGTAAAATTCGCATTGTTAGAGGAGATGTGATATTCACAACTGGAGCCTGGTTAGTACCACCGCCAACACCACTCTCTACTGGAAAATCTCTTCTAAGCAAACCTGCTCCAGGAGTAGACATATAAAGTTTTCTATTAGCTCCTGAGCCATCTAATTTCATAGCAGTTGCTCCACCAAAGTATAGATTGCTACCTGTCCAATTTGTCCAATTTACAGTGCCATTAGGTTGTATAGCTCCTTTATAAATCCCATGAGATAACTGCATATCATGATCATAGTAGTTCGTCAAGATTGTGTTTTCAGCACCTAATACACCACCAAAGTTTTGATAATAAAAATCACCCCCTACTGTGTTTTCCCAATAAGGGTTATTATTCACGACTGTATTGGTGTTTTTGGTAATAACAGTATTCCAACCAGCATTACCAAGCTTTAAGCGTCCCACATAAGGATCATTCTCACCTGAAGACGTTTGAGCTGTGTAGAAAATTCTTGTTTGACCCTCATGAACCCAGACTGATACATCTGCATTGTTTCCATAACCTGAAAGTAGTTTGGTAAAACTCCAATTATTTCCACTTTTAGTTCCTTGCCAAAGACCGTGAGTACTCTTGTCCCCAGGCCCCCCATTGGTATTGGTTACATATATAATATTCTGATTAGTAGGGTGCGGCACAATGCTTCTAGGCCAAAAACCGTCTCCACCAATTTTAGCAAAATTCTCAGCATTGCCATCTAGTGCTTCAGCAATGTGATCTATCCAATAAATCCCGTCATTGTTCACACCAAAGAAAACTCTATCCTTTTGAACTGGAGATACAGCCACCTCTCTAAAGCGACCTTCGTTCGCATTCCAATAAAATTGCTGAACCTTACTAGTATTTGACACCTGCTTCCAATTTTCAGTAGAGTAAATATCACTACCTATTTTCTTAACGAATACATAAGAAGGCCTCCACTCCTCAGTACAGATACCACCATAACAACCTATACTACCAACGGTCACAGCAACTTTGTCACCATTAGGCAAAGTAGCGACATCAACCGCCTGAGCATCAGTAAGATCAACTTGTTTTGTTCTTCTATTGTTCCATGAAATACCATTATCCCAACTTTCTACAACTCCATTATCCGCCTGAGCTTGAGCTATATAGTTACCAGACTTAGCCACATCGTAAGTAAATGTACTTGCAGTGCCTCTACTAGCAAATAATTCATTATAATACCCACCAACGGGCGTATCACCTAATGGCTTATAGCAGTAAAGATTGTTCCAATTATAGTTCCCACTGTTAAAATCACCTCTATAAATCGTTTGATTTGTTGTTGACCAAATGGCTTTTGCCCAACCACCAGTATTAGGTGTGTAATGTGCGAATCTACAGTTAGGCTTACCTGCATCCCAACCATCAATGACATCATCATTTGTCCACTTTTGAATCCAGTTTGTATTATCAATACTGTTATCTCCGTAATTCCAAGTAATGATTCTTTCATAAAGCCCTTGTCTTTCCTGATCCATGGAAACTAATTACGTTATGTACGTTTCCTGTAGATCTAGAGTCTACTTCTGGCATCCAAAAGCTATGAGTTGGTAGATTTTTAGTGATTTCTTTCCAACTAACACCTCCGCCATTGGTAATATCCGAAGTAAGTACCGCATAGATTCTAGCCTGAATCTTTTCTCCATTATCCATCATCTGGACTTGCATTGATAACATACGCTGCATAAAGAACTTTTCCATCTGGACTTAAATAACAGCCTCTACCTCTTTTGGTACCAGAAGGAGCTTGAACTAAGTCCCAACTTGCTCCATTATTTGCACTACGGTATACCCCAAGAGCTGATCCCGCATAAACAACGTTTGAATTGTTAGTACTTTTATCATATTGAATGGTGAAAATATTTCGGTCAGCACCATTTCCAAAAGTTTTACGCTCCCATTGCCATACGTTATTAATATTGACAAAACGGAAAATCTCAGCCACTCCATTTTTAGGAATATTATACTTCTTATCTAGAAAGTTATAATCATCTCTCCAACCACCTGCAGCTATCACTTTGTTTGGATTAGTAGGATTAATGGCGATCGCTCCAATAGACTTACCTTTGGTTAAGTTCACAAGAGCAAAATCATCCCCTGAGTTTGAAGATGTGTGCAATCCGTAAAGTGTACCCACATACATTCTTTTCTGAATATTTGTATTTGAGCTATATGGTATGGCTACCGCATAGACACGATTCTGAAACAACTTTCCCTTATGATACCAATTGGCTCCATTGTCATCGCTGCGATAGATTCCTTCCATATCAGAGGCCAGAATCAAAGCTGATTGATGTTTGGATCACATACTATATCCTGAACCTGACCACCCGCTCCCGGGTTAATTGATGTCCACTGCGCTTGAGCAATCACAGACATACTCATTAAAAAGATAGCAAATAATTTTTCATCATTGTCTTTTGGGTTGTGGTTAAAAAAACTAAATCACCGCTGGCACGATGCTCTCACAGAATGAAATTACAACTATGACATTCCCATTTGGCTCATTTTTCGTAAGACCTGATAAAATTGTTTATTGAAGAGGCAGAAACCATCTGTTGATGGTATAATTTCAATTATTTCAACATAAAAGAGTTTTTATTATATCATTTGATATACAAATAGAAAATACACCTTCGAAATTGTATTATTTTTATCCTACTTTCTGAAGTAATAGTCCTAATAGAGATTCAAAATGAAGGCAAAAAAAAATCTCTATTAATATTCTCCAACTGACAATCTCAATAATAAGCTTCATAAAAAACCCCGATCTACTTTAATCTTTATGCAAGAGATGGCATAAAAAAAGCACGAGCCGTTTGGCTCGTGCTTTTTTACTATTTGGTTCTTAATCAGGTGAGGTATTATCTCACGATGAGTTTTTGTACCCACTGATTAGTGCCATCATTGAATCGAATCATATATATTCCACTGTGATTCAGTTCATCAACTCTCAGTTTGATAGATGACTCCACACTAGAGAATTGCTTTTCAAAAATCACTCTGCCCTCCATGCTAATGATCTGCATATTGAACTGCGAAAGCTCAGATGCATCTATGGTCAATTCTTGACCTATAGCCATTGGGTTAGGATAAAGCTTCACTTCTGAAAGACTAGCGATAGGAGCCGCATTTCTAGACCCTGAAGAGCACTTCTCTTTCACAATCACAGCATCCACCCACACGTCGTTGTTGTTGTTTCCTAAGAAGAAATCAACTCTAGAATCACTACTATTTTCACTCATTGTAAACTCTAAAGTGAAGTCTTGTACAGAGGTAGTCAGATTCACATTTTGAGATAAATAGTTAGTCCATGGGCTTGATCCTTTCAAGACTCCCACACGCATTGATCTAGACCCTGCAGCTTTTGCTTTGAAGATTACTTGATAGGTTTTGCCGCTAGTAAGTGAGCCAAGATTTGAATACAGCTGAACTTGAGAATCAGCATTTGATCCATTGCTAATGGTTACTTTCGCAGAATTACTTCCAGAAAGACCCGCTCCTGAAACAACTGCCCAACTTGCGTTAGCCCCTGCTCCAGTGTTGACATAGAATTGCCAGTTTGCAGTACCGCTATCAAATTCTCCATTACTCACAATATTTGGATTATTACAAACTGGAGCAGATACAGTTACACCACATGTGGCAGTTTTGCTTCCGCTAACTGTAGTCACTGTAATAGTCGCTGAACCTGCAGCTACTGCTGTTACTAAACCAGAGCTGCTAACAGTCGCAACAGAATTATTGCTTGAAGACCAAGTCACGCTCTTATCGGTTGCATTAGATGGAGAAACTGTCTCGTTTAAGTCTACCGTACCCCCAATTGTCATGTTGCTACCTGGGCAGCCACTAATAGAAACACTTGTTGGAATAATAGGGTTAGCACATTTCTCTCTTACTATCACACCATCTATCCAAACATTGGCACTACTACCTCCCAAGAAGAAATTCAGTCGGGCATTATTGTCTGTTGTTGACATGGTCACGTCAAAACTGTAGGTAGCTGCTGAGCTACTCAAATTGATAGTATGTTCTCCATAGCCTGTCCATCCACCACCATCTTGGTGTAGTTGAACTCTCATCGTTCTGTTGGATACAGCTTTGGCTTGGTAGATCACCTCGTAGGTCTTTCCACTTACTAAGCTTACATTATTCCAAAACTGAATATCTGAACTTCCAACTGATCCACCATTGCTGATATTGATCAATGCTGAATTGGTGCCTGATAGACCTCCATTGGTTACTACGGATGATGTAGCAGATGATCCATTTTGTCCAGAATAGGTAGACCAATTTGTAAGCGCATTGTCAAATTCTGCATTGGAGACCAAATTAGGGTTTGTGCAACCTCCTGTTCCTCCGGTAGACGTTATATTGATATGTTCAATATTGAATGATCCGCCAACCATTTCTACGCGCATTATTTGCGTTCCTGCGCTCAACGAAACATCAGATTTGGTAATCAACTGGTAGTTGCCCCATCCGCCGGTACTCGGCACGGTCATATTTCCAGTTTTATCCGATCCACCAAATAGAACTTTGACTGTTGAAGATCCAGATCCATCTCTAGCAATATTAAGATCAATATCATAAGTTCCAGCGCTAGCCACATTCACAGTGTACTCAAGCCACTCTCCAGCTTCTATCCAACCAACAGTATAACCCCCAGATCCTGAATGACTTTGAATATCTACACCATCATTGCGATATGCGCCTCCTTGATTGTTAGTATCGGTATCGTTGAAAGCAACTCCTTGTCCGCCAAGATCATAATTTTCAGCTTCAACCTTTCCAGGAATGCCAATTGCAGACCCTCCGTATGGCTGTTGACCACTACCTCCACTATTGACAGTCACGCCACATGTAGCCGTTTTACTACCACTATTTGTGGTGACGGTGATAGTCGCAGATCCTGCCGACACGGCAGTCACCACACCAGAACTATTCACTGTAGCCACAGAATTGTTAGACGATGACCATGTTACAGATTTGTTAGTAGCATTGGAAGGGCTCACCGTTTCATTCAAATCCGCTGTACCTCCAATAGACATATTGGAACCTGGGCAACCAGATATTGACACGCTAGTTGGAATAACCGGACTGCTACCAGAAAGCTGGCGTCTCAACAACCCGGCTCCAGCCGTAGACCCATAAAAATATCTATTACCATCTGAAGGTGTAGCTATAACACCAGAAGTGAATCCTCCAAACGCGATATCTCCAGACCAATCTTCCCAAGTAACATTATTAGCTCCATTGATTGTACCTCTATATACACCATATGTTTGTTGCTGTCTGTGATCATAGATGTTTAAGATAATCTTGTTATCATAACCCGCAATACCACCTTTAGTGTTGAATCTAAAATCGGAAGCGGCATCAGCATACCAACTAGGCGTATTGAGACCCGTGGCATCACTTTGCTCAAAGACAGTATTCCAAGTGGCACCATCGTTCATTGAAAGCACTCCTTTGGTCACGCCATTTACATAGCCATAGTAGAACAAATAAAGCTGACTGCCATCCATCCAGACGGCCACTTCAGAATCCCAGCCTGATCCGGCCACATTCATTTTGGTGAAGCTCCAGCTTGCTCCATTGTTATTAGAAGTTCCTTTATACAAACCTTGGCCTCCTGAAGGATTTCCGCCGTTCACGGTGAGGTATACGATATTTGCATTAGTTGGGTGAGGAGCAATTTTCTTCACTCTAATGTTGTTGTTCCAAATGAGATTCATCGTATTAGACCCTCCATTAGCTGCTGACCACAGATTATCTATCATATAGAGACCATAGTCATTGCTCGCAGCAAACACACGATCCTTCTTAGCTGGTGAAACAGCAATATCACGATACTTGCCCCTATCCGCCGTGGCGTTATTGCTTCTCTGGCTTCCATTTACTGAAGTCCACTGATCTGAAGTCGAAGGAGTATTACTTAAGATTTTAGTCCACAATCTCGCGTCGCTGAAACATATTCCTCCATAACACTGGGGTGCTGCATCTGAAATCACAATAGCTTGACCATTGGCCTCACCAATAGCTACACTTTGAGCATCAGATTGGTTACCCGCATTTCTCATTTGCATATTACTCCATGAAACACCGCTATCCCAACTTTCTACCCAGCCATTGTCAGCCATACCTTGAATGACATAGTTCTTATGAACAGCTACATCAAACGTATAGGTGCTCGCAGTTCCTTTGCTCGAATATGTTGGAGTGCCACTTACACTGAAATTATTGTTCGGTGTAGAATATTTGTTGTTCCAGTTCCATCCCCAACCAGATCCACCTGGTGTAGCTTGGAAAATGGTTTGATTGGAAGTAGACCATAGCGCTCTACTCCAGCTTGTAGGTGTGTAATGCGCAACACGAGGATTAGGCGTAGCTCGATCCCATCCTGGGTCATATCCTGATGTTCCTTCCCATATTTTCTTCCAAGAATAGTTAGATAGGTTGTTTCCACTCCAGTTAAAAGTGCCCTCATATAAGCCTGGTCTACTACCCAGAATAGCCATTGTCACTTTATGAGAAGAACCATTATCTCGCGGATCTACCTCAGGATACCAATAGTTTGCGCTACCATCTAGCCCATTCATTTTGGATTGCCAGTTGATACTCGAGGTGCTGGTCACATACAAATCATGGTTGAAAGTACCATACAGGTATTGCCCGTTTGCGCTGAGTGCCACACCTGTATTCGTTCCAGGGTTTCCACCCAAGGCGAACCAAGACGCTCCACCATTGGTACTCTTAAATACACCTTGTGAAGTTCCCATATACACATTATTAGAATTGCTCTTATCAAATTGTATAGTATATACATTTCGATCGCCGCTTCCGCTAATATTTATAGTAGACCAGCTTGATCCTCCATTGGTTGTGCGATAAAGGACGATATTCCCATTTTTGGACATGCCAAAATTCCCAGCGAAACCGCCATCATCTCTCCAGCCAACACCAGCAATGGCATTATTCTGATTGTTTGGATCAACGCCAATCGCGCCAATCGACATACTTTTAGTTTGGGAGACAAGACTAAAATTGTTACCCCCGTCATTAGAGACTTCTAGACCATAGAGCGTACCCACAAACATCTTATTAGCATTGCCGAAAGGTATCCCCACAGCGTAAACTCTATTTTGCTTAAGATTCCCCTTGTGGTACCAAGAGTTACCATTGTTGACACTCTCATAAATTCCTTCCATATCGGAGGCCAGAATGAGTCTGTTTGGAGTGTTTGGATCACATACTATATCCTGAACCTGACCACCCGCTCCCGGGTTGATAGATTCCCATTGTGCCATTGCGAGGCTAGTCGCAAAACACAGGATTGACATTAAAACGCTTAATTTTTTCATCATAAGTTTTTGGATTTTGTGTTATAAATTTTGATTGTTTGGATATACTCCAAAAAAAAATTGCTTACTCTCTTTGGAGATATTTGCACTCTAAATTTTGTCTAAAATCCTTTCCTTATCCTCATTATTTATAATTCAAAATTAAATTTACGAAAGCTCATAAATTCTCATCTCATTTCGATGTTCATATTAAATCATTCGATAAAACATCATTTTTTATCGATATAACAATAATGGTGAATTTTACTAATACGCCATTAAAATGTTTTAAAGAAGAGTAATTGCCTTTTGTATCCGATAATACCATGGAAGGCTTAGCAACTTTGAACTCTCCTGAGTTTCAATAAACGATTCTCAGCACAACCACGCCTACCGTTTTTACGCACTTTGACAGGTCTTTTTTTTGTCTAATCTTAAATAATGGAATAATCACTCAATTATAGAATTTGCTCTGACCCGTCCAAAAAAAAAAAAGCACGAGCCGTTTGGCTCGTGCTTTTTTACTATTTGGTTCTTAATCAGGTGAGGTGTTATCTCACGATGAGTTTTTGTACCCACTGATTAGTGCCATCATTGAATCGAATCATATATATTCCATTGTGATTCAGTTCATCAACTCTCAGTTTGATAGATGACTCCACACTAGAGAATTGCTTTTCAAAAATCACTCTGCCCTCCATGCTAATGATCTGCATATTGAACTGCGAAAGCTCAGATGCATCTATGGTCAATTCTTGACCTATAGCCATTGGGTTAGGATAAAGCTTCACTTCTGAAAGACTAGCGATAGGAGCTGCATTTCTAGACCCTGAAGAGCACTTCTCTTTCACAATCACAGCATCCACCCACACGTCGTTGTTGTTGTTTCCTAAGAAGAAATCAACTCTAGAATCACTACTATTTTCACTCATTGTAAACTCTAAAGTGAAGTCTTGTACAGAGGTAGTCAGATTCACATTTTGAGATAAATAGTTAGTCCATGGACTTGATCCTTTCAAGACTCCCACACGCATTGATCTAGACCCTGCAGCTTTTGCTTTGAAGATTACTTGATAGGTTTTGCCGCTAGTAAGTGAGCCAAGATTTGAATACAGCTGAACTTGAGAATCAGCATTTGATCCATTGCTAATGGTTACTTTCGCAGAATTACTTCCAGAAAGACCCGCTCCTGAAACAACTGCCCAACTTGCGTTAGCCCCTGCTCCAGTGTTGACATAGAATTGCCAGTTTGCAGTACCGCTATCAAATTCTCCATTGCTTACAATATTTGGATTGTTACATGCAGGAGCAGATACAGTTACACCACATGTGGCAGTTTTGCTTCCGCTAACTGTAGTCACTGTAATAGTCGCTGAACCTGCAGCTACTGCTGTTACTAAACCAGAGCTGCTCACAGTCGCAACAGAATTATTGCTTGAAGACCAAGTCACGCTCTTATCGGTTGCATTAGATGGAGAAACTGTCTCGTTCAAGTTAGCAGTTGCTCCAATGGTCATGTTAGACCCTGGGCAGCCACTAATAGAAACACTTGTTGGAATAATAGGGTTAGCACATTTCTCTCTTACTATCACACCATCTATCCAAACATTGGCACTACTACCTCCCAAGAAGAAATTCAGTCGGGCATTATTGTCTGTTGTCGACATGGTCACTTCAAAACTGTAGGTAGCTGCTGAGCTACTCAAATTGATAGTATGTTCTCCATAGCCTGTCCATCCACCACCATCTTGGTGTAGTTGAACTCTCATCGTTCTGTTGGATACAGCTTTGGCTTGGTAGATCACCTCGTAAGTTTTACCGCTTACTAAGCTTACATTATTCCAAAACTGAACATCTGAACTTCCAACTGATCCACCATTGCTGATATTGATCAATGCTGAATTGGTACCTGATAGACCGCCATTGGTTACGACGGATGATGTAGCAGATGATCCATTTTGACCAGAATAGGTAGACCAATTTGAGAGCGCACTGTCAAATTCCGCATTGGAGACCAAATTAGGATTCGTACAACCTCCTGATCCTGCATTTACCGTCACGCCGCAAGTGGCCGTTTTACTGCCACTATTTGTAGTCACGGTGATAGTGGCAGACCCTGCCGCTACAGCAGTCACCAAACCTGTATTGCTTACGGTAGCCACAGAATTGTTGCTTGAAGACCAAGTGACGCTTTTATCCGTTGCATTTGATGGCAACACTGTTTCATCAAGATTGGCTGTTGCGCCAATTTCCAAGTTGCTTCCAGGACATCCAGAAACAGAAACACTAGTAGGCACAACCACTGCTGGCACCACCGTAACATCACATGTGGCAGTTTTGCTTCCGCTCACTGTAGTTACTGTAATCGTAGCTGATCCTGCAGCTACGGCTGTTACCAAACCTGAGTTACTTACAGTAGCTACTGATGTATTACTTGATGACCAGGTAACGTTTTTATCGGTCGCATTAGAAGGAGCTACTGTTTCGTCTAGATTTACAGCTCCTCCAACTGTCACACTTGAACTTGGACAGCCGCTGATTGAAACACTTGTTGGAATGATGGTATTAGCACATTTCTCGCTCACCACAACACCATCTATCCATACATTGGCAGAGCTTCCGCCCAAAAAGAAGTTAAGGCGCGCATTGCTATCCGTAGTAGACATTGTCACTTCGAAGGTATAATCCGCAGAAGACGTGGTAAGATTTATGGTATGCTCGCCATATCCTGTCCAGCCACCACCTTCTTGGTGCAATTGCACTCTCATAGTTCTATTAGACGCGGCTTTGGCTTTGTATTTCACTTCATACGTTTTACCACTAACCAAACTAACGTTATTCCATAATTGAATATCTGAACTCCCTACAGACCCACCATTACTAATATCGGTGAAGGCAGAATTTGTTCCAGACAAACCTCCATTGGTAACAACAGAAGTAGTCGCAACTGATCCATTTTGACCAGAATAGGCTGACCATCCTGAAAGGGCATTATCAAACTCGCCATTTGTCACTAGATTATTACTCGAACATGGCTCTGGTGCATTGGTGGTCGCACTAGCCTCACCAGTGTAGGCAGAGTTGCCAGCAGAATTATAAGCCCTAACCTTGTAAGTATAGGACGTAGATGCAGACAATCCAGAATCAGTGAAAGACGATCCAGAAGCTGTTCCTACTTGGCTATAACTTCCCGATCCTTGCTTGCGCTCAATTTTGAACCCCGACTCGTTGTTAGAATTATCATTCCAACTAAGGCTTATCTGACCAGAAGAAACTGTGCTAGCAGCCAGATTACTAGGAGCATTTGGTGGAGTGGTAGCTACCGCATCCACTGCTCTTTTGATCGCCCCTGCTCCTGCTGTTGAAGCAAAGAAATAGCGATTACCATCCATCCCTTCTTTAACTATAGCTGAAGTGAATCCACCAAAATGAATATCTCCCGTCCAATCTTCCCAAGAAACATTATTAGCTCCATTGATTGTGCCTCTATAGACACCATAAGTTTGTTGCTGACGATGATCATAATAACACAAGACAATTTTATTGTCATATCCAGCGATTCCACCTTTACTCGAGAATCTAAAGTCTTCAGCAACCTGTGAATACCAACTTGGGGTATTTAGGCCTTTAGCAATATTGGAAGTCATCACAGTATTCCATGTATTACCTTGATCCATAGAGAGCATTCCTTTGAATTCTCCTCCTATGTAGCCAAAGTAGAATACATAAACTTGGCCGTTGTATTCCCAAACATCTACCTCTGCATCCCAACCAGAACCTGACAAAATTTGGCTGAAGTTCCAGTTGCTGCCACTTTTAACCCCTTTGTATACACCTTGTCCTCCTCCACTATTGGATGTAACAAAAACAATGTCTGCGTTGGTAGGGTGAGGAGCAATTTTCTTAGTTCTAATTCCTGCAAGTCCAATATACTGCAAGTTAGATGCACCATTAGCAGCAGCCCAGAGATCATCAATCATGAATACTCCATAATCATTGCTACATGCAAAAACCCTATCTCTCTTAACCGGAGAGACGGAAATATCTCGATATTGACCGCCATTAAACGTCCCATTCGGCCCCTTTACACTACCATTCACCTGAATCCACTCATCTGATGTAGAAGGGGTAGCGCTAAGGATTTTTGTCCAAAGACGTCCTCCACTAAAGCAAGCTCCTCCATAACAACTCGGAGATGACTCTGAGATCGCAATATATTTACCATTGTCATATCCAATATCTGCACTCTGTGAATCCGACTGTTGTCCTTTGAATCTCATCTGCATATTGCTCCAAGATTCTCCACCATCCCAACTTTCCATCCAGCCATTATCAGCCATTGTTTGAATCATATAACTACCTTGCATGGCAATACCATACGTATAGGTACTGGCTGTTCCACGACCGCTATATGTAGGATTTCCTCCAACGTTGAAGTTATTATTTGGGATACTGTATTTATTGTTCCAGTTCCAACCCCATCCAGATCCTCCTGGTGTTGCTTGAAAAATGGTTTGATTTGTCGTAGACCAAATCGCTCGCGACCAGCTAGCAGGAGTATAATGAGCTACTCTAGGGTTTGGAGTGGCTTTATCCCATCCTGTATCATACCCTGACGTGCCTTCCCATATTTTCTTCCAAGAATAGTTGGAAAGTGAGTTCCCACTCCAATTGAATGTACCCTCATACAATCCAGGTCTATCACCCAGTATAGCCATTGTTACTTTATGAGAGCTGCCATTATCCCTTGGATCCACTTCAGGATACCAATATTTGGCATTTCCATCCAGTCCAGACATTTTTGACTGCCAACTGATAGACGCTGTACTCGTCACATAAAGGTCATAATTAAATGTACCATACAAATATTGACCATTTGGGCTCAAGGAAACCCCTGTATTGGTTCCAGGGTTTCCACCCAAAGCGAACCAAGACGCTCCTGCGTTGGTAGATTTGAACACGCCTTGAGAGGTACCCATATATGCGATATTCGCATTATTTTTGTCGAACTGAATGCTGTAGACATTTCTATCTCCCGATCCACTTATTTCAATTTTCTGCCAAGAACTACCACCATTGGTTGATCTAAAGGTGACAATATTACCATTTCTAGACATCCCGAAGTTACTTGCAAAATCACTATCATCTCTCCAACCAACACCCGCTATTACGGTATTGGTACTTGAGGGACTCACTGCGATAGCACCGATAGACAACTTTTTGGAAGATGCTACTAGATCAAAATGACTTCCTGCATCATTTGACACTTCCAGCCCATACAAAGTACCGACAAACATTTTGTTGGAATTGCCCGGGGTGATAGCAACAGCATACACACGATTCTGCTTCAAGTGACCAGTTTCATGCCATGATTGACCATTGTCAGTACTCTCATACACTCCCTCCATATCAGATGCCAAAAAGACACGGTTAGGTATGTTAGGGTCACATACAATATCCTGTACCTGACCACCAGCACCTGGGTTGATGGATTGCCATTGCCCAAAAGAGTTGATTGAGCTTAGCATTGCTACGAAGAGCAATACCATTTGAAATTTGATTGTTAAGTTTTGGTTTTTCATAAGTTTTTGTTGTTTGGTTTTGGGTAAAAAAAAATGAACACCTCCGAAACGGAGGATTCCTAAACCAATAAAATTATTGGGTATTACTTATGAAATAATGACACTTTATAGAAAGTCAGTGAGTAAATATAGGTAAGCTATTATATTAACATTTTATCAACCAAAACAACATTAAAATGAGAATAAATCAATTTTAACTTCTATTTTGTTGTAAATATTACAATATTTACGCTATTGATTTAGAAATCATAAGTACAAAACAGGTGTAAAAGATGAAATCAATCACCAATAGAATGAAGCTCTTGAAACTTCTTAGGAGTAAAACCTGTCTGCTTTCTGAAATTTCTATAGAATACAGATTCAGAATTGTAACCACATCGAATTGCCACAGATAGATTCTTCTCCTCAGAATCTTTTAATAACTCCTGAGCCATTTCAATTCTTGCAGCATTGATATAATCCCAAAAGGACAAGCCAATAGACTCATTCAAGATTCTGGACATAGTGTGAATTGGCACGCTTATCATCTCAGCTAGCATCTCCATACTGACATCATGTCTCGCAAAAACTTTCTCTTCTTTCATCAGGCGATGAAGCTCATCAATGTTCTCTTTAAACTCCGATAGATCAGACACATTCGAATGGTGGATTTTATCAGTAGAAAAGATGTTATTTCGACTAAACAACAACACCATAGTCATAACAATAATGTAGGCATTGCAAAATATGTATGTCAAGCAAAAAACAATCGCAATATGACCTTCAGAGATGAGATCAAACCGAAAGACATTCATATGAACCATAACTATTAGCCCATTCGCACCTTTAAGAAGTAAGTACCCAAGCAATGGCTTGGTGAAAACATTAGGAATAAACCCAGCGTTTTTTCGAATGACATAAGAGATATAGAAGAAATAAAATAATACAGAAAACGTACAGACAGACGACCAAGTCATGTGTGATGGTGTGTAAATCCAAGCAAACATATCAAATGGTCGGTTGGGCAAAACAATGACCACAAAATAGTAGATAAGAAAAACCACAGAGAGCGATCCATGAAACATCGCTTTTTTTATATCGAAACGATTGGTGAAGCTCCATAAAAGAGATACCAACACCAACGGCCCATAAAGAAGGTTGAAAAACTCATAGAAAAACATGAATAGCGCAAAACGAGGCGCCAGGAGCTCCACATGAGAATATATGAATTGCAGCGAAGATTCTATTGATAGAAAAATAAAAAACAAGGCATAAAGCCGTGCAACACCTCGTTTTGCCGTGGTAATAATGGCAATCGCAATGACCAGTGTTTGGAAAATAACCCAAACGTATAGATTTTGACTTAAGTCATTTAAAAACTCCATAGTACAGTCGATCGTAATGATTGATTTTCTTACCGCACTACAAATGATAACAAATCTCAGTGAATCAATATGTTAACATACAAATCAAAAGAAAAAAGTGCGCTTAAAATGGAGTGAAAACTCAAAAAAGCACGGACAATATTGCCCGTGCTTAAACTGTTTCTATGGTTCTTAATTAGAAAAAGCAATTATTTTACAATGAGCTTTTGCATCCATGATTTATCACCACTTGTGCAGCGAATCAAATATATTCCTGCTTGACTGAGTGCTTCAACCTGCAGTTCAAGACGCGTTTCCTGACTAGCGACTTGTTTTTCAAAAAGCACCTTTCCATCCAAACTCATTACTTGCATATTGAAGTCACTCAGATTAGATGAGTCTACAAATAATTTTGCTCCAGCCCTCAAAGGATTAGGATACATTTTCAAATCTGAGACAACAACACTCACCAATCCAACTTCGCGTGACCCAGATCCAAAGCTAAACGTACCTAAATTGGAAGGATAATCAGTGGAAGTAAGCCCCGTTCTTGAATGCAGCAACGTCCAAGAAGAATTGTTATTCGATCCATGACACTGAAAAGAAGATGGTGCTCTATTGCCAGCATTTCCTTTGATCTGAATCTCGTCTGGTGCGATCTCATTACCCGCGCCTAGATCAATGGTAATCCACTGAGAATAGGTACTACCAACATTCCAGCCAGAATTGGTATTATCGAAAGCCCGATAATCATTCCCTCCATTGGTACTAGAAGTCACTTTAGACTGATCGCCATTAACCAATTTCGGATTTGGATAAGAAGTACTGCCATCCATCCAGTGTATTTGCTGTACTGACATATCTAAACCTGTAGTTCCCAACACAGTCAATCTCAAGTATCTGTAAGTAGTGGATGGTGGTGGCGTAGCTCCAGTAAGCTCTATATAATTGATATTGTAGCTACCACCGACCATAGAGATGCGCATCACTTGCTGTCCTGCACTTAGAGAAACACTCTTAGTCACAGTAGTGTAGGTCTGCCAGCCTCCTGTATTGGGCACATCTAAATTACCCGTTTTATCCACTCCTCCGAATAGCACCTTGATAGGAGAACTTCCAGAATTACTTCTTGCAACACGCAGCTTTAAATCATAGGTTCCTGCTGAAGCAACATTGACGGTGTAGTCTAGCCATTCGCCAGCATCAGTCCAACCTACGTTGTAACCTCCTTCACTACATGATTGAATATCTACATCATCGGTACGATAAGAACCGCCAGAGTTGCCACTGGTCAAATCATTATAACCTACACCTTGTCCACCTGTATTATAGTCTTCTACTTCAATTTTTCCTGGTATAGCTTTTGCCGTTACTGACCCGTTCACCGTGACACCACATGTAGCCGTTTTGCTTCCGCTTACTGTAGTCACTGTAATGGTCGCTGAACCTGCTGCTACTGCTGTTACCAAACCTGAGCTACTTACAGTAGCCACATTGTTGTTTGAAGAACTCCAAGTCACTGACTTGTTGGTAGCATTTGAAGGAGAAACTGTTTCATTTAGATCTACCGTTGCTCCGATAGAGATCGTTGGGGATGAGCAATTGTTGACAGTTACACCAGTAACAGCAACACTTCCTGAGGTTGTAAAGTCTCTACTAAGCAAACCTGCCCCAGAAGTAGACATGTAAAGCTTTTTGGAAGTACCACTTCCTGTCAATTTCATAGCAGTAGATCCTCCAAAGTGCAAGTTGCTCCCTGTCCAATCTTCCCATGAAACAGTACCATTACTTTGAATCGTTCCTTTGAAAACACCATAAGACAATTGCATCGTGTGATCATAATAGTTCGCTATGATGGTATTTCCATCACCTATCACACCGCCATTACTTTGAAATTTAAAGTCAGATCCAACTACACTTTTCCAATAGGGCGTTCTCTTACTTTGTGCCACACTCGCATCTATTACCGTACTAAATGCTCCGCCGTTGATAGATAGTTTTCCTTTAAACTCACCATTGAAATTTGCCCAGTAGTAGACATAGGTTTTGCCATTGTCAATCCACACTGCCACTTCTGAGTTGTGACCTGTACCAGCTTCAATTAACTGAAAATTCCAAGTGCTTCCACTTTTAGTCGCTTTGTATAGTCCATTTGCCTTTGTCCCGTTTGTATTGGTGAGATAGATAACATCTGGATTGGTAGGGTGAGGAGCGATGGTACGCACCCAAAAAAGGTCTCCTCCTATTTTGACCATGTTGGCATTGCCATCCAAGGGCATCACTGATATCGTCTATCATATAGATTCCATCATTATTTACCCCAAAGAATACTCGATCCTTCTTTGCTGGAGAAACTGCTACTTCTCTATATCTACCTTCGTTAGCATACCAATAATGCTGTTGAACCTTATCTGAGTTATCTACTCTCACCCAGTTATCTGAAGGGCTGTGGCTATTCAATTGCTTTACCCAGATGTAAGAAGGATTCCATTGCTGACTACATATACCTCCGTAGCACTGTTTAGTACCCACAGAAACAACAATAGACGTACCGTTATCATAAGCGATATCGGCGGCCTGTATATCTGAAATATTGCCCTTATCTCTCATTTGACGATTGCTCCAGGAAGTTCCTCCATCCCAGCTTTCTACCCATCCATTATCGGCCATACATTGTAGCACATAATTGCCATCAATGGCTACATCATAAGTATAGGTACTTGCTGTTCCTTTACTAGTGTAGGTAGGGTCTCCATTTACATTAAAACT
Organism: uncultured Cytophagales bacterium; assembly: GCA_963848175.1. Classification (GTDB taxonomy): domain Bacteria; phylum Bacteroidota; class Bacteroidia; order Cytophagales; family Cyclobacteriaceae; genus JAMZMI01. Next base: position 423,837 of record CAWKCO010000011.1, read on the forward strand.
ATTATTTGGAGTACTGTATTTATTCTCCCAAGTATAGTTACTGCCGTTTGGCGCACCTCTAAACATTGTTTGATCAGAGGTAGACCATACAGCTCTCGACCAAGAAATAGGGGTATAATGTGCAATCCTCGTTTTTGGACTGGCTTTGTCCCACCCTGTATCATAACCTGATGTGCCATTCCATTTTAAAGACCAATTGTGACTTGTAAGACTATTTCCGCTCCACGTAAATGAACCTTCGTAAAGTCCTTGACGGTCTTTGTGCATTGCAATCAACACCGTGTGCTGATTGGTGCTACTGCGAGGATCTACTTCAGGATACCAGAATGTCCATTCGCTAGCCATCCCATTGCTCACCTTCGTCCAAGACGAAGATGACACTGCCTTGGCATATACATATCCATTATCTCCATTAGAAGTAAAAACGGCATAAATTTTAGTACCATCAGGACTCAACGCCGCACCTCTACATTTGCCATTGTTTGGCCCAGTTACTTTAGTCCAGTTGGCTCCAGCATTGGTGCTTTTATATAGACCCTTTCCAGTAGCCATATAGACGTTATTACCATTGGTTGGATCAAATTGAATGGTGAAAACATTTCTATCTGTTGCAGTACTTACCGTCAAATTCGATTTTAGTCCAAGCTGCTCCCGCATTGGTGGATCTGAAAATTTCACCTTTTCCTTTTCCTGACTTGTCTGGAGACAATCCAAATTTGTGAGAGAAATCATAGTCATCTTTCCATCCAATACCCGCCAATACAATAGAAGGGTTTGAAGGATGCACAGCAATCGCGCCGATAGAGAGTTTCTTAGTACTAGTGATCAATGTAAAATCCTGACCTCTATTGTTAGAAACCTCCAAACCATACAAAGTACCGACATACATTTTGTCTTTATGTGTCTGATTGCTGCTTTTTGGAATAGCAACAGCGTAAACTCTGTTTTGATGTAAATGGCCTTTATGATTCCAGCTATTTCCGTTATTGGTACTCTCATAAATACCCTCCATATCAGAGGCTAGAATCAGGCGGTTGGGCTGATTGGGGTCACACACAATATCCTGAACTTGACCACCTGCTCCAGGATTAATTGATGCCCATTGCGCCTGAGTCGTCAGAGTAGCAATGAGTAATAAACAATAAAAACTAATTTTTTTCATCTTGATTAATGGGTTAAGGGTTAAAATATTAAACGTTTTAGCGGTGAACGAACAGTGAGTTATCTCATGGTAAGCACACAAACCGCTACAGGTTGAACTTGAAATGATGCGGTGCGGAATATCCGAACAACTCAAAAGCTGATTATTATTTATTCTTTTATCTTATTACCAATTTTTGTATCCATTGCTTTCCTCCAGTAATGAATCGAATCAGATAGAATCCTGACCGAGGTAACAGACTTGAGTCAAATACTTTACTTGAAAAGTCTGAATAGTTCTTCTCAAGGATGATCTGACCACTTACGTTGCTGATATTTACCGTAAAATCAGAGTAGCCTTGCGCATCCAAAGTGAGAATAGCACCAAATGGAGCTGGATTCGGATATATTGAAATTTCATTATTAGCAACCTCAAATGACAATTCCTTACCTAGCAGTGTGACCTCATCAGTCTCTACCCACGCTGAACTCCCGCTTCCATTCACTGCTTTTATGCGAAACTTATAATTACCACCAGCATTCAAATCAAGAATATCCATAGAAGACGCATCAGATGAACTTGAAGAAATATCATCACTAGACCAAGTACCTCCTGCGATCATTCGCTCAATATCGAAGCTTACTTCATTGTCTGAATTATCATTCCAATGCAGACGAACGCTCGTTTCAGAAATTGATTCTGCCCATACTGAGCATGGAGGATTTGGCTTACCATCTGATGACTGTGCACTACAATCTCCATTACCTATTGGATTTGCTACAGCCAACACACCTATCAGGCAGTTTGACTTTTTATTTCCGCTACTGGTCACCGCCGAAATGGTTACGCTACCTGCTGCAACAGCAGTGACCACTCCAGCACTACTTACTGTCGCGATTGCCATATTAGACGAACTCCAAGTCACGGACTTGTCCGTAGCTTCTACTGGCGAAACCGTAGCGCTCAACGAAGCAGTTTCCCCTACAGTTAATGACTCCACACAACCAGAGATCATAACATTTGTGGGAATCACAGCAGCCCCGAAGACAGTCAATTCACAAGTAGCCTTTTTTCCTCCGTTTACCGACGTAGCAGTGATGGTCACCGAGCCATTACCCACTCCTGCAACTACTCCCGAACTACTCACCGTGGCTATGGAAGCATCGGACGTACTCCAAGTTACCTGCTTCTTCGTAGCGTCCAATGGCATAACACTCTCATCCAAATCCACTGTTTCACCTGCTTCTAAATCCTCAGCAGGACATCCGCTGATCGTAACACTTGTCACGGCTATCGTTTCCGAATCGTCTGGCACCAACTGCGAACCTTCAATATAAATTCTATCCACATATATGTTGCTCACGCCACCACCCCAACGCTCTATTTGAATTTTAGAAAATGAAGAAGGATCGAAGGAACCACCAGATAGGCTGAGGGCAAAATTCTGCCAATTATTTGCACCTATCACCTGATTGACCTTATCTACTGAGCCTCCATTTGCATCTATGAACTTAATATTGACACTACTCAACGACCCGCCAATACCGTAGAGACTCATATTGAGGATGCCATCAGTGGCATCCAATGCGTCAAATTCAATAATAAGAAAATGATCTGCTCCAGGAGCCGAACTCTGATCTATCCCCTGTACAAACCTAGATGACGTACCTTCCGCTGCACTACCTGTGCTGGAAGATGACTCTACATTACCATGACCGCTCCACGCCAAACCTGAAGTCTCACTAGCATCTTGATATAACCAATACCAACTCTCTGAGGGGCTAGTCCAAGAAACGATAGGAGGAAGCTCATCCGCTAGCTCACCGTTCAATTTTCTTGCAATCAATCCTGCTCCTTGGGTGGCGAGATATATTTTACCATCATACTCCTTAATTTGCTTGGTAACAGAATAGTGTAAACCTGAAGTCCAATCACTCCATGTGACCGATCCATCTGCCGCCACTTCTCCTTTCACAACGCCATATCCCCAGCGCACATCATCCCACACATGGTAAGGAATATATAGATCATTATCCACCACAATCATTGCATTAGTAGAGATCTTATGAGTATCGTCATGCCATTCTGGTTTAGTCAGATACTTAAACAAATCATCATCAGAAAGCACAATCGTATTGAACTGTGAGGAGCCATTGTCGGCACGCACAATCCCCGTGTAATCCTGATAGGTATAGAGATAACTATTGCCATCTACGGCTACACTCCCCAATCCACCGTGATGAATGTTATTTGTTTGACCGGTCGATCTTTTCATTTGAGTCCATGCAAACGAACCGTCACCTTGTCTTACTCCTGTAAAAGAACCTGTGTTATCCTTATAATAGATTGTATTACTATCACCTGCTTTGAAAGAAAATGCCGCACCAAGAAGTGTACTTTCATGAATACGTCTGAAATAGTTGTTGGCGTCACTTGGATTATTGATCAGCTCTACGATATTATCACAGACATACAAGCCACTGTGCGTCACTACATATATTCTTTTGTAATCATCCGGATCTGCTCGAAACTGCCAAATTCGATTTCTTGGCAGTCCCTTTTTATCCCCTTCGGCTGTTCCAAAAGCCAATCTTGACCAATTGTGATTTGGGCTGTTAACATCCAAAGTTTTGTAAAAAAGGGAAGAGTTAGCAGCAGGATTACCTCCACCATAGCCCGATGCTGCATCCATCAATACTATAGGTGTAGTATGCGGAATTACGTGCACAGCATGCCCATCTTGCACATTGAACGTAGTACGCGTTTGCACCCAAGAGCCTCCATTGTCCCAGCTCTCCAAAGCCAAGTTGTCGGCTTGCCCTTGAATTACATAATTTTCATACTTCGCTACATCGTAAGTAAAAGTAGATGCCGTACCTCTGCTGCGGTAAAAATTCATTCCGCCTTGATTTTTCACAAAGCCAGTACTCACGACTTTCCAACTTGAGTTGCCCTTAGCAGCATCCCCTACAAAATAAGACTGCTGTGCCTGAGTAAAAACACCTCTTTCAAAATCAGTACTCCAGGTCGAAGGATAGTAGACATTGTTTCTGCAGTTAGCTAAAAAATAATTCCACCCTATATCATAATCCAAACCATTATTAGTTCCATTGTGCTGAAAAATGATTGACCATGAGCCACTCACTTCATTGTCAGCAACTGTGAAAGAACCTTCAAACAACCCTTCATTTGGGTTTTGATCTCGCTGACCTACAAGCACGTAATGCTTATCGGCTGTACTTCCATCAAAAACTTGGGGCTGCCACATATTGTGCTTGTCCCATCCGCCTGTTCCCAGATCTTTCCATGTGCCAACAGGGTGTTGTTTTACAAACAGCTTGGTAAAGCCATCTTTGCGATAAAGCGCATAAATCCATTTCCCATCGGGAGTAAAATCCGAACCCCAGCAATACTCATTTTCAATGCCCGCTGGTCCTGCTATTTTAGCCCAGCTCATTGCTTTATTGGTTGATTCATAAAGCCCTTCAGGTGTGGCAATATGCACCTCGTTGCTATTCATAGGGTTCACTTGTATACTCTGAACTCGTGGATCTCCCGTGGCAAAATCAGCCCAAGAGGTGGATTCCCATGTAGAGCCGCCATCATGCGAGTAATAAATCTCTTTAGTGCCAGTTTCCGATTGTGGGTAGTGCTTGATATGCCCATCATTTCCACGCCAGTTCACTCCTGCATAGATATTATCAACATTGGCAGGATCTATCTCCAAGATTCCTATGGTCTTATCTACCGTGGGAGTAGCATGAACCCAAGATGCTCCCTTGTCGGTACTGATACTTAAACCCTTGGCATGGCCGGCAAAAAACGTATCACCTCTACCTTCCACCAAAAGAATAAAAGCAGTAGGCAGCCCATTGGCAGCCCATTTCCAGCTATCTCCAAAGTTGTCTGAATAATAAAACCCTTCCATATCGGAAGCCATGAAGAGCCGACCTGGGGTTGAAGGGTCTGCTGAAAGCCCTTGCACACGTCCACCGGCACCTGGGTTAAGTGATTGCCAATACTGGGCTTGGACTGTTATCGCATAGCACAACACTAATAGTAGTAGGCAGATTTTAATATATACTCTTTTCATTCGATACTGAGTTGTTTGTTATGAGTTCTTAGCAGGAAACTTATGATGACTTTTTGTTTTGCACGAGCACTTTCAATGCTACAATATATGGCCATAGCACTCAGACATGACTCAGTTTTCGTCAGTCGTTCCTCTATATTTAGAATCAAAATTGTTGGCCATTCTCAGTAGAGCTGATTCTCGCACTCAAATTATTAAATAATCAAACACCCCTCTTATGGTTATAAAAATCACAATTCACAACCCACTTTATGCATTCAAAATATCTTATTGGTATTTTTATAAAAACTCAGGAGAGAAGTCAAAAACTCAGGCCATTGAAGTTTCATCCTAAATAATGATGTATTCATCGAATAATCAAGGATCAATGCAGGCTAAAAAATGAAAACAAAATTTCAGCATGAAACACATCGTCACTTTGAGAAATGACTTGATAGATGATTCGTGACCAAATGGTGGACGTGAGGATTGGCGGTCTAGACGCGAGCACAATCACTATAAAGCGCAACCTCCAACCAAAGATTATCGCTTTCTTATGAAAAAAGAAAGCCCCTCTCAGACGAATCCAAGAAGAGCTTTCACACTAAAAATTCACCCAATCTTATTTAACAACCAGCTTTTGCATCCATTGCTTTCCTTCAGCACTGAATCGAATCAGATAAAGTCCGGATTGCGGCAATAGACTTGAGTCAAAAACTTCAGTTGAAAAGTTTGAATAGCTCTTTTCATAGATTACCTGACCACTTAGGTTGGTGATATTCATATTAAAGTCGGAGTAACCCTTCACATTTAAAGTAAGGGTAGCTCCCCATTGAGCAGGGTTCGGATAAATTGAGATTTCCTTTTGCGCATTCGCAAATGACACCTCGTCAGCCAACCTACTTCCGACTAGTGTAAATCGATCAGTAGCTCACCCAAATAGATCCACCACTAGCGTCCAACTGCTTTGATTCGGAAGGTGTAGTTAGCTCCACTATTTAGCCCTGTGATTTCAATGGACAGTCGCATATGCCAGCTCCATGGCAATCCTCCACCTCTCCATGTATCTCCCGCGAGAAATGTTCTGAATATCGAAAGAGGTTTCATTGTCGGAATTGTCATTCCAATGAAGTCTAACAGATGTACTAGAAAGTGATTCTACCCAAACACCACAAGGAGGGTTTGGCTTGTCAGAAGAAGAAGTTGCGTTACAATCACCATTACCAGTTGGCGGTGCTGCCGCTACAGTCACATTACAAGTAGCAGTCCTCCCCCCACTAACAGTGGTCACTGTAATGGTCGCAGAACCTGCGGCTACAGCCGTTACCAACCCTGTACTACTAACTGTAGCAATAGATGTGTTTGAAGATGACCAAGTTCACGTTCTTGTTTGTAGCATTCAAAGGAGAAACGGTTTCGTTGAGATTGACGGTAGCTCCAATGCCCATGTTGCTCCTGGACAACCACTTATGAGTACACTTGCAATAGGGAACGGTAGTAGATGTTGCCACTATATCCACATAGTTGATGTTGTAGCCGCCACCGACAATGGAGATGCGCATCACTTGCTGTCCTGCACTTAGAGAAACACTCTTAGTCACAGTCGTGTAAGTCTGCCAGCCACCAGTACTTGGCACACTCACATTGCCTGTTTTATCCACTCCTCCGAATAGCACCTTGACAGTAGAAGTGCCAGAATTACTTCTTGCTACACGTAGCTTCAAATCATAGGTTCCTGCTGAAGCAACATTGACGTTGTAGTCTAGCCATTCGCCAGCATCAGTCCAACCTACGTTGTAACCTCCCTCTCCGCATGACTTGAACATCTACATCATCGGTACGATAAGAACCGCCAGAGTTGCCACTGGTCAAATCATTATAACCTACACCTTGCCCTCCTGTATTATAGTCTTCTACTTCAATTTTTCCTGGTATGGCTTTTCCTGTTACTGGCGCATTTACCGTGATCGTACAGGTAGCAGTTTTGCTTCCGCTAACTGTAGTCACTGTAATGGTCGCTGATCCTGCAGCCACGGCAGTCACCAATCCCGCATTACTCACTGTCGCCACGCTAGTATTTGAAGAACTCCAAGTCACTGACTTGTTGGTCGCGTTAGTAGGCGAAACTGTCTCATTGAGATTACGAGTAGCGCCTACTGCTAAATCAGTTTCACTATTGCAACCGCTTATTGATACACTGGAAACTGGGATCGTAACTGGTCCACCACTAGCAGGTGAAAGTACACTTCCTGGGATCACTTCTACGGGAGATGCGCCAGAACCATCGCTAGGCTTTCTCCAGCCAACCGCAAGATTATCACCGCCACCACCTTCTTTCATCAAGGCTTCTACATAATAGCTTTCTCCTGCTTGCAACGATATACTTGCAGATTTTTGACTAGCATATTTATTCCATTGTTGTGAGCTTGTCCATGCAGTATGACTTGCAATTTTGGATTTATTCGATTCTGTTGAGTTTGTACTCAACCAAAGCTCTACAGCATCATCTCCAGCGATCCAAAAAGTGTATGAACCCGTTTCTGGAGCACAGATAAACCCACGCACACGAATACCATAATTGTCCTCAACATTTGCTGGCGCCTCAAATGAGGTTAATGAAGAAGTAGATGATGGGCTGCCTGGAAATATACTCGCACTCGTCAAGGCTGATATAGTTGTGCCAGAGATTCCATCGTATTTCTCCAACAGTATCGTTCCTGTAGCACTACATCCGCTCGGTGGAGCAACTACAGTAATCGCGCAAGTAGCTGTTTTACTACTATTTACGGTAGTAACAGTTATGGTAGCTGATCCTGCAGCCACGGCAGTCACCAATCCCGCATTGCTCACTGTCGCCACGCTAGTATTCGAAGAACTCCAAGTCACTGACTTGTTGCTAGCATTGGTAGGCAAAACAGTTTCATTCAGATTACGAGTAGCGCCTACCTCTAAATCAGTTCCACTGTTGCATCCACTTATTGATACGCTGCTTACAGGTACATTGGTAGAATTTTCAGGTATCACTGCATCCGCATCAATTTGAATTCTGTCTACATACATTGTGCTTACACCACTACCCCATCGCTCGATCAGGATTTTGCTAAATGAAGCAGTATTCAAACTACCTCCTGAAATGGCTAGACTCATAGTAGTCCAAGAGTTGCCTGCTGCGACTTGGTTTGGATAATCTACATAACCACCCGCATCATCCATTAATTTCACATTGAGGCTCTTTAGATCACCTCCCGACCCGAATAGGGAGAAAGAAAGGACTCCATTTTGCACATCCAATGGATCGAAATCAATGACCAACACATGGTCCGCTCCTGGAGCAACACTTTGACCTAATCCTTCTACGTATTTTGAGTTAGATCCTTCAATCGCCTTATTTGAACTATTAGATACTGTGACATCTCCTAAACCTGACCATTGCAGTCCACCTGTAGATGCATCGTCCGTATAGACATTGTACCAATTTTTAACAGGAGGCTGATTTCCATTTTCATCAATCGGGGGAAGTGGGTCTGCATCAGAACCATCTATTTTTCTCGCATATACACCAGCTCCCATGGTTGCTAGCATAATCTTGCCGTTAATTTTCTTCACCTGCTTAGTAGTGGAGAAATAACAGTCTTCTGTCCAATTTTCCCAATCTACATTCCCGTCATTTCCCACCGTACCCTTTAAAATACCATAACCCCATCGTGTACTCTCCCATGTATGAAATGGAATGTATAATTGATCCCCATCCGCAAAAATGGTATTCGATTGAATAATAGAATGACTCGGATCATACCAGGTAGGTTGATCTAAATAATTAAATAAATCCTCATCTCTGAGTACCGCTACTTCATTAAACTGAGTAGCTCCATTATCTGCTCTTACGATACCTTTCTGACGCTCATATCCATACACATACTTATTTCCACCTTTGTTGACTACTGCCAAACCACCCCAGTGAAGATTATTATCCTGACCAGTACTTCTGGTCATTTGAGCCCAATCATATTCTCCAGAACCGTTTCTAACTCCCTTAAAACTTCCTGAATTGCTCTTGAAGTAAATTTCATCCGTATTTGCAGGATTAAAAGCCAACTCCGATCCCATCTGGGTACTCTCATGTATCCTTCTAAAATAAGGTGATCCTGTTTGGATTAAGCTCACAATATTATCGCACAAGTAGAGTCCAGAGTGTGTCAACACATAAAGACGCTTATAATCATCTGGATCTGCATGAAATTCCCAAATTCTGGAATTTGGCAGTCCTTTTAAATCTGCATTATAAGCCAACCTTTGCCACGAATGATTAGGACTGTTTACGTCTAAATTTTTGTAAAGCAGATTTGAGCTGGCAGCAGGATTTCCACCTCCCCAACCAGTAGCCGCATCCATCAATACAATGGGAGTCGTATGAGGTATCACATGAACAGCGTGTCCATCCTGAACATTATAGTTTGTTCGCGCTTGCACCCAAGAGCCACCATTATCCCAACTTTCCAATGCCAAGTTGTCTGCCTGACCTTGAATAAGATAATTTTGATACCCTGCTACATCATAGGTGAATGTGGAAGAGGTACCTCTACTTCTATAGAAATCTAGACCTGACTGACTTTTAACATAACCAGTACTAACCACACGCCAATCCTTATTGCCTTTAGCTGCATCTCCTGTGAAATACGATTGCTGCACCATGGTAAACACACCACGGGTATATCCTGAGTCTGACCAGTTAGCAGGGTAATAGGTATTACTTCTGCATTGGGCCACATAGTAATTCCATCCAATATCATAATTGACATTGTCGGTGGTTCCATTATGATCCAAGATTAATGAATAACTACCTGTCACATCTGACCCATCCACAGTGAAACGACCTTCAAAAAGTCCTTTATTTGAGGATTGATCATGCTGGCTAATTAAAACGTTATGCTCAGTGCCAGTGGTTTGAAATACTTTAGGATCCCACATATTTAGACTACCCCAGTCACCGTTACCTAAATCTTTCCATGTGCCATTTGGGTAGCTTTTTACAAACAAGTTAGACATTCCGCCTTTGCGATAAATGGCATAAATCCAGTTGCCATCTTTTGTAAAATCTACGCCCCAGCAGTATTCAATATCGATACCTGTTGGGCCATCCATCTTCGTCCAAGAAACTCCCTTGTTAGAAGACCGCTGCAAACCGCTAGCAGTTCCTATCAATACATCATTACTGTTGGAAGGGTCTACGGCGATGGTTTGCACTCGTGGGTCTCCTTGTGCAAAACCACTCCACGAAGACTTATCCCAAGTATTACCACCATCATGTGAATAATAAATTTCCTGAGTATCTGTCGTTTCTTGAGGATAATGTCTCAAATGGCCATCATTGGCTCTCCAGTTAATTCCAGCATATACATTGTTGGTATTAGACGGATCCACTTCTATAAATCCGATAGTCTTGTTGCTTGCTACAGCAGGATGGCTATAAGAAGCTCCTTTGTTGTGACTTACACTTAAGCCCTTGGCATGCCCCACAAAGAAGTTGTTGCCACGGCCTGTCGCCATAAGGACGAATGTGGTTGGAATGTTCTTGGCTGCCCAATTCCAGCTTGTTCCATAGTTATCAGAATAATAGAAACCTTCCATATCGGAAGCGACGAACATGCGACCTGGTGTTGTCGGATCGCAAGAGACACCCTGTACACGGCCTCCAGCCCCAGGATTTAATTGTTGCCATTTTTGTGCCGATGCTGGCATGCACCACACCAATGCGAAGAGCAGTAGCCAGATTTTTGTAAATGTTTTTTTCATTTTGATAGTGAGTTTTGTTGTTTGTTATGAAATGGTAGCGGAGAATTTTGATTATTATCGTTTGGTTTGAACACAATCATCCTTCCAAGATATCTCCACTAAAACCAAACAACACTCAGCTTTCGTAACTCATTCCTCTGTATTTTGAATCAAAATTGTTGAAGATTCTCAGCAGAACTGCTTTACGTTCGATAATTATCAAATAATCAAACACCAACCAAATCATTATTAAAGTCGCAATTATACATCCATTAGATGTGATAAAAATACCATATTGGTGTTTTTATAAAAACTCAGGAGTGGAATTTAAACTCAGGTTATTCGAGTTTCATCCTGAAAAAAGAGACATTCGTCGAAAAAGCACTATAAATGGACGCAATTAAAAATTGAAAAAAAATAATGTAATCAGTAACATCTCCTCCTTGAAGAATGATTCACGCCTATAAGATGAGCTGCTATTTTTTTTGATCAAGCCTAGTTACACCTGTGAAAGTGTACGTATCTATAAGGAATCGCTTCTACTAGGAATCGCTCTCTTTTAAAACAGAAAACCCCTCTCAGACTAAATCCAAGAGGGGCTTTTCATTCAAATTTATTTCTATTATGAGGCCAAAGCCTTTTTTATCGTATCACCAATTTCCGCTGGAGAATTAACAACGAAAATGCCATTTTCCGCCATAATCTTCATTTTTGCCTCTGCTGTATCGTCAGCTCCGCCAATAATTGCTCCTGCATGTCCCATTCTTCTTCCCGGAGGTGCCGTCTGTCCTGCAATGAATCCAACTACAGGTTTTCTATTTCCATCAGCTCTGATCCATTTTGCAGCTTCAGCCTCATAGTTACCACCTATCTCTCCAATCATTACGATAGCTTCTGTCTCAGGATCATTCATCAGCAACTCTACAGCTTCTTTGGTAGAAGTTCCGATAATTGGATCTCCACCGATACCGATAGCCGTAGTGATTCCCATTCCAGCTTTCACTACTTGATCAGCCGCTTCGTAGGTCAAAGTGCCTGATTTAGAAACGATACCTACTTTTCCTTTTTTGAAAACAAACCCTGGCATGATACCAACTTTTGCTTCTCCTGGAGTGATTACTCCTGGGCAGTTAGGCCCTACTAAGAGTTGCTCCTTTTGATTTGGCGTATGGCTTAGCAATCATCATATCCTTCACCGGAATACCTTCAGTAATGGTGATAATCACCTTGATCCCCGCATCGGCAGCCTCCATGATCGCATCAGCAGCAAAAGCCGGTGGCACGAAAATAATAGTCGTATCTGCTCCTACTGCATCTACAGCTTCTTTTACGGTATTGAACACTGGCTTGTCCAAGTGGGTTTGCCCACCTTTTCCTGGAGTCACACCACCTACTACATTACTACCGTACTCGATCATTTGAGTGGCATGAAATGTACCTTCAGTACCTGTGAAACCTTGAACTATTATCTTGGAATTTTTATTTACTAGAACGCTCATTGAAGATTTTTTCTTTTGTGCAAAAATATTTGAATTAGGCTGATTGCCAAATGGTTTCGGAATTTAAAGTAATCCTATACATTTGCGACATTCCAGCCAAGTAATTTGCTTACCCATTTAAATGCAAAAATCAGAGAAATCTTTCCATTTAAAGACGGAAGATCATCATTCCATTTATGCTACGCTCTTTCGAGGAGCTAGGGTTGGTGCGCATCTTATAATAATAGCGCCTGCAGCAGGAGCACCACAGCACTACTATCGAAACTTTGCCATGTTCGCATCTCGCGGATTTGGATTTGATGCCATCACGTTTGATTACCGAGGAGTAGGCGCTTCAAAAAAAATGCATTCCAAAGCTTCCAAAGCTATAATGTCTGACTGGGGAAGATACGATATAAATGCCATAATTAATTGGGCTTCAGATAAATACGACAAAATATTCCTTCTCGGACACAGCGTAGCAGGTCAGATTTTTCCTTTAGCAGAACAAAGCGATAGAATATCTGCAGCTTATTTTGTTGCCTCACAAGCTCCATATATCGGCTACTGGAGAGGCTTCTCCAAAATTAAAACCTTCTTCTTTTGGCACATTATATTACCAGCGACAGTCGGCATTTATGGCTATCTCCCTGGATGGGCTATGGGCGGAAAAGGATCTCTTCCTCGTGGAGTGGCACGAGAATGGCGAGACTGGGGACTACATCGCAATGGCATAATGCGGTCTGATGGTTTTGCAAAACAAAAATATCACAGCATAAAAATACCTGTTCATTTTGTTGGATTAGCCGACGATCATCTTTTTGCTCCATCTGAAGCCATCAAAGCTCTGATGTATAAATATGGAAATGCCAAAACTTTTTTTCAATATATCAGACCCAAGGACTTAGGACTGAAAAAGTATTGGGCATTTCGGGTTTTTCAAAAGCCAATTTCAGAAAAAACTCTGGTCTATGCCCATCATGTATTTTTCTCAATATGTAAATAAATTTTAATCGAGAATAAATCGATCAATAAACTCCCGAACTGCCCCGTCTCCACCATTGCGCTCAAGCACGACATCTACTTCTTCTTTTATTCTCTTCACAGCATTGGCCGGACAAGCCGAAAAACCCACATGCTGCATAATTTCTAGATCATTCAGATCATCACCAATAAATGCTATTTGGATAAATTCCAAATCCAGCTCAACCATCCACTCCCTCAGAACATCCAATTTAGGCCTCTGACCGATATAAACATATTTCATCCCTAGAGCATTTGCTCGTGATGCTACCATTTGAGTTACCAAGCTATGACTAATGATCGCTACCTCAACACCCTCCTCCATGGCCATTCGCACCCCCAATCCATCATGAGCATTGAACTTCTTAAATTGATGTCCATCCTCCATCACATAGACTCCTCCATCTGTCATAGTACCATCCACATCCAGAACCAACAATTTCAAATTTTCGCGCTTTTCCAAAATCTCCTTTTTTTGGTAAAGCTAGAAAAAAAGCGAGGAAAGGTGTGATTACACTGGACATATTTTGTATTTTTGATGGACAATTGTCTGTTAAATGTAGAAGCGATGAAAGTAGAAGAACCACTCGGTGTTTATGGCATTCAGCCCCTCAATCTCTTTTCAGATATTGAAATCATCAAAGAAGCCCGAAAAGGCATCCAGACCTCCATGCTTTGGGATTTTTTAAAAGCCATTAAAACTACCAAAGCAGACTTTGAAAAATTCCTCCCTTCTTCACTCAAAACTTTCACAAGAAAAGAAAAACTAAATGAAGCAATGAGCGAGCGTGTGCTCAGCGTCATCAAAGTCTTCAAAATGGGTGAGGATGTGTTTGGAGATACAGACAAATTCAAACTTTGGCTTGAGCGATACAACCCCATATTAGGCGATAAACCTTCCAGCTTTATGACTACCAGCACAGGCTGTCAAGTCGTGATAGATGAATTGGGCAGAGCACAGCACGGAGTGATGGCATGAAAATCTACCGTATAGCACAAGAGCCTTTTATAAGAGATTTGAGCGGAAAGGGTTCGTATTTATATGGCGGCCGCTGGACAACTAAAGGCACTTACGCACTATACACTGCAGCCACACCTTCCTTGGCTTACTTGGAATACGTCGTTCATCAATTTGAAAGGGATTTTTGGCCAACGAATCTAGAAATAGCAACAATCGAAGTAGACGAAAGAAAGCTTATGCGCGTATCCGCTTCTTATTTACCCGAAGGCTGGAATCAACTAAGTCACAGCTATCTCTTGCCAACAATTTGTAACTAACCTTTTCAAGGAGTCATGCTTTGGAGTCATTATTCCTTCCGTCATTATTCCTCAGGAAAACAACATTATCTTAAATCCTTTATATAATGACTATAAAAGCGAAGTAGACATTATTACCACTACACGCGTGACGCTAGACGAAAGATTGAAAGGGCATTAAAAAAGCCTCCAATTTTGAAGGCTTTCGTTTTTTATTAAAACTCGCAGTTTCCTGGAGTTCTTGGAAATGGGATTACATCCCTAATATTTCCCATACCTGTCACAAATAGTATCATTCGCTCAAACCCCAATCCAAATCCACTATGAGGAACAGCCCCAAATCTGTCGTGTATCTAGATACCAACTCATTTCATCTACAGGAATATCCATTTCGGTCATTCTCGTAGTTAGATTATCCAAACGCTCTTCTCTCTGTGAACCGCCAATAATTTCACCAATACCTGGAAAAAGAATATCCATGGCTGCTACGGTCTTGCCGTCATCATTTTGACGCATGTAAAATGCCTTGATGTCTTTAGGATAGTTGTAAAGAATTACTGGCTTTTTGAAATGCTTTTCCACCAAAAAACGCTCATGCTCTGATTGCAAATCAGCGCCCCACTCCTCAATCAGATACTGAAATTTCTTCTTTTGATTTGGCTTTGATCTCTTGAGAATTTCAATCGCTTCAGTATAGCTTAATCTTTCAAAGTCATTTTCTAAGACAAATTTCAACCGCTCAATTAGCGACAATTCGTTTCTTTCGGCTTCAGGTTTAGATTTTTCTTCTTCAGTAGCACGCTTATCCAAAAACTCCAAGATCGTCCATGCAGTTGTCCAACGCATACTGCACGAGATATTTGAGCATCTCTTCTGCCAATCCCATATTATCCGCAAGATCATAGAAAGCCATCTCTGGCTCTATCATCCAAAACTCTGCAAGGTGTCTGGTTGTATTGGAATTTTCTGCTCTAAAAGTAGGACCAAAAGTGTATACCTCTGACAAGAGCCATAGCTGCCAACTCCCCTTCCAACTGACCAGAAACAGTCAAATTGGCTTCTTTTTCAAAGAAATCCTTTTTAAAATCCACTCCACCTTCATCATTCTTAGGGATTTTATCCAAATCAAAATTGGTCACTTTAAAAGCCTCACCTGCACCTTCAGCATCTGAGGACGTAATGATTGGTGTATTGATATAGAAAAAACCTTTATCATTAAAAAACTTATGCACGGCGAAAGCCATATTATGACGAATGCGCATGATCGCACTGAAGGTATTCGTTCTCGGTCTTAGGTGAGCAATCTCTCGCAAAAACTCCAGACTGTGCTTTTTAGGTTGCAGCGGAAACTTTTCAGGATCAGCCTCTCCAAAAATGATTATCTCTTCTGCTTGCAACTCACAAGCCTGCCCTTGACCTTGAGAAGCCACGACTTGTCCTGTAACAGAAAGACTTGCTCCTGTGGTGATTTTTTTAATTACTACTTCGCCAAACTTTTCTACATCTGCTACGATCTGAAAATTCTGAATGGTAGAACCGTCATTGAGAGCCACAAACGCGACATTTTTACTTTCTCTTTTGGTACGTACCCAACCCATCACGGTCAGGCTTTGCCCTATTGGCTCTGTGGATAAAACCTCTTTTAATTTTGTGCGTTTTTCTTTCACGATATAGAAATGCTTAGTACTATTTAGAAAGCGCAAAACAACGATATTTTAAGGTTTTAATCAAAGAATAGCATAATTATGATATTTTTGATTTGAGGAAATTTAGCCATGCAAAAATTAAATTTAACACAGACTTTAGGTCAAAAACTGTCTCCACAGCAGATACAGTTTATCAAATTGCTTCAAGTCCCTACGGCTGAATTAGACTCCAGAATAGAAGAAGAATTGGAGATCAATCCTGCACTGGAAGAAGGGGAAGAAGAAAAAGAATTTGACAATGAAAATGATGATTACGATGGTGATACACACGGATTCTGATAAAGACAGAATAGAAGAATACCTACAAGACGACTACTCGGGCTACAAAATGCAGGGAGACGGCAATGGCCCTGAGGAGGAACGCGAAACACCACTTTCTGTAGGTTCTACACTACACGAGCAGCTCCTATCCCAACTAGGCTATGTTGGACTTGACAGATAGAGAAAAAATTATTGGTAAACAGCTTATCGGCAGCATTGACTCTGATGGATACATAAGAAGAGAACTAGAGGCCATCATTAATGACCTTGGCTTTTTCGCAAGGTGTAGATACTGATCTGGAAGAATTGGAAAATGTACTTTATAAAATACAATCTTTTGACCCGGCAGGTATTGGTGCACGTAATTTACAGGAATGCCTTTACTTGCAGCTAGAAAGAAAAGAAGAAGACTTGGATCTTGTGAAAATTGCTAAGCAGATCATAGACAAATGTTTCGACGAATTTTCTAAAAAGCACTATGAAAAAATCGCCAAAAAGCTGAATCTAGAAGACAATGAAGAGTTGACTTAAAGATGCTGTGGCAATCATCACCAAACTGAATCCCAAGCCGGGTGGCGTGGGTGAGGACATTGTAAAAACACAATACCTGATCCCTGACTTTCTACTGACAAATGACAATGGCAAACTGGAACTCACACTGAACTCCAGAAATGCACCTATGCTCAAAGTAAGTCGCTCTTACCATGATATGCTGCATGCCTACGATAAAAGCAATAAAAAGGATAAAGAGCTAAAAGAAACTGTCACCTTTATCAAACAAAAACTGGATAGTGCCAAATGGTTTATTGATGCGATCAAACAGAGACAGCAGACGCTATTGAATACGATGCAGGCCATCATTGATTTTCAGTATGAATATTTCTTGGATGGAGATGAAAGTAAGCTACAGACCAATGATTTTGAAAGATATTGCTGAGCGAATCCATATGGATATCTCCACGATCTCACGAGTGGCCAATAGCAAAAGCATCCAAACAGAGTTTGGCATTTATCCATTGAAATATTTCTTTTCAGAAGGAATTTCGACCGACTCTGGAGAAGATGTGAGTAGCCGAGAAGTGAAAAACAAAGTAAAAGAATTTACAGATGCTGAAGATAAATCAAAGCCACTTTCTGACGATAAGCTAGAAAAGATGCTCAGAGCTGAAGGATACAATATCGCAAGAAGAACGGTGGCTAAATATCGCGAACAACTAAATATCCCAGTGGCCAGATTAAGAAAAGAACTTTGATAGTGCAGGGTTTGATGAAATTGATATCGACCTTATTTCATCCACTGCTCATGGCAACATATAGCAGTATGTTCCTATACGTGCTCATTCCGTCTATCTTTAGCCCGATACCAGCTGCAGTCGATTCCATTTTTTATAGGTGCTATTTTCGTTACTACATTTATTCTTCCGACAGTCAGCATTCTCTTTATGAGGCTAACAAAGCGAATCAGCAGCTTGAGCTCACAATAAGAGAGGAACGCATCATCCCATTTATAACGATTTCTTGCTTCTATGCCGCGAGCACGTATATGTTTTATGTAAAAATGAACTTAACCGCCACGATCATGACCGTCATGCTGATAGCCACAGCACTGATTGTTGTGCTTGCGATTATCAGCCTGTCCTATAAGATTAGTATTCATGCAGCGGGAGCATGGGGGATTTGCAGGAATCATTTCTGCTATCTCTCTTAAATTTTTGAATCAACCAGAATTAGAGATATTCACATTCGTTTTTCTGATGGCGGGCTTTACATCCACCTCACGACTCTATCTTAACAGACACACCCCAGCCGAAGTTTGGCTGGGTAGTTTTGTCGGTTTTTTCTTCTGCTTGCTGGGAACGTATTTCTTCATTTAGAATCCGCTTATATTGATTCCAATCACAGAAGCTCTTGGAGACTTTCCGTCTATAGCATCAGGCGTATTATTAAACAAATCGCTAAAATAGGTTTTATAATAGAGGTGAATGTTCTTAAAACCAAACCTCACTTGCGCACCATATCTATAGCGCTGCAATCCAAAATCACTATATTCTTTCTCCTTGTATGGTTCACCATCAAAAGGATATTTGATTTTCGTATGTGCGCCCATTCTAATACCAGCAACTCCTCCTAGCCCAATAAACCAACCTTCGCCGTTTACAGTACCGGACGGGTGAATACGTATCTCCAGAGGGATTTCGAAGTACGAAACAACCATCTTGTTTTTTTCTAAAAAGATAGGAACATCGTCTACACTATAGACTGAGTCTAATGCCACGACACCATTACGATTTTTCCACGTAAGATTGCTGTCGAAGGAATATTTTTCGAATGTAAAACCTCCACTTGGATAGAAAGAAAAATGATCTGATATTTTTATTCTTTGGGTATAATAAATCCCCACAGACTGAGACCCCAACACCTTCAGCGGTAATTGATCAAGTTTTTTATTCCAATAACTAAAACCAAAATCTAGCATAAGATCCCCTGGCAAATCTGGCTGAGTAGGTCTAGCGCTCTCCTGAGCTGAAGCCTGCAATCCAAAAACAAATATTAATGCAATCCCACAAATTCTTTTCATGTATATGTCTTAGTTAGCGTATCGCTATTGGTTCATTTATTCGCCAAATATGAGTCTTAACGATGAATCCCCTTACGAATTTTGCGCAAAGATAAAATCTATTTTAAAACGTTTGGGAATAACGTGGATTTTCTGAACAAATTACTAAATTTGTGCCTCAATTGAAAAACGGCTTCCTAGCTCAATTGAATACCTGTCTGCCGACAGGCAGGGAGCACCTGATTACGGCTCAGGAGGTTTCAGGTTTGAATCCTGTGAGATGTTAACTGCGATGGCAGTTAAGAAATGAAGTTTGAATGGCCAGAATCTAAGAAAATATGGCTTCCTAGCTCAATTGAATAGAGCACCTGATTACGGCTCAGGAGGTTTCAGGTTTGAATCCTGAGGAGGTCACTAGAAAACCCAAGCATATAGCTTGGGTTTTTCTGTTTTTATACAATAGAATCAAACCTAAAACCAGCTTGAACACTACGCCAACTAAACGCCTTTACTAGACATTCCCATTGAACCCTGAGATGGAATTGAAAACCAGTTTGATTCGTCGAATCACGAACTTTCCATAACTTAGATGCACAAATCCTATCTGGAGATATCTAAAGCAACCAACTTTATGACTAGAATTTATCTAAGCCTTCTTTTATTCTTCGGCTTATTGTCGTGTCATGCACAAGAATCTATTCCTATTGAATTGCGAGTGTCAAAACTCAAAAGCAATGAAGGTTCTATTATGATCGCTTTTTACACTGCAGATATACCCTTTTTAGGAGACCAAGTATCTTTTTCTCATATCGCAAAAGTCAATTCATCTGAAGTCCAGAATGTCTCACTTACGATTCCCAAGGGTAAATATGCCATCGGTATTTATCAAGACTTAAATGAAGATAAGGAACTAAACACAGGCTTCTTCGGAATACCAAAAGAGCCGTATGGATTCTCGAATGACGCCATGGGTCTGGTTGGTCCTCCGAGTTTTGAAGAGGCAATGATTGTGGTGGACACTCCTGACCAAGTCTTTAAGATGACCCTCAAATAGACATGCTTTGACATGAAAAAAATCTTTAACTTCTTCGGCTATGCCATCGCATTACATTTTGCATTGGCGGTGTTGATCGGTATTTTTAGAATGACCTCATCGCAACACTCAGATTGTGGTGAGACAAGCTTTGATGATAAAATTTCTGGTGAGCGCAATCATACGCGAAACTGGCGACTCACCTCCACCAGAGATGAATACTGCGCACAGTACCTCACCAATAACGAGCTCAACACAAAGCATCATAAAGCTCGGAAAGGGCTCTCCCAACAAAACCTTGACTACACCAACTACTGGGGCTCGGTATATGATCAACTAGTATCTCAAAGCTCCGGAGACATAGACTATATCGTAGACTCCTTGAGGCAAATATCTGCAACCAAAAATCTGAACGCGCTTGCATTCGCAGAGCTGATGGTAAGTTTCGTTCAGGATATTCCTTATAGTTTCGTAATGAGAGAAGGCTGTGAAGGAAAATCCAAACCTTGTATTGCCAACCAAGCCTTTGGTATTCTTTCTCCATACGAGTTTCTGCATACGCTATCGGGTGATTGCGACACTCGTGCGGTCTTGCTATTTGCTATGCTAGAAAATGCAGGATATATACCGATGATTGTGATCAGCGACAAATACGCTCATGCAATGCTGGCCCTACAGATACCTACATCAGGAGACTACATTACATATAAAAATCAAAAGTTCTACTTTTGGGAAACTACAGCCATAGGATGGCTACCTGGTATGCTCCCGCCACAAAACAACAATATCAATTATTGGCAAATCGCACTCGTACATGAACGTTAACATCATTTTGCTCGCTCTTATAGAAATCATTTCCGCCATCAGTATTGGCATTTTCATTCTGGTGCTCACCTATAAACTCATGCAGTTTATAGGGTCGAAATATTATCAAATTCACGAATTCAATTTGGCTTACAGCATTTTCACTAGTGCAATAATAATTTCGGTAGGACTGATGGTGAGTGGTGTCATACAACCTTTGATATCCACTTTTAGGTTGCTTAACCAAACGGAAAGTTCGATGATGATTACCTTTCAATACATTGGCACAGGGTTCATTTACATTTCCATAGCATACGTTGCTGCGGTGTTAATCGGTTTGATTACGACCTTCTTGTATGCTAAAATGACACCCATAGATGAATTTGAGGAAATCAGAAAGAACAATGTTGGAGTAGCTTTGATCGTAAGTGCGATACTAATAACCCTCACACTTATGACAAAAAGTGGTGTAATAATGCTCATAGAAGGGCTTATCCCATATCCATCATTGCCTCCTAGTGGATTTTGATTTTCACTAAAAAAGCGTCATCTTTTTCTCTATTGCCCCTTCATGTTCCAGCAGCCATTGCTTTCTTGACAATCCCCCTGCATAGCCAGTCAAACTGCCATCACTGCCTATCACCCTATGGCAGGGAATAATGATGGCAATGCGATTCATACCATTGGCACGAGCCACCGCCCTAATCGCCAAGGGATTGCCCAAAGCCTCCGACTGTTGCGCATAAGACCTTGTTTCGCCAACAGGAATTTTTCTTAATTCATCCCACACTCGATTTTGAAAATCTGTACTTGGAGTGATTAATGGTATAGAAAAAGCGAACCTTGGATCTTCAAAATAAGCCAACACCTCCTGTTCAGCCAGCCGTGTGTGCTCATTTTCACCCGGGATAATGTGCGCTTTCAGTCGCTTTCTCAAATCCACAAACTCCGTCTCCAACATCCTCCGATCGGTAAATTCCAATAAACAAAGCCCTTCATCCGTCGCACCAGCGTACATCGGCCCAAGAGGTGTATTGAACCTGTGCAAGTGAATGATCTGCTGAGAAGAAGCGTCTGATGGAGGCATGCCGAATAAATTTTTGAAAGCTGTACCAAACCCACTCAACGAGTCAAAACCGGATTTGAAAGCGCTTGAAGTTATATCATTTCCTTTTTGAATCTCTTTGTAGGCCAAGTTTATCCTAATCATTCTTTGATATGCCTGAAAAGTGATTCCATGATGCTGATTGAACCAGCGCCTGACTTTTTCGGGAGCGATACCCAATTGCTTGATTTTATAATCAGAAATTTTCTCAGAAGGATTGTGAGCCACCAGCCGAAGGAGTTGCTTCACCTCGTCGGGCGGAGTGTTGGCATTTTCTAGCGGCCTGCAAACTTTGCATGGCCTAAAACCATGCTGAAGCGCTTCTTTGGAAGTCGAAACAGAGTACACGTTTTCAAGCTTAGGCTTTTTTGCAGTGCATGTTGCTATACAAAAGATTCCCGTTGTTTTCACACAAGCATAAAAGACGCCCACATACTGGCTGTCCTTATCCACAAGGGCTCGATAATATTCCGTGTCGGTCTCCATTTTCATCTGAACAAATAGAGCAATAATGCCGCTGGCTTACAACCGATTTTTGAACAACCATATTTTTACTTGTGGTGATTTTCCTAAAATATTTTGACAAATGAGTTTATTTACATAATTTCGTTTTAAACAATTGATATATCAATGATTAAACAAGAGCTATTTGATGTTATCCCTTTTCTAATTGAGCAAGTCTCAAAAAAAGCACGCAAATATTCTCAACGAGAATTTGATGAAAAGCAGCTGGGCATCACGGTAGATCAATGGGTGCTACTGAAAATAGTGGAACAAAATAACGGCATCTCACAAAGAGAACTAGCCGACCTATCTATGAGAGATGCTGCTTCGATCACACGCTCGCTAGACTTGTTGGAAAAAATGTCTCTCATATCCAGAAATCCAATTGATGGAAACCGGAGACAATACAGTATCAAACTTGAATCCAAAGGCCAAGCATATATTGAGCGCCACATGGAAATGGTACAGCAACACCGAGCACAATTAGTCAAAGGATTTTCTTCGACAGAAATCAATCAAATCAAGGAGCTTTTAAAAAGAATGATTGAAAACTTAGAATAAAAAAATTTGATCTTTAAATTGATATATCAATTATTTAACTAGAAACATTTAAAACTATATAATTATGAGAACTACATTTTTAACACTGATTGCAATTATGACAATAACTGCCACAGCTTGTGCTCAGACAGACGAGACCAAGAAAATCAAAGAAACCATTATTGAATTTGCGAAAGCCGGAGATGAAAATGATGCAAAGAAACTCGCCGGATATCTAGACGAGAATTATAGCATAGCCATGAATCAGCTTTTCGGCAGTCCAGACATGTCTATCGTTGACAGGGCGTTTTACTTGAGTAAAATAGAAAGTAAAGAATGGGGCGGAGATAAGAGAGCGATCAAGTTTTTGAGTCTGGATGTGAATGGCAAAAATGCTTTTGCTAAAGTGGAAATGAAAGGTGCTAAGATGACGATGGTTTCCTACATCGTACTTGCTCAAGATAAAAATGGCCAATGGAAATTGGTGTTTGATTCGCCGACGTTGATTTAGTAGTCGTTTTAATCAATTGATAATGTGATAATGGAACCAATTCTTGCGAATTGGTTTTTTTTATTGCTGACACATTTTATTACCCGTTTATGTTCAGGTATTTGTTAATTTAACCAGCTAAACACCCCACAGCTATGGATTGGATGATTGACTTTTTCAACGACGCACCCACTTGGTTTAGAGCAACTATGCTCATTGGTGGCGTTTTGTTCTTTTGGATCATCGAGGGACTCATCCCGCTTTTCAACACCCCCTATAAAAGATACCGACACGCAGGGCTCAATCTGTTTTTCACTTTTACCACCGCACTGATCAATCTTGGCTTGGCAGGTATTTTGGTAGGCGCGGCAGTATTTGTGACCAAACAACAGTTTGGTTTGCTTTACCTTTTTGAAGCTCCCATTTGGCTAAAAACAATCATGGGAATCGTCTTGCTGGATTTTATTGGAGCTTGGTTTATTCATTGGCTAGAGCACAAAGTAAAGTGGATGTGGCTTTTTCACTTGATTCATCACACAGATACCAATGTGGATGTTACCACTGGTTTGAGGCACCATCCGGGAGAAAGCATTTTCAGAATGGGCTTTACCATTATGGCTGTAGTGATGCTAGGTATTCCTATCTGGATGGTGATTCTTTACCAATCACTTTCTGCTATTTTCACGCATTTCAACCATGCCAATATCGCCTTACCACAAAAACTTGACCTAGTCCTATCCTATATTTTCGTGACTCCCAATATGCACAAAGTTCATCATCACAAATCTCAACCGCTAACGGACACCAACTACGGAAACATTTTTTCCATTTGGGATCGATTCTTTGGTACTTACGAATATGTGGAAGACACTCGCACGCTGAAATATGGCATAGACACTCACATGGATCCAAAAGAAAATGATGAATTGCTTAACCTCTTGAAAATTCCTTTTCAAAAATACAGAACCCCAACTGGCAAATTTTCCACTAACGAAACAACTTCAAAATGATCAAAATCTACATTTATCTCTGTGTCATTTTGGCTTTGGCTGGAAATGTCTTAAAAGCACAAGAAGTTGAAATTCTGACCCAAAAAGAAGAAAACGGCAGCATTGAAGTTTCTGTAAAAAATAAAACGAAATGGGCACAATCCGTAGAGTTGGACTGCAAACTAAAAGACATGAAAGCCTCTGCTGATTTACCACAAACGAAATTCGTTGGCTCGGGAGAAACTGTGAGTTTTGTTACACTATCGCCAATAGACCCTACCAAAGCGCACTCATTCGGCACCTCAATCCGATACATAGAAGGCAATGTGCTAGCCGTGCATGATGACAGCTACATTTATGGCCTTCCCTTCCCTAAAGGAAAATCCTATTCTGTGGGGCAGGGCTACCATGGTAATCAAACGCACCAAGGCAAATACGCGCTGGATTTTAATATGGATGAAGGTTCGGAGATTGCGGCGGTTCGTGACGGTATTGTGACCAAAGTGGTTGAAAATAACGATCGTGGTTGCCCAAATGAAAAATGCCATCAGTACAACAACATAGTTTTAGTGACGCACAGTGATGGAAGTGTGGCAGATTATTCTCATCTAAAAAAGAATGGGGCAAAAGTAAAGCTAGGAGATGAGGTGACACGCGGACAAGTGATCGGTCTAAGCGGAGCTACTGGCTGGGCAAGCGGTGCGCACCTCCATCTTGAAATCTACACTCCCACTTGGGGAGGTCAAAAAAGTGTGAAGATACAATATCAACTGGATCAACAAAAAGTGGGTATACCCTTAGAAAAACAAAGCTATACCCAAGTGTTTTAATTCAATCTTTCTTCGGCCAATCCCAGTTCCTTGGCTATATCGTTGTAGAGGGTGACTTTTTGCGATAATGGAATCCAAACCGCCAGCTCTACCAGACAGTGCTTGACAAAAGAGATTTTGTCTTTTGCTTCTTTGAATTCAATTACATCAAGTTCATCCCAATTGGCAATCACCATGAGTGTTTCATCGCGAGAGAGTCCAAGATTTTGACCTATGGAGATCAGCGTCTCTTCATGCATTTTATTATTGCCCATAAGCATGGACAAAGTGCAAAGCGTAGTGGTAGTGTTTCTGTCTAGTTCATTGAAAATCATAAGTTCGGCGGTTTAGTGGGTTGATTAAGTTAGCTCAAATCATACTCACTTGCAAAGGTTTGCAATTCAAACTTATGGTGAAGGGCAAAAAAAATGAGCAACCGCTACTACCCGATTGCTCAATATGATATGAAGAGTATTGTTACTACTTGCAGTCAAAGTTAATCACCGATTGTATAGCAGTGGATGTCGTTAACAGACTTTAACAAAGACTTCATATTCAAATCAAACCTTATGCCAAAGAACGTAACCGCTCCCAGCAAGCACTGGAGAGATCATTGAACTCCTGTAGGTGTCCAGTATCGAACAATACACTGTCCGATATCAACAAATTTTTCTTGCGCTAGATGTTCTATTTTTGTGCCAAACCACAAGCCCATGTTTCAAGACACAGCACCACTAGCCGAGCGATTGCGACCATCAAAACTGGAGGACTTAATAGGTCAAGAGCATCTAGTAGGTGAAAAGGGAATCTTGCGAAGATCAATAGAGTCGGGTCGAGTGCCTTCTATGATTCTTTGGGGGCCTCCCGGCACTGGGAAGACCACTTTGGCCAATATCATTGCGAACCATGTAAAAACACCTTTCCACACGCTTAGCGCCATTAGTGCAGGTGTGAAAGATGTACGTGATGTGATCAACAACGTCCGTGCGGGGAGCAAAACGATTCTGTTCATCGATGAAATACATCGCTTCAACAAGTCGCAACAAGACGCCTTGCTCGGAGCTGTAGAAAAAGGCAAAATCACACTTATAGGAGCCACCACGGAAAATCCAAGCTTTGAAGTAAACGCCGCACTAATCTCCAGATGCCAAGTCTACACGCTCAATCATCTAGACAAAACGCACCTCACGCGCATCATAGAGAAGGCGCTCAAGGAAGATGCAGACTTGAAAAACATCAAGGTTAATTTGAAAGAAACTGAAGCGCTTTTCAACCTATCGGGTGGAGATGCTCGCAAACTTTTGAATCTTTTTGAACTGGCTGTAAAATCGGAAAACAGCGACGAGGTGACCCTCACAAATGAAAAGGTGATGGCCGTGGCGCAGCGAAAAACAGTGCTCTACGACAAAAAGGGTGAAATGCATTACGACATCATTTCTGCCTTTATCAAATCCATAAGGGGGAGCGACCCCAATGCGGCAGTGTACTACCTCGCCCGAATGATAGAAGGCGGAGAGGATGTGAAGTTCATCGCAAGGCGATTGCTGATTCTAGCCTCTGAAGATATTGGCAATGCCAACCCTACGGCACTAGTCATGGCAAACACCACATTTCAATCGGTAAATATCATCGGCTATCCCGAGTCGCGCATCATTCTCTCCCAATGCGTAACCTACCTTGCCTGCTCGCCCAAGAGCAATGCCAGCTATGAGGCCATCAATAAAGCTCAAAGTTTGGTCACCAAAACAGGCGACTTGCCTGTGCCTATGGCGCTACGAAACGCTCCAACGAAACTCATGAAAGATCAGGGCTATGGCGAAAACTACAAATACGCTCATGCCCATGAAGGCAACTTCGTGAAAATGGAGTTTCTGCCAAAAGAAATAGCCAAAACAAAACTCTATGAGCCTGGAAAAAATGCCCGTGAGGAAGAGCTTAGAAAGTTTTTGAGAAATAGGTGGCAGGAGAAGTATGGGTATTAAAAAAGTGGAAAGTTAAAAGTGGATAGTTGATAAAATATTGTGTAGTGGCCAATGAGTGGTTCGCGAGCTGTTGGTGAGAACACCAACGATGGCGATAATTGAGAATTAAGAATTGATAGTGGAAAGTTGATAGTGGAAAATTTTCTAATTCTGATGCAGCAATTTTGTTTTAGCTCAGTTCCCTAATCGCCAACCAGTCACCCTCGCAGAGGGTCTTAATCTCAAACTAGGGAGACTCGACATTAGTCAAAAGAATGCCCACAAAAATGACAGGACGTTATGTTAATTCTAGAATTAAAGCTGATCGGAGAAGATTCCCTGCGGGGGGGGGGCACACCTAGTGAATGACTTGTTAATGGCGGATTGGTGGAGAGCGAAAATCCATAAGTCCATGCGGTAAAAAAAGCGACCCCACCACAACAGGCTAGATCGCTTCATTATTTTATCACAAAAAAAATTATCCAATCACAGCAGTAGCTTCAATCTCCACCATCATGGCAGGGTCAATCAACTTAGACACCTCTACCATGGCCGTTGCGGGTTTTATCTTCCCAAAAAACTCGCCATGCGCTTTGCCTGCTTGTTCCCATTGGGTAATGTCTGTAACGTACATTCTCGTGCGTACCACATCCTCAATTTTACCGCCAGCTTCCTCTATCGCCTTTTTGATGATCTCAATGCAAAGCTTGGTCTGATCATAAAGCGAACCGTCAAGCGTTTTACCGTCTTTTACAGGCGCAGTACCTGATACCTCTATGGTATTGCCGATGCGCACAGCGCGACAATAACCGATTACATCCTCCCAAGGAGAGCCAGATGAAATGTTCTTTCTCATTAAATGCTAGTTTAATTTTTCGCCAAACTTATAGCAAAACCAACAAATTTGACTGGCTTTTTTCATCACTCAGTACCATTCATCACCCACAGTTTTTCGAACATCTACCAGCTTTTCTACTCCTTTTAAAACATCCTCTTAATAAATGGATAATATCCCTATTTTTGAGGAAACTGACTTTTAGCACAAAAAATTAATTTATGCGCCAATTCAACGATATTCTAAATATCATCGACGGATACATCGGAGGCTCTCCGTGGTTCGTTTACCTACTGCTCGGTACGGGACTCTTCTTCACAATCTATCTCGGCCTTCCACAACTCAGATACTTTCGTCATGCGCTGAGAATCGTAAGGGGAAAATTTGATAGAAAGGGAGATGAGGGGGACGCTTCTCACTTCCAAGCTTTAGCAACTGCCCTATCGGGAACAGTGGGTACTGGAAATATTGGTGGCGTAGCATTGGCCATTCACTTAGGAGGGCCAGCAGCGCTTTTTTGGATGTTGGTTACCGCCTTTTTGGGTATGACTACCAAGTTTGTGGAAGTGACGCTTTCTCACAAATACCGTGAAAAACTAGATGATGGAAGCATCTCTGGTGGGCCGATGTACTTCATGAAAAACCGGTTGAATATCACTTTAAAAAGTGGTAAAAAAATCAATACTGGCGTCTGGCTGGGCAGCATTTTCGCTGTGGCTACTATCGCCTCTTCTTTTGGCACAGGTAGTCTTCCCCAAATCAACAATATCGCGGATTCAGTCTTTACCACTTTTGGCATAAAGCACATTGTCACTGGAGGTGTGTTGGCAGTTCTTCTTGCGCTTGTCATCCTCGGGGGCATCAAGCGCATCGTGCAAGTAACAGAAAAGCTTGTGCCATTTATGGCCATCGTTTACATCCTCGGCGCACTATCAGTCATCCTTTTCAACTATGACAACATCATTCCATCTTTCATTTCCATTTTTGCAGATGTGTTTAGCGGAAGTGCCGCCATGGGCGGGTTTCTTGGCGCAAACCTCGCATTTGCTTTCAATAGAGGTGTAAATAGAGGATTGTTTAGCAACGAAGCTGGACAGGGTTCTGCTCCTATTGCCCACGCAGCAGCCAAAGCGCACGAGCCTGTCTCGGAAGGGATGGTGGCCATCTTGGAGCCATTCATCGATACGATCATTATTTGTACCATTACGGGATTGGTTTTGTTGTCGTCAGGAGCGTGGATTACCAAATATGACAACACCTTTCAGTTTGCGGACATCATCGTATTGGAAGGATCGTATCAAGAATCGAATGATGCGGATGTAGCTAAAGTGAGAGATTTGTTACTGAATGAAAGTGAAATACCGCTCTTTAGCGGTTCGGTAAATGTTGACGCGGGACAAATAGTGAGTAATCAGACGATTATCGCAGCGCGATCATTCGCCGAAAATGTAATGATAAATAAAGATGGAACACCTTACACTGGCCAAATAGAAGTGTCGGAAGGAAGTATTCTAGGCAAACACAATGATTTGACAATCGTTGGAAAATCTCTACTACACAGTGCCGCGCTTACCACCATGGCTTTCAACAATGGATTCCTGGGAGAGTATGGAAAATATATCGTGACCATTGGCTTGATCATGTTCGCCTTTAGTACAGCCATTTCTTGGTCTTATTATGGAGACCGAGCTACCACCTATCTTTTTGGATCCAAGTTCGTGATTGTTTACCGCGTGATCTATGTGGTGGCCTTTTTCTTTGCTGCCTTTGCAGACACGAGGATTGTTTGGACGTTTGCCAACGTGACCATCGCTATTATGACCATTCCAAACCTGATAGGAATCCTCCTACTAAGTGGGGAAATGAAACAGACCGTGCGCCAATATTGGGTGGACTTCAAAAATGATTGGGGTGTAGAGAAACCCAAACTGTAATTAGCTCTGCCAAATTGCTTTGGTGCATCTCAAATAAAAAACTCAATGGTCGCCATTGAGTTTTTTTGTTTCGCATTGAGAATGAAAACTATTTTTTCCACACATGGTGAATAAATGACACAATCTGGATGAGTATTGCGAAGCAGAAAACACAATTAAAACACTGAATTATAAATAGTTACATTAAAACACTTGAAATTGGCACGCTATTTCCACTGTTATTTTCGCTAATAAAAGATTAAAACTTAACGAGAGTAAAAATGAAACATTCAGGAAAAATATTGATGTCAATTGTTACCTTATTCGTCTTATCAGGAGTAGTGCATGCTCAAGAATCTTTTTCTTCAGACAGCACGAAAACAGCAGCACTAAAGTCGAACAATACTATGATGAAAGAGTCTCAAGACTCGGAAGTAACACGTAGCACGATCAAATTAGAAGAAGTGCCTTTGGCCATTCGAGATGGGCTGACAGACAATGGTTATGAATTCAATGAAGTGTATAAGGTTTACAAAGCCATAATTGAGAAGCCCCGAAGCACTATTTATGAATTTATGATTGAAAAAGAAGGTGCGAAATGGGTGGTGTATTTTGATGAACGAGGCAATTATATCAGCAAAAAAGAAGTTGGCTAATAGCCATCAAACTTTTCTAGAAAAGAGGCTTTTTCGGCCTCTTTTTTTGTGTTTACTTAAACCTCGTGCCCTTACGACTTAAATCAGAGAAAATAACCAACTTCTCTCATATCGCCCCCTCCAAACTAACCCACTAACAATACTTTTTAAGCCTCATTGGGTACAATGCAAACCAGTTTTGGTGCTCTCATCAAAACCTCAATGTGCCAGTCTTTAGCTTATTTTGGTGACATTAATAAAAACGGATCAAGTATTTCGACTTGCACATATTGCTCCTGCAATTCTTCAAAGTTCTTATTCAAAAAATCATTGAGTAGTCTTTCAAATCGGCGAATGTAACACTCACAAGCGCTTGATATGGTCTTTCATAAATTCCTAGTTAGATTTATCTCACTGTTGATGACTAATATTCATGCCAATCTCTTCTTGATTAAAATGATCTTAAATTCACGTATGCAGATACTGCATGGCCGGTGGTTGAGATGCCTTAGTTGACCCCTTGACAAAAACCAGCCAGCTTGTAGAAAACCTCTACATTCTGATTACAAATTCATCCCCAACTTCTGGCACTTCATTTTTCTCCAAAAACTTAACAAACTAAATATCAGACACTTAAATATCTACATCATTTTGGCATGAGTTTGTCTATACCTTGATCAAATAACTTAAAAATCAAAAACTTAAATAAAACGAACATGAAAAATTCAAGAAAAATAGTCGCCTCTCTTATTATGTCAGTAGCAATGTCTGGAGCTGTTTTGGCACAAGACGGAATTTCTAAAGATCAAGAAGTGGTTTCTGCTGAGCAAGCGGTTGTAGCTTCGGATGTGACAGTGCAAGACGATCAAGTATTAGCGACTCAACAAGAAGCTGTGGCTAGAACGGATCAAGATCCGAACGCATCAAAGACTCCTATAGAAATGGAAGAAGTACCAACTGTGGTGCAGAATGCGCTCAACGAAAGTGACTATGAGGCTGACGATGTAACGGAAGTTTATAAAGTGCAACAATCTCAAAATACGCTTTATGAGTTTGTCATAGAAAACGACGGAGTAAAGTGGGCAGTACACTTTGACGAAAGAGGCAACTATGTAGCCAAAAAACAAGTTGGCTAATTATACCCTTACCCAATTTTCTACATTGCAAAAAAGAGGCCTTAAAAAGCCTCTTTTTTTTATGCATACTGCAACCACGCCCCCATACTCTTGCGTAAGAACAAGTCGCAACAATTGTGGAAGTTTTCCATAAGGGCATAAAGCTCCATGCTCAACGAACAAATGATATTTTATGACCAAGATTCTAGTTGTAGATGATGATCCAGCATTCAACAAGATGCTCTCAACTTTTCTTCAAAAGCATGGCTATGATGTAGAACACGCCTACTCTGCCGAATCGGCATTGACGATATTTAAATCTCAAAAATTCGATTTGGTACTTACCGACTTCAAACTTCCAGACATGGATGGACTGGATCTCATTCGTCTAGTGAAAGCACGAAAAGAGAGCACTCCGGTCATCTTGATTACCAACTACTCAGACATTCGCACGGCAGTCACGTCTATTCAACTGGGAGCTTATGAATTTGTGACTAAGCCAGTAAACCCTGACCAAATGCTACTGACTGTCCAGCAAGCTTTGAATCAGTCCAATGCCCCTTCTGAGACCACACAGGATTCACCCATTTTAGAAAAAACACAAACACCAAAACCAGTCGCTCATCAAAAATATGTAGTTGGCAAAAGTCCTGCCTCCCTGAAACTGTGGGAACACCTACAGCTCGTAGCTCCTACCAAAATGACTGTGCTCATTCTTGGCGAAAGTGGAACAGGAAAAGAATATGCAGCCAAAATGATTCACGAAAAGAGCAAAAGAGCTCACATGCCTTTTGCAGCGCTGGATTGCGGAGTATTGTCCAAAGAGCTGGCTGCTAGCGAACTATTTGGGCATGTAAAAGGGGCGTTTACTGGAGCGGTACAAGATAAAAAAGGGGCTTTTGAATATGCCGATGGTGGTACTATTTTCTTAGATGAAATTGGCAATTTACCTTACAGTGTACAGGTACAGCTGCTGCGTGTGATTCAGGAAAGAAAAGTGAAGCGTGTGGGGAGCGAAAAAGATATAGCTGTAGATGTAAGGATCATCGCCGCTACCAATGAAAACATCAAAGTATCCGGCAGTCAGGGAGAGTTTCGGACAGACTTATTTCACCGACTCAATGAATTTGAACTTACCATTCCTCCGTTGAGAGACCGAGCCGATGACCTCCCTGAATATATTGATACCTTTCTAGCGCAAGCATGTGCAGAGCTTAACAAATCGGTGAATGGACTAGATGAAGTAGCCATGCGAATAATCATGAACTATCCTTGGCCCGGAAATTTGCGTGAATTGAGAAATGTAATCAAGCGAGGGGTGCTTTTGTCCACTGAATCTTATATAACCAAAGCGGAACTCCCTTCAGAACTGGAACATGACAGGCTAGACCCAAACCTGGGAAACCTCGTTACTTCGCAAGAAACTACAGGCTTAGATCAAAACTCGCTGATTACGGATCTAAAATCCATTCAAGAGAGCAATGAAAAACAAATGATCCTAAAAACGCTAGAAGAAACCAAGTATAACAAAAGCAAAACGGCCAAGCTGCTCAATATTGATCGAAAAACGCTCTACAACAAGCTTACGAAATATGAGATTGAGGTTTGAGGTGAGACTGTATCTGCTCTAAAACAACTGGCAATTGTGGCCAAACCTGATGGGCACTCTGTAAGGCGCGCTGGTCGTTACCCATTTCGTGGTGGAGCTCTACACTAGCCAGAGATTCCGACACAGAATAGACATCCAAATTGTCGTAAGTAGTTTTCATTTGATGACAGAGATCCGCCAAGTCTTTTATGTTCTCATTTTTGATATAAGTTTCAAATAGCAACAACTGACGCTGATTATTTTCAACAAGTGTTTTTAACAGTTCCTGAAAACCTGTCTCATCTTCTCCGGAAAACTGTCTGATAATAGAAAAATCGAGCCCGCCAGACCCATTTTTTGGAGCAGCAGTTTCTTCTTCGGATGCCGTGGGCTCACCAAAATTTAAATGCTGAGCCAATATGCTGTGAATATCTCTGGACTTATAAGGTTTACTAAAAACACCATCAAAACCTTCCGCTTTCAATTCGTCTAGTTTTGCGATTTGCACATGTGCAGTGAGTGCTATTACGGGCATGGAAAAACCATCAGCACGAAGCCGAGCCAAAAATTCCTTGCCATTCATTTCAGGCATTTGGATGTCTGTAAATATCAAATCGATAGGGAGATCACACTCTTTCAAATACGCTAACGCAGCATTGGCATTCTGAAAAACTTTTACTTTAGCCACTACTTTTTGGAGAATCTCTTTCAATAAGGTGGCATTCCAACCATCATCCTCCACCACCATGATATATGCATCAATTTTATCAGATGAGTTGACTTTACTGGTCTGGCGAAACGCAGCTTCCGCCACTGAATCTTTCCACTCAAACGGCAGTTTTAAAACTACCGTAAACGTTGTTCCTTTATTCTTTTGGCTTACGAAAGAAATGCTGCCACCCATCGCCTCGGTAATTTTTTTAGATATGGACAACCCCAACCCTGTGCCTTTGTAGTTTTTGTCGCGATCTGCATGTTGCTCTTGAGTGAATGGATCAAAAATCACCGATTGCAACTCCTCCGCTATACCGCACCCAGTGTCTCGCACAGTCATTGTCAAGACTGCACGATCCGTTTCTATCTCAGTATCTACATTCAAAGCCACCTCTCCTTCCTCTGTAAATTTGATGGCGTTGCTCACCAAATTGATTAGTACCTGCCTCATTCGCACGGCATCTCCTATCAGCTGAATTTTAGAAAGATCCACCCCCGACCTATGGATATTGAAAGTAGTTTTTTTCTCTTTGGCCACCCGCTCATATACAACTTTCAGCTCTTCTATAGTAGCAATAAGATCAAAAGGTTGTGAGGCCAACTGGAGCATTCCTGCCTCTATTTTTGCTTCATCCAGCACATCATTGATCAGCTGAGAGAGATAATCATTGGAATATTTGATCGCTCGCAAAAAATGTCTCTGTTCATTATTGAGTGGCGTTTGACCCATCAATTCTGAAAAACCCTGAATACTTTGCAAAGGCGTACGTATTTCATGGCTCATGTTAGACATAAATTCTTCTTTCGCTTTGGCCAATTTCTCTGTTGTCGCTTTCTCCTTTTCGAGTTGCTTTCTGTAGAAATAGGCTCCAGCCATGTCTTTCAATATTAGAAACAGAAAAAACCCACTCATCAACAACCCAAATAAACCCGCTGCAATAATGAACCGTGTCGTTCGCTCTATGGTCGCTGTGGCCTCCTTTCTAGAATTATTCAAATTGAGGCTGGCTTTAGTCTTCAATTCTTTCACAATGGCTCTAATCTCCACAATAAACGCTCGATCCTGCTCTAGCAGTGCAAGTTCCTTCTCAGAAATTTGCTTTTGCATTCGCTTTTCTTGTCTGATCACATCTTTGAGTATGGTCTTTACCTCCATCAAGGTAGAATCTGGCTGGGTGTTTCGGATTACGCCAGTATCTACCCTTATCTGTTTAGAAAGCATAAGCTCGTCATTGAGCGTTTTGATGGTGTCTATCCGCGATTTATCTCCTCCAAGCATCTTGCGAAAAAATCCTTTCACCCCCTTATAATCGTCAGGCACAATTACGATTTGTTCTCGCTCTGCAGGCACATAATCACCCTTGATAAACTCTCTAGTTAATATCGTTCTTTCCGTTGAGCTACTATCATTTATTTTATGAGTGATCTTTTGTAGTGCTTCCCCAGAAAAAACCGCTTGCTGCCTCTGCTCTTTTATCTTCAATAGTGACTGCAAGTTGTTGAGCTTAGAAAGGAATAGAGACTCAAGAGAATCCACCCTTACCTGCTGCTCATGATCAGATCCCAAACTACTTTTGAGTTGCTGAATCTTACGATGGGCGGCATTGGTTCTTTCAACGTACTGATGTTGAGACTCGATATTTCCGCTCAAAATATAAGATTGAATATGATTTTCAGCCTCTACTATTTCTTGTAAAGTCTCGTTGATCAATTCTACACCTGGGTCAGGCAGACTCAGTTTATCTATGGATTTGGTCAGTGCAAAAAAGCTGGTGTAACTCACATAGCAGATACATGCCGTGATGACCAGCGAAATGCCAAAAACCACCCAAACCTTTGTTTTTGCCAGCTGATCTCTATTGTCTCTTTCTTTCATACCCTGTCCAAATAATCATTTGGATATGAACGAGAAAGGGTCGGTTTGTTTTCAGAAAAAGGATATTAATCAAAGTTTTTTCATCACGAAAGCCAAGCCATTACTTAAACTGTGGATAGAAACTCACAAGTCTCCAATACTGGGTTCAAAATCATCACGATCAGATAGGATTTTCCAAATGCAGCGGCCATGCCCGTTTAAGTGTTATCACCAAAATGAGCATGGCTCAATTCTTCAAAATCCCTATTTAAAAAAGCGCGCTACTTAAGCTCCAAACTTTTCAACCAATCATCAAGCCTGCCTGCCCACGATTCTAAGTGCTGCTTTCCGAGACCTAAGCCAAAACCATGACCTCCAAACGGATAGATATGCAACTCGGAATATACTTTAGCTTTGGACAAAGCCTGATAGAAAACCAAGCTATTCATTGAGGGAACGGGTTCATCGTCTCCCGCATGTACCAAAAAAGTAGGTGGAGTATCTGTTGTTACGTTGAGCTCTGAGGAGAAATAACGAACCAATGTGTCGCTAGGCTTTTTCCCAAGCAGATTATCTTTTGAGCCTTGATGTGTATATGCTGGATTCATGGAAATCACAGGATACACCAAAATCATAAAATCTGGTTTTGCGCTCGCGGTATCTATTACATCTATTGGAGCATAAGCCGCATCAGCGTAGCGAGTACCCAACGTAGATGCCAGATGACCTCCAGCGGAGAATCCTATGACACCAATTTTATCGGAATTTAGGTTCCATTTTGCAGCATTGCTGCGCACCATTCTCATCGCCCGCTGCGCATCTTGTAGAGGCGCTAGGTGGCTAATAACTACAGATTGAGATTGAGGCATTCGGTATTTCAACACAAAGGCAGTAATGCCTTTGGCATTGAACCATTTGGCGAAATCCGTACCTTCCCAAGCAGACGCAAGCCCTTCATAAGCACCACCTGGGCAGATGACCACTGCTGTTCCGTTTGCATTTTTTGGTGCAGGTAAAAACACCTCCATGCTCGCTTCTTGAACTTGACGATATACAATAATGTGATCAGGTGTATAGAGTTCCTTTTGATCTGATGGCTGAGAATTAGGTGCGGTTTCAGGCCATATTGAAATTATCTGCGATTGAGAAACCGCCATTTCAGAAATAAAAAGTATGGCTAGTAGAAGTATTCGGCTAAGTGTATTCATGCGAACAACCTAGCTCCATATCGTTGATTTTTTCTTCTAGTAGCTAAAATCAAAGAACCTAAATTTGCTCTAAGGATTTGCAGGACTCCCATTTAGAACACTCCACCTCAATCGCATTACATGCGGACTAGCCATAAAAAAAGCCATTGGGATCACCAATGGCTTTTTTTATGAAAATGTATTTTCTAAGATCTTAGAAATAGAAGTTCAAGTCTATAGAACCGCCCGCAGTGCTGACATCAGCATTGAAGCTACTATTAGCATCGTCTTTATAAACTCGAGTAAATTCCTTTACGGAATTGGATTGTGCATCCCAACCTTCTCCAGTTATAGAACTTTCACCAATCTTCTCATATGAAATACCCCAGTAGAACGCTCCACCCAAAGAAACTTTAGGCATTATAAAGACCTCTACACCGATGAAGGCTCGTGCGCCAACTTCAAAAGACGAATTATATTTTTCCTCGGTTATGCGAGTAGCCCCAGAAGGTAGCGCTCCACCAAAACCGCCATCAGAAGGATTTTGATTTGTCTCAGTAATGGCATTGGCATACTGATATTTATCCTTATCACTTTTGTTCAAAGAAACATACCCCTCGGCTCCATAGACACCTTGAACACGACCATTGCCTTTACGCTTTTCAATACCACCCATAAGTGTGATCCACCAGTTGTTGAAGTAATTTTATCGTTTAAGAAGTCATCTGGGCCATTGCCATTGTCATCAGCTACTTCTTCATAAAAAGTATCACTGCCATAGTTGATATTAATTCCACCCCTGTACGCAAAGTCATTAGAGATAAAGTACTTTCCGCGTATCAGTAAATACGGACCAGGATTGCTATCCTGAGCATTCCATAAATTAGGAGAACTACTTCCTGCAAAACCTAATGCATTTCCAACGTAATTAAGTGTAGAACTTGCTGATATACCTACACTCCAGTCTCCTGCTTGAGGTAGCATTTCGATCCCTCTTTTGTTTTTAAAAGACCCTGAGGTAGTTGTAGTACCGTAAGAATCATCTGACATTTCCTGTGCCAAGGCACAAAGTGGCAATATAGCCACCATTAAGATTGCTAATTTTTTCATATCAAGATTTTTCTTTGATTAAAATTTCGTTGGGTTGTCCAAAGTAAAAGAAACGTATTCCACTTCTCCTTCAGAAAGGTTAACATTTTGTGACATTTCTTCGTAGTAACCACTTACGTTTTCATCACTTGTATCAGTATAGTTCTCTTCAAAATACTTAAGCACTCTTACTGTGTAAGTGATTTGATTGGAAATAGCAGGAACGGTTGCAGTAAATTTTCCGTTGGAGTCCGTCTCCACTTTTACCTTCACCTTTTTTACACTTAATTCTTCTGAATCATACGAAATGTAAACTTGCGCTCCAGATACTGGCTCTAGATCATTTGTTCCATCGAACAAATCTGTGTCATACTCTACATACCCATTGATCGTACCAGTGGATACTACTGTTTCGAATATGCTTTCCTCGAAAGAACATGCTGCAAGGCTAACGGCGATGATAGCCCACGAAAATAAATTAATTGTTTTCCTAGTTTGATTTTGTTTAGGGGGCAAATATGAAAAACAAAACCACTTAAATGCAATAAATAATAGGAATATTTATAAATTATGCATTTTGCATTCAAACAAGGATTTTATCGCATTCCAATAGTCGATCAAACAAAAAAACCACCGTCTTACAAAAAATTTCATTAGTAATAGGTAAATATCAAATAGTAGAATTTGAATAAAACCCCTTAATATCCCCTAATCAACTCTTTATAATCGTTAATAGAAACAATGGCCAAAGGCCCTTTGTAAATACCTGCATCAATACCAATATCAGTAACTTTCACAGCTAAGGTATTTTCTCCATTTCGATTCAGATATTTACTCAAAAGAACATATATCCGATACTGATCATAAGACTGAGATTCACCGAAAGATTTGTGATCGTTGGTTCTTCCTATGAGGTGTCCATTGAGATATACCTCATCAAAGTCATCAATCTTACCTAAAACTATCACCAACTCCTCTTCAGATTTAAGATTGGGAGTCAAAGTAAAAGTCTTGCGATACCAGCACGTTCTGACCATCTGAGTACGGATTTCCATTCCCATGATTTTATAGCTTTCCCAATAGCCAGGCACAATGACGTTTTTCCAACTTCGTCGTTATAGTCCTTTGCTACTCCAATCCGGATCAGAGCCAGATTGAAATTTCCAAATCCCTTCCAACATCAGTACATCTTTTACAGCATTGCGCTTTACATACAATCCTTGTCGTCCTTTCATTATGCCTCCATCAAGCGTAATATCATACACCCGAACAGCAATGATATTCTGGCCAGTTTTTAGCAATTCACTGGGAACATGATATTTGCGGTGGGAATCATAAGCCGTTCTGAATTTGGGAGGAAAAGAACCACTAAATCCGATAAGCTGACCATTTACATACACTTCATCAGAATCATCTATATATCCCAAGTCAATGAAATAACTGTCGGCTAGGTTGACTGATTTTAGGTTGAAACTTCTCCTGTACCAAGCAAAACCATCATAGCCCGCAAACCCTTCATTTTCCCATCGACTAGGAACAAATATTTGTTCCCACGAGCTATCGTCGTAGCAATCGTCCGACCATTCCCGATCGTCACCCAAATTGAATCTCCACAGCCCACGCAAATCCACAACCAACTCTGGGTCTGCCGCCCATAGGGTGGCAGATAAGCTGAACAAAAATAGTAGGAGGAATAATTTTTTCACTTGAGCGTATTTATCGAATAAGTTAATACAAGTAGCAAATAAAACCCACAATTCAATCTGTGGGCTTTGTCAATTAAATATAGTCGATCGAATATCTTTGTAAGATAGGTTATTGAGATACTGGAACAATAACCTCTTCAGAAGCCAACAAATGACCTTTATCAAATACTTCTACAGTATATGTTCCAGCTTTTAGCTTTTCAAAATTAAAGGCTTTCACAAACCCTGTTTCATTGTTGATATAGTTACGGTTGATCACTCTTCCTCTGCCATCTACGACGCGTACATAAATAACCTTTTCCTCATTTACGAGATACGAAACCTTAATGATTTCATTCTTGGTTTTAGTAACTTTTACTGATCCTTCTGTAAGTGAAGTGGATGCGCCTGTAGCCTGACAACTGAAGGTAATCAAAAGTACAAAGACTGATGCTACGAAGAAAGTGGATGTGATTTTCATGATACTACGATTTTGGTTTTTCAATGCTTTTATGAGATCGTCAATTAGTTTTTGTGTGATCTACAATGCATAGTTAAGCCGAATCAAAAATCGAAGTGTCACCACCAAGTCAAGTGTTGTCACCAATTGTCACCAAAATGTAGTTTGTTGTCTTTTTCTTCAAAAATGAAGGTTTTGAGCAGCCAAAAGGCACCATTCTAACTTATAAAATCAAACCAAAAGTTTGTAGCCAGCCCCATGCACTGTCAGGATATGCCGGGGCTCGTTGGGGTTTTCTTCTATCTTTTGGCGCAGTTTCAAAATGAAATTATCGACCGTTCTCGTGGTTGGCTGTGCATCATACCCCCACACCTCTTCCAGAAGTTTGTGGCGGCTTACAATTTCGTTTTTGTGATTCCACAAATGCTGGACTACCTCAAATTCCTTGTGCGACATTTTCACTTTTTCTCCTGATACAGAAGCTTCAAAATGATCAAAATCGATAGTCATATTGCCTATAACAACCAGTCTATTCTCTGCTACGCCTGATGTAGCAGACCGACGAGTTACTGCTTTTACTCTGGCCACCAACTCTCTTACACTAAAAGGCTTAGTGATATAATCATCCGCCCCCAGTTCCAAACCTAAAACTTTATCTATCTCTTCGCCTTTGGCGGTAAGGAAAATCACTGGAAGGTTAATACCCTCTTTGCGAATGGTTTTGCACACATCAGAACCCAGAGATTTTAGGCACCATCACGTCTAGCAGTGCCAGATCAAAGATATTTGCCCGCAATTGTGCCAACGCTTGCTCCCCGTCACCTACTACGGTCACTTCAAACCCCTCAAATTCCAGATTGTCCTGAAGCCCCATTTGCATGGCGGGCTCATCTTCCATTACCAGTATGCGAATCATCTATCGGTTATCTTTTTGAAAATTAAAGTAAAAACACTTCCATGCCCCACATCCCCACTCACTCGCACTTCTCCAGCATGTGCTAGCATGATGTGCTTGACAATTGCCAGCCCCAACCCCGTGCCTTTCACCGTATACAAATCGCCCTCGGTCACCCGATAAAATTTATCAAATATGGCTGCTTGCTTTCCCTTCGGTATGCCGATCCCTTTATCCTCCACCACGATATGAATCTCTGAGCTTTTTTCAAAAACCGCAATTTTCACATGCTTGGTTTCGGGAGAATATTTGATAGCATTATCGAGCAAATTGACAACTGCCTCATAAACGGCCTCCTTATCGGCATGGATATATTGGGGCTCGTCTCCTACTTCCAGTTCACATTCAAAGCTATTTTGGCGCAGGTGATAGGAATAATCCTGACAAACTTCCCTCATCAACTCTGCAGCATCTACTTTAGATAAAGTGTAGTGGCGCT
Source organism: uncultured Cytophagales bacterium (assembly GCA_963848175.1). Classification (GTDB taxonomy): domain Bacteria; phylum Bacteroidota; class Bacteroidia; order Cytophagales; family Cyclobacteriaceae; genus JAMZMI01. Next base: position 465,809 of record CAWKCO010000011.1, read on the forward strand.
TGTTAGCTTCAATTTTAGCAAAATTCAAAATCCTGTTGACAATGGTCGTGAGCCGTGTGGTTTCTTTAAAGATGAGCTCGGTGTATTCCTGTTTTTTCTCCTCATTTTTTGCACGGCCGAGCATAAGTGTCTCGGCAAACATGCTAATGAGCGCCAAAGGCGTGCGCAATTCGTGAGAAACGTTAGCCACAAAATCAGTTTTTTGCTGCGCGAGTCGCATCTCCTTATTGAGGTTTCTAAAAATCAAAAACAAACCTATCATCAACAAAATCAACATCAAACCCGAAGCAATCAGATTGGACTGCATCCGCTCGTTTACCAAATCGCTTACGGTAGTAGTCTTGGAAGTAATCCCTACTTTTAAGTTGGAAAAAAGCCACATTTTCTCAAAAAGCGCAACTTCTTTTGTAAGCGTATCGCTGGCATAAACCACTTCTCCTGTTTCTGCTTCGCAAAATGAAATAACCAATTTTTGATCGCTGATCTGCTGCAATTTGGGGCTAAGAATTTCGGAAATATATTGCTCGGGATTAATAAACCCAACCAGCAAAAAGGCTTTGTTCTGCGGAGATTTTACGACTGCATAAAAGAGCTGAAGCGCCAGATCTTTATCCAATTGCAGAGGTTCCACTTTGCGATAGCCTGCCTCCAAATAAGATTGCAGTTTTTGAATCAATGCACTATTAGATTGCTCCAATGCCACCAAATCTTGTGCGAGTTTAAAATCTTGATTGGCATACACCACATCATATTTTTGTGAGCCTATCTCTGAAATATAAAAAGCCTGCATTCCGCTAAACTGCAAGCCATCATCAGCAATATCGCCCTCACCTGCTTTGGAAAAATATGCATCGCTTACCTGATCTATGATGGAATTGACCGCATCGGTCGAATATTGATTGATGGAAAAAATGATTGCGTCGAGCTGCTCTTTGTAAATCTGCTCAATGACCTTTTCATTTTCCTTCAGGTTAGAAACCTCAAAAACGATATACAAAACAACCGGCAACACAATAGTGCCGATGGCTAAGGCTGCAATTTTGTAGGATCGAAAGGGCATGGGTTAAAATTGAATTAGGAAAGGTATGAAAAACTATCACCACCTACACCAACCTTGCCATATCTCGAATCAAAATCCTGCGCCTGTCAAAGTTGATCACATTGCTCTCCCGCAGTTCATTCATCACCGTAGTGACGGTCTGGCGCGAAGTACCTGTTAGACTTGCAATGTCCTTATGAGTCAGGTGATTTTTGATCATCATCTCAAAACCTACTTTCTGTCCGCGCTCCTCAGCCATGTCTTTCAGGAACTCCACAATCCGTGTGCGAGCGTCCTTAAAAACCAGCGATTCAATCCTACGCTCCATTCGGCGAAAGCGGAAACCAATAATTTTGAAAATTTTGAAACTCAGTTCTTGATTTTCTCGCATAAGTGCTTTCAAATCTTCTACTGTCATAGGACATACGCGAGTATCATTGTCCAGTGCTTGTGCAAAATCTCTTCTACGCTCCTCACCAGCCAGAGCCATTTCTCCAAAAATCTCCCCTTTGCTCAATATCGCTTTTACGATTTCTTTGCCATCATCATTATAAGCCCCCATTTTGATGCGACCTGAGGCTACCATGTAAATATTGGTGCTTGGCTCATCAGGAAAATAGATATACTCATCCTTACCATAAACGTTGGGGATATGCTTATCCTCCATGTTTGGAGCCTTGTGTGGGCATAACAATTCGTAGAGTTCCGTTTCTTCAAAGTACCAAAGACTAGTTTTATCGCTCATTTTTAAGGTTGTCAGATTCTAAATTATCAAATCCTTGATTGGTGACCAATTGATTCGCATTTTTGTGGTCAAATTTACTCAACAACAACTACGAGAAAAAAGTCCCCTATGGATTATCTCTACATCAAAGCGCTCCACATTGTTTTTATTGTCACGTGGTTTGCAGGTCTTTTTTATATCGTCAGACTATTTATCTACCATACTGAAGCTTTGCAAAAAGATGAGCCCGAGTGTTCTATTCTCTCCACACAACTTGCATTGATGTCCAAAAGGTTGTGGTTAGGCATTACTTGGCCTTCAGCCATTATCACGCTTATCTTGGGTAGCTGGCTTATTATCGACCAGCCAGCATGGTTACAGATGCCCTTTATGCACATCAAATTGACTTTTGTGGTTTTGCTTTATGCTTATCATTTTTCTTGCCATGCGTTGTACAAACAACTTCAATCTGGCGTTGCAAAATATAGCTCCAATCAATTACGGATTTGGAACGAAGTGGCCACAATTATCCTTGTAGCTGTAGTTTTTCTTATAGTAGTTAAAAATGAATTGAGCTGGATCGGTGGAGTAATTGGGATTTTCCTTTTTGCTTTTGCACTGATGTTTGCTATTAAAATTTACAAAAGAATAAGAACCAAAAAAGGTGAATAAACCCTATATGAATAAGTTAAAAAATATCCTCTTCGTCTTTTCAGCGATGATTTTCACAATGTGTACTCAAACGCCAAAAAAGTTCGAATTACCCATTTTGGGAAATCCAAAGATAGTAGCCGACACAGTGAACGGAGCTGTGGTCATAGATACAGTAGATCATAAAATTGCTGATTTTGCTTTTGTAGACCAGGACAGCACTTGGGTGACCAATGAAACGTTTGATGGAAAAGTATATGTGGCGGATTTTTTCTTCACCAGCTGCCCTACCATCTGCCCTGTGATGAAAAAAGAGATGCTCCGCGTGTATGAGGCTTTTGAAAACAATGACGAAGTAGCCATCCTCTCGCACACCATAGACCCGACACACGATGATGTACCAACTCTTAATGAGTATGCAAAAAGACTTGGAGTGAAAGCTGACAAATGGCATTTTGTGACAGGCGAAAAAGAAACGCTTTTCGAAATAGGCGAAACAAGCTACATGGTAGTGGCTGCCGAAGATGAAGAAGCCCCTGGCGGATTGATCCACAGTGGTGCTTTTCTTTTGGTAGATAAGCAAAGAAGAGTGCGAGGCGTATATGACGGCACAGTGCCGGAGCAAGTAGACTTGTTGATTGCTGACATCAAAAGACTGGTAGAAAAATGAAAAATCTAAATGCAATCATTTTTTTAAACATAGCTTTCTCATTAATGAGCTGTGGAGGCAATTCGCAAAATAACAGCAGAAGAATCTCAAATGGACAGCCGCACAGAAGTGCGATTGGCTCAGTACACTGTGAAAGGTTTTTCACTTTATAAAATCACATTGTGCCAATTGCCACCAGCAGGATGGCAGTGGCTTGGCAGGTTTGTACCCACCGCTAGCAGGATCAGATTACATGGTTGCTGACTTAAAACGCACTGCATGCATAATCAAAAACGGCATTAAAGGTGAGATTCTTGTGAATGGTAAAAGCTACAACATGCCCATGCCAGGAAATAACAGCCTTTCTCCGCTAGAAACAGCCGAAATCCTAACCTATATCACCAACTCGTGGGGCAACAGCAAAGGACTCTCCGGCGTGAAGGAAGTGGAGAAATGGTTGAGGGAATGTGAATGAGAAGATAGTGTGAAGTGTGAAGATTAAAGCGAGAAGTGTAAAGTATGAAGATTAAAAATTAATAGAATTTAATCCAACTCCGCCTCCCCTGTCTGGAGCGATCCATTCATGAGTTCCGCTACTTTGGCAATGCCTTTTTTCTTCTTTTCCAGATAGGCTTGTTTCTCTTCCTCCGTGCCTTCAAAGTTTGGATCGAAGTTGCGCATCCAGTCCATCATAGCTTCATTGGCTAGCTCGATATCACTTGCCAACGAACGCAATCGCTCCGCAGTTTCTTCGTCATTCGTGGCAATAGAATCAGCCTTTAACTTTAGCTGCTTTTGCACTTTCATCATCCGCCCCATTTTTGGCATCACCTCATCATGCAGCGCCATTACCTCTTCCATCAATGTGGGTTCGGTCGCTTCTTGTTTTTTTTCTTTTGTATTGTTACAAGCCGCTAATCCAACAACAGCTACTAATATTGTCAATATATTTTTCATCATCAATCCTTAATTAAAACAGCGTCTTTCAAGATGTACATCAGTTCATCTACATCAGACGAATTTAATGCAAGTTTGCCTTTTACAGTTACTTTTTTTGCAGTGTATTTCACCGTTTCTTTCAAATATACTTCCGCTACCGATTCAGGGCCGGCTCCCCCACAGAAAAAGCAAGAAGCCACTGGCAATGAAGAAATAATTAACTGATCAGGTTTGAACATGCCCTCAAATGGAATAATGTATCCCGAAAGGATGATCTCTTTGCCTTCCAACTTTTTAATTTCAGCACTGAATTTGGGTACAAAAATTTCACCATACTCGTCTTGGGATTTTTCATACTCCAAACCCGCTAGGGTTTTCCAATGATCTGGCTGATCTTGGCCAAAACTTAGGTTGGTGAGAAATAAAAAGAGAATTATTGCTACGTTTTTCATCCTTTAGATAATGTTTTTGAAATATCTGTTTTGTAAGCCAAAAAAGCAGGAATCAGGGCACTCAACAAACCAATAAGCAAACTGCACACCAACACCCAACCTTCTTCTGTAAGAAAATGGTTCCATTCCAATCGCAACCCTTGCATCTGACGCCCAATTACCACGATCGTCACATGAGCAAATACCAAACCAGAAAGACAGCCAACCAGAGTGATGATCATTCCTTCGATAAGAATATGAGCGAAAATTTGAAAACGAGTAGCACCCATAGAACGCATAATGGCGATATCGTATTTCCGGTCTTTCAATGAATTGAGCAAAGCGATAAAAACACTAATAGCAGAAATGATTACGATCAATACCCCCAAGAGCGTCAAAAGATCAATGGCCACCCCGAGAATATTAAACAAACGGGCAGTCTCGTATGCTGGGGAAGCCGCTTGAAAATTATCAATGGCATTGACTGTACGCGGCAGCATCACTGCCGCCATTGGCGAACGGTATTTTATAAGCATGGCTGTGATCTCTTCTTCCTCCAATTGCTCGCTGGTCACACTTAGGCCAAGCTTATCTAATTGAATAAGTGAGTCGTTTTCATGATGATGGTCGCCCTCCTCATGCCCATGCACCTCCCAAATACTCGAAATATTGACCAAAATCAACTGATCCAAGACCGTACCAGAAGGAGACAAAACCCCTACAACTTCAAAACCGTGATCTCCTTCATGCGCACTACCCTCTTCTGACAAGCCGTGTTGACTTTCAAAGTGAGCACCCAATGTCAACCCAAGTTTCTTTGCTGCCTCTGCTCCTACTACAGCTTGCATATCTGTTTCAAACCATCTACCACTTTGCAGTTTCACGCCATAGCGCTCACCATATGCCAGCGTAGTTCCCACGATTCTAAATCCACCATAGCTATCACCCAAAGACAATGGAATCGCCGACTCGATGTATCGACTCTTGGACAGAGATGCCGCATCTTTTAAGCTGATATTTCCTGTAGGGAAATCCACATGAAAAATACTCGACAAAATAAGTTGTAACGGACTACCCTTAGCTCCTACTACCAAATCTATTCCTTGAGCATTTTTGCCAATTTCGTTTTTGAGTTGATCAGAAATCAACAATATCAAAGCAACGATTGCTACTCCAAAACTAAGCAGCAACCAGCTGAGCAAACTGCTCAATTGGCGCGATAGAATACTCTTATAACTGAGATAGAAAATATTCATAGCGTGAGCTTGTTTGAAAAATGAGATTTCACTCGTTGATCATGTGTGGCAAGAACCAACGTTGCGCCATTTTCTGCCGCTTGGTTTTGCAACAGCTTCACCACTTGTTCGCAACTCGCATCGTCGAGACTGGCGGTAGGCTCATCTCCAAAAATCACTTTGGGTTTGTTGATCAATGCCCGTGCAATGGCCACCCTTTGTGCCTGACCTTGACTGATTTCATGAATCCTTCTATCCGCCAAATCATCAATTCCCAAATTATTCAAAAGCTCCTGAATAGCATTTTTGCGTTCTTTCTTCTTTCCCAAAAAAGTTGCCAAAAGCACATTTTCGAACACACTCAGCGCATGGATCAAATGTGGTTTTTGAAATACCAATCCAATATTTTGCCCACGAAATTGATCCAATTTCGACTGGCTCATTTCACTGAGATTCACCGAGCCGATAGTTATCGAACCAGCTGATGGTTGAAGCAAACCACTGAGCAAGTGCAAGCAAAGTGGTTTTCCCAGAACCAGAAGCACCTAAGATCAGTCCATGTTCACCAGATGGCACTTCCCAGTCTGGATAAACCAATCTCGCAGTTTCACTGAAGGAATATTGAAGATTATTTGTGCGTATCAAGGAGTGATAATTGTTTGATGATTCTATCTATTTGATGTTCGTGGTGCTTCATGTGTGCATCGAAAAATAACAACATCTCTTTTAAAGTATACCTTCCGGCGAATGGATGTTTGTAAATGGCACGATTCAGATATTTTTTAGGAACACTTTCCAAAAAAGCTTTCAATGCACTACGAACATTGAACCATCGCACACACAATTCATGAAAATCCATGTCGTTTGATGGGGATTTAAGACCTTTTGGGGCTTTATACTTAAGTTTCGATTTTAAGAATGCATTCAGAAAAAACAAGCGCAAAGAAGTAAAAATAGATGCTTTCGGCAGCTTATCGGCAGCTTGAATTTTCTTTTTGCAATAGTCTAAAGATGCAGATTCTGACTCGCAAATATGGGAAATCACTTGAACCAGCGACCAGCTTTCGGGAGATTGCCTAGAATGCAGGAGTTCATCCTCAACAGATTCCAGACGATTCAGCACCAACCCTTTACGCTGCTCAAGGTTTGCGAATGCTTTTTCCAATTCTTTGTGCATAGAGCGAATTTAAATTTTATCCATTGGAAAAATGAAAGTTTTGCAACTTTAAAAGCTCACTAGCCCTTACAACTTTATAAATGACTTGGGTCAAACAAAAGAAACATCAACATCGCCGTTTCTTTCTGAATACCAAATACTTATTCATGCTTTTGTTTGAAATAATGACAAACAAATTTTAACTTCCCAGCGTTTTGTTCGTGCACCAAAAATCAATTTGGCATAAAAGATTTACATTTTTTGGCATTGAACATAAACGCATAGGGCTTGACCCTACGCTTTTAACTATTTTTGAGATATTTTTGAACACATTTTGGTCAAATTCGCCTAATCAGCAATCAGTCTATGCATATTTTTGACATTATAGCCCTTTTTATTTTCTTCGCGGGCTTATTCATTTTCGTCAATACGTTCTTTCTAAAGCTGCCATCTTCCATTGGGCTAATGATCATGGCCATTGCACTTTCAGTGATTCTGTTCATCGTGGAGCTAATTTTTCCAGAACTGACTATTAGTGCCGCAGAACTAGAGGAATATGACTATCAAGAGGTGCTCTATCAAGTGGTTTTGAGCTTTATGCTCTTTTCAGGTGCACTACAAATTGACTTTAAGAAACTTTCCAAACAACGAACCCCAGTGCTAATACTGGCTACTACTGGCGTTTTTATTTCTACGGCAGTAATTGGCACCTTGGTTCACTTCATGCTTGATTTCATCGGCATTGAATTAGACATCCTTTATTGTTTTGTGTTTGGTGCATTGATCTCTCCTACAGATCCAATTGCAGTTACTTCCACCATCAAGAAACTTAATCTTGCTAAAGAAGTGGAGATAAAAATCTCTGGGGAATCACTCTTCAATGATGGCGTGGCAGTGGTTTTGGCACTTACACTTTTAGATATTGCGCATGCGCAAGAAGATCACGTGCTGAGCATTTTTGAAACAGGTTACATTATTTGCGCCGATATTGGAGGTGGAATTTTCATCGGATTATTTCTCGGATACCTAGGTTATCGATTGCTGAAATTTGTGGACAATGATCAGGTACAAGTTGAAATTCTAATCACTCTAGCAATCGTGATGGTTGGGTCATTTCTTGCAGATTTCATCCATGTATCATCCAAACAAGCTGCCGTGGTAATGGGGCTTGTGATTGGTAACGAAGGTCGTGGAGAACATGTGGCAAGCGCGGCAGGTGATTATGTGTTTAAGTTTTGGAGCTTGATAGAAGAGTCTCTGGCTGCCATGCTTTTTGTTCTCATCGGACTAGAGATGCTCGTGATTTCGTGGCGACTGGATTATTTTGCAGCAGGCTTCTTTGCAGTCAATATTGTTCTTTTGGCGAGATGGCTCAGTGTTTTTATTCCTATCAAATTAATGTCGGTTAGATATAAGTTTCAACCAAACACCGTTCCGGTTCTTACATGGGGTGCCCTTCGCGGTGGTCTATCTATCGCCTTGTCTCTTTCTTTGATAGACTTTCATGGCAAAGACATTATTGTAACCATGACCTATATCGTAGTGGTATGTTCGGTGCTTTATCAAGGACTTACGGTTCCTTTGCTTATGCAGACAGAGTTTCCAAGAAGAGCTAAAATAAAATCTTAAATAATCTTCTTACTTTTGAAACTTACTTCTAAAAAGATGTCGTTACGAAAATCATTATGTTTTCCTTTGCTTCACTTTAGGTCTGCTTATCTCCTGCACAGATTCTGAAAAAGCTAAAAACGAGGATTCAGGATCACCACGTATTATCAAAGAACACACAATTGGTTAAACCAAAGTATAATAGCCCATTTCAAATCGGAGATACAATCTCGTTTGAGCTTAGCTCATCTGACAGTCCAATAGATTCAGTAGTGGCTGATTTTAATGATGAGCTAACGACTTTCCATAAGCCAAATTTCACTCTGACTACGGAAAACGCAAAAACGGGTAATCAAAAGATTCGCCTGATCGCCTATTGCGGAGCGAATCCGAAACGCATTATGCCAGATTGATTTTTCAATCGGATGTGGCACCAGAGTATTACGGTTATGAAGTGATCAAAACCTACCCTCACGATCCAGAAGCGTATACACAAGGACTATTTTTTAAAGAAGACACTCTTATCGAAAGTACAGGGCAAAACGGACATCATACCTGGCGAAGGTAGACTTAACTACAGCTAAAGATTTATCAAAGCACTCCTCTCGAAATAAGTACTTTGGAGAAGGGAGCTGCTATTGGAACGGGCAGTACATTCAACTGACCTGGACGAGCCAAACAGGGTTCATCTATGATGAAAATCTGAAAGAAAGAAATCCTTTCAGTATACCCATCAAGGATGGGGAATCACCACATGGGGAGATACGCTTCTAGTCAGCGATGGCACCAATGTCATTCACAAGTTAGACCCACGAGATTTCACAGAGATAGGCAGATTGGAAGTATATGATCAAGAAGAAAAAATTTATGATCTCAATGAGCTCGAAATGATTGACGGTCTGCTTTATGCAAATATCTATCATGAAGATTTCATCGCGGTGATAGATCCTAAATCAGGAAAGCTGCTACGATTAATAGACATGACAGGGTTGCTCAGCGTGACACAGAGCAGAAAAGCTGATGTACTCAATGGCATTGCCTATCGTCCTTCTCAAAACAAAATTTACGTCACAGGAAAACTGTGGCCTTCTCTTTTTGAAGTTATTTTCAAACCCCAAAACTATCACTCATGACACTAGAAGAAGCTACCGCAAAAGTGACTAAAATGGCTGCCAACAATGGTGGTAAAGTGAATTCAACCATCAACTTTTCGTTCGACGAAGGGGTCATTCACTTAGATGACACAGTAAGCCCTACGCTAGTAAGCAATGAAGCTAAAGCTTCTCGATGCACCATCAAAATGAACATTGACAATTTTGAAAAAATGATGACTGGCAACATGAACCCAATGATGGCCTTTATGTCTGGAAAAATGAAAATAGAAGGGGACAAGGGTGTAGCAATGAAATTGGCTTCTCTTTTCTAAACCTTCGCAGAAACTCGGTCTTCACTCCCCTTTTCAATAAATTTCCTGAAAGAGAATACCATCACCAAGGCTATAAGCACGCCTATAATTGAGCCTGCAAGCACGTCCCTAAGAAAGTGCTGTAGAAGGTAAATTCTAGATATGGCAGTAAGCACTCAGCGAATAAAAGCAGCGCTGACAACTTTTTGTTATTGACAAACAATGCTAGAAATGTGGCCATCATAAAGGCCGCCATGGTGTGCCCCGATGGAAACGAATAAAGCGTATTTAGGATGATTCCATCTAAGGGTTTCAAAGTAGTCGTCCCTTCAAAAAACACTGAAGGTCGAGGAACGTTAGGAAATACCATCCATTTCAAAAAAGAGGAAATCATTAGCATACTGGCTGTAGAAAGTAAGAAAATAACACTTACACGCCAGCGATAAAACAGCAAAGCCAGCCCTACAATAAGCAAGGTCACCCAATCTCCGATAAAGGTGACATACGGAAATACCGCATCAAAAACATCGTTTCTATGTTCGTTCACCCAGATCAAGATGCTTCCATGATCTGTAGCCATCATAAATATCAAAAACCAAACAAATAGTGTGGCGTAGGGAATAACAAAATACTTCAGTGACAATCGAAACATCTATCTCAAGATATACATTTTACCAAAACCATGTTTGAAAGCACGATCTGCGCTAGTTCCCCTATTCTTGATTTCCTGACCTCCTTTTCGCACAAATACCTTATATAGGTATACTCCATTTGCCAGTTGATCGCCATATTCGTCTCTACCGTCCCAGGCATACTGCGAGATATTATTCCCAATTTTTATTGGGCCAATATCAGTAATCTCCCTAACCACGCGACCAGAAACCGTCATAATCTGAATTTTGATTTGATCGGGAATTTCACTTCCTGTAAGCGTAAACACAAATCGAGTACTGGTAGAAAAAGGATTCGGATAAGGATAAAAACGTGTGATCGTAGATTCGTTGACCACCTCAAAAGAAACTGTATATGGCTCTGTTCCTGATAGATTACCAGACTCATCTCGCCCTTGCACTTTTAGTTGATAAAGACCATCTGTCAATGGCCCTGGATTGTAATCCACTTGGAAATCCTCCGTTTCACTCGCCAACTGATACGCCACCTTTCCACTACCCAAAGCAACCCGTTCAAAATCACAACCTTCGCAAGGTGACTTGAGCAAAATTTCCATTCCCGCCGTATCCTTTTTAAATAAATATGGGTTATCGTCTTTGAACTTGACAATGATTCTCGGATTAGGTGAAACAATGTCTCCATTCAAGATATAGCTACCATCGAATGTAACATCAAGAACGGGATTGGTTTCATCTTGAATCACCTCAGCCACACGAGCCAGATTCACGGTATTGTTTACCTGATATTGCTCTGGCTCATTCGCACGAACTGACACATTTAGGTTATTTTCTCCAATTTTTCCGACCGTGGAAAAAGTAGCCGAAAAAGTAGCTGTATCACCAGCTTTGAGCGGAGCAATATTGAAAGTTTGTGAACTCAAACCTCCATTGGAAGTACTTCCAAATGTATAATTGACTGCTAGCGAGTCTAAAAAGTCTACAGCCGAATAATTATAGAAACGAAATGATTTCATGTAGTCCGCCCCTTCATCTAGGGTAACCAAAGGCTCTTCTTCGCCCAAGAGAATTCCTTCAGCAGGCAGAGTATAATCCACAGACCAATTCCGAAGCTCCACTGGCTTCTGATCATCATTGTCTTTAAGATCGAAACGCAGATTGATATACGGAAACTGTTCTGCATTTATTTGGCTCAAATCCAGCTCCTCCACATCACTGGTGCTGATCAATATTTCAGATTGATTCGCAGGATTGATACCCGAGACTATCAAACTAATTTCATCCAGACCTTGGTCTCCAACGTTAAATTTCATTTGATTCCAGCTTTTAGCTGGTCCAATTGTCGCACTCTTAATCTGAGCAGAAGAATATACACCACTCACGTTACCTGAAAAAGTTAACGCTTGCCTCCCTTTAGGAAACCCTGTGCCATTATCCACAATCGCAATTGCTTCACCTTCTCCAAGACCTTTTTTACCTAGAAATATGGAGGGTTGTCCATCCACCAGCGCATTGACGGTGCTGGTACTGATCCCTACATTTGCCAATGAGGTTTTTATCTCGGCATCCCATTGAGAGTATCTGAGCGAATCCATGGAGAACAATAATATCGCGTCCCCTTCTTTCATTTCTGCAATTATCCTATCCAAATACCTATTGGCTCCCATTATATCAGCGTTGGTCAGATTGTAGATGCGCTGAGGTTGCTTGCCACAAATAAGGGGGTTTTTCCAATCACTTGGCTCTGAGAAAGAAACAGGCCTCAGGGGCACAGTTGTTTCCTTGTCGAACACAATGGCATTAAAGGTATTTACTCTGCAAAGTGGGAAAACCGAATCCGTCGTAGACTTGTAGTTTTCCCCATTGAGAAAGATTTTGATGTCGTTATACTCATACCCATTGGCATTTTTCTTTGCATGGGTAGCTACCTCTATTGGCAGGTTAGTTGTTAAAAATTCCCATTTTTCAGTAGATGGCTCATACTTCATACCGATGATATTGCCTTCCTGTAATCTGATGCGCCGAGGTTTGAGCCCATCCCTCGGCGGAGGCTGGCAAATAAGAAAGTGAGGTAGTTACCCATTGCTCGTCTTCTCCTGATTGAGGGCTGGTAAGTTTTGTGCGCCAATAAATTGTGGTAGAATCAGGCAGAGACCCAATATCAACCCTTTTTCTTATTAACAGCTGGCCAGAAACCTGATCACTGACTTTGAATGGACTAGAGAAATCTGGTAAAGTATCGCACTCAAAGCTATAAGACCTTTCCGCACTTAGCATATCGGCAGATTGCCACACAAACTCGACAGAATTATTGGAGGCAATACCATAATCCTGAGGGTAAAGATGAATGGTACTTCCTCGGGGGATATAAAGATCAAAATCTACGGTATTATTGGTCTCATTGAGCTCCTGCGTTTCATTGTCAGGATCAAGTGAAATCGTAAACCTGTTATTACCGTCATTTTTTCTGGCCGGGTCATTGGAGATTTCAAAAACCAAGGTATCGCTATACAATGGTCGCAAAAATTTCTGAGAATAGGTGATGCTGAATTCCATCTGTCAAAACCCTATTGATGCTAGCCACTAAAGAGTCATTGGTAGTTTTTCCATAGTTGTTTACTATAACGTGAAGCTCAAAAGAACTGGATGAAGAGACGATCCGTTCTGCATCTACAGGCACTGCCGATATTCCATCTGGTTTTATGGCATAATCTGGTTTTTGAGCCCCGAAAATTCTATAAGAAGGATCGCCCTGAAGTATAGTGCCATATATCTGAGAAAGATTTTCATCATGAGTTTTGGTACTTGTCTAAGTATGCTTTTCTTACCTTCTCCAGTATTTGCCCCACACTTAGACCGAATGCTTCATCGGTTGCAAATGCTATCTCGTAGAACAGGTCTGAAAAACGTCTTAGGCTAGTGGAAATAGCAAAGTCAGAATGAGCCACTACAGAAATAGCTCCAAGAGATTTAGCAGCCATCCACGACTCTCCCAAACTATAGCTAGTGCTAAAGATAGCTCCACCATTACACCCATTCATCAATATGGAAGGATACTTACCTCGATTGGAATATCCTGCTGAGGCCGTGGGAAGTCCAATTTCGATATCATTGGCTGTACTGCTCGAGTGACCAAAAAAGGTTATAAAGCCAATTCCTTTGTTGATTTCACCTGTTACATTAATGTAATCTATTCCTGATGACTCCTTCTTTCTGATAAAAGTCTTTGCCACCTAAGAAATCCGATTCAGCTACTGATTTAAATCCATTCACAAAGCTCAAAAAAAGAGAAAGTTCAAGGGCATCTTTTCCTCCACTGAGCAACAAAACATGTTTTCTCCATAGTTCATCATACGACAGTGCCTCCATTTCTTTGACTTTGTCCAAATAGTTTTTAACATCTTCGCTGTTATAAGCACTCAGTCTACCTGTAGGCACGGCGGGTACGTATGCATCTTTCAGTCCTGTGGTAAATAGCGCATCAGAGCCTGGTACACCGTATGTCGGAACGAGCACTGGTATAGAGGGATTTGCTGTTCTGTAATAAGCAGCCTTTAGATCGGAGGTTTTTCCGATTAAAAAGAGATATTCTGGGTTACCTAAAGACACAGCCTCTTTCATCAAGTTTTTAATTGCCAGCGCACTTGGGTCTCCATAATTGTATTGATTGTACAAATCATGAATTTCAAAAACGGCAACATTGTAATCTGCCGATCGGTAATCTGCATAAGCCTGCACTGGGTCGATTCCATCAGAAGCATTCTGCATCAACTGCTGATGTGAAATGATAAAATAATTGGCACTTGTCACATTGATCTGTTCAAAAGTCGTCTCCTGCAAACTAGGGGATGTACTTGGTGTAGTAACGGCAAACAGTTTACGCTTCTGACCCACATCATCTACAGAAAGAGAAATAGCACCCGACGAAACACTCACTTGGCGAGTAATGGGATTGAACGGATCAGTGATGTCATAAATTCTTGCAGTAGTGCTGGCAGTCGGATATCCGCACGTAATGCCGGTTATTGCTGGTCGGCGCGTAAGTGTAAATAGCTTATTTTGATCAGCAGCCAGATCAAATGACTCGGGGATAAAACAACTTCACATAGCCTACTGCCTGTGCATCTGCTACATCTGGAAAACCCAATACCTTGACCTGCACTATGCATTGCCCTGTTCCGGATAGGTCTGACCACTCGATTCCCTCAGAAATCAACTTTGTCTCAAAATTGGAATATCCTTCTACGGTGGTCAAGCTGCGCAGCGAAGTAGTAGCAGGCCCAACCAAAATCTCTGTGCGGTGAGATAAATTATTATTGCCAACCATCAGAATTTCCACTCTGGGCTTGACCGAAACATCTTGTCGGGTATTGGTGAGTGCAAAGGTAAAATTGGTAATCCCTCCCTTGGTGTTGCGAGGACCAAACCATCCTTCTCCTTGATCAAACATACCAGACGCTAACTCGTTTTTGGAGCCGTATTTATCTCCATCAGAATAGCTTGAAACAGGCAATTTCAGCAATTCGGCCAAATGATATTCTTCTGCCGCATCTGGCGTCAGCAAGGTTTTATTGGCCATTCGTTTGCCGCTACCCGTAAGCTTCCATGTAAGAAAATAAGCCGCCGTATCAGTATACAAATTGTACAATGTATGTGGCTGGCCTTCTGGTGTTCGATACAATTCGGTATCGCCAGTGCCGTCGTTTTTCATACCATAAAATGAAATAGCTGTCACCACATTACTGGCCGATTTATCTACTTTGATAGCCAACTCCTGACCTCTTCTGAAGATTTGAAATCGCTCAGGTGCTATAGAAGTGATCGGAATGCCAGCAGAGGCGAGCTGCGACGCACTGATCTGATACAAGCCATCTTGAGCAATGGGTATTTTAAAATATCGCTGATTGTAGTCAATCCAATCGTTGGCAAACTGCGCCATCGCGAAGAGTTGCGCAAAGCACAAAACGAATGGTTGTGGCAAGTCTATTTTTCATTGGAATGGAAATCAACTTTGAGAGAAAAAACATGTGAATACAAGCCTGCGGCCTGATCGCCTACATCTGTAAAGGCATAGTCGATGGTCAACTCATTGAGCGCAAACCCCACCCCCATATTGGGCTGAAAGCTCCAGCTTTTAGTGTTATCAAAATCCTTGATCTGCTGAAACTGGCTAACTCCCAATCTGACGAAAGCCACCTTTTTAAATCCAAACTCCAGGCCACCGTAGGGATCCAAAGAAACCAATTCTGTTTTAACAACGGTGTTTCTCTTGCCATCAAAAGTCGCAGCAAGATCTACAGTACCCATCAAACTAAATTTTTCACCAAGAGCCATATTCCGGAGACACCTAAAATGAGTCTTGGCAAGCGATACCTCCAGATTGCTTGAGGGTATTTCATTGTTATTAAGTGCATAAAATTCCTCGAGCTCCTCCAGATTGTATGACCAACTATTGAACGTACCGAACAAATCTTTGCCCACAAGACCCAAATCCCATTTTCCAATAGATTTTTGCGCACCCACATCCAAACCAAAGCCCCATGAAGAACCAAAATCACCTACTACCCTACGAATGATTTTGGCATTGCCTCCTACTCGAAGATTACCTAGTGAAGGTAAAATGCGAGCATAACTCAGGAGTACTGCATAGTCTGAGGCAGAGAAAAATCGAATATTGTCATAATTAAGATTGCCTGTACGATCAAACAAGAACCGTGTATCTGGAATATCATCCACGGAAAACCTCAATACCGATAGTCCGATAAAACTCAAGGAATCTAAGGAAGTGGCAATAGAGGCAAAATCATAATTGGCTATACCTCCAAAATAAGCTGAGTGCATCAATGATGCCTGATATTTAGGCTGCAAACGGGTGAGACCTGCTGGATTCCAATAGCCAGCATTGGTATCGTCTATGTAAGACACACTGCTCAATCCCAAACCAAAGGCACGTGCTCCTACTCCAATATTCAAAAATTCATTGCTATACTTTGGAGCCTTGTTTTGCGCAAACGCAACATGCCCTACCAGTATAATCAAAAGACCTATAATCCTACCCAAACCCATTCGATAAAGATGTTATAACGTGCAAGTTAAGCACGACAATATGAATGAAGAAGAAATTTCGACTAAGGATAAATAGGGTCACTCGAAATTCAAATAATAAAACATTTCTAATTTATTTTATAATTATTCAAAGAATATTTGGGTTAAAATCTAAAATTACCACCCAGTACTTGGCTTTGCATAGTACCTTTTCGTATACATTAGCGGAAGTGAAATTAACATGGAGGCTTTGCTCTACTGACAGCAAGACATGTAGCTGTTACAAAAACAAGCATTCGTGAAGAATACGATTTCCAAATTAGACTTAACATAAACCCTATGAAAAGATGAACATAGAAAACACATTGGTGCAGATGCGCAAGGGTATCCTTGAGTTCTGTATTCTGAGCATCATCTCGCGTGGTGAGGTCTATGCTTCGGATATGCTCGAAGAGCTCACTTCCGCACGGATCATGGTAGTGGAGGGCACATTGTACCCACTCCTGACCCGACTAAGAAAAGCCGGACTGGTAGACTACAAATGGGTGGAATCTAACTCGGGCCCACCTCGCAAATACTATACGCTAACTAACGATGGTAGTGATTTTTTGGCCGTGCTAGACAATACCTGGCAGGAGCTTCAGCAATCAACCACCAAAATTATTTCGAGTAAAAACAAATCAACACAGCCATGAATATCAAGATCATGACAAAAAATACGTTCCCCACCTCTCAAGTTTCACAATCATGAAGAAGACCATCAGCATCAACATTGGAGGCATCCTTTTTCACATAGAAGAAGATGGCTTTCAAAAACTTAAAGACTACTTAGAATCGATTGCCAAGTATTTCTCCTCTTTTGAGGATAGCCCTGAAATAATCGAAGATATTGAATCTCGCATTGCCGAGCTCTTTATGGCAAAACTGTCTGATGGCAGGCAGACCTTAACCATTGATGACGTAACTCAGCTCATTGCTACGATGGGTACTACGGCAGATTTTGAAGCAAGTATGGAAGCTGAAGAACCAGGTGCTGCTTCAACCTCTACATCAGAGGGCAGTAAAGAGCAAGACTCAAGCGAAAATCGAGAAACCGAATCCAAAAAACTGTATCGAGACACCTCACGTAAAATTTTAGGTGGCGTGGCTTCTGGCTTGGCATTTTATCTCAAAATAGATCCCCTTTGGATTAGACTGGCTTTTGTCGCGCTTTTGGTGAACGCCTTTCAAATTCAACTAAGTGGTGTGGCATTTCTTGGATATATCGTGATGTGGATAGCCGTGCCTGGCAACAATAACTTGCCTGAAAATCAAAAAATCAAAAAGCTTTTCAGAAATGGTGCCTCTCGGGTTTTGGGAGGTGTCTGCTCAGGAATAGCAGCCTATTTTGCGGTAGATGTAGCCATCGTACGTTTGCTTTTTGTGCTGTCCATTTTCTTAGGCGGGTCGGGTATCCTCGTTTATATCATCTTGTGGATCATCACTCCTGAAGCCAAAACGCTCACGGAAAAAATGCAAATGGAGGGCAAACCTGTCACGCTCCAAAACATTGAAAAAAATGTGAAAAACAGTCTGAATGTGAAAGAAGGAGAAGAAAGCCCGCTTTTGAAAATTCTACTTTTTCCGTTTAGACTTATTTCTATAGTAATCAATGGCTTGGCCAAAGGACTGGGGCCGGTGCTCAGATTTCTTGTGGACGGTATCAGGATTGCATTTGGTGCATTGTTGATGTTTGTTGGCCTCTCCGTTTTGGGTGGATTGTTCGGAGTGAGTTTTGGCACCTATAGCATGAGCAACCTAGACAGCAATTTCTACCTCAATGGAGTGGATTTCCCTTTTCATCTGATCAAACAAACGCTGGATCCATGGATGACTGTCGCCATATTGCTCGTGGCTCTGATTCCTACGATAGGACTTATGCTCCTAGGGTTGAGCATCATCGTGAACCGTAGCATTACGAACTCTTATGTGAAGTGGTCTCTCTTTGCTGTGTGGGTATTGGCCATTTTCTTAGCAGCAAGCACCATTCCAAAATTCATCGGTGGGTTTAGTGCCGAAGGAGTACATACGCATGAGCAGCGCTTTGATACAACACCCGCTACACCCGTGCTACGTCTGAAAGAAACAGGGGATGACCCATTGGAATCGGTGGAAATCAAACTAAAAGGACATGAAGACTCTACCTTTTTGGCAGTAATAAAAACGTACAGCAGGGGAGAAAATAGTGCGGAAGCTACCGAAAATGCACAAAGCATCACTTACCAACTGGAGAAAAATGGAGAGGACTACATTTTTGATCCAAAAATAAGTTTTGATGAACAAACGAAATATCGTTTTCAAAATGTGGAAGTCATCTTCTATGTTCCAAACAACAAAGTGTTCCGCATGGAAGAAGCTTTTGCCATGAAAATTGAAAATGTGGTAGATAGTTATGGCAAAGATATCGAATCGCAGGATTGGTATTTCACCAAAAACCAAGGACTCAGATGCCCAACTTGCAGCCTAAACTACGATAACAAAAGCGATGAAGAGGAAGGCACGAGCTACAACGGCGGCAGCTACTCTTATGCAGGAGCCGAAGAAATGAACTTTCCTTTCGAAAATTTCAGTGAAATAGAAGTCGGAGCACTAATAGATGTGGAAATCAGAAAAAGCACGGATGAAAGCTACAGCGTAGTGGTGCGTGGGGATGGAGACAACTTAGACGATGTATACCTAAACCAAGTTGGTAATACGCTGGAAGTGAACTTCAAAGACAATGACTGGAAATGGTGGTCTAAAAAGAACATCGGCCGGATACAGCTAATTATCAATATGCCTGAGCTCACCACATTATCTATCAATGGCGCGTCTAAAGGAGAAGTCTCTGGATTTGAGCAAGACAACATGGACGTGGAAGTAGCTGGCTTTTCTGAGCTCTATATGAATGTGAATGCAAAACGCCTAAATGTGGATATAGCTGGAGCTTCAAAAGTGAATCTCAATGGCAGTGGTAAACAGCTAAATGCAGAAATAGCAGGCGCTTCAACACTCAACGGAATGGGTTTCACGGCCAATCAAGCGAATATTGAAGCTAGTGGAGCATCTACCGCGAGAGTGCAGGTCGAACAAAACCTCAACGCGGATGCTTCAGGAATGAGCACCATCAGGTATAAAGGTTCGCCGAGCGTAAACAAAGACGCTTCTGGAATGAGTAGCATTGAACGTGATTAGTATTCCTTTTATTCTTTAAAACATTAGCCCTATGGAAGCAATTTCATAGGGCTTTTTTTTGAGCCATTCACTTCAATGTTTCCTAAAAATCACCTCTGACTTAACCAAAAATTAAATGTATATGAACAATGTGGTAGCACCTTTTATAAGAAGATAAGCTCACCTTCTTTTGCGATTCAAAGCTTGACACCAACGACCAGACACCAACCAATGATTGCCTCATCAACCAACTTCTGCCTTTCAATTTTCATGATATTTTCGTCCTTGGCCACATTTGCCACTAGCGGAGACGAATACAAAAAAGGATATGTGATCGTAAATGCTGATACTTTATCCGGGTCAATCAAATTGCTATTGGATGACAACAATGTATTGATCCAAAATGGTACGGAAAACCAATACCTCACCGCGAAGCAGATTGATAAAATCGTATTGAATAAGGGCACTTATGTAGGGTATGAAATTGACGGTAATTCATTTCTCTTTGAGGCGCTGTACCTAGATGGTAAATCTGCGATTTTATACAAAGAGCACTTCAAATTTCACGCGCTGGATGAAGACTTCCTTCCCCCCTTCTTCATTACAACAGTAAGTGGACTTGAGCCAGTTTTCAAAAACAAAGACCTACTAGAAATCTGTGGTGCAGATAAAAAATGGATGGCTCAGTATATCAAAAATGAAAACATCGATCTGGAAACTAAGGAGGGTGTAATTCAGGCTTTTGAATACTATAGCGAAAATAAGTTGTGATTGGCATTAGCTCTCCGCTAATAGATGACTTGAGATTCTTAAGTTCGGTATTAAGCACCATCTGGATAGCGCATAGAATTCCCTGCGGGAATAACCAAGCAGAGAACGCTTCATGAAATGGCTCCTAAGACAAACCAACTGCTATTAAACCCCTGCCATAATCGTCGACTGTCACAAGTGTGAAAAAAGCAATGAATCCAGAGCGTGTTAAGAGCTTTATTCCTTGGAGGAGTCATTACCAAAAACTTCAAGTAATAACTAACTTCGCGCCTTATTCGATAAGTTATGATTTCAGTAGACGCAGTTGGGGTGGAGTTTAGCGGCTCCTCGCTTTTTAGTAATATCAATTTCAACATCAATCCGGATGATCGCATAGCGCTGATGGGCAAAAACGGAGCAGGAAAATCTACTTTGCTGAAGATCATTGCGGGAAAAGACAAGCCTACTCATGGCAAAATCTCCGCACCAAAAGATGCTGTGATTGCTTATCTACCGCAGCACTTGCTTGTGGAGGACAACTGCACGGTGTTTGAAGAAGCTTCTAAGGCCTTCTCTGAGGTGCTGGATATGAAAAAGCAGTTGGACGATCTGACGGTACAGCTGGAAACGCGAACCGATTATGAGTCGGATGCCTACTCGAAAATCATAGAGCAAATCTCTGAATTGAGCGAAAAATATTACAGTATAGAAGACTCCAACTTTGATGCGGATGTGGAGCTTACACTTCTGGGGCTGGGCTTTGAGCGCTCGGATTTTACTCGTCCTGCGAGTGAGTTTAGTGGAGGGTGGAGAATGCGCATAGAGCTGGCAAAAATCCTCCTAAAAAAACCTGATCTGATCTTGCTCGATGAGCCTACCAACCACTTGGATATTGAATCTGTACAGTGGCTAGAAGACTTCCTAAAAACAGGTGCGAGGGCTGTGATCGTGATCAGCCACGATAAGACATTTGTGGATAATCTGACCAACCGAACGATAGAGCTGACCAGCGGAAAGATTTATGATTATAAAACGAACTATTCGCACTATCTGGAATTGAGACAGGAACGTCGCGATCAGCAGCAAAAACAATTTGAAGATCAAGCCAAGGAAATCGCGGATATCCAGCAGTTTATAGATCGCTTTAAGGGCACATACTCTAAAACCTTGCAAGTGCAGTCACGCGTGAAAATGTTGGAGAAAATCAAAATCGTGGAAGTAGATGAAGTAGATACTTCGGCGCTGAACCTGAAATTTCCTCCTGCTCCACGATCTGGAAACTACCCCGTGATCATAGAAGAAATGCGCAAGTCTTATGGCGATCATGTGGTATTCAAAAATGCTTCTTTGACGATCAACCGTGGTGAGAAGGTGGCTTTCGTGGGAAAGAATGGCGAAGGTAAATCCACGATGGTGAAGGCGATCATGGGCGAGATTGAGCATGAAGGAAAAATGCAATTGGGACACAATAGTATGATTGGATACTTTGCTCAAAATCAAGCTGCCCTGCTGGAGGAAAACTTGACGGTGTTTCAAACGATAGATGAAATAGCTCAGGGGGATATTCGCACCAAGATCAAAGACCTATTGGGGGCATTTATGTTTAGTGGTGAGACGATTGACAAAAAAGTGAAAGTGCTTTCGGGAGGGGAAAGAACCCGACTAGCCATGATCAAATTGCTACTACAACCTGTGAATCTCCTCATCCTCGATGAACCTACCAACCACCTGGACATCAAAACAAAAGGTATCTTGAAAGATGCCTTGAAGGCATTTGAAGGAACGATCATCCTTGTATCTCACGACCGTGACTTCTTGGATGGTTTGGCTCGAAAAGGTATTTGAATTTGGAAACAAACGGGTGCGCGAGCATTTTGAGGATATCAATGGCTTTCTTCGCAATAAGAAAATGGAGAACTTGAAGGATATTGAAAGGAAGAAATAGAGGGTTGTTAAGCAGGTTTATCTGACTATTAAATTCAAATGTTATGCGCATACTAAATCAAACCGTCTTTATCCTTATTCTTTTCACATTGGCTTGCAGCTCCCAACCGAACTCACGTCAACCGAGAGATAACCAATCAGAAAGCACGAGTATACCAAAAATGTATGCTCTGGTGAATGATTATGCAAATGTATTAACCAATGAAGAAGAAAGTGAATTAACCAGTTTAATCAAGTCACTTGAAGATTCTGTTGGTTCGCAATTGGGTATCCTAACAGTAAACTCCTTAGACGGAAAAAGTATTGAACAGTATTCCATAGAAGTCGCGAATAACTGGAGAATTGGAAGAGAAAATTATGACGATGGAATTCTGATTGTATTAGCTAAATCTGATCGTAAGATTCGCATTGAAGTGGGGTATGGTCTGGAGTTAATCATTAGAGATGAAATCGCCAAGAAAATAATAGACAGCACGATCATCCCTGAATTTCGCGCCAAAAGTTTTGCACAAGGACTGTATAGAGGCTCTGAACAAATCATTGAAAAAGTGCTCAGTAATCGTGACATGATTGGCAAAAAATGGAAAGCCGAAGCTAGTGACTAAAAATAATGATACCCTAAAATGCAATAAACCCGGCCATGAATGCTGCATGGTCGGGTTTATTGATTTTCAAATGCTTATGAAGGTCAAATTTTAATGATATAGCCTGTCAAAATATCCGTAGCTGGGTTCTTTTTGTCATCAGCCGTTCTGTTGGTCATCGTGATAGACTTTAACTCTATATCAATTTTAGTTGCGTCCTCTTCATTTGTGGTCACCACAACGGATCCAGCTGTTCCATCCCAACTAGTATAGTTGTACTGAATAGACTCAATCACAAAGCCCTTTTCCCCGATATTGTCTTTAGCTGCAATGGTGTATGTGCCAGGAACGATGGTCTTATCAGCTTGAAAATTGAGCGTAAGGGTCGGACGGAAGGTTTCTCCATTACATTTATCCGTATTGATATGAACCAAATGCGGTAAAGTATGCTGCTGATTGGCAAATCCGTCTGTGATGCCACAGTCTTTTCCATTTGCTGCAAATTTGATGGTGGTCACTGATGTCTTCTCTCCCGTTTCGGTCTCAGTTTCCGTTTCCGTTTCTTTGGTATCAGGCTCATCCTCACTGCTGCAAGCAACAAAGACAAGTGAGAATGAAAGTGCTAACAATGCCAGTAATAGAGTGTGCTTTTTCATGTGATTCGTTGAGATAGTTTTGTTCAATTGATGATTAAAGCTACTGTATTTTTTATGCTCGCATTCCAATGTCAAGGCAGTAGTTTTATTGAATTTAATCGCTATTCGATAAACGGTTATGTATGGCAGATGAAGAGGTGAGATTGGGTAATCACATTCAAAAAAAGCGACCCGAAATGCGAGTCACTTTAGAAATCGCCTTATTGCCGTTAAGCAGTATATGTGTGAATGCCACACTTCTAAAAAAATCAAATCTGAAACAACAGCATGCTTCTTAAAATTGGATATAAACTTATCGCCCGCCAATTAGAAATCTCCCTTATCCTGAGTGGAATGAAAAGATGGGATATGATTTTATCTTCGAAATAAAATAAGTACATTTGACTACTGAAATTAGACAATTGTCTGAAATGAAAAAAATAAGTGAGTCTTACAATGCCCCCGAGCCCACAATAGACAAAGTGGAAGAAGCTGCCATAGCTTACAATTCCCCCTCTAGGAGAGTCCATATTTCTCGCCACGGCCTTTCTACCAATTTCGTCATTGACCTGATGGAATCTTATCATTTTAGTAAGCAAGAAACCTCTAGACTTGCAGATATTTCTACAAAAACTCTGGAAAGACACTTGCAGTCTGGAAAGATGTTTACAGGGCTTCAATCAGATAGACTCTTAGAATTGGCAGATTTATACAATGAAGGAATTGATGTTTTTGGCAATCAGGAAAAATTCATCAAATGGCTGAATGCCAAAATTCCGGCGCTTGGCAATACCGCTCCGAAAGATTGGCTAGACACTCACCAAGGTATTGTCATGATCTCTGATGAGCTTGGCAGGATCAAACATGGCATTTTTGCGTGATTGTTTACCGCATTTGCAACACCTACCCACCTGACCATGACCCTATTGATGGTGTTGGTGCTTTCAGAAAAGGGGGACGGTGGAACGAGAAAGGCACTTATGCCATTTATACCTCTTCCTCGCTGGCACTAGCGAGGTGTGAGCTCGCGAGACATGTGAATTTAGAAAGTATTCCAGACGACTTTAGGGTTTATGAAATTGAAGTTCCCGAAAAGGGATTTATAAAATTGGAGGCACTACCCCACAACTGGCAAGACGATCCTCCTTCGCTCGATTCCCAAAAAGTAGGTAGTGAACTTTTGAATAAATCCAAAGATTTTAGGAGTTATTGTCCCCTCTACTTGCGATCCGCAATAGCTGCGAATTATATTCTAAATCCGCTCTGCAAAGATTTTCAATTAGTTAAGTCATTCGTAGTTATCCATTTGAACTATAATTCAGTCAATTAATTGATTACAGTTTGGTTCACTGTTCGGCCTATTTCCACCCAAACACCCTTAGTGCCATCGTAAATCAAATGCACAGAACCGTAGGGAGGGACAGCAGAGTTTCCACTTAATATCATATCATAAGATTCTCCCGTGCCTGGATAAAAACTTTGAAGTAAGGAAATATAAAAGTTCCCTAAATTTAGAATTAAGACCTCCTGTCCGTCCTCTCCAGCACTTATTCCTCTAATGTTACGTCCCGATACCGTCGATGAAATGCGAACGATTCGACGTGTGGGTTTTGCTAAAATCTGAGCTGTACCTGAGATGTTAGTCGTTCCTAAAGGAGGTGTGACCAGTGCTCCATTTAATTCCATATTACCAACTACATCGAGTTTAGCAGACGGAGCAATCGTTCCCACACCAATGTCGCCAGATGTAGTAATAGTAAGTCTATTGGTAACTCCCAAATTGGTACTATTACTAATTTTAAAACTATGATTGTCGCTGGCATCAATACCCATTGACATACTACTGCCACCTTGGGTGGTAAATTGAATGGCTGCATCACTAGTACCATTGGCTTCTAAAATATTAAGCATTGAACTGGTAGAATTGGCGTCATTCCTATACAATGTAAGAAGCCCGCTCGGTGTTTTTGTGCCTATACCTACGAATTTTTGAGTGTTGATGGAAATTGCTACATCATCAGATGTAATATTTGTTGCCAGTGAATTGGATTTTGTGGCGAGCATAAGATTGCTTCCATCATAGAAAATTCCTGAATTAAACCGCTCATTGGCAGATACCGAATTTTTCTTAAACCTAATACCCGATAGGGTTCCATTAATGCCTGATTGATTTACTACGTCCAGAAATATCCCTTCACT
Organism: uncultured Cytophagales bacterium; assembly: GCA_963848175.1. Taxonomy (GTDB): domain Bacteria; phylum Bacteroidota; class Bacteroidia; order Cytophagales; family Cyclobacteriaceae; genus JAMZMI01. The sequence goes on from CAWKCO010000011.1 coordinate 491,624, forward strand.
TGTAGAGGGTGTATCATCTACGCCATGCACAGCGAATCTATTATAAGGCACAGTAGTACCGACCCCCACATCTCCAGCGTTGAAATAAATATTTGAACCTGAAGTCGTCCATTGACTTTCGCTTACACCTGTCCAACTAACCGTTGTTCCATTCGTATTTAAAAACTTACCACCATTGCCACTTTGGCCAGGTAGCTCCAGCTCATTGGTTGCATCATTGTCATTATCCGCAACATTGATAGTGGTGCTTGCCCCTCCTGAAATTGTAATTGTTCTGTTGGTGCCTGAAGCAGAACTACCTAAGTTTTGCTTGTCTGTATTCACGTAGGCACTAAGGTTTATACTCGTGGGTGAAGCATTGTTCGTGATGGTTAAAATATTGCCTGAAAGATTTAAATCCTGAATTTCATTTAAGGGGTCTGCATCGGCATCATCTTTTTCATCAGTAAAACTACCACCACCACTTGATAGCGAAACCGTGCTGCCAGTTTTTGAGATTGTCTGAATTTCATTGTTCACATCATTGTCATTATCCGCCACATCTATAGTCGTGCCAGTTCCTCCAGTAATAGTGATAGTCCTATTTGTGCCACTTGCAGAACTTCCTAAGTTTTGATTATCTGTATTTGTACCAACGTATGAGGAAAGATCTATTGCTGTAGCGGAGACATTATTTGTGATTGTAAGGGTATTTCCAGATAAATTCAAGTCCTGAATTTCATTTTCTGGGTCTGCGTCCGCATCAGTAAAAGAACCGCCACCGCCACTAAGGGTGATCACATCTCCTACCTTGGCAATGGATTGAATCTCATTTGCAGGATCATTGTCATTATCTGCCACATCAATGGTCGTGCTTGTTCCTCCTGATATGGTGATGGTTCTATCTGTTCCTGTTGCGCTACTTCCGAGATTTTGATTGTCGGTGTTTGTTCCTGCGAAAGGAGATAAGTCTATTTCAGTAGCAGAAAGATTATTTGTGATTTTCAAGGTACTACCTGTAAGCAATAGATCTTGAATTTCGTTCAGAGGATCATCGTCCGCATCATTTACATCATCAAGGAAAGTGCCGCCTCCCGCGGAAAGTGTTACCATGTTTCCTGCTTTGCTGATGGTTTGTATCTCGTTGGCAGGATCATTGTCATCATCTGCAACATTTATATTTGTGCTAGCCCCACCTGTAATGGTAATTGTTCTCATTGTTTGAAATGAGGAACTCCCTAAATCCTGATTATCAGTATTGGAATAGACAGAAAGATCAATTTCCGTTGGTGATGGAATATTTGTAACTGTCAAAATATCACCTGCCAGTTGCAAATCTTGTAGCTCATTGAAAGGGTCTGCATCAGCATCTTCTACTTCATCTGTAAAACCGCCTCCGCCATTTGATAAATTAACAGTTGATCCAGTTTTCGACAAAACCTGAATTTCATTCGTAATTGAACCGTCTACCTCAGTTTTTAGATAACCATTATTATCTGCAAATGCATCCACTTCGGCTTCCGTAAGTTTTGTATCAGTATCGTCCAAATATGGACTTAGGTCAATATTTGTAGCTGAGCCATTATTAGTGATCGTGAGAATGTTTCCTGTTAAGGATAAATCCTGTGTCTGGCCTATATGCGTCCAAGCTGTTCCATCCCAAAAGAAAAATTCTGCTTCATCCAAATCAAAAATCATTAGACCTTTATCTGAATTTGATAATTTGGAAATAAATGCAGTGCTCAGCCTCTGGCTTGTCGTGAGAGAAGGAATTAAAAGTCCTTGATCATTGGTAGGTGAAACCAAATGCAAAACTGCGTTGGTGTTAGGAGAGGTTGTTCCTACGCCCATGGAGTTTTGCGCTTGTAGGCCGAGAGTCGAAACACCGACAAAAAGGAAAATAAATATGGATTTGATGAATCGTTTCTGAAGGAAAATCATGGCGGATAGATTCTAGATAATATACAAAACAAAGAAAGGTAAAATCCGAGCCAATTGATACTCGGAAAATTCCTTATAATTATAAAAAAATGTTCTGTTTATTTCAAGAATTACCCTTTTAATATCCCCAACCTGGTGGACTTACGCACCATCTCAATGATCGTTTTTTCTCCCAGTTTTGCCAAAAGATTGAGTTTATGAGCCTCCACCGTTCTTGGACTAATTCCAAGCTGTCCGCCTATTTCTTTGTAGGAAAATCCATTGGCAAACCCTTCCAGCACTTGCACTTCTCTATCTGTTAGGTTTGGGATTTGCTCAGCAAAATAATGATGCACGACTTGTGCAATATATATTTTACCTTGTGCCACTTCCGATAATGCTTTAAGGTATTCGTCTGTATCAATTTCTTTGGACAAAAAGCCTAACACCCCGCAAGATTTAGCCTCTTGCAAGTCTCTGGCATTTGGCTCTGCTGTGAGCAAAACGCAACGTGAACTAGGAGAATTTGATAATAATTTTTTGGCTAAATCAGCACCATTCCCATCAGGCAGTTTTAAATCAATAAAAATGATTTTGGGTAAAAGCTGCTCTGCCAATAAAAGCCCCTGCTCACAAGAGCTTGCCTCGCCAACCACTTCATATTGATCATTCCCCAGAAGCATGGCTTTGAGTCCATCCCTAACTATTTTATGATCGTCAATTATGAGGATACTATGCTTCATGCGGCTTTTGGAAAGATGAGTGAAAATACTGTTCCTTTTTGATATTCGCTATTTACCTCAATGGTTCCTCCCATTTTTAGCATCAATTCTTTACATAGCAACAAGCCCAAACCCGTCCCCTTTTGGCTGGAGTTTCGGATATCCTGCACAGCCATTCCATCCCCAAAAAGCTTTCCAATGTCATCTGCTTTGATACCAACTCCTTGATCAGAAATAGCAATTACATTGGCTTCAGATCGCTCCTCTACAAGTATGGAAATCGTTTTGCCCATCTCTGAAAACTTGATGGCATTGCTAATCAAATTCCTCAGGATGATTTTCAAATAATCCACATCGGTATTTATTAAAACCTCACTATCCCCTTGCTGCTCTAGAGTTAAGTGCTGGGCTTTAAATGCACCATTCAGCTCTTTCGAAACAGTCTGCACAACTGCAGATGGCCTGATAGGCATGGGATTATACCGTAGTTGTCCTGTCTGGCTCAATGCCCACCTCAACAGGTTGTCCATCATGCCGTGCACTTCCTTACTCGAATCTCGTAGAGACTCAACAAAGGATTTCAGCTCGTCCTTTTCAATTTTATCCCAATTATCCGTTAGACTTTTTGTGATACTGTAGAATGATGAAAGAGGGCTTTTTAGATCATGGGAAATAATGGAAAACAACCGATCCTTGGTTTGATTCAGCGCTTCCAATTCTTGATTTTTTACATCTAGTTTTCTGGCGTTTTTACTTTTCAAAATATAAAAAACCAGGATAGTTACAACGATAGAGGCAAGAGCAAGAAAACCGAACAGCAGAAGTAGTCCGTTTTTTTCTGCTTGATCAGCGCGTAGTACCACGATTTCATTTTGTTGCTCCAGTTGCTCAATTTTCTGCTCCTTTTGTGCTGTTTCATACTGCTCACGCATGGACGCAACTGCTTCTGTTTTTTCCTGATCCCGAGAGGCAGCATATTTATTATGATATTTTTGCAAGATATACAAATGCCAGACTTGTAATTATGCTTTTTCTCGTATATGTCAGATGCCGTTTTGTATCCAAACTGTGTGAACAAGTCCTGATTATTCGCCTCTCCAAATTGTATTGATTCAAGAATCAGCTTTTCTGCCTCATCTAAATTTCCTCTTTTTAGCTCCACTTCTGCCCAAAAAGAATAAACATCAGCAAGATCCGCTATACAATTGAACTCAATAAAAATCCTCTTGGCTTCTTTTAAATATTCTCTTACTTCTTCATAGTCCTCTAATGCGGACAGAGTCGTACTTATATTAACTAAAGTGTTTGCATAATCGCGTTCCGCATTAATTTTTTTAAAACATATAATGGCCTTTCGGTACATTTCCCTTTCGGCCTCATAATTACCTGTTTCGCCCTCTATAGTTCCGATATTATTGTAGGCATTTCCTAATTGATGTTGATCGTCCGTCGCTATGGCCAAATCCACCAGACGCTCATAGTAGGAGCGCGCATTTTCGAAATCTCCGAGATAGTAAAAATCAATCCCTATATTATTAGCTGCGGCTATAATCGCCATGGTATCCTTGATACTTTCACTTATAGCCAACCCTTTATATGAAAGCTCTATGGCCTTGTGATGATGCCCTTTATAGGAGTAAGCTGCAGACAAGCTGATGTAGGCGCGTGCTCTGATGGAATCGGTAAGTACAGCACTATCCATTTCCCAAACTTTTTCCCCATAATAAAATGCGCTATCTACATCCAAATGGGATATCTGCCAACAGATACTCACCAGAAGCCTTCCATATTGCTCGGTATTGGGGGGTGTTTTCTCTAAAGCATAGATAAGCGAATCCCACTTTGGCTGAGCGAAAATGGTCTGTGCGAAAAGTAGGAAAATGACATAAAGGAATCTACTAGGCATTACTTGGCGGTAACTGAAGATTTTACCCACTAAAATAACTTCCCTTTGCCACTTTTTCGGACTTTTAACTAGATAAAACGCCTCCTTATTTACTGAAAATAAGCCCGTTAGCATTTACTCACGGACACTAGAAGTTAATCGTCTTAGCGTGTCAAGATATACTTAACAGCTTCCAGAAGATTGGAAGCAACATGATCAGCCATTTTATCATCGTGCCCATCTACTTGTATGGTCTTAAGTCCCAGCTTAATGGCTGGAATCAAATCGCGCTCTTTGTCACCTATCATCCACGATTGACTGATATCTACATCAAACCTGGCAATGGCTTTTTCAAACATCATCGTACGGGGTTTTCGCGCAAGCGAAATAGAATGACTCTCATGCCAAGGGTTATAATAAATCTTATCTATCTGATGATTAAGCACCCCTTGCATATAGGCATGACATTCGTTCATTTGCTCACGAGTATAGACACCTTTCACGATCCCAGATTGATTGGTCACTATCACCAAAGTATAGCCCGCCTCCTTGAGCATATTCACTGCCTCAGGTACTCCTGGCAATATTTCAAATCGATCCAATGAGTAAGCATAGTCCACATAGTCTTTGTTGATCACTCCGTCCCTATCAAGAAAAATGCATTTTGTCATATTATTAAGCCTTTCTGCCAAAGTTAAGTACCTTCTATTCTAAAATTTTCGTAAACTAGAAGTATGATCGACTTTCAGAAGAAAAAGCAACTAGGAATTTTGGTAAAAATCGCCATGGTAGATGAAGAATTTGCTGACAAAGAAAAGGATACAATCAGAAAAATCAGCCAGAGTTATGGTGCTACTGACTCGGAACTGGAAGAGATGTTTCTCTCTCCCCTACATCAATGAAAGTCTAGCTCCTATGAGTGTCACTGAGAAAATGGACTTTATTATCGATTGCATGTTGGTGATTTTAGCAGATGATATGGTCACCAATTCGGAAGAGTCATTTGCGATTACCATGGCCAAGAGGCTTGGCTTCAAAAAGGAAGTAGTGCCCTACTTAATTGAAAATAAAGCAACGGATCGGCATGCGATCAAAGATCAGCTCCTCCCCTTTCTGGTTCATTAGAATTTCATAAAGTATAAAAATACCAAAATCAATAAGATAGCCACGACTTGAAGTAAGCGATTGGATTTTGGAAACTCATAACTACAAATTGGGCAAATTCTTACTTTTTTATCCACCTCCATCGCACAGGAGGGGCATTCCTTCTTATCCATAAGCTGTTGGTTTGTTATTTATTACCACTGGTCGAATAAAACTACTCGCCGATTAAAGTCAATCCTATATTGATTTTGTAAACCAAAAATAGAGACTTATGACCAGCAAGTCAAAACAACTAATAAAAGCCCTTCTTATAATAATTGTGTTAGTAAGTATAACAGGATATTGCATGGAATCCCCAGAGAAAATATCTGAATATATCCACAAAATTACTTCTATAGACAAACCTCAATAGGCTCAGAAACTGTAAACCAATTATATATTTAGACAAAAAAAACACCTCCCCGAAAAGACCCTAAGATCAATCGTGAAGGTGAAAAAAAATAAGTTTAATCAGGCTGAATGGACACAATCCATTCAGCCTTTATTTTCTTATTTGATATACCTAAAATCATGACCAGCCTTTAGCTGTATCACAGTCTGATAGATCAAATCAATGGTTTTTTCTAGGTCACTCAAGGCACACATTTCTACAGTTGTGTGCATGTATTTGAGAGGAATCGAGATCAATGCTGATGCTACTCCCGCATTGGAATAAGCAAATGCGTCCGTATCTGTACCTGTGGCACGTGAAGTGGCCCTTCTTTGGAATGCTATTTCCTTTTTCTCCGCCACATCAATGATCATATTCAACAAGTTGTTCTGAACCGCTGGCCCATAACATACCACTGGCCCTTTGCCACAAGATGTATCTCCACTGGTGATTTTATCATACATTGGTGAGCCAGTATCGTGCGTAACATCTGTGACTATAGCCACATCTGGTTTTATTCGATGTGCAATCATCTCAGCACCTCTCAAACCAATCTCCTCTTGCACTGCATTGACCACATACAAACCAAACGGGAGTTTTACCCCATTTTCCTTGATACGTCTAGCCACCTCAGCAATCATGTAACCACCAATTCGGTTATCTAAAGCCCTTCCCACGAGGTACTTTCCGTTGAGTTCCATGAGCTCATCTTCAAATGTGATGACCGTGCCAGGGTGTATGCCCATCTTCTCCACTTCATCTTTAGAAGAAGCTCCTACGTCAATGAAAATGTTTTTCAATGTTGGCGCATCCTCTTTGTCTTTGCGCACGTGGATAGCTGGCCATCCAAACACACCTTTTACAATGCCATTTTTCGTGTGAATGTTCACCTTTTTTGATGGCGCAATCTGATGGTCAGAGCCACCATTTCTTATCACATAAATATATCCTTGATCGGTTATGTAGTTCACAAACCAGCTAATCTCATCGGCATGAGCCTCTATTACGACTTTGTATTCAGCTTCGGGATTGATCACCCCAACCATACTTCCGTATGTATCTGAGATGTACTCATCTATATATGGCCGCATGTAATCCAACCAGATTTTTTGCCCTTCAGCTTCAAAGCCCGTAGGAGAGGCATTGTTGAGATATTTAAATAAAAACGCTTTGCTTTCTTCGTTCATAATCTTCCGTGCGTATGATTTTTCGTTGTGCAAGTTATCCACTTTATCGTGAGGCCAATCACGCTAAGGCAAATTTAAGCTTCATACAGCTACAATAGAAATCTTATTGAAGTCAAGAGCTATAAGCCAGTCATTTTTTTACCAAAACAACCAAGTGTACTGATTGATAGAAAGTTAACACTGGCTTCATCCCGCAATCAGCGTTTTTAATAAAGATGGGTTATCTTGCGCCCAAATTTTGACCTCCATGAGAGTTGCAGTTATAGACATGGGAACCAATACCTTTCACCTACTCATCGTAGATGTAGAGGGTGCGGATTGGAAAATCGTCTATCGAGAAAAAACTGCTGTGCGACTAGGCAAAGATGGAATCAACGAAGGAAAAATTACCCCCGAGGCTGAAATCAGGGCACTCAATGCTTTAATCAACTTTAAAGAAACCATCGACCAAGAACGTGCCACACGCGTTTTTGCTACAGCTACTAGCGCCATCCGAAATGCAAAAAATGGATTGGACATTGTTCAAAAAATCTACAACCAAACCAGTATTAAGGTCAAAATAATTTCGGGCTTGGAGGAAGCAGAACATATCTACTTCGGCGTAAAAAAAGCCATGAACATTGGGAACAACACCTCGCTGATTATGGATATTGGAGGTGGAAGCATCGAATTCATTATCGGTAATGACACTGATATTTTTTGGAAACAAAGTTTCGAGGTTGGTGGTCAGCGACTAGTGGAGAAATTTCACAAACACGATCCCATTTTGCCACGAGAAGCAATGCTCCTCAATCAATATCTAGAGAAAAATTTAGGCGAGTTGTTCGAAGCATACGCTAAATATCAACCTAAGACCCTAATTGGTAGTTCAGGCACTTTTGATACGCTCAGCGATATTTTCGTTCTTTCCAAAGGACTGGAGCGCACCGATGATCTTACAGAATATCCACTCACCATTGATGCTTTTCATACGATCCTTAGCGATCTAAAATCGAAGAACAAAGCCGATCGCTTGGCAATTCCGGGCATGATCCCCCTGCGTGTGGACATGATCGTGGTGGCCTGCTTGCTCATTGAATTTATATTACACAAATTAGACATTAACCAAATACGGGTTTCTGCATACGCGTTGAAGGAAGGAGTGCTTCTCAGCGCGATTCGCGATGTAGAACGGGAAAATTTTCTACCCTAGCACTCGTTTTTCAAATCATAACAGCTTTACATGACTATTTCACACGACGAACTATATCAGTTTACGAAAGCAATCCTGCAAGCCGCTGGCTCATCAGAAAAAGAAGCACGTAAAGGTGCAGAAGTGCTTATGAGTGCAGATTTGAGAGGTGTAGACTCTCATGGTGTCGCTAGACTTTCGGGTTATATACGTCTAATTGATAAAGACCGAGTAAACACCTCGCCAAATGTGAAAGTAGTACACGAAACGCCAAGCACGGGCGTGGTAGATGGTGACGGTGGACTAGGACTAGTAGTGGGGCCACAGGCCATGAAGCTAGCCATAGAAAAAGCAAAAAACGTGGGTTCTGGATGGGTCTCTGTTCGCAACTCCAACCACTACGGAATCGCTGGGTATTATGCCATGATGGCACTGGAAGAAGACTGCATTGGTATAGCCATGACGAACGCCAGCCCACTGGTAGCTCCTACATTTAGCAATGAACGCCTGCTGGGCACCAACCCGATAGCTGTAGCTATCCCTGCCGACAAAGAACCTCCATTTGTATTGGATATGGCTACCACTACGGCTGCCAATGGCAAGTTGGAGATTCTGCAAAGAAAAGGTGGCGTGATGCCTACTGGCTGGGCTCAAGATGTGGAAGGCAATGTAACAACAGATCCCTTTAGTGTGAAAAATGGCGGGGCATTACTTCCACTAGGCGGAGACCGTGAGCACGGTTCTCACAAAGGCTATGGCCTCTCCTCTGTAGTAGATATTTTTTCGGCAGTGCTTTCTGGTGCCAATTATGGCCCGTGGGTGCCTCCATTCGTAGCATTCCTTGATCCTCCGGCAGACCCTGTAGGCAAAGGCATTGGTCACTTTTTTGGTGCGATGCGCATAGATGGCTTCCGACCTGCAGGAGAGTTTAAAGCCCACATGGACAATTGGATCACTCGATTCAGAGCGGCCAAGCCAATCATAGAAGGCCACAGTGTCTTGATCCCTGGCGATCCAGAGCGAGAAACGGAGAAAATCCGTCGTAGAGACGGTATTCCACTGGTAGATGCTGTGGTAGAAGATTTAAAGAGCCTATCAGATCGCTTTGGTGTAGCTTTTCCTGGGTAAGGGAAAGCTTTCTGATGATAATTGGCAACACCAAAATTCCGTCTAAAATACCACCATTTTAAGCGACGAGTGATATCACCCAAACAACCATTGGATACTTCATCATTTGAATAAAATATAAACGCCGTTGCTGGCGCTTATATCGGGATACAGCAATATGCAGCAAGCAAGCATAACCATATCAGACGAATTGTCTAAAAACTTAGTTCTCCTCTTCTTGATCGGGATCAATTTCCACTGCATCATCCTCCTGTTCTATATAATAAGTGGATGTTTGAGAAAATCGAACTCTTCTTTCCGTATCTGGAATAATTTCTTCGTTAAAGAGATAATCAACATCATCAAAAACGATTTGCGCCACCGTCAAATCCACAGCCAGAGTGTAGTTATCATCGCCATTATTGGTCACAGTTATTGTACCTCCAGTAGCCAAATAAACCTCATCTCTATCTAGATCATCATCGCTTTCCAGCACAACACCATTGTTATTTCCATCCAAGACAAAGGCTACTTGTGTGAAAAACTTTTTTCCACTGATATCTTCCTCCGAAAGTGATGTACCATCTCTAAACTCATACACTCCGTCACTAATAGTTTCCCCTTGAGTATCATACAAATAAATAGCCCATAGCAAACCTATTTCCGTAAATTTGAAACCATATTCATTTTCAATAATTTTGCCTACTCCAAGCACAAACTGAAATCCATAGTGGGTGTATTTGTCCTCCACCGGACTCTTAAGTCCCAAAGAAAAAAAGATTCCTTTCTCAGCTAAATCATAATTTGATCCTTTGAAAATAAAGAGGCCGTTCTCATCAACATCCGAAACTTTGACTAAAACTTCAGACTCAAGTATCATAGTGCCGTCAGTGGCCCTTACCATAAGCTCATGACTTATCGACTCTTCGTAATCCAAAGAAATATTTTCGGACAATGTTAATTTCCCATCAGAGGATAACTCGAATAGACCTTGCTCATTTCCTGAAGAGATACTGAAAGTCAATGAGCTTGTGCTGGTGTTGGTAACGTTCAAAGTTCCAATTAAACCTCCTCCTTCTAAATCCTCAGCCACAGTAAACTCCAGAATCTCAAATGTTGGCACTGACTCTGATTCCTCTTCTTTTCCACAGCCAGAAAAAACCAGAAAACAACCCAAAAGAAAATAAAATAATAAATAACGCAATTTTAGCATAGTTTCGTCTTGTTAATAGTTTTAGCAATCGATCTACGGTATTTACCGTATCAGATTTAGCAAAGAGAGGAAACTATCCCGTCAAAAAATTGTACAATTAGGAACTAGAACATACGGAAATTTTTTGCCGGTGAGGCCGTATCATTGGCTAGCTCTTTAGGCGTTTTTCCACAAATCTTTTTGAAGTCACGTTAAAATGAGCCTGATCATGGTATCCCACCTGATACGCAATGTATGAAAGCTTCTCTTCTGGCATTTCATCAATAAGTTTCAAGGCATGATTAAATCTTACTAAGGTCAGAAATTTCTTAGGCGACATGCCCAGTTGCTTTTGAAATAATGTACTCACATATCGCTTGGAGCATCCAAGTGAATTTGCCAGATCTTGAACGTTCTTTAAATTCCCAATCTGACTCGTTAAGGATTGATAGATTTTCAAAAAACTTCCTGTTTTAGAATCCTTTTGAAGTTTATCTCTAATAAACATTTCTAAAGTCCTAATAACTTGATCGTTAGGCATAGAAACGTTGGAGAGGTCATAGGACGCTATATGTTCAAAGTCCTGAACCCAGCTAAATTTATTGGTAAATTCAAATGGATTTTTTCCAAATAGCGTCCCCAGATAAACTGGATATAGGGAGGCTCCTATGACTTTAACTTGCTGATGCTCCACAGCAACCAGCGTATTGCTGTACCCGACGTAAACCCCTTGCTGAAGAGTGAATCCATGACCACTGTCATGAAAATGACCATTGACAACCTCCTCAGATTCGATATAAAAAAAAGATGGCAAGCCATCGGGCAATAAATAGTCCGTCCTGATATCATTCCCATCGTATTCCATAACAAAAAAACTTTTCACAATGGACTTTAAATCTTCAGAAGGCGCAACAGGATAAAAATCGATATCTATCATATCAACTGGACGGCTATTAGAATCTTCGTACTGAATGAACCTCACCTTTCATAGCTATAGTCTGGCAAAAGTAGGCTCTCAACTTCACGATAGAAAAGGCAGAAGGTTTGACATCTTATTGAAAATGACGCAACAAAAAGACCTCAATTCAATCTGAAGTGAAACTAAATTATTTGTTCATTTAAGAAAAGTAGGAAGGGTAAAGACACTTTTTATCACTCCACACGCTGAAAATAAGAAGGAATAAGACCTTTGATTTTGTCCAAAGTCTGAGTCACAGATAGCTCACTCATCCCACCGGCGGCATTGGCATGCCCACCTCCACTGAAATGCTCTGCTGCCAAAAGATTTACGGGGTTTTCTGTTCCTTTGGATCGAAACGAGATTTTATTGATACCATCTCGCTCAGAGAAGACAATAGCCGCACGCATTCCTTTAATAGACAAGGCAAGGTTTGCCAAACTGTCCGTATCGCCTTTCTGATAGTTATATTTCTCCAATTCCTCTTTTGATAGAGAAATGATCGAAACCTGATAATCATCTAAAATCTCTAATTTTTCGCACATGGCATATCCTTGCAAGCGCAATCTACTGGCGGTATTGTTGTCGTTGAGTACCTCGTGAATCAGGTGATGCTGCACTCCTGCGGCCAACAATTTGGCCAAAACCTCATGTGTACGAGGCTGCACTGAAGAAAATCGAAAACTGCCTGTATCCGTCAATATCCCCAAATATAGCGGTGTACCAATATGTTCGTCCAGAATGTCAATATGACCAGACTCCTCTATCAACTCGACAATAAGCTGTGAGGTTGATGAAGCGCTAGTATCTGAAACTGTGATTGAAGCAAAATCCTGTGGATCCAGATGGTGATCTATCATGATCTTCTTGCAAGTAGCCCCTTCCAACAGCGGTTGCATCGCCGCTCCTACTCTATCTGTGCCATTGTAATCCAAACAAAAAATCAAATCCGCTTTCTGAAATTCCTCTGTAACTAATTCCGGTTGATCACTCATAAGCAAAATCGCTGAAGTGTCTAGCCAATCCAAAAAAGCGGGTGCGGGATCGGGGTGACAGACCACCGCATGCCCACCAAGTTTTTCAATAAATCGCAACAACCCAAGAGAACTTCCTACGGAATCTCCATCTGCAGATTTGTGTGCGGTGATTACAATATGAGACGCATTGCGGATTTCTGATTCTATTTGCTGATAAGTATTCATAAGGAGTATTTTCTTCTGTACGTTTATGGCTCGCGAACCTACAAAAGTATTCTGGATTCCTTGGCGCGGATCGTAAAAGATGTCAAAGCACCTTTATCGACAATACTTTCTTTATTAGCAGCATTTCCTACAATTCGTTTCTGGGATAAAATCTGTTTTTGATTATTCAAACCATCTCCTTATTTTTCAATGCTATTGCAAACTCCTACTAAACCAGTATTTACTGAATCATCATGGCATTTCAAGACCAAGAAGGGATCATCAAATGGAAGGTTCATTTTGCCTCGCCGATAGAAAAAGTCTTTAACGCGCTCACTACAGATGAAGGCAGAAGCAAATTTTGGGCAGAAAAAACGAAAGAAGAAAATGGGTTTATTGAATTTCAGATTCTCAATTACCCAACTTACATATCCCAAATTCTGAATAAGACCCCACCATACCAATTCAGATTACTGTATTTTGGAACAGACGTAACTTTTGACTTGACCAAGACCGAAGAAAATGAAACTGACCTAAATTTGTCGGCAATAGTTCCCAACAACGAGGCTAAATTTGAGATGACGGCTGGATGGGTTTCCGTGCTTATGGCCATGAAAGGCGCCATAGATTTTGGTATAGACCTTAGAAACCATGACCCAGATCGGGTTTGGGAGAATGGATTTTTAGACAATTGAGAAAAACGCAAGCTCAAAAACAAACACCATGAATAAACTAATTTATCTAGCCTTAACGGGATTGACTTTACTGACAAGTTGTAGTAAAGAGCAAGAAGCTACGGAGATCACCAGCTCCCCTTGCTCTTCCAGCCCACTTCTTGAATCTATCACGAAGAGAGAACTTTAAAATGGGATTTAGCACCTGGCCATACGGTCCAAACACCGAAGACCTCTCCGAAACCTATCGGTTTATTGAAGAAAATGCAGATATCTATTCAGAGCAAGTTGATGACAAAATCCCTTGGAATGCTTGGATTACAGACGCGGATTTGCCCACAGATTTTGTGAATGCCATAGAAGGCCGCATTGCAAAAAAGATTGACAACCATCAGCTTTTATTGTCTGTCAGCCTTTTAAACACTGATCGCAGCAATCTGCTTGAAGATTACGATGGCACTACCCCTAGCTACAATGCACTCAATGACGCCACCATTGAAAATGCCTATTTCAAGCATCTCGAATATCTCATTTCCAAGTTTAACCCTGACTATCTGGTCATGGCTATGGAAGTAAATGAATTGAAACTTCATTCTGAATCAAAATGGAAAGAATACAAATTGCTGATGACCAACATTCGCAAGAGGTTGAAAATGACCCATCCCGATCTAAAGCTTGTCAGAATCCATTACACTTCACAATTGGTTCAACCCCAACGTAGAAAACCCTGCTGAATACATTTCCGAAATGAGCAACTACGTAAACCAAAACCTTGATTTTGCTGCCATTAGCTACTATCCATTTTTCAAAGGCCAACACACTGCCACTGAATTTCAACAAGCCTTTGACTTCTTACACTCAGAAGTAACCATTCCTATCGCTTTCGTAGAGACCAACCACTTGGCAGAAAATTTGGAGATAAGTGGTTTCAACCTGAATATTAAAAGCGATGAATGCGAACAGCTAGCTTATTTGGAAACACTGCTTTACAATGCTCACAATGAAAATTACCCTTTCATTATCTGGTGGGCATACCGCGATTACGACCAGCTCTGGGCTACTTTTCCCACAGAGTTTCAGGACATAGGCAAGCTCTGGAGAGATACTGGCTTGCTCAATGAAGATGGGAAAGAACGACCTTCATTTATTGTTTGGAAAAACACATTTGAGAAGTGATCCATTGGTAAGAGTTTATAAAACTTTAAGTGAACGGCTTGTTTTCGAAAGAATGAAAATGGGTAGATTAGCTTTGATATAACTGAGGTATCAAGCCTTTTGGTTGATACTGGCTTGTTACCACCAATAAAATTGCATGGAAGAAAAGAGATTTCAACTACTTCTCGATGAATTTTGCACTAACGGATACCTTTACAACTATAGGAGTACTCTAGAAATAATTTTCCGGCAGGTACTGAATGATGGCTGCAACATATCCACAAGATATGACTCTCACCAATCCTGTCATTCTAAAAACTGTGATAATGGCCGTTGTAGAATATGGATTTCTCTAGTCCCTAAGAGATATAACAGACCAGAAGACATTATTTGGACAATTCTACATGAATTCGGTCATCACTTTGCTCCCTTAAGTAAAGAAGATGAAAACAATATCGACAAACGCATTCAGAATGAAGAGGGAGCTTGGGATTGGGCAGAACAAAAAGTTTATACTATAGACGAACTTAAGAATCAAATTGACAAATTTAGGTTAATACGTCAAACGATCTTCAAACTTATTATGACTACAGAGATGATCTAAACAAAAAAATGAAAGAAGCTAAAGACTATAAGAGCAAATAGGAAGTGCTAATTGACGTAACGAATGCTCTCCCCATGTTCTTCGTCGTGTTCCGAAGGCCACTACGAACAGTGAATAAATCTGAGTCTCCGACTCACCCCAACAACCCAAAAACCCAATTACCTAGCCGCCCCCCACCCGAGAGTATGCTTGTTTCTTAATAAGGAAACATTTACTTTTACTCAAAAAGTTAATGAAGGGACAATTTCGAGTTGAGTTTATGGAAGAAGCGGCTCAATTTTTGGAAGAGTTGCCAATTAAAACTCGTGAAAAAGTGCTTTACAATATATGGAAAGCACGAAACTCGAACGATAAAGAACTCTTTAAAAAGTTGATAGGTGATGTTTGGGAATTCCGAACATTATATCAAAAAACTCACATACGTTTCTTTGCATTTTGGGATAAATCGGATAATTCAGACACTGTTGTTATTTCAACGCATGGGGTTGTCAAGAAGACTGGTAAAGTACCAAAGTCTGAAATAGAAAGAGCCGAACGTCTGAAATTAAAATATTTTGAGAATAAGAAAAACAGCAAACCATGAAAACATATTCACTTGAAGAACTAACTGATAAGCATGTAGGGCCTAAGGGCACACCAAATCGTGAAGCCTTTGAATATGAACTTAGAATGGATTTATTGGGTAAAGCCATTAAAGATGCTCGCAAAAAACGTCATTTGACTCAGGAACAACTTGGCGAATTAGTTGGGGTAAAAAAGGCTCAGATTTCTAAATTAGAGAATAGTTTAACTGATGCTCGTTTTGAAACAATAATTAAGGTTTTCAAAGCCCTAAATGCTAAAATCAACTTCAATGTAGAACTGCTAAATCAAAAAATGGACATAGCTTGAAAAAGCTGGTAACATACGCTTTTCAAGTCATGGGGTTTTAGTGGTTTTGTAAATTTTTGTCTTCATAATGAAAATATCCCCGTTCTTCGTAGTGTTCCGAAGGTCACTACGAACTGTGAATAAATCTGAGTCTCCGACTCACCCCAATAACCCAACTACCCAACTCCCTAACGACCCAATTACCTAACCGCCTTCTTCCTCTCCCCGATCATCACACCAGCGATCACCACCACTCCACCAATGATTTGAATCAAACTGAGCGTTTCGTCTAGGAAAAAATACGCCAGAACTACCGTAGACACTGGCCCCAAACTTCCCATGATAGAGAAGTTGCCTGCGCCAAGGGTTTTGATAGAGAAGGAAATCAGATAAGAAGGGATCACGGTAGCCATTACTGCCATAAGCAAGCCAATCCAATAGACCTCACTTGGCAAAGTGAAAATAGCTGAAAGATCAGTCGTTAGCCCATAATGCGCTATCACACAAAAGCAGGAAATAATCATGGCGTAAGAGGTAAACCTAGTCGCACCAAACTTAGGTATCAACCAGCCAGAACCCACCAAATAGCCTGCATACGTAAGTGCGCTCATAAAAACAAGCGTAGCTCCAAGCACCACGTGCTCACTCTGTCCCCGATTGAGTTCAGAGGAAAAGACTATTGCCACGCCCAGATAAGTAATCAAAATCGCGATGACCTGATTTCTCGTGATCGGTTTTTTCAGAAAGATATAAGAGATCAAAAAAACCAACGTGGGATAGACAAACAAAATCAAACGCTCCAATCCTGCTTTGATGTAGGTCAAACCTAAAAAATCAAAGTAGCTCGCCAGATAATAGCCAATAAATCCAAAACCTGCAAGGTATAGATAGTCCTTACCTATTAGATTTCGATCCATCACAGGTTTTTGAAGCAGCGAAATGACAATGTAAAACGGCAATGCAAAAATCATTCGGAGCAAAAGCAACGAGACAGCATCCACCTCATACTGATAAGCCAGCTTCACCATTACTGCCTTGCTCGAAAAGAACAAGACCCCCATAATACCGATCAATATTGCAAAGCCCTTGCTTTGGAAAACCGATTTATTCAACAGAACTATTTTTTACTGCTTCGACTTCATTTTCCTCTTCTTTCTCACCAAAATAGGTCTTTTGGAAAGCGAGAATAAAGCCAATGCCCACAAATATCGCCGAATCTGCTACGTTGAAAACCGGCCACAAAGCCATGTGATCTCCTCCAATAATCGGCACCCAGTCCGCCACTCGGCCTTCCCAAATATCGATGTAAAACATGTCTACCACCTGTCCATAAAACCAAGGGGTAGGTGCATCATAAGCCGCATTATCCAGCCACACGCCGTAAAAAACACTATCGATCAAGTTGCCAATAGCTCCACCGAGTATCATCGCAATACAAATCAACAAGCCCTTTGGCGAGCCTTTTTTGTACAGCAAATAGAGATAATATCCGATACCCACCATCGCCACAATGCGAAACAGTGTGAGCACCATTTTGCTATTATCAAAGGGCATTTCCATCCCAAAAGCCATACCTGGGTTGGTGAGGTAGTGCAGCTTAAACCAATCTCCGAAGATTTTGATTTGCCCTTGAGAGCCACGCTCCATGTTGAAGTGAACCAACATTTTCGAGATTTGATCGATGGCGATCACGAGGATACTGATCAAATAGAAAATGATCAATTTTGGTTTTTTGCTTTCCATATATTTTAAATGAAAGGTGCTCTTAATTATTTAGCCACGGCTATTGCAACAGTTAGTTCCGTTCCGTCAATATCTATTACAGTTCCATTAGAAATATTTCCAGCTTTTGTCAGGCTCAAAGCCTGCGTTTCTTTCTGAATGTATTCTTTGAAAAGCTCAATGGCGTCATTCATCTGCTCATCGGCAGAGGTGTAAAGCACATTGATTTTGTCCTGCACTTCCAGACCTGAGTCTTTACGCAAGTTTTGAAGGCGATTTACCACATCTCGGCTCAATCCTTCTTTTTTCAAGTCTTCCGAAATAGAAATATCTAGTGCCACTGTGAGGCCATTTTCACTGGCCACCAGCCATCCCGGTATATCCTCAGAAGTGATTTCCACATCTTCCAATGTCAAGCTCACCTTCTCGCCATCTAGCTCTAGCTCATGATTCCCACTTCTTTCGAAAGCTTTGATCTGATCCTGATCCAATGCCGTGATCAAAGGAGTCACTTGCTTCATTTGCGCACCAAAATGCTGCCCCAACTTGCGGAAATTCGGCTTAATCTTTTTCACCAATATGCCAGACTCATCATCTACATATTCGATTTCCTTCACATTGATTTCTGACAAAATCAAAGCTTCCACCTTCTCGATACTTTCCTTGTCTGCAGCATTTAATATTGGCACAAGGATTTTTTGCAATGGCTGACGCACCTTGATTTTTTCTTTCTTTCTCAGCGAATGCACCAAAGAAGAAATCTCCTGTGCCAAATGCATGCTTTTGCTCAAGTCTTCATCTATCAAAGCCTTATTGGCTTCTGGGAAGAGCGCCAAATGCACAGACTCTTGCGCATCAGCAGCACTTAAGCTTTTGTATAACCACTCTGCATAGAATGGTGCAATCGGGCTTATCAACTTAGAAACCGTAAGCAAACATTCTTGCAAAGTCTCATAAGCAGCTTGCTTGTCGGCATTCAGCTCGCTCATCCAAAACCGCTTGCGTGACAAACGCACATACCAGTTGGACAATTGATTATTTACAAAATCGGAAATGGCACGAGCGGCTTGCGTCGGCTCATAACCTTCGTAATAACTATCCACTGCGCTGATAAGCACTTGCAGCTCAGACAAAATCCAACGATCAAAACGTGGGCGATCGCTTATTGCAATGGCTTTGTCTGGATCTACTTGAAAATTGTCCAAGTTGGTATAAAGAGAGAAAAAGGAATAAGTATTTGTCAGCGTACCAAAGAACTTTCGTTGCACTTCGGCAATGCCCTCCAAGTCAAATTTCAGGTTGTCCCAAGGATTGGCATTGGAAATCATGTACCAGCGTGTAGCATCAGCACCATATTGATCCAAAGTCACAAATGGGTCTACGGCATTACCCAAACGCTTAGACATTTTGTTGCCGTTTTTGTCCAGCACCAAACCATTTGCAATCACATTTTTGAAAGCTACTTTATCAAAAAGCAAAGTAGATATCGCGTGAAGCGTAAAGAACCAGCCTCGCGTCTGATCCACACCTTCGGCAATAAAATCTGCCGGGTAATTGGCATCAAAAACCTCATTGTTTTCAAATGGATAATGCCACTGTGCATAAGGCATGGCTCCAGAATCAAACCAAACGTCGATCAAATCTGGCTCTCGATACATCGGCTGCCCCGAAGCACTCACCAAAATCACATCGTCTACATACGGTCTATGCAAGTCAAAATCATCACCGATTTCATCTTTCATAAGCCCGGCTGCAATCGCCTTTTTCACTTCTTCCTTCAGCTCCGCAATACTGCCAATGCAAATTTCTTCTTTGCGGTCTTTGGTTACCCAAATTGGAAGCGGTGTTCCCCAAAATCTAGAACGACTCAGGTTCCAATCCACCAAATTCTCCAGCCAGTTGCCAAAGCGCCCAGAACCTGTAGAGGCAGGTTTCCAATTGATGGTTTTATTCAGTTCTACCAATCTATCCTTGAAAGCTGTGGTTTTGATAAACCAAGAATCCAATGGATAATACAATACGGGTTTATCCGTACGCCAGCAATGTGGGTAGCTGTGTTCGTATTTTTCTACTTTGAAAGCCTTGTTTTCTTCTTTCAGCTGAATGGCGATCAATACATCCGTAGGTTTGAAATCCGCAGCTTCTCTTTCTGCATCTTCAAAATATTCTTCTTTCACAAAGCGACCAGCATAGTCTGTCACCTCCTGCACAAATCGGCCTTGCTTGTCCACAAGTGGCACATCATAGCCCAATTCATCCTTTACCGTGATGGCTGCTATTCCTGCTTTGTCGGCCACACGCTTATCATCTGCACCGAAAGTTGGCGCTATGTGTACAATCCCTGTTCCATCTTCAGTACTTACAAAATCACCTGCTATCACCTTGAAAGCATCGCCCTCAGGTGTCACATAAGGCATCAATTGTTCGTACTCAACCCCAACAAGTTCCGCTCCCGAAAACTCCTTGACAACTTCCCAAGGAATCAGTTTGTCGCCAGATTTGTAATCTGCAAAAGCCACCTCGGCAGATTTGTCAGAGAAATATTTTTTCACCAAGTCCTTGGCCAGTACCACATGGATTGGCTCGTAGGTGTATTGGTTAAAGGACTTTACCAACACGTAGGTAATGTTTTCACCCACCGCCAAAGCACTGTTGGAAGGAAGCGTCCAAGGCGTAGTAGTCCAAGCAAGGATGTGCGCAGGTTCTGAGATTCCCAGTTTGGAAGCATCTTTCACTTTGAATTGTGCCACTACCGTCGTGTCTTTCACATCGCGGTAGCAACCTGGCTGATTCAATTCGTGAGAACTTAACCCCGTTCCTGCAGCAGGAGAATAAGGCTGAATGGTATAGCCTTTGTATAGCAAGTCCTTTTCATAAAACTTCTTCAGCAAGTGCCAAAGGGTTTCCATGTATTGCTTGTCGAAAGTGATATATGGATCATCCAAATCAACCCAATACCCCATCTTTTGAGTAAGCAAATCCCACTCATTTTTGAATTTCATTACTGCCTCTCGGCACTTCTGATTGTATTCAGCCACGGAGATCGTCTTGCCAATGTCATCTTTTTTGATGCCCAGCTCCTTCTCCACTTGCAACTCCACAGGTAGACCGTGCGTATCCCAGCCGCCTTTTCGTTTTACCTGAAAGCCTTTTTGGGTTTTGTATCGGCAAAAAATATCTTTTACCGCGCGTGCCATCACATGGTGAATACCTGGCGTACCGTTGGCAGAGGGTGGCCCCTCATAAAAAGTAAACGATGGTGAACCTTCACGCTCACTGATCGATTTGTCAAAAATCTTATGCTCATCCCAGAACTTAAGCATCTGTTCTGCAATCTCTGGGTAGCTGACCTGTTTGTATTCTGGATATTTCACCTTAATCTAAAAGCTTAGTCGTAAATTATTTTGTTTCTCCTGCCTTGCCTTCAGGCAGGTCTTCTTCTTCGTCTCCTTCTTGAAACTCAGAATATTCTTCTATGAGTGGGTGCTCGTCTTTATCAATCTTGCCTGAATCAAACTGTAGCAACAATGCCGGCAAAACCACCAAGTTGGTGAGCATTGCTAGTAGCAAGGTTACTGATGTTAATTTTCCCAGTGCGATGGTGCCTCCAAACTCAGAAGCCGTGAAAATCACAAACCCGAAAAACAGAATGATAGAAGTATAAATCATACTCGATCCCGTTTCTCTCAGGCTTTTGCTTACCGCAATGGGCACGGAAAAATTATGCGCAATCAGTTCCTGACGGTATTTGGCCAGAAAGTGAATAGAATCATCCACTGATATACCAAATGCAATACTAAAAATCAATGCAGTACTTGGCTTCAAAGGAATGCCAAAGTAGCCCATAATCCCCGCCGTAATGGCCAAAGGAATCATATTCGGTATGATCGAAATGATGATCATCTTGAAATTTCTAAACAAAATGGCCATGATAAATGCGATGATTACAAAGGCAAAAATCATAGAGGTGATCAAGTTGTCGATCAGGTATTTATTCCCTTTAATGAAGAGCGGAACTGTTCCTGTGATCTTGACCGTCATATCCGTATCCCCGAAAATTTCTTCTATTTTGGGCGAAATCACATCGTTGACCAATGAGTCCATTTTGATAGATCCAATATCTGGCATCTTCAACGAGATCCGGATCAATTGTCCTGTAGAGTCCACAAATGATTTGGAAATTCCCTCTGAGTCCCCTTCCTCTTTGAGGTACCTCAAAATAAAATTGCTGTCCCGATTGTCTGGCAAGGAATAGTAAGCAGGGTTTTGATTGTAAAATGCTTGTCGTGACGCTTTGATAAAACTCACTACCGAAACAGGTTGCGAGATCATTTCCATGGAGTCCAAAAACATCTCAAACTCATTGATTGTTCTCAGGTTGCTCAATCGCTGCACGCCCTTTTTCTTACCCGTATCCACGATTACTTCCAGTGGCATTACTCCACTAAAATTTGCCTCGAAGAACTCCAATTCCTTTTTCAACGGACTATCCTCAGGAAGGTCATCCACCATAAATGAATTGGCCTTGATTTGTTGCATTCCATATATAGAAGCTGCTATCAAAATTCCTGTTCCGAGAAAAACCCACTTGCGATGATTGTGTACTACCTCATCCAAAAATTTCAACACCACATCCAGCGCTTTGAAGTCCAAGTGCTTCATGTGGCGCTCAGTTGGTGGTTTGAAAAGTGAAAACACAGATGGAATCATCACCGTACTTACTACGAAGGTGCACATGATATTCAAGCCTGCCACTATTCCAAACTCCCTCAGAATGGGTATACCAGTGAAAACCAGCACAAAAAAACCTACAGCCGTCGTGAAATTGGTGATGAAGGTAACCAACCCAATATTTTTGATAATCTTCTCCAGTGCGCGTCTTTGATCTCCATGCGCCGAATACTCCTGATGGTATTTATTGAGCATGTAGACACTATTCGGAATCCCGATCACCACGATGATGGAAGGGATCAAGCCTGTGAGAAGGGTGATTTTATATTGAAGCAAAGCCAAAGATCCCATCACCCACACCACGATCACGCCAATGATCACAAGTGGAAAAAAGACCGCTTTAAATGATCTAAAAAAGAAGAATAAAATCAACCCTGTAATGACCACAGAGAAAATCAGGAATTTATTCAGCTCCTGCTTGATTTTAACGGTGTTGACCGCCCGTACATAAGGCAAGCCTGCATAATGTGTTTTGATTCCTGTGGCTTCTGAAAATTGACCACCAGCTCTTACGATATCGTCGATCATGGTGAACCTGCGCTTAGAATTAAGCACATTTTTATCTACCGTCACTAGAATTAAAGTAGCGCCATTTTCCGCATTTACCAGTTGTCCTGAGTAGAACTGCAAGCTATTCGCAACAGCCAGCAAGCTATCTAGTTTCACTTGGTCTTCGGGGATTTCTGGAAACACAGGCACCAACTCAAAGCGACGCTTCTCATTGTTCTTTTCCAGCATCCTAAGATTTGGCAATCCAAGCACTGATTTCACACCATGAATGCGGAGCAACTCATCAGTAAGCATGCGCATTTGCTGAAAATTTTCAGCCTGATAGATCGCACTATCTCTCACACCAATGGCCATGATGTTTCCATCTTCACCAAAAATGGCTTTAAACTCTTTGAAATATTTCTGATCGAGATCGTCTTCAGGTACGATGTTTACCATCTCATAAGACCAAAGAATGTCTTGAGATTTATAACCCATAAACACAGTAATCACCCCCAACAATACCATGAGTGTAATTCTGAAACGAAGAATAGTGTTTGCTACTTTAGTCCACATTGGCAAAAAAAACGAGCGGCAAAGGTAACCATTTTCTCAAGTTAGCCCGTGCATTCAGTAGTTTGATATTCAGCCAATTCACGACTTGGCAGTAGGCAATGAAAATCCACTGATCGTTCGATAAAGTTTGATTGCGTGACTATCCGTCAAGCTGGATACAAAATCAGAAACAATCATCAAAAGATCGTAGGTTGTCAAGGTCTCATTTTTAAGCTTCAATTGATACGTCTCAGGCAATAGCCGAAGGTGGCTCAACTGCTTTGGAGTGGCTTTTTGGGAAGAAATCACTGACTGATAAGCACTCGTCGTAAATGCCTCCATTAGCTTACCTATCACTTCAAACCCTCCTGCTTCGCGCTCAAGTACTTGTTTTGATTGATAAATTTTTTCAAAAGAAAGTGCCGAAATTTCATTCATCGTATCGGCGCAAGGAATCAAATCCGTAAGCGCTTGGTCGAACTGCCCCGAAAGCATTGCCTCCTCATTCTCTAAAAAAACTTTGGTGGTTTGCTCGGTAAGTTCATGTATAGCCATCGCGCGGAGAAGACCCAGCTTCTCATTTTTACTGGAGATCTCGTCTGGACGATCTTCGTATTTATCACCGATAATCTTAACCAAGAGCTTTTTAGTCGTATCAAAATCCACCAACCCCAGATCGGCAACCATCTTCCAAATCAATGATCCCGTAGCAAATATCATCTGCAGCTTCTACTAAAAAGGTAACGGATGCCTATGCCACGCCTCGTCCCCAACAGGCTTGAGTTGCATGGCAGTAGCTAATGTTTTGAAATGCTCCAAGTTGCTACGATAAACGCCGTATTTTTTCTGACTTTTTCTATCCTTATCCTTCGGAGCAAAAGACGTTTTGGGGTATTTGGTAAAAGCTCCCAGACAGGCAAATGTCAATTTCAGCCCTCCATTACTTGGATCATTGAGAATTCGAAAACCTTGAGCATTGCCTTCAAAATCAGTCAAATCTTTCCACTCCTCTTTGCTAACCAAGACTTTCAAATGCCTGTCCTTTTTCATTGTCTAATAAAAAAAGATGAAATGGCTTTTTCCCCAGAATGCCCAAACGGAGGATTGCCTATGTCATGCGCCAAACTTGCGGTGGCCACTATGCCACCAAAATCATGAAATGTATACCCAGCACTCTCGCAAGCTCCTATATTTAGCAATCAATCTTCTGCCCACAGCTTTACCTAAGCGAACGCCCCACACAAGATACTTCCAAGACTGTGAGTGAGTCGAGTATGAACAAAATCATCTTCTGGCAAGAGGAAATACTTGTGTTTTGTCTTGAAGTTTTCTGAACGGATGAGAAAAAATCAATCGATCAAAATCCTGCTCAAACGTACTCCTTGTTTCCTGTGAGAGTTTCTACTTCAGTTTTGTCGCCAAATCTTTTTGGAGAAAGTAAGTTGAGCCAGTTCATCATAATGGATTGTGTGCTTTTCGAGCGGCAAAATAACCTAAAATAAGATTCTGCAATAACATCGGCCGATCAGAGATCAAAAAATAGATTTTTCCTTATAACTTGTGCCTTATCCAAGAAGTTAAAAGAGGCAGCTCCGCTATTGCCAGAGCCCTGAAAACAACAAAGGGGCTCGCGCCCCTTTGTATTTTATCAAATTCTAATGCTCATTAAATGTGAGCTATCATTTTTTCCTTGTGCTTTTTAAGCTGACGTCTCAAAGACTCCACCGCCTCATCAGCCGCAGCTTCGAATGACGTTGCTTTTTCTTTCGCAAAAAGCTGATTGCCAGGAATATTTAATTTTATTTCTAAATGCTTGTTTTCTCTAGATTCGTCGCTTTCCACTTTCATGATCACTTCGCCATCGATGATTCTATCAAAAAACGTCTCTAGTTTGTCAGTCTTCTTTTGAATAAAATCTATTAGCTTTTGATCTGCGTCAAAGTGAATGGATTGCATTTGTAATTTCATGACTTAAAAATTTAAAGATTAAACATTATTATGCTCTTGGATGAGCCAAGTCAAATGCCGACTTGAGCTTCTCCATTGAATTATGGGTGTACACTTGAGTGGCTGCCAAGCTGGTATGACCCAAAAGGTCTTTCACAGCATTGAGATCAGCCCCTTTATCAAGTAAATGGGTTGCAAACGTGTGCCTCAGAACGTGAGGACTTGTCTTAGATAAGGTTGTAACCTGTTCCAAATATTTCTTCACCACTCTATATACCAACATAGGATACAATTGTTCCCCCGAGTCTGTCAGCAACAAATAACCATTGGTTTTACCAAAGCACTGTGTGCGTAATTCGAGGTATGTCTTTAGACTCTTAACGAAAGATTTTCCAATTGGTATAACTCTTTCCTTATTTCTTTTCCCCAAAACTTTAATTGTTCCTTGAAAGGTATTGATATCCGCATCCTCAAGATTGAGCAACTCGGACAGTCGAATGCCTGTGGCGTACAGTAGTTCTAAGATAAGCTTATCTCTTTGTCCAGGATAATCAGGATCATACTGAATTTGATCCAAGAGAATATTCATTTCGCTTTCGCGAACGAAGGAAGGAAGTTTTTTTTCTGACTTTAAAGGCTTTAATCTGCTGGCAGGGTTGGTAGCGAGATACTCGCGCCCCTGAAGGAATTTGTAGAATGACTTGGTCGTGGCAATTTTCCTATTGACAGACAAGGGTGAATTTCCCTCTTCCATCAAAGTCACGACCCAACTGCGCAACATACCATGATCGGCTTGAAGCAGGTCTTCGAGCTCGTAGGTAGTTTGTAAGTGTACTTTTAACTGAGATAAGTCCTTGCTATAGGCAGTAAGCGTATGCTTGCTGAATCTTTTTTCAAATTCAAGGTACTTTAAGAAAGGCTCAATCATAGGTTAGTAAGCCTTGGTACAACCAAGGATTACTAACTTAATCAATTCGAAATAAAAATCCTTGCGAAAAGGATTACTTATTTTCCTGATCTCTTAGATTCTGTATATAGCTAGCTTTGATCACTTCTTTTCTTCTTTTTACAGAAGGTTTAGTGAAAGCAGTTCTTTCTCTTGCTTCTCTTAAAACACCAGTTTTTTCAAACTTCTTTTTGAATCTTTTTAGTGCCTTATCGATAGATTCGTTTTCTTTTACGTTGATTATAATCATCGTTCTATTTTTTCTTTTTGAGCCTGCAAAATTAGAGTAAAAATCATAGCTTCCAAACGTTTACATTAATAGTTCTCGGGAAATTACAACTTTTTGAATCTCAGAGGTTCCTTCACCTATCGTGCACAGCTTAGAATCTCTATAATATTTCTCTACTGGGTAGTCTTTGGTGTATCCATAACCACCAAAAATCTGCACCGCATCATTGGCTAATTCTACACAAATCTCCGAACTGTAGAGCTTGGCCATGGCTGATTCTTTTGTCACAGGTTTGCCTTGGTTTTTAAGTGATGCCGCCTGAAAAGTGAGCAATTTGGCCGCTTCGAGTTTAGTAGCCATTCCTGCCAGCTTAAATGAAATCCCTTGGAACGTGGATATTGGTTTCCCAAATTGTTCTCTTTCCTTTGAATATTTGATGGAGGCATCCAGCGCTCCCTGTGCAATACCACAGCCCAAAGCTGCAATGGAAATACGCCCTCCATCTAGCACTTTTAGCGACTGCACAAACCCATCTCCCACCTCTCCAATCAGATTGGATTCAGGAATATGGCAATCTTCAAAAATCATTTCGGCGGTTTCCGAGCATCGCATGCCCAATTTATTTTCTTTTCTCCCTCCCCTAAAGCCTGAAGTTCCTCGCTCCACGATAAATGCCGAAGCATTGTGATGCTTACCTGCATCTCCAGTGCGGGCAATGACCACCGCCACATCAGCAGAGATGCCATGAGTGATAAAACTTTTTGCGCCATTCAACACCCAGTGCTCCCCTTTCTTTATCGCTGTAGTTTTCATATTTCCGGCATCCGAGCCGGTGTTTGGCTCAGTCAGCCCCCAAGCTCCCAGCCACTCACAGGTGGCGAGTTTTGGTAAATACTTTTTCTTTTGTTCGTCGCTTGCATGTTTAAGAATATGCCCCGTGCAAAGGCTATTATGTGCTGCCATCGACAGACCAATCGAACCATCTATGCTACTCAGTGCGATAATCGCACTCACGTACTCGTGATATCCAAAACCTGCGCCACCATATTCTTCTGGCACAAGTACCCCCATCAAACCAAGCCCACCGAGTTTCTTAAATACTTCCATCGGAAACTCTTGCGATTCATCCCACTCCATTTTGAATGGTTCAATATGTTTCACTCCAAAATCACGAATCATTTCGGTGATCATCTTTTGATTTTCTTGGATTTCTTGTGGACTGGCGCTTTTCATGGGTGGGGTGCTTTTTTTAGTGGTAAAGAAATTTAACGAAAAGGAATGCAATGTGATCGAGTTGTGACCAAAATTTTATCTAGCGCACATCATTCAAACTCCAATCATAAGATTTGTAAGAAATTTCGGCATTTGCATTGACCGAAACGCGTGAATATCGATTGATATAATCGATAACCGTACCGTCATTTTCAAAGTCTCCCGAAAACCATGAGAAAAGCTTAGATATCTCCATGCACTCAGCCGAAATCACATTTTTCCCTGAATCATTAATAAAAGCGATGGTCTGCTCGTTTAATTGCTCCTCCAGCTTTCCTCCAGTATAAGCTTCTCGCCTCAGCTTGGGGCATGAAATAGAAGCACAATTAATTGCAAAATGAATTCTCGGCTCATCATAGTTTTTTCTGAGGATATTATGCTCAATGTTATTGAGGTCATAAATCACTTGATTTATCTCTAATAAACTTGATATCCCAAGGAGTATTTATGAAGGGGATTTGAAGACTACTTCCAATGTCCTTGATGCTCGCCACAGGGATAGTGATCCAAAATCAATTTGAATGGTAAAAGCATTGTACGCGTTAATCCAATAAGCGAGTTGATCTTCTTTGCTCCATAGTGAATCATTCGGTGCATTTTTTGCCAATAAATCTAAATAGCTTCGTAGCTCCGCACTATCCTCCTGAAATCCGATGTAGTCTACCAATCCTTCTTCATTCACATGCTTCTGTAGAAGATTAGTCCATTTTTCATGAGAAATGGGAGAAGTGTTTGGCTGCTGTGGATGAAGCGACTGACAGCTGTACAATTAAAATAAATGAAGTAAAGGAAAGTAGATATTTGGTAAAACCACTTAACTTTTGCCATTGTGTTGACTGGAATGTTTATCATTTGACCAGAGAATTTGGTAAAAATACAAATCGAAATAAAGGGATCGCTTGGAAGGACTATTTAACTACAATAAGGAGATCATTGTTATTGTTTTAGGTTTTTTGATCATCACAATTGCGTCTAATCAGATTGCGAAAGTCTTCCAAAAAATCCGTCTTCCTCTGGTCACTGGCCTGATTTTCACTGGGATAGTAGCTGGCCCGTACATTCTTGGCTTGATCCCCATTTCTGCCAAAGCCAATTTACAATTTGTGAACGAAGTATCACTCGCTTTTATCGCTTTTGCGGCTGGCGCGGAACTTTACCTTCGAGAACTAAGAAGCAGACTCACGGTCATAAAAATCAGCAGTATTGCACAGAGTTTTCTTGGTTTTGTATTGGGCGCAGTATTCGTTTTTTTTATTACGGATTATATCTATTTCACCAAAGACCTGCCTCTGATACAGCGGTGGGTAGTTTCCATCCTCACCTCCGTGTTATTTGTAGCTCCTTCGCCCGCCTCTGTCATTGCGGTGATTTCAGAGCTTCGTGCCCAAGGCCCATTTACAAAAACCATCTTGGGAGTAACTATGGCCAAGGACTTTATCGTGGTGATTATGTTCGCTGTAGCCCTGTCTATTTCCAAGTCATTTATGGATGGAGCAGGGGTAAACTTTTTAGATTTCGTCATCCTCCTGTTAGAATTAGCGTTCTCCTTTGTTTTGGCTATGATCGTGGGAAAAATGCTTCACGGCATATTAAAATGGGGGAAGCATCCATACATCAAGACCATCCTAATCTTAGTTCTAGGGTGGCTAAACTATGTTTTCTCTCATTTTTTTAGGGATTTTTCTTCCTCCGCTTTTAATCATGAAGTATATCTAGAGCCCTTACTAATCTGCTTGATAGCTAGTTTTTACATTTCCAACTACACCAAATACCGAGCAGAATTCCTTAAACTGATTCAGGATGTGAGCTTATATATATACGTAGCTTTTTTCACCCTGACGGGTGCCTCCATGAATCTTTCCGTTTTGCAAAGTGTCTGGGCGGTTTCGTTGGCACTCTTTCTCGTGAGAATGGTTACGATCGTATTGGGCACTTCCGCCGGTAATCTGATCACAAAAGAACCCGCAAAAATTTATGCTGTAGGATGGATGCCATACATCGCTCAGGCGGGAGTAGCATTAGGTTTAGTAACAGTGGTTGCAAATGAATTTCCTACTTGGGGACCAGACTTTGCAACGGTCAGCATTGCGGTAATTATTATCAACCAGCTAGTAGGCCCTCCGCTCATCACGAGAGCCATCAAGCGCTATGGGTGAGAATAAAAGCAGAGCGGCTACCCCAGAGTTTGATGGAGTAAAAGATGCGCTTATTTTTGGTCACGAAAGTCAATCGCTGGCATTGGCACTACAGCTGATGAACAAAGGCTGGAATGTGGAATTGGTTACGAAAAAATCCAGAGAAGAAGTAGAAGATGTAGAAGGATTTGAAATTTTATTTCATCGAAAGTGTGTCCAAAGATTTTTTTCAAACAATAGAAGCGAAGAAATACGACGCAATTGTTGGGATGCTATCTGATTATGAAAATCTGAAAATATGCCAGATCGTGTACGAAGAAATCGGCACACAAGACATTGTGGTGAGATTAAATGACAGACACAACAAAGAAAAATTCCTCACCTATGGGGCAAGAGTCGTAGATCCTGCCACTGCCATGGTAAGCTTGATGGATCATTTTGTAAGATCGCCACAAGCCACATCACTTCTATTGGGTCTGGAAACTGGCAAAGACTCCCGCGACATTATACTTCGCAACCCAGACATTCATGGTATAAGCTTGAGAGAGCTACGCTTGCCATCTGATGTGATTATTCTCTCTGTGATGCGAGGCGGCAATATCATTATCACGCATGGTTACACCAGATTACGCATGGGTGACATCCTTACTTTTGTCGGGTCAGACAAAAGCCTGGACGAAGTACAGTTTAAGTTTGACCGATAAAAAAAGCCAGAAACTTTACGCTTCTGGCTCAATGATTATTTTATAATTCCCATTATTTGGTTACCACAAACTCCACTCTTCTATTGTATTCAGGATTAGGTGAGATAGGCTTGTCTTCTCCGTAACTCTTTACATTTAGTCTATTACTAGACACTCCACTTTTAGTCAAAAATCTAAATACGTTTTCGGCTCGTTCTTTGGCCAGATCGTAATTGTAGGAATCAGACCCACTTTGATCCGCATGACCAACAATCACTA
This sequence comes from uncultured Cytophagales bacterium, assembly GCA_963848175.1. Taxonomy (GTDB): domain Bacteria; phylum Bacteroidota; class Bacteroidia; order Cytophagales; family Cyclobacteriaceae; genus JAMZMI01. The sequence goes on from CAWKCO010000011.1 coordinate 522,751, forward strand.
AATCGTATTGATTGGTTTTCTCCATTGCTTTGGCAATGTCTTGTAATATAGCTTTTCCTTCCCTTTTTATCTCAGCCTTATCTAAATCAAAAAAGATCGTCTCCGTAGCTCTTTCTAAAGACAACTTTGTTTCATAATCGAGAGCCTCATAATCATAAGGTTCGTAGGTAGTGACATAAGTCACTTCCACTACTAGCACAGTAGGATCGCACTCTACCAGATCTCCTGTAACTACTGGAGCTCCATTGAACGACCTAACTATATTACCGCTCCCATCTACCACTGGCAGATTGCACAACTGTGCCATACTGGAAAATTTAAATAAAATTGACAGTGCTATTAATAAGCTAATTTTTTTCATGACGCGTTTGTTTTAAGGTTTGTTTTCAATTAGAATTTAGCAGACAAACACTATTCCAATCCATCGTCAATCGCTGCAACCACATTTTAAGACTTTCTTGTGGGGAAAAAACACCCCATTTGAGTATAGTATCATACATTGTTAGAGCATTGAATGCCTCATTCATGATTGTCGCTATTCCTCAAAAGCCCAATCTATCTTCGTTTTCATGTCCTTCACCACTATGCCCAGTTCCTTCAGCTGCGATCTGAGTGCATCCACTTTTGTATAATCTTTTTGCTCTTTGGCTTGAGCATATTCAGATAAGATCACATTCACTAGCCCATCAGCATCCAGGTTTGTTTCCAAAGTAAGCCCCAAAACCTCTTGAGTGAAATCAAGGAAGGTTTTCTTCATTTGATCAAATACCTCTTGACCAATGTGATACAAATGCAGCTGCCCTGTTTGAATGGAATTTATCTTTTTCAAAAGATTAAACAAGTGACCAATAGTCAATGCCGTATTGAAGTCGTCATTCATGGCATGGTAGCAGTTTTCACAAATCTTCTTGATTTGATCTACTTGCTTTTGATCCAAACTCCTCTGACTCAGAAGTATCATAAGTCATCTTATGAATGCCTTTAAGTCCGTTTGCCAGCTTGAGGTAGCCTTTTTGCGCAGCATTCAATGCCTCATTAGAAAAATCCAATGTGCTAGAATAATGCGACTGTAGCATGAAAAAACGAATAGTCATAGGACTATACCCACGCTCCAAAAGCTCGTGATCACCAGACATCAATTCTCTCGGTAGAAAAGAGTTGTTCAGTGACTTGCTCATTTTCGTACCATTCACGGTGAGCATATTGGTGTGAAGCCAATACTTTGCTCCATCCTTGCCGTGAGTACCGGCATTCTGTGCAATCTCACATTCATGGTGAGGAAATTTCAAATCCATACCTCCTCCATGAATATCAAACTCTTGACCTAAGTATTTGGTACTCATCACAGAGCACTCCAGATGCCAACCTGGGAAGCCATCGCTCCATTTGGTTTTCCACCTCATAATATGCTCAGGAGCAGCTTTTTTCCATATCGCAAAATCCAGCGGATTATGTTTATCCGATTGCCCATCGAGCGTGCGGGTTTGATTTAGGAGATCTTCTGTCTTGCGCCCACTTAGTTTCCCATAGGAAAAATCTTTATTATATTTTTCTATGTCAAAATAGACCGATCCGTTAGACTCATAAGCAAAACCCTTGTCGATTAATTCCTCGATCATGGTCACCTGCTCCATCAAATGACCTGTGGCAGTAGGCTCAATATCTGGATCTAGTGCATTAAAAGTTTTCATCACTTGGCGAAAATCGTTGGTGTATTTCTGCACCACTTCCATCGGCTCCAGATTCTCCAACTTGGCCTTTTTGGAAATTTTATCTTCATCAGTATTATCCAAAAGATGGCCTACATCTGTGATATTACGTACATATCGCACTTTATAGCCCAAAAATTTGAGATATCTATATACGATATCGAAGGACAAAAACGTGCGTACATTCCCAAGATGCACATCGCTATATACCGTGGGGCCACACACGTACATTCCCACATGCGGTGGATTTATAGGCTCAAATACTTCTTTTTCTTTTGTCAATGAATTGACCACCCGAAGCTTCCCGATCATAAGATAAAGTCTTAATAATTAATGTGTTCTCAAAGGCTGAACGACTAATAGTTTGTTTAATGGCTAATTTGAAATGAGTTTTTTTTCTGTTAGCTTTGCCGTGCAAATATAGAATTAAGGTTCGAGGGGACGACAGTCCCCTCTTTTTATTATTAATCTATGGTTGATCAAACCAAGTTGGAAAGTGAGATTGCAGCATACGTAGAGGGATTGATCGCAGAAGATCCGTCCCTTTTCATTGTGGATGTAAGTCTGAAAGGAACAGGCGGAAGCCAGCGCTTAATTATCTCTTTAGATGGAGATTCGGGTGTAGGAATAGATGTCTGTGCTTCGGTAAGCCGTCGTTTGGGTGCATATCTTGAAGAAAACGAAGATTTGATCGAAGGAAAATTTTATTTAGAAGTGACCTCAGTGGGTGTAGACCAGCCACTGAAGTTTATTAGACAGTATCGCAAAAACATTGGGCGTTCGCTGGCAGTCAAATTGAAAGATGGAAAATCTGAAGAAGGGAAACTGACAGAAGTGGACGAAAAAGGTTTTAAGATCTTGAAAATTGAGAAGAAAAAAGAACTGGTTAGTGAAATCAGTTTTGAAGAAGTAGAAAGTTCAAAGGTTTTAGTGTCATTTAAATAATATGGATAACGGAATTTTAATTGATTCGTTTGCTGACTTTGCCAGAAACAAAAACATCGATCGACCGACGATGATCAGGATTCTTGAGGACGTATTTCGTACCATGATCCGCAAAAAATACAAAGTTGATGACAACTTTGATATTATCATTAATACGGACAGTGGTGATTTGGAAATATGGAGATTCAGAGAAATTGTAGACGACAATTCTGAGGATATTTGGGATCATGACAAGATCAGCTTGACTGACGCAAGACAGATCGAGCCAGATTTTGAAATTGGTGAAGAGGTTTCGGAAGAAATTCAATTGATCGATTTCGGAAGACGAGCAGTAATGACTGCAAGACAGACTTTGATCCAAAAGATCAAAGATTTGGAAAAAGACATCCTTTTTGATAAATATAAGGAGCTAGTAGGCGAAATCATTTCTGCGGAAGTATATCAAGTATTGAGCAGAGAAGTACTTTTGCTAGATGCTGAAGGAAATGAGCTGAATTTGCCGAAAGGAGAACAAATTCCTAAGGATAGATTCAGAAAAGGAGATAACGCAAAAGCAATTGTTCACAGAGTAGAGATGGTGAATGGCAATCCAAAGATCATTCTTTCTCGAACTTCACCAATATTCTTAGAGCGACTATTTGAAAGCGAAGTACCAGAAGTTTATGATGGTATCATCACAATCAAAAAGGTAGTAAGAGAGCCAGGTGAGCGTGCAAAAGTTGCAGTAGAATCCTTCGATGATCGAATAGATCCAGTAGGAGCGTGTGTGGGTATGAAAGGTTCTAGAATTCATTCTATCGTGCGAGAGCTACAGAATGAAAACATCGATGTGATCAACTTCACTGACAACATGGAACTTTACATCTCAAGAGCGCTAAGCCCTGCCAAGCTTCAAAGCATGAAAATCCATGAAGAGAAGGAGCGTGTATCTGTATATCTAAAGCCTGATCAAGTGTCTTTGGCTATTGGTAAAGGTGGTCAGAACATCAAATTGGCCTCTAGATTAGTAGGATTGGAAATCGACGTTTTCAGAGAGCTTGACGGCATGGAAGACGAAGATGTAGATATTAAAGAATTTGCCGATGAGATCGAAGATTGGGTCATCGTAGAATTGAAAAGAATAGGATTAGATACCGCGAAGAGTGTATTGACTTTGACCAAAGAAGAATTGGTTAGAAGAACAGACCTTGAAGAGGAAACTATTGACGATGTGCTTAGAATATTTAAGCAAGAATTTGAATAAGCGCTATTATACTATATAACAGCAAACAAAATATATGGCAGAAGAAAAAACTCAACGGTTAAGCCAGGTTGCTAGAAAATTAAATGTAGGACGGGGCACCCTCCTTGACTTCCTTGGCGACAAGGGATTTGAGGTGGATAGTAGCCCTAACTCTAAAATTACTCAGGAGCAGTATGATCTGCTCGCAAGAGAATTTGCCTCCTCAGCATTAGACAAAGAGGAAGCATCTGGTTTGACTATTGGATCAAGCCATAATGAAACATTGGTGATCAAATCTGACGGTCCGGATAAAGTTCAATCGAAAGATGATGAGCCTGAAATCTTGATCAAGGATAACAATGCGTCTAATCCAGAGCCATCAAAGCCACCAAAACCAAGCGAGCCTCTTACTTCCAGAACTGTTTTGGAAGGCCCGAAGGTTGTAGGTAAAATTGATTTGGATCAGCTCAACAAGCGTCCGAAGCAAGCAGAACCTGCCAAACCAGAGGTAAAGGAGGAAGTGAAGGCGGCTGAACCAGCTCCTGAAAAACCAGTAGAGCCAAAGGTAGAAGCGCCGAAAGCAGCTACACCTGAGCCAAAAGAGGAGAAGCCAAAAGAAGAAGCTCCACAAGTGGAAACGCCGAAAGCTGAGACCCCTCAAGTGGAAACTCCGAAAGAGGAAGAAGCTCCAAAAGCCACGGAACCAGCGAAAGAAGTGGCCAAAGCTCCTGAAACAAAAGAAGCAGAAGCACCGAAAGCACCTAAAGTGGAAGCTGATCCAGTAATGGAAAAACCAGCTAATCCTGAAGCTAATGATGAAAACAAGGTGATTGAAGCGAAAGCTGATTCACTTAAAGGTCTTACTGTCTTGGGTAAAATTGAATTGCCTAAGGACAAGAAACCAAAACCTGTTGCATCTTCTGATCAGGACAAGGACAGAAAGAAAAAACGTCCAAGAAAAAGAATTAATAGCGCTGGTGGTGGCACAGGAACTCCTCCTGGCGATCGTCCAAGAGCAGATTTCAACAGAGGGCCAAACAGAACTGGTGGTGGCGGAGTAGGAAGACCTCTTCGTGACAACAGAAAGACTGAAGAGCTTACTGATAAAGAAATTCAAGATAAGATCAAGGCTACATTGGCCAAGCTCAGCGGAGGCAAGCCTTCTGCTGGAGGTAATAGATCTAAATACAGAAAAGACAAGCGTTCGGCTAAGGCTGAGGCTGAAGAAGAAAGACTACAAGCTGAACACGAAGAGTCTAAAATTCTGAAAGTAACAGAATTTATCTCTGCAAGTGATTTGGCTTCACTAATGGATGTGTCCGTGAATGAAGTGATTTCTTCATGTATGTCTTTGGGTATGTTCGTTTCGATCAACCAACGACTGGATGCTGAGTCTATTACAGTTATTGCCGATGAATTTGGCTTTGATGTAAGCTTTACTTCCGCAGATGAGGAAGTAGAAGTAGTAGAAGAGGAAGATGAAGCATCTTCACTTATCGATAGAGCTCCGATTGTTACAATCATGGGTCACGTCGATCACGGTAAGACTTCCCTTCTTGATTATATCCGCGACGCATCGGTAACCGAAGGTGAAGCAGGTGGTATCACACAGCATATTGGAGCTTATGATGTAATGACGTCTGGAGGAAAGAGAATTGCATTCTTGGATACTCCTGGTCACGAAGCTTTTACAGCGATGAGAGCACGTGGTGCCAAAATCACGGATATTGCAATCATTGTGGTAGCTGCTGATGATGGTGTCATGCCGCAAACAAAAGAAGCAATCAACCACGCTCAAGTGGCTGGTGTGCCGATTGTCATTGCGATTAACAAAGTAGATAAACCAAATGCCAATCCTGAGAAAATCAAGGAGGAGTTGGCTCAAATCAATATCCTAGTAGAAGACTGGGGTGGTAAATATCAGTGCCAGCACCTATCTGCAAAGACAGGTGATGGTATTCAAGCATTGCTAGACAAAGTGTTATTGGAAGCAGAGCTCCTAGAGCTTACTGCCAACCCTAACAAAGGAGCTATTGGAACAGTAGTAGAGGCGTCTCTTGACAAAGGTCGTGGGTATGTAACTACGCTGATGGTTCAAGCAGGTGTTATGAGAGTGGGAGATGTTGTTTTGGCAGGATCGCACTTTGGTAAGGTAAAAGCCATGTTTGACCACAGAGGTAATAAAGTGGAAGCAGCAGGCCCATCTACTCCGGTGCTTATGCTCGGATTGGGCGGTGCACCACAGGCTGGTGATCGATTCAACGTGATGGGATCGGATAGAGAAGCACGTGAAATTGCTGTGAAAAGAGAGCAAATCCAACGTGAGCAGTCTATCAGAACTAAGAAACACATTACTCTTGATGAGATTGGTAGACGTTTGGCTATCGGAAGCTTCAAGGAATTGAATGTAATTGTGAAAGGTGATGTGGATGGTTCTATCGAAGCATTGTCAGATTCACTCTTGAAACTATCAACTGGTGAAGTTCAAGTGAATATCATTCACAAGGCTGTAGGTCAAATCTCTGAGTCAGATGTACTATTGGCATCCGCTTCTGATGCGGTAATCGTTGGTTTCCAAGTGAGACCATCTACTCAAGCACGTAGAATTGCTGAAAACGAAGAGATTGAAATCAGACTTTATTCAATCATCTACGATGCAATCAACGATGTGAAAGATGCAATGGAAGGTATGCTAGAGCCTACTTCCGAAGAGCATATCACGGGTAACATCGAAGTGAGAGAAGTATTTAAGATCACGAAGATTGGAACGGTAGCTGGATGTTATGTGACTGAAGGTAACGTGAAGCGTTCGAATCAGGTTAGATTGATACGTGAGGGTATTGTTGTTCACACGGGATTAATCAACCAATTAAAACGATTCAAAGACGATGTGGCTGAAGTGAAAAGCGGTTATGAGTGTGGTGTTTCAATCAAAAACTTCCACGATATCAAAGAAGGTGATATCATCGAAGGATTCGAGGAACGTGAAGTAAAACGTAAGTTATAATGTAAGTTGATTACATTCTAGATATAAAAAAAGCAGGCCAAAAGCCTGCTTTTTTTTGTTTCTGATGGTGTGTTTTATTCTTTGATTTCTATGGAAGGGCAGTGTGATTATAATGGAGACTCAAGACTGAATCTCCCTTTGGTTTTACCTGAATTTTCTAAAAACAACCTTTAGCAATTCCTTTACTTCCTCACTGTTCATATCCCAATGATATACTTTGGAATAATCCTGAACCAACAACTCCACTGCCGTATCGAATGAATCGCATCGTTCTATTCTAGAGATGGCCTTCTGAAACTCCTCTTTGTCGCCATCAAAAAGCTCTTGAGTAAACATGTAGCGATTGTTGACAGAGATTGCCTCCATCACATTATTGACTTTGGCTTGTTGATGATGATCTGCAAGTGTCACTCTCTCCTGCTCTTCAAATCGGTCGTTGATGGTGCGCTGAGGCGCGGAAAGCCTGTCATTCAACTGTTGCTGCTCCTTCTCTACTTCCTCCTCTGCCTCTTTCGTGTTTTCTGGCTCTGGCGCAGATGGCTTAGGCTCTTGCGCGACTATTGGCGCTGGCTCCTTTACTATCACCTGCCAGTTAGCCGTTTCGTCTTCCTCTTCCTCGTAAGTATCCTCTTCTTCTACCGCCTCTTGCTCCTGATCTTCCTCCAAATCAGCGTCTTCTAAGGCTTCAGGATTTTCTTCCAGCTCCTCATCCGTATCGTCTTCCTCAGCATACTCGGCAGTAGGCTCATCTTCTATATCCTCGTGCTCCTCTTGCTCTACCTCCTCTTGAAATGACTCTTCAAGTTCAGGCTCAGGTTCCTCATGCTTTTTAGGTGCAATTATCTCTTCTTCATCATCAATAAGTTCTTCGTCCAAGGCAAATACTGGCTCATTGCTGTACTCTTCTTCACTTGGGATTTCCTCCTCCAAGATTTCTTCCTCCACCTCCTCTTCTTCGAAGAGTTCTGCAAAAGATATTTTTTCCACTTCCGACAAAACCACACATTCATTTTGAGTAGCCTCCAATAAGTCTGCCTCCTCAAAGTAGTGATCTGCTTCTGCCATCAGGATTTCCAAATCACTATCCGTGTATTTATCTAACAGCTGCTCGTAGTGGTATTTATGTAGTTTGATATATTTCAAAAAAGTTTTAGCCGCTTTTTCTGTAAGGTCGTCATGTTCTCTATTCGAAAACTCGATGGCTAGATACCCCGCAGGGTCGGCTAGCATCATGAGCGTATCTCCTACCGCTAGTTTTACAAGCGGCTCAAAATGTTGCTTTTCGATACTAATCTTTTGCGAAAGCGTATTCATAAATGCCACCATCGCCTTGCGCACCTCCGCATCCTTAAAGTCAAAATAAGGACTTTCGAGTCGCTTCATTTCCTCTTGCCAGTGGGTAAATAGAATTTTTAAAATAAAGAAATTGACTTGTTTGGACGGGGTAACGTTCAGAATGTCTTTGCCAGTAATGCTTTTATTGCCTTTAAAGGCTTGATTGGCAACTTTCTCTGAAAACGTGGCACTATATTGGTCAATAAATGAAGTGTTTAGTTTCCTTTGCATAAGTTGATCTAACGTAAGAAATGCCAGAGATTGTTGTAGAAAATTTATCGAGTAAAGCTATTCATTGCCAGCCTAAAACTGAAAGACTTCTTGATATTTTGGTTGCGGAAGTGGAATGGATGCGTGCTTGTGGTGGAAAAGGTAAGTGTACTACCTGCGCCGCTCAAATCTTAACTGGGCGCGAAAATCTTAGCACAATGAGCGAAGAAGAGAAGAAGTTCAAAGCTTTGGGAAAATTAGCTACAGACGAACGCCTAGCTTGCCAATGTCAGGTCACTGGCGATGTGACTGTGCGAGTACCCGAACGCAATCAATGGCCACATTTGAAATATTCCAACTGAATATGTTTGTAGAACCAAGCCATCATCAAGACCACTCTGGGTGGATAGAAGTCATCTGCGGATCGATGTTTTCAGGCAAAACCGAAGAACTCATACGCAGATTGAATAGATCTGTGATTGCGAAGCAAAAGGTGGAGATATTCAAACCCACCATAGACACGCGCTATTCGGCGCACGAAGTGGTGTCACACAATGCCAACGCCATTAAATGCACTACAGTGGCTTACGCGAATGAAATTTTGGCGCATGCCAAAGAATGTGAAGTAGTAGGTATCGATGAAGCCCAATTTTTTGATGAGCAGCTGATAGATGTAATAAACGAACTGGCCAATGCTGGAAAAAGGGTGATCGTGGCTGGATTGGACATGGATTATAAAGGCCGACCGTTCCCACCTATGGATAAAATAATGGCCATTGCCGAATACATCACCAAAGTACGGGCGATCTGCATGAATTGCGGTAAAATTGCGACTTATACGCATCGAAGGAATAATTCGGACGAAACCGTCGTTGTTGGTGAAAAGGATATTTACGAAGCACTGTGTAGAAGCTGTTTTTATGATAAAATGCACGTTTAGTTTTTTGCTGTTTGGCTTTTTGATTTCAAACACATTGCCAGCACAAGATTTGCCTATAGGAGCTTGGCGCACGCACCACAGCTATAACAATGGCCGAATCTTGACAGCCTCTCCAACGAAAGTTTTCTGTGCGGTAGCAAATGGGCTCTTCTCACTTGACCGCTCAGATAATAGTCTCAGCAAAATCACCAAAATTTCCGGTCTCTCTGACGCGCAAATTTCTGCAATGCAGTATGATGACACAGAGACCTTGCTTGTAATTGGCTATACTTCCGGGCTTATTGATTTGGTGTATGAATCAAAAATATTCACCATCCGAGATTACAAAGAATTAAACCGTGATGTGAATAAAACTATTTATGATGTGGCTGTGCATAATGGATTGGTATATGCAGCCACGGAAATTGGGGTGCTGGTGGTCTCGCTAAAGGAAAGAGCCATCCTGGACAATTTTAGCGCTATCGGTGCGGATGCCGCAGACCTATCTGTATTTGATCTTTTGGAGGCGGATGAAAAGCTCTACATCATCACTAACGAAGGCATACAAGTTGGTGATCTCACGAAAAACTTATTGGATTTCAACAACTGGACGCGCTACCGGCTAGATGTAAATCATACGTTTTCAAAACTGAATAGTGCCAACGGCATTTACTTTATTCACAATGAAAACGAAGTTGCTAAATTGGTAGGAGATACTTTGGAAACGGTGGCTACTTTCCCTTCAAAAATCAAATCACTGAGAAGCTCAGACGAAGAACTGAATGTTTTGCTGGACAATGAACTTTATTCGATTTCTAATGGGACTTCTTCACTCTTAAAAGCTTTCGCCAATATCTCGGATGCCAATGACGTAGTTGCTGGTGGAATGTGGGTCGCAGACGGCAAGATGGGTTTGGTAGACCAAGCCGAAAAATCTTGGATGCCAAATGGCCCCATTTCAGATAAAATAACACATTTGAAAATGGACGTAGGAAAGCTTTTTGCCTTTTATGGTCCTAAAGCTCAAAACTATGACGGCACATTTGACGATCTTGGATACAGTGCTTTTAGCTCGGCCACTTGGGAGTATCAAGAGGTTCAAAACTTTTCTAATCTTACAGATGTGGCGACTTATAGAGGAAAAAGATATTTCTCTTCGGCGGGCGCAGGACTTTTTGTAGAAGAAGAAAATCTTATTCTTAATACTTCAAATAGCATTTTTACTGAAAACGTTGGCAGTACAGGCGTACACATTAGTGCATTGACTGCCGGGCGTTCGCTATGGGTAGCTTCATACAATAACAATACGCCATTGCTGGAACTCAATCGAGACAGTGAATGGAAGGCCTATTCCGCAAGTAACATTGGCACCAGCCTACCACTTTCTGTCCAGATTTCAGATCTAGGGGTACTTTGGATTCCACGAAGTGAGGGCAATGTCTCCGTATGGGATTCCTTTGACAATGCACTGACCACAGTTAATTTGGTACGAGGCTTACCTTCTCCGTCCGTTAATGGACTTTCGATTTCCGTGAAGGATGAAGCGTGGATCGCGACCGAAAAAGGAATCGCCAATTTTGCGGATGCCAGCTATATCGCCTCAGATGAAGTGGCATTTCCATTGCTTTTTGAAAACGAAGATGTATACAAAGACCTCCCTGTGACGGCAATAGCTACGGATGGTGGCGGGCGCATCTGGGTAGCTGGATTGGGGCATTTGGCAGTATACAATGCACAATTGACGAAACGAGAGCTTTTTTTTACTGCTGAAAAAAGTCCTCTTCCGTCCAATGACATTCTGGAAATGGAGTACAATCCCGAGAATGGAGAAATGTTTATTCTCACTACCAAAGGGCTCGTTTCCTATCGAAGCAACTCCTCTGTAGCTCCCGACTTTCACCAAAATGTGAAGATTTTCCCTAATCCTGTACGACCAGGATATACAGGACTGGTAGGCATTTCTGGATTAGCCGCAGATGCAGACATCAAAATCACGGATGTAAATGGCAAGCTCATACAAAACGTAAAAGCGCGCGGTGGTACAGCCTCATGGAACTTGAGAGACTACAACAACACTAAAGTGAAATCAGGCATCTACCTGATACTGAGTGCTACAGAAGATGGTGAAGAGACGCACATAGGCAAAATAGCGATCGTAAACTAATGATCCAGAAAACGAAAGGGATCGTGATCAACTACCTGAAATATCAGGATACAAGTATAATCGTACGTGCTTTCACTCAGGATTACGGAATGGGTTCGTTTATCGTCAATGGCATACGCAGCGCCAAATCAAAAAAAAGTATCGGGTACTTCCAGCCTTTTTCACTACTGGACATGGTGGCGTATGTGAAGCCCAATCGTGACATTCAGCGGCTCTCGGAGTGGAAGTCTTTTCACCCTACTTTTAGCATCCATCAAAACATCCATAAGGAAACAATGGTGCTTTTTTTGTCTGAGGTTTTGGGCAAAATATTGGTAACCGAACCGCATGAGAACGAAGAGCTTTTTGATTTTCTGGTGCAGTCTATCATCGTTTTGGATGAGCTGGAACATCAGATAGAAAATTTTCACTTGCACTTTTTGCTTAAAATCATGCCGCACTTGGGTTTTGGTATCAGTGATGGGCAAGAGCTGCTCGCATCCATGGAGCTGGAAAATATTCATAATGACCCAAAGGCCATTGCGCTGATCTCTCAATTGCTGCAAGGCTCTTTGTTTGAAGAAATTCCTTCTTCGGGTTTGGCACGCTTCAATGCACTAGAAACCATTTTGGCATACTACAACCACCACGATTTACATATCGGAGAGATAAAATCACTGAAAGTACTGCATCAGGTTTTCTCATAGCAACAAAATGAGGTACTTTTGAAAGTACCCTTACGGCTATGAACCAAACTCTTTACGACGAAATTCCATCTCTCGATCTTGCAGACTTCACTTCTGGTGACCCTCTGAAAAAACAAAAATTTGTGGCTGAATTAGGTGCTGCATATCAGAACATCGGTTTTGTGGCGGTGAAAAACCATGGACTCTCAGATGAACTTACCAAAAAGCTCTATTCGTCGGTGGAATCATTTTTTTCTTTGGCGGATGCCGAAAAAGCAAAGTATGAAGTGCCCGAACTCGCTGGACAAAGAGGCTACATCAGCAAAGGACGTGAAAAAGCCAAGGGGCGCAATACGGGTGACTTAAAGGAATTTTTTCATGTAGGTCAGCCTGCGGAAAATCAATTGGCAGAATACCCCGAAAACATTTGGCCAGAAGGAAATCCCCGATTTTGACACTTATAGTCTGGAAGCATACCGCACTTTGGAGCAAGCGGGCATACAGATGCTACGCGCCATAGCACTGCATTTGGGATTGGATGAGTTTTATTTCGATGAGAAAGTGGCGCAAGGCAATAGCATTTTGCGACAGATACATTATTTCCCCATCGCTGATCCTGATGCTGTGGCAAAAGATGCGGTGAGAGCTGCAGAGCATGGAGACATCAACTTGATCACGTTGCTGATGGGCGCCAGTGCGGACGGGCTGCAGGTGCTGCGCAGAGATGGCGAATGGATTCCGATCACGGCGCTACCGGAGCAGATCATCGTTAATGTGGGCGATATGCTTGACCGACTGACCAACCACAAACTGAAATCTACGATCCACCGGGTAGTGAACCCTCCAAGAGAGAAAATGGGCACTTCGCGGTATAGCATTCCGTTTTTCATGCATCCTATTTCGAGCATGGATCTCACCTGTCTGGAAAGTTGTGTAGATGAAGAAAACCCCAAAAGATATGAAGACATGACGGCTGGGGCATTTTTAGATGAACGATTAAAAGAAATTGGATTGAAAGCATAATGTCATTTACGCGCGTCAGATATATCTTCTTTTTGAGAGATGTCCTGATTCTCTCTGTCACCTCCTTTGGTGGCCCAACGGCTCATTTGGCCATGTTTCTAGATATGCTGGTGAAGAAAAGAGGCTATATCACGGAGCAAGATCTAGTGGAGCTTTATGCACTTTGCCAAATCTTACCTGGCCCTACTTCTACTCAAACGATCACTTCTGTTGGTTTCAAAATAGGCGGACCAAGTCTGGCGTACCTCACCCTATTGATATGGGCACTGCCCGCAGTTTCTATTATGATCACCCTTGGCATCATGATGACTTTCTTCCAAAAGATGAATATCTCTTTGGACTTTCTGCTGTTTATCCAGCCTATAGCCGTGGGGATCGTCGCATACTCTGCCTATCGGATTAGTAGCACGGTGGTGAACACACGCACGGGTTTTTTTCTGATGATCATATCGATTTTTGCGGCTTACGAATTTCGTACCCCATTTGCCTTTCCTATCATGATTTTGATAGGGGGCTTTATCACTGCATTCAAATTTGACAAGCAAGAACCTGCTGAAAAGAGTAAAATCCGAATCAACTGGTCGAACCTCATTCTTGTGGATATCGGTGCTGATTTTTGCTGCGGTATTGGGTAAGGTCACGCACTTTTTGCCAATCAGGCTTTTTGAAAACTTTTATAGAAATGGCAGTCTGATCTTCGGTGGTGGACAGGTGCTCGTGCCACTATTACTCACTGAGTTTGTGGAATTTAAACACTACCTCACCTCCGAGGAGTTTCTTTCTGGCTATGGCTTTGTGCAGGCTCTGCCTGGACCCGTGTTTTCTTTTAGTGCTTATGTGGGTGCTATTAGCATGCGCGATGCAAATATCATGATGCAAATATTGGGAGGTTTTATGGCCGCTGCTGGGGTCTTTCTTCCTGGTACTTTCTTGATCTTTTTCGTGATTCGCTTCTGGGAAGATCTGAAAAAATACCGCTTTGTTCGTGCCTCACTGGAGGGCATCAATGCCGTAAGTTCGGGCATGGTAATCTCTGCTACCTTCCTCCTACTGGAACCAATAGAATCAAGCCCGCTCAACTATCTGCTAATGCTGGGCACGGCTTGCCTCCTGTTCTTCACCAAAATCCCTACCCCTGTGGTGATCATCGTGGGATTGGTGACGGGGATTATTTTTAGGTAGGGTTGTTGACCTCTCTCCCCTCTTTTGAAAGACAGTTCATTTAATCGCTCAAATCACTGACCCTGTAGACACGCCTTTAAAACGTGCTATCCAGAATAACATAACTATCGTTCTGGGCAAACCATGTGCGCAACTCCCGCAAGGCGACTTCATAATCATCCACTTCCAGCTCGCCAAACTCGTCTATAGGGAGGGGGAAATTCTGGATCGTCGGAGCGATGTACTCCATCACACGATAGCCACACAGAATTTTAGCATTGGAATCTGGATTGGCGGAGAAACAATTCTTTTCTTCACTCATAATAATGGTCTCCAGAAACTGATAAATCTCTAGCCTGCGAGTATAAATGAGGTCTGGCACATAATCATAGACAAAATCATCGTTGACAGGAGCAGTCTGAAGTTTATTTACGAGATAGCTGATGGCGTCCTGATCGCCCATACGTGCAAGAGCGAGACGTGCTGCCCATTTTATTTTGAAAGCTTGCTCGGATGAAATGACACTACTGATTTTGTTTTTATGATCGCTAAGACCGATGTATCCGGCAAGCATCAGTAGTTGATCCAGATGAGGTGTTTCAGGACGAATGTAGCTAGCTATAGCAGTCTTATGATCTGTGTCAAAATCCGTTTGAGAAAATCCTGCGAGGTAGTCCATCACATTACCTATCAAGCCTGCATTGCGATCAGACAGTCCTTTGATCAGCTGATTGATAGCAAGCGTTTTCACTGCCTTATTGGCACTTTTCTGCCCCACCTTCTGGTAGATATAATAGGTTTTTGATCGAATCAGATCAAGGCTGTCTGTGGCATAGGGTTCGAGGTTTTTAAAAAGGTCTGTCTGGTTGGTGGTATTGAGAATTTCTTCAGGCACAGGCTTGTAAGAACCCTTTCGAACTTCAGACATGTAGGTATCGAGCGATTTTCGCACTGATTGGGCAGAGAGCGTACCAGCGGTGATAAGAAGTAGAGCGGTGGAAAGTAAAAGTCTGTTCATAATTAAGAATGTGTGCTTTGCGGATGAATACAGGGATATAATCTTCCAAATCCAAGTGGGTTAAAGTTAAGACTTAAACCCATAATTGTCATTAAAAAATCTATTCCGAACTTAAATCGCTTCGTAACTATTCAGAGCTTAAACCTTGATGTAATCAGATTTTTGTCATGATTTTTGCGAAAAAAAAGCAAAAATAACGCCAAAACCAGAATGTCCTTACTCAATAACACGGGTTAAAACCCGTGGCTATTGATATTTCACACCTTCGGTGCTTGAATGCACCTTTTAGGACTCTGAATAGTTACATCCCTTCAAGTCAGTCGATTAGCGAAGTTTTATTGGGATTTAAGCTCAGTGCTAATGACAGATCTGGGCTTAGCTTACACTTACCTTTAAATCTGCTGTATAAAACATCAACCCTCTATGACGATCATTAATACAAAAAATTCGTTCTATTTCTATTCGGCTATTAAACCATAAATTTGCTGTAACCCGTTTAGAATAATTTCATTTATCATTGATTACACCGATAACAGATTAAATTTTACTTCATCTTCAAGCGTTTTCTATGAGCATTAAAAATTCTGACCATTACTTTCTCAAAGGCGGAGGCGAAATGGGGGCGCTTATAAGAGCAAAAGACTGGAGTACAACACCTTTAGGTGATCCCTCAGAATGGCCTCAGAGTCTCTGCACCATGGTAGGTGTGATGCTCGATAATCCTTTCGGTATGTATATTGCCTGGGGTAGTGAATACACTCAACTATACAATGATGGGTATCGTCCCATCTTAGGAACTAATAAACATCCTCAGGCTTTGGGGATTAGCACACGTGAAACATTTTCAGAAATATGGCACATCATTGAATCCATGTTTGATGGAGTGATGAACGGAAAGCCAATCGGATATCCTGATTTAATGTTGCCCTTAAACAGAAACGGCTTTGTAGAAGAATGTTATTTTGATTTTTCATATAGCCCTATTAGAAAAGACAATGGCGAAGTAGGCGGAGTATTGGTTACCGTAGTAGAGACCACAGAAAAAAAGAGAATTTCAAAAGCACTAAACGAAAGCAATGCCAGATATATCAATAATATCATGCAGGCTCCAGTTGCTATGTGCATTTTCCGAGGTAAAAATCACGTGGTTGAAATAGCTAATGAACGAATGCTGCAACTCTGGGGTAAGGAAGCAGCTGACGTGATAAACAAACCCATTTTTGAAGGATTACCTGAATCCAAAGATCAAGGTTTGGAGGAATTAATTGATCGCGTTTATGCTACGGGAGAAAAATTTGAAGCGAATGAAAGACCTGTTTATCTGCCGCGTAAGGGAAAAGTAGAAACTACCTATTTAAACTTTGTTTATGATGCCCTAAAGGATCATGATGGAACCATTTCGGGTATAGTGGCAATAGCCGTAGAGGTAACACAACAAGTCACTGCTCGAATCAAAGTCGAGGAGAGTGAGCAAAAGGTACGTGCCATTGTTGAAAAAGCACCATTCCCTATTGCCGTGTATGAGGGAAGTGAAATGATCGTAGAAATGGCCAATCAGACCATCATCGATCTATGGGGAAAGGGTAATGACGTGATTGGAAAATCTCTTAAAAAGGTATTGCCAGAGCTTGACAATCAAAGGGTATTTGAGCAGATAAAACATGTTCTAGCTACTGGAGAATCATTTGACACTAAAAACACACCGCTTGATTTGGTCATAGATGGTCTATCGACTACCTATTATTTTAATTACAGCTTCACTCCACTGTATGATACGACAGGTAATGTTTATGCCGTGATGAGTAGCGGAGTGGATGTAACAGATTTAAACAAAGCAAAAACAATCATAGAACAAAGTGACAAGCGCTTTCGCAACACAATGAAACAGGCTCCAGTAGCTATCACTATTTTGCGTGGGCCTCAATATGTTGTAGAAATGGCGAATGATTCTTTCCTACAATTAATTGATAAAAGAGAAGATGAATTTGTAGGCAACCCACTTTTCACCTCTTTACCGGAGATCAAAGAGGCTGTTCATTCTTTACTGGATAATGTAATACAAACAGGTGTACCCTTTCAAGGTAACTCGGTGCAAATAACTGTTGACCGCTATGGAACACGGGAAACTGGCTACTTCGATTTTCTCTACCATCCATTGAAAGAGGAAGATGGTAAAATTTCAGGAGTGATAGCGACTGTTACAGAGGTCACTGAAAAAGTTGAAGCAAGAAAAACCATTGAAGAAAGGAAACGACTTTATGAGGCGATAACTCAAAACACCCCAGACCTTATTTATGTTTTTGACTTAAACTATAGATTCTCCTACGCAAATGAAGCATTACTAAAAATGTGGGGACGCAGCTGGGATGATTCTATAGGAAAAAGCATGCTGGAAGTGGGGTATGAACCGTGGCATGCCCAAATGCATGTGCAGGAAATAGATCAGGTCATTACTACTAAAAAGTCCATTCGTGGCGAAGTATCCTTTCCACATGCAGTACTTGGTGAGCGCATTTACGATTATATTTTTGTTCCTGTAATAGACCAGAATGGCGAAGTAGAAGCGATAGCCGGAACTACACGGGATATTACTCCGCAAGTAGAAAATCGAAAACTAATTGAAGATAGCGAAAGGCGCTTTCGCCATATGGTGCAGCAAGCACCCGTGGCAATTTGCATTTTAAAGGGAGAAAATTTTATGATTGAGGTAGCCAATGATAAGCAACTTCAGCTATGGAATAAAACGAAAGAACAGGTAATCGACAAACCTTTATTTGCAGCCTTGCCAGAGGCAGATGAGCAAGGTTTTGGAGAAATAGTTTATGGCGTATTTACTACAGGCAAGCCATTTATAGCCAATAGCTTTCCCGTATCGTTCATTCGGGATGGTAAGACTGAAACGAGCTACCTTAATTTTGTATATAAGCCCTTGTATGCAGATAATACCGTAGTTGGTGTGATTTCTGTTGCCACTGATGTTACGGATCAGGTGATAGCAAGAAAAACCATTGAAGAAAGTGAACAGCGGTTTCAAGCAGCCATAGCAGCCGTGGAGGGCATTTTATGGACGAATAATGCTGAGGGTTGTATGGAGGGCCAACAGACTGGATGGTCATCACTCACGGGGCAAAGTTTTGAGGATTATGTGGGTTACGGCTGGTTGAATGCCGTACATCCTGAGGATTCGCAACCAACCATAGATGCCTGGAATCTCTCCGTAAAACAACGCAAAGCTTTTATTTTTGAACATAGGATCAAAACTAAAGAAGGACAATGGAGGGATTTTTCCGTCCGGGCTATCCCCTTAATAAAATCCGATGGCACATTACAACAGTGGGTAGGCGTACACACTGACATTACAGAGAACAAACAGGCTGCAAAAGCCCTTAAGGCAAACGAAGAGAAACTAACCATAGTCATTGAAGCCAGCGAGCTTGGCACATGGGAGATGGACGTAAAGACCAATCTAATGACGGCTTCTGAACGCTTTTATGAAATAATGGGGTACCAAGAGCTACAAAATAACCTCACGCTTAATGACACTTTAAAAAGCGTCCACCCAGACCATGTTCAATTAAAAATCCAAGCCCTTAAAAAAGCTTATGATACAGGTGTTTTTCATTTCACAGGGCCAATCATTTGGGAAGACCACTCCATCCATTGGATTGAGAGTAAGGGGAAAGTTTTTTACGATGACCAAAACAATCCTGCTACAGTCATAGGAACAACCGCTGATATAACAGAAGATCAAGAACAGCAGCAAATTCTGCTGGAAAGTGAACAAAAATTTCGACTGTTGGCAGATTCTATGCCACAGCAAATCTGGACATCAGATACAGAAGGAAATTTGAATTATTATAACCAATCTGTTTTTGATTATTCTGGTCTGACTTTCGATCAAATCAATAAAGATGGATGGATCCAAATCGTACATCCTAATGACAGGAAAGAAAATATTGAGCAATGGACAAAAGCCGTCTCTAGTGGTACAGAGTTCTTATTAGAACATCGCTTTCGCAGACATGATGGCGAATATCGCTGGCAGTTAAGCCGTGCCATTCCACAAAGAGATGGAAGTGGTAAAATTCAAATGTGGGTAGGTACCAGCACGGATATTCAGGAGCAAAAAATGAGGGAAGAAAAGAAGGATGAATTCATCAGCATTGCGAGTCATGAAATGAAAACACCGCTCACCACAGCCAAGGCATATCTCCAGATGTTGGAACTTTCACTCGATGAAAATAATGAGGAGCTAGCCCTATATACCAAAAAAGCAAATCAATCAGTGAATAGGCTCAATGAATTGATCGGTGAATTGTTGGATGTGAGTAAAATAAGGCTGGGTAAATTAAACTATACTATTACCACTTTCGATTTCAACGAGATGATTGAAAGCGCCGTTGAGAACATTCAGCTTACCTCACAAGTACATAAGATCATCAAAACTGGAAAAGTACGCGACGCAGTGACCGGAGATAAGGAACGATTGCAGCAGGTAGTTATTAATTTATTAACGAACGCCATCAAATACTCTCCTGACTCAAAGGAGGTTTATTTAGAAGTAGGACAGAAAAATAATATTATAAATGTATCAGTGAAAGATACTGGTATCGGTATTGCGAAGCAGAGTCTTGAAAAGGTATTTGACAAATACCACAGAATAGAAGAGCATGCTTTACATTTTCAAGGCTTGGGTATCGGCTTGTTTATTTCTTTCGAAATTATTCAACGCCATAATGGTAAATTGTGGGCGGAAAGTGAACCTGGCAAAGGAAGTACCTTTTATTTTAGCCTACCGGTAAATGCCAGCCCAACTACGCCACAAAAATGATTTGCACTTCTCTGAGAATAATCAACACAAAAGTGGTTTTATTTTAAAAAGTAATATGGAAAGCAATCAAGACAACATTGGTTTTGAGCCAGAAGAAAAAGCGTTACGAGCCGACCAAAAGGATGAGAAGAAGTGCATTCTCATATATGATGATGACCAGGAGATTTTATTACTATGCAAGATGTTTTTAATAAAAAACGGTTATGAGGTAGAAACAAAATCAAAATGCGAAAATGTTATTGCAGATATACATAATCTCAAGCCCGATCTTATTTTAATGGATCTTTGGATACCGGAAATTGGAGGTGAAAAGGCTATTTCTATGGTAAAAGAAAATCCTGCTACCCGCCACACCCCTGTTCTCTTATTTTCTGCCAATGCAGACATTGATGTTATCTGTAAAAAAGTAAATGCGAATGGTTATATCGCAAAACCATTTGACATCCATACATTTAAAGACGTGATAGCACTTCATGTTGAAAAGAAAGATTAAGTGTGTCAAACGTTAAAAATGCACAAAGAATACTTCGCAAAGTATCATCCTTCTGGATCATGAAACTTTGTATTTCTCCGACTGTGATCAAAGATATGAGATATATTGCACGTGTTGCAAATACGCGCCAGCGGGTTAAAATATGGTTCTTTACCGATACAGTAATCAGAGACTTTAAAGCTAAACAGGCGTATTCTTGATTGGAATTATTTTAATCACTCCAATAAATTGCGCATCACGACTCGTAATGAACTCGATATCAAAATTTTTGCTAATTGAAAACTTTGTCCCAGACCTAGGTGTGAAGGTGTTTTTATAAATAGATTTATCTCTGTTCAAACGTAAGCCTGAGAACATCTCTTCTAAAACTAGCGATTGCAAAGGATTAGGTAATTGATTTCCTTGCATAAAAAGATTTCCTTCAAATTCAACGCTACCACTGTTCCTTATCTTTAGAATTATAGCACAGCTATCTAAACTGTCATTATTAACTGACAGAATAAAACCAGGATACAAATTAGATGAACATTTTAACCAATCTGTACGATTAGGAATAAATGACTTACACTCCAAATCACCTAAAAAAATTTGATCAGATACTTTTTTATCAAAATCTATTTGATGGTCATTCAAAAAAACACCACTTTCATCTATCCTAATTACCTCTATTCTACTCAATTTTTGTATACGTTTTTGTCACCTCACTGTAGCTATAATTATAAATCTTCATTAGAGGCTCAAGAACAGTTCCATCTGCTTTATTCCATCCCCTTGATATTACATCTATTTCTCGACCATAGAACCCCGTACTGCTGAACAAATTATCTGGCTCGGACAACAAACGAATATCATCTCCTCGCCTAAAAGCATCTTCAAGGAACGGTAGATTGTAACGAGTCCAAAAAATCTCATCAGCCTCTCTAGTAATATCCGTGTCAATGTAGCTTTTCCCTCTAGATTTTAATAAAATTTCGGCCTCATCTCTTAATGCAAGATAAGTTTCATCATCAACATCCAAAATATTAACTCCTCCAGGGTTAGGCTCTCCCCTCATAAAGCCTCCATAAGGTAAATCATTTTTTATAAATTGAGATCCTGGAGCATCTAATTGATCGTCAAACTTTGCTATGCAAGTTGTTGTTTTATCAGAACCCGTCACTATATCGCCACCCCAGCCGGAATATTTAATTTTCAAACTACGCTCAGATAATTCTGCTAAGACATCTGTCCCATTTTTCGCATAAACCTTCACGATATCGCCACTCTTCTCAACTTTAAGACCCGCTCTTACTGCTGAATTATAAAACTCAGGGATATTACCCTTGAACTTAGAAATTAGTGAAGCTAAATCATCCCCCTTCGAAGCGACTTTCACCAAATCATCTGCTTTAGTCATTGCACTTGACACAAGATCCAAACTAGATCCCGTAAGCAACCCTATATTTACATAAAAACTAATCTCCGCCCACTCCTTACATAGCTCTGAATTGGGATTTTGCTTGCAAGCAATGTCTGTTATGGCGGCAGCATTATCTGCTAGAGCAAGTGTGAGGCGAGCATATTGAATAAGTTTCTGAGCCTTAGATGCAGTTTGATAAGTTTGATAAAGCCCTTTAATGGCGATAGCAGCTTCCCCTGCGCCTACTGCAAGTAAAGCCAAATCGACTGTTGTTTCTACCCCATTCCAGAAATCCTCATCCTGTTCAATATCAATATAAAAAGCAGCTACTACCGCTGGTACTTGTCGTAAAGTAAAAATTGCAGATTGTCCTATATCCTCATGAGCTCGCCCATTCCAAAGTACTATTGGCGCAAATGGATCTCCATTAAAAACTTCTATGGTATTCGAAGTACTATTGATATAAAACTGATTAGAAATACCACTAGGAGAAAGACTAACCGTTGTTTCAGTGGAATTAATGACTAATTGGCCATCCTTTAAAAACTCATAATCAGGTTTATATGTAGTTAAGAAAGAACCTGTCTTATTGATATTAACACTTGTTTCTTTCTCCTTCCCTGTCCAGTAACCTTGCCCTATTTTAATGAGAGACCTGAGGAATGCTTTTCTTGTTGAAACATTGTCAATAGCTGCAAAAAGATCAGGTAACAGCTCAGAATTACTTTTCAATTGTGATACTAAACCCTTTGGGTTTGCGGCATAATCAAAGAGCTTTACTAACATCGTTTCAATTTCGACATCAGCTATTGCTTCATCTTCAATCAGGAGATTTGCGAGTTTCACAATCACTTGAGCTGAGAAATGCTCATAAACACACTCAGGAACAGAGCTTAGATAGGTCATTACAGCGACTTCATTTCCTGCATTTAACTGAGCCATTATACTCTTAGCCTTATTCGCATAATAACTTTGCGACTTAAATGGATTATTTTGGAAGAGATTTAATAGCTTCTTAGCCTTGTTATTATCATTAGCCCCGTTTACATAGTTTAAGACTATTCTAATACGTGCATTATCATTGCCCAGAATCTTTAAATCAACCGTCTGATACGTAGTGGATGCATCAGCGCCAGGTCCTGGAGAATTATTAATATGAAGAGTAGAAGTAAACGATGAGACTGTAGGCACTTCTTTTGAAACATTAAGTACTTTCTTAGTGGCTCCTTCAACAATCACTTCACGAATATCGATTTCATCTAAAAGTTGTTTTTCATCTATCTCACTAAACCATTTAAAGAAACCAACTCCAAAACTTCCCACATCATTCATATTGTAATATTGGAAATTCCCTTCCTTCATTTTGGCACAGTGGAATGACTGTAATAGTTCGATTACATATTCTTTTGTGTCTTTAGAATAACTCGCACTCTCCGCATCATCCTGAAACCACCCAATCATCTTCTCTGGATTGTGGACATTGTCCCACTGGTGTTTGTAGAGTTTGGTATTGCTGCCGGATGCGCCCGCCCCGGCGGGTGAATAATCCATCAGGTTATCTGTACTTCCCTGATTGGCAATAAAAGCCTCTGGACTAAAAGTGTGTCTCAGGCGGAAAGCGCCATGACCCAGCTCATGGGCGATGGTTTTTACATCGTCGTTATTGAAGATGTAACCGTACTGCCGCTTGAAGGGCATAAAGCCCTCTTTGCTCGTGCTTACGCCATTGACTAAGAAGAGATAGTAGGCATCCTTGTCCACATTGCGGCTTCTCTTAAACTTTCTGTTGAACTCCCGCATGTTCGCAGGAAAGCTAGCAGCTATACCGCTTTCTCCTTCGTCAAGGTTTTTGATCAGATCCGGGTCATCTATGGTGAAGCGCTCATCTACCACTACCTCCCATTCTGCTACGGCTTGACCATAGATGGCATTGAGTTGCATAGAGAGGACTGCTGCCGAGGGAGCAGTCACGCCATTCACTGGCACGACGATCACTTTGTTTCTGACCTGATCGTAGCTGACAACATTGAGCAGACCGAGGGTCACTTCTTTCTCTTCAACTTCTTTATCGTCTTTGCCGTCTTCGTCTTTTTCTTCTTTTTGTATGGCGTAAGCTTTCAGTTGCTGGGTAGTGCCGTGGGTGGTGCCGATAATGGATACACGCTTGGCATTTTCTTTATCACCTTGCTGGGCACTGAGTGGTACAGTAGGAGTTTTGAAGCCGATGTAGGCAGGAAACTTCTCTTTGTCGGTAGTGGCAATGGTATAGTCGGTACGGCCGCTGGCAATGGATTTCCAGGCTACCCAATAGTCAGTTTCGTTGAGCTTCTGCCCTGCCTTGCCGGCAGGCAGGTTCTTGGATTGATCATATTTACTCGCATCAAAACCATAGGTTTGGTTGGGGTCTGGGGCAAAGGCGATGGTGTAGTCGAGAGGTTCGGTAGCTGTATGCGGAGTATGGACTCTACATGCGCTAAGGCCTAGCGCAAAAAGTAAGAGTACATACAGCGAGCGGAGGGTCATTCTGTTTGTTTGGGGTAAAATTAAGGGGTTTGGATAAGAAAGAAGTTTTACAAAAGAGCCGGTTTTTTAGGCTCAATACCCTATAACTAAACTCCCGAGCACCCGAGACAAAATATGGTTCTTTATAGACACAGTACTTAGAGACTTTAAAGCTAAACAGGCGCATTCGTGATTCATGTACTTAAATAACCTTGTATTTTTTGAGTAGTTTGACTTGATCAGAACTACTACCACTGAGATTATTAGATTCTCTCAAGAGTTCCTTAATTAGGGCTTTTAACCCTTCAGATATTTCCCATTCATTATGCAATTTGGGGTATTCATACTTATAAAACAGATAGCTTGAAATATAGGTAAGGATTATGCTTAATACATTTTCCCTGAATTTATGACCCAACTCCATCAAGCTTCTATCGAGCAAGATGAAAGTATCAAAATCTGGCTTTTGAGCATCTTCCATGATAATAAACCAAGTTGTAGTAAAGTCGTGATTATCCCAATCTCTATTGTGATAATAGTATTCTCCCTTACCTAAGAGAAAAGCTTCTGTACCATCATTATTCACCGATTTGCGAAAATCATTCATTTAAGTCGTATTACATTATCTCTTCCAAAATTTCAAGAAAACTATCCCAACTCTTACTAAAATTAAATTGATCAGCATTAACTAAAACTGCCTCAAGTGTTCCGTGCTTCGTTTTGCCATCAGGTGCCCAAAGTCCTTCATATGCACCAAACTCATTACCTGAAGGTATTCCATAGACAAATCTGGAATCTCTCGGCTCCATCTTAACAATAAACACTTCGTCTAGCTGCTGAATATAATTACTTCCTAAATCAAGCTCTTCGATTAGAAATCGAGTATCACCTCCTGAATTGTTGAATTTTTGAATAACCGCTTCCACGTTCTTCATTGATTCGTTCTCAGAGAATTTAAAGTTAAACAGGCGTATTCGTGATTTCCCACATAGAGGTTATTGCCAATATCCATCTGGACGGTTGAGTCTCTCCAAAACAATATAGAACAACAAACCCATCCTTTAATACAAAGCCAACTGGCAAAGTATCCCCTAAGTAATGATAATCGTATTTGAGAGTCTCAAATCTATCTCCTAAATGCTCACGTAGATAATTAGGAGGTTTGTTAGATAATTTTTCATCGTTTATGAGCCTCTGCTGATCATGACTCCTGAGATTTTGAAGAAACCGCTCTATATTATTCTC
Organism: uncultured Cytophagales bacterium; assembly: GCA_963848175.1. Classification (GTDB taxonomy): domain Bacteria; phylum Bacteroidota; class Bacteroidia; order Cytophagales; family Cyclobacteriaceae; genus JAMZMI01. Next base: position 548,599 of record CAWKCO010000011.1, read on the forward strand.
TGAGATTGAAATTGGTAAAGTGAGAACTCCTACTTTAGGTAGCTCGATCTTGTTACTTTCGGCAGCTTCACGATAGGAAGACCCATCATACAAAACACGTTTAGAGCTAACGATTCTTTTTAATAGTCTTATCATCATTTCACTTCCACCCATTTTCCGCTTTTAAACATCAAAGTCTCCAGTATTTCAATATTTCCCCGATTCAATAATTCATCAAACTTCATGTTTGATTTTACCTGATCAGCTAGACCTGAAAGATTAAACCAAGGTATAGCTTCGCCATATTCAAAAACAAGACCATTCGGTAAATCACCGAGAAGTTTGAATTTAAAATAATAAGTTCCTTCTTCAATGGTATTGGCCAATGCTCTTGAATCATAAGTAAATACCAAGTCCTCTACTACCTTTGAACTACCGCAAATAGAGACAACATCTTTTTATACTCTTGAAAGAGTGAATCTAATTTATATACTGAATACCATCTAGTGTTTTCGATCTCTGTTATTAAGGGCTGAAAAACCTCCATAGGTACATGTACTCTTGTAGCTCTAGGGCTTTCCATATATAAGATATATTCCTTTTCACACCAAAGCATATTATAAATTCTAAATAAGATTTTTTCTGCTTCCGTAGAACATTTTTCATATTCTACATTTGAAAAAGTTACTCGGTTTAAAAATTCTAAAATATAATCTGTAACAATTATCGATTGCTCAATATAATCTAATCCATCGTCTTTAAAGTGAATTTTAGCTGTACGTAGATATGACTTTCTGCGCTCTTGTTTTTCCATATCGGATTTAGACACCCATTCTTTCGCTTTATTAATTGCTTGTAAATGGATTAACTCCTCTCCGAAATAATGAGAACTATAAATTTTAGTTATATAATCTAAATCTATCATAATATTATTTCTCTACTAAAGTGTACTTTTTCCCATATACTGCTGGATATGACTCAAATTGATATTCAAAGACATTTAATAACTTATTGTCTTCTACCTTAGTCAAAACAAACTTAGAACCACTCTTATGTAGGATCTCTTCTTCAAAATCAGCATCAGAGTACTTCTTAATACTCTTACCATTTTTAGACTCTATAATAATGATCGCTCCTTCTCCTGTTTTGTCTTGATTTTTTCTAGCAAACTTCCCTGCTTCTTTTGAATCTAATGATGTTGATAAAAAATTATCATAAGGAACTTCATCTCCAACATTATAACTATCAAGTTTATCTATTTCAGATTTCCCAATTCCTCTAAACTTATTACCTGATACAGATGGCAACTTATCTAAAGTACTATTAAGTAATTTCTCGATCTCTAAAATATCATCTGATGATGATTTATTAATCAAGGACTGATTAAACTTATAATAAGTCTCGTTGGTATAGAACTTAAAAACAGCTTCTTCTTCTAAGGTCAACTCATCAACAAATTTCCTTTCGGCTACTCCACTTACTAAATCATCATATACTTTCTTAAAATCTGCATTTTTGCTGGCTGTAGTCAAATTAAAGATTTGATTCAACCACTTCCTCAAATCCACCTCATTGAAGCCAAGATTCTTACCCGACGCAACAATAAAATCATTGGAGATATTGAGGCTTTTCATACCAGAAATAAACTTCAGTGGTGTTTCTTGAATTATCCTTTTAAGTTTGACCAGATTGTGATTAGCTCCGGGAATTTTCGTAATGCCTTGCGCAAGCATGTAAGAAGCCAAGCCCCAAGCACAATTATTGGTGAAGTCTTCTAACTTGTATCCTTCAATGAATTTGGTGGAACTAAAGCCATCATATAAACAAGAGATTGCTGCTCCAGCATAAATGTTATTAGTGGCATTCTCTATACCTGACAGTGCCATCTGGCTATATTCCAACTTATCCAAAATAGCTGGAGTTAAAGACTCATCTTCGAAGTAGTGAAGCAGTGCAATCTGTAAAACTCCATCCATAGTGAAGCCTATCGCAAATTCTCTGGCTTTCTCCTGAGCTACTAATTCTGCCATCTGAGCCAGTGCGCTTTCTGAAAAAGCAGAAGCTGCGGTTTCCACCAATACTGGGAGCAGTATTTCAATAGCCGCAGGTAAAAAAGCCACCGCTAAACTGTTGCCTACAACGCGGTTTAGATTCTTCATGAATTCAGTCTCATAACCTAAACCTTCTCCGGTAGTACGCATGCCTAGCAGTAGACAGTGATTACCTTCTATGGAATTGGCCAAAAGATAACTATCCATCAATGGAGAGTCCTTATATTCTTCGTATAACGCCTCACAAACTGGTAATCCCAATATATTTTCAGCAGCCTTATCAGCGACAGGTGTCGTTTCTATTTGATAAGACTGGTAGTGATCAATAGGAAGTATATCACCGTCACCTTTAGAAATTGACGTTGGCTTAGTAAATAATCCTATAGACTTAGTTCCAAGGTAAATTTTTCCCTTATGCGGATACCCTAAAACAACAAGGGATTTAGAACCCAGTGATTTGGTGAGCTCCTCTTTCTCATAAATGACTTCCTCTTTCTCATTTCTAGCAAGTTCGAGATTAGCTGCATCCTTTAGCAAAGCATAACCTCCAAAGTGATTTGCTTTATATACTGCGACATAGTAAGCTTCATCAACCCAATATCCTGTCAAAGTACCATATGGTGCTCGACCTGCAGTGGAAACGAAACTAACCTTTGTTGTATTATTTGGCACAGTGAAAGGAATTCCGGCAGGGGTTAAATAAGTTTTTGATTCAGTAGTGTTAATACCAGTAGATTGGTCTACAGCTAATGTTCCGATAGAAGCACTCTCCGCATCATCCTCAAACCACCCAATCATCTTCTCTGGATTGTGGACATTGTCCCACTGGTGTTTGTAGAGTTTGGTTGCCTCGCTACCCGCAGTAATCCATCAGGTTATCCGTACTCCCCTGATTGGCAATGAAGGCCTCTGGACTAAAGGTGTGTCTCAGGCGGAAAGCGCCATGACCGAGCTCATGGGCGATGGTTTGGGCTTCTGTATTATTGAAGATGTAACCGTATTGCCTTTTAAAGGGCATAAAGCCTGACAGGCTTGTCTGCACGCCATCTACGAGAAAAACATAGTAGGCATCCTTGTCCACATTGCGGCTTCTCTTAAACTTTCTGTTGAACTCCCGCATGTTTGCAGGAAAGCTAGCGGCTATACCGCTTTCTCCTTCGTCAAGGTTTTTGATCAGATCCAGGTCATCTATGGTGAAGCGCTCATCTACCACTACCTCCCATTCTGCTACGGCTTGTCCATAGATGGCATTGAGCTGCAAAGAAAGCTCAGGAGCGGAAGGGGCTTTCACATCATTCACTGGCACGACGATGACTTTGTTTCTGACCTGATCGTAGCTGACAACATTGAGCAGACCGAGGGTCACTTCTTTCTCTTCAACTTCTTTCGTCTTATGCCGTCCTTTCACCGTTTTCGTCTTTTTCTCCTTTTTGTATGGCGTAGGCTTTCAGTTGCTGGGTAGTGCCGTGGGTGGTGCCGATAATGGATACGCGCTTGGTGTTTTCTTTATCACCCTGCTGGGCACTGAGTGGTACAGTAGGAGTTTTGAAGCCGATGTAGGCAGGAAACTTCTCTTTGTCGGTAGTGGCAATGGCATAGTCAGTACGGCCGCTGGCAATGGATTTCCAAGCTACCCAATAGTCGGTTTCGTTGAGCTGTTGCGCTTATGGATCTGATCATACTTACTCGCATCAAAACCATAGGTTTGGTTGGGGTCTGGGGCAAAGGCGATGGTATAGTCGAGGGGTTCGTCTTGTGCTACGGCTTCTGGTGGAGTTACGTCTGAGTTGGCTCCCCCTGCTCCTTTGGTTATTCCTCCTTTGGAGTCCACCGTCCACTGCTCTCCACCTGCATCTTCTATCACCAGGGTTTTCCCTTCTTCTGGTAGAGGCGGTAAGTCAACTGCTACTGTATTACCATCAGCATCTTTGGCTTCCAGTACTCCCGCTTCATTGAGGGTCAGCTCAGCAATATCTGCTGTGAGCACTATCGGTGCTGGCTGTTCGTTTGGATTGGCGATGTTGTCTGGGTTTTCTGATGTGGGGCTTTCATCCAGTTTGTCTTCTTCTTCGTCTTTGCGGCTCACCATTCCGTTTTCCAGATCATAAACCGTCACTACTCTACCTGACAGGGCACGGTAGTCTTCGTTGAGCTGTACGTTCTGAATCTTTACTCTGATCCCTGCATTGTTGAAGAAGGGGATGTTGGTATAGCCTGTGCCGCTGTAGCTGCCACCAGGCCCGCCTGCCGACGAGGCAGGGTTTTGGGTCACTTCCAGTACCACCACTTCCAGATCGCCAATGCGAAAGTGATCCTTGGGATTTAAGGGCTTTTGCAGGGGATTGGGACTCAGTGGTGGCAGGTCTATGGTAGCTCCACAGGTGTAGCTATCCTCTGTGGTAGCGGATGCTTCGGATGTTTTGATGGTCTGCGAGGTGGTGGGTTCGCTTTCAAACTGATTGCATTTGCCCAGTACTGCATACTCATAGGTGGTATTGGCTTTCAGGTCGGGGATGATCTGAGAGGTGGAGAGGGTATTGAAGGTATTCCAATAGTCTTTGCCTTGCTCCCGTACCTTCACTGTGAAGCCGGTATGGTTCATGGCGCCTGTCCAGTTGAGTTTGATCCTGTTGGCGTCCAGGGTTTCTGCGCTTACTCCCGTCACGGGTATGCAGGCTTCTCCATATTGAAACCAGTGGGTTTCGCTATAGCCTTGATTTTTGAAGAGGTCTTGTCCGCTGATGTCATAGGCGCGAATCCTGAAAGCGTATTTCTTTCCTAAAATCAGCTGGGGTTCTATCGGCCCGAAGTAGAGCGATGTTTGGGTGGTAGTGGTGCGGTAGAGGCTGTTGGAGGAGCGAACGGCTACTTCGGGATTGTCTTGACCCGGATACATTTCGTAGAGGACAAACTCATACTCGGTGGTAAAGGCGGAGTTGGGGGAAGCCAAATGTCTGCCTATCCAGGAGAAGTTGATGTTTTGGGGCATGGTGGCCTGCAGCTTGTCTCCATTGAAGGGAAAGTTGATCAGCGGTGGGTCGTTGAGTACCATCCAGGCCATGGCGGTGGCAGGATTGGAGACGGTGACGTTTCGGGTGTATTCTACTACGGCAATGGTGAAGGTGTAGAAGCCTTCGGGCAGTTTGCCGCCTTTGATAAATTCTGCTTTTGTGATGCCTTCGAAGATGAGGTGGTCGGCATTGAAGTAGCTGCGCAGGTCAAAGCCGGTGCGCATCTCTGGCACGCCTCCTTGCAGAACGATGGGTGGTGGCTGGTAGCCAGGGTTGGTGTAGATGCGGATGCCTGAGCCTTCTATGGTGAGTTTGAGTTTTACTCTCAGATCTCTCCTATCCAGTTCCAGCACATTGATCATAAGCTGCAGGCTGTTGCTGGTGGCGGAGGTGTAATGACTCAGGTAAGGACTGTAGGGAGGTAAAATCGTGAGGTTGGCCTGCACGGGGTAGGTCTGGGCCTTTAGGCTCAATGGCATAAAAAGGCTCCCGATCACTCCTAGAATCAGGAGCGAAGCACTAAGGGTGCGGAGGTAAAACAGGAGGTGCTTCATTTGCTACTAAAGTTATAATTATATCCTAATTCTGCGACCAATTCTCTGAATTTGGCGATGTTCTCATTGCCGGGGGTAAAGCGATCTACCGAGGTGACATTGAGTGTGAACTGATGTTTTTCCAAGAAGTGTATAGTTTCCACCGAGCCGCAGGTTTACGATCCTGCTCGAGAGTGTGCCATTGAGGCGTGAGTTGTTGTAAGAAAGGGTGCCCGACAGGGAAAGTTTATTGTCCCTAAGACTTTTTCTCACAGAAAATGAAGGACCGAAGATAAGATTTTCTCCGGCAGAAGACCGGGAGATATTGGCATTGCCCGCCACACTGAGTGTGAGGTTTTGGGGCACCAGATTCATGCTATAGCCAGAGTTCACGTTGTAATACTTCGTGCCTGAGGCCTGATCTTGCCCTCCCTGCTCATCGTCGGTCTGCTGATAGCTGAAATTGACATTGAGGTTCTGGCTTCTCTCCTTGTTTTGCCCTAAAATAAAATTGGTTCCAAATGTGGCATTTTGTGAAATCTGCTGGTAATTAAGTGTATCCAGATTGTCATAGGGCGTGACCTGATTCAACTGCTGCTCGGGAGTCTGAAAGTTGACCACTGTGCTGAAATTGGAATATCCCGCGGTGGTAGAAAATTTTGGTGTCACCTGATAGTTGATGTTCAGTGAGCCGGAGAGCCTGTTCATGGTGCTGAGCTCCTGATCGTCCAGATTGTTGCGCTGGAGGCCTGCCCGTGCATTGAGGCTCAGCTTTTGATTTAAAAGTCGGGCACTGTGGGTCAGGGCGATGTTTTCTAAATCGTTGTTGAAGAAATAAGCCCCCAATGTGCGGTAGCCTGGATCTACCCGCTCATACGCCACGCCAATGGTATATTTACTGAAGGCATACTGTACGGCGGCATTCATGGCACGGTAGTAGGCAGAAGATACTTTGGGTTGAAAAACAAAATCGAGCCCATCATAAATTTTTCCCGATTCGGTATTCTCAGATCGGGTATCTATGGTAATGGCACTGTAGGCTATTTCTCCTGCAAAAGTAAGTCCGTTGATGACGGTGGTCTTCCCTCCCATGCTCACCACAAAATTTTCTTCAGGTAAAATACCTTGCGCCTCCGGATCGGTGGTCAAAGAACCGACTTCATCGGCAGCCCTGAAAAAAACAAAGTCACCACTGTGCTTGCTGCCTCCCACGGTTACTTTTGCCCCGCCTCCCATTCTCTTGTACGCCGGCAGGTTTACGGCTTTGGTCGTGTCCAGTTCCACTGCTTTTTGTAGCCTACCATACATGGCGGAGACTTTCAGCTTTTTGTTGGCCACCACATCGGCACCTACTCCAAGAAAAAGATGCCCACTCAAAGTATATCTGGAAAAAGTCATGCTGCGATAGCCTAAATGCACGGTGAGCCATTTATAAGTAGGGCTGAGACCATATTGATTGAAAGGCTGCTGAAAGGTGCTGTTTTGATTGGAATAAGAAAACGAAAAAGGCGCACTCCATCCGTAGAGGTTGAAATTGAGATTGCCCGAAAGGAAATAATTATAGGGGTCACGACGGTCTTCCGTACCACTGGCGGTGTAAAAAACCTGATTGACGTTGATGCCCCCAGAAACGCTCAGGGCGTCTCCCTTGCCGATGGATTCGAGGTTTTGCCCGACACTTTGCTGACCAGCAAAACAGCCCACAACCAAAAGGAAAATTTGCAGCCAGAAATATTTACGGTTTTGCTTATGCACGCTGGTTTTAATCAATCTCCTCATTTGTTTACCAAAATTTGGAAGGTGACACGTCGGTTTTTCGCTCTGCCCTGCTCCGTCTGGTTCTCTGCTACAGGCTCAGTGTCGCCTCGTCCGATCACGGTGATTTGCTCCGATGAAATTCCTTTTGCGATCAATTCATCAGCCACCGCTTGTGCCCGCTGTACCGAGAGCTCATAGTTGGTTTGCTTCTTGCCTACATCATCCGTATGCCCAATAATCTTTAGTTTAAAGTCTGGATTATCGGATAGCAGCTCATAAAGCTCCTGAATAAAGGGTGCAGAATCCTCAGAGAGATTGGCCTTTCCAAAATCAAAACTAAAATCCTTGGATAGCTCAAATTGTAGCGACCGCACGTCATCCAGTACTTCCAGTTGTGCTTTGATCTTCTCAATTTCAGATTGTGCAGCCACCTGCGGTTGCGGAGTTTCACGCTTTTGCTCAAAATCAAACGTGCGTCTCGGCGGGGCACTCTCTATAATGACCTTTTGAGGAGATGGTTTCCATAGGGATTTGGAGATGGTGATGCCCATCTGGGTAGCATTGTCGAGGTATTGGCTCTCACCAGAAACGGGAAAGTTGACGGCAAAGCCTGCCGAAAAGCCTGGCTGGTTGAGGATAAGGGCCAAAGAGGCATCTTTGTTAAAACCATAGCCCACTATCAAATCAAAATTTCCGCTCTGGATCACATCATACGGGTTGCTATTTTGGAACAAAATTTTCGTTGACCAAAAGGCTTTGTAGGTATTGACGGTATTGATGCGGGAATAAAACAGCGAGGGACTCAACGCCACCCTGCGGTTGGCATAAAGTACTGTTTGCGCATGCGCTAAATAGGTAATGGATAATTGTGCATTTCCTTCGAAAAAGGATTCATCAGGCCGATTGACATCATACATGGCAAAGGAAACACTGGAATGGGTAAGTCCATCTTTCTGCAATTGCCAGATCAGTCCTGTGCCCATGCTGAGGTAAGCGATATTTTGCTCACTGAAAGCTTCTCCCAATCCGGCGTTGGGATCGTAGCGAAATTCTTCGGCGATCCATTGCGAACCTGTGGAGAGGTTTTCCATGGAGGTGCGACGGTTATAGTAGAGGGCAGAAACACCAAAATTCAATGATTGGTTGGTCAGTGAGCTGCACGGGTGTAGCTACCGAGATTCCGGCAGAATAGGTTTTGAGCAGGTCAGACCCACGGGTATCTTTATTGAAAAAAGACAAACCCACCCCCAGCAGCTTTCGTCCGGTTTCTTTTTGGATAAATGGATAGTCAGCATTGAGGCTGTTGGTATTGACTTGCGACCCAGCTGCAACGGAAAAATTTTCATGAAAAAATGAAAGTCCCGCACTATGATCCAACACAGAAAAAGCTGGATTGATCTGCATGGGCGTGTATTGGTACAGCGTATATATAGACTGCTGCGCACTTGCGGACAACAGAAGGAGCAGCATGCTTACAATCAGTAATTCTTTTTTCATATTCTTTTTTGGCTTAGCGCTATGCGCCTTACGCAGGACGCCTTACGCTTTGATTTTCAATACATTTTTGTCATGATTTTTGCAAAAGCAAAAAATCACGCCAAAAACTGTTCATTCCCTTTTCTATAACCACGGGTTAAAACCCGTGACTATTAATATTGCGCACCTTCAGCGCTTTGAGACTACCGACCACCAGTTTCCTGACAACTGACCACCGATTACTCTTCCCACTTTTCGCAGGACGCTTTACGCCTTACGCTTTTAACTCTTTTGAGTCCTCATGAAATAGGTTGACAGGCTTCCGACCTAAAGCCTAAAAACTGTGAATAACTAATTGGTTTTAAATAGTCGGTAGTTTTTACATTTAAATCTATCAGAACGAAGCGGCGGGAGGCTCTGCTGGGGAGCAACCTTCCAAGGAATAATTCTGATCGACTGAAAAGTTTGTTTTTAGGTGACCTAAAAGTACCTAAAGTACTTTAGGTCACCTTCCTTTTTGCCTGAATTTTTTGTCGGTTTATGCCTCCTAAAACCCAAATCAATCTTTCTTAAACTTAAAAATCTGCTTTTCAACATGCTTTTTTTGTTCTTCATAACTTACTGGACTAAGCCAATTTAAATTTTCTTGTTTTCTATCATGATTATATGTGTGAATGACGCGAGCTATCTCTTTGAATAAAGTCTTGCCTTTTGATAGCTCAATTGTTGGTAAGAGATGGTGTTTAATCAGTCCATTGCGTTGTTCTGCGTACCCATTTTTCAAGCAGTTTTCAGCCACACTCACTTTGATTTTCAACGCATTAATAGCCGATAAATACAATTGAGAAAAGTACTGAGACCCTCCATCTGTATGATGGATACAGCTTTTCAAGGCTGTTCCTGATCGTAATTTTACCCACATATCAAAAGCATTTTTTGCCTCGACTGCTCTCATTCTTTCTGCTAAATGGTAACCAACAATTCTTGCACTATATACATCTGTTAAGCAAAATAAGAAGTACCTGCCAGATCCAATTACCACATAAGTCAAGTCTCCCACTACTAATTCATTGATGCCTCTAATAATAAGCCCTGATGCTAAATTGTTGTAATTCCAGCTTTGTAGGGATGATTTTGTGGTGACCACATTAATTCGCAAAGGGACAAGTGACATGTTTGCCTGCGACATCAATTGTTCAAACTTGGAGATCCCAATATCAAATTTGGTCTTAATTTCTAGGTTATAATATAGAGATCTTGACCCTGCTCTACGGTCATGCTTTGATCGGTATTCTTTGACAAGTTTGATCATTTCAGCAATCTGAATCTTCTTCGGAGCTTCTCTGGATATAGCTTGATAATAGGCCTGCCTGGTGATGCCTAAATAACGATAGAATTGTTCCATGGCTATTTGGTGGTCACACTGAGTTGATCTGATTGCTGTCAGTAGTGGGAGTATCATTTTTTTTCAAAATCCTTCCCCAATCGCTCACTCATAACCTTGAGCAATTGATTTTTATATATCAACTCCACCTGCTGATCTCCTATAATCTCCTTGAGCTTTTTATTCTCCTTTTCTAATTCTCGCGTGTGATTGATATCCTTGGCCGAAGTAATCAATATAGGCTTAGGTAATTGCGTTTTACCGTACTGACCAATCCAAATTCTTACCGTCGCAGCTTTCACTTCATAGATATCCGAAATCTCTCTTATTGTGATCTCTCCTGACTCAAATAAAGCAACTTGCTCCTTTCGAAATTCCTCACTGAATCTCCTTCTGCGTCTCTCTTCAACTGTCATAATTTTACAAGTTAAAAAAGTTATCCACAGCTTTGGGTGTCAACGTATTCCATGAGACAACATTTTCAACTTTCAATTCTCAATTCTCCACTTTCAAATACTGGTGTCACAAAAAAACTAACTGAAAAGAATTCGGGTAAAAACCCACCCCTAGCCCCTCCCAAGAGGGGATTTTTCAATTATCCACTTTCAATTCTCAACTTATTTACCGTATCAACTTCACCGTTCCCTTGGTTTTGCCTTCAAATTTCAAGGGCGCACCGTTATAAAAGCTGCCCTGAATGGACCATAAGTACACGCCGTTCGCAAGTGGTTCACCTTTGTATGTGCCATCCCATCCTACTTTCAAAGCTTCATCTACATTGCCCGTAGTGTAAACCCGATTGCCATTGAGGTCATACACCGAAAAAGTGATCGACTGAATACCCGAGCCATAGACCAAAAATTCGTCGTTGTTTCTATCTCCGTTCGGGGTAAAAAGATTAGGAATGAAAAGGGCGTTTTGCACCAGCACATTCACCCTGCCGATGGACACACAGCCATTGGCATCTGTCACTACCACTTCATATTCTGTAGTCACCAAAGGCGAAGCTTTGGGTGTCGCTGATTTTGGATCATCCAGTGTGCCAGCCGGAGACCAGCTATAGGACACTCCTCCCGTGGCAAAAAGCTCCACGCTTTCACTTCCTCCCACGCTGAGCTGCGGACTCACCGTGATTTCAGGCGCTTCATTTACCGTTACCGTGATCGTGTCATATTGCACGTCGCAGAGATGAGAACTTACCTCTAAAAAATAGGTGGTGGTGACCTCTGGTACATCGGTAGGATTACTTTTATTAGAAAAAACTGCTCCGCCTTTTGTCCACTGATAGCTATAGTCAAACAAACTACCGCTGGCAGTGGGCTGACCGCCCAGGGTCACCTGCTCCCCTTTGCATATCATAAAATCTTCCCCGGCGGCAATCGTGATTTTAGGGTTCACCTGCACCGAAACGGTATCAAGACTTACGCACCCATTCGCATCAGTGACCTGTAAATAATAAAAGGTGGAAACCGTGGGAGAGACTAGCGGATCAGCTACAGACTCAGGTTGAGCTCCAACTGAGGCTGTCCACAGGTATATATATCCTGCTTCCTCTTGATCCGAACCAATTTTCACCGCTTCACCAAAGCAAATAAGTGTGTCCTTCCCTGCATCGGCCAACGGCAGGGTATTCACTGTGACAAACAAAGAATCTATCGCGCGACAATCATTGGAGTTGATAATATTAGCATAGACATAACCACTTGTCTTCGAGCCATATTTTAATGTCGGATCGGCTCCAAGCGTGATATCGTTCTGATCAAACCAGCGAATGGTGGCTATGTCTGAATAATTGGTAGTGAGCTGAGTGGTGTCATTCACACAAATAACTGCATCTCCTACAATATCAAAATCGGGCAATGGATTTACATTTATCATGACGGAATCGTTGTAGAAACATCCTCCGGCATTTTTTACCGTAAGGAAAAGTTCAATCGTTTCTTCCGCGAGAAATTCCCATTGGGCATTGGAATGAAGCTCCTCGCCAGCGCCGTTTGTCCAGGTAAAATCTGTTCCAGTCACAGGCACATTGAGCGTGACCTGATCTCCATAGCAATAGGTCTGATCTTCCCCTAAATCAAACTCCGGCAGATCCAAAGAAGTAATGGTGATAGTATCATACTGAATACAACCTTTGGCATTGGTCACTTCCGCCCAAAGCGTGATCGTCTCCAAGACCTGAAACTTGTAGGTGGCACTGTTGGATTGTAAAATCTGATTTCCGGTGGTAAACCAATCCACTTTGGAAAAACCACCACTTACCACCAGAGAAGCACTGTCCCCATAGCAAATGGCCTGGTCATCACCCAAACTGAAGACGGGAAGCGGATCCATCACAATGATGATCGTGTCATAATTCACACAGCGTGATGCATTGAAAACTTCCGCCACCAACGTATCGGTGGCTGTCACTTCATAATTGAAAAACCAATTGTCGGAAACCAACTTCACATCCTTATCTAGCGAATACCAGTTCACCTCCTCAAACAAGGCACCTGTCTGTAGCAGAATATTACTTCCATAGCAAATAGAAGTATCGTTACCAATATCGAAAACAGGCAGTGCCAACACATCTACAATCAAAGAATCGTAGCTCAGGCAGCCTTTGATTGTTTTCACTTCTACTACCAGTGTGTCTTTTTCCAATACTTCAAAAGAAAGCGTTTCACTATCGGCAAGCAGGCTTCCTTGTCTTGTAGAATACCAGTTGACCTGATCGAAGCTTACCTCTCCCACATTCGTGGAAACAAAAGATGCAACCGATAACGGAAGCGTTTCTCCATAACAAATGGAAGTGTCATTTCCCAAGGTGAAAACTGGAAAGGCAAAAGCATTTACAACAAGGCTATCGTAATTCACACAGCCATTCGCGTTGAACACTTCGGCAATCAACGTGTCTTTACCCATCACCTGATAGCTCAGCGACTCGCTGTTTTTAAGCAAGCTACCAGTGGTTTTAGAATACCAATTCACACTATCTAAACCGACAATGCCCAAACCACTTACAGAAAGATCCAGATTGGTGGCATAGCACAGACTCGTATCTTTTCCTAAGTTAAAAACTGGTAAGCTCAGCACATCTACTACCACCGAATCCATCCACACACAGCCATTGATCATTGAATACTTCAGCCACAAGTGTGTCTTTGGCGGTTACTTCATAGGTGAGCTGCGCATTGTCTTGTCAGCAAACTTCCGCTCACGGTGGAATACCAATTGACACTGTCCAAACCAGTGATGCCCAACAGGCTTACATCAAAACTAATGGACTCACCAAAGCAAATGCTGGTATCATTGCCAAGGGTAAACTCAGGAAGCGCGTAAATATCCACGATAAGTGTATCGTACACGGTGCAGCCGAAGCTCTTGGTTATTTCCGCTACAATCGTGTCTTTCTTTGATGCCACATAGGCAAAGTTCAGGTTGCCTGAGAGCTTAAGCCCATCCTGCAAAGTGTACCAATTGGCCGTTGTGGCCGCTGGATCGGTTACGTCAAAATTCAGGGTTTCATTTTGACAGATGGTGGTATCTGCCCCGATATTGGTTTGATAGCAAATCGTAAAGCTCTGCTCTGTCGTAAATGCAGATCCTTTGAATTGATCATCTAAGGCCTGAACCGCCCAATAATAAACGCCCTCTGGTAAATTGCGAAGATCATAGGTAGTCGCATGTCTTGCATTGCCTGGCGCCATCACTTTGCGATAGCCAGTGGAGAGATTTGATAAAGGCGAGCGTAATAAATCCGCACCTGCTGGGCTCTTGCTGACGTACAGATTGTAAGTAAGTGAAGCAGCACTGGTAAGGTCATCGGTGGCTGCCGTCCATGAAAGAGACACTAGATTCTCGTCAGTCACTGATTCGGGAGTGCCCGGTACAGATGGAGCAGCGTTGGCGACAGTGGCAGCCTGATCTGATGCAAAAAGTTTGGCTGCTAATGCTAGCCCAGTATTGCCTATTTGAAAAATATCCTGATCTCCATCATTGTCAAAATCACCCAGCGCTATGCCCCCATCGTACATCGGAAGAAGCGTATTGGCCGTATTGCTAAAGCTATAAGTGCTGCCATTAAAGCTGTTTTTATAGTAAAGAAAGTATTCAGTTGTTCCTTGTGCACCCAAGGCCAAAACGTCCTGTAATCCATCATTGTTAAGATCTCCAAAGGTCACATCGGAAGATGAAAGGGGTTGTAAGAATGGTGTCAATTGATTGAATCCATTCACTTGATTATTGAAAAACAAATCAGCAGAGGCACTTACTGCATCGGTAAAGCCGGTAAGCACCAAATCATCAAACCCGTCTCTATTGTAGTCTCCTAGAGCTAAACCATTCAAAGCATAACCCAAGACTCCAGATGTATAAGAGCTAAGTACAAGCTCCTCAGAAACGGAATACACACTGGTTTCTACATCCAGTGATGGATTGAAACCGGTAATGATCACTTCATCAATTCCGTCATTATTGGCGTCAAAAGCCTGCACCCTGCCATTGCCCTGACCTGATACCGACTGACTGACGGGAGTGTAAACCCCTGCATTATTTTCATAAACCAAAAGAATTGCCGCGTTGCTCTGATTTAAACCAGAAGCCACAATGTCCAAATCTCCATCATGATCAAAATCCTTCCATTGAACTCCTCCCGAATCAAAACCTGTAAGTGAGAAGTCGATGTTGGTAAATGAAGTTCCCGCATTGTTTTTGAACACACGAAACTGCTTTTGATTGGCATTGTCTTTTCCTGCCAGCAGGATATCTACAAATCCATCATTGTTGTAGTCCCCAAAATCATAGGCCACATTACCCCAACTAACCAGACTGAGCGTATTGAAGGTTTCGTCTCCATTGTTATATCGTATGGTCACTTTGTTGGTGCCCCCGTTGGTAGCTCCATGGATGAAAAGATCGAGCAAACCGTCGTTGTTGAAATCCACCCATGCAGCCTTTGAGCCTGTCAGCCCTTCGAATGTAGGTGTGACAACTTGGGTGAAATTTTGTGCGCGCAAAGAAAATACCGTTAAAAATGTTCCGATTAGGAACGTGTAGCGATTAGATAAAAATCTCATTTTAATATCATGATGCGTTTAGTTTGCACAAAATCGCCTTGTGTGTAAGACAATATATAAACTCCTGCAGGCTGGTTGCTGAAATCCCAATCTACCAGATAATCCTTGGCGCCCTCCAATATGGTGCTTTTCAATACTTGATTATCAATGGTCATTAGGTGTACAGTCAGAGGATTCCGTGAAGAGGCATTTAAAATCAACCGAACTTGCCCCTCTGTAGGATTAGGCGATACGATGACCTCTACAAAATCCTTTCGAGCACTTGCTACTTCTTTACTTCCTACTGAAGCGTTTTCTGCTACCGTGATCTTCTTCGTGATTTCAGAAACACAGTTGCCTAGCCCAACCACCACGCCAATATCATATTTCCCCGCCTCGGTGAACATCAACTCCATAGACACAACACCTGTCTCATTTACCGATATAGAAGGATCGTCTGGAATAACCCACCTGATGGTTTCTGGTATAGGAAGACTCAAATCTATAAATACGATAGGCTCAAAGGTCACGGCTTCACTGATTCTAAGAAAATCCGCCACCAACGCATTGGCAGAAATTTCCACATAGGTCTTGGCTGTGGCCTCACATCCCTTTTCATCAGTAACAGTTACTTTATATTCACCTTCCTCGGTGGCGTTCACACTCCTTTCCGTGCTCACCAAATCATTTGGCCCTTCCCAACTATAACTCACCCACTTCTGCTGAGTGGAAAGTAAAACCTGGCCACCTTCGCATGCTACATGGTATTCGGGTATCCCTCGGACTATGAGCGCTGGAGGATTCACAATCGCAAAAGTCTGATTAATAGCGCATCCATTGGCATCATTTACTATTAAGGAATAGTCTCCATAAGGTACATTCGCTAAATCTTTGGAAGTAGCTTCATTGCTCCATAGGTAACTATAAGTACCACTTCCGCCCAGCACATCAAAGGAAATGGCTCCCGTCTCATCGTCGAAGCACACTGGATTCACGACTTTTACATTTGCCAGCTGTAGTCCCGCTGGATCTATTAGCGTCACGTTTCTATTGATGGTACAGCCATTTGCATCTGTGAGTACATAGCTATATTTTCCTGCTTTTAGTCCTTTGACTTTAGCGCCTGTCAACCCATTGTTCCAAGTAACGACATATGGCGAAGTGCCACCGAGCGCGGCTATGCTCACCTCACCGTCTGAAGATCCCGTACAGCTTGGGTGGCTAATGTTGGTACTTGAGATTCCCATGGGATCAGGCTGGGTCAGGACAAACGTTTTCTTTGTCTGACAGCCGTTGGCATCCACCACTTTTAGCTCATATTTACCTGCTTTCACTGCGTTGAGTGTCGCTCCTTTGGAGCCATCCGGCCAGAGATAGGTGTAAGGAGAGACTCCTCCGCTTATTACAGGAGCAATCACACCATTCTCTCCAGCATTGCAGGAGATATTTGTGATTGTTCCGTCAGAAATGACTAGCGCGTCTGGCTGCCCTATAGTTACAGTGCCTTGATATTGGCAGCCATAAAAATCCCTAACGGTGAAAGCATAGTTGCCCTGACATAATTTTTCTCGATGAAGATTACTTCCTCCTCCTTGCCATTGTACTACATATGGAGGCGTACCCCCACTCACTGCAAGGTCTATTTCACCATTGCATCCAGCAAAGCATAGATTGTTCTTAGTGGTGACCAGCACTTGGAGGGCATCTCTCTCTCCTAGCACCACTTCTCCGCTCAGCTTACAGCCCTGTGAAGAGGTGATGGTATAAGCATGTGTACCACTAGACAGGTTACGCGCAGTAGTTCCTATTTGCCCATCTGCCCACCTCACCAGAGGAGAAGAAGCGTTCGTTATGCTTAAGGAAACTGACCCATTGGATCCGCCACATGTGGGTTTGAAAACGGTGCTACTCACTGATATCTGTGCCGGATCCACTATAGTATAAGAGGCCGCAACCGTACATTCAAAAGCCTTATCTGTAACTGTCACTGTATAGGTTCCTGCTGATAGCCCGTTGACAGATGGAGTCGTATTTCCATTAGACCATAGGTAGCGATAACTGCCAGAGCCTCCACTCCCGCTCACCTTCAAAGAACCATTATTTCCTCCAGTGCACAAGGGAGCGATATTTTCTTTCAAAGAAACCTCCAACGTTGAGCGCTCATCCACTAAAACCGAACCAGTCACACTACAGAGGCTGTTGCGTGCATCTTTCATCGTATAAGTGTAGGTGCCAGCAGAAAGATTGCTTAACGTTTCACCCGATGCACCGTGCAGCCATGAAACTTGATAGCTACCCGAACCTCCAGTGATATCGAGGGTGATGGTACCATCACTGCCGTTGTTACAGGAGACTGAGCTTACATAAGAGCCTACGCTTAAGGGTGATAGTACGCGAGCATTTGTTTGGAGCGTTTGTACTGACTGAAGTGAATCTTTTACCGTGATCACGTGAGCAGTTGCCGATACATTAGAAATAGGATTTGCAGTTGGTTTTCCGTCTATTCGGAATGAATAGGGCGGCCGACCTCCCGAAGCAGACAATAAAATACTGCCATCCTGAGCACTTGGACAGGTAGCTGGAGTATGACTGACCAGCGACAGGGAAAGGCCGGTAGTAGCACTTACATTAATATCGAGCGTTTCTGAACTACACCCCAAACTGTCGGTACCGCTCACGAGATAACTTCCCGGGGCGAGATTGGCAAAAATGCCGTCTGTTGAGGATTGGTTGCCAAGCAAGTAGGTATAAGGCGCTCCACTTCCTCCTGTCATGTTCACCCTTATCAAACCACCATTTGATCCACCCGGTGAGCTCACTACCTCCTCCAAAAGAATGGTAGGGTCAGCGCCATCCACCATCTGAATAGCCACCATTTGTTCACAACCCGACTCATCCGTCACCAACACACTATAACTACCTGCTGCCAGTCCCTCCGCTCGTGATGTCGTGATGGACAAATTATTGTTTAAAGCGTCACGCCACTGATAGGAGTAATCTTGTGACAAGTCCGCAGGAAGCACTTCCGCAGTTCCCGTAGGTTGGCCGCACGCACTTTCCACCAAAATACGTGGATGGAAAGTCGGTAGCGCAGCATCATCATCCACTAATTGAATTCCACTTACAAGAAACACGCAGTTATTTTGATCTGTGAAAAGGAGATCATACAAACCAGCCTTCAAATCCGTCACAGCGATATTTGTTTCTGCCAAAACAGATCCGATGGTCTCTCTCCCTGTATTGGAGATAAGTTCTACAGCATAAGGTGCTGCTCCACCCATTACAGAGGTCACTTCTATGCCTCCATTATTCAATGCGCAGGACGGAGCTACAATATTCCATGATACATTAGAAATACCACCTGATGCGCCCACCACATAACTGGCCGTCTGGCTGCAGCCATTAGCATCTCTTACAACTACAGCATATGATCCCGAAGATAAACCTCCGAGGGAATCACTAAAAACGCCTCTTCCGAGCCATTCAAAATGATAAGGAGCCACTCCTCCGCTTACGGAGACTTTTAGAGCACCCTCCATAGCCATGCAACTCGTAGGGTATGCAGCTTCCAAATGAAGAAGCAGATTACTTGTCTGCTGGGGAACGGTGATGTTTTGAGTGATTGCACAACCTCTACTGTCTGCAATATCTAAGGTAAGAATTCCTGACTGTAAACTTTCGAGTAGAATATTGGCATTGTTGAATGAAAGGCCGTTGACCTGATAAGGCGCTACGCCATCCAAAAGCTCAAAAGCCAACGCTACCATCTGTAGCTTCGCAAGTGGCTGGCAAGAGGTTGATCGAAGCAATAGAAATCCCGGGATTGTCCAAAATTTCTACCGTACCCGTGGCTTCACAGCTTTGTGCATCCGTCACCTTCACTAAGTAGGATCCTCCTGCCAAGCGCTCTGGATTTACAGTAACACCAGCGGCAGTCACCCAAAGGGTATCATAAGGCGCAGTACCTCCCGTGATCTGCACAGTGGCCAATCCATTAGTCTGTCCGCAATCTGCCGCTACTGCTGATGTCGTCAGTAACAAAGGCTCTGGTGCTATGAAATCAATCCATAGCGTATCTGATTTACAAGTAGCTGTGGAAGTCTGAGATGCGGTAAACCCAACTCTGACTTCAGCCAAATCTTCGAAAAATCCAGAAGTATTAGAGCTGCCACCGATCTTCTGATAGGTAATACCCGTCAGATTGCTTGTAAGGTTGATGGATCCATCGTTAGCGCCATCACACGATGGATGGCTGATAGATGTTGTAGATAGCGTAAGCTGCTGCTCCGTGATCTCAAAAGTTCCGCTAGTAGGGCAGGAGCCGTCAGGTAGGGAAATAACTACCGTGTGCGTACCGACTGACAGGTTTTTAATCAATAATGGATTCGGAGATAAATCAGCAGGTGCGCTACCATCGAGTGAATAAGATTTTAGTTGCGTGCCCCATCCTCCTGATACCGAAATAGTCGCTTTGCCACTATTCGGTAAGCCGCATTGTGCCGCCACTGTTGCAAAAGTGATAGACATAGGCATTGCTGGTTGTGCTATGCTCAACTCTTTAGGAGTTGCTGTCTGAGCAAAGCCATCTAAGGTGTAAGTAGCGGAAAGCTCATAGGTTCCTTTATCCAATCCTGTCATGGGTGGGATGACGCCAGAGGTGATAGCTTATATTGCCTGTTTCGCTGGTATTGAGTTCTTCCAGGTCATTTCAACGGCGCTCCAATCTATTTCTTCTCCTGGATTTTGCTGAGCCAGTACCAACTCGGGCTGGATCATTCCATCACTACCATCGTAGCAGCTAATATCCGTTTTGGTACTTGTCTCCAAAGAGATGGTGCGCCCTTCGGGAATGGTGATGTCAATCGTTTTCAGACAAAATTCGGATTGACCAGTAGCAAAATTGGAAGTGTCGCGCAGGTAGATCGTGTACTCCCCTGCAGCCAGGCCGGAAACGGTAAAATCGGGGGAGTCTGGACTAGAACCAAAATTGCTACCCATCAGTAGAAAACTCATACTTCGAGCTTCCGCGACCTCCACTGGCTTGGACGGTGAGTGAGCCATTGCTCATGTCTTCAAAAGTGGGCGGGTAGTGGTGATGGAATCCAGATTAAGCACACTAGGGCAATCAACTGGATATTGTGATCTGATTTCGTCCTGGAGCTATTCTACAACTGTTTTCGCCCTGTACTAAAAGGGTATAGAATTGACCTAAATTTGTTTGGGTCAGGTCTTTGATCGTGTCTGTTAATAAATGGGTGTTATAAGTAGAATCTGGAAGACCATTTCCTGATAAGATCAAGTTCACACTTCCATCTGCAAATAGTTATGATCACTTACTGTAAAGACAATCATCCCGTCGGTACCTCCATCGCATGAAGGCGGGATGGTTTTGATCTATTTCTAAGGTGAGAGAATCTCGATACGGTTGCATTATGACCGTTGTTTCTACGGGACAGCCCTTGTCGCTTTTTATCGCATCTTTCACCTGGATGTAATACGTTTTGGACTGCAAAAGAGCAGCTGACTTACCAGTAAAAGTCGCGACGGCCGACACACCGACTATACTGTCTAAATATGGCTCTGACGGATTTTCTTTTATGTAGTAGGTGTATTCACCAGAAGAAGGTATTCCGCCAGTTGCCGTAATTGTGATTGTTCCATTCTGATCCAAAGCGCAAAGGGGTGCGGTTGCCGTGATACTGCTGATGATAAGTGAATCCGGCTCATCTAGAATAAAAGTACCAGTTGCAGATTGGCAATTTTGCTCATCTTTGATGTAGTAGCTGTAATCGCCAGCGGGAAGATCGAAAGAAAGCGTGTCATTGGCTGGAAAAGTCTTCAACGTCGAATCTGTATCAAAACTGTCCGTAAGTCCATAATATAAAATATATCCAGCAGAATCCCCTCCTTTCAGCATAAAAGGTCACTTCCGCATTATCATTTTTACAGCCAATATTATATCCTGTTGCAACTATAGGTGCAGTATCACTGACTTCTACCTGAGTAGGTCTGGTTAATGTGAGTGTGGTATCAAAACTACATCCCAATTCATCAACCACCCAGACAGTATAGGTACTGGAAGCAGCGGCTACAGGTATATTATCAAAGAGTTTCTCTGTAGCTCCATACTGTAGAGCAATGGTGTCGTCTACCCCCTCAATAAGAAAAAAGTCATACAAGCCAACTCCTCCTGACGGCTCAATTTTGATCTGACCTAAACTATCGCCACTGCACTTCACACTTGCACCATGTCCATAGGTAACAACATGGTGAACCGTATCAATTTTAAGTGTATCAGGGTTGGTTAATTTAAAAGTAGTTGTAACTGGATCGCAATCATTGGCGTCTGTTAAACTGAGGGTGTAATCCCCATAGGTAAAAGCACTATCCAGACCCAATGTTGATATTTAGTAAGGACGATGAAGTGGTGATTGTGGTATCAGCCTTATTGGGTTTGTTTATGGTCAATTCATAATCCGTTGTTCCGCCTGATAAGGAGATTTGGAGAATTGCGAGCGTATCATTTCTACATTTTACATAAAATCCTGCACCAGAGATGAATTTTACATTGCCTGAGGTGAAAGATGCCTCCTCTATTGTGCTGATGGCGAGAGCGAGTTGGTTGGCTAATCACTATAATAGAATCATAAAAGGTCTTATTACATTCGGCAGCATCAGTTATTTTGGGAAAGTAATTGCCCGCAGGAAGGGTGGAGAAGGTAAAAGGTGAAGTGCTGATCGATTCTACCAAAGAACTATCTGCTTTCTTGAATAAATCCATGGTATAAGGTGATTTTCCTCCGGCGGGGGTGATAGTGATTTTCCGTCACTCACCATCTGGCAGGTTACTTGTATCTTCTCGAAGTAGAAATAGTGATGGCGGCTGTTACATCATCTGGGACTGTAATTGCTATCGCTTGTTCTTTATTATTTCCTTTGCAATCTGTGAGCTTCAAGGTGTAATTTCCCCGAATGAGATTTCTGAGTTCAAAAGTTCGATTTGTGTTATCTAAATCATCCAAACTAACGGAATCACTCCAATCGCTATTATCGGTGATGCGGGTAAGCAAGGATGTAAATGGCGCGAGTCCACCAGCCACACTATACGTCAAAGTAGCTTCACCATCATAGCACAATAAGTCAGGAGTGTTACTTGCATTTGATGTTACACTCATACTAGGAATTGCCGATACAGTAAGTGCCACAGGGCTATCTCCGGTAGATGAGTATGTCGACGCTATCGCTAGATTGCTACAATTATCAGTAAAGTCGATATAGTAAGAGCCCGGGGCAATTTCTAGCGTGTCATTGGTAGTTGACGTGATAGCACGATTTAAAAAAGTGTCGTCTTCTGAATTTGTAATCTTGGCAGTAAAATCAATACTTCCTGATGATTTTTGAATATTACTAAAAACAATTTTTCCGTTACCATTGCAGCCTTCTTGGAGGGAAGAAGAGGTTACGGATGTGACGGGAATGGCATTTAACTCAACCCAAATACTATCAATACAAATTGCGTCAATTTGATAGTAGATGTATTGTGAGCCACCTAAGTTATCAAGAACACTATCTGTTGAATAGATACAGACCATTTTTCGCCGAACTATATGTCACAGTTTGATCAAATGCTCCTCGCGTAAAGGTTACTTTTCCATTAGTTGCGGGTGTTGTGCTACAGGTAGGATGAAGGACTGATGGAGTGGGGGCTATATTGACTCCTTCAGGAATATTCATAAATCGAGGGACTGCACTTGATAACGTTAAAGTATCACATCCGTCCGTAACATTAAATTCATACGCTCCGCTGGGAAAGCCTCTTAGCTCATTAGCTACTGACGTATACACATTATCCCCATTTTTCTTCCACTTAAATCGAGCAGTATCAGAGACAGCTCCTTCCCACTTAAACTGGAGTTGCCCATTACTATTCCCTTTACAAGATGGAGCTAAGGGGGTAATTGTAATACTAGCAACAGTTAGAGCGGTGTAGGTGGGTTCAAAAATTTCGAACGTATCCCTAACTATACATGCTAAAGGGACATTATTTAGCTGAGATTCAATTTTCAATATATAAATTCCCGCTCCTAATTTTGGTTTTGTTTTATTACCATACTCATCAGTTACAGATGTGGTATCAGAAAGAACAAATTCCCTCGCCAAAGTTTTATTTTCGTAATTATATACCCCCTTTTCACACCTGAGGATATCACGAATTTCAACTTGTACCGTGGGGTCATCAGCACATCCCCCTTGTGTTAAGTCTAAACTATAACTATTAATTGTATAAACATATTTAAAATTTCCTGTAAACGTTGGAAGAGGTGCATCATGAGTAATTTTTACAGTACCATTGGTTCCATTTTTACAAGTAGGAGAATTTGGAGCAATCGCCACTTCTGGTGGTTTTGGATAAAAAGTAAAACTTTTGGCTTCTGTCTCATCAGGAAAGGCCGTGCAACGTGGAGAAGGGTCATTCACCTTAAACCAATACTTGAAATTATAGCGATTATCAGAAGCATCAGGTGGCAGTTCGTCCAATGAAACTCTCACGATTGCAGAATTACTAAATTGTTTCAATAATTCAAAATCACCCGTGAGTGGATTTTGAACCATTAGATCACAAGGGTTGCATGACAATTGTCCTCCCATAGTCAATGCTACCTCTTGAGGACAGCTATCACCACGACGTGTATTAAGTTCTAAAGACCAAACTTTCGGCGTTAATACCGAAACTGGAATTACATATTCATATATTTCAGAACCATTATCAGGAGTGGTTGTGAAATATTCCCATTGATAAAATGTTAGCGTTTCGTCTCTTATCCCTGATATAGTTTTTCCCATTGAAGCATTGTAAGGCCAATAGGCTTCTATTCTCCGTGAACCCGAAGTGCCTTGACGAACTATACCAGTAGAACTTGCACACCATGTTTCTCCATCTAAATCATTTGAGCAAAGAGGATTGAGATTTATAAACTCCCCTGGGCAGATTATATATTCTATTTCATCACTTACACATCCTTGTCTACCACTAGAAAAGTGTGAGTTATTACCCAATGGTGGTAATTGACATAGCTGCACCGACTGTGAAAGTACTCTACTCGTTAAGCCTAAAAGTAAAAGACCTAATAACTTACCATACATCCTTATGCTTAACAACCTTCCCATCAAAACTCAATTTTAATTTTCTTAGAAAACATGGATTTTTCTCCAGTGGAGAAAACTGCCTGTACGGTATAATATACGCCCTCATCAGCCGTACTGAGCGGGTCTATCAGCTCTGTGGCAGCTTGCTGCTTGTAGAGTCTCGGCACACCATCGGCTCGGGTCTTATAGATGCTATAGCCTGTCACCTCTGGCTGGTTATAGGTCCAACTAAGCCGCACTTGCTTCTTTGCCCGGTCCACCACATAGGCAATCTCCTTCACTGGAGGATAGCCCGTATGCGATCGCCGCTTCATGGTCACAGGAGCTGCCGGAGCAGATTCTAACCCATCGTCATCCACAGCTATAATAGTATAAGCATATCGCTCATTGTGAACTGCCGTGGCATCCAGATGAGTGCCCTGCGTCACGGTATCTGCCGCTGGTTTTGGGAAGCTGCTTACAAAACTCCATTCGGTATCTTCAGGTGTTTTCCGAATACAATGAAATGCTGCACTACATCGGTACTGGAGCTATAAGTCCACGTGAGTGCTACACCCAGCGAGTCATTAGAGATGGCTTTAAACACGGATGGCACTGGCGGAATGATATCGGGCTTTTTCAGCTCCAAAATCTCAGAGAATCCCGATGGGTTATATCTGCGATCATAAGCCTCCACACGGTAATAAATGGTCTCGGTAAGATTTTCCAAATAGATACTATCGGTATAAGCATTCGTAGTTAGGTACTCACCCGGCAAGACCACAAAGTCCGCGTCGCGCTGATTGGCTTTAAATATTTTATAGCCCAGCAAATCGCTCTCAGGTGGTGCATCCCAAGAAATAGACACGATACCTCTAACTGTGATATTTCCTTTAAGTCCTATCGGGATACTTGGAGGGATGCTATCTTCCAACTGCACTAGGTAAGGAAAAGAGGTACGTGTACGTCCGTAGCGGTCTTTGGCCTGGATCTGATAATAGCCAGAGCTGTTGGGGGTGGGGTCCCATGCTTCTCTCAGCTTGGGGTTTATATCGTTGGCGATCTCTACCAGTGGAGCAGTAGTGGTAGTCTGGCGCAAGAGGGAGATCGACTGCAAAAGCGGATGATCGGCCATTTGCCATTGTAGCTGTACCTGTCCGTCTATCACCTCATGTCCCGAGATGAAAGGGCTGACCACAAAGGCAGGGAGTCCACTCCCAGTAATGGTATCGGACGGCACTCCTTTTTCTCCAAAGGCATCTACACCTATTACCCGGTAATGGTAGGTTTTGTCGTTGGTGCTCAGGCTGTCATATTTGTAGTATCTGTTTTGTGGGTTTTTCTCATAGGCCTGCACGATGGGCACCTCGGTGAGGGGCTCAAAGTTCTTTCCATCTTCTGATCGCTCTACCCAGTAGGTATTGTAGATATTGTCGAGGATCTCTCCATTCCAGCTGATCAAGGCAGTCTGGTCGTTGAACTCTACCCGTACTTCTTTGGGCTGTGGCAGCTCACGAATATCTTCCATGCCAATAAAAAGCTTGGCTGTATCGGCAGAATAGATGTCTGGAGGAATGTTGGCATAGATGCGATAGAGGTATTTTTGATCGGCATAGACCTCTTCATCTTTATAATACAAACCCGAGAGTTTGGCGGCATCTACGGACAGATCGCCCGCATAGAGCGCAAAAGAAAAGCGGTTTTCTATCTCACGGGAAGTATTGATGATCCGGGCAATATCTGAGGAGTAGGCCTCTTCCATTTCAAAGGATTCGCCATAGATGGCCTGTGCGGCTATGGCCACATAGTCATCTTCTATCCACGGCTTCCATTCTTGGAGCGGGGCAGGTTTAATCGGCTTTTCAGTAAGCACTTTGGTCACCGGATTTTTGAGTAGTTTGCCATTCTCCATCAGTAGCACCCGCTCAATGGTGTAGCCATATTTATTGGAGAGTTGCCAGAGGGCTGGTTTGTCAGGCGCCCAGCGTAATATTATTCCTGTTGGAGTCGCCTTCCCCTGTACTTGTACCGAGGCGGTGGGGTTGTCAGCGGTTGGTGCTTGAGCATTTAGCCTAGATGCGGAGCAGAGTAGCAGAAGCGCTATAAGGGTTAAGCAGTTGGCTATTGGCTTTTGGCTATTGGCTTTATGTGAATAACACCTCGTAAATGAGAAAACAAGCAAGCACTTAGCCATCATCTGTTGGCGATTGGACTCTCTGCATCTATCGTTCCTTCTGATTTGGATATCTGAAAGTGCCAAGCAGTTGGCTACTGGCTTTTGGCTATAGGCTTTTTGTGAAAAGCAGAAAAACAATAAAAATTTACTTACTATCCGCCCTACACGCTCAGCGTGGCAATGTATGTAGAGCCAAATGCTAACAGCTAAAAGCCAACCGCCAAAATCGTTAAACATATAGCGGTAAGCGTCAAAGCGTAGGGCGTAAGGCGGTAAGTATATTTCGCATCATTTCTCCTTAATAAATTGGATTCATCACATTGTAACTAAAGGTAGAAGTAACTGCTCCTGTACCTGGCAGAGTATAGTTCACCTTGATGGGATAAGCTCCACCTTCAACCATCGGGAAGTTGCCTTCCAAAAGTTTTTTCACACGACCAGAGGATCCGCCATTGGCATACATTGAAGCAGCCTGATTGGACAAATCGACATAATCGTCATACATGTATTTGGCCGGCGTGTGGCTGAGGGTTCCTTCAGGTCTTGGCAGATTGGCAGCTCCTGCATAGATGGCATCCTTAGCTACACTTACATTATAAGGGTATTGCCATAGATAGACCGCTTTCACTGGGATAATGCCAAGGTCATTTACATCTCTATTGCTGGCTCTGATGCGAAGTGTTCCATTTATCGGATAATCCGCATAGATCTTCGGATAAATCTTGTTTTTGTACCACGGCACATTGGATGGATCGGCCTCTAGTGTGATTAATTGCACTATTTCGTCATTGCCGAATGGCTCAGTACCTGTAAGGTTCACTCCTACTCTGTGTACTAGAATACTCAAGGGATCACGAAAGTGAATGCCTGAAATCACCGCAGCTGCTTTGTCTGCAAAACGGTCGTAGTTGCTCACACGGAAAAAGGCATTGAAATAATTCTGCTCTTCATAATTCGTCACTGTGCCTTCTGCAGTACGCGTACGCATTTTTGCCTCACTTTCTCCGTCCCCTCCTCCTATATCCACACTGGTACTGTCCACCGTGATATTGCCTTCTATCTGTGTGGTGACAGTTGGTATACCTACTACATCCATGGTATAAACTTTCCCATTGATCAGATCAGTAGGGATGCTAAGCTAACTGGTTATCGGCAGTGTTGTAGCTCATGCTCGCTTCCTTGGCATTGGTGCCCGTAGCAAAGCGGACTTTGCTTGTAAAGTTGGGTCTTCAAAAAGATAACTTTGCCCTTGAATCAACTTGATGTATCCGGAGGTGTGCTCTTCTGGATAGTAATTGACCATAGCCTGGAGCGGATACATATACGCTATGTTTCTCTCTGGGATGTAGTCTGGTGCTTTGTCTGTTTTGAAGCTCAGCTCATGTACTTCTTTGAGATCCTGCCCTTCTACCTGGCTATTGACCCACTGTCCATTTTTATACTCTTGGAAAATCGCCACTAGTCTCAATTTCACATCCGACTCGGAAGGTAAAATTTCTTTTGGTCGGAGCACAGCAGTCAGCTGATCATCGCTCCATTTTATTGTGTGCATTGATCAATCCATCTGCATGCTTAAGCTCAAATTTATCCAGCTTGATTCTGAATTTAACGGTCTGCTCCCCTTCCACATATTCATATTCTTTGTTCATCTCATAATTGAATACAGCTTGTGGAAGTGTGAATACATCTACTGCATAAGCCGCGTCGGCAGGTGTAAGCTGTGCAAGGATTTCCAGGCCATCCAGTGCAGAATCCCCCGATCCGCTATTAATGATCTCACATTGCTTTCCTATCTCCAAATCAAAGCTGCATTTGCCCTTTACCAATCCTCCAAGCACATTAAAATGCCCACCCACAACCCCTCGCATCCACACAGGGTTTGGTAGCGAAGCTTGCACCACTACAGCAGCCCCAATGGCCAGTATCTTGACATTTTTCTTTTTACCTAAAATTTTCACTCTGATACCTATCTCTCCATCAAAGAAAGCATATGCTTGACCATTGGCATACCAGCCATCTATTCCTATTTGTCCTGAGCCTGCGCATTGCACATCTCCATAGTCTTTGAGCATCACATCAAAGCCCGCTCCCATATTAAAATGTCCGTAGAAGATCAAGAAATTCTTCTCCCCTGTATCAAAAGAAAAGCTAGCGCCAAAACCTACGCCTGCTCCATCAGCAAGTGCATTGAGTTCACTCATGTAATCCAAATCAATGTCTCCGACAAGTTTTTTCACATTATCTGGCGGAGGCGGAGTTTGGGCACTACTGAGCCCATCACGAAATAAGCATCTGCGCGCATCATTCCCAAAATGGTCAGGTTGAAGCGATTTTCATACTCAGGTCTGCCGATATATACATACCACTGTTTGGGGTCGAAATGCATTACGGCTCTTCCTCCTCCAGTGATCAATCCTCCGGCTGCCTTTATATCGAGAAAAAAGGTCGCATGCAATGAAGGCTCATCAAAATTATAGACAATATTCACCTCTCCGTAAATGGAAGCGCCATCTCTGTTTTCGCCTATCACACTATTTGCTACCTCAGGTTTGTTATTGATCTCAGTCATCCCTTTGGATTTTTCGGCCAGTTTTTTTGTTAGCTCTGCTACCTTTTCTTTACTCAGTCGCTGGCAAGTCGGACATTAAGGATGCTGTGCCCCTAAAAGAAATAGATTTCAATCCTCCTGAGGCTCGGAAAGCCATCTCAAACGCCACGGAGGCCTTCATCATTTTTTCATTGGCTCCAGCTAGTCCCATCATGGCCTTCACTCCTAGTCCCACATTTTTGTCGGGTACATATCCCACGCCAGAAGAAGATTCTCCAATAGTGGAACCCGTGGCTCTTCCAGATTGAGCCATGTGATAATAAGCCCCCCCACCAAGTTGATTCACGAAGACACCAGTGAAGATTCGCATGGTACTTCCTAGATCCACGAGCGCATCAGCATACCAAAACCGATAGCCATCCACACTTCCAAATACTGCTTTGGCGGTCGCCTTAATGGAGGTAAGCTCCAGTGTGACTGAGCCGGCAATTCCGGTACCATAGACCTTATCTTCTCGGAAGAAAATAATATCTCCAACAATGCCGACCGATCCTTTTTTAATATTCACCCCAAAGCGATTGATTTGGAGTTTTTTGAATCTGAATTTTAAATCCCCGTCTGTCTCTTCCTTGGGTGCAGATATGATTCTGAAACCACCTGTAGCCCCTAAGGCATCTCCACTTGCAGGAGTGAGTTGCAAAGTGATTTCCACATCGAAGAAGGTATCCTCATTGCTCAAGGTGCCTCCATCAAATTTGGTGATAGACAGAGGGAGACCTCCCATTCCAGAGCCAGACGAACCTAAGGAAAATGAGCCCACCTTTACATAAGGCCGAATACTCTGTATTTCTAAACCTTCAAACGTGATATCTTTAAGTTGCAAGTTTTTACTCGCATTGCGTCCAAGACCCCATCATCGGATTTCAGTCCAATGTTCATATTCATTTTCCCATTGAGATGGGCTTTAGGACGAAACTGGCCATCTACAATACTTATGTCCAAATAAGAGGAAGGATAAATCACGGCTTTGGCTTTCCATAGATCCAAGTTGAGCTCCTTCAGCATTGGACACAGTGAATAAAAAACCTCCACCTGGGTGGATCATTCCGGTATAATAAAGAGTGTTTTGGCTTAGGAGTTTGCTTTTTCTGTTTTCCTTCTTTTTCTCTTTTGTATTGATAGGAATATCAATACTTCCTTGAAATCTAATATTACTCACTTCATTGGCTAGAAGGGCGATATGAATATCATCGAGAGAAAGGACCAGTTGCCCATCTTCCCTTTTCCAACGGTATCAGATTTGTTGAGCAGAGACAAAGCCGGAAAAGCCCATATTGTCTATGATCATTTGCTGCCTAACAAAGTGATCGGGAACTTTCTCCTTCAGTTTCTCCTTTGGTATCAAATGCACCAGGCAAAGTGGATGGTAAGGCTCCTGATATAGAGTCCACGCCAAAGCTGCGGATTGCCTAGAGGTAAATATATGGTGACTGGCTTTGATAGGGTTGTAGGAAAAATTACGCCGGAAGCATTCTGTGTATCACTCCAGTCAATGATCCCACATTCTCTGCGCGAAAGGAAAAATCATCAAGCCCAGTCACAGCAAAGGGGATTGTAACCTCCATCAGCAGATCATTCCAATCGGTAAGAACGGTAGTGAAGCCAGCTTCCAGCCGTTCTTTCAGGTATAATTTTGATTGGCGCTATCTATAGGTACTAGTAAATCCCGGGAAAAAATCACTCCGATATCTGATCTCCCATTTGCAAAAAGCCTTTGCAGTCAAATTCTACAAAAGTTTTTCTATCGCTGGTCTTTACATAAATCTGGCTTTTTTCCCTTCTTCATTTTTTTTATAATCGCCTATCAGGTATAGCACTGCCTCACTGACCACTCCTCCCTCTTGGGAGTATTTGGCTCTGCCTTGGAAATGAGAGTTACCCACGTTGGGCGCTTCGAAGAGCATAGAAGCATGCAAGAAGGTCTCGTCCCCGATCACTTCCAAGCTATCCACCATAATCATATACCGCAATACGCCTATGGTTTTTGTCGATCCCGATGGGCAAACTGGGCCAGCGCTTTTTATCTTGGAATTGTTGGCCTTTTGGCAATGCGATTTTCAGATAATTACTTTTTTGAAGGTTTCCTTTTCCACTCTTTGCGCGTGCTGCGTCTACAAGCGGATCCTGTGGAAGTGCATCAGAGAATACATCTTTTGATGTAGAGGAGCATAGGGATGTCGCGAAGGGATCCATGCTGCAAAAAGTGGCATTTGTTCGGGAGATGTTATTTGAAAGATCTTTGGGGGGGTGGTAGGTGTCGGGCTTTTCTGGTATTTGCGTGTAGGGCCGTGATGGAAAGCATCTACACAGGTTGCAAATAGCAATCGAAAAAATTTCTTCACATTGACGGCATTTATTAGGTGCGAAACGGGCAATCAACCGCTAAAGAAGAATAAGATCTAACAAGTGGCGGCAGCAATTAAATGCAATTTAGGGCATTCCGAGTAATTAACCTCGAATGGTTAAAGACAAAATACAAATGGTTCTAATAAAAGTGATATGATTTTTTTTTAGAGATAATGGCTTATTTAATGACCATACGTGACTCGGAAGATCAATTGATCATTCCTTTTAAGATGATCAGTTTGGGTAAACCATGGGAAATATGGAAAAGTACAGATACTCAAAATTCGCTACAGAGGTTTACCAAAAGCAGCCTCTCTGGACGATATTACACTCACAAAACAGCCTTTTAGTCTTTTTAGTGAGTGGTACGATTGACAAAATACTGTATTAAGAAAATCCCAGCCAGGGAGATAAACCATCTCGATGGCTAGGAATTGTATCCCCTAGTTTTTAGCGAAGCAACCTCGTGTTGGTACCTGATCTGGGGTAAGACCAGAGTTTTTCCCGAAATCCGAACATAATGTTACCTTGTCAGTAGCCCAGCCAGAAAGATCCTGACTGAAAGCGTCTGCGAAATGAAACATGAAGTTCATGTCAGTCACTCCACTCACATCCCAACCGCCAAGATCTTGGTCGAAAGTGTTTGCAGCGAAAAACATTAAACCCATAGTAGTAACCTTACTCACATCCCAACCGCCAATATCTTGATCAAAAACGGTAGCTTTTCCAAACATCAACCGCATATTAGTGACGCTACTTACATCCCAATCACTAATATCTTGATTAAAAGCTATTGCTTTATTAAACATCTCTTCCATTTGAGTCACGCTATTCACATCCCAATCGCCAATATCTTGATTAAAAGCACTCGCCTTATAAAACACTCTATACATAGTAGTTACCTTACTCACATCCCAGTCGCCAATGTCTTGATTGAAAGACTCAGCATCACCAAATATTACGGCTATATTTGTTACTCCACTCACATCCCAGTCTCCAATGTCTTGATTGAAAGCACTGGCGCCATAAAACATTGCCTGCATATTAGTTACCCTACTCACATCCCAGTCACTTATGTCTCCATTGAAAGTACTAGCGTCACGAAACATTCCCTGCATATTAATCACTCTACTGACATCCCAGTCACTTATGTCTCCATTGAATGAACGAGCGTTATCAAACATGCCAACCATATTATTCACATTATCTAAGTTAGGTAAGTCAATTGTGTTGTAAGTGAGATTAGTACAATCGGCAAAAGAACCCTCCATGCTCTTCCATTGAATATTTCCCCAAGATTCAATCGTCTGCATTTTTTTCACATCGTCTTTAGGGGCATTAAAGGAACCATCATTGTACATCGCAGGAAAAGCACCCCTTATCTGCACGGTATACGTACCTGCGCTGGCATATCGGTGGGTAGCGTCTGTCTTTTGATTAATCGCAGTTTTGCCATCCCCCCAATCTATCTGATAATCGTATCCAGTAATATTCGGATTGGTATATATGGTAATGCTTTCAGAAGGCTCTGTCGTTTGCCAAGTAGTAATAAATGGATCATCACCCAAAAATGCAACGCTCACGGTGTATGCTGCCGTGCTACCGTCTGAGGCGGTCGCAGTATAAATAACAGGATTTGAAAAATCCTGTGCTCTCTTGCCGGACTCACGGTCGCATCGTCAGAGACGCAATATTGGGCTTTAATTCGGTGATAACCTGACCGAAAGGAAAACGGCTAGTATTGTTTTTTCATCTTCATTGATGATTGCAGCCACGGGAGAAACTAGATTAGGATTATCTGCCGTGGTAAATCCAAATCTAAATATCACCTTCTCGTCGCTTTGTGGTATAGCGGGTTCTTCATCCTTGCAACTTGTGAAGCTTACAATCGCAAAAAGCAGGCAGAGTCCTGTGAGTTTTAATAGGGCGTTTTTCATATCTAATGTATTACTGGTTCTTGCCGTAAAGCTAATAAATCATGCTGAGTGATCGGCTGTCAATAAAATGTATTCTTGTTTTTGGGTGGGTAGGAGCATGCCTTTATATGTTAGTTTTAACAAATGGCGGCAGTATTCAATTGCAATTTAGACCAAATCACCATAATTATCGACAAACGGTTAAATACAAAACACAAATGATTCTAATAAAAGTGATAGGATTTTTTTTAGAGATAGTGGTTTATTGTATGGATTTCAATAATGAAGTAGTGTCCCGATCGTACATCTTATCCAGGATTCGTTAGGATTGAAAATCAAGCTCTGCATATTTTCAGAAAACGAGGACTTTTCGATTCCGCGAATTACCTACATTCTTTGATATAATAAAGGGTTTGGATGCCAGCAAGAGGAAATAAAGCTGATCAATAAGGGCAAACTAAAGCACACCTGCTGAAGAGCTGCTCGCAGGGAGAAATTGTTACTCCCCTTTTTCGAGACAGGAGATCAAAAAGCTATGCGCATGCGCTAGTAAGAGGGAGAAATAGATTGAATCTGTGAAAAGGAGGAGAGCTGAGAAAGCAGCGGAAATCTTTCATGTTTTGAAGAAACAAAATCAGTTGATCGAGTTCAGGGATATTTTTATTGGAGCAACAGCTCTTGCCCATGAATTTCCTCTTAAAACGCTAAACCTCAAGCATTTTAGCCGAATACCTGACCTTCAACTTATCTAAATCTAACACTCATTTATGGAGCTTGGCAGCACGCTTTAATATTGGAAATGGTGGCGGCCTACCTTTTGGTGAATATTCATTTTAGTGAAATCGTAGATGGTAATAGAGAGCGTTGTTAGGAAATTTTTGAAGGAGTGATGGTGGCTCGTGAGGAGATGAAACTGATCAATAAGGCAAACTAAAGGGTACATCCGCTAAAGAGTTGCCACTAGGAGCGATACCTGTTTTTCGACTTATTTTTAGCATATTTCATCTACTTGCCTTGCAATTTGAACTTACTTTCGTTTATTTCGATTATTAAGATTAACTATTCCTACAAGATATCGATGGTCATGGAAACTTTTGAAGAAATTAGAAAGCCGAGTAAAGAAGAACAAGAAGCTAGCTTTGAAATCATATGATGCTTTGGCTACAGTTTTGAGTGAACTTCGTTCTTCCAATCCAGAAATTGAGATCGAAGAAACTAATGATAGAATTAAGATTCCTCTCAATGCACTAAAGCTTCTGGCTAAAATTCTTAAGGTTACAAGCCAAGGCAAGCCCATTTCTATTGTTCCAATCGCCACAGAAATGACTACTCAATCTGCTGCGGAGCTAATAGGTACTCACGACCACACTTGGTTAAACTACTTGAAAATGGAGAAATTAGTTT
Organism: uncultured Cytophagales bacterium; assembly: GCA_963848175.1. Classification (GTDB taxonomy): domain Bacteria; phylum Bacteroidota; class Bacteroidia; order Cytophagales; family Cyclobacteriaceae; genus JAMZMI01. The sequence continues at coordinate 583,406 of CAWKCO010000011.1, forward strand.
CACCAAAATCGGAAAGCACAGAAGGGTAATGTATGAAGATGTAATTGAATACAAGAAGAAAATGAAGGCTAATCAGGAACGGCTCATTGAGGAGATTATGCGTTCGGATGAAGCATTAGGGCTTTATGATTCATAGTGTTCGATTCACCTGTGTTCTGGATACAAACATCATGTATCCCATCAACAGTTGGCGACTTGCTATTTTGGTTTGCAAGATATGATCTCTATACACCTAAATGGAGTAAGCATATCTTCGATGAATGGGCCGATGTAATGAGGAGAAAGGGCTTATCAGAAACGGATATCTCTAAAGGAACCGACAAAGCCAATCAGGCATTCCCTGATGCGCTTGTCGAAAATTATGAACCACTGATCAGTGGCTTAGAGCTACCGGATGAAAAGGATAATCACGTCTTGGCTGCAGCCATAAAAACCAACGCCAATGTGATAGTCACCAACAATTTAAAGGACTTCCCTAACGATGCTTCTTATTTTATCAAGATTTGGTTTCAGCCACAAAAAATCCCGATGATTTTGTAACTGACACAATTGATCTTAATCCTAAGCAAGCGGTGGTGGCATTTAAAAGGCTTGTGCTAAACAGGAGAATCCCGATTTAGATGAATATCAGGTTCTGGATATTTTCAGAAAACGAGGACTTTTCGATTCCGCGAATTACCTACATTCTTTGATATAATAAAGAGTTTGGATGCCCGCGAGCGGAAATAAAGCTGATCAATAAGGGCAAACTAAAGGGTACACCCGCTAAAGAGCTGCTGGCTTAGAGAAATGATTACTCCTCTTTTTCAGACAGGAGATCAAAAAGCTATGCGCATGCGCTAGTAAGAGGGAGAAATAGATTGAATCTGTAAAAAGTCGCTATTTCGGTCAGACCGTGCCACCCGTTTCAGTGTAAGTGTGCCACTTTAAGAGTCCTGTAATTTTAGTAAAAATTATTGTTTGATCATTCCTTTTCTTAATGATTCTCCGGAGAGATTTATCCTGTGCGAAGAGTTGACTAACCGGTCTAAGATCGCATCTGCTATAGTGCTTTCACCTATGATGTCGTACCATGCCGATACTGGTATCTGAGAAGAGATTATTGTTGATGATTTGGTATGTCGCTCATCTATAATATCCATGAGTACCTCTCTAGATGTGTTATCCATGGATTGAAGACCAAAATCATCAAGGAGTAACAGTTTTGCCGAAGAGATCGTTTTAAGCTCCTTGATATAGGTACCGTCTACTTTGGCTAATTTCATTTTGTTAAAGAGCCTTGCTGTGACATGATAAATGGCACTATAGCCCCGCAAACAGGCTTGTCTGCCAATAGCTTCACTCAAGTAGCTCTTTCCTACACCAGAAGACCCAGTGATGATAAGGTTCTCTTTTTGTTCGATAAACTGTAGGGTGATCAGCCGACCGAACATATTTTTATCCAAGTTTCTGTTCTCTGAGAAGATGATATCTTCTACACTAGCCTGCTGCTTAAAACTGGCTTTTTGCATCAAGCGAGCTGTTTTCTTGTTTTCTCGGTCTTCCCACTCACAGTCTGTGAGTAAAGTTAGGTACTCGTCGATGGTGTACTTACTGCACAGGTTATTGGCCAAGTTTTGACGGTGCATATTCGCCATGGCACTTAGCCTCATACTGGTTAATTTTTCAATAGTTTGATTATTCATGTCTGTAATTGTTTAATGATAATTGTTTGCCCCTCTGATGTTTTCATGGTCAGGGATATGTGATGTCTCATTTTGTGACTTCTCAATATCATGATCATCCATATTGTTTTTGAGGATGTTTTTGATCATTTGATAGCTATATGCATCATAGTAAACCGCCCGCAGACAGGCTTTGTCTACACGCTGATTTCCGTAGGTTTTGGCTAGTTGCAAGATGCCGTTGGCGCGCTTATAATTGATTTCAGGGTAATCTGCTCGTTGGAAAAGTCCAGTCATAAAGAGTTCGACATTGATACCCACTTTGCGGGCCTGATTGGTGAAGAATTGGGGACTCCAATCATTGTAAAACTGGTGTGTGCTGCTTAAATGCTCTTTATTGGTGATATAACTGCCTTGTCTTTTGATGCGCTCATGAAAGGCGATACGCTCATGTTTGTGGTAGATTTCCACGTGCTTAGCACTGAATTGAATTTGCGTCTGACTGCCGATAAATCGATAAGGGACACTATAATAGGTTTTGTCTGCTGATAGATATACATATCCCATCTTTTGAACTTTGGCTTGGGCGTAATCCTTTGTCTGATAAATAGTTGGTGCTAGTGGCTTGAGCAAGGGTTTTTCAAAGGTTTGGAACAGCTCTCTTCTTGACGACTCCTTCCTTTGGAACAAAACATCATTGTATGATTCCAGATGCTTTTTGATCTCTGCATTAAGCGCTTGTAAGGAGAAGAACTGCATATTGCGCATCGGATAATATATCCGCTGATAAGTCAGGTGAACTGCGTTTTCAACCAATGCTTTGTCCTGTGGGGCATAGCTGCGTGTAGGGTTGATGGCACAACTATAGTGCAGCGCAAAGTCTTTGAAGGTCTTGTTGATCACTGCCTCGTATTTGCTAGCCCGGGTGACGGCAGCCTTGAGGTTATCTGAGACGATGGCTTGAGGGACACCTCCAAAATAAGCAAGCGCATTGTTTAGGCATGAGATGAAGTCTTCTCGTTTTTGACTGAAACAGGCCTCTACGTAGGTATATTGGCTGAAAGGCAAGGTGGCTACAAATACTTCCATCTGAATCACCTCACCAGAAGTGGGGTCTATCACCTCCAGTTTTTTACCAGCAAAATCCACGTAGAGCTCTTTAGCGGGCTGGTGATCCAGCTTCATCGAGCCTTTGGGCTGTTTGTATTTGCGCTGATAATGAGTGGTAAACTGGGTATACCCGTATGGATTTTCATTCTGCTCTGCATAGAGCAGGTAATGGTAGAGCCAGCGTAAACCCTGGGTGATTACGATGTGCATGCATCGTTTCAAAAAACGACATGAGAGCCGAAAAACGCTCGTTATTGATGGTCGTTTTAGAAGATACCAACTCTTCAAGATCAGCTTGACTCAACGCTTGGAGTTCCTCCATCGATAAGTCCGACGACTGAAAAGAACGGATATACTCATTGATAGTGTTTCTGTGTAGGCCGAGGGTGCGACTAATCTGACGGTTACTCGTACCGTCAAGATGTAAGTTGATAATTTGCTTCAAGTCCATTATATCCAGTTTGTTCGCCATCGTTTTTAATGGCGATGTTAACAGTATAAGAACTCTTAAAGTGGTGGAGCCATGCTGGCACAAATCGAAATGATATCAGACTTGACATAGCCAAATAAATGGCACAAATCGAACCGAAATCAATTCATCCAGAGTGGCACATTTTGAAGTGAAACCACTGGCACACAAAAACTGAAATGAGTGGCATATTTCGAAGTGTAATATCCAAAAAGGAGGAGAGCTGAGAAAGCAGTGGAAATTTTTCATGTTTTGAAGAAACAAAATCAGTTGATCGAGTTCAGGGATATTTTTATTGGAGCAACAGCTCTTCCCCATGAATTTCCTCTTAAAACGCTAAACTTCAAGCATTTTAGCCGAATACCTGACCTTCAACTTATCTAAATCCAACACTCATTTATGGAGCTTGGCAGCACGCTTTAATATTGGAAATGGTGGCGGCCTACCTTTTGGTGAATATTCATTTTAGTGAAATCACAAATGGGGAAGAGATCGCAGTTAGGAAGTTTTTGAAGGAGTGAGGGGAGTGTAAAATGGAAAGTTTAAAACTTTCATTTCTCAAATCTCTGAACGGGTCTAAAATGGTTTTGGGTCTTTCTTGACATGTCTAACTCGCAAGACCCTAATTTCTTTTATCCCAATAAAGTAGGCAATCCGAAGATTATGTCTTTCAAAAGCCCTGTAGGAGTCATCCCATTATTTATCTTGAATTTGTCTGGAGCAAACTTCTCTGGGTGAGCGGGTATAAGATCAATGGCCGATAAATCTCTTTTCTTACTTGTTCCGCATTTTGGATGGAATCCTGAGCAATATATTTGATTTGCTTTCTGAACGATGTTTTAGCCGGAGTGTCCCATACAATAGTCATTTCAGCCATGTCTCAGACTCTCTCTTCACGTCGTTATGAGCAGTATATCCGCCTGATTCAATTCGATTATTAGCTTCTTCTATCTCTCGATTATATTGCTCAATACTCACTCGCTGACTATCCTCTTTCTCCTGTTCTTTCTTCAAAAGGGCTTCCAATTTATCAATGAGTTTTTCATTGCTTATGGTCAATATTTCCTCAATAAAATGAAGTTTTTTTATATGTAAATCCATAACAGTAAAGATAATCATGATTAGGTAACTTTTATTGGCGTCACTCAATCAATAGTGTCGGAAGGTTTTCCAGTTTTTATGCCGCTAAACTTAAATATCGACATAAAAATATCGCAGAAGTAATCCACGATGCTATCTAATCCTTTGTCCTCCCTTGTAAAACCTATTGATAAGATTTTATTCAATCATTTCTTTTATTTGCCATCGATTACATAGGGTTGCCGCTCAGAGGTAGGTAAAGGATGCAAATAGTCATTCTCTTTAGAATAGTATTCCTCGCGCTCCGTTAATAGATTTCTAAAATTAATGTATGAACCATTTGAACACTCCCCTTGATAATTAAAAGGCTGCTTTTTCAAAATCTTTCGACAGGTTTCTCGGGGGTAATAACCTTCTTTTTTATCTAAACCAAAACAGTTGTACTTGTAATGATAGCCCCGCCATGCATTACAATAAACACGGGTAGTGTCAATTTGCTCTTGATTGGTATAATCAGGGTAACCACTCACATATTGACGGCATTCTGTCTGAGTAGCGTATTGAAGTGTATCCTTCCAGACATAATACTCTTCTAGATAATATACTTTTTCCATCTGCCGTTCCCAAGGCTCATGTTTCCGACTAAAGATATTGTATGATACCTCACGGGTGATTAAACGCAGTGCGCCCGCTTCATTATAATAATAAACACGCTTGGTAAAATCACTAAACGGACTGCTCTCCGTTACTCGTACCCATGTAGCTATTAACTCGTTTATCACTTCTTCGTCATTGGATCTTATCCTTTCTATAAAATTTTTATAAAACCTCAGACCATAGCCATCTATCACATCCCGCCAAGCATTAGGAAAAACTTCTTTTCTATATCCTTCCTTCTCCTTATTGATTTTACTCAACCACCCATCTATTACATCACGCATAGAGTCTACTGGTATCTCTTTGATTAGCTTAACTCCGTACCCGTCGTATTCTTGATTTTTAGATATCACAGGAAGAGGATTTTCACCTCGAATTTCTCTAACTACATTGCCAAATTCCTGAAGCGACATTTTCTTCAATTCCTCCATAGTATATTTTTGCAATAAAGAATCTTTTAAGGTCATTACCTGCGCATTCACCTGAATGCTGACAAATCCTACCAGTAATATGATTAATGCTAATTTTTTCATGGTTTGAGTTGTTCAAGGTATTTGGCTATCTCAGATTTTTTTATCTCAAAGTGCATGTAGTCAACATTATTTCCGTTCCACATACCACCCCATTGAACATCCGCTTCTTCCTGAAAAGCCTGGATAAGCTCAAGAGGCAATTCACAAAAGCCGTTCTTAAATATGTGCTTAATAAAGTTTTCTTGGGAGGAGCGCTTTTTCTAAAGCACTCGCAAATGAATGAAAAGGACGGGTTTCTGATGCACTAACAAACCCTTCACTTGTTAAACGTCAACCAGAACTTGGTAAATGCAACTGCAATGCCATCTAAACCTGAAACAGATGGAATGTTGATGTTATTAAATAATGTCGTAAGTTCTTCATCAGTCAACCTACGTTCCAAGGAAGAAAGTGCTGGTTGCTATTCCCTGAATACTTTGAGAAAAACCAGATAAATCCGTGCGCTCCTTGATCATCAAATATCACATAGTTTAAATCAGAGGGCTTCCCCGGTGGGTTTAGTAGCTGATTAAGAAGTTTTAACTTAGAGATGCCGAAGCTAAAACTTCTTATTCTTAAAATTCTTTGAACTCATACCAATTCAACCCCTCAAGTTCATATTTTCTGTAAAAATTATTGTCTTTATCAAAAAGAGCATAGTCAATTCGTTTCTAGCATGACACCTCCATATTTCTGACAAGTTGCATTAGAACTCTCCTTGAGTCGTCGAGCAATACTCTGCCACTTCCTTTTTTGCAAATAGATTGGCAACTTAGGATGACTGCTAATTTCATAATCGTCTATTATAAAATCTAAAGTTGACTTAGCAAGGAGTTCGTGTTCTAAAATATATTCTATAAAATAGCAGTCTTCAACCTGCAAAAAGTACCAAAAATTATTACCTCCAACTTGTGATCCGTAATAGGTAAAAATTGAGTCATAATCATCCCTCGCATATCCATTCTTTGTTAGAGGTTCTGTTAAGGTCATAAGAGTATCGTAAACACTGGGAAAGCGTTCCTTTAGATCTTCACTTAATTCGAGAGATTGAATAAAAAATTTGGCTTGTAGTGGTATAAAACCGACATAGTCAACGACATAATAGGGCTTGATCGAATCGTACCGATTGAGAGTAACTCTATTTGACAATGAATTAAGATGATCTTCCACGCTTTAACAGTTAGCTTTCCATTATCGAATAGTTCGTAAAGCTCTTGGCAATGCATGTGCATATTCATAGAGATTTAGATTTTGCAAGTCTTCTTCGATAGAGGCTTTAATTGCATCACCACCATTTCCAAAATCAATATCAACATTGATACTATTATCTACCCCAGCTTGAGAGAGGGCTTGATAAGCAACAAAAACGGACAAAATTGGAATTAATAATTTCTTCATAATCTGTATTAATATCTATGGTTATTTTGACAACTTTTCCTTGATCTTCCGCTACCTGTTTTCGACGTTCAATATAGTTATTGATCGTTGTTAAAGTGGTACCAGAAGTACCATTTGTATCATATATATCTAAAGAGGTTAGAGCACCATCTATTAAAAAATCTTGTGAAGAACTATTGTATCCCGTTCCGCAAGTAATCAAGCAACCTGTTGAACTCTCATAATTAATGCCTTTATGAATCAAAATACCACCTCGAGTTCCTGACTTTTCAGAAGTCGTCACAAGAGTAAACTCATTGGCACAATTTGATCTCCCAGTTGCACAATCGTTTTCTACAACATCATATTCATTTTCAGGGATTCTCTTCTAGATCCCGCAGTTCTTTCCTGCACAGTAGTTCCAGATTCTCGTTCGATAAAAAAACCGCTCACAGATTCCCCATCAATCGTAAAGCTGCTCAAGGTATTCTTCTGATTCTGAGCAATCAATGTTGTTACGATTTCTATTCTCAAAGTATCGTCTCCAAACAAATATTGTTCCAGCATATCAAATTTATCATTAGAAGTATAAATCTTTAGCAATGGCTTAAAGTCTCCATTGGCAATGGAGCCACTGAATTCAAAAATGCTCGTATTTTTTTTACTTGGATGTTCATAGCTATAATTTTCAGATGGATTTATCTGATGCTCCCCATTATAATACCAGTGCTCTACCAATAACTCAGCGTCTGCCTCATTGATGGTGACTGTGCCTTTGTAAGTATAAGTAGATCGATCAATAAATTCCGAAGAAATAAATAACTCATCACTTCTTTTATTTGTAGCCCTTAAAGAATCTACTAAGGCTTGAACTCGATCATTATTAACAAGAACACCCAAAGCACTCTCCGCATCATCCTCAAACCACCCCACCATCTTCTCTGGATTGTGGACATTGTCCCACTGGTGTTTGTAGAGTTTAGTTGCCTCGCTACCCGAGTAGTCCATCAGGTTATCTGTGTCGCCCTGATTGGCAATGAAGGCTTTATCGCTGAACGTATGTCTCAGACAGAAAGCGCCATGACCCAGCTCATGGGCGATGGTTTGGGCTTCTGTATTATTGAAGATGTAACCGTATTGCCTTTTAAAGGGCATAAAGCCTGACAGGCTTGTCTGCACGCCATCTACTAGAAAAACATAGTAGGCATCCTTGTCCACATTGCGGCTTCTCTTAAACTTTCTGTTGAACTCCCGCATGTTTGCAGGAAAGCTAGCAGCTATACTGCTTTCTCCTTCGTCAAGGTTTTTGATCAGGTCTGGGTCATCTATGGTGAAGCGCTCATCTACCACTACCTCCCATTCTGCTACGGCTTGACCATAGATGGCATTGAGTGGTATAGACAGCTCTTCAGCTGAAGGGGCTTTCACATCATTCACTGGTACGATGATCACTTTGTTTCTGACCTGATCGTAGCTGACAACATTGAGCAGACCGAGGGTCACTTCTTTCTCCTCAACTTCTTTGTCTTCACCGCCTTCACCGCTTTCGTCTTTCTGGATAGCGTAGGCTCTCAGTTGCTGGGTAGCTCCATGGGTGGTGCCGATAATGGATACGCGCTTAGTGTTTTCTTTATCACCTTGCTGGGCACTGAGTGGTACAGTAGGAGTTTTGAAGCCGATGTAGGTAGGAAACTTCTCTTTGTCGGTAGTGGCAATGGCATAATCGGTACGGCCGCTGGCAATGGATTTCCAAGCTACCCAGTAGTCGGTTTCGTTGAGCTTTTGCGCTCTGGATTGATCATATTTACTCGCATCAAAACCATAGGTTTGGTTGGGGTCTGGGGCAAAGGCGATGGTATAGTCGAGGGGTTCGTCTTGTGCTACGGCTTCTGGTGGGGTAACGTCTGAGTTGGCTCCCCCTGCTCCTTTGGTTATTCCTCCTTTAGAGTCCACCGTCCACTGCTCTCCACCTGCATCTTCTATCACGAGGGTTTTACCCTCTTCTGGTAGAGCTGGTAAGTCAACGGCTACTGTATTGCCATCAGCATCTTTGGCTTCCAGTACGCCCGCTTCATTGAGGGTCAGCTCAGCAATATCTGCTGTGAGCACAATTGGTGCTGGCTGTTCGTTTGGATTGGCGATGTTGTCTGGGTTTTCTGATGTGGGGCTTTCGTCCAGTTTGTCTTCTTCTTCGTCTTTGCGGCTCACCATTCCGTTTTCCAGATCATAAACCGTCACTACTCTGCCTGACAGGGCACGGTAGTCTTCGTTGAGTTGTACGTTTTGAATCTTTACTCTGATCCCTGCATTGTTGAACATCGGGATGTTGGTATAGCCTGTGCCGCTATAGCTGCCGCCAGACCCGCCTGCCGACGAGGCAGGGTTTTGCGTCACTTCCAGTACCACCACTTCCAGATCGCCGATGCGAAAGTGATCCTTGGGATTTAGGGGCTTTTGCAGAGGATTGGGACTCAGGGGTGGCAGGTCTACCGTGGCTCCACAGGTGTAGCTATCGTCTGTGGTAGCGGATGCGTCGGGAGTCTTTATAGTTTGGCTCGTAGTGGGGTCACTTTCAAACTGATTGCATTTGCCCAGCACGGCATACTCATAGGTGGTATTGGCTTTCAGGTCGGGGATGATCTGGGAGGTGGAGAGGGTATTGAAGGTATTCCAATAGTCTTTGCCTTGCTCCCGTACTTTCACAGTGAAGCCGGTATGGTTCATGGCGCCTGTCCAAGTGAGTTTGATCCTGTTGGCGTCCAGCACTTCTGCGCTTACTCCCGTCACGGGTGTGCAAGCCTCTCCATATTGAAACCAGTGGGTTTCGCTATAGCCTTGGTTTTTGAAGAGGTCTTGTCCGCTGATGTCATAGGCGCGAATCCTAAAGGCGTATTTCTTTCCCAGAATAAGCTGGGGTTCTATCGGCCCGAAGTAGAGCGAAGTGAGCGTGGTGGTGGTGCGATAGAGGCTGTTGGAGGAACGAACGGCTACTTCGGGGTTGTCTTGACCAGGATACATTTCATAAAGTGCAAACTCATACTCGGTGGTAAAGGCGGAGTTGGGGGAAGCCAAATGTCTGCCAATCCAGGAGAAGTTGATGTTTTGGGGCATGGTGGCCTGCAGCTTGTCTCCATTGAAGGGAAAGTTGATCAGGGGTGGGTCGTTGAGTACCATCCAGGCCATGGCGGTGGCAGGATTGGAGACGGTGACGTTTCGGGTGTATTCTACTACGGCTATGGTGAAGGTGTAGAAGCCTTCGGGCAGTTTGCCACCTTTGATAAATTCTGCTTTTGTGATGCCTTCAAAGATGAGGTGATCGGCATTGAAGTAGCTGCGCAGGTCAAAGCCGGTTCGCATGTCCGGCACGCCTCCTTGCAAGACGATGGGTGGGGGCTGGTAGCCAGGGTTGGTGTAGATGCGGATGCCTGTGCCTTCTATGGTGAGTTTGAGCTTTACTCTCAAATCTCTCCTATCCAGTTCCAGCACATTGATCATAAGCTGCAGGCTGTTGCTAGTGGCGGAGGTGTAATGACTCAGGTAAGGACTGTAGGGTGGCAGAATGTTGAGGTTGGCCTGAACGGGGAAGGTTTGAGCCCCTAGACTCGTATAAAGCAAAATACCCAAGAGGCTACCGAGTAATTTGATAAAGATTCGGTGATAGATAGAAACTGAAATTATGTGAAGGCGGTGACTCATCTTTTTTACAAATGGCGGCAGTACTTAAATGCAATTTAGACCAATCATCTTTTTATTTAAAACAAATCTGTAAAAAGTACAATTGGTTTTTTAGTGTCTTCCGAAGAAAGATTCTCTTTTTGTCTATAACACACCCCTTTATCTCTTGCAAAAGGGGATCGAAGAAGTTTTTTACAGCCAAAATTCTTAAATGGGATTGCGTGAGCGTATGAGGATTCGGGTGATAGTATAAAAATTCTCTGTATCTACACATTTATTTGTCTTCTCCCTTTTGATTTTTGACCGAACACGCTACTATTACCAACCTATTACAATCAGCCGCCACATGTTCCGACAGTTCCTTTTTCTCATACTTTTATTTACGTCAAGCAGCCTTGCCCAAAGCCAGTCGTGGCAAGAAGCCAAAGAAACGAAAAAAGCCTCCCTTGATGTGCTATGGTATGAGTCCAAGCCATTTATCCAAGAGAATAATCATGGCAAAATGATTGGTTTGGAGGTTGAGATTCTTGAATCGTTTGGATCGTTTCTGAAAGAAACCAGAGATATTGACCTTGAGATCAATTGGATGAAGCCTGAAAGTTTTTACGGGATCATTGAATTAGTTAATAGTAGCAACAAACCAAACCTATTTGGTGCTTCTGCATTCTCCATCACCGAAGACCGGAAAAAACTGGTAAAGTATACATCCTCGTATCTCCCTGACATCACCGTACTTATCTCTAGCCAAGGTACTCCCATTGTAAAGAGCTTCGATGAAGTTCATGAGATGATGAAGGACATGACTGCTATTACCATTCGCGGCACCATCTACGAGGGTTTCCTTCTCGACCTTCGCAATAAGATAAATGCAGATTTTGAGATAAAATACATTTCTAGTGACGACAATGTCTTGGATCATATCAGCCAAACTCCAAACAGTTTTGGGTTTATGGATTTGCCAATATACCTCATGTGGGTAAAAAATGGCACTCCCTTAGTTCGTCAAAACTTCTTTACGGTAAATGGAATAGGCTATGGTTTCATCATGCCAAAGACAAGTGACTGGGACATCCCCTTTCAGCAATTCATCAATACGCCTAAATACAGAGATCAAATTGGAGAAATCATCTCACGTCACATCGGCTCAGAAGTTTATGAGTTTATAGACAACCTTGATGACGGACAGCTTCTGGGCACTACGCTACTTACCAAAGAAAAGGAAATGCATCAGGCGATTATCAAAAATGCCACGGCGCGACTGGCCAAAGAAGAAACCTATCGTCATTTTCTGATCATCGTTCTTTCCTTGATTTTTCTCCTTCTCGTTGTTATTTCTTTAGCGCTGTATAAAATCAGGGGAAGCAACCGAGCGCTCACCTTACAAAAAAATCAAATTGAGAAGCAACAGGTAGACATTCGGCATAAAAATGATCAGTTGCAAAACCGAAATATCAAGCTGATTGAGCTCAACGAGGAAAAAAAGTATTTGGTAAATATCCTTGCCCATGACCTTCGATCACCGCTCACCAGTGTATTGGGGCTCACCGAGATTCTTACTTCTTCAAGCATATCCGAAGAAGAAAAAACACGTTTTCTCAAAACTATCAAAGAATCTGCGGAGCGCATGAATCAGATGATTTCAAAAATTCTGGCAAAAGCTGTAGAAGATGGTCGAAATAGACATTTAAGTAAAGAGAAAGTCAACATCGCTGATGTGATTTCCGAGATACAATCGCGCTACACTCCTGTGGCTCAAGAGAAGGGTATTCGCTTACATGTAGAAATGACCAATGAATCCGACCAAATATTCACCGACCATCTATTGCTGCTTCTGACTATAGAAAACCTTGTATCTAATGCCATAAAATTTTCACCCTCCAACACGACCGTTTATTTAAGTACCTCAAGTGACGAAAAAGTCATTCGCTTTATCATAACTGATGAAGGCCCAGGTTTTACAGATGAAGACAAATTGCTCCTGTTTAACAAGCTACAAACCCTGAGTGCCAAGCCAACAGGTCAAGAATCTTCCACAGGTCTAGGGCTGTCCATCGTGAAAAAATATGTTAGCGATCTGGGTGGAACTATTGATTTAGAATCCTCACCAAATGAGGGAAGCACTTTTACGGTGTGTATTCCTAGGGATACCGCAGGATAAGTATTTTACTTTAGCTCTAAAGAGAAAATATAAGCGGCTTAGGATTGTTATAAACCAAAAAAGACCCTTTGAGGGTCTTTTAGAGTAATAGTATGTGGAGCATAACGGATTCGAACCGATGACCCCCACGCTGCCAGCGTGGTGCTCTAGCCAGCTGAGCTAATGCCCCTTCGGGAAGGCGAATTTAATTGAATTTTTAAAACATGCAAGGAATAGCTCTACTTGGTCGGGTTAAAATGATTTTATTAATCAAGTCATTTGATAATTACACAAACATTGGCTGTTTGCTCATTATCAGATAGTTATAAAAATTTCTCGTGTAAAAGGCTCATAGCCTCTATGTAATTGAATGTTTTTTCCTCCAGTAAATGGGTCATTTTCCAGAATACTTACAGCTTACAACCAAATTGAAACATCTCGGTTCTATGTTTCAAGTCACAACTTTGAAAATATGTCAAAATCATCTTTCCACTTATACCAATGCCTCTTCTGCTGTAGTCTAGTGCTCGTTTCATGCGACAGGGGAGTAAATAAGGGGTATACAGAATTGAATTACTTTGAGCGCACTCAGCTCATCCAAGAGCACCCGTACATTGAGACAGGCGACAACATTGTCTTTCAGAGACACTTCGTGAAAGATGAACGTCAAAACACCGAGGATGATGAGTATGAGGACTTCTTCTTATTTGAAATCGAGCAAGGAGCGACTGCTTTCGATTTTAGCGAGGAGAGTATCCAAAACTTAACATTTCTATACCGTCGGAGTTGTTTTTGCTCCTTTGCTGATACTACTATTATTAGTGGGGGAACTTTGTCAGGAGAAAAACTATCCAATCATTGGTCGGTAAAAGGCAACATCATGTTACGACATGGATATTTGAACCAAGAAGATTCGATTACTTTCCATGAGCCGTTTGTAATCCAGTTTGAAGGAAAATTCACAGAAAAATCAATGGATGAAAAGCTATAGTAGAAGACTGTTGAAAACCCCAGGATAATAAAACACTACTATGGAATACAGCCTGAACCAATAGCCCGGATAGGAGCAATTATCCTTTTCTTTGGCGTTGGGCTAGACGGTCGGGAAAGAAAAGATAATGTGGATAGCCGGATGCTACAGTATCGACAAAGACCTAATCATGGATGCTCCTGAAAGGATTTTCGCTACTAATCAAATACAATTGTTCTGTTGCCATACACGAGTGCTTTACGCTGTAGATGTGTGTAAATAGCGCGAGAAAGGACGATTTTTTCCAAATCCTTTCCTTTTCTGACAAGGTCGATCACGGAATCTTTATGAGAAATTTTCACTACATCTTGTTCTATAATGGGGCCTGCGTCTAGATCTGCCGTGACGTAGTGGCTGGTGGCCCCAATGATTTTTACGCCACGCTCGTGCGCCCGATGGTATGGCCGTGCGCCCGCAAACGCTGGAAGAAATGAGTGATGAATGTTGATAATACGATTTGGAAACTGGCTGATAAAGTCGTTGCTGAGAATCTGCATGTATCTGGCGAGCACGATAAAATCGATGTTCAGCTGCGACATGAGCTGAAGCTGGAGCGTCTCGATTTCGGCTTTGCTACTGGAGGTAAAATCGAAATAGAAGAACGGAATGTCATGTCTCAGTGCTACTTGCTCATGGTCTTTGTGGTTGGAGACGATGGCCGGAATTTCAATTTCCCACTCGGAGGAGTAGTGTCTGGACAAAATATCGTTGAGACAGTGTGAGCTTTTGGAAACGAAGATGGCCATGCGAGGGAGCTTGTCTGTGAAATGCAGCTGCCATGTCATTTCGTATTTGTCGGCTACTTCTTTTTTAAAGACGGACTTGATTTCATCCTTAGGTATATCAAATCCATCGAGATCCCATTGCGCTCTCATGAGAAACAGTCCGCTTTCCTTTTCCACATGTTCATCTAGATCCACAATATTTCCTTGATGCTCGAAAAGAAACTGTGTGATGGTACTGATAAGCCCTTTTCGGTCTTTGCAGTGGATGAGCAGAATGGCGTGATTTTTAATACCCATGATCTAAAGTTTTTTTCCTCGCGATGGAGGGAGGGCAAAAATAAGCAATGATGTGATTATTGAATTTTTTAGGTGGTTTTTCTTTTTGGTAAGCTGAATTCGGTTGGGTATTTATAGAATACCATGCAAGTGACTATTTCATACTCCATGTGACACCCAAATATATTTCACGACCATGGATGGGTGCAAAGGCATAGGACGTGTCAAAACTCGCCCCGAAACCAGGGTTGGCAGAAGGGTCGTTGTGTCCCGTAAGTGGGGAATATGGCTGTACGTAATCAAAGATATTTTGTATGCCAGCATAAACTCCAAAACTGTGTTTTAGCGTTTTATTCACCTGAATGTTGTGCAAAGAAAAGGGGTGAGAGGTCGTTGGCCTAGGCACAGCAAGTGGCTCTCCGCTTTCATCCAAATCAAAGACCTCTGGTAATGCCATTGACCCAGTGACTTTCAGCGTGTACGCAAAACTCATCTTCCATTTTTTCACCTGATAATTGGTCGTGAGTACACCGCCCCACTTCGGAGCAAAAGGAATATCTGTTGTTTCCCATTCTCCTTGGCCATTCTGTTCATTCTCTGTAACACGCTGAAAATTACCACCGATATTTACCGATAGCGGAAAGGTAAACTCTTGAGTAAGCGAAAAACTCACTCCACGGGTGATGGCATTGCCCGCCGTATTCTTGTAAATGATTTGATTGGGGGTATCATAATCGGGAATGATCTTGTTAGAAAAATAAGTGTAATACCCATCCACGTCGATGGTTCCTTGACTCGCCCCTATCACGTATACATGGTTTGCGTTCAAGCGAAAAATTGTAGGACTGCTCTGGCTTCAACGCTTCGCTAATCACGACCTCTCTTTGGCCGGTCACAAACGCATGGTCTTCAGTAAAAAGATTCACCACACGAAATCCTGTACCAAAATTTGAACGTAGAGTTGTCCACGTTCCCACTTCCCATTTGGCGTTGAGTCTAGGAGCTGGCACAAATCCATGCCGAGCATAATGATCCAAACGAATGCCTCCTAGCAAAGTAAAATCCTTGGTGATTTGCCATTCGTCCTGAAGAAATACTCCTGGGATGTATTGAAAATCTTGTGCGTTTTGCTCTTCGCCAGAATCATCTATCCGCATCGTAGCTACGGTGTTATCGTCATAAGACTGTAGCCGATTTGTGATTCCAGAAAGTATCTGATGCTCGCCAACGGGTTTGTTCCAGATCAAATTAGTGTAAGCAATTTGCTGTTTGGCTTGATAGAAGTCACTGCCGTAGTATGAGTCCTGATGATGATTGCTGAAGGAATAATCTAGTTTAAAATTTTCAGTGGTGGCAAAAGTGTAACTACCGAATATCTCGACCCGATTGGTGTAGATACTCTCTCCGTAAATGGTCTCATCACCGCGCAAGTCTTTATAGTTTCTATCAACCAAAAATTCTTCCACCCCATTTCTTCGATCCTCATAATAGTACTTGGCAGAAAGAAAAAAGGGTTTATTTGATTTCCTGTTAAAGTCCCATTTAGAAAAAATAGAAATCCGATCCAAGTTGGCCATATCACTAAAGCCATCATCATTTACATCATCAAAATCATTGATATAGGCATAATTGAGCCCAATAAAGCCATTGACCCATTTACTCTTAGGTGCGATGGCGATGTTTCCAAAAGACTCAAGGTGAGAAGTCCCCATCAAGTCGAGTGAAATGAGCGGTTGATTTTTCGGATCCTTGGTGATAATATTGATGACTCCTGCTACTGCCTCAGAACCATAGAGGGTAGAGCTTGGCCCTTTGATGACCTCAAACCGATCAATAACCATAGATGGAATACCGTTGAGTCCATAAACAGAGGCGAGGTTGCCAAACATGGGTGTGCCGTCCATAAGAATAGCCGTGTAAGGCCCTGGTAGTCCATTGATGCTGATGCTATTGGTGAAGCAAACGCCACAAGCGACTACTTCCTGCACTCCGCTCACAAGCGAAATACTCTCAACTAGCCCCGAAGCTGCTGCGGGCATATAGGTATTGATATGCTTGGAGGTGATCACATCCACCTTGATAGGGGATTGAGACACAAATGTTGGATTCATCGTGCCTGTGACCACAACTTCATCCATTTTAGTCACGCTTTCTTCGAGCACGATCTTTAGTGCTTGTTTTGAACTATTTGTCCCGACCTGCACCATGGATACACTTGGCATAAATCCTATGAATCGCACCTCAAGCTTGTAAGTTCCTGCTTGGAGATTGGTTAATTCAAAATAGCCCTTGACGTCAGTCACTGCGCCATGATCTGTACCCAGCACTCTGACAGTAGCACCTGGGATGGTTTCACCAGCTCCACTCACATATCCAGAAAGCTCATGCTGTGCAAAAACACCCTCCGCTACCAACAACAGTCCTACGATAAAACGTAACTTCATATTTCAACACATCTAATATGAATGCAAATATGAAGCTTATTTTATTTTTAGACAAGTCTAATTTTATTTCAAAGCTTATCAAAAACCTAAAACACCTTTCCCTATAGGGCATAAAAAAAGGAAGACTTTCGTCTTCCTTCCTATTATCGTGTGATGTTATATATTAACCACCAAAATCATCGAATCGAATGTTTTCATCTGGAATACCAAAATCTTCACCCATTTTCTGTACCGCTGCATTCATCAATGGAGGTCCACAGAAATAAAGCTCGATATCTTCTGGAGCATCATGTTTCTTCAAGTATTGATCGATTACTGCCATGTGAACGAATCCTAAGAAACCGTCTCCTTCTTTGTCGTTGATGTCTGTTTTCACTTTCCAGTTGTCCTCAGGAAGCGGCTCAGATAGCACGATGTAGAAGCTGAAATTAGGGAAATGTTTCTCAAGCTCGTAGAAGTGATCTAAGTAGAACAACTCTCTCTTAGAACGACCACCATACCAGTAAGTCACTTTTCTACCTGTTTTCAAAGTCTTGAACAAGTGGTAAAGGTGCGATCTCATTGGTGCCATACCTGCTCCACCACCTACATAAAGCATCTCTGCGTCAGAAGGGTTGATGAAGAATTCACCGTAAGGACCAGAAATAGTCACTTTATCTCCTGGCTTTCTTGAGAAAATATAAGAAGAAGCCACACCTGGATTTACTTTCATCCAGCTGTTTGAAGATCTATCCCAAGGTGGCGTAGCAATACGCACGTTGAGCATAATCTCCCTACCTTCAGCAGGGTAAGAAGCCATAGAGTAAGCTCTATCTGCTATTTCCGGGTTTTTCATTTTCAAATCCCAAAGACCAAATTTATCCCACTCCAGCTGGAACTTATCCGGACGATCGTGCTCCTCAGGGTGAGCAGTAATATCCATGTCTTTGAATTCTACCTCACATTGAGGAATTTCAATCTGAATGTAACCACCTGCTTGGTAGTCCATTTCTTCAGGTATTTCTACCACAAATTCTTTAATGAATGAAGCCACATTGTAATTTCTAACTACTGTTGCTTCCCATTTTTTGATACCAAAAATCTCTTCTGGAATCTCAATGCGCATATCTTGCTTCACTTTCACTTGGCAAGAAAGCCTTACATTATTTTTTTGCTCCGAACGACTAAGATGACCTTCTTCTGTAGGAAGAACATCTCCTCCTCCTTCTTCGATCGTACACTTGCACATGGCACACGTACCACCACCACCGCAAGCTGATGGTAAGAAAATTTTCTGACCAGAGAGTGTAGACAGCAAAGATGAACCGGCCGATGCTACAATTGGATTGGCCTCATCTCCATTTACAATGATGTTTACATTACCTGATTGCACCAATTTGGATTGAGCAAAAAGCAAAATAAGCACCAATAATAGGATGACGAGGGAGAAAGCAATAACTGCTGTGACAACTACTGAGAACATAGGTAACTACCTTTAGTTTGTGTTAAAACGCGGCAAATATAAATGATAAACTTATCAGAGTGAAAGCGCATGGAGCTTATTCTTGCTCCCAATTTCAAACTACTCTGAAGTCTTTTTGTTATTTGATTATTTCAAAAGATTCAAAAGGGTCGTCAACTTTGTTTTAAGTTGTCTTCTATCCACAATAAAATCCAAAAATCCATGCTCTAGAACGAATTCTGAGCTTTGAAAACCTTTTGGCAAATCCTTACCGATGGTCTCACGAATGACTCTAGGTCCAGCGAATCCGATCAAAGCTCCTGGCTCAGCAATATTAAAATCGCCCAACATCGCATAAGAAGCGGTAACGCCACCAGTAGTAGGATCCGTAAGCAAAGAGATATAAGGAATTTTAGCCTCGGAAAGCAACGCCAATTTGGCTGAAGTTTTCGCCATCTGCATGAGCGAAAAGCCTGCTTCCATCATTCGGGCTCCTCCAGATTTTGAAATCATCAAGAAAGGAACTTTGTGCTTGATTGAATAGTCAATCGCACGGGCGATTTTCTCACCTACCACAGAGCCCATAGACCCTCCAATAAAAGCAAAATCCATGCATGAAATTACAATATCCAGGCCATTCATTTTGCCGTGAGCAGAGCGCACAGCATCTTTTAGGCCTGTTTTCTTTTGCGAAGCAGCAATCCTATCAGGATACTTCTTGCTATCTGTAAACTTCAAAGGATCGGCAGAAGATAAATCTGCATCCAATTCTGTGAACTTATTGCCATCAAACAAAATCTGGAAATATTCAGCCGAACCGATTCTTACGTGATAATCATCATCTGGACATACGTAGGAGTTGTTTCGCAACTCTCGCATGTGAATGATACTACCCGATGGAGTTTTGTACCAAAGACCATCTGGTGCTTCTTTCTTATTCTCCGTTGGAGTCTGAATCCCTTTGTCCTGTCTTTTAAACCAAGCCATGTATAGATTTAATAGTAAGCCGCAAAGCTAATTGAAAAGTTGTTGATAGTATAGAGAAGGTCAATCCTTTACCTCCTCAAAATCTACGTACTCCCCGCTATTAGAAGAAGAACGCTTGTCATTTTTACTATCGGGCATGTAATCAATGTTCACATTTCCACCACTTGGTCGCTTTGACTTGGGTGGTGGATTGTACTGCTTCTGTTGATTCTGCACCGTTTTCATTACGAGCATTTTAAAGAAAAAGCCCCCAACCTTATAAACGAGATAAGAAACGAGAAATATGATTAAAAGAAATTTTACCATAGTATTCTCTAAACCTATTTTGAAAGATAGAGGTTTCGCTCAGCGTAAATTTTCAAGAAATAGTCATCCATCAAATCATCAATAAAGTAGATCGCCTCACCCGTAGATTTCATCTCTGGCCCTAGCTCCTTGTTTACTTTCGGAAATTTATGGAAAGAGAAAACTGGCTCTTTGATCGCATACCCTTTCTTGTAAGGTTTGAAATCAAAATCTTTAACCTTTTTCTCCCCAAGCATCACCTTGGTAGCATAGTTTACATAAGGCTCTCTGTATGCCTTGCAAATAAACGGCACAGTACGTGACGCTCTTGGATTCGCTTCGATGATGTAAACTTTATCTTCTTTGATAGCAAATTGGATATTGATCAAGCCGACGGTCTTCAATGCCTTGGCAATTTTTACGGTGTACTCTTCAATTTGTCTCATGACAAAATCTCCCAAGTTGTAAGGAGGAAGTACTGCATAGGAGTCTCCAGAGTGAATACCCGCTGGCTCTATGTGCTGCATAACCCCGATGATGTACACATCTTCTCCATCACAAATGGCATCTGCTTCAGCCTCAATCGCTCCTTCCAAGAAGTGATCCAACAAGATGCGACCGTCCGCTTTGTCTTTGAGCAAGTTCACCACATGCTCTTCCATCTCTTGCTCGTTGATCACGATCTTCATGCTCTGCCCACCCAGTACATAACTTGGTCTTACTAGCAATGGAAAACCAATCTCTCTTGACAACTCAATCGCCTGATCAGCATCTTCAACAGTTCCGTATTGTGGATATGGAATATTTTGTTCTTTCAAAAGGTCAGAAAAACGACCTCTATCCTCGGCAAGATCTAGCGCTTCATAGCTAGTACCTATTACCTTTATTCCGTATCTATCAAACTTCTCTGCCAACTTCAAGGCTGTTTGTCCACCGAGCTGTACGATTACGCCAACTGGTTTTTCATGAAGGATGATATCATAGATATGTTCCCAGAACACAGGCTCGAAGTACAATTTGTCTGCAACATCAAAATCCGTAGAAACCGTCTCTGGGTTACAGTTGATCATGATTGTTTCATAACCACATTCTTTAGCAGCCAACACCCCATGCACACATGAGTAGTCAAACTCGATACCTTGCCCAATTCTATTTGGCCCAGAGCCAAGAACAATTACTTTTTTCCTGTCAGAAGAAACAGACTCGTTTTCTTCATCAAATGATGAGTAGTAATATGGTGTTTGTGCTTCAAACTCCGCCGCGCAAGTATCCACGAGTTTGTAGACACGCTTAATTCCCATTTCATTGCGCTTAGCATACACTTCGCTTTCGAGTGCTTTTACTAAATGTGCAATCTGTCTGTCTGCATAGCCTTTTTCTTTTGCTTCCTTAAGCAAATGCTTCGGCAATGTGTCAACAGTAAATTTCTCTATGCCTTTTTCTAAAATAATCAACTCCTCTATTTGGTGTAAGAACCAAGGGTCGATTTTTGTCAATTTATGAATCGTTTTGAATGGGATTCCCAGCTTAAACGCATCGTAAATATGAAACAGTCTATTCCAACTTGGGTTTTCCAAACTGTATAAGATCGCTTGCTGGTCTTTCAATTCTCTGCCGTCAGCACCCAGTCCATTTCTTTTGATCTCAAGAGATTGACATGCTTTTTGAAGTGCTTCCTGGAAGTTTCGGCCAATACCCATAGCCTCTCCTACAGACTTCATCTGTAGTCCTAATTTTTTATCGCATCCTGGGAATTTATCAAAATTCCAACGCGGTATTTTCACAATCACATAATCCAAGGCTGGCTCGAAGAATGCTGAAGTGGTTTTTGTGATTTGATTTTTTAGCTCATCAAGATTGTAGCCAATAGCCAGTTTTGCAGCGATTTTCGCGATTGGATAACCTGTAGCTTTTGATGCCAAAGCGGAAGAACGAGAAACTCTTGGGTTGATTTCAATACCAATGATATCATCGGTTTCGGGATGTACTGAGAATTGTACGTTACATCCTCCAGCAAATTGACCAATGGCGTTCATCATCGTCTTGGCCAAGTCTCTCATGTTCTGATATACCTTATCAGAAAGCGTCATAGCTGGTGCAACAGTGATGGAATCACCTGTATGCACACCCATTGGGTCAAAATTCTCGATAGAGCAGATGATAATAATGTTCCCAATATTATCTCTGAGGAGCTCTAATTCATATTCCTTCCATCCCAAAATACTCTGCTCTACCAACACCTCATGGATAGGTGAAGCTTGGAGTCCCGCATTAAGAGCCTCATCAAATTCTTCTTGTGTATTGACGAAACCACCACCATAACCACCTAGCGTATAAGATGGTCTGATCACAAGTGGAAAGCCTATTTCTTGAGCGATCTCTTTTCCTTTTAGGAATGAAGTAGCTGTTTCACCTTTACACACACCTACTCCGATCTCGTTCATTTTTAATCTGAACTTCTCACGATCCTCAGTGGTCTCAATAGCCCCCACATCCACACCGATCATGCGAACACCATACTTGTCCCAGATTCCTGCATTGTCACAGTCGATAGCAAGATTCAAAGCTGTCTGACCTCCCATTGTTGGAAGTACTGCATCAATATCATGCTTCTCTAAAATTTCTTTGATTGACTGCTTCGTAAGAGGCAATAAATATACGTTATCCGCAGTGACTGGGTCAGTCATAATTGTCGCAGGATTGCTGTTGATCAGCGTAACTTCAATTCCTTCTTCTCGTAGCGATCTTGCTGCCTGAGAACCTGAATAATCGAATTCACACGCTTGTCCAATGATGATCGGACCACTTCCAATTATTAATACTGACTTTATGCTGGAATCTTTTGGCATTTGATATGGTGGTTACTTCGGTACAAATTGGCGCAAAAATAAGTCACAGAGCTCAGACAGGAAAAGTTATATTTTGAAAAATTGGTTTTAGACTGGATTAAATTCCGAAAGGCATCCCAAAAGCGGCTCTTAGAGAATTTAATTAGGCTTTTCTGGTCAAAATAAAATCTATTAATAATTTATCGAGCATAAAAAAGCCGTGATCAAACAAATCTTAATCACGGCTTTCTAATATTCTCACTTATTATCGGATTATCCGACTTCTACTTTTACTTTTTCTGTCAAAGCTTTACCTACGCAAAGAAGCACATATCCGTCTTTGATCTCATCCTCTGTAAGTCCCTCTGCGCCATCCAAGCTGATTTCGCCTTCTAGACACTTGCCTCTACATGCCGTGCACAGACCACTTTGGCAAGAATAAGGCATATCAAGATTGGCATCCAAGCCTGCATCTAATATGGCTTTATCAGCTGAAATATTAATCACGTGCTCTTCCCCATCCAACAAGATGGTTACTTCGCTAGTCACTCCTGAGGCCGACTTTTTAGCTGGCTGCTGAATAAGATCTTCTGGTGAAGTCACACCTGGCTTAAAGCTTTCCATCATAATCTTGCTGGTATCCACATCCGCTCTGATCAGACCATCTTTCACAATGTCCATCATGAGCTGTGGCCCACAGATGTAATATTCTGCCGTCGCACCAAAACCAATTTCTTCCAAGATATCGGTGATCATGTCAGTGGTAGGCAGACCGTGATGATGCGTAAGACCATTCGCATCTTCCTGCAAGATATGAATGACACGTGCGCGCCCACCATACTCAGCTTCGAGTGCATCCAGCTCTTTTCGAAATACGATGTAATTTTCATCTCTATTGCCATAAACGAGCGCCACTTTACTGAAATTCTCTTGATCTAGCACCGTTCGCATGATAGAAAAAAGTGGAGTAATTCCGCTACCTCCTCCGAAAAACACGGCTTTGCGCACTTTATTGTTATCATATTCGGTAGTGAATTTCCCCATTGGTTCCATCACTTCCACTACATCTCCTGCCTTGTAATTATCATTTATATGATTAGACAAAAGACCGCCCGGAACGCGTTTCACTGTCACAGCTGGATTTTCATCCAAATAAGGAGTAGTACACAAAGAATAAGCCCTACGCACTTTTTGTCCATCTACAGTGTCTATGATCGTGACGAATTGCCCTGGCTTATATTGAAAATTTTTACCTGGATTTTCAAAAACCACGTTCACGGCATCAGTTGCCACTTTTACAACATCCTTTATTTTGAGATTAAAATATCTAGAATCGTTATTTTCTTTTTTCTTCTTTTTGAATAATCCAAATGCCATATTTCTATTATTGGTAATAATTGGCGCAAAGGTAAAACCTCCTCTGATAAATGCCTGCTATTTTATTTGACTATTGAGTTTGGAAATGTAAAGATGGAAACAGGAAGGGGTGTTTAGAAGGCAAACCTTTTTATTTTTTAATCCGACGTTCTAATTGAAAATCAAAACAGATAGCCACCAGAAGAGAGCTCAATTTCATTCATTGCAACTTTATTGATAAAAAGCGTATCTATACGGAATGAAAAGAAAATTCACTGCCCTACTAATGCTTATTGTAGGAATACATGGAGTAGCTGTTTTTCAAAGTTGCATTTTTCCGAGATGTAATGATGTCGCTTATTTCGTATCCGCGATCGGAGTAGATTTTTTCATCTACTCCATCGGCCAAAGCAGCTATGATGGCTGGAATAATGAGCCACCCTACCACAGAGCTACTTTAAATCTGAGTATGAATTTAAAAAGCGATGAATCCATATACATGTATAGTAGACAGCATAATGGAGGTATTATTTCTTATGCCAATGCCACACAAGAATGCGAAGGAGACTATCCAGTTTTTAAGGAGCATATTCGAGATATAAAAATAATAAAGAGATTTGATGCAGAAGGGAATACTGTTAACGAGGATGTAAGTGAGCTTTTTGTAGTTGATGGCGAAGAATGGGGGCTTTATACTGAAATAGAGAATGTTCTCGCAAATAAATCTACTACAAGGATATCAATCGCGTACAAAGAGATACCGCAAGGTGATTCTCTCGGGTTAATCGTAAAAACTTACCTAAGTGACGATCGAGTTTTCAGTGATACGCTTAATATACCACTGAAATGAAAGAGGCTCTAGTTTTTAGTTTATTGCTGTGTCTGACCATATCAATTAAAGCACAGGTCTCGGGGAGCTATGGTTATTATTGGACTTACAGCAATGTAAAAAATGAGCATGCTCAATACGATGCAAGTGATGTGTTGGTTAGGTTTGATTATTTCAATCGTGTTTCCTTATCAGCAACTATCGAAGCAAAACATGAAATTAGCGGCATGTTTGACTTTGATCCGTTTTGGGATTTTAGAAGCCACCAACTTTCCTATGGGTATCGATTGGGGAAAAACGTTTCTGTGGGACTTATTCATCAAAACATGAGCTATTATGTGCATGACAGGGTTTTCTCTAGGGTTTATCAAGGCGATAGCTACGGGTATCTTAAGTCAAGACAAATAGGGTTAACAACATATCTAACCAAAGAAGTCTCTTCTTTTAAATTTCAAGTATCTCCCCAAATACTCATCGGAGGAAGTCGCAATAGTGAAACATTTAGCGATTTGATACAAGCTAATACAAATAAGAGAAGCTTGAGAGCAGAAACGTTTCGAATAGATAATATGGTTTCGGCAAAGCTAGAAGGAAGTGCGGCGTGGCAGATTTTTTACATAAAAGACGTGGCATTCCACCTAAAATACACGGCGGGAATAAAGCATGATTGGTTCAACTTTGAAAACCACTCTGCCTTTTACGAATGGACGAAAAGCAATGTAATAGTTGATGATAGGTATAAGGTGCGTCACACCATGATTCAATTTCAAAATCAGCTTTCGTTGGTTTTCGCGATCAAATAAGAGAAAAAAAGGGAATCTCCGTGATTCCCTTTCTTCATGATCATTTTTAAGAATGATTACTTCGCTCCCGCTATAATTGCCTCTACTACTTCTGGGTTGAGTAGCGTGGAAGTATCTCCTAGCTGATCGATTTCTCCAGCAGCCACTTTTCTCAAAATTCGTCGCATAATTTTCCCAGATCTTGTTTTTGGCAAGCCCGGCACAATTTGCACACGGTCTGGTTTAGCAATTGGCCCGATGATTTTACTTACAGTCTGAATGATCTCATTCTTGAGACTTTCTTCTGTACGACCTTCCATGTCACAAATCACATAAGCATATATGCCCTGGCCTTTCACATCATGAGGGAAACCAACCACGGCTGATTCTATCACTTTTGGGTGTTCGTTGATGGCATTTTCCACCTCAGCTGTACCCATTCTGTGTCCAGAAACATTGATTACATCATCTACTCTTCCGAGAATTCTTAGATAGCCATCGTGATCTCTTTTGGCTCCATCACCAGTAAAATAAAGCCCTTTGTAAGTGGAGAAATAAGTCTGTTTGCAGCGCTCGTGATCGCCATAGGTGGTTCGGAGCATTCCAGGCCATGGGAATTTGATACAGAGATTACCTTGAACGTTGTTTCCTGTGAGTTCTTTTCCATCAGG
Source organism: uncultured Cytophagales bacterium (assembly GCA_963848175.1). Taxonomy (GTDB): domain Bacteria; phylum Bacteroidota; class Bacteroidia; order Cytophagales; family Cyclobacteriaceae; genus JAMZMI01. The sequence continues at coordinate 609,741 of CAWKCO010000011.1, forward strand.
ATCTACAATGATAGGTTGCACACCTGGCAATGGTAGCGAAGCATGTGCAGGTTTGTTTGGCGTGATACCAGCTAAAGCAGACACCATAATTCCACCAGTTTCGGTTTGCCACCAAGTGTCTACGAGCGGGCAATTTCCTTTACCAATATGATCGTGATACCAATGCCATGCCTCCTCGTTGATAGGTTCTCCTACTGAGCCAATAACTTTCAGGGAGTCGAGACTATAAGGTTCTATTGGCTCTAAACCGTATGCCTGTAAGGCTCTGATGGCAGTAGGTGCTGTGTAGAATTGATTGACTTTATGCTTGTCTATGATCTCCCAGAATCTTCCGGGATGAGGATATGTGGGTACACCTTCGAACATAAGCGTAGTAGCTCCAGCAAGCAATGGCCCATAAACAATATATGAATGTCCCGTAATCCACCCAACATCGGCCGTACACCAGTAGACATCACCCTGAGTGTATTGAAACACATTGATGAAGGAATAATTCGTGTAAACCATGTAGCCACCTACTGTGTGCACCACTCCTTTTGGCTGGCCAGTAGAACCTGAGGTGTATAGGATAAAAAGCATGTCCTCCGCATCCATTTCTTCTGCAGGGCATTCAAGGGATTGTCCTTCAATAGCATCAGACCACCAGATATCGCGACCCGCTTTCATGGTTACCTCAGAGTTGGTGCGCTTACAAACAATAACTTTCTCTACACTTGGACATCTTTCTACAGCCTCATCTACTACACCCTTCACGTCAATACTTTTCCCCCCTCGGAAGTTTCCATCTGAAGTAAGAATCACTTTGGCCTCACAGTCTATGATACGGTCTGCTAAAGCTGAAGAAGAAAATCCTGCAAAAACAACAGAATGTACTGCGCCAATACGGGCGCAGGCCAGCATGGCCACAGCCGCCTCTGGCACCATTGGCATGTAAATAATCACTCTATCGCCTTTCTTTACTCCATTTGCTTTGAGCGCATTCCCTAATTGGCAAACTTTTTCATAAAGCTGACGATAAGTAAGCGTGATGTTCTCTTCATCAGGCTCATTGGCTTCCCAAATAATCGCAGGGCGATCTCCCATGATGAAAAGATGCCGCTCTAGAATATTTTCTGTGATATTGAGTTTTCCGCCTTTGAACCATTCCACTTTTGGCTCTTCAAAATTCCAATCTAAAACCTTATCCCATGGTTTTTTCCAGTGAAAAGACTCGGCTACTCTGCTCCAAAATTCTTCTGGTTGTAAAACACTCTTTTGGTATTCATGAATATATCCGCTAAGCGTTTGGATCTTATGGCTCATATTTCTATTTCTTAATTCTTTAATTTCTAAAATTATGAAATCTAGTTATGGATTGCGAATGAATTTGCAATTACCTTAAATGATTTCTTTTGAATTTTAACATATTGCTCGTGCACATAGTGCCTAGTGATGTGTTGCTGCACCGGCTCCTCGTGGATACCTGATGCTCTCGACCATTTCCTGAACATCAGCAGGTGGTGCTGGAAAGAAGCGAGAAACGCCGTAGGAAATCACAAAATTGACCAACATGGCCACCGTTCCAAAACCCTCTGGCGAAATACCAAACCACCAGTCTTCTTTGGTGCCACCACCAAATCCTTGTAGCTTGTATTTGATCATGTAAAAAAGCATCAGAAGGATACCCACAACCATACCTGCTATGGCACCTTCTTTGTTCATTCTTTTATCAAAAATCCCTAAAATAATGGCTGGGAAAAATGAGGCTGCCGCCAAACCAAAGGCCAAGGCCACCACTGCTGCTACAAAACCCGGCGGATTGATGCCAAAGTACCCTGCAACGATCACTGCCACTACTGCGCCCAGTCTGGCCCAAATTAGCTCACCTTTCTCCGAGATGTCAGGCTTGATTTGTTTTTTGATCAGATCATGAGAGACACTGGCCGATATAACTAAAAGTAAACCTGCGGCCGTAGAAAGTGCTGCGGCAAGACCACCTGCTGCTACCAGTGCAATCACCCAATCAGGCAGATTCGCGATCTCAGGGTTGGCCAGTACCATAATATCTGGATCAATCGTAAGCTCATTTTTCTCAGCGTCTTTTACATATTGAATTTTACCGTCACCATTTTTGTCTTCAAACTTAATGAGCTGGGTGTTTTCCCAGTTGGTAAACCACTCGGGCATATTTTTATATTCCGCCCCCGAAACAGTATTGATTAAATTGGTACGCGCAAAAGCTGAAATGGCTGGTGCAGTTGTATAAAGAATGGCAATAAAAATAAGTGCCCATCCGGCGGACATTCGCGCGTCCTTTACATTTTTCACCGTAAAAAAACGAACGATCACGTGAGGCAAGCCTGCCGTCCCGACCATGAGTGCTAACGTGATAGCAAAAACGTCTAACATCGATTTAGACCCAGAGGTATAGGCTGCAAAGCCTAGCTCTTCATTTAATCCGTCTAGTTTATCAAGCAGATAAGTTCCATCTGATAACGAACCGCCGAAACCTAATTGCGGAATTACATTTCCTGTCAATTGGAAAGAGATAAAAATCGCCGGAACCATAAAGGCAAATATTAGGATACAATATTGCGCTACCTGAGTGTATGTCACACCTTTCATGCCACCAAGTGTGGCGTAGAAAAGCACCAAAGCCATACCAATGTAAACGCCAGTCTCTACCGGAACTTCAAGAAAGCGCGCAAAAACAACTCCTACCCCGCGCATTTGCCCAGCCACGTAAGTGAACGACACGATAATAGCGCAAATGACAGCTACTGTACGCGCCACATTTGAATAGTATCTATCTCCGATGAAATCTGGAACCGTGAATTTTCCAAATTTTCTTAAATAAGGTGCCAATAGCAAAGCAAGCAAAACATAGCCACCCGTCCAGCCCATGAGATATACTGCCCCATCATAACCCATAAAAGAGATGAGTCCGGCCATGGATATAAAAGAAGCCGCCGACATCCAGTCTGCGGCAGTTGCCATACCGTTTGCAAGTGGAGAGACTCCTCCTCCTGCTACATAAAAATCACTAGTAGAGCCTGCACGCGACCAAATGGCTATGCCTATGTAAAGTGCGAATGTGAAACCTACGATAATAAAGGTCCAAGTTTGTACGTCCATTATCATTTACTTTTCGTCTACATCAAATTCCTTGTCCAGCTTGTTCATCAAGCGGACATATACCAAAATCAATACAACAAAAACATAGATGGAGCCTTGCTGTGCAAACCAAAAGCCTACTTTGAAGCCTCCCATACGGAAGTTGTTAAGTTGATCTGCGAAGAGGATGCCAGCTCCAAAGGAAACTGCAAACCATATAGCAAGAAGAATTAATAAATATTTGACGTTGCGCGTCCAATATTTTTTTAGGTCATGTTGGCTCATTTTTGAAATGTGTTTTTAAGTTGTTTGTTGCTTTACAATAATCCCCCGTTGGTCATAGAGATCGTCAACTGCAAGTATGACAATTTAAGATTCAAAATACATCTACAAATTAAATAAAAGAGAGAATGTGCTCCTTTTATGATGATTTCGAATGGGATTACAACATATCAAAAATAAAACACCTGCCATTATAAACTTACATGGCTTAACCTGAGCACAGGAAAGGTAGGTTATTTTAGAGGCTCTACTTCTTTCCAGCTATTGCCTCTCTTTATCGAAAACAAAGTGGTGATATTGATTCCGAATCGCTTCGCGATGATTTTATAACGTGTTTTTCTGTTAGGATCATTGACCATTTTTTTCAGAAGAGCCACTTTGGCTTCCGTAAGTTTGGCGTTGGGTTTAAAATTGGGTTCGTAATAAAAGATGTTTTTACGCTCTCTCATGTAGTCGGCATAGTCCTCCTTGCTAGTCCATTGCATGTTAGACGCTTTGCAATTGGTTCTTTTTCTATCTTTAAAAACCAGCTTCTTATACCCTTCTGGGTTGGGCACGTGTAGCTCTGCTACAAGCTTATGTATATAGATTAAGGTATTTTTTCCATCCTTCTTCTTAGTAGGGATCGCATGATATCCTGCGTTTTTATATCCCGAAAGCAAAATCGGCTTGTCTGGATTGGTAGCTGGATAGGATATCACTCTGCCCATGTTTGAGACTTTAAATTTTGATCTCAAATCCTCTCTTTCGTAATCCTTCCAGACTTCTGCTGGTAGCACTTCAATATCAGCTGGAAAATTTTCCAATGTCTTTTTCGATTTTAGTCCTTAAAATATTTTACCCCAATGAATGGATAAGTAGCAATGTAGAATGCCAAAATAAGTATTATTCTTGATTTAAATCAACCTAAGACCGATTTGAATGAATTTTTCTATACAAATAATTCTGACGCTATGGCTATAGCTGCACCTAGGAGACTTATCAATATCTTTTTTAGTCCAAAATGATGGTTCGGGCTTGATTCTACAAATATAGTTGTTGAAATATGCAAGAAGCTCCCCGATACAATTGCGAAAAGTATCACAAGGCTTTCATGTGAAAGGTCAAGTAGCGAGCCACTCAAAATCATCCCTAAAGGGGATGCCACACTGAAAGCGATTAATATCATCCATTGAGACATTGAAAATTTTTCACCTGTCTTCAAGGTAGTCATCAAAGCAAAAGCCGCAGGCACTTTGTGTAGTAGAATTCCCGCAAGGAGAGAATAAGATTCGTTCTTGTCATGAAAAGGAGAATCGTGTGTAAGCAGCGTTCCTTCCAGCAACGAATGGATCATCAGAGCAATGACAATGGAATACTTCGAAGATGCAGAAATGCTTTCCCCTTTGTGAAAGTGACCATGCTCAATTCCCGAAGAAAAATACTCCAGAACCTGCTGAAGAAAGAAGCCCAACAGCACATAAATCCCAATGGTAATGGGGTTTTCTCCAAAGGAAAAAACCTCTGGGAGCATGTGTATAATCGTGATTGAAAAAAGAAATGAGCCTGCAAAAATGAGCAGATAACGCATGGTTTTCGCTTCAAAATCAATGGAATTGGCCAGCATTCCACCTGCAAGGGTGCTGATAAGCAAAATTGAAATAACCAGAATCATAGTTGAGTCAGGAAAATGAGTCTCTCGGATTTGTTGTCTTTATATTTACCGAGCTCATAGTTACCAAAGATAGCTTTTACTTTCAAGCCGCAGTTTTCAAAATACTCTAAAAAATGTACTCGGCGGATTGCCCTTACTTTTTCGTGAAAGTAAAAAATCTGTCCGTGATCGTTGATCACGATATCCTTCACAATAAACTCTCCATCAAATCGTCTGGAAATATTGAATTTTATTCCGTCTATAATTTTGGTTTCAGCTTCTACTAAATCATTAATCACTACATAAGGGTTCAAAAAGTCAAGCAAAAAGTAGCCGCCTTTTTTCAAGTTCTTGGCTATAGAAGCAATGGCTTGTTGATCTTCCTCTTTAGTAGCGAAGTATCCGAAACTAGTGAATAGGTTGAATACAAAATCAAATTCGTTTTCACGAAAAACGTCTCTCATATCACTTTGATAAAAGTGCAGTTTTTCGTTTTCCGCTTCGCTAGCGATTTCAATATTTTGTGTAGAAAGGTCTATGCCCGTCACATCAAAACCTTTAGCATTCAGATAGATGGCATGCCTTCCTTTACCGCAAGCCACATCCAAAAACTTGTCATCAGCCTTTGGTTTGAGTTCTTTGATAAGATTTTCAATGAAGAGCTTCGCCTCTGATTCATCTCTAGATCGATATAATATGTGATAGTAAGGGCTGTCAAACCACTCTCCAAACCATTCTATCTTATTCATCAGCATTGTTTAATTCAATATATGGCGCTAGGCCATCGGACACAAAGCTACCTAATTCACCACTATCCTTTTGATAAACCAAGTATACTTCCAGTTCTTCTTTTTGTGCTATTTGTTTCGACTCCTCCAATCCTAAAACCATAAAGGCTGTGGCATAAGCATCTGCTGTCATACAATCATTGGCAAAAACCGACGCGCTGAGCAGGTTGTGACCCGTATTGTACCCAGTGCGCGGGTCTATGGTATGCGCGATGGTTTTTCCACCGATACGGTAATAATTACGATAGTTTCCGGAGGTGGCCATGGCCTTATTTTGGAGCTTCACAATGGCCAAAAGACGTGATTCATCTTGCGCCACAAGCGGATCTTCAACCCCGATACTCCAGATTTCTTGTTTTTCATTAGTACCACTTGCTCGCACTTCCCCTCCTATTTCGATCATAAAGTTTTTTATTTCTTTTTTTAGGAGAAAGTCTGCGATCACATCCACGGCATAGCCTTTGGCAATGGCACTGAAATCCAGATACATCAGGCTATCCATGGATACTGAACGACTGGAAAATTGAATTTTACTAAACCCAGTATGAGAAAGAAGTTCTATGACAGTAGCGCTATCAGGCACATTGGGCTCTTTATCTGGGCCAAAACCCCATACATTAACCAAAGGGCCGACTGTCGGGTCAAATGCTTTTTGTGAACCTGAGAAAACCTCAGCGCTCTTATTCATGACTGCATTAAAAAGTTCAGAGGGGTCTTTTAAGTATCCCGCTTGGTTGAGGCTGGATATTTCCGATGAGGGTATGTAGGTAGATAATGATTGATTGAAAGCAATCAAGATAGAGTCTACTTCATTCTGAGATATGAGTGCCTCTTTAGCTTGGTACTTCACATTGTAAGTGATTGTACCCATGGTTTGCCCTGTGATGTGAAATGCCGTTTCTGCTGGTTTTGAGGTATAATACCTATAGAACGCTCCCACCACAACAATGAGCACAATGATTCTAAAAAAAAGCTTTCTCTTGTCCAAAACGAAATTTTACGCAATTATAAAACCGAATTTGGTGGTAAGAACTTTCCACTCGATAAAACTTCAATAACTTTACCCACAGTCGCTACTTCTGTGGCACATACAATTACACCAAAGCTTTAATACAGCCATGCGAGAGGATTATCTGCGAGGAGATGATGAAGAAATGGATTCGGTCGAAAAGGACATTGATCGTGCCTTACGTCCGCTGAGTTTCGATGATTTTGCGGGGCAAGACAAGGTGGTGGACAACCTGAAAATTTTCGTGCAGGCGGCTAAGCAACGTGCCGAACCATTGGATCATGTGCTACTACATGGCCCTCCGGGGCTGGGTAAGACAACACTATCCAACATCATAGCTAATGAACTTGGGTCTAGTATAAAAATCACCTCTGGCCCTGTGCTTGATAAACCTAGTGATTTGGCGGGGTTACTCACCAATCTTGAGGATCACGATGTGCTTTTCATAGATGAGATTCATCGACTCAATCCTGTGGTGGAGGAGTATCTCTATTCTGCAATGGAGGATTATAAGATAGACATCATGCTAGACACAGGGCCAAATGCACGAAGTGTGCAGATTGGACTGAACCCATTTACGCTCATAGGGGCAACTACACGGTCAGGATTGCTTACTGCACCATTGCGTGCGCGCTTTGGGATCAATGCCAGGTTGGAGTATTACGATGCAAAGTTGCTTACTGGAATCGTGGGTCGCTCTTCGGAAATTCTCAACACGCCCATAGACCAAGAAGCGGCTTATGAAATTGCTCGACGAAGTAGAGGAACTCCGCGTATTGCTAATAATTTATTGAGACGTACACGAGACTTTGCTCAGATTAAGGGAGATGGGTCTATCACGTTGGATATAGCCAAAATAGGCCTAAATGCGCTGGATGTAGATGATCACGGACTAGATGAGATGGACAACCGAATATTAACGACCATCATTGAGAAATTTAAAGGTGGCCCTGTGGGGCTTTCTACCATCGCCACGGCTTGTGGGGAAGAGGCAGAAACGATCGAAGAAGTATATGAACCCTTTTTGATTATGGAAGGCTACCTCAAACGAACCGCTAGAGGTCGTCAGGCTACAGAGTTGGCATATCGCCACTTGGGGATGATCCCTCCGCAGCAGATGGGATCGTTATTTTAGTTTTTGTAAAAAATGAACCATTCAATTACAATAGAATATTGCTCGCAATGCCGATGGATGCACCGAGCCACTTGGATGATGCAGGAGCTTTTGGTTACCTTCCAAGAAGAAGTCTCCGAAATCACTTTACGTCAGGTGACCGGTGGCAACTTCAATATCTATACAAATGGCAGTTTACTTTTCTCACGAAAAGCTGAAGGGAGATTTCCGGAAATAACTGAGCTCAAGCAGCTCGTACGAGATCGCATCGCCCCCGATAAGAGTTTGGGGCATTCTGATAGAAAATCAAATTAGTTAAGAGGTAGTTTTATACTCACTGTAGTTCCTTCACCTAGATTAGAATCAAATTTAATCTCACCACCATGTTCGCGTATGATATTGTAGCAAATTGAGAGCCCTAGTCCCGTGCCTTTACCAGGTTCTTTTGTTGTAAAAAATGGATCGGTAATTTTGGGTAAATTATCCTCGCTGATTCCCTCTCCATTGTCTTTCACTTCGATGATTGCATGATCCGCGTTTAGGGAGGTCGTAATTTCTACCTTTCCTTCGCCACTGATCGCCTGAGACGCATTGCTAATGATATTGACAAAAACTTGATGCAGTCGACCAACATTTCCAAGAACAATGATTTCTTCGGTTGAGTATTTTTTAATAATTTCTACTCGATCCAAAAGTTGACTATTGACCATGGTCAAACAATTTTCAATGATCGTATTGACATTACAATCCTCATTATTAGTTCTATTTTCCCTACTAAATAGATTCAGGCTTTTAACAATATTGGTAGCTCTGTCCAATCCAATTTTCAAGGTCTTCAAATAGCTTTTCGCATCCATATCCTCACCCGAGTCTCCTTCCTCTTGAAAGTATTGCTCCAAGCCAACGTAAGCTCCCATGATGAAATTGAGTGGATTGTTGATCTCGTGAGCTACTCCTGCCGTGAGTACCCCTAAAGAAGCCATTTTTTCAGATTGTAAAAGTTGTGTTTGAGTCTCCTTAAGGTGATCCAGTGTAACGCGTAACTCTGAGTTTTGTGAATTGATAATTTTACTCTGGTTGAAGAGCTCATTATTAGCAAATTCGAGTTCTTCGTTTATCGCCTTGAGATTTTGAGTTTTTTCCTCTACAAGGAGTTCCAGCCTCTCCTGATGTGCTTTGAGTTCAGTTTGTACCTGTCTCAGTTTGGAGATGTCCACCATGGTTACGATCACACGTGAAAAAGACTCTGGTTCTTTAGAAATATTCAGCCACTTTACGATCAGATCAATCCTTTCTCCTCGTGCTTTCCATCTACTTGTTTCAAATGAGAATGTATGCGTGCCTTGTATGATACACATAAATTCTGGAAGAAGACCCGAGAGCTTTTTTGAGCTCTCCAAGCGTTCGTAAATTTCAATACTTTTATCAATATCTGTTATTTCAAACAAATCTAATGCTGCCTTGTTAACATTGATAAAACGCATTCTCCGGGCACATTCCATATTGAGCTCAGTATACTCATCATTACTTATTGGCGTATTTTTGTCAAGGTTCAAAGTGTCTATAAATGCTTTTACCTCCGAGAAATCTATTTCCCAGATGGCTTCAGGTGCATTATTAAACAGCGATAGAAACTTTTCATTGCTCTGTTTGAGCTCTATGGTGCGTTCATCTATTTTTTGTTCCAATTGAGCGTTGTGTTTCTTTTTTAATTGGAAAAATCGAAAAATAGTAAAACCCAACAAAGCCAACATGCCTGCTAATGCGAAAGAATAAGACAACAAGCGTCTTTGGTTCAAAATGAAAGCATCTTGCTCATCCAGAGTTTCATTCTTCACTAAGATCTCACGCTGAAGCTTTTTTAGTTCTTCTTTATTTCTATTGATCTGAATGGTCAGGTTGTCTTGGAGTTCAAGCTGGTTTTTGATTTTTGAATTAATCGCAAACACTTTTTCATTTTGGGCTGTAATTTCGTTGGTGAGCTGATCAATGGTTTTAGTTTTAGCAGCGATGTTTTCAAACTGTTGCTTGAGTCTTTGTCTTGTAGTTACAATGCTATCTGCAAAAGCCGAAATAGTACTGTCTTGTGATCGGAGGGTTTGGTTTTTGGAAGCAACCAAATGCTCTAGGTTGCTTATTTTGATCGATTCTTGTTTCAATTGATTCGTCGTACTATCCAAGCGCATTTGTGTCTTAAAAAAAAGATCCTTTATGTCAACTTCCGTTCCACCATATAGCAAAAGGTCGTCAACATAATCAAGGCCAGATAAGATCAGGTTCTGCTTATTGACTTGAAAACTCACGTTCTTCTTGTAACTCTTCGTAAAATTGATGACAAATGTCAATGGGTTTTCCAATTGGTCCGTGACCATCAAAATGCTATTCCTTTGGCAAAAGGAGAGTATTTGATCTATACTTTCGTAGTATGCCGCATCTACAAAAATAATTTGAGAACGTTCATTTAGGCTTAATTTATTTTGAACAGTGATATTGAGCGATCTTCTTGCTATTTTCTTTTTCTGAGCAATTTTAGAAAGTTCATCCACCAATTCTGGTCTATCTCCGATCACGTCAATATTAAATGTCTGACCTTTGTCCAATGGAGGCCAACTTATAAAATCGCTAATATGGTAAAGTACATTCGCTTTTATTCTATCCTCCGGACATTGAGCATTTGCGCTCAAAGAGACGAACACTACAAAAAGCGAATACAGGAGCAACCGAATTGGCATGAGTTGGATAAAACTAATAGACTAGGGTAAAAAAGGTACTAAATTTTACTTATGAAATGGCTGACTGTATTACAGAGAATACAATTTAATTAGAAATTGTGATAAATAAGAGGGGGTTGATTGCAAATGCATAGTCAATAATGCCGCCTAGATCAGTTGCACCTATTACAACTAATTGCCGAATTTGGTAGTCTTTACGGTCTAAATAAAAATGCCATGAAAATTGTTTATCTGATATCCATATTGTGTGCAATGAGCATTCTTGCATGTGAAGATTCTTTATCTCCCGACCATGCTTTTGAGCTTGGAGATACTGTTGCAATTAACCTGCGGGATATATACCACAATGAGGCCAATGAGATAGCCCTTTCATATGACTCACTGCTGAGTGATTCGCGATGTGCTACTGATGTTGTATGTATTTGGCAAGGGAACGCCTCCCTTGAAATGACAATAGCTAATCTTCAATCAAAGGAAAAACTAAATCTGAATACACATGGTGGAAAAGACTACCCAGCAGAAGCCAGTGTCCTGGGGTTCACAGTTCATTTGATAGAATTATGGCCTGCTCCATGTACTACTTGCAAATTTTCGCAAGACGCTTACACTGCAAAGGTGGTAGTAACCAAAAAGTAAAAGAGATAAGATGTTCTGCAAACGTATTTCTTCCCTTAGAAATTAAGAACAAATACGTTTGCAGATAGGTATCAATATTGCATTCTATTGTCCACAGATAAATTCGTAGTTCTGAACGAGAACCTCACCATTATCATAAGCGTAAGTGACCTGAGTAGGATAATCGTCACTATTGTAAACATACGTTGCAGACACGCTCCCATCTAGAATAGTCTCTGTACTGTCCCATCCTATCATGCTCGATAGATTGTTGGTGGTAAAGGGCAAGAATTCAAAATCAATACAATCGTCACAAGCCCAAAGTCCAGAGTTAAGTATCGGGTTAATTTTATCATCGCATGTATAATATCTCACTCGGTAGAGTGTGTTGGTTAAATTGTATTCCTCAGACCGATTTGGGTTTTTTGAGCCGGTATCTGGGTATTCAAGATAGATCGCATAGTCAAAAATGAGAGAGCCACCACTGGGACGATATTCTTCAATTGAAGAGATTTGATCATCGCTGTTGTAGTTAAAAACCACTTTTCTACTCATCTCCAAACCGCTACCAAAATCCTCCAGTTCTTGCCTTTCAATCAGTTGACCTAATCCATTAAAAATAAATCTTCTCTAGAGCTGCCAGTGGTCTTGAGCACTTGAGTGAGCTGACCAGTGCCGTTATAGCTGAGTACGCGCTGAGAGGTATCACTACTGTAATTGTCGGTCAAAGTCGAGCTAATTAATTGTCCACTCCCATTGTAGGTCAAAATCCATTCCTCTACGTCAGAATCCTCTACCACTTCGTATTTAGGTCATTTGGCAACCTGTGATGACCACCTCTCCCAAATCAATGTTCACAGTGTCCACACTTTTATCGACTGTTAGATTAAAAACGATGGTACCACCCTGAAGGGAAGCATCAACTAAGATGTTGTAAAAAGTCTTTGGTAAAGGATTGGCTATTGAGGTATTGAAGGTTCGGTCAACGGTGCTTCCATCAAGCTTGGTATAGCTCAGGTCAACCGCTATTGTCAAGGGTTCAGTGACCAAATAGCCTTCTCTTGTTTCACCCTGTCCATAGGCAAGGCTAGTGCCGCTACTTATTACTGTCACAGAGCCACTGTAGCCATCGAAGGTGTTGACTACATCCGTGGAATACAGGATGGCAACCTTCGTGTTGGCCAGTTCTGCAATGATATCTATAGTTTCTGTTTCCTCTTTATCAATGGTAAAGTCGTCTGATGTTCCCAGATAGTATGGATTTTCAAATGCGGCATCTACTAGGTTGTTACTATGAGCAATCACGTAATATTCACCCGTAGATAATTGTACTGTAGGTGGGGCGGAAGAGAAAGGATCAAAAACCATCACCTCGCTATCATCACTTGCATCATAGATGGTCACACTGAAATTGTCAGTAAAAACAGCTTCTGTTCGTGAGTTGGCCTCCTTTGAGGTTACCGTTACGGATATGTTCAGGTTCAGGTAACCAAAATCTGTGGGTTTAGGTGGTTGTTCAGTTTCTAGGCAGGAGGCCAGCAGCAAAGGAATTCAGAGAAGGCAAAGCTTGAGATTTTTCATTTTAGCATATTTTATGTGAGATGTGAAATATATGAAGAGAGTATATTTCAATTTAACAGATATATCACATTGATAGTGAGCTGATTAATGAATATATCTGTAACGAAAGTAGATTAAAAATGTCCGAAAGGCAAATCATTGATGTAAGAGGAGGGCAAAAACAAAACATTATAACGTCACTTAGGATTAATCATGTCATATCCAGTTAAGAACCATTGCAACTATTCAGACTATAAGAAATCAACGCTATTTAAATAATTCAAGGACAGATGGAAACAAGTGATGCAATAAGCAAATTGTAATTACCGTGGTGAAGACAAGAGGGAGTTTGAAAATAGATCAGTCAAAAATGGACTTCCAATTTTCATCCATTTTGTTACTCAAACGACAAAACTTAGCTTCATTAAAGACGTTGGACTTTGGTGTAAATATTTTCTCATCAAGCTTTGATTATGCGTTTCACTATACTCTGCCTTCTTTTTGCGGTGCTCGCAAGTTGCACGACTACTCCATCTACAAACTCAATATTGACGAAAGATGAGTTGGATTCCTTGTGGCTACCCACTTCTTGGGTAGATCAGCGGGTTTCTGCCGCCGAAAAGCGTATGCAGCAAGACTCTGCGGGTAAAAAAGTATGGCAGTCTATAGAAGCGCATGGAGGCTTACGCCGGTGGTTTGAAAATGGTGCTTTACAGTTTCGGTTTGATTATCAGCCGCAAAATGGAGGGACGCGAAGAAACACTTTTCAAACAGTAGATCAATGGTCGGCACGATCTGTACATGAGCTGGGTAAGGGTAAAGAAAAAGTGTTATTTGGATGGGATGGGAAGCAGGCTTGGGTGTCACCAGATACGGCAGAAATAGACATCAACCCCCGCTTTTGGTCGACCACTCCTTTTTACTTTGTAGGACTTCCTTTCGTATTGGCAGACGAGGGCATCAACCATGAATTACTAGATCCACAAACGCTAGAAGGTAAAGATTATGACCTTGTGAAAATCACCTATGCCGATGGAATTGGAGATGCTCCAGATGACTTTTACGTTATTTACATTGATCAGGAAACTAAGCTTATGGGAGCCCTGCGTTACATTGTTTCATACCCAGGCCATTACCCCGATGGAGGCCATTCCGATGAAAAAATTATGAAAATCATTGGCTTATCTGGAATCGAGGGCATTCAAATACCCACAGGCTACCACACCTATTGGTGGAAAGAAGGTGTGGGTGAGCACATCACCAATATATATGTGACAGAAGTGAAATTCGATCGAGCCGTATCATTGCTCTCCTTCGAGAAGCCAGAAAATGCGAGGGTGGCAGGAGGGGTATTAAAAATAATAACCTGCTACAAACGAAAGTGACGTATTTTTCAGGCGCAGAAATTCATTAGCATCTAGGTTTTCTGATATTTCATAATGCATTTCAATAAAGGCACTTCCTCCATTCTTTAATTTGTACTTAGCTCCAAGTTTTCCTTGAAAACCTACGTGGTATATCGGAATTGAATGACCAAATCTCTCTTCATACAAATGGTAAACAAAATCCTTGTTTTGTTTGATTATGAAGACATTAAGTAGCCCAGCTCCGATATAAGGACTGATCCTTTTGTTACCTAAGTTATATTGAATGGAAACTGGAATCTTTAAGGCGTAGGTTTTGAGGTTTACATTAAGAGTTGTGTCTGGGCCGTTTTTATAAACTCGATAGTTCACCCCATTATAGGTGATAGACCTATGTAACTCGTTGCTTCTAAGCTCATATCTTCTGTAACTACTCAGCGTCAAATCAGCACTTATGGATATTCGCTCAGACCAAAGGAATGGGTTTTCAATCATTAGTCGAGTACCTAGTATTATACCTGATCCAATACCTGATTCTACATAACCAAAGTCCAGAGTATTTCTAAAGACACCAGCAAAAACACCAAAAGAAGTTTCTAATTTAAATTCCGGCATTTCATATATAGTACAGAGCTCATTCGGGCATACATTTTCGTGGTACTTTTTGGATACTTCAATAATTGATTTAGTGTCTAGGTTTTTCGTTTCAACTTTCAAATCTACACTTGCATCACTAAACAAATAATTTAGGATACCTATGTATTCTTTTTTTGATTTCGTATAAGTTTTCCCATCTGATTTAATCTTAATCTCAGAATTGAGCAGCTCATGAATATCCCCATCTTTCTCAATAAAGTATCTACTCGACAATTCCATGACATGGTAAACCTTGACTTTCCCTTTGATCAAAAACTCAAAGAAAAGAGGATTCCCTTCATTGATCATCGGAACAGACCTTGAAACAAAATATTTTCCACCATTGATGCGGTAGCCTATCAGATCTTCGGGGTGATAGTCTTTGGTTTTTTGATCTTCTGAAATTTTGAAAACGCATTTCTGCGCATTGGATTTACTGTCCCGGTTTTGGATTTGACCATAGATGGTGTCACCCTTCGTGAGAATGATGTAACCAGGTTTCCAGTTTTCTTGTGAGAAGCCTTTTTGGCAAAATAAAAGTGATAGAATGGATAAGGCAATAAGGTTTCGGTACATCTTGTTTTTGATAAAGCCGTGAATTTATAAAAGCGTAAAAATAGAATTTTAATATTACTAGCTGTGACTTTAATATCAAATCACTCTACTTTGTCAACGAAGTAGAGTGAAAGATTCGTCCTTATTGAATAAACTGATATGAGAAAAGTTTTAATTTATACAGTGTGTGTTGTGGTGCTTTTGGTTGGAGTGCTATTTGCGGGCGTAACGCTGGCCAGTGAGCCCCTGCCTGACGGGCAACCAAGTGCTGAGGCAGACATTTTGGCACGCAAGATGATGGACTCTCTGAATAAAGAAGCATGGGACGCTACCGAGACAGTTTCCTGGTCATTCAAAAGAATTCACGACTATACTTGGGACAAAGAAAACCACATCGTGAATGTGCAATGGAATGATCATGAAGTGATACTACGACCAAACGAACAATCGGGTGCAGTGAAATATGGCGAGCGCTATTCCGAAAAAAAGGCTGAGAAATTGATCGAAAAAGCCATTGATTATTTCAACAATGACAGCTTCTGGCTATGTGCTCCCTTCAAGGCATTTGATGAGGGCACCACGCGCAGCATAGTAACGGTAAAAGATGGACGACAAGGACTGATGGTCACCTACAACAGTGGCGGCTCCACGCCTGGAGATTCTTACGTCTGGCTTTTAGATAAAGAAAACCGCCCCACTTCCGTGAAAATGTGGGTTTCTATCATTCCCAGCAAAGGCATTGAGTTTACATGGGAAAATTATATAACAATCACTTCTGGTGCTATGCTAGCTCAGGATCATTGGTTACGCTCTTGGGTAAACATTCAACTCCCTGGAATTCAATAGTGGATAGGACACCTTTCTTTCAAATGCTATTCCTTGCTGCTTACAAGCAAACCTTTTCAGAAAACCACAAAACACCACATTTAGTCAATGACCGCTTTCAAAAATGAATTATATTCGTATTGATGCCAATAAAGGAGTTATTGCTTGTATATAGACATAGAAAGAATGGATATCAAATTTAACACGACAATTCCAAAATCCCTCAAATCATTTTATGACTTGGAATTGGGAAAATATGAAATCGAATATACCAGCGGAAACCTGCCAGGTGCATGGAAGCATCTCGAACGTGCGCATATCATCGGACAAAGCTACCCTTATGCACACACCTACGTACACTGGAAAATGCTGCAATTTGGGTTTAAAATTAAAAGCACAAAAGAGGTTCTTGGACAAATCCCACGTTTAATCGTAGGTGGAATAAAATCATTTGTTGGGCAAATACCAGTAGGCAATCCAGGAGGAGCAAATGTTGCACCACTCAAAGCATTTGCAATAGAAAAAGATTTACAGGATATTTTCTCAAAAGCAGGAGTGAAGCCAGGGTGAAAACGCTTAGCACTTCGACGAATTTTGCTAGGTCATAAAAAAACCCTTGTTAATTTCTTAACAAGGGTTAATAAAAACTGGCGACGACCTACTCTCCCACATATTACTGCAGTACCATCGGCGCTGATAGGCTTAACTTCTCTGTTCGGAATGGAAAGAGGTGGACCCCATCGCAATAATCACCATAAACTCTTAAATGGTGGTCGCTTTCGCAACCTGTCCGCCGTAACATAAGTGGAGGCGGATAATCACCATAAAACTTGCCTGCCACTAGGCTGGTCTTAATATTCTAAAGACACTTTTGTCTTCATAGCTCATAAATGAGCAATATCTTCATGACATAGCTGTGAAAGATTCATTGTGTTAGCTTAACTAACTGAAAAATTAAAAACGAGTCCATCGCTTCTGATTAAAAATCAGACCTAGGAAAGTTTACGGGTAATTAGTACTACTCAGCTATGACATTACTGCCTTTACACCTGTAGCCTATCAACGTCATAATCTCTAACGTCCCTTAAAAGAAAACTCATCTTGTAGTGGGTTTCGCACTTAGATGCTTTCAGCGCTTATCCCTTCCCAACGTAGCTACCCAGCAATGCCCCTGGCGGAACAACTGGTGCACCAGCGGTTAGTCCATCTCGGTCCTCTCGTACTAAAGACAGATCTACTCAATTTTCTTACGCTCGCAACAGATAGGGACCGAACTGTCTCACGACGTTCTGAACCCAGCTCGCGTGCCACTTTAATGGGCGAACAGCCCAACCCTTGGGACCTTCTCCAGCCCCAGGATGTGACGAGCCGACATCGAGGTGCCAAACCTCCCCGTCGATGTGAGCTCTTGGGGGAGATCAGCCTGTTATCCCCGGCGTACCTTTTATCCTTTGAGCGATGGCCCTTCCATACAGAACCACCGGATCACTATATCCGTCTTTCGACCCTGATCGACTTGTAGGTCTCACAGTCAAGCACCCTTATGCTATTGCA
>CAWKCO010000011.1:632500-864218 GCA_963848175.1 uncultured Cytophagales bacterium
CTTCAAAGCGAAAGTGAAAAATAAATTTATTTTTTTTCAGCTTCAAATTATAAAATAATATCTCCTCCCATAAGCTAACCCCAAACCTCAATCTCTCCCGAACCCCCAACCAAGTTTTACCTCCGTTTTCCCTTCTTTCAACCCCCTCCTTCCGATTGGGATCGCAAAGATAGAAAAGTTTCTTTCCACCAAAAACATTTTAACATAATTATCAGAAAAGTTTATCCACATTCTTTTAGATACTTAGATACTAGACGATAGAGGATAGAATTAAGCCCCTAGATGTTAGACATAAGAGCCTAGGTAAGCGAGAGTAAAAGTAGAGGAGAGATATTAGATGCTAGAACTTAGATAAAAGAGGATAGATATTAGACGATAGAAGTTAGATAAAAGAGGATAGATATAAACGCTAGACAATAGAAGGAGAGGATTCACCACTAGTGAATGACTGGGGAAAGAAATAACCATCACCTGTTGTTCATAGCCCTGATTGAGGTTCATAGCCCTGATCGAAGTGACATCCTTTTTTGCCTTTTTGGGCAAAACAAGATATAACGAAGAGCAGGTACACTCTTTCATTGAAATACTCAAAGATGATGGCTCCTGAAGAAAAAAAGTTTATTTGGATCGCTTGTAGACGGGTACTGTGCTACAGGGCTCGCCATACATGATAGATGCTACTAAGGGAAGCACTTTTTGGGTGAGACGGAAGTAGGCGTAATCGCGATTTTGGAGATTGCCGCATCCTTTGATAACGAGCTTGGTTTCGGAGAGATTTTGAGTAGCTCTCACTTTATTCTTAATCGGATAAAATCTCTTGATCACATGAGGCCAATTTTATACACTTAGTAGAGAAAGATACCCACCGTGTATTACGCTGAGTGTATAAAAAATCATTTATTGGCGAAGGAATGATGTTTGCCATTCATTCGGCGCATTGCACTATTTGACTACTATGACGAATGCTTCGAATTTGAGTATTATTGGAAAATTCGTTCAAATATTCGTTCAAAGAAAAGAATCTAACTCAATCCAACGCATAATCATATTACTTGTAATCTGACAATTATGAAATATAAAGGTAGACGCGGAAGCACTAACATTAATGACCGCCGGGGCGCTCGCTCAGGTGGAGGATCCTTTCCACTGGGCGGACTATTGACTAGTGGGCTACTGAAAAAGGGTGGTATTGGGGGTATTGCTGTAGTGGTGATCATCACACTCCTAATGGGCGGTAATCCTATGTCTCTTCTCACAGGAGGTGGCTCTCAAGGTCACGCGTCTTATGCTGAGAGTCGTGGGGTAACGATCACGGGAAATGCTACTGAAGATGATTTAGCGAAGTTAGTCTCTGTAACCTTAGCAGATACGGAAGAGGTATGGGGTAGGATTATGAGTCAAAATGGCAAACAATATGATCAGCCGTCTTTAATACTTTTTTCGAACGCAACACAGAGTGGATGTGGACATGCAAGTCAAGCTACTGGCCCTTTCTATTGTCCAGCAGATGAGAATATTTACATCGATTTAAATTTCTATGCAGTTATGAGAGACCGTTTTGGGGCTTCAGGAGATTTTGCTATGGCATATGTTGTGGCTCATGAGGTGGGCCATCATATACAACAAGAGTTTGGTATTACTGATAAAGTTCATTCAGAGAGAAGCCGGCTAAGTGAATCTGATTATAACAAAATGCAGGTAAGGTTAGAGCTTCAAGCGGATTTCCTGGCTGGCGTTTGGGCTCATCATGCTGAAAAACAATTTAACAGCTTGGAGGAGGGTGATATAAGTGAAGCGCTAAATGCGGCGAACGCTATAGGCGATGATCGACTGCAAAAAGAATCTCAAGGGAGAGTAGTACCTGACAGCTTTACTCATGGTACTTCTGAGCAAAGAATGCGATGGTTTCGTAAAGGGTATGAAACTGGAGATATCAATGCTGGAAATACGTTTGATCTGAGTTACAACGAATTATAGCTAATCATTACATTTGGCTTCCATCAAACCGTTTATAAGCATTCGTTTTACATCAAATAATTAATTTAATTTTTAATTTAAATCTATAAACAAGTATTAGTATGTCTATTATAAAAATTATCGAGGTAATGGCTACCTCAAGCACGAGTTTCGAGGATGCGACAAAAAATGCAGTAAAAGAAGCTTCTAAATCTATAAAGAATATAAAATCAATCTATATAGTCGACATGAATGCTAAAGTGGATAACAATAGCATTGTAAGCTATGGCGTGAACGCAAAAATTTCTTTTGAAGTAACCGATTAATTCAGAAGTATTAATCGGTTACTAAAAAGGCTACAAATTATGTGGCCTTTTTTATTTTATTCTCCGCATACAATTAGAATCCTCTCTTAAAATGAATTTATCCCCCTTAAATAGTACTCCCAAGTAATGTCGATAAACGGACTTACAGAATGCATAAATAAATCAGAGCGATTGTGTGGGGCATCACTAACGATGCTTTTTAAAAAGCCACTAAACCTTATCGGGTCAACAAAACAATAGGATTGTTGCGTTTTTGTAAAAAAACTTTATTAATTGGCTATCTCGCCTTTCATAATTGTTTCTTTTCTGTCTGGCCCTAGAGATACGAGGTTGATAGGAGCGCTGACTTTGCTCTCTATGTATGCAACATAATCCAATAGTCCTTGTGGCAACTGATCGAACTCCTTGGCTGTAGTCTTACCCCAACCTTTGAATGAATCAAAAGCTATATTAAAATCTGTATTATCTAGATACAATGGAAGTTCGTCGCTCTGCTCATCATTGAATATATAGCTATGACCTATTTTGATTTCATTGAGATCTTCAAGGACATCAGCCTTCATCATAAATAGCTGCGTAACACCATTGAGCATCACCGTATATTTCAAAGCTGGAATATCTAACCATCCACATCGACGTGGACGACCTGTGGTCGCTCCAAATTCATTTCCAAGTTTACGAAGCTCCTCTCCAGAGGCATCTAAAAGCTCTGTTGGGAACGGCCCACTACCTACACGGGTACAGTAAGCTTTAAAAATCCCAAAAACTTCTCCGATATGACGCGGAGCGACACCAAGTCCTGTGCAAGCTCCAGCTGCTATAGTATTGCTACTAGTTACAAATGGATAGCTACCAAAATCAACATCGAGCAATGACCCTTGAGCTCCTTCAGCCAAAATACTTTGACCATCTGTGATCGCCTGGTTAAGCAAGTACTCAGTACTTAGTATGTCGAACTCTCTCACAATCTCAATAGCTTCAAAAAATTGCTTTTCTTCCTCGACAAGGTCAGCTTCAAAATTGTAGCGTTCTAATATCTCCAAATGAAAATCTCTGAGTTGCTGATATCTGGCCTCAAAGTCTGGCTCATTGATATCTCCAATTCTCAACCCTTTGCGAGCAGCTTTGTCTTGATAGGTTGGCCCGATTCCTCGAAGCGTTGATCCAATCTTTTTATCTCCTTTTGCAATTTCATAAGCCTTGTCGAGCATTCTGTGCGTAGGAATGATCATCTGTGCTTTATTGGAAATCACCAAATGACTCTTGAGATCAAGATTGAAAGGGGCAAGCTTCTCAATCTCTTTGCGGAAGGTAATTGGATCGAGAACTACACCATTTCCTATTACATTGAGAATTCCTTCATGAAAAATACCTGAAGGAATTTGATGTAGCACGTGCTTATGACCATCAAACTCAAGTGTATGACCTGCATTGGGGCCTCCTTGAAATCGAGCGATCACATCATACTTTGGTGCTAAAAAATCGACGATTTTTCCTTTACCTTCATCTCCCCACTGAAGACCTAACAAGATATCTACTGCTGACATAAAATTTTACTTTGAAATTTTGCTCAATGCTTCTTCTTCCGAAAGTACGATATTGAAGATGGATTGAAGTTTAGTAATAATTAATAGTTTTTTGACGTGCTCTGAAGGGTTGATAAGATAGAGTTCGCCCGATTTGTTTTTGAATTTGGTAAGAATGGTGATCATCACACCAATACCACTACTATTGATATAACGAACATCAGAAAGGTCGATCAAACCAAATTTTGCATTTTTTGCCAAGGCATCATTTACGATCTCGACAATATCTGGTCCATTGCTTTCTCCTATAAGATCACCGCTGAACGCGATTTTCAAAAGCTTATCCGATATTGAATGTGTATATTTCATTGTTAAAAATTAATCATTTTGGACAATTACTTGATCGCCTTGAAAGGCTACTGAACTATCTCGATTACCACCTTACTCCTGCTTGGTAGTAATTCTATTTTCGCAGTTCTCTTTTTTGCAATGTCCATAAAGAATCAGTGAGTGATGGATCACTTCAAATTGAAGCACCTCTCCCACCATACTTTGGATATTCTGAATCCGAGGATCACAGAATTCTGAAACTTTGTTGCAATCAGTACAGATCAAGTGATCGTGCTGGCGAAAACCGTACGACCGCTCGTATTGTGCTAAATTTTTTCCAAATTGATGTTTGGTCACCAAATCGCACTCCACTAGCAAGTCCAACGTATTATATACTGTAGCTCGACTCACCCGGTAATTGCGCTCCTTCATATTGATATAGAGCGATTCCACATCGAAATGCCCCGTTCTAGAATAAATTTCTTCTAGTATGGCATATCGTTCCGGAGTTTTTCTCAACGTTTTATTTTCAAGAAAAGCCGTAAAAATCTTCTTTACCTCTTCAAATATGACTGCTTGCTGCATTTCGTCGCAAATATAGAAGAGTCTGGCAATTAATGATCAACTATCTCTTGATACCGAAACAACTCCTTGCACTGCTTCCAGATTTTTAATGAGATGATCAAGGTGCTTAGTGTCATTTACATACAGACCAATCTCTCCTTCGAAAATACCGCCTTCGGTATTGATGGACATTGATCGCATGTTCACCTTGAGTTCACTTGAAATAAGTCTGGACACATCGTTGATCAACCCCATCCTATCTGTACCGATCACTTTCAACACAGCCAAGAAGGAGTTGTCTTGACTAGATGTCCACTTTGCTTTAATCACTCTATATCCATAATTGGATAAAAGCTCTGCTGCATTAGGGCAGGTAGTTCTATGGATTTTGATTCCTTCATTTACGGTTACAAAACCAAAAACATCATCTCCAGCGATCGGATTACAACATTTTGAAAATTTGTACTCCACCACATCCATATCTTCTCCGAGGAGCAATAGATCGTAATCTTCTTTACGAACCTGCTTTAGTTGCTCTTTGAATGCGGTTGTATTAGAAACTCGTCCTACTTTTTTGGTAGACTCTTCTTGATTGTCATGAAATTTTTTGATTTCACTGTGATCAATTTTTCCTTTTCCTATCAGATAAAATAAATCTGTAGGGGTCTTTACTTCAAAATATGCTACGAGTCGCTCTATTGCCTCTTGATTAAAATCGAGCTTCAGTTGCTTGATTTTTCGTTTTACAACTTCCTTACCCTCGGCTGCAAATTGTTTTTTCTCCTCTTTGAGAGAATCCTTTATATTGTTTTTGGCCTTTGGAGGTAACGACAAACTTGAGCCAATCTTCTTTTGGCTTTTGTTTCTTAGAAGTAAGAATCTCTATTTGATCCCCATTCTTTATCTCGTAATTGAGCGGCACAAGTTTCTGATTGACTTTGGCACCTAAACAATGCGACCCGACCTCCGAATGAATGTCAAAAGCAAAATCCAAAGCTGTGGCTCCATTGGGCAAGGTGATCAAATCGCCTTTCGGAGTAAAAGCAAATACTTCCTCTTGGAACAAATTTGACCTGAAGTCATCTACAAACTCAATAGCGGTGGCATCATTTTGCTCAAGAATTTCACGAACCTTGGAAATCCACATTTCCAACCCTTGATCATTATTACCATCCTTGCTTTCTTTATACTTCCAATGAGCCGCATACCCTTTCTCAGCGATATCATCCATTCGTCTGGATCTGATCTGTACTTCTACCCACTGCCCCGTTCCGCTCATCACTGTAGTATGGAGAGACTCATAGCCATTGGACTTTGGCATACTCACCCAATCCCTAAGTCGGTCTGGATTTGGCTGATAATGATCTGTAACGATGGAGTAAGTCTGCCAACAGAGTGATTTTTCATTTTCGAGTTCTGTATCTACTATAATTCGAATAGCAAACAAGTCATAGACCTCCTCAAAGGTGACATTTTGCTTGCGCATCTTATGCAAAATAGAGTGAATGGACTTTGGCCGTCCTTTGATCTCAAAGTGAATATTATTCTCTGCCAACTCATCCTTGATTGGCTTTACAAAATTTCGGATGAATTTATTGCGGGCGTCACGCGTGGCGTTTATCTTATTGGCAATGTGGTTATAGGTTTCTCGATCTGTATATTTCAAATACAAATCTTCCAACTCGGACTTGACAGCATATAGCCCCAGTCTGTGAGCGAGAGGTGCGTATATATATATAGTCTCGTTAGCGATTTTCAATTGCTTGTCTCTTGGCATGCTGCCAAGTGTCCGCATATTGTGAAGTCTGTCTGCTAGTTTGATCAAAATTACCCTTACATCATCGGAAAGGGTGAGCAACATTTTTCTAAAATTCTCCGCCTGTTGAGAGCTTCCTTGATCAAAAACTCCAGAAATTTTCGTTAATCCATCAATTATTCGAGCAACTTTTCGCCCAAAAACCCTTTCTATATCGGCAAGAGTCATGTCCGTATCCTCCACCACATCATGGAGCAAAGCCGAAACAATAGACGTAGTTCCTAGGCCAATTTCTTCAATACAAATCTGTGCAACTTCTAATGGATGGAAAATATATGGCTCTCCTGACTTCCTACGCATGTTTTTGTGCGCTTCCATGGAAATGTAAAAAGCCCGCTTGATGATTGCAGCATCCCCGTCTTTCAATACTGGCTTGGCATGTCTGAGGAGTTTTCGGTACCTCCTGATTATCTCTTTCCGCTCTTCTTCTAAATCAACTTCTAAAATCATGAAATAAAATTAATCAGACTATTGATCATTATAAAATTACATTTATCTTTGCACTCCGTTTAGCGGATGTGGCGAAATTGGTAGACGCACTAGACTTAGGATCTAGCGCCGCGAGGCATGGGGGTTCGAGTCCCTTCATCCGCACATAAAGTGACCCTCTTTTCAACTTATCATTCCAAGAATTAATGGAATGAGGGACGGGAAAGAGGGTTTTTAATTTATACACATTATACACTTTAATTTTCTACACTTTGGAAATCGTACTTGACAAAAAAGACAAGACTCAAGCCTCTATTAAAATTAGTTTAAAGGAGTCTGATTACCAACCTTCGGTAACACAAAAGCTCAAGGACTTCAGCAAGAAGGCCAACATCAAAGGTTTCCGCCCAGGAAAAGTACCTTTCGGTATGATCAACAAACTTTACGGAAAATCTATTTTAGCCGAAGAGTTGAATAAAATCTTGTCTGATGAGCTCAATAAGTACCTAAGAACTTCTGACTTGCTTATTGTAGGTGAGCCTCTTCCTAACGAGGATGATTTCCAATCATTGGACTTGGATGGTCAAAAGGACTTTGATTTTCATTACACCATCGGTTTTGCTACTGATTTTGACGTACCAGTAAATGACAAATTGAAGGTAGAGAAAAACACTATCAAGATTGACAAAAAAGTAATTGAAGAAACCACCGCCAATCTACAAAAGCAATTTGGTGAGATTTCTAACCCAGAAACTCCAGCAGAAGGTGATGTACTACATGGTACGATTGTAGCCAGCGAAATAGATCATACGCAAGAAATTGCAATTGATCTCAGCGAAACTGAGAAGGCGATTACAAAGAAGCTCATCGGTCTAAAACTGAATGAGTCTATCGACTTTGATCCTAAGAAATTATATACTGACACTCATCAGCTACATCATCAGCTAGGTGTTTCACATGACAATTTCGAAGCGTTGAAAGAAAAAATGACTTTCACGCTAAAGGCTATAGATAGAACTACGCCTGCTCCAATTGATCAAGCGCTTTTTGACAAAACCTTCGGTGAAGGAAAAGTGACAACTAAAGAGGAGTTTGATGAAAAAATAAAAGAAGCTCTTAGTGTAAACTACAAAAACGAAGAGGAGCAATTTTTCACACACAAGCTAAGAGAGACTTTGGTAGATAAAGCCAAAATTGAACTGCCTGATGAATTTCTGAAGACTTGGTTGATGAAAACAAACCCTCAAATCACTGAGGAGATGCTTCAAAAAGAATATGCAGCTTACGCTCAAGAATTGAAGTGGTCATTGATTAGAAATAAAATTGCTTCCTCTCAAGGATTGAAAGTGGAGAATGACGAGGTGTTAGGAGAAGCCAAAAGCATGATTCGTGCACAATTTGGTCAGGCTGGCATGATGGGACAGCTTGAGGATCAATTGGATACTTTCGCCAACAACTACCTGCAAGGTGAAAATGGCGAGAACTACATGAAGATTTACAATCAGGTAATGGCGAACAAGGTTTTTGATTACATCAAATCTCAAATCACTATCAAGGAAAAGGCAGTAAGTCAAGAAGATTTCAGAAAACTTTAACGAACTTACTATCTTAAAAAGTAGTTTAAAGATGAGTCCTTACATTTGGTTAAGGACTTTTTTATTTTCTTACTAGTTAAGTTAAATTGAAACATGATCGATAAAGAAGAATTCAGAAAATTTGCGGTTAAAGGGCAGGGAATCAATGGACTCACCTTTGATAGCTACGTAGACAGAGTAAATAACATGACCCGTGCGGTCATAGAAGAACGACCAACCAACTTCAGAGAAATTGATGTTTTTTCTCGCTTAATAATGGATAGGATCATTTTCCTAGGAACACAAGTAGAGGAAAACATCGGAAATATTATCACAGCACAGCTTCTGTTCTTGGAATCTGTAGATGCGAAAAAGGATATATTACTTTATATAAATAGCCCTGGAGGTTCTGTATATGCTGGCTTGGGAATGTATGACACCATGCAGTATGTAAATCCAGATGTCGCTACTATTTGCACAGGAATGGCTGCTTCTATGGGAGCGGTACTAATGGCTGGTGGGGCGAAAGGAAAAAGATCTGCCTTGCCACATGCTAGAATAATGATCCACCAACCTTCGGGAGGAATGCAGGGTCAGTCTCGCGATATGGAAATTACACTCAAGCAAATGCAAGAATTAAGAAAGGATTTGTATTCAATTCTATCTAAACATACCGGCAAGAGCTATGAGGATGTTGAAAAAGATTCAGATAGAGATTATTGGATGAGGGCCGCAGAAGCGAAAGAATATGGCCTCATCGACGAAGTACTAGAAAAAAAATAAAAATTAATAATGGCACAAGTCACTTGTAGTTTTTGCGGACGAAACAAAAAGGATGTTGATCTGATGATCTCAGGGATACATGCGCACATTTGCGATAAGTGTATCGTTCAGGCTCAGCAGATTTTGGGTGAGGAGCAAAAAACCAAAAGCAATGTAGAGTCCCCAAAATTCAATTTGATTAAACCCATGGACATGAAGCGCCATCTTGACCAATTTGTAATAGGTCAAGACGAAGCTAAGAAATATATGTCTGTGGCTGTCTACAATCACTATAAACGTCTGATGCAAAAAGACCGCAAAGACGATGTGACCATAGAAAAGTCAAACATTGTGATGGTAGGACAAACAGGTACGGGTAAAACCTACCTTGCCAAAACACTGGCAAAAGTCCTTCAAGTGCCTTTCTGTATTGCTGATGCAACGGTATTGACAGAAGCTGGTTATGTCGGTGAGGATGTAGAAAGCATCTTGACTAGACTACTGCAGGCCGCCAACTATGAAGTGGAGGCTGCTGAACGAGGCATAGTTTATATTGATGAGCTTGACAAAATCGCTAGAAAATCCGACAACCCATCTATCACTCGTGATGTAAGTGGTGAGGGCGTACAGCAAGCACTATTGAAACTTCTTGAAGGTACTTCAGTGAATGTACCTCCTCAAGGCGGCCGCAAGCACCCTGATCAAAAAATGATTAGTGTGAACACAGAGAACATCCTCTTCATCTGTGGAGGTGCTTTTGATGGTATCGAGAGACATATAGCAAATCGTCTGAACACGCGAAAAATTGGTTTTGCGAATAAAGATGACTTTGATATGGGTGAAGTAGATAAAGAAAACTTACTTCAATACATCACTGCATTGGATTTGAAAAGCTTCGGACTGATACCTGAGCTAATAGGAAGGTTGCCAGTATTGACGCACCTAGATCCATTGAATACGGATACACTGAAAATGATCTTGACGCAACCGAAAAATGCGCTCATGAAACAATATGAGAAGCTTTTCGACATGGAGAATGTGAAGTTGACGTTCGCACCTGAGGCGCTAGACTATATCGTTGACAAAGCGATGGAGTTCAAGCTCGGCGCTCGTGGATTACGATCTATTTGTGAAGCCATCATAACGGATGCAATGTTTGACGTGCCATCTGCAGATGATGTAAAGGAAATAGAGATCACAAGAGAATATGCTGAAGAGAAGTTTGAGAAATCAAAATTCAATAAGCTAAGAGCGGCGTAAGCAGCACTGCTACAAAAGAGAAAGGGGTTGAATACTATCGTAATCAACCCCTCTTTTATTTAGACCTATTCATTATCTACCCAAAATACTCCACATAATTGCGTGGAGTTTCATAAAGTTTTAATGAATGCAGCTGGCATTGCGTGCCCAGGGCTTTCACCTTAGGCTCCAATATTTTCCAAAACTCCATCACTAAATTCTCACAACTCGCCATCTTTCCTTCCATAAAATCTACGTCAAGATTTAGATTTTTGTGATCCACTTTGTCAGTAATATCAGTACGGATAAGGACGCTGAGTTTTTTGAGGTCTACCACGAACCCTGTTTCAGGGTCAGGCGTACCTTTTACGGTAACGATAAGCTCAAAATTGTGCCCATGCCAATTCCCATTGGCGCAAGGACCAAAAACCTCTTTGTTCTTTTCCTCTGTCCAGTTGGGATTATACAACTTGTGAGCGGCGTTGAAATGCTCTTTTCTACTAACAAAAATCATGATCTCGAATTGAAGTGCAAAGATAACAAGCATACAAACAAATCGGAAGATTCAATTGATTCTTAGATGCGTATTGAAGTCTGTGCTCAAGACGCAACAGTTTTTTTTTTGTTCATCACCCAAAAAGAACATCACTACCTTTGCGCCATGCTATTAATAACAAACGCAACTTGCAAAGAGCATCTCTCGCTCCTGGCAGCTCTAAACAAAGAGAACTTCAATAACAATTACGTGCTCATCAATAAAGCAACGGATCACACGCTCTTAACTGGTTTGAAAATAGAGCAAGCGTTAGCTCCATCTGAATTGCCTCAATGGCTAGCTGAGAATGGTGAGGAACTAGAATTTATCCTAGATGATAGCACCAATGACATAGAGCTGTCCAAAAAGCTGTGGCAGTTTGGATATGAAAACCAAGTACCAATTATATTCACAAAGCTGAGCCCATCCCTGAAAGACTGGATCAGTGGACATAAAAATGCTCCCTTCTACTGGGCGGCATTTTCGAAGGACTTCCCAACCTCTGAAGTAATTATCAACTGCCTGTTTAACCGTGAGAAAAAAGGCTTTATTGATTAATCCATAACCAAACCAGCTTCAAGCTATCAATTACGAAAAAAAGCCCGATCAGGAGGATCGGGCTTTTTTCAAAAACTCAAAATAAAAGGACTAATAATTTGATATAAGGTAGAAATTTTTCGCTAAGAAAAAAAAGTTTGAACGAAATATTCTACTTTCAGTTATGATAGTATTACTATTGCAACAAACATAGTTACTATCCTCAATGACGATTCTACAAATAAAAATGAATGAATCTCTTTTTCTAAAGGATCCACAATCCACGGAATTAGGAAAAAGGATTATTCAAACGAGTATTCAAATGATTGCCGAGCTTGGTTTTGAGGCATTCACTTTCAAAAAACTGTCCATTGAAGTAGAATCAACAGAGGCTTCTATATATAGATACTTTGAAAATAAGCACCGGCTTTTGGTTTATTTGATTGCCTGGTACTGGTCATGGCTAGAGTATCGCATTGATTATGAAACGAATCATATCAAAGAACCTAACCTAAGACTCGAAACTGTTTTAGGCATAATTTGCAATAAACCAGAACCTGATGCGGCCTTTCCAGATATTGACGAAACAGCGCTAAGACAAATCATGGTTGCAGAATCTGACAAAGTGTATCTTACCAAGCAAGTGGATGATGACAACAAGCAGGGCTTATTCAGAGGATATAAGTCTCTTTGCAATAAATTGGGCGAAATGGCTTTAGCAATAAATCCTACTTATGCTTACCCAAGCTCATTGATGAGTACGATTTTGGAAGCATCAAACCAACAAATTTTCTTCGCTGAGCATTTACCTTCCTTAACTGAATCGAGCCAATCGAAGGATTATTATATTAGTAATCTCAATTTTGTCAAATCATTAGTCTTTAACAGCATCAGTTCCTGCAATGAATAATCAACAAATAATCCGCACCCTTCAAGAAACGGCTGATTTACTCAAGATGGATCTGTCAAGTGAGTCGTTTCAATCACTTGACAAATATCAGAGGGATTACCCGAATGAGGAATTGAATGAGTTCATTCGCGACTTGGTAGAGGCTGGCAATGATGCCAATCTCATTATGCTTGAAAAGCATTTAAAAGAACTCCAATTCTTAGACTTTGCAGATAATTTTCAAGCTTCTCCTATTATCGTTTTCAGTAAGGATGATGAGCTGGCACCAGTCATTATAGAGAAGATTGGAAACAAATACATCGTTGTGAAAATCGGTGAGCATGAAACCACAAAAACCACGGAATCAAGTATCAGCCATCTGAACCTTGCGTGCACAGACCACTTAGAGGTTATTTTTCTTTCCGTGTTTGACTACCAAAGCTTGGTGAGTGATAGTGACAAAGACTCACTCAGCCAAACAAAAATGACGCCTGTAAAAAGGCTGTATCGCTTACTGGCAGCAGAGAAAAAAGACATCTTTTATGTCTATGTATATGCAGCATTAATTGGTGTATTGAGTTTGAGCTTACCCTTGGGAATTCAAGCTGCCATTGAGTTGATCTCTGGAGGTGTTGTGTTTAGTTCTATTTACGTGCTAATTGCCTTTGTGATACTGGGTGTGCTTGGTAGTGGGATATTGCAAGTTTTGCAAATCACTATTGTGGAATACTTGCAAAGACGAGTCTTTACCAAAGCTGCCTTTGAATTTGCATTTAGAGTACCGAGAATAAAGATGGAGGCTGTTCTCAACATGCACATGCCTGAGTTGATGAACCGATTCTTTGATGTACTTACTCTACAAAAAGGTCTGCCAAAATTGCTCATAGATTTGAGTACAGGCGTGATACAGATACTTTTTGGCTTATTACTTCTCTCATTCTATCACCCCTTTTTCGTATTCTTTGGGTTGATATTGCTCCTCATCTTGTTTGGAATATTTTATGCCACAGGGCCGAAAGGTCTTCGTTCATCCATAGTAGAAAGTAAGTATAAATATAAAGTGGTGTATTGGCTAGAAGAAGTAGCACGTACGCTGTACTCATTTAAACTCTCTGGAAACACGACCCTACCAATCAAAAAGACCGATTATAATGTCAATAACTATCTTAAAAATAGAAGTACACATTTCAGCATTCTGATTCAGCAGTATACATATGTGCTGATTTTCAAAGCTGTGGTAACTGGAGGACTGCTGATCATAGGTAGTATTTTGGTTATTCAAAAAGAAATTACCTTAGGACAGTTTGTGGCCTCTGAGGTAATCATCATTTTGATTCTGAACTCTGTTGAAAAAATCATCATGTACACTGATACCGTATATGACATGCTCACAGCTGTGGATAAAATAGCTCACGTAACCGACCTTCCCTTGGAATCAAGCGGCGGTATAGACATTCCTAAATTGCAACTAAAAAACCTAGGTTTATCCGTACGGATGAAAAACCTGAGCTACACCTACCCGAACTCAAAACACCCTTCAATTAAAAATATCAACTTAAAAATAGGTAGAGGAGAAAGGATATGTATCAGTGGACCAGGCGCCTCTGGAAAGACCACTCTTACCAATGCACTCGCGGGAATTCATACCAATTACGATGGAATTTTAACCTACAATAGTTACTCCTTACGTGATCTGGACAGCACCTACTTACGCGATAAGATAGCCAAAAATGTGTCACAAGAAGATATTTTTGAAGGGACTGTACTAGATAATATTCTGCTTGGAAAACCTTTTGCTAGTCTCGGACTGGCAATGGGTGCAATTGAAAAAGTGGGACTTTCTGATTTCGTTCATTCATTGCCTGAGGGGCTTGCCACCCCGCTACTAAGTGGAGGTAAGGGATTTCCTTCTTCAGTTATCAATAAGCTGATCTTAGCAAGATGTTTAGCCAAAGACCCAGAGTTGCTTATTTTGAATGACTTTTTCAATAATTTTCAGAAAAGTGAACGATTGAAATTAATACAACTATTGACTGACCCTGAAAATAAATGGACATTGGTGGTTATTTCCAACGACCCCATGGTCATGTCTGCATGCGATCGCGTGATCTATATGGAAGAAGGAGCTATCCTTCAGGATGCCTCTTTCGAGGAGATTATAAAAAATCAATCAATCACCAAGAACATTTACTAAGCGATGCTAAATATTTCTGATCATAACGTAGGCAATATATTGAACGAAGATGAATTCTACTCTCTTCGTACGCTGAAAACGCCAAAATTGGGGCGGATGCTGGCACGAGTGCTCATGGTAATGTCGGGCATCATCTTTATATCCATGTTTTTGCCTTGGCAGCAAAACATACGTGGAACAGGAAAACTGACAGCACTTGACCCTAGCAACAGACCACAAACAATCGAATCGGCTATCGCTGGTCGTATCACAGACTGGAAAGTCATGGAGGGCCAGTACGTGAGTAAGGGAGACACCATCTTGACCTTGGCAGAGGTCAAAGAAAAGTACTTCGACCCATTGCTCCTAAATAGACTTCAAGAGCAAATTGAGGCTAAGGAATCTAGTTTGGAAGCCAAAAATCAAAAAGTAAAAGCCCTGAAAAATCAAATAAATGCCTTGGAGCAATCCATGAACATTAAAATCAAGCAGGCGGGAAACAAACTGGCTCAGACCGAATTGAAACTACAGAACGACAGCATCGCCTACCAAGCGGAGATCATTACGTTTGAAAATGCCAAGCAGATTTTTGAACAAAACAAGCTGAGGTACGAAGCAGGAAATATCCCTTTAAATAAATTCAGGGAGCTAGAATCAAAATTTCAATCTAGCAAAGCAAAAATCATCGAAGCTGAAAACAAATGGCTTCAAAGTCAATCACAAATACTCATAGCCACTACGGATATAGCTGGAGCTAAAGCAGAGTACTTGGATAAAATAAGCAAATCGCGTTCAGACCTGAACGCTACGCTGGCAGACATGTACGATACTGAAGGGTCGCTTGCCAAGCTTCGAAACGAGTATAGCAACATGCAAATTAGAAATGAGCAATATCAAATCATCGCTCCGCAGAGTGGCTATATGGTGCGCGCCATGAAATCAGGTGTGGGTGAAACCATCAAAGAAGGTGAAGCTGTGGCTACCATCATGCCAGAATCTACGGATATGGCAGCAGAAATGTATATCAAAGCCATGGATTTGCCCTTCATTTCTCATGGCAGAAAAGTACGTGTGCAGTTTGACGGATGGCCAGCATTGCAATTTAGCGGATGGCCAAACGTATCGGTAGGGACATTTGGTGGTATCGTAGAAGTCATAGACAGAACTGATAGCAAGGGAGGAAAATACCGAATTTTGGTAAAACCAGACCCTGACGATGAGCCCTGGCCAGACCGCTTGCGCAATGGCTCGGGAATCAAAGGCTGGGTAATGCTCAACGATGTTTCTGTATGGTACGAACTCTGGCGACAGCTTAATGGCTTCCCTCCTAGCATCTATACAGATATGGAAGAAGCAGACACCTCAGACAAGAAAGAAAAATGAAGAGAATTTCTTTAGTATTCCTTTGGTTTGTGGCACAGACTTCATTTGCCACACCACTACAAAATGAAGCAGACAGCACTGTGCTATCATTGGCCTCCGTTTTGACAATGGTGAAAGAATACCACCCCTTACTGAGACAAGCGGCTCTACAAGATGGCTTTGCGGAAGCTGAAATAAGAACCGCAAAAGGTCTCATGGATCCTAAAATTTCTGCCACTTATGACCAAAAGGTATTAAAAGACCAGGAGTATTATGACTTGTTCAAAAGCACATTAAAGGTGCCCACATGGTTTCCATTGGAACCGAAAGTGGACGTATATAGAAATGAAGGTACTCGACTCAACGAGCAAAACTACATTTCACCAAGCACAAACTACTGGCAAGTGTCACCTGGAGTAAGTTTGGCTCTAGGCAAGGGCATGTTCATAGATGAGCGCAGATCTATTATTCGCCAGGCAAACTTATACACCGATTTGGCGGAAGCTGAGCAAACAAAACTCACCAACAAGACGCTACTCAATGTTACTAAAGACTATTGGGAGTGGTACTTTGCGCATGAGCAATACAAACTCATGCAGCAGAGCATTGGAATTGCGGAGGAGATTTTCAGACGAGTAAAACTGGATTATGGATATGGTGAGGCAGCTCCTGTAGACACAGTTCAAGCGCTGATCACACTACAGTCACGTGAAGTTGATTTTCAAAAAGCACAACTAGAATTGACGCAAAAGCAGTTGCAAATGAGCGTTCACCTGTGGGGGCCTGACAATGTGCCAATGGAAATTGATGCTTCGGTTGTCCCTCTATATTCTCCTGACTTTGGAGTAGTTCCGTCAGACGAGCAACTCGGCCAGTTGTTGGATTGGGCAAGAGAAAACCACCCAGAAGTACAAAAGCTCACTACTAAAATGAAACAGCTCGAGATCGAGAAAAAATGGAATCGAGAAAGTCTAAAGCCAGAAATTAATTTGAGCTACTCCCTGATAGATGCTCCTTTCTACTACAACGGTACAAATACACCCGACTGGAATAGCAGTTATAAATTTGGAGTGGACTTTGTGTTTCCTCTTTTTCTAAGAAAAGAAAGAGGAAAGCTTCAAAAAACACAACTCTACATTGAGAGTACCGATTATGATTTAATGATGGCAACTCAGCAAATTAGTGCTGACATACAAAGCACCTTTGCAGAATTGAAAACTAGCGAAAGCCTCGCTAAGCAATACAGACAGATGGCCGACAACTACCAGCGATTGTTAGACGCTGAAGTTTTTAATCTTCAGAGTGGAGAAAGTGATCTTTTCAAGTTGAACATCCAGCAGGATAAATTCATTGAATCTCAGCGGAAGTACTTCGATGCTGATTTGAAATTTCAAAAACTCAAGGCGAACCTTCCTTATGTTATAGGTTTGAAAGAACTCTCTTACGAGCAAATTTATCGGTGATCTCATAGCTTAACTTCTGCAAGTTCTGACGTTTGTTAACTTGGCTTCAAGGAGTATGAGTTCATTCTTGATCTTAATAGAGCAGGGTATGATAGACAAAGCCATCGGCACGCACCATGGCAACTTCTCTAAATCAGCCATAGACCTAAGCCTTTCTAGAGCGGCACAATATCGTGGCTTGGAGAAATGTGACTTTAATTGCCCCATAACATTTTCAATTTATTGCCTCTTCACAGCTGCATTTACCAAACTTCATCGTTGAAAAAATGTTAATTCCAGTATCAATTCAGGGGCACTAATTATCAAATAATTATAAAAGCTCAGCATTCTCTTCTAAAAAGTCAGTATTCACTCAAAAAAACTCCTGAGTTTATTCATTTTTCTGTTTTAGCAAACAAAAGACCTCTGACAAGCACCCTCAGTAGCTTCATGACTCAAAGCTTGAGTAACATCAAGCTTACCAAATAAACGAACATCTCAGCACTGGTGCGGCATGGAAGGACAAATCACTCAATGATCTAATTTTCAGGACACACTTAAAGTCGAGATGTTTATTACTTAACTCTTTAAACACTCAAAAATTATGAAAATTCACTTTTACAAATTATTAGCTATTGGAGCTCTGATAGTTATGCAAAGTACAGCTATGGCGCAGGAGTCACTAAAAATCCTTTATACTTATGCCAAAAACGCCACCAATGCTATTGACAATTACAAAACATACGACTCAGCCTTTGTAGCAACATTACAAGCAGCCGGTCACTCCGTTGATACAGCAAGAGGCGATCTTTTCTATTACGCTGGCGGGTCTTCAAATGAAGATCGATTTGCACATGCATCCACTTTCCTAGAAGGAAAAGATTTGGTTATTCACGGGCCAGATGCACTTAATGATGGCAACCTTACGAAACACATTTTTTCTCTTAAAATACCTGTACTTGCCCTAGACAGAATACATCCTTGTAGATATGGCTTGGCATCAAATAATGGGATTCCGCAAACGGCTGAATATGTGCTTATAGACACAGACCACCCCGCTGCAGCAGGATCTTACCCTCCACAATTATACATGGGCGCATTTAGTAGAGTAAATATATTACACGATGCGGATGGGGGAACCAAATACATGGCTAATGGTCTTGAGAAAGTAGCCCAATTTCCAGGCTCTGCCACACAATTCACAACGATTTTTGCCCCCGTTGGAACGACCACTCTTGACCCATCACTTAGCAACCAAATTTCTCTTTCTAAAATTGAAACTACGGAGGTTGTAATTGGAATGTTTGGTGTACGCGAATCCAAAGCAGCTTTAAATGGCTATATGAGAGATCTTTTCAAAAATGCGGTAAACTACACCGTTTCAATAACAGAATGGAACGGCACTACATGGAGCAACGGTACTCCTAGTACTGGAATGGCTGCAATCATTGCTGATGATTACACTGGAGCAGGTTTCAAATGCAGAAGCTTAAGAGTAGCTGAAACCAAAACGGCAACAATTTCAAGCGGAACTTTGGAAGTAACAGCAAATGTCTACAACGATGGATCACTTGTAATCGAATCTGGAGCATCACTCCTTACTTACGATGGAGAAATCAATGTATGGGAAGGAAACGGGGCTACTATCGAAAGAACTACTCGCTATGCTGGTGGGAAATACAGCTTTGTAGGATCTCCTGTAGCATCTGATGCCAGCATCACTGGTTCTGACTTAGGTACTTATGTATACAGCTATAACGAAACAACTGCCTTCAGTACAGATGGTCTTGCTCGTTGGGAAAATGCTAGTACTACTGAGCTTGTTCCCGGCATTGGTTATGCTCAGGCTGGTCAGCAGAATATTTCTTTTATAGGTGTTCCTAACTCGGGTGATGTAGTAGTGAGCGGCACCTACACACAGGACAATGTAGATGCCAATGAAGGATGGAACCTCATCGCCAATCCATATGCGGCGGCAATCAGCGTTACTGATTTTCTTTCAGCACACACAGCAAACTTGCAACCAGCAGTATATATCTGGGATGACAACAATTCTGCAAACGCTCGTGGGGATAACGACGACTATATCGTTGCAAATGGCTCTGGTGTAACTACCAATAGTACTGCTACCAATGGTAGTCGCTACAACAATCACATTGGTTCGATGCAAGGATTTTTCGTGCAGTTGATTGATGGTCAATCTACGGACATCACATTTGCTGATTCAATGAAAGTTTCTGGAAACAACAGCGATGACAATTTCTTCAGAAAAGCATCTAACAACGACTTGATCAGAGTGAACTTGACAGCTAAAAATGGCTTGTTCAAGCAAACAGTAATCGGTTTCCCTGAAAATGCTTCTGATATTGAGAAAAACTCACTTTATGATGCCCCAGTATTCTCTAAAGATGCTGCTAATGCAATCTTCACCGCTAAAGGTGACAAGGCATTGGCTATACAAGGTGTTTCTAAATACAGAGCTTCTGTAGATATGATGGTAAACCTAGCTGAAGCTGGTACTTACACTATCGCAATTCAAAAAGAAGGAAACGTAGAGAACACTGTTTTCTTAAGAGACAAGCTTACAAATGAGTTGATTTCACTTGAGGAAGGTGGTTATACTTTTACTTCTTCTGCTGCCAAAGCTGCGGACAGATTTGAAATTATTTTTGAATCAAGCAATATCCTTGCTTCAAAAAATGCACTTGCTGAGACTTTGAAAGTATCAATTGATGCTGACAAAAACCTTAAGGTATTTGCTACTAACAATACACTCAAGTCTTACAACATCTACAACTTGATGGGGAGCAAAATGGCAACTTTCAACACAAAAAGAGAGCATACATTCAATGCTTCTAACCTTAAGAGTGGAGTTTACATTATCTCTGATGGATCATCAGCAATCAAATTCATCATCCGTTAATTAGTTGAAATCTTAAAATTTAAAAAACATGAAAAATATACATATATTCTTATCAGTTCTAATGCTCGCGTTAATTGTCGTTCCAGCTGTAGCTCGGTCAGGAGCACCTCCAGCAACTCCAATAGATGGTGGACTCAGCCTACTACTCGCAGCTGGTGCCGGACTCGGGTTGAAGAAAATCATGGGTAAGAAAGAAAAATAAGAGTGAAGTGAGTTTAGTTCAAAAGGGAAATCAGAAACGGTTTCCCTTTTTTTTGTTCGTCCAAGTATTACAACCATATGATCTTAATTTTCAATGAATTACCGCATTGATATTTCATAGTCTGAATTTTCCATTTCCTCTCAATTTTCAAACATTTTCTAGATTTCCAAATTCAAAGACCAGTCTATCCGTTAGTATTTAAGTTGCAAACAGGCTTTTAAATTAGAAATTATTTAAAACTAACTCCTTTTACGGTTTGCATATTATCAAATCATCACATCGCATCACTTTTAAACTTATTATTATGAATTCAAAAATTTACAAATTTTCATTTGTGGCTGCATTACTACTATTGCAGCTGGCAGCCTCGGCACAAACAGCCGATATACTTTACGTATTCGGGAAAAGTGCAGGCACCATCACAGAGGCTAGCTATGATCCAATATGACTCGATGTATGTTAGAGCATTAGAAATAGCTGGTTACAACGTAGATACCATCAACTATAGCAGATTTGGAACATCAAGTGAAGACATTGGCAATGCACTATCAGGTAAAAATTTAATTATCCATGGCCCAGGCTCG
Organism: uncultured Cytophagales bacterium; assembly: GCA_963848175.1. Lineage (GTDB taxonomy): Bacteria > Bacteroidota > Bacteroidia > Cytophagales > Cyclobacteriaceae > JAMZMI01. The sequence goes on from CAWKCO010000011.1 coordinate 653,670, forward strand.
GCAAATGGAAAGCCTATGCTAGGTAATCTAATTGCCATGGAAATTCCCGCTTTGACTCTTGATGAAGGTGTTGCAGTAAAATACGGACTCGCTGACGCGAGTAAAAGTAATGGATCTGTTTCCGAATGGGAATCCAACACAAACGACTCTACATCAGCCCACCCAATAATTGATGGCATAAGCTTTCCCATCACCCTTGCAGGCACAAGTGCTGTTAAGAACTTGAGAGCTTCAGACACAAACCACGCCTCTGGGCTTGAATATATTGCTCTAATTAAGTCTTCAAACAATTATACAATTGCCATAGCACCAGTTGGGAACACAGTCTTGGACGCAAATAGCACCAACTCAAGCGCTCGAAATGCAGGAGATAATATTGCTCAATCAACTGTAGGATATTTTAGTGGGATGGACAACACACTGTTTAATACAACCATTGGCTCACTTTTCCTCAAAACTGTAGAATACATTATCCCTACTGTGTGGAATGGTTCTGGGTGGAGCTATGGCACACCTGACGCCAAAAGAACGGCGATTATTGCAGAGAACTACTCTGGCGCAGGATTTACTTGCAGAGCTCTTAAAGTAAATGAAAATGCGTCCTTGACCATTACCTCTGGCACAATGGACGTACAAGCAAATGTTTACAACAAAGGAACAATATCTATTGAGTCTGGTTCTTCGCTAATCACCTCTGGTAATGCACACCTTTATGAGTTCGATGAAGGATGGAGCAAAGATGATTACAATTTTTGGGAAGGTAACGGCGCTACTATCGAAAGAACTACTCGCTATGCTGGTGGCAAGTATAGCTTTGTAGGATCTCCTGTAGCATCTGATGCCAGCATCACTGGTTCTGACTTAGGTACGTATGTATATAGCTACAATGAAGCAACTGCTTTCGGTGCTGACGGACTTGCTCGCTGGGAAAATGCTAGTGCTACTGAGCTTGTTCCCGGCATTGGTTATGCTCAGGCTGGTCAGCAGGATATTTCTTTTACAGGTGTTCCTAATGCTGGGGATATCGTTGTAAGCGGTACTTATACAACGGATGATTCTGATGACAATGAAGGCTGGAACTTGATTGCCAACCCTTATGCTGGAGCCATACAAGTTTCTTCTTTCCTAACAGCACATTCTTCAAACCTTCAACCTGCAGTATACATTTGGGATGACAACAATTCTGCAGACGCAAGAGGTGATGACTCTGACTACATTGTGGCAAATGGATCTGGCGTAACTACCAATAGTACTGCTGCTAATGGTAGTCGCTACAACAATCACATTGGTTCGATGCAAGGATTTTTAGTACAGTTGATAGATGGTCAATCTACGGACATCACATTTGCTGATTCAATGAAAGTTTCTGGAAACAACAGCGATGACAATTTCTTCAGAAAAGCATCTAACAACGACTTGATCAGAGTGAACTTGACAGCTAAAAATGGCTTGTTCAAGCAAACAGTAATCGGTTTCCCTGAAAATGCTTCTGATATTGAGAAAAACTCACTTTATGATGCCCCAGTATTCTCTAAAGATGCTGCTAATGCAATCTTCACCGCTAAAGGTGACAAGGCATTGGCTATACAAGGTGTTTCTAAATACAGAGCTTCTGTAGATATGATGGTAAACCTAGCTGAAGCTGGTACTTACACTATCGCAATTCAAAAAGAAGGAAACGTAGAGAACACTGTTTTCTTAAGAGACAAGCTTACAAATGAGTTGATTTCACTTGAGGAAGGTGGTTATACTTTTACTTCTTCTGCTGCCAAAGCTGCGGACAGATTTGAAATTATTTTTGAATCAAGCAATATCCTTGCTTCAAAAAATGCACTTGCTGAGACTTTGAAAGTATCAATTGATGCTGACAAAAACCTTAAGGTATTTGCTACTAACAATACACTCAAGTCTTACAACATCTACAACTTGATGGGGAGCAAAATGGCAACTTTCAACACAAAAAGAGAGCATACATTCAATGCTTCTAACCTTAAGAGTGGAGTTTACATTATCTCTGATGGATCATCAGCAATCAAATTCATCATCCGTTAATTAGTTGAAATCTTAAAATTTAAAAACATGAAAAATATAAATCTATTCTTATCAGTTCTAATGCTCGCGTTAATTGTCGTTCCAGCTGTAGCTGGATCAGGAGCACCTCCAGCAACTCCAATAGATGGTGGACTCAGCCTACTACTCGCAGCTGGCGCTGGACTAGGATTGAAGAAAATCATGGGTAAGAAAGAAAAATAAGAGTGCAGTGAGTTTAGTTCAAAAGGGAAATCAGAAACGGTTTCCCTTTTTTTTGTTCGTCCAAGCATTACAACCATATGATCTTAATTTTCAATGAATTACCGCATTGATATTTCATAGTCTGAATTTTCCATTTCCTCTCAATTTTCAAACACTTTCTAGATTTCCAAATTCAAAGATCAGTCTATCCGTTAGTATTTAAGTTGTAAACAGGCTTTTAAATTAGAAATTATTTAAAACTAACTCCTTTTACGGTTTGCATATTGTCAAATCATCACATCACTTTTAAACTTATTATTATGAATTACTGTCGTCCGAGTAAAATGAGTGTGATTTATTGAAGTCTTAGAAAAGTACAAAATAAAAATGGGCGGCCTTGCAGCCCTCCCATCTTATAGGTAATGTTGAGTTCGACTAAAAACAAAACTTACCATGGACAAAGTTAACGCAAAGTTTCTTTCAGGTCAGCCAATTATAGCTCAGCTGCTATCCTTAATTCCAGAAGATATTTTCAAGAAAGCAGTTGACGATAATCAGGCGGACAAGTATTACAAACAAATGAAGAGCAAAGACCACTTTATCTGTTTGTTTTATGCTGTATTAACTCGCAATGGTAGTTTAAGGGAGGTTTGTAAAAACATTACCCTGATAGCTAAAAAGCTTATTTATGTAGGATTGAAGCAATTACCTCACCGTAGTACGCTTTCTGATGCTAATAGAGAAAGGAGTAGCGATTTTTTCGCCTCTCTCTACATGGGTCTTTACCTTCACTATCAAGTAGCACTAAAGACAAATTGGGGGCCAATCGGCGATGAAGTTGATCTGGCTCAAATTGAGGTGTTTGACTCCACTACAATAACCCTATTCAAAGAAATACTCAAGGGTACCGGCCGTAATCGAATAGATGGTAAGAATAAAGGTGGGATCAAGATTTTCACAAAAATGAACCTATCTGAAGGAGTACCCAATTTCATTTGCATGAAGGCCGCCTCTACCAACGAGAACACCTTTTTAAAAGTACTAAGCCTACCTGAAGGAGGAATTGTTGTCTTTGACAAAGGGTTCAACAGATACCGATACTTTGACATCTGGACAAAAAACAATCGCTTCTTTGTCACTCGTCTTAAGGATAATGCTAAATATGAGGTAGTCGAGGAAAACAACACAGCCCCCTTTCCAGATGTATTGAAAGATCAAACGATAATCCTCAAATACAAACATGAAAAACTTACTCGGACAGTCCAACTAAGACTGATAAGCTATCGTGATCCTATTTCAGGTGAAATCCTTCAGTTTCTTACTAACCTGATAGGTCACACTTCTATGACTATCGCATTGCTTTATAAGAACAGATGGGTAATAGAAGTGCTTTTCAAGCAGATTAAGCAGAACTTTGAACTGAAATATTTTTTATCGGACAGTGAGAACGGTATCAAATCACAAATTTGGGTGGCACTAATACTCAATTTATTATTCACCATACTCCATAGAAGAATCAAAGAAGCAGAGGACTTCTCAACCATGGTCATGGTAGCAGCTAAAAACCTGTGCTCTTACGTGAACTTGCACGCATTTTTAATCAACACCACAGCCTACTGCCAAAGCTGGTTTAAATCTGAAATTGGGAAAGTACAAATTGAAATTGACTGGTCTGGCTAGGGGGTGTTTTTGAGAATTGAAAATTTAACCTCATTATGGCCTAAATAAGAACTATTTTAGGCAAATTGGAAATTAGTCGGACGACAGTAATTATGAATTTACAAATTTTCATTTGTGGCTGCATTGCAGCTGGCAGCCTCGGCACAAACAGCCGATATACTTTACGTATTCGGGAAAAGTGAGGCAACAATTACCCAGGCTAGCTATTTCCAATATGACTCAATGTATGTTAGAGCTTTAGAAATAGCTGGTTACAACGTAGATACCATCAACTATAGCAGATTTGGAACATCAAGTGAAGACATTGGCACTGCACTATCAGGTAAAAATTTAATCATCCATGGTCCAGGTTCAGCAAATGGAAAACCTATGATCGGGAATTGGTCTAAGTCTCTCCAAGCAAATCATTCGTAAAAACAAGGGTAGCATCTCCGTTAAATCAACATTGAATGTTGGTTCTGTTTTTACCCTGAGATTCCTTTAATATATGATATACTTATGCTTTCTAAAATTCCAAACCAGCATAGCTAAATCTATTTCTTTATTATGAAACTAGCATTTTTATATCTTATATATTGAGCGACTTATCAATCACTGAGACATATTCACAGAACCGCACGTATTCCAGCACCAATAGAGGTGTGGAACCTAAAGTAAGTTCTTGAAAATATACCTCTAAAACCAAACTGAATACATCATATTTTCTCAACAGACTCCAACTAAAAAGGTTACCCAAAAATGAGTAACCTTTCTATCGACCTATTTAACCTCTGGCTAAACTAGTGTTCATCCTCATCAAAACCTGTTCTTCTATATCCAGAAACAACGAGCGTATCACTAGGAATTCCTGTAGCCCCTTCTAAATCTTCAAACCACACTTCAAAATAGATGCTGTCTGTCAAAACACCAGCTGCTGTTGTAACAGCATCTTCAAGAATAACTCCATTCCGAATAATGACCTTAATATCATAATCATCAACGAAACTAATAAGTGTATCCGAACTGCCGAAACTTTTGGAAGAAATATCCATTTCAGTCTTCACACGGTAATCCCAAAAGTTGCCCTCATCTGTTACAATAAGATTAGTTGCAGATTGTGAAGCTGTCGTAGATGTCAATATACGTGTATAGCCAGCCCCAAACGGATCAGCTCCAAATTGGTTATGATCATAATGCACAAACCATTCACCGCTCAAATTATTATTTGCCGCAGCACCTGGATCAATTTCATTAGTATCGCAAGCAACAAAAATGAATATTAGTGAAACCATTGTTATTATACTATTTTTCATATCGCTATTCATTTATTCGTATTGAAAGTTATAAGTAAACCCTTGAGGCAACATTTCTGTAGAAAATTGCTTTGTTACTGGGTCGTATGATGCAATAACCTCAGTTACCCCAAAAATAAAAGATTGTGGTATCACTGTCATCTCATCCCCATCCATTTGGAAATAGAGTGGAAATACCCCTCCAAAACCCATATCGCTACCATAAAAAATGTTGGTAGTCCCCGGTACTAGGGTAATAACCCCTTTTCTCTCAGGCCTTCCAGTATCCTGAATATTTCCAGTAACGTCAGTTGGAACGATCGCTGGGTCATATACTATAACTTGCTGACTCGTTGTACCTGTATAACCATCGGAATTTTCGGCTGAGTAAACTACTTCATATATACCAGGAACATTACTGTCGACTGGATTATTAATTGTGGGTGTCAACTCATTTTCACCTTCCTTCACGACCGCATTTGGAGTAAATTCAGTACCTGTAGTAATTACGACAACATCTCCGTCAATTAAGTCGAATGAAGGAAAATAAGTCACCGTAGAAATCCCTACAGAATCCCCGTCTTCAGCGCATGAAAACGCTACAAAACAAAGTGCCGCTACTATAGCACTAATGTTGATTTTATTATTAATATATCTTTTCATATTGTTAATATTTATTAGTTAACATCCCACCAAAGTTTATCGTCTGCTTCAGTCTGAACTGGTGGGAAGTTTGCATTGGATACTGACTCAGACTCAGGTAGTAAGTATCGTCTAATGTAATCCGTACCCAAAACTGTATTCTTAGGTAGATAGAGTGCAGCCCCCGCATTACCGAGCGCAGGATTTTCATCATATGAAGTTGTAGTCTTTATTATCGGATAATCAAGACGATGCACTTCGAGGAAGCCTTCAAACGGATTCACATTGGCCATAGCAGTCCATTTCTGGACACCAATATCCCTCAGCTGATCGGCCTCCGAATTTGAAAACTCATAAGGCATTCCTGACCCCAGGAATGAAGATATCGCCGTTGCTTCTGACGAACCAACTCTTGCAAAAGCACTAGCCACTGCAGAGTTATAGAGTTCTTGAGCATCTCCTGTAATCAGTCCTTTCACTACTAACTCAGCCCTGAAAAAATCTACCTCAGAAGTTGTCATAAAATATACAGGTCGTGTTGCGTCAAGTATTGGCACTCTATTAGAATTCGTAGGATTTGTAGCAGTAGTTGCTTTATGATCCCCATGATCGAGCAATAGATTGCCTCCGGAATTGGCTTTATAAGTAAGCCCCTCACGGGGATCTCCATTGAGAGTCCAAAATTCAGAGAGGGTCCTATTAGCCACCAAATTAATTGTAGTGTTCAAGTTTTGATCTTGAGCATATAAAGGATTTTCTTTATTCACCTGACTATCAAAAATATCTAATAAGGCGTCTTGGCTCAAATAATTAGGCTCGATCTCCATTGGATTAATGACCGACATGGCCCAAGTTTGATCAAACTCTAAGTTTCTCATTGCAATCTTCAACTTCACTGAATTAGCAAAAGAAACCCAGCGATTCATATCACCTGCAAAAAGAAAATCTTTATCATTGGACGCTTCTCCCAACTCAGACAGAGCACTAGTACCCTCTGGATTGAACCTCTCATATAGTACGAGTGCTGAATCAATAGAAGAAACGAGCAAGGGATATACATCCTGTCCATCATCAAATTTCGGGTTGTAATTACCTCCAAACTCACCCTGAAAAGCTTCTGTATAAGGTGCTTGTCCATAGGCATCAAATATTATTTGAAAAGTATAGCTCTCAAGCACATTAGCAATGAGATTTAGCCGAGGATCGTAAGTTTCAACGGCTAAACTGTACTCTTTTAATTTTTGAATATCACTTAAAGCAGAAGAATACAATTCAATCCATATGTTATCACCATCATCAGCACGCAAATCCATGTCAATAATAGTTCTATACTGGTTTGCGGTATTATTTTGATTGTAGTATTGTGCCCAAAGCGATCCATGCAATGCCATAGTCCCTCCTATTGCACTTGCCACCGAGATTTCAATAGAGGGAATCAAAAAGACACCTGGATTCTCCAATATGGCATCTGGATTATCATTTACATCCAAATAGCTATCACAGCCTGTAAACAGCACACCTATTGCAAGCAGTAAGGCAGATAATACCCTAGCAGCTTTTTTTAAATATATATTTCTATTTTTCATATCTAGGAAAATTAAAGTGTCACATTAATTTTGAAACCATAGTTTCTAACCGATGGATAACCACGAATTTCACCGAATTCAGTCGATGATCCATTAGATCCAGTTGAGATTTCAGGATCGACCACATTATTAGATGCGGGAGTCCATAACCATAAGTTGCTTCCAACAAGCGACAGTGATGCTGATTCCACGAATATATTCTTGAAAAAAGATTTTGGTAGGTTGTAGGTAATATTTACCTCACGTAACTTGATAAAAGTTTTATCCAAAACTATACTTTTATCGTTCCAATCACCTGTATAGTAGTTATTCAAATCGGTAGTTGAAATCGGAATAGTGTTCTCTATATAGCTTCCCTCTTCATTTTTATATACAGAATTTGGCACGACAAAAGGCAATCTATCATTATAAGTTGTGATAGGATCCTTACCAGTCCACGTAGTGGACTGCTTACTATAAGAAATAAACTTACCCCCTTTTCTATAATCAAACAGGAAAAACAGGGTCAAATTTTTATACGTAAAAGTATTCGAAACACCCATGGTGTAATCAAACAGAGTACTTCCTAAGTCTATACCTTGTGCCGTTGCTAATGGTCTTCCGGTCTGAGAATCTACAATTACACGTCCATCATCTGTCATTTGAGTGCCAAATGCTTTGACATGAGAAACTGTTTTCCCTTTTATTGCAACTATGCTTGGAGAAGTAAAACCAGTAATTGTCACCTCATCTAATCCTTCTGTCAGATCTACTACTTTATTATTGTTTTTATCAAACTTGTAACCAAGATTCCATGAAAACCCTCCCAAGTCTTGAATTGGAGTTAAATTCACGGACACTTCAACACCATTATTCGTCATTTTTCCTACGTTATCCCAGATGGAGTTAAAGCCAGAAGAAGCCGAAAGCGTTCTTGCCAGAATCATTCCATCAGTAGTTCTGTCATAATATGTAACATCTAGACTGAATCTGTTCGAGAATAAGACAACATCCATACCTACCTCAAGGTCAGTAGAAATTTCTGGCTTCAAATTAGGATTACCCAGGGTGTTACTATACTCATACCCAGTTACTCCTGCCAATGGAAATGTTAAGTCACTAAACGGAATCCCAGCAGTAACACCACCTTGTACATAAGCTGGACTTACGACATAAGGATCGGCATCATTACCACTTTGCCCATATCCAGCTCGCAACTTTAAAAAATCAATCCACTTTACATCATTTAATGCTCCAATTGCACTAGATAAAACTAAACTAGCGCTAACAGACGGATAGAAAAAAGAGTTATTTCCTTTTGGTAGAGTTGAAGACCATGTATTTCTGAACGATCCTGATACATAAAAAATATTGTCGTAACTAGCCTCCAAAACTGAATATATAGACTGTCTTCTAAAAAGACGTTCCGGGTATCCAGATGAAACAGTTGGTATAGAAGCAGTATTCGCTAAATTAGGAAAAGACTGCTCCAGCACTAACCCTTTCACTTCATCTTCACTTTGAACCTGCCTATCATGTTGCATATTCGTTCCTGTAGTCAGATTTAGATTAACTTTGGAAATGTTAATCCCCCCTGACAAAAATGCATCAAGATTATATAAGCTTACATTCCGTTGGAATTCACGGTAGTATCCATCTATATCGTTTTGACTTCCTTTGTTTACGCTATTATCTTTAAGCGTATACTTGGCGTCATAATTATGTCCAAAAGTATTTTGAACATCTCCTCCGAACCTTAAAGTACCCAGAATATTATAAGGCTTATAGATATCCGCATTTAATGTAATACTTGCAATCATTCGATCCACCTTGGCCACATTTGAAGTATTATCGATGTTAAAATATGGATTCCACAGATATGGAGAAAAGTAATTGTTAGGATTTTGAAATGAATTTGGGTCTTTATAGTTATCCATATCAGCAAGACTTATATCTGTTGGATGCCCAAGAATATCATCGAATAAATTGGAGGATCCTCCCTGTCCCTGACCTGTAGGTATCGCTCGAGTCTCTTTGTTAATGTAGTTAAAACTAGTGCTTACATCCAGAAATCCCGTCTTTTTGGTGGCTCCAAATTTGAAACTATTCTTATCAAAACCATCTTTGTCCCTAGGCACAATTCCGTCACTTGTCACGTTATTAAAAGAAACGTAATAAGTTCCTTCCTCAGTACCGCTTGAAATGGAAATGGAATTATCAAACATTGTTCCAACTTCGTAAAAATCCTCCACCTGATCTTCTAAAAAAGAAAAATTTTTGTACAACTGACTACCGTTTACTTCATTACCCCACAATCGTGAATCATTTGTAAATCGAGGACCCCAACTTCCATTTTCTTCACTAGCATAATGTCCATCCCAACCTTGACCAAATGATTTTTGGTAGCTTGGCACCTTTAAAACTGATGAGAATATAGTAGAAGAACTAAGAGTGATTTTTGGTTTCCCATTTAGAGCCTTTGATCCCTTTTTGGTGGTAATCATAACGACTCCATTGGCTCCTGCTGAACCGTATAAGGCAGTAGCTGCTGAACCTCGCAGCACTGACATTGATTCAATATCTCCAGCATTTAAATCATTTATACCATTTCCAAAATCAACAGTGCGATTTACATCTGCACCGTTTGTGCTAAAATTTTGATTGGTATTAGTTACTGGCACCCCATCAATTACATACAGGGGCTGAGTAGTTCTACCAACATTTGAATACCCACGTAGAACTACGTTCGTGGAACTTCCTGGTTGTCCTGTGCCTCCAGTAACCTGAACACCTGCAAGTTTTCCGGCCATGGCCGTGGTAAAATTACTAGAAGGCCCATTGTTCAAATCTTTACTATCGACTTGAGTAATTGAGTATCCCAATGATCTTTTTTCTCTGGAAACGCCCAATGCTGTCACCACCACCTCATTGAGCTGCTCAACATCGGCGGTCATAGGCACGTCGATTACAGATCGGGCTCCAATCTGAACCTCTTTTGCCTCTAGTCCCACAAAGGAGTAAACCAAAACACCTCCGCCCTCGGGCACGCTTAATCGGTAATTACCATCAAGATCTGATGTAGTACCTGTAGTTGTTCCTTTTAAAACAACGTTTACACCTGGTATACCACTGCCGTCCTCAGCAGAAGTAATTTTACCAGATACAGTTCTCTGAGCCATAGCTGCAAAAGCCACAGTCAGAGACATGAAACTGAGTAGTAGAATCCTCTTCATATCATACTGTTTAAATTGTACATTTATTTCAATTACTAAATCTAAAGCATTTAATTCGAAATCAACAAAACCCCACAACGTTATGAGGTTGTTAACAAATCAAACAAAAGATTGAAAAAGCAGACAAAAAAAGCAGATAAAGTTATGCATGCATAACAATTATAACTACAACCAAATAAATAATCGTAAAATCAGATTTAACAGAATTTTATTCTATTATAGCTTAACTAAAAAAAAGCGAAAAATTGCAACCTTTTTGTATCAGACTACTCTACTATGCGAAAAACGATGCGCCGATCAACCGCAGAGCGCGATAATGAAGTCTCATTTGAGACCGGTTTTGTAGAGCCATATCCAACTGCTCGCATACGAGTTTTAGCTATCCCATGAGCAGACAAATAATCAACAACTTGCTGTGCTCGTTTGAGCGAAAGGCTATGATTGTAATCATTGGCACCAGAAGCATCGGTGTGACCTTCTATAACAAAACTCAATTCGGGATTCTCTTTCAAATAAGCACTTAATTCTTTCAGTTCCTGCTGAGAATTTTCTGTCAAATGATAACTATCGAAATCAAAGTATAAATTCTCCAACACAATAGAGTTACCAACTTTAATGGGCTTTAAAGCAATATCTATAGTATCTGGATTGAGAATAGAGTTGTCTTTTGATTCGATGGACAGGTTATCAAACAGATAATTTTTCATATCTATAAACACTCCATATCTTGTATTTGCCGTTATGGATAAAAAATACACACCAGAACTAGGATCAGAAGAGGTAATGTACACTTCAGCACTATCTTGCAGATTCATAAGTTTCAAATTGGCATGCAATGAAACGCCTGACTCCTCATCAAAAACACGCCCTGTGATATATGATGTAGGCTTCACATCAAGAAAACCAGACAGCAATTTCGTTTTAACAATCTCACTCTTAATCACTCTTCCAGATTCTTGGGTTTCCTTTGCATAAAGAGCAAATCGGCCATTAGGCGTTACATATATAGAAATTTCATCATTGTGAGTGTTGATGGGGTAAGAAAGATTCACTGCAGGTTCCCAAATTTTATTTTGTTTAGTAGAATAAAACAAATCATAGCCCCCTAATCCAAGATGTGACTTAGAGCTAAAGAACAGCAGCTGCCCATTGGCATGGATAGTAGGAGTAATTTCATCATCTGATCCATTAATTGACTCCCCAAGATTTACAGGAACAGACCATTTATCCTTATCATACCGTGACACCCAAATATCCCTTTTCCCATAGCCCCCGGGTCTATTGGAGGAAAAATAGAGCGTGCGCCCATCTGCACTGAGTGACGGCTGAGAATCCCAAGAACTAGAATTGACTACCGCTCCCAAATTGACAGGCTCTGACCACTCATTTCCGACCTTTTGACTTATAAAAAGATCACAACTTCCGTAAGTTCGACCATCATCGCAACTCGTAAAAATGAGTGTTCTACCATCCGCAGATACAGTACTTGCTCCTTCATTTTGATCCGAATTGATCTTGTCTGAAAGAGACTGAGCCATAGTCCAACCCGAATCTGACTTTACACTAAAAACAATATCCTCGTCCGCTCCTTGACTATTCGAATCTCGTTTCGTATAAATAATGGTACGCTCGTCAATCGTTAATACTGGAAAATACTGCAACCCATATCGATTGATTTCCTTTGGCAGCTCTTCCACTTCAATATCGACTGGGTTAGCTACTGCCTGAAGTGAAAAAGCAATATTCGCGTTTAAACGATCAGCTTCTCTATCACTTCTTTGATCTGACCTAACCTGAAAAAGCTTTTCAATGGCTCTTTCAGCTTCACGGTAAGCACCTGCTTCATAATGCAGCTGAGCCAGCCTTTTATAAATACTCCAAGAGATTCGCTCTGGAGACGCATGATCTCACATATCCTTCGTAATAAATGCGGGCAGAATCTTTTTGCTGAAATAAACTATGGATGGAGGCCAGCCTCAAATAAGGCTCAGCGAAGTTGATATCTGCTTGAATGGCTTTCTGTAGATTCTCTTTTGCGGAAGCAAAATCCCGAATGCTTTAAGTCCTCCTCGGCCTGATTGTAGCGCTTTATTCCTTTCTTACTTTCCGTTGAAAGCTTTTGCGCTGCAAGTGAGCCGCAAAGGCATACAGCCAAAAAAGAGAAGGCAATAAATTTTCCTATCAAGGAATATTGAGGTATTTGTGCGTTTGTAGAGAGATTTTCCATTTCGGATTGTGCTTCACGTAATCTACGATGAGCGGCATGAGTTGTTCGCGTTTACTCCACTCCGGCTGCAACAATAACACCATTCCCGCTTTTGTTTTAGCGGCATGTGATTCTGCCCAAGCAAAGTCGGCTTTATTATATATCACAATTTTCAATTCGTGAGAAGCCTCATAGTATTCATCCAGAGGTGCCTTAAATTTCTTTGGTGAAAAGCAAACCCAATCCCATTCTCCAGTGATTGGATATACGCCAGCTGTCTCAATGTGACGCTTCAGCCCTTTGGCTTTCAATTCAACGGTAAGCTTGGACAAATCGTACATCAATGGCTCGCCTCCTGTAATTACGGCTATCTCAGCAGGAGTTTTTTTAGCTTGACCTGTCATCTCGCTTACAGAAATTACAGGATATTTGTCGGCCTCCCAAGAGTCTTTGACATCACACCAAACACACCCCACATCACATCCAGCCAAACGAATGAAATACGCTGCTGAGCCCGTATGATAGCCCTCTCCCTGAATAGTATAGAATGCTTCCATCAACGGAAGGGCGCTATTTTCCATTTTTTCAGGCATCTGGATGTTGCTGCTCGTAAGCGCGTATGGTATTGAGAAGTAAAGAAGCGATGGTCATCGGCCCAACGCCACCAGGAACTGGCGTAATATATGAGCTGATTTCAGACACGGTATCATACTCCACATCACCGCAAAGTTTAAAACCTGATTTTGATTTAGGATCATCCACACGAGTGGTTCCTACATCTACAATAATCACCCCAGCTTTTACCATATCTTTGGTAATGAGATTTGGCTTGCCCACTGCTACGATCAAAATGTCTGCCTCGCGTGTGTGCTTAGCAAGATCTGTCGTGTATTTGTTGCAAACGGTGACGGTAGCATGTCCTTCTTCCAACAGCATCATGCTCAATGGAGCTCCTACCAACCTACTAGAACCCACCACCACGCAGTGCTTGCCTTCGAGTGGAATATCATATCTTCTCAAAATTTCCATCACCCCAAAAGGAGTAGCTGGAAGAATCAATGGATTTTTTGATACGATACTTCCAAAATTTTGGTTGGTGAAACCATCTACATCTTTTTCTGGTTTGATGCGCTCAGTCACCTTTTCTACAGAAATATGCTCTGGAAGCGGCAACTGAACAATAAAACCATCAATATCCTCATCTTCATTGAGCTGATCTACATGCTTGATCAACTTCTCTTCAGAAATGGTCTTGGCAAATTGCATCAGCGTATAATCAAAGCCTACAGCCTGACAAGCCTTTATTTTAGCGCCCACATACGTATGACTAGCGCCATCATCACCAACTATGATGATAGCCAAGTTAGGCGCACGCAGACCTTTTTGCTTATATCCTTTTACTTGATCCGAAATTTCAGCACGAATATCGGCTGAGACCTTTTTTCCGTCTAGTATCGTAGGCATTTGATGTATTTTGTAATTGAAATATGATTAATCTAGCTTAAGTACAGCCATGAAAGCCTCCTGAGGAATCTCCACGTTTCCTACCTGACGCATTCTTTTCTTACCTTTTTTCTGCTTTTCGAGAAGTTTACGCTTTCGCGAAATATCACCTCCATAACACTTCGCCAATACGTTTTTACGCATGGCCTTCACAGATTCTCTGGCGATAATTTTGGTTCCGATAGATGCCTGAACCGCAATTTCAAACATTTGACGCGGTATCAACTCTCTCAGTTTTTCACACAGACGCTTACCCCACTCATAGGCCTTGTCTCTATGCACAATGGCCGAAAGTGCATCCACTTTCTCTCCATTCAACATGATATCTAATTTAACCATGTGTGATTGTCGGTAGCCGATCAATTCATAATCCAAAGAGGCATAGCCTCTGGATATGGTTTTGAGTTTATCAAAAAAGTCAAAAACTATCTCAGCCAATGGCAACTCAAAAGTAAGTTCCACTCTGCTGCTGGATAAGTAAACCTGATTTTTCAGTTCCCCACGCTTGTCTATGCAAAGCGCAATGACTGCCCCGATGTAATCCGATTTAGTGATAATTTGTGCCCGAATATATGGCTCCTCTACATGATTGATATAATTTGATTCTGGCAATTCTGAGGGTGCACTTACTTTCAGAATGGATCCATCATCTTTCACTGCATGAAACTGTACCGACGGCACAGTGGTGATTACAGTCATATCAAACTCTCGCTCCAAACGCTCTTGAATGATCTCCATGTGGAGCATTCCTAAAAAGCCGCATCTAAAGCCAAAACCCAAAGCCATGGAAGTCTCTGGTTCCCAAACGAGTGATGCATCATTGAGCTGTAGCTTTTCCATAGACGCTCTCAACTCCTCAAACTCACTGGTCTCTACTGGGTAGATACCTGCAAAAACCATTGGCTTTACATCCTCAAAACCTTTCACAATTCTTGTAGTAGGTTTATTTACATGGGTAATGGTGTCTCCAACTTTTACTTCTTTGGCTACTTTTATCCCAGAAATAATATAACCTACGTTACCCGCTGAAAGCTCTTTTTGTGGGCTATGCTCCAACTTTAAAACGCCAATTTCATCAGCATCATAAGTTTTACCCGTATTGACAAATTTTACTTTCTCGCCTTTTCTAAGGGTTCCATTGAAAATTCGGAAATAAACTTCAATACCTCTAAATGAATTGAAGACCGAATCAAAAATCATGGCCTGTAAAGGCTCATTTGGATCACCTTTCGGTGCTGGCACTTTTGCCACGATGGCATCCAAAATATCTATAATACCTATTCCTTCTTTCGCGCTAGCATGAAGGATATCACTCATCTCACAACCAATCAGCTCAATGATCTGATCAGACACCTCCTCTGGCATAGCACCAGGAAGGTCAATTTTGTTTAGGACAGGAATGACTGTCAAATCGTGCTCTAGAGCCAAATACAAATTGGAAATAGTCTGAGCTTCAATCCCTTGAGAAGCATCTACAATCAAAAGCGCACCTTCACATGCCGCAATTGATCTCGACACTTCATAGGAAAAATCGACGTGTCCGGGAGTGTCAATAAGATTTAATACATAAGTCTGCCCATCCTTGACATAACTCATTTGGATCGCATGACTTTTAATCGTAATCCCCCTCTCGCGTTCCAAATCCATATTATCAAGCAACTGCGCTTGCATGTCTCGGCCAGTCACTGTCTGAGTAAACTCCAACAGCCTATCGGCAAGGGTACTCTTGCCATGGTCAATATGAGCGATAATGCAGAAATTTCTAATATGATCCATATGAATAATTAAAAGTCGGCAAAGTTAGTACAAACGAGGCTCTTTTTTGACCAAATGAGCCATAACCATTATAGTTTGTATTATTCCTTGTTGTGGGTATCTACTAGGATGGTCACTGGCCCATCGTTTATCAGGCCAACTTTCATATCGGCACCAAAGGTGCCTGTCTTTGTAACCAACTCGAAAGTTTTGACCTCCTCTACAAACTTTTCATAGAGAGGGATGGAAATCTCAGGTTTTGCGGCTCGGATATACGAAGGTCGATTACCTTTTTTGGTACTGGAAAAAAGCGTGAACTGACTTACAATCAATAGCTCTCCGCCTACATCCAGCACACTTCTATTCATGACACCAGCATCATCTTCAAAAATGCGCATGTTCACAATCTTCTTAGCGAGCCACTGAATATCTTCTAAGCCATCAGCATCTTCCACTCCTAGCAAAATGAGGAGTCCTTTTCCAATACGAGAAGTGACTTGCCCCTCGATTGTTACTGAGGCTTCTATCACTCGCTGCACTACTGCCCTCATTTATTAACTGTTTTCTTCCCAGTCTTTGAAGTCATCAATATCGTCTTTGATACTCTTCAGAACGAATAGAACAATAGATATATCATCCGTAAATCCAAGTGCTGGAATAAAGTCAGGAATCAAATCAAATGGTGTGATAAAGTAAACCAGAGAGAATACCAGCATCAAGATAGAACGCACTGAAAACGCACGATACTCTCCAGAGACATGGGCTTTGAGCATTCGTACAATCATGTGCAGCTCCTGTGCAAAAGTCACTTTGGACTCTACTGTAGCATTGATCTCCGCAATTTTGGCTTTAGCCAACTCCAGAAGATTTTTTACCCGATCGTTACTCTCGGCTGTTTTTTTTGCTTTAGACAGTATTACGTCTATCTTTTTATTTACCATATATTAAAAGATTTCTTTCACCTCATGTTTTACAAACTTCAACGCTGACTTGATCGGATCTTGTTCATTTCCGACAGATTTTTCTAATATAGCTCTTGCCAAATCAATGCTCGTAGCTTCTGCAGTCATTTCATTTCCCGATTCGTTGATCAATGAGATCAGCTGCTCCACAGCTCCAGAAACGTACGACCAAGCGTCATCCGATACATATACTTGTTGAGAGAGGTTATGGTTGTATTCTTCTCTAATTTCAGTGATTAATCCGCTTTGCAATTGTTTGGCGCTCATTCCTTTTTCGTTCAACCTTGGGATAATGTTGTTGGGCGAAATGCGTTCCAAAAGAAGACAAACCCGCTCATAAGCCTGCAACCTGATGGGCGTGATGACCTCTTGGTTTTTTTGGCGAATAGACATTTGATATTCTTCCAACTGTTTCTGCATAAAAGAGCGTACAATTAAATGAACCGCATACAATACGATCAAGGCTGGAATAGTAATTTTCAGAAGGTCATAAACCATCTCCATATAAGTGTTGTTTTGAATTGAATGTAAATCTAGGCACTGATTTTTTACACATCTTTGTGCGGTCGGTCTGACTCAAAAAATCAACGTACCAATCTCAAAATTAACCATTTTCTTCCGAGGCAATATGCAACCAGTATCAATAACGCAAAAAGCTTTAGCTGAGATCAAAAATACTTTGGCTAATAAAAACATCCCTCAGGGCTATGGCCTGCGTGTAGGTGTGAAAGGTGGTGGATGCGGAGTGACTTTCATACTTGGCTTTGATCAAAAACAAGAAAACGATTTAGAATATGAAGTAGACGGTGTGACTGTTTACATTCAAAAACGTGAAATGCTTTTCTTAGTAGGCAAAGAAGTGGATTTCTACGAAGGTGCAGATACCAGAGGATTTGTCTTTAATTAATTTTCTATCGAGAAAGAGGCACAAAAAAACGGCTAACTCTTTAATGAATTAGCCGTTTGTGTGGGCGCTGAGGGATTCGAACCCCCGACCCTCTCGGTGTAAACGAGATGCTCTGAACCAACTGAGCTAAGCGCCCTTGTAAATCGGTTTGCAAAACTAGTATTGTTTTTTAGATTCCCAAACACTGACCGAAAAATATTTAAAAATATTTTTTAACTGATAGCAACAGCCAAGTAGTCATTGAGCGGTTTGATCAACTGAAAAAGCGAAGCAACCGTTTCCTCAAGACCTTTTTCAGCCACTTCTGCATCCGAGAGTGGATGAGAAACGACATAACTTTTTAGTTTCAAAAACTCAATGTTAGGATGATCCTTTGGGTAGCCTTTAGGAGCTGTTTTCAATTTCTCTCCTTGCAACGCTCCAAAGGTTTGTGCAAACGCAGGATTCTCCACTATTTTCTTTATATCAGCCGCATTGTAATCTACTTCCTGTCTAATCTTTTTGAGTGTTTCGGCCACAGGCATGTACAAGCCGCCAGCCACAAATGAATTTCCCGGCTCTATATGCAGATAGTAGATGGGATTGCCGGCATTTCGACCGCCCTCTCCCATCGCCATGCCGAAGTTATTTTTGTATGGCCGCTTATCGTTACTGAATCGTATATCCCTATTGATCCGAAAAATGCACTTTTTAGGTTCCAAATCAGCAACAGCCGGATCAAACGTACTAGTGGCATTTATGAGTTTTGATGTGAGCTCAATAAACCCTTGCTTAGCCTCCAGATACCACGGTTTGTTGGCATCCATCCACTCCTTGTTGTTATTTTGATCTAGCGCTGTTATAAACGCCAATACGTTTTTCATTTCGTTTCAATTCAAATTTCTAACCATACAACTAAGCATTCTTTCCACCTGATTGTTTGATTTTTATTGGCACTTTTCCTCCACTCTTGATTACGTGTTTCAAGAAAGTTTCCATAGGAAAAATAATCAAAGCGATGCAGAGGTTAATTGCAAAATCGATGATCGGTGAGCTGTGCAAACGAGAAATAAGAACCCGCTACCGATTGTAGGGTCTCGATAATCATAACAATCGTCAGAATGGTCAACCCTTCAGTAAGAAATCTGTTTTGAACTTTGCTCTGATTGAGTTTGGTGGAAATAAAAACAAGCGAAGCAAAGAATAGCACCTCGAGTAAATAAAACCATGTAGTACGCCAATAAGGCGGATTGACAACCAATATAATTGGCTCCATGTTTTGCTCACGACCAAAAACATCTCGAGAACGAACCTGTAACACATATTCTCCTTCGGGGAGGAAATTCAAGTCTATCTTATTGTCGGGAGACCACTCTGACCAACTCTCATCCATACCGTCCAACTTGTATTGATATTCTACCTTAAGCAATCCTAAGTAGTCTGGTTGTGCCAATTCCGCTTTGAGATAGTTCTCATCGTAGCTCAATTTTACTTTTTTCTTGAACGAGCTATAAACGGACTGTGCAAAGAGGTGCTTATAAAAAACACTGCTTTGATACACCTCATTATTATCACTTGAAGGATTGTAATTGTATAGTTGGTTGGCGTCTGTAACGAAATAAATATCTCCTTTCCCTTTTTCTCTATAAATCTGTTTGATATCTGGATAAAGGCTCAAATAAGGAAAAATCTGCAATTCCCCGTCATTTGTCATGCACTTCCAAACTTTGCCATTGTAGAGCCATACATTTCCTTGATTGTCATTGAAATGTCTCTTTATGATTCCAATTTTCCCAGCCAACACCGAATCACTCGCCAGCGTACGCTTTTCATAGTTGTATTTAAAACAGCCTCTGTTGGAAACAAAAATCAACTCACGATTGATGGTAATGATGCTTGGTCTTTCCAGATGTTCGTTGGGTAAATCCAGCTCATGAAGCACACTTGCTCCAAGGTATGTAAAACCCACCGCCACTACTTTACCTGGATTTACGAGCCAAACCAAACTACGCTCATCGGCATACGCCGATAGGATAAGGGCATCTTCATAATTAAACGCCAGTTCTGTATAATCACCAGATTCTCTCAGAAATCGCTTTGCCACAAACCCATCGATGGTGAGAAACTCTCGACCATTAGTGACTGACTCAATCTGACGAACAGGGCTGCCGTCTATTTTGGTCAAGGCCATTCCATCATATTCAAAAAGCCCTCCATTTGTACCAATGAGAAGGACTTCACCGAAAACAAGCAAATCATTGCACTTAAAGTTTACCCCATCTATTCGTTTGTAAACCCATCGGGCATACTCAAATTTTTTCTCCTTTTTGGTAACCAAACTCGACGAGCCAGTAGATTGTGAACCTTGTTTCTTTCTCAAAAAACTCAATGCCTTGGATGCAGCAGTTGTTTCTGGAGCCGTGGTGCCATTAGTTCTTAGCGTTTTGGTTTGTATAGAGTAGACACTATCCAAAACAGCTCGATAAACACCGTTGCTTGTTCCCACCACGAGCTTTCCTTGATACATGACTGATTGAATCAAATTACCTTTAATTCCATCAGCATTACTCAGACAATGAACTGGGGCTAACGGATCGATGCGACTAAACCCGAACTCATGAGAAACCCATACACCTTTGCTTAAATCTACACTCAATGCCTTTATTTCATTATCTGGAAGTCCTGCAGCATAGTCAATATTGTCCACCACCTGATAAGTTCGAGCACTTACAATTTTGCATCCTCTATCTCTTGTGCTGATTGCAAACAGATTTTCATTGATTCGCACCACTCCGTTGATATCTGTACCCAAATGCTCTAGGGATTTCAAGCTTTTACCCGAAGAACGAAAAAGTTTTCCCGTGATATCCAAAACCAAGTATTCCCCTGTTTTTGATGACTCAGATATTTGCTGCGGTGGCAAATCCTCCCCAATCCATTTATCTGATTGAGACATTTGCTTCCCTTTCCACTCATAAGAGGCAATTTCAGTAGAAACAAATGCCTTTCCATCAGCTATCACTACAGCCTGCATCGCATACCGATCAGGAGATTTGTAGCTATTCAAGGACTGTTTACTCGGATTATATACCCAAATATGAGACTGACTCATAAAGACAATACTATCACCGTATATGCTAGTTTGAGTAAAATATTGATGCTTCAATGAATCGGTGATAAGCGAATGAAACTTAAGTCCATCATCATTCAGTAGCAAATAACCAAACCCTCCAGAGCATCCGACATAAACCCTATCTGTAGTGTCAACTGCCAAGGAAAAAGCGGCTGAGGGGGTGTGAACATACTCCCAATGCATACCGTCGTAGCGCAGCACGCCAGCGCTATTGGCTGCATACATCATTCCATGGCTATCAAAAACCATATCAAAAGCCGAATGATCTAAACCAGGAAGATTGGGACTGTGATCTGTGATTGGCAAATCGCCATTTTGTGAGAAGGCGACAACACTCGATACCAAGAGGCAGAGTGACAATAAAAATCTTGACATTTTAACGGTTTTTAGGTGGTGTGTAGGTTAATTATAAATAAGTCAATAATCTCTTTCCATATTAAGCAAGTTAATACTGCACTATTCACTCTACCCGCTCAGACGCTTCTCAACGATGAACTTACTCCAAGGGTTTTTAACCCATGATTTCCACCACCTTTTCCAACCCCATACTACGTGAGGCTTTCACTAAAACAGTATACCCGGCTAGTGAAAGAGACAACCCATTAGCCGACGCGAGCGCTTCTCTACTGGTATACCAAAACGAACCATCGCATGCCTCATGAGCGTACTTCATATTTTCTCCAATAAAAATGGCAACATCCACACCTGCTTCGCTCACCTGCCTACCTATCTCTCGATGCTTGGAAGGAGCATCTTCCACCTCTTTCATATCTCCCAATACAACTGCCTTTTTACCTGACATGTTTTGTAGATTCTCTATGGCCGCCTTCATTGACGTTGGGTTTGCATTATATGCATCCAAAATAATTTGAAAGCCTTCTTTCTTGATAATTTGCGAACGTTGATTCTCTGGCTTGTAGCTCGAAACAGCTTCTGAGATGTCCTGATCAGACACTCCAAACTCGCGACCGACTGCTACGGCTGCTGCTATATTTCCAAAGTTATAAGCTCCAACCAACTCCGTTTTGCGCTCATTCCCAGCCAACTCAAAAGTGATAAATGGATCGGCACTGATGAGTTTTAAATCAGAGGATGGGAAAAGAATGGCATTTGAAAATCGCTTGGCCATGTTTTCTAATCTAAAATCGAGTGCATTGATAAACGGCACTCCTTCATTTTTTCGAAGAAAATCAAACAACTCACTCTTGCCACGTAACACACCTTCTATTCCACCGAAAGTTTCTGTATGCGCCTCTCCTATATTGGTGATCAACCCATAGTCTGGCTTGGCTATTTCACTCAGTTGTGCAATCTCCCCTACATGATTTGCTCCCATCTCTACCACTACCACCTCTACTTGCGGATGAACTCGCAGCAAGGTCAGCGGTACACCCAAGTGATTGTTGAGATTTCCCTGAGTGGCATGGACTGCATATTTTTTAGACAAAACCCGTGCTAATAGCTCTTTGGTCGTAGTTTTACCATTAGAACCAGTGATGGAAATCACTCGTTGTTTGAACCTGCTACGATGAAAAGCAGCGAGTTTTTGCAATGTTTCCAGCCCCGAGTACTGCGATAATATTATCCGCTCGTCGGTGACATATTCTTCTTGATCTACGACTACAAAGCTAGCACCAGCGTCCAAAGCTTTGGTGGCATATTGGTTGCCATTGAAATTTGGCCCTGTGATTGCAAAAAATAAATTTCCTTTTTCAAGCGTACGTGTATCTATGGACACGCCATCGCTCTGTAGAAATTTGGAGTAGAGAAACTCAATAAAATTGTCCATCATTACAAATATATCTCAACAACCATGAGTGGCGAAACATCTTTTTTACTCTTACAGTCGCTAGACGAACTATCCAATTTCGATTTTGAAAATACATTGGAACAAAAGCTGAAAAGTGTGATCCAAAATGCTCCCGTATTTTCAGATGGACAACCTCTCTGACAGCATCACTGTTGGCTATGCCAAAAGATTTATCGGTGAGTCGGAGCATCTGATTCTTGATCTGTGATGAAATGAAAACTGAAACCATAGGCGCGCTGCTACCTGTGCTGAACCTTTGCGCCAAGCGAAAAAACACCACGCTATATACACTCGGCGACTCCAAGACCATTAGACCTTTTGTGAAAATGCTGAAAGGGTCAATTTTAAATACTCATGAAGAACTTATTGCTGCTTTAAAAAACACATTGGGTAGTCACTCTAAATAGACTTGTGGCAACAAAAAAACAGTTTGAACATTTTATCCTAAAGTTAGTTAGGTAGTTCATTGAAAGCATCACGAACTTTTCCGCTTTCGAGTAGGTAAGGCTATGACTGAATTAGAATTACGAAACGAACTGATCAAAAGCATCTCAAACGCAGACCCTCGACTGCTCAAGATTCTATTGGCCGTAACAAAAGAATATCACTCGGAAGAACCTTCTAAAGGAACAACGGAGAATAGCGACCAACTGCACAGGATGGTCTATACAAGTGCCCGCACCAAAAACTGTAGCGAATCAGATATAGAAGAAATACTGCTTGCATCACGCAGGAACAACGCCGCGCTGAATGTCTCTGGAATTTTGATCCACACGAATGACCGTTTTCTTCAGATTCTGGAGGGAAGCAAAAACAACATCACTGAGCTTTACGAAAAAATTCAAAAAGATGACAGGCATGCCGGAACTTCCGTGCGATTCTTTGAACCTGTGGATAAAAGAGAGTTTGGGGAATGGAACATGGCACACAAAACCATGAACGTACAAGAAATACAATACAACACTGCTATTTCTGACGAAAATAAAAAAGCCTATCAATCCATGATGGATGGCGACCTCTTCTCCTATAAAGACGATGGATTACGGGTACTAAAAACATTCTTACTTATTTCATAATCACCAACAGCACCTCTAAAAGATTGGAAAATTCTGTGAAATCTCCTTTGGCCTTTCACTTCGTACATTACTTCAACACCCAACAATTCTATGTCAGAAAATATTCTATTAGAAGTAAACACTCCTGCGCCAAATTTTAGCGTTACGGACATTTTTGGTCGTAAAATCAACTTACGAGACTACAGGGGCAAGAAAGTGCTCATTGCATTTTTTCGCCATGCGGGGTGTCCTTTTTGCAATATGCGGGTACACACTTTGCAAAGCAAGGAGCAGGAATTCAAGGCCAATAATCTGGAAATGATTTTCTTCTTTGAGTCGGAAGAAAAAGTGTTGAAAAGCAATCTTTTTCACTCTAAAGTAAATCCCATCCCACTCATCGCTGATCCCATGCAACAGTGGTATAAAGAATACGGCGTGGAAAGCTCGGCTGTTAAATCCACAATTAGCCACATCACTTCCATCGTTCCTTCTGTGATCAAAGCCAAACTTAAAGGACTGCCTGTGCATATGATGGCAGGAAACGAATCGATAAATACGATACCCGCAGAATTTCTTATCGACGAAAAGGGGATGATCAAAAAAGTTTATTATTCGAAAAGACTGAACGACCGCATGGCCATTACTTTGATCAGTGATTTTGCTGCGGGCAAAAGCTGAAACAATAGCTCATTCCTTGTTAATAACAGGTTTAGACCTTCTCTTTGCTCAATAAAAAAAGCAAAAAGATGAAATTTTACAGCCGTAAGTGGGTAAAACCCGAAGACCTCAACCCCAATGGAAGCCTTTTTGGCGGTCAGCTACTTAGTTGGATAGATGAAGAAGCGGCCATATTTGCCATGTGCCAGATGGGCAACAACAAGCACATTGTGACCAAATTCATTTCAGAAATTGATTTCAAAAGCTCTGCCCATACGGGCGACATCATAGAAATGGGCATGGAAGTGGTGGCTTTTGGAAATACTTCGCTTACGCTAAAATGTCTGGTGAGAAACAAAATCACAAAGGAAGAGATCATCACCATTGAGAAGATCGTGTTTGTGAACCTCAACGCTGAGGGTAAGCCTGTGTCGCATGGCATCACTAAAACCATCAATGACTTGCCGTAACGAAATACTTTAAGCAAAGCATCCTACTTTTGCGGCATGGCTGAGTACGAATTGAAGGTAAGCCCCGAGGTGGGATTTGATGAGGAGAATCTGCAGGCCTACCTGCAAAAAAAGAAGCTGCTCCACGAAGGGCAATACTACCAAATCAAGCGCCGATCCATAGACGCGCGCCAGCCAAATATCAAAGTAAATATGGCCGTGGAAATACTCAACCACCCTCCTCAAGTGGAGTATGTGGAGTATTTCAAACGAGATCATGACGTGCGCAATGCCGATCCTGTGATCATCGTGGGTGCAGGGCCAGCAGGGCTTTTTGCTGCCATCAGAGCCATAGAAGGCGGACTAAAACCTATCGTACTAGAGCGAGGAAAAGACGTACGTGCGCGCCGAAGAGACCTTGCCGCCATCAACAAAGACCATATCGTAAACCCCGAGAGCAACTACTGCTTTGGAGAGGGGGGCGCAGGCACCTATTCCGACGGTAAACTCTATACCAGATCCAAGAAGCGAGGCAGTGTCCGCCGCATTTTTGAGATTTTCGTAGCGCATGGAGCTACGGAGGAAATTCTCTACGAATCGCATCCGCATATCGGTACCAACAAACTGCCCAACATCGTGACAGCCCTGCGAGAAACCATAGAAGCAGCCGGTGGCGAAGTGCATTTTGATAGTCGTGTGGATGATTTCATCATCACCGATGGTGAAATGAAAGGAGTGAAACTAGCCAATGGAAATGAGCACAAAGGAGTGGCAGTGGTTTTGGCAACAGGGCATTCGGCACGAGATATTTTCCGCCTCTGCCAAAAACGTGGTGTAGCCATTGAAGCCAAACCTTTTGCACTGGGTGTGCGCATAGAACATCCACAGCAGATCATAGACAGTATCCAGTACCATTGCGATGCACGTGGGCCATATCTGCCAGCATCTGCCTACTCGCTCGTGGCGCAAACGACTTATCAGAAGGTGGAGCGTGGGGCTTTTTCTTTTTGCATGTGCCCAGGTGGGTTCATCGTACCAGCAGCCACTGCTCCCGGCGAACTGGTTGTGAATGGCATGAGCCCGTCGCGCAGAGATAGCCGCTATGCCAACTCGGGCATGGTGGTATCTGTGGAAATGGACGACATCAAAGACTTTCATAAGCATGGCGAACTGGCTGCAATGGAATTTCAAGCTTCAGTAGAACAAAAAGCTTGGCGCCTTGGTGGTGAAACACAGGTGGCCCCTGCACAGCGCATGGTGGATTTTGTAAAAAAACGTATGTCTGCGTCGCTTCCTGACACGTCCTACCAACCAGGGTTACTTGCCACGGATATGCATGAGGTGATTCCTCCTTTTATCTCCGAAAGGCTGAGTCAAGGATTCCAAGTATTTGGAAAAAAAATGAAGGGCTACCTGACCAATGAAGCACAGATCATAGGTGTGGAAAGTCGCACCTCCTCTCCGGTACGCATTCCGCGTGATAAAGAAACTTGTGAGCACATCTCCGTCAAGCGGCTGTTCCCTTGTGCCGAAGGTGCTGGCTATGCTGGCGGTATCGTCTCTGCCGCTATGGACGGAGAAAAATGTATGGAAGGGGTTTTGAAGATGGTGGGAAAATTACAGGATGAATAAAGGCTTTTCGTAGTGTTCCGCAGGGCACTACGAAACGGGGATAAAGAGGAGTCTCTGACTCTATTGCCAACCTTGTAACCAAGTCGGATACATTCTGAAGATGATTTTTGAAACTATTCTGTATAATCGAGTCGGAGACTCTCTCGTATTCTTCCTCCTTAGAGCGCTGCGCTAACTCTATGGAGAGTGAAGGAGCCTGAATTAGTAATCAAATGTAATTATTACTTATTTTGGTTACCTCCATGCTTTAATAAAATCGTCATTATTCTATCATCAGAAGCTGCCATTTTCATAACTGACTGCCCGTACATTACAGCATTTGGGTTCCCGCCGTTTCTAAGAAGTATCTCTAGCAGTTCGATATTATTATTACGAACAGCTCGATAAACAGAAGCATCTGTAACTTCAACACCTTTGCTAATTAAAAATCTGGCTAAAGTTGGGCTCACTTCTGGAGCAATATACGCTAGAACATTATACCCTTGTTTGTTTTTGGCATTCAAATCAGCTTTGAATTCGCATAACAATTCAACAAACTTTATTGCTAATGAGTCATCATAAAAGTACGCAATTTCATGAATTGGTGATATATCTATTGGACATGAATAGCAATCCCCATATTGGTCTGTGAATTTTGAATTCGGATTAGTTCCTTGTTGAAGTAGATATTCAGCAATTTCAAAATTTTTGTACGAAATCGCTTTGTGT
Organism: uncultured Cytophagales bacterium; assembly: GCA_963848175.1. GTDB lineage: Bacteria > Bacteroidota > Bacteroidia > Cytophagales > Cyclobacteriaceae > JAMZMI01. The sequence continues at coordinate 681,049 of CAWKCO010000011.1, forward strand.
AAAGGTGGGTTGAAACCATTTATCTCAGCTGGTTCTATTTCTGCTCCTGACTCTATAAGTAGTTTTACGTTTTCAATTTTATCACCTGAAATAGCCCAAATTAATGGGGTTGGATAATTAGCCCCTAAGTTTAATTCGTTCACATTTCCTCCATGGTCTAATAACAATTTAAATGATTCCAACTGACTACCTCCAGCAGAATAATGAAAAGGAGTCATGCCACATCCATTATCAAGATTTGGGTTAGCTCCTGCTGATAATAAGAGTTCTGCCATTTCAGGATTTGGATGATGGATTCCAGATCGCAGCGGACATGTCCAAGTATTGAATCCAATCTCTTTTTTGACATTAGTATCGCAACCAGACTCAAGCAAAGCAGAAGCTCCAGCGATATCGTTTGTGCGAGCATACTCTATAAGCTGAGAATCACATTCATTTTTCATCATTACCTGCTGACCAAACAATGAAAGGTTGGCGAAGATTAGTAAGGAAAAATGGATGAAGTATTTTCTCATGGTAACAAATAATTAGGGCAAAAAATCCTGCAAAAAACCTTTTTAGCTTTTACTTGGTTTACAACTTTTGTAATACTTTTAACAATCACAGCATTGCGCAGCAAGCGCCTACCCCGCTGATATTGAACAACCAAAATAGCACTTATTTTTCAAAAATGGTTTGTAACTAATGAAAGCAAAGGAGGCATGACGGGCGTGAGGCTATTTCTTATTTCTAAGCGAAAGGAAAAGGGAAAAACGCTACTTTTTGTAGTGTTCCGAAGGGCACTACGAAACAGGAATGCTGAGGAGTCTCTGACTCCATTTCCAACCTTGTAACCAAGTCGGATATATTCTGAAAATGATTTTTGAAATTATTCTGTATAATCGAGTCGGAGACTCTCTCGTATTCTTCCTCAGAGCGCTGCGCTAACTCTATGGAGAGTCAAATATGATACAATTCCACAAGCCCTTTTTGATCCAAATAATAATCTATTCCACTCGAATAAACATAGTCTCCTTCGAACCTCACCAAACCAGCCCTAACTGGATTTTCATGCAAATACTTCATCCTTGAATCCAAAAAGTTAGCATCGCTACACTCAATGGGATGATTGCTTTGCTGCCAAAACTGATGTACCTCATTGCGATTATTGTGTTTCCCTGCACTCCTAAATATCCACAGCATCCACCCTTTTCGACTTTCTCGATCATTTTGCTCAATCGCTTCTACAATTTTAGAGGATGTATACTTCTTAAAATCACGGAGCAAATCCGAAAGCTTCGCTGGCTCTTTTGCTGAAATAATCAAATGCAAGTGGTTACTCATGATACACCATGCGTGCACTTGCAATCCCTTTTTCTTCACGCAGAAGTTCAGACTCTCTACCACAACATCAGCATACATGCTCCGAGTGAAAACATCCACCCACTGCACTACGGCAAATGAAACAAAATGAATAGCATACTGATCTCTAATTTGATAGCCTTCTTTGAACATGTTATAAAAATAACGGTTTTGAAGAATTTATCAAGAACTAAGTATGCTCCGGAAGTCTTGTAAGCATGTCGGAGACTCTCAGCTACTTTTCGTAGTGTTCCGAAGGGCACTACGAAATGAGAATTGTATGGAGTCTCTGACTCCTCTTTTTCATTTCAAGCCAATCTTGTAAACGAGTCGGAGACACTCAGCTACTCTTCCCCCTTAGTTAGAGTGCTGTGCTAACTCTAGGGATAGTAAAGATGAAAATGTTTTTTTGCAATCATTGCGGAGAACCGAGTCGGAGACTCTCTTATATTCCTTCTCCTTAGAGCGCTGCGCTAACTCTAAGGAGAGAATAAATTACAAGATGTAAAAGCTGATCGGAATACTAAATTTCACGTTCACAGGCACACTATTTTGCTAGCCTGGTGTCCACTTTGGCATAGAAGAAACCAATCTCACCGCTTCATCTTTGAATGCCTGATCTACATCGTAGTTGGTGGCACTAGTCACCTCCACCGCGCTAACTGCGCCATCTACTCCCACAACAAAATCCACGAAAACAGTGCCTTCCAACTCATCTTCCTCGCTTGCTCAGGATAGACGATGTTGTTTTTTAGATAAGCCATCATGGCCTTGTCTCCACCTACAAAAGATGGATTCACTTCCGCTTTGTTATAGACAATTGCTCCTGTAGGATCGGTATAAGTGAGTGCCTCAACTATCCTTGCGTTAAGGTCTTTGATTCTCTGTTCGGCAATTACGGCCGAATCCTTTTTTATTTGTGCTCGTCGCTGCTGAGCCGTAGACAAATTCGTAAGTTGGTCTCCACCTGCATTTTTCTCTGTGCTCTTTTCGTTGCTCGATCCACAGGCCAGTAGCAAGAAAACTACGGCGATCAAAGTGCAAATTCTAGTAATATTTTTCATATTCATTTTTATTTATAAAGTTCTTAGCGATGTATTGAGGTTGGTTCTATTGCCTTCCTCTTGGCATTTATTGTACTTGGTTGAATCCTTTTATGACAGACCTAAAGCTATCCTGAACTTCATCCGCCAACTCGACGAGACGTTCGTTTGCTCCTTCTTTCACATAGGACTCCATTTTGAGATCCAATTCCCTCAATTTGGCAATCATATATTGTCTGTAGACGGCATCAAAATTCTCATCAGACACATCATCTAGCTGGTGGAGATAGGCATCATTTGTTTTACTTAGCACAGTTGTCAACTTGGCTCTATGCCTCAGCGCTACACTTTTGTATGAAAAACTATGTCCCTTTGAGATTTTGGCAGCCTCTTCTGCAAGAAGATAGGTCTCCTTTAGCGAACTTCTCTTCTTAGCAATCACCGACATTCCTGCTACCAGCAAGACCAAATCGTATGATTCGTTCAGAAATCGAGCATCTTCCAACTGCTGGCCTCCATAGCGCTGCTGATTGACATTCATGACCTCATAATAGCTTTTATTGTGACAACCCGTAAAAACGAGTAGTACTCCGATAAGCAGTGTTATATTTTTCATATTATTAGCAATCAAAAAGGTGAAGCCAGATAGTCTAGCGAAAAGGCAAGTGTCATTGAAGCAATCCTACAACCCACTGCATGATCAACCCTACTGAGACGTTTATATAAGTTGCTTTTATGCCAAGTGAAATAAATGATAAGTCCCTCAGCTCACAACTATGATTTATCTAATGTTACAACTTAATGGTAAGACCAAGTTTTCCTCCAGAAAAGGCATTTCCACCGCCCAACTCCAGATTGATACCTACTTTATTGGAGAAGTAGTATCTGCCTCCAACTTGACCTCCAAGCCCCAAACCTGAGCTTCGATTGCCATCATAGGCATCAGGAGAAGACCATACATAGAATCCAAGGTTCAACCCCGCATAAAAATCCCACTGACGCGGAATGTCCAAGATGGTATTGAAATGATAATTTGCATTACCCGATATACCAATTACACTGTGGTTATATCTCGTATTCTTCCAGTTTTCTCTGTACGATCGAAAAGACAATTCACCTCCAATAGTGATGTCTGGGTGTACGCTATGATCAAGTCCTAAGTAGAAGGCACGCCCCAATCGGAAAGACCTACTCCGAAATTAATTTGCGAACTCCCTACAGGTAGCGGGCTTTGACTATAGCCACTAGTTGATATTAGCAATACTGTGATTGCGAGAAATAGACTTTTCATATTCGATATTTTTAAGATTATTGAAATTCATTATCTGTGCTATTTCCTTATCGGAAAGACACAAAAAAGCCACCATAAGAAGTATGGTGGCTTTGAAACTTTACTTTATTGAACCTTAGTGATTGCGTTGGCATCTAAGATCACCGCAGTTTGTGCTAGTGCTCGGCCGTTTAAGCTTGCTCCAGTCAAAAACGTAATTCCGGTCAACGAAAGGATATTTCCTTCAAAATGAGAAGTACTTCCGAAAGTCGCTTCACCAGCCACTTGCCAGAAGATGTTTTTTGCCTGAGCTCCATCTTTTAAAGTGATTTTGACTGCAGCACTCTGCTTAAGGTCTCCTGCTATTTGAAAAATCCAGACATCATTTGCTCCACCAGAAAGCGTAACGTTAGTAGGCAAAGTGACCGTGCTTGTCCATTTGTACAAACCAGCTCCTAGCGTCATCCCACCAATATTTCCGGTACCAAGCTCTAAAAAATCTGGAGTTGGTCTTCCCGCAGCATCATTGTATGCTGTGATCATGTTATTCACTGCCGTAGTAAGCGAAACGGGTGTTGGAGAGGCCATATCGGCTGCATACACTTTGCCTGTAACCTGTGAAGAAGTAGCATAGCCAGTGAAGTCTACAAGTGCCAATCCAGTGATATAAGAAGTAGCCGCAGGGCTCAAACCCAGCGCACCTGTAATGGCCGATGTAGAGCTGTTGTTGATCGCGGTTTTGGCCAATATCACATAGTCGGCAGCATCTCCCAAGTCTACCATTGCCAAAACAGCTGTGCTACCAGCCGTGGTGAAGCTCCATGAAGTAGCCTCCGCCAAAGCTTTGCCCGAAAGGTTCTTTGCGCCCATGCTGATCATCGCTGTATAAATCTTGTTTGCTTCGAAATGCTGAGCAGATGTGAAAGTAGCAGTTGTGCCAAGGTAAGTCACCACACCTACATGTGCCTCAGTTCCCTGTTTCACAGTAAAGGTATTTGCATTGATGGTCAATGGATCCATTGCTTCATTAAACGTGATCGTCACTGTGCTATTCCTTGCTACCTGCAAGGCTTTGTCTAGAGGTACTGTTGCGCTTACAATGGGTGCTCCTTCTTCAGGCAAATCGGAAGGAGTGTCATCTTCACTACAGCTTATAAAAATCAAAGTGGGTAGCAAAAGGATTGCTACTAGTACTTTTTTAAAATTATGTTTCATAATATTCGTTGTTATCAAATGTCAGAACAGACATTCTCGATGCAAAGGAAGACTTAATTTCCAGCCTAAAGCCTTACACAACCAAATGGCATTGTTACACATATCACATGTTTCCACCATCAGAAAATGAGGACATAGAGCGCTGTGTATATACTGCTAAAATGAACAAATAGGTATTTCAAGCTATAGTAGGCTACAAATCTTCTAGATTCGCCTTGCGCTTGTCTTTCAACTGCTTGTAAAAGGAAGGAGTGAGTCCTGTCACCTTCTTAAACTGATTGGATAAATGTGCAACACTGCTGTAATGCATTCTGTAGGCGATCTCCGTCAAGTTAAGCTCATCATAAATCAACAGCTCCTTTACGCGCTCTATTTTGTGGATGATTATAAACTGCTGAATGGTGATCCCCTTAACCTCAGAGAAGGTGTTGGCCAAATAGGTGTAATCGTATCCCAACTTCTGACTGATAAATTCAGAATAATTCTCTTTGGGCAAAATATCAGAATAATGAATCATTTCGATGATGACATTTTTGATCTTATCGATCAAGATGCTGTTCTTGTTATCCAAAAGCTCCAAGCCCGATTTTAGCAGATTTTCTTTCAGGTCTATGCGCTGTTGTGATGTGATATCTTCTAGTATTTCGATGATCCCCAAGTCTACAATCACATAGGTAAGCCCAATTTTGAGTAGCTCCTCTTTCACCATCATTTTGCACCGAAGGCTCACCATGTACTTGATATATAATTTCATTTCATTCTTACTTTGATGTCAAGTACTGCCCTTATTTGTGGGACTTATTGAGGGCAGTAATCTACTGCATTAATAATAAAAGTCATGAATATGCAACTGAGAAATCAGGTGAAGGCGGTTGGTATGCCAGTGCTGTTTTTTCAAAAGGATCTCAACGGAAAATTTATAACGATTTTATAAAAAACAGACCTACTCGAAGGGCGCATAAGATACTGACACGCCAAAAAAAAGGAAAATACCCAAAAATTAGCATAATACATAAATCACTTATTTACAAACACTTACCCGTGTGCCAACGCTTATAAACGACTATAAACATTTAAGTACCGAATAACCCTTCCTCCTCAATCTTACTTTGTAATGTCGATAGACAAAAGTCATCTGCCAATCAGGGACTTCATTTATAACACAAAATTTTATTATCATGACATCATTGAAAAACAGCGTACAATTAATCGGCAGATTAGGTAACGAGCCCACAGTAAGAAACTTTGACTCTGGGAAGAAAATGGCTTCTTTTAGCATGGCCACCAACGAAACGTACATCAACAACAAAGGAGAAAAAGTGGACGACACACAGTGGCACAACATTGTGGTATGGGGCAAGAAAGCCGAGACCATAGAAAAGTACCTCAAAAAGGGAAGCGAGATCGCCATAGAAGGCAAACTCATAAACCGAAGCTATGAAAAAGACGGTGAGACCAAATACATAACAGAAATCAATCTCAATGACTTTTTGATGCTTGACAAAAAGGAAAAATGATTCCATTAACAAACATGAGGTATGCTCTTTATTGAGCTACCTCGCGTTTCATTTTTGTATATTCTCAAAAAATTGCGGATTTAAAACTACCCCCCTTGCTATTTAAATCGCATAGCGTAAGTCATCTAAACCGCAACCGAAAGACAGCCGCCCCTCTAACTGGCAAAATGATGTGACAGTAAAGCATCAGATTATTTCTTTCTAAAAGACAATCCGTTTCAGCGCCGCTGGCCAAGGTTCATCTAGTAGAGTTTGGTTGGAAAGAAAAGTTTCCTACTAAGTTTATCAGCCTCCTCTTGAACCAGCCAATCAGGAATAAACGAAAATTAAGCTATCGCTTGTCCTTCAATATCGCAATTGCCAATACAACCCAATTCCCTAACAGACCTTTTTTGGAAATAATGAAACTAAAAGTTTTACCCGACAAGTTTGATCGAATCACCTATTTTTGCGCTCTCAAAAAACAATGCAAGATGGAACTGAATGACCTTACGGCGATCTCGCCAATAGACGGAAGATATAGAAGCAAAGTAAAAGGCCTGGCTACTTATTTCTCTGAACTGGCACTGATCCGCTACCGTGTGAAGGTCGAAGTTCTCTATTTCATTGCATTATGCGAGCATCCACTACCACAACTCAAAGGTGTTGATAAGAGCGTTTTTGACAGTTTAAAAAAAATCTACGAAGACTTCACAGAAGCAGACGCACAGGCGATTAAAGACATAGAAAAAGTCACCAACCACGATGTGAAGGCTGTTGAATATTTCATTAAAGAAAAGTTTGATCTGCTCGACTTAAGCGACTTCAAAGAGTTTATCCACTTTGGATTGACGTCACAAGACATTAACAACACTTCTGTGCCAATGCTATCCAAAGATGCTTTGGAGGAAGTGTTTTTGCCACAGCTTACAAAAATTGTTACTACTTTAGAATCTCTAGCTAACGATTGGAAAGCGATCCCACTATTGGCACGTACACACGGGCAGCCGGCATCACCTACCACATTGGGAAAAGAAATACGAGTTTTTACGAGCCGATTGAATGAGCAAATTGCTGATCTAAAAGCCATTCCTTTTGCAGCGAAATTTGGTGGTGCCACTGGTAATTTCAACGCTCACCACGTAGCATATCCAAATACCGATTGGCATGCGTTTGGCAACCAATTCGTAAGCGAAAAGCTTGGATTGAAAAGAAGTTACCCTACCACGCAGATCGAGCATTATGATTACTTCGCTGCTCATTTCGATTGTCTCAAAAGAATCAACACGATCCTGATTGACTTCAGCAGAGATGTATGGCAGTACGTTTCGGTCAACTATTTCAAACAAAAGATTGTCGCTGGAGAAGTTGGCTCATCAGCCATGCCTCACAAAGTGAACCCTATAGACTTTGAGAATGCTGAAGGAAATTTGGGTATCGCAAATGCACTTTTTGAACACCTAAGCGCGAAGCTTCCTATATCAAGACTACAAAGAGATCTTACTGACTCTACGGTATTGAGAAACATCGGCGTACCTTATGCCCACAGCTTATTGGCTTTAACATCGCTAGAAAAAGGTATAGGCAAGTTGGAGGTGAATGAAGCAGCCATACGTTCGGATCTGGACGAAAACTGGGCGGTAGTGGCTGAAGCGATTCAAACCATATTAAGAAGAGAGGCTTACCCAAAACCATACGAGGCACTAAAAGCACTTACTCGTACGGGACAGAAAATCACGGAAGAAGTAATCAAGAACTTCATTGATGAGCTAAATGTCTCTGCTGAGATCAAAGCAGAACTGCACAATATCACTCCATTCAACTATACTGGAGCGCAGTAATTGCTTATCGGTTTTTATGGAAAATCCCCAACACGAACAATCGTGTTGGGGATTTTTGTTTGATGATCTCGCCCTCTTCGAAATTGCTAAATACTAATGCCGAGAATTATAGTCAGCGATGATTGTTACGAAGCTATCTTCTGTTTTTGGATCTATCATGTTGCGTAAAGTTGGAATCCACATGATTGCAACTCCCAGAAAAAGGGTTGGTGGTAGGTTTAGAGACGTATCTTCCATATTGTTGCTCGTATCTTCATTTTCCTTCATAGCCCAACTCACAATACTAACAAGCGTTATTGCACCCCCAACGACATAAAAACCGATATTTTGCAAGGTTCGACTCTTGCGTTTCCCCAGCAATTCCAAAGATTTAGGATCATCCTCAACCAGAGCTCGCACCTTAGACCTGTTGAGCAACTCCATTTCGCCACGTTCATTTTGGATATAATAATTCGTTACTGTATGAGTTGTCATCATGCCAGGTGCACCATTGACCCCTGCCCCACTCATGGATGTTGTGGTATAAGTATATTCAAAAACCTGTATTGCACCGTTTTCGACTCTACGTAGTTTTGTATGGTTAGAATACGATAAGCCTTTACCTATAGACCTGAAAATAAAATAATCCTCTGAGGTCTGATAATAGTCTACATTGTCCAAGTCAATTTCCTCTTCATCATTAAGAAGTAGGTGCGGTCTTTTGAGTAGCGGATTTTTATATTGAATGGTTTTTGGATACAATACTTCCCCATTTCTGAGCCCCACTTCTAAGGTGTTTTGGGCAAAAAGAGAACAACTAATTACAGCGAGTAGAACGAATAGTAAATTTTTCATGCGGTGATATTTGTTTCAACTGGGCGAAAATAAGCAAATCGTTAAAAAGAGATTTATCGTGGATCATATTATTGAAACGACCTCCTCTGAGTGAATCCGTCCTCTCAACCTATTTCATTAATCCATTTATACCCGTCTGCCTTCGCTTGTCAACACTATCGAATAAGGATTCCAACACTTCGCTCAACGCAAGTGTCTATTGGCTCGTATTAAGCATAAAAGATATGATACTTATGAAATCATCCATTTTCACATTTATACTTTTAGGATTTTTCGCTTTCGCGAATGCGCAAACCACTCCCGCCCGAATAGAAATACAAGGCCATGGCGAAATCAAAATCGCACCCGATCAGGGAATCCTTCAAATCAATGTAAACATCCTACAAATGGAATTTGGCAAGGCTGTGACGGAGCTTGGCAAGAAAGAAGCACTCATCATCAAAAAGCTGGAGGCGCTCGGATATAAAAAAGAAACCATTCGTACATCCAATTTCTCGGTAAGAGAAAACACCATTTGGAGAAACAATACGCGTGTGGATAGCGGCTATATCGCCAGTCAAAACATGAGCATGGAGTTTCCCAACTCTAAAGAAAACATCGGTAAAATATTGACGGCCTTTAGCGAAGGCAAAAACAGCAAGGTAGAGGCTGAGATTAGTTTTGGTTTCAAACTATCGGATGACCTGCGCGAAAAACTCAATGCACAGGTAATAGAAAAAGCGGTGCAAGACGCACGAAAAAATGCTGACCTGCTCGCAAAATATGCGGGCGTTACTGTCAAGTCTGTCTTAAGGATAGAGTATCACACCAACCCGGCGGCACAACCATACCCGATGCGCAACGCCATGTTTGAATCTGCGGACTATAGCCAAGCATCTATGAAAAGCGGAGGCGGGTCAGAAGGCTTTCAGGCTGAGGACATCACCATTTCGGACAATGTGACGATTTTTTATTCGGTAGAGTAAGAGTAGCTACGAATATAAAAGCTTTTGGAAAGCCTCCGCGGCGCGGTTTAAACTTTCCAAAAGCTGTCGTAAGCCAGTGTAGTTGCTAACCACTCCCTTTTTTCATACGCTCTAGTCTTATATGATATTTTATAACGTAAGGAAATTTCTTTGCTATGATGGCTGCTGCTGACGACCAACTATCATCCGTAAGCTGGACTTTTCAAATATCTATAAAAGTATCTCATCACACTACTCTTTACAAATAGGTCAGTAAGCTTATGGATGAAGTGCTTATAAGGGTGCTTTATTCGTTTAAAACGTTTTCTAAGTTTATCTCTAAAAAGCTCATTTCCTGCGCGTTATAGAGTTTTCCGTTTAAGAAAGTTGACCTGCTAGAAGCCGAAAATTCAGCGGTCTTTTTGCCATTTGCATCAATGACATATGTTTGATTTTCTTTGGAGATAAACTTCTTATCATTTCTGCTCAAGTAGTAGATATAGAAATCTTCCGCTTCAATCCTATTTTCAATTTCTAAGTCAGAATTTAGAATTAATACAGTTCCACTTTTGGTATAGAGGTAATGCTTTGAAGAATCCATTTGAGGTAAACTGAGAAACAAGGAGTCTCTCTGGACAAAAACTTGGTCTCCAATGAAATAATTGAGTTCTCCATGCTCCCCTATATTAAAAGGCTGATCAATAATCTTCTTTCCATCATTGATGGAATATTTTGAAACATGGTCGTTGTAAACAATGAGAAGTGTATCATCATATCGATCCAGTCCACTAATCATTTCCTTTTTCTCATTTGATACAGTTGCCAAATAGTTCTGGTCTCCCGAATTGATGTTAAAAGATGCTATAAAAGGAGTTCCAAAATCTAGTTGCCGATAACCCATGTAGGCATAGCCTCTATTAACCAAGATTAGGTTGTCGTTAGATTTATTAATCCACGAACTACTTGTTAAATCATTTGGGAGCGTTTTTTGCCAAATTATCTCACCTTGTTTATCAAGTTTTACTAAGTGCTCTTTGGAAGCAAAATATATATGCAAACTATCTACAATCACATTGGACACAACATCCCTTACCAAATTATGGCCAGTTGATACCGCATAAGTTCCTGTGAGCAATCCTGCCGCAATTCCTAAACCAGTTCCTACAGCCGAGGCGGTGTAATCCTTTTTTCCAGTTATTGTATTATAATCCCAACCAGTTCCATCAAAAATGTTGATTGTATGAAGTCCCGCAGCTCCAACCAGCAAGGTTGAATCATTTAAGTAAAAATAGTTGTTCCAACTGTACTCACGATTGATTTCTCTCTCCCAAACAGGTTGGCCGGTATTAAGATCAATTCCTTCAAGAGTGTTTTGTTTACCCTTAGAAGGTTGCAGTTTATATCCAATTCCAATATTATCAATTGGGTCTGCAATTATTAGAGAGTTCTTAACTTCCCAAAGTTGAATGCCAGTTTCATTGTCTAGACAATAGCTCTTGCCTCCAGTTGTATGAAGAGTTACTCCACCGAATTGTTCGATGCTTTCCGTCTGATACATGATTTTATCAAACCAAAGAACTTTATTATTATCGAGATCATATCTAATTACTTCTCCCTTGTTTGCAAGCCATTTTTCTTTCTTCAATCCTCTTATTTGGATAATGATGTCATTGGCAACTGTATCAATTTGGAAATCATGTACTCGTTCTGGGAAGGTATATTCCTTAGCCTGAACAGGTTCACCTGTCAGTAAATTCTGTCCGACCTGCTTGGTATTTGTCAATACTGTAATTCCCTTTTGAGCCAAAACTTGGAATGAGCTCAGAAATGCTATAGCTATGATAAGTCTGGTTTTATTCATTTGCGATTTTTTTCTTAATGAATCCAGATATGTAACACCATGTCACATACCCGCATTGTCACTTAATTACGAATCTACTCCATTTTCCATCTTTCGCAAACTAGGCCGCTTTGGTCGTAGGCTCGCCATTTGCATAGTCACATACTTTTAAATCAGTGCGAAAAAAGTTCATTGCCCTCCTGAGCAAGGTCGAAGGAAACAACCACTCCGCGCACTGCAAGGCAGCCACCTGCACAATCTAATCAGTGAACTGAAACACACGTGCGTCGGCATTCCTACAGCTCAGGAAGCGTGAAACATGCGTGCGTGGATTTTCTGATCTCTTACGTTTCCATACTGTCCATACTGTTCGTACTGTTCGTAGTGTTGCGAAGCGCACTACGAACCAGTTATTAATTGGAGTCTGTGACTCCTTCTACTATTTTGGGTTTAAAACCCAAAGCCGACATCCTCAGCTTATCGAAAGACAGCTTCATTGTCATCCTCAGCTTGTCGAAGGAAGACATGGTTTTTTTCTAAGGTTAGGAGATTTGAAACATTTGATTGATCCGCTGAAATATAACGATCAAGGCATTTGTAGAATCTGAGAAGTGGAAGTTGGTGTACAACGAACAATCTATGACCTCTCATAAACAAACACACTGAAAATTTCCGTCGGACTGTGTATAGAAAATAGCCATATATAGGTCATATTGGCTTCTTTATAAGTAAAATATATAACTATTCAAATATTAAATTGCATTTACAAGTAGCCCATGTTTAATTCTTACTACCTTCGCGCAAATCAAATAAAACATGCTATGCAAAATAAATTTATCGTTAATCAAAAATGGCTCTTGGCTCTTGGCCTGTTTTTTATGGTACTCCAGCCTTTAAGAGCGCAAATCACCGGAGATGATGATGTCTGCATTGATCAAACTACACCCTTTTCTTTTTCCGGTACAGGAAGTAGTTTTCATTGGAGCACCCCTGGAGGGACGGTTGCAAACCCGTATAATATTGCAACAGATGTAGCATGGACCACACTGGGCGTCCATGACTTACTATTAACTTATGTAAACCTCACTGGTACTGAGGACACCATTTCCATGTCTGTTACAGTGCATGGACAGCCTACCCCCATTATTACCGATTCGCCTACGCTGAGTTGCTCAGGAAAGGATAACTCCACTGGCGAAGATGGAGAAAAGCCACAATGTTTACTGGCATGTGATTCTTCTCTCACCCATTATTCCACCCCATTTTCCTCTGGAAGTTCCTATCTATGGACTGTCAACGGCGATGTTTTGGATACAGACCCTAATCTCAATGAGATTGACGTTACGTGGGGAGGAGTGGGTTTTGCAACCATTTCTGTGATAGAAACAAATCAGTGGGGTTGTATTGACTCTACCGTAATGTGCATAGAGATTATAGAATCTCCTACTGCATATTTTGGTACAGTACAGGCTAATGTTGGAGGAGTCGTCAATATCTGCTCCAATCAATCGGTGATTGCAGTAGATTCCTCTACCAACGCCGTTTCTTGGTCTTGGGACTTTGGAGATGGTTTTACCTCTTCAAACCAATCACCACCGGCACATGAATATAGTATGCCCGGCACTTATCCCTTGACACTGGAAGTCACCAATGCATGCGGATGTACGGATACCTATTCGATAAACGTTGAGGTAGATCCTCTTCCCGGACCTGACATCACCTGCGCTTCCGTAGTGTGCTCTGGGGATATCGCTACTTATACCACTAGTGCGATTTGTGCAGGAGTATCTTATGATTGGTCTGTAGATGGAGGAGTAATAGACAGTGGCTTAGGTACCAACACCATTTCCGTCACTTGGGGTGATGGAGCTGATGGGCCGGGACTTGTGACATTGGATGTTTCAGGATGCAGTGCATTTTGCAGCAGCCCCTCCGTGGTTCAAATTCCTATTGTGCCCGAAGTAGGCGCTATTGTAGGAGATTCTATTGTTTGTTCAAATACTACGGGGACCTATGAAATTCCAAAAGTTCCAGGTACTACTTATGAATGGACGGTTTCTCCTGGTTTCATTTCAGGGCCTAATAACCAAAGCGATGTAAACATATACTTTGGAGATGGCTTACATACGCTGACTGTTGTTTATGAAAATGTACTCTTAGGTTGTGAAGGTCAGGCAGTTTTTGAAATTAATGCTTTGCCTCAAATGTATATCAGTGGTACCAATCAGTATTGTGAAGGAGATAGCGGAGTTTTTAAGTCCATAAATTTTAATGGGGTACCCGTAGCGTCCAATTGGGAAATGCTATTGCCAAATGGCACTTTGTTGACCGGGTTTTCAGGACTGGAATTTACACCAGCCTTCGTAAATGGCCCTGGAACTTATGTTATCACTGCCACTCCATTCAACAACGATGCTTGTCATGAAACGGAGCAGTTTATTGTGGAAGTATCGCCAACACCAGCTATCCCCACTATCGTGGGAGACACTGTGATATGCCCGGGTAGCACCCAGCAGTATACTGGGGTTTCTACCCAAACAGGTGTCACTTTTGAATGGTCTGTGGAGAACGGCACGCTGAATTCCACTTCCGGAAATTCAGTTACGGTGGATTGGAATGCTTCTGGCCCATATTCCATTAGTTTAAAGCAAGCTTTGTCGAGTAGCCCATTTTGTACATCAGATTCTGTTACGCTTGACGTAAATGTGATCGATAATATAGACATAACTGGTGATACAACGGCCTGCACCAATGGTACGAGCTCGTTTACAGCAACGTCATTGCCCTTTTCGGCCACCTATCAATGGGAAATTTCCCCGTCTAGTTTAGGTGCTATAGTATCAGGCCAAGGCACTGATAATATTAGTATACAATGGCTAAATGCTGGCGGTACAGCGACGGTATCTTTATCCATTGCGGAGTGTCCTACGCTTACTGAGTCTATGACAGTGGTCATTGATGCTGTGTCTGACCCTACAATAAGTGGAACACTTAGTTTCTGTGAAGGAGGTATGACCACCTTGACCTCTTCTGAACCAACGGGTAATACTTGGTACGACGATAATGGTAATGTGCTGGGCAACCTTCTAGTACCAGGATGTCTCCGTTTCAGGAAATATTGTTCTTGAGACCGAATATAGTCCAGTTTGCGTGGGACAGACCTCTGTGTTTGTGGATGAAAATCCATCACCCACCGCAAGTATCTCATCACCATTCCAACTAGCTTATTGTGGTTCTGGAGTTGTTCCAATGATTGACTTGGTGGCTCTGGAAGGTACTGGTTATACTTACGAATGGTTTAAAGCACCAAGCTCAACTGTGATCGAGACAAGTCCCATATACACCACGGATGTGCCAGGCGCTTATTACTGCGAAGTAACAGCCAATGGTTGTACGAGTACATCTGATACTCTTAACATCAGTTATTCGCCCATTTGTCCGGGTTCTGGATGTAGTTCCACAGAAACAATTGACTTCACTACGGGTGAACAATGTAATCCTGTACAATTTTTTGGGAATCCCTCAGCAGGGCTAGCAGGTACTACATGGAATTTTGATGATAATGGAGCCGGCTCCTCATCGTTAAATCCAACACATACTTTTAGTCATGCAGGCTATTTTAATGTGAGTTATTCAGGTGTGGATGATACTTGTACTGTAAGTTCAATTCAAACTATATTGATACCGATTGTAGCAGATTTTGAAGTGACGCCTGGGTGTGTGGGAGCTGCCACTCAGTTTAATAGTCTGTCCACCTTCGTTTCTGGAGTTACCATTACTTCTTATAATTGGAATTTTGGAGATGGTAACTTTGGAACGGGTGCAGTCGCATCTCATGTTTACTCTTCTTCGGGAACCTACCCTGTCACACTGGAGATAAGCGATGGGCCATGTACAACTTCTATTACCTACCCTGTGATCATAGATGATTTTACTGTCGGATTTGCTGCAGGGTCTACTTGTGAAAATGAGTCTTTATCCTTTGCGGGAACTTCTACGAGCAGTAGTGTTATCAGCTGGTTCTGGGACTTTGGAGATGGCACAAGCTCTACTTTACAGAATCCATTCAAATCGTTTTCTCCGGATGGATTACAAAACGTGACCGTTTCAGCAACAAACGCACAAGGGTGCACTGTATCTTTTTCTGACGATGTTACTATTACACCTGCGCCTACTCCTGGAGTGATTACAGGAGATAGTACAGCCTGTTTTGGATCTAGTGCCACATTGACAGCACCAGGTAGTGGCGGTGAAACATATGTATGGTCGACTGGACAAACCACTCCTGAAATTTCCGTAATGCAGAGTGGTGATTATACCGTAACGGTGACCACTACGGCTGGATGCACTTATACCACAGCACCATTTACAGTGGTCATAACGCCACAATTACAGTGGGATATAAGTGGGGAGACGCTGCTGTGTGATTACAACTCCATTTATTTATATACACCATCAGATGCTGGGTATACCTACGAATGGTTTTTTGATGCCGATTTAGTAGGAACCAACTCCAATCTCTTTATAAACCCGATAACTACAGCCAATTCAGGTATTTACACACTTGAAATACTTGATTCAAGTACGGGTTGTATATCCACTAAATCGGTCTTTGTACAGGTAAATGCTTCTCCCGATGCGCCAGTGATTCAGGTGACTTCTGGTTCCACACCACTTTGTGCTGGTGAACTGATTACTTTGGAAGTAAATCCTATTGACCCATTAGTAACCTACCAGTGGAGCAATGGGGCTGTGGGACCTATCGTATCTACCTATGAAGCAGGGAACTACTTTGTGACGGCCGAAACACCATACGGCTGTAACGTACAAAGTAATGGGATATTTATAAACCCACTACCAGAGGTTGGTTGTGCGATGACCGGATGCTATGAGTTCTGTGATTCCATAGCACCTGTGACTATTCCTGGTCCTGGTAATTACGCCCAGTATGAGTGGTTGGCTTTGGTCGGTTCAGGAGACACTTCGGTGGCGACCACTCAGAATTTAGAGGTCAGTATGAGTGGTGCTCTTTCAGCTAGTCATGACGACAAGTGCTGGTTGCATTGATACCACGGCAGTCATTGATATTACGATTGCACCGTGTGGTGATTTCTGTGATCCTTTAGCCATCTCTTATGATACACTCGGTGATTGTTGCTTTTCAGTAGCCACGGAAGGGATTCCTGATGTGAATCTAATTGCTGGACTGAACATAAGTACGCTCAATGGAGAATCAATTGATATTTCCGGACTCGGTGCAGGATGGAATATAGGCAGCTTCGGTCCCACCAATGTGACGCTAGTTCCGGATCTCTCCATGGCCATGACGGATAGTTTAGGTATCATCTGCTTGTCGGACAATACTAATCCGTTTATGAATGTTGCTTTCACCTGGCTGGCGGATTCTACTTACAATGAGATTTGTGCAGACACCTTGACATTCAGGTGCCAGCCGGATCCTGGTTGTGTAGCCATTCTCAACGATAGCATTTATTGCAGTGGGGATAGCTTAATTTATTCCTTTTATGTAGAAAACTTCTCTGATGAGACGATCTCAGTGGTTGATTTGAATATTGATCCTTTGGCAGGTGGGGATTTTTCTCCATCGCAAATTATCATTCCAGATGTACTACCAGGAGGCATGTATGGTCCTATAGCGGTAGGCCTATCAGGCCCTGGTCTGATCCCAGGAGATACGGTATGCTTTACGGCGCACACCCACAATCATGCCGATCATGATTTGGCCACCTTCTGTTGTCATGATAAGATAGAATACTGTGTGGTGATTCCAGCCTATTGTGATCCATGCGGTAGGATTACCACCCAGGTGTCTGCAGATCCATTTGATTGTTGTTGGGATATAACTTTTGACAATACCTCATTGGTTGATATTACCAGTGTAGAAATGGAGATTCTCACAGCAGGAGCTACGTTCAATTCGATTAACAACCCAATAGGATCGGGTTGGAGTATCGTACCACTCCCAACCTCCGTGGTTTGGACCAATAGTGGCGGTGGCGCTATTCCTACATCTGGTGCTTTTCCTACGATGTGCTTTGAGGACTTTTCTTCAGTAGAGCCTGTAGAAATAGCCATCAATTGGTACGCGGAAGGCAGCAATCAGATTTGCTCTGATACATTAAGCTTTCAATGTGAAAATGACTGTGTCGTTATTTTGTCTGATAGCCTGTATTGCAAGTCTGATGGAAGCTATGTCTACGACTTTGAGTTGTTGAACAATGGAGATTTTGCTATCCAGCAATTTGACTTCTTTAATACAAGTCTGGCAGGAGCAACTTTTACTCCAAATCCATTTATCACGACTATTCCCGTGGGTGGAACTGCTTCTTTTAGTGCTTCGCTAGCAGGAGTCATGCCAGGTGATACCCTTTGTTTTCAGTTGAGGGCGGATGATGAGTTAGGAGATCTTAATTCACTCAATTGCTGCTTGACAGAGCAAACTTATTGTATGATAGTGCCGACATGTTGTGCTCCTCCGGAGATTGTGGTAAATGGAGAGACGAGCATCTGCAATGGTGGTAGCACCGAACTATGTGTAAAACAGTGTTGTGAAAATGCTACCTATCACTGGGATAATGGTTCTACTGATCCTTGTATTACAGTGAGCAGTCCGGGAACCTATTTTGTGAAAGTACTTTGCGATAGTATTCAATACACGCTAAGTACAACCATAGATTCTCTAGACGGACCTAGTGTATCGCTTCCTGATGCCGAATTTTGTCAAAGTAGTGGGTCTGTTTTACTTAATGGTTCTCCAGCTGGGGGTACTTACTCTGGATCCTCTGCAGTGAGTGCGGAAGGCTATTTTGACTTGTCAGAAATGAACATTGGCAGTCATAATGTAGTGTACACCTACACGGATTCTATCTCTGGCTGTACTGGTTCTGATGAAGCGATTATTACGGTCTTTAAAAATCCAGACTGTAAAATTGCCTCTAAGGGCTGGATTGGTGATAGACCGAATACCATTTACACAGGGTACGGGCCTTCATGCATTAAATTGTTTGCCAACGCTGGTACTGGCTTGTCCTATGCATGGAGCACTGGAGAGACTACCCAGAGCATTGAAGTATGTCCTACAGTCACCACGGAATATTGGGTTACGATTGTAGATGAAAATGGCTGCAGATCGAGATGCTCAATTGTGGTTTGTGTATTTGATATCAGATGTATTGACAAAGAGAATGCCGTCTATGTCTGTTTCAAAGGTGAGCTTCTTTGTGTTTCTCAAGATGAAGCAACGGAATTGTTGAGCAATGGTGCAACACTGGGAATGTGTGATTTACCAAAGCGTTGTACCGATGAAGCACAAATGGGAGAACCGCTTTCTATGGAGGTAGCTGAGCCAGTTTCGTTGACCAGCTATCCGAATCCTGCATCTCGATCTGTCAACTTGAAATTCAAGGTAAATACAGATCAGCACGTATACGTTGATGTGCAGGATATCAATGGCAAAGTGGTTGAGGTTTTACATGATGAGGACGCCAAGGCTGGGGTTACTTATCAAGTGACTTACGATCGCTCTGGAAGTACGGCCAGAGGTATGGTCATCGCGAGGATCATCACCGAAAAGGGTCATAGTAAGTACATTAAATTGCTTTTTAACTAATGGGTTCTTTATTCTAAAAATCCATTTGGATTACATAAGCAGTTGGTAAAATAAAAGCAGCATGATCGGATCATGCTGCTTTTTTATTGTGTTATTCTGATGAAATCTGGGTGAAATGAATCTTTACAATTCATAGTGTTGAGATGGACACTTCGAACAAGTTAAAATTGGAGTCTGTGACTCGACTTGCGGGGTGACGATAATTTCATAAGTCTAATTTTATTCGCTGACCTAGTGCTTTTATGCGATACTTTTTCATTCAGCATTAAGGTAGGTTGTAAAACCTAAAACTGCATCATTAACTATATCCTTGTCAATGTCAAATTCTGTTCGTCTTTCATAGACAATTCCATTCAGACCATTCCAGTTGTCCTTTAAATCAGTCCACATATTTTGAATTACAATCAGTTCGTCTGCTGTAAACTCAAATTCCTGTTCATCCAAAATAGTTAAAATATGGTTTTGAACTTCCCAATTCTTGTAAGCTGTAAATAGTATTCGGAATAATTCTGTGAGCTTGTTTGCGCAGTTAAGTGCTTCAAGTGCGTAAACTAAAGTGCCAATTGAATTACTGTATTCCTTGATGGTTATGGCTTCAAGCAGTGGTTCTAATGCTTCCTGATATTTGTTTTCTCTAAAGGTTAATGCTGTTGCATTTCTAATGGAATATTCTTTGTGTGATAGAAGTCCGAGAAGATAGTCAAATTCACCTTCAATAAAGAGTTGATTAGAGGCAGATTTCACCAATTCCCAATCCTCCGAAAATAGTTGAGATTTCAAAAGTTCAATTTTGTTCTGCATTCTAACAGGGTTTACACACAACCCCATATCAACTCAAAGGTGTTGACTGGGCGTCCCCGATTACTACGGTTGTATCTTGATTACGAATCTACTCGATTTTCCATCTTTCGCAAACTAGGCCGCTTTGGTGGTAGGCTCTAGTCTTATATGATATTTTATAACATTAGGGAATTTCTTCGCTATGATGGCTGCTGCTGATAACGCCCCGATATGCTGCGGGGCGCTTATTATAATTTAAAGTTTCTGTACGAATATAGTCGAATCACAGATTGGACGGGGCTTCCAAAAGCACAAAAGCTTCCTTTAGCTCTGCAACGCCCTGCAGACATCATCGATTGTTATACACTCTATTTGACCATGTTAGGAATTAAGCCATTAAGATATTCTGGTAGAGATGTTTCATATTCAGTCTGCTCATCCATTATTGAAAATATCAGTTGAGGCTCTTGTTTAAACGCACTTGTTTCAAAAACATACAGCTCATCAAAATACTTCCAATGCTCGTTGAGGTTTAGGAAGCCAAGGTGATAACGAGATTCAATTTCATGTTCAGGTACATGATGCCCTCCGTTTTCCACTCGGATTTGAACCCTTCTTTTGGCTTCTTCTATTGAACTTAGGCAGAAGTAAAATAGTCTTAGTTTGAAGCCAGATTCTTTGAATTGTTCTGGCCAATACAATGGCGTTGAGTTAAAGTTGGTTTCGTATGTGAAGTCGGAATTGGTGGCAATAGCCTGCTCAACACATTCTTCTAGTAATTGTCTGCATTTGTTATGCGCTACAAAGTCTCTAATATCAGAATCCATTTCTTTTCGATAGATGTTCAGATATTCCTTATCGTAATCAAATGGTTCAGTATTCTCAGGAGTTAAGGCAGAGGAGAAAGATGATTTGCCCGACCCGTTGCAACCTGCAACTACCGTTAAAACAGGTTTATCCATTAAACTGTGGTGCAGCTTTTGGATTTTGTGTTAGTTGACCACTTCTAAGCTTGTCCTCATAGGTTTTGATTTCCTGGATAACCTTAGGCATGTTCTTAGAGATTCTTTTTTTTATCTCGTTGAGGTATGTTTCTTTCGATTCTTTCGTCATTAATTGCAAAGATAGCAAATCCTCCAAAAACTGATGTGTGTGTCCAAGTATGCCGATCTGATCATAGGTTAAAGTTGGCTATTTCGGTTTGATACCATGCCTTGCAGCTTCACATTCGTTGCAATAAGTTTCCCCATCACAACCCTTCATTCTAGGGCAGTCGGTGGGGCAGACGCATCGTGATCAATAGAACTTGTCGTAACAAGGATGATTTTCACCTTCTCAATCACAGGCTGTAAGCAATCCCAACAACATCGTAATAATGGTAATCTTCTTCATTTTCGGCACGATTTATTTCCACAACGCACAGATATAGTGCTGTGCCTCCGAGCTTAATTAATTGTGATAAAAGTAGCTTATCTGTCGTGCCCTGCAAGGGGTGCTTCCAAAGTACCGGAAAGATAAACCCGCGTGCCGGTAGATAGGAAAGGGGAAGGTCTGCCCTACGGGCAGTTAAAACGGAGCTGATAGTATGATTTTCATAGTATAAGCAAGTGGTTCGCTCAAATCGCATTAAGGTAAGCGGTTCCGATAGCCATCGGAATAAACCACCTAAGACAATCACCAGTCCGACAGGTATTCGGTCAACACTCCGTGCGGCAACTAATAACCACAATGCCGCCAGTGCCCTGATCATAGACCACAAAAAACTCAATGAGATCATTTCATTGAGTTTTTTTGTGCGACGGCATTGTGGCTATTCGGCTAAATGTTATGGGCTGTTTAGTATAGGTTTACAAAAGGGAAAAACCTTGCGAATTCATATTGCAATTGTTGATATGTAGGAATGCCTGTTCTTATCCAAGTACTATCGTTTCGATAATAAATAACACCATAATTGCCGACAGCAAATTTGTTATATGCAGAGTCTTTGGTTATAATATAGGAGGAGTCGACATGAAAAGAAGGGATGAGGGAATATTCAAATGCATAAATTAATTCTTCGAAGTTCTTCATGTTAGTATCCCACTCGTTCTGTGCTTCGGATATTCCCGAGTTGATCAAAGAATCCTTCTCCACTTCTGTCAAAAAATAGATGTAAACTTCTGCATGTAGCGGACCTGTATATTCATCCCGTTCATATATGTATTCAGGTGATGATTGTATTATTTTTCGACCGGAATCTACAAGGTGTAACAGTTGAAATGAGTTCCCATCAATTCGTTTGAATATCATTTGATGGGTTATCGAATCATAGCTTGTTGGCGGAAATATTTTAAGCGGAGGGGATTTAAATGTAATTATGGAATCAAGAACTTCGAATTTAGCTTCTGGAATTTTGGGCATTTCTTCATTAAAACTCCAGCGGTAATAGTTGTTCATAGAATCAAACATAATCCAGTGCGGCCAACCTTTATGCTTCGTTTCCCATTGTCCAATAACAAAAGGATCTCCTTGAAATGTTGGTTCGTTAGGTTGTTGAGAACAGCCGAATGGAAGGAGTAAAAGGACGAGAAATTTCTTTAATAGATTCATTGGCAAGTTGCTGCAATAGCCCATAACCCCCTATCAACTCAAAGGTGTTGACTGGGCGTCCCCGATTATTTCGGTTGTATCATAGCGAATCTACTCCATTTTCCATCTTTCGCAAACTAGGCCGCTTTGGTCGTAGGCTCGCTATCTATATCCTTTAAGACAGATCAAAAAAATCCTGCAATCACCCCTCCGCGCTCGACAAGGGGTGCTTCCAAAGTATCAGAAAGACAAACCCGCCTGCCGGTAAATAGGAAAGGGCAAGGTCTGCCCTACGGGCAGTGAAAAGGGAGCTGATAGTATGATTTTCATAGTATAGCAAGTGGTTCGCTCAAATCGTAATAAGGTTAGCGGTTCCGATAGCTATCGGGATAAACCACCTAAGACAATCACCAGTCCGACAGGTATTCGGGCAACACTCCGTGCGGCAACTAATAACCACAATGCCGCCAGTGCACTGATCATAGACCACAAAAAAACTCAATGAGATCATTTCATTGAGTTTTTTTGTGCGACGGCATTGTGGCTATTCGGCTAAATGTTAGGCTCATCTTTCATCTTCGATTATTTGTCCATCAATTTGCTGTTTAAAATCCCCCTTGGCTATAAGTTGTTGAATTGCAATGGAAACAAGCTTGTTTGAAACCTCGATTTCTGAGGCAATTTCTTTGTGAATTCCGGTCCTCCAAGGTTGATCCGGTAGTTTAGTTTTAATCAATTCCAAGAGTTCAGAGTCAAGGATTTTGTGAGCAAAGGCTTTGGTGTTGTTCTGGTTGTCTTTAATGATTTCAGCTTCAAATTGCTCGTGCTTTTGCACTCTTTTTATTATTCTCGTATAGCTTCTGATTTGTGCA
Organism: uncultured Cytophagales bacterium; assembly: GCA_963848175.1. Taxonomy (GTDB): domain Bacteria; phylum Bacteroidota; class Bacteroidia; order Cytophagales; family Cyclobacteriaceae; genus JAMZMI01. The sequence goes on from CAWKCO010000011.1 coordinate 704,723, forward strand.
AATGTTCCAGAGAGGTGCAGTTCAAGAGTTCCATTATCGGGTCTACTTTGGCTATCCAAAATATCTTTCAATACCGAAAACTCATCCTGAGACCAAAATTCATAATCTGGACTGAAAAATTCCTTGTTTGAAACCTTGTCCTTAAAGGTCACTTTAAGTAGAATACTTCTTTCTACATTTTTTGTTTTTGTGCTCGATGGTAAGAATTCATTTTTTAGCTTGTAAATCATTTGATTTTGCACCATTTCACAAAATGATTTTAAGTCTTCAAAGCATTCCTGTAAATATTGATTGTCAACGCTAATTAAAAGTTTTGTGGAGTTGTACTTCGCTCTGTACTGAGTATCGGTTCTACCAAGCCTATGAACAAGCAAATGTCTGCGTTCATGGTATTCCTGCATTTTTCCTTTTCCAGGTGCGAACCCAGATAAATCAATCAAGAAATGCTTTTTGTAGTATTTTATGATTTCTGTGAAGCCACTACTTGATAGCCTTCTGCATTCTTTGTTGATTACTTTGTTGTAAAGATTTGCAGGTGATTTCATGGAGAGTATTTCTGCTTGTGAAAGTTGAAACACCAAATCCTGCTTTTTAAAAGGTTCTTTGGTTTCAAGAAATGCATCTCTAACAAGATCAACGAGAAATACTTCCAGAGCTGAAATTAGCCGTACAAAAACAATTTCATTTAAGTTTTTTCGTCTATCAATTTTTCTGCTTTTCTTGGTTCCGAAGTTCGTTGGATATCCGACCATATGATTGAACTCTGATGGTTCATCAAAGGTGAATTTATTCTTTCTCCAGAAATGTAGTAGTGATTCAGTCTGTTCATATGCATAAACTGTTGATGCCAGAAAGGCTTCTAGATTCTTGAATTCTCTTACAAAATTATTATAAGCTTTCAATATTGCAGTGAGTTGAGCCTAAAAACCCGCTATCAACTCGAAGGTGTTGATAGCGGTTGTATCAAAGCGAATCTACTCCATTTTCCATCTTTTGCAAACTAGGCCGCTCTGGTCGTAAGCTCGCCTTTTGCATAGTCACACACGATTTAAATCAGATCAAAAAAGTTCATTGCCCTCCTGAGCAAGGTCGAAGGAAACAACCCCTCCGCACCCTGCAAGGCCTGCTCGGCTGCTTGCAATATCCTCTCGGAGGACTGCAACATGGTCTCGGAGGCCTGCAAAGACTGCTCGGAGCACTGCAAGGAGGTCTCGGAGGGCTGCAAACGCCACTCGGAGCATTGCAAGGTGGTCTCAGCGCACTGCAAGCCCATCTCGGGAGGCTGCAAAGCCATCTTTAGGTGCTGCATAGCATCTCTAGGTGCTGCATGGCTTTTTTATTGAAATAAAATCATTTCCAGATATCATAATCAACCATCTGACACGTTGTTTTTCAATAAATTACTTTGATATAACGCTTTGATGCTTTATTTTCATGCTGTTTTTAAAATCATTTTTTAACCCCAAAACAATTCACTGTTATGACTAGAGAACAAATCAATCGCTCGGAAATGTACCAAGCCACCAACACTTTCTTAGATGCCAATGCGGCCATATGGAGTCCCATTCCCGTGATCAACATCTACAAAACAAAACTTGTAGAAACGCTCAATGCCATGGAAGATGCCGCCGATAAACAAGAAAGCGCCAAGGTTTTTATAGGTGGTTCGGTCAGTGAGCTCAAGCGAACCATTGCTCAGAAAATGGACATTCTGGACGACACACTAGAAGCCTATGCCGAGGATACGGACAATGCCGAGCTACTCTCCAAAGCAAGCAATTCTCAGTCCGACTACTTCCGCCTGTCTCACGAAGACTTTGAGATCAAAACCAAAAATGTAATCGCCCTGCTCGACAGCCATGTGGATGCAATGACGGACTATGGCATGTCCGCGGCTCAGATAGAAGAAGTGAAAACCAGTTTTGACCTATTTCAAGACAAGCGTGGCAAGCCTCGCGCCTATCAGATAGCTTCACGAGTAGCCACAAGCGACCTGAACGCGCTCTTCTCTGAAGCAAACACGCTCGTAGAGCGACTAGACAAAGTATTGAAGCGCTTCAAACGTGCCAACGCTTCCTTTTATCAAGGATACACTGCGGCCAGAACGATTGTCAATCACTAAGCTGAGCGCATAAAATCTACTAAACAGGTTACTCGAAGTAACCTGTTTAGTTTAATCCATCAACAAAGCAATGATCTCCTGCTCCGATCGCTTGCCAGCCCGCATTTGCTTAATCAATTGTCGCACTTCCTCAATCATCTTATCCATCATGTCGTTCAAGAATGACTCCATTGGGCTTGCTCCTGCTGTCCACTCTACCTGCTGTATCATTTGGTAATACGTGTATGCCTCCTCAACATCTTTTTTGGCTAAAAAGTAGGCGCCCATTACCGAATTGAAAGACAAAAATTCAGAGACATGAAACTCCTTTCTATCCGGCAAAAATCCAGACAATGAAAATTCGCCGTTGAAAAGGGCTGGAATATCATCAACCTTTCCTTGCACCAATAGCATTTTGGCATAGGTCAATTTGCCAAAGAGATAATCAGGAAAATCGGCTAAAATCCGTTCCATCTCGGCATACCCCTTCGATTTTTCACCCAACATCATATAGGAATTAATCAGGTAATTTCTAAGAATTTGATTTCTAGGCCATTTCGCAATGGCGGTCTGTATTTCTTCCAGAATTAACTTGAGCTCCGACCTGCTAGGGTTGTTTAGCACAATTCTCCGATGCAAATTTTCAATTTTATCTAGCTCTTCCTGAGAAAAATTATCTACATCTAAGGCATCATAAGTGATTGTCATATTGCTCTCCATCGTCCTTCCGGAGGCTGCTAGCTGCTTGCCTGTGATAGCGGGTAGATAAATGCATTTTTCGTATATCTCTTCCACCGTTTCCACATCCTCCATGAGCTCAGCCATATCCGCCTCATTCAAGTACTCACTCCATTCTTCTTCGTCAAATTCTTCATCATAATCATCTCCATCATAATCTTCATCATCCCAATCGGGAATGTCTCCATGCACAAGTTTGTAGCCATCCACGCCGGCATACTTATCCATTTGCCTTTTGAAGTAGGCATTTCTTGGCTCGTCTGGGTGCAGGATAAGCATTGGTTTATCGTCCACTCCCAGAGGAATTTCTATCAGAGGGATCTCATCTGTATCTTCTTCTAGTATCATTCTGCCAAGCGCAAAATCTGAATGGGGTTCGATATGAAACTCTGCTGCATAGGCCTCCGCTCCCCAAATCACATTGTGGGCAAGCTCATAGTCAACAGGCTGCATGTCCAAATCCATATAACCATACTGCTCCACAAGTAGATCGTATTCCGATGGCGGTTCATTCACGATGAAAAAGACTTCCTTGACTCCCGTGCACATCAAATCCACGAGATAACTACCGCAGGTGATATTGCCACTGACGTGCTGCCGAGCCACCAACACGGGAAATTTCTTGATTGTTGCCCAATCCTTCGGCATCAGGCATTCATAGATGGGCAGAGAGCGCACTTTGCCTGATCGCAAGTATGCTACAGGAGAAAATTGTTTTTGCTGTGGTTTTTTCTTTTTAGCCATGGATGTTTCTTCAATAAGATGTTATGTGATTTATTAGCTATGCCAAAGTTGATTTTGCTCCGCAAAAGTCAATCATCAACGGGATAGTTTATTTTCAACTTCAAGTTTTCCTCTTTCCACTTCAACCGCTCTGTTCGTAGTGTTGCGAAGCGCACTACGAACCAGTTGTTAATTGGAGTCTGTGACTCCTTCTACACTTTCGGGTTTATCAGCCTCTCATCCTGAGCCTGCCAAAGGATAATTCTCAATTCTCAATTCTCAATTCTCAATTCTTAATTCCCACAACTGGCGCTCTTTTGTATGCTATGTAGTTGGTTTCAGTGAATATCATTCGGCTGCATTTTGATTATCCCGAATAAATAGTGCCACTTTACCCTTGATGGTGCTCATGTACCTCTGATGTTGACTATTGGGTCTTCCTTTGATGGTATATTGAATGAAGTCTGACGCTATCAATGGCACTACCTTTGCCTTGAAATTTTTACTTTGATTAGACATTCCTAGACATTCCTCTAGTATTTCTTTTCGTCTGCGTGGTGTTTGGCAGTATTCTATTATTTCAAATTCATTGGGAGTAAGCTTTTCTGCTTCTTCTTTGTATTTCAGAATGCTTTTTTCGGTCGGGTGATAAGACTCCCCTTCTAACATTTTTTCAATGGCTTGTGCTAAGGAGTCAAAAGTAGACCGGAAATTGACTTGGTTACTCACTTGGTTACTCACTTGGTTACTCACTTGGTTACTTTTGAATATCGTAACCTCTACGCCTCCATCTTTTTCAATGATTTGAGGAGTTGGCAATGCTGCTTCTTTGCAAGCCTTCAGAATCTTGAGCGTACCACGTCCCCAAGAATCAATATAGCCCGATTTGAAACATGCATCCGCAATTTTGGGATTTCTAGGTCGGGAATTGTGCTCTTCGATTAAATTCTCTACAGACAAGCCTAGTGGCAAACCACCTTCGTTCCAAATGGATAATTTGTGGTCATAGACCCGTATCTGCACGGCAGCTCCCATATAAGTTCGGTGCACCAAGGCATTGAGCAACATTTCGCGCAGGGCTGCTACCGGATACTCCCCCTTCTCTATGCGTTGCAACCCTTCAAAATCAATGGGGCGTGTCAGAAATTTGTAATTCAACTGAACCTGCACTTCAGTCAACAAATGCACCAAGTTGCCTTCTATCACTTCTTGAAACTTGAGATCAGAATCCGTCACTACCAAACCGCCCAATCTTGACCATAATATTTGGGAAAAATCGCCCGGATCTTTGGCAAATAAGATCAGCGCACCACGTTTCAGTTGATCTCCATTTGTCAATCTCAACTTACCCAGTATTTGGGTAGGGGAAAGACCTTTAGTCTCTGGCATTCTTGATTTTTCCTGACTGTCAAAGATAAACTTTGCTAAACTGGCTTCATCAATATCATTGATGTCGCAACCTTCCTCGACCACATCATCCCAAGTCTTTCCTACCTTTTTGAGAAGGAACTCATTGAGCTCAATACCCGTGAGCTCAGACTTGACACTCCCAGAGCGATAGTAATACCGCCCTCTCAATGACACAGGCACAGAATAAGCATTGACTTTGATCTCTAGATAATGCTTACTATCCTCTTCGAGTAGGTTGATGTCGCAAATGATACCCATAGCATTGCGAACCTTATTGGGTATATCTTCTAACAATTTCTGATAGCCGGTGAGACCTGTCACAGCACCCTTATCATCCTTGCCGATGTAAATGACTCCACCAATGGCATTGGCAAAACCACAGATCCACTTGAGATAGTCATCTTGCCAGCCTGGCTTCCACTCGATATTTTGCCGTTCGCTCATGCTTATTTCATTTCTGTTCTTAGTGTTCCGAAGGGCACTAAGAACCAGTAATAAATCTGAGTCTGTGACTCAGTGCTTTTATGTTATCTAAATACGCGATGTGAACTTTCAATTTTCCCGCTTCCAGTTTACAATTCTCAATTCCCCGTCTCATCCTGAGCCTGCCGAAGGATCAATTTCAAACGCTCCACTTCCCCCTCCTTTTCTGTTCGTAGTGTTGCGAAGCGCACTACGAACCATGTATTTAATTGGAGTCTATGACTCCTTCTACACTTTCGGATTTATCAACGTCTCATCCTGAGCCTGCCGAAGGCTAATTCTCAATTCTCAATTTTAAACTTTCTACTTCCCCCTGCACCGCTTTGATATAATCATTGATATGTTGTCCTGCTGCCATGCGCATCGGCTTACCAATCAAAACAGAAACTGGCCCTGAGCTCAAAGTAAATTTTCCTGCTGGCAATACTTTTTCCGTTCCCAAAATTGCCACGGGCACTACGGCTATGTCCGCTTTGGTGGCAAGCATAAATGGCCCTTTTTTGAACTCTCCCAGTTTTCCCGTTTTGCTACGCGTTCCTTCGGGGAACATAAGCACGTCTTTTCCTTTTTTGATCAATTTGCCTGCACGATCCAAGCTAGCAATGGCCTTTTGTCTATTGCTTCGATCTACGAAAATCATCCCCGTGGCATACATATACCACCCGATAAACGGCACCCACTTGATTTCTTTTTTGGCAACAAAATGCAGGTTGTGAGGAATGGCTCGGAAGAGCGCAGGGATATCAAGGTAAGAAAGATGATTGCTTACGAAAACGTAGGACTCTTTTGAGGAAAGGTTTTCTGCACCCTTCACATCGAGCTTCACTCCACATCCCCACAGTATTCCGGGAGAAAACATGGTGCGCGCCATGCGTACGGAAATCTTTCTATTGAAGGTCAGCAACAACACGACCAGTGAAGCTGCTGATCATCAGCACTGTCCAAAAAACACAAAAAAGGATACGAAACGGAGTAAGCAATGGAATTGATTTAGGCTTAAAAGTCAAAATTAGCCAATTCATTCCGATTCGTATCCAAGAAAAACTTTGATTTTACCCCAAAGCCTTCACTTCTTCAATTAGCGACTGAATAGACTTCTTCGCATCGCCAAAAAGCATCTTGGTCTTTTCGTGGAAAAACAATGGGTTCTCAATGCCCGAATACCCGGCACTCATTCCTCTTTTGAGTACAATCACATTCTTGCCTTTCAAAATCTCCAAAATCGGCATGCCGTAAATAGGAGAAGAAGGGTCGTCCAGTGCGGCAGGGTTTACTACGTCATTAGCTCCTACTACCAGCGTCACATCCGTTTCAGGCATGGAATCATTGGCATCATCCAGATCAAGCAACTTAGGATATGGTACGTCGGCTTCCGCCAAAAGCACATTCATGTGCCCTGGCATACGTCCCGCCACAGGGTGAATGGCATAATGTACATTCACACCGTGCTCCGAAAGCAAATTATCCAGTTCCTTAATCGTTTTCTGCGCTTGCGCCACAGCCATACCATAGCCTGGCACCACCATCACATTGCTAGAATACCTGAGCATAATGCCCACATCGTTGATAGAAGCCTCTCGCACCACCTGCTCTCCATGATCTTTGGCACTGGCAGCAGAGCTACCAAATCCACCTACAAGTACACTGATCAGTGAACGGTTCATCGCCTGGCACATCACCACGGTAAGGATAGTTCCTGAAGATCCCACCAAAATACCACCAACGAGCATCATTTGGTTGTCATAAACTATACCTGCCAAAGCGGCAGCCACACCTGTGAGTGCATTGAGCAAAGAGATAACCACGGGCATATCTGCTCCGCCTATAGGCTGAACGAAAGTAACACCGTATACCAATGAAATTCCTAAAATGACCATTGGCAAAATGAACGCTGCATCTGGCGAAATCACTCTAAACACAATCAAACCAAGAATAACCACTACCAAAACAATGTTCAAAATTCCCGCAAAAGGAATCTTCCAATCACTGATTTTACCAGAAAGCTTTCCATAAGCGATCACGCTACCAGTAAAAGCCACCGCCCCGATAAACATCGCTAGCTGAGTGGTCAGATGTTTCGCTTCCGCCACAGAACCGACCACCGCTCCTGAAAAAACTGTTTGATATTGGTAAAGCTCCACTACAGAGATAGCCACCGCACAGGCACCACCCAGTCCATTGAAAAGAGAAACGAGCTCTGGCATGGCTGTCATCGCCACCTTTTTAGACATGATCCATCCGATAAGCGCACCGATAATTAGCGCAGCACCTATGACCAAATAGTTATTATTTCCACCTTCTATTGGTGAAAAAAGACTCGCCAAAATGGCGATTCCCATTCCTAGAGCTGCTATAATGTTTCCATTACGAGCAGTAGATGGGTGACTCAGCCTTCTTAGCCCCGTGATCAGGAGAATGACTGCAATAAGATATGATAAGTTGATAATTGCCTGCATGATGAGGATAGATTGATCTGAGGTGAATTATTTCTTTTTAAACATTTCTAACATACGGTCGGTCACCGCATGTCCGCCTACTACGTTGATCATGCCGAGGATAATCCCAACAAAACCAAGGCCCAAAGACAAGTAATCATCAGCCGCCGACTGGCGCACCAGCAAGATAGCTCCAATGATCACCACGCCACTTATGGCATTGGCACCTGACATCAATGGCGTATGTAAAACGGTAGGTACTTTAGAAATAAGTTCAAACCCAAGATAAGTGGCCATTACGACCATGTAGAGGATCATAGGATTCTCCTCTACGAATTGTATGATTTCGTTCATTGTTGTTGTTTGGTCATTTCAAATTCAATGGAAATAGAATCTGAGTTGTTGGAAAGTTTAATGTGTTAGTTTAGACTGTTGCAGTAGCTTCTTTGCGTTCAGTGATGAGTGTTTTCTGCACGATCTCATGTTCGTAAGGAATGCCTTCTACGCCCTCTTTCAATACAAACTTCAAGAAATTGTAAATATTGGTACTATACAGTCGGCTGGCCTCTTTTGGCAGATGATGGAACAAACGTGAATCTCCAAGGATTTTCACGCCATTGATTTCTATCTGATCATTGTCCTTAGAAAGCTCACAGTTTCCACCAGAAGCACTCGCCATATCTATGATTACGCTTCCGGGCTTCATTGCTTCCACCGTTCTATTTTCGATCAGCACAGGTGCTTTTCTTCCAGGGATATTTGCCGTAGCGATAATTATATCAGCCTTACTCGCGCGCTCGTGAATGAGTTCTTTTTGTTTCTGAATGTACTCAGGTGTTTGTGTCACGGCATAGCCTCCTGCCGCTTTGTCTTCCACACTACCCGGCACTTCTACGAATTTAGCACCCAAGCTTTCCACTTCTTCTTTCACCGCCGAGCGCACATCAAATGCTTCTACCGACGCTCCCAATCGCTTGGCTGTTGCTATCGCCTGCAAACCTGCCACTCCCGCTCCCAATACAAGCACTTTGGCTGGAGGCACTGTACCTGCCGCGGTGGTCATCATCGGAAAGTAACCAGGAAATAACTCAGCAGCAGAAACCACCGCCTTGTAGCCCGACAAGGAAGCTAAAGAAGAAAGCACGTCCATGGATTGCGCAATGGATGAGCGTGGCACCAAGTCCAAACTAAAAATACGCGCACCCGACTGCTTCAATCGCTCCGCATACTTCACCTCGTTCAGCACATTGAACTTACCAATAAGAATCGCATCTGGATTCTAGCGCTTCAAGTTCGGCATCCGCCAAATCTCCATCTACGAGAAGCAAATCACTTATAGACAATACTTCTGATCGTGAAACCACTTGAGCACCTGCCTCCTTATACAATTCATCTGCATAGAAAGACGCTGCACCAGCGCCTGTTTCTATGGATATGGTATATCCATCTTTGATATATTTTGACACAACGGAAGGCACCATGGCCACCATCGGTGTAGATTCGGATTTCAAAACACCTATCTGCATGAGAGTTTCATTTTTTCGCAAAACTACAAATGATATATAAAACAACCTATTCTTTTACAATACAGAAGTTTTAAGGGTGAATATTCTGCCAAAACACAAGCAGGAAGCTCAAGTTTTGATATTTTATTTCAAAACACGTTGAGGGTTATTGGCACGTAAAGTTGCTACGGTGAGCAAAAGGTATACACCAAAACAGCACCAGCCACCAATTTCATAACTACCGAAAAGCGTCAAAGATTGGCTAAAAAGGATAGGCCCTAATGCACTTGCAAACACCACCACCATAATGGACTGACCGCTGATAGCTCCCAAATGTTTACGTCCGTAATATCTTGGCCAAGTAACGGAAGAAAGTACACTATAGAGTCCGCCCATTATTCCGTTTCCAATCACTATCAGTAAAAAGGCAATATCAGATTGCCCAATAAAGATCATTCCAAGCACACCCATACATCCACCGAGTCCCATGATCATATACAGATATTTCAATGGCATGTAATCACTCAGACTACTTAATGCGAGCGTAGTAGCCACTGCTACAAGTGCTGCAGGTTGGAAAATGGTGATAGCATCATATTTGGTCAATCCTGCTTCTTCAAAGATGGACACCACATGAAAGGTAAAAGCAGTGACATACAAAGCCTGCATCGCCAGCATCAAACTGTAAATCCAAAAGGAGTAATTTCTTCGTGCCTCAGATAGCGTAAACTCTTTTGCCGTAGGCGGCAACTTCTTTTGACGCTCAGTAGGTTTGTATTTTCCATCAGGTAAAAGACCGCTCTCTTCAGGTTTATTTCTAAAAAAAAGAATGACAATAACCGGAAATATCACGGCAACAGTCAGTGCCAAAACCACCCATGCACCACGCCAAGAATAATTTTGCACTAAGAAAAACAAAAACACAGGCGCACCTGAAAAGACTAAGGAAACAAAGACATTGCTAAAGCCCGTGGCAAAACCTCTTCGCTTGTCAAACCACTGTACCATCATATTGCGAGACACCATCGTAAGCACTCCTTGTCCAAAAAAGCGTAGGAGTAAAAAACAGAGAAACATGACAAAGACAATGATCAGGCTATTTTCTATGAGTAAAACTCCGTAGACCAACCGATCGATCTGGCTAAGTAAAAAGAGAATAATTCCTAAACCCATGCTAGCAACCAGCGCCACGATTCTCACACCATACTTATCGTATTGCGTCCCTGCCCAAGGCAAAAGAAAAGAGCTGCCTATGGTGCCAAACATATAAGATAGGCTGAGTTCGTCACGGGAGATCTTAAGGTTTGCGATAAGTGAATCCGTAAATACGCTTACGCCAATGGTCTGACCTGGCACGCTCATGATCACGCCCACAGTTCCCCAAATGAGGATCATCCAACCATAAAAAAAGGGAAATTTTGCTGGGTCAAAAGGCCAGTTGGCCTTGAAAAGATTAGACATTCTAATAGTTAAAGACCAATGGTAATACCCTGCTCTAAACACAAATGGACTTGTATATGGACTTTTAGAGCCATCACCATAAAGCACATTATACAAGGCGTAATATTAAAGGAGACCTTATTGCTAATGGGTTCGCTATAGCCTATACCAACAAACCAACTATAAAAATTCAAGTCGTTCAATTTCTTGACCGTTAAAAACCCATAATTCAGATATTCATACTCCGTATAGCCAAAAAACTTCTCGGTTACATTATAGCGAACAAATGGCCCACCACCATAGTTATTAAACTTAGTACCCAAAACTCTTGACATATTGATAGGTCAGTTGAACTCCAGTAGAAAATTTATCGGTGATTTTATATCCAATAATGTGGAGTAACACTCACGTTGATATAATCCTGTCTGCCACTAAAATCCTCCTCCCCCACCAAAATACACTCGATCAGCAAAACTAGAATTTGAGTTAGACCGATAAGAATTGTTGGATTGAGGCGCTCGATATTGCGCACTCGCCATCTGCACTGCCAACAAAACAAGAGGAATTAAAACAGCTTTTAATCTCATTCTTCCACCACAATAAATACATCTTCACTTTCCTTCTTCATCAGGTACTTTTCGCGAGCCAGCTTCTCTAGCAGCTCCTTGTCATTGAGTAATGCCTCCTTATCGTTTTTCACTTCCAAGATTTTCTCTTCATAAAATTCCTTACTGCTCTCCAACTCAGATTGTTTACTTCCCAACCTAATTTGACTTACAATATCATTTGCATCAAAGAATAGCATCCATATTGCAAATAGGAAGAAAATCAGAAAATAGAAGTTCTTAAAAATTGGAGGAATTTTATCGAAAAGTGCTTTCATAATCAATAAAGATAAAAAAAAGAGCCGAATTAACGGCTCTTTAAATTTTTACTTGTTTGAAGGATAATAAGCCGTATCATCCAACTCCTCTTCAATTCTGAGAAGCTGATTGTACTTAGCCATCCTATCAGATCTTGACATAGAACCAGTTTTGATTTGACCAGTATTCAACGCTACAGCAATATCTGCAATTGTTGAATCTTCAGTTTCTCCTGATCTATGAGAAATTACAGCTGTCCATCCAGCTTTATGCGCCATCTCGATAGCAGCAAAAGTCTCAGACAAAGTACCGATTTGGTTTACTTTGATCAAGATAGAGTTTGCACACTTTTCTTTGATTGCTCTGGCAAGATATTCTGTGTTAGTCACCAAAAGATCATCACCTACCAACTGGCACTTATGGCCAATTTTATCAGTAAGCAATTTCCATCCAGCCCAGTCATTTTCGTCCATACCATCTTCGATACTATCGATTGGGTATTTCTCAACCAACTCAGCCAAGTATGCAGCTTGCTCTTCGCTTGATCTTACTTTTCCGCTTTCTCCTTCGAATTTTGCGTAGTTGTATTTTCCGTTCTCATAGAATTCAGAAGATGCACAATCCATCGCCAGAGTCACATCGCTACCAGCTTTGTAACCTGCTTTTTCTATCGCTTGCAATACGCAATCAATAGCTTCTTCAGTACCACCAGAGAAGTTTGGAGCAAACCCACCTTCGTCACCAACGGCAGTACTCAAACCTTTGTCATGAAGAATTTTCTTCAAGTTGTGGAAAATCTCAGCACCCATTCTCAAAGCTTCGCTAAAAGTTGGAGCGCCAACAGGTCTGATCATAAACTCTTGGAATGCGATAGGCGCATCAGAGTGAGATCCTCCGTTGATGATGTTCATCATTGGTACTGGAAGCACGTGTGCATTCACACCTCCCAAATATCTAAACAAAGACTGTCCAGACTCCTGAGCAGCAGCTCTAGCTACAGCTAAAGAAACACCCAAAATCGCGTTTGCGCCCAACTTGGATTTGTTTTTCGTACCATCTAGCTCGATCATGATATCATCAACCAAACGCTGATCCAATACATCATAACCTACGATTTCTGGAGCGATTACCTCATTCACGTTATCAACAGCTTTCAAAACACCTTTTCCAAGATATTTAGACTTGTCTCCGTCTCTCAATTCTACCGCTTCATGCTCTCCAGTAGAAGCACCAGAAGGTACTGCTGCTCTTCCCAAAAAGCCATTTTCAGTAATTACATCAACTTCGATTGTAGGATTTCCCCTAGAATCCAAAATTTGTCTGGCGTGTACGCTCTCGATTATACTCATGATTTTTGTTCTTTTATTAGTGTTATGAAATCGTCGAATAGATAAGTTGAATCATGGGGTCCTGGAGATGATTCAGGGTGATGTTGCACAGAAAATGCTGGTTTGTCTTTCAAACGCAAGCCTTCTACTGTATTGTCATTTAAATCAAGATGAGTAAGTTCGGCCTCTTTAGACGCTTCCAAAGATTCCATCTTCACAGCAAAACCGTGATTCTGAGACGTTATCTCACTCAATCCTGTAATCAAGTTTTTCACAGGGTGGTTGAGTCCTCTGTGTCCGTGGTGCATTTTAAAGGTATCAATACCTACGGCTCTTGCAAGAATCTGATTACCCAAGCAAATCCCAAATAAAGGCTTGCTCTCTCCTAGTATGTCCTTCACCGTATCCACAGCATAGTCCATTACCGCAGGGTCGCCAGGGCCATTGCTAATGAAGTAACCGTCCGCACCCCACTCCTTCATTTCAGAATAAGTGGTTTTGGCAGGAAACACTTTCAATTGGCAATCTCTCTTGACCAAATTGTTCAAGATCGATCTTTTAACACCAAGGTCTAGCACAGCTACTTTATAACCACCATTCTCTTGTCCTAGCTCATAAGAGCTTTTAGTCGTCACTTGGCTAGATAGTTCAAGCGCCTCCATAGACGGAACCTTGGCCAATTCCTTTTTAAGACTTTCAACATCAAATATCTCAGAAGAGATGATGGCGTTCATCGCACCTGACTTACGAATGTGTCTTACCAACTTCCTCGTGTCAATATCTGAAATCCCTACTGTATTGTGCTCCTCCAGATACTCGTTCAACCCATCTGATGCAGTAGGTCTGCTGTATTGGTAGGTAAAATCATTAACAACCAGACCTTTTATAGTAGGCACAGCCGATTCGATCTCATCAGAATGAACTCCATAGTTACCAATATGAGCTGTGGTATTAACAATGATTTGCCCTGTATAAGAAGGGTCTGTATAAATCTCTTGATAGCCGGTCATACCGGTATTAAAGCATATTTCTCCTCCAGAAGTACCAGATTTCCCTATCGAGAAACCTTCATATAGTGATCCATCTTCAAGAAGTAATACTGCTTTTTTTCTGATAGGTTGTTTCATTATCTATGATATGCCTTAATTAGATATTAAATTTAACTGCAAGGAAACGATGCGCAAACAAGCACAGGGTGGACGAATCTTGAAACCACCGCAAAAATAAGTCTAGTCTATAGAAAAAAGAAGTTTTATGCGGAATGTTATCATTATGATTGCAAACCAAAAAAAAGGGATGCTACCGAAGTAAACATCCCTTTAATAGTATCACAATTGATTAATATCAATCTTCTTTCGTTTCTGTGTTATCATCTGCAGTAGCGTCAGCCTCTGGAGCCTTTTCCACCTTAGCCTCTTCGACTTTAGCTTCTGAATTTTTAGCTGCACCAGATCCTCTTCTTGATCTTCTAGTTTTCGCTTTGCCTGTATCAGACGCAGTAAGAAGAAGTTCATTGAAGTCAACTAGTTCCATCATGCACATTTCTGCATTATCACCTTGTCTGATTCCAGTTTTGATAATTCTGGTATATCCACCAGGTCTTGTCGCCACTTTCTCTGCCACCGTGCTGAAAAGCTCCGTTACAGATTCCTTATTTTGAAGATCAGCAAATACCAATCTTCTAGAGTGTGTCGTATCATCCTTAGACTTTGTGATAATCGGCTCGATGTACTTTCTTAAAGCTTTAGCTTTAGCGACAGTCGTATTGATTCTCTTATTCAAAATCAAGGAAGTTGCCATGTTAGAGAGCATCGCACCTCTGTGCGCTGCTGTTCTTCCAAGATGATTAAATTTCTTCCCGTGTCTCATTATTCTTCGTCCAGTTTATATTTTGAAAGATCCATTCCAAAAGTTAGATTCTTGTCAGCAACAAGTTGCTCCAACTCAGCCAATGATTTCTTTCCAAAATTTCTAAATTTCATCATGTCAGAAATCTCAAGAGATACCAAATCACCCAAAGTTCTCACATCAGCCGCTTTTAGGCAGTTGTAAGCTCTCACAGAGAGATCAAGATCGTTTAGAGAAGACTTGAGCAACTTTCTCATGTGAAGAAGTTCTTCATCAACCTGCTCAGGCTCTCCTTGTTCTTGTGATTCCAAGATCATGTTTTGATCAGAGAACAACATGAAATGCTGAATCAAAATCGTAGCTGCACCTTTCAATGCATTCTCCGGATGAATAGACCCATCAGTTTCAATATCTATGATCAACTGCTCATAGTCAGTCTTTTGTTCAACCCTAGTGTTTTCAACACTGTATTTCACATTTTTGATAGGTGTGAAAATAGAGTCTATAGCTATGTATGCGAAACTTGCATCAGCAGGTTTATTTTCTTCAGCAGTAACATAACCTCTTCCTTTCTCTACCGTCATCTCAATCTCAAACTGTGCTCCCTCGTCGAGGTTACAGATCAGTAGATCAGGATTCAAGATTTCAAAAGAATTAGTCGCTTTGGCTATATCGCCAGCGGTGAGTTGTCTCTTATTAGCTACTGAAACAGTAATTACGTTATCCACTGTCTCAGCCATCTTCTTGAACCTAACCATTTTTAGATTCAAAATGATTTCGCTAACATCCTCCACCACTCCTTCGATAGTAGAAAACTCGTGCAACACTCCTGGGATTTTAATACCAGTAATGGCATATCCTTCAAGCGAAGAAAGTAAAATTCTTCTTAGAGCATTACCGACAGTAACACCATACCCCTTCTCAAGTGGCTTGAAAGTAAACAGACCGTGAAAATCGTCTGCTTTCTCCATGACCACTTTTTCTGGCATTTGAAATGCAAGAATTGACATATTGCTGTTTTTAAAAGTTTGAGAAATACTCTTACTTAGAGTAAAGTTCTACTATTAATTGTTCTTTGATGTTCTCTGGAATTTCTTCTCTTTCAGGAGCTTTCAAAAATCTACCTGCATATTCAGTTGAATTCCATTCCAACCATGAGAAATTCTTTGAGCTGTGCGAACCCACACTGTCAACAATCGCTTCCAAAGACTTAGATTTCTCTCTAACACCTACAACATCATCACTTTTAAGGCTATAAGATGGAATATTCACCAACTGACCATTAACAGTAATATGTTTGTGCGATACCAATTGTCTTGCCGCTCTCCTTGTAGGAGCAATACCAAGACGGTATACTGTGTTATCCAATCTAGACTCTAGCAATTGCAAAAGAATCTCACCTGTAATACCACTTTTTCTTGAAGCTTTTTCGAAAAGGTTAGCAAATTGCTTCTCCAATACACCATAAGTATATTTCGCCTTTTGCTTTTCTGCTAATTGAATAGCGTACTCAGACTGCTTCTTTCTTCTTCCACGACCATGCTGTCCTGGAGGATAGTTTTTCTTCTGTAAAGCCTTACTATTACCGAAGATAGGCTCTCCGAATTTTCTTGATATTTTGGTTTTAGGCCCTGTATATCTTGCCATCTTATCTACTCAATTTAGATATTAAACTCTTCTTCTTTTCGGTGGTCGACAACCATTATGAGGCAATGGTGTTACGTCCTTGATCATCGTCACTTCGATACCCACATTCTGAATTGTTCGAATAGCAGATTCTCTACCTGCACCAGTACCCTTAACGAATACCTCCACTTTTCTCAATCCTAACTCATGAGCTACCTGACCGCAGTTCTGAGCCGCAACTTGCGCTGCGTATGGAGTATTCTTCTTAGAGCCCTTAAAGCCCATTTTACCTGCTGAAGCCCAAGATATTACCTGACCTTGTAAATTGGTCATTGAGATAATAATATTGTTGAAAGTCGCTTGAATATGTACTTGGCCTATGGCCTCAACATTAACAACTCTCTTCTTCGCTTTATCTTTTCTTTTCTGCGCCATCTTCTATGTATTACTTAGTCGCTTTCTTCTTGTTAGCTACTGTCTTACGTTTACCCTTTCTGGTTCGGGCATTGTTTTTAGTTCTTTGACCTCTCAATGGAAGACCCTTTCTATGTCTCAAACCTCTGTAGCAACCGATATCCATCAAACGCTTGATGTTCAATTGAACTTCAGACTTAAGAACCCCTTCAACTTTGAAGTTTTCCGAGATTATCTTACGAATAGCACCAGCTTCATCATCATCCCAATCTGATACTTTCTTATCGTAATCTATACCTGCTTCGGTTAAGATTTTTCGTGCTGTACTTTTGCCAATACCGAAGATATAAGTTAAACCTATTTCTCCTCGCTTATGGTCTGGTACGTCGACTCCTGCAATTCTAGCCATTTCTTATCCTTGTCTTTGTTTAAACTTCGGGTTCTTCTTGTTAATCACATACAGCTTCCCTTTTCGTCTGATTACCTTACAATCAGCACTGCGCTTTTTTACGGATGCTTTTACTTTCATTATCTATTATTTATAACGATATACTATTCTACCTTTAGAAAGGTCATAGGGTGACATTTCTAGTTTCACTTTATCACCTGGTAAGATCTTGATATAGTGCATTCTCATTTTACCTGAGATATGCGCAATCACCTGATGACCATTCTCTAATTCTACTCGAAACATTGCATTTGACAAAGCTTCGACGATTGTTCCATCTTGCTCTATTGACGATTGTTTAGCCATTATGCAACCGCTGAGTTAGTTCTTCCCTTAATTCTACCTGACTTCATCATTCCCTCGTAATGTCTCATTAACAAGTAACTTTCTATCTGCTGCAGAGTGTCAAGAATAACACCAACCATAATCAATAAAGACGTTCCACCATAGAACTGAGCAAATGCTCCCTGAACTCCCGCCATCATTGCAAAAGCTGGCAAGATAGCCACAATCGCTAGAAAGAAAGATCCTGGTAAGGTTATTCGACTTAATACTGAATCTACAAACTCAGCTGTCTGCTTACCTGGCTTGATGCCTGGCACAAAACCACCATTCCTTTTCATATCATCCGCAATTTGATTGGGATTGATAGTAATAGCAGTGTAGAAGAACGTAAATAATATGATCAAAGTAGCAAATAACAAGTTATACTGCCATGATTGAATATTTGAAAAAGTTGTACCTATGTACTGTGCAATGTCACTCTCCTCTGCCCAAATACCTGCAAGCAATGCTGGCAAGAACATCAACGACTGGGCAAAAATGATCGGCATAACACCAGATGCATTCACCTTAAGTGGGATATATTGTCTCTGTCCGCCGTAAACTTTGTTTCCTACAACTTGCTTAGCATATTGTACAGGAATCCTTCTTACTGCTTGAACTAGTGCAACTGTT
The DNA here is from genome assembly GCA_963848175.1 of uncultured Cytophagales bacterium. Taxonomy (GTDB): domain Bacteria; phylum Bacteroidota; class Bacteroidia; order Cytophagales; family Cyclobacteriaceae; genus JAMZMI01. The sequence goes on from CAWKCO010000011.1 coordinate 723,042, forward strand.
GCCATTACTACAACAAACAATGCAACAAGCTCAAAAATGAACAACAATGCTTGATTCATTCCTCTCGCGGCAGCTTCATTTAAGATACTACCAGGGAATCTAGAAATGATACCAATCATGATAAGCATTGATATACCGTTACCAATTCCCTTATCAGTAATTTTCTCACCTAGCCACATACAAAAGATTGTACCCGCAGTTAAAATAACCATAGAAGATACATTGAATAAGAAAGAGTTTCCTAATACAATCGCTTCATTTGGAATTGTTGCATTGATATATCCGATAGACTGAGCAATACAAATAAAGATTGTAAGTACTCTTGTTATCTGACTAATTTTCTTACGGCCGCTATCTCCTTCCTTTTGTAATTTTTGGAAGTATGGAACTGCCACTGTCATCAATTGAAGAACAATAGATGCAGAGATGTAGGGCATAATACCCAGACCAAATACTGAAGCTCTACTAAACGCACCTCCCAAGAAGGTGTTCAAAAGACCAAAAATTCCTGAAGACTGATCTGTCAACATATCAGGATCAACTCCTGGTAATACTATGAAAGAACCTAATCTAAAAATAATAAGAAACCCGATAGTATTCAGGATTCTTATTCTTAGCTCTTCAATAGAAAAGATGTTCTTTATCGTTTGTATAAACTTCATCATTCGTTTACGATTCTAGAGAAACAGATCCACCAGCCTTCTCAATAGCTTCTTGAGCAGACTTAGAAAATTTGTGTGCAGTCACATTCAATTTTGCAGCAATTTCACCATTGCCCAAAATCTTAACGACATCATTCTTACCAATCAAACCATTAGTTCTTAGAACCTCTGGTGTGATTTCCTTCAATTTCTTGTCATCACTCAATTTCTGAAGTGTGTCAAGATTGATTGGCTTCATAACAATCTTGTTGTTATTCTTAAAACCAAACTTAGGAATTCTTCTTTGAAGTGGCATTTGACCACCTTCAAAACCTACTTTTCTTGAATAACCAGATCTAGACTGAGCACCTTTGTGACCTCTCGTTGCAGTACCGCCTCTTCCAGATCCTTGACCTCTTGCAATGATCTTTCTGTTTTTAGTAGCGCCTGCTGCTGGCTGTAATGAATTCAATTCCATCTTAAAGCTCTTTTACGTCAACCAAATGTTGAACTTTGTTAATCATTCCTGCGATCTGAGGGGTCAATTCCTTTTCTACGCTTCTATTTATCTTACCAAGTCCTAAGGCCTCAATAGTCAATTTCTGTCTTTTCGGTCTACGAATTGTAGACTTAGTCTGTGTAACTATAACTTTTGCCATTGTATTAACCGTTAAAAACTTTATCCAATGTAACTCCTCTTTGTTTCGCAACTGCATAAGGATCCTTCATTTTGCTTAGTGCATCGAAAGTAGCCTTTACCACATTATGTGGGTTAGACGAACCTTTTGATTTAGCTAATACATCATGAATTCCTGCACTCTCAAGTACTGCACGCATCGCACCACCGGCGATTACACCCGTACCTGCAGAAGCTGGTTTCAACAACACAAAACCTCCACCAAACTTACCTATTGAATCATGAGGAACTGTAGACTTAAAAATAGGAACTCTTACCAAGTTCTTTTTAGCGTCATCCACACCCTTTGTGATTGCATCCGTTACTTCGTTTGCTTTTCCAAGGCCGTATCCTACCACACCATTACCATCACCAACTACTACGATTGCAGAAAAACTAAATCTTCTACCACCTTTCACTACTTTGGCAACTCTTTTTATGGCAACAACCTTTTCTTTCAGGTCTATATCGCTCGCTTTAACAACTCTTATATTGCTTTGTGACATAATTTCTTAGAATTTTAAACCTCCTTCACGTGCACCTTCAGCAAAAGCTTTTACCCTGCCATGGTATGGATATCCATTTCTATCAAAAACAACCGAATCAAGACCAGCTGCTTTAGCTTTCTCAGCTAACTTCTTCCCTACTTCCTTTGAACTTTCAACAGTCAAAGTCGTGCCCAATTCTTTAGAAGAAACTGATGCCAAAGTGATTCCTTTAAGATCATCAATAATTTGACCATAGATAGCCTTATTACTTCTGAATACTGAAACACGCGGAGTATCCGAGGTTCCTTTGATCTTACGACGAATCCCTTTCTTGATTCTTGCTCTTCTTTCTAATTTAGATACAGCCATTATTAATATTATTTAGAAGCCGTTTTACCCGCTTTTCTTCTTACCTGTTCACCAATAAACCTGATACCTTTTCCTTTGTAAGGCTCTACCGGTCTCATTGACTTAATCTTCGCAGAAATCTGTCCGACTAATTGTTTGTCAATTCCTTCTATAGACACCTTTGGGGATTGTCCTTTGGTAGTTTCTGAACCAACAGTTATTCCCTCTGGCATTGTCAGGTAAATGTTGTGAGAATAACCTAGGTTCAACTCCAAAACGTTATTCTGCACTGCTGCTTTGTAACCCACACCGATTAGTTCAAGATCTTTCTTGTAACCATTCGTAACTCCTTCGACCATGTTACTGATCAAAGATCTGTATAGACCATGCAAGGCTTTATGTCTTTTTTGATCAGTTGGGCGCGCTACTGTCAGTACTCCGTCCTCAACTTTCACTATAATGTCTGGAGTCAATATCCTGAGTCAAAACGCCTTTTGGACCTTTCACAGTAACAGTTGCCTTGTCGACAGTTATAGTTATACCCGCAGGTATTTCAATTGGTGCTTTGCCTATTCTTGACATTACTTAATTTCTTTTAATAAACGTAACAAAGTACTTCACCACCGATATGCTCCTTTCTTGCCTCTTTATCAGAGACTACTCCCTTAGAAGTAGAAAGTATCGCTATCCCTAGTCCGTTAAGAACTCTTGGAAGATTTTCAGCACCTGCATATTTTCTTAGACCTGGCTTACTTATTCTCTCCAGTTTAGTAATAGCTGATTGCTTATTTTGAGCATTGTATTTCAATGCGATCTTGATCACACCCTGCTTGTCGTCACTCACGAATTTATAATTCTGAATGAAGCCTTTGTCGTGCAAAACTTTTGTCATTTGCTTCTTCAGGTTAGAAGCAGGTATATCTACTATTCGATGATTCGCTTTTACAGCGTTTCTGATCCTTGTCAAAAAATCACCTATCGGATCTGTTACCATTTCTTTTACAATTTATCCACCCTAAAACGGGGTGCAAAATTAAATATTATTTTAAATATTTACTCAAGAATCTAAAAAAGATTACCAACTAGCTTTAGTAACACCAGGTATTTTTCCATCAGAAGCCATTTCTCTGAATGTAACCCTGGAAATACCGAACTTTCTCATGTAACCTCTTGGTCTTCCAGTAAGCTTACATCTGTTGTGCAATCTCACTTTAGAAGAGTTTCTTGGCAACTTGTCCAATCCTGCATAATCTCCCTCAGCCTTTAGAGCAGCTCTCTTGTCGGCATATCTTGCAACAAGCTTTTCTCTTTTTCTTTCTCTTGCTTTTACTGATTCTCTAGCCATGCTATTATTTTTTACCTGAAACGAATGGCATTCCAAAGGACTTCAATAGTGCCAATGACTCCTCATCCGTTTTAGCAGAAGTTACAAATGTGATCACCATACCAGAGATACGGTTTATTTTATCTATACTGATTTCAGGGAAGATGATTTGCTCTTGAACCCCCAAGGTATAATTACCCCGTCCGTCAAATCCTTTTTGTTTGATCCCTTTAAAGTCTCTTACCCTTGGCAAAGCCACAGTCATCAAACGATCAAGAAATTCGTACATTCTATCACCTCTCAACGTTACTCTAGCTCCGATTGGCATTCCTTCTCTAAGTTTGAAATTAGAGATTGAGTTCTTTGCCAAGGTAGGAACAGCTTTTTGACCAGTGATAGTAGATAATTCTTCTACACCTATGTCTACCAGCTTTTTGTCAGAAACCGCAGCGCCAATACCCTTATTAACAGATATCTTAAGCAACTTAGGCACTTCCATTACCGATTTGTACTGAAACTTTTCTTTAAGTTCAGGTGCTATCTCATTGAGATACTTCTCTTTTAATCTAGGTTTAGCCATTAGTGATAAATTCTCCTGTTTTTTTAGAATATCTCTGTAATTTCCCGTCGGTATTAAGCTTTCTTCCTACTCGAGTAGCTTTACCTGTCGCAGGGTCTACCAACTTCAAGTTGCTAATATGAATAGCCGCTTCAGTTTGTTCTCTTCCACCTTCTGGACGAGTCGCTGATGGCTTCACATGCTTTGTAACGATACCCACTCCTTCAACAATGGCCCTGTTCTTAGCTGCAAAAATTTCCAGCACTTTACCAGTTTTTCCTTTGTCGTTTCCGGCGATCACCTCAACAGTGTCACCTCTTTTTATGTGTAATTTTGTCATTTTCAGTGCTCTTTTTAAAGTACCTCTGGTGCCAGCGATACGATTTTCATGAATTGACGCTCTCTTAGTTCACGAGCCACTGGTCCAAAAATACGGGTACCCCTTGGTTCGTTGTTTGTGTTGAGCAACACAGCAGCATTATCCTCAAATCGGATGTAAGAACCATCTTTTCGTCTCACTTCCTTTTTTGTTCTAACTATGACAGCTTTAGAGACAGTACCTTTCTTCAAACTACTTGAAGAAATAGCTGACTTTACTGTCACAACGATAGTATCTCCTACTGAGGCGTATCTTTTCTTAGTCCCACCAAGCACGCGTATACAAAGAACCTCTTTAGCTCCACTGTTATCCGCTACATTCAATCTTGACTCCTGCTGTATCATCTTACTTAGCTCTTTCGATTACTTCTACTAATCTCCATCTCTTATTCTTACTCAGCGGACGAGTTTCCATGATCCTTACAGTATCACCGATATTGCTATCGTTAGTCTCGTCATGAGCAGTGAATTTGGTCGTTTTACGGATGAATTTCCCGTACATTGGGTGTTTCTCTTTTCTATTCACCGCAACAGTAATGGTCTTCTGCATTTTATTGCTAACCACTTGACCGATACGCTCTTTTCGCAAATTTCTTTCCATCGATGCGTTATTTACTTAGTTCTTTTGCTCTAATTGCTGTTTGAATTCTTGCCACTAATTTGCGTGACTCACGAATCTTCATAGGATTCTCAATTGGAGTCAAGCTATGAGCAAATTTTAGCTTAGAGTAATTATCTTTTTCTGCAGCCAACTTTCCAGTCAACTCTTCCAGACTTAGGCCTACTATTTCTGAATTTTTCATGCTCCTGTGTAGTCTCTACGTACAACAAATTTCGTTTTAACTGGAAGCTTTTGTGCTGCCAAACCTAAGGCATGTACAGCTGCGGCTTTATCAACACCGGTTGCTTCAAATAATATTGTTCCTGGCTTGATAACAGCTACCCAGTATTCTGGTGCACCCTTACCTTTACCCATCCTTACCTCAGCAGGCTTCTTGGTGATTGGTTTGTCTGGAAATATTCGGATCCAAACTTGACCTTCACGTTTCATCGCTCTTGTCATGGCGATACGAGCTGCTTCAATTTGACGACTGGTAATCCAACCTGGCTCCAATGACTTAACCCCAAAGTTCCCGAAAGCCAATCTATGACCTCTCTGAGCTAATCCTTTAACTCTACCTTTGTGACCTTTTCTAAATTTCGTTCTTTTTGGCTGTAACATTACTTAGCTATTATAAGGATTACTTACGTTCTCTTCTTCTCTTAGGACCTTCACCAGCACCTCTTTTTCTCTTAGGGCCACCTTGACCACCTTCTTGACCGCCATTAGAGGCCATTCCAATATTCGGAGACAAGTCTCTCTTACCGAAAACTTCTCCTTTGAATATCCAAACCTTAATGCCTATTTTTCCATACACCGTACTAGCCTCAGAAAGTGCATAGTCAATGTCTGCTCTTAAAGTATGAAGTGGAATACGTCCTTCTTTGTATTGTTCAGTACGCGCCATTTCAGCTCCTCCCAAACGTCCACTAACTTTAATTTTAATCCCTTGAGCTCCTACTCGCATTGCCGAAGCAATTGCTTGTTTCATTGCTCTTCTGTAAGAAATTCTAGCCTGCAACTGCTGAGCAACTGACTCACCTACAAGTTTCGCATCCAATTCTGGACGTTTCACTTCGAAGATGTTAATTTGAATATCTTTATCTGTAAGCTTTTTAAGCTCTTCTTTGATTTTATCAACTTCAGATCCTCCTTTACCAATGACAACACCCGGACGGGCAGTATGAACAGTCAATGTGATTCTCTTCAGTGTTCTTTCGATAACTACCTTAGAAATTCCTCCTTTTGGAATACGAGCATGCTATGTATTTTCTGATTTTGTGATCTTCTACAATTTTGTCAGAGAAGTCCTTACCACCAAACCAGGCAGAATCCCATCCCTTTACGACTCCAAGTCTAAAACCTATCGGATTTACCTTCTGTCCCATCTCTTATTTCTTTTCGTTATTATCAGCTTGAACATTATCTTGATTGGCATCACTCACCTTTAGATTGTGATATGATTAGAACGTTTTCTGATTCTATGAGCACGTCCTTGTGGTGCTGGTCTCAATCTCTTGAGCATCTTACCTCCGTCAACAAAGATTTCGCTTACGAACAAATCAGCATCTTCAATTTTCACGTTCTCATTCATTGCTTGCCAATCTGCCACAGCAGTCAACAACAATTTCTCTACACTCTTAGATGAATGCTTATTATCGAATCGAAGCAAGATTTAAAGCTACGTTCACTCTTGCACCACGAACCATATCAGCAATAAGCCTCATCTTTCGTGGAGAAGTAGGTACATTTCTTAGTGAGGCTTTCACATCACCAAGATTCCCCTGATTATCTTCCTTATGTTTCTTTAAAGCCTCCTTCTCAAGACGAATCTTGACTGACTTTTTAAGTTTCTTTTCTGCAGCTTCCATCTAATTATCTTTTGCCTTTATCTTTCTTAGCAATGTGACCTCTGAAGTTTCGAGTAGGAGCAAATTCACCCAATTTGTGACCAACCATGTTTTCGGTTACAAACACAGGTATAAATTTATTTCCATTATGAACAGCAAAGGTTTGTCCTACAAAATCTGGAGAGATCATTGATCTCCTTGACCATGTCTTAATTACTGACTTTTTTCCAGACTCATTACTAGCATCAACTTTCTTTTCAAGTCGGAAATCTATATAAGGTCCTTTCTTAAGTGATCTTGCCATTATTTTCTCTTAGTTACTATCAGCTTATCTGAATACTTATTAGGCTTTCTGGTTTTACCTCCTTTAGCGTAAACACCATTTCTTGATCGTGGGTGACCTCCTGATGATCTACCCTCACCACCACCCATCGGGTGATCCACTGGGTTCATCGCAACACCTCTTACTCTAGGTCTTCTTCCTAACCATCTGTTACGTCCAGCTTTACCAAGACGCTCATTCATGTGAGTTTGGTTTGATACTGTTCCTACAGTCGCGTAACATGTATTCAACACCATACTAATCTCACCTGATGGTAATTTCAGTGTTGAGTATTTTCCTTCTCGTAGCTACAAGCTGAGCATAAGCTCCTGCACTTCTCACAAGGCTGCACCTTTACCAGGCTTCAACTCTACACAATGAACAACAGTACCTAAAGGAATTTCAGAAAGTAGAAGCAATTACCTACTTCTGGAGCTATACCAGGACCTGAAAGAAGAACATCTCCAACGTTGATCACCAGCTGGAGCTACCATGTATCTCTTTTCACCATCCGCGTAGAACAACAAGTGCAATACGTGCAGTTCTAGATGGATCATATTCAATTGCCTTTACTGTAGCAGGAATATTGTACTTATCACGTTTGAAGTCGATATCACGAATCTTTTGTTTGTGACCACCCCCAACGTTTCGGATAGTCATCCTACCACTATTGTTTCTTCCGCCACCTCTCTTCTTAGAAGTAATCAAAGATTTCTCTGGAGTGCTCTTTGTGATATTATCAAATACCGGAGCTACTCTAAATCTCTGTCCTGGTGTAACGGGTCTAAGTTTCTTAACAGCCATTTATCTGTCTATTTATATTCCGCTATAAAAATCAATTATCTCTCCTTCAGCCACCTGAACGATCGCCTTCTTATAGGTAGGCTTCTTGCCTTCGATCACTCCTGACTTGGTGAATTTAGATTTAGCCTTTCCAGCCTGAATCATTGTATTCACACGCTCTACCGTCACACCGTAAGTCTTCTCGACTTCCTTCTTGATTTCGACTTTGTTTGCGGTTCTACTAACCACAAATCCATATCTGCCACTTTCGTTCAAAGCAGACATTTTTTCCGTAACCAATGGTTTAATTAATACTCCCATCTTAGTTTAATGTATTTTGGATTGCTTCAATAGAACTCTCCAACAAGATCAACTGCTGAGCGTTTACCAAATCATAGGTAGAAACGCCATCCAAAGATGTAACCTTAGTATTCTTGATGTTGCGAGATGACAAGTAAACATTGTCATTAGCTGCACCTAAAATAATAAGAGACTTTACAGAGTCAGACTGCAATCCCTTAAGGATTGACAAAAACTCTTGTGTCTTTGGTTTGTCAAAATTGAAGTCTTCTAAAACTTTAATTTTATCCTCTTTAGCCTTAGCAGAGAAAGCTGACTTTCTTGCCAATTGCTTCAATTTCTTATTCAATTTGAAGCTATAATCTCTAGGCTGAGGACCAAACATGGTACCACCACCTCTAAAGATTGGAGACTTTATGCTACCAGCTCTTGCCGTACCAGTTCCCTTTTGCTTTTTTATTTTCCTAGTAGAACCAGAAATCTCATTTCTGTTTTTCGTTTTGTGCGTACCCTGTCTTTGGTTAGCCAAATACTGCTTTACATCTAAGTATACAGCGTGTGTGTTTGGCTCAATACCGAAAACATTCTCGTCAAGACTAATCTCACGACCAGTACTCTCTCCCTTTATATTTAATACAGAAAGTTTCATCTTATTTCTCTAGGATTACGTAAGAGTTGATTGCTCCTGGAATAGAGCCACTTACAAGTACCAAATTCTTTTCTGAATAGATCTTCATCACTTTAAGGTTCATCACTTTTACGCTATCCCCACCAGTACGACCAGCCATTTTCAACCCCTTAAATACTCTAGAAGGGAATGAACAAGCTCCTACCGAACCTGGTGCTCTTAATCTATTATGCTGACCGTGAGTAGCCTGACCAACACCACCAAAACCGTGACGTTTTACAACACCTTGAAAACCTTTACCTTTAGATGTTCCGATTGCATCCAAGAAATCCTTCTCAGCAAAAACATCTTCTACAGTAATTGTATTTCCAAGAACTACCTTATCCTCAAACTCAGCTCTAAAATCTCTAAATTCCACCAACTTACTCTTTGGAGAAGTCTTCGCCTTTGCAAAATGCCCTTTTAAGGCCTTAGGAGTATTCTTCTCTTTTCTTTCACCGTACGCCAATTGAACAGCACGATATCCGTCAGTGTCACTATTTTTTACTTGCGTAACAACGCAAGGACCAGCTTGAACGAGTGTACAGGCAATGCTTTTGCCATTCTCGTCATATATACTAGTCATCCCTATTTTTCTACCGATTATACCAGGCATTTTGCTTAATTATTAATATTTCCCCGTTTCAGAATAATATTTTCGTGAAAAGGACTGCAAAGATAGCAATTCTACTTTCCAATCAAAAGAAATGCATCATTATTTGATACAAAAAAAGAACCAATAGCGCCAAGGCCATTGGTTCTTTTTTTAAAGCTTACAAATGTTATACTTTAATCTCTACGTCAACTCCACTTGGAAGCTCCAACTTCATCAATGCATCAACAGTCTTAGGACTATTTGAATAGATATCAACTAGTCTCTTGTAAGTGCACAATTGAAACTGCTCTCTCGCTTTCTTATTCACGTGAGGTGATTTCAACACAGTAAACTTCTCCTTTACTGTTGGCAATGGAATTGGTCCATTAACAACGGCTCCAGTAGTTTTTACGGCACGAACAATTTTCTCCGCTGATTTGTCAACCAAGCTGTGATCGTACGATCTAAGTTTTATTCTAATTTTTTGATTCATGACTAATATTTTTATGCCTTAGCACCTTTTACCTCTGCAATAACCCCTTCAGCAATGTTTTGAGGAACTGGATCATAATGTGAGAAAGTTAAACTCGCAGTTGCACGACCAGAACTCATCGTTCTCAAATCAGTCACGTAACCAAAGAGCTCTGAAAGTGGCACATCAGCCTTTATAACACCAGCCGTTCCTCTAGTGTCCATTCCTTTCATTAAACCTCTTCTTCTATTCAAATCTCCTGTGATCGATCCTGTATACTCGTCTGGCGTCACCACTTCTACGGCCATTACTGGCTCCAAAAGTACTGGTTTTGCCTTCTTAGCTGCTTCTTTGAAACCTATGCGAGCTGCAAGTTCAAAAGAAAGTGCATCTGAATCGACATCATGGAATGAACCATGATAAATTCTCACTTTCAAGCTGTCAAGAGGATACCCTGCTAGAGGTCCATTTTTCATAGCCTCTTTGAAACCTTTCTCGATTGAAGGAATAAATTCTTTTGGAATAACCCCACCAACGATATTGTTTACAAACTGTAAACCTTCTTTCTGCTCAATTTCTGGATCAATTGGTCCAAGTTCGAATACAATATCAGCGAACTTACCTCGTCCACCAGACTGCTTCTTGTAAACTTCCTTGTGCTCAACTGTAGATCTTACAGCCTCTTTGTATGCTACCTGAGGTGCTCCTTGGTTGATTTCAACCTTGAATTCACGCTTCAATCTGTCAATGATAATGTCAAGGTGAAGCTCACCCATTCCTCTTAGAATCGTTTGGCCAGTTTCATGATTGGTTTCTACCTGTAGGGTAGGATCCTCTTCAATCAATTTACCAATTGCCATTCCAAGTTTATCAACATCAGCCTGAGTTTTAGGCTCAATAGCATAACCGATAACTGGCTCAGGGAATACCATAGACTCAAGCACAATCTTGTGCTTCTCATCGCATAGTGTATCACCTGTCTTAATATCTTTGAAACCTACTACAGCAGCGATATCACCAGCATGTAGTCTATCAATTTGATTTTGCTTGTTAGCATGCATCTGGAAGATACGTGAGATACGCTCTTTGTTTCCTGATCGAGTGTTGTACACATACGATCCAGATTCCAGCATACCTGCATAAGATCTTACGAAACACAATCTTCCAACGTAAGGGTCAGTAGCAATTTTAAATGCCAACGCCGTAAATGGCTCTGATATTTGTGGCTTACGACCTACTTTCTCCTCTGTATCAGGGTTTGTTCCGAAAATACTGTCTCTATCCAAAGGTGATGGAAGCAACTCCATTACATAATCAAGCATACTCTGCACACCTTTGTTCTTAAAGGCAGAACCACACGTCATTGGCACAAAAGCCAAGTCAATTGTAGCTGCTCTCAAAGCTTTGATTACCTCATCTCTAGTAATTGAGTTAGGGTCTTCGAAGTATTTCTCCAACAAAGTCTCATCGTACTCGGCAACTGCTTCAAGCAAATATTGTCTGTATTCTTCAACTTCCTCGGCCATATCTGCTGGAATAGGAATTTCTTCGAAAGTCATTCCCATGTCATCCTCATTCCAAACAACAGCTCTGTTTTCAACAAGGTCAACTACCCCTTTGAAAGTATCTTCTGCACCTATTGGAAGTTGCAACGGAACTGCCTTAGTTCCCAACATTTCTTTAACCTGCTTACAAACTTTCAAGAAGTCTGCACCAGATCTATCCATTTTATTAACAAAACCGATTCTAGCAACTTTGTAGTTGTCTGCTAGTCTCCAGTTAGTTTCTGACTGTGGCTCTACACCATCAACAGCGCTAAAAAGGAATACCAAACCATCCAATACTCTCAAGGATCTGTTTACCTCAACGGTAAAATCCACGTGACCTGGAGTATCAATAATATTGATGTGGTATTGCTCTTCTTTATACTTCCAAAATACAGTAGTTGCTGCAGAGGTAATAGTAATACCACGCTCTTGCTCCTGCTCCATCCAGTCCATAGTAGCAGCACCATCGTGTACTTCTCCTATTTTGTGACTAACACCAGTATAGTAAAGAATTCTTTCTGTTGTAGTTGTCTTACCCGCATCAATGTGGGCAGCAATACCAATGTTTCTGGTGTATTTTAAATCTCTAGCCATTATTAAATTAGTTCGATATTAGAATCTGAAATGAGAGAATGCTTTGTTGGCATCTGCCATTCTATGCACATCATCTTTTTTCTTCACTGAAGCTCCTTCACCTTTCGATGCTGCGATAATTTCTGCCGCAAGACGCTCCTTCATCGTTTTCTCGCCTCTAAGTCTTGAATATTTGATCATCCATTTCATCCCCAAAGCCACCTTTCTATCAGGTCTTACTTCCAAAGGAACTTGAAATGTTGCACCACCTACTCTTCTACTCTTCACCTCTACAGATGGGCTAATATTACCCAATGCAGATTTCCAAGTATCAACACCATTTTCACCTGTCTTTGTCTCAACAAGCTTGATAGCATTATAGAATATGCTATATGATATACTCTTTTTACCGTCGAACATTAAGTTGTTCACGAATTTGGTAACTAGAGTGTCCTTGTAAATTGGATCAGGTAGGATATACCTTTTCTTTGGTTTTGACTTTCTCATTTCTTAGGTATTACTTTTTAGCTTTAGGTCTTTTAGCACCGTATTTAGATCTTCTTTGAAGTCTTCCATTCACACCTGCTGTATCTAGAGCACCACGAATAATGTGATACCTTACTCCCGGCAAATCTTTCACCCTTCCTCCTCTGATCAATACAATCGAGTGCTCTTGAAGGTTGTGACCTTCACCTGGGATATAAGCATTAACTTCTTTACCGTTTGTCAACCTTACCCTCGCTACTTTTCTCATAGCTGAGTTTGGTTTCTTTGGAGTGGTTGTGTACACACGTGTACAAACTCCTCTTCGCTGCGGACAAGAGTCCAAAGCCGGAGACTTAGACTTAGAAGTTAACTTCGTTCTGCCCTTTCTTACTAATTGTTGAATAGTTGGCATTATATACTGTATTTCTTATTTACCAATTTTTTGTCCCGACAATTTCGGGTCGCAAAGATAGAGATTTAGATTTCTAAATCACAACTCTCTGAAACAAAATCCATTAAATATTTAAGCCTCACCCATTGTACCTCCAAAATTCATCGGGAATTTCGGGGCTTCATCAACAGATTTAACCTCTCCAAAGGACGCTTCGTACTTGCTTATGTTATCTTGAAGTGCACTTAACAGCCTTTTGGCATGCTCTGGTGTGATCACTATACGTGATTTTACCTTTGCTTTTGGCACTCCAGGCATCAGCCGAATAAAGTCAATGACAAACTCACCACTAGAGTGAGCTATCATTGCCAAATTTGCGTAAACACCCTCTGCAATCTCTTCAGACAACTCAATGTTTATCTGGTTTCCTGCATTAGGAGCTTTTTTATCGTCCTTCTTATCCATTATTAGGATTCGTATTCTTTAGATTTTTCAAACTCTGCTTTTGAGGCAATCAAATTTTCGTATTCCTCATTGGAAGTGACAATTTGATTTTGAGCTCCTCTGATACCTGTACCAGCTGGGATCAAGTGTCCTACGATCACATTCTCCTTCAAGCCCGCCAAGTAATCTGCTTTACCTCTGATAGAGGCTTCACTAAGCACTTTGGTCGTCTCTTGGAAGGATGCCGCAGAGATAAAGCTTTCAGTCCCTAGAGAGGCTTGAGTGATCCCCTGAAGGATCGGTTGAGAAACTGCTGGGTCAGCACTTCTGACTTCCACAATTTTCAAATCTCTTCTTCTCAAGTTAGAATTCTCATCTCGAAGCTTACGACTTGTAATAATCTGTCCTGCTTTGAGCGTATCAGAATCACCTGGCTCAACAACAACCTTTTTATCAAGGATATTGTCGTTTTCTTCCATGAATGCAAACCTATCTACGGTTTGGTTCGTCAAGAAACTCGTATCTCCGGCATTGATGATAATCACCTTTTGCATCATTTGACGAACGATTACTTCAATGTGTTTATCATTGATCTTCACACCTTGAAGACGATAAACTTCCTGAATTTCATTCACCAAGTATTCTTGAACAGCTGTAGGTCCTTGAATTTTTAGAATATCTGCTGGAGTAATAGCCCCATCAGAAAGTGGTTCACCTGCCTTGATAAAATCATTATCTTGAACAAGAATGTGCTTACTCAAAGGCACTAAATACCTCTTCTTTACGCCATCTTTAGACTCAATAAAGATTTCTCTATTACCTCGTTTGATACCACCATAAGTAACAACTCCATCAATCTCTGTAACAACAGCTGGGTTTGAAGGATTTCTTGCTTCAAACAATTCCGTTACACGAGGAAGACCCCCAGTAATATCTCGTGACTTTCCTGATCTTCTTGGAATCTTGGCTAGTACTTGACCTGCTTTGATTTTATCTCCTTCAGAAACAGAAAGGTGAGCTCCTACCGGAATGTTGTATCCTTTTGTATCGCTCTTACCTGCAATAACTACCGCAGGGTTCTTAGTTTTATCTTTAGTTTCAATGATTACCTTCTCTCTGTAACCTGTTTGTTCATCAGATTCTTCCTTGTATGTAATACCTTCGATGATCGCATCAAACTCAGCCGTACCATCAAATTCTGCCAAAATAACAGCATTGTATGGATCCCAATTACAAAGCTCTTGACCAGAAGTAACCTTATCCCCATCAGACACTTTCAAGATGGAACCATAAGGCACGTGATTTGAAATCAACAATTTATCCTTCTTAGGATCGATGATTCTCAATTCACCAGATCTTCCCATGACAACCTTCACTTTGTTGCCATCTTCATCTTTGGAATCAACCGTACGAAGCTCATCATACTCGATAACTCCATCAAACTTAGCCTTGATGTTGGCATCAACAGCAATGTTAGATGCCGTACCCCCAACGTGGAACGTTCTCAAAGTAAGCTGCGTACCAGGCTCTCCAATTGATTGAGCTGCAATTACTCCAACAGCCTCACCAATATTCGACATCCTTCCTGAAGAAAGGTTACGACCGTAACACTTAGCACAGATTCCTCTTTTTGACTCACAAGTCAATACTGATCTGATTTCTACCTGATCAATAGCTGTGCTATCGATTCTCTCTGCTACTTCTTCAGTGATTTCTGTACCAGCTTCTACAATTAGCTCGTCAGTAATTGGATCGAAAATATCATGAACAGAAACTCGTCCTAATACTCTTTCGAAAAGAGACTCAACTACATCTTCATTGTCTTTCAATGCTTGAACAGACAATCCTCTCAATGTTTCGCAATCTTCTTCATTTACGACCATATCCTGCGCCACATCCACCAAACGACGAGTCAAATAACCCGCATCGGCAGTTTTCAATGCAGTATCAGCAAGACCTTTACGTGCACCGTGAGTAGAGATAAAGTACTCAATTACATCCAGACCTTCTTTAAAGTTTGAAAGAATCGGGTTTTCGATGATTTCACCTACAGAACCTTGAAGATTCTTTTGTGGTTTCGCCATCAATCCTCTCATACCACCCAATTGACGAATCTGCTCACGAGATCCCCTTGCACCAGAGTGCATCATCATGTAGATAGAGTTGAATCCTTGATCATCTTCTTCAAGCTGCGTCATCAATGTATTTGTCAACAACGTATTTGTTCTTGTCCAAATATCAATGACCTGATTGTAACGCTCATTGTCTGTGATCAGACCCATAAGGTAGTTATTCCATACAGCCTCTACGTCTTCTTTTGCTTGCGCTACAAGACCTTCTTTTTCTGCTGGAATTTGAATGTTATCAAGTCCCATAGACAAACCACCTTTGTAAGCAGTCTGGAAACCTAGTTCTTTGATATCATCTAAGAAATGAGCCGTAGTGGCCATTCCACATATTTTAAATACAGTCGAAATGATCGTCTGTAGTTTCTTCTTTGTTAGTAGCTCATCAACAAAACCTACTGCCTCAGGAACCAGTTCATTAAAGATAACCCGACCCGCTACAGTTTCGATGACTTTAGTTTCTAAAGTGCCATCTTCTTTACGAACCTTGGTTCTTACTTTAATGTATGCATGCTGCGAAAGCTTACCTTCATTGATCGCAATCGTAACTTCTTCAGCACTATAGCAAGTCATTCCTTCGCCTATGACAGGCTTTTCAGGAGTGCTTCTTCTTCCTTTAGTGATGTAATAAAGTCCCAAAACCATGTCTTGAGATGGTACTGCAATCGGTGCACCGTTGGCAGGGTTAAGGATGTTGTGCGTTGACAACATCAATAATGAAGCTTCCAAAATTGCCTCATGTCCTAGTGGAACGTGAACGGCCATCTGGTCACCATCAAAATCGGCGTTGAATGCAGTACATACCAATGGGTGAAGTTGAATCGCTTTTCCTTCAATCAGCTTAGGTTGGAATGCTTGAATACCCAATCTATGGAGCGTAGGAGCACGGTTAAGCATAACCGGGTGACCTTTCAAAACATTTTCCAAAATATCCCAAACCACAGGATCTTTACGGTCTACTATTTTCTTAGCAGATTTCACCGTTTTAACGATACCGCGCTCAATCAATTTGCGAATAACAAATGGCTTGAAAAGTTCAGCTGCCATATCTTTCGGCAAACCGCACTCGTGCATTTTCAATTCAGGACCTACAACGATAACCGAACGACCAGAATAATCAACACGCTTACCCAAAAGGTTTTGACGGAATCGACCTTGCTTACCTTTAAGCATATCACTCAAAGACTTCAAAGCTCTGTTACCATCAGAACGCACTGCGTTTACTTTTCTTGAGTTATCAAACAAAGAGTCTACTGCTTCTTGCAACATTCTCTTTTCGTTTCTCAAGATCACCTCTGGAGCTTTGATATCCATCAATCGCTTCAAACGATTGTTTCTGATAATCACTCTTCTATAAAGGTCATTCAAATCTGAAGTAGCAAAACGACCACCATCCAAAGGAACCAAAGGACGCAGTTCTGGTGGAATCACCGGAACCATCTTAATGATCATCCACTCTGGCTTGTTTTCGATACGAGTTTTCGCATCTCTAAAAGCCTCCACTACTCTCAATCTTTTAAGAGCCTCAGCTTTTCTTTGCTGAGAAGTATCTGTGGCAGCTTGATGACGAAGCTCATAAGAAAGTTCGTCCAACTTTGTTCTAGAAAGCAATTGCTCCAAGTGCATCAGCACCCATTTTAGCAATAAACTTCTGAGGATCATCATCATCCAACAATTGGTTCTCACGCGGCAACTTGTCAAGAATATCAAGATATTCTTCTTCCGTTAAGAATTCCAAGCGCGCAATACCATCCTCTTCTTTGATACCAGGCTGAACTACAACATATCGCTCGTAGTAGATAATCTGATCCAACTTTTTAGTTGGAAGCCCCAAAAGGTATCCGATTTTGTTAGGAAGAGATCTGAAATACCAGATATGCGCTACAGGAACCACCAATTCGATGTGCCCCATACGCTCTCTACGCACTTTCTTTTCAGTAACCTCTACCCCACATCTATCACAGATGATGCCTTTATATCTAATTCTTTTATATTTTCCACAATGACATTCCCAGTCCTTTACAGGGCCAAAAATTCTTTCGCAAAACAAACCACCCATTTCTGGCTTGTAAGTACGATAGTTGATGGTCTCAGGCTGAGTAACTTCTCCATGTGAACTTTCTAGGATGGACTCTGGTGAGGCCAAACTGATTGTCACTTTAGAAAAGTCGTTATTGAGTTTCTTATTTTTTCTGAATGCCATAATTAAATGATCTATAAAGTTGCCCTCAATTAAGAGGGCTATTTTTCACAATAATTAGTCTAGAGTAATTTCAAGCGCCAATCCACGAAGTTCATGTACCAATACATTGAACGACTCAGGGATGTTAGGCTTTTGCATATTTTCACCTTTTACAATGGCTTCATATGCTTTGGCTCTTCCGATTACATCATCAGACTTAATCGTAAGGATCTCTTGTAGAACGTGTGCTGCACCGAATGCTTCAAGTGCCCAAACCTCCATCTCACCAAATCTCTGACCACCAAATTGTGCTTTACCACCAAGAGGTTGTTGAGTAATGAGTGAGTAAGGTCCGATGCTCCTTGCGTGCATCTTGTCGTCAACAAGGTGACCAAGTTTCAGCATGTATGCTATACCAACAGTTACTGGTTGATCGAATCTATTTCCAGTCAAACCATCATATAAGAATGTTCTACCGAATGATGGAAGTCCTGCTTCAGCCAACTCAGCTTGTACTTGTTCCTCAGTTGCACCGTCAAAAATTGGCGTTGCATATTTTCTACCTAGTTCCAAACCTGCCCAAGCCAATACGGTCTCATAAATCTGACCAATATTCATCCTAGAAGGTACACCAAGAGGGTTCAACACGATATCCATCGGAGTACCATCCTCCATGAACGGCATATCTTCCGCTCTAACGAT
The DNA here is from genome assembly GCA_963848175.1 of uncultured Cytophagales bacterium. GTDB lineage: Bacteria > Bacteroidota > Bacteroidia > Cytophagales > Cyclobacteriaceae > JAMZMI01. The sequence continues at coordinate 741,497 of CAWKCO010000011.1, forward strand.
TCTTGCTACAACACCCTTGTTTCCGTGACGACCGGCCATCTTATCACCAACTTTCAATTTACGTTTCTTAGCTACGTAAACTTTTGCTAGCTGCACAATACCTGCTGGAAGCTCATCACCTACTTCTAGTGTGAATCTTTCACGCTTAAACAATCCAGAAACATCACTTCTTGTATTGACGTAGTTCTTAACCATTTTGAAGATGAGGTCATTGATGTGCTCATCGTTTGTCCAATCTTCAATGATCAAATCTGAAAGAAGGTTTGCCTCTTCAGGAACATTGTAGTTACTCTCGTCTCTATAAATGTTTCTAGCAGGGAATAAGTTCGCCTCGATATTCTTACGTGAAAACTTGGTTCCTTTAGACATTATTTCCTCACCAAACTTATGCTTAATACCAGCACAGCTTTTACCCTCTAGCAACTCAGTCATCTTTTCTACCATTTGATTTCTAATGGTAGTTAAGTCTTTGCCGTATTTAGCCTTTAAGGTTTCAACGTCTTTCTTCGTTCTAGATCGTAAATCTTTATCCTTCTTTGGTCTAGAGAAAAGCTTAGTATCGATTACCACTCCTCTAAGTGAAGGTGAAGCTTTCAATGAAGCATCTTTTACGTCACCTGCTTTATCTCCGAAAATTGCTCTCAAAAGCTTCTCTTCTGGAGTAGGGTCAGTTTCTCCTTTTGGTGTGATTTTACCAATCAGAATGTCACCTTCTTTAATCTCTGCACCAATGCGGATAACTCCATTTTCATCTAAGTTTCTAACAGCTTCTTCGCTTACGTTAGGTATCTCTGATGTCAACTCCTCTTCACCACGCTTCGTGTCTCTTACTTCAAGTTCATATTCATCAATGTGAATAGAAGTGAAGATATCCTCACGTACTACTTTCTCAGAGATTACGATTGCATCCTCAAAGTTGTATCCTTGCCATGGCATGTACGCCACTCTCAAGTTTCTACCCAATGCAAGCTCACCCTGCTGTGTTGCAAAACCTTCGCACAATGGCTGCCCCTTAAGCACCTTCTGTCCTTTAAGAACAATCGGCTTCAAGTTGATACAAGTATCTTGGTTCGTTCTTCTAAATTTAATTAGATCATAATGAACACTTGGACTAGCAAATGAGATGAGAAGATCCTCTTTCGTGCGCTCATAGCGAACGACGATTTTTTTAGCATCCACATACTCAATTACTCCATCGCCTTCAGCAACTACCAAAGCACGAGAATCAATAGCCACTCTCTTCTCAAGTCCAGTTCCTACAATTGGAGCTTCAGGACGAAGAAGAGGCACAGCCTGACGTTGCATGTTCGATCCCATCAAAGCTCTGTTCGCATCATCATGCTCCAAGAAAGGAATCATTGATGCCGCTACAGACACAATTTGGTTAGGAGCAACGTCCATATATTTAAGCTCCGACGGGCCTACCACAGGGAAGTCACCTTCGAATCTTGCTTTCACTTTATCGTTTAAGAACTTACCCTTATCGTTCAAAGGCGCATTTGCCTGAGCAATGTTGTAAGTATCTTCTTCTTCAGCAGTCAGGTACAAAACATTACCAGACATATCCACTGTACCCTCATCTACCACTCTGTAAGGAGTTTCAATAAAGCCCATGTGGTTCACTTTTGCGTGCACGCAAAGAGAAGAAATCAAACCAATGTTTGGTCCCTCTGGCGTCTCAATAGTACATAGACGACCGTAGTGAGTATAGTGAACGTCACGAACCTCAAAACCAGCTCTTTCTCTAGAAAGACCACCTGGTCCTAGGGCAGACATACGTCTTTTGTGCGTTACTTCAGCCAATGGGTTGGTTTGATCCATAAACTGAGACAACTGATTCGTTCCGAAGAAGGAGTTGATAACAGAAGAAAGCGTACGCGCGTTGATCAAATCAACAGGCTTAAAGTCCTCATTATCACGAACATTCATTCGCTCTCTGATTGTTCTTGCCATTCTAGCAAGACCTACACCAAATTGAGAATAAAGTTGCTCTCCTACCGTTCTTACACGTCTGTTGCTCAAGTGATCAATATCATCAACCACAGAACGGCTGTTGATCAAACCGATCAAATACTTAACAATAAGAATGATATCTTCTGTAGTAAGTGTACGCTTATCGTAACCTACATCTAGACCCAATTTCTTATTGATACGATATCTACCAACTTCACCTAAATCATAACGCTTATCGCTAAAGAATAGGTTTTGAATGATATCACGTGCTGTTTGCTCATCAGGAGCATCAGTATTTCTCAACTGACGATAGATTTGCTCTACAGCTTCTTTTTCTGAGTTTGAATTATCCTTTTGAAGGGTATTGTATACAATGCTATAATCAGCAACGTTTACATCCTTTCGGTGAAGAATAATTGATTTTGTTCCTGAATCCTTGATTACCTCAAGATCATCTTCTGAGATAATACTATCTCTTTCAAGAATAACTTCATTTCTATCAATAGATACCACTTCACCAGTATCCTCATCCACGAAATCCTCCGTCCAAGTACGAAGCACTCTCGCAGCAAGTCGTCTTCCTACGACCTTTTTAAGTTCTTTATCTGTAGCATCTACTTCTTCAGACAATCCAAATAAATCCAAAATTTGTTTATCGGATCCATATCCTATTGATCTAAGAAGCGTGGTAATTGGAAATTTCTTTTTACGGTCAATATAAGCATACATGACGTTATTAACGTCAGTAGCAAATTCGATCCATGATCCCTTAAATGGGATGATACGCGCAGAATACAAGTGCGTTCCGTTAGTGTGTTTGCTTTGAGCAAAGAACACTCCTGGAGATCGATGAAGTTGAGAAACGATTACACGTTCCGCACCATTGATTACAAAAGAACCTTTAGCAGTCATGTATGGGATATTACCCAAAAAAACTTCTTGTTCAATTGTTTCAAATTCTTCATTTTCAGCATCGTTGCAGAGTAGGCGAAGCTTCGCTTTCAACGGCACTGAGTAGGTTAGTCCACGCTCAACACTTTCATCCACCTGATACTTTGGAGGATCTACTGTGTAGTCCACAAACTCTAGGATAAAATTGTCGCGCGAGTCGGAGATTGGAAAATTCTCCATGAACACTTTGTATAAACCTTCGTCCTTTCTCTTTTCAGAGGGTGTGTCCAGTTGGAAGAAATCTTGAAAAGATTTTAATTGAAGATCCAAGAAATCCGGATAATCAATCACTGATTTTATTGATGAGAAATTTATTCTCTCAGATTTGTTTATAGCCAAAGCTTTATCTGTTTTAGTTCAAAATACGGATCAAGAACAATGTGAAGTGTGTACAAACAGGAAAAGACCTGTTCCCGAAACCGACAAATGCGGAGTTGGGAAACAGGCCTACCTAAGTTGATGTAAAATCAAATTATTTCAACTCAACTTCGGCACCAGCTTCTTCAAGCTGCTTTTTAAGCGCCTCAGCCTCATCTTTTGCAACTCCTTCTTTCACTGTTCCAGGAGCTCCGTCTACTAATTCCTTAGCTTCTTTCAAGCCTAGACCAGTCAATTCTTTCACTAGCTTTACAACTGCAAGTTTCGCAGCGCCAGCTGATTTAAGGACAACATCGAAAGATGATTTCTCCTCAGCAGCAGCTCCACCACCGTCAGCAGCTCCACCAGCTACCATTACTGCACCAGCTGCAGCAGGCTCAATACCATACTCGTCTTTTAGGATAGTAGCCAATTCGTTTACCTCTTTTACAGTAAGGTTTACCAATTGTTCTGCGAATTCTTTTAAATCTGCCATTTTAGTTAATCTTTAATTCTGTTAATAATCTTATTCTCTTTCTGAAAGTGTTTTTACAATACCAGCCAATTTGCTACCTCCGCTCTGAAGAGCGCCGATAACGTTTTTAGCAGGTGATTGTAGTAAGTTGATAACCTCACCAAGTAGTTCCTCTTTAGACTTAATCTTAGTAAGCATGTCTAAATGTTCGCTACCAGCGAATATATCGGTATCTATGGAAGCCGCTTTAAATGCAGGTCTCTTTAAAGGATCAGTCTTTTGATAATCCTTTATCAACTGCGCAGGCACTTTTGCATTCTCATTGATAAACATGATTCCTGAAAATCCTTTCAGTGCATCATGCATCGGAGAATAATCTGTTTCTAGATTTTCTAGTGCCTTCTTAATCAAAGTATTCTTTACTACCTTGTACTCTACTCCTTTGCTGTAGCACGCCGCACGAAATTTATTAATTTCAGCAACACTCAATCCAGAAGTATCGGTAATATAGAAATGCTGTGTCTGCTGTAACTTTTCTGTAAGTTCAGCTATCAATTGTGCTTTATCTTCTCTAGTCATAACTTTATAATCCAGCTATTGAACTTTTATCTATTGTTATCGCAGGACTCATTGTACTAGAAACCGTAATAGACTTCATGTATGTTCCTTTTGCCGATGACGGCTTAAGTTTTGCAACTGTAAGAATCATTTCAGCAATGTTGTCTTTGATCTTGTCTACATCGAAAGACACTTTACCTACACTCGTATGAATGATTCCGGTTTTATCCACTTTAAAATCAATCTTACCAGCTTTCACTTCAGTTACAGCTTTTCCTACTTCCATAGTCACTGTTCCAGACTTTGGATTAGGCATTAGACCTCTTGGCCCTAGGACTCTACCCAAGCGACCAACTTTAGCCATTACTGTAGGCATAGTGATGATCACATCAATGTCTGTCCAACCACTTTCTATCTTAGTGATAAACTCATCTAGTCCAACGTACTCAGCACCAGCAGCTTTCGCTTCTTCTTCTTTGTCTGGAGTACATAGTACTAGAACCTTTACCTCTTTTCCAATACCGTGAGGAAGAGCAACTACTCCACGTACCATTTGATCTGCTTTTCTTGGATCTACACCCAAACGGATGTCTACATCCACAGATGAATCAAACTTGGTAAATGTGATCTCCTTAACCAACTTAGAAGCATCCTCTAGTGAGTACTCCTTATTGGAATCAACAAGAGCATTAACTCTCTTTTGGTTTTTCGTCAATTTTCCCATCTCTGCTAAATTATTAAGCCCAAGGAGCTTTACCTGAAATCTTTACACCCATACTTCTTGCAGTACCTGCGATTTGTTTCATTGCAGCATCCGCTTGGAACGCATTCAAATCAGGCATTTTAGTTTCTGCGATCTCTTTTACTTGATCCCAAGAAATAGATCCAACCTTCAATCGGTTAGGCTCAGCAGAACCACTTTTTAATTTTGCAGCTTGCAAAATCATGATTGCTGCCGGAGGCGTTTTGATAACAAAATCAAAAGACTTATCCGTATAAATCGTAATCAATACAGGCAATACTTGCCCATTCTTCTCCTGAGTTCTTGCATTGAACTGCTTACAAAACTCCATGATGTTAAGTCCCTTAGAACCAAGAGCTGGTCCTACTGGAGGCGAAGGATTTGCTTGTCCTCCCTTAACTTGAAGCTTTAAATAACCTGTGATCTCTTTTGCCATCTGACTAATCTTGTTTTTCCACCTGTATGTAATTCAACTCTACCGGTGTATTTCTTCCGAAAATTTTTACTGTTACGTTTAACTTTTTTCTATCCTCGAAAACTTCTTCAACTGTGCCTGTAAAGCCGCTAAACGGACCATCCATCACTTTGACATTTTCTCCGATAATAAATGGTGTGTCAAGTTTTTCTTCAAACTCTTCCACTTCATCTACTCTACCGAGGATTCGATTCACTTCACTTTGCCTCAATGGCACAGGATCTTTGGAAGCACTAGTAGACCCTTCACCAAGGAAACCTATAACATTTGGTATCAATTCTTTATTGGTTACCAAATGTTGCGTTTCCCCATTCGCAAAATCTGCTTGAATGAGGATATATCCAGGAAAAAAGTTTCGCTCACGAACCCGCTTCTTTCCATTTCGCATTTCGTAAACTTTCTCAGAAGGTATTAAAACCTGTGGTATACTCTCCTCAAGACCATGCCGAATAATCTCAGAATCAAGCGCCTCTTTTACCTTACGCTCTTTTCCGCTGACGGCTCTCACCACATACCACTTCAATTCCCCCATCTTTAAAATTCTTTATAAAACCAACCCATGGCATTTTCGAACCCAAGGTCGAAAAGCCCAATGAGAAGCGCGAAGATTAAAGACGCTACCAATACCAACACACTACTGCTCTGAAGCTCAGACAACTTAGGCCAAGTTACCTTATGCATCAACTCATCGTACGCTTCCTTGAAAAATGTAATAACCTTATTCATAGTTATTTTTAAATTGCACGGGAGGAGGGACTCGAACCCCCAACCAATGGTTTTGGAGACCACTACTCTACCAATTGAGCCACTCCCGTAAAAAAGCTTGCAGCCCGAAAAGGTCTGCAAAGCTAGATGATTTTGTATTTATAAACAAATGCGATCTGAAAGTAAATCTCAGATCGCATTGTTAACTAGTTATTCTAGTATATTAATCAATAATTTCAGTTACCTGACCAGAACCAACAGTTCTTCCTCCTTCTCTAATCGCGAATCTCAAACCTTTCTCCAAAGCAATAGCATTTAGAAGTTTCACTTCGATAGTCACGTTATCACCAGGCATTACCATTTCTACACCTTCAGGAAGAGTGATTTCTCCTGTCACGTCAGTTGTTCTAACGTAGAATTGTGGTCTGTATCTGTTGAAGAATGGAGTGTGACGTCCACCTTCTTCTTTTGAAAGAACATAAACCTCAGCTTTGAAGTGAGCGTGTGGCTTCACAGAACCTGGCTTACAGATAATCATACCTCTTTTGATACTTTCTTTTTCGATACCTCTCAAAAGAAGACCTACGTTATCTCCAGCTTCTCCTCTGTCCAAAATCTTTCTGAACATCTCAACACCAGTGATTGTAGACTTCAAGCCTTCAGCACCCATACCGATGATATCAACAGCATCTCCAGTGTTAGTTACACCTCTTTCGATTCTACCTGTCGCTACGGTACCACGACCAGTGATAGAGAAAACATCCTCTACTGGCATCAAGAAATCCTTGTCAATAGCTCTTGGAGGAAGTGGAATGAACTCATCTACTGCGTTCATCAACTCTTCTACCTTAGCTACCCACTGAGGCTCACCGTTGAGTGCTCCTAGTGCAGAACCTTGAATTACAGGAATAGTATCTCCTGGGAAATCATAGTCAGAAAGCAATTCTCTTACTTCCATTTCTACAAGCTCAAGAAGCTCAGCATCATCAACCAAATCCACTTTGTTCATAAACACAACCAAAGCAGGTACACCTACTTGACGTGAAAGAAGAATGTGCTCTCTAGTTTGAGGCATTGGACCATCTGTTGCTGCTACTACGATGATAGCACCATCCATTTGAGCCGCACCAGTAACCATGTTTTTCACATAATCGGCGTGACCTGGACAGTCAACGTGAGCGTAGTGACGCTTTTCAGTTTGGTACTCAATGTGTGAAGTATTAATAGTAATACCTCTTTCTTTTTCTTCAGGAGCGTTATCAATAGAAGAGAAATCTTTCATTTCTGCCAATCCCTTACCCGCAAGTACAGAAGAAATAGCAGCAGTTAATGTCGTTTTACCATGATCTACGTGACCAATAGTACCGATATTAACGTGTGGTTTTGAACGATCAAAGGTTGCTTTAGCCATGTTTGAAAATCCTCGGTTTTAAATCTTAAAAATTATAAAATCAGTTTTAAAAAAATACTCTTAAATCCGAACACGATACCATAAGAGCCAATGAGGGGATTTGAACCCCTGACCTCTTCCTTACCAAGGAAACGCTCTACCCCTGAGCTACACCGGCTACTGGGATTCAAGATAATTTTTTGAGCGGGTGACCAGGTTCGAACCGGCGACCTACAGCTTGGAAGGCTGTCGCTCTACCAACTGAGCTACACCCGCTTAAAAAAATTGTGGGGGAAGAAGGATTCGAACCTTCGAAGACATAAGTCAACGGATTTACAGTCCGTCCCAGTTGGCCGCTTTGGTATTCCCCCATCATTATCTAAAATGTATCAATGTACGTCCCTTTCCTTCGGTTGATCTCTAAAAAAGGGATTGCAAAATTATACGGATTTTTATCTTATTCAAACTTTTAGCAGGAAATATCTCACAGAAATATTTTTTTTCTTCTTTTTATTTTTAGCACATAATGCTTTTAATACCAATAAATTATTGAACTAATCACTATCCAAATAATCTTCTTTATCACTAAAAATCGATGAATGTTGGACGTATGGATATAATATCAGAATTCTATCAGGGTTTTTAGGCACATTCACGTGTATCATTCGTCAATCTTTATACTTTTGAGGAATTTTTAAATTCCTGACTTTAGATATTAATGAAATACAAAAGAATTTTACTAAAACTGAGTGGAGAAGCGCTCATGGGTGATCAGCAACATGGAATAGACCCAAATAGGCTCATTCAGTATGCTGAAGAAATTAAGCAAGTAAAGGACAAAGGAGTGGAAATTGCCATTGTCATAGGAGGTGGTAATATTTTTCGCGGAGTAGATGGTGAAAAGTCGGGAATAGACCGAGTACAAGGCGATTACATGGGAATGCTTGCTACAGTGATTAATGCTATGGCATTGCAAAGCTCTCTGGAAAAGCACAATATGTACACCAGATTGATGTCAGGACTAAAAATGGAGCAAGTATGTGAGCCGTTTATCAGAAGACGTGCCATCCGACATTTAGAAAAAGGTCGTGTGGTTATTTTCGGTGCGGGGATAGGAAATCCTTATTTCACAACGGATTCTACTGCTAGCTTGAGAGCAATAGAAGTTGAAGCTGATGTAGTTTTGAAGGGTACGAGAGTTGATGGCGTGTACACTGCAGATCCAGAAAAGGACAAAACGGCCACACGATATTCTAATGTCAGCTTTCAGGAAGTGTATGAAAAAGGGCTAAACGTAATGGATATGACCGCTTTTACGCTTTGTCAAGAGAATAATTTACCAATCATTGTTTTTGATATGAACAAGCCTGGCAACCTAAATAGCATAATCGAGGGTCAGGATATAGGAACTTTAATTAACTAATATTTTATTTCGTGATGGAAGAGATTACATTTTATTTGGACGATGCTCGTGACTCGATGAATAAAGCGATAGAACACACTTCAGGAGCTTTGTCAAAAATACGGGCAGGAAAAGCCATGCCTACCATGCTAGACGGAATCAACGTGGTTTACTATGGCAACCCTACTCCTATTCAACAAGTGTCCTCCATAACCACTCCAGATGCGCGCACTTTAATCATTAAACCGTGGGAGAAAGGAATCATAACTGAAATAGAAAAGGCCATTATGAATAGTGACCTTGGTCTGAATCCTCAAAATGATGGAGACATTGTTCGCTTAAACATCCCTCCTCTTACCGAAGAAAGACGTCTGAGCTTGGTAAAACAATCAAAGGCGGAGATAGAAAGTGGAAAAATCAGTATCCGAAATGTCCGAAAAGACACGAACGATGCGCTCCGAAAATTGCAAAAAGAGGGTGCGTCTGAGGATTTGGTGAAAGATGCCGAAGCTGAAGTTCAAAAATTGACTGATAAATTCACAGCCAAATTGGATGAATTGTTTATCACGAAGGAAAAAGACATTATGACCATATAATATATGTTCATAATGTAGGTTTAAAAAGAGACTTTCTAGCAATAGGAAGTCTCTTTTCGTTTATTGATAATGCTTTTGGGCTAGAATTCGTTCTATTGCCCCATCTGGAACTAGATACTTTATCGACTTGCCTGCCTTTACCATCTTTCTGATGAGTGTAGCTGATATATCAATTTCTGGCGCTTCTATCAACCTCACAGCCGGATGATTTTCCAATTCAGAAACTTTGGAATTTGGTCGTGGATAAACAATGAGTCCGAAATATTCTAAAATCTTATCGTAGTTTTTCCATTTGGAAAAGGAGGCCAAATTATCCGCTCCAATAATCAAGGAGAATTCGTGGCTGGGATGTTTTTCCGCAAGCACTGTCAAGGTATCAATGGTGTAGCTAGGCTTAGGAAGTGTGAACTCAATATCGGACGCCCGAAAATGAAAATCGTCTTTGATAGCCGCACGTACCAAATCTATGCGATCAAACTCGTGCAAGAGTGTTTTGCTCTTTTTGAAAGGATTTTGGGGAGACACCACAAACCAGACTTCATCCAATTGGGCAAATTCGTAAGCCAAATTGGCAATGATCATGTGCCCAGTGTGAATGGGATTGAACGACCCAAAGAATAATCCTACCTTCATTATTGATGAATAAAGTCTTTCACAAGCTGATTTGCATCTCTAAAGGCTGTTACCAAGTCTTTATTGATCACGATTGTGTCAAAAGATGAAGCGTACGCCATCTCCTCCGCAGATTTTCCAACACGGATTTTTAACGACTCCTCCGTTTCTGTATTCCTATAGCGCAGGCGTTGTTCTAATACCGCTACGCTTTCTACACTTACAAAAACTGCTAATGCTCTTTCGCCCAATTCTTTTTTAAGATTCAAGCCACCAATAACATCAACATCAAAAATCACATGATTACCTTCTTGCCAGATTCTCTCTACTTCAGACTTGAGCGTACCGTAGAACATTCCCGCGTAAACCTCTTGCCATTCGTAAAGTTCGTCGGTCTCAATTTTTTTCTTGAAATCCTGCTCAGATAAAAAGTAATAGTCTTTTCCATGCACTTCTCCCTGTCTACTTTTTCTAGTGGTAGCAGAAATACTGAATTTCAATTCTGGAATGTGGGAAATGAGATGCTTGACGATAGTAGTCTTTCCTGCGCCTGATGGAGCGCAAAATATCACTGCTTTACCTTGAGACATTATACTGACTGGGAGATTTTTTCCTTAATACTTTCTGCGAGACCACTAGGAAGTGGCTTTTGATCCAATTTCGTTTTTAATAAAACCCTGATTTGTTTTTCCACCTCGTATTGCTCGAAACAAACCATGCATTTTTCAATATGAGTGTGAAGGTAGCCCTCTTCCTCTTCGGACGCTTCATTGTCCAACATCAAATACAATATCCTTAAACATTTTTCAAATTCAGAACAGCCAGTGGGTTCTTTCTTCGATGATTCTTTCATGTGTATGTGTTTTTCAACTGCCACATGCAATTCGCACTAAACTTATCAATCGGTGATCCTGTTATCCCGACATTTTTGGACTAACGTCCCCGTAATTTTACGGAGCTAAGTTTATGCTCATTCCACGTTTCGTATTTTAAATTGTCGGTATCATATAAATATGCCTTCTGTTCTATCGTTCCTGATTCGAAATCCGCAGACATTTGGGTTTCAAAATAAACTGAATTTGACAGTGAAATAGCTATTTCAATAACGTAAAGTAATTATTTAAATCCCATCTCACTGGCATAGGACTGTAATTTTTCTTTCAAAAGATTTCTCGCTCTGTGCAAGCGTGACCTTACCGTTCCGATCGGAATGTCCAAAATTTTGGCCATTTCCTCATAGGTAAACCCTTCTAAGTCACAAAGAATAATTACTGTTCTAAAATCAACCGCCAACGAATTAAGCGCGATACTTACCTCATCTCCAATCAAATCTTTGACCGCATCGATTCGTAAATCGACGGTTATAGATTCATCAACATCATCTGAGTTGTAGAAGTTCTCTACTTCTTGATAATCTACTTTCGCAGGCTGTTTGCTTTTCTTTCGGTAGTCATTTATGAAAGAATTTTTAAGAATGCGATAGAGCCAAGCCTTGGCATTGGTTCCTTGCTGAAAAGAGTTTATGAAGCGATAGGCCTTCAAGTATGTGTCCTGTACCAAATCTTTGGAATCGTCTTCATCAAATGTGAGGCGATAGGCAAAATTGTACATGGAGTGCATGTGAGGCATGAACTCATTATCGAAAACCTTCGTTTTCTGTAGCTCAGTGTAGCTATTTTTTATTGGTTCAGTGTTTTCCATTTTCAAGCCTCCCGATTTTAATTTGAATAAATCCCCCTTTTATCCCCACAACTATTGAGCCGAAATTCATTGTCTGAGTGTGAAATGTAGCGCCTTTTCAATGTAGGTACATAGTAAAACGAGGCTTTAATTAGAATGTTTCTAAATAGTTTCTTCGCAGTAATATTTCCCCAAATTGGCACCTCCAAAACGACTAGAAAGAATACTTGATAGAAAGCAAAAAAGGCCGACTAGAGTAACTCTTAGTCGGCCTTTTAAATCTGTTAACCTACGATATTAATATCTATAAGCCTCTGGCTTGTAAGGCCCCTCTACAGTCACACCGATGTATGCTGCTTGATCTTCACTAAGCGTATCTAGCTCCACGCCTATTTTGGCAAGGTGTAAGGCTGCTACTTTTTCATCCAAATGCTTAGGAAGTGTATATACTTCGTTTTTGTATTTTTCAGCACTGTTCCACAATTCTAGTTGTGCTAGCACTTGGTTTGTGAAAGAATTGGACATTACAAACGATGGGTGACCTGTAGCACATCCCAAGTTCACCAAACGACCTTCTGCCAAAACGATGATCTCATTGCCTTCAATATTATAAAGATCTACCTGAGGCTTGATCTCTATTTTACTATTGCCATAGGTTTTATTCAACCATGCCATGTCTATTTCATTGTCAAAGTGACCAATGTTACAAACGATTGTTTTATCAGTCATGGCTTTGAAATGCTCGCCCGTAAGAATGTCTTTGTTTCCTGTAGCGGTCACAATGATGTTTGCTCTTTTTACAGCATCCGCCATTTTCTTCACCTCATAACCGTCCATTGCGGCTTGCAGCGCACAGATTGGGTCTATTTCCGTAACGATCACACGTACACCTGCACCTCTAAGTGAAGCTGCAGAACCTTTACCCACGTCACCATAACCAGCAACAACGGCTACTTTACCTGCCAGCATCACGTCAGTGGCACGACGAATTGCGTCTACCAAAGATTCTTTACATCCATATTTGTTATCAAATTTAGACTTGGTAACAGAGTCGTTAACATTGATAGCTGGCATTGGAAGTGTACCCTTCTTCACGCGCTCGTACAATCTATGAACACCCGTTGTAGTTTCTTCAGAAACACCTTTGATAGCTGGTACTAGCTCTGGATATCTATCCAAAACCATGTTGGTAAGGTCGCCACCATCGTCCAAAATCATATTCAAAGGCTGGCCGCCTTCAAAAGCAAAAAGCGTTTGCTCAATACACCAATCAAATTCTTTCTCATTTAATCCTTTCCAAGCATATACGGGCACGCCTGTCTCAGCGATGGCTGCAGCGGCGTGATCTTGGGTAGAAAAAATATTACATGATGACCAGCTCACCTCAGCTCCTAAGGCTGTCAAAGTCTCGATCAATACTGCCGTTTGGATAGTCATGTGTAGGCAGCCCGCGATTCGCGCGCCTTTCAAGGGCTGGCTTGGGCCAAATTCTTCGCGCAATGACATTAGTCCTGGCATTTCGGCTTCTGCCAATTTGATTTCTTTTCTTCCCCAAGAAGCAAGACTGATATCTTTTACCTTGTAGGTCAGTTTTTCGTCGATCATCGAATTCAATATTTTATTTTTTTAAAGATGCAAAAATAAACAAAAAAGACTTGCTAGAACAAACCAGCGAAAGATGCCCAGCAAGCCTTAGGAGATGAACTTGATCTCCTTGATGTCATAACTATGCAAGCCCGAATTATGTTTGACCATAAGTCGACCTTTATCGTTGATCCCGATAATTTCCCCTTCCACCCTTCCTTGCGAAGTTTCGTATTGATGAATCTCCCCTCGCCACCTCATGCCTTGATAGTAATCAAACAGCAACCTTTTGAAATCTCCACGCTCCAACAAAAGATAATTGGCTTCAATTTTTTCTAGCAAAACTTCTAAAACCTCTTCCAATTTCAACTCAAACCCTAGTTCAACACTAAGCGAAGTACTATTGTGAGTTTGGAAATACTTTTGATTTACATTCAATCCTATCCCGACGATGGTATTCCCTACTTGAGACTGAGCAACATTCGTTTCAACCAACACACCTGCGACTTTTCGATCATTGACATAAATATCATTTGGCCATTTGATCTCAATATTTCTTGAAGGAAGAAACTTCAATAGTGCCTCACGCAAAGCCACCCCAACCATTACATTCATGCGATAGCCATTGGCGTGTGGTAAAAAATTGGGCTTCAGGTAAATTGATACAAGCAAGTTTTTATCTGGTTCGCTTAGCCAGATATTTCCTCTTTGACCTTTGCCTGCGGTTTGATAGCCAGCGACAAGTACATGACCTTCTTGCGCCTTCCCATTTTTGACACGAATGGCCAACTCTTCGTTGGACGAATGACATTGTGTCAGGTATTCCACCTTTTTACCTATAAATTGCGTTTTGGCAAAGTATTTATACAAGTTATATTCGTTAATTTTGACGCTAAATTAATTTTAAATATATACTGAATGCAGCAATCAAAAACTGAAGCTTTAACGTCGAGCACTTTGAGTGAGCACGTTGTAGCAGGCATGCTGGATAAAAAAGCTTCTGATATCGTGGTAATGGACTTAAGAAAAGTGCCAAACGCCATCGCTGACTACTTTATCATCTGTTCTGGAAACTCAGACACTCAAGTTGACGCCATTTCTGACGCTATTGAAGAGAGGGTATTTAAAGAATCCAAGCAAAATCCTTGGCACCACGAAGGCAAAGAAAACAAAGAATGGGTACTCATGGACTATGTGGACGTAGTAGCTCATGTTTTCAAAAAAGAAAAAAGAACCTTTTATGGTTTGGAGGAGTTGTGGGGAGACGCGCAAATCACTTCGATAGCGGAATAAATCTAAGCAAACAGCCTAAAAATCTACTTTATAACATTAGCAACTGAGCAATGGCGGAAAAACCGAAGCAAAAGAAAAATTTAATGACTGGGCCACCAAACAAGCCCAACTATCAGCTTTTTATCATAATTGGTATTGCTACAATCGTATTGGGTTATGCTTTTTTTAGCAATAACAATGCGCCTATTAAAATCACCGATAGGAGATTTGAGCAAATGGTTCTTGCCAACGATGTGAAACGTGTGGTATTAGTAAAAAACCAAGATTTGGTGGAAGTGACCTTAAAGAAAGAGGCGCTGCAAAACACCAAATACAAGATGGAACTGGAAAACCAACAGTTCATAAGTGAAAATGGCCCTCAATATTATTTCAAAATCACAGACGTGACCATTTTCCATGAGGAGTTTAATGCCCTTATGAAGAAGTTGCCCGAGAGTCAACGGATGGGGTATGAACCTGAAGAGCGTTCGGATTTCACATCTATGATGCTCAACTGGGGATTTTTGTTCCTAATCATTTTTGGTTTCTGGTTTGTGATGCGAAGAATGACTGGAGGCGGAGGCCCTGGAGGACAAATTTTCAATATTGGAAAATCGAAAGCTGCACTTTTTGATGCAGAGAATAAAGTGAAAATCACCTTTGCAGATGCTGCGGGTCTTCAAGAGGCAAAAGAAGAGATCAAGGAAATTGTAGATTTTCTTCAAAGTCCAGAAAAATTCACAAAACTGGGAGGTAAAATACCTAAAGGCGCATTGCTAGTAGGCCCTCCAGGAACCGGTAAAACCCTTTTGGCGAAAGCCGTAGCAGGAGAAGCAGGAGTACCATTCTTTACGCTTTCGGGTTCTGATTTTGTGGAAATGTTTGTTGGGGTTGGCGCTGCACGAGTAAGAGACCTTTTCAAGCAAGCAAAAGAAAAGGCACCTTGTATTGTATTTATTGATGAGATAGATGCAATAGGAAGATCAAGAGGAAGAGGCCAAATGCCAGGATCGAATGATGAGCGAGAAAATACGCTAAACTCGCTTTTGGTAGAGATGGACGGTTTCTCCACAGACTCAGGTGTAATCATCTTGGCTGCAACGAACAGACCAGATGTACTGGATTCTGCCTTGATGCGACCAGGACGGTTTGATAGACAAATCAGTATTGACAAGCCAGATATCACTGGACGTGAGGCTATTTTCAATGTGCATTTGAAGCCTTTGAAATTGGACGATACTGTGGATCCTAAAAAACTTGCAGCTCAAACTCCTGGATTTGCAGGAGCAGAGATCGCCAACGTTTGTAACGAAGCTGCTTTGATAGCCGCTAGAAGAAACAAGGAAGCGATAGGCATGGCTGACTTTCAAGATGCCATAGATCGAGTAATTGGCGGATTAGAGAAAAAGAGTAAGATCATTTCGCCAGAAGAGAAGAAAATTGTGGCTTACCATGAGGCTGGTCACGCTATAGCTGGATGGTTTCTGGAGCATGCAGACCCATTGGTGAAAGTAAGTATAGTACCACGTGGAGCAGCAGCTTTAGGCTATGCGCAATACCTACCAAAAGAACAATTTTTGTATCAAACAGAACAGCTCATGGACGAAATGTGCATGGCACTGGGTGGTAGAGCCGCTGAGGAATTGATCTTCGGGAAAATTTCTACTGGAGCTCTGAGTGACCTTGAGCGAATCACAAAACTGGCCTACAGCATAGTGACTGTATATGGTATGAATGACAAGATTGGAAATATTTCATTCCATGACAGTAAGCAATCCGAATACAATTTCACAAAACCATATTCTGAGGCCACCGCTCAAATCATTGATCAAGAAGTGAAAATTTTGATCGACTCAGCTTATAAGAGAACAAAGGATTTGCTAAAACTTCGAGGAAAGGAATTGGAAATCATTGCTCAGGAGCTTCTGGAAAAAGAGATCATCTTCCAAGGTGACTTGGAGCGACTTATTGGAAAGCGCCCATTTGCTGGACAAACGACCTACGAGCGGTTCACCAATGCACCTATAGAAACGACTACCGATCTTGAATCTATCAAAAATGATGTGAAGTCTGAGGTGGAAAAGGAAGAAGGAGAAGTGGCTAAAACTGAAAAAGTGGCAGACGAAACCAGCAAGTAATTGCTGATCCAAAGTGATAAAATAATATATTGGGGAGCCGTTGGCTCCCTTTTTTTATGAACACAACATTTCAAAACATACCTGAAGGAAAGAAAATCTTTGTGGCAAGTGACTTCCACTTAGGTGCACCCAACCACGAAGAGAGTTTGATTCGTGAAAAGAAAATTATCCGATGGCTTGATTCGATTTCACAAGAAGCTTATGGTATTATTCTGGCTGGAGATGTTTTTGACTTTTGGTTTGAATATAGACATGTAGTTCCGAAAGGTTTTACGAGATTTTTAGGGAAGCTGGCAGAGCTTTCCGATAGCGGAGTGCAAATCATCATCTTCGTGGGAAATCATGACTTATGGATGGCTGATTATTTGACCCAAGAAATTAATGCTACTATTTATCGGCATCCAGTCAGTTTTATGATTGGGAAACAAAAGGTTTTAATTGGGCATGGTGACGGCCTGGGGCCTGGAGATCGCAAATTCAAATTGATCAAAAGAGTGTTCACCTTGAAGCTCAACCAATGGCTTTTTTCTTGGCTGCATCCTGATATTGGATTATGGCTAGGTGAAAAATGGTCTAGTCATAGTCGTGCCAAGGACCTTAAAAATCCGGATCCTTACCTGGGTGAAAAAGAACCTCTGTTTCAATATTGTCTGGAGATAGAACAATCAACTCCGCACAATTTCTACCTCTTCGGTCACCGGCATCTTTCGCTTAACCTGAAGATCAACGAAACGGCTACATATATTAACTTAGGTGACTGGATCAAATATTGCACGTATGTGGAAATGGACAATGACACCACTAAACTAAAAACCTATGAGAGCTAGCCTTATCTTCTTGCTATTGAATATTAGTCTTACGCTAGCGGCACAAGACTGGCAACTTGTAACCACAATCAAGGCAGACGATGAAATAGCAAGTACTTCGTCGGACTCCAAAGACATGTTTTACATTGGGACAACCAGTGGCAACCTGATTAGGTACGATCAATTCGGCGAAGAAGATGAGTATTTTTCTGCGCTCAATACCTCTCCCCTTTCTTCTATTCAGGCTTGGAATAGGCTTAAGCTGTTTGCATTTTACAAAGAGCAGCAGTCTGTTGGTATACTCGACCGATTTGCTACCTCCCCACAAATGATCAACCTACGAGATTTGAATTTGCAATATGCCTGGCTTTTTGCGCCTGGGGTAGACCATAGCTACTGGGCGTTGAGTACGGAATTCAGAGAACTAGTAAAGTACGACGAACAAAATCTGGCTGTGCTTTTCAAAATAGCTCTTGCCAACAATGTGGAAATAAGAAATGCCACCGTACTCCGGGCTTTTAAAAACTTACTCATTTTGGTGGATAAAGAGGCTGGCATTTTCATATTCGATCAATATGGAAAAATGCTGGGAACGGTGAATGAACCCGGCATTGAAAGCATTCAAATCAAAGAAAACCTTATACATACTACCAATGGGAAAGAGTACCTGACGATTGATCCTTTTTCGTTGAAAACCCTCAAAAAAGTACCTCTACCAAAGCAAGACATCTTTGCTCTGGAGGTGGTAGGTAGTAATGTGGCGCTGTTTTCTTCTGACAAAGTTTTTTTGTACCGAATGAGATAAGAGGGGATTTAAATATCGATTATGCCATTAAATGAAAGATCAAAACTGCGTTAACCGCACCTCATTTAGTACTTTTATACTTCCTTTTATGGCGACCAAACCAATTTTTTAGCGTTGTAATTTCCTTTAACTTTATCCTGTGAGACTCTCTGAAACAAATATTGAAACCATCAAACGTACAGCCACTTCCATTTTCGGAGCTGGTGCGGAGGTCTATTTATTTGGATCAAGAACATTGGATCACAAAAAAGGTGGAGACATAGACCTATTGGTGCGAACTAAGGATAGTACCAATCGTTTGAAAAAGCGATTGCAGTTTCTTGCGCTAGTGAAGCTAGCCATTGGTGATCAGAAAATTGATCTTGTGATTAGAAAACCAAATCAACCTTCAACGGAAGATGTTATTCATCACGAAGCTTTGAAGGGAATTAAACTGTGATGCTTCGTTCAAAGTGGGATGCGGTTTTGTGCTTTGTACGGAGGAAAAGGTATTTTTGGATGGGAAGAAATAGAGATAGTATAACGGTGATTTGATTAAAGCGAACGAAATTTCTCTCGTTCTCTAATAAATCACTGATCTTCGTTCCTTCTAGGTGATAAAAAAAGGCAGCCCAAATGAGCTGCCCTTCTTAGCGGTGATGCTTTCGGTATTGCTATTGCTTTACAAGCTTTCTAAGAGAGCGCCCATTTTCATTAACGATTTCGATAAGGTGAACTCCCTCACTTAGAGATCTGACATCCAGCTTGGTTTCATTGGTGAATACTTGCTCTTGGATGAGCTGGCCTGAGAGGTTCAGAAGCCTAACGGTGGCCTGACCTGATGCTCTGATGATAAGCAGGGTCTGTACCGGATTAGGATAGACTGCCACTTCTATCTGATCTGCTATACCAAGGACTTCTTCAATAGCAAATGACACGCCATCCTCACTCACCGCTGCAGATATGGTCAATGGCGTACCTTCTTCATCCATAGTAAAGCTAGAGCCTTCCAGATTGATGTCTACCCCAGCTACACCTAGTACAAGCTGATACTCTCCGGCAGGTATACCTGTAATCTCAAAGTCTCCGTTTTCATCCGTTTCTACAGTGGTCATCACCCGATCATCTGAGGTTCTTAGCAACATGACTGATACGCCAGCCAATGGATTTCCCTGTAAGATTCTTCCCTGAACAATACGTCCACCAGCAGCACTTTGCACCACCCGACCGGATACCCTTCCATTGCCATCGAGTACCGTGCCCGGCGATTTAGGGATCATTTTGATCGTGTAAATATTATCATAAAACACGAACTTTGATCTGTCTGCCCTTCTGGTGTCACCAAGATAGGTTTGTTCGTAGGCACTGCCATCAGTTGGGACAACAGAGAGGTAGAAAGAACCAGCATTCAGGTCTAATTTAAAACTCCCTGAAGCATCAAGGGCAATCGACTTAGATGGTGCTGTCCAAGAGGCGGCAAATACTGTTCCCGCGGTAAACGGATTCCCATTTTCATCTACGACGTTTCCTGAAACCGTAAATGGTTTATTGTGCCGCTCAACCTGCCATCTTAGCGTAGGGTAGCCATAAATGTGACGCCAGGTGTCTGTAAAATTCCAGCCTGCATCCACGTAGGTCTGCTTATTGTACATTTCAGTAGTAGTGAGGCCTGTGCCCCCACCTCCCCTATTATCAGACCCAAGAAGGTCGCTATCAAAAAATGAATTGAGCACGTATGAATTTACAACTTCAACATTTCTTGAGGTTTCAAATCCCACTATGCCCTCTAAGTAACTAAACGATTGAATTGAACCCGCAAAATATGAATTAGTAATTTTTGTCTTAGTTGACAAATTACCTATGATTCCGCCAGCCTCAGAACTCGACTTTAAACTTCCAACTGAATAACTATTATTAATTTCGTTGTTTTCGTCTGAAACTGAACCTACAAATCCCGATAATGTTCTTGCAGAACCATCCATTGTCAGATCTGTAAAACATCTATTTATTTGAGTGTGACCCCAGACCATACCAATTAGTCCGCCAGTGGTCGACATTGAACTTGATGTGATTGAACCTGTAATAAAACAGTTTTGGATTATTGTTGACTTATTTTCCCCGCCATCTGAAATCAGCCCAACAAGTCCACCAATAATGGATGCATCTGAATTGAGATTTAAGGAAGTAAGAGATATCCTATCTAATTTGGCATTTTTCAAAGTTCCAAAGAGTCCAACACCATTGATTTCACCAATAAACATGAAAACCGAAACCTTCTTAATATTTCTTAGATTGTTGATACGGTACCCCTGACCTTCAAACGTACCACTAAAGGGCTTATCAGAGAAACCAATAGGAGTATATTCTTGATCACCCATCTCTATATCATCAGTTTGCAAGAAATGCGCTCCAAAATCTTCTTCATTACCACTTATCGCCCGAAGGTCGGCCTCTGTTGCTATCAAATATGGATCCCCTTCAGTACCAGAACCCCCGCTGTACTTTTGGTTGAACTGAAAAGAAGTATTCGCTACTTCATTTCCGTTCCCTGCCGCATCGGTCACTACATTTTCTGCTACACTTACTGAAATCGTTCCGGGAGTAGTAGGCGTGATTTTGGCTGTGAATACTGGATTATTATCGGTAAGGTCACTTGTAGTCGCATTCGTCACTGAGATATCGTCGAGCCTAAACCCAGTGACAATCTCACTGAAAGTAAACGTGAGCGTGACCGGATCTTTACTGGCCACTGGTGCTTGCGGCGCACCTGTTATGGTCACAGTAGGTCTTGTCGCATCAAACGCAATTTCTTTGGTCGCTCCTGTTGTATTGGCATTCCCGGCCGCATCGGTTACGGTGTTTTCCGCTATAGCTACTGTGATTACTCCATCACCAGATGGAGTTATATCAGCGGTGTATACCGCACCACTTCCTGAGAAATTACCTTTATTCGCGTTGGTCACCGAAATGTCGTCTAATGTAAATCCTGTTACTGCTTCACTAAACGTAAAGGTTATAGTAGCTGGGTTCGTATTGTTTACTCCATCTACTCCAGTGATTGTCAGAGTCGGCGCTACATTGTCATAAGTAATTGTAAAAGATCCGGTCTCGGTATTGGTGTTACCTGCCAGGTCTTCCACCACGCCTTCTTTCAGACTAATGCTTAGCTCGCCCTGAGCTGTCGGAGTGATGTTGGAAGTAAAGGTGATGTTATCCTCGGTGGTAGGCTCACTGGCAGTGAAGTTGCCTGCAACTAGATCATCCGCTGAAAAGGTGGTAAAATTTACTTCTTCATCGAAGGTGAATGTAACCGGAATCGGACTAGTATTCGTCGGACTGCTCGCGGTAGAGTTAATGGTCACTATCGGCCCTTGTGTATCTATCGTTACAGAAAAAGAAGTGGCAGCATTGGGATTTCCCGCAGCATCTGTAACTACTCCAGCAGCTACTGACACAGATAGATCCTGTACGCCTACATCAGGCGTAATGGTTACTTTATAGAAAATATTACCAAAAACATTTAGGGTTTCAAATCCAGACTTGCTTCCATTGGTTACTGTAAGATCATCAGTGGTTAGTGCTTCATTTGCTCCTAGTGCTTCACTGAAGCTGAAGTAAGCATCGAATGGGCCACTCGCAGTGGTCAATGGCTGACCGGACTGAGTGGTCATATCTAGTATAGGGGCAATGGCATCAAAAGTTATTGATACACTGTTGGAAGAGGTATTCCCATTTCCAGCGATATCAAGCACTTTATTCGCTTCTAATGCAAGGGATACATCCACTCCGGAGGTGCTTCCTTCCACAGGTGCGTTTGGTGTTATCAATACTGAGTATACCATGTTATCTGAAGTGCTCAAGTCATATAATGTACCGTTGGTAATGGTTAGACTATCCTCAACAAAATCGACAACCTCTTCACTGAAGGTAATGGTCGCCTCCAAAGTGCTACTTGTAGTGATAGTTGTTGTTGATATCTCCGCCGTAGGAGCAGTTGCATCATAAACGATCTGTAACACTTCCGAAGCTTCGGAGTTGGTGTTGCCAGCAAGATCTTCCACAGCATCAGCTGGTAACTGAACCGTCAAAGCCCCTTCAGCAGTCGGAACTACATCCATCGTATAGGTTAAACTATCCGTAGTTGTTAGGTTATCAATGGAAGTCACATTGGAGGTGATCAGATCACCACTTTCAAATTCAATGGTCTTTTCATCGAAAACAATTTGAATTGGAATGGATGACAGGTTCGTGGTATCATTACCAACTGGTGTAATGGATGTAACTGTAGGAGGAGTGAAGTCATAAGATATGGTTACAGTAGCTTCCAAATTCGCATTTCCTGCGAGATCTGTAAACACACCTGCCGGAATGGATACGGAAATCTCCTGGTCAACAAGTTCATCCTGAAGAGGTATTGCCAGAATGTAATAATTGTCTGACTTGGTATAGGAAAGGCCGGTGGTTACAACATTTCCATCAATGGTGATATCTGCTAATACAAAGTCTGAGGATTTATCATCAAAGAAAATTCCTACCAGGAGAGGTTGCACATTTACCGGCTTATCAAATAAACTAAAGTTTGTGACAGCTGCATTGAAGAAGAAGGGTTGAGGAGCAGTCAAATCTATTTTCAGGTAGCCTTCTACTTGATCACTTTGGTTGCTATACGGATCAGTTGCTGTAGCTGTAAGGGTATAAGCACTTTCAGCCAATGAAGTTAAAACGGTATAGGACCAGGTGCCATCTTCGTTATTAGTCGCATCAAATGGAGTTCCATTGATAGACAGGCTAATGGTTGCATTAGGATCATCAATCGTTCCAGTGAGTGTAGGAGATTGATTTTTTGTATACAAGGTGTCGATACTCACTGTTGGTGCAGTCAGGTCGATCGTCAATTCATTATCGGTGGCATCAGTACCTGTGTTATTAGCAGCATCAGTTGCAGACACTACTACATCGTAGGATCCTTCATCTAAGGTGGTCAGCGTGTTGTCTGCCAATGTCCATGTATTCAAACCACTATTTATGGTAGGGGTATTTGTCTGGCCGTTTACCGTTACACTGATCGTGGCTGACTCATCATCGATTGTTCCGCTTAGTTCAGGTGTCTGGTCGCTAGTCGTCAGTGCATTGACTGTAACTACTGGGGCTATGTTGTCTGGAACTCCGTAGTTAAATAGTTTCGCTTGACCAGCACCGCTATTATGAACAGTACTAGTAGCCGCGATGGTCAAACCATCGGCTGATATTGCTACGGCATTTCCAAATCCATCATTCAAATCATCCCCAGGAATGGAATCGCCCACTATTTCCCATGCAGTGCCTGACCAGTTGTAAATTTCTACGCGTCCATTTGGAGAAAAAGTTGCTTCCTGAAGCGGAGCACCGATTATGACATAACTTCCATCACTCGAAAGTCTTACGGCCTTACCAAATTCGTCTCCGTCTACTCTGTTTCCATCTCCTTCCAAAGACGGAATACTATCCCCCATTTGAATCCAATCAGCACCATCATAATCAAATATCTTGGCCATGCCATAGTAGTTGTCAAAAGCAAACAAATCCTGTGGTGCACCCACGGCGATTCGATTCTGGTCCGCACTTAAGCTAACCGACCAGCCGAAATAATCATTGGGTTGACCAATGAGTACGTCAGGTGAAGACCAGGAACCTCCCCAACTTCCTTCAGAGTGCCGGTAGATCAAGACCCTCCCCGCGTTATCGAAGGCACTGGTAGTGGTCTCATAAGCTGGAGATCCCACAACCAATAAACTATCGGTATCAGATACTTGCAGACTAACAGAAGTGCCAGAACTCTCAGAATCGAAAGCTCCTTCGACATCCGCACCAATTTGTGACCAGATTGTACCTGTCCACTTATAAACCCTTGTAACACCTATTAAGACCCCTGCTCCATTGTATCCGGGTGCCCCAACGGCGAGCACATCACCATCAGATGATAAACTAATGGACTGACCGAAAAACTCCCCAGAATTGGAAGCTTCTAGTTTTGTCCCCTTGGCCTCCCACGTATTACCGTTTCTGGCAAAGACTTTCACATAACCGGATGCCGCAAAGTCCTGGAATAAATCACTGGTATTAGCTCCTATAGCCACTATAGAACCGTCAGCACTTAGACTCACCGAAAATCCGAAGCTATCATTCATTTCGTCTCCCGAAATATCTGTCCCTATCTGATTCCAATTCGCTCCTGATTTTTCATAAACCCGTACCACACCTGTATTATCGGCACTGGAGGCCCAATTGCAACAATTTTTCCATCGGCAGACATAGCTATAGCCGACCCAAGACCATCACCAGAGCTTCCCGTTATATCAGCGCCTAGCTGATTCCACGAAGATTGTGAGAAAGTAAAATTTGAAAGTAACAGCAACGAAAGCATCAGTAGTATTTTGACGTTGCACTTTTTAATCCGTGCCGAAAGGGGTGTGTTTTGATTTAATTCTAACATAAGATTGGAGGTTATCATAACTTGAGAGCGGTGTTTAAACTGTGCGATATTGAATGAAAAAGACTTAATCTAATAAGTAGAGATCATCAAGTTTTATCATCTAATAAGCTCATTTTTTGATTTGAAATAATCTTGTAAAAGTAAGCCCGTACTATTATCAAATTTCTGCCATTCCTTGTCTGATTTCTGCCATTCACTGTGATTGAAAGTGACACTATTATTTAAAAAAGTAGATTAGCCAGTGTGAAGTGAAATATTGAGTGCCTGACGCTGCTGATTTGAAATTTCCTTTCAAGAATTGAATTTCTGGACTAATTTTAAATGATGCCACCGACTAAATTTCTATTTCTTCTGTTGTCCTTTTCTACCTTCACTTTTTTTGCAAAAGGCGGAAATCAATTAGATAGAAAAGATTATCTAGCTTATGAAGACAGACTTGGAATCAGCTTTTCAGAATTAATACACCTTGAAAACAACAATCCAGAACTATTTCACCCCATAGAGAAACTTGATGTCGCTTACCCTATCTATTGGATCAAGACAAACGCATCGGTATTGAGTGGGTATCAATACCTCATATTGTCCAATTATTTTGATACTGTTGAGCTATACTACCCAAGTGCCGAACAAGGCTATTCGCTCACGGGTCGCATGGTGGATATCAATGACCGAACATTCTCAAAGGGGTTCTATCGAAACATTCTTCCGTTAAAAGATTCCTCCGAAACGGCCTATATCAGGCTAGTTTCCAATCATGCCTATTCGCTGTTCAATAGAACACTTTCTAATTTAGAAGTAGTAAAAGCAAGTGAACTGACCGAGCAGCGTGAAAGACTAATCGCATCCACTACACTAATCACAGGTATGGAAATCATCATCTTGATCATCCACCTTGTGCTTATCTCTCTCAGACCTTCCTTTACGGGCGTTTTCTATAGCCTAGTAATAGCCATAGGGATTGCCTTTGCTAATGTGCAGAATGAGACCGTTTTAGAATATTTTCCTCTTTCCGCTCAATCCATGCATTTTGCAGAACTGCTTACTAACATACTGCTCATTTACTTCTACACTTCGTTCACGGCCTTTTATCTACGAGCAAAACAAATTTCTAAATTTGCCAATTACTTCTTATTATTTCCCACTTTTATCATCTTGGGAGGCTTGTCATTTATTGGGTCTGGAACATACTTCCCTATTGCAGCCACCGTGCATTTTCTGCTATTCCTAGGAGTAATGATTTTTCTAGTTATAAAAAGCCATAAGCTAGACGCAAATAGATCCCGCATCTTTGCCTTGGCGAACCTATTACCCGTATTTGCAGCGATACTTATTATTGCTGCACTGAACGGGGTACTTTCCCATTCATTTCTGACTACATCAGCGGCTTTCGCAGGGTTTCTATTGCGAGATCTGTTTTTTACTCTGGATCTCATAAAGAATCATTTTCAACTGCAAAAAGGGGCTTTGGTAAAGCAACAAGAAATCGAAAAATTGGAAAAGGAGAAAGCAGAGCTTCTCAAAGCTGAAGAAATAAAAACCAACTTTTTCAACAACGTCTCTCATGAATTAAGAACACCACTTACGCTGCTACTCTCGCCTCTAGAAGGATCTATTAATAGTGGAAAAGTGCCTAAGGAACTGGAAAAAGATTTAAATCTTTCGCTAAAGAACGGAAAGTATCTCCTTCAGCTAGTAAACGAAATGCTCGATTTGGCTAAACTAGACAATGGAGAATTGGCTCTCACGCGCCAGCCTACAGACGTGGTGCAAGTGATAAAAGACATACGAGAGGCTTTTCAGCAGTATGCACAGGAAAAAAAGCAGACTATTTTCATCACTAATGCCAGTGACAGCATCACAGCTATGGTAGATCGCGAAAAATTCGAAAAAATAATTATCAACCTGCTTTCCAACGCAATCAAATACAGCAACAGAACCAGCAATATCTATATAGAAATATACACCCAAGAAGATGCGCTCATCGTAGAAGTACGAGATCAAGGTAGGGGAATCTCAAAACCAGACCGAGATAAAATCTTTGATCGATTTTTTCAATCGGAGAAATTAAGAATGGAAAGTGGTACGGGTATTGGATTATCAATAGTGAAGGAATTTATGACGCTGCACAAGGGCTATGTAAGCTGTGCAAGTAACTTAGGCAAAGGCTCCACTTTTTCTCTTTCATTTCCTAAAGCTATTCCAAAAAGCAAACCAGACAGTCGTGATTTGATTCCTCCTCATTCAGAACTAGACATAGAAAAACAAACATTAATGCTTGTAGAAGACCATCTGGATATGCGAATTTACCTAAAAGGTAAATTGACAGAATTCAATGTGGTGGAGGCTGCCGATGGTGAAAAAGCTATCGCATTTCTCAAAAATGGTTTAGTTCCAGATTTGATCATTTCTGATTATATGATGCCTATAATGGACGGTTACGAATTAGCCACGGTACTTAAGCAAAATGAAAAATGGTTCAATATTCCGATCATCTTCCTTACAGCAAAGACGCTGAGTCAAGATAAAATGAAAGCTCTCAACTTAGGGGTGGATGATTATATCATTAAACCTTTTGATCTGGAAGAACTCCGCATTAGAATTAAGAATCTAATGAGTTTTGCCTCTGAACGATTAAAATTTGCAAAAGAGAATATCCCAAATCTATCGCTGGAGGTACAACAATCATTTAAAAAAGAACTCGATGATTATCTTTTGCAGAACTTAGCCGATTCTAAATTGTCCAACTCTGACCTTGCTTACCATTTTAACCTCAGCGAACGCAATCTATTCCGCAGAGTTAAACTAGTAACAGGTAGACCACCCGCCACCTACATCAGAGAAATCCGATTGCAAAAAGCACGACTGCTATTAGAATCTTCAGTAGAAATGACGGTCTCAAAAGTAGCATATCAATGTGGTATGGATAATCTCGCGTACTTTAGTCAGGCATTTAAAAAGAGATTTGGCAAACTGCCGAGCGAAATGATAGGGTTGACAAATGATTCAGAAACTTCGCAATCGTAATATTTCTTTCTTAAACCCAATCCATTGATCTACCAACCAGACCTCAAAAACGCCCACGACCTACACGAGCGCAACAAAAAACTCCTTCAAAACCTGAAACGGCAAAAGTCCAAAAATCTGGATGATCGCTTTCATGCCCTGCATGAAGAGGTTTTTGAAGAAATAGACTGTCTGGCATGCGCCAATTGCTGCAAAACCACCTCTCCTATTTTCTTACAATCGGATATCGAGCGATTGGCAAAAACGCTGAAAATGAAAGTGCCAGTGTTTATTGAGCACTATCTAAAAGTGGATGATGAGGGCGACTATGTATTGCAGCAGTCTCCTTGCGCGTTTCTCGGAGATGACAACAAGTGCATCGTCTATGACAGCAGGCCGAAAGCCTGTCGGGAATATCCGCACACCAACCGCAAGCGGATGTATCAAATCACTGGGCTCACCTTGCAAAACACGCTGGTGTGTCCTGCGGTGAGTAGGATCGTTCAAAAACTAGCGGAGGGTTAATCTAAAAGCTCCACTGGCAAGCAAGACCATCCCAACTATCCTTAGGTTTAGCGCAGCGCTCTAAGGATGCCAGATCATAGAGAGTCTCCGACTCAGTAAAAAATTCCTTATTATATAGAGTCACAGACTGTCACAGACTCTTTTTTGATTGTCCATTGCCCTTTTGAATATTACAAATAGGATAGAAAATGATCAGTCAACGATAAAAAATCAGTGGTAATCAAGAGGAAAGCGTATATCATCACCAGAAAATCATATATCATCGATGAAAAATGACCCGTCACCATCAGAAAACGATATGTCGTCACATTTAAATGTCAAATCCAGAGCCTCTCCGGCTCAGTAAAAATTTCCTCTTAATATATCAGAGTCACAGACTCTTTTTGATCAACTATTCGTAGTGGCCTTCGGAACACTACGAATAGAAAACTCAGATATAGAAAACTTAATCCAGCACCCCTGCCAACTCCTTCTCGCTCATTTTCTTTAAGAAAGCACGCTTGTATCTTCCCGCAACGTAAGTCGCTCCTACCACGAGCAAGCCATTGTCCCGATCTACTTTGATGGAGGCTAGTGTGTGGGCATTGAGGTAGCCTATTTTCTCGATACCTTTCAAGTCACCAGTGAGATAATCGTAGATGTAGAGTAGGACCTGTCCGTTTTGCGACTCGCCAGCAACGATCACATAGCGCACATCTCTATAATTCCATTCGACGATATCTGCTTTGCTGTGAGATGTAAATTCGGCAGCAGGAGTATTCAAATAATCAATGCTAGAAGTGATTCCAGTCGTGTTTAAAGTGACTTTGGGCGCTACAAAGTTTTCATTGAACTGATAGCCAAAAATTGCAAAATCGCTACCTAATATTGGCAGTGCCGCAGATAATCCTCCGGAAACTCCTTGCCCTTGCAAAACACCATTAGGATCATCTGAAAAATCCGAAAAAACTGTAGACAAGGTGTAGTTATAAATCCCATTGAAATAAACCTGCCCTGTAGACAACTCACCGCAAAAGAAGGGCAAAGCACTACGCTCAGGATCAGTGAAATGGTTGTTAATCTGTGACTCGGCATCTTTACCCGCTCCAATGGTATAGCCACGCGAAGAACTCGAGGTACCATCTAATCCTACCTTGGAAATGGTGGATTGCAATCCAACATGATCATAACCCAATAGCAAAAATTGTTTATCGGAAGTCTGCGAGGCAGCCAACGGATAGCGAGTAGATGGCGCAGCAGTAACTGTAAACTCAGCCTCCTCAGTCACCGAGAAGAGCACACTTTGATAGGTAGACTCATCCATACCAAAGAAATAATACACACTGTCAATGGACATGAAATCGCCTACCGGAGCAACATATCCATCAAGGGTCTGCTCTCTCACAAAATTGCCTTCCTCATCGAGTTGGATCAATTGGATGCCGCTAAATGCAGAACGCTCCAGTTGGGTGGCTGCTAAAATCAGAAAACCTGAAGTGGTTTGCACCACATCTATAGGATTGTAGCTCACCTTTGCCTGACTATGATCGTAAACACGGGTGAAGGAATCTTTGGGATCAAAGTCTTCTTTGCTACAGGCGCAAAGCCCTATCAGGATGGCAAAAGCGATGATGTAATTTTTCATATATATGTTCATTTTCACAGACATTCAAATATTTACTTAAGTCCATTGACTTTATTTGGAACAAATGAAAGTGCTCATTTAAACCGACTTTAATTCTTCCCCTCAAGCCGGGGAGGCTCCTACTTTTCCTTCGATGAAAAGTAGGCAAAAATCAAGGCTGAATTCATTTTTTCACGCCATTTTATGCGTTTTGATTGGGAACCAAAAAAACTCCCTGCGGTCAAACAGTTTTTGTTTCTGATCCAATCAAAAAACATAAAACAACTAAAATGAATAAGGCCAACCCTAACTAATTTCAATTCTTTAAAATTGATAAAATAGGACTTGAGTTATCATATCAATCTTATCATTCCTCTTAATCAATACGGCTGAAAGGTTTTGTCAATATATCTAAGTGGGAATACCAGACTAATGGAAATATCAAGATTGTTGATATGCAACACGTCATTAGATTCTCCGAGAGACGAAAGTTCATTGTCTCGAAAATTTCTCTTTTCGTCGGTGACGGAATTGAGGGCATAGAAATAAGTGGCGGCTATGACCGTACGCACGTTGAAATAATCGAATGCCGCTCCTATCCCACCTACAGCACCATAATATCCTTTAAAGCCTTCTTTAGCACCTATAGATATGCTACCTCCCGAATAGCTTCTAGGCGCAGTTCCTGCATAATCCGTATTGGTCACATCGGTATCCTTATTGGCAGAAATCAAAATGGAATACTGCAAACCCGCTTGTGCAAAAGGTCTTATTTTTCCTTTTTTGAAAATCTCATATCTCAAAGAAAATGGAAGCTCCACAATATTGAAGTTTTGCATGATGTCAAACTCGGTTTGGAACGTCACTGCGCCAGCCTCGTCTACCCACTCTCGTTTGCTCGTGTATGAATAATTCAACCGCTTGTAAGTCGGTTGAAAAACCATAGAAAGACCTTTGTGATAAAAGGACATATCCATGCCGGCTTGCACTCCGATGTTTTGAAATGCTCGATAGTCTTTGTCGAGCGCATTCGCTTCATAGTCAATCGGGCTGAAATTGCTGAACCGATCTTTGGCCGTGGGCTGAGTGTAGTTCACTCCGAAGCGTACTCCAAGCCACCACTGAGTGTCGAGGAAGGTTTCGAAGGTAGATTTCATTGGTTTGGCATTGCGTTTTTGGGCGGTGACTCCAAACGTCACAATGCACAGCAAGACGATAAGCACGAGCTTATTTCCTGACGAGTAGGCGTTTTGTATCATTGAGTTTTTCTGATTTGGCTTTGATGAAATAAATACCCGCTGGCATCTTGCTGAGGTCAAAAGAGACAGCATGCTTGCCTGGTGCCATGCGGCGAGTGGTTCGTGAAACTACGTGACCATTGAGGTCAATCAGCTCTACTCCCACGTTTTGAAAGTCGTTAACGACTATATTTACCTGCGTATAGTTATTGGCTGGATTCGGGTATACCGAGTCTATTTTGTATTTAGCTCGCAAGAAATCATCCGAGGAAGTAATCGTTTCTTTGATCAAATCCATCGGCTCATAATTCCCTCCTTGTGGATTCTCTCCACTTATGAAATCTCTGAAGAAAATGTCTTTGTGGATAACTTCTTTATCTACGCCCATCCACTCGTTGAGAATATTGGCATACACTTGACGGTAGTCAAACTGCATGTCCACGTTGTTTTTGCTCAAATCTGGATTCGTTCCGTAAATCCCCGGCTTCACTCCAGCGCCAAACATCATCACTGAGCCTCCAGTACCGTGATCCGTACCGTAACTTCCATTGGAGCCTATGCGGCGACCAAACTCTGACATGGTGAGCGACAATACCCTGTGACTTAAACCTCTTTGTGTCAAATCCGCCTGAAACGCACGCATGGCCGAGCTAATGTGGTAGAGCAACGCAGCATGCGCCCCCATGGTAGGGTCGTTGGCTTCCGTCTGGTTGGCATGGGTATCAAAACCACCGATTTTCACGAGAAAAACCTTTGTTTTTATTCCACCCTCCAATAGTCGGGTTATTAATTGAAGCTGTCCGTTCAGGCCATTTTTCTTGCTCCCTTCGGGCGCATTGAAAGGATAAAATTCTGGATAGGTCACCTTAGAATCTTTGCCTTTAGCATAAACCTCCGCCAATCGCTTGATATAGGTTTCCGACTTATCTTCCAAGCCTAAAATCCAATTCATCTCTTTGCCGTAAGGCGAGTCATTCAAAAATTCAGGAGGAATTCCTCTAGGATCAATTCCAGAATCAACAAAGCCCTCTTGATTTTCAATCAACTTTAAGAAGTCATCAGGCTTACTTGGTAGCGCGATTGAGAGCGGAATATTTTCCTTTTGATGAAAAAGCAGGGAGACATCATTGCCCATTTCCAAAGCTAATGGATCGGGCATCTCCTCATTTGGAAAACTGTCGGGGTAAGTGAGCGGACTGTATTGAGTATTTAAGTATCTACCGATCCATCCACTGGAAAAATAATCATCGGCACTGCCTCCCATAAAAAGGATGTCTGTTCCTCTGAAGTGTGATCCATTGTTTTTCTCATAGGACACTCCTTGGAAAACCGCTGCTTTTCCTTGGTCGTACATGTCTTTAAAATCCTGCATATCTGGATGCAGACCCACTTGATCTGCTCCATTCACAGTACTGTCTAGCGGAATGAGGGTTCGTCTGCCTGACTTATAAGGAATAGCTATATTGGCTCTTCGACTATAATAATGATCGTAGGCATCCAATGGAATAAACGTATTCAATCCGTCGTTTCCCCCATTCATTTGCAGAATGACCAACACGCGATCATTGGTACTTTGAGCGGCCAGTCGCTGAATATTTTGATGCGACCCCATAAGCTGCAACGGCACCCCATGAAAGGCGATAGGAACCCCTGCCGCAAACCCTAGCTTTTTGATAAATTTTCTTCTTTCCATCGTATTGAATTTTACTAAGGGTTACATCAATTGATACTCTGGGCTTTCTAACATTGCTTCCATGAGGCTATTTAGCTGACGAGTCATAAACTCAACCTGCTCTGTGGAAGCACCATCCCATCTAATAGTCCAACTAGCTTCTGGATCTGGATCAAAATCCTGTAGAAATCTATCTAGAAAATAAACCAACCTAGAATTTGTTAATTCGCTCGTGGATGGATCATCAAATGATAGTGTTTGGGACACTGGTAAAAAATATTGTGCAAGCGCCACTACCAAGTCTTTCGCATTTCTTGCTGTGGCATTATCTATATTATCTTTTACAAAATTATAGATATCCACCTTCGGCAGATCACTGTCAATACTCGCAGTGAAAGCCACCTTTACGAACTGGTATCGCTGAGTCAGATAATTGGTCGTAATCCAGCTCCGATTATAAATCGGAAACTGATGATAGGCTGGGTATCCAGCTACCTCAAAGGGCTCGTAAAAGGCCAGACCTTGCTTGTCAATCGTGCTGCGGATGCCTCCGAAAAATGTATAAAAAGCACTCCAATCAGAATAATCTGGGACAGGTAATTCAAAATTTCTAATGAATCCCAAAACCAAATCTAGCGGAGACTTGATGATGCTACCGAAGGTATTGTCTAAATACCCCGGTGCACCGTCATAGAACTCACGGCTGGTTAAGAGCGCAGAGATTACTGGGTAAAGTTTGTATTCATTGGCCTTGAATATGTCGGCCATATCACTAATGATGCCCGCTTGCACGGTAGCATCTACTTCGTGATAGATAAAAAATCTATATAGTTTTCTACAGATATGAATGGCCGTTTCGTCTTGCTCGAAAAGCACATCTATAAACTGACTGATCTCGTCAAGTAAACTTTCTTCGGTGGCACCTGAGCCTTGCATCAGCTCTGGATCGGGAGCAATCAGTGCATTCCCCAATCTTGTGCTGAGGGTTTTCGTTCCGTTATCATGACGCGTGGCAAGATTGGATCCTCCTTTCAGTATCCCACGAGGCAGCCCTGTGTCTTCATCAAGATTAGAAAAACTTTCGTCCCTATCAAAGCCTGAAAACACCCTTGCTCCTTCTTGTACATCCTCTTCGGTATAATTGGCATAATCGCCCTGAAACTCCGGATCAGGCACTTCGCCCTCAAGTCCACGGCCGATTACGTAGAGTTCCATCAGCTCTCGCGCAAAATTTTCGTTGGGGCTGCCTTTCACATTGAGCCGGCCATCCAGGAAAACAAGCATGGCATTGTCCACACATATTTTATTGACAAGCACTTTGAAATTAACGGGAATGATTTCGTCCGGCACGGGTGTGTCAGGAAACTCGGGATCAATTTCTCCTGGCCTGCTATCATCATCTTGATCAAAAGCATATTTTCTGAAAAGCGCATTTTGATAA
Organism: uncultured Cytophagales bacterium; assembly: GCA_963848175.1. GTDB lineage: Bacteria > Bacteroidota > Bacteroidia > Cytophagales > Cyclobacteriaceae > JAMZMI01. The sequence continues at coordinate 775,931 of CAWKCO010000011.1, forward strand.
AATATAGCTTGGCTGCTATTCACTACAGACTGCTTGGTAGTGAAATGAGTATGAAAAAACCAAATTAGCCGCTCCCTGAAAATATAGGCAAGCTTCTGTTCCTCGTCTACGTCGGAAGCCAGCATTTGTCCTACTTGCCAGGAATTAAGGAATCTCTCTAACTCAAAAGGCTCACTATTGACATCTTCCACAGTTCCTGTGGTAATCCACTCCACTCCAGTTTTAGGATCAATGGGATAAGGGATTTGCGCTCCAGCAGTACTCTCAGGTACGGGCAAATCAGTTACATAAAGCTTTTCAAAAGCTTGTGCAGGAGTCAACAGGGCAAATGCATCAATTTCCTTAATGGATGCACCGAAGCACGCCCTCCTCAATAGGTGAGCAGCTCGTGTCCTTCCAAGAGGTTCATTCAATGGCGTCAAAGACATAGCAGACGAGAGGTTTTAATAATCCGAATTTAGGAAAACCAAATAGAAAAAATACTATTTGTTATAAAAATAGTCTAGTCTGTTGCTTTTTAGCAGGATGTAACTATCTAAAACTACTTTATTGAGAATAGTCACTTATTGGTCTTTAATATAAAACAAGGCTAATCCTTTTTAGTATCGGATAGGATGCCCTTCGGGCAAGACTGGTTCGTGAGTTAAACATAAAAAATTCGGCTCAACTCTAGTCAAAAGCTTATACTATATTGAAAGTAGTCAGATGAAAAAATAATGTAAATATGGTATTGATAAGGATTTTCATCTCGCCTCGATCAATTTTGGTTTCGAGCGCAAATTGAATCATTGATTGATAAAAAATGGTAGCCGATGCAAAAAAAGACCTGCAATCAAGATAAATAACCCTGATTTCAGTATTACTGTCCGCAGTATATTTCGGCAGAGGAATTGTGAAGTTTTAACTCGATGGCTCAGCGGCAACTAACTGCATTTCTAGAATCGCACAAGGTCGTTAAAATCAGGTTTTCGTCTCCCCACCAACGGACAACTCCCTTCACTCTAAGAATACACAAGACTCCAAACCGTATTCGCCTAACAATACCTAGCTTTGTGGCTTTTGGAGAGCACCCCATTCTTGGATCTCGCCAAAATTTTCTTCAACCGCACCAGTCAGACATCAATTATATATGGAAGATTTTTCATCAACGAAATTGCCAGAGGCGATCATCAAGGCACTCACAGAAAAAGGAATAGAGCGACCGACCCCCATTCAAGCCAAAACGATCCCAACGTTGCTCGAACATGACGGTGATTTTATCGGTAGAGCTTCTACTGGCACAGGCAAGACTTTTGCCTTTGGTGCTCCTTTATTGTCTAAGATTGATACGACTTCAGGTACTGTGCAAGCGGTGGTACTCGTGCCCACCAGAGAGCTGAGTGAGCAAGTGGGCAATGAGCTGGAAGGCTTGGCCAAGTACATGCCAGCAATAAAAATAGAGGCAATCTATGGTGGCGTATCACTAAAAAATCAAATCACGGAATTGAGCCATGGCACACAAATCATAGTAGCCACTCCCGGCCGGATGACCGACTTGGTACGTCGCAAGGTGATAGACCTCACCAAGCTGAAAACACTCGTGATAGACGAGGCGGATGAAATGCTCTTACGTGGCTTTCAAACAGATATAGATGCCATTTTGGCGACTGCCAATAGAAACTATGCCACGTGGTTGTTTTCCGCCACCATGCCTGATGAGGTAAACAACATCGTAAAAAAATACTTAAAAAAGGACTTGGTAAAAATATTGGTAGACAAAGCAAAAAGCACCAACAAAGCGATAGCGCACGAACTGATAGAAGTGCCTGCCGAAGACAAGATGAATGTCTTGCTGCACTATCTCAAAGAATTCTCAGGTCAGAAAGGCATTATCTTTTGTCGCACTAAGTCTGGTGTGCAAAAGCTGTACAAGCAACTCTCGGCCAACAAGCTGAAAAGCGGAGCGATCCATGGCGACTTGCCTCAAGGTCTACGCAACAAGGTGATGGATCAATTCAGAAATGGCTACATCGATATATTGATTGCGACAGATGTGGCTTCTCGCGGGGTGGATGTGAAGGATGTGAATTTCGTACTGCAATACCACATCCCTGAAACCACCGACTCATACACCCACCGCAGCGGACGCACTTCGCGCGCCGGAAGATCGGGCACGAGTCTTACTTTTATTTTCCCTGAGGAAAAAGAAAAAATGGCCAAAATAGAGGAAGAACTTGGTTTATTGCTCACCCGATTGCCACTGCCAAGTGCCAAAGATCAGCTGGTAAACAAAGCCATCCTTTGGGCAGGGAAGGTTGCGCTAGAAAAGCCCATTCCTCTAGACAAATTGGATCATGCCACTAAGCAAGAGTTTAAGGATCAATTGATAAGAATGTCTAAAGATGAGATTCTCGAAAAGCTGTTGGCGACTTACTTGAGAGAACATCAGGGGAGCTAACTCGAAAAACAGGAAATAGATACTGAAAAAAATCACCGTAACGACTCTGACATTGAATCTTAATACTGCCACAATTTTGTCATGATTTTTGCGAAAAAAAGCAAAAAGAACGCCAAAATCTGATAATTAGACCTCTAAAACCACGGGTTAAAACCCGTGGCTAGGGAAATTGAACAAAGCCCAACGATGAAAAAAAAGAAATCCGAGCCGTCTTTAGAAAAACCCAAGCTGCACCCTCGCAACAAACATACAGGGCGTTATGATTTTGATGCGCTTATCGCCTGCGATCCAGATTTGGCAGAGCATGTGGTATTGAACATTCACCAAAATCGATCAATAGATTTCGCCAATCCTGCCAGTGTGAAGGCGCTGAACAAGGCATTGCTCAAACTCCAATATGGCATTGCGAATTGGGATATTCCCGAAGGCTACCTCTGCCCACCGATTCCGGGAAGAGCTGACTACATTCACCACATGGCAGACTTGCTTTGCTCTAGCAATTTTGGTCAAATACCTACTGGCAAAAATGTTACATGCGTGGATTTCGGAATAGGTTCCAGTTGCATTTATCCTATTATCGGTCAGGTGGAATATGGCTGGTCTTTCATTGGTGCAGACATAGACGAAACGGCACTGACCTCCTCACAGAAAATCATAGATGAAAATTCTCAACTCACCGGCAAGGTGATGCTAAAGCAACAGCCCGTGCCCAAAGATATCATCTACGGCATACTGACCAAGGAAGACAAAGTGGACTTGACGATTTGCAACCCGCCTTTTCACTCCTCATCAGAGGAATCCAAGGCAGGATCTGCACGAAAAGTCAAAAATCTTCACAAAAAGAAAGTAGCAGAGCCTGTACTCAATTTCGGCGGACAACACCATGAACTGTGGTGCGACGGTGGAGAGCGGAAGTTCATCCACCAAATGATACGCCAAAGCAAAAAATTTCCAGAATCGTGCTTTTGGTACTCCACGCTCGTTTCTAAGCAAACCAATCTTAAGGGAATCTACCTTGCACTAGAAGAACTTGAAGCAGAGAATATGCACACGATCCCAATGGGACAGGGCAACAAAACCTCTCGCATTGTGGCGTGGACATTTCTTACCAAAGAGCAGCAGAAGGAGTGGAAAAATAGTTGGAAGACACCTGACTAAAAAGAGGCTATTCTTTACAATTGAAGAAATATTTAACGCCTATATTGAATCCAATATAGCTGTGGTTTAACTTGTAATCATCATTGTCCACTTCAAATTTTGGGTCGTCAATTTCATCCATACGATTTACCCCGTCCACTTTGTAGCCCGTTATTTCACCCCTTTTGATAACGTAGTTATTACTCACAGTCACGTATTCTATTGTCAATTGTAGGTCTTTTTTTATATCAAAAGAAAAACCCAAGTTCGATTGAAATCCGACATTCAAATTTCCAGTGTATTCTTCCGACCATTCTATGTCATAACGAACCTGTTTCCACCCATTCTCTGTATGTACATATTCAATCTCAAACTCACTATGCGTTGAGCTTATTGTTGATTTCATAAAGTTTGGGCCTGCTTTAATATAAGCCCCAAATCGGTTTTTTTGAATGCGATAGCCAAGCAATGGTGAGAATTGGATCATGTTCGTTCGATATTCAGTCTCGCCAACAAAACCGCTGTAATAATAATTATCCAAGGTGCTAAAATCAGGTAATCCACTAGACGTTTGATGTTTTGTGTATATGCTTTTTTGACCAGAGACTTCCACGAAGAGATTGTTCTTAAATGCATAACCAGCACCAAAACCTGCATGCACACCCTCACTAAGTTTTATCGTTCTTTTGTATACCGTTTGTTTTCCTTCGATCACCAAATTCCCCTGACTCACTTCAGGATGCTGACTGAAGGAAAACCCGATAGACGGCTGTAGATAAAATTGGCTGAATGCTGGGAGAAAAGAGATGCCAAACAGGAGAGTTATGATTATGTTTTTCATTTCAAAATACACGTTTTACACCGACACCTAAGAAAACACTATTCAACTTGAGGGTCTCCTTCAACCTTCGTTCCGGCTTCTTACGATAGTCAAAATCAACATTTAAAATCTCATTCACATATTCGATCTCTTTTTGATATGCAGTCAGATAATCAAGATTCATTGATGAAGAAATTAGCTTGGCATGATTAAAAAAATGATGTGAATAGTTAAATCCGATATTGGTAAATAAGCTCCAACGATCATTAACCGAATAAGAATATTCAAGGCCATAGCCCCATGAAAAAGCCCAAGATTGATCAAACTCATATTCGCTGTGCTCCTCTGGGCGTTTAGGCATATAGGCCACTATATTTAATTGGTTAAACCCAGCCCCAGTGAATACAAAAATATTCATCGATGACTTGCCAAATGAATGTCCAAGATAGATGGTTGGCAATAGACTATAGCTTCGCAAATTCCATTCTGTTTCCCCATTGAGCCCATACTCAGATCGCGGTGACGCTTCAATTTCCCTTTTGAAGTTGCTGAAAGTTGAAATCTTCATTTCCACAGAGAGAAAATCATTGATCGCATAACCTACAGCTCCTTGAAAGTTAAAACCTGATGCAACGGAAAATTCATTATTATTCACATTGACATTATTCGCACCAATGCCAGTTGATGAAGGTGTTTGTATTCCAAAATCAAAATACCGAGGCATCTGATATCTCTCCGTTGAAATATGGAAATTCGAACCCGCTTTCACATACAAGCCTTGCCCAAGAAGACAGGAGGCGTTCAGTAAAAACACGAATAGTAAGCAATGGGTTAATTTCATACTTCTATCTATAATGGAATAAAGGATCGCTATTATCTAAAATCGCAGGTCACAAAACTAGATTTTTTATTTGTTTGAGTTCGATTCACAACAGAAAAAAGGTTTCTCACAAAATGAAGAGGATAATTCTGCATATTCCCAGCAATCGCTCACCCTACAAAACAGCATTCACATGAAAATCCACGGATAGATTGAATATGCGCTCCATGAAGCGAGCTTTATATATGACTTCTCAAGGATTCGGTGTAAAATTGAGGTATGATAAGAGCGAGCATAATACTAGCGGTCTTCGTGACTGTGTTTTCGGCAAATGCCCAAACAGGAGATCAGTTCCCAGCGCTGGAAGGCGAAAGTTTGGTTCATGGAATGGTAAATATTCCAGAAGATGTAAAAGGTAAATACACACTAATAGGACTGGCGATAAGCAAAGATTCCGAAACCTACCTCAAGAGCTGGTTCAACCCCATATATCAGCAGCTGATCAAAAAGCCCGATCCGAACGCTCTTTTTGCGATGGATTATGATGTGAACGTCTACTTTATCCCGATGCTCACTGGCGCAAAGCGCCCAGCCTATCAGAAAGTAATGGAAAAAGTGGAAAAGGAAGTAGACAAGCCCCTTCATTCTCACATCCTTTTTTTCAAAGGAACTCTCAAAGAATACAAAGAAGCCCTAAACCTTGAGGACAAGGACAAACCTTACATTTATTTACTCGATACTGAAGGCAAAATTGTCTACTCGACTAGCGGCCTTTATACAGATGCCAAGCTCCAAAAAATCGTCGACTTGCTCCCATTCTAAATGAGTATCAAATCCACAAGCGTAGGGCCGATTGGTATTTTTGATTCTGGATATGGCGGACTTACGGTGATGAAAGAAATCGTGGCAGAGCTGCCTGAGTATGACTATCTCTATCTCGGAGACAATGCGCGCACGCCCTACGGCACGCGCTCATTTGATACGATCTATGCCTATACGCTTGAAAGCGTAAAGTATCTGTTCGATCAAGGTTGTAGTTTAGTGATTTTGGCTTGTAACACGGCTTCTGCCAAAGCTTTGCGAAGCATCCAACAAATAGACCTTCCTCAAATAGACCCAAGCAAAAGAGTGCTTGGAGTCATCCGACCTACTGCTGAGGTAATGGGAAATTATACAAAAAGCGGAGCAGTGGGCGTGCTGGGAACTAATGGCACCATTAAATCCGGCTCCTACATCCTAGAAATTGAAAAGCAATTTCCAAATCTAAAAGTCTATCAGCAAAGCTGCCCTATGTGGGTGCCTTTGGTTGAAAATGGAGAAGCTGACAGTGATGGAGCAGATTACTTTATCAAGCAAGAGCTGGAAAATATCATGCGTCAATCCCCAGAAATTGACACACTACTCCTTGCCTGCACCCATTACCCGCTGTTACTTTCTAAGATCAAATCTCATGTTGGCTCAAATGTGACGGTACTCTCACAAGGAGCAATAGTGGCGAAGAGTCTGGCCGAGTATCTTATTCGCCACCCTGAGATGGCCATACGGTGCAGCAAAGGTCAAACACGCGAATATCACACCACAGATGATTCTTCTCTTTTTGACTTACAAGGAAAAAATATCCTTGGAGAGGATATTCAATCAACACATGTTCATCTTTAAATCTCCGATTTGATAGGTAGAAGCTTTTCATCACCCCAGGTTAATCAAAAACCTGTATCTTGAAAAATGGCTTATAATGAAGAGTTAGCGGAACGTGTGCGCTTTGCTATGCTAGGCATTCCTAATTTGACCGAGAAAAAAATGTTTGGCGGTTTGTCCTTTTTATATCTAGGAAAAATGACTTTGGGCGTAGTGAAAGACGACTTGGCCGTGCGAGTAGTTTCCAGCAAAATGAATGAAACTATGCAGCATTCAAACGTTCGTCCCATGGATTTTACTAAAACGCCAATGAAGGAATTTGTCTACGTGTCAGAAGGTGGTTTTGCATCAGAAGAGCAACTCATGCACTGGATCAACCTAGCGCTAGAGCACGCGGGTCACATTTAGAACATAAATTATTCACACTGTGGTTATTTAGTGGCTGTGGTTTGTATTTTCGCAATATGAGTTTGACAATTTCAAAATTAGACCATAGTGAAACCATCCCGATGGACTTGCTGCTACTGGCAGATCCGTCCGAAGAGATGATCAATAAGTACCTTTATTCTGGAGATTCTTATCTTGGCAAGCTAGAAGGCGAACTGATTGGAGCGTTTATATTGATGCCTATCACAGAAACTGAAATCGAACTCAAAAACATCGCCGTTTATCCTGATCATCAAGGCAAAGGATACGGGAAGGAAATGTTGAAATACGCTATGCGCATAGCCAAAATGGAAACTTACGAGGCTATAGTAGTGAAAACGGCCGATGTGAGTCGCCGGCAAATTGCTTTTTATCTAAAAAACAAGTTTCAGCTGGATTCCAAAATCATTGGCCACTTTATCAAATACTACAAAGAGCCCATCATAGAAGAAGGCAAAGAGGCTTCTGACCAAATTGTGTTTAAGAAAAAGCTATGACCTGAAAACGATTTATAACAAAAATGCCCGATGTGTAAACGCATCGGGCATTTTTGTTGAAAGTGATCCAAAAGGCTATTTCCTTATTGGCCTTATCACAAAACTATAGCTATAATCCTGAGGCTTGAGTTGGTATTTGTCCCACACCCGAGCACCCCAACTATCATCTCCTCCTACACCCGTTTGACCCAAATCGATATTGACTTCAATCAAGTCACGAGGTTCAATATCGGTAAGGTGTCGCAGCTTCACATCCCACTGATCAAAATCCTCTATGGTGTTGTGATGTGCACTGAAAGAAATCACTGGAATGCCTTCAAACTTGAGCCCTTGACCTTTCGCATTCGCAAAACTGACCCAACGGGTATCTGTGCGGTAGCCATTTTCTTGAGGCCGACCGTAAGCAAAATATAAGCCGCTCACACTAGATTCGTAAAGTCCCACAAAAGCACTTGCCATCCGATCGACGTAGTTTTCATGTGGCCCTCGTCCATACCATTGCACCTGGTCATATTGCTTTGGCAGCTGCATTTTCATCCCAAATCGTGGAATCTCCACATCACCCAAATCACCTCCATATTTAAAATCATTCGTCACCTTCACCGCCCCATCAGCGGACACTTCATAAGTAGTCGAGCAGCTAGATTGTATTGATTCCATCGCATATTGCACTTTTATCGTGCATGAAGATTTGGAAGTTTCAGACACCTCTACGGCGGTTAACTTCATCAATGCGGATGCATCTTTCCATAAGGTATTGCGCTCAAAAAACTTATTTCCAACATCATTGTCAGTCATGGCTCGCCAAAAATTTGGTTTTGGCACAGCCAAAAACATTTCCTCACCACCCATTTCATAACTGGAAATAGCTCCTGAGTTTTTATCAAAAACCAAAGTAAAGTCATCACCCTTAATCTTAATTTCACTGTTTCGGTCTTTCACCTTTAGCTTTCCTTTCGGTGAATTTTTCAATGCAGTATTTGCCTGATCACTCATGGAGTATGGCAACTGCTCCGCTAAGATCAAATGACCTTCTGGTACCAATGGTATCGACTTTTTAGCAGTGGCGATAACGTTCAAGAAATACTCTTTGTCTGGCTTCTTCTTCGCATCAGTTTTGATAGCATATTTTCCTGTTTGCTGGGGCTCTACGGCCACATCTATTTTTCCTGTCGCAATGGAAACACCATTTTCCAAAAGCTCAAATTGGAAATCCAGCTCGTTTAGATTGGTGAAGAAATAGCGATTTTCAATAGCCACTTCATTTTTTCTCTCATCTGCCCACGTGACTTTGGCATTTTGGTAAACCTTTTTCACTTCGGCTAAAGCAGGGTGCGGCGTACGATCGGCATTCACAATTCCATTGAAACAAAAGTTGCCATCATTATGATAGGTTGCGGGTGCATAGTCTCCACCATACGTCCAATATTTGCGTCCATCAGCAGTAGTTTCCGCCAAGCCCTGATCAACAAAATCCCAGATGAAGCCACCTTGTAGTCTCGGTTGTGAGTAAACAAGCTCCCAGAGATCTGCAATGTTTCCGCTGCTATTGCCCATGGCATGAGAATACTCGCACCAGATAAAGGGACGATCGGTGATTTTGGGCAGGTACTCATTTTCTATTTCACTCACTTTGGCGTACATCCAAGTGATGATGTCGGTATGTCGTTCTGCACCATGAGGCTCTCGCTCTGCTCGTTCGTATTGCACTGGGCGCGTGGTATCAAAAGCTTTGAGCCATTTGTAGCCTTTGATAAAGGCTGGCCCATCTCCAGCCTCATTGCCCATAGACCAGATGATGACCGATGGATGGTTTTTGTCTCGCTTGGCCATGCGCATGATGCGATCCAGATGCATGGCCTCAAATTCTGGTTTATTGGCGGGAGTTTTATCCACATCATAGCCAAAACCATGGGTCTCAATATTCGCTTCATTTACGACATAAATACCATATTTATCACAGAGCATATACCAATAAGGATCATTTGGATAATGACTGGTGCGCACAGCATTGATGTTGTTTTGCTTCATGATGCGCACATCTTCCAGCATTGACTCACGCGACACCACGTGCCCAGTATATTCATCGTGTTCATGGCGGTTGACTCCTTTTAGAATGACAGGCTGGCCGTTTACCAAAAGCTGCCCTCCCGCTATTTCTACTTTCCTAAATCCAATATTTTCAGCTACGGCCATTTGCTCTTTGCCGTCTCTATCTATCACTGCTAATGAAATTTCATAGAGATTGGGCTTCTCTGCACTCCACTGTTTAGGCTGGTCTATTTTACGGGAGATCGTAATTTTTTGACTTGCATTGGCATTGACGGCATAGCTCAGCGGATACTGATCCACTACCTGCCCTGCGGCATCATACAACCTAACCTGCATAGAGCCCAACTGGCGCGATCTGGTATAGTTTCTTATTTCAGCCTCAATTTCCAATGTGGCATCCTGATAGTTTTTATCCAAAATCCCTTTGACGAAAAAGTCTCTGAGTGCCACTTTAGGCAAGGCATAAAGAAAAACATCACGCTCTATTCCGCTCAGTCTCCAAAAGTCCTGATCCTCCAAATAGCTCCCAGAAGACCAACGATACACCTCTACTGCAAGCTCATTTTCTCCAGCTTTCAGGTATTTTGTTACGTCGAATTCAGCGGGAGTTTTGCTGCCTTCACTATATCCAACTTTCACACCATTGACCCAAACATAAAATGCAGAATTGACTCCTGCGAAATGTAAGAAAATCTGCTTGTCAGCAAAGTCTTTAGGAACAGTAAACGTGCGCCAATACGATCCTACAGGATTATAATCGTGTGGAACATAAGGAGGGTTTACTGGAAAAGGGTAAACGATATTGGTATACAAAGGAAAGTCCTTGGTATGGAATTGCCAGTCGGCTGGTACGGGAATTTCTTGCCACGTGCTACGGTCGAATGATCCTTTGAAAAAATCTTGTGGTCGAGTGCTCGGATTATCCGCTAGATAAAATTTCCAAGTTCCATTAAGGGAATGGACCCACGGTGAAGGCTTATTTTCTCTGCTTTTGGCGGCCTCCTCATTTGGGAAAGGTGTGTAAGTGGCGTGGGCAGGCTCAGTATTGATGGCAAATACTGCGAGATTTTCCCAGTCGGGAAGGTCTTGCGAAACGGCACTTTCAATAGACATACAACAAAGAGTTAGGCAAACAATTAACTGGATTTTCATTTTTAGATACTATGTTAAACTAATGCTTTTAATGTCAATTAAGCCATTGAAGTTGTCTTGTTAACGATTAATTAATAATTACAACAACCTGAGCTTATTTTCAATCGGCTAACATATAAAAATGATCGCGAAAAGGCGGCAGGTATCAGGAAATGAAATTTCTCAGAAAACTAACTCGGATTCTCTTGCGATCAAGAAAAAATGAAAATACGGTTTATTGGTGCTAGAAACTAGCTACTTATACGACTCCTTCAGAACATGAAATCGCCCCTCTCCTATTTGGTTGATTTGAAAGTTTTTGTTTTTAACATCTCCATTCGCATCAAAATCCAAATTTCCAGAGTAACCCTGAAAATTGAAATCCTTTCCCTTTTTTGATAAACTTTTGCATGGTTTTGAACTCTGACGCAGTTAGTTCTTTTCCTCCATTTGTTATGCGTTCAAACATTTTTGATACGTCAATGGCATTTTCAGTACTGGCCTTTAGCAGACCTAAAGCATATAAGTAAACAATATCATAAACATCCGCTACTTCCGCATAGGTAAGCTCCTCTCCATATTTATTGCTATACTTCTCTTTCAATTCAGCGTTTCTGGCGTTGGACGGAAAAATGCCATACGCACCATCAAAAATTGAATTAGCCAACAGCTCCTCACCTTTTGCCGCATCAGTGATAACCAGCTTCATGCGTCCGCTTTTGAAAAAATCAACGCTCTTCATTTGCTTTCCAATCCATAAAAGATCCTTGTTGGTGCTGATCAAGTACAGCACTTCTGGTTCATTTTCTGCGAGCCTGGCCAACCTATCTCTAAGGTCAAATACCTCCAAATCTAAAAGTGGACTGTATTTTTCTTCAGCCACTATCTCCCCTCCATATTGATTGACAAGGTGGTTGGAAAACTCCGTACGCAAGTCATTGCCATAACTATCATCAATGTAGAGCACCGCTGCACGTTTTTTGTTCAACTCCTCCGCCACAAATTTTGCTGCTATTTTGGCTTGGTATTGATCGGAGATGGCCGTTCGAAAAACCCTGCCCTCGTCTTGTCAAGTTGGCAATGGATAGGGAAGAGGCTGATGGTGAAATCAAAACAACCTCCTCTTTAGGTGCGAGACTATTTGCGACTGCTATAAGTCTAGAAGAGTTTGTAGGCCCGATTATAAAATTGGTCTTCAATTCATTGGTCAGGCTATCAAATTGTGTCAAACAAATGTCATTGTCTGCGGCATCATCTACTACCACCAGCGCTAGTTTTTTTCCAAGAATATCTGTCTGAGCATTGATTTCGTCCATCGCCAAACGAGCAGCTCTCTCCATCTCCAATGAGAATTCGGAGAATTTACTTTTTGGCAACATAATTCCTAGACGAATGAAATCATCAGACAATTCATCGGCTTGATATTCAATTGGTAATACTTCACTCTGCACGTCAATTGCCAGTAGCTCATCAATGGACAGTTCTGACATGGCATCCTGAGCACTTACCAAGCAACATATTCCCATGGCGAATAAAACCAATAAGATCTTGTTTAATATTCTCTTTTCCATAACTAATCTCAAGGTTGAATTCTAAAGTTAGTCATTTTATCAAATCCATAATATTTTACTGGATACATTGCGAAATAACCACGACAATCATCATATTAATGACGATAAATCAAAATATAAGTAATAATTCTGCTGTTTTTGAAAATTTAAAAATGTAAATTTCTTAGAAATGAGCCGCTTCAAAATAAAAATGGCACCCCCGCTTTAAGAGCGGAACGTGCCATTCTATGAAAATTAGAAATTGTTATCTTAATTAAACCTTTGGCTCCCATCCTGGCTCGTATTTTCTTCCCCACAGTGCATTAGCACTTTCATTACCCAATATTTTCCCTGTGTTTGGATCAACATTCAGACTTGTTTCCAGTGCTTGCGAGATATTTCCCAAATGACATAAATGCGTACTAATGCTCCCATCATTGATAGGCGCATTGAGCTTTTCTCCTTCTCTAATGGCATTCACGAAATTTTGCATGTGTCTCACAGTTAGTCCATCAAACCCACTCGTATCTTGAGTAGAGGCAGATGTGCCAGTGTTTTCTTCAGGAGTATAGCTAATCTCCTTACCTCCCAAATCAAGCAACTGATAGCCTCCTCTGTCCAATAAAACAGAACCTTTCGTACCATGAATAATAGCTCCTCGACCTCTTCCGTACAATGGCATTCCATTACAGCTTCGACCTTCCCATGTTAGCATTTTGCCATCTTCAAATTCATAGCTAGCCATTTGTGTATCATAATACTCCCAGTCATCACCCTCAAAATGCAGTCTTCCGCCTGTAGACACTACGCGTTTTGGCATGTCCACATTTAAAGCCCATCGGCAAATATCAATTTCATGGGTGGCGTTGTTATGGATTTCTCCTGTACCCCAAGTTTTAAACCAATGCCAGTTGTATGGATGCACATTGTCGCGATAAGCCTCACGAGGTGCTGGCCCTTGCCATAAGTCCCAATCAAGCGTGGAAGGCACTGCGATTTCTTTGCCTTTGCCTATACTACCACGAGTGTTGGCATACCACGCCTTTGCGTTGTAAACCTCGCCTATTTTCCCTTCTCTAATGTCATTAATTGCTTGCCGAGAAGTGACAGAAGAACGTTGTTGATTACCCATTTGGCATACTTTGTTGTATTTTATATACGCCTGATTGAGCAATTCATTTTCATGCAGATTATGACTACACGGTTTTTCCACATATACATGCTTGCCCGCCTGCATGCCCATGATGGCCATTGGCGCATGCCAATGCTCTGGAGTAGCCACCAATGATGGCATCCACCTTCTTACTTTCTAAAAGCTTACGAAAGTCCTTCTCGCCTTTCACTTTGTATCCAAGTTTGGTTTCAGCCTTGCCCAAAAATTCATTTAAGCGAGTGGAATCGACATCACAAGCAAAGGCAAGTTTGATGTTTTTACAAAAACTGATGGCTTCCATGAGTGCATAGGATCTTCCTCCTGTACCTATGATCGCCACATTGACTGTTTCATTTGGCGCAAAGCCCCAAACATTGCTTGAGGACATTAAAAAAGTAGTTCCCAAGCCGACCATGGCTGACTGCTTGATAAATGTTCTTCTATCCGTATTCTTCATTCGTTAAAGCTGTTTTTTTGATAACTTATTTTAGCTGAACCTTAGTTCGGGGTAGTCTTTCCAATACTTAATTTCTCCTTGATGAACCGCTTCCAGGGCAATATGCACGCATTTGGCGGTAGTAGCTCCTGTCTTGATATCGGAGATGACAGGTGCATTATTTACAATAGATTCATAAAACTGTTTCAGAGCATCGAGTGTAGGGTCATTTCCCGGAGCATCTATGGGTGCGCCTTTGCCTTGCTGCCATGCTTGCATCGTGGCACCAGAAACACCATCTACCACTCCCAATTGCTTTTTACCACCACGATCTTCGGAATATATTTCGGCATGGGTATAGTCCATTATGATTGTGGCCTTAGAACCCAAAATCTTGATTTGATAATCCTCAAAACCATTGGTAGTCGTGCAGGTAAAAGACGCATCTAAACCTGAAGGGTATTCAAATAGCAAGTGCACATTGTCAAAAGTCTCACGCCCATCTTTGTAATGATCTATACCTCCGAAACCAGTGATTTTGGCAGGGTGGCTATCCGTAACCCAGTTGATGAAATCTATCTGGTGTGACATGAGCTCCGCAATGAGCCCACCAGAATATTCGCGATACATGCGCCAGTTGATCATGCGCTCCCACTTAGGATCTGGCACGGGTCTGCGCCAATCACCATTTCTATTCCATTGGCATTCGTAAGCTGTCACCTCCCCGATGTATCCAGAGCGAATAATATCTCTGACCTTTCGGTAAAGCAAACTGCTGTGATACTGGTGTCCTGTCTGAAAAACCAAGCCCGATTTGTGTGCCAAATCAATGACCGCTTGACTTTCTGTCAAGCCCTTTGATCATCGTCTTTTCACAGTATATATGCTTGCCTGCCTTCATGGCCGCCAGGGCTACCTCATCGTGTGTGCTAAAAGGCGTAGCAATGAGCACGGCATCTACATTTGGATCTTTCACCAGCCCCACATGTGAGTCGTATCCCTTAGCCCCTGGCGTCATTTTCAATGCCGCTTCTAGTCGAAAAGGTATCACATCGGCATAGGCCACTACTTCCAAGCCATCTATCTCATTGATCAATGTGCTGAGACCTGTGCCCCTATCCCCTGCTCCAATCACACCAATGCGCACTTTTCGGTCTCCGAAAAACAACGGCTTAGCACCTAAATAACTGGAGGCCAAGACTACCCCACCTGTAGCCAAAAGACCTGATTTGATAAATTTTCTTCTATTGAATTCCGACCCCATTTAGATTAATTAAATTCTCTGATTTTGATACTTCTGTAGCTCACCTTGTCACCGTGATCTTGCAACAAGATACAGCCCTCAGGCCACTGACCAAAATTTTCCCACTTGGCATACTTGCTGTAGGCTACCAACGCGCGGAACATCTGAGAATTGCGGTCGTACTCAATCACTTTCTCGTTATTGAGCCAATGCTCCACTTTTCCATTCTTAGATACAATGCGTGCTTTGTTCCACTGATCTACGCCTTTGAACTGCTTTCCTCGGCCAGGAACAGATAAATTTTCGGCCGTGATCAAGTCATAGAGCGAACCTACTGTACGGTTGCCATTCACACCCATTTTGGCATCAGGGTGCTTTTCGTCATCCAAAATCTGAAACTCACATCCTATAGCAGAGCCCGCATTTTTATTGAGTGTAGGGTCTACAAAATACTTGATCCCGCTATTGGCTCCTTCGGTAATTTTGAACTCTAGTTCCAATTCAAAATCAGAAAATTTGGTGGTAGTCACAATGTCTCCAGGACCTGTAGATTCTCCGCCATCTGTTTTCAAAACAGTGAGCACGCCCTCTTTGATCTCCCAACCTTTGGCTGGAAATTCATCCAACTTAGCTCCTCTCCATCCTTCGGAAGTTTTACCATCCCAAAGCAAACGAAAGCCATTGCGCTTTTCTTCATCCGTCAATTCATTAACCAAATAGCTCAACTGTGGCGTTTTTGGGTTCTTCTCCAATTTACCAGCATCAAAATTGGACGTCAAGATTTTAACATTCTTCCACTTGATCTGAGCTGCCTTCATACTGCGTCTCCCATATACTGTGAACCTGCAAGCCAATGTGACCCGATGCTGTCATGCCATCAACAAGATTTGCACAGTGCACACCGTTGATCCAGGTATTGATGGTATTGCCAATGGCTTCTATGTGCACTTTGTTCCAATCACCTAGCTTAAGCGCTTCTGTGGCAGGCTCGTTTCTACTCAAAGGATACATCCATCCTCTGCGCTGTTCGTCATAAATACCACCGCTCCATGCTCGATCAGAAGGATCAATTTCTACTTGGTAGCCATGAAAAACACCATCTCGGTAGTTTTTGTCAATATTCGAGCGAATCTGTGTCCCTGAATTCAGACCTGAATTCACATAAATTTCCAGTTCCAAAATAAAATCTCCGTAGGTTTTTTCCGTGATCAAAAAGCTATTGGGCGTTTTAGCCACAGCCGTTCCTACAAGCTCACCATTTACAACTTTGTAGTCTGCCTTTCCTCCTATTTGCTTCCACCCTTTTAAGTCCTTGCCATTAAACAAATCTACCCATGGGGCTTGGGCATAAGATGTACTTCCCGTTACAAGAAGCATTGAGAATAATGCAATTATTTGAATCTTTCTGATCATATAAATTTGATTTTAAGCCGTTTTAAGTACTTTTTTTCGTTAATGTGTGAATATAACACAGAAAAACAAAATACAGCCAAATGGCAATGTCATCCTAAGCTTCAAATCCCCTTTTGACATCAAAAAATAATGGGTGTAATTCACAAAGAAATGATTGTTCATCCGTCAAATTCCAAGGTATCTTTCAGAGAAGCAATGCAAACTGACTATCTTAGATTTTATTTACTTCCAGTAAAAACAGGTAAACCCAAATTGTCATCGTTTCAGTTTAAAACTAAAGTTGAGTTCGGTAAAATACAGTTATCCTAAAACATATACACATGAAATGGAAATTGACTTTCGCTCAAAAAATACGGGCTGCAGCTTCTTTAGGAGTAGTATTTCTCTTGGTATTAGCTACAAACCTGATGGACAAGCATCATTTCAGTCTGGTGCAAAAAAGTCTTACCACGGTATACGAGGATAGACTGGTAGCTAAAGACTACATATACAAAATGGCGAAGCAACTGCAGGTAAAAAGAAGTGCTGCCTTGCTGGATGACAAGGGAGAAATGATCAGACTCAATCTGGCGGCCAATGATTCCATCAACGTACTGATGGATAAATTTGCTACGACCAAACTAACCGCTGAAGAGTCACGTCGGTTTAAGTTGCTTAAAACCAACCTGAATCAACTATTCGCATACGAACAAAAACTTTTCAAGGGTCAACCTCTGGATAGTGAGCTCCATGGCGTGAAGAATACAGAAAGCTACATTTTGACGATCACCGAGGATTTGGACGCACTCTCTGAAATTCAACTGAAAGAAGGAAAAAAGGAGATTACAACTTCTATCCGTGCTATCGATACCAGTAATCTCATTGCGAGACTGGAGATAGGAGCGCTCATCATCATTGGTGTGATTATACAACTACTCATTTTCCTAAAACCGCTCAAATAAGAATATTCTCCATGCAATCAATCAGAACATCAGTTTTGTAATCATATTTTGGATTTCAGGAATAGTAACACAAGCCCAAGAACTGTACGTAGATGGAAGCAGACAGCTTAACAGTATCTTATTTATTCACGGAAGTATATCAAAAAAGGACGAAAAGTATCTATGGGTGCTATTTATGCACGGCGGAGGGCAGGTACAAATTGATATAGAAAAGTACGATGGCCAAAGGATAAAGCTAATCTCTATTTTGGATTTTTTAGACAGCAAGGCAAGAGAAGTATCCCAATCAATGAATCGAAAGTCATAATGAAAAACCGAAATATGGGCAACATGATCAAAATTTGCGTGACCCCTTACCTAAAATAAGGTATGCTTAGGCACACTCCGTATCATACGCATAGCTACTGAAACAAATCAGAACTAAGGTTTGGATAGATACGTTGTTCTTTCTTTGAGCAACGAAAGGCATTCTGACGAGCAAACAAAATATGTTATGCCAAGAGTTGAAAATGACAGACGCAAGACCGAAATTGTAATATATTTTCCATCCAAATTATGAAACATCTATTATTCATAGGAGCACTGGCTATAGCATTCGTTGTCTTGCCAGAACAAGAGCAGGAACCACAAAAGAGAAGTGTATCCTACAACATTCATCAAGCTACAATCAACCCAGTGAGAGGGCAAGTGCTCTTTACAGAACTTGACGCAAACAAAGTACAAGTAGAGATTTCTCTTATCAATACGCTGGAAGAAGCTAAGTTTCCGGCGCACTTGCACTTTGGCACTGTAAAGGAAATTGGGGAGCTGGCTTTCGCCTTAAATCCTGTAGATGGAAACACGGGAAAAAGCACCACGGTATTGGATAGTGTTCAGCTTTCTAGTGGAGAGATTTTCACTTTTGATTTGCTATCGCAAATGAATGGAAGTGTGAAAATCCACATGCATGAAAGCTTCCTTAAAGACCGGGTGCTCTCTTATGGCAATATTGGGATGAATGAAAACTATGTTATCGGAGGAGTGAGTACTTGCGTGGGGCATTGAATTTTACAGCAAGAAAAAGCAAAGCAATGATCAAGTCGATCATTGCTTTTTTATTTTAAACCCCTACCGCTTCTACCTCCTGCACTTCAGGTATCATCTTTTTCAATAGCGTTTCTATGCCTGCTTTCAGGGTAACTGTTGATGATGGACAGCCAGAGCATGAACCTTGTAAAAGCACCTTCACTTTGCCGTCTTCAAACGAATCAAAGCTAATGGCACCACCGTCCATCTCCACTGCTGGGCGGATATACTCATCCAAAATGCCCTTGATTTTCACTTCTATATCCGTATCGCTATCAGACACTTTGTGGTCTTCTTCCACTTCTGTTTCGGTAAGAATCTGGCGACCCGCTTCCAAAAATTGTTTGATATGCGCTTGAATCTGCCCCTTCACTTCGTACCAATCAGTCAATTGATCTTTGGTCACGGTGATGAAGTTGCTCATGTAAAACACACGCTTCACATAAGGAAAATCAAAAAGCTCGCTAGCTAGTGGCGCCTCAGCGGCACTTTCCTTAGACGGAAAATCGCGGCTCACTCCCTCTGGCAACAACATAAAGTTGAGCACAAACTTCAAAGAGTTGGGATTGGGATTTGATTCGGTGTATATGTTGATGGCTGGTTTCTCTGTCGCTTCCATGATTATTCATTTTTGTTACTAAAGTGCAAAGTTGCACTAAAAGTTCAGAAGAATCAGGTGTACCCTTTGCAAATCAAAATCGTTGACCTAAAAAAGGCATTTTGCCTACTTTTGATTCAACACTAATTCATCCCCATGAAATGAGCATAAACTTAGAATCCTTATTATACCAACCGAACCGACGTGGAACGGGATGAATAAGTTTATCGCGAATTCCATGTGACCGATTGAGATAAACACTATACACATGAAATCTTCTATCGCTGAGTTTTTATCCATAGATCCCGAATTTTTTGGCTACATCATTTTACCTCTTTTGATTTTCCTTGCCAGAATCATGGACGTATCCATCAACACGATGCGGATCATTTTTATGCTCAATGGCAAAAAGTTTATCAGCACGATACTAGGCTTCTTCGAAGCACTGATCTGGTTGATTGCGATTAGTCAAATCTTTCAGAATCTGGATAGTGTTATTACTTATTTGGCTTATGCTGGAGGGTTTGCGGCAGGCATATCTGGTGGGGATGATTATTGAAGAAAAACTGGCCATTGGCAATGTGGTTATCCGGATCATCACGGTGAGACCTGCAGATCAGTTGATTTCCTACTTTCAAGAAAACAAATACCGCTACTCCAATGTCAATGCTACCTCAGAAGTGGGGCCGGTGAACATTCTATTCACGGTAATCAAACGACAAAATCTCAAAACCACCATTGAGACGATCAAGAAGTTCAACCCACGTGCTTTCTATACTGTAGAGGGTGTGAAAGAAAGTGAGTGAGGGTGGATTGATTTGAGGTTTTAACAAGCGCTTACATATCCAACACGCTAAATCACACAGGCGACTATTGTGGTGTCTTGCGAATTGAAACATTGGCAGAAACTGTGCGCACAATTTTGAAGCATAAACCCATGATCAACAGCTGATCTCATATCAGCAGGGTGTGACAAGACTCAAACCACCCGCAGCGAAAAATCTAAATCACCTAAGCTCCACTTTTATCATATTCACTGATCTCGCAGGAAAAAATAGAAAGCACAGAACTATCAGAAGCTGCGCCGAAGTGGGCGTGTCCCTCGGCAGTGAGCAAGTAGGCAGTAGACATCTTCCGCCTTAGCTTGTTATCGGTATTTTCTGGTTAGCAAGTAATGCTCAGTTTTTATCTATTATCAGACCTAAGGCCATCACACCTGAGATGTTTGAACGTTCGTTGTGCGATAGAATAAATGTGTATTCACCAGTTTCTTGGAATATTATCTCCTTGTTTACAAATGTCTCCAAATCACATAAGTCTCCTGCACAACTACTGATATAATCTCCTTCCTCGTCTTTGATCATGAAATCATAATTTTCAGTTGTAGTTGTTCCCGAAGGTGAAATAGTTTTAACGGTAATGTTGAGGTTAGAATTACTCAAGCCGTACACGTGTCTAAATCCCAGCCCTAAGCGGTAAGACTTGGAATCATCCTCAATATTAGGTTTAAATTCTACCAATTGACCTGGCTGCCACGAATAGCTCGGGAATGATTCCTCATCATATTCTTTCTTTGTAGGTACTACAGCTAGATATTACAATCAAAGTTGTGATGAAAAAAAATAATGAATTACGCTTCATTGGTGTTCTGTTTAAATGCTCAGATACTATTTCCGTTTTGCTTGTTACCGCTAACGATTTGTATAAAAAGCGTTAACATCCCGCAGGGTGGTAATGATTTTGACACATTGTTCTGCACAGTTATTTATCGTCTTTGAAAATATCTTTATCCCATTTTCTCAATTCATAATATTTGGTTTTGGGGTTTCCCGTCCAACCATTAATTCCTTTTTTTGGCAGATCAACAAGATGTATCCAAAGCACAGGTACATAAAGTAGTCCATAAACGATTAATGCAATGTTCTGTCCAAAAAAATGCGATAAACAAATGATTAGAACCAGAACAGTAACATATTTAATAAACTTCCTTAATCTAGGTGTTCTTTCTTCAAAATGGCCCAAAAGAATATGACCTAAAGCTATGGTTCCACTTACAATTGAAATTTCAAACCATATGGTATTTGTTTCCCACATATTATTTCAGTTTTTTTATTGTGAAAACGTTTAGTATATGGCAAGCAGGCGATTTCGAAGCACTAAACTTTCAGTTAAGAACAACGTTTGATATGATCCCAAACCCTTTAAATTACTGCTATTTCGCCTATTTTTTATATACATGGTTAGCAACTGGCTTTCTTTATTTTCGATTTAAAAATCCTTTCGCAATATCATCTACGATAATGTGGTGGGCACTCCATTTCTCATAAACTTCCAATGCCCATTTTCTTATCAATTCTTTGCAGTCTTTTTCATTAGTCGATTTCTCCTTAATATCGGTTGTTGTAATAGTGCCTCTTTTTAGTATTTCTGGTGGAGTAAGATATTCGTCCTGTTTCTGAACCTTATATTTATTCAAATAATCACTCAGTTTAGGTGATAAATCATAAGTCCATTTAACATTGTATTTAAAAATCAAATGTAGTCTTGCAAGGTGAAAGTGATTATTCCACCTACCATGAATTTCGGGATGTTGTAATGTGTGAGCGTCAACCATGAAAAATCGGTAAATATGATTTTCATTACTTGAATAATCAATGACTTGGAAACCCAGATTGAAAATTTCTAAACATTCATGAATACCTCTTTTTGTATTAGCACCGCAAAATTGACACCTTCCATTATCTAAAAGTGTAACTCCATTCTTTTCTGCAAAATCAAAATAGTCTTGCATAATTTTGATTATTCCTGTATGACTTAGGGGTTATACATTAATTTTTTCCTCATTTTAAAGTTGGTAAAATTCACTTCTTTTCTGACTACTGTTTGTTTCTTGATTACCTCAAATCCAAGTATCTCAAAAAATGGTTTTGCAGTTATACTAACATCCGATGTTATCTCACTTTGGTTGAGTTCTGTGGCCTTATTCTGAACTGAAATGTATAATTTTCTTGCAATTCCTAATCGTTGATAAGCTTTATGAACATAAAAAAGGTCAATGTAATTACCAGCTTTGAGTGTAGCAAATCCAACAATTCTATTTTCCAACTCTGCCACTAAAACAAGCTGATTCGATATAATCTCGTTCCAACGATTTGTATCTCCGATACTCGATACCCATATATTAATTTGTACATCATTATAATCAGTTTTGCAGACAGATTTTATTGTATCCACAAATAGTTCTTGTAGTTCTGTCAGATCTTCTTGAGAACCTTTTCTTATTATCAATTGCTTATCCTTCAAGTCTATAAATTCTTGCATTTGTTTTTTTAACTTGTTGCTAAAAATTCACTAAACACGCTTTTGTGGTATTTATTTCTGTTATAGTTTTTCCTAGCAATGTAATGTACTTGACTCACCGAAGCAAGACCCAACCACTCCCCAATGCACAATCAAAGCATTTCATCGTTCTTTAAACAGATAGCAATGTGATTAGAACGAGCATATTACAATTCCATTTATCTCTGAAAGAGGGACACGCTTTGGGTTTATGACCAGTTCCCACCACTTTCGCCATTAACAAACTTTACGCCATCCCTTCCAGTCAGGACAGCATAATATTTCGCAGAACCTGCGTTGGCACGATCTTATTGCTATGACTTTCATTACGTAGGACGCGAGCTGAAAGCTCGCGCTGACGGGGAATTTTGCGTCTCTACCTTTTCTTATTTTAAAGCTACTTCCAAGACATTCATCGATCGGGCAGGGATACTCATTTTCAATTTTCCTTCACGAAGACTAGCCTCTGTCTGGGTCTCGCAAGCATACCTGAGTGGCTCAGTACTGCATGGCTCTGCATTGTCATAATTTCCCGAAAGGGTGTAAAGCACAGCGGCGGCCTCTTGCAAACCAAACTGGGTAAGATCAAAAATAGCCTCTACAGGTGCTTCAAAAGAGCGGTTGAGAATGTGGAGATAGACCTTGCTCTCATCTTGCGAAGCAAGCACATCTAGCACGAGCACACTGTCTGCCGGATAGATTTCATTGACTTTGTACGGCTGATTGTATTTTGGCAAGTTGCTGCCTGCCACTTTGAGCATTTCATCTCCATGGTGCGAAGCGTAAAATCCCGTGACTTGCCCCGTAGGCAAAGGATATGGCTTGAAAGACTCTTCAGGGGAAACACGGATGCCCGTGATGCCCCACGAATTGCCCACGAGCATAGATTGGATGCCAATAGGAATGCGCCCTGCCTCACGCATCATGGCATGAAGATAGCCCGCTGCGCCCATGCCTTTGGTGAAATGTGAACCTAGATTGTCTGGATCTACGGACGAACTGCCGTTCCACCAGCCATTCCAATTCCACTCGGTCATAGCTATGGGATATCCCGCACCGAATGCATTCTGTGTCTGCATATCGCCGAGTACGGTCTCCCCCGCATCATTGATCTCTGGCAAGGCTATCCATGCCTTCCAAACCTCCTCACTGCTCAGCTCATTTCTTGCAACTCGCTCCTCGCCCTTAATAAAATCTCCCACGCCCCACGGCTTGTATTGGTGCAAGGCTACATAGTCTACCTGATCACCATAGCGCTCTTTGAGCTGAGGTGCTATCGATATGCAGTTGGCATCCACAATGATTTTGAGCTCTGGAAATACCTCGCTGATTTTGGCAACAAAAGCATCCAAACATTTGAAATAATGCGCAAGCACTGCCTCATCCGTTTCTTTGTCTATGGAGATGCGATTATCCAAAACCCACGGCTCATTCGCTACTTGTACGGAAGTAACTTTGTATGGTGCTGCATGTCCATTCTCCGCTCTCAGTGTCACCCACTTATTAAGCCCCGCAGGTAGCTCACGGTCTTTGTCGGCAGACATATAGGCCAGCATCCCGAGCTCATGCTGCACCGATATTTCTATGGATTTCCGCTCAAAATAGGCATCTCCAAAGTTCACAACGAGCATAAGCTCTGCCCCAAGACTATCGGCAAGGGCACCAGCCTCATCATAACCAAAATAGGCCGGCACTTTATCGCCTCTATTGCCCGTGATCATCGGTCGTTCTGCTCGCTCATTGGGCAGGTCTATCATATCTGTCCAGTCCACATGATCCACATCGGTACCGCCAGGAAAGCGCAATACGGGAATGGACATCTCGCGCATCAAGCTGAGCACTCCGTCTTGCAGCTCATTGGTTTTGGGTTTCACAGCCGCCTCTGGCCCCCACTCTCCATGCCAGCTGGGCTTTTCCAAAAACTGTCCGAAAAGCGCGTGGTTCAATGGAGCAATGGCTTCTTTTTGTATTACAAAAGTGGGCAAAGTGGCATCTGCCTCAGAGTTGCCAGCTTTAGGTTCACAAGCCAATAATGATAGTACAAGTAGAAAAAGTAGGCTATTTGTTTTCATTCCGTCAGTTGTTCAGTGTAGAAAGTAGCGAAACCGCGCTTCGCCATTAGATTCGCTAATCTACCATACTGAATGAGGAAATTTCTTTCGATCCAAAAAACAGATGATTTTGAGGGATGACAAAAGAGTCATTTATAGTCATGGATCAAGTTTCCAAGTGCGGAATTCTGTAGAACAACCCTCTTATAGCTGCGCAAGCATTTTAACTTATAATAATGTAAGATGACAAGCCTATTTTGATTGGAAACTTAATCCCACGGGGCATTTCGGCTGCTCATAATCATAGCCGTTCAGATAGAGGATAATCGGTTTGGCCAACCCTTCATATTTCACCTCCCACATATCTAGGGGCGCCTTTCCAAAAGGCGCATTTGGCGACTTCACCTCGCAGCAGCTACCCAACCGAGTTGTTTCTACTTTTTCACCATTAGGCCCGGTGAGCTGTGAAATGTATACGTATCCGTTTCTAATGCTCCCTACCTTGATGTGATTTTTTTTCTTTCTCCCGTAAGACTTTTCAGTAGCCATTTCTTTGATGACCACAGGCTTGTCTTTCTCTGTCTCCTTCTCTTGTCCATACGCCAATGTAGTGGACAGTGCCAAGACCATAGTTGCTAAAAATACTCTCATATATTGCTGGTTATTGATAACTGGTTTCTTCTAAAAGTGCTTTCCTTAGCGCTCAAAGTGTCAAAATAAAATGCCACTGAGCTTCTTTGCTTGGTCAAGATAATATTGTTTGATTGTATACCCAAACGCACATAAAGCGGTTTCATAGAAATCTTCAGAATGCTGATCAGATAATTTTGGCATAACCAAGAAATTAATTAGGATCTGAGGTCTCCTTCATACTGTACATCTTCCCTAAACTCATCTCAGCCCCCTGTCATACAAATGTCGGGTTTTAATCCTGTGTCTTCTCCTTACGAAGAGGAATCTACCTGTGAGAATGACAACTCCACAGATCAGGACAATTATACTTCCTCTACAGAACCTGTGACCAACTCTTATATGGAAAACGAAAACATGGGTTTGTTGCAATTCCAAACCAATGGTATTCCTACACATAACTACAGAAATCAGATCCCTCAAATCGTGGATGATATAGATGCCAGCACCAAGAACTATGCGATTACGCTATCTCCTGCAAAAGCTTCTGAGCCGACTGATGTGGTCAATGACGATGGAGGGCCCAAGTATAAATTTGGGTTGGCAAAGAATGGGGTGGCCATGGAGCCTAATAACAATATGAAGACCGTAGGTTTGGAAGAAACTATGACTGTCCATTTCCAGCGGGAGACTCACCTATCAAGTTGCACTGAAGACGGCTGGCTAAGGTAGTGCTGAACTTTTTAGCAATCCATTTCTTCCCACGTGATTGTTCAGCACGTAATGCATTCTCGCGCTCTGATCGTTTGTAAAAATATTCATCACCTCGTCTTCACTATAGTTCATATAATTGCCAATCATTATACTCTCTCCATCACATCCTTCATATGAAACTCTTCCATATACATAATCATCAACTGCTGGCGTATCGTCACAATAGTCGTTTAGTTCGCAATCACGAGCACCCCAAGTATGAAGTAGCCCTAAAAAATGCCCCATCTCGTGCGTAAGTGTTCGCCCATATCTTGCGTGACAGTCAATATCCGATTCTCCAAAATGAGTCCAGTTGATTAAAATTCCATCAGCATCACTCTTCCTGAGGAATAGAAAGATGCTCTGTTCCTGGAAGATCAGTAAAAGGCCCAGTAGCCGATCCAAGAACCAAACATTCAGCCTCTACTGGCAATGGAGTTGTCCATATATTGATGTATTCAATTGGATTCCAATAAGCATACTGTGCATAATGATTTTGATTGTAACCAAGGTTTTCCGCTTCCACGCTGAGGCATTTATTCTGTTGATGCCGTCAATAGGGAGAGCATCAGGATTTAGCTTAGCTAAAACGAATTCAATTTTTGTATCAGCGCCATTAGGGTGATCATTGTATCCTCTCGTGCCCTCTTTTTTTCGGAAATCTTCATTCAGAATTTCAATTTGCCTTAGGATTCTGTCAGTTGATAAATTGGGGCCAGCGCCTTCCGCCTCGCCATTGTGAATGACGTGAATAACAACAGGCAGCTGTATTATATCAATCCCAGGAATTGGCTCTTTAAATGATTCTTGAGGTGGCACATAGTCATCTTCGCTAGAACAACTGATTAGGACAAGAGCCAATAGGATGAATGTTAAATGTTTTGTCATGTCATTCAATTGTATTCATAGATAAAATTAATAACCTCATTGGCAAATGCTTTTGGCTCCTCATAATTGGGTGAGTGGGCAGAAGATTCAAATATTCTTATTCTTTTATTCACTTCAGGAGTACCTAGTTGATTGTATGTGTCTGTAGCTATTGAAACAGGGAAAACTCCATCATGTCTGCCCCAACAAATCAATGTGGGAATGGTGATCTCATTCAACCTGTCTTGCAGTTCTAAGCCCTGATTTAGAAACGCGAATTGATAAGGAACAAAAAAGTAAGCTGTAGAAATAGGTGAGAAGAATAATAGATCGGTGAATGGAATTTCCAGTGAGTCACTTTCCGGATTGAAGTCATACCCATTGGCCGCACCTACAAATGAATAGTGAGCATTGTCATTGATCCCAACCACAGGATACTCTTCATACCAATCCAAGGCGAAATTCCAGAAATCAGCGTCTTCATTTTGCAGTATTTTGTTCTTCGCATGATCCATCGTTAAATCACGAGAAATCTCATTCGCGGTAGTCCAACTATGCCCGCCATCTACTTCGATCCAGCCCTTTACTTTCGACTGATTTTGCAGCAAGTAGTTAGTTCCGAGTGCTCCGCCCCAAGAGTGACCCATCAGGAAGATTTCAGGTTCATCATATTTATGGTTGATCAAAGTGATCACCTTGTCAAGGTCTTCCGTAAACTGCTCTAGTGTTGCATCTTTCATGGATGGATTTCCTTGGCTCATTCCGCACATCCGCTGATCCCAATACGCGATGGCAAAGTGTTTTTCAATCTCTTTATGGGATGGAAAAATGGTGTAATACTGAGAAGACCCTCCTTCAGGGCCACCGTGCAAGAAAAGGATGAAGGTTTTGGAGGCTCTATTGCCCTTTACCCAAATAGGCATTTTGGCGCCCTTGCTCTCCAGAAAGAAGAAATCTCCTTCTTTAAGTAGCTCATGTTCTTGGCAGGAGAATAACACAATGAGACCGATGAACAGTATAGTTAGTATATTTTTCACTTGCTAAGCTTGATGATGACGCCAGTATTAAGGGCAAAATGAGTCAGATAGTATCCATTAAATGGCGCTTTCCAAAAGAGCTCTGGTCGGACGAAAAAACTATATTTCGAGAGGGCAGGAGACTTAAAGTCATACCCAAAACCCAATGCCACTGAAGGCATAAATTTAGGTTCTCCAGTATTGCTTTTTTCTACAACGGCACCATTTGGTAGAACTTCATAAAGTTCACCGCCATTCAAAAACTGATGGAGGTATCCCAAACCCAGAAAGTGTTCTAAAAACAAACCACTCTTAAACTTGATTCGCTGACCCCATTGTGCCCTGACGAATAACGAAGTGTTATTGCGGGGGTGTATATAACCACCAGCCGCCAAGCCTAAAATCAATTGATGTCGCTCAGATAAATATGGGTAATACTCCACACCTGCCTGTAGGCCAGCGTGAGTGATTGTCTCCCCAAAATAGCCTAAACTAAGACTGGTTTTGTTCAAGTCATTATCCTGGCAAAAAGCGTGACGGAAAGAGACAAGAAGAAGCGCAAAGACTACTACTCTCATTTTGATTTTACTTTATAACTAAACATTGAATTTTACAATTGACTAGATTTAAGAACATACATATCAAATCTACTTTTACTCTTTAACCTTCACCTTCTCTGATGCCTCTTACATCTATCAGATTCATCACCATCTCTTCCGCATTATTTTCTACCCATTCGTTGTACTCAGCTATAGCCAAGTTTTTTTCGGCCTCTGCAATATATCCTTTACTCACGATATCAGGAAGCTCCGCTACTTTAGACCAAATTTTTAGCTTGTCCTCAAACAGCGGGTGATCTCTGGTATATCGCTCATGGCTGGGTTCTTCTACAATATTTGTCAAGCCCAACTGTTGGTAGATTTCCTTCAGAGTTTTTGGCTATTCGATTGTCCATACCCGCATCTCTACGCCAGGCAAGGAATCCATCATACACCTTTTGCATACTTACTGGAGGTTGTGGCTGCCACTCTAAGTCCGTATGATCATAATCGAGAATAGAGAGCATACCGCCTGGTTTTAAGAGGGAAATCAATTTTTGGGCAGCCGAAAAAGGTTTTTGAAGCCATTGAAAAGTTCTGGCGGACACAATAATGTCAAAAGGCTCTTCAGAATGATAATCAAATAGATCCGAACAAATGAGTGACATATGCTGAACAGCATGAAATTTCTGCTGCCCGTTTTCGATGAATTTGGCAGTGTTGTCAATACCCACAACACTGCCACTTTCTCCTACAAGAGCTGCAATACCAGCCGTAATGGCGCCTGTGCCGCATCCCACATCTAGTACACGTTGGCCATGCTTAAGATGAGGCACTATGGAACGATAATCGCTAGATACATTTCTGTCATCAAAAATCTTGACAGAGCCGTCATTCCTAGTTACTTCGTTTTTTTCCATCGTTTTAGCGTTGCAATTCTATAACTCCAAAATCCAATTCTCTCTTTGGTATACCTCCTCAAATCCCAGCTTAATCATGTTTTTATAACTCTGAACGGGGTTTTCCAGTGTAGAAACAGCCGTCTCTGCAAAAGCATAGACACACCCGCCTTCTCGTGCATCATGCAGCCTTTGTTCTAATAAAGCTCGTTGCGCGCCCATACCCCGAAAGGCTGGCAATGTTCCAGCAAAAGCAAGTGAAGCATATTTGCCTACCATATGTAAGGCTGCAGCGGCAATGGGTGTGTTTCCTTGATAAGCCAAGTAATGGCTATACCCTCTTTGACCTATCGTCTTACACAACCAACCCTTTAATCGAGGTTCTTGCCAATCAAAGCTATCAAATAGTATTTGGCCATACACTTCCATATTATTTTCCTCCTCACTCACTCTCACTATTTGCAGTTCCGTAGGGCTGACTACAATGGGTTCATCTAGCTTTTTCATCAGCTTTGCCCAATAATTATGCAACCTAAACCCTGCGCTGCTCAACATCATAGGCAAATTTTCTTGCACGATATGTTCCGCGAGTCTGGATAAAAAAACGCTTTGCTCCGGCCTTTTCATAAAAATTAATGATAGATTCTATGTCCTCAGGCTGCACTGTTTTCGCAATACCCAGACCTATGACCCTGTTCATGGCCAATATATCTACCTCCGGTACAGAACCAGCAAATGAGTTTGCCACGATGGTGGAAAAACAGGACAACTGCTCATTTGCATGATAATACTTACTCCAATAAATGGCTTCAGTCTCTTCCAAGGCTCGGCTTAGCTCTCTATCTGTAGAAATTAATTCTAATACACTCATCTATATACTGGTTAAAGATTCACTTTTATTCACATTGGTTTTTATATCATGCGTGAGCTTGCTGGAGACGTCTCTAAACATCATCATTTCAGTGACTCTGACTGATGCCCCATCATAAAACCCACTTTGCCCATCAAATGCTTTAGGGTTACTGAAGGTCCCAAAGATCAAATCATAAACTGGAAAATCTGAATAGTTGTGCTGATGAACACCCCTTTCATGGTGAACCGCATGTTGTTCAGGTCGCTGTATTATATATCCCAACCATTGTGGTGTCCGGATATTGGCGTGTTGGAAAATACTTAAAAAATTCAGTGTAAGAATAATCACCGTGGCTGCCTGAGGAGAAACTCCCATAACGAGTGCAAAGACAATACTTCCCAAGACAGTAAAAGCGATCATATCCATCGGACTGAAATAAAACGTACTTGGGATGTCTAAACGCTCCGAGCTATGGTGCATCTGATGAAACACTTTCCATAGCCTGTCGGACTTATGAATGGATCTGTGCCAGCTATATAAAAAAAGCTGATAAATAAATAAACCAATCAATATCTGGGCTATCAATGGCAAGCCTGAAAGGTTTATAATCTGATATTGAGCCAAAAATCCATCTGTCAAAATGGGGAGGTATGAGCTCAGATAGAAAAAAACAGAAAAGGCTATCAAGCCCCTAATGGTAGCATGCTTTACAGCTGGCAGATTTTTATTTCTGGGAAATAGCTTCTCCCAAACATAGAGGCCAATAAACATGGCGATGACCGTTAATGAAACCGGATCAAGTAATACTTCTAATGGTGTAGGAAACATCATAATTTTATTTATTTAAACAAACTAGTTGGTACAAACTTAGAATGATTTTTTACACAAACAAACTAGTTGGTATAAATATTCTATATTTGTTTTATGGGAAGAGACGGAAAACCTACGAGGGACAAAATTTTGACTGAGTCTAAAGAACTGATTTATGAAAATGGATTTGCCGGTACTTCTGTGGACTTAATCCTCCAGAAAACAGGCATAACAAAAGGTGCTTTCTTTTATCATTTTAAAACCAAGGCAGATTTGGCGCTAGCTCTAATGAATGATTTTGCCACGGGGGATCTCCAGGTGATGAGCCAGGTGATGAATGACACAGAGCAATATGCGCACCAGCCTAAGAAAAGATTACTGGAATTTGTCGACTGCTTTATAAAGATGTTTTCTGGTATAGAAGAGCCTCCAAATTGTCTTTATGCCTCGGTAAGCAATGAACAGAATCACTACAGCGACGAAATCAAAAAGATCGTGAGTGACACGATGATGACATGGCGTACGACCTTTTTAGAGATGATCAATCAGGTTTTAGAAAAGCATACTCCAGTGATTGCTATCGATAAGGTTTCACTGGCAGATCATTTCACTGTGGTAATTGAGGGTGCATTCACAGTTTCAAAATCACTTACAGATCCTTTATTAACGGAAAAGCAACTTATTCACTTTCGCAACTATTTGGATCTGCTTTTTAAGGATTGAGTATGGATTTGAGCTTACGCTTCTTTAGAAGTTCATTTAACTTTAATCAAATGATCCCGCAACAACGAGCTTGTATGGGTAACGCACGAACCTAATTCGGATGAAGACAAGAGAGTTTGAAGCTATCTTTCATCAGCATTATTCTCCACTATGCAACTATGCTACCAAGATCCTTGGCGAATATGATGTAGCGGAAGAAATAGTGCAAGAACTTTTTGTCCAGTTCTTGGAAACTAATCGGCTTCAGGAAGTGGATAACGTCGATCGCTTTCTTTTGCGTAGCACCAAATTCAAATGCATTGATCATCTTAGAAAAAAGACTAAAGGGCTGCACATCTCACACGAAGAGCTCAAGGAAAGCGCCTACCTCCACGACTTACAACCTGAATCGGGTGTAGAATTTGAAGCACTTTTCCACTATTTTGTTTCCAAACTGCCCCCTAAAACGAGACAGGTATTCCTTTTAATTCGCGAATCGGGTTATTCATACAAAGAGGCCGCAGAAGAACTAGAGGTATCTCCAAAGACAATAGAAAATCAAATGGGCTCAGCGCTCAAAAAACTCAGAGTTGAATTGAAAGATCATGGCTATATCCCCTGTGCAGTTTTCTTTTTCTTTTGAAATATTTTTTTGAGTTGACTAGGGGTAAGATCATATTTCTACGACAATTGATCAAAAGGGCTTCAATATGAAAGAAGATATTTACATATTATTAGGAAAGCACTATCACAGTGAAACAACGGAGGCGGAAGAAAAGCTGGTTTCAGATTTTAGAGAACAGCATCCCGAAGAGTATCAGGCTCTCAAAAGTTTTTTCCATGGAAAAAAAGCTGAAATACATGACTTTGATTCTGCGAAAGCATGGCAAAAAGTAATGATGGATTATAAGAAAACAAGCGGAGTAAAAGTCATTCCTCTTTTTTCAAAAGCCTTACGAGTTGCAGCGGCAGTGGCCGTATTGATCACATGCTGGTTTGTTTTTGAAGATCTCTCTAACACTCCAAATGTTGAAATGTTGACCGCCAATGGTTCTCAAATAGATAGCGTGATTTTGTTTGATGGCTCTATCGTTTGGCTCAATGAGAATGCTGAACTGAGCTATCCAAGTCAGTTTGCTGATCTACGAAAAGTAGAACTTAAAGGAGAAGCATTTTTTAATGTAACAAGAGACGAAAAACGACCATTTATCATTGAAATGAGTGATGCCTCAGTGAGTGTGCTAGGTACTACTTTTAATATACGGCAAGATCAGTCAGAAACACTCGTGTCGGTAGCTACTGGGCTAGTGGAGGTAGTTGAAAAGAGCTCAAAGCAGAAGGCACTTTTGAAAGCAGGCTATTCTGCACTTGTATCAGAGAAAACACTTACCGCTTTTGCAACTATCGATCCCAACTTCAATTCGTGGAACACTGGAACTTTCGTTTTCAGTAACACACCCGTTGAAAAGGTTGTAGATGACCTCAATACCTATTATGCTCAAAAGATAACTTTTACAGGGAATTCAGATTGCCAGGTTATAGGCCATTTCGAAAAAATCCCATTGCCGGATATTTTACAAATCCTGAAGCTAACATGTGATCTCTCCATAGAAAAAACTTCTAGTGGATATCTACTAAAAAGTAAGTAGGCCAAAATGCCGAAATCAATTCGACGATAACAAAATAATATATACACGATGAATATTAAATTAATGATGATCACAGGTCTCCTGACTTGTGCGTTGGTAGGGTATGCTCAGTCTCTAACAAAGATTGAGGAAACTCGCATAAACATGAAATTTACTGATAAGGAACTCGGGCAAGTTTTAAAAGAGCTGGAATCGAAACTTGAAATTCATTTTTCATTTTCAGCCGACATTCAGCAAATAAAAGTATCCGGTAATTATCAAGACAAGCCACTAAAAGAATTTTTGGACGACCTATCGCAGAAGGGGTTGGTTTACTTGAGTTTAGCTGGGCAAATAACTATTTACCGGAAGGAAAAAAAGTCTGTCCCCAATCAAAATATGAGAGGCCTGATTTATGACGAGCAAACCAAAGCTACGCTAGTAGGAGCCACAGTGAAAATTATCAATTCCGATCCCATAGTTGGTGACATTTCAGGCTTGGATGGTTCATTCGTTCTGAAACAATTGCCTCTTGGCCGTTACAACTTGCAAGTCAGTTTTATAGGTTACCAATCCAGAATATTAGATAATGTGGTTTTAGATGCTGGCAAAGAGACAGTTTTAGAAATTGGGTTAACGGAGGATATTAGCAAATTAGGACCTGTAGTAGTGTCTGGTTATAAGAATAAGGTAACGCCCACTAACCAGGCAGCTACCGTGAGTGCGCGGTCAATATCATCTGAGGAGACGGAAAGATTTGCTGGCAGTCTCAGCGATCCCGCGCGTATGGCACTATCTTATGCAGGGGTAACATCAGGTAATGGATACAACAATGAAATAATCGTTAGAGGAAATTCTCCAAGTGGATTACTTTGGAGATTGGAGGGAATTGAAATCGCTAACCCCAATCACTTTGCAGTAGAAGGAAGCTCTGGAGGCTTTATCAATATTCTCAATAGTAACAATATGTCTCGATCTGATTTCTTTGTGAGTGCCTTTCCAGCAGAGTTTGGCAATGCCACATCGGGTATTTTTGATTTAAAAATGAGGAAAGGAAATACACAAAACTTTGAACACACATTGGAAGCCTCTACCATGGGTTTAAGGGCTTCTACGGAAGGTCCTCTTGGTAGCAACAATGGTTCGTATTTAGTAAATTATCGTTATTCACTCATGGGACTTACGCAGAGGTTATTTCTGGATGATCTCAATCTTCCGGATTATCAAGATGCTACGTTTAAAGTAAATCTGCCAACAAAAAAAGCAGGAACGTTTGCCTTGTTCGGTTTGGGTGGCACTGGAAAGTGGGAAGAAGAATCATCCGTAGGATGGATTGATACTTTATCCAATCAGCCTGTCGAAAAAACCTGGTATGATCTTCAGCGCTATGATCTTGGCATCATGGGACTATCTCATGCGGTTCCATTCAAAAATAAAAAGACCTATTTAGAATCAGTAGCGGCCATCAGCACCACCCGCAACAGGCCTTCTTCATCTTCCTTCAACTATGAAGTGATGGAGCCCTACCTGCAAGAGCGAGGCAAATATGCCAAAACTGAATATCGAATGACAACAACCATGAACCATAAGGTGAATGCTGCGCACTTTTTAAGTGCAGGCGTGAAACTTAATCATCTCCAATTTAAATTGGAATCTGAAAGTGGCTTGCCCAATGGAGAGGTCACCAAGGAGCTCGATCGTTTGGAAAGTATGCAGCTGACTCAGAGCTTCATTTCTTGGCAGTGGAAACCATCTTACCGATGGATTATTAATAGTGGGGCGCACCTCACTCACTTTTCGCTTAGCTCCGAGCTGGTCGTAGAACCAAGATTGGGTCTTGAATATGCGCTGAGCGATAAACAGTCAGTCAGTTTCGGCGCTGGACTTCACAGCAGACATGAGAGCGTGGCTACTTACTTTGGTGAGCAAAATGCTGATGGGGTTACGCTTCGGCCAAACGAAAACCTGAAGTTGAGTAAGGCTGCTCATCTTGTGTTAGGCTATAATACCACTATAGCAGAAGATGTTCATATAAAACTGGAAACCTATTATCAATACAGATATGATATCCCGGTTGAAAATGATACCTCCAGTTCTTATTCTTCTATCAATCAAGATGTATCGTTCACTACCGTGGATTTGACAAATGAAGGGGTGGGCAAAAACTATGGTGTTGAACTGACTTTAGAGAAAAATTTCTCAAACAACTATTACTTTCTATTCACTGGGTCGCTATATGATTCCAAATACAAAGCAAAGGATAATCAATGGAGGAATACGAAATACAATAATCACTACGCCTTAAATTTACTCGGGGGAAAAGAGTTTGTACTGAACAGAGCTTCCACCTTAAAATATTTAGGATTGAACTTGAGAGGGGCTTATACTGGCGGGAAACGTGTGACATCTCTCGATTTGCAAAAATCAATAGAAGCAGGATATGGCGTAGAAATTTCTGAAAAGGCCTACCAGTATCAGCTAAGCGATTATTATCGTCTTGATTTTAGCATTTATTACAAATGGGAAAAGAAAGGAATCTCTCAACAGTTAAAATTGGATATTCTTAATTTGCTTGAAAACAACGTCTATGGTATTCGGTATCAACAAGCTAAGTTTGGAAGCCCTGCAAAAATCCAGGAATACTCGTTTGGTGAAGAAGATGACGAAACCTCTAATTTATTTCCCTTGGTGAGTTATCAGGTCAGGTTTTAGGCCAAAGCATTTAAAAGAAACATGATTCTGAGGTGATACTTTTCTGAAAATAGGGACATACTAATAAACATGAAGCCTATGCTTGTTCTTGAAAAACCCATTGTTAAATCGCGTGACCAACAGATCACGCAGTGGTATGAAGAGGTGTTCCCTGTAGCCGCTCGCTATATCCATAAGCGGGGAGGTGATATAGAAACAGCTCGTGACTTGTTTCAAGAAGCACTGATTGTGTATTATGAAAAACTCACCAATGGCTCTTTCCAGCCTCAGGTAAGTGACAAGGCCTACCTCACGGGCATAGTAAAGAAGCTTTGGCTGAAACATCTGGAGCAACAGAAGCCGATGGAAGATATTGATCAGGTAGAAGTGAGGGAAGATGATCAGCCGAAAACGCTGGATCAAAAACTACTCTCTTTTCTACAGCTATCAGGAGAAAAATGCATGAACCTCTTGCAATCTTTCTACTACGAAAAGCTCAATATGAAGCAAGTATCGGAGCGATTTGGTTTTGCAAGTGAGCGATCTGCCACAGTACAGAAATATAAGTGCCTTGAGAAGGTGCGCGAGGAAGTAAAACAAAAATCTTTATGCTATGAGGACTTCCTTGATTGAAACGGAGCAGCTAGACAAGTATCTACACCAATCCGCTGAGTCATCAGAAGCACTGCTGACAGAAGCCAAGCTCATGCTCAGCCCGACGCTTCGGGACAAGCTGTATTGGCAAGCCAATACCCATGATTTGATTCACCTCTACGGACGAGAGAAACTAAGAAAAGAAATCAACGCCATAGAAAACAGATTATTTACCAAGCCAAAATACCGATCATTTCAGGAACGGATTAGCGCCATTTTCAAACAATAATATTATGAACATACAATCCAATGTGATCCCCATGGTCATCGACCAAAACAGCCGGGGAGAGAGAGCCTATGACATTTTCAGTCTGCTCCTAAAAGAGCGCATCATCTTTCTGGGATCAGCTATAGATGATCAAGTCGCCAACCTGATCGTAGCTCAACTACTTTACCTCAATAGCCAAGATGCCAATCGCCAGATTGATATGTATATTCAGTCGCCTGGCGGATCTGTGTATGCCGGACTAGCAATATATGATGCCATGCAGATGATCAGTGCACCAGTGTCTACCGTGGCGGTGGGCTTTTCGGGGAGCATGGGCACAGCACTTCTTACCTCAGGGGCTAAAGGCAAGCGGTTTGCATTGGCGCAGGCCACCATCCATCAGCACCCAACAGGTGGAGGCGCCAAAGGCTATACCGAAGATGTGCGCATAGCTACCCGCGAGCAAGAAAGACTCCAGACTCAACTCTTCCATATCATGGGCAAAAATACTGGACATACCTGGCAGGAGATCGAGGAATTCTTCCGAAGAGATCGGTTTATGAACGCACTGGAAGCCAAGGAATATGGTTTGGTAGATGAAGTACTAGGCGATACCTCCAACCTTATAAGGGTAGAAAATAGGGAGGCAGATGTGAAGTATTACGCACCTGAAAACAACAAGTAAGCACAGCTCTAAGATATTTGATACTTAAATAGGATATACTCTCCTTCATTAGAAGTTCCTTCAGACAATGATTTCCAACCCATTTTCAAGTAAAAATTGATGCCTGATTTATTCTGTTTCAAACACTTAAGCGTGAGGTCGGCATCTGCATTTTCAACAATCCTATTCACTAGCATTGTTCCAATTCCTATCCGTTGAAAAGGTTTTAATAGGTATAAATGATGAAGAAAATTATCTGGAAGCCAAACGGATGCAAATCCTACAATTTCATTCTCCACTTTAGCTACCAAAATAAGATTCTCCCTCCGTGTCACTATCGAAAGAGTCGTGAGCCGACCCAATAAAGTTGGTCTTTCTTACTTCTAAATAGATCTGCCTAAGGCGTGCTCTATCACTTTCTTCAAAATCTGCTATCTCAATTTTCAATGCTGTTCATTTTTATTACCGGCAAAGACTATAAATAGTGGGTGCCGCTGACTTGGTTTATTCTCATTTGAAATGAGCATAAATATTCGAAGGCGAATTTATACCAACCGCCAGATGAATATTTGATGCGAATTCCATGTGACCGTTGAAAATAAAACCTATACACATGAAATAGTAGGTAGGATCAGCTTTACAAAATATCTCAGTAAGCTGATCCTAGATCAGAGTACGTTCAGTTATATTCTACGTCAATAATTGCTCAAAGAATCCGCCAATTTCATGTTGCCTGTCCACGAAATGAATTTCTAATATCCATTCTCTTTTTTTGCCCCCTATTTCCTGTTTCATATCATGGTTATTCTCAGGGTGAACATATAAGTCGTAGGCATTCGGATCAAGTTTTTCATGTGGAAATTCTCCAATAATATGACCCCCAATTTCGCCACCAAATTCCCAACCGTGATTTCTGGCAAGCTCTGAGACGTAATTAAAAAGCTCAGCTCCAGTACAGTCATTTTTGTTTTCGAACCACTCTTTTGCAGCATACCAGCATGATTCAATA
This sequence comes from uncultured Cytophagales bacterium, assembly GCA_963848175.1. GTDB lineage: Bacteria > Bacteroidota > Bacteroidia > Cytophagales > Cyclobacteriaceae > JAMZMI01. The sequence goes on from CAWKCO010000011.1 coordinate 814,601, forward strand.
TCGGATTTTAGCTTGAGTTTCACAGGGTCTACTCCCAATACGTAAGTCCTTCCCAAGTCAGCTTCCCAGTTGCCCAAAATTGGGCCAAAATCAAAAAACAGAATGTCATTATCCTGAATCACAAGATTAGGAGGATCTTCCTGATATGGAAGCAAAGTATTTTTTCCACTTCTTACGATCCGTTTATGCCAATGCTTTCTTGTTCCCAATAAATCATGGGACAATAAGTACACCTCGTCGTTTAGTTGTTCCTCCGTTTTTCCAGACTTGATTAGCCCCTGTTTTTCAATTTCGTTAAATAGGCGAAGAGCGATTTCCTCTGCCCTTTTTAGATTTTCTCTACTCATATCAAACTTTATTTTATATGACTGTCCGTAATTAATACCAAGTTGTTTCAAGAGCAGCAATCATTAGCCGATCTGATAGTTTGTCCCCAAAATATCTCCTATTGAATTTGTAGCAGAATTCATCCAGATAGTTTTGGATGTATTGCTGATCTATCGCATTATGATGAACACCTAACATTACTTTCTTAGCGTTACTGATAGTTCTGTTCACCCAAGGGAATATTTTGGCTGATTTTGATTTGTTAGGCTCGATAACCACATGATGATGGGCTATTTTATCCTTCAATTTGGAATAGCCTCGGTATCCATCGGTGGTTATATGAGCCGTTTCTTTTACAGATGCTTCTACTGCTTTATTAATGCTCGCAGACTTCAAATCTTCCATTACCACCATTTTAAGATGACCAACTTTTCTATTAGGCTTGCCTTTCTTGGGTGCTCTTATACTTGGCTCAGACTCTACCATAACCAATACTTTTGCTTGTTTCTGGCTTCCTCTACCCCTTTTAGTCTCTTCTGGCTTTTGTGATTCGTCTCCTTCCTGTTGATCGCCTTCCAGCTTTTGATGGGTACTTTCAAAAAAACCTTCATCAAATTCTAGATAGCCATCCAATTGATATTTACTATCTCTTTTGCTCATCACTCTACGTATCTTATGCATCATCAACCAAATAGGCTCATAACGCTTATGACCTAACATTCTTTGCATTTCTAAAGCTGAAAAGCTCTTTTTCGATAGCGTCATTAACTCTATACAAAGCATCCAATAATAGAAAGGTAAATTGCTGTGTTCCATAACAGTGCCTGAACGTAAGCTTTGACGACTGCCACATTTCTTACATTGGAATTTCAAATCCGTCTTGCGGAAATAGTGCTCATTATGTTCACACTTCCTACAGAAAACTCCTAGTTCTAGTCGTTTCTGTTTGAAGCCTTCAATGCATGAAGATTCATCTGGGTATTTCTTGAAAAACTCATGTAAATTCATACCAATAACCTTTTTGATCCTTATACAAGTTAGCGATTTTTAGGGGTTGGTTCTAATTACGGATAGTCATATTATTTTATTCAAAATTTGACCAATTGAAGATTTTAAAAAATGCCTTAGGACAACTTCGTTTTAATGTTTCTCTTAATTCCACTCAATGATGTAGTTGTTACCCCGATATAGGATGCAATATACTTTTGAGGAATCTGATTCAAATAATCCGTATTTTCAATCAATTTTAAGTAACGTTCTTCTGCCGAATACTTTTGAAGGCTGGTTAACCTATTAACTAGGTTTTGGACTACATCTTGCCAAAAGCACTTGAAAAGGGTATCTATGGTTGAGCTTTTCCTACACAGTGAATCAATATCTGTTTTGGAAATAATTATCACGTCAGCATCTTCTATACACTCTATAAAATAATCAGAAGGACTTTCACTTATATAGCTATAAAGCTCAATTGAAGAGTTGTTTTTCAAAGAAAACCAGACAGAAGTATCTAGCCCATCTTTAAGGTAGTAAAGTCTAAAAGACCCGGAAATTACCAGATAGAAATTTCTGCAAATCTCTCCTTCTCTCAAAAGAAACGACCCTTTGCTGACGGTTTTTTTCCTTGCACAAGCTTTTAGCTCGTCCAGATCTCTATCCTGTATTTCACCGTATTGTCCAAAAAATATTCTGAGTGTGTGATCCATTTAATACCAGATAGCCTTTTTGGTCGTAATAGATATCGCCCATCTATGAGGCATGTACTCTCACGTCCAGCTATCAGGCGGGGGGATTTTTATATACTAAAGTTAAAGCTTGCACTAAACTTTCCAAGCTCCACATTTTCTAAAAGCCACAGAAACCCCATGACTTGATAGCAAATGTTGGCATGTCGTTATTCTATTATGAGTTTGAAATCTTTACCAAGCCCAGCCTCTACAATTTTTCGAAACGTTGAAAGTTCTACATCCGTTCGGTTGTTCTCCAGCCTCGAAATATAGAACCTGGAAGTTCCACTTCTTTGAGCAAGTTGTTCTTGGGTTAAGCCAGCTTTTATTCGTGCCGATTTAATCAGACTTCCAAATTTCTCCGAGGTAGAAGGTTCGGCCGGTTCACTTAACCTATAAAGTTCATCAGGACTCAACTCATACGGGTGAAGTTCCACGTTCCCATCTTCAGAGATGAGAGCAACGGGAACATTTGGCCATGATAAGGTATAGTTCCTGAGTTGTACTTTTTTAAACTCCTTAGGTGTTAAAAGTGGATAATCAATATCATCTTCTGCAATTTTCCATTGTTTAAATACCTTTTCAAAGTCGAGTATTCTACTTTCCCCATTGTTAAACATGCATCGGATAGTCAACCCATCAATCTTATGAATTTTTATGATTCTTGGAATGCTCAATTTCTTTCTCATAATCTTGGATTCAATCGTTGAAAATTCTGTATCAGATATTCCTGTTTCGTTTTTGCCCATTCAATCACTTTGTTTCGCTGGGCTTTTGGCAGATTGCCAGCATACGTGGACAGTGTTTTAATTTCAATCAATTCCTCATATTCAGCATAAATGGCATGAAAATGAGGGGGAGGATGTTCACGTGAGTAAACATCAATCTTAATCGAGTCTATAATCTTTAATGTTGGCAAAACATGTTATCTAGTTCGACAACAAAAATAATAAGTCTCAGGTTCAGAAACAAGTTTACGTGTCCCATCAGAAATGCACACCAACGTCTATGTATGGTGAGTGCGCTCATACTTTCCAGTAACTAGAAAAAGTATTGAGTTGCAAAGAAAGTTGAAAAAGGCTCTGAAGCGCATTCACTATACATTTTGTTATGATCTTTATTCGTTTTCAAGGCGCTTAACCTTATCTTTTAGTTCCTTAATTTCCTTGTTCTGCTCGATCAGGTAAAGCGTAAGTTCCTCTATCTTCTGGAGAAGTTTAGCGTTCATTTCCCCGAGGTTTATTCCGTTCTCAGCTACATCTGCTTCACTTGGGATTTCAGGTAGATGGCCTTCTTCATTGATGTGTTCTTCCACTTCTTCGAGAGTTAGGAGTTCGTAATCATCATAGAACACAAAATCTGGCCAGTTTGCTTCAACCTTTACTTCTTTTGATCGAATTGATCCATTTACTGAAAGCTTATAACTAGAACTAGGGTTAGTTAATCCAATTCCAATACTACCATTTCTGTTAATATTTAGTCTATTGTCACCAGAAATTAAAAAATTAATGTCACCTATAGAGGACTGCAAGCCAATATAAGCAGATCCGGTTCCATCACCACCTTGAGTTAATTCCAAATACTGATTATTGTATTGACTTACCCTGATTGATCCTCCGTCAACATCCAATTTAGAATTCGGGTTGTCCGTTCCAATACCTACATTACCAGCGTTAAAATATGCAGGGCCATACCCCCTAATGTTAACTAATAGATCACCATTTGCATTAGAAGCACCAAGATAACCTCCAGCTGAACTTGCACCGACCTTTGCATAATGGTTATTGAATTCAGTTCTTACTTCGGAAGTGCCAGAAGATTTTTTAATGTGCAGACTATATTGGGGAGTAGGTGTTCCAATTCCAATGTTTGCATTTCGATTAATGTTTAATCTATTGTCGCCGGAAATTAAAAAGTTAATGTCACCTATGGAGGACTGCAAGCCAATATAGGCAGATCCGGTTCCGTCACCAGCTTGTTTTAATTCCAAATACTGATTATTATATTGACTCACTCTAATTGATCCTCCGTCAACATCCAATTTAGAATTCGGGTTATCCGTTCCAATGCCTACATTGTAATTTGGAGAATCTCCAATATCAGATGAGCCAAATGGTAACCAAAGCGTCGGTGTTTGACTAAATCCAGTCCAAGCAATTGAGATACCAATAAGTATCAATAAAATTCTTTTCATAATTCGTTTGAGTTGGTGAAATTGATCATAATGTCGACTGTATATTTAGCTTTTGCGTCGTTGGTTAAATTGCTAAGCTAAACATACATTCGAAAATGTTTAGATTGGCAATTTAGCCAATGAAATATACCGGTTAGTATATGAAAAGTAGGCGATTTCGAAGCACTAAACTTTCGGTTAAGCACAAAGTTTGATACGAGTCAAAAGCCTTGAAATTACTACTGTTTCGCCTATTTTTTATATACATTGTTAGCGGTTCGGCTTTATTTTACTCAACATTTCCATTGCCTTTTTTTCTTTGTCAGATATTGTTTTTAAAATGTCTGCTGCTTGTTGAATATACTTAAAGTCTTTCGTTTTACTCACTTTCTCAAAGAGTTCTGAAACTGAAGTCCAAAGTGTAGCAATTTCAATAAATGCTTTGTGTCCTGACTTTAGTTCGTCAAGTTTAAGCAAGTCGTAACTTTCTTTTAAAAAGTCTCTGTACAAGTTTCTAAATAATGCTCCGCCTGTTCCTGCTTTTTCCATAATCATTGCAGAAGCGTTAAATTCGTTCTCTATGTCTTTGCTTGTATTAAACCACTTGACTATTTCTTTGCTTGTTCTTAAGATTCCTTTATAGCCAATATTTGTAATTGGTGGATTTAAATAATCAGTTGCGTTATTCCTTATTGCTGTAATAATAGATTCATTCAGGTCAAAGTTTTTGTCAGTCTTGTTAATTGTATAAAACAAATTTTTAGAAGACATTGGTCCTTTTTCCGCTCTTGCCAACTCCAAACTTTTTAAACTTGTTTTTACTTGTCCGCCTTGCTGTTTAGTATCCACTAAGAAAGCATTTTCGTTGTCATAGTTGTAGATTGCAACATAATGCCCTGCAAAATGAAATGGTCGAGAAAAATATTGCAGATGGTAACAGTCCAATTTTAAACCGACTACTTTCCCGTTGTCAATTAGTTCTTTTACGTTGACCCAAGCCTTTTTAACCGATGAAGTTTCCTTAACGGTCAATTCAAGGTTTAGATTTCTTGCGATATTTTGAGTTAGAAGGTCGGTTTTTACTCGTCCACCAATAAATGGAAAATCCATTGTCTTCATATTCCAAAAGATGAACCCAAGACCTTCGCCTAAACCAAAAAGCATTGGTTCGGAAAGTTCAATGTTGAGTTGTCGCAACAATGTTCCTGTCGCTGTTGTCTCACAATGTTGTCCGTCAAATGGTTTTATGTCTTCTACTTTCATTGTTTACCGTGATGTTTTTTAGCTGACCGCTAACGGTTAGTATATGAAAAGTAGGCGATTTCGAAGCAATAAACTTTCGGTTAAGCACAAACTTTGATACGAGCCAAAACCCTTGAGTTTACTACTATTTCGCCTATTTTTTATATACATTGTTAGCGGTTCGGCTTTTTATTTTTCAGTTCATTATTGCGTAAATTATCAGGGTCGTTAAAGTTATTCCCAAAGCTTGGGCTGTCCCTGTTATCGCTCCGAATGCCAATGGTTTTTTCATTATTGGAATTACGGAAGCCGTAAAAACGACTGCCATTGCAATCCCGAATCCAATTAAAAGTCCAAGTTTTAATGCGTCATTGTATGAACTTGGGTTTGTCAAATTCAGTAAAATGGCAATCACCACTGTTGTAATTAAGCAAGCTATTAAAGGCACTACGTAATAAATATTGGTTTCTTTCCAATCTTTAAGTCTTTTAAAGCCCATAGCTTCTTCCCACTTTTTACCAAAAGCAAATTGTCTGTGCCAAATACCACAAAATGCACAGTAAAAAATTGTTCCAACTGCAATAGCCAACCAATTAAGTTCGGTTAAGATTTCCATTTTTATTATCTGCTTGATTTCATTGCTTTCACTTTTTTGATTTTTGTGTCCGTCAAGAACTTTTGGTATTCTTCCGTTTCCATACCGAAAAGTGCTATTTTTCCATTATTGTCGCTATGGACACCAAAGCCATAAGTTTTTGTCAAAGGCGAGGCTCGAAAACAAGGCTGCCCTTTTGAAAAGAATTGTTCCCGTGCCTGTTTGTATTCCGCTTTTGTCAAGTCCTTTCGGTCGGCAAACACTTGAAAGAAAACATCATCTGAAGTAAATTTATAGGGATTTTTTGCAATCATTTCGTATTGCATTTCCGCTACAGTCTTTTTGTCTTTAGTTGGTGGTTTCGTTGCAATGTCGGCTTTTGTGTCTTCTGCAACTTCGATAAAAGTGTCAAAATAGTTTGTCGAATGTATTTTCATTTCTCTATCGTTTAATTTTTACGATTCGTTTTTTAGCTGACCGCTAACGCCCAGATATGGCGCTGTGGCCTCCGAGCTTTTTTAATTACGATAAAAGTAGCTTATCTGCCGGTGCATTCAAAGTATCAAATTCGCACTGCGTCATTCCAGATAAAAAAATCCCACGAGCAGAAGAAGGTAGAAAGCACTAGATTTTCCTGGCGGCAGATAAGTGGGATGTTGAGCAGGCTCTTGGCAGAATGCTAAGTAAGGCCATGCGCCATCATCGTCTGTTAGCATCTTTTACTTAAACTGATAGCCTATTGAAAGCTGGAACGTCCTATTTTGAAATCGAGGATCAGTATCAATTAGTTCACCATATTCATCTGTGAGAACAAGATTTTCAATACCTGAGACTATACCATGTATGTACCTTACATCCATTTGAATTTTTTCGGTTAGTTCATAATTTAACCCTGCTGATAGACCCAAATCGAAAGTGTTATCCCAAGCGTTTTTAATGTCTAAATTTTCTGAATCATATTTAGACTTTGCTGACAATAGATATCCTAGTTCAAAGCCTCCAACGACTCTCAGACCCTGACACATTTCGAAGGAAAAGAGCAAAGGAAAATTTATATAGTTCAAGCTAACATTACCTTCCTGAGGTGTGGAGTTAACTTGATTTTTAAAGTGATATCCCTTATTAGAAAGAAGGAGTTCGGGTCGAAGAAAGAATTTAGGTGAAAGTTCTAATTGTCCAAAAACTCCAAAGTGGTATGATATTTTATATTGTCCATTACCATCATTGCTAAAAAGTGCATCTGTGGAGTTCACATAATTAAAACCAGCCTTGAGCCCATAATGATGTTGTTGTGCAACTAGACCTTGGCTTAAGATTAGAACTAATGCTAAGGTTATTGATAATTGAATGTTCATGATTTGTCTTTTTATGATTGATGCTAATGTCGACTGTATATTTAGCTTTTGCGTCGTTGGTTAAATTGCTAAGCTAAACATACATTCGAAAATGTTTAGATTGGCAATTTAGCCAATGAAATATACGCAGTGTTGTGTTGAGGTTGACCTTTTTTCTACAGAGAGAAAGATGTTCAAAAAACCTCCAACCGTAGTTGAGGAAGTTACGCCTCTACACCAGCCCGGTTGACCGGGCGGATGCAAGTCATCAGGATTTCAATTCTTTTTATGATTATTTATGCACAGGATAAGTGGCGTAAAAAGAATGTCCATCAGGTGCCTATTCGCTATGAAAGTCAATTATTATAAGTTTTTTTTGATTTATCTGATGAGCTAAGCCGTTTAGCTTGATTTTATGCTTGAAAACGGCTAACTTCTTCACCTGTAAGTTTTTCTAATGCGTCTAACGCGTTCCGAAAGCAAGCTTTCAACGGTTTCACCGCGAAAAACTTCCCGCCGATTAAGACAAGTCTTACCCAGTATAAATCTGAAAAATCCTCTTAAGAGCACCTGATGGGAAAATCCTGCAGACAAATAGCAGGTAACTTCGTCAATTCAATACAACGACCAGCTATCGGGCGTATGTTCCGAACTTTGCTGATGGAAAACTAAGCTAGTAAAGCTGCGCCACTCGCACAACTGTTTCTTATGAAAAACTGCGTTTAGAAGTGAATAACCAGAAGCACAAAAGCTCCTTAAAGAGTTGAATTTTCAGAAGGCGCAGCTTTACGGGTTGGTCGCACTGATGTAAGCTAGAAGCACTAAGACATATGCCCGATCAGCGTCTGTTATGTGTATGTTTTTCCAGCGTTCAGCCAGTTTCGGGCTTCTTCAACTAAATGTTCCTCTAACTTCATTTTTTGTTCGTCCCTCGGCAATTCGTTGTAGTAAAATAACCTACTGCCATCTTTAAAGTCTTGGAGTTCGCGATACCAGGTGTACAGATGATCCAGACCTAGTTCTTGTCCCACATATTTCTCGGTGTTCCCTGAGTTACTTTCTGGCCATTTAATTGCGTAGTAGACATGATTCTGAATCTTGGTCATTAGTTCAAATGCACAAGTTGGTTCAGCGACCATCTGCGTCATGAAGTAGTTCAGCAAGATGTTAGCAGCTTCCATTTTAGTTGGCAGTTCAATCTGAAGTTCCGATAACATCTGCCGAAAATATTGCTCCAGTTCGAATGAGTTATTCCATTCGTTCATGCCTGCTAGAATTACTAGGGACTCGGACTCCAGTTGTTCGTTCATTCCAGTTAGTGCAATGTCTGAATGTTGGCTTATTGTTCGGTTGCCAAGTACAAAGTCCGCAAGTTTTTGTTGGAAGTTCATCTGTTCGAGTTGCAGATATTACACATAACGCCACGCTATCAGGCGTGGGGATTTTTATATTCTAAAGTTAAATATTTCGATGAAATTTATTTTTGCTTCAAATTTTTCAAAACCCACCTAACCCCCATGACTTGATAGCGAATGTTACCAGCTTTTTTTTGCATTTAAACTAAAGTTTGTTGTCTACTAAGTCCAGAGTGTCTGTAATGAAACTTGCTAATTCAGTGACATTAATAGCATTAGGATTAACTCCTAAAGTTGTGAAATCAGGCACTGCTTCACCATGATAAGGCTTGCAAGAGATGGCATTTATTAAATTTAATTTTGCAATAATCGCAGATGGATTTGAATTATCTCTAAAGACAACACCCTGACTCACAAGAGTCGTAATCAAGTTACCGAATGTTCTATTGTTTGGGTGCAGACCGCTTAATTGACGGTAAAATTTAAAGCGGATATGAGATTCAAGGACATTCCGCAACCAACCCAGAACTGTATCCTTTTTACTAATGTCAGGGTGTTGTAAAAAGTTTTCTAACTCCTTTATATGCTTGAAATAATCATTTTCAACCATTTTTTCCAAGGGTAGAGGTTCAATTACCGAGGCTTTAGTTAAGAAGTTAGGAACTATTTGCAACGTTTTTTTATCGCCAGCAGCAAATCCTTTTGATAGATCATGAAGAAAATGTTCATTATGGCTCAAAACAATGACTTGTTTAATATTTGGAAACAAATCCTTAATAAGCTGAACAGTGTACATCCTTCTATTACTATCAAAACTTGAAAGTGGGTCATCGAATACTAATGTTTTGTCTCCAAGCGCTGGATCAATATCCAATTTTGATAAAAAGAATGCCAATGCTATGGTGCTTTTATCTCCCTCGCTCAAGCAGTCTTTAGCACTGTTTTGTTGATGTGGATCAAATGAAATATCCTGACCATCTATTGTTAACTTATAACCAATTTTACTTTGTGTTGCTCTACCTTGGGGTGCAACATGAACTACACTGTCAATTCTAAAAAGAGTTTTGAAAACTATTTCTAAGTAATGGTTGATTCTTGCTTGGTAATTACCAAAAAAAACTGCCGCAGATGTTTCTTGTTGTTGAGATAATTGAGTGTAAGCAGTAGTTAACCCTCTTAGTGTTTGTCTTTCGGATGTGAGTTGAGCGCAAAGTGCAGCTATTGGAGCTTCAAATCGCTTTTTTACTCTTCTGAGTTTATCAACTTCAAGCTGTGCGTTGGAAATGGTCTGAATTCCTGAACGAAAAGTTGATATGGCAGAATTATAAAGTGTAACGCTTTGATTATAGTTATCAATATTGGAGTTAATGGTTTGTCCAGAGGACATAAAAACAGTAGCAGTGGTGGTAGCCACTGCTACTGTTGGGTTTTGTGTTTTTTGTTGAACCGAAGCGATCAAGTTTTGAAATTCTGTTCTTAAATAGTTTCATCTGCAATGATATTGTAAGCTGGTGGCTGAACAGTATTTGGTAAATGTGTAGTCCATGAAGCAATTTTTCCAGTGTTTGACTGATTAATATTGTTAAGTGCTTGTATCATCGCTTCCAAATTAAAGCTTTGTAAGGATGTTAAATGCGATTGTAGCCGCAAGACTAAAGAATTGAAAACTGAATTGAACTGGCTTGTATATGCGATTAGAATATCGCTATTATTTTCAATTGTCTGCTTGCAAAACGGGCATGAAATATTATTCTCATTTGCTGCTTTTTTGGCCTCTATATATGTAAATCCTCTTTGCAACCAATTTTCAGGTCCCTCAAGTGAGTTTGACTCTAAGTCCTGACAATGATTTGAAAACAAAGTTTGTAATGCTTCATTTTGAATTGCTTGAGATGTTGTCTGTAAATCTGCAATGAGTGATGTAAAGTCTATGCCCGAAGTAATGCGGGTAAGAGGGGATAAAGTTTGAAGCGTTTGTATTACGGAATTTGCATTTGCGCTACTTAGCGCCCCTTCTGCGGATACGATTAATTGATCAATTCCATTAGCTTCAGTAGCTGGAATTGCAAGGAACGAGTTAATTAAATTAGAGGTTAGATTATTACCAACCTGCTGAATTAATTGTTGCTCAATATTTGTTTGATTTTGTCTCGATGCGGTTTTATCAGCTTTGTTTTGCTCAATTTGGTTTTGAATGGCAACTCCTTGTGCTCCAATCACAAATTGATGAAGTTGCTTTTTATGATCTTCATTAAAGTCGAAACCTGAGTAAATATTATTATTGACAAAGTGAATGTCAAAAATTTCTATCCCTGAAAATGGTACAGTCCAGCCTGTAGAACTATTAAATGTGTGATGAGTATCACCTGAGTTTGTTCTCTCAATAATTTGGGCTGCTTGCTGTGTTGTTTGATTAGTGGATTTTCTTCGAGCAATAATTTCAGAATTGTTCTCAGTTAAAGAACGAAAAATAGATGTTAGAGTCGTTTTTCCTCCGCCATTGTCTCCATAAATCAGTGTAAGTTTTTTAAGTGCTACATCACCAGTTGCATTGTAACCTCGAAATCTTCCAATAGAAGTGAGCCGTTCAATTTTATGTATCATTTGTCTAATTCTAGAAAAGAGATGCCCTTTCGATTTTTACAATTTAATTTAATGAAGATGCGTATTCCAATTGCTGGTAACGGTCAACTATCATCCGTAAGCTGGACTTTTCAAATTTCTATAAAAGAATCGGATAGTACGAGCCTTTGCAAATAGCTCTGTAAGCTTATGGATGATAGTGCTTGTTACCAGCTTTTTAGTTCATTAAGTTTCATTTTGTATTCATCCAGCTTTCCCCAAATATCCCAAAGCTCGGTAAGGATTTTTTCCTCACTTCCGTCGATGTGCGTATTTACAATTAAAATTCTTCCAAGTTTATTTTTAGAGTTAAAAAACATGAGACATACTATTCCCGGATCACCTCCAGTATGACCGTAGTATCCTGAAGCAGTTCTACCCATAAATAAGCATGTGTCATATTTCACCGAAAGAACAGGATTTTCATTTTTCAGACTATCAGAAGAAGCATTAAATGATGTTTCTTCTCCAAAGAGTTTTAAATAACTATCCTTTTTCAAGAGTGTCCCCATTTCTGATTGGCCTCTTATAAGTTCCCTAAGGAGCAAGGCAAGATCACTACTGGATGTCAAAAGTCCTCCATCTGGATAACTCTGAAGTCTATAGAAAGGGAGTTTAATTCCATCATGGTAATAGAGATTTGAATGTCTTGAAAAATCTATAGTCTCAAAGGACCATCCAGTTGATGTCATATTGAGAGGGTCAAAAATATACTTCTGTGTAAAGTCTGGATAAGATTCTCCTGTGGCTATTTCTAAAACATGCGCTGCGAGTGCTGCTCCGACATTTGAGTATGAAAATTTCTCACCTGGTATGAATTGAGCGAATCGTTCTCTTGAATACCATTCACCATCTTTTGAAAGCAATTTCTTAAGAAAATCTTTCATAGAGATAAGAGATTCGGAAGAGTTAAATACTCCTTCTAAATCTTTGATTTCATTGAATTCCTGACCTTCTTTTAAAACATAAACTTTTTCATGATAAAACTTCTTATCTCTAATAGATGATTTGTGATTTGCTAGATGCTTCAGCGTGATCTCCTCATTAGGGTATAATGGATTATACACTTCGTAAGGTAGATAATTGTTAATTGGATCATTCAGGTTTAGTTTCCCTAGTTCCTGTGCTTTTAAAAGGGCTATTCCTATTATTACCTTAGAAACTGAGCCGATATTCTGAATGGTTTGCGCTGAGTATGATTTGTTATTTTCTACGTCCTCAAATCCAAATCCATTTTGATACAAGACTTCTGTATCATTTACAATTGCTACGGAAAAGCCCTTAATTGATCCTGATTCTGAGAGACTTAAAAGTTCATGATTTAGTTCTTCTGATATTTTACTGGATGATCTTTTGTTTTCACAAGAGATCAAAATCATACAGATCAAAACGCTCATAAGTTTATTCATATGATGAAATGTTGTAATTACGGTTTTGCTGGTAACGTTAAGGCTAAGAGCAGTGGCAAATTGAAACCGCTTTATTAGCATTCTTTGATAAAGTTAGCAAAAAGAGCAAATATTTCAATTACCTGCTAAACTGCCATTGCACTTAGCTGATGTTGTAGCCAGTTTATGATATGCGACAATCTTCTCCGTTCTTATCAATCAACATTTGCTCCCTTATATATTCTTTAAATGTTTTTCTTGTCTCGAAAACTGTTCCGTCATCATGCCAAAATTCAATTACCAAACCTGCATTACTATTGAAATCAAACCCTGAAAAATCACCTGAGAAATTATCGCCAAAGAACTTAATTCCTTCTCGTAAGTCAAAATGTTCCGCCAATCCTAAATCATGTAAGTCGTACAAGTAATTCTCAACCTTAAATTGACATTCTCTAAAAGCTCCAGAACCGATTTCCTTTAAATAATCTAGGAAATCTATTGATATTAGAGGATATTTTTCTTTTAAGTCTTGAATATCTTCATCTGACGCTATCTTTCTTAAATTACATTGATCATCGTTATCTTCATGCTTTTTCAGAAATTCTATTTCAAATTTATATTTCACTAATAGCAAGTATTTTATACGTTAAAAATTCTATAGTCGGTGATAGTGTCTCTCTCAATTGTCAAAATCAAAGAACCTGTATTAATTCCTTTTCTAGTATGTCCCAAGAAGTATATGAGTTCTCTTTCAGTTCTGCTTTCTGGCTCTCCAAGCAGTTCGATTACATTTTCATTCGACATTCCTTTCAACTCATATTCGTTAGTCAGGTCTTCTATCATGTCCCAACGTAAAAAAAGGTCTGCTTCCGATTCTTCCCAATTTTTCCACTCTTCTGAATTAAAATCAGTTCCATTACACCCTGTCAATACCTGGGTTAATGTTGTTAGAATAAGGAAGAGTAGGAAAAATCGTTTCATTGGTCTGATTCGTCTTTTTAAATTGGCTACAACGCCTGTATAAGATTAGTTAGGCGATAGGTAAAGATAATGTTTGCAATTTACTAATTAGCAAAAACTGCTTTGCAGTTTTGTAATTTATCAATCATTACGAAATCTGCAAACAGATTTTGTGGAATTTCGAAAGGATGCTAAAATATCGTAACCTGCTGATGCCTAATTAATTTTATACCGTGTTAGCACACGTTTTTATCCATTCCTAATTTTGGAACGATTTGAGTTCAGCATTTTTTTTAAAACTTAATCAGTTAAAATCAGTTCCTTAATCCAAAAAAACCTCATCACTATTTAATTATGAATAGTTTCACAATAGTTTTTAGAAAATCATTATTTTAATTTTCAAAATCTTGAATTTTTATTAGTGTAATTTTTCATTAGATTTCTTCTGCCAAGGAAACTTTCCTTCAATTTCTGCTTGAATTGATAAACTCAAAAAAGTCCGAATTAAAACAATTATACCCAAAATTGAAACTGATTTTAAAGTAGGTGTTGTGATTACTGTTGCAACTATATCTGCCGCTATGAGAATTTCAAGACCTAATAATATAAACTTTCCAAGGGATTTTCTTAAGTGGATATTCTGGTGATGTTGACCCCCGTACTGGCTATACTGACCCCCCTAATAATGATTGGTTTTTCAGATTACACTAAAGTCTGCCAATATTACAGTTTTTTTCTTTGACTCTCTCCTTTGATTTCGATTCTGTAAGAAGAGTGGAGCAGTCGGTCTAAAATAGCATCAGCAATGGTTGCTTCTCCAATAACGTCATACCAGCTACCTACTGGAAGTTGAGATGCGATGATGGTCGCCATTTTCCCATGCCTATCCTCGATAATTTCCATAAGATCCATCTGATGTTGTTTTTCAAGATGAGTAAGTCCAAAGTCGTCGAGTATGAGAAGGTTGGTCTTGGCTATTTTATCAAAGAATTTGTAAATGCTTCCCTCAACACGAGCCATCTTAGTTTTGATCATCAGCTTCTGGGTGTTGAAGTAAGCAACCTTATAGCCCTGAGCGCAAGCTTGGTGTCCGAATGCAGACGCTAGAAAGCTTTTGCCACCACCTGTAGCTCCAGTAATCAAGATTGATTCTCCTTTATCAATGTACTCACTTGTAGCCAGTAGGTTAAGTAAAGATTGGTCAATACCTCTAGTGGCATTGATCCGGATTTCCTCAAGAGAGGCTTTGTATCTAAAGCCAGCGTTATGCTCTAGCCGCTTAAACCTTCTATTGCTTCTGTCTTGCTGCTCTGCCTGTAGAAGTAGCTCCATGCCATCACTAAGGCTAAGTTCATGGAGTTGTCGGGTTTCTTGTAAGCTCGTCCAACTACGCAGCATGCCTTGTAGTTTTAACTTGTTCATTTGTGTTTCAATTTGATTCATTATTTATTGAATTTTAGTGGTAATGATTGTTGGTAATAAGCTTTGCCTCGAACATTGTCATGCTCAGGCAAGGACTGGTCGGGTATTGTCTCTTCTTGTTCTGCCATTTTATTTTCAAGGATGTTTTTCACGAAAGTGTAGCTGTAGTTTTGGTATTCGATGGCTATCCGACAGGCCTTATCAAAGAGAAGAGCTTCTGTTTTTCGGTGCAAGCCAAACAAGCCGTCACAGGTCCTATAGAGCTGTTCGGGGTATCTATTTTGATCAAAAACTAGGGTAATCAAATCATAAAGGCTAGTAGATTTTCGTCTTGCCTGATCCTTGTAGTAAGTAGGACTTCTGTCTCTGTAATGCTGATGCTGTGAGCAGAGATGGTCTTTGGTTGTTGTATAACTCCCATGTTTGTAGCTTCTTATATGCAGGGCTACTTGCTCACCTTTAGAGAAGACGTAAACCATGTTTATGGTATAGATCACTTTTACTTTGCTGCCGATCAGATGAAAAGGGACGCTGTAATAATTCTTATCCTCAGATAGGTAAACGTGATTATTCTTGGCCACTGTAAGCGTGGTATAGCTCTTTAGCTCGAACCTCTCTTTGGGTAGCGGACAGAGCAGAGGTTTTTCTTCGCCTAAGAATTTTTCTTCTCTACAGTATCCCTTTTGCTGCATACGAGTCTGGTTATGGGCTTTTACCTTTGCCTTAATGCTAGTATTGAGGCTATGAAGGTCAAAGAATTGCATGTTGCGTAGCTTAGCACACACCCTGCTATAGATGAGCTTTACCGCAGCGGCGGACCGTCTGATTCTCTACCAAGGCTTTGTCCTGTGGCTTCCTTGCTCTGGTTGGCAGTACTGTGGCTTGGTAATGATTGGCAAAGTCTTCCATGGCTGTATTGATGGTCGGCTCATAGCGATTGGCTTTAACTACCGCAGCTTTAAGGTTGTCAGGTACTAGTGCTTTGGGCACACCACCAAGGTCTTGTAATCAACAGGATAAGGCATATAAAAAGTCTTCGGTAGATTGGCTTTTAACAGCCATTGCAAAGCAATAATCTGAATACGGAAGGCAGGCCACAAATACCTGACATGAGACTTCTTCTCCGGTATCCTTGTCGATATAACTGAGTTTTTTACCTGCAAAGTCTATAAAAAGCTTCTCCGCTGGCTTATGCTCCAGTACCATCGAGGGTTTAGCTGCTAATCGGTGCTGATTGATATGAAAGCAAAACTGTGAGTAACTATAGCTGTCCTTGTTTTCTTCTCGGTACTCCTGCCAAAGTATCTGTTTGGTAACGCCCACACGGGTCAATTCTTCAAGATAATAGTCTGCTTTGATCTTGAAGCGTTCAAAACGCTCGTCCTTATAAGCAGCATTGCCTGGATGAAACTTGGCTTCTAATATGGGAAGCTCCAAGTTCAGAAGCTCTTGCTCACTCAGATGCCCACTGTCCTTGTCTTGAGTCAAAGCCTCCAGTTTGTCCAAGTAGACCTTTACCGTATTCTTACTCATGCCCAACAAGCGAGCGATGGTCTTTTTGCCTTTGCCTTGTTGGCGAAAGAGGATTAATTGTTTGATCTGGTTCATAGATTTTGGTTTTCCTGACATAGGGTAATCTTTGCGATTTTATCGATCGCAAAACCAAAATCATTATTTTAAAGGGGTCAACCTGACTGCCGTCTGGCAGGCATGATCCGGAATCAGAAACCACAGGGGGTCAATATCCTCCAGAATATTTTGTCAACATTTCTTTAGGGGGGTCAACATACGCCAGAATGGCACGCGTTTAAACAACACTAGGCCACTTCACCTTTCAGTTTTACCGCTAGATTTAGGGGGTCAATATGTTCCAGTGTATCCACTTAAGGTTATATAACAATTCTCTCTTTTCTTTACAGCCGAAATTAGGTAAACTCCAAGCGCATAAATCAAACCAAAAAGAATAACTATTATTCCAATAGCTTCTATAGTTTTTGCAACAATTTCAATATAGTATTCCATACATTTAAATGTTTCAATTATCTATATTCTGGATTTTCAAACTCCCAACGTTCCCCATTATCCCATTCTTCGCGAGAGTTACCATATTTAGGATAACCACTATTATTTTTAAGCATCATTGCTAAATGAAGCAAATTATAGGTCATAAATGTTGTATTCCTATTTGTGAAATCACTATCGAAACCTACTGGATTTTCTAATTTTTCTCCTTTCCATTCTTTATCTCCATAGCTTGGTCCTGGACCAACTTTCCCAAGCCATCCACAATCTGCTTGTGGCGGTATTGAGTAACCAATATGTTGCAGTGAATATAATATTCCCATTGCGCAATGTTTAACGCCATCTTCATTGCCTGTAATTACGCAACCACCAACTTTGCCATAGAATTTATATTGACCTTTTTCATTTGTTAAACCACTCAAAGCGTACAATCTTTCAATTAATTTTTGAGCTTCAGACGATTGCTGACCCAACCAAATTGGTGTTCCTACAATAAGAATATCTGCGTCCATAACTCTCTTTGTTAATTCTGGCCAATCATCAACATCCCAACCGTGTTTAGTCATATCAGGATATACGCCACTTGCTACTTGATGGTCGATTAATCTAATTTCATCAATTTTGACTTTCTCTTTAGTCATTATTGCTTTTGAAACATCCATTAGAGTTTGTGTGTGACTTTCTTGCGGTGTTTTTTTTAGCGTGCAGTTGATGTATAATACTTTTAAATTGCTAAAATCTGTATTGTTCATAATGTTTTTTTTTAAATGTGTGCTAACGCACAGCTATGATGAGTGGGGATTAGAAAGCACTAACCTTTCCTCTCGCACATAGCCACGCCTTGATTTAAATTTAAAACTTGTGGCGGACTTTCCAAGTGCCACCAAACTTTCCTGACCGATAAAACCCCATTCATTCATAGCGTTTGTTGGCGTGTCGTCTATTTTCGTTTCCCAATCCATATGTTACCTTGTTTGATTACAAAGACCTTTTCAGGATCATTTCCTTGTTCATCTCCGATCATGCGAGTTGGTGTGTTTCTTTTAAGGAGTTGCCTGTAGTAGCGTTGTTCCTCGTAATAATCTTGAGGAGAATAGTATTCATCAATCTCCGCATTCAAAAAATTCGACTCGAAAAGTAAATCTTCGTCATCGGTTGATCTCCATGTAAAAAGCTCGGTTCGTTCCCTCTCGTGACGGAAAAGTTGAGTTGGAAATTTAAGAGGTTTTTCGTGATAGTACCACATGGTTTCATAATATTCAGTTCGTTCGCCAACAGCAGCAACTACCTGTGAATCGATAAATCTGTTATCAAAGAGCCATACAGCTAAGTAAAAGTCGCTGTACTTGGATTCAAGTTGTTGGTTCCAGAGTTCGTAGATGTCCAGAAGATGCCCGAAAAGTTGCTGTCGATAGTTAGATGGATATTTACTTGAGTTAAAGAGGTTAGACCAAGGATCAATTTTCGCTTTACAGTAATAGTAGCTGTACTGGTTCAAGAGTTCAAGGTCAATCTGCTTGTGTGCTTCAAACCATTGATCAATGTTCTCTTGTCTCCGTTTAAGTCCTCTAATTTTTCTTGTTCTCAATGATTTTCAGTTTTGCCGATATGCACGCCAACAACTAGTTAACCGTAACTGGTTGAACCTGCTACATTTGACTGGACAGTAAGTTAAGCTCGTAAAGCTAAATTTACTATCTATGAAAAGAGAAAGAAGATCCTTTGATAAGGAATTTAAAATGATGGCAGTTAATCTCTGTTTAACAGGAAAACCGTCTAAAGAGGTTGCAGAAGAACTAGGTGTCAGAACCGAACTGATCAGACGGTGGAAAAGGGAATACGAAGAGACAAAAGAAGGTAGCTTTTCGGGGCATGGAAATGCAAATCTTACCGATGTGCAAAGAGAAAACTTGCAGTTAAAGAAAGAGCTAAGAGAAGCTCAATTGGAGCGTGATATTCTAAAAAAGGCTGTAGGCATCTTCTCCAGGGGAGACACCAAATCTACAAATTCATAATGGATTATCACTTAGAATTTGGTGTTGAGAGGATGTGCAAAGTCTTGACCGTAAGCAGAAGTGGATATTATGATTTTCAAAGGAGAAAGCCTTCTGCAAGGTTGATTGAGAATAAGAAAATTGCAGAGCAAATCAAGAGGGTGTATAAAGAAAGTAAAAATCGATATGGTAGCCCTAAGATAACCGATAGTCTAGTGTCAAATGGTTGGAAAGTATCTCGTCAACGTGTTGCTAGAATTATGCGCTGTAATGGTATTAGAAGCATCGTAAGTAAGAAGTTTCGAGTGAACACCACAGATTCTTCACACAACTTTCCTATTGCAGAGAATCACTTGAATAGAAATTTCACTGCTAGAAGACCAGCAGAAAAATGGGTTTCTGATATAACTTATATACATACTGAACAGGGGTGGCTTTATCTAACTATCATTATGGATTTATTCGACAGAAAGATTGTAGGATGGGCACTAAGCACAGATATGACCACAGAAGCAACTGTACTGGCTGCATGGAGAATGGCCGTTCTCAATAGACCGATCACACAACTACTAATTTTTCACTCAGACAGAGGCGTACAATTTACTTCTCATGCTTTCAGAGTCGAACTCAAAAAACACCCCGTTTTACAATCTATGAGTAGGAAAGGGAATTGTTGGGATAATGCAGTAGCAGAGAATTACTTTAAAATACTGAAATCAGAAATGGTCAATCACAGCAAGTATATCAGTATTCTTCAAGCCAAAACAGAGGTTTTTGAGTTTATCGAAATATGGTATAATCGACAAAGAAAACACTCGTATCTAGGATATAAAACCCCAAACGAATACAGTAAAATCAATTATTCAAAATGCGCTTAATATATTGTCCAGTTTTTTGTAGCAATTCCACTCCTGCCTTCGCAAGCCACTTGAATAAAGTAAACTGATGATGCACTTGTGTTTTATGTTCTTTGTCAGATCAATCATTGCTAGTACTTCTTCCTTTGCGATGATTTTAGGAAGCGTTTCTGCAGGTTTTATCTGCTTAATATTATAAAACCTATTGGGCATTTCTAAAACAACCTCATAATAGAATTTGATGGCATTCACAGACATCTTGATATATGCATCTGATTTCTTCAGAACGATCATTTCACTGATGTAAGCGTTGATTTCACGCTCTCCCAATTCTAGAAGATTATCCACATCCCTGTATCTATTGATGAAATGCTCAAAATGAATAATATAGGATTTGGCCGTGTTGAGACTATATCTGCGTATTTCTAATTTGTCTAAAAATGCCTCGGGAGCGAATTTCCATCCATCTTTAGACGTTCGCTTGCGATAATAATCAACCGACAATGCCTCATTGGCTTCATTTACTGGCTTATTGGTGAAAAAATATGCGCAATTAATCCAACAAGTCCCTTTGAATGTTTTAAAAATGAGATCAAGATTATCCTTTCTATTAGGCAGTATAACCATTTCATACTGCGACGACCACTTGACGCCTGGCATTGTTTTTACCAATGCATGTATAATCTTGTCTGAATAAAATTTGATCCCGATCATCTTCTGATCCTTAATCAGGAGGTGTTTGAGCGTAATCTGACGTTCGTGATTTGGCTTGTTCATGGTGTAAATCACGAAAAACATTTTGTATCAGCTGTGTTTATATACGTGTAGTTCCGTAACTATCCGTATATTAATACGAATAAAATTGATTGGAAGATGGAAAATGAAAAGTGCTTGTTTTGTGAGAAGCCAATGTCTGGACGAGTGGACAAGCGGTTTTGCGGGGATCAATGCCGTGCTAATTACCACAACAAGAATAAGCGGAAGAATGAGCGAATCATCGCAGCTGTAAATCGTCAGACCCGTAAAAACCGCACGATTTTGCAACGCCTATGTCCTGAGGGTAAAGCAACTGTCCGCAAGACAAAGTTGCTGGACATGGGTTTTTCCTTTCAGTATTTTACAAGCATTTATATTGAGGGGGCATTGACTTATTATTTTTCGTACGAATATGGTTTTGCACCAATCATGCAGCTTGCAAGAACCGAGGGCGTACAGGTAGAAAAAGTGTTGATCATTCAATATCAAGATCAAATGAAGGGAAAGTTTGACCCGTGGCGGGGTATAAAAGATTAATGGGACTAGTACTCCACAATCACATTGCC
This sequence comes from uncultured Cytophagales bacterium, assembly GCA_963848175.1. Taxonomy (GTDB): domain Bacteria; phylum Bacteroidota; class Bacteroidia; order Cytophagales; family Cyclobacteriaceae; genus JAMZMI01. Next base: position 835,938 of record CAWKCO010000011.1, read on the forward strand.
CGTTTTAGAAGCAGTCATTACATAATAATAAGCTTCATGGATTTGCTGATGTCATTGTAAATGGTAGTCGTGTTATTTCTCCCGCTTGCTGGCCACCTCCGAAAGCTGCCAGCCCTTTTCTTTGTTGAATTTTTCGTTTTTCGGGCTGCCTATTCTCTGTGAACCATAGATGCCCGAGTGCCCCGAAAAGAGATATGCAGCACTGCAAGCAATGGCAATAAACACCCCCGATTCGATTCCGAAAAGCTCAATGCCCATCACGGTACAGGCCAGTGGAGTGTTGGTAGCTCCGGAAAAAACGGCAACAAAACCCATCCCTGCTAGCAAACCCATAGGAAGCGGGATAAACCAAATCAACACATTGCCCAGCGTGGCGCCAATGAAAAAGAGTGGGGTCACTTCCCCTCCTTTGAATCCCGCACCCAGTGTGAAAGAAGTGAATAAAATTTTGAGGAGAAAATCATAAGAATCGAGCGGAGCGCTAAATGCCTCCGAAATCATAGGCAGCCCCAGACCAATGTATTTGGTAGTGCCCATGGCGTAAATGACCAAAGCCAAAACTACTCCGCCCGCCACGGGTCGCAAGGGTGCATAACTAATGTATTTCTTGAAAAAACCTGACCAAAAATGTGTGGACTTGGAAAAAAGAAGTGCCGCAAGCCCGAAGATAATTCCCGCCAAAAGTGCCCAAAGGAGGTTTTCTGGATTCATGTCCGCTACGGAGGCGATAGAGTAATGCGAATGCGAAACGCCCCAGAGATCACAAAAATAATCTGCCAGTACGGCGGCCAAAAAACTGGGAATAATGGCATCTAACCTAATACGCCCCAACACTAGTACTTCGAGCGCAAAAATACCTCCAGCCAGAGGCGTACCAAATACGGAAGCAAAACCTGCACTGATCCCTGCGATCAAAAGAATCTTTCGGTCGTCTTTGGAAAGGTTTAGCAGCTTGGTAAATCGGTCGGCAATGGCACCACCCACCTGCACGGCCGTGCCCTCTCGTCCTGCTGATCCTCCAACAAGGTGGGTAACGATGGTTCCAAAAAGTACCAATGGCGCCATGCGAAAAGGAATGATTTTTTTAGGCGAATGAAATTCTTCAAGCAGCAGGTTGTTGCCTTTCACCACGCTATCTCCATAATAATGATAGGATGCCCCAATAATAAATCCCCCAACGGGCAGCAAAGCAATGATCCACAAATTGGACTCCCTCATCATGGTCGCCCATTCCAAACTGAAAAGGAAAAATGCCGAAATACTCCCAACTATTGCTCCCAACAGCGTGCAAATCAATAGCCACTTGAGCAGATATACCGCAGATGAAAACTGCTCGACGGAGTTGAAGCGCTTTTTTAGGTTGGAAAAATTCATGCTCAAATGAAAAGCCTTGGTTCGTGATGCTTTTAAAAGCGACAAACTTAAAGGGAATTGGTCAATATCGCGAAAATTGAGTTTTGACCTTTGGGCGGAGCGCTAAGAAAGACAAAAGCCCCAAATCTCTGACTGACTTGGGGCTTGATTTCGTATGAATGAAGAAAACCTGCTACTTCACCAAGATGGTCTTGATCTCAAATGGCTTAAAAGCCAATGAAACTTTTCCTTCTTTTACCGAAAGGGATGAAATCACCTCTTCATTCAAATTCGTTTCTTGTACCATGTTTCGCACCTTTTATACCCAAATCTACACGAGTGGTACGCTGCTCGGTTTCATACATTCGCACGATCATACCGCTACCATTTTCTGCTTTTTTGATGGTCTGCAAAATGACGTTTTTAGGCAAACCCTCAAACAGTGCCTCGGAAACGGCTTTTTCAATCACTGCTTGCTCTTTGTTTCGTACAATCAACTCAGTGTTAAAGGCTGCTGCTTGCTGCACCACATCCCCCTCAGACAAATCACCCACGTGAGGAAACAGCGCATAGCTAAAATCCATACCTGTATCGTCTCCCGAAGCTACGGGACTCCATGGCACATGCGTCATTTCTTCATACCCATGTCTGTGTTGCCCATAAGTAAGCACCAATCGCAGACCTCCTTTTTTGAGGTTGTAGCCATAGCGCGTATTATCAAAAAGCGCCACTCCATAATCGCGATCAGAAACATCCGCCCACTGATGTGCACATAGTGGCATTTTCAAAGAATCACCCGCAGCATAGGATGTTCGTTTCACTTGATCGTATCCCCATTGAATACCATGATGAGCTGCATCCGTAGAAAAATCCAATGGAAAATCCGCTTCCAGTCGATCTTCTTCTTTCCAATCAAGTTTTGTATTAAAGGCAAGCGACTTACTGCCTTGCTTCAAAATTATCTCCTGCTCAATGGCACTGGTTTTAAACTTCTTTTTGATTGTTAAAGAAGTCGTTAACATACCATTTTTAGGATTGGAAAAAACTACTTTTTCCCACGTCGGTTTAGTAACTCGTCCACCTTTATGCTCCACTGCCAGTAGCTTATTAAAGACTTTGCCGGCTGGCACCAATTCACGGTTTTGTTCTTTGTCCCAAAAACTTGTAATCTCTCCTTGCTCATTAAACATTACTTTGACAAGCTCATTTTCAAGTGTCCTTTTACTTGAAGCAAATGGAGTGCTGGCAAGTGGTTTGGCCTCATTCCAATATAATTTTCTGAATGACATTGGCGAAATACTTGGCAGATCCACCACGAAGCGGTCTCCCAACCACTCAGATTTTATTGCTTCGCCATTTTCATTGACCAAAGACTGCCCCTTTCTCCCTGCAACATTATCCAAAGTTTGAACTCCTGTCATATTCACGCCCGAAGGATTGAATATGACAATTCCCTCACTAGGCATTTCCATATTTTTAAGCAAGTGATCAAGCGCCGAGTCCCTAAGTCTGGTTACGTCTCGCTCTAGCTCTTGCAATGTCAAATTGGCTTGAGACAAAACCTCTGGAACGGCCATTCCTGTGATGATGTCATGAAAATGATGCAACAGCAGCGTTTTCCAAAATTCCGTCAGTTGCTCCTGCGGATAATCAAACCCATACTGCATAGCCCAAGCCGAAAGCACCTCCGTTTCACGCAAGCGCTGCTCTACAGCACGGTTGTTTTTCTTGATACCATTGGCCATCGTAAACGTCCGCTGTATAAAGCTAGACGGCAGTATGCGCTCGTCAAATGTGGCAAATTTCTCTTTATTCTGAAGTTGACTTTGAATGTAATCATACAAATTAGTCCACTCAACTTGTGGTATGGACGGAAGAGAATTAACCCGTTTCATCAGCTCAATTTGATCTTCAGTGCCGCCTCCGCCACCGTCTCCCCAACCGATCAAGATCAGTTGTTCGTTGGTTTGAGATTTGTTTTTGAACTGTTCCCAAGTACCCATCAATCTCCGAGGACCAGGATCTGGTGCATTGTAGGTACTGATGTGCGAAGGGTTGGCAATCTTGTAGTCGTGTATGGCATCCACAAATGGGTATTCCCACGCTGGAGTACACAATCCATTGACCAAAATGGTGGAGCCATCAATGCCTTTAAAATTGTAAATCGTGTGGTCTATCTCGTCGGTATTTGTGCGCATAGCGATCAGATGATCCAAGCCAAAACCTTGTGCCACCTGAGGAAGAAAACGTGGATACCCAAACGTGTCGGGCAAAAAAAGACTGTTTTTTTTCACGCCAAGCGTATTTCTAAAATAGTCCAAACCATACAGAAACTGGCGAACAATGCTCTCTCCACCGGGCAGGTTCATGTCCGTTTCCACATAGGTGCTCCCATCTGCGATCCATTGACCTGCAGCAATTTTCTCTTCCACACGACCAAAAAGATCAGGGTAGAGTTCCGCCATTCGCTCATAGTGATAAGGCGTAGTGAAAATATATTTATACTCTGGAAAGCGATCCATCAAATACAAATTGTTCATGACTAGCCTTTGTATTTTTTCATCCGTATGAGCCAAAGTCCATCTCCATGCGCTATCCAGATGTCCATGCATCAGCATTTTGAGCACTGGGCTATCTCCTGCCAGTTTTTCTATCTCAGCAAAGCGTTGCTTTACTTTAGTAAGCACTTGAGCCATTTGCTCATTCAAAGATTGATTTCCGCCCAAATCCAGATTCAAGTCCATCATAATTTCATCCGCCAAAGTGCGAATTTCTTTGGCTCCTTTAGCTGTATCAGGCAAAATAGAAGCCGCTTCTATCAACACACGTGTATACCAATACAGCTCATCAGCTACTGGATTGCGCTCAACTACACTTACTTCTCTATAACCTCTCGGCTGTGAAGAAATTCCAAATGATTTCAGACAGACTTCATTCGCTTGATTTTCATCCATCATCTGCTTGGCATCCCAATAAAAATGCTGCCTTAGTAGTGCTGCTTCAGGTTTTCCATTGACGTATATCGTGGTTTCCGGCCATCCAGGAAGAGATAACTCCATGGGTTTCAGGCAAAAGAAACGCTCCCAGCCAGTTGTACTTTTTGGTAATTGTGGGATGTTTACCCAATAGGTATCATAGGTAAATCTGGCACCTGAAAGCGTGCTTGCAGCGATTTTTTTACCTGGCTGCTGTGCCGTGGTAATCGTTGGATTCTTTTTGTCCCAATCGGGCTGATGATAAAGTGAATCTGCTCTCCAGACCATATTGTGCCTCAGTTTGCTCAAGCGATAAAGAAAGAGCACTTCATGATTTTCAAAAAAGGGATAAGGCATCACATGACCATCTAACGTCAGGTGACCTCCCTCTAAAGCAAGATGGTCTCCATCCGCGGCTTTTTTAATGTATTTACGTGTTTCCTGAGGAATTTCAATCCTCCCTTTTTGCCCAAAGGCTACTCCAATGCAAAAGATTGTGATAAAAAGCGTAGCGATATTTTTCTTCATAAGGGCAAGCTATTCTGATCATGCCTTTACCACCTTTGACTTTGAAAATTCAAAGAGTAAAAAAATCAGAGTCTAATTACGGACTAATCTGAAATGCTTCGATTCTCAAAATGGTAAAACCAAAAAAAAGCGCGGACAGATGCCCCTCCCTCCAAAACGCGACTTCCTTTAGAATAAACACGGTAAATGATATAATCTACCGCATGCCATTATACCTTTTTGTAATATTTAAAGCTTTCCCCCAGAAATATTGCTTGATCCTTGAATCTACACGAAAGGGCAAAAAAAATCACCAGAGGAAGCCCCTGGTGACTGTTAGTCCTTTTTAACTGGCAGAAGCTTACAAAACGATGGTTTCTTCAGTGACAATTTTGCCCTTGCTATAGATAACGAATGTTACTGATTTAGAGTCTATTTGCTCAAAAACAAACTTCTTTTGAATGATAGAAGCTGCATTGACAGATTGCTCAAATATTCTCTTATTTTGATCATCTATCACAACTACAGTGTAGTCAACTGGCTTATCTGGATAACCTGTAAGGAGTACTTTTTTGTCGCCTAGCGCTCTAAGAGACAACTTCAAGCCTACTGACTCACCAAGAATTACTTCCTTTGAAAATTCATAATCGCCAGCGATTACTTTCACAGTATAGTCTCCATCTGACAAAGTAGCCAAGTCATATTGCTTGATGAAGCGGTCTGATGATTTAAGATTTTCGCTATATAAGACGTGGCTTGCGTTATCCAACCATTGGATGGTTACGTTCGCTTTTTTGTTTCCCTGATAGATCAGTTTGTAAGAGTCTTCCTTCTCTTGAGCAACAACCTTGCAGTAAGTTCCTACAGTGGTAGAATCTGTGTTCGCGTTGGATTTCACGGCGCTTAAAACTATTAAAAGAGCTGCAAATGATTTTATTGTGTTTCTCATATCTGTATTTGATTATTAATACAATACAAAGTTGAGACAATCCATGCGACTTTAACAACCAACAGGGCATTTCATTAAAATATTTTCCGCAAAACAGTAAAATATTATATCTCATTCAACAAAAACAATCATCCACTAATAAAATGATAAAAACGAAAAACAAACTTCTTGGCTTTTGCATTTATCATATCTTTCTTGTCATTATTTCAATATTGCTAATAACATGGGGTTAATAGTCCTTGTTAGTAATATCTGTTCAAAGATTTTTTCGGAATTTGAGAGAATTATCAATACATCAACTGACATATTGCGAATTTCTCATCGGCTTGCATTGTGATATGTACAATTTGATTGCCCTTTTAGCGAATTCTTCTTTTTGTAAAATGACTATCACCCGTCTTGATCCTGGAGTTGGAGTATATAGGCATAAAAAAAGCGCAAGCTAATGCCCGCGCTTTTCAATATTTCAAACAATCTAAAACTTACTTTACCATCAGCTTCTGCGTAGCTACGCCTCCCGCTGAGATGAATCGGATGAAGTAAATACCCGGTTGGTCAAGTTCTTTGATATTCATATCAAAAGTTCCTGATACTCCCTCGAATGACTCCTTGAATACAACATGACCGCTCACGCTGATCACTTGCACATCAAAAGCTTTCAAGTTCATCGGATCGATAGTGATCGTAGAACCTACCTCCATTGGGTTGGGGTATACTTCTATCTGCGTTCTTGACAAGCTAGCCATCGGTGAAAGTCCTTCTCTTGAGCTTCCGCCAAAGTTGAAGGTTGTCAATCCGCCTGACCAAGTACTAGTGGTCAAACCACTCGTGCTGTAGAGCTGCGTCCAGTTTGCATTGTCATTTGATCCATGACAGGTAAACCCTGAGAAGCCTCTATCGCTTGCATTTGGCTTGATCATGATCGCATTTGGTGTGATCGCATTGCCTGCTCCCAAATCAATCACAATCCATGCTGGGTAGCTTGAGCCTACCGACCATCCGCCGTTCGTGTTGTCAAAGGCACCATAAACATTCGAGTTGTTCGAATCGCTATTGCTTGCCCATGAGTTCCAACGTGTAGCCCAGTCTAGCTTAGGATTTGGATAAGAATTGCTTCCTACCATCCAGTGAATCTGCTGTAGCGTTACATCATTGCCTACTGTTCCTGTTCCTGTTAGTCTCAAGTATCTGTAAGATGTACCTCCACTTGGTGCTGTCACTGTCACACCACAAGTAGATGTTTTGCTTCCGCTTACAGTTGTTACCGTAATAGTCGCTGATCCTGCGGCTACTGCTGTTACCAATCCTGCGCTGCTTACCGTAGCTACTGAGCTATTGCTTGTGCTCCATGTTACGTTTTTGTTCGTAGCATTAGATGGGGATACCGTAGCGGAAAGACTTGCTGTGCTACCTACTGTCAATGAAGACTGGCAGCCTGAGATAGATACGCTCGTTGGGATCACTGGACTAGTTCCTCCGTTGATCGTTCCGAAATCTATGTGTCCTGAGCAATGCATTAGTGAGCTATAGCTACCTCCGCATTGTCCTTGCCATACTGCCGTGTTCACCGCTTGGCTTTCTGCCTGATAAGTAGTACCATCTACTATGATGTAGTCTAGCTCCATGTCTGTACCATTGTCAGGGAAGTACACTTTCACGTTTCCACTCAGTGGTACTGATACTGTGTAGTTTGCAAAGCTGCTGCTCGTGATTGTCCAAGTTTTCACCGTAGCATCATTCACTCGTAGTTGCAGATCATCACTGCTTCCGTTTGTCAATCTTGCGCGCAAGGTTACTGAGCTGTTTCCACTTGGTGCTGTTACAGTAACACCGCAAGTAGACGTTTTGCTGCCGCTTACTGTTGTTACAGTGATCGTTGCTGATCCTGCCGCTACTGCTGTTACTAAACCTGTATTGCTCACTGTTGCTACCGATGTGTTGCTTGAGCTCCATGTTACGTTTTTGTTCGTAGCATTAGATGGTGATACTGTCTCGTTCAGGTTGGCTGTATTGCCGATAGCCATGTTAGATCCAGGACATCCTGAGATTGATACGCTAGTAGGAATCACTGTGGCTGATACTGAAGTCACTGCGCAAGTAGACGTTTTGCTGCCGCTTACTGTTGTTGCTGTGATTGTAGCTGTTCCTGCTCCTACTGCTGTCACCACACCTGTACTGCTCACTGATGCTACCGAAGCGTTGCTTGATGACCAAGTCACGTTCTTGTTCGTCGCATTAGATGGCAATACAGTTGCTGACAAAATGCGTGTGCTTCCTACTGTCAAGTTGGTGCTTGAGCAGCCTGAAATTGCAACGCTCGTAGGGATCACTGTACTCGTAGTACATTTCTCTCTCAAGATTACTCCGTCGATCCAAACATCTACGGTGCTATTGCCTAAGAAAAAGTCAATGCGTGCTTCGTTCTCTGTAAAAGTAGCTGTAAACTCCATGCTATAGCTTTGTGCAGATGTTGTCAAATTCACAGACTCATACTTGATACCTGTCCATGGATCAGTATGCTTCAGCACTCCTACAACTATATTTCTAGCTGCTGCCGCTTTGGCCTGATAGAGTACCTCATAGGTTTTGCCGTTTTCTATCGCACCGATCGGCTGAAAGAACTGAAGGTGACCCGCCGTAGTACCAGCTCCACCAATCGTAATTTTGGCTGAATTTGCTCCGGAGAGTCCTCCATTGGTCACCACTGCATAGCTTGCAGTTGCTCCTCCTCCTGTCCATAAACCCCAATTAGCTTGGCCATTGTCTAGCTCGCCATTGCTCACTTTATTTGGATTGGTACAACCGCCTGTAGAGGCATTCACCGTCACAGCACATGTAGCCGTCTTATTTCCGCTGTTTGTCGTAACCGTAATTGTAGCTGAACCTGCGGCGACTGCCGTAACTATACCAGAAGCATTAACTGTTGCTACTGATGTGTTGCTTGAAGACCATGTCACATTCTGGTTTGTCGCATTTGTGGGTTGTATAGCTCTTGTAAGAGTAGCTGTGTTTCCAATAGTCATGTTAGACCCTGGGCAACCATTAATCGATACGCTAGTAGGAACAATAGTACCTGACACAACAGTCACCGCACATGTCGCCGTTTTGTTACCACTGTTAGTAGTCACTGTGATTGTGGCTGTGCCGGCTGCTACTGCCGCTACTACGCCAGAACTATTGACAGTTGCTACGTTCGTATTTGATGAACTCCAAGTCACTGACTTGTTCGTCGCATTAGATGGTGCTACTCCTTCATCCAAATCACGTGTACTGCCTACTGTCATGTTAGTGCCTGAGTTGCAACCTGTGATAGAAACTGAAGTAGGGATAACTGTGGTTCCCCCACCGCCTGTTGAACTCAATGCACTCGCTGGAACAACCGTGAAGGCAGCTCCTCCAGTAGACCATTTCAATACCAAGTTTGCATCCCAACCATCTTCTTGAAATTCAATTTTAATAGGAACTGCTTGTCCAGCAGTCATGCTGAATGTTCCTGAAACTGGATCGTTAGGGTCTTCAACCGACTGACTGGCGATCAACGCATTATTCACCCAAAGGCTTACAGCATCATCACCAGTAATTTGGAATGTATAAGTACCTGAGGTAGGTGCAGTAACATTTCCTGTCCATCTTGCAGACCATGTGTCTACATCTATACAAGTGTTTGGCCCTGTTCTTTGCCAGTTGAAATTGATAGGCTCTTCAATGCCCGTCGCTACCAAATTGGTAAAGTCGATGTTATCGAAATACTCTGCAATCAAACCATTTGCACTACCTGCTGATAAGCCTGGCGCGATACTTGTGGCTGATGCAACACCAGATGGTGAAGAAACGCCACTTCCATTGATCGCTCTCACTCGATATTTAAAAGTTTTGCCTGGGCAAAATCCAGCATCGGTATAGGTGGTCACGCCTGCTCCAACTGTCTTAAAAACAGCATAACCTTCTCCATCATTCCCTCTTTCAAGTCTGAATCCTGTCTCATTGCCTGAGTTGTCAGACCAATTCAGCTGAATCCCTCCGCCAGAATTTGAAGCTGTCATGTTGCTCGGCGCATTAGGGCCACCAGTTCCTGTAGGTAAGATTTCTCTTCTCCAAAGACCTGTACCTGCAGTAGCACCATAATAGTATTTCTTACCTGCTACTGTCTTGATTTGCGCTCTTGTCATTCCAGGAAAAATCATATCTCCTGTCCAGTCTTCCCAAGTCACAGAATTGTCACTCTCGATGGTTCCTTTCAATGCGCCATAAGGCTTACCAAAGCTATGGTCATAGCAAGCCAAGAATAACTGATTGTCAGTTCCTGCCATACCACTATAATTGAACGTGAATCGGTTAGAGATATAATCATACCAAGAATGATCTTTCAATGGCAAAGTGGTCTCCTTGTTCATGATGGTTGTCCAAGATGTTCCACCATTGGTAGACAATTGAACAGACATATTAGTATTGTACGAACCTGTAGCTGGATCCAGTAGCTGTCCTGCATAAGCAAGATAGTTTGTACTTCCTGATCTCCATGAAGACACACTTGCTCCCCAGCCTATTCCATCATTGATAATCGTCCATGCCCATGATCCGCCTGTTCGCTTTCCTTCATAAAGGTGCTGCGTTTGATTTCCTGTGTCATTGGAGTGAATATTAGCTGTTAAATAGACGATGTTAGGATCTGTCGGGTGAAAAGCAATAGAGTTTGCTCCTGCTATACCACCATTGGTAGGTGAAGCAATCTGCACTGCACTACCTCCATTGATAAAATTCTTAATGTCTTCTATCCACCAGATTCCACTTCCGTAGATACCCATGATCACACTCTTATCATTGTGTGGAGACACACGTAGCATTGTCACGTTATAGTTCGTTGGTAAATTACCGTTTCTGCCTTGCCATGTATCCGAAGGAGTCAATGTAGTCAACTTCTTAGTCATCAATGTGTGACCACTCAAGTTGGTTCCGCCCCATCCTTGACCTGTTGCACAAACGACGGTTTTCACACCATCTACCACTGCAAAATCTACTGCATCGGCGTGGTTGTTTCTGTTGAATTCTCTTACTGAGTGGTTATTCCAAGAAGTACCATAATCCCAGCTTTCCTGAACACCATTGTCACCTTGTACCTGAATTGCATAGTTCATGTAAGCAGAACCATCAAAAGCGTAGGTGTTAGAAAAACCTCTTGTCTCATAAGTTGGCTCACCAGTAGCTGGCGTAATGATATTAGAAGGTTTGGAATACTTATTCAAAAAATTCCACGTACCTCCGTTTTGAGTGCCAGAAAATACCGTTTGGTTACCAGTAGCCCAGATACCTCTTGGCATAGTGGCATCCCACGATGTAGGTGTGAAATGTGCCCAACGAACATTAGGGTTTTCATACCAAGTATCCCATCCTGTATCAAAGTTGTCTCCTTCTTTCAAAATATTGGCCCAAGTCACCGTAGGTGTTGCGCCATTCCATGTTACGGAACCTTTCCACACACCCGTTCTCTGATTTCTGTACGAAATCATGATCTCATGAGAATTTCCGGTAGACCTAGGGTCCACTTCTGGATACCACATCTGCGCTGTATAGTTTAAGCCGCCAGTAATGTCTTTCCAATCAATGGTAGAGGTACGTGTCGCATAAAACTTTGAATTTGCTCCAACATTGAAGTAATCTCCATTGTCTGTAGAATAAGCTGCGTATAGGTAGTTTCCATTTGGAGAAAGCTTAACACCTCTACACATGTAAGGGGTCGGACCAGCAATCAACGACCAGTTTGCTCCCCAATCACTTGTTTTGTACAATCCTTGATCACCAGCGATATAGATAGTACCATTACGTGTTTTATCAAATTCTACTGAATAAACATTAAAGAATTGATCCGTAACAGTATTGTATTCTACCTGATCCCAGGTAACACCATAATCCCAAGATTCAAAGTAATGACCAGGGCCAGAAGATGCCACACGGCCGATTCCCCAAGGCCAGAAATCATAATCATCTTTCCATCCTGCCGCAGCAATGATGTGATCAGAGTTGAACGGATCCACCGAGATTGCTCCTATAGAGTTATCCGCAGTTTCTTCCGCAAAGAAATAGTTGTCTCCTTTGTTATCAGAAATAGAGAGACCGTACATTGTTCCAACATAGATCCTGTTGCTATTATTAGGATCTATAGTGGTGATGAATGAACGCGCATGCACAAGTTCATCGGAAGTATATTGCCAAGACACTCCATTGTCTTCGCTTCGGTAAACCCCTTCCATATCGGAAGAAAGGTACAAACGACCCGGCACATTGGGGTCGCATACTACATCCTGGATTTGGCCTCCGCCTCCAGGGTTCAAATCATCCCATTGCGCAAACGTAGACCAGCTGGCCAAGAGAGCTACCATGAGAATGGTCAATTTTTTCATCATAATGATAAAGTTTTAGGTTAACAGTTTTTGTTATTCAACTTCCGTTTGGGTGAAGTTTGAACCGCCAAACTAGTAACCTTATCACTTGATGCGCTGAGAATTAACGATTGGTGAGTAACTAAAAATCTCTTTCGACGAAATGCTCAATTATTATGATAATCATACTATTTACGTCGATAAAGTAAATTTTATTAATAATTTCATTCAATAAATTGTGAAAAATATATTTATAATATTCTCAATTTGTAAAGTCGAAGAGCGTACTAACCAGTATTTAGGTTGGCTTCCTTAAAATCTGACTTCAACTTGAAGCTTTTCATGCAATCTTCTGTCCGACTTTTGAACAGGCTAATTTCTATTCCTTTTAAGATTATCTCTGTTAAGATAAACTTGAAATCCTAAGTATAGACCAAAGTTGACCCTTTCAAAATCGGAATGCCCCATTAGCTGCCCCTCTAGACCAACGTTTGGACTCAAAAACCAAACATACCAAGTCTAGATTTACTTTATTGGTGGGTAGAGCATGGTTCAAATCTAAAAAACTGGTTACACCAACTGCGCCACAAATAAACACACTCTTGTTTTCACTTGGCGAGGTGTAGTAGCGGCCAAATGGAGAAAGTGCCCAGCTCAAAGTACTATTTGAATACAAGACGGGGAGTGATAGCCCCAAGCAAATTTTATCCGTTACAAAAATTCCTGTGTTTGGGTTAAGGCTAACCATGACCTTATTCTTATCGATATGCATATTGGCATACCCTCCAGTCATCAATGTGTTTTTTTGAACCCGCGCAAAAGCTCCTTGTACAACCAACAGGAAAACAACAGTCGATAATAATATACTCTTCATAAAATGAAATGATAGGTTCAATTTTGACGCAGCAATTATATGTGATAATTCCATGATTTATCCTATCCAAAGAGCTCCGTCAAGAAATAAAAATCATCCAATAAAGACACTAGAATATAGCCTACTGCAAGTCAGATTTTCTAATTATGCCTTTTAATTGCTCCGGGATTTTGATAACTACTCTACCTGATTATTTTTCTTATACGACTTGGGCGTAAGTCCAGTAAAGTGTTTGAAGTTGGCATAGAAAGCTGATTCGGACTTGAAACCACTAGCCTTGGCCACTTCGGGCATGGCAATATTATCATTCTCTGGATCCAGAAGCATCATTTTGGCTTCTTTCACTCGGTTGTAGTTTACAAACTCACTAAAATTCGTTTGCAGATAAAAATTTAAGAATCGGGTAATGTGCCTAGGGTGACATCCAATTCTTTTCGCCAGTCCCTTTTCTTCTAAAGATGAATCCAAATAAACTTTCTCTTTGTCAAAAAGATTTACAACTGCTTCGGCGCATTGCCTTACCTCTATTTCATCTATAGTAGAAACAACACTTGAAACATTGACATAAAGTGGCGTATTGTCCGTTTGCACATTGTCTTCACTAGAAAACCTGAACCGAATGATGCGTGGAAAATCTGTAAGGTGCCCCTGCGCAACCAGAATCAATGCACAGGCCAAAAAGAAGAGTATATCCACTCCATATCTAATGACATTGAAGTGAAACCATGCATCCATCAAATAAGTCTTAAATAAGAATAAGAAGAAGATATGAATGGATTTCACCACCAAAAACACTAGCAAAATATTGAGCCAAGCGCCTTCTACATAGGGTACTGGTATTCCTGATTTTTTGATTTTTTTCAACTCACCGTAGGTGAGATATGTGTAAGCCATTAAGGAAAAAAGGATGCAATAAATCAACGTCTTATGAGCGACACCCTCCACGTAAGCAATTAGTTTAAATGGTGCATTGAGCCAAAGCTGCACAATAACAAAATAAGCAAAATAGGCCGCCGGGGCAATAAAATGCCATGAAGATGATTTTGTCGGAGAGTTATTAAAAACATAACGAGCAAAAAGGAAAATGACTGGCCCGTAGCACAAGTCTATGACGTCATGTAAAAACGAGTATTCTGGATATGTGAAAATGATATCCGTAAAGCGATATACATAGTGAATTATGGAAATAATAAAGGTAAAGAGGCAAATCAAAAAGATGAACCTTCCATATCTCTGATCCCTATTGAAAGCATACCTGAGTCCAACAATAAAAGATTGAATACTTAACCACGAATACGCACACAAGAAAAAAGTCTTCATAAGGAATGGTTTCTGCTTGCAGCTTAGCGGGCAGCCACATTTTATCCAATTAGCAATGTAAATGGAGAAATTTAAAATAAACGCAAAAATACTCCTGTTTTAAAAACCCAAAAGACAAAAGTCTCTTTGGGCGAAAAAAACGAAATCAAAAAAGGCGAGGGAGTACGCGCTCCCTCACCCACACACTATTCAACTTTCACCCAAATCTTTTTAGTGATCACTCCTTCTATACTGTTCATTTTCAAGATAAATACCCCTGACTTTCGCCAAGGAATTTGCGCCTCTACTACATTCAACACTCGCTCATGCTGTAGCTGACCAGCCGCATTATAGATAGCAATATCATATAAGCGAACCCCCGCACTTAACACGTTCAAGTAACCTGAATGATAGTAAGCTTTCAGTGCATTTTTAACTTCTTCACTAGCAGCTGCCAACGGACGACTGTCTATTGGCCTGGTGGCATCCTTTATCCAGAAATCAAAACTCTGAGCCCTCACATAAGCAAGCGTGTTCTCAGCTTCCGCCAAAGTGATCAATACATTTTCTAAATCTTCATCGACCTTATCGTATTTTACACGCAGCACCAATGAATCAGAAAACAGTTCGCCTTTTTTGACTGTAAGCGATTGACTTCCTGATATCATTTCATAATCGCTACTGATGGCCGCTGTGCCTGCCAACGTCAAGTCAAAAGTGAAATCCTCATTTAACGAGAATGGAAATGTTGCAAAAACAACCAGCTCATCGCGTGCATCTTCATACAGCGTATCAGTTGCTACAGCATGTAATTTCAAACTTATCTTTTCGTCGTTGGTGATGGTGATTTCCTTGCGGATGGTCGAGCCAAAATCTACATGTCCATTGATAATTTTGGAAAGACTGACAGTGATTTTCTCATCATTTTCAGAGATAAAGTCATCATACCTCGCGCTGATACTCACCGGAGCAGATAGCGTCTCACCTTTTGAAATCTTCAGTGTATCAGATGAGAGATTGACATCACTTCTGTCACCAAGAATGGATATCAAGAACATGGCATCTTCTGTGAGCGACTCTTCTCCCTTTGCTGTGATGGTTGCCGATTCTTCACCGATCTCTGAAAGTGTGGTTTTGTCAACTTGAAGGTTGACTAAAACTCGATCATCCAAGTCCATCTCTGGCCCTACGGCTTCATTATACGCCGTTTTCACTTTCACTACCCCACCAGCTTGCAGATCATTAGGAACGGTGACCTTGATACTCGTACTATTGATCACCTGATAATTGGTAGGAGTTAAAATCTTGTTACCAATTTGTACTGCCTGTACATTCAAGAAATTTGTTCCATTAATCGTAAACGTGCCGCCTTTTCTTTCATAATTAGAAGAAAGCCCCGAAATACCCGTTTCTCTTTTCACAATGTTGATATCATCTATTTTGTAAACATTGCTACCTTGAAGACCAACAGTTCTAAAGCGAATGGCAAGATTGTCCACAACAGGCAAATCCTCTTTGATAGTAATCAAAAACCACCCTGGCTTTGAGGCCAAATTATCAAAAGTGAGCTGCTTCCAAGTAAGCGCGCCATCCGTACTTATCTCCACCTTCATCTCAGTACCATCAGATGCCCAGTTTTCGAATCTGTACATCCCAAACTGGATCGTGCTATTTTGCTGATAGGACTTGATATTTCCGAAGGTCACATACATGTCGTCTTTATCGAAGAAAAAGTAGTGCGCACCACTGGCTCCTGGATATTTTTCGGCTCCCGAGTTGAAATCACCACCTTCTTCTCTAGACATTCCTCCCAAAAAGGATTCCGCACTGATGATCGCATTTCCTGTGATATAAAGACTTTCGGCATTCCAAAAATGCTGTCTCAGATAATGATCCTGAACATTGGACCAAGGTCTGTTGCTTCTATTTAGGTAGTTTGGCGGCTGACGATCTCCCCATGATTTTGGTTCGATGTTGTTAGGATTGTTGAGTGTTTCTTTGAAGAAAAAATCATCTACGCGCACCTTGTCATTGTCATAAACATCCACCACGATTTTAGATGGAATCACAAAATCATCCAAACCAGAACTGGTAGATTTCACCTTGATCTCAAGTTGCTCGCCATATTCCTCCTCTTCATCATCCAAGACTTGAAGGGTTACAAAACCAGAGGTGCTTCCTTTAGGAAGTTCAATGATCGTACTTGAAATTGTATAATCGTCTGCACTTACACTCGTCCCACTGATTGGCGCTAGGAAAACGTATTCGTCTGTAGTAAGCGGCTCGACCAAAGTAGCCGTAATTTTGATTTCTTTCTGTTGAACTTCAGCTACCCAAGTAGTATCCACCGACACGGTCACTTTTGGACGTGGGTTGTCTTTGATTACAGCCACATTGTCCAACCACCAGCCCGTGCCAGAACCATCGTCTAGGTTTGTCCATCGGACAGTTAGATTTTCAGATTCAGGTAAAAACTCCTCGGTATATCTTGTCTCAAAAGTCTGCTCACCAGAGTGAGGATAGTTGAGCGTCATGTTAGTAAATGTTTCTCCATCCAGACTATAGGCCACTTGAAAATCCGTACCTGTTTTTCCAGACTTGGTAGGACGCAGCATAAAACTCAATTTCAAATCGCTCTGACCAGATGTGTTGAGCCCTCCCATTTGAAAATAGTCCTCATCTCCAGTTTGAAAATTCACATAACTATCAAAGCCATCGGCTCCTGCTCGCTTACCAACTCGAGCAGAACCTGTGTAGTCATACACATTGCTAAAGTCAAAGTAACCATTCGTTTGATAGACAGCAATACTTGTATTTTCGCGAAAGCCAAAAGTCTCAGGACCTACAATGTATGTATCCAAATATTCATCCAAGACTTTAACACTCACTGCATCGCCAAGATCTGCCGCATCTATACCCGCGCCAGCTTCTAGCACGCTGATATTCATAATCTCATTGCCTTCATTCACTTGATCTCTAGCCACGGTGAGCACTACAGATGCCGTACTTTTTCCCTCCGGGATATACAGCTCCGCCACATCTGGCACCCCTTCACCACTTACGATCGAGTAGTCATCAGTATCTATTCCAGTACCATCAATTTTCAGTTTGATGGTTTGACGAGTGAGTACTGGCACTTCTGTAGTCGCAAAAATCGTGATTTCACTTTGCTCCGATTCGCTTCCTATCATCTGGCTCAATGACAACTGCACGCCCGGCAATTCATTGTCCAGTACCTCAATCGTCACACTTGGCACTGGATCGCCAAGGATAAGCGCACTAGGCACCTCTGTTATGGAAACGACAACCATTTCGCTCAACTCAAGGGAATCATCGTCTATGGTTTGAAAAGTCACCGACCCTTCATTTTGTCCATCCAAAATGGTCAGCTCATAAGCCGCACCAATCGCATATTCACTCGGGTCTACATTGGTTCCACTTACTGCTAGCTTCAATATCTGATCTCCAGTCACCGCTTTGGTCACTTTGGCCGTAAGCGTAAGTGCTGCATCTCCTTCTGTGGTTTGCTCGGCTGAAGAAGTAAGCTGATAAACCGTCGGTGGGCTGTCGTCATCGAAGACATAAATATCCACCTGATTTTTGGCCGCATCAATTTCTACTGGTGCAGTGACTTGAGTCATTTGCACATTCAAATCTTCGGTATCCTCAATCTCCGAATCATTCACAATTGCTAAGGTGGCACTTCCTGTGGTTTCTCCTGCCGCGATGGTTATCACATTGACTTGCTGCGTTCCGCCCACATCCGTAAGTGTATACTCCGCCCCACTCAAACTCCCCGAAACAGTCAATTGAATAGTAGTCGTTTCCGCTACTGGCTTAGAAGCAGTCGCCGCTAATACTACTTGACCGATGGTTTCATCCACGGTTACTTCTGCTGTATTGAATGATACTATTGGTGGAAGCTCTCTTCCTCTGATGCTAAAGTCATCCAAACGCATGCGATATAATGCATCCGTCATAGAAATGCGAATGTGTAGGTTGCTGCTTTGTGGGATAGGTGTGGGAGTACCCATAGTTGCAAAGAACCAAGTATTTGCTTGCTGATTGATAGTAGGGAAAACCATTGGCGTCCATGCCCCATTGTTGGCTACATCTCTGTATTCTACCGTTACCGTATTGTCAGTATTCAGGTTTTTCCATGGAGTCATTCCAAAAGAGAATTCAATATCGCCATATCCTTCTGTGTCGATTCCCGAGAGGATAAAACTAGACGTATCTCCATTCATATGCAGGTACTGGGGACCAGAGCCTCCTGCGTAAATGTTTTCATTGGTTGAGTTGCTGCTAATGATGTCGATCGTACCATCTCCCGATTCCTTTTGCAAAGTAAAGCCTGTCTCCGTGCCCAAATTTATCGTTCCGTTAGAGCCACTGGCATCATTCAAGCGAAGAATGTTTAGGGTATCCAACTTCAAATCATTGACCATCACAGACTCGCTCGAAGTAACAGATACCCCTTGCAAAGTAAAAGGCCCACTTGAAGCTCCTGCCGGCACAGCAAAAACCACTTTTGTGTCTGAAACTTTATAAAAATAGGTGGCATCAATCCCTCCCATGGAAGCTCCAGAAGCAGCCAGCAAGACCAGAGCCTTCTACTACCACCAAGCCAGCCTCTAAGGTTGATTTTGGCCAAAAATTTGTAATCTCCTGTGCTTGCACAAAACCTTGGCTGATCCATAAGATCGCCACTAACATCCAGTAATTTCTTTTTATTGAGATACTCATTTTTTTATCAATTTATGCGTACCGATTAATTCATTTTCTTGAAAAAGTCTGAGCAAGTACATGCCCGACTCAAAGCGTGAAATATCTATTCCCTTGCTGGGCTCAACCATTTGGGTCAAAATCAACTGGCCAGTGAGGTCAAAAATCTTGACTTGGGTTTTCTCAGAACGAACATTGCCGATCAAGACCAGGTCTTCCGCCGGATTAGGAAATAAGATCAGTTGAGTCTGCTTGTCTGTACCAAGCACTGAGGCAGATACCAAAACAATATTATCAGCTGAAATTTCACTTTTCAACCCATAGTTATTTTCAACAGCTAGCTTCACACTTTGCCAACCTTCCGTTTTGTAACTCACCAGATGAGGCCCTTTTCCTGTGGCCGAAGTAGGGCTAGCATCCGCTCCAAAGTCCCATACATAATCACGTCCTTCGCCTTCATGTTTCACATAAAAAACCACATCCTGTTTTAACCCAACTTCATCCTTGCTGGCAATAATGATTCCTTGGATAGGTGCAAGCACTTCTCCCACGGTAATCACCTTTTCTGCTTTTGCTTCTCCTACTTGATTGATCACACGCACTTTCACCGTCTCACTTCCTGACTTAGAAAATTTCACTTTGTGTGGGCCTGCGCCAAAGCCGATCTTTGGGGAAGCATTTTTTCCAAAATCCCATTCGATCAATGAAGCCGTACCGCTCACACCAAGACTGAGGGTCACTTCTTCTTGACGCAGCGCTTCGCTTTTGTCGCTTTTCAGAGTCACTTGAGGAAGTCCCATATTAACACCAGCCGGCGCTAAAACCATAATATCATCTACTCTCCAATAAGTGTCATAAGGTGTGGCACTGCCCAACCTCGTCCAGCGCAATCGAAGGTTTTCTACAGATGGAAACTCATCGGTTAGCTCGATGTAATACCAAATATCATTTTGCTGATTGTCGTAAGTAAACTTTCCCACAAGGGAAACCTCTGTCCACTCCCCATCATTGGCAGCATATTCAAAACGTATGCCTGCGCCATCGTCCTGATTCACCACAGCGACATCTTCTACGATGGACGTTTTCATCATACCAAAAGAAAGCCTCACATTGTCGTACCCAGAAGTATTGATAGAATCCAAGGCAAAAATTTCGTCGTTGGGTTGTATAAAAGCACTGAACTGCCCTGAAGCTCCCTCATATCCAGAGCTCGCATGAACTCCCCAAACTGTAGCATAATGCAGGGAACTGGTATTGTCATCGGCCAGAACTCCAAAACGAGGAACGCCACCCCACTGCTGTCCGTTGTTTTGCGGGTCTTGAATAGCAAACCCTTCCATGTCTTCGGTAAGCAAGGTGACATAATCGCCACTCTCACCCGTAAATTCAACAGCATCAATGGTAGTAGACTGTGTATCCGTATTTCCTAGATCATCGGTTACCGTAAGGCTATAAGTGTATTTTCCCGGCTGAATGAGATGCACCAGCAGATCGGCCTCATTTCCAACCTCCTCCCCGCCAATAGTCCAACTGTATGATGCAATATTTCCTTTTGGGTTCACAGAAGTTGTCCCATCCAAATGCACGTACAAAGGTGAAAACCCAGACTTAAAAGGGGAAATGATTTTACTCTGAAGGTTCAAGTTCACGGCTTCTACCCTAATACTTATCTCATCGTCATCACCCTCACTATCAATCACTGTAAGAGTGACTGTGTAGGCTCCTTCGGTGGTATATTCATGAGCTATTTGTGCGCCAGTGCCCGTGCTACCATCTCCAAAATTCCAATGATACTCTTCTATGGTTCGGTCTTGATAAGGTGCTGATTGACTTCCGTCAAAGTTGATTTTCCCAGGTATTTGAACTTTAGTTGTGTCGGTAGTGAAAAAAGCATTTGGTGCTTCGGTCTTTTTAATGGCACGCTTCCACATCCCTGCACCCATAGTTGCTAGATAGATGTGATTTTTGCCCGTTTCGTCTTGCCAAATTTTCCCTCTTCGAGCCACTGGAAATTCAATAAAATTAGCCCCCACTGTTCCTGTCCAATCTTGCAGGTTCACTTCGTCCAAGCTCGCTCCAATAGTAGCTTTTATAAATGCTATTCCTTTGGAGATTTCCTCACCATGCTGACGCACGTGGAAGGTAAAATAAAATTGATTACCCGATCCACAAAGTCCCCCAAAGCCAGTTTTGGCATTGAAAGTAGAAATGAAATCTGGATTGCGAATCGTTAGTGCTTTTTGCCTGTCCACAACTTTAGTAAAAGTCGCACCAAAATCGCTTGAGAGTAGCAATTCAAAATCGGTGGAAGAGTCATCTCCTTTGGTCAATAAGAGATAGGTAGTCGCCTCATTGCTCCATACCGTCATGTCGCCATTAGATCCCCAGTTGCTTTTAAGCCCATCGTCACTACCATTATAAAATACTTCTGTCCACACGTAAGAACCATTGGCTTGACGCGCACCACGAAATGTACCATTTGTACATCTAAGAAAAACACGGTCGGGATTGTTCGGGTCGGGCATGATCTTGCGCGCAGGCACATCTGTATCACCATAAGTGATCTTGCGAAAATTGTGGGCGCTATTGCCCGCTACCAATTCATAAATATCATCTGTCACGTAAGAACCGCCAATCGTCGCGATATACACACGCTCTGGCACTTGAGGGTCACTGGAAATATTGATAACCCTTGTATTGTTTACCAATCCCTTTTTATTGCTTGACTTTCCGTCTATCAGTGTCTTCCAAAGATCTGTTGGCCCATTTAGGTCTGTCAACTCTTTGTACAAAAGTCTTCCATTCCAATCTGTAACCGCTCCTCCAAATCCATTGGCCGTACCCAATAGCACCAAGGTCTTCTTTCCAACTTTCACCACCGTCTCCGCAGCATCACCATTCCAGTTTCCGCTTTGCACAGTGTTTGGCTGGTTCCACGAAAAACCTCCATCAAAACTTTCTAAAAATCCATTATCCGCAAGTGTTTGCACCACATAGTTTTGGTGACCCGCCATGTCCCAGTTGAAGGTAGAAGCCGTACCTGTGGTTCTATAGAAAGGCTGTCCCGCAAGCTTTTTTGCTTCGTACGAACTGACACTTTTCCAAGATTCTATATCTGTCAGGTCTCCTACATAGGCCGTTTGCTGACTCATCACCAAAGCCCCGCGCTCGTAGCTGTAGTCCGTCCATGATTTAGGATAATAGGCATAGGTACGTGAAACGCCTTGGTATTTATTCCAGCCTACTTCCACCATTTGCTCTGAGCCAGTGTACTTAAAAGCTTCTGAAACTTCAACGTCAAACGTAGTTCCACTGATGGTCACATCCGCTTCTAGCAAAGCATTGGAAGTTCCATTTCCTCCTCTCAAAAGCGTCCCTATCATTAAATGATGTTCTGTCGCTGTAGATGAAGGATCAATGACTGGTCTCCAATGTAGCTGGTCTCTATCCTGCAATACGCCGTTGGCATCTAGCTCCTGCCAAGTACCGTTGTCATAAGCACGAACATAAAGTCCAGAGTTATTGTCTGATCGCTCGTAGATGGCATAAATCCAATTTCCGTCAGGAGAAATCTCCGAACCAAAACAACGAAGCGTATTGCTAGGTGCAGCAATCGGACTCCATGAAACTGCTCCGTTGGTAGATTGATAAACACCACTTAGCCCACCAAGTAAAACATCCCCATTCTGAGGATGAATAGTAATAGTCAAAACATTTCTATCGGCAGAGCCAGAAACATAAGTGGATTTTTTCCAAGTCCCTCCACCGTCAGTTGAGTAGTACATATCCCTACTTCCCGATTCGGCAAAATGTCGCACCTTGTCCTCTAACCAACTTGGAGCAATGTACATTTTATTTTCATCCTGTGGGTCTATGGCCATGGCTGAAACAGGTGTACCTATGAAACTGGAAACCACTGTCCAATTTTCTCCACCGTCGTTACTAGTGGCCAAACCGTAAGTAGACCCCATCAACAACTTTTTTGAGTCGGTAGGTGCTACTGCGATATTAAAAATATTGTTGAAAGGCGATTGAAAGCTATAGCTTTCCCAATGCCCACCATAGTCATAGCTGACATAGTAGCCTTCCACATCACTACAGAGGAACATTTTACCATCTATATTGGGATCGCAAACAAGATGTTGCAATTGCCCTCCACTACCAGGATTGGCATTGAGCCACTGCGCTTGAGCTGGAACATAAACCGCACTCAAAACGAGTACAAAACAGACTGAAACCAGTCTGATCAAATAGCTGTTGTATTTCTTCATTGGGTTTTAATTTTCATCAGAAAAAGGAAAAAAGCAGCCATGAGACCGATGCTCATGACCCTCCTTTCTATCGCTGGTTAGGCAATAACACTTATTTCTTTTTGCTTTTGATGACCTTTTTAAGTCCATAGGCACCTCCAGCTGCTAGCAGAAGAGAAAGTCCTCCATCAATGGGTGTTTTTGGAGGAGCCCCGGAAGTAGCCATTAAGAATATTGGAGTAAGAGTCAAGATCACTATTAAGAGATTCTTCATTCAATATGGGTTATTAATTGTCACTTTAAACTGGGAGTTCATTTTGTAAAAAGGGTGAAACTCCACAACACAATGGTAATTCAGCCTAAAGAGCAACTTGTTGAATCTTAAAAATCAAAAGTGATGTATTACTCAGGAGGTGAAATTAATTTCTCCTGAGTTTGATGATTTATAGGTCAAATCATCGTTGAATGGATTATTTAGCCAGCTAAACACCTGAAGAGTGGGTTTAAAAAACATTATATGCTTTGCTGAAAATCGGGAGTAAGTTTTAATAAGCAAAAAGGTTAGAAGATTATCTTGTTAGGCAATACCGCTGAGTTGTTTCCTGAAGAAACTGATTATAGCAACTCCCCCCATATCAAACTTATTAAGGTGAATCCTGGTCTCACACTTAATGCATGAATCTCAAAATTTTCGCTACACTAAATTCAAGAGAACTCACCATATAACTGAGATGGGAGCAGACAGGAAACAGAGCCTTACCATATTTTACACCTATATTGATTTGGGCAGATTCCATCGCATGAGCCAAACCCTATAAAACGCCTTGGCAAGATGCCGCCTGACACATTCTACTTGTAAGTCCGATCCAAATTGGAATTGCTACAAAAAACTGGACAATATATTAAGCGCATTTTGAATAATTGATTTTACTGTATTCGTTTGGGGTTTTATATCCTAGATACGAGTGTTTTCTTTGTCGATTATACCATATTTCGATAAACTCAAAAACCTCTGTTTTGGCTTGAAGAATACTGATATACTTGCTGTGATTGACCATTTCTGATTTCAGTATTTTAAAGTAATTCTCTGCTACTGCATTATCCCAACAATTCCCTTTCCTACTCATAGATTGTAAAACGGGGTGTTTTTTGAGTTCGACTCTGAAAGCATGAGAAGCAAATTGTACGCCTCTGTCTGAGTGAAAAATTAGTAGTTGTGTGATCGGTCTATTGAGAACGGCCATTCTCCATGCAGCCAGTACAGTTGCTTCTGTGGTCATATCTGTGCTTAGTGCCCATCCTACAATCTTTCTGTCGAATAAATCCATAATGATAGTTAGATAAAGCCACCCCTGTTCAGTATGTATATAAGTTATATCAGAAACCCATTTTTCTGCTGGTCTTCTAGCAGTGAAATTTCTATTCAAGTGATTCTCTGCAATAGGAAAGTTGTGTGAAGAATCTGTGGTGTTCACTCGAAACTTCTTACTTACGATGCTTCTAATACCATTACAGCGCATAATTCTAGCAACACGTTGACGAGATACTTTCCAACCATTTGACACTAGACTATCGGTTATCTTAGGGCTACCATATCGATTTTTACTTTCTTTATACACCCTCTTGATTTGCTCTGCAATTTTCTTATTCTCAATCAACCTTGCAGAAGGCTTTCTCCTTTGAAAATCATAATATCCACTTCTGCTTACGGTCAAGACTTTGCACATCCTCTCAACACCAAATTCTAAGTGATAATCCATTATGAATTTGTAGATTTGGTGTCTCCCCTGGAGAAGATGCCTACAGCCTTTTTTAGAATATCACGCTCCAATTGAGCTTCTCTTAGCTCTTTCTTTAACTGCAAGTTTTCTCTTTGCACATCGGTAAGATTTGCATTTCCATGCCCCGAAAAGCTACCTTCTTTTGTCTCTTCGTATTCCCTTTTCCACCGTCTGATCAGTTCGGTTCTGACACCTAGTTCTTCTGCAACCTCTTTAGACGGTTTTCCTGTTAAACAGAGATTAACTGCCATCATTTTAAATTCCTTATCAAAGGATCTTCTTTCTCTTTTCATAGATAGTAAATTTAGCTTTACGAGCTTAACTTACTGTCCAGTCAAATGTAGCAGGTTCAGTATTCTTTAACTCTTGGATTAAATTAAAAATCTTCTGCGTTTCTAGCTTCGCGTTTTCCTTCGAGAATAAGTTTTATTTCTTCCGCAGCATCACTTATCTCTTCGAGCAACAAAGCTTTTTCTCCCGATATTTGCTTTGTTTTCACATAAGGCAGACTTTTCAGTACTTCTAGAATATGTAGCGCCTTGTTGTCCTTAATGTCAAGTAATACTTTCATTATTGGCTTCCTTTTAAGAATACTAAAGATCTCTTTTCATTGGATATTACACTTCGAAATATGCCACTCATTTCAGTTTTTGTGTGCCAGTGGTTTCACTTCAAAATGTGCCACTCTGGATGAATTGATTTCGGTTCGATTTGTGCCATTTATTTGGCTATGTCAAGTCTGATATCATTTCGATTTGTGCCAGCATGGCTCCACCACTTTAAGAGTTCTTATACTGTTAACATCGCCATTAAAAACGATGGCGAACAAACTGGATATAATGGACTTGAAGCAAATTATCAACTTACATCTTGACGGTACGAGTAACCGTCAGATTAGTCGCACCCTCGGCCTACACAGAAACACTATCAATGAGTATATCCGTTCTTTTCAGTCGTCGGACTTATCGATGGAGGAACTCCAAGCGTTGAGTCAAGCTGATCTTGAAGAGTTGGTATCTTCTAAAACGACCATCAATAACGAGCGTTTTTCGGCTCTCATGTCGTTTTTTGAAACGATGCATGCACATCGTAATCACCCAGGGTTTACGCTGCTCTACCATTACCTGCTCTATGCAGAGCAGAATGAAAATCCATACGGGTATACCCAGTTTACCACTCATTATCAGCGCAAATACAAACAGCCCAAAGGCTCGATGAAGCTGGATCACCAGCCCGCTAAAGAGCTCTACGTGGATTTTGCTGGTAAAAAACTGGAGGTGATAGACCCCACTTCTGGTGAGGTGATTCAGATGGAAGTATTTGTAGCCACCTTGCCTTTCAGCCAATATACCTACGTAGAGGCCTGTTTCAGTCAAAAACGAGAAGACTTCATCTCATGCCTAAACAATGCGCTTGCTTATTTTGGAGGTGTCCCTCAAGCCATCGTCTCAGATAACCTCAAGGCTGCCGTCACCCGGGCTAGCAAATACGAGGCAGTGATCAACAAGACCTTCAAAGACTTTGCGCTGCACTATAGTTGTGCCATCAACCCTACACGCAGCTATGCCCCACAGGACAAAGCATTGGTTGAAAACGCAGTTCACCTGACTTATCAGCGGATATATTATCCGATGCGCAATATGCAGTTCTTCTCCTTACAAGCGCTTAATGCAGAGATCAAAAAGCATCTGGAATCATACAATGATGTTTTGTTCCAAAGGAAGGAGTCGTCAAGAAGAGAGCTGTTCCAAACCTTTGAAAAACCCTTGCTCAAGCCACTAGCACCAACTATTTATCAGACAAAGGATTACGCCCAAGCCAAAGTTCAAAAGATGGGATATGTATATCTATCAGCAGACAAAACCTATTATAGTGTCCCTTATCGATTTATCGGCAGTCAGACGCAAATTCAATTCAGTGCTAAGCACGTGGAAATCTACCACAAACATGAGCGTATCGCCTTTCATGAGCGCATCAAAAGACAAGGCAGTTATATCACCAATAAAGAGCATTTAAGCAGCACACACCAGTTTTACAATGATTGGAGTCCCCAATTCTTCACCAATCAGGCCCGCAAAGTGGGTATCAATGTCGAACTCTTTATGACTGGACTTTTCCAACGAGCAGATTACCCTGAAATCAATTATAAGCGCGCCAACGGCATCTTGCAACTAGCCAAAACCTACGGAAATCAGCGTGTAGACAAAGCCTGTCTGCGGGCGGTTTACTATGATGCATATAGCTATCAAATGATCAAAAACATCCTCAAAAACAATATGGATGATCATGATATTGAGAAGTCACAAAATGAGACATCACATATCCCTGACCATGAAAACATCAGAGGGGCAAACAATTATCATTAAACAATTACAGACATGAATAATCAAACTATTGAAAAATTAACCAGTATGAGGCTAAGTGCCATGGCGAATATGCACCGTCAAAACTTGGCCAATAACCTGTGCAGTAAGTACACCATCGACGAGTACCTAACTTTACTCACAGACTGTGAGTGGGAAGACCGAGAAAACAAGAAAACAGCTCGCTTGATGCAAAAAGCCAGTTTTAAGCAGCAGGCTAGTGTAGAAGATATCATCTTCTCAGAGAACAGAAACTTGGATAAAAATATGTTCGGTCGGCTGATCACCCTACAGTTTATCGAACAAAAAGAGAACCTTATCATCACTGGGTCTTCTGGTGTAGGAAAGAGCTACTTGAGTGAAGCTATTGGCAGACAAGCCTGTTTGCGGGGCTATAGTGCCATTTATCATGTCACAGCAAGGCTCTTTAACAAAATGAAATTAGCCAAAGTAGACGGTACCTATATCAAGGAGCTTAAAAAGATCTCTTCGGCAAAACTGTTACTCCTTGATGATTTTGGTCTTCAATCCATGGATAACACATCTAGAGAGGTACTCATGGATATTATAGATGAGCGACATACCAAATCATCAACAATAATCTCTTCTCAGATACCAGTATCGGCATGGTACGACATCATAGGTGAAAGCACTATAGCAGATGCGATCTTAGACCGGTTAGTCAACTCTTCGCACAGGATAAATCTCTCCGGAGAATCATTAAGAAAAGGAATGATCAAACAATAATTTTTACTAAAATTACAGGACTCTTAAAGTGGCACACTTACACTGAAACGGGTGGCACGGTCTGACCGAAATAGCGATTCA
>CAWKCO010000012.1:0-769739 GCA_963848175.1 uncultured Cytophagales bacterium
TCACCACCTGGGCCTTCACCGACTACCACGAAGCGCACGTTTTTATTACGCTCTTGAAAGAGCTCGTAGGTCTTAGCAAGTGTATAGATTTCTTTTTCTTTCACCAGTCGGCTTACGAAAAGGATGGTCTTTTCTTCTGTGATGCCATTTTTAGCTTTCCAATCTGGATCGCGAAATTCGGGATTGAATTTGCTTCGATCTACTCCGCGTTTCCATAGTCTAATTTTATCTTCCTTCACATCATTGTCCATCAGAAATGCCTTCATTTCCTTCGAAGGCGCCAGCGTTAGGTCACATTTTGGATATAGCCAAAGTTTCTTTTTTAGCAAAGGAAAAATAATCTCATAAGCCATCGGCACATACCTAAAGTAATATTGGATATAGGCAGGAAAATGAGAATGATAAGTAGTGATTACTGGTATATTATGCGCTCTACCATACTTCAGAGCATACAAGCCGAGCAATGATGGCGTGGTGAAATGAATGATATGTGGATCGAAACGCTCTAGTTTTTTCTCAATTGACTTTCGCAGAAAAGGTAAGGCAAAAACGTATTGCTTATAAAAAGGCCAAGTCACACCTGGACTTATGATGATCTTAAAAGGAAATTTGCTGTCTTTTTTAGGTGGATGAGGAGTTACGAACACAAAGTCGAAGTGCTCTTTCGGCGCATGCTTCACGATCTGATAAAGCGTGTGCGTAACACCATCAAAATGCTCCTCCAATATGTCCGCAAAAAAAGCAATGCGGATTTTCTCCTTTTTACTCACCTGATTGTCCTTTGATTCTGCATAAACTCGGCCAGCCGACCTGAATCATTGTGCTAAATTAACACTAATAGTTAAGTTGTCTATGCGTTTGGATTAACAGATATTTGCGCCTTTAAAATTGACTGACGGAAAATCCTTAATGAAATTTGTAACTGTAGCCTCGGCACGAAAACCTGAACTTCGATATCTGCTAGACTCTTGCGATCATTTCGGCATTGACATGGACGTGATAGGCTTGGGGAGACCCTATCTGGGCAATGGTACCAAGATCGTCTATCTCAGTCAGTACCTTGAGCGGCTTGATCCTATGGAGGTGGTGTGCTTTACGGATGCGTACGATAGTTTTTTCGTGAAACCTGCCGATACTTTAGAAGCTGATTTCAAAGCCAGAAACCAGCCATTTATTCTCACCGCAGAGGATAATTTTTATTTTCGGCTCACATCCGTGAAAATGGCCGCACTCAACAGGCTCATCCTGTGGCAGTATCCTAAAAGCCAAAGCGTGTACAAACCGTATCGCTACCTCAATTCTGGAGGGTTTATCGGCTATGCTGGACATATCCTTCGATTATTCAAAATCTTCAATATCAACAAAACGATGTACAGCGATCAGCCATGGTTGCACATGCATTATGTGAAGCACCCCGAGGATATTGCGCTTGGACTATAATCATGATTTTTTCACCATCTATGGTAAACATGCAGATGAAAGCACCTTTACTGTGGAGGGCGATCAGCTGACCAACAATTTGACAGGGTCGCACCCTTATATTTTTCATTTTCCAGGCAAAGTACATCGTGGTTTACACGATTTTGCCTCTCAGTTTTCATTTATCAAAGGATAGTTTTGTCGCATTCGCTAAAAGAAATTCTCGTCATCTCACACAAATTTCCACCGAGCATCGGAGGGATGCAGAAGCATTGCTATGAGCTGGTAGAAGGACTTGGAGGGCAAAGTGAAAATCCATCGATTGATTCAAACGGCTGGCATTTCTAAACTGTGGTTTTTCTTGACTGTGGTGGGGCGAGCGAAAAAGATACTTAGGAATCATCCAGCCATTTCCATGATTTATGTGAATGACGGGTTGATGGCTTTTGTGCTCACACGCTTGATGAAATAGCACAAAAGTACCCATGGTAGCCACTATACACGGTTTGGATGTGGTGTTTCCGATGAAGTTTTATCAGAACTGGGTAAAGAACACACTGAGTAGATATCACGCCATTATTGCAGTGAGCAAAGCCACGAAAGAGGAATGTATCCAAAGCGGCAGTTCCTGCCGAAAAAGTATTTATGGTGCAAAATGGTTATGAACCACCAGCCGTTCACCAAGCGTGATCCAAATGTCATTATTAGACAAGCTTAAAAACGATTTTGGTTTTGACCCAAAAGGAAAGAAAATCATCATTTCCATAGGACGAGGAGTTCGCCGAAAAGGATTTTCTTGGTTTATCCGACAGGTGATGACCAAACTTCCAGATGATGTTTGTTATTTGATCATTGGGCCAAAAACGAATACGGTTCCACTGAAGCGACTGAAAAATTGGCTGCCAAAATCCCTCTTCGATAAGATCGTGCTTTTTGCAGGATTGGCAGTGGACGAAATAGAAATAGAGCGTGCCATTGAAGAGTTGAAACTTGCATCACGCGTGAAACGCATTAGCAACTTGTCTAATGCCGAACTCACAGCACTTATCCAGTTGGCAGATTTATCTGTGATGCCCAATGTGAAAGTGGAGGGGGACTTTGAAGGGTTTGGATTGGTGGCTTTAGAGGCTGCATCGAACGGAACGCTGCTAGTAGGGGCAGGTATAGAAGGGATCACCACGGCGATAGAAAATGGTGTGAATGGCATATTGCTACCTTCTGAGAATGCGTCGATTTGGGTGGATAAAATACAGGAACTGTTTGGAAGGTGACGAGGTGCTGAAAGCTTTATCAAAGCAATATCAGGAGAACACCTTGACGCATAGCTTCTCTTGGGAGCGCATGGTGCAGGAATACCACAATATATTTATGCAGGTTTCTAAACAGAACGAGCAATGACATTGAAAATTGGAGCATTTGGATCGCAGCAGGCGATTGATCGAGCGCAAATAGAGCTACCTGATGTAAGTCTAATTTCCTTGGATGCCCAAACGGGACAAAGTGCTTTTGATCAAGTACTGGCTTTTTTGGAGGATGGCGAACCTGATGAACCTGTATTGATCGTCAATGCTGAATATACCTTACTCAAAGGTCAGGTCGAAGGCTATGTGGGGGAGTTTGATGTGCTGGATTGTGATATTCTGTTTTCGGCCAGCGCGGCATTTCATTATGACGATGATGTGCTTCGGTATTATTTCTGGAAATATTATCCGCGCGAAAAGACCATTTACCATTACCTCGATTCTAATGCATTTATCGGGAAGGCTGGTAAAATCAAGGAGTTAATCGCTAGCATTCAGTCTGAGTATCCTGCTCATTTTTCTTGGCATGATTTGCTCACACGCTATTATGTGGATTACCTGCTAAAGGCAGTGAAAACGGATTTGCGACTGAAACTTGATCGCAATCAGGATCTCTTTGGCAATGTAGATGGAAGGCGTGGTGCTTACAAATGGCCGCTACTGTCTTGGATGCATGCTGATCTTTTTAGTCGATTGGAAACGGAGGCTTTTGATCGAAAAGATAAACTTCAATTGCAAGACCAACTTTGGGATATCAAGTTCTCGAAACGCCGATCCTTTTCATTTAACAATAGACAGAAATCGACTCCATCCGTATGGATTGCGAGAGGGGATTCGGAAGGTTTAGATCGTGTTGATTTGCGATTGCAAAATCAGCCGAAAGGGGGCAAAGGTCTGGGCATTTGGTTTGCTTCATTTTGGGCTTATGTGCGGTCAGTTTTTTCATTTTTTGCCGCATGGCTGATCAATAGAGGCGAGACGAGAACATTCAGAATTTTTAGATATTCGGCCAATGCCAATCCTGAATGGGATCGTGTCATTCAGAAGTTTTTAGGCCATTTGGAACGAAAAGAAGGCTTCACTTTTGCCCACTTCAATGATGGGGAAATGACTTTTATCAAAAAATATATCAATGAAAACCATGCAGAGACATGGTTTGGTCGCCGACAGCAGAAGTATAATAAAGCGCTGGGTGAGCGACTTGACGGATGCTTTGAAACTAGAAAAAGAGCGCTATCACGTAGGGATACCATGTAGCACGAGCCATCCAAAGTTGCGAGCGTTGGCCGACGGTATTGTAGCGGGGCATACAGGCGTGGTGCCAGCAATGACGCTGCATCATAATATTCGCTTTTTCCCCAATATCATCAACCACATGAAGGATAGGGAGTGCTTCTTTGTGAAAAACGAGCACCAAAAGTTGGATGTCTTTGAAAAGCTGGGTGTTGAGATTAAGCAAGAGAACCTGATCATCGTCCCATTCAAGAACTCTTATTTGCTTTACGACGAACTAAAAGATCGGAAATTCCCCGATGGTGCAATTGTGATTTTGATTTGCGGTATGCTAGCCAAAATCATCATTCCGGCATGGTTTGAAAACAATCCAAATGGCACCTTCCTAGCACTTGGTTCATCAATGGATGATTTTATTCAACGGACAAATACGAAGTTTACCTTGTATCCAACAAAGGGATTGCCACTCACTTGCAATATTCAGCCAACCAAGTTTTTTGCCTTTGGGTGGAAAAAGGAATGTCCGGAATGCTGGACGATGGAAGAGGAGTTTGAGGTGTAAAGTAATTATAGTTTTATTTTTGATATCAATTAATAATGCCGAGTTAGAGCAATGAGACTGAAAAAATCACCCTAATCTCTTCGTTTTATTAATGCACGTAGGTAGTTCTTCTTGATAGTGCGTGACGTAAATGAGCGTCATTTTGGTATGCGCAAAAATGGTGTCAATGATCTGTCTAAACTGTTCCTGATGTTGGTGATCCAATCCTTGACAAGGCTCGTCTAGAATCAACAAGGTTGGCACTTTTACCAGTGCTCTTGCTAAAAGACAAGCACGCTGCTGGCTTGCTGAAAGCTCACTGAGAACGATGTTTTGCACATCCGTAAGGTTCATCAAATCGAGCCAGTGCTTAGCGATTCGCTGTTCTTCTTCAGTTCCAGTCTTTCGCGTACCCAAGGCTTCATAAAAGCCAGAAATTACAATTTCTTTGCAGGTGTAGAAGGAAGGAAAAAACTGATAGAACTCAGGAGACATAAACCCGATATGTCGCTTTATTTCCCAGATACTTTCTCTACTTCCCCGTTTTTTATCGAAAAGGGTCAGGTCACAGGCATAAGCTTGAGGATGATCTCCATTCAATAAGCTGATCAGGGTGGATTTACCTGAGCCGTTGATTCCCGTTAGTGTCCAACGTTCACCCGCGCATATTTTCCACGAGATATTTTCCAATACCACCGTGTCTCCATAGCGTATAGTCGCATTTTTTAAATCTACGATAGATTCGAATGGAGGGATCGGCTTTGAAAGCAATGTTTGTAACACCTCAAAATCGACTTTGGGAGTTTTGTCGGGACAATGGTTGTCAGGATCAAAATCACTTTTTGGCAAGTTGTGAAGACACTTACATTCATCCATTACCAAAACGTTTGTAACCACATCTGGTACTTCATATGGGGTAGTGACTACTATTATAGCTGTTCCGTTTTTAGCAATTTCTGTAAGAATGTTGTTGAAACTTATTCTGGTTTCTGAGTCTAGGCCCGTGTATAAATTGTCCAGCATCAATATCACAGGATTTTTGAGGAGTACAGAAGCCAACCGTAGGCGTTTGCTCTCACCGTTGCTGAGTTTGAGCAGCGATTTATCCCACAGTTTTTCCAGACCAAAAATAGATTTTACGCGATCCAACGTCCAGTGTTGATGCCTTGCACATTGGGTGTATTGCTCCTGTAGATATTCCGATACGTTGAGTGTGTTGTCAGCGTCACTTACATTGTATCGCTGTTGGTAGTAGAAGTCTTTTGTATTTGACTTGTTTTTGAAAGCATGACGTACATCTACGAGCTGGATCAAGTCATGGTAGGTGAAAAACTCGTTCACTTTTTTTTCTTCTTCGCGGAAAGCATCGGCAAACGGATGTGACAGGCTTCCGTCTGCTACTATAAACTTACCTGCGAGTGTTTGAAGCAAGGCGCTTTTTCCACTGCCGTTTGAGCCCACGATCGCCCAATGCTGCCCCGCTTCCCATTGGAAGTTTATGTTCTCAAAAATGGTCTTAGCTCGAAATTTGATTTGGCCATTGGTAAGAGAAAGAATGGTGGGCATGGATAGAAAGATGAAATTTGCACGGCAAAATAAAAAGGAATGGTGGAAGCGTTATCGCATGTAGAGTAATTAATTAAGGTTCTTTCAGTAGAGAACCTTAATTCGTCCATTTGAATATTAAAAAATGCCTCTGTGTTGTTAATTAAGAAAGTTATGGAGATGGTAGGTAAGAAAGCTCAGTTAAATGAAATTGGGTAATACACTCTGTTTTTTCCAATTATCTAAACTTTCAGCACAAATTTTGAATCCCTAGTTGATATCTTGCGTAACATCGCCAATCCTTTCGTGGTGCTACAAACATCTTTTAGTCTCTAACCAATGAGTAAAACCTTTAACAAGATTGCTTTCTTTTCGTCTATTTTCATTCTCTTTCTGGTCACCTACTATGCCTACATTAGTTTCAAAGAGTATGATAAAGATGCTCTGTGGGTGGAGCATAGCGAGCGGGTGAAAAGCGAGGTAATGGCCATGGTGTCCGTGTCGAAAACTCTTTCTATGAATTTAAGGAATTTGGCTGTTAAACAGGCAGAAATTAATTCAGACAATTTTAATGATGCCAGGATTGAAATTGAAGAAAAATATAAACTGATAGATAGTCTAGTTGCTGACAACCCAAATCAAGGTGCGAACCTTGCCCAATTAAAGAAAAAGGTGGATAATCACTTTGTACAGTGTATTGACCTTTTGAACCATGTCAATGGGAAAAATTACGAGTTGGTTGAGCTAGCGCCAGAACTTTCAGCTGAAAGTCGTACCATTGATTCCATTGGATTGATGCGTAACGAAATGATTCAGATTGAATCCGATTTGCTGAAGGGTAGATCCCAAAAAAGAGCAAAATCTGCTCAGCTAGCACCCGTCAAACTTGTTTTTTTAGCCTTTGTCGCACTGATTCTCATATCTTATTTATTTATTAACACCTTTTCCTTATTGGATAAAAATGACCGTGCGAGTAAAGCATTCTTAAAGAAGGTCAAGGAGCTAGGTGAAGAAATCGAGAAGAAAGAAAGACTTCAAAGTGTACTTAAAAGCGTTATAAATTCTTCAACAAATGGCATTCAGGCTTTTGATTCTATTCGAAATGCACAAAATGAAATCATCGATTTTAAAGCCACTATTGTAAATAAAAGGGCGGTAGAAATCATGGAAGTGTCCGAAGAAGAGCAACTGAATAGTACGCTGCTCACCATCACTCCGGGCAATAAGGAAGCTGGACTCTTTGATGCTTATGTAGATGTAGTTGAATCTGGTAAGACATTTCAAACAGTGTTTTATTACGAGCAGGATGAATTTGAGACATGGTTTGATACTACTGCTGTAGCCAATGGTGATGGGTTTGTTGTCACATTTGCGGATGTCACAGAGAGCAAGATATCTGAAAGACAATTGGAAATGCAGAAACAAGAGTTGGAGTCTGCCAATCAGGAGCTTGAGCGATTTGCCTATGTGGCCTCTCACGACTTGCAAGAGCCACTAAGAAAGATACGTACCTTTGGCGATCGTCTGGCTGATCGGTATAGTGAAGCGTTGGATGAAAGAGCCAAAGATTATATTCTCAGAATGGGTTCGGCCGCTGAACGCATGCAGGTACTAATCAACGATTTGTTGAAGTTTTCAAGGATTTCCAGAAAAGAATCTCCCAAAGATGAAGTAAACCTCAATAGATGTTTAGATAAAGTTTTAGAAGTGCTTGAGTTAGAAATAGCAGAAAAACAGGCCGTCATCCACAGGTCAACATTACCCACCATCATTGGAGATGAATCTCAAATAGAGCAGTTATTTCAAAATTTATTGACCAACTCTTTAAAATATTCTAAAAAAGATTTGATTCCCGAAATAAACATTAGCTGTAAAAATTGCGGAGTAGAACAAGCACTTTTGGAGGGTGAAGTATTTTGGAAAATTCGATTTGAAGATAATGGCATTGGCTTTGATAATCAATACAATAAGCAAATTTTTCAGGTGTTTGAAAGGCTGCACGGAAGAACAGAATACCACGGAACGGGCATAGGACTAGCTTTATGTGAAAAAATTCTAACCAGGCATGGAGGGAGAATAGAAGCTGACGGAGAAGTTGGCAAAGGTGCAATTTTCACTGTATTTTTGCCAGCATAATTATAATAGACATAAAAATTGAAACCGATTACAATCCTTATGGCAGATGATGATCCAGATGATCAACTCATGGCCAGAGAAGCTTTTGAAGAAAATAAGATGGCCAATACTCTCCAGATTGTGAGTGATGGTCAGGAACTGATGGACTATTTGAAGCATAGAGGGAAATACAACGCAGATAATGCTCCTAAGCCGGGGTTGATTCTTCTAGACTTAAATATGCCTAAAATGGATGGACGCACAGCGCTCACGGAGATCAAGAATGATCCTGAGTTGAAGCGAATCCCCATAGTGGTATTGACCACTAGCAAGTCTGACGAGGATGTTATTTCCAGTTATGATGGTGGGGTATCTTCTTTCATTACCAAGCCCGTGACATTTGAAGGTTTGCTCAATGTTACCAAGCAAATTGGAAGATATTGGTTTGGTATAGTAGTCTTGCCAGACAATGACAAGAATTAGTGAATAAGTAGAACAGAAAAACACCTTTGATTGCGTATTATGGCGCGAATAAATCTATTGTTGGTAGACGATGATGAAGATGATTACATCCTGACAAAAGAAACAATTGAAAATATTGTGACTTTAGAGGCGATAATTACCTGGGTAGGTGATTATGATGAAGCTGAGAAAGCTTTGCTTACAGGAAAATATGATATCGCATTTATAGATTACCGATTGGGCAAAGAGACTGGAATAGCTTTAATAAAATCTGCTCTTGACAAAGGAGTGCTCACTCCTTTGATTATCCTTACAGGAAAGGGGGATCAGCAAATAGACAATCAGGCCATGGAAGAGGGAGCGGTAGATTATCTTGTGAAAGATGAGATTACCTCCGTGATCATGGAGCGAAGCATCAGGTACGCCCTGAAAAATGCGGAGAACCTACAAAAGATCAGTCAGAGTGAGGCCAAATTTAAGCAGCTTTTTGAGCGCTCTATAGATTCGATTTTTATATCCGACGGTGATCATAAAATATTAGATGCCAACTGCGCCATGCTCAAAATGCTATGCTACTCTTATGAGGAGTTGATAGGCATGAATATGTTTGATCTTTGCAATGATTGTAACGAATTTGAAGAGTTTCAAAAACAGTTGGTGAAGGAATCACAAATTGTGGATTTCGAGATTGAGCTTTTTGGTAAAAATAGGGAGAATATTACTTGTCAAGTATCCTCTGTGGCGAGGGTGGATGCTGCGAGTAAAGTGATTGGTTATCAAGGGATCATAAAGGATGTGACCTTAAAGAAAATTGCAGAGAAAGAGCTGCTTTTAGCTGAAAGACTTTCTCTCACGGGAAAATTGGCACGAAGTATCGCTCATGAGATACGAAATCCTTTGACCAACTTAAGTCTGGCTATGGAGCAGCTGAGAGACGCAGTTGATCATACTGATGACACTGAGTTGTTTTTGGGAATAATGGAGCGCAATTCAAAACGAATCGATCATTTGATTTCTGAGTTGATGGACTCGTCTAAAATCCAGACTCTGAAAAAAGCACCTTATAATATCAATGACTTGCTGAAAGAGACCATTTGCAGAATAAAGGACAGGATTATCTTGAGAAAATTGTCCTTAAAGGAGTACTACGATGAAACAATCCCTGTTGTTAGTGTAGATCTCCAGCAATTGAAAACTGCGTTTTTAAATATATTAGTCAATGCAGTAGAAGCGGTAGATGATCAGGTAGGGGAGCTTTATGTAACTACTAAATTGAACGGTAATTTTATTGAAGTAGAGATAAAGGACAATGGATGTGGAATAGATCCACAATCTATTAAAAGCCTGTTTGATCCTTTTTTTACGCAAAAGAAGGGAGGCTTTGGTTTGGGCTTAACATCTACTCAGTCCATCATTCAAAATCATAAAGGAAGAATAGAAGTTTCCAGCCAACTGGGCGTAGGAACTGCCTTTACGATCACTATCCCTTGTGATTAGCGCCTTTTAAACTAGAGTATTTTTTCTGGAAGAAACAAAGCGGCCATCTCAAAAAAATGATGAGATGGCCGCCTTGTTGTTTATTGTTTTGTAAACGGATTTTACTTATTCGGCTGTGGAGTCATTCTCAAATAAGGTTTTACTTCCTTGTGACCTTTAGGGAAAAGTTTAGGTATATCCTCATTGGCTACAGCGGGAACAATCACACAATCATCACCATCTTGCCAGTTGGCAGGCGTAGCTACTTTGTGATATGCTGTTAATTGAAGAGAATCAATCACACGAAGGAGCTCATTGAAATTTCTTCCTGTTGAAGCAGGGTACGTGATCATTAGCTTTACTTTTTTGTCTGGCGCGATGATAAATACAGATCTCACAGTAAGCTTGTCGCTTGCATTCGGGTGGATCATATCGTAAAGGTTTGCCACTTTTTTATCCTCATCAGCGATGATAGGGAAGTTCACCGTAGTGCCTTGTGTTTCATTGATATCTTTTATCCATCCTTTGTGTGACTCTAGGCCGTCCACGCTTAGTGCTGCTACTTTTACGTTTCGCTTATTAAATTGCTCAGTATATTTTGCTACAGTGCCTAGCTCGGTTGTACACACAGGGGTGTAATCCGCAGGGTGCGAAAATAATATTCCCCAGCTATCTCCAAGCCATTTGTGAAAATCAATTTCACCTTCGGTCGTTTGTGCTGTAAAGTTTGGAGCTACATCTCCTAATCTTAATGATGCCATAGTTTTAAGTTATTTTGGTTTTGGATTAAATATCGGTTCGTGAAGGTAACGGGGTTTGAAGGCCTCAAGTTCGATTGATTTATATTAAATTTTGGCGTTTTATTATTTTATTAGAAGTAGAAGTTTCAAGAAAGCTTTGGGCGTTCCGCTTCAGTTGAGCATAGCGGGTGTGTCATTCATAAGGTGTCTTTTAACCCTAATTCTCCTCTGTATTTGAACAAAAATAAAGACCACACCAAATATCAAACCTGACACAGTGGCCATGGCTCCTGCTATAGATCCGTCTATCCAAAATGCTAGGTAATAACCCAATGCTGAAGTGAGAATCCCAAACAAGCAGCTAAGTAGAATCATTTTTTTCAGACTCGTACTGATAAGGTAAGCTGTGGCAGGAGGGACGATTAGAAACGCTACTACCAAAATAGCTCCTACAGATTCGAAAGAGGCTACAGTAGTAATGGAGACAAGGCTCATCAATACATAATGCCATAGTGATACAGAAATTCCAGTGACCAAGGCAAATGAAGGGTCGAATGTAGTGAGGAAAAATTCTTTATAAAACGGGACAATCACTGCCACGATCAATAGTAAAACACCCGAAAGTACGATAAGCGCTTTTGGACCGAGCACTGTGCCTGAATCTGTTATCATCATGTCTAGAGGCACATAAGCGATCTCTCCATAGAGCACACAGTCTTGATCTATGTGTGCGTCACCAGCATAATACGTCACCATGATCACACCAATGGCAAAAAGCCAAGTGAAAGTCACGCCAATAGAAGCGTCGGTTTGAAGCTTGCCGTGTTTATGGAAAAATTCGATCAAAAAGGAGGTGAGCACGCCCACCAATCCTGCGCCCACTAGCATCCAGATAGAGTCTAAATCTCCACCCAGCATAAAGGCTATAACAATTCCAGGTAAAACAGCATGCGAGATGGCATCACTCACCATGGCCATTTTTCGAAGAATGAGAAAACAGCCGAGTATGCTACAGCAAATGGCTACCAATGATCCTGTTGATATAATGATTAAACTATCCATTAGTCATAAGGTATTTGTGAAGCGTGAGGGTCAAGTTCTGGGTAGTCCAGCAGTCGCTCAAGTTTTTTCTCAAGCTCTGGCGTGATCACATGTTCGATGGTTTCCGCATCTTCATGCACGTGATCTGGGGCTATTCTGAGATACTTGGTAAGATAAAGCTCCCAAAGCCTATGAAGCCGTACTACTCGTTTTCCTTTATGAAAACCCGCTTGTGTGAGCGTCCAGTGGTTATCTTCTTTTGTGATAAAACCCTGTGTTTTTAGTCTTCTTAGCCCCATTTGTAGGTGGCCAGGTCTGAACATACGTACAGCTTCAAGCTCTTGCTTTCTTTTGGATTCTTTATGATCGGCATTGGCCTCTCCAGCGAGATAAAACG
The DNA here is from genome assembly GCA_963848175.1 of uncultured Cytophagales bacterium. Lineage (GTDB taxonomy): Bacteria > Bacteroidota > Bacteroidia > Cytophagales > Cyclobacteriaceae > JAMZMI01. Next base: position 12,271 of record CAWKCO010000012.1, read on the forward strand.
TTTTGAGTAGATTTTCTTCTAGCAGGCGGATGCGTATGTTTCGCTGTTTCAACGCTTTTATTAATATGCCTTTTTGAGGGGAGAAGAAGAAAGACAAGAGTGCAATAAATGACACCACCATCACGATCCATGGCCCTGTAGGCATACTAGGAGTTGCATAAGAAATGAACGCACCTGCAACACCTCCAAAAGCACCGAATATTGCAGCTAATAAGAGCATCACAGATAGTCTGTCTGTCCAGAATCTGGCCGCCGCTGCAGGAGTGATCAGCATGGCTGCCATCAATACCACACCCACTGCCTGAATGCCCGTAACCACAGCCATAACAGTAATAGATGTCAGTAACAATTCCATTTTCTTCACAGGAACACCTATGCTTTGAGCATACTGGGGATCGAATGAAATCAGTTTAAATTCTTTGTAGAACAAATACACCACCACGAGTATAACCGTGGCAATGACCGAAAACGCCCGAAGATCTTGACCAATCAGCGCCGCAGCTTTCCCAAAAAGGAAGGAGTCAAGGCCTGTTTGGGCTGCATTTCCTGAATGTTGTATAAACGTAAGTAGCAAAATACCAAAACCGAAAAATACCGAAAGGGCTAGAGCCTGTGGCAGTGTCTTCTTTGATTTTTGAATTTCTGACAATGTAGTCCAGCACTATAATAGAGAGCCACCCGGAAAGAAATGCACCAATAATCAGTAGGATTGGATTTTTGGTGCCACTGACGATAAATGAAAGACATACACCCGGCAGCACAGCATGAGATACCACGTCACCGATGAGGGCTTTCTTTCTTCAGGAAAGTAAAACACCCAACAATCGCTGAGCTGATAGAGAGCAATACCGAGCCGAACACCACATAGCGGACATTTGGATTTTGCATTGAAAAAAAGTCAAACAGCAGGTCTAGCATAACTATTTCTTTTCTCGGGCAGGAAACTGTTCTTTCTTCATCAAGTCTCGCCAACTTCAGAAAGTAAGGTCAGTTTGCCTCCGTAAGTTTCTTCCAAAAATTGCTCGGTGAATACGGATTCCGTAGGCCCACTTGCTACCAGGCGAAGGTTTAGCATGATGATCCAATCAAAATAGGTGCTCACAGACTGTAAATCATGGTGCACCACTACGATCGTTTTACCTTCTGCGGCTAGTTTCTGAAGAATTTGAATGATGGCTTTTTCCGTTGCTGCATCCACGCCAGCAAAGGGCTCATCCATAAAATACACTTCTGCATCCTGAGCCAAAGCCCTTGCAAGAAATACTCTTTGTTGTTGCCCTCCCGATAATTGAGAGATTTGCCGATCCTTGAAAGCCTTCCATGCCCACTTGTTTCAGTGAGTATAAGGCAGCTTCCTTGTCAGCCTTTCTTAGGCCTTTCATTAGTCCTACAGCAGCATATCTGCCCATGGTTACTACATCCAATACAGAGGCCGGAAAGTCCCAGTCGACAGATTCCCTTTGAGGAACGTAGCTTACTTTTTTTCTAACCGATTTTAACTCTTGGTCAAAGATTTTGCAGTACCCAGAGCTTGTAGGAATTAGCCCCATGACCGCTTTAATTAGGGTGGATTTACCAGCTCCATTCGGCCCAATGATTCCAGCTATTGACCCCTTTGGTACATTAAGATCGATACCCCATAATACAGGTTTGCGATCGTAGCTTACCGTCAGATCATGGATTTCTATCGCTGGATTTTCTATTTGCTCGTTCATAATTTTTACTTCAAAGCTTTCACTATCGTGTCCACATTTGTTTTCACCATTCCGATGTAGGTGCCCTCAAATGTGCCAAATGGCCCCATCGCATCTGAGTATAAATTACCGCCAATCACCACGTTGCTTCCCTTTTCTTGGCATCCTGTGATCACTGCTTTTATGGCCTTATCGGAGACACTTGTCTCTACAAAAATCGCCTTCACATTATTTTCAATAATCAGGTCTGTCAAATTTGAAATGTCTCTTAGCCCAAAATCTGAGACCGTAGAAATGCCTTGAAGCCCTACTACTTCAATGTCATAAGCCTTGCCAAAATACCCGAAAGCGTCATGGGCGGTTACAAGTATTCGTTGCTTTTTCGGGATTAATGAGACCTGTTTTATCACATAGGAGTGAAGTGTATCAAGAGAAGCGAGATATGATTCAGCGTTCTTTTTGTAAAATTCACCATTGGTAGAATCAACTTTTTGCAGAGTATGTAGAAATTTCTATAACAGCATTTTTCCATAGACTTACGTCAAACCAAACATGTGGATCGTAAGCGTTTTCGTAATGGGCGGCTGTGAGCAATCGTTCTTTTGGAAGCGATTGTGCAGCGGCTACAACCGGTCTTGTCTTGCTCATTTGTTCCAAAATCTCTCCCATTTTTCCTTCAAGAAGAAGTCCATTATAAATGATTACGTCAGCTTGATTCAATTTTGATAGGTCACCTTGAGATGCTTTATAGAGATGAGGATCTACACCTGGTCCCATCAATGCTTCCACAGTTGCTCTGTCTTTTACCACATTCAAGGTGGCATCATAGAGCATTCCGGTGGTGGTTACAATGTGCAATTTTTCACTGTCAGATTCTGATCTTTTTTGATCGCATGACCATAAAAAAATCACTAAAATAAAGGAGATGTATAAGCTTGAGTTTCATTGTGTTTTTAGCATTATTTTTTTCGAAATTTCACCAGATAAATACATCGGGTTTTGACCATCAATACTGATTAGAAGTGATCCGTCGAACTCCACCTTATCAGTGATGTTTATTCGTGAGCCAAGCTTCATTTTTATTTGATCCAAATGTCTGAGCAGGGCAGGGTTGCTGTCGGGTACGTTTACTACTATTCCACTATCTCCGATGTTCATTTCGAAGAGTGCTTCTTGTGGTTGTAATTTTATTTCACCGGCTTCATTGGGTATTGGATCTCCATGGGGATCTACCGATGGAAAGCCAAGAAAAGCATCTAGCTTTTTAATAAGAAGTGGGGATTTTATATGTTCCAATTGCTCTGCAATGTCATGAACTTCATCCCATTTAAATCCTAATTTTTCCAAAAGAAAAACTTCCCACAGTCGATGCTTTCTGATGACGGATAGGGCTACTTTTTCTCCTTTGGCAGAAATTTGAACGCCTTTATATTTCTCGTATTTTATGACACCTTTTTCAGAAAGCTTGCGCATCATATCACTTACAGACGCAGGCTTTGTCGAAAGATCTTCAGCAATCGCGTTTGTACTCACTTCACCAGATCCACTCTCGGATAGGTGGTAAATCGATTTTAAGTAGTTCTCCTCTGTAAAACTTAGTTCCATACCTGATTCAAAGCTAAATATAAATTTAGACTTATCTAAAAATATTTTTCATTTGTTAAATAATTAAGGGTTTAAATAATTGTAAATCAGATATGTTAGTTGTGTTGAATTAAATTTTTAATAATAGTCATTAGTTGGGTCGATTCGTCCTTCCAAATAGCCAAGTGAGGACGTGATTCAGGGATATTTTGTAGCTTTGTGAGCAAGTCATTTGGGTCGAATAAGACTAAATCCAAAACAATTCCACCACCTAGTTCATGCGATTTTGCTTGCCAAGTATAGTGATCATGAATCACGTACGGCAAGCGATAAGCGCAGTACTCGTACAGTTTAGTGGGGATTCTGTTTTGGTTCGTTTTGTTGGGAAGGTATCCTATGATTGCAAGATCGGCCTGTTCCATACTTTGAATAATTGTGTCATGTGGTAGATGTTCCTTATCTATGAATAGTTCAATATTAGAATCATCAATCGATAGTTGATTTAGTACATCTTGAAGTTTATTATCTATACAAGATCCAACTATAGATAGGCTTACATCAGCATAGATTTGTTTGATTTTTACATATACTTTGATTGCGTTCATAACTCCACTGTAGTCGGATATGCTCCCGGTAAAAATCAACTTTAATCTATCGCCTTTTGTCCAAGGTTTATGAGTTTTTATTTCAGTGATTGGAATAGTTTTATTCTCTAATACAGTTACAAGGGAATGTTTAAGTTTTAGCTCTTTTAAGTAGCCAGCTTCAGCTAATAAAAAGTGATCAACAAACCTGTGAAAATATGAGCCAATATGGATTAAAGGCAAGAGCAATATTTTTGATATAGATCCGTATTCATTTTGATTAAAAACGTTGTTTGAATAATCTTCTTGAACGTCGTATATTAAACGGTACCTGAATAAATATTTAAATATAACGGAAGTAGGAAGAAGTTCTATTGTGGTGATGATGATTAGGTCAGGTCTTATTTGAAAAATTGACCTTACAGAACTTGAACTGAACTACGAGTCTTTTTAAAAAATTCGATCGTTTAAACGGACTCATTTCTATGAAATGTGTTTTGTTCTCTTCGGTTTTTTTTGAGGATCGTTTTCCTAAAATGAATATTTCGTATTTATTTGCCTTGGCTAATGAAAGCGCCAGTTTCTTATAATGCCTGACATCATCAACTGGTTTTAGCACCGAGGCAAATAAAATTTTTTTCTGGTTCACTCTTATTTAAAATTGAAGGGTGGAAAATACAAACCTATATGGATTTACAAAAAGTAATAGAATCAGCTTGGGAAGATAGATCATTGATTCATGAGAAGGAAGTGTCCGTTGCAATCAAAACTTTGATCGATGACTTGGATTTGGGTAAGCGAAGAATTGCTTCACCAACCGCCGATGGTTGGGTGGTGAATGAGTGGATGAAGAAGGCAGTGATTCTTTATTTTCCTTTGATGAAAATGCAGCTGATCGAAGTAGGTCCATTTCAGTTTCATGACAAAATTAAGTTGAAATCAAATTATGATCAACTTGGTGTTAGGGTTGTTCCTCATGCTATTGCTCGTTATGGATCATATATAGCAAAAGGCACTGTCTTGATGCCATCTTATGTAAACATTGGTGCTTATGTAGATGAAGGTACTATGGTGGATACTTGGGCAACAGTAGGAAGTTGTGCTCAAATCGGAAAGAACGTACACCTAAGTGGTGGTGTAGGTATTGGTGGTGTTTTGGAGCCTAGTACAAGCGGCTCCAGTGATTATTGAGGACAATGCGTTCATCGGGTCTAGATGTATCGTTGTGGAAGGCGTGAGAATTGGAAAAGAGGCAGTCTTGGGAGCCAATGTGGTGCTGACTGGAAGTTCTAAAATTATAGATGTTACCGGACCAGAGCCAGTAGAGTATCGAGGCTATGTGCCAGAGCGCTCTGTTGTGATTCCAGGGACTATCCCTAAGAAATTCGCAGCAGGGGAGTATCAAGTACCATGTGCCTTGATCATCGGCCAAAGAAAAGAGAGCACCGATAAGAAGACCTCTCTGAATAGCGCTCTGCGTGAAAACAACGTATCGGTATAAAATCTGCGACATTACATTGAAAATAGCATGATTCACTCGCCATATTTCTCGTGAATGTGGCGAGTAAAGTTATCTTTGCGCTTCAAAAAACAGTCAAGCTATGATTTTGAGGAAAGGGTGGGTCGCACTGATGATGATTTTAATATTTGGGTGTGGCTCGAACAATACTAAGGATGGAGATGTATTTTTCGAAACGGGAGAATATAAAAAGGCAATAGATGCCTACAATAAATCTCTGGAGACTTCATCGAACGATATCAATACCATCTACAACAGGGGCAGGGCTTACCAAGAACTCAAGATGTGGGATTTGGCAGAGGCCGATTTCAACACTGTGATTAAAAGTGAGGAGAAACACATCAACGCACATCTGAGTCTTTCCAAACTATACTACGATCAGGAGAATTACAATAAAGCTGTTATTTGGGCAGAGGGAGCGGTGAAGCTTAGCGAATCTTCAGCACAAGCGCATTTTTTGGCAGCACGATCCAAACATCAGTTAGGGTATGTTAATGGAGCTCGGGAATCTTACACAATGGCTATTAAGTTGAATCCTAATTTTGGAGAGGCATACCTTTACCGAGGCGCGCTAAAAGTCCACCAAGGGAAAAGTGCTGCAGCCTGTGAGGATTTTAGAAAAGCTGAAGCACTCGAAGTGAGTGAGGCCACAAATATTCGTAATAAATATTGTAATTAATTTTCTTGTGAAAAAATTCTTAAAGTCTTTTGAAGGGTTAGATACGCCTTTTTATTTCTACGACATGGATTTGCTGGAGCGTACACTTTCAGCGGTTAAAAATGCAAATAGATACGGTTATCACGTGCATTATGCTGTAAAGGCCAATGTGAACACACCAATATTAAACGCCGTGAAAGCGGCGGGGTTTGGTGTAGATTGTGTGAGTGGAGCGGAGATTAAGACTGCTTTGGAGCACGGGTTCGGTGCTGATCATGTGGTTTTGGCTGGTGTAGGCAAGACGGATAAGGAAATAGAGTACGCACTTGAAAAAGGCATTTTCTCTTTCAATGTGGAGTCTATTCAAGAGCTTGAGGTTATCAATGAGATAGCCACTAAAATGGAAAAAGTGGCAAATGTGTCGATGAGAATCAACCCTGAGATCGAAGCAGGCACACATCATTACATCACCACAGGAACCAAAGAAAATAAGTTCGGCGTTTCAACAGACGAGCTGTTGTCTTCTTTGGATTTTATCCGTTCATGCGAGCACGTATCTTTTATCGGGCTTCATTATCACATTGGTTCACAGATCGTGGATATGGAGCGGTTCAAGGTTTTAACTGGAAGGGTAAATTTTCTTCAAAAGGAACTGCGCAGCAGAGGATTTGAACTTCCTCACCTCAATGTAGGTGGTGGTTTGGGTATAAACTATGAAGACCCTGAGAATGATCCGATTCCAGATTTTGAAAACTATTTCAAAGTATTTAATGATCATTTGGAGTTATTCCCTGGACAAGAAGTGCACTTCGAATTAGGGAGATCTATTGTAGGGCAATGTGGCTTTTTAATCAGTCGAGTGCTTTATATGAAAGAAGGTGGTCATACCAAGTTTGCCATACTTGATGCTGGAATGACTGAGCTTATGCGTCCAGCTTTGTACCAAGCCATTCATAAATTGGAAAATATTAGCAGTGAGCTAGCTCCTGATATTTACGACGTTGTGGGGCCTATTTGCGAGTCCTCTGACAGTTTTGGAAAGAAAGTAAGTCTACCTAAGACCAAAAGAGGAGATTTGATCGTGATCAAGTCCGCAGGGGCTTATGGGGAGACCATGCGTAATAACTACAATGGTCGTGAGTTCGCGAAGGCTTATTATTCGAATGAGCTTTAAGCCATTGCAAATCCTATAATCAAATAAAGAATCACAGAAATGCCTCCCGTAAATAATGCATACGGGAGCTGTGTTTTCACGTGATCTATGTGATTGACTCCTGAAGCCATCGAAGATATCAGTGTTGTGTCTGAGATAGGGGAGCAGTGATCGCCAAAGACTCCACCTCCCAAAACAGCGGCAAGCGCCAAATGAGGATTTATGCCTATCGCTTGTGAAAGTGGTATGGCTATGGAGATCATAATCGCAAAAGTACCCCACGATGTACCAGTCGCAAAGGCAATGAAGCAGCTAGTGATAAATATCACAGCAGGTGCAACAGAGGGCAGAAGCCAGCTTTGTGTTGATGTGGCTACATAATTTCCCGTTTCCATTGCTTTACATAAATCTCCAAGAGCAAAGGCCAATACCATCAGTAATGCCATAGAAAGCATGTCATTCATTCCGTCAAGGGAATGATTGATAAATGTATTGAGGTTCATTAGTTTTTGGACGCCATACATGATACCAGCCGTGATTATTCCTAAACAAACGGAGTACAATACGGAGGCTGATCCTGACGCATTGCCAATGTATAACCATATTTTAGACATCAAGGATCCTTCAAAACTAGGGTCGTATCCAGTGAATACCAAAAAGCAAGGCATGGCCAATACCATAATCGTAAGTGGTACGATCATATTAATAGCTTTTCCATTTTCTACTTCTTCAACAACCGCAGCTTCCTCCTTGTTTTCGTCCAATTCCTCTTGAAATTTCTTCATTGGCCCGTGACTCTTATTGCTCATGGCTAAATAAAATACAAGTAGCAGAGTCAGTATAGGGTAGAAGTTGAATGGAATGGAATAAAGAAGGGTTTGGAAAGGGGGGAGCGTTTCGTATGCTGCCAAAAGCCCCATAATGTAAGCTCCCCACGCATTTATCGGGACAAGTATACATGATGGAGCACTACTCGAATCAGCCAGATAGGCCAACTTAACTTTTGGTATCCCAAACTTCTTGAAAAGGGATTGAAATACTGTGCCTACTGTAAGGATAGAGATATTTGATTCAATGAAAATAAGAAATCCTGTCAGTCCGGCGTATAGCTGCAACTTAGATTTAGGGTTAGGCGAGCGTTCGATTTTCGCTTTGATGAGATTGACAAAACCACTAATACCACCTGCTTTTTTTATTAAATGGATGAGTGCACCAATCAATAAAGTAAATACGATGGTTCGCGTGTTTCCACTGCTATTGAAAACACCAGTCAATGCATTGACAGTAGATAAAATACCAGTAAAAGGATTCCACCCTTCAATTATTGTCCAGCCAAGTAGTAAACCCAAAAGGAGAGAAGGAATGACCTGCTTTGTTTTTATCGCAAGTACTATGGCTAATATTGGAGGTAGAACTGAAAGAAATCCGTATGTGGTCATTTTTTTATTATTAGTGATTCATCTACTTCGTTCGTGCCAGCTTTATGAAGAAAACTGTTGAAGATGTGAAGGACAGCAGATTCTATAATTTTTTGCTTGTCAGAGTATTTATCAAATTGTTTTAGGTCAATACTTGCTTGCCAGACGATTTTCTTCGATTTAGAATTGATAAGTTCTACTAACAATACAGAAGTAAAAAATGTATTAGAAGTAATAATGGGCATGTTGTAGTAGCCGTAGCTATTGTCCAATCTCCTTATTTCGGTATTTTGATTAGAGATCAACTCATAGCGAGCCAATAAGTCAGGGGAAACGTTGGAGAGGACGTAAGATCGCCTTTCCATTTGTTTTAGGATGTTAGTCTCAATTAAGTCAAAAAGTTGTTTGCTTGGTAAGTGGAGCTGAGAGTTGTCCACCTTGTAGTTGATAACCGTAAAGGTTTCGAATTGATCGAATAGCGCACGCTCATTAGTGAAATTGACCACCTTGGGAGCACACTGCATAAGGAAAGGAAGCATCAAACAAAAAAGCCACTTTGTCATAGTGGCGAATATAATAACATGGGCAAGAAATATTTGCTTTAAGCTTCTGATTTGACTCCTCTAGCGATATTGAGAGAGGTGAGGATTTTGTCGATCAATTTTTGAGAGGTTTCAGTGAATTCATATAAAATATCAAATCTGTCTTTATTGGAACTAGCGGACGTAACAATGTCAAACTCACTTTCTGAGCCTTTTTCATATTTATCCACGTCCGGATTGTACCAAATAAGTAATTTCATTTTCTATGATTAGTTCAATATTTTCTGCAATTGATACTATTGCGCAGAAGTAAGTAACCCTTTCGAACCATGAAAATATCACGTTTTTTTTAAAATTCAATGCGAATCCTCACTATTATTTAATTAAGTGTCTTTAAATGATTGAATTTTACTTTTCATGGCTGTTAAGAATGTTACCTTCTTGCTGATTGACATAATTTACTTAACTTCATTTTTGGATTAGAAATTGTCTTGAGTGTCCTTTATTCTAACTTTATTTTCATTTTTTGTACTCTTTTCACAAGAGCAACCAATAGCTGTAGCCAAGATGGCTGGGGTCTATCAGGGGCGTTCTGTTTTTATTCAAAACTCCTATGATCCAGGGTCTAAAGAGTTTTGTGTAAAGAAAGTATCTGTAAATGAAAGAGTGCTTAACATCAATTACAGATTAAGTGCTATTAAGGTTGATTTTGATCATGTTGATTTGTACACTCCTGTTAGTATAAAAATTACGCATAAGGAAGGGTGTAATCCTATAATCATTAACCCTGATGCCATTTTCTTTCATAGTATATTTTCATTTGAAGAAATACAAGTCTCTGATTCCTTGATTACGTGGAGAACCGTGGGCGAAAAGCCAGGGGAAGGGCAGTATGTTGTAGAGTATATTGAAGGTGGGCTTTGGACGGAGCAAAGTATGATTCCGGCTCAGAATAAGTTTGAAGGGGCTACTTATAGTTATTCACCTCAAGTGACTGTTGGTTCGAATAAGTTTAGAATCAAGCACATATTCCCTTTGGGGGATTTTCTCTATTCGCGAGAGCTGGATTTGCACCATTACCCAGAGCCCGTTACTTTCACTCCTAAGGCTACAAATAATAAAGTATTTTTTTCCAGACCCGCGTATTACCAAATTTATGATGCTGGTAGCAATCAAGTGTTGGATGGTACGGGCGCAGAGGTTGATGTCAGCCGTCTACCCAGAGGTGATTATGTGATTTATTTCGATGGTGACGACCCAGGTATGTTCACCAAGAAATAAGCTAAATCAAATTGATTCCAAAGAAATTATTTAGGAAAACAAGAACGAAGAGTATCCCCAACATCAAAGGACAGAGGTAGGAAATAAGAAAGCCGATTACATTTTTTACAAATGATTTTTGGTAACCTTCGTAACCCAAAGCTATTTCCTCGTGCAAATTGTGTTTTTTCCAAACGTATGCCGCAAATGTCACAATAAGACAGCCCCCCAATAGCAGCATGATGTCCGCTAGTCCTGCTGCCAATGAAAGAAAATCGGTAGATCCTGGCAATGTAAAGGCAGTTCCAAAAAAGTCAGAAGCGCCATTTGCCAAAAGCGATGGGATACCTACGATAAAAATGGTGGTCGAAACTAAAATTACTGCGCGTTTACGGCTTACTTTGAGCTCGTCTACCACATAAGAAACAGGCACTTCTAGCAATGAGACAGTGGATGTCAATGCGGCAAATGATAGGAGTAAAAAGAAAAAAGCGCCAATAAAAGCACCTAAATTCTCACCGAGGGTTTCGAAAACACCGGGAAGTGTGATAAATATAAGGCCAGGGCCAGCTTGGCTCGACTGCACTTGGCTCATATCACCACCATTGTTGTATGCTACCAACGGAAAAATCATGAGACCAGCTAAAAAGGCAATTCCCACATCCGTCAAAGTGATCAAAGCGGATGAACTGACAATGTTGTCATTTTTGGATAGGTAGCTACCGTAAGTAATCAGCGCTCCCATTCCCAAAGAAAGAGAAAAGAAAGCTTGTCGCAAAGCGCCTCCAATCGTGCTAATTCCGATTTTAGACATATCTGGAATTAGATAAAATTTTACACCTTCCATGGCATTTGGTAAGGTAAAAGAGTAGGCCACAAGCATCAGAATCATCACCAATAGTGATGGCATAAGAACTTTAGAAAGCTTTTCAATGCCACCAGAAACACCCTTTGAGACAAAAAAAGCGGTGAAGAACATAAAGACAATGCTGTAGATTCCCACTTTAAACCAATCGCTTGTAAATGCTCCGAAATTTTGACTTACTGCAAAATTGCCTTGAGCCATTTCTAAAAAATATCCAAAAGCCCAGCCTGCAATCACGTTGTAGAAAGAGAGAATGACAACACCGGCAATCAAACCAAGTAAGCCGAGGAATCTCCAATTTTTGAAGCCAAGGCTGGTAAAGGCTCCAATTGGGTTCTTTTGTGTTTTTCTTCCAATGGCCACCTCGGTAACCATCACGGGAAAACAAAGAATAAAACAAAAAAACAGATACATAACCACAAAAGCAGCTCCACCCCCAAGTCCTACTTCGAAAGGGAATTTCCAAATGTTTCCAAGGCCAACAGCCGATCCTGCTGCTGCCAAAATAAAACCTAGTCGATTAGAGAATGAACCTCTTGCTGCCATAGAAATGTAAATGTTTAAGCCGCCAAATATAGCAAATTACCTAAGAGCTACTTTTATATTTTAGGGCTCAATGATATCTTCATCATCTTGTGGGACTTCATAAGGGTAATTGAAAAGATGATTTTCTTTTATGGAATAAGCCACTCGATTAGGAACATACTTTTCCCAGCCAGACTCACCATTTTCTATCATAGCCAGCACATCATCCGAGATGATATGTAGGTTGTCTAGCTTGGCATTGTGAACATCCATAATCTTGTCGTTACTTCTAAGGTATTCGAATAGATGGATTAAATGCTTTGGTGGCTGAAAATTGGCTAAACTCTTTAGAGGATCAGATTCTTTTATCTGAGCAGGGTAAAGGTAGAGCTTTACATTGCTTCCAAAGAGACGACTGAAAGACTCCAAAATGCCGCCATTTAGGTTTTCATAGTACTTCTCGTCAAAAATCCGCTCCAGATTGTTATAACCCAGTACGATTCCTATTTTTCTTTGTCTCGTAAATTGAGAAAGATAGGCTGCAATTTTATAATGTTCTTGATAGTTTGAAATCATCACATTTTGACCAAGCGAACAGAGTAGGTTTACTCTATCGAGAAAGTCCATTTCATCTACTTCGCCTTCTAGTGTAAGGTCATTGAGTGTAAGTTCAACTAGTGGTACAATTTTCTCAATTTCCACATCCTGTTCTTTTCTAAATGCCCTCATTCCTGCAAGCATCATATCTACGTTTACGTGGGTTACAGGCTTGAAACGTCCTCTTAGTACGAAAATGTTTTTCTTGTAAAGCCGTTCAGATGGTTGTAGTACCGTTCCGTTTTTGTCAAACATGGTGGCATGTGTGAGTCCATTTTTGACAAGTTTAAGCGCCATCAGGCGATTGTCGACATGATGAAAGTCTGGCCCTTCGATCCTAAACATATCAATTTCAATCCTGCTTGGATGAATGTTGTCGCGTAATGCATTGATGATATCTTCGGGTTCTGTATAAGAAAAGCATGCATGAATGAGGTTTACGCCGACCATTCCTAAAACTTGTTGCTGCCAAAGGGGATCATTGTCTTTTAGTATCACATGGATGATGCAATCATTGGGGTTAGAAAGTGGGTGTTTTTGAAAGCGGCAGCCAATCCAGCCATGCCCTTGATTGGTACGTCTGAAATTCAATGTTTCCACCGTATTTGCAAAAGCAAAAAAGTGGGATCTTTTTGCTCTTTGGGTGAGTCGCTGAGAGAGTAGTGAATACTCTCTATTAAGCATTTTGATTAATTTTTCTTCACAAACATACCGCTCACTTTTTCCATATATGGCATCAGAAAAGGTCATGTCATAAGCTGACATGGTCTTTGCTATGGTTCCAGAAGCCGCTCCTGCCTTGAAGAACCAATCGGCAACTTGCTGGCCACCACCTATTTCGGCAATGGTGCCATAAACTTTTTCATCAAGATTTAAAAAAAGTGCTTTCTCTTTGGTGGTGAGTGTTTTGAATTCCATTAAATGTCCTTGAGTGAGTTTAGGATAAAATTATGCCTTATATCACTCTAATGAAAGCGTATGGCATATTGATATGAAAAAAAGCCCCAATGACGGGGCTTTTTTGGACTTTCAACTGAATCTAAAATTTTACTTATAAAGAGAGTACGGAAACTTGTTTTGCTTGATCATGTGATCAGCAATAGACCTTCTCAGAATTTTGGTATTTTCAGGGTTTGCTTTAGTAAAACGTTTCATCCCCATCAACAAAACTTTCAGTTCGTCAGACTCTGCAAAACATGCGACAGCCTCTTCTCCATGATTCCTGATTTTCTGAACAGCCTCATGTAAATACAAGCTGGTCATTTGTTTATATAGCTGGGCTTTATCATCACCCAGTTTGTCAATGAGTTTTTCAGTTCTCAAAATGGTTGATTCTAATGCGTAAACTTCTATGAGCATATCTGCGATGTGCATCAAAATTTCTTGCTCATCATTAAGTTTTGGGCCGAATTTCTCAGCAGCTTTACCAGCAACCATCAAAACCGCCTTTTTGAGGTTTTTGAGTGTATTTTTTTCATAGGCCATTGGTGCACTTAAATCAGGTGACTCAAACGATGGCACGCCAGTGAGCTCTTTGCCCACCGCCATAGCTGGGCCTAGCAGGTCAATTTCACCTTTCATAGCACGTTTCAGCATCATGCCTACTAGGAGCATTCTGTTGATTTCATTGGTGCCTTCGTAAATCCTTGTGATACGTGCATCACGATATGCCCTAGCCATCGGGGCTTCTTCTGAGAATCCCATGCCACCATATATTTGAACGCCTTCATCTACAACATAAGTCAGTACTTCTGAGCCATGAATTTTGATAATCGCACACTCAATCGAAAACTGCTCCAACGCTTTCAGTTTAGCTTGGCTAGAGTCTAGGCCACCTTCAATAAGGGTATTGATACGGTCATCTATATTTTGTCCAGCACGGTAAGAAGCAGATTCGATGGCATATGTCTTAGCGGCCATATTGGCCAGTTTGGTTTGTATCGCACCAAAACTAGAAATGGGAACGTTGAATTGCTTTCTTTCATTGGCATAATTGGTAGCCATGGAAGCAACACTCTTGCAGCCATTGATCACACCGCATCCAAGTTTGATTCTACCGACGTTCAGCACATTTACGGCAATTTTAAATCCATTTTCTCTGTCAGAAAGCATGTTTTCTACGGGTACTTTGCAATCGTTGAAGAACACTTGACGGGTGGAAGACCCCTTGATTCCAAGTTTTTTCTCTTCATCATTCATTGTGATACCTCCATAAGTTTTTTCTACTATGAAGGCTGTCAGGTTTTTGTCATCATCAATTTTTGCGAATACAATAAATAGATCCGCGAATCCAGCATTTGAGATCCACATTTTTTGACCATTGATCAAGTAGTGTTTTCCATCTGCTGAAAGCTTGGCCTTTGTTTTTCCACTATTGGCATCTGACCCTGCGTCTGGCTCGGTTAAGCAGTAGGCCGCTTTCCATTCACCACTGGCTAGGAGGGGGAGATATTTGTTTTTTTGTTCCTCTGTTCCATAATAGAGAATTGGTAGTGTGCCAATTCCGGTGTGCGCTCCATAGGCCGTTGAAAACGATCCTGCAGCCGCAATAATATCGGCCATGAGCATTCCGGTATTGAAATTCATCCCAAGTCCACCATAAGCTTCGGGCACAGATACACCTAGAAGACCTAACGCTCCCGCCTTGTCCATAAGGCTAGACATCAAACCAGGTTCTAGTGAATCAATTCGTTCAATGTTTGGGGTTATTTCGGTATCTATAAAATCCTGCGTAGCAGCCGCCATCATTCTTTGCTCTTCTGAAAATTCTTCGGGGATAAAGATTTCATTAGCACTTGTTTCTCTTACGATAAATTCTCCGCCTTTGATAGAGGATTTTTGGGTTGCAGTTTCCATGGTTTTATTATTTGAATCTATATGGTTCTGATATTAATATGTTATGCATGCATACTAAATCAAATATAGAAATAAATGTTATGCATGCATAACATTTATTTAGAAAAATATTTAATTCCTACTTGATGGCTTGTATGTATTGATTTGGAAAGGATCAGAAATCAAAACATGTGTTTTGTATATTCAAAGCTACAATTTGCTAGACTGTCTTTAAATTGGGGTTGCGGGATGAGTTAAGATTGGCTTTATTTGACTAATGTTGTATTTTCAGCATTTAAGCCAAAAAATAGGTGGGTTGATCGAAAGTCTAACTGGATTTTACGAACAATACCGCTAATTTGACCTTTAAATATTAGATTTCCGCCAAATGATAATAGAAGTAAACCCAAGGCTAGTTCGAAAAATTTCAATTGAGCCTCTTTCCTCTTTAATTGAAAACCTTACTTACGACCAAAGTACTTATACACTTTCTGTAAAGTATAAGAGTGGGAGTAGAAAAGGTAAAACTCATGAATACTCTCAAATTTCTTTTGAGTCTTTCATGCGTTTACTGGAAAGTGAGTCTATCGGCAGAGCCGTTCTGTCTTTGGCTAAAAAGTCAAAGGACATGGAACAACATGGTTATCCTGTTGGCAAACCTGTTCTTGACTTTTGATATAGTTTATCAGGCTAATTCTCTTAAATCCACAGGTACTACTCTAGAAACCCCTTGTTCGATCATGGTGATGCCATAGATAATGTCTGTGCTTGACATTGTGCGTTTGTTGTGAGTCACAATGATAAACTGTGATTCTTTACTAAACTCTCTGATGATCTGATTGAATTTATCAATATTGGCATCATCCAAAGGTGCATCTACCTCATCAAAAATACAGAACGGAGCTGGTTTGAGTAAGTAAATCGCAAACAGTAGGGAAGTGGCTGTCAGCGTTTTTTCTCCTCCTGAGAGTTGATTGATGGTTAGTGGTCGCTTACCTTTTGGCTTGGCCATGATTTCAATGGGCGATTCTAGTGGATTGCTAGGGTCGGTCAGTTTTAGTTCACAATCATCCTCTTCAGTAAAGAGCGTTCTGAAAACTTTAATAAAGCTCTCCCTGATCTTGCCGAATGCCTCTAGAAATGTTTCTTGTGCCACTGCATCAATTTCGGATATCGTATTCATCAAAGATTCCTTGGCTTTTAGCAGGTCATCTTTTTGTGCGGCTATAAAGTCATGCCTTTGCTTTATCTCCTCATAAGCCTCCATGGCCATAGGGTTTACTGGCCCTATTCTATCTATTTGTCCTTTTAAGCGTTCAACATTGTCGCGTAGTTCATCCTCTGTTTTAATGAGCACTTCTTCATCGTCAAAAGTATCAACTTGCTTTAAATCCACATTGAATTCGACCGAAAGTCGTTCCTGAACGGAGTTCAGCTTTAGCTTTGTATCATTGAGTTTGTTTTGCCACTCCATAAGGATTTGGTCAGTAGACTCTTTCATCCTTGATAGTTCCTTGGCGGCCTTTTCCCCTTCGTCAATGTTGCCTCTATGCTGATAGTATTCTTTTTCAGCTTCGTTCACACCTGATTCGAGACTTTCCTTTTCTTCATACATCGAGATCAAGTCATCGTCGCTCTCCTCCGATTTTTTGGCTAGTTCATTGAGGTCACTTACCGCATGTTGAAGATCAGATTGATTGCGCTCAATCCTACCAGCGCTACTTGCAGCAGCTTCTTCTTTATAGCCAATTTCTTGTTTGATGCTGTTGACCTTGTTTTGTTGGCGATGAAAGAGTACATTTTCTTCGTTAAAGGCAGCTGATTTGTGGCTTAGTACCTCGTTTTGCTCTTCAACTTCTATTTTTTGACTTTCTACTTTTAGCTGGAGCTCAGAAAGAAGCGACTTACTTTCATCGTGTAGCGGTCTCAGACGATCAAGGTCTTGACTCAACTCTGCTATTTTGTCTTCAATGTCTTCTCTCTTGGTTTCATTGCTACTTAGCAGGTCGCTAAATTGCTCTTGCTTGCTTTTAAAAGAAATATAATTCTCATTGATTTGATTTATTTCCTCTTTGATCGCAGCAAGCTCTTCTGCCTGACTCGCGTCTTTGAGTTTATACAATTCATCAGCGTTATCATTAAGGCTTCTTTCTGTTGATTGTTGCTTTTTGCTCAATTCTTTGATGCGAATGGCAAGGTTCTCTAAATTCTTGGCTCTCCCGATTCTTTTACCTTCGAATAGCCCCACAGAACCACCAGAGATATTGAACTTTCTATGAATGATTCTTCCTGATTTGGCAATAAAAGTTGTATTATTTGAGCTGTTTTCAGGTAATTCACTGTCGTATATGTAGACGTTCTCCAGCAGGTAGCTTATGAGTTTTCGGTATTTCTCATCGTATTCTACCAATTCGGTAGCAGCACGTGCTCCTGACATGAGGTGAGGCGCTTCAGATTGGTGATCCTTTAGTGAGTCGAGGATGAAAAAATGCGCACGACCTCTCGAAGCATCACTCAGAAGGTTTACTGCCTTTAATGCGTCATCTCTGGTATTTACTACATAATAGTTCATGTACGGCTCCAGGTAGTTTTCAATCGCCACGCGATAATCTTCAGGGCAAGTAATAATATCTGAAAGGAGAGGAGCGTCTTTCCAGTTGTTACTCTTTTTGAGGAACTTGATGGCCTCAGGGAAACCTTCTAAGTTATCTACGAGTGATTTGGTAAGATTGTACTCGTTTTGCTTTGAATCCAATTCTCTATTGATCTTAGAAAGCTCGTCTTTCATTAGATCAATATTTTTCTGAATTAACTGCACCTTGGCTGTGAGCGCATCTTCGGTGCTCTTTAGTTTGCTATAAGATTCTGTCTTTAGGTCTTTTTCTTGTTGAATTTCTGATAGTCGAGATTCAAAATTTCTAAGGTTCTCCGTTTGTTTGGTGGAGTCCTCACGAGATTGTTTCAGTTCGTTTTGAAGGGTGCTTACCTGTATTTCCTTGATCTCAATCTCTTTGGTAAGTTGAAAAACTTCTTCTCGTTTCGATGAAAATAAACTCGTGTTTTCGGCGAGCAAGGCTTGAACTTGATGCGTTTTGTTTTTTTGCATCAAATGTTCTTCCTCCAGATGCTCTAATCTATTGGCAATTTCAGAAAGGATGCTCTGCGCGGTTTCTCTTTCTTTATCAAGACTTTGCAATGAAAAAAGGGCTCTTTCGTTGCTTTGTTTATCTTGAGAAATTTGCTCTTGAAGCTGACTGATGCGATCGTTTAGATATCTCTGTCTTTCGTTTTTGATCTTTTTGTCACTCTCATACTGGCGAATTTTACTCACATGCTCATTGAGAGATTTTTGTCTAGAGGCTAGAAGTTTTTCTTTCAGGATCAAATCAGCCTTAAGGTTCTCTACAATGGCTTCTTTTTCATTTAACTGAGCCACTATAGCACCTTTTTTGTCACTAGCCTCCTGTATTTGTTGCTCTACTTTTTGAGTAATCTCACGCTGTGTCTCTAGTGCTTTTTTGGCTAGCGCAATGCTCTGAACCTTATATGTTTCTTTTATTTCAAAATATCTTTGAGCTTGGCGAGCTTGTTTTTCTAATGACTTAAGATTTTTTTCTATCTCAAACAAAAGATCTTCTACACGGTCTAAGTCGTCATCGGTATCGCTAAGCTTTTTGAGTGTTTCTTTTTTGCGAATTTTGAATTTTGAGATGCCAGCAGCTTCTTCAAATAAGCTTCTACGGGAGTTGTCTTTGTCGTTGAGCAAGTCATCGACCATTTTAAGCTCAATGATCGCATAGGTATTCGATGCGATTCCCGTATCTAAAAATAAGTTTGTAATATCTTTTAGCCGGCAAGGAACATTGTTAAGCAAATATTCACTTTCTCCTGATCTGAAATACCTTCTTGTAATGGTGACATGGGTATATTCAGTAGGAATTAGATTTTTTGTGTTGTTGAAAGTCAGGGAAACTTCTGCAAGCTGAGTAGGCTTCCGAGTTTTCGTTCCGTTGAAGATCACATTCTCCATTTTGTCGGAGCGCAATACCCTTGTTTTTTGCTCTCCCAGCACCCATCTGATAGAATCTACCACATTAGATTTGCCGCACCCATTAGGTCCTACAATCCCAGTGATTCCTTCATCAAAATTTATTGTAACTTTATCCGCGAAGCTCTTAAATCCTTTTATTTCAAGACGGGTTAACTGCATGCACTACGGGTGGTTTGGAATAGCATATAAACCATCAAATTTAAGACAATTTTATACATTACAAGGAATATGGATAATATACAATTTTGGCTTTATGTGGCTTTTGGGGTGATTTATTTCGTGGTGAAGCAAATGCGCAAAAAAAATGCAGCGAATGAACCACAAGAAGGGGAGCAAGAGGTTTCTCAACCTTCTAGAAAGCCAGTTACTTTTGACGAATTATTGAAAGAGTTTAGCCAAGAGCGCAGAACCATAGAGGATGATCAAGAAGACGAGGTTTATGAAGCGCCAAAACCTTTGATAAAAGTCAATCCTGCGAAAGAAGATGATCAGCGAAGATTTGCTGATGATGAATCAAGACGGATTTACGAAGAGTCTATCAATCAAGCCGAAGGGTATGATTTGAAATTTGAGCGAGATGAACATTTTAAAGTGAAAACGCCAATGAAAGTTGATAGAGAGAGAAGAAGAGAAAAAGTCTATCGGAGATGAAATCTTTGAGTCACTTCGAGATGTAGATCAGGCACGAAAAGCAGTGATTTTGGGCGAAATTCTTAACAGAAAATACTAAATATTTATTCGGTGATAGTCACTTCATCACCATCAAAATGGATCTTATCGCCCACACGAAGTTTGTTTCTTCGACGCAACTCTGTTTTTCCATTTACTAGGACGGTTCCAGCATCGATGTGGTTTTTTGCCTCTCCT
This sequence comes from uncultured Cytophagales bacterium, assembly GCA_963848175.1. Taxonomy (GTDB): domain Bacteria; phylum Bacteroidota; class Bacteroidia; order Cytophagales; family Cyclobacteriaceae; genus JAMZMI01. The sequence continues at coordinate 32,423 of CAWKCO010000012.1, forward strand.
CCAGTGGCTACCCAGCTGAGCGCTTTCATAAGGTTGTTGAGTTCAATGAACGATTCTCCGTCCTTTAATTTGAAGTATTCCATCGTTGATAGTGGTATTAATGGAAAGTGACATTGCCAAGTGCTACATCCAAATGGAAAGAGAGTAGGTTAGGGGCATTGGCCGAATAGTTCATATTCACAAAAACGTTTTTTTCCACCTCTTCAAAACCTTTGATTAGTTTCACCCCGCAAAGAGGAGAGTCTTTTAAGTAAATAATAATTGGTGTATTCTTTTTAGGAAGGTAAATTTCTAGATTTCCTGCACCAACCGTGGCTTTTATTCTACACTGTTTCTTCATGGCTTGGCTGAAATCGAGATAAGCGGAACCAAATCCAATTTCGGCTATAAAATTGGGAGTATTAGCACAGTCTACATTCAGTGCTGTTAGCGTTCCCATATCCACTTTCACCATGAATGTGTCCATTTCAATTGGATTTACAATTCTGTCTGTGTAATCAACTAGGACATCAGCACTCCCAGATCGTATTTTAATATCCTTGATGCTCGTATTGCTTAAGTCAATCTTGGCATTACCAAGCCCATAGTCTAGATCGAGCTTGTAAATCTTTTCATTATCAAAAAGAATTTTCCAGTAGTTCTGCTCAGGAACCGCTACAGATCCTAGCATCGCGAGTAGAATACCATCACTTATTCCTGAAGTGCCATATTCCTGAAGGTTTAGGCTTACATGGTTTGTATTGTTTACAATTTTGGAATGAAATGAGGGGTTAACTCTTTCCAAATCAGGGTTGCCTAAAATATTCAGCGCACCCACATCAGGTGAAGTGGTAGACATGATTTGACAATGTCCAGTCGCAGCTTCGAGCGAAAAATTTATCGTATCATACCCCGAACAATTTTTGATCGAGTAGAATTTTTTTAATTGCCCGTAACTGACTGATAGTAAAAGACCTAAAGTCAATGAAAGTGCTATTCTCAACATGATCATACGAACGAGAGAACCCTTTGGAGGTTACTAAGCTCCAAAGAATTCTTTCATGTTTTCGAAGAAACCTCTTTCACCCTTCGACGGATTGGGCTCAAAGTTCTTTGAACTTCTTAAGCCTTCCAGTAGGTCTTTTTCTTCTTTACTAAGATTGCGAGGTGTCCATACGTTCACGTGAATTAGTTGATCTCCAACATTATAGCCTTCTACATCTCTGATTCCTTTGCCTCTGAGTCGTAAAATTTTACCGCTTTGTGTGCCTGGATCTATTTTGATTTTCACCTTACCTTCGATGGTTGGCACTTCTAGAGAGGCGCCTAGTGCGGCATCAATAAAGTTGATGTGCATTTCGTAAACCACATTGTTGCCGTCTCTTCTCAGCGTCTCATCTTCTTGCTCTTCTATCAGGATCAAGAGGTCTCCAGGAACACCTCCTGCAACTTCGTTACCTTTTCCTGACATTGACAATTGCATGCCTTCAGCCACACCTGCAGGTATTTTTATTGAGATGATCTCTTCAGATCTCTTCATACCAGTGCTGTCTGTGCCAGCAGCTCTATGATCCACCATTTGGCCAGCACCGCCACAAGTAGGGCAGGTGGTTGTAGACATCATTTGGCCTAACATGGTATTTACCACTTTTCTGACTTGACCTGTGCCTTGGCAAGACGTACAGTTTTTAAAAGTGGTTTCAGGGTCAACAACTAGTCTGTTGACCTTTATTTTCTTTTCAACTCCCGCAGCAATTTCTTGCAGGGTAAGCTTCAATTTGATTCTAAGATTTGTGCCTTTTCTGGTACGTCTGCCTCCACGACCTCCGCCACCACCGAAAAAGCTGTCGAATGGACTTCCACCGCCTCCGCCGAAGATATCGCCGAATTGGGAGAATATATCGTCCATATTCATGCCGCCTTGTCCACCACCGCTGGCTCCACCAACACCTTGATGTCCAAAACGATCATATCGCTGACGCTTTTCGTCGTTGCTAAGGATTTCATAAGCCTCAGCTGCCTCTTTGAATTTCTCCTCAGCCTCCTTGTTGTCAGGATTTTTGTCTGGGTGAAATTTGATAGCAATCTTCCTGTAGGCCTTTTTTATTTCGTCCTTACTCGCCGATTTATCTACTCCTAGTATTTCGTAATAGTCTCGCTTCGCCATATTATGATTTTGCTCCTGTCACGACTTTTGCAAATCGCACTACTTTTTCATTTAAGAAATATCCGTTTTCTACCACATCTACAATCTTTCCTGCTAATTCATCACCAGCGGGAATTTGAGTGATGGCTTCCTGAAGGTCTGCATCGAAATCATGACCTTTTTCAATTTCCATCTTTTTCAAACCTTTGTTTTCTAGGCTTTTTTGGAATTTGTTGTAAATCAAATCCATTCCTTCTATTGCCGCGTCCAAATCAGGTTTGGCTTCCAATGCTTTAAGAGCACGCTCAAAGTCATCTACCACGGGAATCATATCTGCCATTAAGTCCTTATTGGCACTGCCAATGAGCTCAATTTTTTCTTTGGCTGTTCTTCTTCTGAAATTTTCAAACTCAGAATAAAGTCGAATGTATTTGTCTTTGGCCTCAGCTACATCAGCTTTCAATTGATCTAATTCACTCAAGGCCTCTTCTGGTGCTGCAGCCTCTTCGGTTTCAGAAGGTGTCTCTTGTTGCTCTGTTGCTTGATCTTGCTCTAAAGTGACTTCTTCGTTATTCACTTCTTCCTGTTGCTCGATATTCTCTTTACTCATGCTTTCCTAATTATTAAAAAGACAAATTGTTGCTATTTCAATCAGCGGGTTTAATCACCTCGCATGGGTCAATTATTTTGCCAAAATGGTCATTTCTGCCAAGATGACAGAATGGGGCGCTTGTTTCATATCGCTTGTCATTAATCAATTTGTGTAATTGGACGCCCTGGCATTAAAAAATAAAACCACACTCTCAATGTTTCTATGATGAAAACAATTGGGAGTGTGGATGGTATTTTCTGGTTTAGAGAAATTATGCTTTGAAATTGATTTTTCTCATTCTTAATGAAAGAGGTGTCACCTCTACGTACTCATCTTTGTTGATGTATTCCAATGCTTCTTCCAAAGAGAATTTCTTAGGTGGAGCAATTTTCATACTTGCATCCGTTCCTGATTTTCTCATGTTTGTAAGTTGCTTTCCTTTCTGTACGTTCACAGCCAAATCGCTGGCACGTGAGTGCTCGCCGATTACTTGTCCTACATATAGGTCATCTCCTGGAGATACAAAGAAAGTCCCTCTATCCTGAAGTTTATCAATAGAATATGCTGTCCCAGGACCTGTTTCCATAGATACCAAAGAGCCGTTTAGACGCTCAGGAATTTCACCTTTGAAAGGCTCATATCCATTGAAACGGTGGGTCATTACCGCCTCACCAGCAGTAGCAGTGAGTACTTGGTTTCTTAAACCGATCAATCCACGTGCAGGAATGTTGAATTCTAAGTGCTGAATGTCACCTTTAGGTTCCATGACAGTAAGCTCACCTTTTCTTTTGGTTACCAACTCAATGGCCTTTCCTGAAACACTTTCTGGCACATCAATCACAAGGTGCTCCACTGGCTCGTGTTTCTGCCCATCTACTTCCTTATAAATAACTTGTGGCTGACCAACCTGAAGCTCATATCCTTCTCTTCTCATGGTTTCGATCAATACAGACAAGTGAAGTACACCTCTTCCGTAAACCAAAAATTTATCTTCACTGTCAGTCGGCTCGACTCTCAAAGCCAAGTTTTTCTCAATTTCTTTCATCAATCTGTCTCTCAAGTGTCTTGAGGTAACAAATTTTCCTTCTTTACCGAAGAAAGGAGAGTTGTTGATAGTAAAAAGCATGTTCATCGTTGGCTCATCAACACCTACACGCTCTAGCGGCTCTGGATTGTCATAATCCGTGATGGTATCACCGATATCAAAAGATTCGATACCTGTAACAGCGCAAATGTCGCCACACGTTACTTCGTCTACACTGCGTTTTCCAAGACCTTCAAATATGTGAAGCTCCTTTATTCTTACTCTTTGGATAGAGCCGTCGGTTTTAGTCAAGCCTAAGCTTTGACCCACTTTAATCGTTCCTTGGTGAATTCTACCAATAGCAATACGACCAGTAAACGCAGAGAAATCCAAAGAAGTGATTTTCATTCTCAAAACACCTTCTTTTTGTGGAGGTGCTGGTATTGTTTTTAGAATAGTATCTAAAAGATCGTTAAGATTGTCAGTTTTGACTTTATAGTCATAACTCATCCATCCGAATTTAGATGAACCGTAGAGCGTTGGAAAATCCAATTGATCTTCAGTAGCATCCAAGTTGAACATTAAGTCAAAAACTTCTTCATGCACTACGTCTGGACGGCAGTTTTCTTTGTCCACTTTGTTCACAACTACAATTGGCTTCAAGCCAAGAGATAGCGCCTTTCCCAAAACGAATCTTGTTTGTGGCATGGCTCCTTCAAATGCATCCACCAACAGAAGAACACCATCAGCCATACTCAATACACGCTCCACTTCACCACCAAAATCGGCGTGACCAGGAGTGTCAATGATGTTGATCTTAGTTCCTTTGTAATTGATAGATACGTTTTTGGAAAGAATCGTGATTCCTCGCTCTCTTTCAAGATCGTTTGAATCAAGGATCAAATCATTGTTATCCTGCGTTCTTTTCGCATCATTTGCCTGAGCAGCATAAATGATTTTGTCAACCAATGTTGTTTTGCCATGATCGACGTGAGCGATGATAGCGATATTTCTGATTTCTGTCATGTTTTTTACTAAAAGAGCGCAAAGATAATTCGTTTGGAGGCAAAAATCAGGTTTGTAAGTGAAAAGAATGTTATTATTTGATTGTGAATTAAGTGATTACTTTAATTTATCACATAAATGGTCATTGTCATTGATCAAATTACTTTGGAAAACTTATTTTTCTAGTGTTAAATAGACAAATTGAGGCATCTTATATAATGATAGAGAGCCAAATCATCTAACAACCTATGAATGAGTATCATGATTTATTCGAGTCTCATTTCGGACAATACGTATCTATCAAGGAAGATATTTTACAATTTTTAAATGAGGCATTCGCACAGAAAAGCTACACTTCTCGTGAAGTAATAGTTAAGGCAGGTGATGTTGAGCAATATTTTTGCTTCGTTGTGTCGGGTGTGCAGGCGCTCTATTTAATAGATGGAAAAGGAGAGAAAGTAGTGCTGGGTTTTACATTCGAGGGCTCGGTCTCGGGGGTATATAATTCTTTTATTACCGGCGAATCATCACAACTTTTTCTTGAAGCGCTCACCCCATCCACTTTGATCAGAATGCATAAAAGGGATTTTGATAAACTATTTGAGCTATACCCTGAATTTTTCAAATGGCGAGTTCATTTTATTGAACAGATCTCTTTCGGAAGAGGCAAGCGTGAAATGGAGTTTTTAACATTAACTGCAAAGGAACGTTTTGATATTTTCATGAAAAGGTGTCCTCCACAGCTTTTGACTATACCTCAGAAATATCTTGCCAGTTACCTCAACATGAAACCTGAGACTTTTAGCCGTATGCGAGCTTTAAATGATTAAAATTCATTTGAAGTCTTTTCTTGATCTGGATCAAGAAAAAGGGGGGGTGATATACGCATTTTTGTGTCATCAAATCAGAACGCAATGAGCCAATTAGATAAAGTTTTAGAGAGATCGACGGAGGTGCGAAGTTTTATTGACAATGAAATAGCCTCCCTTACTAGTGAACAATTGAACTGGAAGGAAAATCTCAAGAAATGGTCGGTACTAGAGGTGCTGAGTCATCTCAATCAAGTGTATGAGCTGTATGCTCCTAAATTTGAACAGGCACTTAAACATGCAGCCAAAAGGGAATCTCAATCGATCAATGGCAAGAAACAAACCACCTTGCTAGGGCGTCTCTCGATTTATTCCATGCTTCCGAAGAAAAAGAAAAGAAGGTTTAAAATGACTACATTTGATTTTTTTGAGCCTGTTTCCAATCCGAATCATCCCAATGAGACCATCAAGCGGTTTCTAAAAAACAAATCTCAATTTGAAGGGTTCATCACAAAATCAAAGTCATTGAATATTGAAGGGTTAAAAGTTTCGACTGCATTGGGCGAGAAGGTGAGGTTTTACATTCCCGAATGTTTTGAGTTTGTCATGGCTCATGAAGAGCGGCATATCGTTCAGATAGAGGAGCTTCTAGAAGCCATTCATTCAACTGCTTAATGCCGCTTCTTGGAGTTTTGCTATTTCACGAAAGTGAACCAAGGAAGAAATAATACTTGCTAAGAAAAAGTAAAATAGGGGGGACATAGAAGGGAGTGCATACAATTCACCCATAAGAAACCAATCACCTTGCACATACCAAACACCGACGGATAAAAGAAAAACGATCCACTGACTGATCCATGCGACAGAAGACCGATCCATTAGTAAAGTCAGGCTAAAGATGCACGCTGTGATGAAAATGCCATAGACAACAGCATTGGCAAAAGTGAGTGTTGCAATGTTGCTAAAAAGGTGCATCATCATCGCAAACACGAAGAGAAACTGAATCCATACCCAAATTTTAAGCGATAGGGACGATTGGGGATTGTATTTTTTATATTGATAGACATCAGAAATAGTGTCAACGGCATATCGTTCAGCTACATCTTTTGGTCGCCAACCCGTGGGCATAAACCATATTCGCATTTTGTCCCACCACGAATTTGCATAGAATGCATCTTTGATCAACTGCCAGAGATGAACAAAATTGATGATCACGGGATTCCAAGTTCTCACAGGGCGTTTTACTCCATAAACGGGAATTTCTGAATCCAGTTCTTCTTGAAAAGTACCAAAAAGCTTATCCCAAATAATGAAAATTTGAGAATGATTTTTGTCCAAATAAATATCATTGATGGCATGATGAACACGGTGATGTGATGGAGTAACGATGATTTTCTCAAGAAAGCCCATTTTGCCAATAAGCTGAGTGTGATACCAATATTGAGCAAACAAGTGTATGGGAGCGACGACCACAATCACTTCTTCCGGCACACCGATGATTGCTGTTGGGATTAAGAATACGACGAGTGTTCCAAATACCGTGGAGATGGATTGGCGCAAGGCACAAGCCAAGTTGAATTCCTCGCTGCTATGATGAATGATGTGCACATTCCAGAAGTAATTGACTTGGTGAGAAAGTCTATGATTCCAATAACCTGCAAAATCAAGTCCGATAAACGCGAGGATGTAGACCCACCACGTACTTTCGATGTGAAACAAACTTACCTTACCTACAAGCCAATCATAAGAAATGATTACCAAAGTGAGTCCGAGTACATCTTTGATTACATTAGTTATGCCCGAGCAAAGACTGGAAAGCGTATCCATGGAATGGATGACTTGTTTTTTTTGAGATTTGGCCACTAGCCATTCAATGAATAGGAGCGACATGAAGAAGGGAATGGCGTAATTCAGTATTGCAGCGTACTTTTCCATTATTGGGGTGTTTTGACTTTTCTCAAAGGCGGTGAAAAAGCAATTGTTTGAATGGTAATTTACCCATTCATCATTTAGTCTCAAAGTAAAGATTGTTGGGGTGTTATCTTTGATGAAAATGCGAGCATGAAACAGGTTTACAATCAATATTCTGAGGAAGATTTTGAGGTCTGGGAAATCCTTTTTAGAAGGCAAATGACACAGCTGCCAGAGGTCGCAAGTGAAGCATTTCTTGACGGTTTGTTACGGGTGGATTTTAAGGAAGAGGAAATTCCTCGCTTTAGCGAAACGGATAAAATATTAAGTAGTGAGACAGGCTGGCAGCTTGCTGTAGTCCCTGGGATCGTTCCTGATTACACTTTTTTTGAACTGATGTCCAACAAGTGTTTTCCGGCCACAACTTGGTTGAGGAAGAAAGTGCAGCTTGATTATCTAGAAGAGCCAGACATGTTTCACGATGTGTTCGCACATGTGCCACTATTGTCCAATCAACCCTTTGTTGATTTTCTAGAGGAGCTCAGCAAGATCGGACTTGATTATGTGGGCGATGATTACGCAATAGAGTTGTTGTCGCGAGTATATTGGTTTACGGTAGAGTTTGGGCTCATTCGAGAAAATGGTGAACTGAAAATCTATGGGGCTGGAATCTTATCCTCGGCTGGAGAGACTAAATACTGCTTGTCAGGAGCACCCCATTTGCATGAATTTGACATTCAGGAAATGCTGGATACACCTTACCGAAAGGATGTTTTTCAAACGGATTATTTTATCACTGCTTCTTATGAGCAATTATTTCAAAGCATTCCCGATGTGAAGCGACTTTTGAGCGAAGCGGTGCAAAAAAGAAATGCCAAGGGAGTGACCGCTTCCTAGAAGGTGCATAACTTTGCGGAATGATAGGGCTGTGGCTTGGGTTGCAGCCTTTTTTATTTTGAAAGAATGAAAGTAGCAATAGTAAAATACAATGCGGGCAATATCCAATCGGTCAAGTTTGCCTTGAGCAGGTTGGGGGTGGAAGAGCCGATCTTGACAGATGATCCTGACGAAATCAGGTCTGCGGATAAGATTATTTTCCCTGGACAGGGCGAAGCGAGTACCGCTATGAAAAGCTTGAGAGAAGCAGGTTTGATCGATGTTCTGAAAAACTTTAATCAGCCATTTTTGGGTGTGTGCTTGGGTATGCAACTGATGTGTGCGCATACAGAAGAAAATGACACGGATTGTATAGGCATCATTCCTGAGACGGGTAGTTCGTTTTCAAAATGTGCCTGGAATCAAAGTGCCGCATATGGGTTGGAACAATATCTCTGATTTGAAATCACCGATTTTTGCAGGGAATAGAAAATGATAGCTACATCTATTTTGTGCACAGCTATTACGTGCCAAAATGCGAGCAAACCATTGCTACGTGCGATTATACTTTGCCATTTAGTGCAGCGATACAAAAAGATAATTATTACGCCGTGCAAGCACACCCTGAGAAGAGTGCTGATACAGGGATGAAAATATTAGAGAATTTTTTAAAGCTATGAGATGGACATTATTCCAGCGATAGATATCATAGGCGGCAAATGTGTGCGCCTGACCAAGGGTGATTACAATCAGATGAAAACCTATGCCGATGATCCTTTGGAGGTGGCCAAGAACTTTGAAGATGCCGGAATCAAGCGCCTGCATGTGGTGGATTTGGATGGAGCTAAGGCCAGTCATGTGGTGAATTTGGAGGTGTTGAATCGGATTGCTTCTAACACAAACTTGCATGTGGATTTTGGTGGCGGAGTGAAAACCAGAGAGGATTTGGATAAGGCTTTTGGATGCTGGAGCTAAGCAGGTGACGGCAGGCAGTATTGCTGCGAAAAATCCTGCTTTGGTAAAAGAGTGGATATAAGGAGTTTGGCGCGGATAAAATCATTTTGGGTGCAGATGTACTCAATGAAAAAGTGATGGTGTCGGGCTGGCAAGAATCTTCTGGTTTAGATTTGTTTGAATACTTGGAAGACTATACTGCTCATGGCATTGGAGAAGTGATTTGCACGGATATCTCAAAAGACGGAGCGCTCCAAGGACCTTCGTTTGATTTGTACAATAAAATTTTAAAGCAATTTCCTTCATTGAAACTTATTGCCAGTGGAGGAGTGAGTGTGTATGAAGATTTGGAAGCAATTGAGAGACGAATAAATTGAGTGGAGCGATTGTAGGTAAGGCTTTTTATGAAGGAAGGATTAGTTTGGAACAGTTAGCTGGATTTTGATATGCTTACAAAAAGAATAATCCCTTGTTTGGATGTGAAGGATGGTCGCACGGTAAAGGGTGTCAATTTTGTGGAGTTGAGAGATGCAGGTGATCCTGTGGAGCTGGCGGAGCGATATGCCAAAGAAGGTGCAGACGAACTTGTCTTCTTGGATATTTCTGCCACATTGGAGAAAAGAAAAACACTGGTCGACCTAGTGAAAAGTGTAGCAGCAACAGTTCATATTCCCTTTACTGTAGGCGGAGGAATCAGCTCTGTGAGTGACGTGAAAGCGCTACTGGATGCTGGAGCTGATAAAGTTTCAGTCAATTCTGCTGCGGTGAAAAATCCAGATTTAGTAAATGAAATGGCCAAAGAATTCGGGTCACAGTGCATCGTGGTGGCGATAGATTCTCGACATGTTAAATGGAGAGGATATTGTGCATACACATGGAGGCACCAAACCCACTGAGCTCAGAACTTTGGCTTGGGCGCAAGAAGTGGAGAGAAGAGGTGCAGGGGAGATTTTGCTAACTTCCATGGATCATGATGGCACAAAGGCTGGTTTTGCACTTGGAATTGACCAAGCAACTTTCCGAAACGCTTAACGATTCCAGTGATTGCTTCTGGAGGTGGGGGCACAGAACAACATTTTCAGGATATATTTGCCGACGGAAAAGCGGATGCCGCTTTGGCAGCAAGTATTTTTCATTACAAAGAAGTGGAAATCGGTCATTTGAAACGCGGTTTAAGCGAAAAGAATATCCCGATGAGAATTAAGTAGCCTTTGGTTATACAACTTTTACCACGGTTATAAAATATTAGACGAGAAGAATGGATTTGGATTTTGAAAAAGGAGAGGGGCTGATACCAGCAATTATACAAGACGATATCACTGGTAAAGTGCTGATGCTGGGCTATATGAATGAGGCATCTCTGGCCGAAACAGAAAAATCAGGTAAGGTGACCTTTTATAGCCGAAGCAAAAATCGCTTGTGGACGAAAGGGGAGACGTCAGGCAATTTCCTTTTTGTGAAAGAAATCAAAGCTGATTGTGATAAAGATACGCTTTTGATCAAAGCCAATCCAGTAGGGCCAGCTTGCCATACAGGTGCTGATACTTGTTTCAATGAAACCAATTCAGTGATCCTATCTCATTCTTCAATCACTTGACTGCAGGTTATTGAAGAACGAAAAAATAGTACTCCTGACTGCATCATACACAAGTAGTCTTATTTGCCAAAGGCGTGAACAAAGTAGCTCAAAAAGTAGGAGAAGAGGCTGTGGAAGTGGTTATCGAGGCAATGGATAATAATATTGACTTGCTTAAAAGTGAGTCAGCGGATTTACTTTTCCACTTGATGGTATTGCTCGCCCACAAGAACCTAACGCTCAAAGGATGTGGTAGAGGTGCTAGAGAAAAGACACAAAAAGTAAATCAACCCAATATTTCTATTAGCCTGTCGATATCCTCGGTGGTATTGTAAAAATGAGGTGAGACTCGAATGGCCTCTGTTTGATTGGAGGTCTGAATTTTCGCTTTAGTGAGCTTTTGATACTCTTCTTCAGAGGCTGAAAAAGATAGAATACTGGATCGCGAAGGGTGATCCCAAAACGTCCTCCCAGAAGATTGTAATTTCTCTTTTAAATATTCGGAAAGTAAGGTGTTGTGCTTTTTGATGTTTTGAATACCTACTTTTTCAATCAGATTGAGTCCTTCTCCAAGTGCGGCGACATTCATATAAGTAGCATTGCCCACTTCGAGACTTGCAGGCCTCAGGTTGAATCATTCCTTTTGAGTCAAAACCGCTGTTCCAACCACGCATTGGTTTGAGAAACGGAAGTAAATCCTCTGACACATAACCAATAGCAACACCATATCCTGCCATCAACCATTTGAATCCACTGGCAAGGAAAATGCACGAAACCTTAGGGTCAATTTTAAAAGGGATAGCTCCCAATCCTTGCGTGCCATCCAAAATGAGATAATGATTCTTAGTCTTGCAGAGATCAAAAACCAAGTTGAGGTCGAGCTCAAACCCGTCAGCAGATTGAATCCAGCTTGCAGATAAAATCTGATTTGGCTCTGAAAGCACACTTTCTAGTTCAGTAGTAAAAGTCTGAGGATTTATAGTCCAAATACTTGACGTCAAAGCCATGAGGTTCCCAAGTGATTCTCACAGAAGGAAAATCGCCTGTGAGGCATACAACTTTTCGTTTGGGTAGATATTGTGCAGCGAGATTATAGCCAAGCGAGACATTGGGCAAAAAGAATGTATTCTTAGCTTCACACTCCATAAGCTCCGCTGCATTTTGTCTTGTGCTTTCATATAGCTCAGACCATTCCTGAAAATTCCAGCTGCCATGAGTACTCACATGCTCCAAAAAACGCTTTTGAACCTCAACCACCGACTTTGGTAGCGCACAGTAGCGTGCTGTGTTTAAGTAGGTGTATTCTGAAAGGATTGGAAATTCGTCGCGAGAGATGATCAAAGGTTGAGCATTTAAATGATAGATGAAAGACTTCTAAGCGCTAAAGAACCAAAGTTTTATTGCCAATCCAAGTACAGTGACGACCATTATTAGCCGAATCCATTTGTCGTCTTTACCAACCGACCACCTACTGGCGATCCATCCACCAGCGGCATTTCCTGCTGCCAGCGTAAGCCCATAATCCCACCTGATTTGATCTTCCCACCAAAAGATGGCTAGCGCGATAAGCGTGTAGCAAGTAATAACAAAAGCTTTTATACTGTTGGTTTTAGCCATATCTAGACCATGAATTCCTGTGAGCGTAGCAATCATCAAGTAAGCCTACGCCCGCTTGAATAAAGCCCCCGTAGATGCCTAGAAAGAAAAAAATGATGATGCTTGCAACAGTGTTTTTGGTCGTAAAAGATTCAGCTATTTCCCTTTTTGCTAGATAAGGTTTAAATACCGTCAGCGTGATCACAACTACCATGACTATGGCCAAAATCCTATTGAAGAGATGGCTCTCGATATCCATGGCGAAATAAGCCCCGATCACACAGCCAACAAAGGCGGAAATGGAAACCCAAATAGAATAAGGGTACACCGAAATACCTTTGCTTTTGAAACCACCCACAGCCACAATACTTGATAGAAAAACGCCAATTCTGTTGGATGCGTTGGCCTCCGACGAAGGAAGTCCAAGAAAGATGAATAGGGGCAGGGTGATCAGCGACCCTCCGCCAGCGAGCGTGTTGATTATTCCAGTAAAGAGTCCAGCCGCTAAAAGCAGTACCGCATCAATCCATGTCATATCAAAATTTCTATATCAGATGGTTTGCAGGTTAATGTGTCTTTGCAAGCTTCTAAGAGTTCTTTTTGCGTAAGCAGAAGAGCAGGGTGCGTTTCATTTGCAGCCAATTCCACCAGTGGGATCAATGTAAAACGACGGTCAGGAATGCCTGCATGAGGAATGGTTAGTTGGTTTGTAGATATTTCTAAATTGTCATAGTAAAGAATGTCAATATCGATAACTCGCTCACCCCATTTTTCAATACGTTCTCGTCCCATTTCTGTTTCTATTTCTTGGCATGTATCTAAAAGTTTTTCGGGAGTCAGTAGGGTGTCCACTCTTACGACCATATTTAGAAACCAGCCTTGATCTTCTTTTCCCCAAGGAGCCGTCTCGTACACGGATGAATAATCCACGACGAAAATCTCACCATTATTGATAAGTTCTAATGCAGTATTTAAATTTTCGGCTTTGTCGCCAAGGTTGGTTCCTAATAGAAGAAAGATGCCCTTCATAATATGATGGTGGTTATGAATTAGATTAGGAGCAGTGAGTCGAAAGAATTTTGAGAATTTGAAAGTTAAACACGCCTTTAATCCTTAATTTCAAACAAAATGCATAACAAATGGTGTTAACTTCGTCCCATTAATTTTGACGTGTAAATTAAATCTAATATTTATATCCAATGGCCTTTCTACGCAATCTCTTAGCTACGATTATAGGTTTATTTGTCTTTTTTGTTCTGATCATAATTCTCCTTATTGGCATAGCTGCGTCTGGAGATTCTGTGCCTCAGGTAAAGACAAATAGCGTTTTGTCTCTCAATCTATCTGGCGTTCTTTTGGAGCGCACCGTAGAGGATCCCTTATCTGACCTCATTGGCAATGCACCCAATCAATTGAGTTTAGTAGAAGTGCTTGCTGCTATTAAGGCTGCCAAGTCCGATGAGAACATTACAGGAATTTACCTGAAGCCAATGTATTTGCAGGCTGGCCAAGCGTCACTTTTGGAAATAAGAAACGCTCTTATAGACTTTAAGCAAAGTGGAAAGTTTGTTTATGCTTATGGAGAATATATCAGCGAAGGAGACTATTTGGTTGCATCCGTAGCTGATAGCCTTTTCTTGAACCCAGAAGGATCATCTGGAGTTCAACGGACTCAGCATCGGGATGACTTTTTATAAGGGACTTTTTGAAAAGCTGGACATTGAGCCTGAGATTTTTAGGGTTGGTCAGTATAAAAGTTTTGTGGAGCCTTTCATTCGAAAAGACATGAGTGATGAAAATCGTTTACAAATGTCTGAGCTGATTAATTCCATTCATAGTACCTATTTGTCTACGGTAGAGGGAAATACTGGGATTGTCTATTCAGGTTTAAAATCCATTTCGGATGAAATGCAAGTACGTTTGCCTGAGGATGCACTTCGATTGGGTATGGTACATTATATAGGCTATGAAGATGAAATGAAAGCCGTACTGCGAAACGAGCTAGGGTTAAGTGACGATGAGGATATAACATTTATTTCTGTTTCCAATTATGCGAAAAGTCTTGTTGAGAGCTATTCAAGCAATAAAATCGCAGTGATTGTCGCTGATGGAGACATAGTCATGAGCGAAGGATCTGATGTGGTTGGAGGCAAGGCCTTTGCCAATGAAATTCGTAAGGCACGAGAAGATGATGCTGTTAAAGCCATTGTGCTAAGAGTAAACTCGCCAGGCGGAAGTCTGACAGCATCTGAGATCATTTGGAGAGAATTGAGTTTGACTCAGGGAGTAAAACCGATTATTGCATCCATGTCTAACGTGGCAGCATCTGGTGGGTATTATATTTCAGCGCCTTGTGATACAATTATGGCTCAACCAAATACGATCACGGGTTCTATTGGCATTTTTGGGATGATGTTCAATTTTGGAGATTTCTTAGAGAATAAGTTGGGTATCACCACGGACAATGTGAAAACTGGTGAGTTTTCAGACATTCTCACAGTGACCAGATCGCTTACTCCCAGCGAAAGAGCGATCATTCAAAATCAAGTAGATCATGGTTATGAGCTTTTCTTAACGAGAGTGTCTGAAGGACGTGATATGCCAGTTGAAGATGTAGAAAAGGTAGCTAGCGGACGTGTATGGACGGGCGTTCAAGCACTACGAAAATGGTTTGGTAGATTTGTTGGGCTCTTATGATGACGCCATTGCTTTGGCAGCAGCAAAAGCTGGTGTTGCTGATGATTATCGAGTGAGTTATTATCCAGAGAAAAAAGACTTTCTGGATGAGCTTTTAGAGAAAATGGAAGGAGCAGATGTCTCAATCTTCGGAACAAAAGAGAATCTAATTTCCCCATATATAAAAAAGGTTGAATCTTTGCAGCGGATGTCTGGCTTGCAAGCAAGAATGGCTGGGGATTTAGAAATAAGATAGTTAAGATTAAACCTAGAAGGTAGGTTTAAAACAGTTTCGAAAGTTTTCGAAACGCAAGTCGAAAAAAAATAATTGACTTCATGCCTTTTGAGCTTGCTCCGAGGCTATAGATTATAATTGAAGAAACGAGATAAAAAATGAAAATACGTAACGACTGGACAAGAGAGGAGATAACCGAGATTTTCAATAAGCCCGTAATGGAGCTTATTTATGAAGCAGCAACCGTGCATAGACAGCATAACGATGCTTCGGAAGTACAGGTCTGTACTTTGCTTTCGATCAAGACAGGCGGTTGTCCAGAGGATTGCTCTTATTGCCCTCAGGCGGCCCGTTATCATACTGATGTGAAAGTTCAGAAGCTTTTAGATGTGGATTTTGTTTTAGATAAAGCCAAGAGTGCATTAGACAATGGAAGCACTCGCTTTTGTATGGGTGCGGCTTGGCGTGAAGTTCGAGACAATAAAGATTTCGACAAGGTAATCGATATGGTCTCTGGTGTGAATGCGATGGGACTAGAGGTGTGCTGCACACTGGGAATGCTTACAGAAGAGCAAGCCACCAAATTGAAGAATGCTGGTTTGTATGCGTACAATCACAACTTGGATACCAGTGAAGAGCATTATGAAGAAATCATCACTACTAGAACTTACGATGATCGTTTGGAGACAATTGATAATGTAAGAAATGCCAATATTTCGGTATGTTCTGGCGGTATCATTGGCTTGGGAGAAAGCAATGAGGATCGTATTGGTATGTTGCATACTTTGGCAACAATGACTGAGCACCCAGAGTCTGTGCCTGTGAATGCACTTGTGCCTGTGGAGGGTACACCACTGGAAAATCAGGAAAAAGTTTCCGTTTGGGATATGGTAAGAATGATCGCTACGGCTCGTATTATTATGCCGAAAGCCATGGTGAGGTTGTCTGCTGGTCGTGTAAGGATGAATGTAGAGGAGCAGGCGCTATGCTTCCTAGCTGGGGCTAATTCTATTTTTGCTGGTGATGAGTTGTTAACTACACCAAACCCTGATGTAGATCAAGACAAAGAAATGTTTCAAACATTGAATTTGAAGCCAAGAGCTTCGTTCAAAGGAGCTGCTGCTGAAAAACATTTGGTTTCTTAGCGACTAAAATTTTTATTGAATAAATTGAAAAGGTGCTGTGCACCTTTTTTTATGACCTGATTCTTATGTCTTTCACATTTACAGCCATTGATTTTGAAACTGCCAACTGGAACTCCTAGTAGCATCTGCCAAGTGGGCTTGGTGCGCTATGAAGAAGGGGAGTTGGTGGCTTCCGTCAATCGACTCGTGCGCCCACCAAAGAATCAATACCACTATAAGAATATTGAAATTCACGGAATCAAGCCTGAAGACACGGAAGAAGCAGCCACCTTTGATGTGGTGTGGCATGACGATATGAAACTGCATATCATAGATCAGGAGGTGGTTGCTCACAACTCACAGTTTGATGTGAACTGCCTTAGAAACACACTGGCCTACTATGATGAAATACAGCCTGATTTTGAGGAGCGGTGTACTAGAAAAATCTATCGAAAAGGATTGGCCTTTCTTAGTGCTAAATATAAAATTGCATTGAATCATCATGATGCATTGAGTGATGCCAATGCTTGCGCTCAATTGTATATCAAGCACCTTCAAAAGATGAATCTTCCAAAAACGGGGGAATTATTTCCGAGATAGAATGATAGGAGGGGGAGACTAAGCTGTTTTTAGCATTTTGTTTCTTCCTATCTGCACATTGAAGTGTGCTAGGATAATTCGGCGAATGCCATAATAGAGAAACTTAGAGTTGGTGTTGTATTTCAAAACACACATTTTGATGACCGCTCTATAGACTTCAGGTTGATTGCAGAAAATTTCCATCCAAGCTTCAAACTCTTCTGTCCATCTTTCGGCATAAACTTCGTAATGAGAGCGACCATCCCAGATGATTTCGAGCTGGTTTCCACCTTTCTTGAATCTATAGATAGCGGAGAGTGTTTCGTAAAGCTCAGTAAGGAATTCTGTGCGATATTGTTTGACTGATTCAATCTTTATTATAAAATCATCTACCAGACCTAGCGGGTTTTCATTGCGATTGTAGCATTCTAGTGCTTTTTCTACCCAATAGTTTCAACAATTGAGGCTCTACAAAACCTTGTGCAGCACGCAATATGCTGTTTTTGTCTTGATCGAAATATTTATCTTGATAGAGCATGAAGCCGATTGAGCGTTTTGTATAAAAAAAGGGAATGATGAACAGTCATTCCCTTTTAATATTACAAAGATATTAAATCTTAATTACTTATTCCAAGTAAACTCCCAAGCTCCTGCGAATTCTGCAGTTCTTGCAGCAGGCTCAGTAGAAGTAAACTTCAGAGTCACAGAAGAATCAGTAGCTACTACGTCAGCAGTTTTTCCATCGAATGTGATTTTGGTTCCTGCATCATTAGCAAATGTCCAATCACCGTCTGTACCCCAAACATACTCTGCACCTGGATTCGTTGGAACATCTGAAACAGTGTATGTTCCACCATACTGACCATCAGCGTTTGCCGTTGAAACAAAAGTGAAATTGATGTTTAGGTCACCCCATTCATCTCTCTCAGTTCTATCGAACTTAACCATGTCTGGAGCTCCTGTAACAACTGTTGCGATAAATTCTCCTTTTTCGACGCGAACATCAACTTTTGGATCGTCATCACCACCTTTACCACAAGAAGCGAAAATAATAAGTGAACAAAAAACTAAGGCTGTAAGTAGTTGAGTGATTTTTCTCATTTTGTCATTGTTGTTTCTAAAACTTATTTAATTAAATCAAATTATGTAAAAATATTTCTTTTATCTGAACAATCCTAAAATTATTTATCAACAAAGGATTAAAAAAAGCAACATCTTTAATAGATGATACAACCTTAACGAGGAGTAATTATGATTATTGTGTGGGTTTGAAATTTTTTAATAAAATTTTTTCGGAGCAGAGATTGATCTCATTCTTTAGATTCGTGGCTATCAATACCGTTTTGTCAGTAATGCTCCTCACCGTGTCTTCAAACCATGCTATTCCTTCTTCATCTAAATTGGAGGAAGGTTCGTCTAGAAAGATCAAATCTGATTGATAGCACAAAGCCAGTATGAGCTTTACCCGCTGTTTCATGCCAGATGAAAAGTCTTTAATGAGCTTATTCTTGAGCTTTCTCCAGACCTATTTGTTCTAGCGTATTTTTAATATCGACAATTGGAGTTTTGAATTGCTCATGAAAGGCAAGAAATTCAGAGAGCGTATATTCTTCTATGACATTGAAATACGGAGCGGCAAAGTTGATGCTGAGTTGAAAATCGTCCGTTTCCACAACTTTACCTTCATTTGAAAATATCACCTGTCCCTTCACTTTGTAAGTGAATAGAATCCAATGATTTTGAGTAAGCGTGGACTTTCCAGAGCCATTTGCCCCTATGATGGCAGTTTTGCTTCCGGCCTCTATGGTATGGCTGAGGTTGCGAAAGATCCATTCTCTATTAAACTTCTTTCCAAGTCCTTGTATTTCAATCTTTGTCATGATGTATGAGGACTTTATTTTATTTGGCAAAAAGTGTAAATATTGTTTGTTAATGCTAAGATAATCATGCGATTTTGATCGATTTGGGATAGCTCACGTAGAATTTCTTCACGATTTTACTCATGGCCTTGATATTTGGTAGGTCAGAGGCTTGAGCCACATCCAAAATTTCCCCTGACTTCATCAAAATATCTATTCTTTCATCTTTCACCATATAAGCCGAGTTGCTAATAGTACCTTTTTGAATGAGATATGGGATTTCACTTTTTTTCACTCCTTGCTTCAAAAGTTGATCTTCAATGGATTGAAGCGTTTCCTTTTCTATTTTCTCATTGAAAATCTTGATTTTGAAGAGTTTGCGAGAAAGTAGATCGTTGCTGAGGGTGCGTAAGATCATGTCTTGGTGTGAAAGCCAATGTTTGATGGATCCCCAAATGTCGGTATCGTCAAGCTGAACAAAAACATCAAGCAAATCTTTGTCGTCAAAGAAATCTTGCCGGTTGATGTCTCTTTCTAAGAAAATAGTAAAAGCGGGAGTGGCGGGCACATCCTCTCCTTGTTGCGTGAGCTTTTTGGCTCTTTTTATCAAAGATATCAGCATGGCTTCTGCTGCTACCGAGGTTTTGTGCAGGTATACTTGCCAGTACATCAGCCTGCGGGCATTCAGAAAGTTTTCAATGCTGTAAATCCCTTTTTCTTCAACCACCAATCTGTCGTCTACCACAGTTAGCATTTTGATGATTCGTTCTGCGCCTATTGTTCCTTCATGCACACCCGTGAAAAAGCTGTCTCGTTTCAAATAATCCAATCGATCTACATCTAGCTGAGAGGAAACAAGCTGATGAAGAAATTTGCGTGGGTATTTGCCAGTGAAAATCTGCTTGGCCATTTCAAGTTGGCCTTTAAACTCTTGGTTGAGTTTATCAAAAAGCCAAAGTGAGATTTGCTCGTGTTTTACGTCTTGGAATAAACTAAACTCTAAAGTGTGAGAGAAAGGGCCATGCCCGATATCGTGAAGCAAAATGGCTATCAAGGCAGCTTCATATTCTGCATCAAAAATCATGACACCTTTGCTGCGCAGATTGTCTAGGGTCTTTTGCATAAGGTACATGGCACCTATGGCATGGTGGAAGCGCGTGTGATGAGCTCCAGGATAAACCAATTCCGTCAACCCCAGTTGTTTGATTCGTCTGAGTCTTTGAAAATACCGATGCTCGATAATGTCAAATATGAGCTCGTTGTAAATGGTAATGAACCCGTAAACAGGGTCATTCAATATTTTCTTCTTGTTCAAAAGAGGGGAGCGTTTGGTTTATTGCGGCAAAGATGGGCAAGGGGAGGGAATAATGGGATAGATTTAAAATCTCTTTGCCAAAGAGACGCCTACAAAATGTAAATGGTCGTGATGTGGTAGTCTTTAAGCTGCACTTTTAACAAAGATTATGAAAATAAATCCTTGGGTAAGATGCACGAAGTTGCAGACCTTGCGTTGGATTTAAGAAACTAATACAAAAGTTACGTTCGGGAAGGAACTGACTTACTATAAAACCTCCAGAAATAAGACTTATATGAATTATAAAATACTTTGGGCTGACGATGAAATTGATCTTCTAAAACCACACATTCTTTTCATGAATCAAAAGGGCTATGATATCGTGCCAGTGAATAGCGGGGCGGATGCCTTGGAAAAAATCGATCATGAAGTATTTGATTTGGTTTTTTTGGATGAAAATATGCCAGGAATGACTGGACTAGAAACGTTGAATTATATTAAATCTACCCACCCGAATGTGCCTGTGGTGATGATCACTAAAAGTGAAGAGGAGCAGATCATGGAAGACGCCATAGGCTCTAAAATTGCTGATTACCTGATCAAACCAGTGAATCCGAATCAGATTCTACTTTCTGCAAAAAAGATTCTGGATAATAAGCGCATCATTTCTGAAAAAACAAACCAAGGCTATATGCAGGAGTTTCGCAAGCTCAGCATGGATGTGCAAGACTTAGATGATCATGCTGGATGGACGGACTTGTATAAGAAGTTGGTGTATTGGGATTTGCAGATAGATAGTACGGAAGACAAGAGCATGTCGGAAGTGCTGTCTACTCAGAAAACTGAGGCAGACATGCGGTTTTGTGATTTTGTGGAAGAAAATTATGAAAGCTGGCTAAATGATCCAGATGTGGAGCGACCGTTGATGTCTCATCAGCTTTTGAAACGGAAGGTTTTTCCATTACTCAAGGAAGAGAAGCCAGTTTTCTTGATAGTAATTGACAATCTGCGTCAGGATCAGTGGGAGATACTAGAGCCTGAGATCGCAGAGTTTTATAATATCCGAGAAAAGGACAACTACTTTTCCATTCTGCCCACTACTACAGCCTATGCCCGAAATGCGCTCTTTGCCGGGATGATGCCTATTGATATAGAAAAAAAGCATCCTGATCTTTGGGCAGGAGAGGATGATGACGGTTCAAAAAACAATTTTGAAAAGGAGCTCTTAGAAAAAAATATTCAAAAGGAAAGACTGGATATTAAGTTTTCGTATAACAAAATCATCCGAGCAAATGAAGGCAAGCAATTGGTGGAAAACGCCAAAAACTTACTCAATAACCAATTGAATGCAGTGGTTTTCAATTTTGTGGATATGCTGTCTCATGCCCGTACGGATATGGCTATGATAAGGGAGCTGGCACCAGATGAATCGGCTTATCGTTCTCTTACCAAGTCATGGTTTGGGCATTCTTCGCTATTTGACTTTTTGAAATTCTTGGCAAATGAAGATGTGAAAGTGGTGATCACTACGGATCATGGCACCATTCGCGTGAAGCGGCCATTTAAGATCATAGGTGATAAAAACACCAATACTAACCTTCGTTACAAGCAAGGTAAAAATTTGGGATTCAAAGAAGGAGAGGTTTTTTGCTCAAGGAACCCTGATGGGTTGAGGTTGCCGAAGATAAATGTGAGTACGGCTTATGTTTTTGCTCGGGAGGATTATTTCTTTGCATATCCAAACAATTACAACTACTATGTAAACTATTATAAGGATACGTTTCAGCATGGTGGTTTGAGTATGGAGGAAATGATTATTCCTTATGTAGTCTTAGATCCTAAATGAAAACTTTTGAGGTAAGCAACCCCGCTGAATTAGTCGAGCCGGCCAAGTACTTGGTGCAATCTTTACAAAAAACACCTGTGGCATGTTTCTACGGTGAAATGGGTGCTGGTAAAACTACGTTTATTAAGGCAATTTGTGATGTGCTCGGAGTGGAAGACGATACCAGTTCGCCTACTTTTTCTATTGTGAATGAATACTTGGATCGTGCTGGAAATTCGATATATCATTTTGATTTTTATCGAATTAAGGGAATTGCCGAAGCACAAGATGTGGGGGCGGAGGAGTACTTATATTCTGGGGAAACCTGTTTGATTGAGTGGCCTGAAATGATAAAAGCACTCATTCCCGATGAGCACCTAGAAATTAATATTAAATTAGTAGAAGGGAACGAAAGAGCAATTACCATTACTACTCACTGCTGATCAAAAATGTCGGATAAATTAAAATCAGGTTTTGCAGACTTGGCTAGAGACCAGAGCCTCTACACACAAGAAGCACCAGCAAAAATCAAGAAACGTAACAATGCCTTGTTTATAGGTGTGCCAAAGGAAATTTCTTTGCAGGAAAGTCGTGTGGCACTCAAACCTGAGTCAGTGGACGTTTTGGTCAATAATGGACACGAAGTTTGGGTGGAGGCTGGAGCTGGAGTTTCAGCGCATTTTTCTGACAATGAATACAGCGAAGCAGGGGCAAAGATTGTTTATTCATCTAAGGAAGTTTATCAGGCGCATGTGATCATCAAGGTGGAGCCGCCCACTATGGCGGAGATTGAGTGGATGCAAGAGGGTAGCGCCGTGATTTCAGCTTTGCAGTCGGGTCATCAAACGGCCAATTATATTCACGCCTTAAATCAAAAGAGAATCACGGCTCTTGGTTATGAGTTTATAGAGGATAAAGTAGGAGGGTTGCCACTTGTGCGTGCCATGAGTGAGATCGCAGGATCAGCGGTAATGTTGATTGCAGCGGAACTGTTGAGCAATACCAATGGAGGGCAAGGAGTAATTCTTGGTGGGATCACCGGTGTTCCTCCAACACAAGTGTTGATTTTAGGAGCCGGAACTGTGGCGGAATATGCAGCTCGCGCATGCATAGGTCTTGGTGTGGATATTCAGATTTTTGATAATCATATTTATAAACTCAGGCGGATCAAGCACGCCCTTGGACATCAGGTGCATACTTCTACGATTGACAATGCGACGCTCAGCCGCGCTTTAAAAAATGTCGATGTAGTCATTGGTGCTATTCGTCCTGAAAAAGGTAAAAATAAATGTGTGCTTTCAGATGAAATGATTGCAGAAATGAAGCCGGGCTCTGTAGTTATTGATGTGAGTATCGATCAAGGGGGATGTATTGCTACGTCGGAACTCACGAACCACAAACGACCGACTTTTAAGAAGTATGATGTGGTGCACTATTGTGTGCCAAATATTGCTTCTCGGGTTTCCAGAACAGCTTCTATTGCTATTTCAAATATCCTTACGCCTTTGCTTATTCACATGGGTGAAATGGGTGGTGTTGATGAAATGATTTTTAATAATCGCTGGTTTATGCGTGGCGTGTATACCTATAGAGGTAGCGTTACCAACATACATTTGGCGAGAAAATACAATTTGGCTTACAAGGATCTTAACTTGTTGATAGCCGCCAGAATGTAGGCAAAACATAAATCACTTTTGTGATCGCTAGTTTTTAGCCATAATTACATCCAATTCTTTAATTAAATGGTCTAATTGTCCTGCCAATTCTGCAGGAGAGCTTGTTGGTGATTTAATTAGAGAGTCCATTTCCTCGTACACTTGCATGCCATGCTTTCTGTCAGGAAGGTTTGAATAATTTAAAGCATTTTTCAAATGCAGTTTGGCGTATTTGAGTGCGACAATTGAGATTTCGGTTTTGTTGCTTTCGGCATATTTTTCGGATATTCTCAATTCTGCCAGAGAGATCGTTTGTAACGTACGACTGAATGCGGAATACATGTCCTCTGTCACGAGAGAGTCATTCATCAATTCAGCTTCGATCAAATCCAGCTCTTTAATGGCTTTTTCAATTTGTTCTGCACTGCCCAGGTCTATGTCAGCTTCTAGTTCTCTTAGCGATTTTTTTGCATTTTCAATATGAAAGACACTGCGTTCATAGGCGTTTTCTTTCATGTAATGACGGGCATTGCCAAGGTAAAGATCCGTTTCCATGTTATGATCATTCAAGCTTGTATGATCATCTTCATAGTTGAGATGAAGCTGAGAGATGCCAAAGAAAACACCTCCAACAATAAGTGCAAAACCGATATACTTAAGCATAATAATAGGTGGATTAATGTACCTACTATTTACACCTTTTATGATTGAAATCCTATGATTTCAATCAGTCAATGCGTGATGAAGCATATTGTTTATTGTACAACAGTGACCCCAGGAGCATGTTTGGCTATCATTCGCTTACTTCTCAAGTAGGTATCGTACCTGCCTTTATCAAAAAGGGAATCCTGAGGATTCATGCTATTGATTTTAACTTTTCCTGCTGAATGAATGAATTGAGTATTTCCAATCCACATTCCCACGTGGGTTACGCGCTCTTTTGTGGAGTCGGTTTTGGCTCGACCAAAAAACAATAAATCACCAGCTTCCAGTTGTCTGAAATTTTTGGACTCATCCACCAATACTCCGGTGTTTACTTGCTGTGAGGCATCACGCGCAAGAATGAGACCATTCATCAGATAAACTGTTTTGGTAAAACCACTGCAATCCACACCTTTGGTAGATGTACCTCCCCATAAATAAGGAAGCCCTAAAAGGCTCTTTGCACTTTTTACTAAGTTGGATGTATCACGTTCGAAGGTGGTCAGCCAATCCTCATATTTCATGGCTTCTTCTTTTTTCAAAAGACCATTTCGTCCATCTGGGAATTGTACTTTGTAGTGGCTAGCTGTTTCATCTTTCATGGATAATAGTCCTCCAAAAACAATGTCCGAGATCGTTCCATTTTCATCGTAAACAAATCCTTGTCTGGAAGTGAAAACAACTTTAGGTCTAGCCAAGTACTGATTGAGTTCATTTTCGCTGGTAAAGGGCGTAAATGCATCAGCATCTGTCCATGCGATATAATTGTCTGGAGTTTGTACCAAATACCATCCATTTTTTTCCTTATATACTTTCAATGACATACCTAGGAGTGCTTGCGTAGCAAGTTCTGCCGAGTGTTTAGGTTTGGAGCGTAGGTTTGCCACAGATATATTAACTATCGCCTCATAGGGTGTAAGTCTATCTATTTCGTTTTTGATCTGCGGAGTGATTGCCTGCAATCGTGAAATCAAACTGTCCACAGCATTAGGAAGATTTGATTCTCCGGTTAGTATTAGGCTGTCATTTTTGTACGCCGATTGGATATCAAATATTGCTACACGTTTATCCGGAGCGAAGCTTCGCTTGACTTCTGCAATGATCTTATCGACTTCATTTATAGGCTTTTGGTTTTTTGAGCAAGCCACAAGTAAGATTGAAAGAAGTAAAGCTGGAATGATTCGCATAATGTTAATATTTAAGACTTAATCAGTAATCGCACTTGTGAGAAAAGTGGATTTTGTTAAGAGCCAAAGAAGCAGAAAAACCACTGCCCATTTGAGGTAAATTATATAAAAATCGGTTGTGTCCTTGTATCTACTTTCTTTGATTTCGGCTTTTTCCAATCGGTCGATTTGAGAAAAAACCTGTTCTAAAGCTGATTTGTCAGATACCCGGTAGAAGTTTCCTTTTCCGATTTTGGCAATTTCACGGAGTGTTGTTTCATCTAAGTTGTTTTCCACATACCGCGTACGCCCAAAAGGGTCTTTCCCGAAAGGAACTCGACCTTCTTTTCCGATCGCAATGGTGTAAATCTTAATGTTATAAGCCTCCGCAAGCTTGGCAGCTGTTATGGGGTCTATGTTTCCAGCCGTGTTGTCACCGTCACTCAAAAGGATCATAACTCTAGAATTGGAATTAGATTCTGTGAGCCTATTGGTGGCAACAGCTATGGAACTACCGATAGCCGTACCACGACTTTCTATGAGATCAAAAGTAATTTCATCAATGTAGCTATTGAGTAACTCGTAATCGGTGGTGAGGGGAGCGCGAGAAAAAGCATCTCCTGAGAACACAACTAGCCCAATACGATCTTGGAAACGCCCTTCCACAAAATTGCGGGCCACATCCTTAGCAGCCTCTAGGCGGTTAGGCTCAAAATCCTGGATCTCCATGGATTGGGAAATATCTATTACCAACATGATGTCGATTCCTTCACTCCATTGCTCTACTTCTTCATTGGTAGATTGTGGTCTTGCCAGGGCGAGAATGATAAATATCAAGCTTAAGGCAAAAAGGAGAGGGGGAAGAAAGCGCAGAATGCTAATTGGGTCACTTTTGATGTCTTTGGCCACAAGTGCAATTGGCAGTTTCCTAGAAAATTTATGAAGGAGCAGCCATCTGACCAATAGCAAAATTAAGGCCGCTGGAATGACATAGAGCCATATTGGCATTTCCCATTGAAACGACCGAATGGTTTCTGGACTGAGCCAGTGCAATGAAAACCAAGATTCGAGTGGGCTGAATTTACTTTCCATTTTTAATTTCTTCTTGTTTTACACTGTAGCGATGTTGTGTGAAATCTTCTATGCTTTGAAATTCCTTATATATTTCCTCATTGGCCACTTTTCCGTAAACCAAACGGTCGATGTTCTTTAGCGATGATTCTAATTCTTGGGTGTAGCCAAGTGCTAAAATTTCTTTGGTGGTCAGCTTGCTGAACGGTTTGTTTTCCAGTTTCTCAATGTATTTTTTCCAATAGCTCGCAGCTCCTTCGGCTTTCTCTTTAGAGGCGTCATTTTTCAATTCGCGAATGAGGATGGTAAACTGATCAGAGAACCGGAGGTAGTCTTTCTTCAATTTTCTCAATCGTATTTTGATCATTATTTTCTTACCAAAAACAAGGAATATAATGAGTGCGATAAGTGCTAAAACGCCTATAACAATCCATAGCAGCGGGAAATTAAATTGAGTGGAGACATTTGCCAATGACAAATTCGTTTTCAAAGAGGTAGTGTCACTCACCTGAGCCACCATCTGCTTAAAGAAGATAGAATCTGTCTGCGTGTAAATGAGCGTACTATCTCCAAAAGCCAGTTTGATTGCAGGTAATTTCAGATACTGCACTTCGTCTATCTCATAGCACTGAAGGGTATAGACAGCAGAATCGAAGATAATACCTGATGCTAATAATTGGGAAGAGAAATAATCCTTGCCAGCGTATTCAAATGGGGTGAAGTCAAACAAACTATCTGGCATGAGTAACTCAGTTTGTTTGGGATAAGATGCTGTCATCCAATAAGCGATTTCGTCTCCTATCTCAAACTCATCTTGAATGAAGCCGCCCTCAACTTTTATTTCTTGGCTGTGTGCCAAAAAGGAGGAAAGGACAATGCCAACGAAAATCCAGAATTTACCTTGCACGGCGCGCATTTGATTTGTTTCTATGTCTAAACAAGCCGATAAGTTTCGGAACATAATCTTCACCGGTTTCAATAGCCACATAGTTGATGTCATTTCTGCTGCAAAATCTTTCTAGTTCTGTACTGTTTTTGTGATGGTTTTTTTCGAGGGTGTTTCTGAAATTCCCCGAAGAGGTATTGACCCAGATGGTCTTTCCAGTTTCTTTTTCCAACAAAGGAATAATGCCAAAACCGGGCATATTGGACTCCTGTTTGTCAAAAAGCTGAATGATAACCAAGTCGTGTTTACGAGCCATTCCTTTCAGACTGTGTTGATATTCTTCGTCGATAAAATCCGAAATTAAGAAAATAACAGCTTTCTTTTTGACTAAACCAAGGGCGCTTCTGATCGCACCATCCAAATTGGTCTTTTTGGATCGAGGTTTAAGTGTGAATATTGTCGACAGCAATTCGTAACCGTGTTTGGTTCCTTTACTTGGTTTGATATATTTTTCGTTTTGATCCGAATAGCAAAGTAATCCCACTTGACTGCTTTCTTTGGTTGCGGAGATAGAAAGCAAAGCGGTAATTTCTTTTGCTAAATCGATTTTTTGACTGCCGTCTCTGCCAATTTCTTGAGATGCAGAAACGTCCAAAATGAAAAGCACCGTCTGTTCTTTCTCTTCGATAAAGGTTTTTACGAATGTGCCATGCCCTTTGGCGGTCACATTCCAATCGATGGTACGCACGTCATCGCCGTACTGATAAGACCTCACATCGTCGAAAACTAACCCCGATCCTTTAAAAATAGAGTGGAAGTCACCTTGCATCTGCGAGTTGATGGCTTTGCGTATTCTTATCTCATATTTTCTCAGCTTTTTGAGGATGTCCTTCATGAGCAGTAGTTTTGACCTTTCAAAATTATATTAATCAGTCCCTTTATTGTGAAAAAAACTTTAATTATTGGCCTAGTGTTCCTTTTCGGATGTTTCAACAACAATTCGAGAGTACCCGAGGGTTTGTTGAGTCGCGAAGATATGGCCAAAATTCAAACCGAAATCCATATTCTCGAAGCTCGAATTTATAAACTTTACCTTAAAGAAGACTCTGCTAAAAAATTGTACAATCATTACGAAAATATATTGTTTGACAGTTTAAATGTTCCCAAAGAGCAATACGATCAAAGCCTTGAGTATTACTTCTCTAACCCGAAAAACTTTCAAAAAGTCTATGATCAGGTGGTGGACACTTTGCTATCAAGACAGAAACGGGAAAGCAACAAATGAGTATGTTAATTTTTCCTAAAGATTTCGAAAATAAGCTCGGCGTAGATCAAATCTTTGATTTGGTGCGCGAAAAATGCCGCTCGGAGTTCGGTGCTAGTTTTTTGGATCAGGTAAGACCTGCTGATAAACTGGAGGAAGTATTGGCTCGTTTGGAACAAACGGATGAGCTGGTAAATATCTTGACGAAAGCAGAGAACGTGCCGGCCAGAGATTTCTTAGATATTAGAGAATTTTTGAAGCGATCAAGAGCCACAGGTTCTTTTCTGCAATCGGAGGATTTTGCTACGCTCAAGTCTACGCTGCAAGTGCTTTATGATTGGACACAGTTTCTCAAAAAAAGGCAATCTGAGTCTCCACAGCTTTTTCAGCTGACGCTGGGATTTATAGCTGATAAAACGTTGATAGATGCCATTGATCGGATTGTGGATGAACGTGGCATAGTGCGAGACAATGCAAGTCCGGAGCTGGCAGCCATTCGTAGTTTGCTCATTCAAAAGGAGCGGGAAGTAAGAAATGCTATCAACAGGATACTGCGAAAGTCGATCCAAGACGGATTTACGGATGAAGATAGCAGTGTCACCATTAGAGATGGCCGATTGGTTATTCCCGTAAGGGCTGAAAATAAACGAAAAATACAGGGTTTTGTCCATGACGAATCATCTACTGGGCAGACGGTATATTTAGAGCCAACAGAAACGCTCCAGCTGAATAATGAGGTGCGAGAGTTGCAATATCAAGAGCGTAGGGAAATTGCCAAGATTCTAACCAAGCTCACAGACTTGGTACGTCAATCGCTGAAAGACTTAGAGCGAGGAGCGTTTTTCGTTGGTTTGCTGGATTTTATTCATGCCAAGGCGGCCTTTGCGATTAGCATCAATGCAGTAAAGCCCAAAATCCAGAAATACCCGTCGGTAAACTGGCGAGATGCAAGGCATCCACTCTTGTGGCTGGCGCACAATGCCAGTGGCAAGCCCACAGTACCGCTTTCCTTGCGGCTGAACCGTCAAGAAAACCGTGTGCTCGTGATCTCTGGGCCAAACGCTGGAGGTAAGTCTGTAGCGCTGAAGACGGTGGGGTTGATTCAATACCTTTTTCAATGTGGCTTTCTGGTGCCGGTGGACGAGCGATCAGAATTTGGGATTTTTAAAAGCATTTTCTTAGATATCGGAGATACACAATCACTGGAAAATGACTTGAGTACGTACAGCTCTCACCTTACGGCCATGAAACATTTTACCGAAATGTCTGACCGTGACTCGCTCTTTTTGATAGATGAATTTGGGACAGGAACGGAACCGCAGTTTGGTGGGGCAATAGCAGAGTCGATACTCAATGAATTGCATAAGAAGAAAGCATTTGGTGTGGTGACCACTCACTACCAAAACCTGAAGAAGTTCGCTGAGAACAATCTGGGTGTAGTGAATGGCGCAATGAAGTATGATGTGGGCGCGCTTGAGCCGCTTTTTGAGTTGGAGATAGGAAAGCCTGGAAGTTCGTTTGCATTTGAGATTGCTCGAAAGATTGGTTTACCAAAATTTCTGATAGAGCAAGCCAAAACCAAAATCGGAAGTCATCAGGTGGAGTATGAGTACTTGCTCAATGATTTGGAAAGAGAGCGAAATAAGTATCAGCAGCTCAGCAAAAAAGCTGAGAAAGATGAAGCAGAGATCATTAAGATCAAAAAGGATTATGAGCAGGTGCGCAACATGGTTCAGGATGAACGCAAGGAAATCTTGAAGCGCGCGAAACTTGAGGCGAAGCAGTTGGTTTCGGAAGCCAACAAGCAAATAGAAAACACCATTCGCGAGATAAAGGAAACGAGTGCTGACAAGCAAAAAACCAAAGAAGCGAGAGGCAAGTTGGATGGTTTCAAAGAACGCCGATTGTTTGAGGTAAAGAAGAAAAACGAAGCAGCGCAGGCAGTAATCAAAGCTGGCGATCTTGTCACCATAAAAGGGCAAGAGACGATGGGAGAAGTAATGCACCTGAAAGGCAAGCAAGCACAGGTAAGGTTCGGCAATATTATCTCTTTTATTGACTTAGAGAAATTGGAAAAAACCAGTAATACTCAGGTCAAAAAGCAAGAAAAAGCACGCTCGAGAAAAGTAGGAGGGATAGACATGGTGGATCGTATGTCGAGGTTCAAGGGAGAACTGGATATACGAGGAGTAAGGGCAGAAGAGGCTTTGGGTAAGGTTGATGAATACCTAGACCAAGCACTAATACTGGGTACAGATCAGGTGAGGATTTTGCATGGCAAAGGACATGGCATTTTGCGTGAGCTTATTCGCAATCACCTGAAGGGGCACAATAGTATCGCCAGTGCCGTGGATGAGCATATTGAGTTTGGAGGAAGTGGGGTCACGGTAATTACATTCAATTAGCCCTATGAAGGAATACACTAGGTCTCAATTAGCCCTGCGCAACGGAACGGAGAAGGAAGAAATTTGGGTGGCCTATCAGGGGCGTATCTACGATGTGACGCTTTCCAAACTTTGGCGAAACGGCAAGCACTACGAGCACTGGGCCGGGCAGGATCTCACAGAAGAGCTGGCAGATGCACCTCATGCTGAGAAAGTCTTTGATAAATTTGATCAAGTGGGGGTGTTGGTATAAAAAGTATCTTCAAAATTATTATTTGACGATACTTTTTAAATTTAACTCATTGGCACTTCTACCAACAGTAATTTTGTATCGCTCTTGGCTTTTATGCTGATCTGATTTGTGTCATAAACGCCCAATCCATCTCTCTTTTCCATCTCAACGCCAGCTATGGCTGCCTCTCCTTCAAGCACATAGGCATAAACGCCATTACCAGACTTATGCAAATCGTAATTGAGCGCTGTGCCTGCATCCAAATCGGTCAGAGAAAACCATGCGTCTTGATTGATCCATATAGCATCCTCATCATTCGGCGCAACTACTGTTTGAATTTGATTTTTTCTATCCGCCTCAGAGAAGGTTTTCTGCTCATATCGCGGAGTGATGTTTTTCTCTTTTGGGAGCACCCAAAGTTGTAAAAAGTTTACTTTCTCTGTTTTGGAATGGTTGTATTCTGAGTGCGTAAGTCCTGAGCCTGCGCTCATGATTTGCACATCACCTGTGTTGATCACTTTTTCGGTTCCAGTACTGTCTTTGTGCGCCAAAGCCCCAGCTAGTGGTATCGAGACAATCTCCATGTTGTCATGAGGATGCGTGCCAAAACCCATGCCTGGTTCCACTATATCATCGTTGAGCACACGAAGCGCACCGAATTGCAACCTTTCAGGATCGTAGTATCTACCAAAGCTGAAGGTGTGTTTACTATTGAGCCACCCGAAAAAAGCTGTTCCTCGAGTAGCTGATTGATGTATGACCGTTTTCATTTTAGATTGTATTAAAAAGTCCGTTTAATAAATACATGAATATTAGCTGTGTGCTGCTTATTCTCAGATTTATAAAAATATTTTGTGCAAAAGGCTCATACCCTCTATGTAAAAAGCCCGTTAAATTAGTTTTCGTAAGTTCCTCTGAAGGCGAAAGTGTCAATCGCATTTCTTTTTCGCTCGGCGAGTTCTCTATTTTCAGTTCGTCATTTAGCTGATCCGGTTCGCCGTAATAGCCAAGCGCCACTACTGTTTTAGGTTCTACATCTTCAGGCAAGTCAAATGCTTCTTTGATTTTATCTGGATAAAACCCACCCATTTGATGTAGTGCAATGCCCAATTCTGTAGCCTGTATGCTCAAATTACCCATTGCTAAGCCCAAATCATGGGATGCTGATCCATTGGATTTACCATTTCGTGCAAATGTCTTCTTTATCAATGTGACCATCAGCACAGGTGCGTCTTTCGCCCATGGAGTGTTTCCATCCATCAATGAATCCAATATTTTATCAAAACCAACTTCGCCCTTTTTTGCATAAATAAAGCGCCAAGGTTGTTCATTCATACTTGAAGGAGCCCATCTGGCGGCCTCAAAAAGCGAGTTGATTTCTTCTTGCGGAATATACTTTTGCGCGAAAGCGCGTGGACTCCATCTTTCTGCTATCAGTTCATGAATGGGGTGATCGGTGTTGGCTACTTTCTTCATCGTAATTTTTGTTTTGTATTGGGGGTACTAACGAGGGAGAATGTGTGTAGTTACATGTATTTGGTAAAACAATAAAAAAGGACTCTTAACTGAAGTCCTTCGAATCGCATGAATTTACTCACAACAACGATTTTCAGAATAGGCTTTACCTTGATAGTAGGCCACACAACCATTTTCGCATTTGATGCTATCGGGAAGAGTAGCGAGTGAGCAATCCGAAGCGATTTGATATTTTTCATTGTACTCACCCTCCTTGCTGTTATGGGCTTTTACCAAGTCATTTAATTTGGCGGTATCGATTTCAGTGGAGTAAATAAGATACTCCCATGGGCCACCGCAGGGTTTGCTGCCAAAACCTAATATTTGACAATCCTCATGTTCTGAGCAGCCTTCCGTCTTTATCAATGAATCAATGCGCGCTTTGAGAGAATAAAGTTCCTGCGCATCTTGACATTGAACAGATTCGCAGTTTGGAGTGTCAGAATTGTCATCGATTTCTTCCGTCGGTTCGCAAGATGAAATCAGTATTGCAAAAACAGGAGGCTTATGTGATATAGCTTCATAGAGTTATTGTTAATCTCCTCTATGTCCCATTATCTAGTGGATTGGTTGGAACGTTGATTAGACCTTTGAGGAAATATTTCTCTTAAAATGTGATCAAGAAACTAAATGGTCTTTGGCTTCTTCTTCTGTTTCCAAGGGTCTAATTTCGCTTGTTTCTGTTTTCTATTAAAGCCTTTTGAGCATTACCGATTTTGTCCTGCCACTCCCTCAGTAGCCCCTTTTAGAGCCAATAGGTCGCATAATTAGAAATGAAGTTATTAAGTCAATAACCTCAATGGTAAAAAGGGCTAATTATTTGGATATTTGCAATTGGAAAATCATGTTTTCTATTCCTCAAGAGTGAATTTCTAAAAAGTTGTTTGTACTTTAACCTTACGACCAAACTAATCTAACCATGAGTAAAATATTCATTATCGGCACGCTCGTGCTTTCGTCTTTATGTCTGACCGTACAAAGTCAATCCCAAGACGCTCTCAAAGAAGGCATGCAATTGTATAATCAAAAGAGACTTGATCAAGCGATATTGAAGTTTCAAGAAGCCCTTCGGTTCAATGTGCGTGATCAAAAAGCACTTTACTTTCTCGGAATGGCGTGTAATTATACCCAGAGATATGAAGAAGCTGCTACTGCTTTTCAGCGATTGGTCAATGTCAACCCTGATTATGATCCATGGTTTTATGTGGAGGCTAGTAAGGCGCTTATTGCCATAAATAGTTTTCCTGAGGCCATTTGGTGTTTGGAAAATTATGATAAAAGAATGAACAAAAGTGCCAATACGACCATGGTGGAACACATGATCAAAAACAGAATTGAGTATGCCAAGAAAAGTCCTGCCGTACGAGAGAAAGCTAATACCACGGAATATCCTACCGCAGTTGCAGCGGTGAATAGCGAATACGGTGATTATACGCCTCAGGTCAATCCTTTGGGGGATAAACTATACTTTACCAGCGTGCGAAAAGGAGGGTTTGATTTTCTAGAGGATAGTGCCCGCACCACAGATTGGGGAGAGGATATTTACTATTCGAAATTGGTAAGTGAACAATGGAGTACTCCCAAGCTGCTTCCAGAACCACTCAATTCATTGGGGGATGATTTCGGGTCTGCTTTTACAGGCGATGAGCAGACGATGGTTTATGTACGATGTGGTGGTGATGGTGTAGGCAATTGCGATTTGTACATCACTCAACTCGTGGGAACAGAATGGAGTGAGCCAGTGAATATGGGCAATGTTGTCAATAGTACAGAGTGGGAGTCTCAGCCTACCATCAGCGCAGATGGCAATAGAATTATTTTTACTTCTGCGCGAGAAGGAGGGTATGGTGGAGCAGATTTGTACATGACTGAGCGCAACCATCTTGGAGAGTGGGGCATTCCACAAAACCTTGGAAGCACAGTCAATACACCTTTCAATGACAATAGCCCTTATCTGGCTTCCGATGGAAAAACACTTTATTATTCAACCAATGGACATCCGGGTTTTGGTGGTGCGGATATTTTTTATTGTGTCTTTGAAAATGGAAAATGGTCAAAGCCGGTGAATCTTGGAGCACCTATCAATTCCGAAACGGATGATACCAATTTCAGTATTTCAGCACAGGGCATTGGTTATTTTGCCAACAGCTAAGATGAAAGATGGCAATTACGATATCTATCAGGTGGAGCTGCCAGATTATCTAAAGCCTAAACCTACCATGGTTGTACAAGGGATCGTTTGAACGTGAAAAACGAAGCACCGCTTGGCGCACTCGTGATGATAGAAGATATCAATACCGGTGAAGTGATCGCTGTAAACAAAAGTAATTCGGCGAGCGGTGAATATTTGGTGGTGTTGCCAGCCGGGCGAAACTATAGCTTGTCAGCAAGCAGCAAAGGCTTTTTCTTTTACTCTCAAAGCTTTGAAATTCCTTCGGAAACGAAGTTTCAGGAAATTGACCTGAATATTGCCCTCGAGCCAATCGAGAAAGGAACGAAGGTGGTGTTGAACAATATTTTCTTCGAAAGTGGACGTGCAGAACTGAAGCCGATAAGCTACGTGGAGCTAAACAAAGCGGCCGAACTGCTCAAAGACAATGCTACCATGGTCATTGAGATTGGTGGACATACCGATAATGTGGGTGCAGACGAGTTGAATATGAAATTGTCAGAAGCCAGAGCCAAAGCGGTATTGGATTATTTGGTATTGGCGGGCATAGATGCGACACGTTTGAGATCGAAGGGCTATGGAGAAACACAACCCATTGCGACCAATGATACGGCGGAAGGAAAGGCGAAGAATCGTAGAACGGAATTCGAAATTGTAGAGTTTTAGTAGCGGTAAATTGATTACCGTATTGAATGAACAACCCTTGAAGTAAGAATATTCTTAATTCAAGGGTTGTTTTTTTTATTCCTCTATCACTAGGTAGGTAAGCGTTTGATTCAAAATAACATAACCAATTTCTCCGAAAGTGATTGGGCCAGTAAATCCTTTGATGCTTTTACCTTCCAAATCTCCATAGAGATAATTGAGAATGCAGTTGCAAGCAAACGCTACATCTTCCTTAGCCTCAGGTAATTTGCTTTCGAAATCACCAACATAATCCTTAACAGGAAGTGAAAAATAGTATGCAGTGTTTTTGAAAATTGGGGCATAGAAGTATACAGTCCCAGTTTCATGATTGATTTCCTTAAAACTTACGTTGATCACCGCACCTGAATTATTAGAAGAGATTGGGGGCTTGGTGTCGATATTGTTTTCCTTGAGGTATGCCGCTAGGTTTTTCTTTTCTCCATTGATCAGGCATTCGGTGCATTCAAATCCATCTGACAAGAATTCAATTTTCGCTCCTTTGATATCCTGTTGAAATACGTTTACAATTTCTATTCTTGCTGTTTTTGTTTCAGGTAATGTACATGGATCGCAACAGCTTTGTCGAGCGTTGCGTCACCCAAGAGTCCATTATAGGTCTTTGGCGTGCTGTCCGAATTTAAGTCTGCACCTGTCATCCATCCAATAACAGGATTGTCATATAATCCATCCATATCTGCTGCCGTCATTGCAAAAATGGTATGTACTTTCTGGAAAGGAGGGATGATTAATATCGTATATCCATTCTCAAAACTGTCTTTAGTAAGATTGGAAATACTGTGCTCATCATAAGAAGCGATCTTAAAGTTTTCAGCATCTGTCAATTCGTTTACATAAATCATTGATTGGCTGAACTGGACCTTTTTCGGCATCCATATAAATACGGGATCGATCCGGCGATCCAGTTGCATTTCAGCAGTTGAGACAATACTTGCTCATCTCCAGCTAGAGAGAAAGCACTTTTCCAGCGTTGATCATTGCTACTACATCGCTGATTGGGTATAATTTATTTTCTTTCATTGCTTTAATTTCAAGGTGAGTTTTTAATTTCCAAAAACGTTGATGAATCTTTTTCAACGCACGAGCGTATTTTTCGCATAAAGCTCTAAGATCGTAATCGCATTTCAATGGTAATTTTTTCGTCTGCAATTCTCTTTTGAGTTGGAGACTTTAGCATTTGTAAGGCAAAACAATTCAATTGGAATGAGCTGTCCGGATTAAGAATGTCATGCCATTCTTTTCTGTTTTTTGATGGAATCGTAGCTATAAACTTGGTTGTGTGTTTGTCTGTATTTGAGCTGTAAATTATCTCAGAGGAGGTTTCCGAGAGAAGATATTCGATCAACGGCAGAATTGGCGTGTTGAAAAAAAAGTGAATTTTTTGATATTTTAAGGTGCTTTTTAGTTTTGATATCATTGATAACGTATTTTTTGAATGGCTCGATGATAGGGGATTAAAGAAATGTTTTGTTATCACTACCGACTTTGACCGTTGTATTGATTATGCCCTGAAAAAAAATAAGAATATTCGAAGTACTGTCTACTTTTAACCTTTGAAGAAAATCAGAAATTGACATGAGTAAAAATCAAAAGAGGAACGTATCTATTACAGGCACGATTGGCTTTAGTGAACTGAAGGTTACTGCTCCGGCGGATTATGCTGCGGGAGTAAATGCCGTGAAAGTTGCCATGGAACATGCTACTCGTGAGATGGGGCTTTTTCGCTCTTTAGGCACGCTTTTACACATGAATCAGAAAGATGGATTTGACTGCCCTGGATGTGCTTGGCCTGATCCTGACTCATCGTTCCAAACTTGGGGAGTACTGCGAGAACGGAGCGAAAGCATTGGCAGAAGAAGCCACTTTGAAGCGTGTGGATTCTGCTTTTTTTAGAAAATATTCTGTAGAAGAACTTTCAAAATTGACTGATTTTGAAATAGGCAAGGCTGGTCGTATTACTCAGCCATTTATTCTCAAACCTGATGCAATCCATTATCAACCTATCGGTTGGACAGAGGCTTTTCAACGTATTGCAGATCAGCTGCACCGGCTGGATTCGCCAGATCAAGCGCTTTTTTATACTTCGGGGCGTAGTAGCAATGAAGCAGCTTTTCTGTATGGGCTTTTTGTGCGTGCTTTCGGTACCAATAATATGCCTGATTGCTCCAATATGTGCCATGAATCTAGTGGGGTAGCGCTCACGGAAACAGTGGGAATTGGTAAAGGGTCTGTCACACTCGATGATTTTGGTGATGCGGAAGTGGTCATGGTCATTGGTCAAAACCCGGGCACCAACCACCCGCGAATGTTGTCCGCTTTGCAGCAATGCAAAGAGAATGGAGGGAAAATTATCACATCAATCCTTTGGCAGAAGCGGGTTTGGTACGATTTAAAAATCCGCAAGAGATCAAAGGCGTGCTGGGAAATGGTACAGCGCTCACTGATGTTTTTCTACAGGTAAAAATCAATCAGGATGTGGCGTTGCTCAAAGTCATTTTGAAAAGGCTGCTTAAACTTCATCGGGAACAGGGCAATGTTTTTGATGAATCATTTATTCAGGATAAAACTGCAGGATATGATGGAACTCATAGAAGATTTGGATGCCTACAGTGATGAAAAGCTGCAAAAGCTTATGTGGTGTAGCTGATGAAAAAATCAATGAAGCTGTTGAATCTACTTGCCAATCGCAAACGGATCATCATCTGCTGGGCTATGGGACTTACGCAGCACAAAAATGGTGTGGACAACATCAAAGAATGTGTCAATCTGCTTCTTGCTCAAAGGAAGTATTGGGATTAAAGGAGGAGGAACTTGCCCAGTGCGCGGACATAGCAATGTGCAGGGTGATCGCACGGTCGGAATTATGCATCACGTGTCAGAACCGCTCAATCGATCTTTGAAAGAAGTATTTGGATTTTCTCCACCTACGGAAGAAGGGCTAGATACGGTCAATGGCATTCAAGCCATGTACAATGGACAAGCGAAGAGTTTTTGTGGCGTTAGGTGGTAATTTTCTTTCTGCGGCTTCAGATACAGCCTATACGGCACAGGCACTTCAGAATTGTGATCTCACCGTTTCCATTAGCACCAAACTGAACCGTACTCATTTGATTGGTGGTAAAACGTCTATCATCCTGCCTACACTAGGCCGATCTGAGAAAGACATTGTCAACGGAAAGCAACGTTATGTGACGGTGGAGAATAGTATGGGAAAAGTCCACCGATCTAAAGGAAGTTTGAAACCGGCAAGTGAGCGATTGAAGAGCGAACCGGAAATCGTAGCAGGTATAGCTGCGGCCTTATTTCGGTGAGAAAAGTACTATCGAATGGGAAAAGATGGGTGCAGACTATGATTATACCCGAGAAAATGTCTGAAGTGCTAGCAGGGTTTGATGACTACTCCAACCGATCTAAGGATGGAGGCTTTTATCTACCCAACAATGCCCGTGAGGCTGATTTTTCCAGATTGGCAGGAGGAAAGGCCAAGTTGAGTATCTGCCAGGTGGCGCAGCACAAATTGGAGCATGATGAATTTCTGCTGATGACCATCCGCTCACATGATCAGTTCAATACGACCATCTATGGAATGGACGATCGCTATAGGGGCATCTATAATGAGCGCCGTGTGGTTTTGATGAATCGTCGAGGACATGCAACGCCTGGGGTTTGAAGAGAGACAAGTAGTAAATTTGGAAAGCAACTATGATGGACAGCTGCGAAGAGCGGAGCAATTCAAAGTGATTGGTTATGATATTCCTCAAGGGAATTTGGCAGCCTATTTCCCAGAGACCAATATTCTTGTACCGATCAATCACTTTGCTGATAGAAGTAACACGCCGATTAGTAAGTCGGTTGTGGTGAAGGTGAAAACATTAGGGGGCAGAGCTAATAGACATCTCGCTTTTCTCTGATAAGGTTTCAAACCTCGTTGGCGATAATCGAATTCCTACAATACCACCTTTTTGATAACAGTCGTTGAGAGTGAATGTAATCGACGACCTAACTGGATTCGCCAAATATTGAAGTTAAAACGAATACCAATATTCCAGCAGATTAGGTATTATTACGCTTAAAAAGTGTATGCCTAAGCTGTACGAGTATCTTGGACTTGTGATTTTGTTCTACTCTAATGAACACGAACCTATACATGTTCATGGCAAGTACCATGGAAAAGAGAACAAAGCCGAAATACTTTTCGAAGACGGTGAATTTGTCGAGATAGAATCTCTGAGGTTAAAGGAAAAGAACCTCTAGACGTTCAAACCCTTAAAAAATCCAGAAAAATTGTGGAAATTTATGGTAATGATATCGTAAAAAAATGGGTAGACTTCTTTGTTTACAATAAAGCGATAGATTCAGAAAAAATAACCACGAAAATTTAAAAATATGGTCATAGCGATACAAAAAGCGGAATATAGGAGCGATTATAGAATACATTTTGAATTCTCCGATGGGTTGAAAAGGAGTTAGATTTTGAAAATTTTCTTAGTTCTGCCAAAAAACCAATGCCAAAAAAGTACCTAAATAAAGAACTCTTCGAGTCATTGAGTATAGAATATGGTGATATATATGGACTGATTATGAAATGTGTTTTCCAATATGGGATATTCACGAGGGAAACATCTGAAATTGTCAAATGTAATGACTACTCACTGCTCCGATACACGCGCTATAGTAGTATTTTTAAGAACTTCATTCAGGATGTCCTTTTTTTTGAATTCTACCGCCCTTATTATGTCTATACGTCAAACTATAACCCTCATTTTTTACTTTGGTTGTATTCGCATCTGCAGCGTTCTCACAAGTGCTCTTGTTTGTCTCTCATGAGGATACCTACTCCTCCAATATATCGTAATGAAGAGCCCTAGAAGCACACACGGGTTAGTGGACGATGTTCGCAGCACATCTCATACAGGATTTTTTCTATTTATATGATCCCTGAGGGGACAGGGATTGATTTACAGCTAACACTTTATCTGGTCATTAGCTCCGCTTCAGCTTCGGCCACAGTTCAGTGCTTTGTTTGGCGGCACATGGAACGGAACACTTAATGCCACGCCAGCATCGCTAGCAGTTGATGGGTCTATATTGGATGTATCGAACTTATCCAACTACGTGGGTTGAGTTCTTGTTGGTGGCACAGGCGCATTGGACTATCGCCTGGATGGAGTTTATGAGAGTGAAGTTGCTGGGGATCGTTTTGCTCGGTCAGAAACAATTGAAGATGTTGCTCAAAAACTTTAACGACCTTGCAGTGGAAGGACTTATTGCAGGTAAACCAGTGATGGCTCAATGCCACAGACAGTCTGCCTCTGTTTGGGAGGGTGCCAGGAAACACAGGTCCAGGGGTAGAAGCCTTGGGCTTTAGTTTACTCAAAGATGGATTAGCTACAGGATATCCTGAGGCGGAAACTCCCACCACGTTAGCACATTTTGGTGTCACCCAAAGGGCAGAGGATAGGGTGACCATTTCCAGTCCACATTCCTCACTTACTGACGATGGAGTGGGTACTTTAAGATAGCGAGAACGAGAGATTCGTATCCGCAAACGGTGGTTCATGCGGCTCGGACATTCGTAAATATTTTGGAACCTACCGGTCCAAAGCCAGTCGGGAAGAGGAAG
Organism: uncultured Cytophagales bacterium; assembly: GCA_963848175.1. Classification (GTDB taxonomy): domain Bacteria; phylum Bacteroidota; class Bacteroidia; order Cytophagales; family Cyclobacteriaceae; genus JAMZMI01. The sequence goes on from CAWKCO010000012.1 coordinate 73,856, forward strand.
TGTCTGTTTTGATTGTTCACGGAGGTGCTTTTATAGAAAACGATTGTTTATATACGAATAGAGACAATGACGTGCCATGCAACCACGGTACGGGAGCCAATCTTCCAGCAGATTATGAGGATTTATTGGCGGTGCTAAAGCCGATGATGTTGATGACGATTTTACTTTTAATACCACAGCGATAGATATAACTGGTACGCTATTTTTTCGAAAACAAATCTCTTTCTCTTTGGCTTATCTCAACCAATTTGATGTTGTACTTTTTTACAGCATTGGCTACGGGACTTACAGATGAGTTTTTGCAAGCAATCTATGATTATGCCGATGATGGAGGTGGGGTCATTGGCTTGCATCATGCATTGTACAACGACATTAAAGGGAGTCAAAATAAAGATGTGCTGGTGTCGCTTTTTGGAGCACAATCCTCTGCTTCAGGATGGTCAGCGAGTTTAACTAATTACGATTTGCACAGCACCAATTACGGGCACTTTATTTCTACTTATGGTGTGGAATATGATCTAGCTGAAACAGCTCCAGCGGCGTGGGATACCAATGCATTGCCGGAACGTTGCGATTGCTCCCTATTCATATCTTCCCGTTATTGCCATTTATGATGAATTATATAACAACATGGCTTTTGAGGCAGGGACATCTTTTGGTCGGGAGACAAATGAAATCACACCATTTCTTTCTAATGGCCGGACTCCTGCCGGTCAGGCTCGTACTTCAGCCTTTACCCGACTGGTGGATTTTGATGATGACGATCAGGTGGGAAGGGTATTTTATACTCAGGTGGGCGAACGAACAGAAACTTTATTTCTTCCAACCGATGTTACCGAATGATCAGAAACGCTACTGTGTGGGCGGCAGGAAAGTCAGTGCCGGAGGTAGCTACTTGGAATGGCAGCAGTTGGGAAAATGGCAGCCCTAGTGAAGCTATAAGTGCGAAAATCGAAGGTAACTACACAGGAGTGGGCTTTACTTGTAGCGATTTGACTGTAGGTCAAGGCACGACATTAAATATCACAAGTGGCACGCTAGAAGTGAAGGGAGATGTTACCAACAATGGAGCGATCTTGATCTCTTCAGGTGCGGCTATTATGACTTATTCAAGTGAGAGTTATTATGGGAATGATCTGAAAATCCAGCGCAATACGAGATATGATGATGGGAGGTACAGCTGTGTTGGTTCGCCTGTTGCTCAAAATAGGCGCAATGCAGCTTCCGATCTCGGAGCACATGTCTATACTTATGATGAAGGGCAGTCGCCACCACAGAGGCCTTGTCTCTGTTGGAACCGCAAGCGGCGGGGGCAGCGGCTTATTTCAGGACGTGGTTGTACTTAGGCCAATCAGCAAATGATTTCTTTTGAGGGAAAGCGAATAGTGGCACCATTACCTACACAGGAAGTTATGTAAATGGCGGCTGGCATCTCGTGAGCAATCCTTATGGTGCTGCGATCTTACTGGATGATTTCTTGGATGCAAAACTGAACACCACCGGTGCTATTTACATTTGGGATGACAATGATTCTGAATCGAGTAGGGGATCTAACGATCATTATATGGTGGCCAATAAGACGGGTGCGGTAGAGTACATGCTTCCTCCGGAGTGGGACCAAATAGTGAAGCGCGCTGGAATGGCCATATTGGATCCGCAAGCCTTTTTTGTGCAGCTCAATAGCTCGGCTGGCACAATCACTTTTGAAGAGGCCATGCGAGAGCGGGAAACAATGAAGACGATCATTTCTTTAGAAAAAACGAGGACTAGATGCCAGATTACTCATCGGGTTGTCTTACGACGGACTTGCTAAACAAACCTTGATCGGTTCGAACAATGAAGTATCTAATGATGAATTGACGATAGGATATGATGCGCCACTATTCAATCAATCGGTTGAGAATGCCATTTATAGTATGAAATCCGGAGAAAAGTTGACGATCCAAACGGTGACTGATCAGACAGAAAGCATAGCCCTGGGTTATAGTGTTATGAAAGAGGGGCAGTATAGTTTGAATTTTCAAAATGAAACCAATAGCCTCAGTAAGTGGATTTTATATGATAATCAGCTTTCAAAGACTCATTTCTTATCAGACGGGGCATACGCTTTTGATAGTAAAGCTGGCAGTTTTGAAGTTCGGTTTTCGCTCAAAAAAGCAAGTGCCGTCCTAGCGACTCTGGATCGAGATAGCATGATGTATGTTTTTGGAAAAACGCTTTTTATCAAAGGGGTAGACGCTCGCTCGGGTGTTGTAACTCTTTATGACTTATCTGGTCATCGTGCTTTTCATCAAGCCTATTCACAAGACACACAAATAGATCTAAGTCATTTGTCTACAGGTGTCTATGTGATTACTGATGGAGTTTCTACAAGAAAAGTAATTTTAAAGTAATGGTATTCTCACTTTTCGCCGATGAGGTTTCAAATCTCGTTGGCGATAATTCCGCTTTTGGTTTTGCTGGTGAATTTTTTAGGATATGGTTCTTTTCAGTTGGTATTTGGATTGTACAGCCGAAGATCACAAGAGGGTTATGGCTACCCGCCCGGAAGCCTTATGCACGAGAAATTTATATAACTATCTGATAATAAAGAGCAAACAGTCAATGTTTGTGTAATTATCAAATGGACTTTGTATAACAAAATGATTGATGAATAAAATGCTTGCTGCCAACAAGATTTCAATGAAAAATTGTAAAATACTGATAATATATGCCCTAATCCATGTTGGAGTTGGTTCATCCCTCGCCGATATCAACAGTACATGGATACATAATTACCAACACTGGTGATACCCTTCAGTCGGTGTTTTCAATAGCAAAGAAGAAGAGAATTGATGGAAGAAATAATTTGAGTTTTGCTGAGGTATTATTTAAAGACAGCTTAGTTCGGCTCACATCCAAGGATATTTTAGGTTATAAGAAGAGCAATACATTTTACAAGAGTTTTCGGCTAGATACTCCTCGGGACACGACTTTTTTCGGAAAACTCATCACATCTGGCAAAGTCGATCTGTATTACGGTAACGTTTACGATGGCAAATACTATTTCAAAAGAGAAGGAGTAAATCACTTTTACGAATTAGATAGTAAAACAGGAATTGTCGTTCAGAACAAGCAAGACATTTGGAGTCCTTATATAGTAGACAATGAAAGTATGCCTAAGCTTTTATCCGTTCCAAACATAAAATCTAACGAAGGTGCATTTCGTGATTTTTTTGTAGTGTATTTCAAAGACAATCTATCAATTGTGAACAAGCTGAAGCATGGATTCTATTCATTCAGCTCCATTGAAATTATGTTTAAAGAGTATAATCAACAACTATAGAATAGGCTGTTAGTTTTGAAACCATCCATTATGAAGAGCACAAGCTGAGCAGAAAATACATCCTAAATTCACACTCCATTAGCCGACCGCATCTAGCCGATAACATCTAGCCGATCGCATCTAGCCGATCGCATCTCAACGAGTCTTTTGGCATTTAGCGAGTTGTTTTCACTTTGAAAGTGATTCATCCAGTGTCTCATTCGGGGGGACTTGTCCCTCGACCTTGAGGAACAAGTCCCTCGACCCTGGGACCGAGTCCCTCGACCCTGAGGAACAGGTTGCTCGGACTTGAGGAACAAGTTGCTCTGAGCGGTGCAATAGTTAATGAAAAAAGATGCTCTATTTCACTCTAAAGGCGGCTTAAAATACCATTGGTGTTTACAGCTTTGCCAAAGCATTGGAGTGACCACCACACTCTCTTGTTTTTTTAGCAATAGCAGCTTCTTAGTGCTTTTTGACTATTTTGAGGGGCAAAGTCAGTTGAGAGTCATGTACCACTAGGTTCATCGCTTATAAACGACTATACTTAGCAAATTGATTAGTTCTATTGCAACTTGCCAAGCTCGTGGCGTCGGGTGCCAGGCTTGGCCTTAGCGGAAATTGTAATAGACGACATGCGATCGACAAAAATTAATTAATATAAAAAAAATGACACAAGACGAGCAAATAATAGAATGTGAAAATAGACTTTTAGAGGCTTTGAGAACTGGCGAAATCAAAGTTCTGGATGAACTATTGCACGACAATTAATTTTTAATATCCCAAATGGACATACCATTACAAAAGCACAGGACATTGAAGAACATCAATCTGGTCTTATGACGGTTTCCGAAATATTAGCAACTGACCAAATAATTAAATCCATTGACAATATTTCTACTGTGTCGGTGACACTTTATTTAAAAGGAAAATATGCAGACCAAATTATTGATGGAAAATTTAGATATTTAAGAGTATGGAAATTGTTTGACAATTCATGGAAAGTAATCGCAGGAAGTGGGTTTCAAATTCAATAACTGACATGGAGGAACAACGAACCGCTAAAACGGGGTTTATTTTAGTGGGCAGACACTAAAGAAATATTTGAGCAAATAATAAACTTTGGTATTGTCAGACAGTTTTTGGTTTCAAAAGTCCACAAACGTTTAACTCAACCCATTTTAACAACAGTATGTTTGACAAATTAAAGGAATATTGTAAGCGAATTGTTCCATTGACAGACAATGAACTTAAACTTATTGACGTGTATTTTGAATCTGCCCTTCTTGACAAAAAGGATTTCCTTTTGACGGATGGAAAGGTTTGTAATATCATTGCTTTTATGTCGAAAGGTGCTATTAGACACTTCCATTTTAAGAATGGAGTGGAAAAGACTTGCGACATTTCTTTTGCAAATAGCTGGGTTACAGATTTTCAAAGTTTTACTTATGACACTTCTTCCATCATGAATTTGCAAGCATTAGAAAACACTACGGTCTTTGTTATCAAAAAAAAGAACCTTATTGAACTCTATCAAAAATGTGTCAAATATGAAACCTTTGGCAGATTGATGGCAGAACAAGTGGCACAAAGGGCAACTGAAATCGCAATGTCACTTTCTAGTGACAAACCAGAAGAACGTTATTTGAACTTAATCAAAAATCACCCCGACATATTCCAAAGGGTTCAACAAAAATACATTGCTAATTTTTTAGGAATTAGCCCTGAGAGTTTGAGCCGAATCAGAAACAGAATATTAACCAAAGCAAAATCTTAACTTAAGTCATCGTCTTGAAGTTGAAAGTTGACTGACCTTTGCCTCATTAAATAAGAAAAAATGAGACAATTATCAATCACTTTGACAATCGCAACTATGATAACATTTAGTAGTGTAACTGCACAACAAATTGACTTTGTAAAAGTCAAAAGCATCGAGCATCAACTGGGGGATGTAATGGAACTTATTGACACGGCAGCCTTGAAACTTAAACTTCTGGAAGTTGAAGAATCCTACAACGGAAATCCCAGTGAAATGAATAAAACGCGACTCGGCATTATTTATCACGAAACCGCATTGAATTTATCGTTTTTTTCAAAAACAGAATATAATGGATATGCAAAGAGAAGTTTTGACATATTAACCGAATTATTTAACTCCCCCAACACCACAAAAGAGTTAATGCCCTTTATTGCCGCCTACAGAGCTTCTGCATTATCATTAGTTAGCTCTGAAACAAAAAAAATAAAACTGCTTGGCGAGGCTTTTATTTTATTTAAAGAGGCAGTAGAGAAATATGGTTCTATTTCTTATTTGCCACAATTTTTAAGAGGAAGCGTTGCAGAAAATTTGCCTTGGTTTTTCTTTTCAAAAAGAAAGTCTGCAAAAGGTGACTTTCAATCAATCATTGACAATTCGAAACTGTTTGCAGAATCATTGGAGAAGTCATCATTACCCAACAACAAGAACTATTTATTGATTATAAAATGACAAACCCAGAAGAGCGTTATATGCAGTTGATAGATAGAAGACCGGATTTAATTCAGCGAGTACCTCAATACCAAATAGCCAGTTATCTAGGGCTAACTCCCCAATCACTAAGCAGAATAAGAAAAAGACTCTTAGCAAAGTCGAAATAACATTTTGTTTTAATGCTTCATTTATGAACTTAAGTGAACGAATAATAGGTGGTGGAGGGTATTTCTTTGCAGTATCAAAAAGTAAATTAAAGATTATGCAAAAGAAAAAATTAATAATTGTTATTACACTATTATGTGCTTTTATGACAAATCTGCAAGCACAATATGCCGAGAATGACACTACATATAAAAAGTGTTTTGTCGGTAGTAGTCTGTTTTTATTAGGAAATTTATCTAGCGTAAACAGACCGGATTTTGGACAACTTAATTTGGGCTATCGAATTACAGGCAAAGATGTAGTTGCATTAGAGCTAAGGACTTGGAAATATGCTTGGCCACTTGGTATTCACCCTATTGCAAATGATGCTTACGGAACACCTGAAGAGGAATTTCCAGGTTATATAAGAGAGTACGGATTTGCGTTAGCTTATCAGCGATTTTTGTTAAAAGGTCTCTATGCCGAAATTAATATGATGAATGCATGGCAAACATTTGTAGATAATTCAGGACAAAAAATTGATAATGGTTTTCAGATTTTCAATACATACCGAGTTGGATATCATGTTAAGCTTTTCAAGGATAAATTTTTTATACAACCATCTATAGCCATTACTCACCGTCCTTATCACACAAAAATGCCTGATGGCTTTAAAGAGATAGATGACAAATGGTCAAAATTCTTATTCGCAGAACCGGCAATGCATTTCGGATTTAACTTCTAATCTAAAAAAAAATCCAGGTAAGTATTTAAGCATTAAACCTTGATGCATCCAGAGTTTGTCATGATTTTTACGAAAAAAAATACGCCAAAACCGGCCAGTCTTTACTCACAAAAACATGGGTTAAAACCCGTGACACCTTCGCCCTTTGAAATCAACTTTTAATACTCTGAATAGTTACAAATCAATGAACACAAATACCAAATTATCAACTTTGTGGGTTGTAGTAATCTTAAATTTACTATTTGCTGATATTCTATCAATTATGGTAGAGCTTGTCAACAAAAATACACTAGATATTATTGGAGAAGTTACAACTACTATGGCAGTTGCTGCATTGATAACGAATATTCCCATACTTATGATTTATTTTTCTAAAGCACTAAATCATAGGTTAAACCGTCTGTTTAATATTATTGCAGGTGTTATTACTATAATATTTGTTATAGGTGGAGGTAGTTTGACACCACATTATATTATTTGTGCAGGCATAGAAGTTATTGTGTTAATAATAATAATTTGGACAGCATGGAAGTGGGTAGCTGTCGAAAGAAATGATAAATAGAAAATCATCTAACTGCTAACAACACCTAGATGCGTGATAATACAATAGCTCATTGAAAATGTCGGAATTGTGTCAATTAATGGCTTAACCATCCCAAAGTATGCTATGAAAAACATATTAGTTCTAGTCTCTAATTATTGTTGCTCTTGGATGTTCTGAAGAGCGCAATATTAGGGAGCCTCTTACATATGATCATTTCCTAAATAACTTAAAGCCTGAAATGAGCTATACGTCATTTGTTGATCTTTTTGGAGAACCGGCAAGAGACATAGGTAGCGGCATTCATATATACGTTTATGAGTTAACTGATGCAACAGAAATTTGGATTGGTTATGTTGACCGAATACTATATGCTAGCCATGTTGACGAAAACCAACAATTACTACATATAATTATTTGAGATTAGTCTTTACTTCCAATAAATCAGGTACTTGCAAATCGTTCTTATATTTTGTGCTTAGCATTTTATGGCTGATCTAGTGAATCTCCCCGAAGCTAGATGCTGTATTGGCTTGTAAGAACAGCTTCTGATAGCTAATGTGCCGTATGGTTGTTGTTTGTTCTCTGCTCCTTTGTAAGCTCCTCACTTTTAAGAAAACTCTAAAATGACAATTTATTCTTCGTGAGAGCTAGAATCCTAGAAAAAACAACAGTTGGCGTTCTAATTCTGAACTTAAGTGAACGAATTTGAGGATCATACCAATTTACTTTTGCCGTATCATTTATCAATAATATGCTGCAAGTCTTTTTAAAATTGCAATGCAAGAACAAGGTGGACAGAACTTTAAAAGACAGCAGCCTTACACTTTAATTTAAACAAGCAATGAAACTATTTACAAAAACAATTTTAATCCTTTTAACCATAAGTGCGTTGTTTTTTTCTTGTGATAAAGATACAAACCCAGAACCCCAGAAAAGCAGAGAGATAAAGTATGAAATAATAGGGACAGCAACGGGAACTTTTGACGTATCATACACTCCCGCTACAGGAGGTATTATAACAGAAGAAATAACATCTTTGCCTTGGGTGAAAAGAATAACAATTCAACAACAAATACCAAGTGTAGGACTTATTGCAACTACTAAATCTGCAATTTCAGGGCAAACAATCTCGGTAAAGATATATGCTGGTAATGAAATAGTAAGCGAGGGGCTCTTCAGACTGTTCCGAGCAATGGTATAGCTGTTGCAACAACACAAAGCTATGTCTTCTGAAAACTATATAGATACTTTGTTTTAAGTCTCGTTTAACTCTTGTTTTTTATGATGGTTAAAGGTTAACGAGACATTCAAAGCAAACCGCTTATAGCCGCCAATTTCTTTGGCTACTGTGGTGAGCTTGTCGATCGACAAGGTCAAAAAATTGCCTTTATGAACTCTGAACGTATATACCGAAAAAAGAAAGAAAACTTAACTAAACAATGAATATGATTATCAATACATTCATGCTTCGGTTTGCGGTTGCAATTATTTTGTTTGCCCACAGCATTCCTGGAATGTTTGACAATGGAATAAATAATTTTGGCAATTTATATTTAAACCAAATTGGCTTTGCTCCTTTAGGAGTACTTATTGCCTGGTTTATTAAATTATCTCATTTAGTTGCAGCTTTTTGTTTAGTATTTGACAAGTACACGAAAGGGGCATCTGTTGTAACAATATTCGTACTGATAGTAGGAATTTTTCTAGTTCATTTCAAGGAAGGTTGGTTTGTTGTAGGGGGCGGAAGAAATGGAGTTGAGTTTAATTTTTTATTGATTTTTACATTATTGACAATAATGTTTCCTGATGGGTTAATCAAGACTATTCAGAAAACTCAATACACAAAACAATGAAAAAATTTACAATTACTCTTAGTGTCGTATTGTATGCAGTAGTAGTGCCATTTTTAGAAATCAACGCCACACATGTGTTTAACCCAGACTGGACACCGCATGCAAGGATTCATGAGGTGTGGCAACTTACTACCAATTCAGTCATAGGAATTTTGTGTTTATGGCTTGCATGGCAAAAAAAAGAAACTCATTTGAGTGCCATATTGAGCGCAATTGTTACTGGCAGTTTTTTATTCGCATATCTAATAAAAAATATATACGGAGGGTCAATGAAGTATTTGGACGGGAGTGAAAAGACAATTTTGGGTATCAATATTGGGGTATTAGGGTTTGGAATTGCTTTTGTGCTACTTGCATCATCTTTTGTTCTAGAAAAAATAAGAAATCCCAAGCACAAATAGGTATACAAATACATTTTGCCAATCGCTCAAGTCTTCCAAGAACTAGATGGATGATTTATGTTTAAATATAAAATATGTCTTCGAGCTTGAAAGGTAAAACAGGGTTTTTGGTTAGTGAGGTAATCGTTTTTATGAATGGGGTGCAGATTTATAGTGGTTTTACCTATCCCCTGAGAACAGGTGAACAAAAAGAGCCAGACAGAAAACCAATCATAAATTCACACTCCACTGATCATAAAGCCATTGTTGCTCAGAAGTAGGGTTGTCCACCAATTCAAAGGTGTTTTCTGTTTCATCAAAATGGATTCCTATTTTTAAGAGATACTCCGCTAGTGGGAGTGGGGCAGTTCCTTTTATATAATCATTGATGAAGTCCCTGAATCTCAGGGTAGGTGATGGCTACCAGTTCGTCAAAGAACTGATTGTCATCAAACGCCCTGTCAGACCCATATTTATCCATCAATTGCAAGATAAGTTCTCTCAGCCCACTTTTTCCTTCGGACAATTCTAGAAGTTTTATGTCTAGTAGGAGAGCTACCAGAGCACCTTTTAGATACACATTGCGAAATTGATTTCCATGCTCTCCATAACTGCCTAAACTCATAGTGGTTAAGCTTATCGTTTCATCATAATAGGTGCTAGTCACATATTTTGATCGTATTTCCTTTAGCAGCTCCTCTATGGCAATGGATTTATTTCTATACTGCATCAAGTCAGAAGCCCATTCTGTCACGCCTTCATACAACCAGAGATGCTTAGAAGCCACAGGCATAGCAAAATTGAAATCTTCGATAATCCCACTCCGGATGTTCAGCGGAGTGACCACATGAAAGAACTCATGTGCCGCGATGCTGCGAATCAATTGGATGTAGCTCGGAGATAAACTGGCATCTTTCAGCACATAAACCGAACTGTAAGAATGCTCCAATGCGCCCACAGATTTTTCCTCAAAATGAAAAAGGAAGCTGTATCGATCTACGGGAAGTTCTTTCAGAAAAGCCGCAGCATCTTTCATTACGCCATCCAGCTCGGGGAGTATATCGCTTGCTGCCACCAGACCATTGGCCGAATAGGTGAAAAGGTCAATTTTCGTGGATCCCACGTTGGTAGACGCAGTAGTCAAATTACCTAATAAGACGGGGGAGTCTACTAATTCGTCATAGTTGTCCGCGAGAAAAAAGTTGTCTTGCGCGCGTTCCAAGGCAGTTCCTACCGTCCATCCATCAGGAAAAGTGAGGTGGAGGTAATGGGTGCGGTCTTTCAAACCGGTCGGGTAGCCAACAACCCCAAAGCTGTTGAGCAGCACATTGTCCACTTCAATAGAAGTGCCACCCATCAGATAGATGCCGGGGTTTTCCATTTCTGTATCCCAGGTTTCCAGCACATCATATTCTATATAATAGAGATCTTCCGGCCGATCTATTTTCCATTGATTGGTATTTAGCTGTGTAGAAGAAATGGATCCGCCGTTTTTGTCAAATGCCTGAAAACGCGTAACATATCTTCCAAAATCCGAAATACTGTAGGTGCCAGGAACCACCGCGGCAAATTGATAAATTTCGTTGCTTTCGGTAAGCCCAGTTAAGTAAATTTTGACTTTGAATTTATCTTCTGATAAATCTGTGAGGTCAATGGAGTAGTAAATGGATTGATTGAGGTTGACTCCACTTGGTGGTGCAAAAGAAGGGACATAGGTTGTATCCTTTTCATTACACGAAATGATAGTAGCCAGTGTGGCAATCAGCGCCAGGGAAAGAATGTTTTTAAATACGCTCTGTTTCATACTGGAAGGGACGAGAAATGGCTAAATATAGTGAATCTGGTGCTTTTTCCGCTTTTGGTCGAGGTTCTAGACCTAAAAGTCGAAATATTTTTAATATTTATAAGAAAGAGGTGGTCAGAGTAAAATATTTTTCGTAATTATTGCATTAAAATGCTAAAGGTCTAAAATGGCCATAGTACCATGACGTTCAAGAAGCTTCTACATATCGTCTTTCTTAGTTTCATCTGTGTGATCACCACCGAGTGGATCAACATAGAAGAAATATTTGGGGGCACTAGTGTAGAAATCAACGTAGAAGAGAATCTTGAACTGGAAACTTTCAAGAAAGTAAAAGAAGGAGCCAATGATGATTTAGGTTCATTTTTCTTCACCATCTCCGAAACGTTTCATTTAACTGAGATAATCAATCATCAGTTTTTATTTGAAAATGCACTTTCAGATCAGATTCTTGATCGCGTTCATAAAGTCCCCTTATTTCTACTGCACCAGCGGCTTCAGTTGGATTGTCAAGAAAAATAATTCCAGAGTCACAGCCATTGCTTTCATTGGTCATGTGCTCTATTCATTTAGTTCGTTCCAATAAGTCCGACTAAATAATTGTTTACAATTATTTTCTTACAATATTTTTCATCACCATGAACAAAATTATCATGCTATTCAGCTTGTGTGCTGCTTTAGGTTACACGAGTTGCCAATCAAAAAAAGAACATCACGAAACGGAAGCTCACTTTGAAGTAACGACTCCTATATTAATGGATACTTCGGTAAGCAAAAATTATGTCTGTCAAATACATTCCACTCAACATATTGAGATTAGAGCCCTGGAAAGGGGGTATTTGGAAAAGATATTTGTGGATGAAGGTCAGTTTGTGAAAAAGGGTCAGATGATGTTTCAAATCATGCCACGCTTGTATCAGGCAGAGCTGCAAAAAGCACAGGCAGAAGCTCATTTTGCCGAAATTGAATATCAAAACACTAAAAAACTGACTGACAGTAACGTCGTGTCAACAACGGAATTGGCTTTAGCCGAGGCAAAATATGCCAAAGCAAAGGCCGAGTTGGCATTGGCACAGGTGCATCTGGATTTCACTCAGGTGCGAGCGCCATTTGATGGTATCATGGATCACTTCTATGTGAGGCAGGGGAGCCTAGTGGAAGAAGGGGAGCTTCTGACTACACTTTCAGACAACCACGAAATGTGGGTTTATTTCAATGTGCCAGAAGCAGAGTATTTGGATTACAAAATCAAACTGAGCGGAGATACTAAAAAGCCCCTGAAAGTGAAGTTGTTGATGGCTAACAATAAGTTATTTGACTATACAGGTGAAGTAAATACCATAGAGGCAGATTTTAATAATGAAACCGGTAACATCGCCTTTCGTGCAACCTTTCCAAATCCGAAAGGGCTCCTGAGACATGGAGAAACAGGCAGTGTGCTGGTAGAAGCACCGCTCGTAAATGCTATGTTGATCCCTCAAAAATGCACATTTGAGATTCTGGATAAAAAATATGTTTTCGTGGTGGACGAAGATGACGTGGTGAGATCCAGACAGATTGTCGTGGGAGCAGAGATGCCTCATCTCTATGAAGTCAAAAGCGGACTGAAAGAAACCGACAGGGTTTTATTGGAAGGTTTGCGTAAGGTGAGAGATGGCGACAAAATCGGAATTGAATTCGTAGAACCTGCCGTTGTGCTGTCTCACCTTGAGCTACATGCAGAGTAATCTCATTCACCTAAAACACTAAGAAACATGTTTTTAAGCAGAATAATACATAGACCGGTATTGGCTATTGTCATCTCGGTTGTGCTCCTTTTTTTGGGCACGCTTGCCATCAAAACACTACCCATTTCACAATTTCCATCCATTGCCCCTACAGCGGTCAATATCTTTATCGCTTACCCTGGATCAAGTGCTGAAGTTTTGGTCAATTCCACACTTATTCCTTTGGAGCAGGCCATCAATGGGGTGCAGGGAATGCGATACATTTCCTCTGATGCTACCAGCGCAGGTGAGGCGACTATTCGGGTAATTTTTGAACCCGGAACAGATCCAAACCAGGCTGTAGTAAGGGTAAAGACGCGGGTGGATCAGGTACTACCATTATTGCCACCTCTCGTTCAGCGTGAGGGGGTTATTATTTCTCCAATTCAGCCAAGTATGTTGATGTATGTAAACCTGTACAGCACCAATAAGGATGATGATGAGAAGTTTCTTTACAACTATGCCAACGTAAAAATGATACCTGAAATCCAGCGGATTGACGGTATTGCAATGGCCCAAATTCTTGGAAGTAGACAGTATGCGATGCGTGTTTGGCTGAAACCAGATCGAATGCGTGCGTATAAAATCTCTGCGGAAGAAGTTATGGAAGCCATGCTCGATCAGAGCATCATTGGAAGGCCAGGGAGATTGGGACGTGCTGATAGTAAAGGAGCCCAGTCTCTTGAGTATGTACTGGTTTATCAAGGGCGATATAATAAGGCTGAGCAGTATGAAGACATCATTGTTCGTGCCAATTCTGAAGGGCAAACCATACACTTGAAGGATATCGCCACGGTGGAGCTTGGAAGTGAGTTTTTTGATATTTATTCTAACCTTGATGGATATCCTGCTGCCTCAATCGTGTTGAAACAAACGGTTGGAAGTAATGCTTCAGAAGTAATTGCAAGCGTAAAAACACAATTGGAGGAGATGAAAGCCTCTTTTCCTCCGGGAATGGATTATAAGATCAGCTATGATGTTTCCAACTTTTTGGATGCTTCCATAGAGCAAGTAATCCATACGCTTCGTGATGCATTTATTCTGGTGGCCTTGGTGGTGTTTCTCTTCCTCGGAGATTGGCGATCTACACTTATCCCGATCATTGCTGTGCCTGTGTCACTCATTGGTGCATTCTTTGTATTGCAAATGTTTGGGCTTTCAATCAACCTCATCACACTTTTTGCTCTAGTACTTGCCATAGGAATTGTCGTCGATGATGCCATAGTGGTAGTGGAGGCCGTGCATGCTAAAATGCATGAGAAAAACTTGTCTCCATACAAAGCAGTGAAAGAAGTAATGGGCGAGATCAGTGGGGCGATCATAGCTATCACATTGGTGATGGTTTCTGTGTTTCTTCCTATTGCATTTATGCCTGGACCAGTGGGTACTTTCTACCGTCAGTTTTCCATTACTATGGCCAGCTCTATCATTTTGTCGGCTGTCGTAGCACTTACACTAACACCGGTATTATGTGCTATGTTGTTGAAAAATACGCATGGCAAAGAGAAGAAGCGGTCCATCATGAATAAGATGCTCGACGGCTTCAATAGTGGTTTTGATAAAATGACTGGAAAATATGTGGGACTACTTAAGCTCATTGTCAATAGGAGGGTAGTCACGTGGGGCATTTTATTGGTTTTTGGCATAGGAATCTATATAGAAAGTCAGGTTTTGCCATCTGGTTTTATTCCTAACGAAGATCAGGGTACTATTTATGCCATTATTCAGACGCCTCCGGGAGCTACGTTGGAAAGAACAAATCAAGTGGCTCGTGAGCTTCAAAAAATTTGTGCAAAGATAGAGGGCATAGAATCTGTGTCTGCTTTGGCAGGGTATGAGATCATGACAGAGGGTAGGGGGTCGAATGCTGGTACGTGTTTGATCAATCTTAAAACTTGGTCCGAAAGGCACCACTCCGTGCATGAGATTATGGAGGAGTTGGAAGAAGAAACGAAAAATTTAGGAGCTATTATAGAGTTTTTCGAACCGCCAGCCGTTCCTGGATTTGGCTCTTCTGGGGGTTTTTCTATGAGGCTTTTGGACAAAACCAACTCCACGGATTACCATGAATTTGAGCGCATCAACAATAACTTTATGGATGCTTTGCGCGAACGCAAAGAGATGACAGGGCTATTTACTTTTTATGCAGCAAACTATCCTCAGTATGAGATAGAAATAGACAACCAGGCTGCCATGCAGAAAGGGGTGTCTATTGGTGCAGCTATGGAGAACCTCAATATATTGATCGGTAGTACTTACGAGCAGGGGTTTATTCGTTTTGGTCGGTATTATAAAGTGCACGTTCAGGCTTCACCAGAGTACAGAAGATATCCATCAGATATTGATGAACTCTTTGTGAAAAATGAGAATGGAGAAATGGTTCCTTACTCGTCATTTATGAAGTTGGTGAAGCGTCAGGGGCCAAATGAAATCACACGATTTAATCTCTACAATTCTGCATCGATCAGAGGTTTGCCAGGTAAAGGACATACCACCGGAGATGCCATTGCGGCAATACGTGAAGTGGCGGAAAAAACACTACCACGTGGATATGATGTAGCTTTTGAAGACTTGTCTTACGACGAATCGAGACGTGGCAATGAAGCATTGTACATTTTCATAGTAGTGCTTATTTTCGTTTATCTGGTGCTAGCCGCACAGTACGAAAGTTTCCTTTTGCCTCTAGCCGTAATTTTTTCCCTTCCAGTTGGGATATTTGGCTCTTTTATGTTGCTCAAAATGATGGGTCTGGCCAATGACGTATACGCCCAAGTTGGGCTCATTATGCTGGTCGGTTTGTTAGGGAAAAATGCGGTACTTATCGTGGAGTTTGCCGTGCAGAAAAACCAGCAGGGAATGTCTGTGTTCGATGCAGCTATTGAAGGAGCAAAAGTCCGTTTCCGACCTATTTTGATGACTTCTTTCGCGTTTATTGCTGGATTGATTCCTTTGGTGATCTCTCACGGCGCAGGAGCTGTTGGCAACAAGACCATCGGTGCATCAGCAATGGGAGGGATGATTTTTGGAACACTTTTCGGGGTAGTCATTATTCCTGGCTTGTATTACATCTTTGGTAGCATGTCAGAAGGACGCAATTTGATTAAGGGTGAACACAATGAGCCTTGGTCAGAAGAATATGTGCACGTCATGGAGGAGCAAGACAAGTTGTTGCACAAGAAGCGGAAGTCTCCTGATTCTAATGAAGAGAACAATTAAACCAAGGACAATGATGGAAATAAAGAACAACGTAATCTATAAGTGCTTGGGAATTGGCTGTTTTGCTTTGGCCATGTCCGCCTGCACGCCTGATTTAAATGTCAATAAATCAGTAGATATTGCTTCAATACCAGAAAAGTACTACAGCACGCAGGACACTGTGAATGTGTCGAAGCTGAGCTGGGTGGAATACTTTTCCGATTCTAATCTCATTGCATTGATTGATACTGCTCTGAAAAATAATCAGGAGCTCAACATCATGCTACAGGAGATTGAAATCTCCAGAAATGAAGTGATGGCGCGTAAAGGAGAATATTTACCCTCTGTAGGGTTGAAAGCGGGTGCTGAAATCGATAAATCAGGTAGGTATACAAGAAACGGTGCTCTTGAGGCCAATAATGAAATAAAGCCGGGTAGAGACTTTCCAGAGCCCTTTTCTGATTACATGATCGGAGCGGTAGCTACATGGGAAATAGACGTTTGGCGCAAGTTGCGAAATGCGAAAAAATCCGCATACATGCGTTACCTGTCTTCTGTGGATGGTAAGAATTTTATGGTTACTAATTTGATTGCTGAGATCGCCAATTCCTATTATGAATTGCTAGCACTCGACAATGAATTGGATATTGTGATGAAGAATATTGACATTCAGAGCAATGCCCTAAAGATTGTAAAACTGCAAAAGGATGCCTCACGGGTGACAGAGTTGGCCGTGAAGCGATTTGAAGCTCAGTTACTCAAGACCAGTAGTCTTCAGTATGGGATTCAGCAGGAAATCGTAGAAGCAGAAAATAGGATTAATTTTCTCCTTGGCCGCTATCCTCAAACTGTTGTGAGGGATTCTGGTGAGTTTAATCGGGTAAAACTGGATGTGATAGAAGCAGGAATACCTTCACAATTGTTGGAGAACCGGCCTGATATCAGACAGGCAGAATCTAATTTGGCGGCTGCCAAACTAGATGTGAAGGTGGCCAAAGCCAGATTTTATCCTTCTGTTGGTATTTCTGCTGGTGTTGGCTTTCAAGCTTTTAATCCAGCGTTTTTATTTAGCACACCTGAGTCGCTACTGTATTCGCTCGGTGGAGAACTGACTGCTCCATTGGTAAATAGAAAGGCGATCAAGGCACTGTATTTCAACTCAAATGCATCGCAAATTCAAGCAGTTTACGATTATCAGCAAACGCTTTTACAGGCATACATTGAGGTTGCCAACGAGCTTTCGAATATTGGAAATTTGAGAAGTAGCTACGATCTGAAGGCACAGGAAGTGCAGGCACTCACCGAGTCTATAGAGATTTCCAACAACCTTTTCAGATCTGCAAGAGCAGATTATATGGAGGTTTTGCTCACGCAGAGAGAAGCATTAGATTCAAAATTTGAATTGATTGAAACAAAAAGAGATCAGCTGAATGCCAAGGTGAACATTTATCGTGCATTAGGTGGAGGATGGAAGTGAGGTTCTTTCTAGAATCTAAAACAAACCAATGATAAATCGCCCTTATCCAGCGAGCAAGAACCCCGTCGGCATTGAATTGCTGGTGGGGCATTGCTTTCTACAATGAGGGCTCAGATGCCTTTCAAACAATATTATGATTTGGTTTGTAGTATTGATCCAAACAAAACCTCATTCTAAAAAACAACCTCTCGTCTATGCCTTACTTGGAAGTCGGACTCCAATCGGGGTGTAGCGAGAGGTTTGCTTTATTTCTAAGATCAACATGCTATTATCGTTTGGTGTGTGTTATAATGCAATAAAATATGCATTTAATTTTATTTATTCTCTTTTATCATGAATAAATCAGGCTTATACCTCTTTATTTTTAGCTCTTGTTCAGAGTGATCATCTTTGATATAGAAATTAAAACAATATGAGAGATGGACACGCTAGGAATTCAGAAAAACACCCCTAATTTTTTGAAAGGAATAGAATTCGAAATGGATTTGGAGGATATACTACTTTTTCCAAATTGTGTAAAGCGAATTCTGGCAAACATCGATAAAAATTTGCTCGATCCAAAAATGAATCGAACGCAGATCACAAGGTTATTAACATGTAGATGGCTGCTTACCAGCGGTTTGAAATAGTTTTTTTTATTTGAGTTTAAGTTGTTTGGTCAAATAGGGCGCGGTTCTTCGGAATTTGCGCTCTTTTTGTTTGCTCCAATATCGGGGATAATCTGTGGCTTTATAGGGGTAAATCTTAGAATTTTGTCTCAAACGATTGAAACCTCAATGAATCAAACGAAGTTTGTTCCAAGAGTTGAAAAGTATTTTTTTATAGTCTAATCAAGAGGGAAGGAAACAATGATAAAGTTAAATCTCACACAATATTTAGTGAGATATAAGATGCAGCAGGTTCTCTTTATTATCCTTTTTTGGATAATGGGGCTCAACTTGTATGTACTTATTAAGTATTATGGAAATGATCCAAACACAGGGCCAGGCATGCTCTCTGGACTCGTTTCTATTCCATACCTTTTCACTATGGCTACATTAGGAGGAGGGCTGATGGGCACACTGATTGGTGCTTTGGAGATTTTCGTTTATCCGAAGTTTGTCAAGAAACGTTCTTTTGGTTTCAGTATCTTGTTGCGTTCCCTGATCTTTATTGTTGCCATTCTTATAGTTACGCTTTTTATCATTTATTTCTACTATGCTCAAGTGAGCATTGACAATTCTCAGGTGTTAAGTGCTGCGCTAAATTATTTTTGGTCAGCAGCGTTTCTTTCCATTGTTATTTACCTTCTTTTTTTAAGTGTTCTAATGGATTTTATTCTTCAAGTAAACCAAAGAATGGGACCTGGTTCAATTGTGAATTTACTGAATGGAAGATACTTTAAACCACGTGAAGAGAATCGTGTATTCATGTTTTTGGATCTAACATCGTCCACGACAATTGCGGAGCAACTAGGACATATTAAGTTTAGCCAACTGCTACAAGACTGTTTTCATGACCTCTCTGGTCTGCTCTTGAAGCATCATGCATCTGTTTATCAATTTGTAGGTGATGAAGCTGTACTTACGTGGAGAGTAAATGCTAAAAATGGAACAAATAGCTGTCTCAATTTCTTTTTTGAATATGGGGCGCTACTCACGTCCAAGGAAAGTTACTATCAAAAGAAATATGGGCTAATGCCCGTATTTTATGCCGCTGTAAACGCTGGCGTAGTTACGGTGGCAGAAGTTGGGGATATTAAAAGTGAAATTGCTTTTCATGGAGATGTGCTCAATGTAGCTTCGCGAGTGCAAAAGCTTTGCAAAGAATATGACGAGCAGATATTGGTCACTGGTGATCTGAAAAAGTGTTTGACCCCAGGCTATGTCAAGTTAAAAAAACTTGATGAAATCATTGTTTCTGGTAAGGAACTGCCTGTAGAGATTTACTCAATATGTCATGCAGATGAACTCGTAGAGATGGAGACCCTCACGTCTTAAGCTAATGTTGATTTTTTAAGGTAGTCAAATATAAAAACCCCTATATTGATGGATTGGCATCTGGATATAGGGGTTGTATTTTTTAGGGGTTATAACAAAGGAGCGGATCAGAATTGATACCCAAAAGTTACTGAAGGAAGTGTTTCGTCTTCTGAGAAAGCCACATTGAAGGTAAAAACAAACTGGTTGACCGGAGCGAGCCACAAGCCAAATCCTTTTCCTGTATGCCATTTTTGAGATTCTTCTCCCTTCAGCCATACACGTCCGATATCATGAAAAGCTATAATGCCAACCCCTATAGGTACTAGATAGGTTCGAAAGGCGAAGAGTTGTAGCCGTAAGTCTATGTTGTGATAGACCGAAGCGTCTCCAATAAATCTTGTGCGTCGGTAGCCTCTGAGAGTTTCCTTTCCTGAGATACGCCCGGTTGAAAAATGTAAGGCCGCCAGCATTGTACTGTCCTCCTACGCGGTTAGCCACGGTCAGTTTAGATGGTATTCGGGTAGATAACAGAAAATTGAACTCTCCTTCGATTTTGTTAAAGTTTTCCTGTCGCGATTCCAGACCATAGTACTGCGTGTAGCCAAGGTACGCAAAGACCCCCTGAGTAGGAAGCTGTTTGTGATCTCGAGTGTCAGCCTCTAGTTCAGACCTTATGCCCAAGTAATGATGACTTTCATAGAGATCTGCTAGGGTCAACTCCGCTCTGAGGATCGTTGATATACTTGTTCGTAATCTCATCTTCCATCTCAAACCCCATGTAGTCTGCGCCTAATCTGAAAAGTGCCGTTTCCACCTAGTTCATGTGCGAAATTGACGTATGTCTGAATGCGTTCAAAACTCACTCGGTAGTAAGTCTATGGGATTGCCAAAGTCCGAAGCGGCTCCATTTCCTTTTGCATCAAAAGTGGATTCATTGCCATACCCAAAGAAATTGGCTACACCATAAGGTCGTTGAACCGATACGTCGGCATTCAAATCCCACTTGTGTATGAGGTCAGTAAAAGTGCCATCGTAATAGATATTGGCTGCCCCAGTAGCCAATGCCACATTCGCCCGTAGTTTGTGCCGCTGAGCAAAGGGGTCTTTTCTCCAACCTTCTTTAGTATAAATGAATCCTCCGCCAAGAAAGACTCCATCGTCGCGGTTGAATTGAGCACTGACCAGAGGAACCATGTTGTTGTATTCAAAAGATTTTCTGTCATACCTATTTACTGCTCGATTGTTGCTCAATTCATTGTCTGTTTCACTGGATGCGATCAGCTCCGTATCATTTTTCATGTCATAGACCACCGTGTGATCTTTCCAGCCTCGCACTTTCGAGCGATCTTCTATACGGTCTTCTCCACGTCCGCCTATCACGCGTACCACTATTCCTGTAGTCACTTCTCCCTCTATTTCAAAGATATCTTCTCCACCTAGTCCGAAGAGTCTGATCTCTTTGGTTTCCTGACTGTTGAATGTGCGATCGTAGAGTACTTGCTCCAGTTCGCCATCTTTCTTGCGTTTGCGTACTATTACACGGGTAGCCTCATCATTGATCCGCTGAACAAGAAAATGCTCGTGCTTATCAGACCCGACAACTTCCACTTCCTTTGACAGAAAGAGGTAGTGCTCATGGGCATAATTGATCATGTCATCTCTGCGTGCCTTGATCACCTTCACGACATCTGCTGCAATTTGATCCTGAATGGTATCTGGCCAGGCTTGCATGGAAGTTTCAATAACCTCATCGGACAAGTTTTCTTTAATAAACTCAATTTGCTCAAGCCATTGCTCCCAAGAGAGGCTATTAAGGAACGTTCTATCAAAGAATCTGTGCACTGGCATTGAAGCCAGGTGGGTAGTCCATCTTTTCATCAAAGCCTTCCACATTGGGCAATGCAAATTTTCGAGACATAAACCAGCCAAAGACGCCTTCATTGATAAAAAATGCTTGATCTCGATCTCTAGGAATAGATCGCCACAGATGGCCTGAGGGTTCTTTATCAAACTCCACCCAGCGCCATTGATCTTCGTGCCTGTCCCAGTCTCCGATGATCATATCGAACAATCTATTGCGCAAAGCAAAAGGTTGATCTACCGCTTCGTCATTGTCTTCGCGCATACGCTCAAGCACATCAGGTGTGCCTTCTATGTCTTCACCCTTTCCAAAAAATGGGGCAGTGGCAAACTCATGGTTTGGCCGCTCTTCAAAAAGCGCAGGCATATTCGCAAAAGTCTCCTGATACTTGCCGAAACGTGGGTCATTGGGAATATAGACCAACTTTGGGTTGGTATGGTAGAGCCCCAGTGCTGCACTCATGGAAGGCACAGCATACGCACCATAGGGATTTCCAGAAGAAGTCTGATCTTGGATGATTTCTGATACTAGCGTTTTGTAGAGAGCCGCAGGCAATAGCTTTTCGGTGTATTTATCTGCCGACCTAAGCACATATTGCTTGCCATTTGCATCTTCCAGTCTGAGAGATTTGGTTTGGTTACCACCACCCAGCTTGATGATTTTTAGGTCTTCCTTTTCAGTTCCAATGTTAAAAACGGGCATTTCTACGGGAGTAGCCCAAACGTTTCTATAGTTTTCACCGAGCCAATATTCACGGGCTTTGGTGGCATTAGCATAGCGATCGGTAATGGGTGTGACGATCACACTGTCTTGAAAGTCAAGATTTTGCACTTCTGGCTTTATTTCCTCTACCTTTTTGGTCAATATCTTTTCTTCATAGATACTTTCTTGGAGCAAGCCATCATGGAACTTGAGTGTGACATCACCATTTGCATCGTAAATCAGCTGGCTAAAGCCACGCCTTGCAGCTTCAAATTCCGTTCCATTGCCCTTGCCGACGTTGGATAATTTAGTTCCAGAACCACTCACCACATAATGTATGGAGTCCCTTTTGATGTATTGGAGCGAATGCTCATGCCCACTGATATAAACGAGATCTTTTACATTGGCCATCATTTCCACTAGCGTGTTGCGCACCAGCATGTAGCGCGGGTTGGTGATGTCCTGTTTGCTGCCAAACATTGATCTAAACAATGGATAAATACTTCCTATAACAGGCAGAGGAAGCCATAAAGCACGGTTTACGTCTGTAAGTGGAAAGACGTGCTGCCGAAAAGTATAGGTGCTGCCATGCGGGCCGTAGGAGAACATGGGATGATGACCAGCTACCAAAACTTGTCTGTGGGAGTTTCTGTCCAAGATGTCTTTGAACATGAGCACTGCTCCAGCGCTGGACTCAGCCTCACAGCCATCTGTATTGTCAGGTTTTTCCCAAGGGTGCAATAAGTACTGGGTATCAATGATAACTAGGACGATCTCAGGGCTTATCTCCAGCTCAATTGGCCCAGGACAGCCTCCACTAGGGAGAAAGAATGAAGGCTTTCCCAAATAGCGATCTACATATTTCTGCATATTTACGACCCTTTTCCAACCTTCACGTGTACCATTTGCCCAGTCATGATTTCCGGGAATCATCATTGCTCGGCCTTTGAAAGCCTTCATTATATCCAGAGATGCATTGAGCTTTTCTTCCAACACAAACCTGCTCGGATCATCCTCATCTGGCAATCCCTCAGGATATAGGTTATCGCCTAAGAAGATTAAAATATCGCTAGTGTCGGCCTCCAAAGTGATCTTTTTAAAATACGCTAAATTTTGATCTGTTGGTAGCATGGGAGCACCTGCATCGCCTATGAAGTAGACCGATATGTCTTTTTGTGCATGAGAATCATATAAAAATGTAAAACAAGTAAGCGTTAATAGTATTCGTCCGATCATTTACGTTTTAGTCTAAATTTGAGTATTTGGCCTTTTTCTCCTTGTCCCTCAGAGCTGATATATAAGTCGCCATTGGGAGCAAAACAGATGCCTTCTGGTTGCAGAAGTACCTCGGGCGGAATGACGTAGGTGGCCTGAATCTTACCGTCTTTATCAAAAACGATTAGCCATTTTCCTACGGATGCTAGGAGGTAGAAAAATCCATCCGCTGGGTTGAAGGCAATACCAGAGGGTTTGAATTTAATGCGGTCTTTTTCATATTTAAAATCTCTATTGGCCTCAAAGAATTTTTTCATATCGCCAGCAGTGATTTCAAAAGTTGCATCTTTTATGAGCTTTTTTGTATTGATATCAAACTCATAAATGGCCTTCCCTTTTGCCTTGTGGCCTTTGATATCTTCATCTCCCTTGCATGCAATCATCAACCTGCCAGTGTATGGATTGAAATCCCAGTCCTTCTGTATCATTGTCACGCTTTAGGGGTGTTTCGTATCGGGTTACTTTGGCAGTATCGTCTTCTGTCATTGGAAATTCATATATATCCCCATCGCTTTCCAAAACATATACAATCCCATTAACCACTTCTATGTCTTCAAAATCCTTGGGGCGAGAAAAAATCGTTGAGCTAGTGATTTTTGCCGAGTCGATATGCAAAGTATACACTTTACCGCTTTCGTCTTCAATACACAAAAAGGTATTTTCGGTGATTCTGGCAATGCCCGAGATCTCGGAAAGGGCATAGGGAACAAAAATCTTATTATCTGGATCTTCCAAATCGTAATAGACCTGTACATTATCTATGATGTGAAAAAGACTGTCGGCTCGTTCTCGCAAAGGAACAGTACTACAGGAGGTATTGCTGGTGAGGAGTGCGCCAATAAATAGAAATAGCACCCATATTTGTTGTAAATACCTTTGATTTAGTAACCTCCTTTTCATATTTAAGTTTATTACGATGATATGTGCTTGAATTATGCAAAACAATTGAATTCGTTATTGAATGAATGACCAATCTTCAAACTTACTTCGAGAAGTATGCAGCTTTTCTTCCGCAATTTTGAAAAATGAGCTCGATGCTGATCTTCATTATCACTGTTTCGAACATACACAGGATGTTGTGAATGCCGCTAGGATGATAGGAGAAGCTACGGCACTCAGTACCGAACAGCGCGAGATTGTTCTGATGGCCGCATGGTTTCACGATTTAGGCTACCGTGAGGTTGTCCAAAATCACGAAGAAATTAGTGCGACGATCGCTTTGGACTTTTTGAAGACAAGAGATTGCGACGAAGAGACAATGATGGGGGTGGTGGGGTGCATCATGGCCACTCAAATGCCACAAACACCCAAAAACGAAATGGAAATGGTGCTTTGTGATGCAGATTTGAATCATTTGGGCACAGATCAGTTTTTCACAAAATCGTATTTCCTTGAAAAAGGAAATAGAAGCACTAAAGGGAGGAGCATATCAGCGAGAAGCAGTGGTGTGAGGGCAATATTGACTTTTCTTAGGAGTCATGAGTTTTTTACGCCTGTGGCAAAACAACAATTTGAGTCAATTAAACAAGAAAATATAATGAAGTGGAGAAACGTCTGGAAGAAATCCATAACGAAGAAGTGAAGTCACTGGAAAAGAAGGTGACGAAGCTTAAAAAGAAGGTAAAGAAGGTGAAGGAAGTCAAGCCCACACGTGGGATAGAAACCATGTTTCGTCTGACATCCAAAAACCATATAGAATTGAGTGCTATGGCCGATACCAAAGCCAACATCATGATTTCCGTCAATTCAATTATTCTTTCGGTGATCGTTTCGGTGCTTATCCGCAAACTGGAAGAATACCCGCACCTGATCATTCCTACCATTATCATGACGGTGGTTTGTCTGGCCACCATCGTGTTTGCCATTTTGGCTACCAGACCGAATGTGTCGTCGGGATTATTTACCGATGATGATATCAATACGAAGAAGACCAATCTGCTTTTCTTTGGCAATTTTCATAGAATGGAGCAGGACAAATATGAATGGGGTATGAAGGAAATGATGAAAGACGCAGACTATCTGTATAGCAGCCTGATTCGCGATATCTACTTTCTGGGGGTAGTCTTGGGTAAAAAGTATAAGCTCCTACGCATTTCCTATACCATTTTTATGTTTGGTTTTGTTATTGCGGTGATCTCTTTTATGCTAGCTGAGGCTTTTTTTAAAGGTCCAATGCCTTATTGAAAGTTTAAAATAGAGAATGCAAAATGATGAAAGATTAATGTTGACAGTGATCGGGGTCAGTAATCGGTTTTCGGTTCTCAGGATCAGATACACATTAATCTCTTGATAGCGATTAAGACCCTCTGCGTGGGGCTTGCCTAGTGAGGCATGTAGGGTGATAGAGAACTGAGAATCACTTGGTTTTGCTCGTTCTATAGCCCTATGTCCCAAGGGCTTCCTATCCGCAATCGCCTAGCACCACCTCTATTATGACTCGCTTAAAATTCTCCTTTTGCCAAGACATATTAATTGATCAAATAAAGGCCTTTAGTTCGGTGTACCAGGCAGCCTTCACAGTCATAATGGCCAGATCATTTTTCCCTTTGAGTGCACTAATCTGATTTATGTAGAACTCATTGATCTCATTGATACTCTGAATGAACTGAGATGCGCAGTTTTGGGTATTGATTGTATGGAGGATGTGGTTGATGTTGTTCGTTTTCATGTGTATGTGTTTTATTTTCAATGGCCACATGGAATGTCCGAATACCTCAAACCTGCACCAAACCTCGATTTTGTTTCAAACATTCATCAACAGTTGGTGTGCTTGGCTTATGGACATTTCATATGTCAAGATTAAACGAAATCATCTCATGTTTTTAAACTTAAAAGCCAATCTGCACTATTATCCAGACATGTTGCAGATTTAAACGATGAACGGATTTTCCACAAAATGAGCATCGACTTACAGCTATACAAAGGAAATATCGTCTTGATTAGAAGCACAGTCCACAGGAATGTTTTCCAAGTATTCTCTAACCAATTATTCGCCAATTTCAATGATGGGGCTTACCAGTATGGTGGTGTCTTTTACGGAGGTGTTGGGTATTGAATCAAATATTCGGGTACCAAAGAGGTAATGCTTGTTCCAATAATAGGGATCGTCTATAGGAACGATCTGTACACCTCTGGATCGGGTAGCGTGAATCATTTGATTGTCTTCAATCACAAATGCTGCATGTGTGATTAGTTTGCTGGTGTTATAGGTTTTTGTGAAAAAAATCACATCACCTGGCTGCAAAGCATCTTTGTCTAGCACGATTTTGCCGAAGCGTGCCAGCTCTTGTGAACCATGAGGTGCTGTTAAACCTAAGTCGCTTATCACTCTATAAATAAGGCCAGAGCAGTCAATGCCCTGACTGGAGATGCCGCCGAATTTGTAAGGAGTTCCTAAGTAGGTTTTGAGTGTCTCAATGAAAATCTCTTTGTTATGAGATCCACAGTGAAATGATCGTTCGTATCCTCCTAACACAAATTGATCAATTTTGCTAAGCATGATCGAATCGTTGGCATATTGCGCTGTGAGCACCGACATGGCATCCTGAGCCGTCGCTTTTTGAAGATTAAAAATGAAAAAGACAATGATCAATACATTTTTCATAATAATATCAACCCACTATTTTTTGACTATAATGCAAGTTAAGCTCTAAGCTTTCACTTAATCGTAATAGAAAGAAGATGGTTGTCATGTGGTGGGAAATTGCTCCGCCAATCAGTTTCAAACCTTGTTGGCGGTTTGAGAAAGATGAAAGTGGGAGTTGAGAGTGAGATATTATCAACACTGCATTTTTAACGTCCCTAGTCATGCTCGCAGAGCATCTTCTCCGTCATTTAGATGGTCGCTTCCTCTGTATTGTGATTAAGATTCCCTGCGGGAATGACTGGTTGGGGAGAATTGGCAGAAGGAAGAGAAAAGACTTAAGATTATTGAGGGAAGATGAAAGGCGTTTGCTAATGGGAGACTGGTTGGTAATAGGGGAGAGTTGGATGCACATAACCTTGCCCCATTTTTACACAATCTAATGAGCGAAAAGACGCCAAAGAGAACGCACCCGCCTGATTCCAAGACCAAACGAGCGACGTTCTACTAGACAAATGAAATTTTTATGAGTAAGCGTTTAGTGCAAAGCGGTCATCGCTTTCTTTCTAATGGTTCAAAAAATTCATCAAATAGCCCCTGTAATCGTAATATTCAGGATGCTCCAGTACATCTTTTCTGTTTCTTGGTCGCTCAAAAGGAATGACCAGTTCATCTCCGATTTTAGCGTAAGGGCCGCTGGTCATCATGATCACTCTGTCGGCGAGGAAGATGGACTCATCCACATCATGAGTGATGGCTACAGCGGTGATTTTTTCTTTTTGCCAGATTTCCAGAAGTACATCTTGGAGCTCGCCACGGGTAAGCGAGTCCAGCATACCGAAAGGTTCGTCCAGCAAAAGGATTTTTGGTTTCAAAGCAAAAGCCCTTGCGATACCTACACGCTGCTGCATGCCTTGAGAAAGCGCAGTGGCTTTTTTGTGAAAGTCATTACCGAGACCTACTTTGTCTAGATAGTATTTGCAGATTTCTTCTTTCTCTGCTTTGCTCGCATGTGGAAAAACCTGCTTCACGCCAATCATCACATTGCCCATAGCTGTAAGCCAAGGCAGTAGGCTAGGGGATTGGAATACCACCGCTCTGTCTGGCCCTGCATCACGCACCTCATCCTGCTCAACCAGAATCTTGCCTCCGCTGATATTGTTGAGACCAGCGATCATGGTGAGCAGAGTTGATTTTCCACAGCCAGAATGACCAATGATAGAGACAAATTCTCCTTGTTTGATACTTAGGTTCAGTTCGTCCAATACCACATAATCGCCCTTGGGCGTAGGGTAAACTTTGCGCAGATTGTCACATATCGAGCATGTCTGGCTTGCCATCTAAGTGTGCTATATATGGTGTTTCTATTCTATTTAATAATGCTTCCATTGTCTAGTCTTTTTTTGTTGTTGAACCAGTTTTTTAGCTTTTCTTCGTCCTCTTGTTACTAACTGGGCGTTCCCCCCGTAGGGAGTCTTATCCGCTTTCTACATTTTCCGATCTCTATTTTGAACGTTAGAAGTATTTTACCTCTTCCTTCTTCCTCTTCCTCCCAAACCTAATTCTGCCCGGCATGACTGGCTTGAGATCTGGCAAGATGTATTTTATGTCACTTACTTGCTTTCGGGTAGCACCTACTTCTATGAGATATTCCAGAATGTCATTTCTCAATCGTTTGTAGTGAGGATCTTTATTGATCTCCGTCACATCTCTCGGCCGATCGAAGGGCACTTTAAACTCAGGGCCCAAGTGTCGCATTTGGCCCAGGTGTCAGTGGAATGATTCTGTCTGCCATGATGATGCCCTCATCCACATCATTGGTGATGAGCACGGCCGTGCGTTTGTCTTTACTCCAGATTTTCACGATCTCATCTTGTAGCGATCCACGGGTCAAAGCATCCAGCGCACTCAAAGGCTCGTCCATAAGCAACACTTCCGGATTCATGGCCAATGCCCGTGCTACGGACACTCTTTGGCGCATGCCACCAGAAAGCTCTGAAGGCATCTTGTCTATGGCGTGACTAAGGTTCACCATCGCCACATATTTCTTGATATGTGCGTCTTTTTCTGCGCGTGACATTTTCGGAAAAACCTCATCCACAGAGAGCTTTACATTTTTATAAACAGAAAGCCACGGTAGCAGACTGTAGTTTTGGAAGATTACGCCTCGGTCTGGACCTGGGCCTGTGATTGGATTGCCGTGAAGCAATACTTCACCTGAATCAGGAAATTGCAGTCCACTCATTAGGTTCATAAGCGTGGTTTTTCCACTTCCGGTGAAGCCTACGATGGCGATGAACTCACCTTCGTTTACCGAAAGGTTGATGTTAGAAAGCACCTCGGTCTTTGCAGCACCTACACCGTAGGATTTGGATACGTTTTTTAGTTCTAGTAGTGCCATGTTATGCTTTTTTGAAGGTCATCAAATTCTGAACTGTAAGCATGATTCTGTCTAGCATGAAGCCGATGATGCCGATCACGAACATGGCCACAATGATTTTGGCGTTGGAGTCGTTGGCACCATTTTGAAATTCTTCCCACACGAAAGAACCCAATCCCGGGCTTTGCGCAAGCAACTCGATGGCGATCAATACCATCCACGCCACGGATGTGGTGATTCTCAAACCAGTGAAAATCAAAGGAAAAGAAGCAGGCAGGATGATTTTGAAGATGTTTTGTCCAATGCTTAGCTTCAGCACTTTAGATACGTTGATATAGTCTTTATCTACAGACGAAACGCCCATGCTGGTGTTGATCAAAGTAGCC
The DNA here is from genome assembly GCA_963848175.1 of uncultured Cytophagales bacterium. GTDB lineage: Bacteria > Bacteroidota > Bacteroidia > Cytophagales > Cyclobacteriaceae > JAMZMI01. Next base: position 103,683 of record CAWKCO010000012.1, read on the forward strand.
CACATGGCGCAGAGACCTACACTTATGGATGAGATGATAAATGATTTATCCAGATCTGGATCGGTGATGACTGTTTTCACAATCATAAAAACCAAAAGCAACCAAACGACTGGCGAAACGGGCTTCAATATTTGAATGAGCCAGTTGAAAGAGGAGCGGAGCGTGTCGCTCAGTCCGATGATAATGCCCAAAGGAACGGCAATAAATAATGCGAGCAGAAAACCTGCAGCTACCGTCTTTAGGCTGGTGCCAATTTGATCTACGAAGGAAGGGCGACCAGTATATTTAATGGGGGATTTGCCTTCTTCGGCACGCTTCGCGTTGATTTTTTCTGTTTTGTTCTTTAAAGTCACTTTTCTTTTCAGAAATGGCATTATGGTCTCTCAACAATGCTTGTACCGCTGAGAATACCTGTGCCGGAGATGGAAGCGTGTTTGGCTGGCAGCTTACGTTTCCAGATTCAATACAGGCAGCCATAGCGATGGCAGCCTCTTCGCCTTGTTCGGTGCGTGCTTTTTCTATGCGTGCTTCTGCTTCTTTGTTGTACAAAGACTTGGCTCCTGCGTGCCAAAGGGTGATGAAAAGCAGAATGGAGGCGAGCGGAAATATCGTGCTTTTGATAAAGAGATTTAAGTTTTTGCGTGGTTCTTCGCCACTGAACAGTCGAATCAGTGGTTCTAAGAAACCAAGACCGATAAATTTGAGGGTGCGTATTGATTTGTCTTTCATTTGTCTTTGCTTTTAGGTTTTGGGCAGTTGGATTTTTAGTATTCTTATTCTATTTCCTCTTCCAATTTTCGCACTTTCAATTATTAGGTAAGGAGGGGGCATGACTTAGGCGGCCAAACCCCCAATCCAACCTTCTATTTTTGTTTTTGGCTGTTAGCTTGTTAGCTGTTAGTTTTAAAGGGGGAGGTTTATTTCCTCGTAGTGTGTTATTTCAATCTCTCAGCTTTCAACTGAATTCAATTCCTTTAATCCTTATTTCCGATTTTGAAACTATTGATGTAGCCTATCGGGTCTTTGCCATCATATTTGTTTCCATCTATGAAGTCTGTAGTTGGTGCTTTGAAGCCATCTGTAGTAGGCACTTCCGATGCATCCAATTTGCCTTCTTCGACCAAAAGCTTTGCGGCTTTTTCCCAAATGTCTGGTCGGTAGATGTTCTTGATGGTTTCAGAATACCACTCTGCTGGCTTGCTTTCAGGTATTTGTCCCCATCTTCTCATTTGAGTCAAAAACCAAATGCCGTCAGAGTAGAATGGATATGTGGCGTGGTATCTGAAGAACACGTTGAAGTCAGGCATGGATCTTTTGTCACCTTTTTCAAATTCAAATGTTCCAGTCATGGAGTTGGCGATCACTACTGAGTCCGCACCTACATAAGCTGATTTGGAAAGGATGCCCACTGCTTTTGGTCTGTTTCCTGGAGTATCCAACCATTTTCCAGCGCGGATCAGTGCTTTCGTTACTGCGATGGCCGTGTTTGGATTTTCTTCGATGAATTTCTTGGTCATCACAAACACTTTTTCTGGGTTGTTTTTCCAGATGTCAAGATTGGTTGTTACGGGTACACCTATGCCTTTAAACACGGCTTGTTGGTTCCAAGGCTCACCTACACAATATCCGTAGATCGTTCCTGCTTCAAGCGTAGCGGGCATTTGTGGTGGAGGCGTCACAGAAAGCAATACGTCTGCATCTATTTGTCCTTGGATGTTGTCTGCTGAGTAAAAACCTGGGTTGATGCCCGCAGCACCCAACCAATATCTGATCTCATAGTTGTGCGTAGAAACAGGAAACACCATACCCATTTTGAAAGGCTTGCCAGCTGTTTTGTATTCGTTGATTACTGGTGCAAGTGCTTCTGCTTTGATCGGGTGAATAGGCTTGCCTTCACTATCTACAGGCACATTGGGCTTCATCTTTGCCCATACTTCATTGGATACCGTGATGCCATTTCCATTCAAATCCATGGAGAAAGGCGTAACCAACTCAGCCTGTCTTCCAAACCCGGCACCAGCAGCAATCGGCTGTCCTGCAAGCATGTGAGAACCGTCTAGCTGTCCGTCGATCACACGATCCAAAATGTTTTTCCAGTTGGATTGTGCTTCTATGGTTACGAAGAGTCCTTCATCTTCGAAGTATCCCAGTTCTTTGGCTATGGCCAAAGGAGCCATGTCTGTCAACTTGATGAAACCAAATGTGAGCTGTGGTTTCTCGATTTCCAGCTGAATGGTAGAAGATTTTTCTTCTACAGCCTCGGACTTTGGTTTCTTTAGACCCGCCACCTCCGCAGCTATATAGCGTGGTAGCTACAGCTGCTAGAAGCATGGTTTTGGTTGTTATTTTTTTGATAGAAAACATATCTATTTTGTTTTAAAGTTGATTGAATGATTGATTTATTCTGCTGATTTGAAAAGGGTAGGCTTGAATACAAGTTGAACCCAATGCCCAGTTGTTGATTCCTGAAGTTTTTGTGCCCACTGGCATGCCTTTGGCTGCAAGCATTGATTCTGTAGTCAAACATGTGAGAGTAACCGATTGTCCAGTTCACACCTTTGGTCAATTCCTTTGTGTATACAAGGTCTATTTCAGTTCCAAGACCTGCACTTACTTCTTTACCTGCGGAATCTGCCACTTTCAGCTGCTGATAAGAAATAATGTCCGTGAGCCATCAATGCACCACCAGCTACTTTGAATTTCGTTTTCAGATAGATGTCCTGCAATCCTCCTTTGTGTGGGTTTCCTACATAGAAGTAGTCCATAAATCCGTAGAAAGCGTGGTTGGTACCGAAAGATGGGTCAAAATCGTTGCTCTCTTTGGTTTCATCGTAATCTGTTCCTGAAAGTCTTTCATATCCAACAATGATGGGCGTAATGTCTGTTTTGTAGGTTGCAGATACTGCGAGGAGATAGGCGCTTACATCTTTTCCGTTTGGAGCTTCTCCCATTTGATAGAAAAACTCTCCGTCTAGTGATAAGTCTCCTATGGTTTTGGAACCCATCAAGCCAAGTGTTTGTTTGTTGAAAACACTATCAATTCCCACTGTAGCTTGTCCGCCTGCTTCTGTGGCGGCATTTACGGCATATACTGAGATAGATGCTTTCTCAAATTTTTTGTTTAACCATAAGTATTCCAAATGCTTGTAGTTGCCAGCCAATGAGTAATTCGTTCCAGTGAGACGTGCTGGCTCCTGCGCATCAGCCGGGTTTTGGTTAAATGCTCCACCAGCATGTATTTTCAATCCTTCTTTTTCATACATAAAAAGCAAAGCGTCGTGTCTTCTTCCTTGCATCGCCCACTCCAGACCACCAAAGAATCTTTGATTGTCATAAGAGATCATCTGACGTCCTGCCTTCACAGAGAAAGCACTGGTGAAATTGTATTTACCCCAACCTTCAGCAATGTGAGACATGCTTTGGTCGCCTTTGTGAATTTGCCCTGTAGCTCCCCAAAATCTGATGTCTTGGAATGTTACCTGTAATTCGTACTTTTCTTCTGCATAGTTGAAATATAATCTTGATCGTCTGCTCGGTGAAAAATGCAGGGTTGGCGCTTTCTAAAATTGGTCTTTTGAATCCGTTTCTAAATTCTGATCGGGCATTTACTTCTCCAGTCAGCGTAAACTGTGCAGAGGCCTTGTATGATACAAGTCCGATGAAAAGCGCACTTAGGTAGATGATTTTTTTCATGTGTTTGTCGTTTTCTCTTAATTGTTTTTAAGTAGTTCTTTTTTGATATTAAGTAATACTACGTATTAACAATGCAAACATATAAGTCTAAATACTTAGAAATTATGACTGATAACCATGTGAGCTTAAGTTTTTTGAACATAAAAAAACCTGCTCAATGGCAGGTTTTAAAATATAAATAACTGGTTATTAATAAAATAAGTATTTCTAGCTGTCTAAGAAGAAGTTGTGACTGGATATTTCATTTCTAAGTAGTTCTACGTTCAGTCCTATCTTTTTACCATTGGTTTTGATTAGTTCATCCTTTTTGAGGGCGGAGATAATTCTAATGACTTGCTCTTCTGTGGTTCCGGCAAAGTCCGCAATCTCTTTACGAGACAGTTGGATATTCAGAAAGTCTTTTCCTTGTCCAAATTTGCGATGTATATATAGGAAGGCGTCTATCACTTTTTCTCGCACGGTCATCTGGGCAAATTTCTTTACCTTGGTTTCACTTCGGTTGAGTTCTTCTGCATAAAAAAGCATCATGTCATAAGTAAAGGAGGGGATGGTTTTGAGCATTTCATTCATTACATCTACCGAAAAATTGCATAGCACACTGTTTTCAAGTGCCATCGCACTGATTTGATAGGACTGCCCCACACCAAAGCCCCTGTGGCCAATGATCTCGCCATCTCCAGCAAATCTTACGATCTGCTCTTTGCCATTGTATCCTGTTTTGGCCACTTTCACCTTGCCTTTGTACACAAAATAGAGTCCATGTACTGGAGCTCCTTCCATGATGAAATTTTGCCCTTTCTTACAAGAGAGTGTATGTTTCTTTTGGGAGAGACTCGCCATCAATGGCGATCCCATATTCTTTTTAATCAGACAGTGCTTATTTTCGCAAACCTGACAATTAGTAGGTGTGGTTTTCATACTACTAGTTTAATTATTACGTAATTATACTTAGTTTTGATCTAAGTATTTAGTAGTTTGATGTTTTTTTAAAGGAGAAGGGTGTTCTGAAAAATCAGGATGGTCTCAAGCACCATCAATACGACTCTTTCCAGGTATTACATCCTGGTCTATTAAGTAACTTTCATTTATGCAAATTGAATTTCTTGATCATATTGTTATTGGTATCGGCACTTTATGCTTCTGTAGGGCATGGGGGAGCTAGTGGATACTTGGCACTTATGGCTATTTATGGATTTGCGCCAGAAACGATGAAACCATCCGCCCTGATCCTCAATCTCTTTGTGGCAGGGATTTCTTTTGTTCAGTTTTACCGAAAAGGTCATTTTCGGTCAAATTTCTTTATTCCATTTGCGGTGGCCTCCATTCCGTGTGCTTTCTTGGGCGGCATGATTCAGCTTGATTCCTTTTGGTACAAAAAGATTTTGGGAGTGCTCCTTGTCTTTGCAGTATTGAGGCTATTGGGTGTGTTTGGTCAAAGGGCAGAAGTCAAAAATGAAATCCGATGGATTCCTGCTTTGCTGGCAGGTGGAGCAATAGGTTTTTTCTCAGGTTTAATTGGAATAGGTGGCGGGATCATTTTAAGTCCCGTAATTTTACTCTTGGGTTGGGCGGATGTCAAGCAAACGGCTGCAGTTTCTGCCTTGTTTATATGGATCAATTCTCTATCCGGACTTTTCGGTATGGCAACAGTAGGACTGGCCATTACTCCCGAAATCATTCCATTTATTGTTACGGTAATCATAGGAGGCTCGATTGGGGCATATTTGGGGAGCTTCAAATGGAATTATCGGGTACTTAGTTATTGTTTATCCTTTGTGTTGGCTCTTGCCAGCATCAAACTGATTTTTATATAATGATTGAATACGTTGGTTAGTCAGTGATTTTTTCTTGCGGCTGGTCATGCCAGAATGGCATCCTAATCTCAATGTAGAAGTGAAGGATCACAGTTTTCAACCAACTTCTGCTGTCTATTTCTAAGGTCGGTTTCAAACGAAACTATTTGACAATGATCATAAAATATTTTGGAGTGATAGCCGAAATCAGTCTGGCAAAAGCCAAGAAACCATATCGGAAGAATTTGGTAGGAAAGGAGCTGTCCTGATTTGAAAAGCCATTTGGAGCAGAAATATATCGGACTGGAGCAATTGTCTTACCAAATTTCTCTTAACAGAAAATTGGTAACTACAGGATCGCTAAGCGAAGAAGATGAAATAGCCCTATTACCACCATTTTCGGGAGGATAAAGAAGAAAATAATGCTTACAGCCGAAGAAAAGATCAGATACGCACGCCACATCAGTCTCTCACAAGTGGGTGAAGCAGGACAAGTACGCCTCAAGAAGGCGCGTGTTTTGATCGTGGGAGTCGGTGGCTTGGGCTGTCCGGTGGCTCAGTATCTCGTGGCTGCAGGAGTGGGAGTGATTGGCTTGATCGATCACGACGTAGTGAGTGCTTCCAATTTGCAACGGCAGATTCTATTTTCATCAGCCGATATCGGTAAAGCCAAAGTGCAAGTGGCTGCCGAGCGATTGAAATCAATGAACCCCAATGTAGAAATCAGGGCTTATAATGAAGTTTTGAATGAGAGAATGCACTAGACATTTTTCAGGATTTTGAGATCATCGTAGATGGTACGGACAATTTTCAAACGAAATACTTAATCAACGATGCTTGTGTTTTGCAAGGCAAGCCGATGGTTTCTGCTTCTATTCACAAGTTTCAAGGACAGCTTTCTGTTTTCAATTATCAAGATGGCCCGACCTACAGATGTCTTTTTCCAAAATATCATGGAGAAGATCCGAACAACTGTGAAGCTGTTGGCGTGATAGGTGTTTTGCCTGGAATCCTTGGGACGCTTCAAGCCGCTGAGGTGATTAAGATAATTGTAGGATTGGGCGAAGTGCTCTCGGGAAAGCTGAAACTTGTGGACACGCTCACGATGGAAGATCAAATCATTCTTTTCGATCGCAAAGAGGAAGAAATCGAAAAGGTGAAAAAGCAAGGCTTGGTTTCAGTATCGGAAGTTTGCGAAGTGGTTTCGGAAAGCGAATCTGCACCGATTTATTTAGACGTCAGGGCATTGACAGAAACGCCAAGATTAAGTTTTGAGCGTGTTATCAATATACCCATGGAGCAGCTTTCATCGCGCTACGATGAAATACCAACGGATAGAGAGGTAATTGTTTGTTGCCAAACAGGGAAAAGAAGCCAACAGGCGATAGCCTATCTGGAAATGGAATTTGGTTTTGAAAACCTAAAAAACCTCGAAGGGGGAATATTAACATTGAAGAAATGAGTGAAAAGAAAGTAAAAAAAGTCTTTGTACAAGGTGCTATTACCCCAGAGAAAATCGCCACGTCCATTGCGCATCACCAATCAAAAACCAATATCGGGGCGCATGACATCTTTCTGGGGCAGGTGCGTGCAGATGCGATAGACGGAAAGATAGTTACGGCGATAGATTATACCGCCTATGAAGAAATGGCAGAAGATGTATTTCACGAAATCCGTGAAAATGCTTTTGCCAAGTTTGATTTGACCTGCGCACATATCTATCACAGTCTTGGACGAGTAAATGCAGGGGAGTTGTGTTTGTTTGTGTTCACCTCGTCAGCACATCGCCAAATGGCGTTTGACTCCTGTAGGTTTTTAGTAGAAGAGATAAAGAAAAAAGCACCTGTTTTCGGAAAGGAGATTTTTGAAGATGAGACGCATCAGTGGAAAGTTAATTCTTAGTTGTGGGTATTCAGTATTCAGTGGTCGGTTATCAGTTTTATGGTATAAGGGTCTGGTTTTTTAGATTTTGGTTATAAAGTGCATTTCGCTCTGGGGGTCATACGGATAGTGTTCAGTGAGCAGTCAGTTTCTGGCGAAAGCATAAATTACTGAAGCAAAAGAAGAGGTGTATGAATGAAGCAATGATCATCATCCTTATTTGCACCAATAAATGATTTTAATAATCAATAGTGAAAGAATACCAACCACCGACCACTGACCACCGATTACTGGCAACAGACCACCGACCACTGATTAAAATGATTGATCACTATAAAAAGAATTCCAGATATGGCATACGTTGAAAGTTTTAAGGATTTGGAGGTATATAAAGTAGCAAAGACGCTCTCTTCCGAAGTTTTTGAATTGACAAAGACATTTCCAAAGGAGGAAATTTATTCACTTACCGATCAGGTGAGACGATCATCCAGATCGGTAGTCGCTCAAATAGCCGAAGCATGGGGAAAGAGGCGGTACGAAAAGCATTTTATCAGCAAACTTACCGATGGGGATGCCGAGCAACTAGAAACACAACATTGGATCGATACGGCTTATGATTGTAAATACTTAACAACTGAAGTCTCCATTGACTTGATTGAGAGGTATAAAACGCTAGGGCGAATGATTGGAGCAATGATCAACAAATCATCCCTTTTTTGCACCGAGAAATAATACCGACCACTAACAACCGATTACTGAATACCGACCACTGAAAACTGACCACCGAATACCAAACACCGACCACCGAAAAAAAATGGTAGACATAACACATAAATCAAATACCCTGCGAATAGCCACGGCGCAAGCCATTGTGAAAGTGAGCAGGCAAGAAACAATAACACTGATTGAGCGCGGAGAGATTCCCAAAGGAAATGTGTTCGAGATGGCCAAAGCAGCAGGACTGCTTGCCGTGAAGAAAACACCCGATCTGCTGCCTGATTGTCATCCGCTTCCCATTGAGTTTACGGGCATTGTGTACAAGATTGAGGGTTTGGAGATCAACATCCAAATGACGGTGAAGACCATCTACAAAACGGGGGTGGAAGTAGAGGCCATGCACGGTGCGAGCGTGGTGGCACTCACGATGTATGACATGCTCAAGCCGGTGGACAAAGGAGTGGAGATTCATCATATCAAGCTTTTAGAGAAAAAAGGAGGGAAGTCTTCTTATGCCAAAGATGTGAGCCATCTTACTGCGCAAGTGGTGGTTTGCTCGGACACCATTTCTCGTGGAGAAAAGGAAGACCGTGCAGGGAATGCCATTGCTGAAAAGCTGCTTGGATATGGTTTGGAAGAGGTAGGCTACACGGTCATTCCAGATGAAAAAGCGGCAATAGCGCAATTGGTCAAAGATCAGCAGACGGATTTGTTGATCTTTACAGGCGGCACAGGTGTGAGCCCACGGGATGTTACGCCTGATGCCATTCGTCCGCTGTTGGATACTACGCTAGATGGGGTGGAAGAAAATATCAGAAGGTATGGACAAGAGCGAATGCCTTATGCGATGCTTTCGCGATCTGTGGCGGGCATCCGAAATGGAAAAGTGATACTGGCAGTGCCGGGCTCTACCGCAGGAGCAAGCGAGGCGATGGATGCAGTATTCCCTCATTTATTTCATGTATTTGAGGTTTTGAAAGGAAAAAGACACGACTAAAAGAGAAAGGACAGGACTAATGGAGTCACAAATCATAGATACATTCGGGAGGAAACACAACTACCTGCGTATTTCGCTTACGGAGCGGTGCAACTTGCGGTGTTTCTATTGCATGCCCGAAGATGGGATTGAGCTGATGGAGAAAAGCACCATCATGCGTACGGAAGAGATTGTGGCTATTGCCAAAGCGTTTGTAAGCCTGGGTGTCGATACCATCAGATTGACAGGTGGAGAACCTCTGGTGCGAAAGAATTTTGAAAATCTGATTCGTGAGTTGGCAGGACTTGGTGTTAAGCTCAAGTTGACCACCAATGGCATTCTACTCGATAAATATTACGATCTCTTTGAAGAAATAGGTCTCAAAACAATCAATATCAGCCTAGATACACTGGATAAAGCACGTGCGCTTTTCATTACCAAAAGAGATTATTTTGATCGCATCATGGCCAACATCTATGAAGGTTTGGATCGTGGATTTCAGATCAAACTCAATGTGGTGCTTATCAAAGGCGTCAACGATCAGGAGATTGTGGACTTTATAAAACTCACAGAGAATAAGCAGATTTCAGTCAAGTTCATTGAGTTTATGCCTTTCAAAGGCAATCAATGGAGTTGGGATAAAGGGGTAAGTGAGGATACCATTTTGGAAACTGTGCGAGGTACTTTTGGTGAGATCGAAAAACTCAATAATCCGAAGCACAGCACTTCCTCCAATTTCAAAGTTGCTGGATTTGAAGGCAGTTTTGGGATTGTGAGTACCATTACCAAGCCTTTCTGTGCCGAGTGCAATCGCATCAGACTTACTGCCGATGGGAAAATGAAAAACTGTCTTTTTGCAACTTCCGAAACCGATTTATTGACACCTTTCCGAGAAGGGCAGCTCATAGATGAATTAATCAAAAAGGCCATTTTAGGTAAAAAATATTCTCGTGATGGAATGGAGCGCATGGAGTCAGGTCATTACGAACAAAACCGATCGATGATTTCAATAGGAGGCTGATGATATCTATACAAGAAGCAAAAGAGAAAGTACTTGCTCAAGAAGTACTTCGAGTTACCTTAGAACTGCCACTTTTGAAAGCCCTAGGTTTTCATCTGGCAGAGTCGATTACTGCAACCATCAATTTGCCGTCTTTTGACAACTCTGCTATGGACGGTTATGCCGTTTGCGGTTATGCTGAGACGTACAATATAAAGGGTGAGGTGGCAGCAGGAGAGACGGCCTCTTTTCAACTTAAGGAAGGAGAGGCCATGCGCATTTTCACTGGTGGGCGCATTCCAGAAAATACCACGGCGGTGATCATGCAAGAGAAAACTGCTGCATCTGGCAAGCTGCTCAATGTTTCTGATGAGGTAGTAAAAGGCAAGAATATCCGCAAAAAAGGTGAGGAACTGAAAATTGGTGATATCGTATTTGAAAGCGGTCAGAAGATCACCCCAGCGGCAGTGGGCACCATTAGTTCGCTAGGCATCAGTCACGTGCATGTTTTTCAGAAACCAAAGGTAGGCATTATTACCACTGGCAATGAATTGATTGCAGCAGGTACGCCGTTAAAGGAGGGACAAATCTATGAGTCTAATGGAGCTACACTGGAGGCGGTACTTTCCAATTACGGTTTTGATTGTCATTTGCGTACACAGATCAAAGATGATTTTGATGCCATCAAATGGGGGATAGGTGAAGCGCTAGAGCAAACGGATGTTTTGTTGATCTCTGGAGGGATTTCCGTTGGGGATTATGACTTTGTGAAACAGGCGTTGGAGGAAAATGGTGTAGAAGAGCTTTTCTATAAGGTTGCTCAGAAACCGGGCAAGCCCTTGTACTTTGGCCGTAGGGCGGATGTTTTTGTCTTTGCCTTACCCGGAAATCCTGCATCTGCGCTCACTTGCTTCTACATGTATGTGCTGCCATTGCTGCAAAAATTGAAAGGAGAGAAAAGCCAAGGTCTTTTGAAACTGAGTCTTCCGCTGGCGCATGAGTACGTGATGAAATCCGACCGACCAACTTTCTTCAAAGCAAATATTGCCGATGGCAAAGTGAGCTTGATGCATGGCCAAGGTTCTAATATGCTTCATTCTCTGGCACTAGGCAATGCTTTGGCATTTCTCGACAAGCAAAAGCTATTCGAGGAAGGAGAGTTGGTGGAGTGTTATTGGTTGTAGGCTTGGTTTCTATAATTTTACTCGCTAACGAGTGAAGTGTAAATTTTAATTAGCTCTCATGGATTATTTAAAAAAAAGATCTTCTTAGTAGATGACCTTCGCTTACCAAATTAAAAAACTTTAAGCAATTGAACTTACGAGCACTTTCCCCCGCTGGCGGGGGCTAGGGACGCCCGGCTAGGGGGTGGATTTACACCAACATGGCAAAATCGTGATGCCAACAATTGCCATCACAACTAGAGATTGCAATCCTATGCTATCCTGAGAATACCACATAGAATTGATAACTTTCAGGCCACAATGCAAATAATCACTTTCCCAAGCTAAGGACTTCCTTCCTAGCCAAGAAAGTGTTCAATAATAAAGACCTCATGCGACAAATAATTTTGGTAGTCACATTTATGACAATATCCTTTTCTGGATTGGCTCAGTACGGGCGATTACACTATTCTTTTAGTGTAGGGCCAGCTTTTCCCGTAGGAAAATTAAGAAATGTGAAGACCTCTGGCTATGATCTTACTACCACAAGTGGGTCATCCTTCAACTTTGGTGTGGATTACGATCTTACAGAACACTTTGGCGGGTCTTTTAACATTGCGGTAGACATTCTCGGTACTATAGATAACAGATATTCTTTTGGATTGAATAACGAAGCATGGGTATCACGTTGGGGTATGATAGGTGCATATTATCACCACAGCTGGAATAAAAGATTTCGAGTACAAACAAGTATACAATTGGGGTTGGTGAATGTTGAATCCCCTTTCAGTGATCTGGTCGTAAAACCCCAAAATACCTTATCAATCATCTGTGCGAAGTTTTGGTTTTGGGGTTCAAGCCAAAGGAATGTACTACCCACTTAAGTTTCTAGGAGTCTTCATCAATACCCAACTCATGCACAGCTCACCTGAATTTAGCTATGGAAAGCAATCATTCGGAGTTTTTAGAATGGAGTTGGGTTTAGAGGTGCGATTTTTTAAATAGTCAATCATTCTTAATATGATACACCTTGATAATTTTCTCCACAAGACGGAATGATATAATTTAGGAATTGAACTTACGAGCAGTTGTCCCCCGCTGGCGGGGGCGAGGGGCGCCCGGCTAGGGGGTGGAGAAAACCCAGGTGCAGAGAACCCAAAAATCCTTGAATCAGATGTCTGATAAAAACAACAGCCATTACAACAAAAAACTGCAACCCTATGCCCATGCGCTGAGGTCTGACATGACCAAAGCGGAAGCCTGTATCTGGAAATATGTGCTAAAAGCGAGGCTGATGAAAGGATACCAGTTTCGTAGACAGAGACCTGTGCTCAACTATATTGCTGATTTTATGTGTAAGGAGCTCAACCTCATTATAGAAATTGATGGCATCACGCATACCTATGAAGGAGCGGCAGAAAAAGATCAGAAAAGAACCTCCGAACTGGAAAAGCACGGTTTCACAGTCCTCAGGTTTACAGATGAAGAAGTACTCAAACACATTGAGCATGTGCATGCGAATATTGAAGATTGGATAGAAAAGAATGCTACCGCTCCACCCCCTAACCCCCGCCAGCGGGGGATACGTAAAAGTTGACACTCGTTCTACTTGATAACGAGTGACTTGTAAATTTCACTTGGCTCTTATGAAGTATTATTGAAAAGCAATTGAGCTTACGAGCAGCCGTCCCCCGCTGGCGGGGGTAGGGGGTGGAGAAAACGGTGGAAAGAACGGCTAGCAACCATTTCTTAATCCCCTAAATTGCCCTGTCATATTGATCACGACTAGCGATATTTTAATTCAGAATCACTGATGCGATATTTTTTACATATTGGATACGATGGCGGCAACTACAGCGGTTGGCAGAGGCAAAAGGGAACTTCAAACACGATTCAGGAAGTCATTGAGCTAGCACTCTATATGATCTTTAAGGAAAAGGGTGACCGCCAATGGCTGTGGACGTACCGATGCGGGTGTTCACGCAAGTCAATATGTCGTTCAAATCGAGCTTGATCGAAAGCCTGAATTCGATTTGAAATTCCGATTGAACAAAAACTTACCTGATGACATTGCGGTTTTTGAAATCATTGAAGTGGCAGATAATCAACACTGCCGGTATGATGCTGTGGAACGTACCTACGATTATTTTATTCATTGGAAGAAAGACCCGGTTCTCATTCGCTATAGTTCCTATTACGATAATTTGGAGTTGGACTTTGATCTCATGAGCAAGGCCACCGCATTGATCGGAGCTACGAAGGACTTTAAGGCGGTTTGCAAGAAGCCAGATTCTTACGATAACACTTTGTGTCAGATCAGCAACTGCCAACTGTTCGTCAATCAAGAACTGGGGCGGTTGCGGTTCACGATTACGGGCAATCGCTTTCTTCGAGGGATGGTTAGGATTTGTGTATTCTATCTACTGGAAGTAGGAAGTGGTCAATTGACATTATCTGAGTTTGAAGAGATTTTAAAACAAGAAAGGGATTCGAAAGAGAAAAGCCCAGCACTTCCGAATGGCCTTTTTCTCAGTGGGGTGGCATACCCATTTTTGAAATTGAGCAATGCGCATCATTTGATCACGATGTTGAAAGTAGGGTTGGAGTAGTCGGGGTAAGTTCTGGGAAATACGCCATGCTGAGTGAGATGAATAATGAAAATCGATAAGTCTAAACCTTCGAGGTTTTCTGTTCAGCTTGAAAGAAACCTCGAAGGTTTTATTACAAGAATGATTCCGCCCTTTCAGGGCTAGGATCATTGAGCTATAGCTCTTCCCTGATTGTGGGATTAGAAAACTTTTGGAATGCAACTCCGAAAAGAGAGAAGAAAAACACAACCCACCATGACCCAATCAAGTTTGCGCCAAAAGCCAAAATTAATGCCCCACTTGATCAATGTTTAGATCTAACAATGCTTCTTTTGCCTACAGTTAGTTCATTAAATCTGATTATATGAGCAGCTTCAAGAAAACATTGAATAAGATATCCTTAGAAGAATACCGTGCTTTCGTGCTTCATTGTGCGACTCAGGATCCAGATTTCAAGATCATGTTTGAAATATTCTTTGCTGACAAGACTGATAGTCCTGATATAGCAGGCAAATATAAAAAGCTAATGGAGAGGCTGATTTCAAAGTACTCAGATCATGGATACATTGATTACAGATCCACATCCGACTTGTCTTCGGAGATTGACAACTTTCTAGAGATAAGTGCCAAGATGGTTAGCCAAAGCAATTTTAGAGATGGCTTTCTTGTTGCTAGTATTGTTTTAAAAGAGTCGATCCAGCTTATTACTCATTGTGATGATTCTGGTGGCTACATTGGAGGAAACATCAGTGAGGCCATTGAGTTGGTAGAAAATATATGCCAAGAAGATAATGCAGCAAATGATCTTAAAGAAGAGATTTTTTTGTTTTTAGAAACAGAGCTGCAGGATCGCATTTATTTTGATTACGGGGATTTCGGGTATGATCTTTTCAGCACCTTTCGGAGTTTGGCGGTCAATCTTGGCAAAAAGGAATCATTTCTTACTTTTCTTGAAAATCAAATTAGGCGTGTAAAGCCGGAAGCTCATTCGGATTATGAAATCGAGTTTCTGATCAAAGAGCGCATTGCTTTCTATGCGGATAGCAATGAGCCAGAAGAAGCAAAAAAGCTGATCGCAGAAAATCTGGACATTGTAGAACTCAGAAACGAGGAAGTGAATAGGGTACTTCTTCAAAAGGATTTTGAACAGGCCAAAATATTGATAAATGAGGGCATTCGCATTGCGGAGGAGAAGGTGCATCCTGGCACAGTGAATGAATGGAAAAGAGCGTTGTTACGTGTGGCTCAGCAGGAGAATGACGTGCCTACAATAAGACATTATACTAAGTACTTTGCTTTTGAGAGAGGTTTTAGCAATAAGGACTATCGTCAATGGAAAGCTACCTATTCACCCACTGAATGGGGTGCTATCATAGAGGAACATATAAATAAGACGATCGCTGAGATCAAAAGTGATAAAACTAAAAGGTTTGTATTCTATGATCAAAATACACAATTGCGGATGAACTTGGCACCTATTTATATAGAGGAGCAATACTTGGATAGGTTAATGGGTTTGCTTCAAAATGAGAAAAGCCTTGATGTGATATTGACTTATCACGATCATCTTAAAAAACAATTTCCCGACGAGCTTATGGCGTTATATCCAGCCGCATTTGAGCATAATGCTGAACGCGCAAGCAATCGCAAGGAGTATGCCACACTCGCATCTACAATGAAAAGAGTGATGAAAGATCTACCTGAAAAGAAAGATGAAATAATGGCTTTAGTAAGCAAGTTGAAACAGAAATATGCTCGAAGACCAGCAATGCTCGATGAACTGGGTAGGCTGTGACCAAGCATCAATATAAAAGTAATGACTCAGACGCTGGTTGGTGCTATCCAAGCAAGACGGGCTGGGGCTGCAGAAGCAGTACGCAAGAGATAAGATCGTGGAGATAGAAACACCCCAATACTGAGAGGATGTCAATCTTATAGACTTTTGTCCCGCAGAGAATCCTATTCGTCATTTAGGTAGTCGCTTCCTTTGGATAGCGATTAAGATTCCTTGCGGGAATGACTGGTTGGTGAGACGCAAGTGAGCGCAGTGCGTGTAGCGCTCAGCGTGGTGAAACACCAAGAAAGGCGAAGGTATGTTGAGATTTAATGATTAACCCAATGGGCATTAAAGAACACACCCTACACCCACCCAACACAAAAATATCTACCCAGACATTTGGTAATTACTTAGCGATTGACTTAATATTGTAGTGTATTAGTTAAGTAATACACCTAATATTGAAGTCAAATGCTAAGAGCACACAACCTTTTCTATCATTACAGCACACAGAAGCCCATTTTTGAGCATTTGTCGCTGGAGCTATCAGCTGGCAACATCTATGGCCTCTTAGGTGAAAATGGTGCGGGCAAGTCCACCTTGTTGAAATTGATTGCTGGATTGCTATCCCCAAGCAAAGGGGAGTTACACGTATTGGGCTATCAGCCAAAAGACCGCACCCCTCAATTTCTACAAGAGATCTACATCGTGCCAGAGGAGTTTGAGCTGCCCAAGATGACCTTGTCGCGTTTTGTAGATTTATATGCGCCGTTTTATCCGCGCTTTCAGCGAGAGGTCTTTGCAGGCTACATGACTGAGTTTGGTTTGCGGGTGGAGGAGAAGACACAATCGCTTTCTTTTGGTCAGAAAAAGAAATTTTTGCTGTCGTTTGGTTTAGCTACCGACTGTAAGCTGCTGATCTTAGATGAGCCCACCAATGGGTTGGACATTCCTTCCAAGAGCATTTTTCGAAAGCTGGTGGCCAATGCCATCCATGAGGAGCGCACGTTCATCATCTCTACACACCAAGTACGTGACATGGAAAACCTGATAGACCCCATCATTATTTTGGCTGAGGGCGAGGTGATCTTCCAGCAGGCGCTTGAGCAGATCGCGGAAAAGCTGAGCTTCTCCCGAGAGCAAGAACTCACAGATACGGCGAGCATCGTGTATAAAGAATCGAGCTTTGCCGGGCACACGGTGGTAAGAGAAAATAGCACAGGGATAGATAGCAAAGTGAGCCTGGAGGTGCTTTTCAATGCGGTGATAGGCAATAAGGGTCGAATTCAAAAAATATTCAACAACTAGAATGATGCTGGAAAAACATTTTGATAGCTACCGACTGGGCTTATTGATCAAGCTCTATTTATACAGCAGCTGGAAGGTCATTGCGCTCACTGTCTCCATTCTTTTTGGATTCCACTTCGTAGTTGGCTTTTTATTAGATATGTATGTTTCTGATTCGATCAGTGTTTATTCTCATGTGGAGAACTACATCTCTGCCATGATCTTTGGAGGCGTCATCTTGACGAGTCTTTCTATCAGGTTTTTCGGCCATGACTTGAGGCGCTACCAATTTTTGACTTTGCCAGCTTCCACATTGGAGAAGGTACTATGCGTTTGGCTTTTAACCACGGTAGGATGGGTGGTGCTATTTACCATGCTGTATATCTGCTATGCTTGGGGTCTTAATATAATCGGGGCGTGGCTTTTTCCCTCCGTTTCGTTTGAGACTTTTGAGGTCTTTTCCTCTAGCAACTGGCTGGCGATAAGGTATTATATGGTCGTGCAAAGTGTGTTTATGCTAGGGGCGGTGTACTTTAAGTCCTATGCACTTCCCAAGACAGTACTCTCGCTTTTGGTGTTTGCGATACTTTTTGGGGTGTGTGCTGTGCTCGTGATGAAAGAGACTTTTATGTCGGAGCACTACTGCGAGGGGGGCACGTGTGAGCTCTTTGATGAGGTATGGAAAAATCCTGTCTGGTCGCTTTTAATGATGCTATTTTGGTGGATTCTAGCACCATTGAGTTGGTTTTTTTCCTTTTTTGGACTAATGGAGGAGGAGGTCTGATATGGAGTTTAAGGACAACCAAGCCATTTATTTACAAATCGCCGATCTCTTCTGCGAGCATATCCTTGCACAAAAGTGGAATCCGGGAGACCGCATTCCGTCAGTGAGAGAGATGGCAGTAGTTACAGAAGTAAACCCAAATACCGTCATGCGCACATTCACATACTTACAAGAAAAGGAAATCATCTTCAACAAACGTGGCATTGGCTATTTCGTGGCAGAGGATGGCTATGATAAAACCAGAGTACTACGAAAAGAGAATTTTGTGAAGCAGGAGCTACCCGAGGTTTTCAAAGCCATGGATTTGCTCAACTTGAGCTTGGACGATGTGAAAAACTATTATGAAAGTTACAAAGCAGATACCGACAGCAACTAATAATTATATGACGTGTCTCCAAAAAATATATTGACCATGAAGCGAAGTAAGAAATACCTATTGATCATTATGGGCCTATTGCTAGGGCTGTTGGTCGTTGCTTTGAATGTGATGCAAGGAGATCTTCAGGATTTTTTGAAGTCCAAAGAAGTGGGAATTCCTTTGAGTCAGGTAGCCATAGCACCTTTTAGTCAGGTGGTGGTTTCTGGAAATGTGGATTTGCTAGTCAAGCCAGGGAAGGAAACCGAGCTTTTTACCTCTCATCCAGACGCGCCATATAGGCAAATCAGTGAAAGAGATGGTGTATTGTATTTGGAAGCCGATACCCTAACCAGCGATAGTGTGGTTTGGAAAGTAGAGCTCAAGACACCTCATCTTAGCATGATTGAGGCGGAAGGTGGCGCCATGATTCGATTGAAGTTCTTTAAGCAGGATTCGCTAGTAGTCATTTTGAGAGGTGGCAGTTCTTTTTACGGAATGGACAATGCGATCACGGATTTGGAGTTTGACGCCTCGGACGGTACGAACATTAAAATGATCAGTGAACCGATAATGTAATGCCTAACATGAAGTAAAATAATGATTTAGAGAGTGGGAAAAGTAATCGGTGGTCAGTGGATCAGTGGTCAGTATTCATATCACCGAAATAATCTTAAATAAACGCTTATGTCGCATAAATTAATAACTGTAAGAAAATAGGGAGCTCGTCTGCTTTTGGATGAGCAGACAGCTAAATCTATGTCAATGCGCTTAGTTAAGCCGAGTAAACGGACGTCTTTGCGAACGAAGTGAAGCAATCTCAAAGGTGACTGCACATTTCTGATGAGACTGCCACGCTGCGCTCGCAGTGACGACCTTATCTCAATTTGATTCGATCCCATCGTATGGGCTAAGCGACAATGAATTATCAATAACTGTGTTTTGGCTTAAATGCCAAAAACACTGATCAACATTGCTATGTCCTTTTTTGAATGGATACGGCAGTGTAAGGGGAATAGTATGTCTTTTTGGTAAAGGCTTGGTTGCTGTCGCAATCAAAAAAAGTGGAACTGCAGTCCATTTGATAGAAGCCTTAAGACTAGACTGGACAAAACTAGGAGTCCCCACCTTGAGGGAAGTCTGTAGAACTAGCATGACATGTGGTACTGCCCATGTGATTGATGTTCTGCCAAATGAAAAATTGTATTCACCAGACGAATCACCATTCGTCTCAAAATTTTAAAGAAATGAAAAAATTCTTATCAGGAGTGCTATGTCTTGTGCTCTCGTCTGTGGCTTATGGCCAGAACCTTACGCAAACCATACGTGGGAGTATTGAGGATGCGGATAGTAAATCACCTTTGATAGGTGCCAATGTGGTTATTTTGGATGTCGATCACAGTGCTGGTATTAAGGGAACGATCACCGACGTGAATGGAAACTTTAGGATCACAGATGTGCCAGTGGGTAGGGTCACTTTGCAGCTTTCTTATATTGGGTACGAACCCAAAACCATCCCCAATATTGTGATTAATTCGGCCAAAGAAGTGGTGATGAAACTCTCTATGGTAGAGTCGGCCATCAAGATGGATGAGGTAGTCGTGTCTGCCAATAGGACAAAGGGCGAACCCATCAATGAGATGGCGATGATCAGTGCGCAATCCATTTCCGCAGAGGAGACCAATCGTTATGCAGGGGGCTTCAATGACCCATCGCGTATCATGGCCAATTTTGCAGGGGTCACCAGTACGCAGGATGGTAGCAACGACATCATCGTGCGGGGCAACTCGCCTAAATATGTGCAGTGGCGCTTGGAAGGTGTCCAGATTACCAATCCCAATCACTTTGCGGATCAGAGCTCTGTAGGTGGATCCATCAGCACGCTCAACAATAATTTGCTCGGCACGTCCGATTTCTATACCAGTGCCTTTGCACCAGAGTATGGAGATGCCTTGTCTGCCGTGTATGACATCAAGCTGCGCAATGGCAACAATGAGCAACACGAAGCTGTGGTGGGTGTGGGACTGCTCGGTACTGACTTGACGTTAGAAGGCCCCTTTAAGAAAGGTTATGGCGGATCGTTCCTAGCCAACTACAGATACAGTACGGCAGGTTTGGTCAATGACCTTGGCCTTATTGATGTGGTGGGTATTCCCAAATTTCAGGATGCGGCATTCAAGCTGATGCTACCAACGAAGAAGCTGGGCATGTTCTCTGTTTTTGGGCTTTCGGGACTGAGTAGTTTGTATCTGCCCGACGTAAAACCAGATTTGTGGGTCACGCCGGGCGATCGGCCTACGGGAGGTGAGCTGAGTGAAGATTATGACAAAAACGCCTATTTGCTCAATACGGGCATCAATCACACCTTGAGTCTCACTAAAAATAGTTTTCTGACTACCACATTGGCTTATTCTATTGATGGCGTGACGGATGAGGTATTTGAAACGAGAACGGTCAAAATCTACAATGAACAGAATGAGTTTCAGCGTGACTCGATTGCGAGCAGGGGAGTAAATTTTGATAGCGACCTGAAGAAAACCACCTATCGAGGCGCATTGACGTATCACAACAAGATCAACGCCAGAAACAAGATCCAGGTAGGGACTAAATATGCCCGCTTTGCTTACCAGTTCAACCAAAGCCAGTTCACTGACACGCCTGACAATCGCTCGACACTGGTGGACATGGACGAGCAGATCACGACCATTCGCAATTTCATCAGCTGGAAGCACCGGATCAATGACGACATTACGCTCGTGGGAGGGGTTCACAACATGAACGTGCTCTTCAACAACAAGCATACCCTTGAGCCACGGTTGGCAATGAATTGGGCACTTACTAACACCAGTTCCGTGCATGCAGGCTATGGTCTGCACAGCACCATGGAGACGGTGCATAACTATTTTGCGAAGGTAAACCTGCCGGGAGGTGGCACTACTGAGCCAAACCACGATTTGGATTTGCTGAAAGCACACCATTTTGTGGTCGGATATCAAAAGCAATTGGGTCGAAACCTTATAGCCAAGGCAGAGGTCTATTACCAGCACTTGTACAATCTACCAGTGGAAAATAGTGATACAAGCTTCTATGCCACGATCAACGAGGGGCTAGACCCGCGCTATGTAGATTTGGTAAATGAAGGTACAGGCAAAAACTATGGATTAGAACTCACGCTGGAGCGTTATTTTGACCATCATTATTACTTCTTAGTGAATGGCTCTTTGTACAATTCCAAATACACTGCGCTGGATGGAATAGAGCGAAATACGGCCTATAATGGCCGCTATCTCGTCAATGTTTTGATGGGAAAGGAGTTCGTGAACATGGGTAGAAAGAACAATCAAACCTTGGGGCTCAATGCGAAAATATTCTTTGGAGGTGGCAAGAAGATCATTCCGTTGCTCAGAGATGAAAAAGGCAACTTGGCCGTAGATCCCGAAAATAACAAGTATTGGGATTACAACAAGGCCTATGACAATGATATCGAAGATGTCTATCAGGTCATTGTCTCGGCGAGCTACAAGTGGAACAAACCCAAGGCCACTCACGAGCTCTTTCTCAATCTTGACAATGTCACCAACACCAAAGGAAAAATCACGGAGTACTACGATGAAGATGAGCCAGATAAAGTGGGTAATATGACTCAGTTCGGTTTCTTTCCTAACCTGATGTACCGCGTGTATTTCTAAGTCTTGTTTAATGTTGTTTAGTTAAGGTTACGTCACTGCGAGCATAGTCGGAAGTCTCAAAAATAGAGGCAGAATCAATAATAAGTTTGCTTCGTTCCTCGCAAAGACGGGTTATTGTCTTAACTAAACGACCTTCATTCACATTCAAAAAAATCAATAAATTCTTAACATTTAAATCAATCAAAAATGAAAAATGCAACATTCACAATCCTTGGCTTGATCTTGATCGCCACCATGAGTTCATGCGGAGTAGGAGCCGCTTATGTTTTCAACCACAATCAAAATGCCACGCAAGTACAGCTGGGCAGCAACAATTTTAAGGTGGTCAACAAAGTGAAGGGCAGATCGGAGGTTTCTTATGTACTCATTTTTGGAGGTGCCAAAAAGAAACAACTCTATGCTTCGGCTTACTCACAAATGGTTGATTCCAGTACGCTGACAGGTGCGCAAGCACTGGCCAATGTGATGACGGAAGAACATATCGGCGGTGTGCCTCCATTCTTTTATAAGCGAACCATCACGGTGAGTGCGCATGTGATTGAGTTCACTGATTAATAGAGTTTTCACTAAAAAACACGTGCCATGTTACAAAACACAAAATACAAATCACCTACGGGGTGTATTCACTTTCTTGGTTTTATTGGAGCGGCCATCTATTTTGTTGGACAAGCTTCTGGTTTCTGGATGGGAGCACTTGGGATTTTGAAGGCCATCGTGTGGCCTGCCTTTCTGGTGTTTGAAGTATTTCAGCACTTAGGGATTTGATGAACAATAACACCCGTCTGCCAAGTGATTCACATTGAGACAGATGGGTTGTTATTTTATTTAGAAAAAGCAGTTTATAGTGTTTTTCATGAACCATTATAAATTTTAAACAGATGCAAAATACGCTTATACTCAAAACAGATATCAATTTTCAATCTCTAGCGCGACTGAAAAATGTGTTCGATTACCATCAGCAGATCGTGCAATGGTCAGTGGATTTGGATGACTGTGATCGTGTGCTCAGGATCATAGCTACAGGCAATCTACAAGAGCAGGAAGTAACGGCTTTGGTGAAACCCTTTGGCGTCTTTTGTGAAGATTTGGGGGAGTAGGCAAAGTGATTTGTCTGGTCAGACCGTCAAACCTTGGAGTTTTTTTTCAAGTCTGAAAGAAACCTCCAAGGTTTTATTACCGGTTCCATTAATAAAATACCCCACCCACAATGAAATTCATTTCCATCGTGGGTGGGGTATAAGTTTGCTAACCCGATTTACTCGTGTAAAAGTGAGGTAACGAGGAAGCAATGACGCCAAACCTTAATCTTTCTAGTGAGATAGATTCTTAGCGAATTATGCGCCTCAAACCACCTTGATCAGGTAGTAGTTTTTCTTTCCTTTTTGTGCCAAAAGATATTTTCCTTGCAGAAGGTCAAACTTTACTGGAGCATTTTCTGATTCCAACTTTTCTTTGTTGATGCTTACGCCACCGCCTTTGATCATTCTACGCGCTTCGCCTTTTGATGGAAAGACGATTCCTTCTGTCAGGTCGCTCAAAAGATCAGTTACGTTTTCAGCAGACTCATACTGTGATTGAGAGATTTCTGCCTGTGGAACACCTTCAAATACTTGAAGCAAGGTTTTTTCATCTATTCCAGCCAAATCTTCCGTAGTTGACTTTCCGAAAAGGATGCTTGAAGCTTTAATAGCCATATCAAGATCAGGTTTGGAATGCACTCTCTCTGTTACTTCCTCTGCCAAGGCTTTTTGCAAAGCTCTTTCATGCGGCGCTTGCTCATGAGCAGTGATTAGCGCCTCCACCTCTTCGCGCTCTTTTGTGCTGAAAATTTTGATGTATTTCACCACATCTTCATCAGACGAGTTGATCCAATATTGATAGAATTTGTATGGAGAAGTTTTTTCTGCATCCAACCAGATATTTCCACCTTCCGATTTTCCGAATTTAGAACCATCGGCTTTTGTAATCAATGGAGTAGTCATGGCGAATGCTTCACCTTGCCCTTTTCTTCTGATCAGTTCCGTTCCTGTGACGATATTTCCCCACTGATCCGAGCCTCCAAGTTGAAGTTTTACATTTTTGTTTTTCCACAACCAATAGAAGTCATAGCCCTGTACCAGTTGATATGAAAACTCAGTAAATGAAAGCCCCGTCTCCAATCTGCTTTTCACAGAATCCTTAGACATCATATAGTTGATGGTGATGTGCTTGCCTACATCGCGAATGAATTCAAGGAAATTCACACCTTTGAACCAGTCATAATTATTGACCATTTCCGCTGCATTTTCTCCATCAAAACTAAGAAAGCGCTCAAGCTGGGCTTTCACGCAGCTGAGGTTGTGATTCAAAGTAGCTTCATCCAGAAGGTTTCTTTCCGAAGATTTTCCTGAAGGATCGCCCACCATACCTGTAGCTCCGCCCACGAGAGCAAAGGGCTTGTGGCCGCATTTCTGGAAGTGCATCAAGGTCATGATTTGCACCATGTTGCCAATATGTAGCGAATCGGCGGTAGGATCAAAACCGATATATGCAGAAGTCACACCCTTTTTGAGTTCGTCCTCTACTCCGGGCATCATATCGTGCACCATTCCTCTCCATTTCAATTCCGCTACAAAGTCCTTCATTACCTTCTGTGATTTTTTATTTGAGCCGCAAAAGTAAAGGGCTGACTCATAAAAAGAGGGAGGATAACTGCTTTTTTTGGAGTGGAGCAAGAATAGTTTTTGTGGCTATATACAAGTATTAGAGAGTAGCGGCATCATCTTTATTCAACTCATAATCATTGAGGAAAGTGAGCGGAAGGCGAATATTGGCAGTTGTGCCTTTCTTTAATTCCGACTCATAGTTGATCACTCCTCCGTGCTCCTTTACAATGCTATATGAGATGGAAAGACCCAGTCCCGTGCCTTTGCCAGGATCTTTGGTAGTAAAAAAAGGATCAGTGATACGATTTAAATCCGAGGCTGAGATACCTGATCCAGAATCAGCAATAGTTATAAGCATGTGATCTTCAAAAACTGAAGTAGTAATGTTGATATACCCATGACCTTCTATAGCTTGACAGGCATTATTGAGTACGTTGATAAATACTTGGTGGAGTTTGCCCACATTGCCAATGATAAGGTAGGGGACATCTGTGAAATTGACCTCCACGGTAGCTTTTTCTTTCAATTCAAAATCCAGCATATTGATACAGTTCTTCAGAATACCATGAATATCGCAATGCTCATTATTTACATTGTTGCTTCTGCTAAACTGATTGAGTCCTCGTACTATATTGGTTGCTCGCCGAACTCCGTCTTTGATATTAGCGAGCATATTTAAGACATCTTCCGTTAACTCGTTCTCTTCAAAATATTGTTCCAGACCTGTAAGTCCTCCCAGAATATGGTTTAGTGGGTTGTTGATTTCATGCGCCACACCTGCGGTAAGAACTCCAAGAGAGGCCATTTTCTCCGATTGCACTAGATGTGATTGCATGGTCTTCAACTCCACCATAGCCTCATTCAATTCTTTGTTGAGCTTTTGAAGTTTGATAGTACGCGTATCTACCAATGCTTCCAAGTGTGTTTTGTATTTCTTTATATGACTGTCCGTAATTAATACCAAGTTGTTTCAAGAGCAGCAATCATTAGCCGATCTGATAGTTTGTCCCCAAAATATCTCCTATTGAATTTGTAGCAGAATTCATCCAGATAGTTTTGGATGTATTGCTGATCTATCGCATTATGATGAACACCTAACATTACTTTCTTAGCGTTACTGATAGTTCTGTTCACCCAAGGGAATATTTTGGCTGATTTTGATTTGTTAGGCTCGATAACCACATGATGATGGGCTATTTTATCCTTCAATTTGGAATAGCCTCGGTATCCATCGGTGGTTATATGAGCCGTTTCTTTTACAGATGCTTCTACTGCTTTATTAATGCTCGCAGACTTCAAATCTTCCATTACCACCATTTTAAGATGACCAACTTTTCTATTAGGCTTGCCTTTCTTGGGTGCTCTTATACTTGGCTCAGACTCTACCATAACCAATACTTTTGCTTGTTTCTGGCTTCCTCTACCCCTTTTAGTCTCTTCTGGCTTTTGTGATTCGTCTCCTTCCTGTTGATCGCCTTCCAGCTTTTGATGGGTACTTTCAAAAAAACCTTCATCAAATTCTAGATAGCCATCCAATTGATATTTACTATCTCTTTTGCTCATCACTCTACGTATCTTATGCATCATCAACCAAATAGGCTCATAACGCTTATGACCTAACATTCTTTGCATTTCTAAAGCTGAAAAGCTCTTTTTCGATAGCGTCATTAACTCTATACAAAGCATCCAATAATAGAAAGGTAAATTGCTGTGTTCCATAACAGTGCCTGAACGTAAGCTTTGACGACTGCCACATTTCTTACATTGGAATTTCAAATCCGTCTTGCGGAAATAGTGCTCATTATGTTCACACTTCCTACAGAAAACTCCTAGTTCTAGTCGTTTCTGTTTGAAGCCTTCAATGCATGAAGATTCATCTGGGTATTTCTTGAAAAACTCATGTAAATTCATACCAATAACCTTTTTGATCCTTATACAAGTTAGCGATTTTTAGGGGTTGGTTCTAATTACGGATAGTCATATTTCTTTATTTCATTCTCATCATTTTTTCGATTGGTGATATCATCTATTACTCCATCAATGTAAGACAATTCATTGGGGCTATCTCTTTTAATTGTACCCTTATCAGAGACCCATCTAATACTTTTTCTTTCATGTATTATTCGATATTCAACTTCAAAATCATTTCTTTCTTTCAATTGACTTTCCACAGAACGATTTACAGAGTCCAAATCTTCAGGGTGAATGATATTCGCAAGGGTTAATATTTTATTGTCGATGAAATCACCTGCTGAAAAGCCAGTAATATTTTTTATTTGAGGGCTGATCATTTTCATCGTGTAAGTCTCGTCAACGAGGCATCTATATATCACAGATGGAATATTTTCAATAATCGTATTGAGTTGATCCTGACTTCTCCGTAGGTGATGTTTTGATTTGATATTGGTTTCTACATAATCAATCATTGTTCGGCCAATGATGCCACCACTCAGAGTGATAACCATAAAGGAAAGCAAATGATAGCTGGCAAGTGATTCATAATTGGTAACAAACAAATGCGTGTCGAGAGTATAAATAGTAAGCCAAATGAGGGAGGAAATAGCAACGGAAATAGTAAATATTTCCGTATTTCTCCGCATCCAAAAGGGTGTTTCCAGATTTAGAAAATGTCTAACGAAGGGTATTCTTAAAACAACTTCGCAGAAAAGAGCGATATAAATAAAATTGAAGGTGTTCTTTGCAGCGAATGCAACGAGCAAATCTTGTGGTAAAAATTGGATGGTGTTATTGGTCCAAAAAGGAGGATTTTGATTTAAAATCGGTGGAAAGAGAAATATATAGGAACTCCAGAGAAGTGCCAAAAACGCCAGTGTTCCCAATGCAATGTGCATGGTTAAAGCCAGTCCATGACCTTTGTCCCTTTTAAAGTCAGTGAGGTATCCTAGCAAATAAAAATAACAAATTAGAATGATTGAAGAAGTCAGATTGACCCAGCCGTTGTTTTGCCAAATCAAGAAGGGATATAGCGCTCCTCCTGATATGGCCGTAATCACACTGGCTTTTTTTCCAAAGGCCAATGATACAATGACGGGAAAAATCAGTGACCAGGGTAAATCTACGCTGGTATTATAAACTTGAAAGGTGAGACTAAACTGCGAAAAATAGAAGCCGAGTAAGCCAAAAAGTATGGAGATAAACGTTACCCATAACTTATGGTGAACCAGTGTTTGAATCCATGCTTTTAAAGTCTTGGACATAATGAAATACTAAAAGCTAGTTGTGTTATGAACAATTTAATTAATTTCTCTTTCTAGACACGCTCTTAGATTTTGGTTTTCGATCAATATCCAATAATGGCAATGTATACGCTGCTATAGCATGGCTATTTCAGGTTAGGCATGAGCTCATTTTTACCTAGCTCTTTTATGTTTCTGTTAGTTTTCACATTTGCATTGCAGTGATAGAATCAATCTTTCTTCTATTTTTGCCGCATGGCTGAATACAATGAAGTCATTCGTGACCTTCAAAAAGGAGTTTATGCTCCCATTTACTTTCTACAAGGAGATGAGCCTTTCTTTATCGACAATATTGTCGAGCATATAGAGGTAAAGGCTTTGGATGAGGCTCAGAAGAGTTTCAATCAATATGTGCTCTACGGTAAAGATGTGAGCTTCAATGATGTCCTAAATGTGGCGCGCAAGTATCCTATGATGGGAGAACGTCAGGTGGTGATCATAAAAGAAGCTCAGGATATAAAGGATTGGAAGAACGAAACTTCGCAAAGTCTGTTGATGTCCTATCTGGAAAATCCATTGGGTTCTACGATTCTGGTATTTGCGCACAAATACAAAACACTGGATAAGCGCACGAAAATTGCCAAAGCGTTGGTTAAACATGCAGTGTTTGTAGAGTCTAAAAAGCTGTATGATGATAAAGTGCCTGGGTGGGTAAGAGCCTATGCGACGGCCATGGATGCTAAATTTACCGACAAGGCAATCATGATTCTTATGCGAGAGCATTGGAAACAATCTCCAGCGATTGGCCAATGAAATCGAAAAGCTCAATATTAATGTAAAAGGAGGTCAAACGATCGACGATGTAGCGGTTCAGAAGTATGTGGGGATCAGTAAAGACTACAATGTTTTTGAGCTACAAAAAGCGCTTTCGCTGCGCAATGAAACTAAGGCTTATCGCATCGTAAAGTATTTTGCTTCTAATCCCACTAGCAATCCGCTCATTCCTATTATTGCTAATTTGTATGCTTACTTTTCTAAACTTTTGATCTTGCATCACAATGGTGCAAGTGACAAAAATGAGGCAGCAAGATTGATTGGTGTAAATCCTTATTTCGTATCGGAGTATCTACAAGCCACTCGAAATTATAGTATGCCCAAGGTCATAGATAATCTGAAGGCCGTAAGTAAAGCAGATTTGCATTCGAAAGGTATAGGTACTGCGTCTACAAATCATCAGGATATTTTGGTGGAATTGACTTTTTAATATCTTTCACTAATATCTTTCTGCCTTTTTCATCGTTCATCATCAAAGTCAAATAATCAAAGTCTTATGCAAAAGGTATTTGGGTATCTCATTATATCTCTTTTTCTACTTCCAACCTATGCGCAGCAAAATATAGATGCGTCGGTATCCAGCAAATATTACTACGACGGTGTGCAGCTTTTCAGCGAAGGAGCTTATAGAGCTTCGGCACTTCTTTTAGAAAAATATTTACAAGAAGATAAGGAAAAGAGCCTTCGAGACAGAAGCTTCTTTCTATTTGGCAGCTGATCGTTTTGAGCTTGACAAAGGAAAAACCAAAGGTCTGATCCACTTTTGCGAAAAGCAACAAAAATCATCCACTCGCTTCATTGGCCAACTTTAGACTTGGAATCAACGCTTTTGATCAAGGGGATTTTTCTACGGCACTCGACTACTTTGATCTTGTCAACGAGCAACAGCTTTCTCACGAATCGCTGATTGAGTTGCTTTTCAAAAGAGGATTTTCTTCAATGAAAGGAGGAAACGACGCTAATGCCTTGGCTGACTTTAAGCAGGTGGCGTTGAATAAAGGAGATTACTATCAAGAGGCCGTGTATTATAGCGGCCTTATATACACTCAAAAGAAAATGTATAGTGAGGCGCTAGGCATGCTTCTGGAAGCTGATGAACAAGAGGAAAAAGGCGCATACGCTCCGCTCATAAGTGAACTGATCGCCAATATCTATTATCAAACGGCGAAATACGGTGAGCTTATCAAGTATGCCACTAAAAAGCTCACGGATGCTCCCAACCAAACCAATCGAACCCTCAATCGTCTTTTGGGAGAAACCTATTTTAAAAATCAGGAATACCGACCAGCAGCCAGACATTTTCAAAAGCACCTCGATCTATCCAAGAAAAAAATGGATGCTGATGGCTATTACAAACTAGGGCTATAGTTATTACAAAACAGCGCAGGACGATAAGGCCATTGACAATTTCAAAGTGGCGGCTTTGGACAAAGGAGAGTTGGGGCAGAGTGGCAGCTTCTATCTAGGTCAGCTTTATCTCAAATCCAAAAACTACAGCTATGCCGAGAGTGCTTTTAAAACTGTGATTGGGCAAGGAAGCAATGCTGCAATGAAAGAGGAAGCGACTTTTTTGGTTGGAAAGATCAACTATACCACTAACCAATATGCTGACGCGATAAAAAATCTGAAAGCATATATCAGATAAATATCCAAAAGGAGAGTGGAACACCGAAGCATCTGAGCTTCTGACCCAATCATTTTTGAGAACATCGGATTATGATCAGGCCATCACATATATAGAAAGTGTTCCTAAAAAGACTCCCGCCATACAGAAAGCATATCAGAGCGTGTGCTTGCTTAAAGCTCAGCAGCTTTTCAACGATTCTAAATTTGAAAAAGCCTATTACCTACTTCACCAAGTCGCTCACTTTTCAGGTCGACACTAAATTAACTGCTGAGGCGTACTATCTACAAGGAGAAGCATATTCTCTTACCGCCAATCCGGAAGTCGGCAAAGAAATCTTATCAAAATTGCAAAAGGGTGAATGCGAGCTCAGAGTGGGGGATGCTTTCTAACTATGGATTGGGATATTTGGCCTACAACCAGAAGCTTTATGCAGAGGCGGAATCAGAATTTAGAAGTTTCGTACGCATAGCACCACCGAGTCATCGTTTTTATGCGGATGCCAAATTGCGATTGGCGGATTGCCTTTTTGTTCAAAAACAATACGATGCTGCCATTCAGACCTATGAGTCTCTGGTAGGTACATAACAAGGTGGCTGAAGATTATGTGCTCTATCAACTCGGGATCACGTATACGCTCAACGGGCAAGCGTGAAGGCTAGAACGGCTTTTGGGAGAGTGGTGAATACTTCCGATAAATCTGCTTATAAAGACAATGCGCTTTTCCAAATGGGTGAATCTTTCATTTCAGAGGCGGCATTCGCCAAAGCTTCTGACATGTTTAGCCAAGTCATAAATGAGTATCCGGAAAGTCCATTGCTACCCATTTGCTATAGCAAACGTGCTTTGTGCGCTTTCAATCTTAACAAAAACAATGAAGCGAAAAATGATTATGAATACGTGCTTGACAACTTCATATCTACACCAGTAGCCAATGATGCCTTACTTGGATTGCAGGAGCTGATCAAGCGAGGCGTGACAGTGAAAAAATTTGATGACTATATGGAGGCTTTCAGACAAGCCAACCCGAACGATGGCAGTTTGGAAGTGATTGCATTCGAGTCGGCAAAAAACAAATACTATGCGCAACAGTACAATGAGGCTATTGTTACTTTAAACAAATTCACCAGCGAAATACCCAGCCAGTAGCTTTTCGGCCGATGCTGCGTACTTCTTGGCAGATAGCTATTATAGACTAAATGATTGGAAAAATGCTTCTGAGAAATTTAAGGCAATTATAGATGGAGAGCATAATGCATATAAGATCCGTGCGTTGGACAAACGAGGAAAGGCACTCAAAGAACTGAAAGACTTCCCAGAGATGCTCAAAAACTACCACTATCTGCTTGCGCTTCTCTTCTTCAAAAAAAGAGCAGTATCTAGCTCAAGAAGGATTGATGAATCGCACATTTTTATCAAGGAAAACTGGATAGTGCGATATATTATGCTGATGTGATTTTGAAAGGTGATTGGAAGCCAGTAGGTGTGGCCGAGCAGGTGGCTCTGATAAAGGGTAAAGCACTTTTTGCGCAAGCCAAATATGCTTTAGCTACAGATGAGTTTATTAAAGTACTCAATGGTCCTGTGGATGAAAATGCAGTGGAAGCTAAATATTTTATGGCCAAGGTGTTGTTTCAGCAGCAAGCTTTCAACAAATCCCTAGAAATGCTTTTTGATTTGAATCGAAATTATGGTTCGTATCCTTATTGGATAGGAAAATCATTTTTGTTGATTGCCGACAATTATTTGGCTCTTGGCGAGTTGTTGCAAGCAAAAGCAACCCTCAAGTCGATCATTGAGAATTCACCGGAGAAAGATATCGTAGAGGAAGCGCGTAAGAAAATGAAAAATGTGGAAGTGGCCGAAAAATCTGTTTTGGCTCAAGATACGACCATTCAAGAAGTAAAAACTAAGGTAAAACCATGATCAGCACAGCGAAATATAGTTTTGTAATTGTTGGTGTAATGCTCCTTTTTGGAGCTAAGGGTCAGCAGACTGAGCCAACGGGAGAGATAGAGGACGTGCAGGTAATTATTGAGAAGGACAAACCCTTGAGCTTGCCCAAAGCCGGACGTCTGTATGAAAAATCTCAAGTAAAAAAGGTACAACCAGATACCGTAGCGCTAAAATACCAAGTGAGCCAGCCACAGTTTATTTTTGATCCCTATCAGCCTTCTTTTGAACCCAAAGCGTTTGAAGAGACTCCCAGAGAGGATCTTCCAAGCAATTATGTCAAGGCTGGTTACGGCAATTACCAATCGCCATTATTGGAGACTTATTTAGGTGTGAAAAAGGAGGAAAATGCCATCGGTATTTGGTTCAAACATGAGAGTTTTGGAAAAGGTGCTGTGAGAGATGATGCCAGTGGGTTTGCACAAAATCAATTTAAACTGGATGGACAGTACTTTTCTCAATACTTTAAGTTGAAGCCTATTTTGACTTATGATCGAGAGAGCTTTTATTATTACGGTTACGACCATTTGGCCTATTTAGCTTCATCTATGTTGTTTCCTGATCGATATTTTCAAGATCGTACGGTATATGAAAGCCTGAACTTAGGCAGCACTTTTATTGCCGATCCATCAGATGAATTGTCCATTTCACTGACACCTCTGTATCACCGTACAGCCATGAATATTAGGTGGTGAGAGTGCTTTTAACGCTGATAATGGACTTGGCATCAAAGGAAATGTTCGCTATGAGCTTTCGCCTGAAATGCAGATCAATACAGGTTTAGGGTATTCTTGGGCGCAATATGGCGGATCGAGTCAGAATTTTGGCAGAAGCAGAGCTATCCTGAATCCGACATTGGCTATGCAGAGAGAAAACTTCATCTTATCGGCGGGTTTAAATTGATAGGAGGTAAAGACTCTACTTCAAAAGCCTATATCTACCCTGATTTGATGGCAAAGTATTTCTTCTCAAATGAGCTCTCGATTTCTGCCGTCATAGATGGCGATTTGGAAATGAATACGCTAGCGTCGCTTTACGATCAAAATAAATATCTTGATGATTCTTTGTCTCTCATCAATACCAATCGTGCATTTGGTATTAAGGGAGTGATAAGTGGAAAAGTCAATGAACGCCTAGTGCTGGAAGGATTTGCCGGCTATGATGTGATCAAGAATCAGGTTTTGTTTGCACAATCTGTGTATGATTCTTCGCGATATACTACGCGCTATGATGAGGACTTTGGACGTTTTCAACTCGGAATAAAGGGTGCGCTCTTTATTGAAAACACTACGCAAGTCACGGGTGCATTTACCTATTTTGCTTACAAAGAGGGCACGGAACCTCACGCTTGGTACTTACCTCAAAACACGCTGGAATTAGCTGCCACACATCAATTTTTGGAAGTCCTTACTGCCAGAGCCAAGTTTATGGTTATGGGAGGCTTAAAAGCTCCTTACGTCAATCCACTTGGAGATGCTGTATTGGCTGAAGAATATCGCACGATGGATGGTATCTATGATTTAAGTCTAGGTTTAGATTATGCCTACAATAAAAACATTGGTGCATTTTTTCAACTTGACAATGTGTTTTCAAAAGAATACGAGCGCTACTTCAATTATCCTACTCGCGGGATTGCCTTTAAATTGGGTGGGGTTTATCGGTTTTGAAAAGCATTTGATATCACTCTGCATGCTGAGGTCTTTTCGACACTCTACCGAATGGAGTAAATTAACCTGAAAGCATTTATGATTGGGTTCATTTTCACTCTCGAATTGGAAGTTGGTATATTGCGGATAAATTAATGAGTTTGAAATGAGACTAAAAGAAAGAATATCGCTTGAGGACATAAATGGTCAGACTTATCAAATTAGGCTCGTAGAATCTTTGGAGTATGGCCGAGCGGCACTAACTCATTATCTAAGTAATAATAAAAACGGAGTTTCTAAATTCTACAAAAAAAAAGCTGTTCATCATGTTAAAGATGCTTTAGAAACCAAATTTCCTCATGAATCTATTACGCTACTAGCGGCAGAAGAAGCTTTGCAGTATATGCTATTCGATTTTAAGAACAGCGCACCTTATTCCCAACCAAAAAGCGTTAAATTTAAATTTATTGATTTATTTGCAGGTATAGGAGGCTTTAGAATGGCCTTGCAAGACCTTGGTGGTAAATGTGTTTTTACAAGTGAATGGGATGATCAGGCAAAAAAAACTTATTCAGCAAATTTTGGTGAAGTTCCATTCGGAGATATCTCTAAAGAGGAAACCAAGCAATTCATTCCAGATGGATTTGATGTTCTTTGTGCAGGGTTTCCTTGTCAAGCTTTTTCGATAGCAGGTAGAAGAGGTGGTTTTGAAGACACGCGGGGTACATTGTTTTTTGAAGTGGCTGAAATTATTAAACGTAAGAAGCCGAAAGCAATTTTTCTAGAGAATGTGAAAGGTTTGCTTAACCACGATAGAGGCAAAACCATAGGAACAATTCTAAATGTGCTAAGAAATGATCTAGATTATTTTGTTCCTGACCCTCAGGTTTTAAATGCTAAAAAATTTGGTGTCCCTCAAAATCGAGAAAGAATTTTTATCGTTGGGTTTAGACGTGATTTAACAATAACTGTTTTGAGTTTTACCTTATCGAATATGGCTTTCCGTTCCAATCTTTTTGTTCTTTTCTCACAAAAAGGATTTCTTCTTCAATCTCCAATGCAAAACGTAGCGTAATGTCAAAGAATAATTGGACGAGAGAAGAAACAATTGTAGCATTTAACGTTTTTTGTAAAATACCTTTTAAAAACAGCAGTAAAACAAATCCAACGGTAATAAAATATTCCAAAATAATCGGTAGGTCACCTTCTGCTTTAAATATGAAAATTGGAAACTTTGGCAGGCTTGACCCGGAATTAAAAAAGCAAGGAATTAAAGGTCTAGTAAATGGAAGTAAACTTGAAGAAGATATTTGGAATGAGTTTAATGGAAATTGGGAAAAACTAGCTTTCGAAAGTGAAGAATTGATTGCGAAATTTTTAAACAAAAGAATTGAAGATATAGAAGGTTTGAATGTAGATGATTTTCCAAACGGTTTGGATAAAGACACTATTTTAAAAACGCGTATTAATCAAAACTTCTTCAGAAGTATAATTTTATCTTCGTATAATTTGAAGTGTTGTATTACGGGACTTTCAATACCTGATTTTTTAGTCGCAAGCCATATAAAACCTTGGTCAAAGGATAAAGAAAATAGAACAAATCCTCATAATGGATTATGCTTAAACTCACTTCATGATAATGCTTTCGATAAAGGTTTTATTACGGTAACACCAGACTTTAAAATTAAAGTTTCAAATTCTTTTGATGGTTATTTGAAAGATAAATCGGTTAGTGATTTCT
This sequence comes from uncultured Cytophagales bacterium, assembly GCA_963848175.1. Classification (GTDB taxonomy): domain Bacteria; phylum Bacteroidota; class Bacteroidia; order Cytophagales; family Cyclobacteriaceae; genus JAMZMI01. Next base: position 139,026 of record CAWKCO010000012.1, read on the forward strand.
TCATGAAATATAACAATAGGAACATTATAAAGCCAGAAAGGTTCTTACCAGCACAAGAATTTTTGGATTATCACTTTCAGAATATTTTTCTCAAATGAAATCTTTCCAAACCCTCAATAAAGAAAATTTAAAAGCTAAATCATCTATTAGAAGTGATATTCAAAAAGCACTTCATGATCCTCTTTTAAATTCCAGTAAGACAACTAATTTTATATACAAAATTGAGGGCAAATCTCTCAGTGAAAATGAAATTAGCAAGGTTAACTCGCTCTTCATTAAACGTGGTGATAAGTTAAGCAAGGATATTAGAGGCAGGATCAAAGCAATTCATTCATCTGGTGCTCATCTTACTTTTTGGAAAAACGAAAATTCAACATTTCAAAACAATCTCACCTTGATAGATAGTGCTTTGCCAGTAATTCTGTCCGAAATTCTGTTCCAATTTTTTAATTCTACAAAATCAGGAATGCTTCAGTTAGTTTCTGAAGTATCCAAGTCTAACCCTATTAGATATGATTTGAATACAAAGCATCCTTTTTATTCGTATAAGATTAAAAGACTTTTAACAGATATCGCATTAGGAATGATGCCTTCAAAAGTTTGGTCTGGAGAATTAGATTCTACGGGAGGCTACTTGATTGTTAAGAAGAATGGAGAGGTGTTGTGTTATCATATTTATAATAGAAATGATTTTGAAGATTATTTACTTCAAAATACCAAACTGGATACACCGAGTAGTTCGAAGCATGATTATGGAAACTTATATGAAGAATCTGGCGAGCTATTTTTTAAACTGAATTTGCAAATCAGATTTAGGAAGTAAATCCTTGTAATCTAAACTGCCATCTAGGAGAAGTGCTTTCCTAAGAATTTCTAAAGCCCTATGATATCGCAGCATATAGTCTTTTTATGGCTTTGTCTATTCCTTAAACACGAATTAGCGCGATATTGAAAAAGAACAGACGGATTACTGCAGATACAGCTATTCGTCTCGGTCAGTACTTTGGCAATTCACCAAAATTTTGGTTGGAATTACAAGACGATTATGATTTGGAAGAAGAGTCGAACCAAGCGGCAGAATTTGCTGTGATTCAGAAAATGACTGATTAATAAGTTGTTGCAACCTACTATCAATCCCAATTCCAGAAGATAAACTTCCTCATTGCATAATTTTTCATTAGATTTCATCAAAGGATAGCTGTTTAGGCTTATTTTAAAATAGAAGCATTCGTTTCTTTAGAGTAGGTCTGGCGAATAATCACTAACCTAACCCCGCAATGATGAAAAAATATGATGTTTGTGTAATTGGTGCTGGTCCTGCTGGCTATGCTGCCGCCATGCGTGCGGTAGATTTTCATAAGAGTGTTTTACTCATAGAGAAAAAGCAATTGGGGGGTGCTGGTATCCATCATGGTGCACTTTGGAGTAAAACATGGTGGGAACTGAGCCGTGAGGCAGCCTCCATCCGCAAACATTACAAAACACTAAGTACCCAAAACAATCTTTTTGATTTCCTAACCATCAAGGCAGAAGTAAAAGAAGCGGTAAATGAGCGCATGGAGCAGCTAGAGCATCACATGCAAAACATCAATGTGACGGGAGATCATAATCACTTAGACTTTCGCCATGGCAATGCGAAGGTGATTGGAATCAATCAGGTTCAAATTACCACGACAAGTGGGACAGAGGTTATTGAAGCAGATCATATTATCCTTGCTACAGGAAGCACTCCAAGAAAACTTGCAGAGCTTCCAATAGACGAGGAACATGTTTTTACCAGTGATGGCTTAGAAAAGCTAGAGGAGTTTCCAAAAAGTATGGTGATCGTAGGAGCTGGGGTGATTGGTTGTGAGTTTGCCACCATATTTTCCAACTTTGGCAAAACCAAGGTACATATCATAGATAAAGGAGACAGGATTCTTCCTTTTGAGGATGAGGATGTAGTGAAGGTAATAGAGCGAAACATGGAGGCTAAAAATGTGCTGATTCACAGAAACTCCAAGCTTGTAGATATGAGGGTGGAAAACCAAATGGTCGTTTATACACTTGAATATACAGATGGCTCCAAGGAGGTTTTTAAGGTAGAAAAAGCACTTGTTTCTGTGGGGCGTGTGCCCAACTATCATGGACTTATAGATGAGTCTCTCGGTGTGAAAATGGATGGGCGGGGCATCATAGACGATCGCACGCAGACGAGTGTTCCTAATATCTATGCAGTAGGAGATATTACTGCGGATATTTCCTTGGTAAACGTAGGAGAACTAGAAGGCCGCTATGCCATAGAGCGCATCTATGGCAAACCAGAGCGCGACCTCATTTATGAAAATATTTCTACAATCATGTTTTTGCATCCAGAAGTGGCGGGAGTGGGGATGAACGAGATTCAAGCCCAGCAAAAAGGATTGGCGTACAAAGTGGTGAGTGTGGATTATTCGTGTATTCCAAGAGCCATTGCCATGCGCAATACGCAAGGCTTTATCAAAATACTAGTAACCAATGATGATGATCAAAAAATCTTGGGAATGCGTGTGGTTGGAGAGCATGCCTCCAGTGCTATTCAAGCTGTGGCTCTTCTTATTTCTATGGACAGGGGCATTAAAGAATTGGCAGAATTGATCCACCCACATCCATCCATCATTGAGGGAATACAGGAATGTGGACGTATGCTATTGGGAAAATCCATGCTAAAACCTGCCGTGCTCAGAAATGCTATGACGTGCAAAACGTATCAGGACGGCACGTATGCAGATTTAATTCTGGTTTAGCCTTGGCTAAGTTTAGCGTGTAATTATTACCCCTTGTGGGATCAAGTCTTCGGGAAAAGGTGTGTTTTCAATGATGGTGGTTGCTGTCATTTCGTATTTTAACCCAACCAAAGATTTGTACTCTTTTAGTAGCAGACCCTTCCATGTCCATTTAGAAAGGGTCGTACCGCTATTGTAATCCCAAATACTTACTTTCTGATCCAGAAGCACTGTGTCGCCAGACTTTGTGCCTCCATCATCTTGCAAAATAATATCCGCTATCGTTTCCTTTGCTTTATAGGCTGCCAGCTTACTCCATCTATTATCTAACTTATTCGTGCCTTTATTGGCATTGAGGTTGATGGTGTAATATTGATCCCCATCAATATATTCAACGGTTTTTTCCACACTTGACATGCCATACATTTCAATAGTAACCTCTTTTACGAGCAATTGACGCCATCCGTTTCTGTCGAAATACAAAGTAGCCTCACCTGATGCTTCGCCATTTATTACATACGAAATGGCACCAGAAGCTATAGGGGTTCTCTGAATGTCTTTTTTTGTCTAATTCATCAGAGTTTCCTGTCAATTGGGCAAAGGCCGTGCAAGCAAGAAGCAAGGCTAGGGTGGATAGGGTGCTTTTCATAGATTGTTTTTTTTAGTTCCCGTGAATGGGGCAGAACTTATCAAGCTTGCTGCGACATTCTTTCCCATATCAATCAAGTCAATTGTGCGTTCAGCAAAACGAGGAATGCACAGAGGTGATTTGTGTTGACGATGGACGGGTAGTTGTTTATGAGGTTAAGATAGTCAATTGCTTGAAAAAAAATAACCCTGGAATTTCTTCCAGGGTCCCAACCAGCTATAGACAAGATTTCTGATCTAATCAGAAACTTATATATGGCAAATCTATACGGTGTGTGTGTCTAAATAGCTGCCAAATGACTTTCTCATTCTGCCAATAATTTGCTAAGAAATAATAATTTTCTGGAAGAATGAGCGGTTTAGTAAATGGATTTTTTTAAATCTAGTTGTAGCAAGGTAGAGCAAATTAAAAGTGCGAAAAATAAAAATGTAATCCTGCCAAATCTGTTCGTTATCCTGCCAAATAGGGCTAAAGATACCATTGGCTGATTTCAGTGCAAGGTTTTTCTTTGAAAGTTAGGTACGGTGGCATTTTTAGCAGCATATCCAACGGGTAAGAGTAAAAAAGGACGTTCGTTATTTGGTCGGTTCAAAATTTTTGTAAGAAAGTTCATCGGAGAAGGTGTGTGAGTGACTGTTACCAAGCCCGCATGGTGAATGGCGGTAATGAGTAATACCACAAGCGATTCCTACCGATTCATTTACATAATAATTATTGGTTTTCTCATCTCCATTTTGATCGTATATTTTTTTAAAAACTGCAATCAGCCAGGGAGCATCCTCCAAAAATGGCTTCTCCCAGTTTGTGCCAATAGGCGCAAGATCATTGAGCCATTCCTCACTCATTCGACCATGATAGCTTTCGTATTCCTCTTTTTCTGCGGCGGTTCTGATGTCATGTTTGATAGTGGAATTGCTAATAGCGCAGAATGTCCATGGCTGCTTATGAGCTCCAGAAGGAGCCGTGCTAGCGGTAAGGATTATTTTTTCAATAATTTCCTGAGACACAGATCGGGAATCGAAAACCCTTACCGTGCGACGTAGATTCATCTCGTGATAAAAGTTGGTCGCTCTTTCAAACATTTCATCCTGTGAATACGAAACTCCTTTGTAAGGAATATGATCTTCACGACGTACTTCTTTCTTCGAATCCATGTTTTTAGATTTGAGACATAACTTTCGTTATGAGTGTGATTAAATCCTTTTCGGCTGCCATAGCTGTGGCTATAATGTCGGAGATATTAATAGGGTGTAGGTTGTCAGGATCACAGTCATCTGTGAGAACAGAAATGGCCGCTACTGGCAGTCCGAGTTGATTAGCGGCAATGACCTCAGGCACGGTAGACATACCAACGACATCAGCTCCAGCAGCTTTTAAATACCTATATTCTGCTTTGGTTTCTAGATTTGGGCCTGAGACAGCCACATATACTCCTTGATTCAATTTTATTTTTTCATTTTCTGCTACCGCTATAAATGCCTCATTCAGTCTTTTGTCATAAGGCATACTCATATCAGTGAAAATGCCTCCAAACTTTGAAGCATCGTTTCCTCGGAGAGGGTTGTCAGGCTGCATGTTGATGTGATCAGTGATTAACATGAGCTCACCTTTTTTCCAGTTGAGGTTCATATTACCAGCGGCATTTGAAATGATCAAGTTTTTGATTCCCAAAGCATGAAGCACTCGTACCGGAAAAACTACTTCTGCCATGCTGTATCCCTCATAATAATGAAAGCGCCCTTGCATGGCAATGACGCTATGACCATTAAGCGTTCCCAGAATCAATTTGCCTTGATGTGATTCCACCGTAGAAACGGGGAAATGGGGAATCTCTGCATAGCTGATGGATTTTGAAACTACTATTTTATCAACAAGGCCACCAAGCCCAGTGCCTAGAATAATACCAGTGGAAGCGTTTTGATATCCATTGGCGCTTAAAAATGAGACAGCCTCTTGTACTTTTTCAAACATGTTCATAATAGGAATGTGGAATTTTCATGTGAGTCAAAGGATAAAATTAAACTCAAATGAATACTAAAGATTGAAATGTGTTTTAAATTGGCACAAATTAAACCCGTTTAATATGAAAAGAGTTTTTGCTTTGGGAATGCTGGTATTATCAATACAAGTTTTTGCCCAAAAACCGCTTGCAACAGCACCGTTTGAATTATTTGGCGATCATATTTTTATCAAGTTGAGTGTGGATGGATCTGAACCACTCGATTTTATTTTTGATTCAGGAGCAGGTTACACCGCTATAGATTTTGAAGCAGCCAAAAAGTTAAAATTAGATCTTTCTCATAAAGAGTCAATCACTGGAGCTCAGGGGCAAATTACTGGAGCTACCATAAAACACAATTATATTACGATGGGGGGCATCAAGCTTGAGTCCAATGTGACCATTGAGGCTTTTGATCTGAAGCATTTGGCCATTAGCATTGGTCGCCCTATAGAAGGAATTATTGGATATGATTTGCTTAAGCATCATGTGACTCGTTTGAATTATAATGATATGCTTTTGGAAATTTATCCAGCAGATAGCTATCCGAAAAAAGGTGAAAAAGTGATTGTTAAATTGCACAATGCTATTCCTGTAACAGATGCAGAGGTTACATTAAATAATGAAGAAACGATCACAGGTACGTTCTATATGAACACAGGAGCAGGGACTTCTTTGGACTTTAACACGCCTTTTGTAAATACAAATGGGATCATAAAAAAGACCGGAAAGCACTATTCATACCTTGTAAAGGGTGTAGAGAGTGAAGAGTCAAAGCATTATGAAGGTCGTATCAAGATGTTCAATGCAGATTTTTATGATTTCAACAATGTGCCAGTTGGTATTAGTCAGGCTCAAGGCGGATTGCAGGGAGATAAGAAAATCTCAGGTATAATTGGAAACCGAATGTTGAATCGTTTCAACATTGTTTTTGACTATGCCAATCATGTGCTATACATGGAGCCAAATAGTATGATTGATAGAAAGTTTGCGGTGAATTGTAGCGGCTTAGATGTGCAAATGAACGATGATATGACTCAAGTATTGGTACATCAAGTACAAGAAGATGGGCCGGCAAAAGCAGCTGGAATCAGTACAGGAGATGAAATAATAAGCATAAACGGAAAGTCAGTGAGTAATTTGACTCTGCCTGAAGTTAAGAATCTTTTGAGATTGCCTGAAGAAGATGCAGTTTTGGAGCTTAAAAGTGGTAGTACTGTGAAAAAAGTTACGCTTGACCTTGAGAAACTTTTGTAACTCAAGACACTTCAAGATTTAATCAATGGCTTGTAATATTATATTGCAAGCCATTTTTATTTCTTCTTCAGTGATAGTCAGTGGCGGAGCTATGCGCATAGCATTGTCACAAAATAAAAACCAGTCCGTAATAACGCCAGCATCAATGGCTCGATCTATGATTGGCTTCAAAACATCAAAGGCTTCAAATTCCAGAGCCATCATCAATCCTTGGTTTCGTATGGTTTTGATCTTAGGGTGAACAAGGTGCTGATGAAAAAGCGCGGCTTTACTAGCTACTTTCGAAATTAATTCTTCATCGTGCAAGACGCCTATAGTTGCCAATGCAGCTGCAGCGCTTACCGGATGTCCTCCAAAGGTCGAGATATGGCCTAAGATTGGATTTTCTTTGAAAACATCCATGATCTTTTTGCTACTGATAAAGCAGCCAATCGGCATACCACCGCCCATACCCTTAGCACTTAATACAATATCTGGTATAATACCATATTGCTCAAAGGCCCAGAAAGTACCAGTACGACCAAAACCCGACTGAATTTCATCCAAAATTAACAATGCCCCAACTTCATCACACCTTTTTCTTACGGCGAGAAAATAGTCTTTGTCTGCCACTCTCACGCCAGCTTCACCTTGCACGGTCTCTATGATGATTGCAGCAGTTTGTGAATCTAGATGCTTTAAATCTGCTACACTATTGAAGCGTATGGTTCGATGACCAGGAATAAGAGGACGATAGTTTTGTTTAAAAACCTCATTTCCTCCAGCACTTAATGCGCCCTGAGATGATCCATGATAGGCGTTCACGCAGGAAATGATGTGAGGCTTGCCTGTATATCGCTTGGCCAGTTTCAAAGCACCTTCTGTGGCTTCACTGCCGGAGTTGACTAAATATACTGACTGCAAAGGCTCAGGGAGTGTTTTGACCAAGGCCTCTGCTAGCCTCACTTGTGGAGTTTGCACATATTCACCATACACCATCAAGTGCATGTATTTATCCACTTGATCCTTTATCGCTTGCACCACTTTTGGGTGTCTATGCCCAACATTGCTCACTCCGATACCAGAAATCAGATCGATGTATTTCTTTCCATCCGAGCCAAACATAAAAATCCCTTCTGCCCGATCTATTTCGATCATGAGAGGGAAGTCGGTGGTTTGAGCTAGGTTGTTAAGGAAGAGTTCTCTGTTGGAGATCATGGTTGGATATGTATTTGAAAGGTATCTGTAGGATTCAAATCAGTCTGTCAGTATTTGAGCGGTGTGGTCTTTGGTTTTTACTTTACTGATGATTTCCGCAATCTTGCCTTGCTCATCAATAATGAAAGTGGTTCGCACAGTTCCCATGTAAGTTCTTCCGTACATGGATTTTTCCGCCCAGGTACCAAACAGGTTATGCACCTTTTTGTCTTCATCGGCTATGAGCGGAAAAGGGAGCTCGAATTTTTCAATGAATTTTTTATGAGATTTTTCTCCGTCAGAGCTCACTCCAAGTACTACATACCCTTTGTCGAGCAGTGTTTGGTAGTTGTCTCTCAAATTGCAAGATTGCGCTGTACACCCAGGAGTATTGTCTTTAGGGTAAAAGTATAAAACGATTTTTTTTCCTTTAAAATCAGAAAGTTTAATCGCATTACCGTCTTGATCTTTGCTTTCAAAATCAGGAGCTTGATCACCTATTTTCAATGACATGTTAAAAAGTATTGTTATAAAAAGTTTTGTTGCCAGCATTGTCCACTAGCTCCAACACAAACTCGCCAGAGAATGGAATGTTTTCATCCAACTTTTCCGACCAGATGAGTCGTTTCTTTGGCTCATAATTCATCAAAACAAACTTACCATTGATGTTTGCTTCAAATCGATTGATTCCTGAGAGGCTGTCTCCAATTTTGAATACTACTTCACGTGAATTTATGACCACAGGTGTGATAATAGGAGGGATACTGTCTTGAGCAATGGTAAAAGTCTCTAGCTCACGAGTCCTGAATTTGATGGTCTTTTTATCCCATACTCCGCCTACGTAGCTCAGCGAACGTCCATGCATAGCATATACGCTGCTGTTTTTGGGATTGTAGCTTTTTTCTGGTTTGAGTCGTACTTCAACGGGAGATCTAAGCGGAATATTATCATGGGGGAATCTGAAAATTTCGAGTTTTCTTGCTTGATCATATTTCTTTTCAAATTGCAAGTAGAGCGTGTCAAAAAGGTCATATTTTGAGAACATCGCATCAATGTGGTGGTTATAAAAACCCGTTTCAGTGTTTGAGGGAATTTCGCTATAAATACCAGTTTTGATTACTTCTCCGCAGAAGTTGATAGAATCAGGAAGTCCTTTTCTCAAGTCCCATAGGTAATAAGCCGTTCTTTTGTCGGATCTGTAAGGACTCAAGTCTATGCGACCATTTCCTAGGTATAATTCGACTAAATTGGGATTACCTTCATAGCTTGACTTGAAGTGGAGGAAGTTTCGGAAAATCTCAAACTTGTCAATGGCGGGTTCGGGTTTATTCACAATTCTGTGATTGTTGACAGTTGTTTCAAATGAGGAAATATTCCCGTAGCTATCAATCAAATAAATTTGTATAAGATGTTCTTTGTCGTCAAAATAGAAAGAACCAGATCGTTTGTTGTAAATCTGCAAAGTGTTGCCATCGTCTATGAACAGCTTGTTATATTTAATGCCTTTCTCACGATAGGCAGCAAAATCAAAATGTGATTGGATATCTCTTTGATTCGAAAAATCAAGTTTTGACTTGCGTTCAGCAAAAACCGTGTCACCATCTATTTTTAATATCGTCTCCTTGATTCCATTGCGACTATAAACACCGTCTTGTCTATCATAAGCATAGACTTCTATACCAACTTTTCCTTTGAGGGAAATAGGCACACGGGTAGTGGTTGTAGGAGTAGTCTGTATGACATCAAAATCATACCAGCCAAAAGATTCATTTACTCTGGAGTTTTCATCCAACGTGACAAATGCTACACTTTTTAGGAGAGGAGTGAGTTGATCCTTTATCTCCGCGAAATTGAAACTCAAAGGATCAAGTATGTCTTGATTTTTGTCTCTTATTTCAAAATGGAGGTGAGGGCCACTAGATGAGCCCGTATTGCCAGATTTGGCTACAACTTGTCCCTTTTTCACAGGAAAATTTTCGCGATCAGGAAAGAGGTCAATCTCAAATGTTCTGTCTTTGTATTGATTCTGCAATACATATTTGGCAATTTCCTCAGAGAATTTGTCCAGATGCGCATAAACAGAGGTAGTTCCATTTGGGTGTTGGATATAAAGCGCATTGCCATAGCCACCACCAGAGACTTTTATGCGTGAGACAAAACCGTCTGCTACAGCATGCACGGCTAAGCCAATTTGACCACCCGTTTTGATGTCCAGACCCGCGTGAAAATGTGAGGTTCGCAATTCTCCCATACTTCCGGCCAGATAATTTTGCTGCCCCGGATTAATCGGAAAGAGATAATACCCTGAATAGTTTTGCGCTTGCAGAGTAATGGAAAAAGCGAGAAAAAAGATGATTGAATAAAGAGAAATTCTCATTGACAGATGCTGTCTTTTTAAGTGTCTTGGTGCAAAGATAGAACCCTGTTTGCCCACAAAAAAAGGATGCCGAACTTTTATTAAAGGATTCCTCCAAAAGATATTCCACCCATAACAAAGCTTGTTTTATTGGGTACTACATTGTACAATAGAAAATAACGCCATTGAAAGCCGTGTCGGTTGACCTGCCGAAACCCCAGTGTTAATGGGATCACTCTGTAAAATGTATTCACGTGTTTTTCAGTATGCCTCTGACCATTATTCCAAAAATCGTTTTCTTGCTCAAATAGGTCTATCGCTCCTCCAGTACCAAGTTCCACCCAAAGAGGAGTGTAGGGGCTTAGTTTTTTGCTCACAGAAAGAACAAAAGGAAAAGTCAGGTTCTCGGCGATTCCTTCGCCACGTTCATGATAAAGGCTGGTTCGTCCAATTCCTGAACGAAAAGAAAGGTCGAATTTTGGGTAGTGCAATAGGTATTCGGCTTGTAGGGAAATGGCAATTGCTGATCCAAACAACTCTCCAGAAAATGCCCAATTATGAGCCAAGGAGTCTTTTTCCTGAGACATTGCAGAAAAGCAAGAAAGCAGCGTGACAATGATGAAAGCGTATTTTCTCATAGCGGATAGTTTGTCACATTAGACACTGCAACTGGAGTGACCGTTGCATTATTTTATTTCGAAATCAAACATTTCTTCGTTTTCCAGAAAGCCGGTCAGTCGATCTCCAATTTTCACGGATCCAACACCTTTAGGTGTGCCAGTAAAGAGAATATCGCCTGTCTTTAGTGTGAAAAATTGAGATACGTAAGCGATTAACTCATCTACCGGCCAAAGCATCAAACTCGTATTTCCTTGTTGCACCTGGATTCCATTCAGGGACAAACCAAAATTCACATTGTCAATATCAAATGCTTCTTTAGATACAAAATTTGAAATGACAGCTGAGTCATTGAATGCTTTTGCACGCTCCCAAGGCAGCCCCTTTTCTTTAAGGCTATTTTGAATATCGCGGGCTGTAAAGTCAATTCCCAATCCTATTTCATCATAATATTTATGAGCGAAGGCTGACGCAATGCTTTTACCTTCCTTTTTTATTTTGACCAAAAGCTCTACTTCATAATGAATGTCCGTAGAAAAATCGGGATAATAAAAGGGCTTATTTTCTCTCAGAAGTGCCGTGTCAGGTTTCATGAAGATCACAGGATCAGAAGGGCGTTCATTGCCCAACTCCTCTATATGATCCGCATAATTTCTTCCTATACAAATGATTTTCATTCGATAATCAATCAGTGAGTAAGTACTTCTTCATGCTCTTCCACTAGCACATGGCCATCTGCGTCTATGCTAGCGAGCGTGACTTGCTTCATTTCATTGACGAGCACAGGGTCATATTTAGCTTTGATGCGAACATAATTTTCGGTGAAGCCATGCATGAAACCATTTTCTACATCATCTTCAAAAAGACCACACTTGAGCTGCCAATATTTCTCTTGATAAAAATGTCTTTTCTTCTTCTCCGAAAGCGTCCTAAGCATGGTAGCGCGTTCTTGCCTTTCTTTTACTGGCACTATGCCTTCCATCTCCAGTGCGGCAGTATCCGCTCTCTCTGAATATGGGAATACATGTAAATAAGAAATATCCAATTCATTTAGAAAGGTGTAGGTCTTCAGAAATTCCTCTTCTGTTTCACCAGGAAAACCCGTGATCACATCCACACCTATGCAGCAGTGTGGCATCAGGGATTTGATGGTATCCACGCGATCTTGATATAAGTCGCTTAGGTAGCGGCGGTTCATTGCCTTTAGTATGGTATCGCTTCCAGACTGTAGGGGCACGTGGAAGTGCGGCACAAATCTTTTGGACTGAGCTACAAACCTGATCACTTCATTGCTCAGCAAGTTTGGCTCGATAGAAGAGATTCTAAAACGCTCAATTCCCTCCACATCATCCAGAGCCTTGATCAGATCTATGAATTTTTCTTTTCTGCGGCCATCTTGAACACCAAAATCTCCAATATTTACTCCAGTCAGTACCACCTCTTTTACACCAGACTTGCCTATCTCTATGGCTTGAGAAACAATGTTTTCGATAGTGTCGCTGCGACTTTTGCCTCTGGCAAGGGGAATGGTACAAAAAGCACAACCATAATTACAGCCATCCTGTACTTTCAAAAATGTACGGGTACGATCTCCATAAGAATGTGAAGCATGATAAGTACTTGCTTCTTGTATTTCAGAAGCAAAAACCTGAGGTTTGTTCTTTGAAGTAAAATCTTCAAGGTACTCAAAAAGTCTAAATTTTTCGGCTGCTCCGAGTACGGCATCTACACCTTTTATATTGCTAATCTCCGTAGGTTTTAGCTGTGCGTAGCAACCGACGATCGTTACATAGCTTTCAGGTGAAATCTTCTTAGCTTCCTTTACGATTTTCTTGCACTTCTTATCGGCATTCTCTGTGACCGAACATGTGTTGATTACAAAAATATCGGGCTTATCCGTGAAATCGACTTTAAGGAAGCCTTTGTCCTCAAACATCCGCGAGATGGTGGAAGTTTCAGAAAAATTCAGCTTACAGCCAAGAGTATAAAATGCGACGCGTTTCATTTAGTGCTTTGTTTCCATGCAAACCTCCCAATCTGTAAAATTGAGCAGCTTTTAAAACCATATTTTCATCAAATAGCCATATAAAAAGGCATTGGTGAATAATGGCAGGCGCAAAGTTAAGGAAATGTTGTTTGTTTGGGTTGGAGCAGCTCAAAGTTCATCACCGAAAATGACCAGTGAAGGTAGATTTTCGTTATCATTCGCTTCTAACAACTTTGTTTCACGTATATAAGCTTTAGTCAAATCACATTTTGTTACCTTTCGGTAAACTTCATTGTTACCAAAAACATAACCCTTCAAACCCAAGAAATATGACACCCTATACACAAGAAATGCTCAAGGAAAATGCGTTGCTAGGCAAAACGATCATCGTCACAGGTGGAGGAACAGGCTTAGGTAGATCCATGGGAACGTACTTTTCTAAGTTGGGAGCCAACTTGGTCATTACAAGTAGAAAACTAGATGTGCTTGAAGAAACAGCGAAGGAAATCGAAGCAATTTCCGGTCATCCTGTTTTGGCGCTAGCGTGTGATGTGAGGGATTATGAGCAAGTAGAAAAGGTTATTGCCGATACGAAAGCGCATTTTGGTCAGGTAGATGTGCTCCTCAATAATGCTGCGGGCAATTTTATTAGCCCGACAGAGCGTCTTTCTCATAGAGCATTTGATACGGTGGTGGATATTGTGCTCAAGGGATCTTACAACTTTACTTTGGCTCTTGGTAAGGATTGGATTGAGAATAAGCATCCAGGAAATATTCTTAGTATAGTGACGACCTACGCATGGACTGGTAGTGGTTATGTTGTTCCCTCGGCATGCGCCAAAGCGGGTGTTTTGGCAATGACCAAATCTCTAGCAGTGGAGTGGGCGAAATATGGCATTCGAGCCAATGCCATTGCTCCTGGGCCATTTCCAACCAAAGGAGCATGGGATCGTCTTTTGCCCGGTGCACTCAAAGAAAAATTTGATCCTGCTAATAAAGTGCCTGTGGGGCGAGTAGGAGAACATCAGGAATTAGCAAATTTAGCGGCCTATCTGGTTTCTGATTTCTCTGCGTATGTGAATGGCGAGGTGATCACCATAGATGGAGGTGAATGGCTGAAGGGTGCCGGGGAGTTTAATCAACTGGATCAAGTACCCGAAGAGATGTGGGACGCGATGGAAATGGGGCGTAAGAAGGAGGGGAGTAAGCTGAAATTGATGTGGCTATATCTTCAGGGTATGCGAAAAATTAAATTTGGAAAGTAGTTGTAAGTGGCTAAAAAGCAAGAGCTTCGTGTCGATTGAAGGCCTGTGGAAAATATTTTCTAATAAATTAGTGGAAATATTATAAATATTCTTTCAATAATTATATAAATTGCATGTCCTATGAAAATAAATCTTTCTCTTAAAACGCTAATGGGGGCTTTACTTTGCTCTCTACTGTCTTTCGGTACATTTAGTTGTACCTCACATCGAACTACAGGGGTGTCTGCATGGCAAGACCTAGGTCACTCTAGAGATTTAGCCAAAAAGAAGGGCGTAAAAGGCTCGCGAAAACATATCGAAACAAAACGTAAATACTGATTTTCTTAAATTCCAATCTTGTTTTATCCACAGGATAATTTTGTTTTGCAGAGCATTGGACGTGGTTTTTGTGTTTTTGAGGATCAAGCAATATTTCTGAGGGAAACATTTAAATATTACAAAAGCGTATAATAATGGGATGTTGTGGATATACCATTTCCCCATTTATTCTGAGGAAAGGTGCGTTTTGGAGGGAGGGGCATCCAAGGCAAGTGTGAATCATTTTGATTTTTCGCATAAAGTCGTTGGTGCTAAGTATAATCAAAATGATTTTTTGCGTTGGTGCCTTTTCTTTTGTCCACCGTGGACTCGGGCGGTTCGCCGCTGCGATCGTTTTCTTTGGGCATGCAAAGAAAATGAAGGGTATCCATGATTTGGAATGCTACTTAACTAAGGCCTGGAAATGATTTTATAGGATAAATACAATTCCTCCCCAGCTTTTTCGCTTGATCCGTTTTTGGGAAGGTAGGTATTGGATGGCTTGGAAAGCCAAATTTTAAATTGGCATCAATTTTGAATCCGAGGCTCTTAAAATCCTTTTCGATTCATGACCCTACTATCCGCACTAAAAAGAACCATACAAGCAGCCATCATTTCAATATTGAGCATCAGCTGCACGGTAAGCATCCCTCAATCCACCATTTCATATATTGACCCTACAACCAAACAGAGCCATCCTTGGCCTAAGGTCACGGATGAAACTGAGGAATATAAAGTATCAGTAGAACCTTTGGGTAATATTGATAATATATTAGGTTTTGCCATAGAAGTGGATAATAAGGGGCTAGATAGTCTTTATCTTGATCCAAGGGAATGGAAAATGCCCTTTGCGCTACGAGAGTCAGATGCTTGGATTCCGCTAGATACATTATCCGTTTTAGAAACTGAACAAGTAGCGGAAGTGCATCATACTTATGCCAATAAGCTACAACAAGCCAAGAATAATTCGGATGCTGCGTTAATTTTAATTGGAATCATCTTGATTGTAGGTGTGGTGGCTATAGCCATGAGTGCGGATGGCGATTCGGATGACTCTACTTGTGATGATGATGAATACTTCTATCTAGAATCTTCAAATAATTCTTACTCGTCTTCCGTTCACAATGACCTTTCACCAAATCAAAAAATCAGCTATTTGAACATGCGCGCCAATGAAATTAGAAAGGGTAGACTGGAGCCTACTATTCTTTTGAAGGGTGAGTCAGCCGCTTTTGACATTCACTTCCCTCGCAGGTCAGATATGCAAATCTTCAAGCTTATTTGGGAAATGAATGACAAAGATTTTGAATGGAGTTTTAGGCACGATTTACAACCGGCTAGATAATCCTTTTCGTCAAAAACTAACTTGATATTGTAAGACAGCCATGCCTTTATACTCATCTACTTCCTGCTTACCAGCGACATTTTCGAATACGGGTCTCTGCTGATACATGACACTTACTCGGCTATTTTGTGATCCGTTGATAAAGTAGTTGGTGCCAAGCTCGAACATTTTCACCACATCTTTGGAAAAGTCGTAATTGGATAACTGCAACGTAGCAAATGGCTGCATCTTTCCATTTTCCGAAAGGAAATCATCTCCAAATAAAAAGGCTACTTGTCCGTAAAATGTATCACCATTTCCTACCATAGGGTATGCATTGCCAAAACCCGAATACGGCGATGATTTAGTAGCTCCCGTTGCAGGATTGTCTACTCCTACATTTCGGATGTAATTTGAGCCCAAATCATAGTGAGAATATGCTCCGTACAACGTGAGTGCTGTATTTTTAGAAAGAGGTTGGTCATAGAAAATGTCCAACCCAAGAAGAAGCATGTCATGGGTTTTTGTGTTATCTGCATCGTCTAGAGCCCACATGGCATCAGGTTGGTAAATAAAACCTGCTCCGATATTGAAAATGCGTTTTTTGCCGAGATAGCAGCCCGCATGAAAAGGCGTAAGATTAGACTCTTTGTCCAAAAACATCCATTTGAAGTAAGAATGAAACTGTGCTTTGGGTGGAAGTGATGAAAAGCTATAGTCCTGTGAAGTCGGCACTGAATCTAATTTGTTCAATGTCATGGGGCTCACTACCGACACGCGATAATCCAATTTTCCCAATTGCCCCTTAGCATAAAGGCTGAGTTTTCTTACAAACTGGTCGTTTATGCCATTGGTAACTTGCTGGTAAATAGGCAAATCCAGAGCCAAAATAGCACCTGCGCTAGGAGTGGCGTACCTCAACTGTCCGCTCCATGATGCCAGTCCTGTACCTAATGAGAGTTTGTTTTTCACTACTTCATATTCAATAGTTGCGTCATGAAAGAATGAACCAGCGTATTTCTCTGAGTGAAAATTGAAATTGTTTTGACCAAACTGACTGTAGAAAAATACCCTTTCGGAAATCTGTCCAAAAATTTGAAAACGCAATCTCCTGATGCTAATGTCATTGTAACTATTCATCTCGGTATTTCCAATTATAGACTCGGGGTTCATTTCCGTGTGTCTGAGCCATATTTGGGCAAGTCCGGTTATTTTGATGTAGTTACTCCCATCTTCATTAAGCTGAAGTTTAATCTCACTTTTCGGTGCGGGGCTTTGAGCCAAAACAGAACCAGTACACAGAAGGAAAAATATAGCCGTGTAAAAAATCTTATTCATTTGGATTGCTTTTACAGAATTCACTTGGGTTGCAAATAAAAGCTTTTATCGTGTGTGTTAAGTATGAATTGTAAAAGAACTTAAACTGTGCTTTTTGTGAATCAAGTATTTCCAAGAATGGATTATTCCAGTGAGCTTCAATTTGAAAAATATTAAACTATCATTATTAGTATTGCTAATATTAATAGCTAATTTTGAATATGATTAAAGGTAAAGGAGCACAGTCGAACCCACCCAATCCATTCTCAAAGCTAGAATCGACTATTGCGCATATTGAAGGAATAGACGAAGAGAGCCATGAAGCCCAAGGAGCACTTGAAATATTTTATGAATCTGCGAAAAATGTTATTAGCAAAAATAAGAGTGAAGATTTAGGCTTTGAATATTCTGTGAATCCGTATCAAGGGTGCGAGCATGGGTGTGTTTATTGTTATGCTCGCAATTCTCATACTTACTGGGGATTGAGTGCCGGATTAGATTTTGAAACTAAAATCATTGTAAAAAGAGATGTTGCTCAAAAATTTGAAGAACAAATTTTGAGCAAAAACTGGAAAGTAAAACCTATCATGCTTTCTGGAAATACGGATTGCTACCAGCCTATAGAACGTAAATATGAACTAACAAGGCAGTTGCTAAAGGTGGCGCTGAAATACCAACATCCAGTAAGTATTATTACTAAAAATGCGCTGGTCACACGCGATACTGACTTGCTGAGCCAACTGGCCAGACAGTCTTTGGTTCACGTATGTTTTTCTATCACTTCTACAGATGAGCAGCTAAGACTGAAGCTGGAGCCACGCACTGCTAGTTTTAAGAAAAAGCTGGAAGCTATACGGTTGTTGTCAAGAGAAGGAATCCCCGTGTCAGTTATGAATGCGCCCATTATTCCCGGACTCAACGATCACGATATACCCAAAGTCATAGAAGCAGTGGCTGATGCTGGAGCATTGAATGTGAACTATACGGTGGTGCGTCTCAATGGACAAATAGGAAAGATTTTTCAAGAATGGATAGAAAAAGCATACCCCAACAAGGCCTCTAAGGTGTTGAATCAAATCAAAGAAATGCATGGTGGCAAAGTGAATGATTCTGAATATGGCCGTAGAATGAGAGGAGAAGGTAACTATGCCCAAATGATTCACCAGCTATTTGAGAAGTCCAAGCAAAAATATTTTGCAGACCGAGTGATGCCGCCACTTAATGTCGGCCTCTTCAGGCGTGGAGGAAACTACAGTTTGTTCTAAAGCAAACGAGGCGATGAAATTGCTTTCATCGCCCCGTTTCAAGTTTTTATAAGGACTAATTAGTTTTTAAGGTGAGCACTCAAAAAGAATGCTGCTCCAGCCAACGCCGTATCTTTCAAAAACATAGCAGAGTCTGGTTGCGCCTGACTAAGAAATCCAGGTAAATGAATGAGCAGTGCAAATCCTAGAAGCATGACACCCAAAAGGAGGGTGGCAAGTTTGGCTTTTTTACCGATGAGAATGGCTACTGCTGCTAGAATAAGACAGACACCCGTTAGATACACCCAAAAGATAGGATAGGGCAAAAAATCTGGAACCATGCCACTCATGCCAGATGCGGCCATGAAGTGAAAAAAGCCAAACATGGCCATTGGTAGGGCGTAAAGTAATTTTCCGAGAAATGCTAAACTTTTCATAATGATGGGGTTTTGGTTGTTGAATTTCTTTAAACGAATCGCATGAAAGAAAGATTCAAGTATTTGTAAACCCTATTTTGTTAGTACTGACAAGATTTTATCACTCAACTTTTTATTGGCCATTACCTGACAGAAGTCACCTTCTCCGCTCAAATCTACCCAGATACCATCCGCTTTGGGCTTCTTCACAGGCTCTTGCTCAAATTCCATTGAAAAAATGGTTTCTGCCACTTCTTGCATGGCTTTCCATGGGATTTCACGATCATTTACTGTGCTCTTTCTATGTTCAAATTGTCCCTTAATTTCATACCTTTCACTAGAAGATCCTTCTTTTACAATGAACTTCATGCTCAAAGGCAATTCTATTTGAGCTTTTTCATAAATGGCCTGAATCAATTCTTGAGTTTTAAAATCCCAGAAATCAACATCTTTCACCAATCCACTTTTCTCGTCTCCATTTTCTGAGATTTTGAAGTGCATCCAGATGTTTTCATTGCTATTGTTTGGCTCTAGCTCAATATCCTTTAATAATACCTCAAATTCATCGCGCCAAACTTTCCCTAAAGAGCCTTTCCACTCGAAATTATCATCTTCAGAATAACCTTCGCTTTCAATTTCTTCCTTGCTGACGGTATCTCTGTTTAGATATTCCAGCTCATAAGCAACCTGCAATTCATCCTTTTCTAATGACAAATCTAGTGTATGTCCAAAAGCGAATGGAGGAGGGAGAAGAAGGGTTTGATAGGATATTTTTACTTTCACTTTATTAGTTTTTTTACTGTTTCTATTCGGTTTATTTTGCCTGTTTCAGTGTAATCAAAGCTCGCTAAATGCACGATTTCTTTTGGCACTTGATATTTGCTTAGCATTGAAAAGTCTAAGTTTATATCATCAGACAAAGTTGGTGATTCTAGAACCAATATCAGCTTTTGCCCCAGTTTTTCATCAGGTATTCCTGCAACGATAAATGGAACGTCGATTTGACCCTGAAGTACATTTTCAACTTCTACAGGGTTTATTTTCACCCCTCCAGTATTGATGATGTGATCTGAACGACCAATCCAGAGAAATTTTCTCTCATCTTTTATCGCTACTAAATCCGTTGTTTCCACCCATTGGTCATTAGTGACGGTTCCTCGTACTTTTAATGTTCCCGATAGGGAGAGAGCAATTTCGGCATCCCCAAGAACTGAGAAAAAGTCATCCGCTTTCAAATCTTTCACGGCAAAATGTGATGCTGTTTCCGTCATACCATAGCTATGGTAGAATCTTGTTGATGCTATTGATTTCAGCATTTCCACGTACTTATCTGCTAACGGAGCTCCACCAATAATCACAGTTCCTACTTTGCGAAAGAGCGATGGATTGGATTCTAAAATCGTCTGCACCTGTAAAGGAACCATAGACACAAGATCGAAATATTCATCATCACACTGCGTAAGTGGATTGGAACTGGGGGTAATGAAGGAAATGTTGTGCTTACCAACGAGCGCTCTAATCAAAGCCATGGTACCTCCAATGAATTGAGGGTTGATGCACACAAGACTAGATTTGAATTCACCTTGAGGGTCAAGGGTGCTCATCGTGGTGCGTGCGCTGTATTCCAAAATGCCCCTACTAAGGGCTATCTCCTTTTTTTTGCCAGTAGAACCAGATGTTTCAAACTTCAGAAAATGGTTTTCAGCATTCCAAAGACGACAAATCCGAATGACTTCCTTTTCCATTGGTCGAAAGCCACTTCGTCTATTTTACCATTCAAAAGTCTTGAAATCAGATTTTTTGCCATTGATTGACAGAAACATACTGGTTGAAAATTGAAAGGGTATTAGAATTTCATGGACTGTTCGTCTCAAAGCGTCTGAACAAAGCTTTTCGACCGAAAATTAAAGTACAAACCTCTCGGTCATATTGTCAATCACATTGCAGCTGGAAAGTTTGACAATGAAAATGGCTGGCTGCCTTTAAAAGAATAGTGCCACCATTCTGTTCTGATGGATTTAAATCCATTGGCTTCCATGGCTTCTTTAAGAATTTTTCTGTTGGTCAAAACCTGTTCATCCAGATTAGTGAAATCATGATGCGCCTCTTTTCCAAAATGATCAAATCCCGTTCCCATATCCAATTCTTTTCCATTTTGATCTACGAGCGTGATATCTACTGCACCACCACGATTGTGCATAGAACCAGACTTGTATGGATTGGCTACATATTGCGCATTTGGATATATTTTCCACATCTGCTTCTGAACATCGATTGGGCGATAGCAGTCATAAAATTTGATTCTAAAGCCCTTTTTCTGTAGTTCTGCATTGGCTAGAATAAGCGCATCAGCTACCTGTTTTCTCAGCAGGCAATCTGCGCATGGATATACTACTTGTTTTAAGAAATTATCGGCGGTGGCATATTTCATGTCATAGACAAAACCTTCCGCATACTTCACTAGGGAAACAAAGGACGTGTCTTGGGAAGCTTGTGCATTTGCGGAAGCCACCTTTCCATTAATTCCGATAATGATCAATGAAAGGGTGAAAAAAATCTTAAATAATTTGTTCATTTTCTGCTGGTTATAAGTGTTGATATTAGCCTAGTATTCTCCTTTTGTTTCCTTTTCCTGCCTTGTTTGGAATGGGCTCGCAGGCAAACCTTCTTCATTGAAGAGGTTAGGTTCAGCACCATTAGACCAAGCAAACCGCACTTGTGTAGGGTTTCTAACTTTTGGGCTTGAAACAATCACAGCATCATTGTCAATGAGCGTTTGGGCAGGGTAATAAATAGAATCTTCGCCAGCAATTTCAAAATGTGTCGGGGATCCTTTTTCTGCCACGAGCCCTGAACCTACGTGCTCAAAAGTAACCCTGATTGTGCTTCCGCTTACCTCATGGTGATGGTATAGGGGGCCAGAAAAGACCACATCCTTATCATAATTTTTGGCTAAAGCCCATTGCGCCAGTCTATATCCAACATCACGTTTGTTGGTAGGATGGATGTCTTTGGGGTTGCCAATATCCATAGTTACTACCATACCTACATTTTTTACTTTCTCTAAAGTGAGTAATTGAGCGTCTCTAAGTTCCGCGCCAATGTTTTCTTGACTGTAATTAAACGGTGCTATTTGCACATAATAGAAAGGAAAATCTCCCTGGTTCCATTGAGTTCGCCAGTCTGTGATCATGGCAGGGAAGATCTCTTTATACTCTTCTGCACGAGAGGCATTGGATTCGCCCTGATACCAAATCGCTCCTTTGATCGTCATATTGATTATCGGGTTGATCATCGCATTGTAAAGCAGGGTAGGTTGGCTGGGATTCGTTTGAATCGGAACAGGAGGGAATTCATAGGCTTTTTTGAATTTCCACTTTCCAGCAAGAGAGATAGCCTCAATTTCTTCATTGAGAGGGTAAATTCTTAATTGTTCGGGAGCACCAAATATGCCTCCTTGCTGATAGGTGTTGACCACACGTATAGCTATGGTTAAATCTTTGCCAGAAACGAGCGCTCCAGGCACTTCGTAGATTCGGTCTTTGTTCCAATTGTTTAGCAAATCACTATAGCCTACCAAACGGCCATTTACATACGTCTGATCCATTTCATCTATAGGCCCCAGCTCCATTCTCAATATTTTTCCTGACCACTCAGATGGAATGGTGATGGTTTTTCGCAACCAGACAATTCCCTCAAACATGCCAATTTCAGGGAGCATAGACCATTCTTTAGGAGCATCAACTTTTTGCCATGCGGCATCATCCAAGTTTGCATCCATCCATTTTTCGGTTTTTCCAATGGTCTGTTCATTGCTGAAATCAATGATTTTGTCTTTCACTTTTGTCAGGCTATCACGCAATTTGATGGCATCTTCCATCTCCATTTTCAGGTTGGGGTCATTCTCAAATGCCGCAAGTTTCTTTCTATAGACTTCAAATGGTTGAAGCGACTCAGCACTGGTCCATGCTTCGGAAGGAGTGCCACCCCAAGAGCTATGAATAAGCCCGATAGGCACATTAAGCGCCGTATTTAATTCTTTACCGAAAAAGTAGCCAACTGCACTAAACAGCTTGGCTGATTCGGGAGTGCAGACTTGCCACTCACCCGTAAAATCTGCTTGTGGGAAAGGGGAAACGGCACGTTTTACCTGAAAAAGTCTGATTTTTGGATAGTTGGCCGAGGCTACTGCCGTTTCACCAGTCTCTGCTTTAGAGAGCTCCCATTCCATGTTTGACTGCCCTGAGCATACCCAAACTTCACCTAGTAAAATATCATTGAGTGTGATGGTAGTGTCTGATGCAATGGTGATTTGATAAGGGCCACCAGCCTTTGTGGTAGGCACTTTGATGATCCACTTTCCGCTTTCATCAGCGGTGATGGTATAGCTGCCATTGTTCCAACTTGTAGACAAACTAATCTCTTGCTCGGGAGCTGACCACCCCCAGATATTCACTGAATCCAGTTGTTGCAGCACCATGTGGTCTCCTACAAGAGAAGGCAGTTTGATAAAAGTTTTTTGTTGACAACCAATAAGTAGGAAGGTCAAAAGTGCAAGGGCGGAAAACTTGAAAGGGATTTTTTTCATGTGTCTCAAAAGTTTGGATTAGAACAAATGGGCATTTAGAAAGCCTCTGATTTGCATATATTTTTATTGGTATCTGGAATACGGAAAGTTTTCTAAAAGCTCAACGAATAGGACAAGTTCAACATTGTGATTCTTGATATGCTCAAAAATGTCTCGCTCATACTTGAACTTGTTAAAGTTGTATGCGAACTAACACTGGCTAACCAATAATAATCAATATCAATTGAACTTCGCTCGGAAACAATATATCCTCCGCCAAATTTGAATCCTGCACCTTTCCCAAATTTGAATTCAGATAAAACTTCATCTGTATCTGTTATTACTTCAATATTTTTCATTTTAAAGAGATATAGTGCTAATCCCGCATTAACAAAAAAGCCCTTGTCTTTAGAGTTTATATATCTATAGTTTAGACCTAATTCCAAAGGAAATGTGAAATATTTCGTATAACTCACTTTAGGGTTTATAGCACCAATATCTTTCAATTCCGTTTCGAAATTTTCTTTCAGTTTTTCACTAACGTTGTTGTATATCAAACCCACACCCCAAATGAAGCCAATGCCTTTTCTTTTATTAGGGTGTACAAATCTGTAACCAACATTGAATCCTGTTTTAGCTCCTGATGCAAACTTTTCATTGATATCAGGATTTGCAAATCTCGATAAGGGTATTGAAAGTCCAACGTGTGCTCCATTTTGGCAATACAAATTGAAGCTGACTGTCAGAATCAGGATAGTTGAAAAAATTAATTTTAAATGGTTCATTTGAAAATTAGGATAGGCACTTATTAATGAAAAATCTTTAACTCCAATATTAGCAGCTTTTTCTTAAGAAGTAAAATACTATTCCACAGGCACTCCAGATAACAGACATTATGGGTTATATGCTAAACTGCCTCTTTTCCAGCTTCATCGGAACTCGACCGCTCCAATGCACCTTCTAATACTTCATCGCTTTTGGAGATTTCCGTAGTTCTGGCTTTGACTTTCAGAACGCAGGTGTCACTTAGAAACCGTTGTGCTTCTGGTGCACTTCCGCTAGATTAGTGCTTTCTGCCAACTGTGGGCACACAATCCGATAGTTAGGTGGTATATGTGGAATGCATTGAGAATAGGAATTTAACGAATTGGCTCAACACTGATTCTCTTAACAAAGGCGTTATCACAATTATCTAAATTGGCAGGCATAGTCGGTTTTTTTCTCTGTGCGATTCTTTTGCCTTGATGCAAAAGAATCGCAGCGGCGAACCGCCAAAAAAATCAAGGCTGAATTCATTTTTTAACGTCATTTTATGCCTTTTAATTGGGAAACAAAAAACTCCCTTCGGTCAAACAGTTTTGCTTCTTATCCAATCAAAAATCATTAAATGACTAAAATGAATTAGGCCGATCCTAAAACAAACCATTCATTCCACTACAAATCACATGGAACCCCGTTTTGTCTTGATATGAAAAAATAAGCTTCTTGTTGAGCTGTCCTAATTTATTGATTTAATTGGTGATGTCTATGATTATAATGCATTGATTTACTGGTGTCTATTGGGCAGTAGCGGTGGAGGCTCTCCATTGAATGGATTCCACCGGCTAATGGTCTTGGCTTCCATGCCAGACACACGCATAATCGATCGGTCTCCATGTTTGTCTCGAATTTTGTCCATGGCTTGGTAGAGATTCAGCGCCCGCATTTGATTATCAAAAAGGTCTATCTGGTGGCAGCCGTTGACAATATCGCTCAGACGCACGCCGATCAGGCGGATAAGTAGCCGTCTGTTGTACAGTTTGTCAAAAAGCTCCAAAGCCTTGGGGATCAGTAGGTAATCAGCAGAGGTGTAAGGAATGCGCGACTGTAGCGTATAGGTGTTGAAATCGGAGTAGCGTACTTTCACCGTGATGCAGGCCGAAAGCTTCATGCCTCTACGCAGTTGAAATCCCAAGTTCTCAGTCATGGCCGTGAGTATGCCTTTGAGCTTTTCTACGTCTATGGTATCGCGATCAAACGTGCGCTCCGTAGAGATCGATTTTCTTTCCGAATAGGGGATGACAAGGCTCTTATCTATGCCGTTGGCTTTGTGCCAGATATTCACTCCATTTTTGCCGAATGCCCGCTCCATCAGATCCATGGGCATCTCTTGTATGGTTTGGATTTTTCTCACACCCAGACTGATCAATTTTTGATGTGTTTTTTCTCCTACCATGGGAATTTTCTTGACAGAAAGAGGAGCGAGGAAGCTCTTTTCCGTTCCGTATTCAATCATCAGCTGATTGTTGGGTTTGGCTATGCCAGTGGCCACTTTAGAGACCGTTTTGTTTTCGGACAAGCCAAAAGAAATGGGTAGCCCCGCATCTTCAATGATTTTTTTTCGCAATTCGCTAGCCATTTTCAGGCAACCAAAAAACTTATCCATCCCCGTGAGATCGGCATAAAATTCATCGATAGAAGATTTTTCCAATACAGGCACAGCCCCTTGCACAATTTCGGTGACAATCCTGGAGTATTTGGTATAGTCCGCGGCATTGCCTTTCATGATGATCGCTTCTGGGCAGAGTGTTTTGGCCATCTTCATGGGCATGGCAGAGTGTATCCCAAACTTGCGCGCTTCATAGCTGCATGAAGCCACCACACCTCTGTCGCTCGTGCCACCGATAAGTACGGGCTTGCCCACAAGCTTGCTGTTTTTGAGTCGCTCTACGGACACAAAAAAGGTATCAAGGTCTAAATGCAGAATCGATTTCAAAGCTAAAAACGGAGTTTATTTTTAGCTAAATTAAATAGTATTACTAATAATATTTACTGTCGTCCGAGTAAAATGAGTGTGATTTATTAAAGTCTTAGAAAAGTACAAAATAAAAATGGGCGGCCTTGCAGCCCTCCCATCTTATAGGTAATGTTGAGTTCGACTAAAAACAAAACTTACCATGGACAAAGTTAACGCAAAGTTTCTTTCAGGTCAGCCAATTATAGCTCAGCTTCTATCCTTAATTCCAGAAGATATTTTCAAGAAAGCAGTTGACGATAATCAGGCGGACAAGTATTACAAACAAATGAAGAGCAAAGACCACTTTATCTGTTTGTTTTATGCTGTATTAACTCGCAATGGTAGTTTAAGGGAGGTTTGTAAAAACATTACCCTGATAGCTAAAAAGCTTATTTATGTAGGATTGAAGCAATTACCTCACCGTAGTACGCTTTCTGATGCTAATAGAGAAAGGAGTAGCGATTTTTTCGCCTCTCTCTACATGGGTCTTTACCTTCACTATCAAGTAGCACTAAAGACAAATTGGGGGCCAATCGGCGATGAAGTTGATCTGGCTCAAATTGAGGTGTTTGACTCCACTACAATAACCCTATTCAAAGAAATACTCAAGGGTACCGGCCGTAATCGAATAGATGGTAAGAATAAAGGTGGGATCAAGATTTTCACAAAAATGAACCTATCTGAAGGAGTACCCAATTTCATTTGCATGAAGGCCGCCTCTACCAACGAGAACACCTTTTTAAAAGTACTAAGCCTACCTGAAGGAGGAATTGTTGTCTTTGACAAAGGGTTCAACAGATACCGATACTTTGACATCTGGACAAAAAACAATCGCTTCTTTGTCACTCGTCTTAAGGATAATGCTAAATATGAGGTAGTCGAGGAAAACAACACAGCCCCCTTTCCAGATGTATTGAAAGATCAAACGATAATCCTCAAATACAAACATGAAAAACTTACTCGGACAGTCCAACTAAGACTGATAAGCTATCGTGATCCTATTTCAGGTGAAATCCTTCAGTTTCTTACTAACCTGATAGGTCACACTTCTATGACTATCGCATTGCTTTATAAGAACAGATGGGTAATAGAAGTGCTTTTCAAGCAGATTAAGCAGAACTTTGAACTGAAATATTTTTTATCGGACAGTGAGAACGGTATCAAATCACAAATTTGGGTGGCACTAATACTCAATTTATTATTCACCATACTCCATAGAAGAATCAAAGAAGCAGAGGACTTCTCAACCATGGTCATGGTAGCAGCTAAAAACCTGTGCTCTTACGTGAACTTGCACGCATTTTTAATCAACACCACAGCCTACTGCCAAAGCTGGTTTAAATCTGAAATTGGGAAAGTACAAATTGAAATTGACTGGTCTGGCTAGGGGGTGTTTTTGAGAATTGAAAATTTAACCTCATTATGGCCTAAATAAGAACTATTTTAGGCAAATTGGAAATTAGTCGGACGACAGTAAATAATATTAGTTAATTGAGGTCATTTATTTTTAGTGGAAATGGAATGCAATAATTGAAAGTGGGGAATGGAAAGTGGGTAGGTAGGGTGTTCAATTACTCGTATAGTCATGCCCTTTTGGGCATCTTATTCATAGACGGAGTTTTCAAATAGGAATGTTTTCTGACAAACAGAGGTTTGTGAAAGCGTGAGAATCCATTCACGCCTTGCCCTTCACCGAAGGTGTTCGGTTCAACATCCTGTATGGAATCATGGCTGTTCAGTAGGTTATTGTTCCTTTGGCACTTCGTAGAAAGCCCGTCAATCCGCAGGATTGACTTATTGGTGAAAAATTAAATTAATAAGCCAATCCTGCGGATTGCCTAGGTAGTAAACTGAAACTTTTATACTTTTAATCAGCCACGCTTCATACATTGGCGTTGGTGTGCCACGAAGTGGTATATATCCAGTGGGTGAAAATCCCATCAGGGCAATTGTCTGTTCACCTTGAAGAAGTTTGGACAGTTAGTAATGTGAGTTACTCGCTGAAGCTTCAAACTTCAAGTAATCAAGAACTTGCCGTCCGCCCGAAATTCGCAAGTGTGAACCCAGTATAGCTCCGAGATAGCTAACCTGCAGATTTGGGGAGAGATCTGAGACAAAGGCAAGCTGTGCCTATTTTAAATGAACTACACATCTGGATGAAGGATCAATACCAGAAAGTAGCACCGAAGAGCAGCACAGGAAGGGCTCTTGCCTACAGTTTGAAATTTTGGAAAAGACTCATACGCTACACTGAGAATGGATTATGGAGGATTGACAATAATTGGGTGGAAAACAGTATCAGACCAGTGGCTCTGGGTAGAAAAAACTACTTGTTTGCTGGTTCGCACGATGCTGCTCAGAGGGCTGCAATGATGTATACCTTCTTCGGATCATGCAAGCTTAATAATGTAGAGCCTAGAGCTTGGTTAACCAATGTGCTATCCACTATTCAAGACGTTAAGATCAGTCAACTCAAATCTTTTCTTCCCAACGATAAGCAAATATTAAATCCTTAAACAGAAAAATCAATACGCCTCACCCCGATGGGATACATTAGTATTATTCCATTGTTATCAAACCTGATAGCAGAATAGGAGAGGACACGAAAATGGTGTTTCCCTATCATCATGAACTATTTTTTAATTCTATTGCCTCGAGTCAGATGTGCTTTGTTTAGAATAAAAATTTTGGTTTTACAAAGTCCGATTTGAATTATACAACATGAGAGAGCGCACGAAAAAGCCTCTGGTCGGAAATACCAATCAGAGGCTTCATCAAAATTTTAATTGGAATAAAACTTAGTTTTCTAGCGCAGCTACTCCAGGGAGCACTTTGCCTTCCATATATTCTAGCAATGCTCCACCACCTGTAGAAACATAGCTCACATCATCTCCATAACCCAGATTGTTGATAGCAGACGCAGAGTCACCACCGCCGATCAAGGAGAAACCACCAGCTTTGGTAGCAGCCACTACAGCTTCAGCGATAGCGTCCGTTCCTTTTGCGAAAGCAGGGAATTCAAATACGCCCATAGGGCCATTCCAAAGGATTGTTTTTGATTCAGAAACTACCTTAGAGAAAATTTTCACTGTTTCAGGGCCGATATCTAAACCTTCCCATTCGTCAGGAATTTCACCGCTTTTCACCACTTTGTTGTTGGCATCCTTGCTGAAATCATCAGCAATTACGGTATCTACTGGCAAGTAAATTTTCACTCCTTTCTCAGCGGCTTTTTTCTCTATCTCTTTAGTAAGCTCCATTTTGTCAGCTTCTAAAAGGGACTTACCAATTTTACCACCTTTTGCTTTTGAGAATGTGTATGACATACCACCACCAATGATGAGGTTGTCTACACTGTCAAGCAAACGCTCAATAATCAAGATTTTGTCAGAGATTTTTGCTCCTCCCATGATGGCTGTGAATGGCTTATCTGCATTGCCCAACACCTTCTTGGCGTTTTCAAGCTCTTGCTTCATTACATATCCGCAGCATTTGTCTTTGAAAAATTGGGCTACAATGGTAGTAGAAGCATGGGCTCTGTGTGCTGTGCCAAAGGCATCATTCACATAGATATCTCCAAGTTGACCAAGTTTTTTCGCAAACTCTTCGTCACCTTTTTCTTCTTCTTTGTAGAATCTTACATTTTCCAAAAGCAATACTTGGCCATTGCCCATGGCTTTGGCTTTGCTTACTGCTTCTTCTCCGATACAGTCATTGGCAAATTGCACTTCCACACCTAGCTTTTTGCTAAGGGTTGGCACGATGTGTCTCAATGAAAATTTATCTTCTGGACCACCTTTAGGTCGTCCCAAATGGCTCATTAATATTGCAGCTCCGCCTTCATCAATGATTTTTTTGATGGTTGGGATGGCTGCATTGATACGAGTTTCGTCAGTTACCTTTTGATCTCCGTCAAGAGGCACATTGAAGTCTACTCTTATAATTGCTTTTCTGTTTCTAAAGCTAAAATCGTCAATTGTTTGCATGTCCTTAAAATTTGGTGCTAAAGTGATTGATCTATGTTAAAATCCAAAGGATATTCGTCAGTATCTTACAGAAGCTCTGTCAAGTCTGTCATTCAAGGCACGGCCGAGTCCTATTTCTGGCATTTGTTCTGTAATAATTACCTCTACTTCTGGGGTGTCCATTTCTCTGAGTGCGGAGAAAATATTTCTTGCAGCTTCATCCAAATCTCCTGTTTGTGAGAGCATGATTTGTTTTGCAGGATTGAGATGTTCATAGCTTTCTAGCAAGCTGATGATGCCTAGTTTTTTTCCTTTGTTAGCTTTCGCCAAAGTGCTAATATCTCCGATGTGAAGTGGCTTGGATGGGGCATAATGTGATTTCAACATACCAGGTGCCACAGGGTTGCTGCTCTTGTTTAGCTGTACAGAAACTGTCCCTACTAGTTCTTCGATCTCTTCTAACTTTTTTCCGCCTAGGCGATAGACTATGGCTTGATTTTTCTCATCGAACCCTATAATCGTAGACTCTACGCCTATGTCGCTAGCGCCACCGTCTAAAATGTAAGGGATGGCCGATCCGAGCTGCTTCTCAACGTGTAGCGCGGTAGTAGGAGAGACGTACCCAAATGGATTGGCACTGGGAGCGGCCAGCGGAAAATCTAGAGAGCGAAGTAGCTCTAGTGTCATCGGATGATTGGGAATACGAATAGCCACCGTGGATAACCCTGACGTGATTAAGTCTGGGATGATAACTGCTTTTTCTAGTAAAATGGTAAGTGGGCCAGGCCAAAATGCTTCTGCCAGCTTTAATGCTTGGTCGGGGAGAGCGGAAACGTATTTTTTGACCTCATCCAAACTGTGTGTGTGGACGATTAATGGATCAAATTTTGGACGATTTTTGACTTTGAAAATATCCAAAACGGCGTTTTCGTCGAGCGCATTGGCAGCCAAACCATAGACTGTTTCGGTAGGGATAGCTACAAGAGCCCCTGCTTCCAAATGCCGTTTGGCCAGCGATATATCTGTTCCGATTTCTGCCATGCTCCAATTTTTCCACAATATTCCGAAAAAATATTGAGAACTTTTCGATCGACCTTATATTTACAGAAATACTCAAAAGATGAATAAAGGAACAAAAAACACCCTAAGAATAATCTCTGTGATAGTGGCATTAGCTCTCGTATTGATGGAGCTTGGTTTTATCCCCAATTTGGTTAATTATCATTTTTGGTTTTTGGTAGGAGCCTACGGACTAGCACTATTCACGATGAGGTAATCATCTCATCAAAATCATTCTTTTGGATTTGAAAGAGCCACCAAAGGTTAGTTTGCAGTGGTAGATGCCGTTTTCAACGAAAGTGCCTTTGTCGTTGGTGCCGTCCCAAACTACTGAGTTAGCTCCAGCGTAGTGTGGCCCCCAGATCAGGTTTTTTACCATTTTCCCTGTATTGTCGAAAATGTCGATTTTGACCTCACCGTCTGTAGGCAAGATGTATTTGATCAAGGTTTCATCATCAAAAGGATTTGGGTAGTTGGCTTGCAATTGAAACGGCAGTGTAGCTGCTTTTTGCTGTGGTTTTGCGCCAGCGATATAAGTAAGAAAAGTACCACTTCCGTGTGTAGCGACAATCATTCTGCCATCTAGTCTTCTGAAATCGAGCATTGTTACTACCGACCTGCCAATGGTTTCAGCGCCTTCTTTGACCCATACCGTATTATCTCCCTTCAGCTCATCGCTACTGAACAGACCTATGCTCGTTCCGATGAAGTATTTATTTCCCGTAAGGGTAGGAACGACCTCTGCCCATCTGAGACTAGGGCCATCACCACTTCCGTCTAGGTTTTCTTCCAGATTTCCACCTACAGTTATGAAGCTTTCTCCTCCATCTTGCGACCAATAGAGTGAAGGTATTTCATAGTTTGAGCATACTACTAAAAGTTCATTGGGATTGTCTGGGTCTGTAGCGATACAGGAGATATAGCCACCCGCAGGGAAGTTGGGAGGGGATAGCAATTCAACCTCTTCTTGATCTTCATTTCCAGCATTGTTTACACGCATTATGTGCGGACGCTGTGGGGGAGAAGCTCTATCAAAAATGCCAGCATAGAGCATATTGTCAGATTTATCAATAGCAGTGTAGATCCCCAGTGGTAACTTATGGGTAGTTGAGGATAGTCGTGTGTCAGGTAGCCTTTCCCATCCGATACTAGTTTGATTTTGTGAGCCATTGGGGATTTGAGTAAGGTTGCGATTGCGCCAAATCGTATTTCCAGCCAGTTGATACATCTTATTGGCATTGAGTGGATCAAGGATATAGGGATTGACGAAGAGATAGTCATCTTCGTCCAAAGGAGGGTCTACCCGTGCAAAGTTTTTGATCTGTCCAGAAGAAGTGATGTTTAATCGGTAGATGATTCCCTTTTGAAAGCCAGAATAAACAAAGTCTTGATTAGGAGCAATGGCCACATAGGTGCCATCTCCAGAGATTAGCCGAGACCAAGAAGGGTTGGTGGTATTGGATTGTCGAACGTAAGACCCATTGTCTTGCATGCCCCCCATGATGATATTGGTGGCTTTGTCTTGCTGCTGCGCGATAGTATAAAACTGAGAAGTCAGATAACCATTGTTCAGACTTGTGTAGATCACAGAGTCTCTCAAGGCATCATCAGTGTAGCTCACTCCACCATCGTGGCAGCTGATAAACTTGTCGCCGCTATTTGGATAAAAAAGCAAGAGGTGCTGATCTGCATGATGGCTCGGGTACTGCGAGTTGTTATTTTTTGGGTCATAACCACCGATCCATTGTGTTCTTCTCGAAGTAAGAAAAGCATCTGTGGAACGGTACAGGTTGGTGCCACCGATGAACACAATGTTGTCATTTTCTGGATGTACGGTGATCATCATGTTGTAAGCTTCTTGAGCGTTGTAGTCTCCGTTGCTACCTCCAAAAGCAGGCAGGTTGGCGGAGAGGTCTTGCCAAAAGCCAATAGGTTTACTATCTATTACGGAGGTAAAAGTGAAGAGCCATAACGTATTAAAAGTGTCGTGATGGGTGAGGAAATACACTTTGTTCCCTGCTTTGTTTGCTGCAATCACCGTGCGTTCATGGTATTCTGGGAAGGTTGGCGGCATGATCGTTTGCCAAGAGTCTCCATTTTCTGAGAAGAAAAGTCCTCCGTCGGAGTAAATGATATCTGGCCGGTTTTGATCTACACTAGTGCCAAGACTAGCGAAGAAATGACCTTGATGCGTTTGAATGATGGATGAATTGAATGGCGTAAGTTGATCAGATAAATTGGTGTCTTCAGGAAAACCAAATAGTTTTTTACCTATTAGAATCTCCCAAGTATCGCCACCATCTTGCGATCTCACTACACCTCCAATAGCAGCGACATAGAGCTCGTCGATATCTGCTTTCTTTTGATTAACCACAATGTTCCAAATGTATTGAAATTGCGAATTGAAGATCGACTGACGCGTAGTGGTGGTACTTTCCAATGGAATCCACGTAGTTCCATTGTCAGTGGACTTGAGCAGTCCATTGCCTCTAAATGGAGCGCCTTGCGCTTTTGCCGAATTGCCTACAAGCTCACCAGTACCGGCATACCACGTATTTGTTTTACCTGCTCTTTTGTCTTGCGTGATCCAAGTGATTCCAGGATGTGAGTCTGGTTCAGTCGTGCGTGTCCATGAACCACCGCCATTGTCTGTTTTCCATATTCCTCCAGAAACGCCTCCAGCTATGATGATGTCAGTGTTTTTGATGTCAATATCTGCACCTCTCGTGCGCCCACCAACGTTGTATGGCCCGCCGATTTCCCACGTTTTTTGTGTAGTACGTCTTGCTGCTTTTATATATTTGGCTTCCCCAACGAGTTTCTTGCCAAAAGCGATTTCACGCTTACGCATGCCATTGGGCTTCATGCCTAAAAATGGGCTGGTCACCATACGGCTTTCGTAATCACTACGAGCTCTGGGGTTTTCTCGCGTACCAATTTCACTCCTCACATCAGGAGGAGTGATGGTATAGTTGATTTCGTTTTTTGAAGAAAAAATAAAGGTGATACCCGCTAGGGCAACTAGGGAAAAGCTTAGTCTCAAAATTATTCAATCACCGTGTTTACCTTGTTTTTCTTACCTTCTTCCAAAGGGGCAGTTTTCACACCTTCTCCATTGTTGTTTTCATCTCCCTTTCTCGCGTCGATTAAGTAGGAGATAGGCTCAAGCTCTTTCAAAACCACTCGACCTTTTTCGTCCGTTAGACCCGTTGCTACAGGATTTTCATTGTTTCGGTAATCATCTTCATTGGTGTAAAGAGTGACTGTTGCACCTTTTACCACGTTTCCAAGCCTATCTATGACAGTTACTTGAAGGTTAGTAGGTAAAAATGAAATCTTATCGCTTGGTGCAAACGAAAAGGTGATTATTGAAATTAAAAGCGCACCGATTAATCGAATGCTGTTTGGCTTATTCATAATGGAATTTTATTTACTGGTTATTTAGTTGAAAAAGGTGGTCTGACAAAAAATCAAAGCTACTGGGTGTTTTGTATTGCCTATCGTTATAGGCATGCGCCATCAAACGGATAAAGCTTGGTACTTCATCAATTTTAATCAGCTCAACAGTTACATTTCCAAATTTTTGATCAATCGGACCTTCCGCCTGATCTACGATAGGCTTCAAGTAATGTTTTTCTTTTGTTTCGATGTAGTCTTTTTTTTCTGACATGATCAAGTCACTCACGGAGGTTTTGTAGCCCATTTCTTTTACCCTTTCGGCAAAGAGGTCGAAGAGAAAACTAAACTGTGTTGGATCGAATTCAGGGTTGTAAGTGATCGCAAACCCATTGGAATAGTCACCAGCGAAAGCATGTACTTCAGGTGTTTTTAAAACGCCTTGTTCTTTGAGTTTGAGGGAAGTTTTTACTGCTGACAACATTTCATCACTTAGAATAGACTCTTTCCAGAACTCATATTGATCCAAATAGTATTCTGATCGCTTGAGCACCTCGTGCACCATGGGTGCACCAGATTTTTTGCCAAAGAGTCGATTATATACCTGATCAAAAAATGTCATAAGTCTTATGCTAATTTATCGAATCAAAGTGATAGAACCATATTGCACAATATCGCCAATTTCTGGTTCGAGAAGGCTAGTGAACACCATTTTGTATGCGTACGTGCCAGGGGCTGCTTCACTGTTTCGGTACTCCCCATTCCATCGGAAATTCTTGTCTTTGGAGTTGAATACGATTTGCCCCCATCGATTATAAATAAAAATCTCAAAGCGATCAACAAACTCATTTGGAAAAACAAAATACTCATCATTCAATCCGTTTCTATTTCCTGGACTAAATGCATTAGGCGCTACAATCGTGCGGAAGCACTCAAAACCTGTTTGCAAAACTACCGTGTCTGTTTGCAAACACTGAGGTTCTGCCAACTGGCGTGCACTGACGTAATAAGTGCCTGTGTCTAGGTTTTCTATCCTGATATTGGCGGCCGATCTGTTGAGTTCATTATAGATTTCATTGCCATCGGCATCTAACACATTGATGTCTACTCTGCTGCCTCTAAAATTTCTCAAGACCACCCTGATGTCTCCAGAGCTGAAACAGCCATTTTCGGAAATGGCTTCCATTTCAAAATCTGCATCATCTTCCAGTTGAAAGACTTGATTGTTTGAGCATCCTGAAATAACATTGGTGGAAGTGATTGTATAATTTCCAGAAGATAAATTTTCAATGGCGGGCGTAGTACCTGGCCCATCAAACGAAAACGGGCCGGCGTTTACATTTCCTGAAATGGAATAGCTAAAGCTTCCAGCGGAAGCGAACTGCAAGGCAAAAGAGCCATTGGACTGGCCGCAAGTAGGGAGCACGCGAGTTGGCCTGACGAACGGTGGGTTCTCCGATAATCTGTACCTGCATGGTGTCAGTGGATGTACATCCGGTGAATGTGTTGGTCACAGCCACGGCATAAATGTAGGTGCCTACTTGTGAGGTATTTATGGATTGCAAACGATTATCGCCTACCATCACGCCATTTCTTGTCCACAAAAATTGTGGGCCTATATTATTGGCGTCCAGTACAACAGTGTCACTCTGGCAGAGGATGAGGTCTGGCCCAATGTCTGTGGAAGTACCTCCATCTCCAATAAACACTTCTGCGGTTTCAGAACTACAGCTATCTGCATTGATGATTGTCACTGAGACCAAACCAGTTTCGGTGAAAGTAACCGTCCGTGTTGTTTGGCCTGTAGACCATGCGTAGTTGAAATCAGCACGATCTTCGCTCCATGCCGAAAGCGTGACTGACCCACCGCATAAGTGCAGTGTCAGATGGTACAGTAGGATATTCAGGAACGCCAAAAACATCAATGGCTTGGGTGAAAACTGAGTCAATGTCGCACTCATTGCGCAAAGTGAGCGTAACTGTGTAGTTTCCTTGTGAGGTGTAAATATGAGTCGTGTCAGGTGAGTTCATAAATGGTGTACCCGCGCCATCTCCAAAATCCCAACTGTACGTTTCAATAGAATTGTCTCTTCCAGTGGCGCTGAAAGTTGTTTCTAGACCTACGCAAGCTACAGAAATGTCCATGCCAGGCTCTTGTGCCTGACCGTCTTGCTGAATGAAGTTTGGTAAACCTAATCGGCTTACTCGCCCAAGGCCATCACTGTTTAAGTCTAATCCCGCAGCTTCTTGAAAGATGGGATTGATGTTGTCAGACCCAGAAATAGATCCCAAATCTGTTTGATTATCTACTGCCAGATAGATGATTCCATCTGGCCCTACTTGGAGTGCACCGTAAGAAAGTCCGCTATTGGCTATTTCTACAATGGAATTCTCGATGGTTTGTGCATCATTCGGTTCGCCCAGACTTTGGAGATCCAATTGCAAAATTTTCGATCCTGATCCATTCATGGAAACATAAAGTCTTTGGCCACCAGAGGAATACTCCAACCCATAGGCCTGAAGTGGTGCAGGGTTGCCTAAATCAATGAGTCGTGGGTTGGTGATTGCCGCGGTTTGAAAATCAATATCAAAGATCTCCACATAGTTGGTGCTACCAGGGATCAGCACCGCTAGGTTGTCTTGAAGTGGAGAAAACTTCATATAACCTCCACTATTGCGCGGGTCTTCTTTACTATGTCGCTCGCCAATAGAGGAGTGGATCGCTCCAGAAATCCCATCACTTCCGATGTTATAGACTCTAAAGTTATTGTTGCCAAACTCATGTGTAAGGATATTTGGAGAGCCAGTGAAGCCTGTGGTGGTTAGGCGTTCGGTACTGCGATTGATAAGTGTTACGCCTTTTTTTATAACTGCTCCATTGGCCATATCTTCTTTCATATCCACGATGGAGTATTTCATTTGAAAGACATCATCGCCATACACTTCCTGTGTAGTGAAAATGTAAAATAGGGTAGGATTATCTGCAAACGGAATAATCATAGAAGATTGAGCCGCTGAGCTATCACCGCCTATCATAATACCATTCATCATGACCTCATGCTCTTTGTTCCAAACGGTACTTCCATTCGTGTAGAATAGTAGCGCTCCGTTTACATCTGAAATCGTGGCACAACCTTCAGGAGAATCCATCAGGTTGTCTTCATTGACAATGGGGATGGGAGAGCCTGTCGTGAAATCCACTGCGGCACTTTCTCCAAAATACCATTGATTGCTGATGGTCTCAGTGACGCCATAAAGAGTTACGGTAATATCATCATAGGTAGAACATCCATTTGCGAAAAGCACATTGACCCAATAAGTATCAGCTGTGTCTATTTCAATCGTGGGAGTAGTTTCTCCAGTACTCCAGACATACCCAGTAGCTCCAGTCACTCCAGGGTCTAATGTGAGCGTTTCTCCAGGGCAAATAGTTGTGTCATTGCCAAGATCGGCAGAGTCTATCGCGATGATATTCACCATTCGCTCGAAAGTGCCAAAACGCCCATTAAGCTCTGCTGTGAGTCTTACGGTGTAGCTGCCAGCCTGATCATAAGTTTTCAGAGGTGCAGCAGCATTGGAGCCAGTACCATCACCAAAAGACCAGAAATAGTTGTTTGGTTCAGGAGATACAGTGGGGAAAAATTGGGTGATATTGCCTTGGCAGCTGTCTAAATAGTCGAAGCTCACTGTTAGGAAATCTGTAAGTTGTGGTGGAGCGCAGAATGGAAACTGTGTGCTGTTAAAGTTTTCATCAAAAAGAAGACTGTCATACGTTACATTATTGTAAACACTATCCACAAAATCAAGTCTTCCAAGTCTAAAAGGGCCGCCAGAGTTGAGCTGATAGAGGTGATATATTCTCCCATCTATGCCTTTTTGCAAACCGTAACTTTTGTTAAACGGATAGTTAACCAATCGGCGCACTACGAAAGGGTTATTATTGACAGTGTCGGCAAAATTGATTTGAAACAATCCACCTCCCAAAATAGAATTTCCCAGAATGGAATAATAAAGCTTGGTTCCATCGTTGGACCACTCTACGTCATAAATTTCGTCATTGGTTCCTGAGTTTCTTACTGTACGTTCGATCGAAAGATTGCCAGATGTGCGGTCGAAGTTTAGTAGTAAAAGATTTCGGTTGGATGTTTTTGGTGCCAAAGCCAAAACGGAGGAATCAGCATTGAACGCAAATTGATTTACTTCAAAACCAGGTAGTGAACCAGAGAAAATGGTGGTGTCTCTTGTGCTAAATCCAGTACTGGTGATGTTGGTGACGTGAAATTCAAATGAAGTTCTGTCTTGAGAAATCAGCCAGTAGCTTTCTCCATCACCACTTTCAATCAAAATCATTCCTTCGGAAGCATTTGGTAGACCCATGGACTGGTTGATAGCTCCTGTCATTTCTCCACGAGGGAAATTTGCAATCGCGCTGTTGCCAGCCAAACTAGCATCCACCACACTGACATTGATCGCAGTATCTGAGTTGGAGAAAATATAAAATTGAGAATCACTTCCCGGCACAGGACAGGTGAGTGCTGCCTGATTTCTGCTAGGATTTGCTGAAAGAATAGCTCCTCCTGCAATGCTTGGTAACAGAGCGTGGTTGGCATCATATACCAACTGACCATCAGTGTAAAACATCAAATCTCCGGTATATTGATCGCTAATAACAGAAGACCCGCCATTTCCGAAAGGAACGGCCTGATCGTCTTCAAGAACGGCTTCTCTGCCACTTTTATCAAAGACGAGGTGCTCCGGGCTATTTCCGAATAGCCAGTTTTTTTCTGTGATGTTTTGGGCAGAAAGTCTCGTATTGAAGAATAGGCATAAAAATGCCACGCATACACCTGATAATAACTGATACCTCATTGGCCTGGTTAAGGATTAAAATTTAGTGTCTTTCACTAAAATCACAACTCTAGGTAAAATTAACACAAAATACTAACGGTTAACTTAACGTTACATTACTTAAATTAGCCACTTTGACTTCAAATCATTTGATGCCTTTGAGAATACGTACAGAAATTTCGAATTTTCGCACTACAATGCCACTCGGTTTGTGGCTGTTAATGACGTTTTTCTTTGTTTCCAATAAAAGTTTTGCACAAGACCCTCAGTTTTCTCAATACTACGCTGCGCCCATGTATTTGAACCCCGGACTCACTGGGATCAACCAGCGTGGAAGTATGGGAATCAATTATCGAAACCAATGGCCGGCCATTGATGCTACTTTCGAGACCTATTCTTTCTATGTGGATTATAATTTCGAAGATTATAATAGCAGTGCAGGGTTGATTGTGAATAGCGATAGAGAAGGCATAGCAGGTTTAAATTCAACCAATATTGGTCTTCAGTATGCCTATCAGGTAAGATTAAATCATAAATGGACGTTTCGGCCAGGAGCCGAAGTAGCTTATTATTGGAGAGATGTTGATTTTAGTCGTTTGACTTTTGGAGATCAATTTGATGAGAATGGTTTGCAGAGACCAATGACAGGAGAAGTATTCAGCAGTGATTTTGCTGCAAGATTTTTCGACATGTCTTTAGGTGGTGTGATTTTTAATCCGAGTGCGTGGCTTGGCTACTCTATGCATCACGTGCTTGAGCCGAACCAATCACTCTCAGGCGGTAATTCACCTTTGCCTAGAAAGTTTTCTTTACATGGAGGATACAAAATTCCTTTCTCAGCAGTGAGTGTCCGTGCACAGCGCTCTACCAAAGGCAGAGAACGTAGTTTTACCCCATCATTCAATTACCGCCAACAAGACAGGTTTAAGCAACTTGATTTAGGTGTTTATTTCACTCTTGAGCCTGTATTGCTTGGTTTGTGGTATAGAGGTGTACCTATAGATGGACTAAAAGGAGTAGCCAACAATGAGGCCATCATCATGATGATCGGTTTAAGTAAGAATGATTTTACAGTCGGCTATAGCTTCGATTATACCATTTCAGATTTGGGCATAGCCAGTGGTGGAGCGCATGAGATTTCGCTGACTTATGCTTTCAGTTTGGCCAATCCACGAAAACCTTCCCGTGAAGTGCGTGAGCTTAGATGCCCTGTTCCTTTTATTTTCTAGGTTTTGCAAAACAAGAAAGTGTTGTAGCTTTATCGTGTTATGGAAAAGGACATTCGTTGGATTCAGCGTTTTCAGAACTATCAAAAGGCACTTTTGCAGCTTCAAAAGTTTATTGATCAAAAAAGTTTAAACGAGCTTGAAGAACAGGGGCTTATCAAGGCCTTTGAATATAGTTATGAACTGGCATGGAAGACTTTACAGGACTTAATTGCCTACCGAGGTTTTCAAGACATATATGGTCCAAGACCAGTGATCCAAAAGGCCAATAACATTGGATTAATTAAGGATGGAGAGGGTTGGTTGAAGATGATTCAGAGTAGAAATCTAACGAGCCATACCTATAACGAAGAAACTGCCGATGAAATCTCTGCCGAAATAATAAACTCCTATTATTCATTGTTTATTAAGTTGAAAGAAAGGTTAGATGCAGAACTCAATAACAGCTGATAAAAAATCATTTGGTTTGACTGATGGTCAAGTTGCTGAAATAGTTAAAATCATTTCAGCAAACTTGGGTGTGAAAGAAGCAGTGATTTTCGGTTCTCGTGCCAAAGGGGTTTTTAGAGAAGGTTCAGACATAGATATTGCGCTTAAAGGAGCTCAACTTTGCCTAACTGACCTACTCGGGTTAATGAATGATTTTGATACTTCTTCCATTCTCAATCAAGTCGATTTGGTTATTTATGAGCGCATAGATAATGATTACTTGCGTAATCATATTGACCGATTGGGGAAGGTGATTTATACAAGAACCTGATCCCTTAAACAAACGAACCAGAATGCACCCACATGGGTAATTGATGTGAAAAAGCAACGTGAAGTGCATAGATTACCTTTTGATCTCGACTCACTGATGTATTTTTGTCCTTCCGATGAAGTTTCAAATAACCGCAAGCCTCTTTTTCCTTTTTATCGCCCTTCTACCAGCTTTTGGTCAGAAAACCCTCGAATTTCAGGTTTTTGATCAAGAGAAAAATCAGCTGGAAGGAGCATCAATAGCCTTTGGTGAGCAGATTGTGATTACGGATAAATTTGGGAGAGCCAATGCACTCTCCACAGATGGAGTAGCCATTTATCGTGTTTCTTATATAGGCTATGAAACGATTCAAGATACTGTAGACCAGCGAGGAACTTTGATCACAGTGATAATGAAGGAATCCGAGGAGTTGATGAAGGAAGTGATAGTAGCTGCAGATGATTTTAAAAGTGTGATGAACGAATCGTCTAGTGGTCATCAGGTTTTTTCTGTGGATGCTATCTCCAACCTACCTTACCTTTTGGGCGAGCAGGATCCCATCAAATATCTTCAAACGCAATCGGGCGTAAGTACGGGTACTGACGGTAATAATGGGTATTACGTACGAGGTGGTGGCGTAGATCA
The DNA here is from genome assembly GCA_963848175.1 of uncultured Cytophagales bacterium. Classification (GTDB taxonomy): domain Bacteria; phylum Bacteroidota; class Bacteroidia; order Cytophagales; family Cyclobacteriaceae; genus JAMZMI01. The sequence goes on from CAWKCO010000012.1 coordinate 180,896, forward strand.
GAACAAAATTTCCCTCGATCATATAGAATTGTATAATTCCAATCACCTTTTCGGTTTTTTCTCCATGTTTAGTACGGAAGCGATAGACCGAGTGGATTATTACAAAAGTGGCTATCCTGCATCTGTAGGAGGGCGGTTGAGCTCAAGCTTGGAAATTCATACGCGAACTCCCCAGAAAGACGAATTTTCAGGAAATATCGGCTTGGGTCTTTTATCTGCAAAGGCTACTCTGGATATCCCGATAGTTAAAGAAAAGTCTGGATTGATGGTTTCTTTTCGAAGGTCTTATTTTGACTTGATCACGCAAAATCTATTGAGAGATGACTCAGAATTGAAGCAGAGAACTGACTACCATTTTTCTGATTACATTATAAAGTACGATCATCAAATTGGTAAGAAGCACTTTATTTCCCTTACAGGATTTGGAGGGCAAGATGCTTATCAGTTCCGAAGCAATAAGCTTTTTTCCAACGATATATTTTGGCAAAGTCACAATGCGGGACTCTCTTGGAAATGGCTGATGAATGATCATACCGATATGGAGGTTTTCGCCAATACGGGCGCTTATCATCAGCGGTTTGGAGGGGAGGTCAATATCTATAAGCTTGATTTGAGATCTGATATTTCTAATGCCATGGCTGGTGTGCGTCTCAATCATCAAAGTGGAAGTCATGTTTGGGGGTTTGGTCTTGAGTCCACGTATAGAGCTATAAAACCAAATCAAGCCATTCTTACACTGAATGAGGAGGAATATAAACTTGCAGACTCTGATGAAATACCTTCTCTAGAGTCGGTCGTATTTGTGGATGATGAATTTCGAGTGTCCGATCAGTGGGTATTTGGAGCAGGTTTGCGATTAAGTACCTACAGTCAGCTTGGCCCTTTTAATAGATACCCCAGTGATGACGAATTGGTCATTACTGATACTTTGAGTTTTGCTAAAAATGAAAGGGTAAAAACTTATTGGAATCTGGAACCGCGTGTAAGACTGAACTACTTAATGGACAGTCGTCGGTCTATCAAGTTTTCGTATGATAGGAGCAATCAATACATTCATTTATCACCACTTTCTTCGGTTTCACTTCCCACAGATATATGGGTACCGAGCTCTTCAATTATCAAACCGCAGTTTGCCAACCAGTGGACGCTGGGGTATCTTCAGGTTTTGGATTGGCAAGAAATGAAATTGGCTTCCTCGCTTTATTTTAAAACATTAGGAAATCAGGTTGAGTATGAAAATGGAGCTGTGGTGGGATATTCCCCAAGCAATAATTACGACGATGTTTTTATATTTGGAAAGGGGAGGTCATATGGTTGGGAGTTTTCGGCAGTACGCGAATCAGGGGCATTTCAATACCAAATCAACTATACCCTAAGTAAAACCGAACGAAAATTTGCGGGTGTTTCGGGTGGAAACTATTTTCCTGCCAAGTATGACCGCACCCATGATTTGAATTTGGTTGGAACGTATACCCGAGGTAATTGGGCTTTTTCAGGTTTGTTTAAGCTGTCTTCTGGCAATGCCCTGACTTTGCCTACGGCCAAATATCTTGTTAATGGCAATGTGATCAGCGAATATGCTCAGAGAAATGCCTTTAGAATGCCCGTTTATCACCGAATGGATTTAGCCGCCGCGCTTACCACTGGCAAGCGAGGAAATCAGAAGTGGGTATTTTCTGTTTATAATGTTTATAACAGAAGTAACCCTTATTATGTCTATTTTGATGTGAAAGGAGCTCCTGACAAGTATGAGTTGAATATAGATTTGAAAAAAGTCGCATTATTTCCCGTTTTACCTTCCGTGAGTTATGAATGGAATTTTTAAGATATGTCTTTGGTTGACGTGCGTTCTGGTGATTTCTGGATGTGATACAGAAATTGATTTAGGGAAGACAGAACAGAAGTTGGTCATAGAAGGGTTCATTGAGCAGGGACAGTATCCAAGAGTCTACCTCACGCTAAGTTCCGGTTATTATGACGCGGTAGATTCTTTGAGTTTGTTGGATTTGATTGTGCCCACAGCTCGAGTAGCAATAAGTGATGGTGAAAATGAAGAAGTGCTCACGCTTTTTAGAAATACGGAGCGTTTTCCTCCTTATTACTATAAGGCTACAGATCTGGTAGGAGAGGTTGGGAAAACCTACACGCTTGAAGTAATTAGTAAAGGTGAAACGTATTCTGCCACCACCACTATTCCTGAACCAGTATCGTTGGACAGCATTTGGTTTGAAATCAAAGAGGATTCAGATTCTCTGGGTAATATTTGGCTTTCGCTAAAAGATGATTCAATGAAAAAGGACTACTACAGGGTCTTTACGCAAACCATCAATGAAGAGAAGAGGTTCGTACCCGTGTATCAATCCACTTTTTCCGATAAAACATTCAATGGAGAGGCTTTTTCTTTTCCGCTTTTGCGAGGAGCACAGTCATTTACTTCTGTCAGTGACGATGCTTTTTATAAAAAGGGGACAACAGTAAAAGTGAAGTTTTGTGCAATTGACAAAGCGCATTTTGATTTTTGGCGTTCGCTGGAGCAGGAACTCTATACCACAGGAAATCCTTTCGGTTCTGTTGGTAACGAGGTGGTGAGTAATATTTCTGGAACAAAGCCTGTTTTAGGTGTTTGGGGTGGATATGCTGTGAAAAATTATCAAATTGTGATTCAATAAAAAAGGGTTGAGCATTTTCCGCACAACCCTTTTTTGTGAAATAAAAATTCTAATTAATCCTCATCCTCCTCATCAAATTCGATAGGATCGAATTCTTCACCGACCGTTTCGCCAAATTGAGCAAGGAAAGCGTTGATAGCAGACTCAAGTTCGTCCATCCCAGTTTCAACAAAATCCACAAAATCCACTTTGCTTCCATCAGCAAAAACCATTCTTATCCCAGGTTCAGCCCATAGCTCTTCATAATCACTATATGAGTATTCTTCTATGGTAGTGTACCACTCCATATCAGCCGCTTTGACTCCACTATCTGCATACTTCATTTTCATTGTGGTATGTGCGTTTAATGCGATAGCCAATTTTGGAGCATCTGTTTCAACTTGAGTTTTTACAGAAGCATCATCATCGTAAGAATAATATTCAGTAACTAAGTTCTTCGTAGCATCTTCCAAGTCATCAACCATCGCACTTCCTTCTATCTTAAGATTGAGCAGAGTGAAAGTCATTTTTGCGTCTGTTAAAACATCACCTATCTTTTCTTCCTCTTCAGCAGCGTTAATATTGTCTTCAGAGAAGTTTCCCACTAATTCTACGCTACTTCCGATGATCACTTTTGAGTCACGAGATAGGTTCACAGAGCTGGCCACCTTAGAAGTTGTATTAGTAAGACTAGCAGAAAGAGTAAATGGATTCATGAATAACTTGGTATTCAATTGTGTAGGCTCGCCTGCAGAATTGTATGCTGCGGTAATAGTATATTCCATTTCTTTGACGCCATCAATAAATAAATCAGCAACAAGGCTTTCTGGTAATTCACCTGTATAGTCTTCTTCAAGAGGATTGCCTTCAATAACAACACCTTTGTAAGATCTGATAGTAAATGACGCATTGTTAGTAGTTTCTGAGTCGTCAGAAGGGAACTTCAATGTAATTACAGAACCTCCTGTAGTTGGTTCATCAAATTCCTCAGTGTCTTCATTCCATTCATAAACACCTTTGTTCTCATTAAAGAACTCTTGGAAGCTTTCAAATTCATCATCATCATCGCCATCTTCTCCGATAGCAGCCGTAGCGAATCCTTTTCCACTAATTTTTCCTTTTGAAAATGCAACAGCGGATTGGTTGATTTGACGAATAGCGATTCTTGCTCCTTGAGGTATTGATGCTTCTTCCCAAATTATTTCTTCATCATCTTCACCTAAATCTAATTTGAGTAGCATATTCGCTGCTGCTTGAGCAGACTTGCTTTCCTCTAGAAGAGACATCTCATTTACAAATTCTACTGCTATATCTTGGATAGCAGCTTTATTTTGCTCAGGGGTTTTGAAATCCTCTGAAATAATGTCGCCTTCTTCTTTATCCTTGTCTTTACAGTTGGAAAGAAGAAGCACTCCGGATAGTGCGGCTAGGAGTGTTAGTTTGTTGAAATGTTTCATGGTTTTTATTATGGTTATGACGTTTGTGTTTGCAAAGCTATCGTATTGATTTGGGATAAATAATACCCCAATTAGGGTATTTTTTTACCTTGGATTAAGACACATGAAAAAACAAAATGGATGGATGGGCCATGGCATGTTTTTCAAGAAATTATTTTTGATGACTTCTGGGAATATGAATATTGCCTTTTATCAGTTTAGGTTCAACGTCGTAAGTTTCACACATTTCCATCTAAGCAAAGTATCTTTGTCTTTTTGTACGAAAATGAAGTTTGAAGAATACGAAATAGCTGAGTCGATTAAAAGCAATATCCTTGCTCAAGGGTATAAAAAGCCTACCGACATACAATTTAAGACCATCCCGGCAATACTTAAAGGTGAGGACGTACTGGCCATAGCACAAACGGGAACGGGTAAAACGGCAGCTTTTGCCATTCCGATCATCCACATGTTGGAAGAAAGAAAAAGAAGCAAACGCTCAGATGGTGTGAAATGTCTGGTGCTAGCTCCCACGCATGAGTTGGCTATTCAGATAGATCGTGTGTTTCATTCTTTGAGCAAATACACCAAGGTTATCACCTTTTGTATTCATGGTGGCGTAGATCAAGAACCTCAGATCAAAAAATTGAACAAAGGGGTGGATATCGTGATTGCTACACCCGGGAGGATGTTTGACCTTGTTAGTCAGCGGGCTTTGGATATTAGAAATATTGAAATTTTAGTTTTGGATGAAGCCGATCATATGCTTGATCTTGGTTTTATCAAGGACATTCGGGATCTGATGCATCATATCCCAAAAAGAAGGCAGACGCTTTTTTTCTCTGCTACGATCAATGAGACGATCAAGAAATTGGCCTATTCGTTGGTCACGGATGCGATTCGTATTCAGATTTCTCCTAAAGACCCTGTAGCTAAAAATATTGAGCATGCTGTAGCATTTATAGAAATGGACGACAAGCGCTTTTTCCTTGAGGGGTTTGTTAAGAATAATCCCGAATCCAAGATTTTGGTGTTTGTGAGAACTAAAGTGCGTGCCGAAAGGGTGAAAACTGCCATGGAGCGCGCAGGGCTTGTGACTGACACCATGCACGGAGATAAGCTACAAGAAGAGCGTGATGCTACTATGAGAGCCTTTAGAAACGGTGATGTGAAGGTACTCATTGCAACAGATGTAAGCGCGCGAGGTATCGACATTCCAAATGTGGAATTTGTGGTGAATTATGATATGCCCGAGTCACCAGAAAACTATGTGCACCGTGTGGGACGTACGGGTAGGGGTACTCAGAAAGGACAGGCTATCGCTTTTTGTGCCAAAGAAGAAAGGGAATTGCTTCAAGAGATAGAAGCGAATATTGGTAAGCCGATCCATAGAATGGAAATAACGAAAGGCGAATATCAGAATGCTTTGGATTTGGCTAAGGATCAGACGTTTGATTATGAGGCGCTGATAAAGGAGGCAGAAGCTTTTGAACAAGAAAAGAAGCTGAAAAAGCGCAAGAGGAAATAAAGGGTTTTGAACCCTAATCAGGCAAATGATCTATTTCGGGAATTGTTCGGAATAGGGCTCGAGCACAATTACAAAAGCCGCAATGCGGCTTTTTTTATGCGCTTTTAGCCAATTTCACATGACGATTCTTGATAGTTTTGGCATGTCTTTGACAGGGAATTCTAAAAACTGGAGGGCACTTTTTGCTACTTTGAAAGCATGTCCTGCATTTTTATTTTCTAATAAATCCTTAAAATGGCAATAAACAGCAAAAAAGTATTAATTTTAAAACCTATAACCGCATAAATCAGCAATAATGCTAAAACGTGAACGACAAACCCTAATTCTAAATGAGCTCCAAGAGTTCAAGAAAGTACTCTCATCTGACCTGAGCGTAAAACTAAATGTATCCGAAGATACCATACGAAGGGATTTAAAGGAATTGGCCAGTGAAGGCAAGCTTTTGAAAGTGCATGGAGGTGCCATGATTACATCTCAAAATTTATACTCCTACAGAGAGAGTGAAATATACGATCACGACAAGAAATTAATAATGGCTCGCAAAGCCTTGGAGCTAATAGAAGATAACGATGTACTTATAATTGGTGGGGGTACCACCAATCTGGAGTTGGTGAGTATAATGCCCCCAGATTTGGGCGTCACTGTTTTTACCTACAGTTTGCCTATTGCCATGCGATTGTCGGAGCACCCAAAGATTGATGTGATCTTGTTTGGCGGTAAGCTGATGAAGCGTGCACAAGTGACGATTGGTCTTGATATGATTCAATACATTTCCAGAATGCGTGCGGATGCATGTTTTCTAGGTTCCAGCGGTATAGATGCCGATACAGGCCTGATGGAAATAGACTGGGAAGTGTCACAGTTGAAACGAGCTATTGTAAATGTTTCGGATAAGGTGGTGGTGATGTCCACTGCCGAAAAAATTGATACAAAACAGCGCTTTTTGGTGTGCGGGTTAGAAAAAATTAATACCCTAATTACCGAAATTGATCCAGAAGAAGTTCAGCTTTCGAGTTATAGAAAAAGAGGTATTCAGGTACTTTAATACAATATAATATGCAGGACATGCTTGTGAGGCTCTATGATTTGCCTCTGTATGAAGTGGGAAGATTTGAACGCGATGGCGTGAAAATTAAGCGAGCAATAGGCCCAGAGATGGAGCTGGTTTGTCAGTGGGTGGGTACGCATTTTAGTAAGGTATGGGAGAGCGAATGTCGTGTGGCATTCGCCAATTCTCCAATATCTTGTTTTGTGGCTTACGAGGGACAGACCATCGTAGGATTTGCTTGTTATAATACAACTGCGAAAGATTTTTTCGGGCCTACAGGTGTGCTCGATCACTATCGCGGAAAGGGCATTGGAAAGGCTTTATTGCTAGAAGGTCTTTACGCTTTGAAGCATGAAGGATATGCTTACGCCATTATAGGAGGAGTGGGGCCTGTAGAATTTTACCGCGCTGCGGTGGATGCAGAGTTGATCAACAAATCAAGTCCGGGGGTTTACAAGGACTTGCTAAAAGCTAAATAGTAACACGATATAATGAACGATAAATCACAGAAATCAAACCCATGGGCATGGATTCCTACCTTGTATTTTTCACAAGGGTTTCCTTATGTGATCGTGATGACGGTTTCGGTCATTATGTATAAGAATTTGGGTATCTCCAATACCGACATAGCTTTTTATACCAGTTGGTTGTATTTGCCATGGGTGATTAAACCTCTTTGGAGTCCTGTCGTGGAAATTTTCTCTACTCGTAGACATTGGATTCTCGTCACACAGGTTATTCTTGGGGCAGCATTGGCATGCGTCGCTCTTACCCTGCAAGCCTCCGATTTCTTTCGGTATTCTTTGGCTTTCCTTTGGCTGATGGCTTTTAGTTCTGCTACCCATGATATCGCCTCCGATGGATTTTATCTTTTAGGACTGGACAGTAAACAACAAGCATTTTTTGTAGGTATTAGAAGTACTTTTTACCGTATAGCCATGATTGCTGGGCAAGGCCTCTTGGTTGTTTTTGCAGGATATATGGAGGTAACCATGCCAAGCATTCAAATGGCGTGGAGTGTTGTTTTTGGTGCAGTGGGTGTCATTTATCTGTGCTTTTTCATATATCACAAATTCGTTTTGCCTCGTCCTTTGGTAGACAAAGCCTCTGAGGTGCAGTCTTTGGCGGAAGTGTTCAGACGTTTTTTTGAGACCTTTAAATCATTTTTTGAGAAACCACAAATCGTTGTTTCTATCCTGTTTTTGCTGTGTTATCGTTTGGGGGAATCTCAATTAGTAAAACTGGCATCACCATTTCTTTTGGATGATCAGTCTGTGGGAGGTTTAGGACTCACAACGCAGCAAGTAGGGGTGATCTACGGCACTTTTGGCGTGGCGGCCTTAACTCTGGGAGGTATTTTAGGCGGAATCATGGCCTCTCGCGATGGTTTGAAGAAGTGGATTTGGTGGATGTTAGTAGCTATCAATGCACCAAATTTGGTTTACGTCTATCTTTCTTATGCGCTACCAGACTCGTATATTCTTATTACATCGGCAGTGGTGGTTGAGCAGTTTGGTTATGGTTTTGGGTTTACGGGATACCTTTTATATACGATTTACATGTCCAAGGGGCAGTTTAGTACGGCGCATTATGCATTGGCTACTGGCTTCATGGCTCTCGGGATGATGCTGCCAGGAATGGCCAGTGGCTGGATACAAGAAATGCTTGGTTATCAGAAGTTTTTCATTTGGGTGGTGCTGGCGACAGTGCCGTCTTTCATTATCACGCGATTTTTATACATAGACAAAGATTTTGGGGTGAAATAGCCCTGTGACATAGTGCAATAATGGATACACCTTTAGAATTACCAATAAATATTACACCAGAAGGTAGAGAATGGGCTCAGGAAGTGCTAGACGGAATGACGCTGGATCAGAGAATTGGGCAGTTGATTCATGTGGCGGCTTGGTCTAATAAGGGAGCTTCTCATGAAAAAGAGATCGAAGGAATGATCTCTCAATATCATCTGGGTGGGTTGATTTTCTTTCAAGGTAATCCCAAACGACAGGCCGAACTGACCAATCAATATCAAGATTTGACGAAAGTCCCATTGTTGATTTCCATAGATGGAGAATGGGGGCTAGGCATGCGTCTGGAAGGATGCGAGTCTTTTCCTTATCAAATGACTTTGGGGGCGGTGCAAAACAATGCGCTGATTGAGGAAATGGGAGGAGCCATAGCGCGTCAAATGAAGCGTGTGGGAGTGACTCTCAATCATGCTCCTGTCATAGACGTGAATACCAATCCTGAAAATCCAGTTATCAATTTCAGGTCTTTTGGTCAAAACAAAGATGCAGTTGCAAAGAAAGCTGCCGCTTATATGCGTGGAATGCAAAATGAGCATGTATTGGCATGTGCTAAGCATTTTCCTGGACATGGGGATACTTCCGCAGATTCACACAAGGAACTACCGCTTTTGGATAAATCCAAAGAGGAACTTATCGAAACAGAGCTTTATCCTTTTGCAAAGCTTTTCGATGAAGGGCTCGGCTCGGTCATGGTGGCACATCTGCAAATACCACAACTAGAGCCAGATGCAAATCGCGCATCAACGCTTAGTAAATCTATTGTTACGGATTTACTAAAGAAAGAAATGGGATTTGGAGGTTTGGTCATTACGGATGCCTTGGATATGCATGCGGTGGCAGATCATTATCCTCCAGGAGTAGTGGATGTAGAGGCTTTATTGGCAGGAAACGATATTTTACTTTTTGTCAAGGATGTACCTCAGGCGATTGTAGAGATCAAACGCGCAATAAAGGAAGGAAAAATTTCTGAAAAGGAAATTGAGCGAAGGTGTCTCAAGCAATTGCTATTCAAGCATTGGATGGGGTTAAGTCAATACCTACCGATTGATGTCCAATATATTGATGATGATGTGAATTGGGAGACAGGCTTTTTAAACGATCGTTTGTTTGCAGCTTCCATTACGGTGTTGCAAGGAAAAGCAAGCCTGTCATTACCTAACACCATACAAAAAACACACGTATTTTCATTGTTTGCAGATGGAGATAAAGCAGAGCAAGGGGCTCTTAGTCATCATACTTTATTGAAAGGTGCTATCGGAAATGATGACGGCATGCCATTGTTTGAGCAGAAGCTTTCCGAGCAGCTGGGAGATCATTTTCAACATAATAGGGTCAAATACAATGAGCTTGAGAAATTGAAATCAATCGGTCAATACCAAATTGGAGTAGAAGATGAGGTGGTTTTGGCTATCCATGATATTAAACTCAAAGCACCACAACAACTTTGGGATTACACCAGAAATTGTAGCTTTTGTAAAAGAATTGTTGGTACAAAAAAGGTGCATGTGGTCTTCTTCGGAAATGCTTATGCACTGGCAAAACTGTCGGGTTTGGAACAAGCGGAATCCATCTTGCTCGCTTACCAAGAAAATAAGTACACACATAAATATGCTGCGGAAGTCCTATTGGGGCGGCATGTGGCAGAAGGAAAATTGCCTGTAGATATCAATGAAGATTGGTTGGTTGGTCACGGGATTTAATAAATAAATTGAATGAATCGACTAATAAAATAGGTGATTTTGAGTAATTCAACGCTGATTTTTTATGTAAGGTGTTCACCCATGTGACCGAAGGGAATCATGAAAATATGTGATCATGGAAACAAACAATACAAAAATGAAAAACATCAAATTAATTTTACTCTCCATTTCCTTACTTGTTTTTACGACAAGCCTTTTTGGGCAAGCGCCAAAAAGGGAATTTAGAGGAGTGTGGATCGCTACTGTAAAAAATATCGACTGGCCATCTGTGTCTGGGCTTAGCACGCAAGAGCAAAAAGACGAGTATCGTAAGTTGCTGGATTACCATTCCTTACAGGGAATTAATGCTGTGATTATGCAAGTTCGACCATCTGCTGATGCCTTTTACGCTTCAGAAAAAGAGCCATGGTCTCGATATCTCACTGGAATAAGTGGTCAGGCACCTGATATGTATTATGATCCGCTCACTTTTATGATAGATGAAGCTCATGATCGTGGAATGGAGTTTCATGCATGGTTCAATCCATACCGCGCCATAGTGGATATGGAAGAGTTTCCAGAAGATAGTACAAACATGTTTTACCAAAAGCCGGAATGGTTTGTGCAATATGGAGATCGCATGTATTTTGACCCTGGCATTCCTGAGGTGCAGACTTATACTACTGAGATTATCAAAGATGTGGTAGAGCGATACGATGTGGATGCTGTTCATTTTGATGATTACTTCTATCCGTACAGAATTGCGGGCGTAGAATTTCCAGATACGGTCTCATTTAAAAATCATGGTGGAGATTTTACCCCAGAGACAAAAGATGATTGGAGAAGGCAAAATGTAAATACTGTCATTCAAATGCTGAGTGACACGATCAAAAGCGTAAAACCTTGGGTGAAATTTGGGATTAGTCCTTTTGGAGTTTGGAGAAATGTGGCCGATGATCCTCGTGGGTCAGATTCTGAAGCTGGGCAAACCAACTACGATGATCTTTTTGCAGATGTGCTTTTGTGGATGGACAATGGGTGGATTGACTACATCCTTCCTCAGCTGTATTTACATATTGGTCACCCCAAATTAGATTTTGACAAGGTGCTTAGGTGGTGGAATGCTTTGGAATATACAGGACATCTCTATGCGGGATATGCGGCGTATCGTGTTGGAAATCAGAATGAAGACTCTGTTTGGATGAATCCTTCGGAGATTCCGAATCAAATCCGTTTTTCACGAAAGTTGGATAATGTTTCAGGTGGTGCACATTTTAGCTCCAAGTCTTTGGTTCAAAATCCTTTAGGAATATCCGATACTTTACGAACTACGCTCTATAAGTCAAAGGCGCTTATTCCCACTATGCCTTGGCTGGACAATGTAGAACCTTTACCTCCATCATCCTTAGTGACCGAAAACGAGGAAAAAGGAGTCTATCTAAATTGGGAATCAACTGACACCACGGCTCAATATTTTGCGATCTATCGCTTTGAAGGGAAGAAAATCGGTGATTTTAACGATGCTGATAATATTCTAAAGATTCAGCGAGCGAGCTCTCCGTTTTACTTGGACATGGCTGTTCGCAAGAGAAAAAAATACACTTATGCCATCACCGCACTTGATAGACTATATAACGAGAGTGAACCAACGTCCGTAAGGTTTATAAAAGTCACTAAAAAGAATTCAAAATGAAAAATCTATCTATCGTATTAATTGCCTTTGCATTTGCTTGTACTCCCAAAAAAGCGACAAATGAAAGTAGTGAAGTTAAGGAGCAGGAAAAGACGGCTGAAATAGAACTAGTATCTAATACATCTGAAGAGTCAGTTAACAAATCACAGAACTGGGAAAATGCAGAAGTTCAGAAACTTGAGATAACTGGGTATCATCCAAAATTTGTCAATAATGGCAAAGGACTCCTGTATAGTAAAGAAAGTTTTGAGGGACTATGGTATTATGATTTGGCGGGTGGTACTTCTACCATCATCACAGAGAAATCTGGAGCTGGCTATCAGCCACAATGGGTAAATGGAAAGATCGTCTATCAAGTGAAGGGACGTATGAAATATATCGAAACCTTCGATATGGATAAGAAACAGATTGCAGATGTAGATGAAAATCAAAAGTCTCTTTCGCCATCGGCTTTTGCTTCAAAGCAAAAAGAGGGTGCAAGTGCGCGATTGTCGAAAGACCTTTTAGGAATTGAAATAGTGAACAAATCGGGTGAAGTGAAGATGGTAAAACCGCAAGCCGAAGGCAACTATATTTCTGCTCAACTTTCACAAAACGGAGATATGCTTCTTTATCAAATTGCAGGACTTGGGGTGTTTGTCTCTGATCTTCAAGGAAATACCCTTCACGAGTTAGGCAATGCCGATGCGCCACAATGGATAGGAAATGATGCTGTGGTGTTTGCAAAAAGTGAGGATGACGGCATGCGGATTTTAGGTTCTTCAATGTTTGTCTATGATCTCAGCTCTAAAGCAACGCAAGAGTTAAAAGCCGACAAAAAAACAGACTTATTCGAACCGACAGTGAGTAGTGATGGTCAGCGTATCGCAGCGCACTCATCGGAAGGTGACATTTATATATTCAACCAGAAGTAAATTTTATGGTAAACTATTCATCTATTTTAAAGGCTTTCGCCTTTGCTTTATGCCTGACTTTTTCGATAGGAGCTCAGGCTCAGCTTACACCACTGGCAGGTGCTAAAATCTGCCTAGATCCAGGGCATGGTGGTCACGATAGTGACGATAGAGCTACTGAACTTGGAATTGGTAAAACGTATTATGAGTCAGATGGTGTTTGGGGCGTGATTGGCTATTTGGACACAATGCTCGTAAAACTTGGAGCGGACACAAAAATCACAAAAACTACCAATGACCCTGATTCCCCTGTGAGAGACCCAAGTCTTTCGGATAGAGTACAAGTTGGTAATGCGTTTGGTGCAGATTATTTCCACTCTTTTCACACAAATGGCTCAGACAATGAAGCAGCCAATTATACCTTGGTGCTCTACGCTGGCCCAGCAGATGGAAACGCGGATGACCCTGATGCGCTAGCAATGGCTGAAATTATGGCTGATGAGCTATTTGTATACATGCGGACGACCAACACCATCGCTCGTGCGGATATTCCTTTTACTGGGTTTACAAATGGTTTAGGCGTACTCAATAACCTAAACATGCCTGGAACACTTTCTGAGTGTTCTTTTCACAGTAATATCAATGAGGGAAGACGCTTGATGAGTGAGTCATACCGCAAAGCCGCTGCTTGGGCGTGTGTGAAGTCGTTTTTAAAATATTACGAAAAACCAATGCTTCCTTATGGAGAAATTGGTGGGGTGGTCACGGACAAAGACGGAAAAGCTCTTAATGGAATTACTGTTACGCTAAATCCTGGCACGGAAAACGAGCAGGTTTTTACGGGTGACGAATACTTAAACGGCTACTATTTGTTTGACTGGCTTCCTGCTGGTGAATATGAAGTGAAGTTTGAGAAATTTGGCTTTGACCCTCAGCAAAAGACCGTGACAGTTACTGACGGTGGTTACAGTGAAATTGACGCGACCTTAAGCGAGGTAGGTGGTGCACCCACATTGCCGGTCTTGAAATATGTAGCTCCAGCTGGCACTGATGGAGTCAAGGCTGCATGGCTACCAAATAGTGAACTTACACTCCTTGGTTACAGGCTGTATTATGCCACGGACGATACCATGGAGAATTGGGCACTTGTGGCGGATGAAAATACCCTTACTAAGGAGACGACCGAGATCACTATTGACTCAAAAGCAAACTTCAAAGTAGTACCTGAAAAAGATGTTTACCATTTTAATCTGACAGCCGTGGCTGAGTCTGGTGCTGAGAGTGAGTCGGGTTTTGCATTTTCTCGATCGTCAAGTGCTTCAGGAGATAAAGTATTGATTGTTGACGGGTTTGATAGAAGAAGTGGGTCCTTTACGGAAACCTTCCACACATTCTCTGCAGATTATTTTAATGCCATTCGAGAGACACGCATAGCAGAAGTGACTACTACTCTCAATGAATATATTTTGGATGAGACGCTTGACTTAGCCAATTATGACTTGGTAGTTTGGTACTTAGGAGATGAATCAACGGTGGAAGAAACATTCAATGAGGATGAGCAAGCGCTGCTAAAAACCTATTTGGTAGGCGGAGGCAAATTGTTTGTGAGTGGATCAGAAGTGGCTTGGGATTTAGGCTCTCGCGGTTCGGTTGACGATAAGGATTTTCTTAATAAATACATGAAAGCACAATTTGTCGGAGATGGAAAAGAAGAATATACCCCAGCTACAGGGGTAGAAGGTACAGTCTTTGAAGGTTTAGAAATACCGTTTGGAATTACCTATCCAGAAGACTTTCCAGATGATGTTTCACCAAGTGCTGGTGCTATTTCTATTTTTGACTATAGCGTAGAAAACACCCATGGAGGAGTGGCATACAGAGGGAAGTTCGGAGGTGGAACAATCGATGGAGGTGTTGTTTACATTACTTTTCCATTAGAAACCGCAGATCAATTTGAGCAAAAACTTGTGATGAATGCGGTGTTTAAATATTTGACCGTTGGTGTTGAGAAGAGCATCGCGCCCATTACCAATGATGACCTTGCTTTTGCATCATCTCAAGATGCCATTCTCATCGATGTATTGGCCAATGATCAAGATATTAATGGTGATTTAAAGGCGAGTACACTCATGATGCAGACTGATCCTGCTAATGGATCAGCGACAATTACAGATGGTAAGATCGCTTACAAGGCAAACTCGAGTTTCGGAGGTGTAGAAACATTTACCTATACAGTTGCTGACGAAGCTGGAAATATTTCAAATGCTGCAACGGTTATTGTGAACGTTGTAAATGTATTGGGGTCGAATAGTGATTTGCTTTCGGAGATGAAACTGTTTCCTAATCCAGCATCTTCTCAGGCCTTTCTAGAAGCAACCGTCAGCTCATCAGTAAAACTTGAATGGACAATCTATAATTCAGAAGGAAGAAAAGTAGGGGCAGATCAGCAGCAATTACCGAAAGGGAAAAATAAAGTAGACCTCAAAACGGAACTGCTGGCCAAAGGAATCTACTTTATTCAGGTGAAGCAAGGTGCGTCAACCACCAATTTCAAACTAGTGAAAAAATGAAACTAACCTACTTTTTGCAAAATTTTAACTGTGATAAGATGAAAAGAAATTGGATAATATTATTAAGCGCTTTGGTTCTGAACGTGGCTCAGGCACAGGATGAGTTGAAAGTGACTTTTGAAAAATTGGATGTGAATGGCTACAATGCGCAGTTTACTGAAGATGGTGAGGGTTTGGTGTTTACTACCCAACATTTCAAAGGATTGAAATTGTATGATCTTAAAGCTAAACGTTTGGAGTCAATCACCGAGGAGTTAGGAGCTGGCTACAATGTGAAGATTCAAAAAGGGCAAGTGATCTTCCCAAAAAGCCAAATTGAAGGAACTTTTGCTTGTTTTGATCTTAATACACGCAAGCTTAGTGTGTTCGAGCCCACTTCTAACGTGCAAAAAGCTGCATCTGCGTATCGTACATCGGACCAATCCAGTGATAATCGGTTGTTAGAAGCCAAGCCAAGCGCCGATTTACGTAAAATAGAGCTTACTTTCGCCAATGGTTTGTCCAAAATGATCTCGCCTTTGGGTGATAATGATTATCTAAATGTTGGGATATCTCCAAATGGAGAGCAGCTAGTTTTCCGCGTGTCAGGTGTAGGATCCTTTGTTACAGATTTGGACGGTAAAATCATTAAAGATTTAGGCAATGTCGAGTTTCCTAGATGGGCAGGAGATGATCAGGTGTTGTTTACCGAAACAAAAGACGATGGTTACCATTATATACAATCAGAAATCTATCTAAGCTCATTGAAAAGTGCTGTAAAAACAAAGCTAACAGCCACGACTAGCGCTATTGCATTATACCCTCAAATCAATAGGAACTTCAATAAGGTTGTTTTCAACACTCCAGAAGGGGAGTTGTTCTTAATTCATTTGTCTCAATAGAGAGATTTAGTTAAGAATTTAAGAGCGTACTTTCTAAGATTTCATTTTCACATCATCAAAAGCCCTGCAAGATTTAATTGCAGGGCTTTTTTTCTTGTATGGTGACTTGAAGGCTAGCAGGGTTTTTCTTCTTTCTAAAATCATGATAGTATATCGATTGTAATTTCTAAAACACGCGTCAGGCTTTGTCTTATTTGATTCAAAATCTGGACTGTGTATGCGGATTTGTTCGTAAAGATGCATGAAACATGCGTTTATGAACTTGTAAATGACCTAGTCCTAAGTGAAATTAAAGTCGTGTTCGAGAACTCTAATTTTAGCACTATTGGAAAACTACGTTTTTAGCGTATGTGGAGGTATTTTTTCTAGTTAACAGCTTTAAAAAGATGCAAAAACGCAGATAATTGAAAATTATTTAATTAAAAATGCATAAAAGTGCATGAAACTGCTTATTTTACATTCAGTTTATGAATAACCACACTTTAACCATATCGATTGTGCAAAAACTTTTACTTACCATAAGCTGCATACTTGTCTTGCACTTGCAAGTTTTCTCCCAGTCCACGACAATCAAAGGAAAAGTCACTGATAAGCCTACGGGCGAGGGACTTCCAGGAGTTTCGATTGTTGTGAAAGGAACGAGTAATGGAACCATTACCGATTTTGACGGAAACTACAGTTTAGCAGTAGAGAATGCTGCTAATCAAAGTTTTGATTTATTCTTTTATCGGATTTATGCCTCAAGAGATCAAAATTGGATCGAGCACTCAAATTAATGTGACGTTGGAGGAAGATGCCGACTGCAGCTCGAAGAAGTAATAGTAACTGCACTTGGTATTACTGAAAATAAGCGTGCTTTGAATTACGCGGCACAGGATATTAAAGCCAAGACAATACAGAATCTCAGCAACAAAATGTGGTAAATGCCTTGCAAGGAAAAATTGCAGGAGTACAAATTTCTTCATCAGGTGGTTCCCCAGGAGCATCTACTTCAATCGTTATTCGAGGCGGGAGCTCAGTAGGAGAAAATAGAAGTAATCAACCTCTTTTCGTAATAGATGGAGTGGTCATGGATAATTCAACCTTCCGAGGAAGTGGGAATCGGGCTATGGATATAAATCCAAATGATATTGAATCAATGACCGTGCTAAAAGGCCCTATTGCAGCGGCTTTATATGGAATAAATGCTGCAAATGGAGCAATCCTCATCACTACTAAATCCGGGAAGGCAGGTAAAGTTACTGTAAACTTTGGATCTACTGTCTCTTTGGATAGAGCTTTCAGGCCGTTGGAGGTTCAGCAAACTTATTCCCGAGGATTAAATGGACTATCGGATAACGAAACTCTGAATATGTGGGGGCCAGCTTATATCACAGGAGATCCCATATATGACAATGTTGGGGAATTTTTTGAAACTGGCGTTCAACAGAAATATGATTTTAGTTTGAGTGGGGGCTCAGAAAAATCTACTTTTTATCTATCAGCTTCCAACAACCACCAAACGGGGATAGTTCCTGGAGAGGATTATAATCGTTTCAATGTGTTGCTGAAGGCTTCAACAAAAATTTCAGATAAATTGACAGTAAGTTCTAGTGTGAATAGTATACTGTCGAACAATGTTAAAACATTGAATGGAAGTATGCAAAATGTATATACTTGGCCAACTGACAATCGCATGTCAGATTATCTTAACTCCGGATGGTCGAAGAAAGAATATTCAGAGAGGGCTTGGAGTTTCCTTTTGATGATAGAGAAAATCCTTATTGGGTAATTGCTAACAACTTGCCTGAATATGACATTAACAGAACAATAAGTCAAGTGTTTTTTGATTGGAAGTTGACAGAAAGTTTCACTGCTACTTACCGACTAGGCATGGATAGGTCTAATCAGTATTACAAGCAAGTTACTGCTGAGGGAAGTTTTGGTGATCTTCAACGTTTTAATGGAGGTATTTCTGAATCAGAAAAGGATAGTAGGCTTGTTACTTCCACTTTAAACCTTTCTTACATTAAAACTTTTGCACAGGATTTTAATCTGAATATTTTAGCTGGTACCAATGCGGAATTAACCAAAGCAAGAATTACAACGACCAACGGTAGTGGTTTTATCCTACCAGATCTTAGAAACATCAATAATATTGACCCTCGCCTGAAAGAAATCCGACAAGATAATGTTCAAAGAAGAGTGGTGGGGTTGTATGGTCAGGCTAGACTTGATTATAAAGGCATAGCATCTATCAGTGTTACAGGTAGAAATGACAAGACTTCTACAATTACCCCTGGAGAGAATTCGTTTTTCTACCCTTCAATAACAGGGGGCTTTGTGTTTACTGAATTGATGCCAAAAAGTGTGAGAAATGTATTTTCATTTGGTAAAATACGAGCGAGTTGGGCCGAATCTGGAGCAGACGCAAATCCTGAAAGTTTAAGCGTAGTTTTAGAGCCTTATCCTGGTTATGGAAATGGCTATAGACATGAGTATTTTGCTGGAAATGAATTTCTTATCCCTGAAACTCAGCGATCATTTGAGTTTGGTGGTCACTTGACATTTCTCAATGGTCGATTTGATTTAGATATCACTAGATATAAGATTCAGGCCTTTGATATGATTATCCAAAGTAGAATATCTACTGCATCTGGATGGGTCATACAAACTTTCAATTCTGGAAATACCATTAATAAAGGATGGGAAGGAGTATTAGAAGCGGATATTTTGAAAGGAGGACCAATACAATGGAATGCTACGGCCAATTTTTCCAGAAACAAATCCAAGCTTGCGAAACTTCCTTCTTTTATTTCTAGGTATCCAGTTACTACTGGTCAAATCATTAATGAAGCAAGACCACAAGGGATTGTTGGAGAGCCTTTATTTGCGATAGAGGGTGTTCCGTACTTAAGAAATGAGAATGGCCAAATTGTGATAAGTGATGAAGGTTATCCTAGATCAGGATCTTATCTGAAGGATGAATCGGGGCAATATATTCTCAATACTGATGGTACAAGAAAAGTGACTCAAGAAAAGGTATATATGGGTAATCGAGAACCAGATTGGCTTTTGGGCATTACTAATGAGTTTACATACAAAAATTTTAGTCTCTCTTTTTTAATTGATATTAGACGAGGAGGAGATGTTATTAACGCTAGTGCATCCGCCTTATTTAATGCAGGAATGCATAAGTCTCTGGAAGAAAATAGAAATAAGGTGATGGTCTTTGATGGTGAGGTAGAAACAGCAGAAGGATTTGTATCCAATGACCAACAAGTTGTTTTAAATCAAAATTATTTTCGAAATACATATAGACTCGTAGGTGAGAATTTTGTGGAAGATGGTTCATGGGTAAGACTTAGATATGTGGCACTCAGCTATAATCTGAGTGATGTAGCCAAGCGAATAGGTATGCAGCGTTTAGATTTCACAGTCACTGGAAGAAACTTATTTATGCTTACGAAATATTCAGGCAGTGATCCAGAGCAGAATTATGCAGGATCAGGAGTAGGAGGACCAGGCACTACTGGCCTAGATAATTTCAATGTGCCAACAACCCAGGGAATCACTTTTAGCTTAACAGCAACACTTTAAATGATATGATGAAGATGAAACGAACAATTATTTTAAGCATTCGCATGATGCTATTTGTTGCCATTTTCACTTTGGCTTCAGGATGTGACGACTTTTTTGATGTCAACGACGATACGGATTTGCCAAGCGAGGCACCACCTAACCTTTTGTTAATTCCTGTTGAAGGGTTAATGTCGATTAATTGCTATGAGCAAGGAGAAACTTCTGCTTATTTTGCACAGCAAATAGCCACACTCAGTGGCTTCAATTCAGTGAAAGATCGTTGGGACTATACCTCCGTCACTCGTGTTGGGCTCTTTAGACGTCATTTTCATGATGTAGCGAGCAATGCGAGAAACTTATATCTCACCGCTGAAGAAGAAGGGTCAATGAATTATGCGGGTGCTGGTCATACGATGATGGTCTTATCAACACAAACCGCAACAGATCTATTTGGGCAGATGCCCTACAGAGAAGCATTGAAAGGAAACCCATCACCACTATATGATGAGCAATCTATCATTTATGCTGGAATGCTTGATGAAATCGATTTAGCAATCAGTCAATTTCGAGCATCCGACGAAACAGATAGACAGATGACAGCCAATGAAGATCGAGTTTTTGAAGGGATGATAAACCAGTGGGAGGCTTTTGCACACGGAATCAAAGCGCGGCTGCTATTGCACCTTACGCCAAATATCAATCAAGACTACCAACCCATCATTGATGAGGTTGATTTGGCTTTATCATTATATCCAAACTTTAAAGCAGGATATGGATATAACAAAGGTGAGGTGAATGCTTATTTGGTAAACCAATGGGGAAGATCAAAAGCTCGTCCCGAGTGGGATTATGTCCCTAATATATTGAGTGAAAGTGCTCCTACACCCTTTCTTCTAGAATCGGTATTGGGATATGATACTCCTACTGGTATTATCAGAGATCCAAGAATGCCTTTGATGATGACTCCAGGCTTAGTTCCTGATAGCAATCCGGATTTTGTACCATACTTGAGTGTTGCTCCGTCTGAAGGGAAGAATGAACTACGAGAAGAAGAAGAATACCCAGATTTATATGATACTTATATGACGAGTGACACGTCTGCCCAGCCTTATATGACCAAAGAAGAGTTACTTTTTATTAAAGCTGAGGCGGCTTTCAAACTCAATTTAAGGTCAGTGGCATTCGAAGCGTTTCAGGCTGGTATTGTGCGACATATGCAACGAGTGAAAGTGGACGCTGGCGATATTTCAGCTTTCTTGGCAAGTAATATGGTGCCTAATGATGCAAATGCGCTGACACTATCTGATATCATGATGCAAAAGTGGTTGGCTCTCTACTTGCAGCTAGAAGCATGGGTAGATATGCGTCGCTATCAGTATGATCCGAAAATTTATAAGGGTCTGAAGCGACCTGAGAATTTGGCATTCTTCTGGGATGAAAACGAGACTGACAAATGGATTCAGAGAATTCCTTATGACAACCAGACAGAAGAGATTTTCAACAAGCCGGAGCTGGATCGATTGGGAGCTTTTCAAAACCCTGATTGGCTTAAAGTGCCACTATGGTGGGCAACAACAGGTAATTAATTTAGAAACACTGAAAAATATTCGGTTATGAAAAATATTCAAAATCTAATTTTAACTCTCGCGGTGGTTGCGCTATCGTTTGCTTGCGAGAAGCATAGCCCACTTGACGAACTAGGAGATCTGGGTGGCGCGAATGTCGCGAACGTATATATGGAGCCGCTAGCACCTAAGATTCAGGCAGGTCTCACCCGCGAGCTTGAAGTACAATATTGGTCGTTGGATGACAATTTCACTTATACTGGCTTGTGGGATTCAGTGGCCGTTAGTCAAATTCATATCGTGACTATCGAGGGAGTGGAGTTTTCAGCATCATCCAGTGTGACCGTGCACGATTGGAAAGAATACAAGTCTTACTCGTTCGACTTTGCCAATTGGGCTCCTGAAAATAAAGCATATACCCGCAAAGTTTCTTACACCATTGATCTGGCGTATGATAAGGTAACACAAGATAAATCCAAGATTACGATTGATCAATTTTTAGCAGAGATTCCTGAAGATTTCTCGGAGGACATGTATGCGTTTTTTACTGATAATTTATCTCGTGCTACGCTCAATGCCCTTCTTGTTGACAATAATGCCATGACTCAATCTGAGTTTGATGGACATTACGGGGATAATGGTTCACTAACATCAGATGGAGAGGTGGCTGTTATCGCTGGAATGAACCAACTAGGTAACAAGAAGATCATTGGGGATGCCTATAAACTTGATTCTGAGTACCAAGTTTTTCTAGCATTCAGAGCAACAAACGGTAGTGGAGTTTATAACGATTATACACGATCATTTTTAGTTTTTTAATCCTTTCTCAATTAAACATTTACTATGAAACAATTACACAACTATTTTAAAAACATCAGCCTTTTAGGTTTGGCTATGGTCATGATACTATCAGTATCATGTGGAGATGACGAGCCGTCAGCTCCAGCGATTAGAGTTGCTTTTTCTTTCTCTCCAGAAAATCCTGAAGCAGGACAAGAAGTCACCTTCACCAATGCATCTACAGGCGGAACTACTTTCGCTTGGGAATTTGGAGACGGAGGTACTTCCGAAGAAAAAAATCCGAAATATACTTTTGAAAAAGGAGGTACTTACTCTATTGTTCTTACTGTAGATGGAAATGCAGGTAATACTGCAACTAAGGACATCACTGTTGGTGCGCCAGTTCCAGTGATTTCATACTTGCCAAATGTGGTTGAAGCAGGATCTGAGATTACTTTCTCTGTGGAAGTATACAATCCAGATAACAAAGCAGCGACTTATGCTTGGGATTTTGGTGCGTCTGCTGAAGGTGCTGATCTTACGGATGGAAAGAGCACTGTAGCTTCTCCAGTTGTTGTATTTACTTCTGAGGCTATTGTTCCTGTTAGTGTTTCAGTTACAATTGATGGAGAGACTTTCTCTGCTACTTCAAATGTAGATGTGAAAGGCCAATTAGCTAAAACATTACTTTTCTCAGTCGTAGATTATGACGGTGGGACTGGATCAATTTATTCTAAGAAGCTGTTTGACGGATTTGATGTGCCTGCTGCTGATATCAATGTGCCTACAGGCCCTCATCCACTCACGTTGAAGGTTGCTAATGATAAGTTATATGTCTTCGAAGCTGGAGTAGGTCTTACTTTCTCAACTGGTGAAGCAGCTGCTGCAGATGGTTCAATTTTCAGTGTCGGTCTTGAGGATCCTACTGATTACGTCTCAATACTTGATTTTAAGGCAGCAGCAAATACTTATCTAAATGATCCTTTCTTTGGAGAGGTGACATCTACAAAAATCTATTTTGCCAATAGGAGAGATGGCGTGACTGCAATCGATGTAAGCACAGCGAATAAGACCTATTCACTTGAGGAATTTCCTTACTTTGTTGCTAATAACTGGCTAGGTTATTACTCGGCATGGAGGTCAGATGGTGGGCCAACTTATGGATTTGGAGCACTGAATGGTACTTTCTTGGTGAGGGATAATGGTGGAACTGAAGAGTTTTGGTGGGCTAAAAATTCGAATCACAAAGGTCTTTGGAGATTTTCTGCTGATGATATTTTGAATCCAGATAATGGTACTCCAGCACTTGCCTACTGAAGGAGGAATTTTAACTTCTGATGCCATTCGTACATTCGTGCTTGACGAAACAAATCAGAAAATATATTTCTCAATCAATAAACTGAATATCAATGATATGGGGATGTATAGAGCCGATATGGACGGTAGCAATATCGAATTGATTGATGGATCTAGAATTCACTCTGAAGGTGGTGATAGTGAGCGTACTGGTATCACTGGTATCGCAGTTGATGCTGAAGGAGGATACGTTTACTGGGGTTACAGAGCTCCTGCTGATGCTGATCCTGAAGTAAATCCACTTGAAGTTTCAGGTGTGAAAAGATGGAAAATTGACGGCACTGGTGAAGTTGAAATGTTTGTGTCTGATGTTTGGGTATATGGTTTGGCCATTGACCAAAGCAAAAAATAAGGTTCAATTGTTTAGTGTTTCTGGCGGCCTTATGGTCGCCAGTTTTTTTCCTTTTGCATTTGGTCTTCAATCAAGAGATTATAGTTTATTGCATAAGCTCATCCAATCACCAACCTAACTATTTACCATATCCCAAATAAAATACATATGATGACGATAAGAGCATTTGTTTTGCAAAGCCAACTCCTCCTAGTGTGCCTATCGTTTTCACACTTTCAATACACAATTCCCATGCTCAAGCTCCGAAATCAGAAATTCGAGCAGTATGGGTGGCTACCGTCAGTAACCTAGATTGGCCCACGGGCGGCAATCGTTACAATATGGAGCAACAAAAGATTTTAATGAGAGGTATTCTTGATACCGCTCTTTCGTTGAATCTTAATGCAATATTTTTCCAAATCAGGCCACAGTCAGATGCTTTGTACGAATCTGAATATACGCCATGGTCTGAAAATCTTACTGGAGTGAGAGGCAAAGATCCGGGCTATGACCCTTTGGCTTTTACGATAGAAGAAGCGCACAAGCGCGGAATAGAAATTCATGGATGGCTCAATCCATATCGTTTTGAAACCTATATAGGTAAATACAGTGGTAAGCCTGGAGATTTTAATGCAGACCACCCTGAGTGGATGCTCACCTATAGTGATCATCGTATTTTGAACCCTGGAGTACCAGAGGTGCAGGAGCACATGAAAGACATAGTAGGAGAGATTATCCATAAATATGATATTGACGGAATTCATTTTGACGATTATTTTTACCCATACGGTGGTACAAATAATGAAGATATTGCCACATACAATGCTTACAAAGGTGATTTTACTAATATAGGAGACTGGAGAAGAAACAATGTCAATCACATGATCCAGCTCGTTCATGATACCATTCAGTCGGTAAAGCCTTATGTAAGATTTGGCATCAGTCCATTTGGAATCTATGGTAACAATGAAAATCCACAGGGTATCATAGGTCTAGATGCTTATAACACTATTTATACCGATCCAAAGGTTTGGTTGTCTTCAGGAAGTATCGATTACATCAACCCCCAACTTTATTGGCCAATTGGAGGTTCACAGGATTTTAGTAAGCTTGTTCCGTTCTGGGCACAAATGGCCAAAGACAATAACAGACACATGATCGCTGGACATGGCATATATCGCTACGATAGTAATCCAGATGCTTCCAGACTGGCTGTAGAAAATATTCACGAAAACAAGCAATACTTTGATTGGGGGAATTCTTCAAGCAGAACGTTTGGCGGCAGGTTGGACACTTGAGCAAATCACACAGCAGATTAATATTGTAAGGGAAAATCAGAGATATTAATGCCGTGGGCAGTGTGTATTTCCGTTATCAAGATTTTATTCGCGTAAAAGGTGTTGCTAAAGAAATAATAGATATGAGCTATGGAAACCCTGCGTTGATGCCCTCCATGCCGTGGAAAGGGCAATCAGCGCCAGCGGTTCCCGTAAATGTTCGCTGGGAAGAAGACGAGAGTGGTGTTTTTTACGTCGCATGGGATGCTGTCGGGGAGGATATGCGATATGTTCTATATGCCTCGGAGGATCAATCACCCGCAGACGGTTTTTTGAGCGATCCTGCCAATATTGTGAAGGTCCTCTATAGTAATAGCTATTATGTTGAAGAGGAAGCAAGAATTCAAGGGAAGCCACATTTGTTTATAACCGCTTATGATCGATATGGTAATGAGAGTACAGAGGCTGCATCATTTTCTATTGAGGTGCCATCTAATGCCAGCGTACTTTCTTTCCCATCGAATGGGGCTACAGGAGTATCCTCATTTGCAGACTTTACTTGGTCTAGTGCCACCAATGCTCAGTATTACAAAATTGAGTTTTCTAAAACCGACAGTTTTGATGAGATCACATTCTCAAAAACGGTAAACGCAACTACTGTAAATGTTGCACAATTCGATCTGAAAGGTGATACAAAATATTATTGGAGAATTCGTTCAGGAAATTTCTTTGGCTTTGGAGCCTCTAGTGATGTGTTTTCATTCACCACAGGTTATCCTGGTAATGCTAAAATGATCTATCCAGTGGCGAATCAACAATTGATTAACCTTAAGCCATTGATATCATGGGAGGCAAACCCTCTTGCGAAAGGCGTTCGTTTACAAATAGCAAAAGGTGGAAGTAAGTTCGAAACTTTCAATGTAATAGTGGATAAGGAATTGGGAGCAGTGAATGAATATCAATTAAGCACTACCTTAAATGAATGGACAACTCATCACATGAGGATACAGCTCTTCAATGAGTTGGGACAAGGAGAATGGGAGTATGTGACTCTTTCAAGACATTGAAAGAATTGCCAAAAGCGCCACAAATCACAGCACCAGAAGCGGGCGTGGAGTGGTCAGAGGAATTTACGCTGATATTTGGTTGGAACAAGGCCGAACTTGCTACAGGTTACAAAGCTATTTTGTCAAAAGACAAAGATCGAACTGATATCGTGGAAGAAATGGATTTCTTTTCTGCTAATAATTTAGTTTGGAATTATGGGCTTCTTGATCCCGGGACGTATTACTTCAGTATTGCAGGGAAAAATGTAGGAGGTTTGGGAGAATGGTCTCAAGTTGAGTTCGAAGTGATAGAGGTTTTGGAATGCAAAAGGTCGTTCAGCGTTAAACGCTTGGGCTTCCTACGAAGATGACCGTATTAAACTTTCAGTAGAGGCAGGAGGGGTACTACAAGTTAAGTTTTATGACCTAACGGGAAAAAAGATTAATCCAGAAGTGAATAAATACTCTCAAGGGAGATTACAAATTATAGATATAAACAGAAATGGATTTAAGGGACTTGCGGTTGCAATGATTTCTATCAACGGTCAATTGCATACGTTAAAAATGAAAGGAAACTGATGCAACCGTTTTGTTTCTATTAATGACTAAATTAAAAAAGAAAAAAAGCGATAAAAAATAGCTATGACAATTACACAATCATCATCAATGGATTTAAGGATATTTGATAATTCTGTCGATGCATCAATTGAGATTGCAAGGGCAATAAAAGAGCTTATTGTAGAGAAGCAAAAGCAAGGTGAAAATGCAGTTTTAGGTCTTGCAACGGGCTCTTCACCCATTGCGGTCTATGATGAACTCGTGCGTATGCATCAGCAAGATGGACTGAGCTTTAATAATGTTATTTCTTTCAATTTGGATGAATATTATCCTCTTGATCCGAAGAGCAAGCAGAGTTACCATCGCTTCATGAATGAATATCTTTTTGATCATATCGATATCAAAAAGGAAAATGTACACATCCCTGATGGTTTAGTCGCTTTAGATAAAGTGGAAGCCTATTGCGCAGATTATGATAAGAAAATTGTAGATGCTGGAGGTATTGATATTCAGCTTTTGGGTATTGGAAGAACAGGGCATATTGGTTTTAATGAACCTGGCTCCACACGAGAGTCGGTTACAAGGCTTATAACCCTTGATAATATCACGCGTGTAGATGCAGCCAAGGATTTTTATAGCAAGCACAACGTGCCAAAGTACGCCATTACGATGGGTATTGGTACGATCATGAAATCTCGTAAGATTTTCTTAATGGCTTGGGGTGAGGGCAAAGCGCCGATAGTAGATAAGGCACTGAATGGCTCCATCACCGAGTCGGTTCCTGCGTCTTTCTTGCAAAAGCATGACAACATTGAGGTGATGCTAGACACGCCAGCTGCATCCGAGCTTGCTCAGGTGAAAACACCTTGGTTGCTAGATTCAATTAAATGGGACGATAAGCAAATCCGTAAGGCAGTAGTTTGGCTTTGTGGTAAAGTAAACAAGCCGATACTAAAGCTTACTAGCGAGGATTACAACGAGCATGGCATGAGTGAGCTCCTCACTGTCAAAGGTTCAGCTTACCAAATCAATATTGACGTTTTTAACCAGCTGCAACATACCATCACAGGATGGCCGGGAGGAAAACCCAATGCAGACGATAGCCAAAGACCAGAGCGAAATGCTCCTTTTCCTAAAACATCACTTATTTTCAGTCCACACCCGGATGACGATGTGATCTCAATGGGAGGCACACTATTAAGGCTTGTGGAGCAAGGGCACAATGTGCATGTAGCCTATCAAGTATCTGGTAACATTGCCGTATTTGATGAGTACGCCATCAACTTTATGAATTTTGCTTCAGAGCTCAATGAAGAGTTTGGTTGGAGCAATCCTGAGTTTGATGCAATGCACAAGGAATTCAGCAAGTTTGTGAAGTCCAAAGAATCGGATGAAAGAGATTTGGACGGTCTGAGAAAGCTGAAAGGCTTGATTCGCAGAAACGAAGCAAAGGCAGGGTGCAAGTACTGTGGAGTTGCTGATAGTAACATTCACTTTATGAATCTTCCGTTTTATGAAACGGGTGAGGTGAAGAAAAAACCACTTGGTGAGGAAGATATTCAAATGACTATTGATCTCATTCGAGAAGTGAAGCCGCACCAGATTTATGTGGCAGGAGACTTGTCCGATCCTCATGGAACCCATCGAGTTTGTCTAGATGCTGTGTTTAGGGCGCTAGATCAGATGAAACAAGACGATTGGGCACAAGACTGCAAGGTGTGGATGTACCGTGGAGCTTGGCAAGAGTGGGATATTGGGGATATAGAAATGGCAGTGCCAATCAGCCCTGAAGAATTATTGAAAAAACGTCAAGCTATCTTCAAGCATCAGTCACAAAAAGACGGAGTGGTGTTCCCTGGAAGTGATAGTCGTGAATTTTGGCAAAGAGCTGAAGATAGGAATCGCGGCACGGCTAAGTTGTATGACGAGCTAGGTATGGCTGAATATGAGGCCATGGAAGCTTTCGTGGAATGGAAATTCCTCGAAAAATAAAGGTTTACTTAACTATGATTTAAAGGGTGTTTCTGATTCGCGTTAGGAACATCCCGCAAATTTTAGAGGCATTATTTTGCCTATATTGACGAAAATTGATTGATTAAGAAAGTTGGCAAATAATGATATTATTAGCAGATAGTGGCTCTACAAAGACAGATTGGCGGTTGATTTCTGCGAATGGCATTGTGGAATCTTTTGTATCTGCAGGCATTAACCCGGCCTTACAGTCGGAGGAAGAGATTAAGTCAGATCAAGAGGAAACTTTGCTCGCCTTTGGGCATTTACCGGTTCGGAAAATTTATTTCTATGGGGCAGGTTGTGCTCAGCCCACATCACAAGCCAAGGTCTCTTTGATGCTTACGAGTATATTTACTTCCGCTGAAGTGGAAGTCGCCAGTGATTTACTAGGAGCTGCCAAAGCCATTTTTCACGAACGATCTGGGATTGCGTGCATTTTAGGAACAGGCTCTAATTCGGGTTTTTTTGACGGTAAAAAGATCGTTGAGAATGTTCCAAGTCTTGGTTATCTATTGGGGGATGAAGGAGGCGGGAGTCAAATCGGTAAGCAGTTGTTGATTGACTATTTACGTGGAGATATGCCAAATGATATTTCCGAAGAACTGAAAAAAGAAATTGGAGACGATCGAGGAGCAATCTACCATCGGATCTATGAAAGTCCTTTTCCAAATCGCTTTCTTGCGAGTATAGTGGGAGTTTTAAGTAAGAAATATTCAAAGGATGCGTATTTTCGCGGCGTGATATATGCTGAGTTTACCAGATTTTTCAACAATTGCATCAATAAATATGAAATGGAGGCAACTGTTTCTGTGGGATTTGTGGGTTCTTTGGCTTTTCACTATCAAGATTTGTTAAAAACCATTGGAGAGCAGCATGGTATCAATATCTCAGGGATCGTAGAGAAGCCTATTGATGAGATTGCGAATCAACTTTTTAAACAAACATCATCATATAAAATCTTTTCAAATACCGCCGAGGGTATTTGATGTTTAACATTGAAATAGAACATAATGACAATAACTGAAGCCCCTTCTAATTTCTCCGATTTGGATAAAATGACCGTCGGAGAGATTCTTTGCAATATTAATAAAGAGGATAGTGAAGTGCCGAAAGCTGTGACGAAAGCGATCCCACAAATTGAGGCATTGGTCAAACAGATAGTAGTGAAAATGAAAAAGGGCGGACGCCTTTTTTACATTGGTGCTGGCACCAGCGGGCGCTTAGGTGTACTAGATGCTTCCGAATGTCCACCGACTTACGGAGTTCCTGATACGATGGTAGTCGGAATTATTGCAGGTGGGGATGTTGCCATTCGAAAAGCAGTGGAGCATGCAGAGGATAATACTGATCTGGCATGGGAAGATTTGTGTAAATATGATATCAATGAAAATGATACCGTAGTAGGTATTGCCGCTTCAGGTCGTACACCTTACGTGCTCGGTGGAGTCAAAGACAGCAAAAAAGCGTGGAATTTTGACAGGAGGAATTTCGTGCAATTTGAATACTGAGCTCAGTGCAGCAGTTGATCATGGCATAGAAATCATCGTAGGTCCAGAGTTTGTTACGGGTAGTACACGTATGAAATCGGGTACAGCACAAAAATTGGTGCTTAATATGATCTCCACTTCTGTTATGATCCAGCTCGGAAAAGTAAAAGGAAACAAGATGGTGGATATGCAGCTAAGTAATAAAAAGCTTGTTGACAGAGCCATCAAGATGATCATAGAAGAAATAGATGTCTGCCGAGAAGACGCTGCTAAATTACTAGAGGCGAATGGTTCTGTGCGCAAGGCTGTAGATGCGCATTTAAATGATACCCTAAAGCAGGCCAACGCATAAGTCTTCGTATTTTATAAATAAGTTATGAGAAACTTTTTTTTGTTGACGCTTCTGTTCGTCACTATTTCTAGTTGTGAAGAGAAAAGTCGCATCGTAGATAAACCAATTACTTTCAACGAAGAGCGCAAAGCGCTTACTTTGGAATACCTAAAGGAGCACTACGGATTGGTACAAGATGAACCTACTATAGATCCGAAAATAATTGTGATCCATTACACGGTTATTCCCACGCTTGAGAAATCCCTAACCGCTTTTGAATCTGCCAAACTGCCAAATTGGAGACCAGAGATTGCTGGTGCTGGGGCATTGAATGTGTCGTCTCAGTTTTTGATTGATACAGATGGAGTTATCTATCGCTTGATGCCAGAAAACTATATGGCTAGACATGTAATAGGCTTGAATCACTGTGCCATAGGAGTGGAGAATGTTGGGGGAACGGAAGAAGTGCCGCTAACAGATGCTCAATTAGAATCCAATGCATGGTTGGCCAGCTTATCTTAAAGAAAAATATGACATTCAGTACCTGATTGGTCATTCAGAATACACCAATTTCGAAGGTCATGAGCTCTGGTTGGAAAAAGATGCTGGCTACCGAACTGTCAAGTCTGATCCAGGAGATCAGTTTATGGCGGATCTCAGAGCTAAGACAGCACATTTAGATTTTTTGCCAGTTCCCGAACCAATCATTAAAGATACGGTTGTCAATACTGTACCAAAAGATAGCATTCATTGATATGAGAATAATTGTAGCGTTTTTTATACTAATACCTTTCATGTCCCTTTGTCAAAATGATGATTTTGACAAAGGGCTTTTTTCTTCTTATGAGCAGTTTCGTGAAAAATCTCTTGATAAATTGAGAGTGAAACATGCAGATATTCAACCACTTATTGAACACATAGGATCTCATAAAGGATTTGAAGTGAAGCAGCTGGGTACATCCATGGAAGGCCGATCTATCTCTATGATTTCGGTGGGGACAGGCAAAATCGATATTCTACTTTGGTCACAAATGCATGGAGACGAGCCAACAGCTACTTTGGCCATTTTCGATTTACTAAATTTCTTCGCAGATGATTCGGCCTACAAAAAGGAAAAGAAGGCGTTGTTGAAAGCTGTTCGAGTTGCATTTCGTGCCAATGCTAAACCCAGATGGGGCAGAGGTGTACAAAAGAAGAAATGCTTTGGATATCGATATCAATAGGGATGCTTTGCGACTGCAAACACCTGAAGGACGAATATTAAAAGCCGTAAGAGATAGTTTAGATGCAGATTTTGGTTTCAACCTCCACGATCAAAGTGTCTATTACAACGCTGAGCGAACTGAAAAACCAGCTACTATTTCTTATTTGGCACCTGCCTACAATTACAAAAAAGACATTAATGATGTACGTGGCAATGCCATGAAAGTGATCGCCTATATGAATGACATCATTCAGAACTATGCACCAGGTCAGGTTGGTAGGTACAATGATGATTTTGAGCCGCGTGCTTTTGGAGACAACATTCAAAAGTGGGGAACCAGTGCTATTCTAATAGAGTCTGGCGGTTATGCCAACGATCCCGAAAAACAGTTTATTCGCAAGCTTAACTACATTTCTATATTGTCTTCCATTTTCGCCATCTCAGATGGTACGTATGCAAAAATTGATCTTGCGGAATACGAGAAAATCCCTAACAATGACCGGAAGCTATTCGATTTGAAGGTTGAAAATATGACCTACTCCAAAGACGGAGTAGATTATCTGATTGATTTAGGTATTTATACATACCCTATTGACAATGAGTTACATACAGACTACCATTATGTAGGTAGAATATCTGAAATTGGTGATCTATCAACTTACTATGGTTACAATACTTTGGATGCCAAAGGGTTGCGTTACGAAGCTGGAAAAGTATATGAAGCTCCTGATTCTTTGGAATATCAAGAACTTAACCAACTTGACTTTAACCAATTATTGAGTCAAGGATATACGGACATGAGCGTGGGAGAAATGCCAGAAAACCTTCGATTCAGTGCATTTCCGTTAAACATTTCGCGATCAGGAGCTGCTCAAGGAAATGAAGTAGGCTTAGGACTCAATGCTTCTTTTGTGTTAAAAGAAGGAGACGAAGTGAGGTATGTGATTGTAAATGGGTTTGTATTTGATGCCCGACTGACAAACATCCAAAACCAAATTAAAAACGGCGTGATTCGCTAATCATTTCTAAGTCATAGTCTTTAACCAAAGTTTTTGTTTCCTAGCTAATGAAACTCTTTCTTCACCACTTCGACCTTCGCCTCAAGCATACTTTTAAAATCGCACATGATTCTAGAGATATTCAAAAAACGCTGATTGTCGAGCTGAATGATGGTACGCATTCTGGTTTCGGAGAGGCTACTGCTAGTGTTTATTATAAGCACAGTATTGAAAGTATGTCGGAAGTGCTCAATGCTGCCAGAGCGCAGATAGAAGCTTATGATTATGAAGATCCTTCTGATTTTTGGGATGCAATTAAAGGTC
Organism: uncultured Cytophagales bacterium; assembly: GCA_963848175.1. GTDB lineage: Bacteria > Bacteroidota > Bacteroidia > Cytophagales > Cyclobacteriaceae > JAMZMI01. Next base: position 213,911 of record CAWKCO010000012.1, read on the forward strand.
AATTTGTGGGGAATTCTTTTGCGCTTTGTGCGCTAGATGTGGCCATCAATGATCTTTATGCCAAGTCCAAAGGTGTCAGTTTGATGAAGCTTTGGGGCACGGATAATGGACAATACCCCTTGAGCAATTATACCATTGGAATAGACACGATTCCCAACATGGCGGCAAAGCTGAAGGAGTTTCCTTGGCCGAGCTATAAAATTAAATTAGGTACGGGTGAAGACGTTGAGATCATAAGAGAATTGCGAAAACTTACAGATGCCAACTTTCGAATTGATGCCAACTGTGGTTGGACAGCAGACGAGACCATTGAAAATGCAAAGGTGATGAAGGAGCTAGGAGTGGAGTTCCTTGAGCAACCGCTGAAAGCAGATGATTGGGAAGGCATGAAACAAGTTTTTGCTCACTCGGTGCTTCCAGTGATTGCTGATGAGAGCATCAAAGGCGAAGAGGATGTGGATCGTTGCGCTGAGGTTTTTCATGGCATCAATATCAAGTTGATGAAATGTGGAGGGGTGACGCCAGCTCGTCGCATGATCAAAAACGCCAAGTCTAAGGGAATGAAGGTGATGGTGGGCTGTATGACTGAGTCGTCTGTGGGTATATCTGCTGTGGCTCAGTTGCTTCCAGAGCTGGATTATGTAGATATGGACGGATTTCTCTTGATTGCAAATGATACCGCCGTTGGGCCAGTATTGCAGGGACAAGAAATTAAAATTTCTAAAAAGCCAGGCATTGGCATAGATCGATTGGAACCGAACTGAAAATAATTACTATTAACCCGACTGGCAATTAAACGTAGAAAAAATTCTTGCAACTTGTTGATGACCAAGATGATCTGAAATTTGTCATCCCAATAAATTCAACTTTAGTTGATAACCTAACCATCTATATGAAAAACTTACTTTTCGTTTGCGTTATTTTAACATTACTAGGTAGCTGCACTGAAACTAAATATAACAATGCACTAGATGCAGCACTCCAATCAGACAATCCTAAGATCAAGGCGGTTATGGACAGTCTCGATCAGTTTGAATTGCAGATCAAATACACACAAATAGATCAATCAGGCGATAGCTTAGTGCTCACCGATTTTGACTTTCAAACTGATACTAAGAAATATTTCTACCCAGCAAGTTCGGTTAAGTTTCCTGTGGCTGTTTTGGCAATGGAAAAACTCAACAAAGAGGGGAAATATACGATTGATACCAAGTTTCAGAATAGAAGGCGACACGCTTATTACTACTGTTAGAGATGAAGTAAGAAAGCTTTTTGCAGTAAGCGACAATGAAGCATACAATCGTTTGTTTGAGTTCTTGGGGCAGGATCAGATTAATGCTGCATTGAATAGCAAAAGGAGTGGAGCCTGTACGTATATCTCACCGTGTATCTATTCCTAATTCTGGTAATGTCGTAACCAATAGAATCATTGTCATAGATGAGTCAGGAATGGAAACCGTTTTAGACTCGATAGTAAGTGATACTTTGCAGGCTTTGAAAGTGGATGGTATCATCAAGGGCGTTGGGTATACTGTTGGTGATTCGCTCATTAATGAGCCTTTTTCATTCGAATTGAAAAACTATTATCCAGTTGCTTCTCAGCATGCCGTGTTGAAGCGTGTGATTTTTCCTGAATTGTTTGAGGCGAGTGAGCGATTTGATATTTCGGATGAACAAAGAAGCTATTTACTTGAAGCCATGAGCACTTTGCCTGCAAAAGCTGGTTATGATCCCGCAGAATATAGAGATGGGTACAGTAAATTTTTGATGTACGGAGATACCAATGAGGCCATCCCGGAAAACATCAAAATATACAACAAGATAGGTCAAGCTTATGGCACGCTTACCGATTGTGCCTATATCACGGATGAATCCAATGGTATAGCATTTATGATTACAGCTACACTGCTCGTAAATGAGAATGAAATTTTCAATGATGGTAACTACGAATACCGCACGGTAGGATTGCCATTTCTTGCGGCACTTGGTCAAGAGATATATGCTTGGGAGCTAGCGAATAAAAAGAAGTAGAAGTTAATCCATCCGCTTAATGATATTCATCAAGCGGATGGACTTTCTCAATACTTTTCCTTTGTCTCCTTTGCGTTTTTCACATGCTGCAAATGGTGTCTTCCGTGCCAAGAGTAGAGGTAGAGTGTTTGTCCCAAGTTGAAAATGCGATTGTGCCCTGGATGCAAATACGTTTTTTTGAGTTCTTCTTCAGAGAGATTTTCTAGAAGCCTTACCCACCTTTTATGAAGGTTTTCCAACAATTCCAGAGACCATTCAATGGGGCTGTGCATGTCTGGTAGTAGCGCCCACAGGGCTTCTTCATAGGTTTTTATTGTTGGGACATTCTCCGTTAGCGCCAGTTTGAAACGCATTTGGCTGTTGATATGGCTATCTGCACAATGGTGAACCACTTGGCGGATGCACCATCCTTCGGGGCGGTATTTCCATTCCAGTTCCTCTGCTGACAAACCCTGCACTTCAGCTTTCAGTAGGTCGGGAAAAGCAGCAATATCGGCAATCCATTTTTTCACATCTTCTGAAGTGTAGGTGTCAGGAAAATCCAATTTTCCTATCGGGTATTTGAGTGTTTCTATGTCCATCGCTATTTTGCAATTGTGAGTACTGAGCCTAAAGTAATTAAACTTTCGAGAATTATTTGCCAGCCTTCTTTTGAATTTCCAGAGGATAATTTTAAGTATTGTTTTATCGTATTAAATAAGATGAATTATCCATTATCATATATTTCTTCAATCGACTTTTAGCTTGAATCCTTACTTTGTTTTTAAGAAAAGGCGTCCAGCCAAGCAATAGACCAGTGAAGCCTAGTGCCATTCTTGACCATCTCCAAAAATCGAATTGATCTACGTGTTGTATGATTTTACCTCCTTCGAATCGAAACTTGGCATTTATGATATTATGAACTGTTCGCTTATCTTTTCCAAACAAGTATTTGGCGTGCCAAATAGCTTCGCCTGAGTTTTCGTTTTCATGCACAATCTCAAAAGTAATGTCAAGGTCAGACCCTCCACTTTTTAGCAGCATTGTCCACATGGCTCTTACTTCTTCGGCGCTCAACACTCCAAACGCTGGGTCTTGGAAGGTTGCTTTTTCGCTATACAATGCTGTCATTGATGCTGCATCCTTCCGTTGAAATGCCTGATAAAATTCCTCGATGATTGAATGTGCCATGATTAAAGATACGCATCTTCAATTGAATTTGGTCTTAGGTTTTGGTGGTCTTAAGTCTCAAGCTGTTCAATACTACCGAGACGGAACTCATAGCCATGGCCGCCCCAGCCAGCATAGGATTCAGCATAAATCCATTGATCGGGTAGAGGAGACCTGCAGCTATGGGTATTCCCACCACATTGTAAATGAACGCCCAAAAGAGGTTTTGCTTAATCGTACGCATCGTTTGTTTGGACAAGAGGATGGCTTCACTGACTTTACTCAGGTCGGAGGACGCTATGGTCATATTGGCCACATCCATGGCGATTTCTGCACCATGTCCCATGGCGATGCTCACATTGGCAGTAGCTAGTGCCTGACTGTCGTTTACGCCATCACCAATCATGGCCACTTGTTTGCCTTGAGATTGCAATTTTTTGATATATGTTGCTTTGTCCTGTGGCATCATGCTCGCTTCGTAAGTTGAGATACCCACAAGTTTAGCAACCGATGCAGCAGTATTTGCATGGTCTCCAGTGAGCATAATGGTTTCAATCCCCTGATCGTTTAGTTTTTTGATGGCTTCTGCACTTGACTCCTTGAGCTCATCTGCAATGCCCATCGCGGCGATAATGTTTTTTCGGTCAAAGAAATAAATGACCGTCTCACCTTCATTTTTCCAGCCAGAAATAGTGGAATTGAAGCTCATCGGTAATATTCACTTTCATATCGTCAACGAGCTTTTTGTTTCCAATAAAGTAGTTTTTGCTGTCCACGGTTGCCATCAATCCTTTTCCAGGCAGATTGGTAAAGCTTTGAATGGCTGGTTTTTCATAGTTTCGAAATTCCGAAAGATGCTTTGATATAGCATTCGCCAAAGGGTGCTCGCTGCGTGACTCTAGCTCCAGAAGAAGTGCTCTCAGAATTTTGTCATCATCAGACCAAAATTCATTGATCACCTTCGGCTTACCCTTGGTAATCGTACCAGTTTTATCCAAAATCACTACATCGATCTTGTGTGCCAGTTCTAAACTTTCAGCATCTTTTATCAGAATGCCATTTTCTGCACCCTTTCCTACACCCACCATGATGGCAGTAGGAGTAGCCAATCCGAGTGCACAAGGGCAGGCAATCACCAGTACTGAAACCATAGCCAGTAGACCGTGTGTAAAACCATTTTCCCCTCCAAAATAGACCCACAATCCTAAGGTGATAAAAGCAATGGCCAGAACCGTGGGTACAAAGATGGCGGCTATGCGATCCACCAGCTTTTGAATCTGAGCCTTGCTACCTTGTGCATCTTGCACCATTTTGATCATTTGATTCAAAAAGGTTTGTTCGCCTACACGTTCGGCTTGCATGGTCAGGCTACTTTGTTGGTTGATCGTACCAGAAGTCAGCGCATCACCCTTTTGTTTTTCCACGGGTATGGGCTCACCTGTCACAGTGCTTTCATCCACAAACGAGTTTCCATCTGTCACTTTACCGTCCACAGGTATTTTTTGTCCGGGCTTGATGAGGATAAGGTCTCCTACGATTACCTCCGTGATTGGCTTTAAGCTGCTGTTTCCATTGCTGTCTAGGATATAGACTTCTTTTGGCTGTAGCCCAATGAGCTTTTTGATGGCTGACGATGTTTGTGACTTGGCACGCTCTTCTAGCCATTTTCCTATCAAAACAAAGAAAACGATCACCGCAGCAGCCTCGAAATACACATGAGCCTCCAGCCCTTTAGATTCGAAAAAATGAGGGTTGAACAAATTGAACAAGCTGAAGAAATAGGCGATAGAAGTGCTTAAAGCCACGAGTGTGTCCATATTGGCCATACCATGACGCAACTGTCGGAATGCGCCGATAAAGAACTGCCTACCAAAGTAAAATACCACAGGTGTTGCCAGAATTGCGGTTATTTCATTGGAATACGCTACCCCATGAATGATCATTGACAAAAAGATGATTGGAATAGCCAAAACCCCAGCCCAAATCATATTCCTTGTGAGCTTTTTCAACGCGTGTGATTGTTCTTTTTCTACCTCTTTGTTTCGCTCATTTTCATCTTCGGTGATGATAATGTCATAACCGATAGCCTGCAAAGCCTTTTTTAGTTGATGCGGACGTACTTCGGATGGATTTAATTGGACATTCACCGATTTCGTAGCAAAGTTGACCGCCGCTTGAGAAACTCCCGAGAGGCTTTTGAGCGTGCTCTCCACACTCACGGCGCAACTCACGCAGGACATGCCTAATACGGGGTAAGATTTGATTGATTCTTCCATTTGGATTTTGTAACGGCTAATAACTTACAAAAATTCCTTTCTGAGCATAGCGGCAACTTTAGCTACACCAGTACTGGCCGGCTCTTCTATGATAGTCAGGTTTTGGGCGCTCAAACCTTCTGGTATTTTTGGGTCTATCAGGTATTTGGGAATTGCTCTGGGGGCATATTGTAGTAGTCCTGCCGCAGGATAGACTAGGAGCGAAGTGCCCACCACCATAAAAACATCCGCATCCAGCGTCTCTGCGATGGCCACTTCCATCATAGGTACCATCTCGCCAAACCAGACAATATGTGGTCGAAGCTGAGAACCTTTTTCACATTTCTGCCCTTCCTTAAGCTCCCATCCGTCAAGGTCATATATCAGGTTTTTATCAAGTGAACTGCGTACTTTGAATAACTCACCGTGAAGGTGAATCACTTTGCTACTTCCGGCTTTTTCATGAAGATTATCTACGTTTTGAGTAACTATCGTTACCTCAAAATCTTTTTCTAAATCGGCCAAAGCGAGGTGTCCTGCATTGGGTTTTGCTGCCAAGGCCTGGTTTCTTCTTTGATTGTAAAAATCCAATACCAATGGACGGTTTTTTCTCCAACCCTCAGGGGTAGCCACTGCGGTCACGTCGTGCCCTTCCCACAATCCGTTGGAATCTCTAAAAGTATTGATGCCGCTCTCCGCGCTGATGCCCGCGCCTGTGAGGATGGTGATTTTTTTCATTTTCAAAAATACCACAGTCTAGAAATAGAAAATCCCCTAGCTAGAGGGGATTTTCTGATTTCGCAAATTTTAAGTACTGACTTACAGTAGTAAAATAAGTAAAAGGATAATAATAATTGCACCTCCTATTGATATTGAGATGCGATTGTCAAGCCCCATTTCTTTTTCTATGGCTTTGATTTCTTTTTTAAGCTCTTTCTTTTCAGCTCTCTCCATTGAAGAAAAATCCAGTTTTTCTATTTCCTGGAGTCTTTCTTCTAGTACTTCTATTCTAGCCTGAATTTCTTCTTCAGATTTTGATTCAAAATTCTCTTTTGTCAGGGGGTCTGTACTACCCAACGAAGATGCGAATGTTGAGAAACTAATAAGCCCAATAAGGATAAATGATAAGATTTTTTTCATAATTAATAGTTTTTGTTTGAATGATCAGTTTGATCAAACGGAAGGAACTCTTGCGAGTTTTAAAGAATTGAGTTAAATACCGCTCTTCATCGTCAAATTCTTAATCATGAACCTAAACATTATGTTTTTGATAATGCACTGGATGGAGAGGATCATATTAGGGAGTCACAAAATGACCAAATTATGGCTCTAGAAAAATCTCCTTGCTATAGAACACTGGTAATTGTTATGTATAATGTGTATAACTAATTAGATTTGAGCTAGTTCTAGTATAAAACAGAATGTCTTTGGCATACATGAAAATCTTTCCATCTCACATTTACTTATATCAGAACTCAATATTATGCAATTCTCTAGTTCTTGTTTTCTGCATTTTTGTGGTTTCATGCTCAAAGCCATCAAAACCTCAAAGGCCGGAAGGTTATCAAACCTTCACAATCGATTCTTTGCCGTTTACGATTGTGAAAGATTCAGATTTGGAACAAATAACACCTGGAAAAGGTGGCGTTCCATTGCCAAACAAGCATAAGCTAGGTAAGCCCAAAGCCTTTTCTATCAATAGTCGGGAATCGAATGTCCATTCACCAATTAGAATCAATGTCACCAAACCGAAAGTTAATAGACCGGGTAGTGGTCATTATAGTTTACCTCAGAAAATAGCCGCAGTTGGAGTACAGGTAGACGTAGGTAGGCCTGAACGAGTAGTTGCTAAAGACCCGTATGTACGAGATAAAAACCCTCAGAATTTTGCTTCATATGGAAAACATCAAGGTTTAAAGCAAAGTACCGTACAAGCAATGATTAAAGATCAATTTGGAAACATTTGGCTATGTACAAATGGTGGTGTTACAAAATATGATGGAAAATATTTTACCCATTATACTGATAAAGAAGGTCTTGCAAGTAATCTTGTTTTTACTGTACTAGAAGATCGGGATGGTATTATTTGGTTTGGAACGTATGCAGGAGTTTCAAGATATGATGGCCGGTACTTTACTAATTATACAACAACTGGAGGCCTTGGCAACAATATAATCCATGACATCTTGCAAGATAAGGTTGGAAATCTCTGGTTTGCCACTGAGGGCGGAATTACGCAATTTGATGGTAATTTTTTCACAAATTATAGTCGTGAAAATGGCCTTCCAAGTAACCTAATAAGGACTTTAATGGAAGATCATATCGGAAATATCTGGGTAGGAACGGATGGTGGTGGTCTTTGTAAGTTCGACGGCAGTACATTTGATATTTATTCGAAAGACAATGGACTCTCGTCTGATAATGTTTATAAGATCATAGAAGATCAAAACCATCATCTTTGGCTGGCTACTTACGGAGGTGGGCTAAATCATTTTGATGGTGAATATTTTACCCATTACAAAGTTGAACAAGGCCTTCCCAATAATGAGGTTTGGACCGTATTTCAAGATCACGACGGGATCATATGGTTAGGACTTTGGGCGGGTGGAGTTGTAAGGTTTGATGGTAAAACATTCAAACACTACACTATTGATGATGGCTTGGCTAGTGAGAGTATTCTGGCTATAATGTACGATACTAATGATGGTTTCTGGTTTGGTTCGGAAGGGGGCGGTGTGATGAAATATGAAGGAAAGCTGTTTACTCACATGATGAAAGATCAAGGCTTGTCACACAACAATATATGGGATATTCATATTGATACTTTGGGATACGCATGGCTTGGCAGTGATGATAAGTTGAATAAAATGGAAAATGATTCCATCTACCAATACAGTGTGGAGCAAGGGCTTTCGAATGATATTGTTTTGTCCATTTCTGAGGATGAGGATAATAACCTATTGTTGGGTACCTATGGAGGTGGTGTTGATATTTTGAAGGGAGATAGTATCACTCATTTTAAGGTGCAAAACGGGTTGTCTAGCAATTATATTAAAGTGATTTTACCAGACAGCAGAGGCAATCACTGGTTAGGCACTTTTGGAGGTGGTGTCATGCGCTACGACGGACAATCTTTTACCCATTTTCGGAAAAGTCATGGCCTTCTGAGCGAATATATTAGGTCAATTACGGAGGATCAAAGTGGTAATCTTTGGCTTGGAACTTACTCGGGTATTTCCATATTTGATGGTGATCGCTTTTTTTCAATTACCGAAGACCAAGGTATGTTTAATAGTTCTATCTGGTCAATTACAACTGACAAAAATGGTAATATTTGGTTTGGTACAAATGGTGCTGGTTTAGGTGTGATTTATAAACCAGAAGGAGGATTTTCATTGAATTCTTACCCATGGAAAATGACCTTGTTTACTGAGGAAGATGGTTTGATTGGTAACAATGTTTTTTGTGTATATTTTGACAGCAAAGGAGCACTTTATGTAGGCACTAGGTTTGGGTTAAGCATCATGAACCCTACTGTCTTAGACCAACTTTTAGAAGGAAAAGATCAGTCCATACGAATAGAAAATTTGTTCGAGAGTTACACTTATGAAGATGGTTTTTTAGGCTTTGGAGTGAACGGAGGAAGAACCATTCAAGAAATGCCCAATGGCAAGGTCTTGATTGGCGCCAATGACCGTATGACTATTTTTCACCCAAATGCTTTTAATGGGGATAGTTTTCCACCAAACCCTCAATTAATTGATATTGAGATTTATAATGATTTCATACCGTGGAAAGATTTGATTTCACTAGATAAAAAAACATCAGAAGACATATCGCGAGATACCAGCATCACTTTACGAAACGGAATGATTCTACATGACTTTAAGTTGGAATCCATTAGTCCGTGGTACGATATCCCATTAGGGCTTAGTTTGGCTCACGACAATAACTTCGTCCGTTTCCAATTCCTTGGTGTAACTCAGGAGAAACCTAAAAAGGTTAAATACCAATATTATTTGGACGGGCTAGATGCTGGATATAGTGCAGAAACTGCGGCTACATCGGCATCATATAGCAATCTCGAACCAGGAGATTATACATTTAAGTTTAAGGCACGAAATAGTCATGGCATTTGGTCTGAAGAATATAGCTACCCTTTCGAGATACGTGCTCCTTGGTGGCAATGGCTGTCTTTTAGAATCGTAGTTGGTATTTTACTCCTACTCATTTTTTATCGGCTTTATAGATATCGAATGTCTTCTCTTAGAGCGCAAAAAAGGCTGCTTGAAAAACTAGTAGAAGAGAAGACAGAAGAAGTGCAGGTGCAAAACAAGGAGCTCAAGTTGGCTTTGCAACACCTTAAGAATACACAAAGCCAATTGGTGGAATCTGATAAGATGGCATCCTTAGGTGTACTTACTGCGGGTGTGGCACATGAAATTAACAACCCATTGAATTTTATTCAAGGAGGATATATCGGCTTAGAAAATCACTTTAATGGTAAAAATCCTCTTATCTTGGACGACATCCAATTGATGTTAAAAGGTATTAAAACTGGCGTAGATCGAGCTACGCTGATTGTAAGAAGCCTGAATCAGTTTAGTAGAGATAATGATACCTATGATGAGGAATGTGATATACATGTGATTCTGGGAGATTGTATCGCTATTTTGCACAGTCAATGCGCAGATCGAATTGAAGTTATTACGGTTTATGCTAATGAAAAATTGATTGTCAAAGGAAATGTTGGAAAATTGCATCAAGTTTTTCTAAATCTTATTGGTAACGCGATTCACTCTATAGAAAATGAAGGAACAGTGAGGCTCACGACCAAGTTATCGTCGGGCAAGGTGAATGTAGAAATCTCTGACAATGGAAGCGGCATATCAGAAGAAAACCTGGAAAAAATTACTGAGCCATTTTTCACTACCAAAGACCCAGGCAAGGGTACAGGTTTGGGATTGTCAATCTCCTACACTATTCTGAAAGCGCATAATGCTACGATGGTTTTTGATTCTGAAGTGGGTAGAGGGACTAGAGTGGTGGTTGCTTTTAAGTAAATGAGTGATCTGTATAGAAAATTCTTTCGGAATTTTTCTATTGACAGAAACTTGATGGATTATTAGACAGAGTTCAATTTATACTATCTAGTATATCACAAATAACGATTGATAAAGAGCTGGTGTAATAACTTTCTGCTAACATAAAAGTTTTATTCGAGATGAATTGGTCACGATAAAATAAAAATGAAAGTCTTGGTAATTATGGATAAAAAATTAACTTTGATTCTTTATCTAACTTAATTTTTTTCAAATGAACATCGTTAAAAAATCCTTTTTTGCACTTTGTACAGCTGCCCTTTTGGCTTCATGTTCTTACGGTATTATACCAGTTGGTGCGACTAGTAATTCAGTAGGCTCAAAAGTAGGAGAGTCAAGTTCAACTAAATTATTCCTGCTCTTTACAATGAGCAAAGGTGGAGTTGCTGAGGCTGCTAGAAATGGTGGTATCACTAAAATTTCTACAGTTGATGTTGAGGCAACTACTATTCTGTTTTATACTAATATTAAGACGATAGTTACAGGGGAGTAATTGTTGATTAAAATTAAACTTACCAAAGGCTGGTCAAGATAATAATTATGAGATATGAAATATTTTCTTATCTCGGATATTAGCTATTTTGATCAGCTTTTTTGATTATTATGAGATATATTTTACTTGTTTCTTTGGGCTTTCTATTCGCATGTGTGAAACCTAAGCAGATTGAGTTTGCTGGTTACGAATGTTGGGAGTTAGGGGAGAATGGAAGAGAACTTGATAGAAGCCTATACTTTGAACAGTATCAGCACTTTAATACAATTGGAGATATAGATGTTCCTCTTCATAAGGTCATTAGGTTAGATAGTTTGCTTGTATTTATTGGATTAAGTTTGTCCGATGAAGAGAAAAAAATATCGGATAATTTAGATTCGTTAGCTTTCCACCAGCTAGCGAGTACTGATAGACAATATTTTTATCGTGTGGATTCTCCTAGATACCTAGTTCAATGTCTGTTTACACAGAAAGAATTGAACTACAATATCATAGCCACTTTTGATTTGTCTAATAAAGATGATTTGCAGATTTTGATGAGTAAACAAGATTTTATTGAAAATATATTGTGCAGTGATAAATAGGGTTATCAGGGTCATTTTTTTTGTTCCAATTCTTTTGATTGGCTGTTACCAAAATACTTACAAAGCTTTTTATGCGGGCGAAGGGAGCAGCATGTTTTATGTTTTTCCCGTCGAATATAGGCCGTTAAAGGGGGCCGAGATTTTGAAAATTGATTTTACCTTAAATGAGAAAACAGATTCTGTTAGGGTGAATTATACCTTAATTTCCCGAGAGCCCATCCACATAATAACTTCCAATTATTTGATTGGAAATGAAATGGTGGAGCTATTGAGATCTGAAAGAATGTTGTTTGAAAAAAGAAAAAAGGAATATTTTGTTAGATATAGTTCGGTCATACTTAAAAATGAATTGAATAATATCTTTCAAAATCCTAAAAGTCCGATTTTATTAAATTCAGATCACGTTTTATATCCAACAAAGAAAGCGGTAGCCCATTTAAATGAGTTTAACTCTTCAGTTTTGAAAAATATTCAGCTTTTCTGATCGCAATAGTTATTAATTATATAAGAAGTTTGCTTTTACCTGACGGTGCAATTTGTAAGATTTTAGTACTGCATCTAAGCCATGTATGTATCCAACACCAACCCCCAAACCTTTTCCACATGCTCCATTTCTACATTGGTCTGGCCAGCTACTAAGCGAATCGCATATTTCCCGTTCACTTTGGTGTGCGAGAGGTAAGCTTTTCCTGAATCGTTGATTCGTTTGAGTAGGTCAGCATTGATCTCGTTGAGTTCCTTCAAAGTGAGACTAGGGTTGACATACCTAAAAACTACCATATTCATCACTTGAGGAGCCAATAGTTCAAAGTGCGGGTGTGCTTCTATCTGCGTTTTAAGCCAGACGCCAAAACTAATGTGCTTACGAATAATGTTCTGCAATCCTTCTACACCGTAGGAGCGCAGCACGAACCACAGCTTCAGTGCTCTGAACCTACGCCCCAGAGGTACGCCCCAATCTCGGTAATTGTTCACCTCAGCTTCATTAGCCGTTTTGAGATATTCTGGAGTCATGGAAAAGGTGTTGATCAGGTCTTGTTTGTTTTTGACAAAATAGGCTGAGCAGTCAAAGTTCACCATCAGCCATTTGTGAGGATTAAAGACATAGCTATCTGCAAATTCCAGTCCTTGCATCAAATACCTAAACTCGGGCAGGATGAATGCACTGCCGGCATAGGCAGCATCTACATGTAACCAAATATCATATTTCAAGCAAATGGCAGCTATTTCATCTATTGGATCGAATGCTAGTGTGCTTGTTGTACCTGAGATTAGCCACCACACAGCATGGTACAATCCATTTGCTAGATCGGCAAGAATATGTTGTTCTAAATCCCAGCAAGCAATGGACATTTTCTCATCGGTTTTTACTTTGACCAGATTGTCAGAACCAATTCCAGCAATTCGTACAGCTTTATCTATAGAAGAGTGTGTTTCTTCGGAACAATATACTCTTAGCGTCTGAGTGGTAAATCCCTCTTTGTTTATTGCACGTGCAGTAGTTTTTTCTCGTAGCGGAAAGGATTGCGGCAAGAGTGGCTGTGCTGGCAGAATCTTGAATCACTCCAGACCAATCTGAGGGCAGTCCCATCATTTCTTTCACCCAATCCATCATTTTTTCTTCTAGTTCCGCAGCGGCGGGGGATGTTTCCCAAATCATGCATTGCGCACCAATTCCAGCCGTAATTAGTTCGCCCAAAATAGAAGGATAGCTACTATTCCCAGGGAAGAACGCATGAAAATTAGGATGCTGCCAATGGGTAATTCCTGGCAAAATCACATTCGTTACATCTTTCAAAATTTGGTCAAATGCTTCTGCTTTTGCAGGAGCTTGATTAGCTATTTGATCATAGATTTCGCGAGGTACCACCGTGGACTTAACGGGATATTTTTGTATTTGCTCCAAATAGTCAGCAATCCAATCAACTGCGTCATGGGCATTTTTTCGAAATGAAGCTGCATCCATTACTTTTTTCTTTTGAATGTAAAAGGAATTGAAACGTCTCCAGCCTCTGTGTACACTGTCATGGAATCACCTTTGGAAGAGTAGATGATACGTTGCGGAAAGTCGTGATCGGGATTTTCAAATTGCCAAGTGTGATCTTCAGCAGTTGTCAGCTTAAACTCCACTGATCCTTCTCCAACATCTGCGATGTACAGCACATCATTACCTTTTTTTATTATCCTTAATGTTTCCGAAAATATGGTATCCGAACCTTCAATGGTGAGTCCAATTCCATTCATTTCATTTTCAGAAACTATCCACCAAGTCTCGCTGCTTTCAGCCAAAGGGTCATCGTTGTTCACCCATTCACCTGTCATCCAGTCAAATTGGCTCAAACCATCTTTTTTTTGACAACTAATAAGGAGTAGAAGAGCAAAGAAATAGACGCTAATTTTTGTCATTATATTGGTTTTTAGAATTGGGACAATTTACCAATATTTGGCTCATTATTTCACCCAAACTGAGCGCCAAGTCATTCAAAACAGGGGTGAAAAAAATCAAAAGTACGTTATCTCCATATTTGTTTTTGTTCATCCCACTGTGTTCGTTTAGCTTAGTAGCTACCTAATTCAATATTCATTATTCTAATCAGCAATTACTATGTCCATTTTATTCAGAATTTGCCAGTTCAGTATCGGTATAGCTCTTTTGATCTCATGTGCAGATCAGTCTCAAATTCAAATTGTAGTATCGAATCCCTCAGGTTATGATCGAATCTTTGGAGACGGTGCGAGTAAGTGCCGAGGAACTGGGGCTGGAATCAGCTATAGATCTTGGGCGAGTACGGTCTAAAAAATGAACAGGGTGATTGGATGGTGACCCAGTATGTGGATAAAGATGCTGATGGAATAGCCGATGGTGTGCTTTTTCAGCCAAAAATACCCGCCAATGGTGAGCGGACTTACAAGCTGGAGATGTTTAAGGAAAACAGTGAAACGATCAATCATGAGACTGTGTGTTTTTCCCGCTTTGTGCCCGAAAGAACGGATGATTATGCTTGGGAAAACGATCGAGTAGCTTTCAGAGTATTTGGCCCTAAAGCACAAATCATGGCTGAAAATGGCGTGAAAGGGGGAACTCTTTCGAGTGGTATAGATTGCTGGCTTAAGAAAGTGGATTACCCGATCATTGATAAATGGTATGGCAAAAATACGGCTGGAACGGGCTCGTATCATGAAGATACAGGAGAGGGTTTAGATAATTTTCATGTAGGTAAAAGCCGTGGTTGCGGCGGTTTGGCAGTGAAGGTGAATGGTAATTTTTTCTCATCAAAGAATTTTATCGATTGGAATCCTAAATCCGTTGGGCCACTCAGAACAGCCTTTTTTCTTGATTATATAGACTGGAAAGTAGGGGAGCAGGTCATCAAAGAATCGATGAATGTTACATTAGACAAAGGAAGTAACCTTTCAAAGTTTGACGTAAATCTAGAAGGGGCAGATACGCTTTGGGTGGGAATCACCCTGCATGAAGGAGACGGTCAAGTGTTTGTAGATTCCCTTAACGGCTGGGTGAGCTATTGGCAGCCTCATGGAGACTCGCAATTGGGAATGGGTGTAGTAGCAGGGACGGATTCGTTTTTAGGCTCTGAGCTTGTGGAAACAGATTCATTGGAGCAAAGCCATATCTACATCAAATTGGCAGTTGAAGATAACCAGGTCAGTTATTATACTGGGTTTGCTTGGAAAGAAAGCGGTCAATTCACTACACCAGAAGCTTGGAATGATTATTTGACGCGTTATGCTCAGAATATCAAAAATCCATTAAGCGTTTCCGTTCAATAAGGAATGGAAACGATTTTTTTGGTTTCAAAGAAGGGCTCTTCAAAATAATCCTTAATATTCACTTCTTGATATGGGCGTCTTAGTTCTTTCAATTCCTCGGCTAGGTCGCCACCCTTGAGCAGTATATAACCACTAGAAACTCCAGCATCCTGTGAAGTTCGAATTAAATGACTCGTCCACATGGTCAATTGCTTAGTGCGAGCCACAGCACGAGAAACGATGAAATCGTACTTTTTCTTGATCTTTTCAGCTCTCTGGTGTTCTGCAATTAGGTTAGTTAGGCCAATAGCTCTGCTTACTTCAGAGACCACAAGTATTTTCTTTGCAATGGAATCAACCAAATGAAATTGGCATTTTGGAAACATAATGGCCAAAGGAATGCCTGGAAAACCACCACCAGTACCCACATCTAAAATCTGGCTTCCATCCTTAAAATCCACAAATTTGGCAATAGCCAAACTGTGTAAGATATGATGCTCATAGAGCATCTGTATATCTAGCCGTGAAACCACATTGATTTTTTCATTCCACTCTTCATATAGCGCTCCGAGTGCATCGAATTTGTTTCCTTTGCTCGTCTGTGAGGTCGGGAAAGTACTTCTGAATAATGGCCTTATTCACTTGATTAGATATGTTTTTTCTTGTCCTTCACCAACTCATACATCAACTCACGCGCGCGGTGAAGTTGTGCTTTCACCGTTCCCAGTGGTGCTTCGATTGTTTGCGCGATTTCTTCGTAAGACAGTTCATCAAAATACCTCAACTTAACCAAGCGCTGATATTTTGAGGGAAGTTTAGTTACGAACATTCGTACCAGTTCGATCTTTTGAGTATTGATGGCCGCTTCGTCAGGAGTGAGGTTATGATCTTCAACATCGATATTTACTGACTCTCCATTATCATCTGAAAATGAAGTATTTAAGCTGAATGTATTAAGCTTCTTTTTTCTGATAAAATCAATGGCATTGTTGGTAGCAATTCGAAACAACCAAGTACTAAAAGTATAATCCTTCTTGAATCGTGCAAGGTTTTTAAATGCTTTTGAAAAGGCCTCAATGGTCAAGATCCTCGGCGTCATCTACGTTTCGAACCATTTTGAGTACCATGTGATACACAGGCTTTTTGTATCGTGATAAAAGTTCTGCGTATGCCGCTTGATCACCTTCGAGTGTTGCTTTATCTATGAGTTTGAAATCCTTTAAAGCTTTCTCTGAAAACTGTCTATTTAATTCCATTTAATGTTCTTAATCAATTGTGACTTTAAGCCAACGAATGGGAGCAGTATCGCAAACATGAGGTCGGTGAGGAGATATGTTCGCCAACTCCAATTCATGTGCAATTTAGCAGAAGATTGTTGTGATACCAGTCCTTTTATTATCAGTATGAAAGAAAATGCTATCCACACCCTCCATTGATCGGGTTTAAAACTAACTAAAATTATAAATACTCAACCACATACCACTGTGTATTGCTTGACTAATACCCAATACAATTTTGTAAATCAGTTGGTAATGTTTGCCCACAGACAAGTGTCGTTTTTTTTGTCTAAAATAACCTTTCCATGTGGTTTTCGGCTCTGAGTAGGTAAGCGAATTCTCTGATAAATGCAGCTTGGTGTTAGAGGATCGGGCATGTGCTTGTACGAATAAATCATCGTCACCACCAGTCACAGATACGAAAGAATCAAAACCATTATTTTTAATGAAAATGTTTTTTCGATAGCACAAGTTTCTCCCAACCCCCATGTATGGGCGCCCCAACTTTGCGCGCTGCAACATAATTTAGAGCAGTCTGAAGAGTTTCATATTGGATAAGGTGTGAGAGCATTCCGCTATCTTTTTTATATGGACTCACGCCAATAATAAAATCACTTTCATCGCTTATTAGCCGATTGTAAGATTCGATCCACTCACTGCTGCCTGGCTTACAATCCGCATCAGTCATTAAAACCCATTCGAATTGAGCAAAAGAAATGGCTTTCGTGATCGCATATTTTTTAGGATTAAACCCCTCTGGCACTTTATTGATGGAAAGGACACGTAAGCGATCATCTCGTTCAAAAATTGGTTGCAACCATTCGAAACTACCATCCGTGCTTCGATCTAAGACTAGAATAATTTCAAAGGAAGGGTAATCTTGAGATAAAATATGAGGGAGGTTTTGTTGGAAGATTTTTCAGTTCATTATGCGCGCAGATAACTACTGAAATAGCTTGTTTGATGCACTTTTTGCTTGTTGCGGATTGTGGAACGTGACATAGCCAAAGCTTTGACTATTGCTTCCAAGAGATGCAAGCCACAGAGCAACTCAAATACGATTAACACAATATCCATAGGCGTAGGGCAAATATAGAGGCTCACAAATACCATTATTCTTTGTAGGAAAACTATTTTTGCCGCGCGAATATTCATGGACTTTGGTTTGAAATAAATACAAAGTAGCGAACTATCAGTTTATACCAGGTTGCTAGCAAAAGTTGATTCAAATCAATCATCAGGCGAGCTTGATTGATTTTGTACTGAAGAACAGACAATGAAATTCACACTTGAACATAATGACCCAAAATCAAACGCTCGTGCAGGTAAGCTGGAGACAGATCATGGCGTCATAGAAACACCCATTTTTATGCCTGTGGGTACGGCCGGCACGGTTAAAGCTGTTCATCAGCGTGAATTGAAAGAGGACATAGCGGCTCAGATTATTTTAGGCAATACCTATCATCTTTATTTACGACCAGGACTAGATGTGATCAAAGCGGCTGGTGGGCTTCATGGATTTAATGGATGGGATAAGCCCATTCTTACCGATAGTGGAGGATATCAAGTGTATTCTCTAGGAGACAATCGCAAGATCAACGAAGAAGGTGTCACCTTTAAGTCGCACATTGACGGATCTAAGCATGTGTTTACACCTGAGAACGTGATGGATGTCCAGCGTATCATTGGCGCGGATATCATTATGGCTTTTGATGAGTGCACGCCGTATCCATGTGATAAAAAGTATGCTGAAAACAGCATGCACATGACCCATCGCTGGCTAGATCGCTGTACCACACATTTTGACCAGACGACTCCTGTCTACGGACATAGCCAGACGCTTTTCCCTATTGTGCAAGGAAGCACGTATCCTGATCTTCGGATGAAATCTGCGGAATACATTGCCAGCAAAGAGCGAGAAGGAAATGCCATAGGAGGGCTTTCGGTAGGAGAGCCTCATGAGGATATGTACGCCATGACCGATTTGGTTTGTGGTATTTTGCCAAAAGACAAACCGCGTTACTTGATGGGTGTAGGTACACCAGAAAATATCTTGGAATGTATTGCCCTTGGCATAGATATGTTTGATTGTGTAATGCCCACGAGAAATGCTCGAAATGGCATGCTCTTCACGTCTGAAGGAATCATCAATATCAAAAATGAACGATGGAAAATGGATTTTTCTCCGATAGATCCAATGTTGGGAACGTACGCAAGTTCGTTTTATTCCAAAGCCTATTTAAGACATTTGATCATTAGCAAAGAGATATTGGGTGCACAAATTTCAAGTATTCACAATTTGTCGTTCTATTTATGGTTGGTAAAGGAAGCACGGAAGGAAATTCAAAATGGTACTTTTGCAACGTGGAAAGATAAAATGGTGAAAAAAGTGACCACCAGACTCTAAATGAAAAAACTCGATTTATACATTCTTAAGAAATTACTCTCAGCCTTCTTTTTCGTGGTGATAGGCTTGGTGGTAATCATTTGCGTTATTGATTTCACGGAGAAGAATGATGATTTTATGAAAAATGAAGTGCCTGGGGGGCTCATTTTCAACTATTACCTTACCTTCTTTCCGTTTTTCGCGGTACTGCTTACACCAATTACATCCTTTATCGCCACCGTATTTGTTACGGCTAAGCTCGCAGCACAAACGGAAATTGTAGCCATTCTGGCTTCAGGCATCAGCTTTCGGAGATTGATGTACCCATACATGATGGCAGCTGTGATCATTGGCGGATTGAGTTTTTATCTCAATGGTTTCGTCTTACCAGATGCCAACAAATACCGTATTTCTTTCGAGTTGGAATATCTCGAAAAGCCTTTCTACTACAGTGATAGAAACATTCACATTAAAATTGGACCAGAAGAATACGTTTATATCGATCGTTATAACAATCAAAGAGATATAGGCTACACGGTCACGCTGGAGCGGATCGATGATGAGATATTAAAAGAGAAAATCACTGCCAAGCGGATGCAATGGGATACCGCCAGCAACAAGTGGAGTCTCTACCATTGGCAAAAACGAGAAATTTTTCCTGACAAGGAGGTGATTACTTCTGGCAATTCGCGAGAAACACTTGGATACGCTACTGGCACTCTCTCCAGCGGATTTTCAGAATAGTGAAAGGAGGCAGGAGACGCTCACTCTTCCTGAGCTCTACGACTACATTGAGCTGCAACAGTCCAGAGGGGCAGACGATGTGCAGGTTTATATTATCGAGAAATACATTCGATACATGCAGCCGTTTAGTGTGCTTATCCTTTGTGCCATTGCGCTGATTGTCTCAGCACGAAAGAATAGGCGAGGGACAGGGTTTCAGATTGCACTCGGTTTTTTGATTGCCTTTATTTTTATCCTCTTTTTCATTCTTTCTAAGGCCATTGCAGAAGCTGGATCTATAGAACCACCGATTCTGGCAGTATGGATGCCAAATATCGTCTTTGCGCTCGTTGGAGTCGTTCTTTATCGCAATGTACCTCGATGACAGCAGAAGGTAAGGATACGGTCATGCTGCACTTTTTGGTGGTTATCTGGGGATTTACTGCCATCCTCGGAGCGCTGATTGATTTGCCTCCAGTTGAGATTGTCTTTTTCAGAACACTGATGGCGGCAGCAGGGCTTTTGGTTCTGCTTGATGTATTGGAAAAAGCATTTAAGACTTGTTTCGGGCAAGGACTATTTCACCGTGTTTTTGGTGGGAATGACCATCGCAGCACATTGGATTCTGTTTTTTCTTGCGGCTCGTATTTCCAATATCAGCATTTGCCTGGCGGGATTGGCCACATGCTCCATGTGGACGAGTTTTATTGAACCACTCTTTTTTAAAAAGAAAATCAAAATTTTCGAGGTAGTGTTGAGTGGGATTGCTTTTGTGGGCATTGCGGTCATATTCAATGTAGAATTCAATCATGTTTTGGGTTTCAGTGTAGCTGTTTTGTCAGCTTTCTTTTCTGCTATTTTTTCAGTGATCAATTCTAAATTGGTTCAGCGCATCGATGCATTTGTGATTACTTTCTATGAAATGGTGGCGGCTTTTGTGTCCATTGCTATGTTTTTCCCAATCTATTTGTATTTGACTGCCAGATCATCAGTTGCAATTGAATCCAACTTTAAGCGATTGGGGTTATCTGCTGATTTTGTCAATGATATGTACGGTGTTTTCTTATTCCTATTCGGTAAAAATCATGAAGCGGCTTTCGGCTTTCTTTGTGAATCTGGTGACTAATTTGGAGCCAGTATACGGTATTATTTTGGCACTCATTTTCTTTCCTGAAAGCGAAAAAATGACTTCTGGTTTTTATCTCGGAACAGGACTGATTTTGCTTTCAGTCTTGCTATATCCAATTTTCAATAGAGCCTATAAGCGAAAAGCACTCGGAACTGATTTCTTGAGGTAGGCGAAAACTTGCTTTCGCAAAAGCCCAACACCTTTATAAACTCTAGCTTGTTTGGCATAGCTTTGAGCCACGGAGTACGCTCCAATTCAATTATGAACGGATTAATCATTAAATCGACAGGGTCTTGGTATCAGGTGAAAACTGAAACAGGGATCGTTGATGCGCGCTTGCGCGGAAAATTTAAACTTGAAAATAAGAAGATCACCAATCCTTTGGCCGTGGGCGATCGCGTGCGATTGGAACGCAATGAAGGCACAGAAAATGAGTGGATGATCGAAGAGATCATGGCTCGTGAGAATTATGTGATCAGAAAATCGCCTAAAAAGAAACACCATGACCACATGATTGCAGCAAATGTGGATCAGGCTTTGCTTATTGCTACTTTGAAAAAGCCCAAAACTTCATTTGGCTTTATAGACCGTTTTTTGGTCACTCTTGAAGCTTTCAGAATTCCTGGAATGATTGTCTTCAACAAAATGGATTTGCTGGATCAAGAAGAAAAGGAAGAAGTGCTTTATGCAATGCATCGATATGAACAGATTGGGTACAAGTGCTTAAACAGCTCATTCATTACCGAAGGAGTCACCAAAGCATTGGATGATCTTTTGCGAGGAAAAATCACCTTAGTTTCAGGACATTCTGGGGCAGGAAAGTCTACTTTGATCAATCTATTGGAGCCAGCTCGTGCTCAGAAAGTGTCAGATATTTCGGCTTTTGCCAATAAAGGTGTGCATACCACCACCTTCGCAGAGATGTTCTTTATTGATGAAAAAACTGGGATTATTGACACTCCGGGAATTAAGGAACTTGGAATTTCTGAAATAAAGTCAGAGGAGTTGGCACACTATTTTCCAGAGATGAGAGCGCATTTAGGAACATGTAAATTCAACAATTGCATTCACACCAATGAGCCTGGATGCACTATTCAAAAGGAAGTAGAGGCTGGAAATATATCAGGAGATCGATATTTAAGCTATTTATCCATGCTAGAAGGAGATGACAACAGGAGGTAAGGATCGGGTTTTAGGAGTACCGCTAAAAGGTACAGATGTGATTCTATCGCAACTCGATGATGATTTAACCAAAGATCAGCCATGGAGTGATAATGGCTTCATTGTAACCCATTTTTTGCCTGAAAACAAATATCAATCATTCTTTGCAGGTTTTGTTGAGCTTTTCCGTAAAGCGGTAGCCGATGCTGCCATTTCCATTCCCTCCAATTTTTCACCCGAAAAATACCATGAGTACGTAGGTGCTGATTATGAAAAGCATCTGAAAGTGATCCAGCGCACCAAGCTCTTTGAAGCTGGAGATTTCCCCATACCGATGGAAAAAGTGGAAGCAAGAGTCTCGGAGGTTTTAGGGTTTGAGGTTAAAAGCATCAAGCCATATAACGGAGAGCGTGTATTTCATTTTCGAGTGATTCGACCCGAGGCTGCTGACTATAATCCTTTGCACAGAGATGTGTGGCAAGATGAGAACAAGGATGCGATCAATATCTACGTGCCTTTGGCTGGTAGCAACGAGAAGTCTTCGCTACTTCTGGCTTTTGGTTCACATCTATGGCCAGAGTCTTGGACGGTACGATCACAAGATGGAGCAGAGATGAATGGGATTAAGTTCAATGTGCCCGGTTTGATTGATAGTGAAAAGTCTTTGGATTTGGTCAGACCTAATCCCAGTGAGAATCAAATGTTGCTTTTTTCACCCTATTTGTTACATGGACTTTCTGCCAATGGAAACCACGACGCTACCCGAATCTCCTTAGAAATGCGCTTTTGGCGGGTCTAGAATTTCCGTTTTAGGATTTTGAAAATAAGTCCAAAATACGCTTTGATCAAACCAAAATGTCTGGTTTTGATACAAAGTTTGATTTCGTAAAAGCATCGCCAAATCAGTGCTTGGTCTTCTTTCTTACTTTGATTGAGCTGAAAAATTTTAGTGCAAATAGTAAGCGTAGAGTGTGCGTGACCACTTTTTATAGCAAATTGATTGACAGAATCGGAGTTTTTAACCACTCTTTTCTTTACTAAAGGAGTCTTGTTAAATACATATTCCCATCTTCTCGCAGACCGAATCCAAAAGTCAAAATCTTCATATTTGAGAGAGTCGTCGTACCCATCAAGTGACTCTAGAACATCACGTTTGATCATCATGGTCGGGGGGCATATAAAATACTTTTTGATCAAAT
This sequence comes from uncultured Cytophagales bacterium, assembly GCA_963848175.1. Taxonomy (GTDB): domain Bacteria; phylum Bacteroidota; class Bacteroidia; order Cytophagales; family Cyclobacteriaceae; genus JAMZMI01. Next base: position 237,168 of record CAWKCO010000012.1, read on the forward strand.
GGAGGTAAATATCACCTGTAGGAATATGTTCCAAAATATGTCCATCCACATTTCGTCGGTGGTGAGTGGTAAGCATTTCACCAGTTTCATCTACAATGAACGCATCCGAAAAATGAACTCCCACATTAGGCTTTGCTTGCGCAAAGTCCATGATGCCCAGCTCTACACGAATGGGGAGTAAAATATCATCCCCAGCCAAGTCTATAAGGTATTGACCTGTGCTCGCACGAAAACCGATATTAAAGGCTGCACAATTTCCGATATTTTGTTCCAAAGCAATGAAGTGGATATCTGTTCCTTGGATTGTGTCGAGGATTTCTTCCTGACTTCCATCAGTACTTGCATCATCCACAATGATGAGTTCTATATTGCGGTAGCTTTGCCCCAAAACCGATTGAATGGCTTCTTGCACAAACTTCTTTTGGTTATAACACAGGCAAATGATAGAGACTAAAGGCAAAGAATCCATAAATTTCCGTTTCGGATTTCCACAAATATGAGGAGAATTGCGTTAGCAAGGTTATTGATAAAATGCGCAAAAATGTGGCCAATGGGGAAATAGTCGAATTCAAGAAGAGTATTTATAAATTGGTGAATAAACGCTTTGATTCACCAACCCAATCGCTTTCGCCGATCCTGAATTATATAAATCAGCCTCTCTACCAAATTCCTTCTCCATCGCCAAAGCTTGTTAAAAAATTTGTGGGAAGTTGAATATTGTGAATACTGCTCTACAAACCAGTAATATTTGTCATTTTCCGAGTGTTCTTCCTGTAAAAGGCTCAGAAGAAGTTCAATGTTTCCCTGATGATGTACGAGGAGTACCTGATTAAAATCCAAAGATTTGAACAGGTCTTCTGACCCAGTTATCACAGGAAAGTTGTAGTAATTGGGGAGGGTTTTAATATTTAATCCCATTGAATGGACTGTGAGACTAAAAGTGGATTGTTCTACGAAATATATACCTGAAGTGGGTAGTATTTTATTGGATATAGCATAGTCGATCAGGGTTATCCAAATACTGGACAATTGCGCTAAAACATTTTTGCTGAACGCTATAACACCCGTATTATAATATGCTCTTATTGACTTTTTTTTAACCCCTGTCGTTACTAATGGCAGATTGTCGATGCTCAGACCAATGTGCCTACTTATAGAATCCCAATAGAAACCATTTTCATCATCGGAATGCAAAACGCCTATACCCTGTTCGAAAACTGGTGCAGCGGCTATATCAAAAGAGCCAGAAAGCAAAGAGTGGAAATTCTGAAACACCAAAGTATCACTATCAAGGAAGACAATATACTCTTCCGAATAGCTTTCGGCCACTTCCTTTAATACCAGTGGTTTATTGGCCAGTGCGTAATATTTAAAACTTTTATTGAGGTCTTTTAAGACCACAGAAGCTCCTAGAGCCTCTAATGTTTTGACTGTACTTTTTGAGGGATAAAATAGTGCCCTAGGACTATAGCACGTTACATGACAATTGGCCATTGAATCCCCAAATTTCCTAATAGACTTCAAGCTCCAAATGGTTTGTTGCTCAAGAACCCCTCTTTCTACTATGAAAATTAATCGTATGTTGTCCAATGCCAGATGATTGAATGGTAAGCAAGGATACCAATTTTAAAGGTAAGTTACCAAGTGCGAAATAGCATGTCATGCAAAAATCCTGTTAGTATTTAGACCGAATGTCTGCGTTCATTTTTTTCTAGCTACATCTATACTAATATTAAAGATCATTTTCCTCACGCCAATGAACCAATTCAATTTATAATTGCAAGACGTACCTTTTCTATTTATTCAATGAATAAACTTCGCCTTGCTAGGGTCTTACTCTTCTTTATAAAGATGCTTCCACGGAAGTATAGAGTGGAGAGCCCTGATATGAATAAATTTCCTTTTTTTGTGATCGGATCTGGAAGAAATGGCAGTACTATGCTCAATAGAATGCTTAATCAACATTCGCGACTGTTTTTACCATCCGAACAGTTTTTTCTTGGACCAGTAATTTTTAAGTTTTATTATTACAATTATCTGATCTGGAGGGATTTGGTCAAGGTGATTGTGGGAGAACTAATACCTAGTGGAGGCAGTCATACGTGGGGTCACACGTCGCTTCCTGATATGAAGCGTCTTTACATGTTGGGCAAAGAAAAAAGAAACCTTCAATATTTAATAGATGTACTTTTCAGGCAAGACAAAGACTGTTCTGATTCTATCACTTGGGGGGATACATCGCCACTGAATTTGCGTTATTTGACTGAAATTTTTCATACTTTCCCAAAGGGAAAATATATTTTTCTGATAAGGGATGGAAGGGATGTTGTATGCTCTTATTACAAAGCAGGAAAAGATCAACTTGGTGAATATGCTCTGCCTGTAATAGCAGCCAGACACTGGATGTATTCAATCCAAAGATATGATTACCTAAGGAAACGAGCCAACGTGAAGCTTGTGAGGTATGAAAGTCTTGTAGAAAATCCTGAAGAAACTTTGGCAGGAATTTGTGCGTTTTTGAATGTTCCATATGAGCCTTTTCTCATCCTTTTTCATGAGAATGTTCCAGATTCAGATTTTCACAAACAGGATTATCAGAGTAACCTGAAAAGGGAAGTATTCACTTCTTCGGTTGGAAATTACAAAACAACACTTCCTGAAGAACATCTAACTGAAATTATGCCCATCATTGAGTCTGGCCTTAAAAAATTTGGATACGTTCCATGAAAAACCTTTTCATCATTCCATCTTGGTATCCAAGCGAAGCTTACCCTTCCACAGGTATATTCTTTAGGGAGCAGGCGCAGGTGATCGCTCGCCAGCGACCAGATTGGCGGATAGGTATCAGTACGTGGGGTTCGCATGATCCCAGGTACTGGATGCTGACGGCCAAGCCTTTGGAGGCTTTTACTAAGTATTATTCGCGGATGCAGATGCGCCAGTATGAATATATGTTGGAGCCGAATTGTGTAGAGTTGCTGTTTCCTGCTTTCACCTGGACAAGAAAAATTTTTGGAGGTAATATTGAAGGGATTGTTGCTGCCAATGAAAAAAATCTGCATCGGTTTATGCTTCATTTTGGCAAACCAAACGTCATCCATGCGCACGTGGCTTATCCTGCGGGGTACATCGCTCAGCGACTTTCTGAAAAGTATGCGATTCCTTTTGTGATCACAGAGCACATGAGTCCATTTCCAATGCCATCGCTACGGTCGCTACTCAACAAGCGTTTAATTCCTACACTCAGGCACGCAAGTAGTGTCTTGGCGGTAAGTGATCATCTAGTAGCGACATTAGACAAATATGGTGTGAAGGCTCAAAAGGCTAATAATTTCATTGATGATGACTTCTTTTATCCTATCGAAAACCCCATCACAAATCATCAATTTATCTTTTTAGCAGTAGGTCGTTTGGCACCTCAAAAAGACTTTAATACTCTGATTGGTGCTGCGGCACTTGTAGCACAAACAGGGGGAACATTTGAATTAAGGATTATAGGTGAGGGATCCGATCGGAGGAAGTTAACGAGACTTGTAAATGATTTGAATCTCGAAAACCATATTACATTCCTTGGACAATGTGATCGCTTACAAGTACGCGATGAACTGCGAAAATGTGATGCTTTAGTAATGAGTAGCCTTCATGAAAACCAACCTGTGGCTGTCTTGGAGGCGCTAGCCTGTGGTAAACCCGTAGTTTCTACTCGCTGGAAGGGTGCGGATGAAATGGTTACGGAAGAAGTGGGCAAACTCTCAGAAGTGGGCAATGCCACTGATTTGGCAAAGATGATGTCGAGTCAAATGAATAATCCACGAACACCTCAGCCAATACGAGCTTATTATATGCATCATTATGCCGCTGAAAAATCTGTTTCAGTTTTGGAGGATGTCTATAAGAGCGTCATTAGATTTTTAGAATAAATTCGCTTCTTTTTACAGCTTTCGCACCCATTCGTGCCTTAAACTCAAATAGCCCGGATTGAGGCATTTTGTTGATCGAAGAAAGACCCAAATCCATGTAAGCAAAACCCTGTTTTTGATAATAATCGTAAAGATGTACAAGCAAATGTACCATGGGACTCATTTTTTTGAATTTCGGGTCGGTGGCAGGGAGATAGTAATAGCAAATGCTAGGCGTGGCTTTCACCATGATTGCAGCCGAAACAAGTTTTTTATTAAGCTCCACTACATGCATGTCAAAGTGGTTGGGCAGTGCAGCAATCAGAGACGCTAATTTTTCTAGCGAAATGTTGATTTTTAGCCCTTGAGCTTGACGGCATTTGGATATAAAAGCATGGACATCAGAAGTTTCACATGGGTCTGCTAGGCGTATGTTAAAATCCTTTTTCTTATTTAGATGCCTTTTTTGCATTGGGTGAATGGCAATCGCACTCCTTAAATCCACATACTGATTCCATTCATATCCATTTTCAAAAAAACCCAGTTCCTTCAACGCCTGAGTGGAAACAAAACCACCATAATAATCAGGTGGCTGAATGATCTCTATCTGACTTATGTTTGTAAGAGAAAGCTTCCTTTGAACATTTTTCCAAAAGGAAATCAAAGGCGGTAAATCCGATTTCTCGGATAAAATCCCTCCGAAAGGACTCTGTGTCAGTGAGGTGGCTACTGTATTGCAGATGCTAAAGTGGCACTCGTATGCGGAGGCACTAAATGTTTCGATTTGATCATAATTCTGAATCTTAAGGTATTGTGGTGCGTAGTAAAGAAAAATATCTGCTAAGTTGTTGATCACTGTTGGCAAGGGTAATGAGTCTGAAGGGTGAATTTAACTCCGAAATTTCGAGTTAAATTGCATTTAATCAATTTTACAAAACACCGATTTTTCTTGAATATAAAAAACGTATTGTGCGGTTTATTTACTGTCTTGGCCTTGAGCAGTCAAGCGCAGCTTTTTGGGCACAAGCAGCACACACAACTTGTGACTAAAACGGTGGGATATATATACAACATGCAACCGATGTTGGCCAATAAATATATTGACTCTGTAGAGCAGGAGATGCCTAACCACCCAGTAGTGCCGCTTATGCGTGCCATGAACATCCTTTGGCAAGCCATGCCCAACGTGACTGAACCAGGCGTTTTTGAACGTTTTGAGGCACAATTGAACGAAACCGTTCGTCTTGCTAATAGAATAGATGGAGGAAGACAAGAGCATCCTGAGGCTATCTTTTTTGAAATCACCGCGCGTGGGTTGCTTGCCGAATATTATGCAGACGATGAGGCATACATGAAGGCAATGACTGAGGCAGGCAAGGCTTATGGACTAATGAAAAGCGCCATGACTCTTACCGAGCACAATCCTGATTTTTATCTGCCAGTGGGCGTTTATAATTATTTTCGGGAGAAATACCCTGAAAAGCACCCTAGCTATAAACCATTGCTATGGTTTTTCCGATCTGGAGATATTGAGCTGGGTATTGGGCAACTAAAGGAGGGGTGCAGGAGTGGGGTTTTAACGAAAGTTGAGGCATACATTTATCTTTCTTATATCTATCTGCGATATGAAGAAATTCCCGAATTGGCACAGAGCTATCTTTTAGAATTGAGCCGACTTTATCCTAACAATTATTATGTGACGGCTAAGTACTTGGAATCATTGGTAGGGGGAGAAGATTACAAAAAGATGGATCAGAAACTGATCAATCAGTTGTTGAATGTAGCGAAACCTTACTACCGAATGGCAGGGCATACCTTCCAAGGTTTGTATGCTGAAAAGGTGCTTTTGAACAAGGAAGAAGCGCTGAAAAGCTATCATAATTGCCTGAAATTAGAAGACAAAACCAAGCATGAAGCGAACTATTTAATAAGTGAGACATATCTCGGGTTGAGCCGAATAGCTATGAGCAACGGGCAACATAAAAAGGCTGAAGAATATGCCCAAAATGCTTTGGAGCGAGCAGAAACCAAGGAAGTGCAGCAGGAAGCGAGAAAGATTCTTTACCAATTGGAATGAACGCATTTAAGACAATCAAAGCAGAAGTAGCAGGGGAATACAAGGAAAAGGGGAGCAAGTTTCTGGCTTTTGCGTATCCTGTGAGTTCTGAAGAAGAAATTACTGAAAGGCTTAACGCACTCAAGAAACAATTTTATGATGCGAGGCATCATTGCTACGCATACATTATCGGGTTGAAATCTCAACAATACCGTGCCAACGATGATGGAGAGCCGAATCATTCTGCCGGTGATCCGATTTTGGGACAAATTAGGTCTTATGGGCTCACCAACACTTTGGTAGTTGTGGTGCGATATTTTGGAGGAACGAAGCTAGGGGTAGGTGGACTGATACATGCGTATAAAACTGCCACAGACGAGGCACTTTCTCAGGCTCAAATTTTAGATATTGCTTCAGAGACAGGGTTTCGATTGGTCTTTGGCTATGAGGAAACAGCCCTTGTGGAGCGAACACTTTCCGAGTTTGATATTACTTACGAAGCAAAAAACTACACTGATAAGTGCGAGTTTATGGGCCGACTCAAAGATGAAGCGGCAAAAATTTTAAATACCAAATGGGACTTGATGGAGGCCAAATTTGAGCTTTTGGAGTAGGTCAGAGAGGATCTTACGCACCGAGTAAGGGGAGGTGTTTTACCTTATGGTAACTTAAAGCCAACGATAGGCAATGCTTCAATTCCTTTACTGGGAGCGGTTTATTTATAGGAAAGAGCAGTGCTCGGATTCCTTCATATTCAAAACGCGGGCCGTATATGGTTTTGAAAGTTTCTACCAGATTGGTGGAGCAGATGAAATAGATCGCGCAATATTCGGGATTAGCCTTTTTCCAATCTATGCGAATGGTGCTTCCTTTGTTTACCACATAGCTCGGCTCGCCCCACTTCAGCGTTTCGCGCATCTTTTTGATGCCATTCGTTTCTGAGGCGGTATTGACGATGAGCTGCTTGAGCGCGTATAGTTTGTCGCTGGCCTCAGGTGGATAGCTATTGATGATGGCCTCTGCTTTGGGGTCTGGTATAAATTCCATTTGCTAAAAGTAAGGTAATGATCGTCAATTGAGCTTGACTATTGCTCAAGGTAGGCTTTAAAATTGTTCAATATGGCTTGCCATCCGTTTTTCTGCATTTCCACTGGGTTTTCCGCTTCAGCATCAAATACCGTAGTGACCTTTGTTTTATTCCCAAGGTCTTCAAAAACAGTGGTGGATTTGCGGCCATCTTCCATGGTGAAGGTGAGCTTCTGTTGATCTATTACCTCATCATAAATTGCTTCAAAATTAAATCCAAAGCTACCGTCCTTGGCTTCCATTCGGGCTTTGTACTTGCCACCAACTCGCAAGTCATTTTCCGCACTCGGGCACTGCCAGCTGGGGTCGGCAAAGTTCCATTGTGTGATGTGCTCAGGTTTTGTCCAATATTCCCAGACCGTACTCGTTTTTGCAGATACGATGGCTTCTATGGTAATTTGTGTCATGGTGTTTTTTTTGGATTAAAGTTAAAGGAGAGGGTCAAACCTTCCAACTTTCGTGACTCATTCAGAATTATTTTTGCGTTGACAACAATGAGCTTTGGTGTGGACGCTTGCTTAGGTATTGTAAGTCGTTGGGTGAATTTGCCTATAGAACGTATGTGCCTAAGCCTAAGAAAACATTGGAGGTATGATTAATTCGAGGTATGATTATTTCTAAATCGTACTTATACCGCTAGTTTGTTTTCAATCAAATGCTCCATGTACAGGGAGTAATATCTCTGATGTTTCTCGTGCCCAATATTTTGGCTAGCTAATGCCCGCTAAAATACCATCGAGCACGGATATGAAATGACCTGTATTAGTTGCAATTTGTCTTCTGAATGCAGACAATGGCAGGGGAGATTTGATTCCTACAAAGGGATCAGATATTCTTTTTTTGGATTCTTTTATAACGTTCAATTCGTAAGCACCGACCGAAGCGTTATTTCCTCTGACAATAGCAGTCATAACTTCTAGAATAATGAAACAAGAACTTCCACTAAGTGATCAGGACATCAGCAAACTCAAGCGCAGACTGATTCCACTTTTTATTTTTACTCTTTTCTTCGCTGGTCTTGTTTGGACTATCTTTTATTTTGTGCTCAGTAATATGACAGGCACCAAAATACCAGAATATATATTGGGTGGCTTTGTAATCATTTTTACGTCACTGGCAGTCTTTAATATATGGTCGGTTTTTGCGGATATCAATAAGGGGACTAAAATCTGTATATCTGGTTTGGTCACGGATAAGCGCATGGATGAAGTGAGAACAAGCAGAAATACAGGAAAATCTGGCAGCTCTACAAGAACAAAACGACACTATTACATTTCTCTAGATGGAGAGGAACAAACAATCGAAAATCAATACTACTACAAAGCAAGAGTAGGCACTCATGTGGTAATAGAAAAGGCACCTAAATCGGGCTTTACGTTAGCTCTGAACCTGAGCGATACGCCGATTCGGAAGCGGCACAACTTAATATTGGCGAGCGAAAGAGCAGTGCGACTGAAGATATTAGGTTTTTGGACACTTCGTTTCCAGAACAAATATTTAGTGAAGAGGATTTAAGAGGATTGACCAAGTCTTTCTATAAAGACCTGAAATCGAAATTGTTTTTCATGCTGCCTATCGTCTTTATCATTGTTTCCCTTTTGGCAAGTGAATTGGGGTTTGTATTAATATTCCTGTTTCCGATCCTCATTATCCCCATTGTGCAAGGCGTTAAAATCATACGGCGAGTGACCCATTTCATTAAAAACAAACGGTACAATCATAAGCTTTCTCTACCAAGTATTATTGAGGATAAATCCACACACACCTCCAATACCAGAGCCAACTCCAATAAACTCATTACGACACAAGGGCAACTCAGTCTGAACCGAGACTTGTACAATTTGCTTTCTGTAGGGCAGAAGATCATCATCACTAAGCCGAAATATGGCAATCTACCATTGAGCTTGATAACACTAGATAAGAAAGAGTATTACTTGTATTCATAACTATCCTTAGATTTAGCGCAGTGCTCTAAGGATGGACATTAAATGGGAGTATCAGACTCCCTTCTTGAATTGTGCTCTGAGGGTGGATTGACCCTTTTCAGCATTTCAATTGAGAATCAGAGACTCAATGATATAGATTGATGTGATTAATTTTCCGGTCAGTCAATGGCTTTTGTGCCGCTCATTCCACCCATTCCTCCTTCCTTTTTCTTAATTTCACCGTCTGTAATCGGGTTGCGTGAGTAGCCTTTCTTTCTAGCACTAGCACCATTCCAATGAGATTTCTTCATACCGCCGATTGGCACATCGGGCAGCTTTTTCATGAATATGACCGTACCTTTGAGCACCAGCAGTTTCTCGATTGGCTGGTGGCCACACTTCAAAAGGAGCAAATAGACGTGTTGCTGATCAGCGGAGATGTGTTCGACTTAGCCAACCCATCCGCAGCGGCCATTCGCTTGTTTTATACTTTTCTGAATCGAGCCACTGCAGAATGCCCGCAGCTTCAGGTTATCGTGACGGCTGGCAATCACGACTCTGCAGCCAGGTTGGAAGCTCCAAAGCCCTTGCTCGCTTCATCCAATATCCACATCATAGGATTAGTGCCGCGAACAGAAGAAGGGCTCATTGATTATGAGGCTCTCACCATTCCAATTTACGGTGCTGACAAAAGCGTGTTTGGCTGGTGCTTAGCAGTACCTTTCTTGCGCATGGGGGATTATCCTGATATGCCTGCGGGCAAAAATGGCAGTTATGTAGATGGCATTTGCGCACTATATGAGCAAGCTTTTCAGTATGCGGACAGCAAGCGAGAGGTAAATCAACCCGTGATCGCGCTGGGGCATTTGCATGCGCTCAATGCAGAGGTGACAGACTTGGATAAAAGTGAGCGACTGATCATGGGAGGAGTGGAGTACATTCCCGGCACGGCTTTTCATAAAGACTTGAGTTATGTCGCTTTAGGCCATATACACAAGGCTCAGAAAATAGGAGGAAATACCGAAATTCGGTATTCGGGCAGTCCGATACCTATGTCTTTCGGGGAGCGAGGCTACCAGCATCAGGTGATGGTTTTCGATTTGGAAGCCGATGGAAAAGCCTTCAATATAGAAAGGTTGGAAGTGCCTATAACCATTCCCTTACTCAGCATCCCCGACAAACATGCATCAGTAGATGAGGTCTTGAGAGTGTTGGCAAAACTGGAAAATGCGGACAATCGCCCCATGCAGTTGTCCACATACCTTCAAGTAAAAGTGCTTTTGGACGGACCAGAGCCATCTTTGAGATACAAAATAGAGCAGGCCATAGAAGGAAAATATGTTCGCTTGGCGCGAATAGATGTTCGCTACCCCAAGCGCACGGAAGAATCTAAGGGCTTGGTTTCCCCAGAAATGTTGTTGTCGTTGAGTCCATTGGAAATTTTCTCGGAGTATTATGAAAAAAAGTACAATGCGAAAGTAACATCCTACTCTGGTGGATCATTTCAAAGAAGTAGCCAATACCATCGAGCAAAAAGAGCAGTAATTATGAAGATTCTTTCGATAGAAATATACAATCTAGCCTCGCTTGAAGGTCAAACCACGATTGATTTCACACAAGAACCGCTTGCTTCTGCGGGCATTTTTGCCATCACAGGGCCTACTGGAGCAGGAAAATCTACTTTGCTCGATGCGCTGTGCTTGGCGCTATATGGTAAAACCCCTCGCTACTTGCAAGCCAAGGAGATGGGCATAGAAGTCCATGATGTGCAAGGCTCTACGATCAATCAAGGAGATGTAAGAGGCATCTTGCGAGATGGCACAGCCGAAGGCTATGCCAAAGTGGCTTTTGTGGGTGCGGATGGTCAGCGCTATTTGGCGAGTTGGAGTGTGCGTCGCGCACGTCAGCGGGTAGATGGTACCATTCAGGCGGACAGTATGCAGCTAGACAATCTGGATACGGGCAGAACGATCGCTTCAAAGAAGACGGAGGTTTTGAAAGAAATAGAGCAAGCCATCGGATTAAATTTCGATCAGTTCACTCGCTCCGTGTTGCTTGCACAAGGTGATTTTTCGGCTTTTCTGAAAGCCAATAAAGATGAAAAATCCTCGCTTCTCGAAAAGCTGACTGGCACGCATATTTACTCTGAAATATCTATGGGTATTTTTGAGAAATACAAGTTGGTAAAGGCGGAATTGGATGTGCTCCAATTGAAAAGCCGATGGTGTAGAAAGTCTCACGGAGGAAGATATTCTGGTGCAGAAAGAAGCAACAGCGCCAATATCAAGGAGCAAGAGGCTGTTTTGGATAAAACAGGTATGCGAAATATCAAAAAGCCAAAGACTGGGTTGATCGAGAGCAAAAACTGACAAAGGAGCAAAATGAGGCGCTTTTGATGTTGGACACAGCGAAGCAAACCCAGGAAGATTCGGCAGAAAGAAAAGCAAAACTGTCACTCTTGGATCAGGTGCAGGCCATTCGTTCGGAAGCCATTTCTATTACATCAAAAAAAACACGAGCAACAGTTTAAAGAAGGGTCAGTCATTGCCAAAGAAGCTGACATGATGAAATTGAACCAGGCTTATGATTTGATCCAATCAAAATTGGAAAAAGCGAATCAAAGCGTGCTTGCTGCAAAACAAAAAAAGGAGAATCCGAGCCGCTTTTAGACGCAAGCGGCAAAATTGGATACTCAACTCGCAACAGCGGAAGCGCATCTGAAAACAGCAAAAGGTGAGGCGGAAGCCACGGAAGCAGAATTTCAAAAAGAAACGGCTTTGGTTCAGCAAATCCATGGTCAGAGGGATGCCGTTCAGAACGCATCTTTTGGAGTTGGAAAAATGGCAGCAGACCAATGCGTCAAGACAGCCCATTGCAGAAAATAAGTCCTTGATCATTTCCAAACTCGCCGATGCGGAAAGCCATTGGAATGGGTTGCAGCAAGCCACAAAAAAGTTGGAATCGGTAGAAGGGGAGATCAAGGAAAAAACACAAGCCGTGCAGCGATGGAATGATGAGCGTGAAAGCCTTCAAACGCAAATCACATGACAGCAAAATGCTTTGCAAATACTATATGCTGAAGTAGAAGCAAATCCATTGGCAGCATTGGAAACGAAAAATAGTGCTTTGCAGATCAGAAAGGATGCTTTGAATGATGGTCGAAGTGGTGGGAAAAGGTGGTGGAGTCAGAAGGAATGATCAGCCAATTGCATCTGAAAATCGCAACGCTCAATAAGCAATTGGAAGGCAACAAAGACCAATCTATAGAAGCCAAAAAGGAACTGGAACGTGCCAAGGAGACCCGCAATGCAAGTCAGAAGATGCTAGAGCGTGCCATCAGGGAATCGACCAAAGAAGTAGAGACTTTGCGTCAAAACTTGGAAAAAGATATACCATGTCCAGTTTGTGGAAGCACCGAACATCCATACGCAGAGGCACATCCACAATTGACAAGCGTGATGAAATCGCTTGAGCAGACACATCAGGAATATGAGGAGGAGTACGATGCAAAGCTTCAACAAATCACCAGTTTGAGAAAGAACAACAGCAATGGTCCAAGGAGCTAGATGAAAACCAAAGATCCTTAAAGGGTGAAATGCAGAAATTGGTTGAGCACCAGCAGCAATGGCATAGGAACACCACTTGCATCTGAGGCTGAAAGAAATTGCAATTGAGCAAAGAACGACTTGGCTGGAAGAGCAATCGAAACAGAATCAGGATGAATTGGTCGCTGATCACTAAGCAGCTGGAAGCGCAACGGGCATTGGTAGTCCAAGTTTGATCAAAATAAGAAGGAGCTGGATGTGCTGAAAGAAGAATGCGGCCAAGGTTGAAAATGCTGCACAGAAAGCGGCCTTTGATCTGAAATCGTTGCAGGATAAATCTGCACATGACTTGGAAGATCAGGAGCATTACGAGCGCGAACTGGCCAGTATTGAGAAGGCATTAAGTCCATATTTTGAGCATGCTGAGTGGTTAGAAAATTGGAAATCAAATCCAGAGGACTTTCGAGATCGGTTGAAAGGATTTGCAACGGATTGGGAGGAGAAAAAAGTAGCGTTAGAAGCCGCAAGAGATAAGCTTCGTAAAATCACTTCAGATTTGGAAGTTTTCCGTTCGCGTGAAGCCACAGCCAGTAAGGCCAATCAAAAAGCGATGAATGTTTTGGCGCAAGCCAACAAGCCATTTTGAGTCATTGACTCAAGAGCGAAAGCAACTTTTTGGTGGCGAAGCGCTGGCCTTGGTCAAAAGCAAACTATCAGAGAGCGCACTCGGAAGCCGACGGTTTGCTTCAAGCCATTTCTGAAAGAGAAGGAGTCGTACGCAGATCAATTGAAGGAATGCAAGACCAAAATAGCGCATTGGAATGCGGACATTTCAACGCTGCAAAGCGGAAATTGATCAATTGACTCAAAAAGATCGAAAATTGGCGTGAAACACTACAATGAGGACAATAATCAAGTACTTTCACGCGAGATGCTCAATGAGCTTTTGAGCGTTTCGCTTGATTGGATTAGTGAAGAGCGGCAGGCACTGCAAGAAATTGCCGATGCAGTGAATAAAGCAGAAACGACTCTTGCGAGAGCGCAAACTACAGCTCACCAATCATCAATCGGCACGTGATCCTGATGTGGATTATGAGAAACTGGAAAGGTGAACTGATCGAGACAAAAACGGCATTGGATCAGACCAAATCTAGGATCGAAAAGATCCGCTTTGAATTGCACAAAGATCAAGAAAACAAAGCGCGAATTGGCGCACTATTGAAGCAAATAGAGAGCGAAACGGGCATTTGTAGATGAGTGGGCAAAGCTCAGCGAGTTGATTGGATCTGCTGACGGTAAGAAGTTTCGTCAAATCGCACAAGAATACACTTTGGATGTACTGCTGTCTTATGCCAATGTGCATTTGACGAATCTCACACCTCGCTATCAGATTGATCGCATTGCCGACACACTCGGCTTGCAAGTACTCGATCATGATATGGGCGATGAATACCGCACGGTGTATAGCCTGTCTGGTGGCGAATCGTTTTTGGTTTCACTGGCTCTGGCACTTGGGTTGGCGTCAGTTTCTTCTAGCCGCATGAAGGTAGAGTCGCTATTTATTGACGAAGGATTTGGTTCGCTCGATCCTGCCACGCTCAACATCGCCATGGATGCCCTGGAGCGACTCCACAATCAAGGACGAAAAGTGGGCGTGATTTCTCACGTGGAGGAAATGAAAGAGCGAATCCCCGTGCAAATCAAGGTCATGAAACTGACCAATGGAAAAAGTAAATTGGTATTGTGATAAGAAATATGATTTTCAACGAACCATTTTTAAGCGATAGGGTTTTACAACACAAGTTTGAGTTTTTAAAGAAGGACTTATGAGCAAGATGAAAGTAGAAATATGGAGTGATGTCGTTTGCCCGTGGTGCTATATCGGTAAACGCAGGTTTGAAGAAGCTTTGTCTCAGTTTCCACAAGCTGAGCTGGTAGAAGTGGAATGGAAAAGCTTTCAGTTGGATCCAACTACGCCAAGCAACTCAGGGATAAAAACACAGGCGTATCTCGCCAAGAAATATGGCATAAGCGCAGCGGAAGTACAAGCCATGACCGAAAACGTTACTCAGGTTGCGGCCAGTGTAGGTTTGGAGTTTTAATTTGAGCGATTCCAATACGATCAATACGTTTAAAGCGCATCGTTTTATTCATTTTGCAGCATCTCAACATCTTCAGGGAGCAGCAAAAGAACGGCTTCTACGTGCGTATTTCACTGAAAATCTGGACTTGGATAATAACGAAACTTTAATGAGGCTAGGAGCGGAGCTTGGGCTGGATACAGCGCAATTGGCTCAAGCTTTGAGTGAAGATAGTTACACAGAAAATGTAAAAGCTGACATTGCTGAAGCTCAGATGTTAGGTGTGAAGGGCGTTCCTTTCTTTGCTTTCGATAGGAAATATGGCGTTTCTGGCGCACAATCTTCTGAGGTGTTTTTGCAGCACCTCCAAAAATCTTTTGCCGAATGGCAGACTAAAAATAAAGTCACTCCCTTGGAAACTTTAGAGGGACAGGTGTGCTCTACTGATGGGAAGTGTGATTGATTTTCGATAAAGTCTTCAACAAAAAATCCCTAAGCCATCACTCAGGGATTTTTCTATTTAGATCAAAAGTACACCCCCCTTTGCATTGGAGTATTATACCTTCTCAGGCATATTCCTTTTGTACAATACTCATACAACTTCTGATCTTTGACTCCCACTTTTGAATAAGTTGTACCTCACCATTAAGCATGAAATGATCTTTCGAATTGTAAAATTCAAACTTTATGATTTCATTCTTCAGATTTTTCAGTTTGAAGTGTAAGTCCAGCTTGTCTATAACAGTTTCGTTACCCTCTTTGCTTTGTACATTTCTTTTTACTGCGTGAATGGAGCAGTTTTCAATTTCTGCTAAAGCTACTTGCAGATTGGTTTCCATGTCATTTATCTTTTTGTGAAAGAACACAAAACGTTCGTTTGAGGTCATACCAATTGCGAATTCTGTACCGAGTTCAAATTCTCCAACTTCACAATCATTGCTTTGGGCCATCTGTTTGAGAGATTGAAGCATTTCTTTCTCCTTTTTCCTTCTGACCTCTGCTTGATAAAATGAAGGGCGCAATGCATATAGCAATTGCAGTCAATCCTATTAAAATTGTATTTAAATCCATTGTGAATAGTTTTTAATGATTAGGAATCAATCACGAGATGTTCATTTATCTCACGATCAAAAAAGTGTGGCCTTGATGCAAAATAGGGCCAAAAGATGAGGGACAATGGATTAGAAAAAGGTGTGGAAGGGATAGAGAAGACTTTTTGCTCTAGTCTGTATCAGCGATTGAAAAACGACATAGTGGCGCTGATAAAAATAGAATCGATCGAGTAATTCGCCAGAGCGAAATAGGGACAAGGGATAATGTGCTGAATCTGAATGATTAATGCCCGTGCTAACAACATTGATAGATACAGTATTCGGGATGCAGCGATCAAAACTATGACCTTCTATTGAGGAAACAGTCGTGATAGAATCGTTGATGTATTCCAGCGAGGATGGCCTGTAGGTTTTGGCATCAATGATCCAAATAGCTAAAATATAAACCAGTGCCCACACAAGTACAGAAGGGGATTTTTTGGGCAATATCAAATGAGTAATGTAGTTCATCCTTCTGGTATTATTGGTTGTTGAAAATCAATGAGATTGATCTCATTGATTTAAGCGATTTAAACGGTGAATTTTGCAACAAGATTGGTTGGAATGAAAATATTTAGACATTGTATCTTCAATTGTTATTGTGATCATTTTTCACTTTTTTGCTTTGAATTTAGTGCTGTATGGCCTAATTCACCAGTTTTAGAGAAGAGTTGTTATGAATTTTACGCTGTGGTGAATGTGGGGATTTTATTACCTATCTGAGGTTTCTTTAACCCACTTACTCTATGGTTTTTCGTGCTAACTCGCTTATGACAAGGTTTTATAAGTGTGGCATCACTATTGGATAATTAGAAAACAATATTGACAACAAAAAAGTTAATGAAGCACTAACACTGATTTGACTTTATTTAGACAACTAAATATAAAAACCTATGAAAAATTTACTTTATGCTGCAGGCTCCATATTGACTGGGTTTGTGCTAAAAATCATATTGGAAAAAATCTGGGAAAAGATACAAGGCACTCCTGCGCCAAAAGACCCATCTGATTATACTACTCCAGTTAAGGATGCGTTCGTATGGACTTTGGCTATATCGGTCATTACAGGTATGGGGAAATTAGCTTACCGAAGGTTCGTTCCAAGTCCTGATAAGAAGCTTACTGCTTAGTTTGTTTTCACGATCAGATTATTTCACGCTAAGAGTTGGCCAGATAGATTCATTTGTATGAAACTATTACTGTCGCGTCAATAGCAAGTCTCCATCGGCAATGGCTTTTCCTCTTTCAATGCCTTGATCCAATCCACCGTCGAATAGGAATATATAACCTTGAAAAGATTTTTGTTGAGCCTTAGGAGTATAGTGGGTAGAAGGGAAAACTTCAAATCCTTGATCCCAAAGGAGTTTGAAGATTTGTACGCCTCCCTGAACATCCGGTTTGAAAATAGGCATGACCCGACCGAATCCTATTCCATTTTCAGGGTTTCCAACGACCATGATAAGGTTGTCTTTGTAAGATAAAGATCCGCCATCAGGCGCGTCCTCTACATGACCTTTCTCGTGCATCTCAAACCCTTGCCACAAGGCCTCTTCATGATATACAAGACCTTCTGCTAGCCCATCTTGACCATACACTTTCGTTTTGGCTTTGTATTGTTCCTTGATACCCCCGGGAGCACCAATGTCGAATATATTGGCCCACCCACTGTTTTCGGAGTAGTTCACGTATTTGACTTTTATGACGGGACTGTTTGGGTATATGGTGTACTCAGAGACGATGATTGAGGTAGTCGTGTCTAAGTCTGCCTCGGACAGGATATACTTTGGGGTAGAATGGTAATAAAGGCGTATCGTTTTTTGCTCCTCGTCATCTTGAACCATTTCAGTTTTGAAACAATTTCCTCGAAAATGATTGCAATCAATACCAGCACCATAGCCAAGCGCCTGATCTATATTGTGTTTTTTGAAAACGAAATTTCTGATGTTGTGCCAATAATAGTACCCATCTGTATAGCCCTTTTCCGTATGATGAGGGCCATTTAATCGCATTTCCGCACTGAATACGCTATTCTCCAGTTTCACGATCTTCGAACCAAATAGATCAGGATCGTCAAGGGAAGTGATCTTGAAAACTTGTTCGGCATCCTCCTTTTTTTCAGAAGGGGGTGAGCAGAAATTCATTGTGCTCATAATAAAGAGCGCCATTAACATTTGGGTGATTGGGTTCGTTACTTTCATGTTGATTTTAATTAGGGGATGCAATGGGTAAACGGGCACAATTTGTTCAAAAAAATCTACATTTTGAGCAGTAGTTCACTTATTTACAACATACCTCTAAAGGTATTAGTGTACTTCGCTCTTTTTCTTTGACTTCCAGATTTTCTTAATAGGAAAAATTATCCCAAATGCCAGAAATCCTATCACCAAGCCAGCCAATACTTCGCGAGCAATAGATGGCCAGCTTGGAAATAGATGGTGAACAAAAGGAATATAATGAGCGAAAATCCCACCTGAAACCATAATTAGGGCGATTGTTCCAATAAAGTTGAGCGTTTTTATAACCTTGGGTAGTGCGGCTACTAATAGCTTTCCTATACGGTCGGAAAAACTATTCTTACGTTCGTTGATCGCTATTAGCTTGTACCCAAACTCATCCATCCTGACAATCAAAGCGACGACTCCATACACTCCCACGGTAGCCAGCAAAGCGATGGCCGCTACTACGACAATTTGAGGAAGCAGTGGCATTCCTACTACCGAGCCCAATGCAATGATGATAATTTCTACTGATAGGATAAAATCTGTAACGATGGCAGACTTAACTTTCTCTTTTTCTAATAAAAGAATCTGTTCCTCGGATAATTCTCCAACTACCTGCACTTTTTTATGTGGAGTATGCGGCACAAAATATTCAAAGATTTTCTCCGCAGCTTCATAAGCCAGATACAACCCACCAATTACCAAAATAATAGGAATGCTTACAGGAACAAATGCGCTGAGTAAAAAGGCAAAAGGAAGGATTATGGCTTTATTGAGGAGCGAACCTTTGGTGATAGCCCACAAAACAGGTATTTCCCGATCAGAAACAAAACCTGAGGCTTTTTCAGCATTTACTGCCAAATCATCTCCTAATAGACCCGCTGTTTTCTTAGCGGCAACTTTGGTCATAACACCCACATCGTCCATAAGGGTGGCTATATCGTCTAGCAATGCGAAAAATCCTGATGCCATTCTTTAGTTTTTAGATTCAATAATAAAGGATACAAATTGGAATACCTACTTGACTATTGGCGCTCCAAAGTCTTTGTACGCACAGATGGGAGAAAGGGATGGGGAAATTGTTAGACATTCTCACCGTATTTGTAATAGCGCTACTTTTTGATGCCAACACATCCGACTCGGAATCAACCAGATGGCAGAACTACTAGTAATAGACAGGAAGCAGAACTTACGGTTTTCGAGCGAAAATAGCCGTGATAAGCATCCTTGAGGCGTTTGCTGCGTAAACAATGATATCCTTAAAAGCCCCCTCATTTTAATACATAATATTTATACATAATAAATGACTTCATCAGAAAAGAGAAGTACAAAGAGCAAAATATTAAAAGTCTTAGGAATAGTCGTCACCGCCATTCTAGGCCTGATTTTAATAATAAGTATAC
Organism: uncultured Cytophagales bacterium; assembly: GCA_963848175.1. Taxonomy (GTDB): domain Bacteria; phylum Bacteroidota; class Bacteroidia; order Cytophagales; family Cyclobacteriaceae; genus JAMZMI01. The sequence continues at coordinate 256,473 of CAWKCO010000012.1, forward strand.
TTCTGCTGACAGTGCTGGAGCCGTATGCTGAACGGATGCTGAAGAAACAAGTCAGTAAAAAATCTCAGGGGCTCTATGATTTAGATTTTGACGATTTGGATATCAATCTTATCACCCGCACAGTTCGGCTGAATAACGCACATCTAAAATTTGACTCAGCTATACATAAAAAACAGAGAGAAAACGGGGAGGCAACCCCATTTCTTTTGAGTATCAAAACCAAAGAATTGGAGATTTCGGGCATTAAAGCACTGGCCTATCTGCTGAATTCCACTATCAATATATCTTCTATCTTAATAGATAGTCCTGAGGCTAAAGTAATCCACGACAGTGATGTACCGCAAAAGAAAAACAAGAAACAGACGGATATAAGTGAAATTGTTACTTCCATAGGAATCGGTAATTTCAATTTAAAGGATGCTAAAATCTCCTACTATCAGTACAACAAACCTTCGGATGCTGTTTATCAAATACCTCAACTGAATTTGCGGATGAGTGATTTAAAGGCTGATTCTTTCGATGCAAAAGACTTTAGAAAAATGATTGATCTGGATGACTTCTATATCAGTTTAGAAAACCAGTCCTTCGCAACAGCCAATGAGTCATACGACTTTTACTTTGATCTCTTTGAATACTCCATGGCGGAGCAAGAGTTAACTATCAAAGCTTTCTCGGCAATTGGAGATCATACTAAAATGTCGGGTCCCATGATAGCACCGGAAATTCGAGTGCCTCTTTTTAAGTTAGTTGGCCTTGACCTTTGACGGCTTTAAAGACGAAGGAACTGGTGCTAAAAGAGCTATTGATAGACGATACCTATGTGGAACTTCTGGAAATTCCTGATCTGGATATTACGGTATATGATGTTTATCGGGGGCTGTCCAAATTATTTGAAACAACCAAAATAGATCACTTAAATATTGATCGGAGCGCAGTGAGTATGTATTCCAGAGAAAATAGGGATGTATTGGTTCAAAAAATAGAGCATGTGGATTTATTGATTGAAGATGTTGTTTTCGATTCCCTCAGTGTTTTTGACGGAAGGAATAATCTTGCATTACAGGATTTGGATTTGACCATAGAAAATTACATTCTCACCCCAGAGAACAATCCGCATACTTTTAAACTGGCTCGGATGGAGATGCGAACGAAGGAAGACCTCCTGAAGCTAGCGGATTTGTCCCTCATACCCGACATTAAGGAGAACAAGGCAAGTGCACAACTGATGGAAATTCAGATTCCTGAAATTGTATTTGAGGGTATTGATATGATCCGTGCTTTTGAGCACTCTAATCTGACCATTGAGAAAATAGCCATTCCTAATGCTACCACCTCCATCATCAAAGCATTCGAAAAAACCTCTTCCAGCGGTGGATTTTCCCCTGAGTCTATGTACAAAGGCTTTTCCTTTTATGTAAAGGAGCTGAGCATTGATGAATTATGGGTGGCAAATGTGGATTTTAGTCAGTATGCTTCAGAACGCAAAACACATAAGCTTCATCATGTAGAACAAGGGAAATTACGTGTCAAGGGGTTTCATTTTGACTCTATCATGGCTCGTCAGAACACGAAGCAAGCTCCTATACAAGAAATAAACTTTGAGCTTCAGCGCTACCAATACCACAATGCTGACCATTCAAAATCCGTTGGCGTGGGGCCTTTAACATATACTACCGACAAGGAGTTTTTGGGTATCAGGGATGTTGTATTTAAATCATACGCTGAGCGTGTGGAGGGGGGAATTGACTCGACGATTATTCTAGGGAAAAACTTATCTGTATCTCACCTCAACCTCCTAGAAGCTTTCAATAAAGGAAAACTGGAAATTGATGAAATATTAATACAGCATCCCTACGTTTTTGTGAGCAGAGAAGCAAGAGGGAATAAAGCCTCGTCTGATATCGATCAGAAGGCTCAGGGTATGTCCGCCGAAGCATTATTCAATTGGGTCAATCCCGTTACTGTGGCATCAATAAAGGTAGTAGGTGGAGAAGCCGACTATGCGCAGCGGCTCAACGAGGTTACTAATTACCAAAAACTTCAAGGATTTTCTGTTGACATAACGCAGTTGGATCTGCGGCCTGAAACGCTTCGAGAAACTGAGCACTTTATTCCCGTTGAAAATATTATGCTTAAGGCCACCAATTATAAATTTCAGTCGCCTGACAGCATTTATACCGTCACGCTAGACAGCTTATTCTACGGTTCTAAACGCAAAAACTTAACAGCGAAATTCTTTCAACTTAGTCCAGACTATGCGCTGCATCACTACAGAGTAGAAAATGAGATAGAAAATGCATATGGCAACTTATTTGAAATCTCCACGGATCAATTCAGCATTAAAGATTTCGACCTTATTAGGGCCTACAACACCGATTCTTATTTATTTGGAGAAATATTATTGTCTGCGCCAGAGGTGGCTATTATCCAAGACAAGAAAGTCGTCCGCTACCAGCATAGGGTGGATACACTGAATGAGCGATCGGGGGAGAAGCAGAAAGCGAGAGGAGAGAAGGATAGCGCCGAAAAACAAAATAACAATCCCGAAACGCTAAATAAATCCGTACAAAACCAGATAAATAAATATGTTGATCTATTCAAAATAGATGCTTTCAGGATTGAAGAGGCACAATTTTTATTTGAAATCCTAAAAGAGGACAGTATCAGGTCAAGTCAGAAACTGGATTATTTATCCTTACTGATCGAAAATTTGCAGCTCGGAGATCTGGATGCGTATGACCTTACGGATTTATTTCTGGTAGACGATATAGACTTGCTGCTTAAGGATTACAACTTTGTGATGCCTGACAGTCTGCATGAATTGCGGGTTGACCGCCTTCACGCCTCCCTATCAAAACAGTATATCCATATTGATAGCGTGCATTTTGAGCCCCTTTTCTTGATTGACGAATATGCTGATAAGCTGGAATATGCAAACAATCGGTTTGATGTGAGTGTAGGAGATATAAATCTTGATGGCATTCGTTTTGATGAATTTTTTGATCATCAAAATTATATTGTGGAAAAACTTCTGATTAATGAATTGCATGGTTCGGTGTACAGAGACAGTCGTGTAGAGCAAAATCCCAGCAGAAATCCAAAAACAGTTCAGCAATTTGTAAAAGATTTACCCATACCTATTCAGTTGGATACCTTTCAGTTGCAAAATGGAGTGATCATTTATTCCGAAGTATCTGAAGAGGGCTCAGGCTTGGGAGTGACAACTTTGACCAACACTGATTTTGAGATTCTTAATATTACCAATGACTCATTGGTATATGCGCTCAATGATGAAATGACTGTACATGGATCTACCAGTTTTCTGAACGAGAGCAAATTGACACTGGATTTTGTTTTTCACATGAATCATCCTGATGATTTATATACCTACAATGGTTATCTGGATCAGATGAGGTTCGAGGCGCTTAATCCTTTATTTACAAATCTTCTTTTTGTGAAAATGGAAAGTGGGGAGATCGAAAAAATTGATTTTTCGGTGACAGCAAACAAATATAACTCATCAGGCATGATGCGATTCTTTTATAACGACCTAAGTTTTAGGCTACTGAATAAAGATGATCCCGGCAACCCAGGTATTTGGTTAAAAGCTGCCAACTGGTCGCTGAATCATCTACTTATAAAATCAAATAATCCCGGCAGATTGTTCAACAGCTACCGAGAGGGGTATATAGAAGTGGAAAGAAATAGAAGTAAGTCAATATTCAATCACATGGGCAATTCCGTGTTGAGTGGATTTGTGTCCAGCACCATTCCTCAACCATTAGAATCTATTGTAGAGCTGTTTGTGGATGTGCCTTGATAATAAGTGGGATGTGTTGGTGTATTGATGGGGGCAATCTGGTTGGTGTCAGGAGGTCTTTGTTGAGATTTAGAATGCCAGAAGGCGGCTATCTCACCGCGATTGCGCTTCCTAATCATTTTTATGCTTACCGCGCGAAATAAAAACTTCTCACCTCCGTCATTTCCCCACCGCTTCTTAGCATTTTTTGACTATTTTGAGGGCGCAAAGGCAGAGCGAGTGAGGTCTCATTATCCGTGTGCCACTAGGCGTGCCCATCGTTTATAAACGACTATACTTGGCTAAAGCTTTGGCTATTAACAAATTGAAAATAAAATGCTATAACCTGAATATAGTGCATTGGCTATGTTGGGGTGTTATGCATCACGGTGCGAATTTAACTCGACATGGAAGAAAGGAGAATTGACGAAAACATAAGCATATTAGGCAAGGTATCCGTCAACTTCCAAAAGGTCTCAACTCAAATATTTGATCTCTACCTGAATGAAAAAGAGGTTGAACGTCAAAAGGGAATCCCCCATTTAGGTTTAATTTCTGAAGCTTTCTCTGGTGTTAATCATACCAGATATGAATATCTGATTCTTCAATGTGTAATTTCAGAGCTCGCTGACAACACTTTTAAGGGAACTAGCAGTGCACAAGGAAACATCAAAATCAATGGGAAAGAATACAGTGGAAATGATATTATCAAATCATGGTTTCTCCTTTCAAATTTTGGACATTGTAAGAACACCATCGGCGATGAAAAGGCTCTTCTACTAAAGGCAATAAACAGAAAAGGCTTAAAATCCTACCTTCTAAATAGTATTAAGGATGAAGAGTTGAAGGTATGGGCAGGTAAGACCATTGATTCATTTGATTATGTAAGTTTCCATCATATACTGTCAATAAGGAGAGTCTACAAATGCCTTAAGAGAAAGTTAGCAGTTCAAAATGAAATATTAGACATCTACAAAATCCTGCTGCTAGATTCATCCGAGATAAGTCTTACAGTAAATCGATTGAAAGTTGAGCAACTTAAGATGATCCATAAAAACATTCGAGATTTAGCAATAATCTCATTGGATTCACGAAACTCCTCACTTCCGATAACATTTGATATCCTATCTACTGTTTTGTCGTTTGATTTTTATGAGAACAGATTTCAACAAACTCAAGCCAGCGAATTATTTCATCCTGCTTTATCACTGTTGATTGACTCTTTATATCTTCATCCGGAAAGTCAAAAATATCAACGTTCATATGAGATTGATGCAATCCAAAGCATCAATACCACTGATTACAGTGAACATATTGAAAAGGCTATTAAAGAAGGTCTTGCAAATCCTAAAGTCTGCAACCTTCGTCATTTTTTAAGAACAACCACGGACCTCAAATTAAGTCATCTAAAGGAAAATTTGCGTCTTGCTTTAACCGTAAATCGTGGCACCAGTAATGTTGAAGCTTCATTAGACTACAACCCAATATCCGCAATTCAAATAATGGATTTTTTCGTCCATAAAAATGAATTTGAACTAAAACAGTTTCCTAGATTTTTAACAAACATTCTTGGGATTCTCAATGATCATATGACCCAAACTGTTAAAGATCTTGCAGAAGAGAAAAAGTCAGTTTTACAAAGTTTTGATAAAGGACTTGAAAGCTTAAATCTTAATGAACAGCAGCGAGAACAAGTTTTAACCCCAGTGAATGAGTCGATCTTTAATGAAGCTTGGGAATTAATTCAAAACAAGAATGTACCGGCATATAAGGAAATTCTCTGGGCTGTATTAAACTTTCATTTTAAGGAAAACTTTTATTTTGACATGGATCATCACATAGCCAAGGAGTACAAATACTTTGGCGTGAAATTGAGTGACGAAATGGATTTCTTAACAAATGACATTGAAGAAGCTATAAAAAATTCAGAGGATGATGACAGAAAACATGAGCTTAGTCAATTGCTTAGATCAGTAAAAAGAAAATTTGACGGCATAGTAATATCCTGTTTGGCCAGAATCACCATTTATGATTACTCAAAGCCACCTAGTAAAAGAATAGTGACGGATTTAGATTCAGTGGTATTGAAGTTTAACAGTCGAACGATGATTTTAGAAATGCATGAATCAAAAAATACTGCCAACCCAATGAATGACGCGAGGAAAGACTTAAAAGATAAATTTGTGCAAGTCCTAAACAGTAATTGCAAGGGTTACTCAATCACCAATGTAACTGATTACGGCGCAAAAGTTGTTGTAAAACACGATGCATAACAAACTATCATCCATAAGCTAACTGAGCTATTTGCAAAGGCGGTCGCCATAAGATACTTTTATAGATATTTAACAAGTCCAGCTTACGGATAATAGTTGGACGTTATAAGTCAATTCTAACAATGACACAGATTAGATTAATGATATTCGTTTTAGTAACCTTTTCGTTTACTCTGGTTGAAGCTCAATCAACAATCGGAGGATATATAATTACTAATTCAAGGGATACAGTTGAAGTAAAATTTTCAGTGGCTCAGAAAAAAAGAATTGACAAGAAAAATAACTTGACTTTTGCTGAAGTAATTTCTGAGGATGAAATGACTCGACTAACTGCAAAAGAAATTGTAGGATATAAAAAAGGAGAAGACTTCTATAAAAGTTTCAAATTAAGCACTTCTGACAGCACTTTTTTCGGACAATTAATCACATCAGGACAAGTGACCTTATACTATGCTAATGTTTTTGGTGGTAAATACTATTTCAAAAAGCAGAGTGAAATGGAGTTTTATGAACTCGACAGCAAATCAGAGTCAGTTATCCAATCACATGAAGATCCTTCGAGTCCTCATGCAATGGGTTATGCTGGTATCAACTCGCCCGTTCCATTCATTGAATCGAATGAAGGGGCGTTTAGAAATTTCTTTGTTCAATATTTCAAAGATCATCAATCAATAGTGAATAAGCTGAAACAAGGGTTTCACACATATAGCTCAATTGAAGCAATGTTTGTGGAATACAACCATCAATAGACTGGTAACAAACTGTATGAAGGTATGTGCTTACATGCTTTCTGCAAGCTGCATTGGGACTTGACCCTGCGTCAGCCGCCGAGAAAGTATAGTGCTATTTGGAAACTTCAGCTCGGGGAGTTTTTCACTTCAGAACGTGCCTATGCCGGCAGGCAGGCGCACTGCTTTCTATAAACTTTGGAAGCTGGATATTACACTTCGAAATATGCCACCATTTCAGTTTTGTGTGCCAGTGATTTGCCCCCTTCCAATCTCATTTGTACTGCCAACCACCACCAAGCGTCCACATTTCACCTTTCCCGAGCCGCAGGAAAGCCCACGCACCCGTGATTCATGCATCCTGCGCCGTAGGAATGGCCACGCACGCATGTTTCATGCCTAATTATAAAAAAAGAGATGAAGACATGGAGTCCTCACCACTTAGGGTTTTGTTTTGCCAGCGAAACCTATTTATAGGAAAACCGCCAAGGTCATCCTGAGTCTGTCGAAGTGACCATGGAGGTTGGGAGATGTGCCATCACTGCTGAGAAAGGATGGGAGCTCATTTTACTTATCCGTTACTTGGAGATACCCTTCGGGTATGACTTGATTATGAAAAAATGCCTGAAGAGCGGCACTCGCCTTTCTTTGTCTCAAGTCATTTTCACAATTCATCGGGCAGGTCATGCACAAAATCATTGAAGCAGATTTTACTATGTGCAATCAAGTCAACACAGTGTAAAGTCTTTTTCACGTTTTCGAGAACGAGCGTTGACTTAATGCCTTTAAATGGGATCGGCATCATTTTTTCTCTATGTGAGATAGATTTTTTTAAGAAAAATAATATTGACATGGAAAATTTAAATAGCAAAAAAATAGCAATTCTTGTAACGGATGGTTTTGAAGAAGTGGAATTTACAAAGCCGAAAAAAGCTTTGGAAGACGCTGGAGCTAAAGTACACGTCATCGCACCTGATGCTACAGAAGTGAAAGCTTGGGATAGCACTGACTGGGGTGATACCTACGGTGTAGATAAGAAACTGGCAGATGCATCTGAGTCGGATTATGATGCGCTTCTATTACCTGGGGGCGTGATAAACCCTGATAAACTAAGAAGGAGCGAGGCAGCTGTGAACTTTATCAAATCATTTTTTGAGTCTGGAAAGCCAGTAGCAGCTATATGTCACGCGCCACAGCTGCTGATAGAAACAGGAGCGATCAAAGGTAGAACCTTGACTTCATTCAATTCGATCAAAACAGACTTAATCAATGCGGGGGCAAATTGGGTTGATGAAGAAGTGGTAGTAGACAGTGGGCTGGTAACCAGCAGAAATCCAGATGACATTCCGGCCTTCATTGACAAGATGATAGAAGAATTTGCCGAGGGTGTACATGAAGAGCAAATGACCGTTTAACCCATAATTGTCATTAGAAAATCCCTGTCAGCTGACAGGCTGGTATTCCGAGCTTAAATCGCTTCAAATCAGTCGCTTCGCTAAGTTTTATTCAATCACCATAGCGGTGCTATGCCTCTTTCATAAAACTTCCTGATTTATTACGATTTAAGCTCTCATCACAAAGTTCTAATGACAAATCTGGGTTTAAAATTCGGTTTGTTTTATTCATTATTAAGAAAAGGGTCGCATCAGGGGTGTGACCCTTTTTTATTTTTTAGGTCAACACCAACGATCCAGTTAAATGACAATGAATTATCTGTTTGCATTCCTTTGGCTACAGTCTTATCATCTTCAATCCAAATTCCAGAAACGTTAAGATCGGGTAGGGCAGCTTGAAATATACTAATGAAAAGCATTAAGCAGGAGAAATGAGATTATACAATGAAAATCAAATCATAAAAATGACGTAACTGTCCACAGTCCTAAAAGGTGCTTTCAAGCACCGAAGGTGTGAAATATCAATAGTGGTATTGAGTAGGGACATGCTGGTTTTGGCATTATTTTTTCTTTTTTCGCAAAAATCATGACAAAACTCTGATTACTAGTTTTAAGCTCTGAATAGTTAAAAAATGTCTAGCCCTTAAACTATAGAGAAATTCAAGGACTAGACATTTGGATTATATTATTTCTTTAGAATCTTTATTCGCTTAGTAATTCCATCAGAATCTATCTCAAGCAAATACAGACCATTTTCCATGGTACTCATATCAATTCGCACTTCACCATGTGCTGCATCTATTTGCTGAATTGTTCTACCACTTATATCCATAAGTTGGACAGTAGCAGAACTTAATTTGCCTAGCTGAATAGTCAGTAATCCCTCCACTGGATTCGGATAAATACTTAATTCACTCAGTTCATCTTCCGCACCTAATAACTTGGCATGAGCTGATCTGGCGGATGGGTTGTTTATCTCACCTCCAGCCCACAAAATGGCCTGCTCCATCATCGTAATGAAATTACTATTAGCGCTATAATCGGCTGCATTATGACCTAAAGCAGTATAGAAAGATCTTCCACCATCATACTCTTTGTACCAGGTAATCGGTCGTGGAGCATCATAACTTTGGCCTCCAGTGGATCGAACTTGTAGCAAATCAATATTTCCACTAAAAAGAAAACCTCCATTGAGCTCCCAATAATAGTACTCCTCGGATTTGTTCCACTCAGTACCTAGATGAGAAACCGCAGGATGACTTCCTACCACATCCATAGTAGCATTGTAATTATTACTCGTATGGTTCGGGCTAGTTTGCACGATAGCACCTACTAATTCATTGTACCATGGCCAGCTGCCGTTTCGGTAAGTATCTGTCGCGGCATGCACACCTACAAACCCACCTCCATTTTGGATATAACTTTCAAAGGCCGCTTGTTCCGACGCAGTTAAGAGACCATCTCCTGAGGTATTCATCCAGATTACCACATCAGCTGTAGCAAGATTTGCTGTAGTGAAAATATTACTGCTTTGAGAAGATTCTACTGTCCAACCATTAGATGACCCAAAATCTTCTACCATCTGAATACCAGCACCAATAGACCCATGTCTGAATCCTGATGTTTCATGGTATACCAATACTCTTAAAGGTGTAGTATCTTCTTTAGTAATCAAGGCAACCCAATCATTTGTAGTATCTGATGGTGGCAAGCCTATCGAAGTAGTACTACCTCCAGAAACTGAAGCGACAGATCCGTCCTGTAGTGCTCCTCCATTTCTAGGATTGTACCATGCTACTTGATAGTTTCCTGACTGACCACCAAGATTGAGGTTGGTAGTGCCGCCAGAAGGCAGATAGATGGCATATATCTCACCTTCTTGCGCAAAAACATAATCACTGGTACTATTAGTCAATCCATCATTGCTAACCATTTGTGTAACATGCGATCTCAGATAGGAGTTGAAAAAATCCAAAGCTATTTTGGCATCATTCCATTTAGTCTGACGGGTTCTGTGATCCTGACAGTCCAGATCGTCACATCCAGTCTGATAGCCATAATAGTATTCTACTCCTGCACCACCTGCGAGCATAGTGCCCCAAAGTACTCGATGACGAACAGCCTCTCTATTGTCACTGACGCTTCTTGCTTCAGGTAGTTGGCTATCAGGGTAGGAGGCATCTACAGCCACACCACTATTGGCTCCACCTTGTTCATCGTTGGCCACTACCCATTTCTTACCAGCATTTCTTGAGTCTATTACCCATCTTTTGACATCATTATGAATACTATTTATTCCTGATTGAACAGAAGCTCCGGTCAGCTCCGATCCTGACCCTAGCAATGGATCATATACTTCATCCTGATCACCAGGGTAGGTATGGATCACAATATTATGGTTGTAAGGATCTAAATCGCTAATGTACTGAGCGTATGACTTTACAATATCATTATTCGGATCGCTTAGTTCATTCCAAATATCATTCTCCTCACCAAGATTCCAATTCAAGGCTAAGTGATGTCCAAATCTTGCAATAAGCTCGCGGTAATACAGTTTGCGCTCTCGCCCAAGCTGTCCACCATCCATCAGCTGGTCGTTCTCAGTTTCTTGCGTTTTAAAATGAATATAGATACCCTTCTTATCCGCATATTCTAATATACTTTCCCATTGAGCAAGTTTCGATACATCAAAGCGATCATGGTGCACATTGTTCCAACTGGTAGCATCGCTGGAAATTTGTAGATGCGGATATACATTGTCATCATCACCATCAAGGCTGAAGGTGAGGAAAGAAAACACGTTCATTCCCTGATCAGCCAGATATTTTAATGCACCTAGTAGCTCACGTCCATCCGCTCGTGCTCCATCACCTTGCAATGCGCCCCAGGTATAGGTATTGGCATCCGCCAAATCAAAATCACCCGCATGTAGCGACCAGCTTTTTCTTCTTCCAGATTTATTAGGCGTAGCGTCAAAATCTTCATACGCGAAGGTGTTTTCTGGTGCGTCCGCACCTACCTTGAAGAAGTATTCTCCCGATTCTGCAAACCTGAGATAATGTTCACCTACATATTCCAATCGACCTGTGTTTCTAAAATCTCTTCCGGTTTTATCCGAAGCTGTGATATTAAAAGATCCCGTAGCTCCATCAAAGGCAACAGCTGTGCCTGCTGTAGGGCTTGTCGCAATGGCGATATCGTCTGCTGTTCGGAAAGAAGCTGTATATGTCCAAGTACCCACTTCGTCAGGGCTGAAATGAACCTGCCAGATATTGCCAGTAGATGCTGAAGTGTTCGCTGCATTTCCATTGGCAGCATAAAATCCAGGTACAGTGTAAGACTTGCTACCATTGGTAAAAGTTACATTCAATCTATAGTCGGTAAAAGGATTATCTATTGAAGTCTCGCTAAGTTCTGGCCCCTGAAAAGACACAGTAACCTTATGCCATTTCTTCAGCTCTCCAGAGACGAGTGGATCACTAAATTCTTCTTCTGGCTCTATTGCAATAGAAATGGTTTCGTTTGTAGGGCAGCATGTGCCGTTCTCACCTCCATTAGCTACTATTAAGCGATCTCCAAAGACTTTAGCCGCTGGTGCCAATAGATTGGTCGGTAATTCGCATCGCTCAGTCCACTGATTAGTTGCAGGATCATATTCCGTTACATCGTCAAAGAAAAATCCTCCTCTTCTTCCTCCAACAATGATTATTTTATCATTGTGTACAATCGTTCCCGGCTCAAAATGTGAGCGTGCAGAAGGCAGATTAGTTAGTTGCGTCCATGCATTGGTCGAGGGATCATACACATGCAAAAATGATTGATCTTGTACGCCACTATCGTGACCAAATTGACCGCCTATGGCATAAATTTTACCATTGACAGCCGCTCCGCTTAGATGATTCCTAGGTGCAGGCATAGGTGCAGCTGCCTGCCATCCTGCGGCCTGATTATTAACATCCAAAATATAATGTTCCCCCACATCGGTCACACGATCAGGAAGTAATCCTCCAAAAAAATGGATCTTACCTTCGCTGTAAGCCGCTGCAGCCGATCCTCGGGGGTTGGGCAGTGTAGGCCCTACTGACCATGTGTCCGTCACCGTATTATAAATCTGAACTAAATCTGTGGCTACACCCGGATGATTCCCGACAAAACCTGCCAAAACCCATATCTCATTTCCTACGGCCACTGCGCCCATATGTGTAACGGCTGTAGGCATAGGCGCCCCTGATGACCAAGTATCTGTAGTAGCATCATAGATCTCTGTTGCCGCTGTGATTTGTAGACCTGATAGAAAACCCGCTAAAACATACATTTTATCATTCACCTTGACACTTTGAGCTTCTACTTTGCTCAATGAAGAATTAGCCAAAGTATTCCAGGTACAGCTATCCGGCTCAATGATCAAACTACCATCACCATACACTTCAATTGCAGATACTTTCGGCTGATTGACGGTCGCGCTAAAGCTAATATTAAGTTCTTGGTCAGATACTGTGGTAGTATAAGTTTTGATAAGTGAAGTCATCGGGCTCACTTCCCCGTTGATGTCAAAGTCTGTTAAAACTGTTTCCCCTTCTATTGTGACGTTAAATACTCTTTTGCCAGTACCTCCAGAGCCACCTCCAGTAGCACCAAAGTAAATTTCAGCGAAATGAAGGTTGATGCTATACTCATCATTGGTGACGGGTATGTTATAACTGAATGATTGTAGGCTGGCATTGGTGCTACGCTCACTTTTGTAAATATCGTCTTGAGATGATCCCAAAATATCGGTGATATTATTATTGGTATAGGGCTTTCCGTTTCCAGCAAAATATTCATCTGCTATAAAAGTGGAATCACCGTAACTGATGGTTGGTCCTCCAGCATTAATTCGGAGTACTACTGGTAATGCAGAAAGATCACTAAGTGTCGTGACGCTCAGTGTGTCGCTCCATTCAGATGGAAATCCATCGAAGTTGACTCTGATTCTAAAAAAGTAGGTTTGACCAGTTTCTAAGCCAGTATATTCCAGTTCTTCGTATCCATAATAGAGTGCATCAAAATAGGAGAAGGCACTGTCAAGATCATTTGTAAACTCAATCAAATAGTCATTGCCATATGGAGATTGATCCCATGCAAGCGTAATCGACGTTTGAGAGACGCTATCCGCCCTGAAATTCGTAGGGGGTATCGGCTGGTTGCCAACTTGAATGGTATTAGAAAACGATGAGTTACCCACGCTATTGATGGCACGCACTCTGTAGGAAGCATATTCCTCCAGAGCTACTGTTGAGTCAATAAATAAGGTATCATCGCTTGATACAGTCGCCAATAAGCTCCAGTCAGGATTAGTGGAATAACCATCAAAGGTTCTTTCTATTTCAAAGCCTTGCTCGTTAGTTGCGTTATCTACCCAACTGAGAAGAACCTCGCCTGGGGCAAGAGCCAGTCCTTGAAGATCGGAAGGAGCAGCAGGAGGGATGGTGTCTGAAATAGTAATGATACATTGATCAAATACACTTCCATCACTAAAACTGGTAACCGTCACTGTGATATCTCCTGGAGCAGATGCGGTGAATTCACCACTTAAATAATCTACACTGGATCCATCACTTGCAGTAAAAGCGACGTTTTGATTTACCGCATTGGACGGTGTAATGACAACATCCAAATCTATGATGTCTCCCACATTCAGTGGTTCAGAAGGACAATTCGTAAAACTGACATCCGTTACCAGAATTTCTGAGGAGTTAAAAACAAATTGATCAACATCAAAAAGATATCCACTACCTCCTTTGAACACTAGAAAGAGGTTTTTTGTACCCAAGAAGAGGGTCCCATTCTCATAATCTGCTGCATTAGGTACGTTTATTGAAAAATCCTGGAAAGTAGACCAACCGCCAGTGTTAGTAACGTTGACGGTGGCCAATAGCGGGCCATTCACGGCATCCGTTCTGAATTCTACGGTTCCTCCTGATGTATTACTTGATCCGGCCAGAGTTCCTGAAATAGGTCCTCTACCAAATTCTACGTTATCGAATCGGATGAAATCATTGTTGTTTATGTATCCTACTCTATTGCCATTACCCGCTATTTGAATTCCCGTCTGCGCTGAGAAGTCTTCTGCCTGAATCGTGGCGTATGCATCTACTGTAGGTTGATTTTCTGCAATAGTGATCGTACATTCATCAAACACAGATCCATCGCTAAAGCTAGTAGCCGTTACCGTGATAACTCCGGCAGCTTGTGCGGTGAATTCACCACTCAAATAATCGACGCTAGTGCCATCGCTGGCGGTAAATGCAATGGTCTGATTCGTAGCATTGGACGGAGTAATGAGCACATCCAAGTCCACTACATCACCTACAGTAAGAGCGGTTGTAGGGCAATTGGTGAATTCAACATCGGTAACTAAAATTTCTACAGGTTCATCTATAAAAGTAACTGTTACTGAAGTTGAATCAAGTAGGGTGCCATTTCCTCCAGTAGAAGAATAAGCTACAGCTTTGTATTGGGTTGATCCGAGCGTTGGTGTATAGGTTTTGAAATTCCCATTAGTATCTCCAGCCAACGCGTAAGGAGCGACATTTTCTACACTGAAAGGATTATTGTTGATAAGAAAAGATATACTTCCTATCGTTCCGGTGGTATTCGCTACAACATTCAAATTCGTGGTGGGGAGTTCCTGAAAGTTGATAACATCTCCATCCGCTAATAAAAATAGCGTGGTGTCAGCATCTGCATTTACCAAAGTCAACCCCGTCACTGATTGTGCGAGCGTCATATGGACAGATAATAGGGATATTAGTACTAAGACTTGAGTCAAAATACTTTTAAAATAAGTAGTTGTTTCTCTCATAATAATAGTTTTATTAAAAATTGAACTTATTGAGTTTAAAGAGGTTGTTAGGATTGCTTTTTGTATCGAAGTGTTACTTCTAGCAGATTCCTATGTCATACGCTATACATCACGTTTAGTTGGCTTAAGTAAATTCTTGATTTATTTGTTACAACTGTTTGTATTGTAAATTTATGAAGTAGTAATTTCAATAAGGATGTATATAGACTGGTCAGTTTTAAGAGCTATTCAGCGTTGCTTATCGATACAGAGCGATACTTTGGCAGTCCCTTTCGCGTGTGTAGTTGTACAAATATGAACAGAATGGACAATTTTTAGAGAAATGGATGATGGCAGTATTGTTAAGCAATTTCAGTTTGAAGGCAGGTAATTGAAAAAGCGCCTATTCACTTAAGTTCATTCGGAGCATGAAGTATCTGAGTAGGTGATATTACCTGAAGATTTTTACATCGGATGTATTAATAGTTTATTTGTTTAATGCTTCTTTCAAATGCTTTGTAAGGTTTTACTTTGCGATATATGCTGAAGGCAATGATTACAGAGGTAAAACAAAGGTGGTATCTGTCGATACTTGTGTTGTTGGGTGTTTTGAGTTTTACCAGTGTTTACATACCGCCCACACTCTTTTGGCCAGCAATTTTTCTGAGTTATGCCATACCCGGGATCTTGATCGTCTCATTTATACTGGTCATCATCTTACCCTTTGTTAAAAAGAGGCGAGTGGTTTTTCCAATCATCATCATCATTTGTGGTATCCCTTTTTTGAGATCGACTTTTCGCATCGGGGATAGTCACGTCAGTAATCAAAAAGAATTTTCAGTCCTCAGCGTGAATGCACACTTATTCATGGAGCCGAATACGTATTCAAAAGTTTCAAAACCTTTGATCAAATGGGCTGCTGAGGATACATCTGATATAAAGTGTTTTCAGGAATACAGCACCAACAAAAGACGGCAAGCACTAGACGTGACTAGCCAAATTGCAGAAGAGGGATATGAACATTTTGTTTATGCAGCTAATCTCCGTGGTAGCGACACTAACTCAGGCTTGGCGATATTCTCCAAATATCCAATTCTGGACTCAGGTATAGTTTGGAAAGTTAAGGGTTCGGTCAATGCGGGTATGTTTATAGATCTTCTAATTGAGAAAGACACTATCAGGATTTACAATGTTCATCTTGAGTCGCTGAAACTAAAAGTTGATGAGCTCAAGAATCCCAATGGCTATTGGAATAAAATCAAGCAGCTTGTCAAAAGCCTAAAAAAGGGTGCTTCGGATCATACCTGGCAAACGGATACATTAATTGCCCATACGCGCAATAGTCCGTACCCTTATATTATCTGTGGGGATTTCAACGAAACACCCTATAGTTACAACTATGTGAAATTACGTGATCAATTTTCCAATTCTTTCGAAGAAGCTGGAACTGGTTTTGGTTTTTCTTTTAATAGTTTCTTATTCTTTCTACGCATTGATCACCATTTTTTTAGTTCTGATATTCGGTGTTTGGATTTTCAAGTAGATAGAAAAATGAAACTTTCAGATCACTTTCCTACTTATGGAAAGTACGCTTACTAATATTGAGTGAATCTTTATATTTCGTACTATCCTTGCAGTTAGCGTAGCACTCTAAGGTTCTAAGCATCGCCGGTGAATAATAAGAAGGTGAGTATGGAAGGTAAACGCAAAATCATGATTGGACTTTCTCGGGTATTCAGCTCTTGTCTTTTGGGGAGGAGGGGAGTAATCGAAGAATAAACCAACGGGACAAGTGCAGCCTAAATGGCTACCATCTTATAATTGATCACTCAAAGCCTTCGCTGTATTTTTTTTCGATAGTAATAGGATCATCCTGCTTTAAGTATACCGGGCATTTGATAATGGTTCATGTGGAAATAAGTACATATTATTCATTTCCTTTTTGTTTAAGAAAGTTCTGCAAGTCCTTTTTTGCTCCGTATAAAACCAATGTGTCTGTTTCTTCTAGACGCAGATTCGGTGTGGCTACACCTTGAACTTTTCTTTCTGTTTTTATTTTTTCAAGATCGCTACTTATCTCAGAATTTTTGATAGTAGTCAGTACCAGAAGATTGTATTTATTTCTGAAACCAATCTCTTGAATAGTCATTCCGACATACTTCTCAGGCACACTAGCTTCAATAATGCTAAATTTGTCACTTAGCTCAAAGGAGTCTATTACATTGTTGAGACAAAGTTTTTTTGCCCATCGTTCTGCAGTTTCTTCTTCTGGGTGTACGATTTCATCCACACCAATTGCCAACAATACTTTTTCGTGTAGGGGGGTAATGGCCCGACTTATTAGCCTCTTCACTTGCATGTTTTTAAATAGCGCAGTAGCCATAATGTTAGAGCCTTCATCTTCTCCAATAGCAATGATCACAACATCTGTATCATCTAGCGGTAAGCCTGAAACGGTATATTCTTCGGTTGCATCCATGCGAATGGTGTGCGAAATTTTCTCTTTATACTGATCTACCTTTTCCATTTTGGTATCTATTCCAATTACCTCATTTCCCTGTGCAGTGAGTTTTTGAGATAGGGATGCACCAAAGCTTCCAAGACCTACTATAATGTATTTCATGTGTATGTTATTTGATTTTTAGTTGTCATATGGAATAGCTCAGCCATCTGTAAACCTTAAAACCAGCGTTTTAGCTTTTAACATTCACGCTTGGTTGGTATACGGCTGCTTATGGCTATTTCATAATTGCATATTGGTTAAAGCTTGAGTAGTCTTCCCGTTTTCCTTTTAGTTAATCGTTATTTCTTCTGTTGGGTAGCGATAATTCTTAAATTTTATCTTTTTGAAAATGGCCATTACCATAGTGAGCATGCTTACCCTTCCTACAAACATGATCACCACAAGAATCAATTTGCTTATAGTCGAAAAATCGGCGGTTACACCTCTGCTCAAGCCAACAGTACTATACGCTGAAAAGCATTCAAAACCTATATCGATCAGTTTTTTTTCACTATCAAAAACCGAGATCAGCATGATGCCAAACCCAATGACGATCAGAGATAAGGAAATGGTGGCGAATGCCCTTCTTACGGAAATATCTGCAATTTCTCGTTTAAACACTTCTATCCTTGTTTTTCCCTTTGCAAGGCTGAGAATATTGAGTGTAGCAATAGCAAAGGTGCTGGTCTTAATACCACCTCCCGTAGATGCAGGAGAAGCTCCAATCCACATGAGAAGAAAAACGATCATGGTGGTAGAAAAAAGCATTGACCCGGTATCAATGGTATTGAAGCCTGCTGTTCTTGGAGTCGTAGCTCCAAAGAGTGCTGTTACTATTTTTCCAAATCCATCATGTTCTGCTAATGTATTATTATACTCTAGCAAGTAGAAGGCAATAAAAGCCACAGCCGTAATAGAAAAGGTTGTCACTAAGGTGATGCGACTATTCAAGGTTAATACCCACGGTTTAAAATTCGCCTTATTTTTACCGACGGAAAAATGCTTTTTTATCCAGTATTTCCAGAAGTTGATGATATTGGATACGATAGGGAAGCCCAGTCCACCTAGAACAAAGGTTAGGATGATGGTAATTTGAAGGAGGTAATTATAACGGAATCCTTCTTCATAAAGTCCATTCGGTAGCGTAGAAAAACCTGCATTACAAAACGCTGAAATGGCATGGAAGGTAGCAAAGAATAGTTGCTGATATTGGCTCTGAAAGTTGGCAGCATCGAGAAAAGCGTATATCAAAATCCCTGAGGCTAATTCAATGCTAAGTGTTGTGAGTATGACGTATTTTAGTGTTGAAAATACTTCTCCTATCTTTTTGGAGTTAGTCATATCACTAATAGCCAATTGGTTTTCGTAGGACGATCCTCCTTTAAAAAAATAACCGAAGTAACTGGCAAAAGTCAAAATACCCAAGCCCCCTATTTGAATGAGCGTTATGATAATGACCTGTCCAAATTCTGTAAAATAACTTCCTGTGTCAACTACAATTAAGCCTGTTACACAAACGGCGCTTGTGGAAGTGAATAAGGCATCTACAAATGAGATTGCAGTATGGGTAGCCCTTGGCATCATGAGCAGAAAAGTTCCAGCAATTGTGATAAGCATAAAACTGGCAACAAAAAGTTGAGCAGGATTTAAGAGCGTCCTTTTATAGTTAAGGTTTACTACTGAAAATTCTCTAACAAACGAAAGGATAACAGCGATGACCACCCATACTGGATTTTCTAAGATTAAATCCGTTTTGAATGGTTGCCCTACGAACAGATACATGTAGTAGATGTAGAGCGTAAAGAGGATTGATAGCAGATCGAAAATGAAAACTTTTCGCTTAGTCAGGTTCACCTTTACTATATACCTGATGGATGTAGATATGATGCCGACACCTAATACAAAAAAGTAAAAACCATCGATCAGTTGCTGTATCAAATCAGTTTGAGAAAAACCAAAATCATACACAAAAGCAGCTATTCCTAGCAAAGTGAACCATACGGCTACCTGATGGAATCCTTTGATAAACTTAATCATGTAGCAAAGCTCTAATTTCTAGACCACAAAGCACATAAGTATTTTATATAAAGTGAATCATTGGGATGAAACAGTAGCGGTCACGGACTCATCAATTTTCGTGCTTGAAGTTGATCTAAAGAAATCAAGAATAAAGGACTGTTTGCTTTTGAGCCAAGCCGTATCATATTCAAAACTGAACGACTTTCTGCCTTTTCCTTGATGGGCTGATAGTGTCCCAATCAGTTGAGGATCTGACATACCTTGCCAATGCGCATAAACGAAGATATCTGTTTTTCCTGTTCCCATTGCTATTAGCTGTTTAATAGAGCAAGATCCTGAAGTTTCCTTCCCAATGCATCATCTGCTGCCAGTTTGAGGAAATCATCTTGCAATCCCAGTACACGTAGTACATTGAACAATGCCCCTAAAGAGACGCTTGGAGTGCCTTTTTCTAGAAGATAAAGCGTATTTCTAGCGATTCCTGCCCGCTCAGCAACTTGCACGGCCGTGAGTTTACGTCGTTTACGAGCGAGTTTTATGTTTTCTCCAAGTTGCTCCAAGATGAGTTGATGCTTTGGAAACAATATTTGCTTTTTGCTTTTCATTTTAAAGGGGTATTAAGGAGCAACTAATACACAGGATACAAGCATTTTAAGCCAATTAATAAGATCAGTAGGTATGTCAATGTACTATATTAGATACAAATATATCTGAATATTACTTTTTATAGTACGTTTTATGGGTTGGTCAACTTGATTGTAGGTGTCCTTCACTATTCACTATCCTTAGAGTTAGCGCAGCGCTCTAAGGATGGATGTTAATCGTGAGTCTCCGACTCCCTGCTATCTCCAATTTTCTGTTTTGAGTTCTGGAATTCTTAAAAATTCTTTTTCATTTGACGTTACCAATATCAGGTCATTTGCCACTGCTGTAGCTCCAATTAGCACATCATAAGGGCCAATAGGTTTTCCTGAAGATCTTAAGAAATCTCTGATTTTCGCTGCTTCGATCGCTTCATTTGATCTAAAATTTAAGATACTGATCTCAGCTAGAATGGCTTCAACGATGCTTTTGGATTTGCTTTTAAGTTTAGAAGCTTGTTCCAAACCATACCTTAATTCAAATTCGGTAATCGTAGAGATCATTACTTGATAAGGAGCTTTTGACTTCATTAATTCAATAGTGTTGGCATCTCCTCTCACAAGATCAATAATGACGCAAGTGTCTAACAGGTAGTTCATCCTAAAAAAGATCCTCCTTAGGTGTTTTTAAATCATTTCTAAGCTCTTCAATACTTGGAAACTCAGGGTCTGGTTCCAATTGATTGATCCAGCGACCCCAGTTTTTACTATTCTCGTTTTTTAGCAGTAGTTCAACAGCTTTCCGAATAGCATCATTAGTGTTCATTCCTTCCTTTTCGAGATAAGAATCAAAACGAATCTTAAGCGCATCTGGTAAGTAAACTGATATGTTCATAATTCCGATATTAGCTTATAACATGCTACGAATTTAAGAAGTTTGAGTCATTTGAAATAATTGAATATTTCTTTGGGATTTTCACCCTTTAAACAGAGATCCTAGCCCTATCCTTAGAGTTAGCGCAGCGCTCTAAGGATGGATGATAGTTGTGAGTCTCCGACTCACTTTATATATCGCGCTCTAAGGAGGGATGATAATCTTGAGTCTCCGACTCACTTTACACTACTCTAAATCAATAATTACTTCCCAATACAAAACTTCGAAAAGATCACTTCTAGCAAATCATCAGTTGTGATCTCACCCACGATCTGTCCCAGGTGGAAGAGTGAGTTGCGGATGTCCATCGCCACAAAATCATTGGTCACTTGGTTGTCTATGCCTTGGATCACCAGGTCGAGGGCTTTGTTGGTCTCTACCAAACTCTCATAATGGCGCAGGTTGGTTACTACCGTATTCCCTGACTTGAAATCGTCCAAAGAGACAAGGGTTTTGAGCGACTCTTTTAGGTTTTCGAGGTTCGCTTTTTGACTTGCAGAGATGAAGATGCCGTTTTCTCTTTCTACCAAAGCCTGCAATGTGGGCTGAGCTGCGTCCATTTTATTTCCCACTAGGAGGTAGGGCACTTTGAGGTCTTTCAGATAATCGACTTGTTGGAGCGTTTCTGCTTCTGAGTCATTTATCAAATCAATCATATAGATAATCACCGAAGCTTCTTTCATCTTTGCGTAGGTGCGTTCCACACCTATGGCCTCCACCTTGTCTTCCGTCGTGCGGATACCTGCCGTATCAGTAAACCTGAACCCAATGCCATCTACATTGATCACATCTTCGATCACATCGCGTGTTGTTCCGGGTATGTCTGATACGATGGCTCGCTCTTCGTTCAGAAGCGCATTAAGCAAGGTGGATTTCCCAGCATTGGGCTTGCCCGCAATCACGGTAGGGATACCATTTTTGATCACATTACCCATGGTAAAGCTCTCTGTAAGTCGCGAGATCACGGCTTGCAATTTGAAAATCAAGGTCTTCAAATCGTCTCTGCTGGCAAACTCCACGTCTTCTTCGCCAAAGTCCAGTTCCAGCTCTATCATACTTGCAAAGTGTACAAGTTGTTCGCGCAAGTCTTTGATTTCCTGAGAGAAGCCACCACGCATTTGATTCATTGCTGCGGAGTGCATGCTTTGATTTTCGGAGTGGATAAGATCGGCTACTGCTTCGGCTTGCGCCAAATCAAAACGTCCGTTGAGGAATGCGCGCTGTGTAAATTCACCCGGCTTGGCCAGTCGGCAGCCTTGTGCAAGCAAAACACGGATTAGCTGTTGGATGATATAGTTGCTACCATGGCAGGAGATTTCGATCACATCCTCTTTGGTATAGGAGTTGGGTCCACGAAAGAGCGAGAGCAATACCTCATCTATAATCGCGCCTTGATCGCGTATAGTACCTAGGTGGATGGTATGACTAGCCGCTTTGGTAATGTCTTTTCCCTTGAAAATGCCGTTGACAATATCAAAGGTTTTTGAGCCAGAAACCCTGATTACGCCTATGGCACCCACTCCTGGTGGTGTAGCAACTGCAACGATGGTATCGAAATTCATGTAGATGTTCCTTTTATACATACACGCCAGCCTTGTAGGCCAACTGGAAATTCGCAATAAATACATACCTCACATTTCTGATTGGTTATGTAAAAAAGCGTCCCTTTTTATAAAGAAGCTTTGTTGTCGCTCATTTCGTACAGCAAAATTAGGGCTAATTAAAAAGAGAGCAATATTAATTGCAGATGGGTGTTGATTTATTTTATCAAAGTATAGCTTTGCGGTTGGTATTCACTTTTCAAAAAATCGACTTATTATGAGAAAACTATTATTAATGATTGCGCTCGTTGCGGGGATCAATTTTGTGTCTCAAGCACAAGAGTTGGGTGTTCGTTTTGGTGACGTTACAGGCGGGAATGTCGCTCTTGATGCGATATTTTCTACTTCTAAGTTCAGCCGTATTCATGCGGATGTTTCTTTCGGTCATGGGGGAATAGGGGTAGATGCACTTTATGATTTTATCTATCGTCCGCTTGGAAACGATGGCTTTTACTGGTATTTAGGTGTAGGTCCATCTGTGTATCTCAATGACCCACTTTATTTTGGTTTTTCAGGTGAGCTAGGAGCGGAGTATCGTTTTTCGGATGCACCAATTTCATTGAGTTTGGACTGGAGACCTACCCTATGGGTAATTGAAACAACTACATTGCATACAGACCGCTTTGGTTTCAATATCAGATATATTTTCTAAAAATCGATTAATCGATTCATTAAAATCATTTATTCTTTCGGACGACTTGATCATGTGTCAGGTCGTCCGTTGTTTTTCACTAGATTTTCAGAACACGTGGTTTCAGCTAGCCGCGTTTCAAAATTTTTCATGACGCAATTAGAGATCGTTCAAAATCATATCAATAAAACTCCCTCCATCATTTTTAGTAGAGGGAAAGATCTTTTTTCCCGACTGAAGATCAGTCTCACCCGAGTGGATGAGGGAAACACCTATCATTTCAAAGTCAAAGGCAATCAGGTAGCGCATTATGCTGTCGTCGTTTCCATGTACGAAAAGACGCTGAGCAATGAATGTGAATGCCCTTACAATAGAAATGGAGATGTGTGCAAGCACATTGCGGCTTCTTATTTGTTTTTGGAAGAGTACCTCGAAGAGCAGGCGTTGAAGGTGCGCGAACAAGAAGCTACGGAACAATTCACTCAACCGCTAATGGTTTCTTTTGAAGAAGGAGTCAAGGATAAGAAAGAACTATTTGTAGCTCATAAATCTAAATTAACACAACATCTCGTTGCAGAAAACATTGTTTGCAAGCCGGGAAGTATCACAGCGGAATTGTTGGAACCATGGGAAGTAGGACATCATTTGCCTACAAAAATGAAAGTGGCGCGCGTAGAGGGTGGCTATCACATGCAGTGTGACGACCACAGTCACAAAGGCGACTGCAACCACTTGCAGTGGATGATCGATTTCCTCGGGACACGTTTCCGATCTGATTTATTTGAATGGCTAGAGCCAAATGGATTTGAAGAAAAGGTAAAGGCACACTTGCTTAAAATAGGTACTTCTTTGGGTGAAAATGAAAAGCCTGAAGACCTAGTGGATGTGCAGGTTGTGGGTGGAGAGATTCGCTTTTTCCCCAAAGACCGACTTCAGGGATTAATTGCTCCAGACCGACTTTCGCGCTTTTTGAAAGATCAAGTTTTGGGGGCGATAGCCACTCAGGAAATGAAGGAACAGCTTTTCTTGCCCAATGTGTCAAACAAGACACAATCTTCTGAAATGCCAGCTTTCGTTTGGATGATAGAAGAATATGATCTTAAGCTCTCCAAGTTGTTGTGCATCAGCGGAAAGCCTACCAAAACATTGAAGCTGGGAAGTAGTATTTCTGAAGTTTACAGCCCGTATGAAGAGCGCTTGATCCCAACAGATAATTTTGATACGGCGTTTTTTCAGCATGAGCGAATTAATTTGCTGGTGAATGAAGAAACTGGGGATACCAAGAACGTACCAAACCATGCCTTGTTCAATGCACTGAACAACTTCATCAACCTCACAAAGGACCAAGTGCATTATTTCTTCACAGAAAACCCTTACGGCGGCAGCTATTCCAATCTGAGGAAGCTCAGTGTGGTGCCTAAGAAGAGTGATATGAAGCCTGTAGTAAGTATCATGTCAGGTTTGAAATTGAAGTTCAAGTTTTACAAGGAAGATCCGCTCTATGCCTTGGAAGCGCATTTGGAAACCTCTTCTGGAGAGCAGTACGCGCTGAGTGCGCAAAACCATATCAACCTTGGTTCAGGTATTTTGCTCATTGGGGAGGAAATGATTGCTTCTTTGAGCTCGATGAAAGAGGCGTATGTCTATGAACACTTTTATAAAAATCCGGTCTTTAGGGCTACACCAGAGGGTTACCAGGAATTTGTAGAAGAAGTTGTAATGCCGATTGCCAATGAATTTACTGTAGCATTTGATGAACAGACCCAACCAACTGTTTTGACTATGAAGCCGCAACAAAAGCGTATTTATATCTCTGAACTAAATCAGTTTGTCATTTTCAAGCCTGTGATGCGCTATGAAGATGGGCATGAAGTAAACGTACTCGAAGACACCACTTTGATAGGAAAAACAGAAAAGGGTTTCGTGGAGTATGAGCGAGATTCTCTAGTAGAAAAAGCCTTTTTGGAAGACATGGCTGCTCTGCATACCTCGTGGAAATCCAATACGCACCAATCCTTTTTCTTTCTCACCTACGACGAGATGCAAAAGGGGCATTGGTTTCTCAAGGCTTTTGAGAGCATGCGCTATCAGGATGTTCATATTTTTGGGTTGAATGATCTGAAGAAGCTCAAGTTCTCTCCACACAAGCCGGCCATTAGCATGGCTTTCAGTTCAGGACAAGATTGGTTTGAGACCAATATCAACATTGCCTTTGGGGATACCAAAGTAACTGTGAAGCAACTGAGAAAGGCGGTGCAAGAGGGCAGTGGCTATATCGAGTTGGCCGATGGTACCTATGGCATCATGCCAGAGGAATGGATGGAGAAATTCGGGAAGTTGTTTCGCACGGCAGAGGCAGACAAAGATCAAGTACGTATTTCAAAAACGCAGTTTAATATGCTTGATGATCTGATAGATGAGAGTTTCTCTCCAGAGGTTTTTCAAGAGATTGCAGAGAAGAAACGCCGCTTGGCAGAGTTTTCGGGCATATCTGTGGCACAGAAGCCCGCTATTTTGCAAGCTCAACTTAGAGACTATCAGCAGTCGGGACTCAACTGGCTCAACTTCCTGCGTGAGTACGGCTGGGGTGGAATCCTAGCTGATGATATGGGGCTAGGAAAAACCCTGCAAGCCTTGGCGCTGATCTGCCTAGAGTTAGAAAACAATCCAGATGCACCGAGTTTGGTGATCGCACCAACGACTTTGCTCTTCAACTGGAAAAATGAAATAGAAAAATTTGCTCCTGGAATCGATTATATCATCCACCATGGCGAGCGATATGATAATCCAAAGGAACTGAGCAAGCACCAGCTGGTGCTTACGAGCTATGGCGTGGTGGTGAATGATGTGGAAATATTGAAATCTATCCCCTTCAATTTGATCATTGCGGATGAATCTCAAGCCATCAAAAACCTTAATTCTAAACGAAATAAGGCTATTTCTAAGCTGAAAGCCAAAGTGCGCATTGCCATGTCGGGTACGCCAATAGAGAATAACATCTATGAGTTGTATGCTCAGATGAATTTTGCCAATCCAGGCTTTTTCCAAGGGCTTACTAGCTTCAAAGACAATTATGCCAGCTTGATAGATAGTCAGGATGGAGAGAAGGCCATAGATGAACTGAGGAAAAAGACCCGTCCGTTTATACTGAGACGTACCAAAGAGCAGGTGCTCAAGGAGTTGCCTGATAAGACAGAGGAATATTTGTATTGTGAGATGGGAGCAGCACAGCGCAAGGTCTACGATGCATTTAGAAATGAATACCGCAACTATCTGATCAAGAAGTTTGATACCGAGGGCGTAGAGAAGTCTCAAATGTACGTACTGGAAGGGCTGATGCGCTTACGTCAAGTTTGTGACAGTCCACAGCTCATAGAGAAAGAGGGGCTGAACGAAACGGCTTCTACTAAGATGGATGAGCTGGTGAGCCATGTCTTAGAAAAAACTGGCAAGCACAAGATATTGGTGTTCTCTCAGTTTGTGAAAATGCTACAGCTTGTCAAAACGAAGTTCGATGCACTGCATATTTCGTATGAGTATCTGGATGGAAAAACTTCTATGAAGGAGCGTGAGCGTAGGGTCAATCACTTTCAGGAAAATGAAGATTGTCGGGTGTTTTTGATCAGTCTCAAAGCAGGAGGTACAGGGCTCAATCTGACTTCAGCTGATTATGTCTATATCCTTGATCCATGGTGGAATCCTGCGGTAGAAAATCAAGCCATTGACAGGTGCTATCGCATGGGGCAGCAAAAGAAGGTTTTTGCTTACCGGATGATCTGTAAGGATACTGTGGAGGAAAAAATCGTGGAAATGCAAAAGCGGAAAAAGCTACTTTCTGATGACGTGGTAGGCGCAGGAGATGGTGTAATGAAGAGTCTGAGTCGTGCAGATATTGAAGATTTGTTTTCTTAGAAAGATGACAGATTAAAAAGATTAAAGGGAAAGTTGTAAGCGCATTGATTATCGTTTTCTAGTCATTCACTCGGCGTGCCCCCGCAGGGAATCTTCTCCGCCAAGTAGATCTGCTTTTCATTTTTAAGTAGCGATTAAGACCCTCTGCGAGGGTGACTGGTTGGTGGAAAATTGGAAAACAAAAGCCAAAAGCGTATAGCGCTCAGCACATTTCAAAGCTTCTCCTGCACCATTCCACAGCGCAACATCGCATCGCCGAAATATGGATTGAGAATGTCTTTTGAGTCACTCAGCCAATATGCTCCTTGGTTGTCGAAAGCCATTGGGCAATACTGCTTGTAGAGTTTTACTTCCTTGCTTTTGGAGGTTATGGCCATTTCTAACACACTCTCAGAAAGTGGGTAGAAGAGGGCTCGCTGATTGTCCAAATTGTTACTTTCGGCAATAGCCGTAGCTTTATCAAAAGCGTCTTTGGCCAATTTTTCTGTATTTCCATACAAGCATTCTTTGAGTTTGGTAGCGGCTTCACTTGCTACAGCCACATTGGAAGCCACCAGCGCATCTTTCAATGTGAGATACGCCGCAATCACTTTATTGATATCTACTGCCTCTGTAGCACTGTTTGATTGTGTCTCCTGTGTGGCTTTGGTAGAGCAGGCCATCACCATCGAACTCAAACTGATAGCGAACAAGAGCGTGAAAAGGGTCTTTTGTATATTCATCTGTAAATTGTTTGAAGTTTAAATCTAGGAAGGTTGAACGAGTGGTTAGGTTTGGGGTTTTATATAAAGGAGCGGTTAATTATAGCTTGAAAATAATCAAATGTATATAACAAAATCCCTCACCACCAGATGAAGGATTTTGTTATCACAAATAGAAAGCTTCTTTATTCAAAACCAAAGATGTCTTTCACTTCCAGTTCCTGGACTTCACCGTATTTTTGTAAGTCGTCAAAATCTATTTTGTCCTTAGCTCCAATCATCACCGTCACGAAGGTTTTATCTTTGATATACTTCTCTTGAAAAGCTTTCAAATCTGCAAATGTGAGTGTTTTCACTTCAGTGTAAACGTCCTTTCTGATGTCATAATCCAATCCTGCATCCTGTGCGCGAATGTAGCTCCACAGCACGGCAGATTTTGTTACTCTATCACTTTCCAATTTATTGATGATCCCTTCTTTGGCAATGCCAAAAGCAATTTCAGATTCTGGAAATTCATTGATCAAGTTGACCATGGCTTTCATTGCTTCCGGTTGTTTATCTGCCTGAGTACCTAGGTAAGCAAAGAGAAATTCCGGTTTGCCCTTTTCCATTGGCTGAGAATAACCTGCATACACTGAGTACGCCAAGCCCTGAGCTTCTCTGATCTCCTGAAAGACGATGCTATTCATTCCACCACCAAAATACTCATTGAAAAGCTGGATGGTAGGAGTGAGCGCTGGATCAAATGTTCCTGCCTTATGCACCATCACGATTTCACTTTGCACCATATCATAATCTGTCCAAAATACTCTAGGTACATCCGTGCTCTGCGCCTCAAAAGTCACCTTTTCTGGCAAAGGAGTGAGGGTTTCTGGCACTTGGTGATACTGAGTAAGAAAGTCGGAGAGTGCTTCAGTGGTTTTAGGTCCATAGTACAAGATGCGGTGCTCCATCGTAGGGATAGATTGAATGATAGAAGCCAGTTCCGCAGCTTCCATTTTTTTTAGTTCCTCGTTGGTGAGCACATTCGTGAAAGGGCTGTTCTTTCCGTATTTGGCATGGTTAAACAAACCTCCCCATAGAATTTGCTGCTTGTTTTTCTGGGCATTTTCGCGAGCTTGAATTTTTCTTCCCACCAGATTGTCTAGTGTTTCCTGATCTACAGTTGGCTCAGAAAAAAGCTTTTCAAACAAGATGGTTGCGGCCTCCATATTTTCATCAAGACCAGAAAGTGTCACATAAGTGCGATCGTCAGAGGCATTCACACTAAAGTCACATCCTAGTTTATACAGCTCTTTTTGAAAATCCTCCGCACTCATGCCTTTTGGTCCGATATATTGCAAGGTATTGAGCAGCTTCACCCAGCTTTGGATTTTCGTTTTCTCCAATATCCAAAAGGTAAGTGAGTTCAAAGAGCTCATTTTCCGTGTTTTGCTTAGAAAGCACCTGTAGCCCTTTTACGGTCGACTTGTTCAAATCCTTTTCATAATCCACATATACAGGCTGTAGCTTTTGTACTTCTTTAGCTAATAGGTTTTGATGAAAATCAGATTTCACGTCCCTATTCATCGGCACTTTCGTGATGTAAGGCTTCTCCACTTGCTGTTTATTAGGGTCTTCTCCGCTTCGCTTGTAGACTACTACATAGTTGTTTTTGTAGCTTTTATTGGCGAATGCCACCAGTTCTTCTTTAGTGATTTGCTCCAGCTTGTCCAATTCTTGTAGGTAATCAGCCCACGCAATGCCATTGGTAAACGCCATCACCATTTCGTCGGCGCGAGATCGATTGCTTTCCAAAGATTCCATTTTCATTTTTTTGAAATCCGCAATCACAGCTGGGATCAACCAATCCTCAAATTCACCTTTTTTCAAAAGCTCGATTTGTCCAAATAGCAATTCCTTTACTTCATCAAGTGTTTGTCCTTGCTTTGGCGTACCTGAAAACTGATGGATGGTGTAATCATTCATCTGCATAGGACTGCAACCTGCACTTAAGACTTTTTGCTGTTGTTTTAAGTTAATGTCAATTAATCCCGCCTTAGAATTATTTAAAATCATGTCCGCCAAGGTCACCAATCTGCTTTCCTGCGTGCCAATACCGTCGAATCTGTAGCTGATATAAATGCCCTCGGAACTTGGGCCATACACTTCTTTGACAATAGGAGCTGTGATCGAGTCCTCTACAGGTGCTTTCCATTCTGGTAAGTTCTCATTAGGCTTCCAATCTCCAAAATACTGATCAATCAGCTGGATCGTTTGCCCGAAATCAATATCTCCACTGATGCAGATAGCCACATTGTTGGGCTTGTAATAGGTGTCAAAATATTGCTTGATCGCTGTGATAGACGGGTTTTTCAAATGCTCGATCGTACCGATATTTAGCTGAGTACCATAAGGGTGCTTTTTAAACAAAGCCTGAAGCGTAGTTTCATAAACTTTTCTCCAGTCGCTATCCAGCGCTCGGTTTTTTTCTTCATAAACAGCTTCTAGCTCAGTATGAAACAATCGGTTAGTAATCGTTTTAAAGCGACTTCCTTCCAGTTCTAAGAATCTGACCGATTTCATTGCTCGGTATATCTACTGTGTACACCGTGCGGTCATTGGCGGTGTAGGCATTCAGACCATCGCCACCCAAGGCATTAATCATCTTGTCGTATTCATTCGGAATCGCATATTGTGCCGCAATATTGGATACGGCATCTATTTGTTTGTAGTATGCTTTGCGCTCAGCCGTGTCTGTTAGCGTGCGATATTGATTAAACATTGCTTCGATACTATCCAAAAGCACTTTTTCCTTTTCAAAGTCAATGGTTCCAAACTTGTCATTGCCCTTAAACATCATGTGCTCTAGGTAGTGCGCCAAGCCTGTATTATCCGCCGGGTCATTTTTACCTCCAGCATTTACCGCCACATATACTTGCACACGTGGGGCATTTTTGTAATCACTCAGATAGGCCTTGAGTCCGTTTTTCAGGGTGTAAATACGTGTTTTCATTGGATCGCCCACTACGGTCTCGTAGGTGTATCCATTCTCCGTTTTCTCGACGGTTTCGTATTGCTTTTCTTCGCTACAGCTAAAGAGAACCGCGCTGAAAATAAAAAGGGCAAATAGTTTTTTCATGATTAAAAGATTGAATCTTGATGTGAAGCGGTTAAGATACCTAAAATGTATAAATCTCAAAGGCTAGGTTTACGCCAATGGTGTTACTAAATGTTAAAATATGCGGAGTGAACAGTTTGTGTTGAGCCATTTCTCTGAAAAAATGGAATTTTCTTTTGTTTTCTGGTATTTCGGGAGAATTTTTGACCCGTATCATTTCCTCCATTTTCCAAATTAGGTAACTTCGAGGCAAATTGATTTAAAGCACATAAAATATACTTCACATGGCATTTGATATCGAAATGATTAAGGCCGTCTATCAGAGCATAGGCGAGCGAGTGAATAAAGCAAGGGAGCTGACTGGCAAACCATTGACTTTATCTGAAAAAATATTGTATTCCCACGTCTCAGATGGAATGCCAAGTGAAGTTTATAAGCGCGGTGGTTCTTATGTGGATTTCGCTCCGGATAGAATCGCTTGTCAGGATGCTACGGCGCAAATGGCGCTTTTGCAGTTTATGCAAGCAGGAAAGAAAAATGTGGCTGTACCTACTACAGTACACTGCGATCACTTGATTCAGGCGAAAATAGGTGCAGCAGCGGATTTGCAAAATGCATTGAACACCAGTAATGAAGTTTTTAACTTCTTGGAATCTGTATCTCAGAAATATGGAATAGGTTTCTGGAAGCCTGGTGCTGGTATCATTCACCAAGTGGTTTTAGAAAACTATGCATTTCCAGGTGGAATGATGATCGGAACGGATTCACATACTGTGAATGCAGGAGGTCTAGGCATGTTGGCTATCGGTGTTGGTGGTGCTGATGCTGTAGACGTAATGGCTGGAATGGCTTGGGAATTGAAATTCCCTAAGTTGATAGGTGTGAAGCTGACAGGTAAACTCAATGGCTGGACTTCTCCAAAAGATGTGATCTTGAAGGTGGCAGGTATCCTTACGGTAAAAGGTGGTACTGGCGCTGTAGTTGAGTACTTTGGCGAAGGTGCGAAGAACATGTCTTGTACTGGTAAAGGAACCATTTGCAACATGGGAGCGGAGATAGGAGCTACTACTTCTACTTTCGGTTACGATGAGTCTATGGAGCGCTACCTAAGAGCTACAGACCGTGCAGAAGTTGCTGACTTGGCCAATGGAGTAAAAGAGCATTTGACAGGAGATGATGAAGTATATGCTAATCCAGAGAAATATTTTGATCAAGTAATAGAAATCAATCTTTCTGAATTGGAGCCTCATGTAAATGGTCCCTTCACGCCAGATTTGGCTACTCCAGTATCTCAAATGGCTGCTGCCGCTAAGAAAAATGACTGGCCGTTGAAAGTAGAGTGGGGATTGATTGGATCATGTACCAACTCTTCTTACGAAGATATTTCTCGCGCCGCATCTATCGCCGAGCAAGCATTGAAAAAAGGTCTGAAGCCTGTAGCTGAATTTGGTATCAACCCAGGTTCTGAGCAGGTGAGATACACGATAGAGCGTGATGGTTTTATCGATACATTTGAAAAATTGGGCACGAAAGTATTCACAAATGCTTGTGGGCCTTGTATTGGGCAGTGGGATAGAGCTGGTGCTGATAAAAAAGAGAAAAACACGATTGTTCACTCTTTCAATAGAAACTTTGCAAAAAGAGCTGATGGGAATCCAAATACGCACGCATTTGTAACTTCTCCTGAGATGGTTGCAGCCATTGCGATTTCTGGAAATCTTGGATTCAATCCTATTACATGATACACTTACCAACGATAAAGGGGAGCAAGTAAAGCTTGACCCACCTACAGGTTGGGAACTTCCTCCAAAAGGTTTTGCGGTAGAAGATGCTGGATATATAGCTCCAGCAGATGACTCTTCTGCAATAGAAGTAAAAGTGAAAAAGGATTCTGAAAGACTTCAATTGCTTGATCCTTTTACTCCATGGGATGGAGAAAACATCACAGGAGCGAAGCTTTTGATCAAAGCAAAAGGAAAATGTACTACAGACCACATCTCTATGGCAGGGCCATGGTTGAGATTCAGAGGTCACTTGGATAATATCTCTAATAATACGCTCACAGGAGCATTGAATGCCTTCAATGACGAGACTGATAAAGTAAAAAATCAGTTGACGGGCGAATATGGCGGTGTGCCAGCTGTACAGCGTGAGTACAAAGCTGCTGGCGTTCCAACTATCGTAGTAGGTGATCATAACTATGGTGAAGGGTCTTCAAGAGAGCATGCAGCGATGCAGCCACGTCACCTTGGTGTAAGAGCTGTTTTGGTTAAATCTTTTGCTAGAATCCACGAAACCAACTTGAAGAAGCAAGGAATGCTTGCTTTGACATTTGCCAATGAGGCAGACTATGACAAAATCCAAGAAGCAGATACTTTTGACTTCATCGACTTGAAGGACTTTGCGGAAGGCAAACCTTTGACCATCGTAGCAAATCATGCTGATGGTTCTTCTGATAGCATTCAAGTGCTCCACACTTACAATGCTGGTCAGATAGGCTGGTTCAAAGCTGGTTCTGCTCTGAACTTGATCAAAATTCAAAACAACGCCTAATTTATAGGCAATAATGTCACAAAGGCCAATCCATTGTGGGTTGGCCTTTTTTATTCTATCACCCCTTGAAATACTAAGAGTATCATAAAATGTAGACCTAGAAATAAACCATTTACTACTAAGCCATTGATTACCTGTTATTTAAAATATAAGATAGATCCGTATAAGTTAACTGAATTTGAAAATTACGCTCGACTATGGATTTCACTAGTTAATGAATTAGGAGGAAGCCACCGCGGATATTTTCTACCACATGAAGGGGCTAATGACGTAGCAATAGCTTTGTTTGATTTCCCTTCTCTGAAAGCCTATGAGAACTATCGACAAGCGAGCATGATCAACGATGAATGTTTGCGGGCATTTAAATATGCTGAGGATACAAGATGCATAGTCTCGTATGAGAGAACTTTTATGCGTCCAGTTTTAGAATAAGCACTATATAAGTTAAAAGAGTAAAAGGCAAGTTTAGAATATGAACACATACCGATAAATATTCTGAAATATGTTGTTTCATTAATGAAATGAAAATTTAGCCGCTAATCAAAACCATTAACTATGCTTGATGTTTGATTAATCTCAAATTGAAAATATTGTATAAGTTTAGCCTTTATTAGTTCAGTGTCAATTAACGATCAAATAATTCGATTTGCATAAATGGAAATTTTAGGAACGCTGCTGAAGAAAGGAATTAGCTTAAGAGAAAGTTTAGAACAGCAATACACGTCTCCTCTCGATTTGCAAAAGCAAGAGTTGCGTAAGCTGCTGATTCACGCTAGAAATACCCATTTCGGTAAGAAGTATAAGTTCGCTGAAATATTAAAATCCTTTAAGCGATTGGGTGGAGATGATTTTTACAGATCATTCCAAGCGAATGTTTCCATCTATGATTATGAGCGAATCAATGCGGAATGGTGGGAAAATGCCCGAGCAGGAGCTTTGGACATGACTTGGCCAGGAGAAACCAAATACTATGCACTAAGCAGCGGTACGTCCGGTGCGGCTTCCAAGTATATCCCTGTCACCAAAGAAATGCTGAAATCGATTCGTCGCACGAGTGTGCGTCAAATGATGGTTTTGTCGAAATGCGAATTGCCCCAAAATCAGTTTTCCAAAGGAGTATTGATGCTTGGAGGTAGCACTGACCTGAAAAGCAATGGAAAATACTACGAAGGGGATTTAAGTGGGATAACCACCTCACAGGTGCCTTTTTGGTTTCAGCACTTTTATAAGCCAGGAAAGAAAATTTCAAAGAAAGCAGTCTGGGAGGACAAATTGAGCGAGATCACTGAGCGGGCACGAGATTGGGATATTGGCATTATCTGTGGTGTGCCGGCATGGCTTCAGATATTAATGGAGCGGATCATTGCTCGTTATGAGGTGGAGACCATTCATGACGTGTGGCCTAATTTGAAGATTTTTGTTCATGGAGGAGTTTCCTTCGAACCTTATCGCAAGGGTTTTGAGAAGCTTTTAGGTAAACCGTTGATCTACTTGGAGACCTACTTGGCAAGTGAAGGCTTCATGGCCTTTCAAGCACATCCAGATCGCAAATCGATGAAACTCGTGCTCAATAATGGCATATTCTATGAGTTTGTTCCTTTTAATGATCAAAATTTTACGGAAGCTGGCGATTTGGTTGAGAACCCTGAGACATTGAGTATTCATGAGGTGGAAGTCCAAAAGCAATATGCCATACTGATCAGTACCAATGCTGGGGCATGGAGGTATCTTATTGGAGATGTGATTAAGTTTGCGTCTGTAGAGGATTCGGAAATTGTAATTACTGGCCGAACCAAACACTTTTTGAGTTTGTGTGGCGAGCATCTTTCTGTTGACAATATGAACAAGGCTGTAGAGCTAGTGAGTGAAGAGTTGAATGTTTCTATTCGAGAGTTTACCGTAACGGGAGAACCGTGCGGGTCACTTTTTGCGCACAATTGGTTTTTGGGAGTGGATGGAGACGCAGATAGTGACAAGGTTTTGAAAGCGATAGATAACAAGTTGAAAGACTTGAATGACGACTATAAAGTGGAGCGGCAGCATGCCCTCAAAGAAATAAGGATGAATATACTACCATCAAAAGTATTTTATGATTGGATGCGGGAGCAAGGCAAGGAGGGTGGACAAAGCAAATTTCCCAGGGTTTTGAAAGGGGAGAAAGCTTTGAGTTGGAAAACTTTTTTGAACGGTCTAAAATAATCTGAATGCCTCCATATTTTAACGGTATGCTCTTTGGAATGATTTTCATTCTTTCATTTGGGCCAGGTTTTTTTGCTTTGTTACAGACAAGCATACAACAAGGATTGCCAAAAGCACTTTTTTTGGTTCTAGGTATTTCTATAAGCGATATGCTTTTCATTGCGCTAGCATTAATGGGCGTCTCCTCCTTTCTTGACAACCCTGATGTGAAAATGGCATTGGCCATAGGAGGAGCTTCGGTTTTGATTGCCTATAGCATCTTTTCGTGGACACGCAAACCCAAAATTTATGAAGAAAGCGTGGAAGCCAAGATTGACACGAGCTTTCTCAAATACACTTTAAAAGGGTTTATTATTAATGGATTCAATCCTTTCATACTAGTTTTTTGGATCGGGATCATTGGATATGTGTCTGTCAATCATGAGTACAGTACAATCAACGAATTTTACTTTTTTGCAGGGGTGCTCTCTACGATTTTGATTGCAGATACGAGCAAGGCTTTTTTAGCCAACCGTCTACGCAAGATTATCACACCTAAGTTTCTACTGATCATGAATCGCTCCGTGGCAGTGATATTATTTGTTTTTGGTGTGCGGTTACTTGTTTTCATGTTCAATCAAAATGCGGATTTGGAGTTGCCTTTTTAAAGCAGCAAATTTATTTGGTTTGACCAATTAAAGAATAAGCCTTGGTGTATAATGCCAAGGCCTATTCATACCAATCAATATCAATGCAGTTTTAGAGTGCAGCCAGGCTTTCTTCAATAGCCTTTATTTTTGCTTCGGCATCTGCTTTTTTGTTGCGCTCATTTTCTATGACTTGGGCTGGTGCACCGTTCACAAATTTCTCATTGCTCAACTTCTTTTCAATGCTCATTAAAAAGCCTTTGGTATATTCCAAATCTTGAGTGAGCTTCTTCTTTTCCGCTTCTACGTCTATTTCCAGATTTAGGGGAACAAAAAACTCATCACTGCCCAGAACAAAACTCACACAGTTGTCAGGCTTTTCTCCAGAGAAGTAAATGGAGTCCACATTTGCCAATTTTTTAATCGAATCAGTGATGGCTCCAAAACTTGCCTCATTGGATGTTTTGATGATCACATCCAGCACTTCACGAGGCGAAAGCCCCTTGCTGCTTCTCAAGTTTCGGATGCTGGAAGTAACCTCAAAAAGTAACTCTGCCGATTTCAAGATTTCCTCATCGAAAGCTTCTGCTTTAGGCCACTGAGAAGTAATCAAGGGAGTAGCGTCATGATCGCTCAGCTCGTGCCAGATTTCTTCCGTGATAAACGGCATAAACGGATGCAAAAGCGACATGATCTTTTCGAATAGTGCCGTGGTGTCTTTGTACGTTTGAGCATCTATGGGTTGCTCGTACTCAGGTTTGATCCACTCCAGATACCAGCTACAGAAGTCATTCCATACCAGTTTGTAGGCCGTCATCAGCGCATCCGACATTCTGAATTTGCTGAAATGATCTTCAAGCTCCGTAATGGATTGATTGAGTCTACTTGTGAACCAGGCAATGGCCATTTTATTTTCTTCTGGCTGTGACAGGTCTTTTACCTCCCAACCTTTAACGAGCCTAAAGGCATTCCATATTTTATTGGAGAAGTTTCTTCCTTGCTCTACCAGCTTTTCATCAAAAAGTAGGTCATTTCCTGCAGGAGAAGAGAAAAGCATTCCTGTGCGTACGCCATCCGCTCCATATTGCTTGATCAGGTCAAGCGGGTCTGGCGAGTTGCCCAGAGACTTAGACATCTTTCTGCGCTGCTTGTCCCTTACGATCCCCGTCAGGTATACATTCTTGAAAGGTTTTTCTCCATTATATTCATACCCTGCAATGATCATTCTTGCCACCCAGAAAAAGAGAATTTCCGGTGCAGTCACAAGCGTGTCAGTAGGGTAGAAGTAGTCCAAATCCGGGTTCTTCCCTGGAATTATTTTCCCAGTTTCACGGTCAAAACATTCATCATTGAAACCATCAAAAACTGCTTGAGGAAATAACCATGAAGAGGCCCATGTATCGAGTACATCCCCATCTTGTTTTAGGTCTTCGGCAGATAGCTGCTCATTTCCAGATTTTGTTTTTGCAAGAGCTACCGCTTCTTCTAGCGTTTCTGCTACCACATAATCATCTTCTCCCGCACCATAGAAGTATGCTGGTATCCGCTGACCCCACCACAGCTGACGAGAAATACACCAGTCGCGCACATTCTCCATCCAATGATTGTAGGTGTTTTTGAATTTTGAAGGAAATAGAAGCACATCATCTTCCATTACTGCTGCGTGAGCTTTGCGCGAAATGTCCTTCATATTGATGAACCATTGCAGAGAAAGCTTAGGCTCAACTACCGTATTGGTACGCTCAGAACGACCAATCCTGGTTACGAAATCTTCGGTTCCCACTAAGTGGCCAGCTTCTTCCAAGTCTTTCACGATCATTTTGCGAACCTTGAAGCGATCTAGACCTACATATTTATCTACGCCACACTTCTCATTGATCGATCCATCCAGATTGATGGTGTCAATTACCTCTAGATCATGTCTTTGACCTATTTCATAATCATTGGGATCATGAGCAGGAGTTACCTTCAAGCATCCGGTACCAAAATCCAGCTCCACGTAATCATCTGCAATGATCGGAATGGCTCTATTGATAAAAGGAACGAGGGCTTTCTTGCCAATAAGATGCGTATACCTCGGGTCTTTTGGGTTTACTGCGATGGCAGCATCTCCTAAAATCGTTTCTGGTCGAACAGTGGCAATAGTGACAAAATCTTCACTACCCTCTATTTGATATTTCACTGAGTAGAGCGTAGCAGTTTCTCCATTCTCTTTATAGATCACCTCTTCATTCGAAAGCGCAGTTTGCGCTTCCGTATCCCAGTTGATCATTCTGAGTCCTCGATAGATATAGCCTTTCTTGTGTAAGTCAACAAAGACTCTGATCACGCCTTTGTAATATCCTTCATCCATGGTAAAGGCCGTCCGATCCCAATCACATGACGCACCCAATTTTTTTAGTTGCTCTAATATAATTCCGCCGTATTTCTCCTTCCATTCCCAAGCATATTTCATAAACTCATCTCTGGTGAGATCGCTTTTTTTGATGCCTTTTTCTCTGAGCATTGCTACCACTTTGGCCTCCGTAGCAATGGACGCATGATCTGTTCCAGGCACCCAGCAAGCTTCTTTGCCTTCCATTCGCGCTTTACGAATGAGGATATCCTGAATAGTATTATTGAGCATGTGCCCCATGTGCAAGACGCCAGTTACGTTTGGTGGGGGAATGACTATGGTGTAAGGTTCTTTGTCTGGATTTACAGTCGCTTTAAAATAGCCATTGTCCATCCAGTATTTATACCACTTGTCTTCAATTTGTGTGGGGTCGTATTTTGTAGAAATGCTCATTGATTTTTATCCTGATCAGCGTTTTGAAATTGAAGCGCAAATTTAAGTTTTTTGATCAAAAGGGATTTTGAATTATCACTAATTAATTTTTGAAGAGTGAATCAGAGTTGATAGAAGCCAAAATGCATGCAAAGAACATTTACACCGTTTTGTGTATTTATGATATATTGAAATTTATACAAGTATTTAAATCCAATCATGATAATAAGTTCGTATTTGTAGAAATGAGATACTAACTTGTTAAATAACCTAAATCAACTTATGAATACTGTACCTACCGTCGGGCATGTGTCCAACTCAAAATTGAAATACGTAGAGAAACGTGAAATCCTGTGGAAGCAGTTGCTCTCACTTACATTGCTTTACGCCTCCGTCATCATAGGGTGGATCGCCTATTACAACTATCAGCCCATTCTTTTGAATAAATATAGCTTCAAGGATTTGACCTTGTTCTTGTTCATTGTTCAAGGTATTATCCTTTTCATCACACCGATGATTGCTGGTAAGCTTGGGGATAAATTTCGCAAGAAAGCAGGGCAGAGGCTGCCGATCATCTCGGCGGGAGTGAGTTTCGCCGCTATGATCTTTATGGCTACTGCTTTCACATTGTTCACTGATCCAGGCCCCATTTTTAGATGGATTCTCCCTGGGTTGATTGTTTTGTGGCTGTTTTCCATGGCCTTATTCACCAGCCCTGCACTGTCTACTATAGAAATTTTCGTTCCTGTAAAGAAACTGCCTACTGCCATGGCCATGCTTACCGTGGTATACGGCTTACTTTATGCTATAGAACCAGTTATTGTTGATTTAATCAATTTTATTGGAGCGCCGCTTACGTTTGTTGTTGGAGGGGTGGCCGTGCTTATGAGTGGGCTTTTGCTTAAAAAGAATTCTAAGTATATGTTGGACGTACCTCCAAAATCTGAGGTTGGAAAGTCGGATTACACGTATGCTTTGGCTTTAGGTGTTGCCTTGGGATTGGCCACCACAGTGCTTTTTAATATTTTCCCTATCTGGTTTGAAAACAAAGAGTTTTCTGTCTTTGGATTTACTGGTGGTGCGATCGTCGCAGGAATACTAGGTGTAGTAGCGCTTTTGAGTTTTCCAATGAGCAAATTCGTTGAGAGTCGTTCCGTTTATCTTATCCATCTTGATATCAATATTGGCGGCAGCTGCATTGGTAATGGGAATTTATGCCGTAGATAATGCAGTCATGTTAATTCTATTGCTCGTTCTCTTTGCTGTTGCTTATGCATTGATGTCCGTCAGCTTTTTGCCATTGGCACTGTCTGTAGTAAAAGATCAAAACAAAGTATTTGGTGTTGGGGTATTCTTTGCTGGATTTGAATTGCCAAATGGAGTACTAGAAGCTATTCTAGTGAATATGGGATTGCTGTAAGTCGTGATTAGATTATAATCAAAAAGGCCTTGTGAGGAAATCTTCTTCACAAGGCTTTTTTTGTGTGCTGTCCTTATTTAATGTGGAGGTGTTCCACATGTTTTTTGATGTGATCCACCCGTTTTGTGATGTGTTTGATGAATTTATTTAATTCGATTTCAATCAAGTAAATCTGACCATCGTAGGATTGCTCACCCATATCGGCTTTGCGTTCGTCTGCATTTCTCTCTAACTCACTGCGCCCTCTACATTCATCGTGGAGGAAGTGAATGAATTGTTTCATGCTATAGTTGTTTTCAAATTTCTTGATGTCGCTAATCGCCTTTTTGATCTCTTTATCATCACTTACTCGAGAAGCTTTCACTAGCCTGTCGTATAACACAGAGTCATAATGATGGATATCTTCTAGCAAAGTGATGATCTCAGTTCGGTAGGCTTGATCCTTACAAAACTTGGATAGTCCCTCGTAGTTATTGAGATTTGATGACATTAAATCCCAATTCAAGGTGAGATCAGTTATTTTCTTACCCAAGGTTTCGTCTTGAGCTTGAGCAGTAAAAAATGTAAAGGCCGAGAAGGCCAAGATGATAACTTTTTTCATGGTGTTTCAGTTAATTAAACAATTGTTCGGTGATTGATCAGACTGCTTGTAAATGAATATTGTTGAAGTGTCGAAATTAAATAAACAAACGCCTGAATATAATGAACGACATCAAGTTATTCAAAATATCTTATCTACTCAGGTTTTTAGATGGCAATCACCCAATACTTCAAATGTTGACAAAAAGTATGCCGAGAAGCTTGAAAGGGTTCTTATCTTTTTCTTTACTTTTGACCACCGCATGAAAAAACACTCGATACTCACTCTTATTGGTTGCTTTCTTGTCCTTTGTTCCATGGCTCAGCAGAAGTATATTCCTGTGCCAGAGGGAAAGTATTTCAAACCCGGCGAACGGCTTGAATTGAGCATCAATTATGGATGGTTTAAGCTAGGTGAGGCTGTCGCTACTCTGGATGAGCAACGCAATGCTATAAAGGGAAAAGATCACTACAGCTTTGACCTCAAGGCGGAAACAGTAGGGTTCTTGAGTTTTATTAAAAGTCTGGAAGCACATTTTCATAGCTATTTACTTACTTCAAATTATAAGCCCACGCATTCTGAGAATAAAATTATTGAGGGGAAAGAACGGTGGGATCAGAGAAACTTCTTTGATTATAAAACCAACAAGGTAGATATCAATATACATACTAACAAACCGCCAAATTTTGACCGTCACCATGTATTGGATTTGAAACGTGATACCTATGATATCTTAGGTACGGTCATGTATCTACGTAATATCAATTGGAGCAAGCTTAATGTAGGGGATAGTATAATGATCAGTACACTTTATGATAGCAGAATCTACGATTTTGGAATAGAGAGTGGGGGTACTGAGAAGATGGAATTTCAAGGAAAAACCTACAACGCTCATAAGTTATACATCCTTTTTCCGATTAGTAAAACCTTCCCTGAACCTCATCTAGTTATTTTTTGGTTGATAGATATGAAAGGAGTTCACCTGCCAATACTTATAGAGGCCAATATGCGAATAGGACGGGTGCTTTGCAAGCTGGAGAAATACGAACAACTTTAAAGGTTCAACTTTCTATGTTGATTGTACTCCTTGATTTTCTCATTTAGAAGCTTAAAATCTAGCTTGCCATCTACGTCTTTTAGATGGTCTACTATGGCCAAGGCCTTGGTTAGCCTGCTGTCAGTATTTTTTACCTGATTGATAATGTAGATAAGGTTTCGTTGTTTTCCTGGGGTAAGGTTTTGAAAATATTCGTTACCATCATCGTCTTGATCTAATAGTGCCTGCAATTCATCAGGCATTTCCATCCCATATTCCGAGGTGTCCTTTTCAATTTTTATAGAGAAAGAATCACCTAGTTTCAACCCAAGCCGTGTTATGATTTTTTGATTGATCAAAATAAAGTAACCGTCAAGATAGGGCATAAATGAAGATTGAATATCTATTTTATCTGCTATTCGACATTTTATTCTTCGATTCTCACCATCAATAAGCTGCTCTGCGACTTTTCGCGATACGTGCGCATAGTAATTGAAAACCCTAGTGTCTTCAAATTGGCTAAGCGTCAAAGTAATATCAATCATCCTAAAACTGTCCTAAATCTTCACAAGTCAAACAAACGTTGGCATACCTATCATATTCGTCATAAGCAGGCCCTGGCCTGCCTAAGAATGTGATAATTTTATCTAAACGTACCGGGTCTTTATCTACCATTAGAAATAAACCTTCTTCAGTTTTTTCTAATACGCCAATTTCCCCTTCTGCCAAACCAATTTCTTTTTTTGGTGTGAAAAAATGGACTTTCCCTGAAGGGAATTGTTTTTTTCTTTCCGCAATGATTTCCGCAAAATCTGGATCTACGGGCAAATACTTTTCTTGATAAGCTGTCATATTCATCCAATTTTCAATGTTTACAAGGGTAATCTTTCTCAATGGCGATGTTCAAGGGAGTCCCAATTTCTGTTTTGAGTGTGGTATATATGCCTTCTTCATCGCTAGTTGCCCACGCTTCAGCTTGAAGTTTGGGTATAGTTACACTCAGTGAACCTTCTAAATGATGCGCATTCACAGCTTTATGATCCAAATCTGACACGATTTCAAAGTTCATAGTTTGAGAACCTGCACCAACATGAACAGTCAAAGACAGGGTTTTCCCCTCGGAGAGCTCTTGCACCTCAGTATCATCTAGTCGGAAGCGCAATTGGTCAGAAGTTATTCTTATTTTCATATTTGGTCTATGGATTTACTGTTCCTTATCACTTGTGAATGTACGAAATTCATTCACTTTTTGATTTGTGATTTACCGAATGATTTGAGACGGATGTTTGTAAATTTAAACATGATCAAAGCATTGATACTCACTGGTGGGAAGAGTTCTCGTATGGGAACGGATAAATTTTTGATGAAAGTAAATGAGGATAAGCCACAATACCTCTTTATCTATGAAATGCTGACAACTCTTGGAGTGGAGGTATATTTTTCATGTACTTCGGAGCAGAGCAAAGAGATCGGTAGTCAGTACAACACCATTGTAGATAAGTATGACGGCATAGGCCCCATTGGAGGGATTGCCTCTGCGGTTTTGACCGATAATAAAACCTCGTGGCTTGTGGTGGCTTGTGACCTGATTAACTTGACACCTGATGCACTAAATGTGCTGCTCTCAGCAAATGATGATCGTATGTATGATATTGTGACCTACGGTGGGGAGACGGATGGTTTTTTGGAGACGACTCTTACCATCTATAATCCGGGCGCTTTTATCGTAATCAAAAGAAAAGTGAGAGATCAGCAGTACAAGCTTCAAGAATTGATGAAAAAATGTACTGTGAAGGCAATCAAACCTGTAGACAAAAAAATCCTCAGGAATGCGAACACTCCTGAGGATTTGACTTAGTCCAGAAAAATGGGTTCTAAGTTTTTAAGCGGTTAGGAACAGTTTTAAGTTTTCCGCAAGATATATCGTGTTGTCTTTTGTTCCCAAGTAATGGTCTTAGAAGTCATAAGGGAGAACAACTTTATTGCCCGATTATGTTTTCATTCGGATCATTTTTACTCCTGCAAAAGATTTAAAACAGAATTTGTTTCGAACATTCACACAATAGCTTCCCTTGGTAGTCTAACTTCGTGCACTTTTCTTCCACATGAAGTAAATCTCTGTTGCGGTAAAAGGAGCTGAATGATTAAAGGAGTTCTGTGTGATAGATATAGAAAATGAAGAGCTGTGGATCGATTGGATGGATCGACTGGCTGATGACAACTACGTGGTTATAGATCAATTTTTAGACGCTAAAGAAATTGATGGTATTTGTGCTTTTTTTGAAGAAAAATTGGCTCAAGATGACTTTGACAAAGCAGGCATTGGCACGCTAGGCCAGTATACTATTGATAAGAAAATAAGAGGAGATTATATCAAGTGGCTGGACGAACAAGAAGACCCCAGAATTGATATTTACTTTCAACGAATTCACATCCTTATTGAAAAGGTCAATCGATTGTGTTACTTGAGTTTGTCAGGTGTGGAAATGCACTTGGCTCATTACCCTAAAGGAACCTTCTATAAAAGGCATTTGGATCAGTTTGAAAAAAGAAACAACCGGATGATCTCTGTGATTCTCTATCTCAACCGCGATTGGAAAGATGGAGATGGGGGTGAGCTAAAAGCTTATTTGCCAGACGGGGAGGAGCGAATCATCGCGCCATTGGCCAATAGATTGGTATTGATGAGAAGTAACATC
The DNA here is from genome assembly GCA_963848175.1 of uncultured Cytophagales bacterium. Lineage (GTDB taxonomy): Bacteria > Bacteroidota > Bacteroidia > Cytophagales > Cyclobacteriaceae > JAMZMI01. Next base: position 301,352 of record CAWKCO010000012.1, read on the forward strand.
GTGGAGCACGAAGTGCTTATGACTCAATGTGATAGAAGAAGCGTAACAGGTTGGCTGCTTTACCGTCCATTGGGGCTTGGTTATTTGGGGTGAAACGCGAGTGGGTAATTGAGTGAGTTGCTGTTTGGATTTATGAGCACACGAAAAAAGGATTTTTGAATAATAAAAACAAACCCTGATTCCAAACACAATAAAGATGTCTCATTGGTTTTAAATACTTGCAGAGGCCCATCCTTTTAGGCTGATCGAATAATTGTTTATATGACTATCCGTAATTAGAACCAACCCCTAAAAATCGCTAACTTGTATAAGGATCAAAAAGGTTATTGGTATGAATTTACATGAGTTTTTCAAGAAATACCCAGATGAATCTTCATGCATTGAAGGCTTCAAACAGAAACGACTAGAACTAGGAGTTTTCTGTAGGAAGTGTGAACATAATGAGCACTATTTCCGCAAGACGGATTTGAAATTCCAATGTAAGAAATGTGGCAGTCGTCAAAGCTTACGTTCAGGCACTGTTATGGAACACAGCAATTTACCTTTCTATTATTGGATGCTTTGTATAGAGTTAATGACGCTATCGAAAAAGAGCTTTTCAGCTTTAGAAATGCAAAGAATGTTAGGTCATAAGCGTTATGAGCCTATTTGGTTGATGATGCATAAGATACGTAGAGTGATGAGCAAAAGAGATAGTAAATATCAATTGGATGGCTATCTAGAATTTGATGAAGGTTTTTTTGAAAGTACCCATCAAAAGCTGGAAGGCGATCAACAGGAAGGAGACGAATCACAAAAGCCAGAAGAGACTAAAAGGGGTAGAGGAAGCCAGAAACAAGCAAAAGTATTGGTTATGGTAGAGTCTGAGCCAAGTATAAGAGCACCCAAGAAAGGCAAGCCTAATAGAAAAGTTGGTCATCTTAAAATGGTGGTAATGGAAGATTTGAAGTCTGCGAGCATTAATAAAGCAGTAGAAGCATCTGTAAAAGAAACGGCTCATATAACCACCGATGGATACCGAGGCTATTCCAAATTGAAGGATAAAATAGCCCATCATCATGTGGTTATCGAGCCTAACAAATCAAAATCAGCCAAAATATTCCCTTGGGTGAACAGAACTATCAGTAACGCTAAGAAAGTAATGTTAGGTGTTCATCATAATGCGATAGATCAGCAATACATCCAAAACTATCTGGATGAATTCTGCTACAAATTCAATAGGAGATATTTTGGGGACAAACTATCAGATCGGCTAATGATTGCTGCTCTTGAAACAACTTGGTATTAATTACGGACAGTCATAATTGTTTAAAAGTCATTTATTTCAAACTAGTGATTCTGTTTATCACTTCAGCAGCCATGGTCATTCCAAACATGCCCGGCATATAAGAAATAGTGCCGTAAAAGGACTTTTTGAATTTGGTGCCATCCGTTAATTTTAGAGAGTGCTTTGGCTGCACCTCTTCAGAATAAACACATAAGACTCCTCGCGTCACACCTTTATTTTTCAATAGTTTCCTTACTTGTTGTGCAAACTTGCACTCCCGGGTCTTTCCTACATCTGCTACTCGTATTCTAGATGGATCTAATTTTCCGCCTGCGCCCATAGAAGAAATGAATGGGTATTTCATTCTGCGCAAGGTAAGAATTAGTGAAAGTTTTGGTGTAAAACTATCGATGCAGTCTAAAACATAGGTAAAAGGATTGTTTTGTAAAAACGACTGCATTACATCTGGCTCCATAAAAGCATCAATCACTTTTACTTCTAGCTCAGGGTTAATATCCAAAAAGCGATCTCTCAGCACAAAGGCTTTCTGTTTTCCCACGGTGGAATCCAGTGCTTGAAGCTGCCTATTTTTATTGGTAGGATCCACGTCATCTCCATCTATGATGGTGATATGCCCCAATCCTGCACGTACGAGCGTTTCGGCAGCATAACTACCAACACCACCCAACCCCACAACTAGAACATTGGACTCCTTCAGTTTTCCTAAAGCTTCTTCTCCAATCAATAGCTCCGTTCTCTCTAACCAATCACTCATTTTTCAAAAAATTCACTTGCGTTTTTATTCATTTGAACACAAAGTTCATCAAAATCAAGGCCTGCTGCTTCAGAAACCAACGTGTAAATTTGCTGAATGGTAACGTCAGGCATGCTATCCGTCTCCAAAAATAGTTTCTCCATTGGCAAGGATTCAAACCAACTTTGATATTTGGCAGGAGGGGAAGGCATAAGTGAAAGGTAAAAGCCATGGGCGATTAGCTGCTTAGCCAAAATGACATGTCGCCCATAGCCATGCACGCACCATTTTTTGATGTTAGGAAATTCCTTTTTGATTTGAATCAATTGATCAAAAGCTCGAACGCAATGGATAATCACGGGTTTGTTAAGTTGCTCCGCAATTACGAGCTGACTTCTGAGCACCTCCATTTGAATGTTCATTGCTGGTCCTTTTAGCCGGTCTAGACCCATTTCGCCCATTGCTAAACAATACTCGTCCGCAAGCAGCAAAAGTAGTTGATTTTGTTGTTGTGGGGTGACGGGTGTTGTCGTCCACCATGGATGCAACCCCACGGTGAAATACTGCCGCTCTTTCTCTTGTCCCAAATGTATAGAAACAATCTCTGCAACATCCTTAAGATCCTTGTTACGAAGGCTATGAGTATGGAAGTCTAATAAGTTTTTGGGAGTAAACAACATAAATACAATAGCAATAACAACTCAATATCTCATCTTTCTAAATGTAAGGAAGAGCCTAAGGCATTCGAGACAAGCAGTTTGCTTAAAAGACTTTTCTATTGGTATAAAAACTAAAGGTTAAATTTAGCCTCGTTCTTAAAGCTTACCGATATCGGGGTTTTAGTATCCCAAATTGCTGTTGTTTTTTGCGATTACTAGACCTTTGGTGTTTTTACCAAAGGCTTGTCATGAGACATTTAAAACAAAAAAAAGGGTTCTCTACTTTCGAAGAGAACCCCTTTTCAATGGTCTTTTATGCTGATTTTACTCAGCAGAAGTTGAATCCATAGCCACAGTATCAATTTCTACAGTCAATGAATCTACCACTTCAACAGCAGTAGTATCGATTGTAGTTTCAACATGCAGTTTCTTCAACTGTTTCAGTTTTGGTTGGAGCGCTGCATGCACCTAGTGCAAATACAACTCCAAGAATAAGTAGGTTTCTTTTTCATGTTAGAAGGTTAGTTTTAATAATTTGGGTAATTACCAAATTTTATCCTTTAATTCAAAAATGTTGATGGTTTTTTTTCATAAGGATGAAAACTGTTGCAAATATCGCAACATAATACTGGATTTACCATCAAATTTTCATAGGATATTTAATATTTTTTTTGAAATAGTATTATGGTAGCCGTTTCTTTTCGAGTTCAAACTAAATGGACCTGAAAAAGACTTATTAAATCCATTTCAGGCACATTTTGAAATTCCAATTTTCTTATATGACTATTTAACTGAATCAATTAGTGGCTGTGCTAAGCACTAGTCTTCCTCCTTTGACTATTGAGTCATGGTTAATAGTATATGAGCTTTGTTTTTCATCATTCAATTTAATGAGATCTATGTATCCGTTCTTGCCTTCTTTTTCGATTACAAATTCCTTTCCATCATAAAAGTTTGAATCTAATTGAATTGTAATTTTATCGAATACAGGTTTTACTATTTGAAAGTCTGTGCTTCCTGGAAGATCTGGGTATATGCCCATCATAGAAAAAACAAGCCATGCAGACATTGTTCCTGTGTCATCATTGCCCGGTATTCCGAATTCATCAGCAGGGTAATACCTTTCAATTAAATCACTTACGGTCTTCTGACTTCTCCACTCTTCACCTTTAACATAATTGAAAAGGAATGGATAAGCGATGTTGGGTTCGTTGGTCGCATCATAGTAGGATGAGTCAAAGCAGGTTTGCAACTTTGCAACGAAGGCTTTATCTCCACCCAGAAGTTCCTTCAATCCTTCAATATCATGAGGAACAAAAAACAAATAGTTCCACGCACTACCTTCTACATATCCAGGTCCACCACGTAGTTCTCTTTCGAAAAGCGTATTGAAATGTTCCAATGGATCAAATGGAGTATACCACGCACTATCGGAGTTTCGAGCTCTTAAAAAACCCGTTTCTAGATCAAAATTATTTTTGTAATAAAGACTTTGCTTTTCAAGTTTCTGAGACATTTTTTCATCTCCTCTGGAACGAGCATATTGAGCAATATTCCAATCGGTAAGATTAAATTCAAGTGCAGTAGAAACAGTGCCCCAAGCTAAGTCATTAAACCACCCAAAGGTGGTATCATTCCCAGGTTTGTCCTGTGGAATAAACCCATACTTCATATATTGTCGGAATGCTCGTCTGTTCATGTTCTGACCTTCAGTATAAGTCGCTGATTTGATCATCGCCTCATAGGCAGTTTCCTGATCAAAGTTGGTCAATCCCCTTTGATAGGTATCATTTATGATGATACTCGCAGGGTCACCTACCATGACTCCCGAATTGTGCCCCATGTTTTCAATTCTCGCCAACCATCCTGCTTGCTTATACATGTCTATAATGGATTTTACCATTCCTTCTTGTCTATCAGGATAAACAAGAGATAGAAGAGGGTGCAGCGTACGATAAGTGTCCCACATGGAGAAATTGGTATATTGTACTTCTAGGGAGTTCAGAATCTCGCGAGTTTCATGCGCTCGATAATCACCGTTTACATCACTAAACACATTAGGGTGTATCAGTGAGTGATACAATCCTGTGTAGAATTTCATTTTATCGTCTTCACTACCACCTTCAACTTTGATTTTAGACAGCTCGGTTTTCCAGATGTTTTGAGAGGTTTCTTTTATCTGATCAAAGGAGAGGCTGTCAGTCTCTTTTCGTAAATTTAGTTTTGCATTTTCTGCGCTCACGTAAGAAATACCCACACGTACTTCAATTGTGGTGTTTTCTTTGAGGTCGAAGGAGAAGTAATTACCTACGTAGTTCCCTTCAATTTGGGACGACAGAGTGTCCGCCACGACCCAGTCTTGAAATAAACCTGCTTTGCTTGGTGTTTCAGACAATTCTCCATAAAAATAGATTTCGCGCCATTTTCCGCATCCACAGTAGTTACCTTCTTTCTTGTAACCCTGAAATGAATAATCCTCGTTAATGGTCACCTTTCCGTATTTTCCAAAATCTGGAGTAAGACCTAAATCTAACAAGATGTTAGCTTGACCTTTTGGGAAAGTAAATTTTGAGATCCCCACTCGCTCCGTACTTGTAAACTCCGCCTGAATATTGAATTTATCTAGTTTCACTCCATAATAACCAGGGTAAGCTGTTTCTTCTGAATAGGCTGATTTTGTGCTATCCACATTTAGTTCAAGATTTCCTGAGGTCGCTTTCAGTAGCAAAGCTCCCGATCCATTGCAACCCGTTCCAGACATTTGAGCATGACCAAAACCAAACATATAAGGATTACCTCTGAAGTATGCAGTAGAGCCTTTAGCATCTCCTCTAAAATCAATGGTGTGAGGACTCATGGAAGCCATTCCCCATGGGCGCACCGCACCAGGATAAGTATTTGCAGTGTTGATGTGGTTTTCATCTAGGGCAGTGCCTATAAAAACGTTTACGTATTGTAAAGGATTAAATGCTTCGATCGGCTCGTTTTGTTTGCAACCCAATATGGCAAGTAGCAATAAGCCATAGATTATTTTCATTTTATGCATATCAATCTGATGATTTGAAATTTAACAAAGCAATTAGCTAAAGATTTGTTACAAAAAGATGAATCTGCTTAACGGCTTTCTTCTAGTTTTCAAACTGTCAGTGTTAATAAACATTTCTTTTGAAAATCCATAGTGAGCTTTTATGCTTTAGCTGAAAAAAGTTGCCCTGCATTTTGGTATTCTGTCACCCGCTTATTCATGATCAAAAACCACAAAGGGGGAATCAATGCCAAAAGCATCATGCCTGGGTAGCCAGTGGGCATTTGTGGACTTTCGTTCATATGACGTAAAAGTTGATATTTACGACTCGCAATGTAGTGATGGTCGGAGTGTCTCGAGAGCTCAAATAAGACTAATCTACCTATGGGATGATTCGAATTCCATGAGTGAATAGGGAGGACTCGTTCGTATCCATTTTCTAGTTTTCTTCGAGATAGCCCGTAGTGTTCGATGTAGTTGACTGTTTCTAAGAGAAGAAATCCCCCAATGGCGCCTAGTGTAAAGTAGATAAGGATTTCCCATCCAAAAAAGAGGAAGATCAGGATAAGTAAAAGAGCCTGAATTACTTGAAACACGATCATTTCATTCTTTATTGAAAAGAAAGGATGGTTGTTCTTTTTCAGGCGTTCACGCTCCAATTCCCATGCGGAAAGATAGCTTTGAAAAACTGACCTAACCCAGAAGGTGAAGAGTATTTCACCCTTTCTAGCCGAAGAAGGATCAATTTCAGTAGATACGTTTTTGTGATGCCCACGATTATGCTCGATAAAAAAGTGCATGTATAGTGAGGTAAGGAGTAGTGCTTTTGCCATCCATTGCTCCATTTTATTCTTTCTATGCCCCAATTCGTGACCAACGTTTATGCCTAAAACACCACATAATATAGCCATAGACAAAAGACGACCAATGATTGTGATTGGATCAATATTTTCTTTGAGAGAAAATAGAAAGAAAACTAGCAATGCGTATTGAATAGGAACCATCACATACAGGAGGATGTCAAATATATGATTCTTTTTAGCTACCAATTCCTGTGCTTCATTGAGGTTATTGGATTTTGGAGCAAGGAAAAGCTCAAGAATCGGAATGCCCCCAAATATTGTAACGACAGGTATAAACGTGATCCAGCCAGTGCTGCTGAATGAAATAAACGCGAACATTGGAATGATAAGTGCCAATGAGTACTTGAGCGGGGGTAAGTATATTTTCATGCGTTCATCTGATATTCAATTGAAAATTACACAATTATCAAGTCAGAATTAGGTTCGAAAACATAGATTATTTGAGTGATACCCGTAAAAAGAAATCATTTTATCAATATTAAAAAACCTTCCCTAGACACAAAATTAAAAAGCAGACCGCTTTGGGCAGTCTGCTTTCAGTTTTGTGTCATGGTATTTATTACAAGTATGCCTTAAAGGAATGAAGCAACTCCTCTGAGCCTTCATAAAGCGGCATTCTTACGGTTCTTGGCATTAGCTCAGCTGCTTCCATACCAGTTTTTACTGATACAGGATTGCCTTCGGCTGAAACCAAGTTGTAGCCTTTGAGTAAATCAAAATGAATTTTAGTTGCAGCTTTAAAATCACCAGCCAGTGCCAATCTGACCATATCACTAAATGGCCTAGGCTGAAGGTTCGCAATGACTGAAATTACTCCATGTCCACCTATAGAAATAAGTGGTACAGTAAGAGCGTCTTCCCCTGAGATGACTAGAAAATCATCATCTGTACTAGCCAGAATCTCCGCACATTGAACCAGATCACCTGCGGCTTCTTTGGTGCCAATGATCCTCGGATGCTTCGCAAGTTCAATTGTTGTATCAGCTGTAAGATTAGATGATGTTCGAGCTGGTACATTGTAAAGAATGACAGGAAATGGACTGCTGTCTGCCAAAGTTTGATAATGCCTAATAATTCCTTTTTGCGAGGGTTTGTTGTAGTATGGACTTACACTCAGAAGTGCCTCAAATGGATAATCCTTAAACTGAGCAACAGCCGTAAGCAAAGAGTCAGTGTTGTTGGTGCCATAACCTAGCACTAAAGGCAAATTAGCCTTGTTGGCATCAATTACGGTTTCAATAATCCTAAAACGTTCTTCTGGTTTGATGGTGGCAGATTCTGCTGTAGTGCCTAACAATACAATGTATTCAGCTCCACCTTCCGTAACATATTTAACAATTAGAGCTAGGGTATCATAATCAATCGTCAAATCAGGTTTAAAAGGAGTGACCAGCGCCACCCCAGTTCCTTTCAATTGTTCAGTGTTCATTACTTTGGATCATTTTTAAGTACTTCAAAACATCCCGACTCGTAGGTTCAGACGAGTCGTCCGTTCGAATGATGAGTTCAAAATGGTCATTTGTTTTGTGATTATGAATCCCCACTCTACACCTGGTTTGCAACTGGGAGAGTAGATACTGCATAGAAGTGCCCATTTTTTTATCCAGGCACACAACAAAATCAAATTTTTGATTGATAAATTCCGATACGATTTCAGATTTGAATCCCCCGAAAAACCCCACATCCTTCGATCCAAAGATTGGATATTTCTGGATACTTAGATTCTTATTTTTACAAAACGCTAAAGTAGTAATTTCTTTTCCTTCAGATTTCAAATCATGAATGATATTGTCAATATTGTCCTGATTTTCTTTAATGTTTTCAGTAAATAAAACCCCGATTTTTGATGATTTGCTGAAATCTACGGGGTGTGCTTGAGCACGGTTGTTTTCAAGCTTTTTTGTCAGATGTTCAATCCAAAGTTTTTTTAAGAAGATCAAGATATCATAGTTTTAAAGTCTGATTCTGAGATGATTTTTACACCAAGTTTATTGGCTTTTTCAAGCTTGGATGGGCCTACTTTATCTCCTGCGAGCAAAAAGTCCGTGCTTCCAGAAATGGCGCTTAATACCTTCCCTCCATATTGTTTAATGAGTTTTTTCAAAGGCTCACGCTCAAAACCCTCAAATACGCCAGAAACGACGAACGATTGGCCATTGAGTTTATTCTCAGTGTTATTATCGATTTTTTCTATTGCGAGTTGTAGGCCTGCTTCTTTTAGTCTGCCTATTAATGTCCTGTTTTCCTCTTTTTTAAAGAATTCAGTAATACTGCCTGCAATTCTATCGCCAATTTCTGGTACTGCCACCATTTCCTCAAAGGTTGCAGCCATTACATTATCAATATTTTCAAAATGCTCAGTGATTTTTTCTGCTATCGTCTTACCCACATACCGTATGCCCAACCCAAAAAGCACATTGGCAAAAGGAATGCTTTTCGATTGTTCTATCGCTTCAATAATATTGGCGGCACTTTTTTCTTTCAAAGACCGTGTCTTGGTCTCACCTGAGACAGGATCATCTATTTCAAATTTGAGATTGACAATATTATCATAGTTGAGCGTATATAAGTCTGATAAATCTTTGATTAACCCTTTGTCAAACAATCCTTTAATGGTATTCGGCCCTAGATGGTTGATGTCCATAGCATTTCTTGATATGAAATGCTCCACTCGACCTCTTACTTGGGGAGGGCAAGACATTTCATTTGGACAATAATGATTAGCCTCTCCCTCTTGTCGGGTGAGTGGGGTTTGACACTCTGGGCACTCCTGTATATAAGTAGTAGGTTCGGTACCTGCTGGTCGTTGGTCTAGAAGTACATGAGTGATTTTGGGAATGATTTCACCGCCTTTTTCTACGGCTACTGCATCTCCAACTCGAATGTCCAACCGCTCAATTTCATTGGCATTGTGGAGTGAAGCACGTTTTACAGTAGTTCCTGCCAAAAGAACAGGCTCTAGTTCCGCCACAGGAGTGATAGCACCAGTTCTTCCTACTTGATAGGTGATGCCGTTGAGCCTAGACTGAGCAGCTTGTGTTTTATATTTGTAGGATATCGCCCATTTCGGAGTTTTGGCAGTGAAACCTAGTTCATCTTGCTGCGCAAGACTATTTACTTTTATTACAATGCCATCTGTTTCTACGGGGAGTTCATGTCGTTTATGTTCCCACAGGTCGATGTAGGCGATAACATCTTCGATTTTTGAGCAAACCTTATAAGTCGGAGATACATTAAACTTCATTGTTTCCAGCAACCTAATAGCTTCACCATGTGAGTTAATACCCAAGTTTTCGCCTAGAAGTGCATAGAGATAGCAATCTAATTTTCGTTTGGCCACTACCGAAGAATCCTGCATTTTAAGCGTGCCGGAAGCCGTGTTTCTAGGATTCGCAAGCAAGGTTTCACCAGCATCAGCACGCTCCTGATTAAGTGTCTCGAAAACTAAGTTGGGCATGAAGACCTCCCCACGCACTTCCAGTTTAGGTAAATCGGTATCGATTTTTAAAGGTAGTGTGCGAATGGTTTTTACATTTTGAGTTACATCGTCACCTTTCACGCCATCCCCACGAGTGATTGCTTGTGTTAAAATGCCATTTTCATATATAATGCTAATCGCTACTCCATCAAACTTGAGCTCACAAACATATTCGTAATCTTCACTACCTAAACCTTTATTTACTCGTTTATCAAAGTCGATTAGATCTTCACGAGAATAGGTGTTGCCAAGAGAGAGCATTCGGTAAGTATGAGTCACCGTTTCAAAAGATTTGGAAATAGTACCACCCACTCGTTGGGTGGGGGAGTCAGCTCTTTTTAGCTCAGGAAACGAAGCTTCCAAACCTTCCAATTCCTTGAGGAGAAAATCGAAATCCTGATCTGAAATCTCAGATCGGCTTTCTTGGTAATATAGATAGTTATAATGATTGAGCTGATCTGTCAATTGGTCGATCCGCTGCTTTGACTCAGTAGGGTTCATCATAGAGAATTGTGGTTACAAATCTAACATCATCATTAAAATGATGACAATATTCAATTCAATTTTTAAGAAAGCGTTAAAATTGCAGTCAGATGTCAAAAGAAAAAATCATAACAGTAGCTTCAATAGTCTTTGCAGAAAAAGGAATCACCTCAACAAAGGTACAAGAGATTGCTACTAGGGCTGGAATAAGTAAGAAGACGATATATAAATTTTTTGAAGGAAAAGATGAACTTGTACGAACAGTGTACCTTAATTTCATGGAGGAGCTGAATGCTCAAATGAATGACTTGGTGCTTTCTGAGAATAATTTCGTAGATAAACTAGCCGGTATTGTTAGAACTCTTTCAACTCGTCTTCACATTATCACGCCAGTTTTGATCACCGACTTACAATTACGAAATCCTGACTTCCACGTTTTTTTTGACCCATACTTAAAAAATGCCGTTTTCGATAGATTTAGAAAGCTCCTCGAATCGGGCATTGAAAGTAAAAATGTGAAACCTGTGGTGAACCTTGAATCTGTGGTTTTAATGTATCGAGAAGCCATTAATGGTTTTGTTTATATGCGGTCAGAGACGGATATTCCTAGGGATTTCAAAAGCGGTTCACCATTGAGCATTCTATGTCAATCTATCTCTACAATTTTTCGTGGTATTTTGGTTGAGGATGCGCAACGACGTTTCGACGAACAGTTGAAGTCTATTATATTTTGATCTAGGCGAAATCGTCTTTATATCTAATTTTATTTGATTGAATGTTTTTAAGAACAGATTTTGCTTCAGAGATATCTGAAACGCCATCGTTGAAGTTGGTAAGCGACGTGGCACAAGAGATTGGACTTGAATCTTATGTGGTAGGAGGGTATGTGAGGGATTTACTTCTAGAGCGTCCATCAAAAGATATTGATTTTGTTTGTGTTGGCAATGGAATCACCTTGGCTGAAGCAGTAGCTAAAAAGCTGGGAAAAAAGGCTAGTTTGGCTGTTTATAAGAATTTCGGAACTGCTGCCATTAAATTTGAGGATTGGGAGTTAGAGTTCGTTGGTGCACGAAAAGAATCCTATCGCTCTGAGTCCAGAAAGCCAATTGTGGAAAATGGTACCATAGCCGATGATCAAAACAGGCGTGATTTCACTATCAATGCGCTTGCGATCAATTTGAACAAAACGCATTTCGGCCAGTTGAAAGACCCTTTTGGTGGCGTTGATCATTTGGAAGACAAAATCATTAAAACACCTCTAGATCCCGATATTACTTTTTCTGATGATCCTTTAAGGATCATGAGAGCCATTCGCTTTGCTTCACAATTGGGATTTGATATTGAGCCTGATACTTGGGATGCAATTGTGAGAAACAAAGAGCGGTTGAGTATCATCTCTCAAGAGAGAATTACAGAAGAATTGAATAAAATTATTCTTTGCAAGAAGCCGTCTTATGGTTTTAAGCTCCTTTTTACTTCAGGTATTTTAGAAATCATTTTCCCTGAGATGCAAAACCTGCACGGGATAAAAACAAAAAATGGTCATACACACAAGGATAATTTCTATCATACTTTGGAGGTGTTAGATAATATCTGTGCAGATACCGACGACCTTTGGTTGAGGTGGTCGGCCATTTTGCATGACATTGCTAAACCACCGACTCAACGCTATGCAGAAGGAGTGGGGTGGACTTTTCACGGCCATGAAGATCTAGGTGCTAGATGGGTACCAAAACTTTTTCAGAGGTTTAAACTGCCGATGAACGAAAAAATGAAGTACGTACAAAAACTGGTAAAACTTCATTTGCGTCCAATAGCTTTGGTAAATGAAAAAGTAACAGATTCTGCCATTCGCAGACTTTTGTATGAAGCTGGCGATGACATCAATGATCTTATGACGCTCTGTAGGGCGGATATCACCTCCAAGAACCCGAACAAAGTGAGACGCTTCTTGTCCAACTTTAGCAAGGTGGAGCAGAAGATCAAGGAGGTGGAAGAACGAGATCATATCCGAAACTATCAGCCACCAGTGAGCGGAGAGTTGATCATGGAGACTTTTGGTATAAACCCGTCAAGAGAAGTAGGAGAAATCAAAACGGCGATCAAAGAAGCTATCTTGGAAGGACACATCAAAAATGATGAAAAAGAGGCGTACGAACTCATGCTCCAATTGGGTAAAGAAAAAGGACTAGTGCCCATAACAAACTAATTTCTATTTTTGCCAAAATTATATTTAAACATATACTAATGAAGCACATAATCACTCTGATTGCCATTTCGTTGATTTTCACAGCGCAAGCGCAGGATAGCAGTTCGGCCAATGACTCTATTCCTTTTGAATTTAGCAGACAAGCATATATTTATCAATTGGCCAAGGATTACAATGATCCGGCAGTAGCAAGAATGGCGATCTACAATTTATTATCATATAATCCTCAAAATACAGCACTTCTTGATTCTTTGGCATTGTTGTACTATGAGTATAATCAGTTTGCTTCAGCTGCGCTTACTGCTCAGGATGCCGCCGCACAAGCTCCTGACGATATGTTTGCAGTGGAGCTTGCAGCTATATGTTTTGAGAGGTTGGGAGCACTACCAAAAGCCATTTCGTTTTACGAAACGCTATATACTCACACCTTTGACATGAGCATGTTGTATAAGGTGGGTTTCTTGCAGATGGATGCCAAAAGATATATTGAAGCTGAAACCAATGCCGATATTATCATCGAAGATCCAAAATCGAAAACTTTGACTTTGATTTTTCCTAAGAATGATAAAACCAACCAAGAGGTATCTCTCGTAGCTGGAGCTTACAGGCTTAAAGGTATGATTGCGGCGGCTCAAGGCGATAAAATCAAAGCAAAGGAGTCTTATAACAAAGCTTTGGCTATTTCGCCAGAATTTGAAATCTTGAAAAAGCAACTTGCAGAATTGGAGAAGTAACAATCACTTCTCTACTTCCATTTTTAAGTGATCTAGCCAACTGATGAGGGTTTCATGTAATTTTCTGTGGCCAAAAAATAGGGTCAGAAAACCTTCCATGGATTCCTCATTGGTTACGATTGTTTGGTTTCCGTCTGTTTTATCCAGCTTCCATACATGTATCGCTTTGATGCCCATATAGCTACCCGTCCAGCTAATCATTTCAGATTCAACAAGAGCAGCAATTTTGGAAGTGATTTTCGAGCCTTTTATTTTCCATGTGAATGATTCTTCGGCCTCCAATTTTTCAATTTGTACATCTGAGATGTCAGGATTCCAATTGCCCCATTTCTTCATATCGGTAAGAACATTCCAAACTTGCTCAGCAGTAGCATTAATTATCACCGATTGTTTGTCTTTAAGATTCGCCCGTTCATTGATTTTGCCTACTTTGGCAAGTGCTTCCAAGTTTTTCATCAATCCCATGTTATTTATTACTTCTAAGGTACATCAGTCCTTTATATTTGACCTAGTCTTAATAAATGAATCGTTAAAAGAAGTAAACGATTTTTGTCATAAGGATAGCTTCTTTTGGATGGAGTTTCGACAATAGATATTCTGTCTTTACATATTTGTATCAGTTAAAAAAAATAAAGCATAACGTAGATGAAGGTACAGCTCGCCCATTTTTCTCCCCACCGTGTAAGTTCTATTCTAGTTCTTCTTGGAGCAATTTTAATTCTGACTCCATCTTGTAAGCATAAAATTGGAGAAGATTTAAAAAACGCCGATGGTGACGAGCTTCTGCTTATTGATGGGCTGGAAGCAAAAGTGCTGATCTCTGCCGGAACACCTCTGACAGATGATAAATATTATGGCTATAACAATGGGGGACTTGCCTTGATACCAGAGGGGAGTGGGGAAGCCACGCTTTGGGTTGGATTTGAATCAATCAACCCAATCTTGGTTAGTGGCTATGATGCCAATAAAAGGCTTGCAACTAGAGACCGCCAGCAGATAAACGAAGAAATAGCTTTGTCTGGAGGTGCTTTGATTGCCTTAGATCGCTTTTTTGGAAAATGGGGAATTGAAGATGATGGCAATATCAGAATAACGGCAGATCAGGAAATCCCCTTTGAATGGCCTGAGCCTGTAAGAGGCGCGACCAAAGCGAAAGGAACGGTAGCTCATGGACAAGCGGTAGTTACACCTTGGGGTACTATTTTGTCCTGCGAAAATGACTATTATCAATTCTATGCAGGGCAGAATTATGTAAAAAACGAGTTTGTACAAAGTCGGCTTGGGTGGGAGAGTTTCACACAAGTACCTTCAACTCATTTTGGCTATATCGTAGAAGTAGATCCAAAAACTGGTGCTAGCAAAAAGCATGTGGGACTGGGCCGGTTTCCTCATGGCGGTATCTCATTGGTGCCTTTGGCTGATGGGCGAGTAGTTGTTTATTCAACGGATAACAGGGCACAGGGGGCGTTATATAAGTTTATTTCAGATGAACCAAATCAGTTGTACCCTGGGAAACTTTATGTGGCCAATGCATCCTTAAATACTTGGATGGAAATCGACTACAATCAGCTTTCAGAAGGCTTTGATTCACCAACAGATATGATGATCAAAACAGCGAAAGCAGCAAAAATGATTGGAGCTACGTCTTTTCCTTTTCCTGCTGGATTGGCTTTTGATTCTAATAGTGGTGAGGTTTTCATGGCCATACAAGGGGATACAATAACGGATTGCGGAAGAATAATGAGTTTGAGGCCTGAAAATGGAAATCATGAGGCTTTGGATTTTCAATTAACAGCATTGACACTAGGAGCCGAAAATGGTCTTTGTCGTCCGAAAGGCTTGTTTTTGGATGAGAAAAACAATCTATGGATATCCTCTCAAATTCGCTCCAATGAACTTTGGGAAGAGCCAGTGAAGGCTTTTGGTAATAATGGCCTTTTTGTGAAACTGAATACTGGTTCTAGAAAAGGTGAGCTTGTGCGTGTAGCTACTGCGCCAGCAGATTCTAATTTTGGAGGGATGTGTTTTTCGCCGAATGGAAAAACCCTTTTTATCACAGTTCAGAATGTTGGAGACCGATCTGAAACGGAAAAAATAAGCAGTGCATGGAACATGGGGGAAGGTGATTCTCCTCGACCGGCTTTGGTTGCCATTACTGGAGGCTTTCTACAGGCGATAAAAGAATAAGCTGAGATTAGCCTCTGTTTGGTGATTTTTTTCAGGTAATTGCGATGTGAATTCAAACACATGCGGAGATAATGCATGCAAGGGGTTCAACCATTGTTGGCATATCTCTACAACATGGGGATAATTTGATATATGTAAAACCTCTCAAGTGGTCTTTATTTTATTGAACGCGTCTTGGTACAATAATTTCATTGTTAGGGTATAATTTAAACCAAACAAGAAAACGATGAGAATTTTTTTTAAGATAGCCGGAGGCCTTCTATTTGGATATGCAGTCACTCACTTTTTGACTCCCAATAGCGGAAAAACTAATAGAAGAAATATTGCTAAGAGATTAATCCGGCCTGAAAAGAATGTTAAAATGGCATTAATAAAACTTGCATATAAGACGATGCTTATTTCTGAGAAAAGGAAAGCGGAGTTGAACAAATTGACGGTTGAAAGCTTTAATAAGAAGCTTGCTTCTGAGCATCATAGCTCCGTTGAAAATAATGAAAATTATATAAGTCAATTACATGAAAACCAACATGCCAAAAAGGCTATGATGACGGAAAATGACAAAAGCAGAATGCATGGAGTGCCTGTTAAGGCGATATAGCTTAGGGTTTTTAAAACATAAAAAAGGGTTTCTACATGTAGAAACCCTTTTTTATCAGCTTATCCCATCCAATAATAGCATTAGCAACCTGAAATTAATAGCATTAGCAACCTGAAATTAAGGACGGAGATGCTTTATTTGTTCTAACAAAAAACCGGGCAAGCCCGGTTTTTTTTACTTTAATATTAGAATAAATTAGTTTTCTACAATCACAACTTTATTCATCACATCGCCTTGCTTGATGGTGTCTATGATATCAAGTCCTTCATAGACTTTACCAAAAACAGTGTGGTTTCTATCAAGATGCTGAGTGTTTTCTCTGTTGTGGCAAATGAAAAACTGCGAACCACCAGTGTTGCGTCCAGCATGAGCCATTGACATTACTCCTTTGTCGTGGTATTGATTTTCTCCAGTAAGCTCACAATCAATGTGATAGCCTGGGCCACCGTTTCCAATTCCATTTGGGCAACCACCTTGAACCATGAAGTTCGGGATGACTCTATGAAAAGTTAAGCCGTCATAGAAGCCTTTCTCTGCTAGTTCGATGAAGTTAGCCACTGCTTTAGGAGCGTCTTTTTCGAAGAAATTCAATTTCATTACCCCTTTGTTGGTGTGTATTTCTGCACTTTTCATTTTTGTATTGTTTTATATTAAATCTTTTATTCTATGAGAGGTCGGTTGCCTCGGTTACTTTCCGCAATTCTTACGCGAAGATAATTTAGCTAGTATAATTCGAATACCTTTGCGACTTAAATATATGCTTATGTCCATACCTATGATCGAAATAGGGCAATACAACACCCTAGAAGTAATAAAAGAAACCGATTTTGGGATTTATGTAGGTGATGAAGTTGAGGAAATCTTGATGCCGACCAAGTGGGTGCCAGAAGGCACAGAGGTAGGAGATATGATCAAGGTTTTTATATATAACGATTCTGAGGATCGGATGATTGCCACCACCATGGTGCCCAAAATCACGCTTAATACTTTCGCTTTCTTAGAAGTGCGTCAGGTTACATCTATTGGGGCTTTCATGGATTGGGGATTGCACAAAGACCTGTTGGTGCCTTTTAAGGAGCAACTAGAGCGCATGGAAGCAGGCAAATCATACATGGTTTATATGTATCTCGATGAGGTTACTGACAGGCTGGTAGGTTCTTCTCATGTTAACAAATTTGTGGAGACAGAAAATATTGAACTTGAAGAAGGGCAGGAAGTTGAATTGCTTATTTATCAAGATACAGATTTGGGTTACAAAGCCATCATTAATAATAGGTACAAAGGCCTGGTGTATCGAAATGAGATTTTTTCTGATGTAGCTGTAGGTAGTACGACTACTGGCTATATTAAAGCACTCCGTGAGGATAATAAAATTGACCTCTCTTTACAGAAAGTCGGATTTGAAGCGATTGGGGAATTTGCAGAAAAAATAATGGAGGTGCTAAAGCAGAACGATGGAACGCTTCCGTTTCACGACAAGAGTAGCCCTGAAGAAATTTATGCAAAACTAAAGATGAGCAAAAAGAACTTTAAAAAGGCTGTTGGGACACTTTATAAGCAGCGAATGATTGTTATTAAGAACGAGGGAATTGAGCTAGTTGCAAAATAGTTAGCAGCGTGTATGACATAAAAAAAGGGTCTTTCCAATTTGGAAAGACCCTTTTTTACTTATTGGCGGAGATTATAATTTCACCAATTTTGCGTTGATTTTGTGCTCTTCTAGAAGCTCTTGCGTGAATTTCATTTGACCATGAGGTACAAAAATTTGAAATTTACCATTTTTCATTTGAGCCAATGTCTCTAACATTTTCCACTTGTTTACAAGCTCTCTTGTTTGAGGTATTTTATGTGCGATTTCAAAATAAGTTTTCAAATCGTCTTTCACTGCCGTTACATCAGGCGTAAAGTCAAAATTATTAGATTTTCCAATGATTTGTGGGGGTGTTTCGTAATCCGCTAAATCAGCTCTTATGTCGGAGTAGCCTAATTTCTTTACTTTTCCAATAACATCATTGAGAAGCTTGTCATAAGGTACGGACTGTCTGGATTCTAATAGCATAAATTGTGCTTTTTGTTAAAATAGTTTTATATATTGCGGCGCGTTGCTAAATGCGCTTTTGCTAAGCCACAAAGATTCAAAGTTAATAAATATTGCACATTTTTTAAGTGTGCAACGTATTTTTAATTGTTTTACCTCTCAAAATGGGACTTTTTTTCTCAATTAAAGAATCTTTTCCTCGCTATTAATTTATTTTCCCACGATTCTCATCGTTTTTCAGCGTTCTTCGTTATTGGAATAAAATATGCAATGCAGAATCAAAATGTTCATTGGCTAGGATCTTTAATCCCTTAAGCTTTCAAATGCTTAAAGAATATGGATTATGGTCAGCGGCAGATTAAACCAAAAAAGAAAAAGAAATGACTACAAGAATTAAAGCAACAATGAATTTAAAATGGGTACTTCCTATTCTGTTCGCCTGTGTGATGGTAACCAGTTGTAAGAATAAAAAGAAGGCAACTGAGGTTTCTGACACGGCGCAAGTCCAAAAGGAAATTGAAGAAGAAATAGCTGCTTATGAAGAGGAAGAAACGCCAGAGCCAACAGTAAATCTTACTTCAAGCGAACAGCTTAATAAGTATATGAATGCCATAGCTATGTCATCTACCACTACCGAGGCTAATAATAATATTAGGGAAGCACTGACTATGTTTTCATCTCCTGACGCGGCGATTTTAATAGAAATCTACCGTGGAGCCGATGCTATCGACTATGATGAGCCTACTACGGCTTCTAAATATCTGAATTATCTCAAGGATCAGAAAAAGAGTCCCGCCAAAGTTCAAGATATCGTTTTGGACAATCAGGGAAGAATTAAAGAATTGGTCTTAAGACGTTCTTATCAATAAGATCAATAAGAATATCATTCAGGTAATTGCATTTCAATAATACAATGATTTTAACAATAAGAAATATGAAATTTAATAGAATAATATTGGCACTTGTGTTCTTTTCAGGAGTGGCCATAGCGCAAGCTCAAGACGATATAAGTCCAAAGAGAAAACAAGCTATTGACTCATTGGCATTAGAGAAAGTTAAAGATTTAAGTAAATACATCTCGATTATTGGAGATAAAAAAACTCCTTTTTCTGAAGCAGGAAGAGTAATGGATAGGGCAGAAGAGCTTTTTGCTCCAGGGAGTGAAATGGGAGTGTCTTCTTTGAGCTCAGAGAAAATAGCTTACTACAAGGTACGAGAGTATTTCCAACGTCTGATGGCTTTGAATTATGATAAAGTGAACATCAAATGGTATGATATCCACTATATCAGTGATTTGGAGCAGCAGCCGGATGGTAAATTTGTTGGGGTTATTACGGTCTATCAACGATTTGAAGGAACATCTGAGGATGGCTTGAGCTACAAAGACACCACCAAGAAGGATATTACGATTTACGTGGAGAAAAAGAAAACCCAAATTGCAGGTAGAACGATAGAGTTCTGGGATGTTATGTTAGGAGATATTCGTGTAGCAGAAACTACTATATGATTTCAATAAGGAAAATAATATTTAGTTTTTCTATCATGACTCAGGTTGCTTTGTTTGCTCAGGGCAACCTGAGTGATGAAATGAAGGATCATGAAGAGAAGTTGAATGCAGAAACTAAGCAGGTCAATCAGTTTTTCAGAAGGTTTAATGGCGAGGAGAGCGAACAGGGTGATCGCTATTACGAAACCGACAAGAACTTCAGATCTTACAAATTAAGGAAAGCCTTCCTTCCGCACTTATTTGATCAACAAATGAGCATTGACGGAAACACGCTCAAAAGTTTTGTGGATGAGATGACTGATAAAAGGGCTCCACAGTACATTTCTTTGCATTCTAACAATTGGTTTGCAGAGGTTAATGCTGAGTTTTTATTCAAAGGAAAGAAAACTACCGTGATCTTGTTTATGGAAATTCAAAAGCAAGGGCAGGGGTACGAATGGGTTATTTCGGATGTTTCGTTTTCTCCATTTCAAGAACTTTTCAGCAAAGACACCAGTGATAGCAAACCGTTTATTCACCCGATGAGTCATGAGCTCGATTTTATGAATTTGCGCAAAGCGTTTCAGTCTAGTGTCAATCCTGAAGCTTTTACCAAAAGAAGCTTTCAGCCTGACTATGTGACTTTGTTTATTTATGAAATGAAAAAAGGGAATTTGAAGTATCAAACGGTAAACAATGCTAAATTTCACTTTTTCACGCTTGACCAATGGTATTTTGAACTCTCGAAATACAACCGATCAGGAATGAATTCAGGATGGTTGATATCAAATTTAGTAAAAGCAACTCCGCTTCAAAAAGAACAAATTAAAGCATACATCTATGGTAAGTAAACTTCGGTTTCTTCTTGTCACTTCATTATTTATCTCGGTCACTTTCTCTTATTCCCAAACACCAGAATCAGAGAGTGGACGTAAGCAGGAGGTAGAAGGGTTAGTGAATTTTTATAAGTATATGTTGAATACGCTGGGAGATAGAGAAACATCTCAGCGTAACAAAGATGTAATCATCACTCAGAGCTATAAAAAAGCCTTTCGAGATGATCTGGTTCAAATAGAGGATGATCTAGTGAGTGATAGGATGGTTGTGACCAACAAGAATGTGAAAGCCTATTTGCAGGATGTAGACTTCTTTTTTGATCACGTTCAGTTTGATTTTGAAGATGTTCTGATAGAAAAACTGGAGGGAGAAATGGGTTTGCCCTATTACAAAGTTTCTTTCAATAGTGTGATTAAAGGAAAAGGCATAGATGGGGGCGTAGTGAGTAGGGCTCAAAAGCGATACATAGAGATCAACTTCAATGAAGAAGCCAATGACTTGAAGATTGTGAGTATCTACACTACCAAGGTAGATAGAACCAAAGAGCTACGATTCTGGTGGGAGAATCTGTCATTGTCATGGAAAGAACTCTTTTTAGAAAAAGTGCCACTCAGAGACTCTGTGAATGCAAAATTCTTAATGAGAGTAGCATCTATTGATAGCTTGACTTTGAGCAACGATCGTTTCTTTCTCGACCTCAATCCATTATCAGAAATCAGAGGTTTGAAATATCTTGATATTTCCTATACATCCATTATTTCGCTAGAGCCCATTCGGTCGCTCAATCATTTGGCACACCTAGAGGCAGTAGAAGCTCCGGTATCCAAGCTCGACTATTTGAAATATGCTACTAAGCTTAAGGTATTAAATCTTTCAAATACCAATATTGAATCCATTGAGGTGTTGGGAGGGTTAAGTGGAATACAATCGCTAAATGTGTCGGGTACATACATCAGGGATTTTTCTGTTTTGGGTCAATTGCAGGAGTTGAAATCTTTGAATCTTTCTAAAACGTCATTCGAAAACAATCAATTGCTCGTTGGACTTGCTCAATTGCAATATTTGGATGCATCAAATACACAAATCAGTGATTGGAAAAAAATCAGCCTACCAAGTCTACAAGAGATTGATTTGGCACATACTCCGCTAGCTCAACTGCAAGGTTTCGTTGGTTTAGGGGAATTGAAGCAGCTCAAAATCAACAGTACGCAGGTATCTGATCTGACTCCACTTATATCTATAGCCTCTTTGAAAAAAGTCTATTGTGACGATACCAAGGTGACAGAGGCTCAGGCTGCACAGTTTATGAAAAAGCGCTCAGACGTAGTTGTTCTGACAAACAGCAAAGCCTTGCGCAGCTGGTGGGACTCATTGAGTCAAAACTGGAAAAACGTCTTCAAAGCTTACTTGGTAAATGCCAGTGCGCCTTCTCAAGAAGACTTGGTGCGACTGGTTCACATAGATTCTTTGAACATCAGCAGCCACAGGTTACTTGATGCAGCTCCTTTGGCGAGGCTCAAGCGGCTAAAATTTCTGGATATTTCAAATAATCTCTTTGTCAACTTAAACTTCTTGGAAGAATTGTCAGAATTGGAAGTACTAGTGGCAAATGGGCTGCCCGCAGAAGATATTTCAGCTGTGGCAAGCCTATCCAAGTTGAAAGCATTCTCTTATAAATCAAACTTGTCCATCAATCTTAATCCTTTAAAAGGTATAAGGGATTTGATGTTGCTTAATTTGGATGGTAATAAGGTTTCTGAAGAGCAAGTAGGAGAGTTGCTTGCGTCAAATGAGTCTTTAGTGGTTATATACCAATCGGCAGTATTAGCTGATTGGTGGGCAATGCTCAATGATTCTTGGCAAGAAGCCTTTAAGTCTGTTGGAAAATTAAGTGGGGACGTTCCCAATGAAATGGAGCTGCATAAGTTGGTTCAATCCCGCACTTTGGAATTAAAAAATATACCCATTACAAGTTTGGAGCCATTGAGCAATTTTAATGCAATCAAAATATTGAAGATTAATAATTGCCCAGTCACCAACTTGTGTCCCCTAACAAATCTCCAAACCATTGAGAATCTGGAAATTTCTGGCTGTCCTGTATTGGAGTCTCATCCGATTGGCGCATTATCTAATCTGGTCAGTTTGGATATTTCAAATACGTCAATTAAGACACTAAAGTACTTTTCCGACCTCAATAATTTGAAAATGTTGAACTGTTCTGGAACAAATATTAAAAACCTTAAAGGATTAGAGGGACTAAACGGGTTAGAGCGATTAAATTTGGCAAATACCAGAGTGTGGAAGCTTCAGGAGATTTACGGAATCAAATCAATGAAGGATTTGATTTGCTTCAATACACGCTTGAGATCACATAAGGTCGATGAATATCGGCAGGTAAATCCAGATTGTTCAATTACTTTTTATTAAAGACATAAAATCAGTTATGAAATCACATTCTCTCTCTCTCAACTTTTTTGTAATCGCAATGATGCTCTTTGTGTGGAGTGTAAATGCACAAAACGATTCTGAAGAAGTAAATGTAGAAGTCAAAGAATCAGACATTACAAATTCATTTGATGACTTAGTGAAAAGTTCGTCTACTTGGGAAACGTTTAAGGTGATCCCGATTGTAAAAGTGAATGCTTTTCGAACTGAACTGAAAGATAGTACTCGACAGGCTCAGAATCAGATTCAGGACTTAACAGAGTCATTGGCAGAACAAAAAGTTGCAGTGGATAGTGCAATAGCAAAAATCGCTATGCTCGAAACGAGTCTGGAGGAGAGTGAAAAAACCAACAATGAAATCGGATTCATGGGTTTTTCCTTCAGCAAAGCGGGGTATCATCTTTTTGTATGGTTGATTATTTCGGCTTTGGCGACTATTATTTTTATCGTTTACGCGCTTTACATCAGAAGCAATCAGCTAACAAAACAGTATCGCAAGGACTTGGAGCAAGTCAGAGAAGAGTTGGAGGATCAAAGATCTAAGGCACATGAGAATCAAGTAAAATTGAAGCGAGAGCTCCAAACCATGATGAATCTTATGAGTGAGAAGGGAGTTAAATTCTGATCCATTCTATAAGCGTCTATTTTCGAAGAAATTATAAATCACACTTCACATCGAGGTGTGATTTTTTTTATGGTTGGAGTTTAAAGTTAGTAATCAGTGAATTACATAGAGGCTATGAGCCTTTTACACGAGAAATTTTTATAACCATCTGATAATAAGCAGCCAACAGCCAATGATTGTGTAATTATCAAATGGACTTTATATAAGATAGATATTCTTCTAATATGGTTAGAAGTAGACGCTTTGTAGACTTTCCAAAAAATACTTTTGATGACGTTGTAAATAGCTTTGTGCGTGTAAAAACAGATTTAATGTTATGAATAAGGTCTTGAGTTTGGGCGTTGCATTATTGGTGATTGGTGCCACTTCCTGTGATGAAAATGAAATTGCTGAAGAAAAGGACGAATGCACTCAGTTGGTCTGGTTTGAAGATGCAGATCTCGATGGCAAAGGAAACCCGAAGGTATCTATTAAAGCATGTGAACGACCTGATGGATATGTGAATAACTCAAGCGACGAGAACGATCAATGTGATATGGCTCTTTCTGTTTTTTATAAAGATGAAGATGGAGACGGGTTAGGTGACCCTCATAGTTCACTTGAAACTTGTATTGCCCCTGAAGGATATGTGAGTAATTCTGATGATCCAGATGATAATTGTTTGGTGACTCCTTCTACATTTTATCTCGATAGCGATGGAGATGGATTGGGTGATCCTCTTAATTCGTTAGTAGCATGTACGACTCCTGAAGGGTACGTGAACAATGCCAATGATGATAATGATTCTGGTGTTGTTATTCCAGAAACGTGCGAGAATGAAAACTCTAGCGATAGAATGAAAATTGTTCCAAAAGGTACGTTTAATTCTAATCCGACAGGATATGTGGAATACTTGCCATGTGGGTATGACAAAGATGGAGAAGGATCATATTTGATGATATTTTTACATGGTTTGGGAGAGAATGGCAATGGTTCAGCAGAAAAGCTACAGCAAAAAATCTTAGTAAATGGGCCACCTAAACTTATTGCTAATGATGCATGGCCTCCGCAAAGTGATGCCGTTCCTCAAGTACCGGACTTAGCTATCGTTTTGTCTCCGCAATTTGATCCGAATGGTTATCCTGGCAACTATGGCTGTCCTACACCGGATTTTGTACATAATTTCTTGACGTTTGCATTGAATAACTACAATGTGGATGAAGACCATATCTATCTCACGGGACTGAGTTGTGGGGTTTGGGGGATACGCGATTACATACAGCAATATTTGAATACCACTCCTGTAGATGCTATTTTGGGAATTTCTGGTAATTACGATATTTGGGGAGATCAGAATTACTATTGTAACCAATTGTCAACCATCCCTGTCTGGCTCATTCATGGCGATGCGGATGGAGGTAGTACACCGCCATCAGGATCAATCAATCCAATCACAAAAATGCTGGATTGTGAAAACCCAAATACTGATAATGCAAGGTTAACATTGCTTCCAGGAGTTGGTCATAATGGTAATGCATGGAATAAAACATATAGTCTGGAAAATGCTCCTTTTCTAAAATCCGAAGAGGGGGTTGGGATTTATGAATGGCTCTACAGCAAGACTGGAGATTAGATGACAAGGCAAAAATAAAACCCACCCGATGCTTTAGACAAGACTATGGGTGGGTTTTAACGTACAAAAAACGGCGGTGGAAAAGATTCCAATTATTACAACAACCAATGTAAAAGTAGACCTTTCGCCAAAGCCACACAATACCATAAATGTGGTATTTTTAAACTACCACATTTATGATTTTATTCGGAACTACGATAATCTTTTTAGGAGCTTTTCCTTCTAACCACTTCTGAACCAGCTCATTGTCGACAACAGCGGCTTCCATATCCTTAGTAGGGGTGTCAGCAGCAAAAGAAATCTTCGCGCGCATTTTTCCATTAATCATGATTGGATACTCCTTGCTATCTTCTTTGAGGTATTTCTCATCAAAAACAGGAAATTGAGCGTCACAAACGGATGTTTCATGCCCTAACAAGCTCCATAGCTCTTCGGAAATGTGCGGGGCATATGGTGCCAGCAACACTACAAATGGCTCTAAGATGCTTCTTTTGTTGCATTTCAATGAACCCAGTTCATTTGTAGCGATCATGAAATTACTTACAGAAGTGTTGAGTGACAAACGAGCCACATCATCTTCGATTTTCCTTATGCTACCGTGAAGGACTTTAAGTTCTTCTGCAGTGGCTTTGTCTTCCGAAACTGCGAAGTTGCCATCACGATCATGGAAGAGAGCCCAAAATTTCTTCAAAAACTTAAATACACCTTCGATACCGTTGGTATTCCACGGCTTGCTTTGCTCTACAGGGCCAAGAAACATTTCGTACATGCGTAGCGTGTCTGCTCCATATTTTTCCACCAAGTCATCAGGATTTACCACGTTGAACTTCGACTTGGACATTTTTTCTACTTCTGCCAGCCTCAATGAAATTTCCTCATCCAATTCCAAAATAAATTTTGCATCGGCAGCATGCGAGGTTGAAAGCATTTTATCGTTAAAAGCTTCAGATATCTTTTTTAAGAAGTCGACCCATCATTAACATATGAGCTTGACATCTGTCATTCCGTGTACGAGGTTACTGGTGTCATAAAACTTATCTTTACTCGTAAAGGCCATCAGCCAGAGTGAGACATAAATACTTTTTCTTCCTATTCTAAAATAATTACATCTTCTGAAGATTCTAAGCAGAAGTTGGATAACTGACTCCCTGAATCATCCCTTGATTCACCAGCTTTTTGGCGTACTCATCAGATTTTATATATCCCAAGTCATATAAAAACTTCGTCCAGAAACGAGAATAGAGTAGGTGACCGGTAGCATGTTCAGAACCGCCCATGTAGAAATCCACATCTTGCCAGTATGCCAATGCCTCTTCCCCTACAAATGCCTGATCGTTGTTGGAATCCATGTATCTGAAAAAATACCAGCTCGAACCTGCCCATCCTGGCATGGTGGTGAGCTCATACGGATGTCCATCTTTGGTTTTCCAATCGGTAGCTCTGCCCAGTGGAGGCTCTCCATCTTCTGTAGGTAAAAATTTATCTACTTCAGGAAGATTGAGCGGTAAATCCTTGTCTTCTAGCAGGTAGGGTACTCCATCTATATAGTATACAGGAAAAGGCTCACCCCAGTAGCGCTGACGACCATAAACGGCATCACGAATTCTGAAATTAACTTTTCGTTTGCCAATGCCTTCGGCTTCTACTTTTTCAATAGCCTTTTCGATAGCTTCCAGTGGTGATAACCCATTCAAAATACCAGAGTTGATCATCTTGCCTTCCTTGGTAGGATCGGCCTCAGTATCTGTGATTTTCTGTTGGTCAATGATTTGAACGATTGGTAAGTTGAAGTGCTTAGCAAAATCAAAATCTCTTTGATCTCCACTTGGTACTCCCATCACAGCTCCGGTACCGTATCCTGCCAAAACATAATCGGCGATATAAATAGGCACCAACTTGTCGGAAAATGGATTAATTACATAACTGCCTGTGAATGCCCCAGAAACGGTTTTTACATCGCTCATGCGGTCACGCTCCGAACGGCTTTTGGTAGCGGTAATGTACGCTTCAACGGTCTCCTTGTGCTCTGGAGTAGTTAGTTCATCTACCAATTCGTATTCTGGTGCTACCACCATCACCGACACCCCATAGATGGTGTCAATTCGTGTAGTAAACACTTTGATCTTTTTGTCAGAACCTTCAATCTGAAAATCCAATTCTGCACCAAAAGATTTTCCAATCCAGTTGCGCTGCATTTCTTTGATGGCATCTGGCCAATCTATTCTTTCCAACCCTTCCAGCAAACGATCTGCGTATGCAGTGATACGCATGTTCCACTGCGGCATGGTCTTTTTCACTACAGGATGGCCACCTCTTTCAGAAAAACCGTCTTTTATTTCGTCATTCGCCAATACAGTTCCCAAAGCTGGACACCAGTTTACGGTAGTCTCAGCGATGAAAGTCAATCTATATTTTAATAACAGTCTTTGTTTTTCGTTTTCGCTCAATGCATTCCATTCAGCGGCTGTGAAAGCAGGAGTGTCTTCATCACACACTGCCTTCACTTTGCTATTTCCTTCTTTTTCGAAATTAGCTATCAAAGTGTCAATTTTCTCCGCTTTGTCAGTATCAAGATTGTACCAACTGTTGAAAATTTGCTTGAAGATCCACTGTGTCCATTTGTAGTAAGAAGGCTCACTGGTTCGGAATTCCCTTGACCAGTCAAAGGAGAATCCTAATTTGGTCAATTGCTCTTTATAGCGAGTAATATTTTCATCCGTGGTTTTGGCAGGATGCTGACCGGTTTGAATGGCGTATTGCTCAGCTGGCAAACCAAATGAATCGAAACCCATTGGATGTAGCACATTAAACCCTTTCAGCCTTTTGTAGCGAGAGATGATGTCCGTGGCAATATAGCCCAGCGGATGCCCGACGTGCAGACCTGCGCCCGAAGGATATGGAAACATATCCAGCACATAATATTTCGGTCTGTTGTGATCGATATCTACGCGATAGGTCTGGTTTTTAATCCAAAATTGTTGCCATTTTGCTTCAATATTTGAGTGGTTGTATTCTGCCATTTCAATCGGTGTTTTTTTAAAGAGGGGCAAAGGTAAAAGATGAAGCATATTTTGATCTACTTCGAGAAACCTTTTATTAAACCATCTGTCATTAGGGCAAAATGGATTTACCATCGAGCTTAAAAAAACTAAATACACCACTCCTAAAACGATTTGTAAAGAATTTACTTTACTGAACATGAAAAGATTATTATTTACTGCGTCACTGATTGGTTTATTTGCCACTGGGTCATTAAGAGCTCAAGAGAACGATTCTCTTGCTAGTTTGAGTGCAGAACCCGAAAAAGTGACTCAAGAAGTACCAAATCCAACAACCTCGGAAGTAAAAGTTGTGAAGATTGATAGTGTGAAACCTGCCGAGACTCCTCCGCACCAGACGACCCCACGAATCATTTATTACCAAGACACAACCCCTAGATTTCCAGAATCATACAATAAGAAAAACAGAAACTCAGGAAGTGACATTAAAACCATATCTGGTTCTATGAATCATAGTGGTGGATTTTTTGGTTTGTCGTTTCGAGCGAGTGAATTTCGTGATGATGCGTCCATCGTCATGGCTGGCTTTCGTACTGGCTGGATTGTGAATCGAACACTGGGCTTAGGCATAGAAGCTCATGGAATTATCCCTACCACCAAATATGATGATATAGATCCGCTGCGAGATGCGGTATTGCTTGGGGGCTATGGAGGTATGTTTATGGAATGGATAGCCTTTTCTAATCAGGTCGTTCATGTGACATTTCCCATTTCAGCTGGTGCAGGATGGTTAGGTTATCATGAAGACTTAGAAGTTGATTATAATGAGATGCTGACACGGTGATTTGGAAGTCCACTTATGGATGATGATGTATTTTGGTATGTAGAGCCGGGAGCATCGCTGGAGTTTAACATCTCTCGTGCTTTCAGAATGGCTTTTGGAGTGAGTAAACGTATCACTCAAGATTTGGAATTGGTCAATACCAAAGGTGCTGATTTTGAGAATATGAACTTCTTCATGACCCTGAAAGTCGGAAAGTTTTAGCCAAAACGCACAAAGATTTTTAACCATGTACTTTAAGCTTCCAGCGTTTATGCTTGGAGCTTTTTTAATGCCTTGAGTGCTTCGGAGATGTGTTTTGTGGCCATCACAGCCGAGCTGAATTTATAAACCAACGTTCCTTCTTTATCAAAAACAAAGGTGACTCTGCCAGGGATAAATCCAAATAGGTTTCTTTCCACACCAAATTTCTTTTCTGCAATCCTCTGAGGATCGCTCAGAAGCGTGAAGTTTAAATGATATTTTTTGGCAAATGCTGCGTGTGACTCGACAGAGTCTGTGCTAATGCCAATAATCTTTGCGCCAAACTTTTCAAACTCTTCATAATGATCACGGAAAGAACAGGCCTCAGCTGTGCAGCCCGGCGTGTCGTCTTTAGGATAGAAATATATCACCAAAGGATTTTCTCCGATTTGATCAAGTAGCCGAGTTTTTGTACCCGCTTGATCGTACAGCGTAAGGTCTGGTAAGGTTTTTCCGAGTGTGAGTTGATTTGTCATTGTGATGGAAACTGGCTGTTTCGTTTTTTGTTTGATGCAATTAAAAGTAGTGGGAGCAAGGTTAGGTCAATAAAGAGTGCCACACCGATGGCTATACAAAGAAAAAGACCGAGATAGTATGTGGCACCAAAAGAGGAGAAAAGCAGAATGAAAAATCCTGCAAGCAAAACTAGTGACGTCACCACTATGGCTGTGCCCGCGCTTTTGAAAGTCGCCAGCAATCTGTAAATAGGTCTTTGATGGGGCTGGATTTGAAAGGCGCTGATAAAATGAATTGTGTCATCAACGGCTATTCCGAATGCGACAGTGAAAATGATGGAGGTCGTGAGTTTGAGGGGGATATCTGCAAAACCCATAAATCCTGCAGTGACAATCAATGGAATAAGATTGGGTATTAGGCTGAAAATCAGAATTTTAAACGATTTGAAGTAAAGTCCGAGAATAACCGAAACCAAGCCAATGGCGATGAGCAATCCTTTCACAAGGTTGGCAGAAAGTAGCGAGTGACTCTGGTCAATAAGTTGGGTCGTGCCTGTGATTTGGTATTGGATGATGGACGGATTGAGCAGAGAGTCCAGTGTGTTTTTTAAATCTTCATTGACTGTGATCATGGCTTTTGCGCCGATCTCTGGCACAAATGCAACCACACGAGCATAATCCTCACCTTTACTTATAAACTGTAAACTGGCACTATCGCGACTAGCGAGGTTTTTTGCTGTTTTCAATACTCTGTCGTACTCGTGATAAACGGGGTATTTGTATGCCGAATTGATGCCACCGCTGATGGCTTGATTGCTGATCTTGATAAAGTCCAGAGGAGAAACAACACGTTCAAAAGTGTTGGTTTCATTAAAACAACTAATGATTTTTGCAACTTCATCCATCATGTTTTGATCCCAAATACCAATAGAATCAGTAGCTGGCCAGTATGCCAATTCCCATGGTTTGAAGCCGTGGAATTCTTTCTCCACATAGTTGAAATCTGTTTTTACTTGTGAGTCATTTGGTAAATCATCCAGTAGTTTAGTGTCTACTTCGATTAAAGCCATACCAATGAATGATACAACGGCGAGTACCACAGTCGACGTGATGATTAGCTTGGGATAACGCAAAATAAAGATGCACCATTGCTTAAAGCTGATGACATTTTGGGAGACCATCGGGGTGTCAGAAATGATGAGTGGAGCGAATAAAAAGGTGATAACAAAGGCTATTCCTACTCCAATACC
The DNA here is from genome assembly GCA_963848175.1 of uncultured Cytophagales bacterium. Classification (GTDB taxonomy): domain Bacteria; phylum Bacteroidota; class Bacteroidia; order Cytophagales; family Cyclobacteriaceae; genus JAMZMI01. Next base: position 332,440 of record CAWKCO010000012.1, read on the forward strand.
CGTGAAAACCCCCAAATCTTCCACAGGCTCGGTAGATAGTACTATGAGACTAACGAAACCAATAGCGGTGGTCAGAGATGTTAAAAACGTAGGAAAAAGCACCTTTTTGAAAGTGTCAAGTAGACGTAAGGTGGGTTGTTTTTTCTTGGATTTTTTATAGGCATTTAGAAAATGAATGGCATCAGAAGTAGAGACAAACAGAATGATCGGTGGAATGAGCGAACCGAGTATGGAAATGCTTTTTCCCGAAAGGGACATAATGCCTAAGAGCCAAATGAGTGAGGTGACACTGATAAGGTAGGGCAGTAGTGCAGCTTTGTAAGACTGGTAAATAAATAGCAACAAGAGAAAACTCACAACCAAAGCAATCACGATAAATAGCACAAAATCTTTTTGAATGTACTGCGACAAATTCTCTCTGCGCAGTGAGTTTCCCAACGATTCTATTTGAAGTTAATTCATGTTTTGATAAAAGCGACTGAATGTCAGTAAGGTATATGTCGCTGGTTTCAGGATTGGTAAAGTGTCTATGCTGTACATGGATAGCCAAATCTTTGCCACTCTTGCCAAAGAAAGTTTTAAACACAGGGTGAGCCGTAGCTATAAGGCTGTCGTTTTGATATTTTGAGGGATCGTCGAGGTGGAGTAGCGGAATACCCAACAGCCCCATAGGACTTTCAACTGGGATTTTCAGATGTGTCGCGGAAGCAACACGCAGAGTTCCGTCTATGTTTTTTAAGTCCTCAGTTAGTTTATTGACTTTTTCCAGAAATCGCTGATCGAAGATTCGGTCGTTGGAAAGAATAACGAGCAAAAAATCATTGTCGTAACCAAAAAGGGAGAGGTGTTGTTCATAAAAAGCAATATCTGGATGATCTGTAGGAAACAGCTTTTCAAACTCAAAATCTGGTTTGAGCTGAGTGCATGAAAACCAAAAAAGACTGTGGCAACAATCCAAAATGCAATGAGCGTACGTTTTACGCCTTTCTTTTGAATTTTTGAACAATACTTATGGAGTAGCGATTCCAGAGTTTTTTCTTTTAGTTAATTTAGCCGAGCATTTTCGGGATACCTAGTACTAAGGACATTCGAAGATTCAATACTCACTTTGATCAATAAAGTTTCAGTCAGTAACGTTTTGTAATACAATGGTAGCAAAGCGGTACTTCAAAATACAAACTCTCAGCACAATGAAGCAATATTTAGACCTTATGCAACACATTTTAGATCATGGTGTGGATAAGGGAGACCGTACAGGAACAGGCACTAAAAGCGTATTTGGCCACCAAATGCGTTTCGATTTGAGCGAAGGCTTTCCTTTGGTGACTACCAAAAAAGTGCATTTGAGATCGATCATCCATGAGTTGCTTTGGTTTATCAAAGGAGAGAGTAATATCAAATACCTCAAAGATAATGGCGTTTCGATATGGGATGAATGGGCGGATGAAAATGGAGAACTTGGGCCTGTGTACGGTGTGCAGTGGAGAAGTTGGCAAAAGCAAGATGGTGGGGTAGTTGATCAGCTTTCGGAATTGATACATACGATCAAAACCAATCCCAATTCTCGTAGAATGATCATCAGCGCATGGAATGTGGCAGAGATAGAAAATATGGCTTTGCCACCTTGTCACACACTTTTTCAGTTTTATGTGGCTGATGGTAAACTTTCTTGCCAGCTATATCAGCGCAGTGCGGATGTGTTTTTAGGGTGTGCCTTTCAACATTGCTTCTTATGCGCTTTTTACGATGATGATCGCACAAGTCTGTGATTTGAAACCCGGGGATTTTGTACATACACTTGGCGATGCACATTTGTACAACAATCATTTCGAACAGTCGAAACTGCAACTTTCTCGCGAATTAAGACCTTTGCCAACGATGAAATTGAACCCAGAAGTGAAGGACTTGTTTGACTTTAAATACGAAGATTTCACACTGGAAAACTATGACCCACATCCACACATCAAGGGGGCAGTGGCTGTTTAAACTCATAAGTATGGCTTTTGTGTCCGTCAAAAAGCTTATTTTCACCACCAGATCAGGTGATCACTAAAAAAAGCATTCAATGATCCGATTTATCACCGTTTTCGTCCTTTTCGCAGGTATTATGTTCGGTGCTCAGGCACAAACTGACACTAGTCTATTGCTTGACCTTGAGGAATGCATTTCCATTGCGGTAGAGAAAAATTTGAGCGTACAAAGGTCTGAGCTACAGCGAGTGGGTGCAAAAGTGGATTTGGATCAATCTCGTGCTGCACATCTGCCTTCCGCTGAATTTGGGAGGGAGTTATGGCTTCAATTGGGGACGCTCTATTGACCCAACCACCAACCAATTTGTTACGAAGCGGATCAATTTCACTGGGGTAAATGGAAACTCAAGCATGGTGCTTTTCAACTGGTTTCGGATCACCAACACCGTAAAGCAAAACCGCATAGCTTTAGAGTCGAGTAGATATGATGTGGACAAAGTGAAAAATGACGTCTCACTGAATGTGGCCACACTTTATCTTAATGTGCTTTTCACACAAGAGCTACTTTCTAATGCAGCCAATCAATTAGAAACGAGTCAAAAACAACTGGAAAGAACCCGATCTTTGGTAAAGGCTGGATCATTGCCTCTGACCGCTGAATTGGAACTGGTCTCGCAAGTTTCCAGCAATGAAGTGAATTTGATTAATGCAGAAAATAATCTGGATTTGGCTTTGCTCCAACTCAAGCAGGCGATGCTCATCCCTGCTGAACGCAATATAGAAGTTGTGATTCCAGAGCTGGAGGTGGAGTCGATATCGGGTTCTGAAGAAACAGCTAGGTCCATTTATGAAACATCGCTGCAGACACTACCAGAGATCCAAAGTGCTCGACTGCAAGTGCAAAGTGCTTCGGCTGGCCTGTCAGCTACGCGCTCTGGTTATACGCCTACGCTTTCGCTGAATGGGAGTTTTAGTACCAATTATTCAGATGCTTTTGGTCAGCGTTTTGTTGCGGGTGCATTCGTTGATTATCCATTGCCAGATCAATTTAAAGACAATTTCAGTCGTTCGCTTTCTTTGAATTTGTCGATACCTATTTTCAATAATCTACGCACCAACAGTGCGGTGCAGCGTCAAAAAATTGCTTTGCGGCAAGCAGAGATAAATGTGCTCGATCAGGAAAATCAACTGAGGCAGGCCATAGAAACTGCCTACAATGATGCAAGAGCTGCTTCTAAAGTGTATTTTGCATCTGAGAGACAGGTGGAGGCATTGGAGGAAACGATGCGCTCGGTAAAAAATCAATACGATTTTGGAGCAGCGAATTTTGTGGACTTTCAGGTGGCATCCAACAATCTGTACCAAGCTAAGTCTGACCTTTTAAGGTCGAAATACGACTATATATTCAAAAAGAAAATTCTTGATTTTTATCAAGGCATACCAATTACGTTCTAAGTCATGGCCAAACAAAAAAAATCGAATAACAAGCTGATTTTCATCCTGCTCATAGTGGCGTTGGTATTAGCAGTATTGGCGTTTGTGGGCAAGTCCAAAGGTTGGATCGGAAAGGAGCAGGCGGTAGAGGCTGAGTTTGGTAAGGTTTCTACTGCTACCATTGTAGAGAAAGTGAGTGCTACAGGAGCAGTGCAGCCAGTTTTGGAGGTGAAAATTAGTCCAGAAGTGCCTGGGGAAATTATTGAATTGGTGATCGCAGAGGGGGATTCTGTTGCGAAGGGTGATTTTATTCTAAAAATACGACCAGACAATTTTCAGTCTGCTTTGGAGCGTCAAAGGGCAATTTTAAATCAGCAGAAAGCCAATTTGGCGGATGCCAAAGCACGAATGGCAAGGGCGAACGCATCATTTACCCGATCTAAATTAGAATATGAACGTCAACAGAAATTGATAGAAGAAAAAGTGATTTCGAATTCAGAGTTTGAATTGGCAGAGGCCAACTTCAAGATAGCGCAGCAAGATTTGGAATCTGCTACGCAGAGTGTGGAAGCGGCCAAATATGCCGTGCAAAGTTCTTCTGCTTCAGTGAGAGAAGCCGCTGAAAATCTTCGACTGACAACCATCAAAGCACCAATGACTGGAATCGTCTCCAAACTAAATGTGGAGCTGGGAGAAACAGTGGTGGGAACCTCACAAATGCAAGGAACAGAAATGCTTCGTATTGCCAATCTGGCGGATATGGAAGTGCGTGTGGATGTAAATGAGAATGATATCATTAAAGTTTCGCTCGGAGACACGGCCATTATCGATGTAGATTCTTATTCGTACATGGACAAAACTTTCAAGGGAGTGGTGACACAAATAGCGAATTCTGCCAACACCAAAATTTCGGCGGATGCTGTAACCGAGTTTGAAGTGCGAGTGAAAATATTGAATGAATCTTATCAAGATTTGGTGGTAGAAAAAGGTTTGAAATATCCATTCAGACCAGGTATGACGGCAAGTGTGGACATCATTACCGAGGAACGAAAAGATATATTGGTAGTGCCATTATCGGCTGTTACTACGCGAAAACTGGATAAAAAGGAAGAAGAACAGACGGAAGGCAAAGGGGATTCTGAACAGGAAATAGAAGAAGTGGTTTTCGTGGTGAAAGAGAGTAAAACCGAGCGTAGAAAGGTAGAAACGGGTATCAGCGATTTTGATAATATTGAAATTCTCAGCGGGTTGTCTCTGGATGAAGTGATTGTGGAAGGTCCATTCTTGGTCGTTTCTAAAAAGCTTAAAGATGGAGATTTGGTCGAGGAGAAAGGAAAGGAAGAGAAGAAAGAAGAGTAATCCTACTTGATGCTCTTAGACTTTCTATCCCAAGTACATCAGGTCTTAACCAAGAAAGATGAATCATCCTTTGATTCACTGATCCAGTTTCATAATAGATATAGGAGCGAGGTTTAAAGTTGCGTCCGTCTAGTAATCCAGCGACCTGAATTTTATTGCTTTGCATCAAGCTGCACCGTTATACCTTCTCGGAGTAATTCCACATATATTCTTCTATTCTTCGAGAAAGGATTTTCTTACAAAGCGGATGACATCATTCGTGTCTTAGCATCCAGATGTCGTTTAGGACCCCCAGGAAAGAAGGTTATAGCGACATTGCCCAAAGACCTACACAAAATCTATGTTTTCTTTCCGTCTTCGCAGTTTCGTTTTCACCTTCCGTTTCTTCTCCACAGTTCCACCATCTGCTATTCCTCAGTGCTGTTGTGGTAACTTCATTTTGTTATTGTGGATTTTTCTTAACCAGTCGGGGTGAAATTTCCCCAATTTTTCACTGAATTTTCGTGATTTTGACTGCAATAGCGATTGGCTCGATTATTTCAAATGGTGAGTCAAATCAAACATTAAACAAAATAAATTCAAACAATAATGAAAACAACTATTCTAAAATTCAGTTTCACAGCTCTATTTTTCGGATTAATCGCATCAACTTCTTTTGCGCAGGATGCTGAGTTTCGATCAGGTGTTAAAGGAGGCTTCAACTTTACCAATCTTTATGCAGAGGATGTTGATGATGAAAATTTGCGTCCTGGATTCAATGTAGGGATGTTCATCCAAGCTCCAATTGGAGATAACATCGGTTTTCAAACGGAGCTGCTTTATTCTACAGCAGGTAATCGACGAAAATATGACATAGCCGGTTTTAATGGTGATGCGGACTTCAATCTTAATTACATCCAAGTACCAATGATGCTGGTGGTGAAGTTTGCAGATATCATGGAATTTCATGGAGGTACTTACGCGGCATACTTACTCAATGCCAATGTGGATGTGACTGGAGATGCGAGTTTTAATGAGGAATTCGATAAAGACAATTTCAAAGCATGGGACTTTGGCTTGGCCACAGGTTTGGGAGTGAATTTCGGAAATCTACAAGCAGGTGCACGTCTGAATCTAGGACTGGTCACTATAGCCAACGATGGAGATAATTTTTCTGAGACTGTTGCAAGAGAAATTCTTGGGGACAGCAAAAATGTTGGAGGTCAAATTTATCTAGCACTAGGCTTTTAAATCTAAAATCATGAACAATACAAGCACTCTCATAAGATCAAATAGGCCGAGCAGCGATACTATCGCCAGCAAGCTGAGTATTCTCACTCACCGTATGCAAAACGGGTATTCAATGAAGCCATTTTGCACAGAAGGTATAGGGTTGCAAACAGCTTTGGAAGAAGTAGGTCGGTTAACGGACTTTAAGGGAGTGTTTGTCATTGTTGATGATCTGCACTTACCCATTGTATTGGGCGAATCTGATCGGGTTATTTCTGAATTGCTAAAATTGGCAAAAGGTATAAGAGTCCAAGATCAGGATTTGCTAAAGAAAATTGCAAGTAGGTACGGTTTTAATACGGCGCTGGCCGGGCAGGAGTACCTGAAATCTATGCAGGTTAACTGGATCGAAATTTCATCAAAACCCGAAAGGCTACTTATCAAACGTGTGCTTACTTCTACATCGCTTTTCTCACTTTAATAATCTAACTATTTCAAATTAATAATCTAACTATTTCAAACTAAAACTTAACATTATGCTTACATGGACCATTATATTTCTTGTTGTTGCACTTATAGCGGGGGTATTCGGATTTACAGGAATCGCAGCAGGAGCTGCCGGTATTGCCCGAATCTTATTCTTTGTGTTTCTAGTACTACTCGTACTATCACTTGTGACTGACGTCTTTGCTTAGACCGATTTGGAAATCAAATAAATAAATTCGAGCCGATACTCAAAACAGTATCGGCTTTATGATTTAAGAAATCCTTAAATAAACTAGCTTTATCTTCTCCAACCAAATGATAAATTATGTTTGAGATTATAACCATGATTGTGAGTGGACTTTTTATTCTATCTACTTCCGTTCCATTGTTAAAATGGGATTGGTGGCCAATTCGCTCATTCGACTTTCCTCAGTTGCAGTTCTTTTGCTTTGGTTTATTCTGTTTGCTGCTTTATGCTTTTATATATCCTTTTTCTTCTGATTGGTTGTGGATTGTATTGATATGTGTTGTGCTTTCCTTAATTTATCTCCTGTGGATAATTTTACCGTATACTACTCTTTCTAAGAAAACGGTTCCCGATTGGATTGGAGAATTAAATGAACATGGAGAAGCAGCCACGGTTAAAATTCTCTCTAGTAATGTACTGATGAACGAATCGGGATTATAACGGTTTTCTAAAAATGGCTTTGGGTGCGAATCCAGACATAATCTTCATGCTGGAAACGGATCAAAAATGGAAAGATCATGTTCATGATTCTTTAAATGAAAAATACCCACACCAAATACTTTGCCCTAAAGAAAACACTTATGGGCTTTTGTTTTATTCGCGTATTCCTTTTAAAGATGAAGAACTAAGATATATCGTTGAGAATGAAGTGCCATCAATAAAGATGGTGTTGGAGTTACCTGATGGCAACAACATTCAAGTGTATGGTTTGCACCCGAAACCACCAGCACCTGGAGAAAATGATTGTTCTACAGAAAGAGATGCTGAATTAATAATAGTTGGAAAAGAGGCAAAATCCTGTGAATTACCAGTAATAATAATGGGTGATATGAATGACGTGGCTTGGTCTCATACCACGAGACTTTTTATGCGCATAAGTGGCTTACTCGACCCCAGAATGGGAAGAGGCTTTTTCAATACCTTCAATGCAAAATACACCCTGCTAAGGTGGCCATTGGATCACGTGTTTTTGAGCCCACACTTCAAAGTAAAGGAAATGCAGCGTCTGGATTCATTTCATTCAGATCATTTTCCCATTTGTATTGAAGTAGTGAAAGAAAGGTCTAGCGAAGCACAAGATTGTGTGGAAAACGCAGATGAAGAAGATCTTGCTGAAAGTGAAGAAAAAGTTGATGACGTGAAGGGGTAACTGTTCAAGGCTAAACCCCAAAAGCATACATTAGATAATCTTTCATGACCTGACTTCTTACTAGAATCTCAGTTACCTAAATAGCCTAGGATGAAACCTTGCTTTCATTAATTAGGATTTCAATGTCCTCTATCATTCTGGCAGTCTCTAGTGGCAATGTGCCATTGTAAACACCTCTAATTCGGCTATTCGCATCTATCAGGATGAGCTTTTCGGTATGCAGAAAATCTGACTCATCCGTCACAGTTTTTCCAAACCCCTCATCGGCAAAATAGCTTTGGCGAGCGAGGGCGTAAATTTTGGATTTTTCACCAGTAAGCAAATGCCACTGACGGCCATCAATTTGGTTAAGTCTCGCATATTTCTTCAATTGTTCTACATCATCTACCCAAGGCATCACGGTGTGGGAGAGAATGAGGACTTGTGAAGAATCATAGCGCTCTTGCACGGTCACAAGGTTTTTTGTCATTTTAGGACATACAGTAGGGCAGATGGAGAAAAAAAAGTTAGCTATATATACTTTGCCATCTACTGTACCTTTGTCTATAGTTTTTCCATTTTGATTCACAAAAGTAAAATCAGCAATGGCATGTCCATTATCCCATTTTTCATCATCAGAAGACCAATGTGGGGTGAAAGTTTCTTCTACGAAATAAGGCAAAGCTTCAACCTCTTTTTGAATGCTTTTTCCGCAACTCATTATAGCCATGGTCACACTTAACATCAAAAGAAGCGTGAATCTACTCTCCAGTATAAGGGTCAATTTTTTCTTCATCTCCATCTAGTTTAGTACATCGTTTAATCCCCATGAGGCCGTATCTTCTGCCATTTTCTCGCACCACATAGTTTGATCGCAGTTTGCCATCCTTTCTCCACATCTTCTGAGCACCAAATTGTTTACCGTTTTTGTAATTGAGATCCATCATCGGTGCTCCATTCTCATACCATTCTTTGTGGTTGTCCATGCCCAGTCCATTTTCGAAGCTATAGTGAAAACGGATGTTTCCATTGGCGTACCAGCCAATATGTAGTCCATGTTTCTGCCCGTTAACGTACGGGCGGATTTGCTTTACATTTCCATTGGAATAATATCCAATCACATCACCGTGTAACAAACCATTCTCATATCTGGCCTTTTCTAATATTGTGTTGTGTATATCATCTTTTATGGCATAACCAGAATAAGGTTCTTTTTCGTAGATAAGCTGCCCCTGCATATTCTGTTTTAAGTCCGAAAAGGGCACGTACAACACCTTATTATTACTAGGTGAGGGCAATAGCGTTTCTTCACTGATGTCCATTAAGGACATCAGTGAAGGAATAAATAATAGACCTATCAAAGTCAAGTGTCTCACAGCTGAGTTCTTGGTTTTTTATTGAGAAACTGTACCTGCTGTTCCATAGAATCCATCTCCGTTGATCCATGGCAGATCGCCAGTGATGTGATAATGATAGATTCCGTCAGGAAATTCTGCTGTTGCAGAAGTGTGACCGTGATAATCATCCAAATCATCGTTCGTCAGCGTTTTGCCATTTTCTACCGGGCCATATACTGGAAATCCGTCTAAGAGTAGACCTAAGAAAGCATCATTTCCGAGTGTTTCGGTAAGCCAGGTAGGTTCTATATGGTAGTGATAATCACCTTTCTGTGCAGGGTGTCCTTCATATTGATCGAACGTATTCAACTCATCTAGAATATCATCGCCAGGTGCAGCACTTTGGTTGAAAAATGCCACGCTATTTACAGAAATTCCCATTGGCCCCATAGGCGTAGTTTCATGGTTGGTGGCTTTGGCAGGATATCTCGGAATGGTAAATACCAGATTCTGTGGTTCAATTTTATTTGGATTTTTCTTAAAATCCGGGTTATTAGGCTCACTGTAAGCAGCATATAATGGATTGTTGTTTGCATAATACATGCTCTTGTGGTCAGGTAAGTTGCTTGACGAGATCACGATCTTTTCTTCATTCACAGTTACAGCCAGTGCGTCCGAATTGTAGAATTTGCTAGCCAGTACGCTAATATCAATTCTAGTAGAGGTTTCTTCTTCTTCTTCTTCCTCTTCTTCCTCTTTTTGATCTTCTTCTGCTTTCGTGTCTTCGGTACAGCTCATTGCAAAACCGATGAGTAACACAAAACTTAGCTTCTTCAGGATGTCCAAAATACTTTTCATTCGTGTCATAATTTCGCTTTTAATTTAGGTTTATGAAGGCTTCTGATTTGAATGTAGTGTTGCCAACGAAAATATAACGGGCAGCAGGGGGAGAAACCCTACCAGAGAATTGTGAGAAAAATCCAGATAGAGCAGTTTGGCGCTGGGAAGTCAATGTAAACAAGAAGAGAAGGAATGAATTGGAGACAAAAAAAGGTCTTCCCAAAAGGAAAGACCGAGTTGAATCCGAGCTGGTTAAGGACCGTTCTCAAACTTATTTTGCCTTTTTTCTCACTATTCACTGGATACAGTGAGGAAAGGCATTGAATTTTAATTAAGCATTAAAGGTGTCAGCTTTAGGATAATTACTCCATTTCAACCGACATCATAACATCTGCAAGGGTATTGTATACAGCCACCCAAGCTTCCTTGAGCTCTTCATTCCAAAGCTCACCTAATCCTCTTTCGAGGGTAATCAGTAGAGCCATTCCTACTGTTTCATAGTGCTCTGGCTTTACGCCGTATCCAACATGTCTTTTGCCTAGATTATGAACAATAGGTATGAGCGTATCTAAATTGTCTAACCCGGCAACTGCCGCTCCTAGCATAGTCATTAGTTTCCTTCCTTGACTTTTTATATCATCTTTAAACAATGGTTTCAAAGAGGGGTCTAGATTAAAAAGCGTATCGTAAAAGATAGTTGCGGCCATGTCCGAAATCGGTACTACCTCGTGAAAAGAAGACTGAACAAGATGTTTTTGTTTAGCTGTTATTGGTTCTTCCATTTTTGATTTTTAAGGGATGAATTATTTCATTTATTAAAGATCAAATTTTGGCGGTTATGAGATTTAATGCTAATTCTACGGGACTACAAAAGGTCTACAAACCCGATTTTATTATTTTTATGGCGGTTTTTGGCTTTTACCAATCACCGTGAAAGCTAACTTACGCGAAAATTGTAAACACCTAATAAAAGTTGACTTATGAGAAAGATAGTTTATTATGTTGCAATGTCGATTGACGGTTTTATTTCAGGTTTGAATGATGATATAAGCCAGTTTATTATGGAAGGTTCTGGAGTGGATAGATATAGGCAGGACTTGGCTGATTTTGATGCCGTGATTATGGGTAGAAAAACCTACGAGTTTGGTTATAAATATGGATTGAAGCCAGGGGAGCCGGCGTATCCAAATATGAAACATTACATTTTTTCAGATTCATTGGAATTTGAGTCTACTCACGAGCAGGTTAATGTCGTGAAGAGGAATATTGATTTCATCAAAAAACTCAAAGAACAGGAAGGCAAAGCCATTTATTTATGTGGTGGTGGTCAATTTGCAGGATGGTTATTGGAAAACGGGCTCATAGATATTCTCAAGATCAAATTGAACCCTGTGGTCTTAGGTGAAGGAGTTCGACTTTTTGGTTCGACAAATGCATCTTGTAAATTTGAAGTGACAGGAAATGACTCTTTTGACGATGGTCTTCAATTTCTCACGTTCGAAAAGAAGTAATCAATTTGTGTCTTAATATTTTGTAAACATCGATCTATAATGATCAAATGCATCTTTAATACACTCCTGATCATTGTGGGGTGCTGTCTATCGCTTCAGGCTTTTTCTCAAAACAAGAACACCATTGATTCCTTAAATGATGTTTCCTTCGAAGTAAGGGTTAACGACAAGAACAAATCTACCATGCTTGCAAAGCGTGCATTAGTTCTGAGTCAGCAATTGGATTATAATCAGGGATTATATCGTGCTAAGCTAAATCTTGGAATAGCCTTCATAAGTTCGGGCAATCTTGATTCTGCATATTATCATTTGAGTGGAGCGGAGCTTTATTTCAGTAAAAAAGAAAATGGTTATTATGGACTCATACTTTATCATCTAGCGCGCTTGTATGACAAGCTTGGTGAACCCGATCGATCGGAAGCTTACTATTTAAATGCATATACGGTGTTTGAAACTGAAGCTAATGGCATCTATCAGGCGTATGTAATGAATGGTTTAGGGATTTTAAATGGAAAACGTTCTGATTACATCAATGCACTGAAATATTTCACAAAAGCTTATGAATTAAAAATTGCGCTTGGAGAAACTGATGTAGACAAAGAGCTTACCAATGTAGCCATTGTTTATCGCTACATGAAAGCCTACGACGAGGCTGTATTGTTCGGAAAAAAGGCACTTAAGATAGGTTTTGCGAATAGCGACACAACAAGCATTATCAATAGTTATGATACCATTGGAGATATTATGCAGGATGCTCAAAGACTGGATAGTGCCAAACACTATTATGCCATGGCTTATGATTTGGCATTGAAAGCAGGAGATAGATTGCGGATTCAAGAGCTGGCATCCGAACAGGCCATTTTACTACGGAAGGAAGGTCGTTTTGATAAGGCAATAGCCATACTCAAACCATTGATCAATATTCCCGATATTTCACGAGAGTTATTGCTTTCCACATATTCTGTTTTAGCAGATGTGTATTTGGATTTAAATCAATCAGACAGTGCAATCTATTATGCCAGGAGATTGAATGAAGAAGCATTTAAAAGCGGCGCTAATCAGAAAATACTATTAAGCAATTGGCAACTTCGTGAAGCCTACATTCTAAAAGGGGACTATAGATCGGCGGTAAAATATGGTAATCTTTATAAGGCCTATAGAGATACCCTTGAGCAGCAAAATCGTGAAGAGTTGTTTAGCGATTCACGAGTGAAACTGGAAACTGCCGATCAAAGAAGACAAATCGCTCTGCTGGAAAAGCAAACCAAGATTGACGCATTAACAAAGGGTCGGTTAATTATCATTATTGTTGCTGTTTCCGTCTTTTCAGTGTTGCTGATCTCTTTTGTCTTCTTTTGGTATCGACACAGACAGAAAATCAGTCAGTTAGAGAATCAAAAACTCAAAGCCGATATTGAAAGAAGTGAACGTGATTTGTATCAGCAAACTTTGCATATGGTTCATCTCAACAATTCCTATAATGATGTTGAAAAGGAATTGAAAAAAATGAAAGTAGCGGATGGTGATCTGGAGATTAACCGACTTTTCAACAAAATAAATATTGGTAAGCTACTCGAAAAGGATTGGGAAAATTTCAACAAATACTTTGGTAATGTCAATAAGGATTTTCACGATAAGCTAGATGAGACTAATGATAAACTGACACAACATGAGAAGCGTATTTGTGCGCTGATCAAAGTGAATCTCACGAATAGAGAAATCGCTACAATCCTGAATATTGAGCCCAAAAGTGCTAAAATGGCCAAGTATAGGATTAAGAAAAAATTGAAGCTGGACGAACAGGTAGAGCTGCAAGAATTTCTTCTGAAACTATAGGAAAACAAAACCCGGAACGGACTCAAAAGCCGTTCCGGGTGTATTCAGAGTTTAGCCGTTTTACTGACTTTGTCTGATGAAAAAAACCAATTGCTCGTAGGTAGTATCTTCAAAGTTGGGAATGGCTTCATTAGGGTTGTTGGTATAAAATTTCCAAATGCCACCCCGGAGTTTTGTCCAAATTCGATTATTAGCACTATCCTGCCAATAAGTTGCTCCTGCTGAGTTTCTAACTTCTTCCAAGGAATTCAATTGGGAGTAAGTTTCTCTGGTACCAAAGGCTTGCAATCCCACAGTGAGGTTCGTTATGGTTCCATCAAAGGCAATGGACATCATTTGAGTATCGTCGCTTGTGAGCATGTTATCCACGAGCATGCGAAAGTCATACGGGAGGTCAAGGTTTGGAAAAGTGAGCTCATAGATACCATCGGGACTGGTAACAAAATCTTTCATATGCGTAAGCAGAGCCCCGGCTGTAGATCCTTGCACAGTCCATGTAGCCACCTCGTTTAGACTCTGATCCATTCTGGATACGTGAATATTCCACAAGTCAAAATAGTGTTGGTTTTTCGGAAGTTCGTCTCCTTCTCCATAGAGAACAAAACCTCTAAAACTGTAAAACGGACCAGCGACACTTACTGCGCCAGTGGATTCATAATCAGGCAGGATAGGAGTGACTTCTTTGCCATAGGTAAGGAAAGGGTCATTATCTACTAAATAATTTCCTTCCTCGCCCCAAACACCATGTGGATCCCACACAGCACTAGACAGGGTATACCATGCGTCAGGTGCTACGGCCTTATATCCGCCGTGAGAATTGACCAATATATTATCAGCATTTCGGATTTGGCCTTTTTCTAAACCCCTGATATAATAGTCGCTCATGTCGAAGGTGCCACTTCGCTTACCAGCGACCAATGGAAAATTGATGACTACATTCTCTTTTGCTACGAATGTATGATGATAAGAAGCAAAAGCCACTGGCTCAGAGCCCTCATGGTTCTGTCCGTTTTTCGTTCTATAAAAATCGGTATAACCGAGACTTGCCCTTCCTGTACCATTCATTTGGTGATTGAGACTTGTGCCAATTACCAGATTGTGTTCAATACGTCCTTCGGCTCCAGCACCTGCAAAGAACCTCCCACAATTATCTGCAGATACAAATCCGAAAGTGTTTGGGTAGGTAGACCTATCCCAGAATCCATTGTGACCACATTTATAAACCGTACAGCTTGCCAGTGTAAACCTTTCCAACGTAGAAAACGGCCAACTAGGATCACGTCCATCTGAAGTAGAATAATACTGGGCTCCTGTTACATCTCCTTCATTGCTGCTTTCTACTAAATCGAGCATGATTCCTCTTAGTTTGACGGAGTGAACTACGTTGTTTTCAAAAACTCCAAATCTTAGCCTGTTGGGACGAAGCAAGAAACCATCTTCATGCAAAACTCCAATGTTATCACCCCAAGCCTGAGTGGTAAAAGCCAGCCAGTATCCAAAAGCAATACAGTCTGCCACGGCATTATTAGTTATGGTATTGTCAGGATTACTAATCCAAAATGCAGATGATCCGCCATCATGCAATCCGCCTTGCTCGTGGTTTTTCAACTGTTTATTCCATGGTGGGTTGCGAACATGTAGTACCAAGTTGTGATTGATGATATTCCTACGTTCAACAGCATCTTCCGTGAAGATACCGTGTCCCTGCACCTTGTAAATGATGTTATTATCTACAAGCACTCCATTCGTGCCATGAATAACCACACCGCGCTGTGAAGACTCATTGATTACACTATTTTTAAAATACTGACCTGTAGCATCTTCCAGTGTCTCAGGAGCTGTGTAACTCAAATTATGCCAATGGTATGGATATCGCCCGATATGTGCGCGTTGGCCACCCCGTTTGATTTCCACACCCTCCACATGTGCTGTGGCATTTTTCATGATCATTACATGACATCCAAATCCTACGTTTTTCCATAGATCATCATCGATAGATTGTATGACAATTTTCCGGGTAAGGTATCCTATCTCTGCACGTTCGTCAAGTATAGTAGGTGTTTCTCCCGCTTCCATATTTACTGGTGGAGTCTCAACTCTTTGGGCATTAGCATCCAAGCTCATGCCTTCGTTAGTAGCATATTGTAGCTGTCCCCAACGATGACTATTCGATCCCGTCGCTATTGAGATTTTATTTCCATCCACACTGTTGATACCTACTCGTTGAGTGATGGATTTTCCCAAGCCTGCTTCATAAAAATCTGTGGGAGCCATTACTATTTCGCCGTTGCTATCCCATTGCACGGGTTCTTGCAAGGTCAGTTCTGTTCCATTCATCGGAAGGTGTGCGTTTAGTTTAGTCCAAAGCACTTCAGGAGTAGCACCATGCAATTCCAATGTACCTCCCGACATTACCATTATTCCTCTATCATTGCCACCTTCTGCAGTATTGCCTCCGGTCAGGGTGATGATAGCATGCTGACTAAAGGGTTGCGCTTCTGTACCTACTTCCAGTTTTCCCTTGACAATAATTCTTTTAGCATTGAGCAGTATGTCTTTGCGTTCAAAAGCCAAAATAC
This sequence comes from uncultured Cytophagales bacterium, assembly GCA_963848175.1. Taxonomy (GTDB): domain Bacteria; phylum Bacteroidota; class Bacteroidia; order Cytophagales; family Cyclobacteriaceae; genus JAMZMI01. The sequence continues at coordinate 348,377 of CAWKCO010000012.1, forward strand.
CATTGACAGTTAGCGTGCCAAGTGCTGGTGTATTCTCATCTAAAATCACATACCCTTCTATTGTTACATCTTCGCCCGCAACAGGCTTGCTTCCCTGCCATGTGGTAAGATCAGACCAATAGGCGGTTGGTTGGTTGCTGACTACCTGAATCACCTCTGAAAAATGTTGTTGGTCACAACCAGTTTCAATGATTCTTGCCCGGTAGTAGGCAGGGAGGGTGGCTACAGTTATTTCAAAAGGACTTGCTTTCGCATTTTCAATGTTTACCCACGATTGTTCGTCTTCCGAAACCTGCCATTGTATTTCTCCTCGGTATTCGTCAGCCACCAACTTAATAATATCATTGGGTGCTACGGCTATGAGTTGTTGGCCTTTTAAACTGGCAGCACTGACTATCAGCGCAGCAACTAGGATTTGCTTTACCTTATTCATCTGTGATCAACTAATATTTTGTGAGTAATAGATTGATCGATGGTGATCACATGAACGACGTAAATCCCATGCTTAAATTGACTAGCGTCAATTTTTTCGTTTTGCGAATGGCACATCTTCTGCGCACATTTTTTTCCACTAAGGTCAAACACAGCCACGTAGTATAAGGCATCATTAAATTTTAGTGCTATTTCCTGAGTTTGCCTGTCGAAAAAAATACTGTTCGTCGCGTTTATCTGAGAAGAAAGCACCGAGGCACATATTTCCGGTTGATTAATGGAAACCGTTATCTCATGTGTTTGCTGTCCCTTTGCCAGACTCAATTGCATTAAGAAGACAATTGAAAGAATTTTGAATTTCATTGCTATTAGGAAGATTTACTTTTCACCTTAGGCCTCACCATTAAAAACGTTTGACCCGTATTTCTAAACAACAAAAATTAGTGTTCTTTTTGATTAATCAGCATTTAAGAGGCCTACAAATCGTCTACAGATGTTTTGGAGGAATTGCTAAATGAAAAAATCAAATCTTCAAAACAGTTATCTAAATAGGTTGGAGTGTTCTATGCAGAGAAAAGGTCTTCAATGGGTAAAATTTGGTTCTACATAGAAAAACTAATTTCCTCTTTGCAATTCTTCAATATGCGCATCCAATTCGGTCAGATGCCTCCCAAAAGATCGATTATTGAACCATCGATTGATAAAATGTGAAACAGGAATAAACACACCTAATGCTACCAACAAAATACCCCAGTCGAGTGGATCATTGAGGAAATTGGTTTTGGGGTCAAAAAGATACATTCCTAATAGAAAGCCAGCAATTGCTGAAATTGGGTAGAGTAGCATTGCTATCAGTGACTCATATTTCAGAATGGCTTTTATAGATAATGAATGATCTTGAAGGTAACTCAATAAATTAGTGTCGATTTCAGGATGCCTCTTGAGCATGCGAAACTCTTGGATGATTAGGATGGCAGCAATGACATAAGACAAAAACACTACAGTTAGCAATACTTGCACCATCACTACTGGCAGCAGCGGAATAGTAGAAGCAAGTAAAATGCTCATGATCACGCATAGCCAAATATTGACGTTCAATTTGTGATGTAGTTTGGCAATTATCGTCTTAGACTTAGATCGGATATTCGCAGAAATTCGCTTTCCCGTCAATAGCTCCAAGTCGTTATCTGTGCGTATTTCTCCCCAAAGTTCTTTCAATTCTATCATAGCTGTGGGTTTAGTTTTTTGGTAATTGCTTCTTTTATCCTATGCAGTTTCACTCCAATGTTATTCTTGGTCAAACCCGCGATGTCCGCAATTTCACCATTGTCATAGTCTTCCAAATGGAGTAGGATGATTGTTTTGTCAGAATCGGAAAGTCCTTTGATCACTCGAAATAGCATCTGAGAATGCTCGGATGATTTCGGCAGTTGTTTCCGGAAAGTCTACAGTTTCAATTGACGAGGTTATGATTCGCTTTTTTCTGTTGAATGCAAAAACAGTGTTGAGCGCCACACGATATAGCCAGGTAGAAAACTGTGATTTCCCCTTAAATCTTCCAATTGACTTCCAGGCTTGCAGCTGTATTTCCTGCGCCATATCCATTCGCTCTTCTTTATCATCTAAATAGAGGTAGAGAATCTTGTGAATGATTCCAGCATGAGCTTGTATGGCTTCAATGAATTCGCTCTCTGACAAGTGAGTATAAATTTTACGTTCGATTAACTAATCTCTTAGTGTGCCAATGGAGATGAAAATTACAAAAATCGTGAAAGAATTTTATGGAGGGTGAAAAATTTGAGGAGTAAGATTAAGGTTGAGTTGAATGAATAGGTTGATCTTGGAATATACAGCTCAACGAATCGCACAATCGTTTCTAGTGTTTCGCTTTTTTGGAATTACTTCATTTTAAGGGTTCGTCCTTGAAATCAAAATGTGAAAATCGTTTGCAGGGATGTGATTTTTCACTACTTTTGAAATCTGTGTAACAAATACACAGAAAAAGCAGAAAATCTTAAAATTAAAATACGCAATCATGAGTGAAATTCGATTCGCTACACACCCTAACGACGTAAAGAAATACACAACTGATGAACTCAGATCCCATTTTTTGATTAATGAGGTAATGAAAAGTGGAGAAATCACGTGCGTTTATTCTATGTACGACCGAATGATTACGATGGGAGCTGTTCCGCAGGGTAAGGCTTTGGCTCTTCCTGTATTTGAGCAATATACCAAGTCGAGTTATTTCTTGGAAAGGAGAGAACTGGGAGTGATCAATGTAGGTGGTAAAGGAACAATCACGGTCGATGGCGAGAAGTTTGTACTTGAAAATAAAGAGTGTCTATATGTCGGTAAAGGAAAGAAGGAAATCAGCTTTTCTAGTGACTCAGCCAATAAACCAGCAGAGTTTTTCATCAACTCATGCCCAGCTCACGCCGAGTATCCTACGGTGAAAGCGACAGAGAAAGATGCAAACCGTGTGGATTTGGGCTCAAAGGAAAATTGCAATGAGCGCACGATCCTGCAATACATTCATGAAGGATGGAATTCAAAGTTGTCAGTTGGTAATGGGCTATACACTATTGCATACGGGTAGTATTTGGAACACATTTCCAGCGCATACTCACCATAGAAGAATGGAAGTGTACTTCTATTTTGATATGCCTGAAAACCAAATGGTTATGCACTTTATGGGTGAGCCGACAGAAACCAGACACATTGTAATGCGAAATAAGCAAGCGGTCATTTCTCCGGAGTGGTCTATTCATTCGGGAGCAGGTACTGGAGCATATGCATTTATCTGGGCAATGGCCGGCGAGAACAAAGCCTTCACAGACATGGACGCGATAGACCTCAGTAAGTTTAAATAATGCAGTTTGACTTTGGCGCCATACGAAAAAACCAAAGAGCTATTGAATTCAAAACCCAAGCAATATGGTATTAAAAACATTTGATTTAAGTGGAAAAGTAGCCCTTGTTACGGGGTGCAAACGAGGAATAGGCAAAGCCATAGCAGAAGGTCTGGCTGAAGCAGGCGCAGATATCATTGGTGTTTCGGCTAGTTTAGAGCTAGAAGGCAGTGCAGTTGAAAACTCAGTAAAGGAATTAGGGCGATCTTTTCAGGCATATCAATGCGACTTTAGTGATCGCAAATCCTTATATGATTTTATTGAAAAAGTAAAAAGTGACCATCCTAGAGTCGATATTCTAATCAATAATGCAGGTACAATTTTGCGTAAGCCAGCCGCAGAACATCCGGATGAATACTGGGATGAAGTCATGGAAGTGAATTTGAATTCGCAATTTGTACTTGCCCGTGAGTTTGGAAAATCAATGATAGAGCAGGGGAGTGGTAAAATCATTTTTACTGCCAGTTTGCTTACGTTTCAAGGAGGAATTACCGTGCCTGGCTATGCAGCCAGCAAAGGGGCAATTGGGCAGTTGACCATGGCTCTTTCCAACGAGTGGGCATCCAAAGGAGTGAACGTCAATGCAATAGCTCCAGGATATATTGCCACAGACAATACGCAAGCCTTGAGAGAAGATGCTGATAGAAGTACATCCATTTTGGCCCGTATCCCTCAAGGCCGATGGGGCAAACCAGAGGACTTCAAAGGGCCGGCGGTCTTTTTGGCGAGTGAAGCAGCGAGTTATGTCAACGGCACAATCCTCGTTGTAGACGGAGGCTGGATGGGACGTTAAAAATATAGGATGCTAATGAAAATTTTTTTAGGGGAGGATTTCTTGCTAAACAATAGAACAGCAGAAAAGCTGTATCATGAGCATGCAGTAAACATGCCAATCATCGATTATCACTGCCACCTTTCTCCAAAAGACATTGCGCAGGATCGTGTATTCGGTTCTATCAGCGAGGCATGGTTGGAGGGAGATCACTATAAATGGCGCGCTATGCGTACAAATGGCATCAATGAGCGGTACATCACTGGAAATGCCTCTGATTCGGAGAAATTTCAGAAAGTGGGGAGAGACTGTACCATATACCTTAAGAAATCCGCTTTACCACTGGACACACCTTGAGTTGAAGCGATACTTCGGAATCGATACCTTGCTGAATGCTGAGAGCGCCAGTGAAATATTTGAAGAAACTTCAAGACAGCTAGCTCAACCGGATTATTCAACCAAGGGTTTGCTGAACAAAATGAAGGTAGAGATGGTGGGTACTACAGACGACCCTACAGATGATTTAACCTTTCATAAGCAACTCGCAGGGAAAAGCCTAAAGGTGTTGCCTACCTTCAGACCCGATAAGATTTTTGCCATTGATAGTATTGACTTTAAGTCATATTTGGAGAAACTGGAAAGTGTGGTCGGTTACAATATTGACACTTTTGATTTGCTCATTGCTGCGGCTCAAAGCCGTGTGGACTATTTTCATGAGAATGGCTGTAAGATTGCCGACCATGGATTGGAGCAATTTTACGATGTAAAAATCTCCATCAATACAGCTGCAAAAATCTTTGTAGACTTTAAAGATGGTAAAGAACTTTCGCTAGCTGAGGTGCATTTGTTCAAAATGACCGTTCTATCTGAGCTGAGCAAAATGTACCACGCCAAAGGTTGGGTGCAGCAATTTCACGTTGGAGCTATTAGAAATAACAATACCCGAATGCTTTCTCTATTAGGGCCTGATACTGGTTTTGATTCTATTGGGGATTTTTCTCAAATAAAAGGGTTGAGTCAATTTTTGAATCTTTTAGAAGGGAGTGATCAATTGAGTCAGACAATATTGTACAACCTCAATCCACGAGATAATGACGCATTTGCCACGATGATCGGCAATTTCAATGCAGGAACAGATATCCCAGGAAAAATTCAGTTTGGCTCAGGATGGTGGTTTTTAGATCAGAAAGATGGTATGGAAAAGCAAATGAATGCTTTGTCAAATATGGGCTTGCTAAGTAGATTTGTTGGCATGCTTACGGATAGCAGAAGCTTTTTATCTTTCCCTCGTCATGAGTACTTTCGTCGTATTCTATGTAATCTGATTGGATCCGATGTTGAGAATGGGGAGCTCCCAAATGATATACCTTTGTTGGGTAAGATGGTAGAAGATATCTGCTATAACAACGCCAAAAGCTATTTCAAATTCTAAGAAACAAACTAACAAACAATTAAGCCTTATTTTATCAATAATATCATGAGTAAAAAAGTAGTAACCTTCGGTGAGATCATGCTTAGACTAGCAACTCCCGGATATTTAAGATTCGCTCAAACAGACACATTTGAAGCCACTTACGGTGGTGGAGAAGGAAACGTAGCAGTGTCACTAGCCAACTATGGTTTTGATGCAAAATTCGTAACCCGTCTACCAAAAAATGACATTGGAAACGCTGCAATTCAGACACTGAGAGGTTTGGGAGTGGATACGTCTGAAATCGCCAGAGGTGGAGACCGAGTAGGAATCTATTTTCTGGAAACGGGTGCAGTGAGCCGTGCGAGTAAAGTTGTTTATGACCGTGCAGGATCAGCTTTCGCTGAAATTAAACCAGGCATGATCGATTGGGACAAGGTTTTGGATGGAGCCGAATGGTTTCATTGGACAGGTATTACCCCTGCAGTTTCTGAGAGTGCCGCTCAGGTTTGTCTTGAAGGAATCAAAGCTGCTAATGCTAAAGGAATCACTGTTTCTACTGATTTGAATTTTAGGAAAAATCTTTGGAAATACGGCAAAACGGCTGGTGAAGTAATGCCAGAATTGGTAGCTGGTTGTGATGTGATTTTGGGTAATGAAGAAGATGCTGAAAAGGTATTTGATATTCATCCGGAAGGCGTAGACGTGACTGGTGGTCATGTAGAAGGAGCTGCCTACGAAAGTGTAGGGCGTCAGCTAATGGAGAAATTTCCTAGATGCAAAAAAGCGATCATTACATTGAGAGGTTCTATCAGTGCCAATCACAACTCTTGGTCAGGAGTACTTTGGGATGGTAAAAAACTTTATGAAGCGCCTACTTACCAAATCACAGATATAGTGGATAGAGTAGGTGGTGGAGATTCTTTCATGGGAGGATTAATCTATGGATTGCTTACTTATCCTGAGGATGATCAAAATGCGCTCAACTTCGCTGTTGCAGCTTCATGCTTGAAGCACACGATCAAAGGAGATTTCAACCTTGTGACTGTAGAAGAAGTGGAAAAATTGATGAGTGGAGACGCTTCAGGAAGAGTATCTAGATAAATGAAATGAGCGGTTTTGGTTTTCGAGCTAAAACCGCTTTTTACTTTCTAATAAAAAAATAAGATGGCTAAATATAGTAGAATAGAAGTAGCAGTAGCTATGAAAGAGACAGGTATTGTACCTGTGTTTTATCACAATGATCTCGAAGTATGTAAAAAAACTGTGAAGGCCTGCTATGATGGAGGAGTAAGAGTGTTTGAGTTCACCAACAGAGGAGATTTCGCTCATGAAGTTTTTGCAGAATTAAATAAGTATTGCCTTGCAGAGCTTCCGGGAATGATCTTAGGTATTGGGTCTATTCTTGACGGGCCTACTACAGCGTTGTATTTGCAACTTGGCGCCAACTTCATTGTATCTCCAATTATTGATGAAGATATGGCCAAAATATGTAACAAGCGTAAGGTGGCTTGGAGTCCGGGATGTGGTTCTGTTACAGAAATCGTAAAGGCACATGAATTGGGTTCTGAGGTGGTGAAAATCTTCCCAGGATCGCAAGTGGGTGGGCCTAGCTTCGTAGCTGCGGTGAAAGGGCCAATGCCTTATGCTAGCATCATGCCGACAGGTGGTGTGGATCCATCTGAGGATAACATGAAAAAGTGGTTTGAGGCGGGTGTACACTGTGTAGGCATGGGGTCTCAGTTGATTACCAAAGATATGTTAGCAGGTGATTTTGCTTTATTGACAAAAACAGCTTCTGACGCTATAGCTCTGGCCAAAAAATATAGAAAATAAGTGAAGAGACACAGCGCATTACCTCTCCTGATCCTTATTCTGTTTATAGCTCAATGCTCTGGGGCGAAAGAAACCAAAGTATTAAAACTGGCACATGGGCTGGATACAGGCCATCCTGTTCACCTTGGAATGGAATATATGGCCAAACGTCTCGCAGAGAAATCTGGCGGTAAATTAGCCATACAGATTTATCCAAGTGCACAACTGGGAGGAGAGCGCGAGTGCATAGAACTGTTGCAGATCGGAAGCCTTGCCATCACCAAGGTTTCCGCTGCTACTATGGAAAATTTTGCTCCTAATTTTAGAGTGCTGGGGTTGCCATATCTTTTTAAAGACAGAGAACATCTGTTTAGAGTTTTGAATGGCGATATAGGCGAACGCTTGCTCAAAGAAGGTGAGGACTTTCGCCTGATGGGTTTGTGCTATTACGATGCAGGAAGTCGTAGTTTTTATACCAAAGATGCCCCTGTTAATAGTCCTGATGACCTAGTTGGGAAAAAGATTCGTGTCATGAAAAGCGCGACAGCCGTAAATATGGTGAATGCCCTTGGAGGTTCACCAACTCCGATTTCTTTTGGAGAGCTATATTCTGCTTTGCAGCAAGGCGTGGTGGATGGAGCGGAAAATAACCCTCCGAGCTTTTTCTTTTCTCGCCATTATGAAGTGTGTAAGTATTATTCTTTAGATGAGCATACCTCTGTTCCTGATGTACTTTTGGTTAGCCTAACATGGTGGAATGAGCTTTCAGCACAAGAAAAGAAATGGCTAAAAGAAGCTGCATTGGAGTCCGTTCCTGTTCAAAGGAAACTGTGGTCCGATTCAGAGGAAGAATCCCTAAAGGCGGTAGAGGCAGAGGGCGTTACGATTACAAGACCTGATAAATCTCTTTTCGCAGAAAAATCAGCTCCATTATTGGAGGCTTATAAGGACGATAAAGTCAAATTCGGGTTGATTCAACAAATTAAAGCAATGGCTGATGAGACAGAAAATTGATAAAGGGTTGGCTTATGTGCTTATCCTTTTGATGGGCATTATGGTCATCAATGTATTATGGCAAGTAGCTTCAAGATATTTAGTAGGTTCTCCAAGTATTTTTACAGATGAATTGGCAGGCTTTCTTCTGATTTGGGTTGGTTTACTTGGGTCAGGTTATGCTGCTGGACAAGGCTTGCATCTAGCAATTGATATTCTACCTCAATCGCTGGAAGGTAAAAAGAAAGTTATTTTAGATAAAGTGATTAATGCCTTTGTCGGGCTGTTCGCTTTACTTGTTATGGTCATAGGTGGAGGTCGTTTGGTTTATCTTACTTTAGAACTCGAACAACTTTCATCATCTCTACAAATACCCTTGGGATATGTGTATTCCATACTCCCTATTAGCGGCATTCTCATTCTTTATTATAGTCTTTACAACATTCTAACCCCAGCTACTGATGGCAATCACTGAGGTACTCATACTGGTATTCAGCTTTTTATTTTTATTGGCATTGGGAGTTCCTATTGCAATAAGTATTGGACTATCTTCAATGTTCACCTTAATGGTGAGTGTGCCTTCAATAATAGCTTTCACTACGATAGCTCAGCGCATGGCTACAGGTCTAGATAGTTTTGCGCTTTTAGCCATCCCATTTTTTGTGCTTTCTGGTCAGCTCATGAACCGTGGAGGAATTGCTCGTCGGCTTATCGATTTTGCCAAAGTGCTTGTGGGTGGACTACCAGGAGGTTTGGCATTTGTAAATATTTTGGCCTGCATGCTCTTTGGGGCCATTTCGGGATCGGCAGCCGCTGCTGCTTCGGCTATCGGTGGATTTATGACACCACGCATGGAAGAGGAAGGTTATGATAAAGCCTTCGGTGCTGCCGTAAACATTACCAGCTCTACCACAGGTTTGGTGATCCCACCAAGCAATATATTGATTGTTTACTCTCTGGCTAGTGGAGGAGTCTCCATTACCGCGCTCTTTCTTGCCGGCTATGTGCCAGGGATACTTTTAGGCTTTTCTCTAATGGTAGTAGCAGGAGTGATTTCATTTATGAAAAAATACCGAACGGGAGAGTGGGTGAGTATTGGAGAGGGTGCTCGTAAATTTCTGGATGCACTTCCAAGTCTGGCGCTGCTCGTGGTGGTGATTGGAGGTATTGTTGCTGGTATTTTCACTGCAACAGAAGCGTCAGCTATAGCCGTGCTGTATACGCTGGTTCTTTCAGCATTGTATAAAGAAATCACGATGAAAGACGTTCCATTGGTGCTATTAGAAACAGTTAAAACAACTTCAGTTGTGATGTTGCTTATAGGTGCTTCTATGGGGATGTCTTGGGTCATGGCTTATGAAAACATTCCGCAAGAGGTTAGTAATTTTCTCGTTGGCTTATCGGATGATCCAATAATTATTTTGCTAATTATCAATCTGATTTTGCTTTTTGTGGGGGTATTTATGGATATGACTCCTGCGGTATTGATTTTCACGCCCATTTTTCTTCCAGTTATTACCCGATTAGGAATGGATCCCATTCATTTCGGTATAGTGATGGTACTCAACTTATGCGTTGGGCTATGCACACCACCTGTAGGCTCAGTTTTGTTTGTAGGATGTGGGGTAGCCAATATCAGTATTCAAAAAGTAATAAAGCCATTGCTGCCGATGTTTGCAGCCATGATTTTGGTGCTTCTGCTTGTGACATTTTGGCCAGCGCTTACTTTGTGGCTGCCTAGTTTATTTGGATTTTAAGTGTACGATTGGCTCTTAATTGTGTTTTCAAAGCCATTTTGAAATTTTTTTTCAATAATATGATAATAAAAACCATCTTCAGCGCAAATGGAGAGGGTTTTGATGAAAAATACCATAAATGTGGTATTTCCTAGGATTATAATAGGCTCTATCTTAGCAATACGTAACAGATACACTCTGTGAGTCTGTTCGCCGCTGGTTAAGGGCCTTCTCTCGCTTGGGAAGGCTTTTTTTATGCCCTATCCAAATATCACTTCGGTTCACGCAAACCTTTCTTCATTTATGTATGTTTGTCTCCCAACAGAAATGAAAATTTATGGAGCAAATAACATTAGGTTCAGGTTGTTTTTGGTGTATCGAAGCGATTTTCAGTAGACTGAAAGGAATAGAGTCCGCCGTGTCAGGATATTCAGGCGGAAAAACAAAAGATCCATTCTACAAAGAAGTGTGCGCAGGTACTACTGGGCATGCGGAAGTTGTTCAAGTTACCTTCAACCCTGAAGTGATTACAGTAAACGAAATTCTAGAAGTCTTTTGGAAAACACATGACCCAACCACGCTCAATAGACAAGGTGCGGATGTAGGAACTCAATATCGCTCGGCAATTTTTTATCACTCTGATTCACAAAAGGATATAGCTACCCAGTTGAAAGAAAAATTAGATGCTGCAGGTATTTGGAGTGACCCGATCGTAACGGAGATAGTGCCAATGGAAAAATTTTGGCCTGCAGAGGATTATCATCAAGCCTATTTTGAGTCGAACGTTAGTCAGCCTTACTGTCAGGTGGTCGTGAAACCTAAAATAGAGAAGTTTAAAAAGGTCTTTTCTGAAAAACTGAAATAGTACCAGTTATTTAGAATTTGCTTAAAAACTCTTATCTGTGAAGTCTAATTCTTGTATTGCGCGCATTTTTTGGTCGCTTGAGTAATACTAAGAACTCCAAGCTCTTCCGCTTCAACTACCTTTAGTTTAAAACTCAATGTGTTATCCTTTTGAGTTCTTTTTTAGATAATGATTGGACAATAAAAACCCCTACAAAGAATATTTCTTAGTAGGGGTTTCAGAATATCATTCAGAGCTAAGATTACCTCTTGCCCATATCCACATAAGAACGTGTATTCTCACCTGTGTAAACCTGTCTCGGTCTACCAATTGGCTCTTTGTTTTCACTCATTTCTTTCCATTGAGCAATCCATCCAGGGAGACGTCCAAGAGCGAACATAACCGTGAACATTTCGGAAGGAATACCTAGTGCTTTGTAGATGATACCCGAGTAGAAATCTACGTTTGGGTACAGTTTCCTTTCAACAAAATAAGGGTCTTCAAGTGCTTCTTTTTCCAAACCTTTGGCTATATCCAAAACTGGATCATTTACCCCCAACTTATCCAATACATCGTCGGCAGCTTTTTTGATGATCTTAGCTCTGGGATCGAAGTTTTTGTAAACTCTGTGTCCAAAACCCATCAATCTAAATGGATCGTTTTTATCTTTTGCTTTAGCCATCCATTTTTTTGTATCACCACCATCTTTTTGAATGTTCTCCAGCATTTCAATTACCGCTTGATTAGCCCCACCATGTAGTGGTCCCCATAATGCATTGATACCAGCAGAGATAGAAGCATAAAGACTAGCTTGTGAGCTACCTACTATTCTAACTGTAGATGCAGAGCAGTTTTGCTCGTGATCAGCGTGAAGAATCAAAAGCTTGTCTAGTGCAGCAGTAACTACAGGGTCTTGTTCGTACTTTTCAGTAGGCAAAGCAAACATCATCTTCAAAAAGTTTGAACAATAATCCAAACTATTGTCTGGATAGTTCACAGGATGCCCCATTTGATTTTTGTAAGCCCAAGCTGCGAATGTTGGCATTTTAGCCAATAGTCGGATGATGCTTAAATCCACTTCTTCGTCAGAACGATTTGGGTTCAAACTTTGAGGGTAAAAAGCTGTCAATGAGGTCACTAACGAAGAAAGAACACCCATGGGATGTGACGTAGATGGGAAACCATCTAGCAATTTCTTAATGTCTTCGTGCACCAAGGTGTGCGTAGTGATTTTCTTTTGAAACTCCTCTAGCTCGGTTGCCGTTGGCAATTCTCCATAAATCAACAGGTATGAAACCTCAATAAAAGAAGATTTGTCAGCTAATTCTTCTATAGGGTAGCCTCGGTATCTTAAAATACCTTTTTCTCCATCAAGGAAAGTAATGGCACTTTTAGTTGAACCTGTATTTTTAAAACCTGGATCTATAGTAATGATCCCCGATTGAGCTCTTAATGAACTGATATCTATCGCTAATTCATCTTCAGTGCCTTTGATTAGGGGCAACTCATACACCTGACCGTTTACCCGGATTTCTGCTATATCTGACATTCTTCTATTAAAATAATAACTGACTTATAAAACTCAAAACTACGTAATAATACTTAAATCTAAGCCGTATGCAAATCAATTTCCACCTAGAATAAGTGGCAACCCATCTTTACCGCCTCCGATCACGATGGTTTTTGCATTTGATGATTTAGCCAAATCGGTGGTAGCTTCAATACCACGCATTTTCAATAGTTCATCTGTTAAGCTACTATTGATTATCTTATTGGCGGCAGCCTCTCCTTCAGCTGCTATTCTCTTCCTTTCGGCTTCACTTTTTTCTTTATCCAATCTAAATTGATATGCCAAAGCTTCTTGCTCTTGAGTAAGCTTGTTTTCAATAGCCGATCTAATTTGCTCAGGCAATTTGATTGATCTTATTAAAAGCGCTCTCATAACGATATTGTTCCCTGGCGCACCAAGAATTTGCTCAGTTTCCAATTTAATTGCCCCTTCTACTTCGGGTCTCTTGGTAGAGTAGATTTCTTCTGCCGTGTACCTTCCCATCACCTGTCTTACAGTAGATCTTACTTCAGGAATAACTAATCTGGTAACATAGTCTTTTTGGAAAGTCTCGTAAATCTCTCCAATGCTATCGTATACAGGATGAAATCTCAAAGTAACATCTACATTGATGTTAAGTCCGTTTTTATCCAAAACGTCCATTGGCTCTTCAATTTGATTTTCCGTTACATCATAAATGTAAACTTCGTTCCAAGGAGCCTTGAAATCAAAACCAGGACCGATGATATTGTTTTTGTCAAGACCACCAGAAAATTTCCTAAACATCACTGCTCGTTCACCTGATTGAACGGTGAAAAATATGCTATTGGAAATGGAAAGAATTACTAAAACGAGTACTACTCCAACTACAATAATTGGCAAATATTTTCTGTTGTCCATGAAGGTCTTTATTTCTTATTTGGGTAAAGTTAACATACGCAATTGTGAATTTGCTTAAAAATGTAAACTCAATATTATTTTATTAATTAGTCAACAAATCCTTACGAATATTGTTAATAATATCGCATTTTTGTTGTTTTATTAGACCAAATACTATTATGCAAGAAACCTTATCGCTTTTAATTGACAGCCTAGGAAAACCATATAAAGACCTCAAGTTTTTGTTAGAGGCTCTTCGGGATATTTTGGTTGAAAATGGCGAAGAAGAGATGGCTAATCAGATCCCATGGATCAACGAACTACCGAATTTGGGTAAGACAGAGTTTACTGAAAAACATATTCAACTTTACTCATTGGCTTTTCAATTAGTCAATATGGTGGAGATTAACGGTGCTGTTCAGCATCGTCGTTCTTTAGAAAACGAAGACCTCTCATCTATCAACGGTCTTTGGGCCAACAACTTCAAAAAATTAAAAAATCTTAAAATTGATGAAAAAGACATTGCTGTTCGCCTAAAGGACATCAATGTTGAGCCTGTACTCACAGCCCACCCTACTGAGGCTAAAAGAGCAACTGTGCTAGAACATCACAGAGAGCTTTATCTTCTCATTGTACAAATGGAAAACCAGATGTACACGAAGAAAGAGCTAGAAAACATCCGCCATCAAATAAAGCAAACCTTATATAGGTTATGGAAAACTGGTGAAATTTTCCTTGAAAAGCCAGACGTAGCATCTGAGCTCAGAAACATTCTTCATTACTTAACCAATGTCTTTCCTGAGGTAATTCCTGTAATGGACAAAAGAATGGTGCAGGCTTGGGAAGATCAAGGGTTTGATATCAATACCCTTTATGATCTCGAAGCATGGCCTAAGCTTTCTTTCGGAGATTGGGTAGGTGGTGATAGAGACGGTCACCCGCTAGTTACTGCTGATATTACAGAAGACACGCTTAAAACGTTAAGGCTCAATGCTTTAATAGTTATTAGACGCAAGTTAAACAATCTTGTAAAGCATCTCAGCTTCACAGCTGACATGAACGACTTGGATGAGAATCTCAAAAAGAGATCTACAGAGATCATCTCAGAGCTTGGAGCTAAAGGCGAGGAAGCATTCGCGAGAAATCGTGGCGAAGCGTTTAGACAATATCTTACTCTTTTGATCACTAAACTACCAATTGACGTTAGAAGAGATCATGCCACGCAAATTTTAGAGTATCCAGGTTGCTACCTCAATCATAAAGAGCTTGTAGCTGATCTAAAGATTCTGCAAAAATCTATGCGCAGCTTTGGAGCGAAGACAATAGCTAATGACGACATCCATGATGTGGTAAGAGCTGCTGAAACTTTTGGTTTCCATTTGGCACACCTAGACATTCGTCAAAACAGTGCTTTTCATGATAAAGCAATAGAGCAATTGCTTGAAGCAGCAGGTTTTGAAAAAACAGATTTTGGCAATTGGTCAGAAGAAGAAAGATTAACTTTTATCAATCAAGAATTAAAGTCGAATAGACCTTTTACTCATCAAAACACCAAACTCGGGCCAAATGCTACGGCTGTTTTGGAATGCTATCGTGTAGTAGCTGCTCATACTGAAAAGTACGGAACAGATGCGATGGGTTCTTTGATTATAAGTATGACCAGAACGGTTTCTGATCTTTTGACAGTGTACTTATTGGCACGTGAAGGTGGATTAGTGAAACAAACAGAATCAGGGCTGGTGTGTACACTGCCTGTGGTTCCATTGCTGGAGACTATTGACGATTTGGAGAATGGCCCTAAAATCATGTCTGGTTTCCTAAGCCATCCATTTACTGAGCGTACGCTCCAATTCATTCAAAAAAGAGAAGGTACTGACAAGCCACTTCAGCAAGTGATGGTAGGCTATAGTGATAGTAACAAGGATGGAGGAATCATGGCTAGTCAATGGTACTTGCATAAGACTCAATCTAAGTTGTATGAAACTGGACGTCAATTCAATGTGAAAATGCAATTTTTCCATGGAAAAGGCGGATCAATTAGTAGAGGTGCCGGACCAACGCATTACTTCATCAACTCGCTTCCTCACTCTAGTGTAGATGGTACTTTGAGGCTTACAGAACAAGGTGAAACGATTGCGCAGAAATATGCAAATAAGGTAAATGCGGAATACAACATTGAATTGTTGATGGCTACTACCGCTGAAAAGTCGATTAGAAACAATTTCACAGAGCGCAAGCACTTACCAGTAGCAGATATTTTTGAAAGATTGGCGAATGATAGCAAATCTCACTATGAGAAGCTGATGCATGAAGAGGGTTTCGTTCCATTCTTTAGAGAAGCCACTCCTATTGATGCTATTGAATCGAGTAAAATTGGTTCAAGACCAGCCAAACGAACTGGCGCAAACACCTTAGAAGATTTAAGAGCCATTCCATGGGTGTTTTCATGGAGTCAATCACGTTTTAACATGACCTCTTGGTATGGTGTAGGAACTGCACTTAAGAGATTGAAAGACGGAGATGTAAAAGAATATGACCGTTTCAAAGATGCTGTGAAGCATGATGCGTTTATCAGGTACGTACTTACCAATGTAGACACTAGTTTGGCCGCTACTGATGAGGAAGTAATGCTTCAATACTGCAGTTTGGTTACAAAAGATGACCTGCGAGAGAAATTCACTAAAATGTTCATGGATGAACTTGCGCTAGCTAGAGAAATGCTCCTCGATGTGCTAGGTGCTGGAATAGAGAAAAGAAGAATCAATCATCACTATTCTAATGTATTGAGATCGTCATTGATGAATCACTTGCACACGCGTCAGGTGGCACTCTTGAGAAGATGGAGAGAGGAGAAAAAGGCTTCTAATACTAATGCAGACAAAACTCAAGTACAATTGATGCTTACAATTAATGGTATTGCTTCTGCAATGCGAAACACTGGTTAATCAATTATAAAATCATTATCAAGAGGCTGCCCGAAAAGTAATTCGGGCAGCCTTTTTTATTGTTCTTATCATATATATTATAATCCCATAACTGTCATTAGAGAATCCCTGTCAGCCGACAGGCTGGTATTCCGAACTTAAATCACAAAGTTCTAATGACAAATCTGGGTTAAAGTTTGTTTTTACAATTATTTGAGCAATGTTTATTCTTGTGCGAAGATTGCTAAGGCACTACGGGAGAATATTTATCTGAAGTTTATTTCAGACAATACTTTTGGCAGATGCCCCCAAGACCGTCGACGCGGCAAAAAAAGTATCTTGTCAATTTACGGCATAGTAAGCTGCTATGAATTTTGCCAAAATACAACCCCTCATTGATACAACAATCAAAAACGGACAAGAGAGTCTCAAAGCATTGAGCCTCATGCATCAGATAATTTCTACGCGATTTTTTTGTGAAGTGCTCGGAATAGTTACAAAGCCTTTTCGAAAGGCCTAAATATTACTAGATGCTTGTTTGAAAACAGAAAGACTAGAATTCAGAGTTGTGGGGGTGGTTTATGATTCTTAACTTCTTGAAATACAGGTATAATTGATTAAATATGGAAGTCATGCTTTCAATTTAGGACTAAAAACTTTTGTTTACATGAAATTTTCTGGCATTGATCGACTGAAAACTTAAGATAGTCTAATTAATGTATTGAAAATAAGCGACTTTATGATTTCGTGATTAATTTTGTGTTGTCCAGAGTACAAAAAAATGAAACATTTAATCATTATCATCTCAGTTTGTTTTAGTTCCTGTCTTGTCTGCACACAGTGGATGCCACCAAGGAGTCAGAGAATGTAGATGGCTTCAATCAGCTTTTTGCACAACTAGAGATGGCTTTGGCTTCACGTGATTTCAAAGAAGCGCGTCTAGTGCTGGAAGCTTATGCCAATTATGAAGGACGAAATTAAGAATGCTAAGAAAGCCGTTTCCAGCTTAAAAAGAGAGGGAGTTAGCGAAGAGGTGCTTGCCCAATCTTTGGATAGGTTGAATAAGGAAAATGAAATCTACGAATCAATAAGCCAGATAATGGAGGTGTCTTCGGCGGCATTGCGGGTAAAAGCAAATGTAGTAGTCGCTCAAGCGGATACTTTCAGGTCGCTGATTGGCAATGAGTAAGTTAATCTAAAGTTCAGGGGTTTATCGTATTTCTCTGATCGGAGGAGATAATGTTAGGGATCATCACACCTCTCAAAAAACTCCTCCGTCGTCAGCTCCATCCAGGAGTGAGGCTCTTTTCTGAAAGAAAACCCCAAGTGGCCGCCCGTGCGTGGATACTCTAGCGTTACAAATTGTGATTCAATCTTTGGGTAACTCTTTGACCCTAAGAGAGGATCGTTCAGTGCATTTACAATCAGGAGTGGTACTCCGATTTCGGGCAGAAATTGGGCACTTGAGTTTTGCTTATGATAATTGGCCATGGAATCATATCCGTGGAGGGGGAGCGTGAGCCGCTCGTGCAGTTGGTCAAGTGTTTTGGCACGTTTTAAGGCTTTTATATCAAAAAGGTCGGGATATTGTTCTGCCTTCCTATGGATCTTTACGTTTCCATTTTTTTAGGAAGCTGTACCCATACATTCGGCTTACACCACGAAACAGTCGGTCGGAGGTTTCTTTCAAGTCTAGCGGCACGGAGTATACTGTACAGCAGTGAGCTGCTTGGGTAGTTGTGCTGCATTTTGTCCCAAATAATTTACCACCGTAGCGCCCCCCATGGAGAAGCCAAGTAGGAATGATTGTCGATAATTTCCCGTCTTTAAACCATGATCAATGACCACACCTAAGTCATCTGTGTCGCCAATGTGATAAAATCGTGGCAGTCGGTTGAGTTCTCGGCTGCAACTGCGAAAATGCCACATAAGGATGTCATAACCCTTGTGCATGAAAGTATTTGGCGGCACGCTCTACAAAATAATCACGGGAGTTGCCTTCAAAGGCATGAGAGATGACGATCAGCTTGTCTGAGCCGTTTCTCAGCCAGTCCAGATCAATAAAATCACCATCGGACAGTTCCAGTCGTTCGCGCTCATAAGGGACACTGTAAATCTTGTAAGTAAAGTATGGGATGATGGACTCCAAATGTCCGTTGAATAAATACCATGGTCTTTGGGTGTATGGAGCCAAATTCATTCGTTCTGTTAATAATAAATCCTACAACTTTGAAGTGATGAAGCACCTAACAGTTGTTTTTTTCTTGTTGCTTTCTAGCGCTGTGTTTGGCCAGTATGATACCGCTCAGGTGACCAAGCTACTCAACAAGGTCTATTCGAAACAAGTGGTCGTGGATAAATTCTACGATTCAGGACTGTTTCGTACGCAAAGAATCTGGAAAGATCGTGTGATGGAAGACAATACCTTTTTTTACACCGCCAGTTTGCTTTATATCCTTCAGCAGATTCAACCGCGATTGACCGCCGCTGATCAAAAACTGATCGACAGTCTGGAGCTCAAAGCACTTCACAACATAGATAAATACGCCAATAGGAAAGGAGAGGCTTCTTATAATTTTTGGCAAACCAACCCCGATACTCCGCACCCAAATGGAAAAGAAAAGCACCAGCAATCAAAACATGGCTTGCCTGACGACCTAGACGATAGCGTGATCTTGGCATCCGTATTAGCCAATGATAGCATTAGTAGTCTACTGAGAATGAAGATTTTGGCTTATGCCAAAACCAATAATCACAAACCCATTGCAAAAGCTCCCAAAGGCTATCGAGAAACAGAAGCTTATCGCACTTGGTTTGCAGATCGGTGGAAGCAGGATGTTGATATTGTGGTGCTGAGTAATGTGCTATTGTTTGTTTTTGAAAATGATTTTCCTTTGAGCGAGTACGATTCAGCCACTGTGAATTTCATAAAAAAAGCTGTCGTTCAGCGAGATTATCTGTCTCAAGCGAAGGAGATTTCCCCTTATTATGGTCGGCCAGCGGTAATTTTATATCACCTTGCAAGGCTTATATCTAGCGATAAAATAGGTTTATTTAATTCCGTTAAATCTCAGATTGTTAATGACTTATGTAAAACGCTTGAAACTACTCATAATGTGTATGAAAAGATGATGGTTGTCACTTCGCTATATCGGCTGGGGGAGCAAACCAACTTCCTATTGGATGAAGCTGCGCTGCTTCAGGATCAAGAAGACTTTTACTTTTTTTATAGTACTTCCGCCAATCTGTCGCTCGCACATTACAAGCTCTGGCTGATCAAGCACTTGCACTTGATCCCTAATATGTATTGGAAATGCGACGCTTTCAATGATGTGATTTTATTGGAGTTTTTGGTCACAACAGGATATCAGCTAAAAGGTGATTTCATATCTAATTTATGAAGGAGCGGTGAAGGCATTCTTGAAAACCATATCGCACATTTGTTACACCATTCGCCCTTCGGCATGCTTGATGGTGAGCATCTTCACTGTGGCTGCTTTTCGCCCTAGTGAAGCCGAAATAGGTACAGCTGTGCTGTTGTTTTTTACGGCTTTCACAGGTTCGGC
This sequence comes from uncultured Cytophagales bacterium, assembly GCA_963848175.1. Classification (GTDB taxonomy): domain Bacteria; phylum Bacteroidota; class Bacteroidia; order Cytophagales; family Cyclobacteriaceae; genus JAMZMI01. The sequence goes on from CAWKCO010000012.1 coordinate 368,210, forward strand.
ATACTGCTTTTTGATCAATGATATTTTTGACCGAGAAAAAGACCTTTTGAACCAAAAGAATAGACCCATTGCCACGGGAGCACTCTCCATGCGTATAGCTGTCACTACCGCTGTAGGTTTCATTCTTGCTTATTTATTGCTTTCCTATCTGCTTGGGCTGGTAGTTCTTGGTTTGGCACTTTTTTCTCTGCTTCTTTTCACACTTTACTCACCAATTAACAATCAAGGGGGAGTGATTGCCAATATTTTGGTGGCGCTATGTGCATCTGGTTCTGTATGGGGCGTGGCGATTGTGCGAGATTATGAACCAGCATTGTTTTACATCTCGCTGATTCTCTTTTTTATGGTAATGGTAAGGGAGATTCTGCTAGACTGGCTAGATATTGTTGGCGACAGGGCTATCGGAAAAAGCGCTATTCCTATTACTTTAGGAAAGCAAGGGGCTTTGCGTGTAATTGTGGGTTTGCTCTTTACGGCGTTGTTGCTTGTATTTACTGCACCGTATTTTATTACCATAAGCAGTTGGGCGCTTTATGCACTCTATTTTGCGATGTTCCTGACATTCATCCCCATCATCTATCTGATCAAGAGCCCGACCGAAAAAGTCGTGCTTTTCAATATTCGTTTCAGTCATATCACTTTTGTGATTATTGTGGCTGCAATTTTAGTAAGGTAATCTTAGCCTACCCACCTTGTGAAATTGAAACAAGAAGCCATACAAAGCGTAAGGTAAGTTTGACTTACCATAAAATTACGAGCATAATATGGCCATACTTGGATCGATTATCAAAGCCAGCCTTGCGCTGAACCAGAAGCTGAGCCTTGAACTAAAAACACCACAGGAATACCAAGAACAGCAATTGACCATGTTGCTGAGGAAGGCGAGAAACACTGCATTCGGCAAGTTTTATAATTTCGAGTCCATATTAGCGGCTGATGACATCATAGCCGCCTATCAAAAGGAAGTGCCTATTCACAGCTATGAACAAATGCACGAGAGATGGTGGGAGCAGCAGCAAAAGCATCCGGACATTACTTGGCCAGGTGAGCCCAATTTTTATGCCTTGAGCAGTGGTACTACGGGCAAAACCAGCAAACGCATTCCTGTAACAGAAGATTATCTTGCAAAGTGTCAGGTCTGTGGGCATGTCGTTGATCAAATGTGTGCCTGATTTTGATTTCTCGGATGAGCTGTTTGAAAAGGAGATTTTGATGCTTAGCAGCACGGCAAACCTTAATGTAAATAACCGTGGACATTTGGAAGGTGAGATCAGCGGTATTAATGTGAGCAACTTCCCAGGATGGTACGACATGTTTTACCGTCCTGGAAAAGAGATAGCCGCCATCGACAATTGGGATGAGCGCCTTCAGCGAATCGTGGAAGAAGCACCGAACTGGAATATAGGCGCCATTGCAGGGATTCCTTCTTGGGTCTTGCTTATGCTTCAGGAGATCGTAAAAGTTCACAAGCTGAAAACGATTCATGACATCTGGCCTAACCTGACCGTATATGCAAGCGGAGGTGTGGCTTTCGAAACATATCGTCAGGCATTCAATAAAATCTGTAAGACGCCTCTGGTGATTATTGATACCTATCTGGCATCAGAAGGGTTTTTCAGCTACAGCAACAAACCAGACGCTATGTCGATGCAATTGGCTTTGGCTCACGGTTACTTCTACGAGTTTATTCCTTTCGATGAGCGTGGTGTAGACGGTCAGGGCAATCTGATAGAAAATCCTGAAAGCCATCGGCTGGAAGAAGTACAGCTCGATCAGGAATATGTACTGGTCATTAGTACCTGTTCTGGTGCATGGCGCTATATGATTGGAGATACCATCAAGTTTACCAATATGGAATCCTCATGAAATCAAAATCACTGGTCGTACAAAGTTTTTTCTCAATGTAGTAGGCTCGCAACTTTCGGAGGAAAAAATGGATGCTGCCATTGTTGAAGTAGCTGAGCAACTAGGAGTGGAGATCAATGAGTTTACCGTGGCAGCCATCAAAAATGAGCATGATGATTACATACATCAATGGGTCATTGTTTCTGATGATAACATAGATGAGGCAGAATTGGCGGAAAAGCTGGATGCTTCATTGAAAGAAGCCAACAAAAACTATAAAGTAGCTCGTAATAAAGCACTTAAGGGAATTAAGGCAGAGGTGATTTCGAAACAGATGTATCACAGTTTTCTGGAAAAAAGTAAGAAAAAAGGAGGTCAGGTCAAAACACCAAAGGTGATGGGTGAAGAGAAAATGAACGAATACTTGGTTTTTCTGGGTTCATAATTCTGCATCGGGAAGGATTACTTCTTCATCAGTGCATAGTTCTACATCTGCTATGGGCAAATAAAACTTGGCAATCTTAGCGATGTATTTTTGACTGATCAGGCCACTTTCTAATATGTAGCGCTTGCTCGCCAATATCTCTGATTTGAATCCATTTTTAATGGCGATATAATCTGCTTCGTGCTCAACTTTTCGTTTGAAATTGGAAGAGAAAATATACTTCAATCCGAAAGTGATCATTCGCCAGTTGCTATAAGGCTCATAATCTACAACATGACCCAATTCATGGGCAAACCATCCCGTGAGTACGTCTTCTGGTAGGTCAGCGACTTTTATTTGATTACTGTCACGCACATACATAGCCACTTTTATGCGGTAATGTTTTTGCTTGCTAAAGAGACTTGACAGATGAATGACTGGTTGAGCCTGCATGGTTGAGCCTTTGATCCGCTTTTGTACTACATCTATCTTATGCGAATGAAGTGAATCATATCGCTTCCACACTTTTGTAAAACATCTACGGATTTTTTCATTTTCCAGATTGTGGAAACTTATGGGCATGATTTGACTGTGTTTTGAAGTTGGGGACAATGAGGCTAACCGAAGCGACCACTGCATCATGTAACCGATTCGAAAAAGTACAATGAGCTTTTATTAACCCGGCGGCAATTATATAAAGTCCATTTGATAATTACACAAACATTGGCTGATTGCTGCTTGTTATCAGATAATTATAAAAATTTCTCGTGTAAAAGGCTCATAGCCTCTATGTAAACGCAAAAAAATGTTTTTGCAACTTGCTGATGACCAAGAGGATCTAAAATTTGGAATCCCAATAAATTCAACTTTAGTTGATAGCATTCGCCGACTAATAGGCAATAGCCTCATATTTGTTTGTTGCTCCGTTTGGCAATTACCCATACAGCATGCACTATGCCCGGAATAAAACCCAATATTGTCAACAGGATATTCAGCCAAAATGCGCCACGTATACCGACGGTGAGAAAGACTCCAAGGGGTGGGATGAAAATGGCAAAAAGTATCCTGATAAAGCTCATGTTAATGGTTTTTTTTGTGATTGTGAAAATGAAAATTCATATAAAAATGATGGAGCACCTCCACTAAAGGGACTAATGCTCGGGGATGTAAACCTTTAATCAAAGGGGTTTGTTGCGATCGGCGACAACTTTTTCGGGTAAATGCACAAACAATATTGAGCAAATTCGTTTTTTAGTTCATGCTTGAAACGGTGGTAGATATCCCTAAAAATTTGGTGTACGTCTCTGACAGTGAACCAGGGTTTTTGCGAAAGCGAAAGGGTAAAAAGGTCATTTATGTAGATGATAGCGGGCTGGACGTACTGGATGAGGAAATCTTGGAACGAATCTTAAAATTAGTGATACCGCCCAATTGGAAAGACTGCTGGATTTGCAAACTGGAAAATGGCCATTTGCAGGCCACTGGCCGGGATGAACGCAACAGAAAACAATACCTCTATCATGAAGATTGGCTTAGGTTTCGACAGCAAACCAAATTCAATAAAATGATTGAATTTGGCCATGCCTTGCCCGATATCAGAAAAAAGCTCAATGCACATCTGAACCATTCTGGTTTTGAGAAAGAAAAGGTTTTGGCCATCGCCGTAAAGCTTTTGGATTTGCATTATCTCAGAGTAGGCAATGATTTTTACCTTTCGGAAAACGAAACTTATGGGCTCACCACTCTGCGAAGGAAACACCTGGCACAAGATGGAGGAAAGCTCAAGCTCAGCTACAAAGCCAAAAGCAACAAGTATCGCAACATCTCTATTGAGAATAGAAAACTGGTGAAACTACTGACCGAGGTAAACGAATTGCCGGGCTATGAAGTATTCAGATATCAGGAAAATGGCCATGCAAAACGAATTGATTCAGCTGATGTCAATGAATTTATTCGCTTATTAAGCGGGGGAGATTTTACAGCAAAGGATTTTCGCACATGGGGTGGCACAGTGTCGGCAGTGGATGAGTACCCAAATGCGCTAAAGGAAGTTGCACTTAGTAAGAATAAAAAACTAGAAACAGCAATAGTGCGTCGTGTATCGAAGGTTTTAGGCAATACAGTAGCTACCGCCAAAGCCTATTATATTCATCCAAAAGTATTGAATGCACTAACCAATCGGGGATTGGAGACTTTCCAAAAGCGAGTGAAAAAAGCTGAGCATGAAGGTCGATACTTTAAGGCAAATGAAGCTCTGGCATTGAAAATTCTGGAATCGAAATAGATCTTAGGCTTTGGAAGAGTAAGGCATAAATAAAGTGATGCAAATCAATAACTATTCGTTTAAAACCTTGTTCTAACCACAGACATCCTTAAAAAACAAATGAGTATTATATAAAGTCCATTTGATAATTACACAAACATTGGCTGTTTGCTGCTTATTATCAGATAGTTATAAAAATTTCTCGTGTAAAAGGCTCATAGCCTCTATGTAATGTACATGGTCTCAATAGGTCTGTGATCTCCAATATTGAAAATACTTCTACATCCACTGCGGAAGAAACATTTCAAAACACAGTGTTGCGGCAGATCATCAAAATGCGCCACGATTTATTAATCGCGCATTTCAATACTTATCTGGTTGGGCAAAAATACTATTCAAACATTTGAGCGAAGAAAAAAAGAATGATTGTATCGACAAGTCATTCAATCAAGATCTAACGTTGAAAAGCGAACTGCGCGGCATCATTCTGGGCAGTTTTACTATGGAGGAATACTTTCAATACTGTGAAATGAAAAATGGCCTCAATAAAAGAATCAATAACATCATCAAAGAGCGGATCGTTTCGAATCTTCATCTATTGAATGGTTGAAACGTTTGAACAGGAATAATCAATGAATCGTGATGGTGGACAGTAGCAATAAGGTAATTGAGAAAAAATAGTTTTAGAGAAGATGAAAGCTGGATGATTTATTTATACTGCTAATCGAGCCATGTTTATATTTTTTTCTTCGCTAAGGATGGTGGGTAAGAGAGTTTAAGTTCGTCAAGTAACAGGGTGTGTAAATGCCGAGCCACGGCTTTTGTCGGAAAAAACAGACCTGACCTTACAACGATCTTTATTAGCTAATAACATTGCAGTGTTCCTCCGTTTTTTGATAAACAGATTTTATCTTTATCTTGGATTTTTGATATTTCATTGTGATGTTTGCGATTCATTTACCACCTGATTACAAATGTCACAACAAAACCGCTTACCACTTATCATTAGTGTAATTGCACTCATTGCCTCTATTGCAGGATTTTCTTACCTTTTATTATCACCTCCCTCCAAACTTGTATATGTGGATACGGCGCGTTTGCTTGACCAATATCAAGGGATGATTGATGCCAGAGCAGATTTTCAGAAGAAAGCCACGGCATGGCAGGCCATGTAGATACGCTACAAAGTGAGCTCACAGGTAAGATCATGGACTATGAGAAAGAAGTGGCCAAGATGACCGATAAGGAAAAAAAGCTTTCTCAGGAACTGATCCGCACTAAGCAAAAGCACTCTTAGCTTCTACTGCTTTACTTAGTTTTGAAAGTTACTGAAGTTTTTTTGACATTCTAGAGTATGCTAATTCTTATAATCTCACTTTGTTAATTCGCCTCAATTTCCATTATTAAATATGACTATGAAAAATCTCATTCCAGATTCAATTATGAGGATGCGCATAATTGCAATATCAATTATTCTCCAGCTTACATTTTCAGCTTCGCACTTAAAGGCTCAATTTGATGATCATAAAATTGATTATGAAGAGTTAGAAAGAATGGTGGATTTGTCGACGGGGGACTTTCAATACAGTATCCCAGTTTTGAGAATACCTACTACTGGCGAAGATTATGTGGTGAGGTTCAATTATAATGCAGGGATCACTCATGATCAAATGGCATCTTGGATAGGTCTTGGATGGAGTTATTCACCAGGAGCTATTAATCGTCAGGTATCACAGATACCTGATGATTGTAGTACATGTAATTATGTAACGGTTATGAATGACTCGGGGGAATCAATTATTAATAAAATATCATTTCCAAATTTTTTTCAAAGAATGAAAAATAGGTATAATTTAATTGACCGTATTAATTCTTATGCAAAGTCTGGAAGTGATTTTAGTCGCGGCTGGCATAGTCCAGGGTTCTCTACTAGAATGGGGAATTTAGCAGCAAGCGCTACTAGTTTAGCAACGTTTTTAGGTACTTCATCTGCAACAAATGGATTTTATCAGGATACTGATGGTAATTTTAGGTCTTATCCAGGGGCTTTCTCGTCACAAGGTAGTCCTCCAATTAGCATTAGGGTCAGTGTTCCTTTTTATGTCGTTTCAAAAATGCCACCTTCCCCTAATTCTTGGAGCTATACATTTGAACAGGATGAGGAAAAGAAAAAAAATTGGCTTGGTAAAACAAAGAGTACAACATATACTTTTCGATATTATATTGAGGATTATTCTGTAACTGAATTGTCGTATGGGATGTTATATAATAGCTTTGGCGGATACACATTTGGATTAAATCGTTTATCTAGAGAGATACCTCCAAATTCAAATATTGCATTCAATCCTAGTTTTGATAACGCCTCCAATAATCAAAGTTTATATTCTTTCAGTCAACTACAGCAATGGGAAAATGATCGAGGATATTCTTTTGAAAGTTTATCTAGAACAAGTGATTATTTTCAAGCAGAAATCATTGAGGATGAAGATATAAAAACAGGGCCAATTTATTTAGCTGCTGATCGGTATACGGTAAATGCACCAGGTCTAAATGGTGAGTTGATACCTATAAGTTTTAACAATGAATCCCTATCAGCATCTGAACCACACAATTTTTACTATCCAGGAAAATCTGCGGTTAGTAAATATTCCCTGAGTGAGGCTCGGAATGTGGCTAAAAGAAATCAATTTGTATTTTTAGGTGATGCAAGTTCTAATGGTTATATGTATTCGAAGAACGCATATAATAATGATTATACACTTAATTATAGCCAAGCAGATTACACATTAAATGGGATAACTAGAAAAGGGTTAGTTGTAGGTAATCAGCAGAATGGTATCGGGACTGTGGACGATAGTAATAGCTTTGGTTTTGATGGAAATTTTTTGAGGAGAGGTGTTTTTGTGGAAGATTTCACTAATTATACCTTATCCAATGGCAGTAATAATGGATTGATGGAGTATGCTAGTGGGGCTAATTTTATAAGAAATCTAGTAGAAGAGGAGTCTGTGGAAGGTAAAAAGCGAAATTATTCTTATCAGTTTTCTGATAAAATTTTGGGTGCTTTTAAAATTACTAATACGGAAGGATATGTTTATCATTTTTCACTACCAGTTCATGCATCTTTTTCAGAAGACAGAGTTTCCATTAATGAAGATGATAAGACCTACACTTCTATTACTACAATGGAATCACCTTATGCACAGGAGTGGTTATTGACTGGAATAACTGGTCCTGATTTTAAGGATATTGGTAGCGAGAGTGGAGTTATTGATATTCAAGACGAAGGTTACTTTATTATGTTTGAATATGGTCGTTATACAAGTCGTTCACTTGATAGATTTCCACTTTCTGGTGGCAAGAGAAATCCAGAAACAGGAGCGACGATGGAAAGTTTTGTCGGTAAAGAAGAGTATTACCTGAATAGGATTATGACTAAAACCCACTCAGCTCTTTTTGTGAAAGGTGATAGAAGTGATAATGCCCCTTTCAATTTGGATTATTTGAGATGCACAACCTATCAACCTCTAAAACTAGATGAGATAATATTGATCACCAATGATGATTATAAGTATTTAGTAAACATGTTAGGATTCAATTATGGTAGTAATGCTTCTGAAAGTGATTTATATACCCCAAGTCAAGTCTTACAATCTACAGATATTGATTCAGGGATTCGTAATTATTTAAATACTAAAGCAATTCGTCAAATTCAATTGAATCATTCCTACGATTTAGCTAAGGATACTCCCTACTCACCTAATGGGAGGTTGACCTTGACTGGCATAGATTTTACGGGGAAAAACAATAACAGAGTAGTTCCTTCTTATAAATTTGATTATCTAAACAGTGATTTATCACATGAACCCATAAGTTATGTGGAAAATGCGTGGGATGGATGGGGAATGAGTAAGTTAACAAATGATGATAATCGTATAACTACATCTAAAGATCATGGCTTAAATTGGTCGCTCTCTAAAATCAAAACCCCATTGGGTGCTGAGCTAAGAGTCTTTTATGAGCGCGATGAATATAAGACAGTATCTGGATTACCTTTAGAAGAGGACGTTGATATTAAGTATGGGGGTAATTTAAAAGTAACATCTCTTGGAATATATTCTGGCACAGAATATCGAACTATGAATTTTGATTATTTGGACGACAATGGTCAGAGTTCAGGTGTTGCAACCGTTGAACCAGAGGTTATTTTATCTAGCGTTGATCAACCATTTCAATCTGTATGGAGGGCTCCATCTCCAAGTATTACATATGGACAGGTCGCTGTTGAAAGGTTTGGATTTGATGGATCATTTTTGAATAAAAAGGTATGTCAATTCAAAACATCTCTTAGTAATCAGACAATTAGTCAAGTTCAGTTACTCGCTCAAACAACACAAATTGGTGATTATCATACCTTGAAAGAGTATAGTTATGAGACTCGATATAACCTGACTGAAATTGGAGAACCGACTAAAATTCGTAACTATAATTCAAATGATAATATCCTTTCGGAAGTTACGTATGAATATGAACAGGCCTATGAAATAGCTCAAGCGTGTCATTTGTTTGATAATACGTATAATAAATCAGTTGAACCTCCTGTAGAGGCGACAGATTTAGATGAGGAGTACGATTATACCACATACAGATACTTAAATGGGATCAGCGTTTTTTCAGGTAATCGAGTCAAAAGTATAGTTACAAAAGACTTTATGAAAGGGTTCGTCTCTGAGACCATTACCTTCAAGCAGGATCCTTATACAGGCGTTATTTTGGAGAGTATTAATAAAACCAACTTTGGGATGAATTTGGTCACCGTGAATAAACCTGCATACGAGGTGTATCCTGAGATGGGACACATAATGGGTGGAGATGGGATGAAAAACCAACTTTCAAGTATTGCCAAAAGTACAACAAGCATTATAAATCCATCTTTTGATTGGGAAGTAGATGTGGTATATGGAAAACTCGGAATTGTAAATGCGAATGCTAGGCTTTGGAATAACGGGTTAGCAACGAATGGAAATACAAGTTTCCAACCAAAGACGACTTACGAATTTATTGGAGCTGATAGTCAGAATGTGAAGCATGATGGATCTTATAAAAATGAATTTTTTGAAGAATTCAACTTTGCTAATGAATCTGCTAATCCAAACTGGCAAAAGAACTCAGAAATCATGTTGTCTGATGTTTATTCTCATACCTTAGAAGTCAAGGATATGAATGGAAATCTGGCTTCAACAAAATACAATAACCAGATGACTGTTGTTTATTCCACCGCTGCAAATGCCGCATATGACGAATATGCTTATTCAGGAGCAGAAGATGAACCCGTAAGCGATGGAATCAGTAATTACTTCGGGGGAGATATTCATGTAGGTTCAGCGGTTCGTACATCTGCCTTTAAGCATACTGGACAGTATTCAGCTCGGCTGAATGCAGGTGATGCTGGATTTCTATTTTATCCACAGGTTGATGATGATGAAAGATATGTTGTTAGCTTTTGGTCGACTTTGCCAGATGTCGAAATTTCTGTTAACCGCTTTGATGTATTAAACCAGGATTCGAATCCAGAACAGGTGAATGGATGGTATCAAATTAAAGCAGTTGTTAAGCCACTATCTGCACAAGGTTCACAACATCGAGTAGGAATTAATAATACTACTGGAGCCACCGCATACATAGATGACTTTCGTTTCCAACCCATCGACGCATCGGTCACGGCTTATGCTTATAATAAATGGGGCGAGCTCTCAGAGGTATTGGATAATAATAACCTTTTTACCCGCTATGAATATGATTCTATGGGAAGGCTCGAGAGTGTGTACAAAGAGACCTTTCAATATGGGGTTGTAAAAGTGAGTGAAAATGAGATTCATTATACAAAAAATAAGTAGCAATGAGAATTAACCTTAACAACTCTAATGGTACAAAAACGAAAGGTTTCGTTTTGTTTTTCGTGCTTCAGTCAATTTGCTATTTGTTCTCCTTTAATGGTCAAGCACAATGTAGTGAACCATCATTGGGTGCCTCAAATGAATGTTCTACTAATACATATAGACTAGTAGCAATATCCAATGAGTCTAATTTGAATGGAGCATATCATAAGTGGTACTTATCTTCGACTGATGCTGGCTATGCAGATGCTACAATCGATTATTATGATGGTAGTTATCTGAGCACTTCTATTATCGTCAATGATAGAAATAATACATACTGGGTTTCTTTGGTAAATGGTGGATGTGAGTCTCCTCGAAAGCCAATCAACGCGTCTTCATTGAATGAAATCACAACACCTTTTATTGGCATTAGCCCAATAGGGGGATATGGACTTTGTCAAGGGGAATTCATTCAATTGGAAGCTTTTCCTGGAGGGGCTAATTATACGCTTTCACAATTTGTATGGTACATTGATGGAGTGGCTCAGACAGGAGAGACGGGAGAGATTTTTTCTGTGTCATATGATGATGTTTTCAACGTTAGCGTGTCTGCCAGAGCCAATGGAACGTGCGTGTCTAATCAGTTGATTTCTGCAGATATTTCTCCCAATATTCCATTTTTTGAAACGCCATACCAAATCCCTGATAAATTAGGAGGTGATGGGATTATTTGTAAAGGGGAAACTAGTTCCAAATACCAAGCAATTGGTTTGTACTGTGAGCAATCAACATTTTGGTCTATTGAAGGTGGAGGTGAGAGCACAATTGATTCTAATGGTATAGTAACGTGGGATCAGACTTTCCTAGGGTTCGTCACGATTAATTTAACGGCGACAAGCTGGTTTGGCACGACAGATGTTCGAAGTTTAGAAGTAGAAGTTGTCAATAATGATGATTGTTTTAACACCATAACCTCAACGTCTTTCACCGCTGGAAACATTCCTATTTCTAGCTCCAAATCTTATTTCGATCATACAGGAAAGCTCATTCAATCACAAACCAAGTCAAGAGCCACAAATACTATTTTTGCTTCACAGCCCATTTATGATAAGTTTAATAGACCAGCAGGGCAAACACTTTCTGCTCCTATATCAACAACTGAGTTTGGCTTTGAGCCGAACTTTATGCAGGAATCTAGTGCAGGTGCTATTTACGGTAGTGAAAATTTTGATAAGCTAACCCCAGATCCGGTTCTAAATACTCAACCCGGTACGCTTGGCCATTATTATAGTACTAATAATAATTTAGAGCCTTATGTAGCTACCACTTCCTATCCATTCTCAAAGACTGAATATTATGATGACGGTACGGGGGAGCAAAAAAGTCAAAGTGCGCCGGGAAATCAATTCGTAGGTAATGAAAAAAGATCCTACAGCAAGACTTTTCCAGTACTCACTGATTTAAATGACCATTATGCTTGGGTATATGATAAACTCTTGGGCAAAACAGGTACTTCATTCAAGTTTGCAGCAGTGAAAACCGTTAGCAGAGGCGTGGATGGTAAAGAGGTGATTGGATATAGTGATGAAAGTGGAAATGGATTGGTCAGTGCCTATGGTTATGTAGCTGGGGGAGTGGAGTTTCCTATTCAATACACTTCCACAGCATTGTCAGGTTTTGAAGGAGGCGCATTCGATTTTCATGTCCCTCAGAGTGCTTCTGGTTCAACCTCTCTTGGTGTAACTAAATCTGGTGGTGGTGGGCCACCGATCATCTTGGCATCTACCGATCTTTTGACAGGATTAGATGTTACTACGTCTCAAAAGCCCATGGGCTTTTATCGATGTGAAGGTGCTGAAAGGATAGAGGGAACGTACAAATACTACGACGCATCCTTCAACTTCTATGATGATATGGGACGCTTAATTGTATCTGTGCCACCTCTTGGAGTAAAAGATATTTTGAGCAAAAATAAAACGCAAATTACTGAGCAGTATGTTAAAGAGAATATCCCTTACGCCACTTACTATACCTATGACTATCAAGGCAGACTCCTCAGTATGGAGGAGACGGATGCGGGCATCACCAACTATGTCTACCGCAAAGACGGCTCTATCCGTTTCTCACAAAATGCGAAGCAAAAAGCCAATGGTGGACGGTATTCTTATACCAACTATGATAAATTGGGCAGACCTGTAGAGTCTGGTGAGTATGTAGGTACGGCAATTGCATTTCAAAGTGCTAATATGACAACAATACTTGAAAGTACAGAAGAAGGTGGGGGTCTTATCACTTCTCACTCACAAAGAAAGGATTGGGTAAGCACCTATTATGACTTGGCGGATTACGCACCTGGAGCTACCCTTTCATACAATGAACAAAATGTCTCGTTGAGAAAATACAATGCCAGCCAGACGGAGATCAAGGCAGAAAACTCTGTCACTTTGCTTCCTGGATTTGCCGTTGCTTCTGGGCAAAGTTTCACAGCGAGCGTAGGTACACCGGCGGATGTGCCAGTGCCTTCCATCACCTTGCCAGAGCAAGACTTTCTGCATGGAGCCGTATCCTACACTGAAAATGAAAATAGCAAAACTTGGTATAGCTACGACGAGATGGGGCGTGTGACATGGATGGCTTCTTGGTATCCTCATATTTTTGATGAGCCAAAATTGGTTGAGTATGAATACGATTTTCTAGGCAATGTCACTTATGTAAAATATCAGGCGGGAGAAGAGGATGCATTCTACCATAGGTATGAATATGATTTAGATATGCGTTTGTCTAAGGCTTATGCCTCCAAATATCCTATCAGCCTAGCTAATGCAAATGGATCACTGCAAGCGGAATATGTTTATTACACACATGGGCCGCTAAAGAAAGTCACATTGGCGGATGGAATAGAAGATATTGAGTACTACTACACGCTCAATGGACAACTGAAGAGTATCAATAATCCCAATGACAACAATAATACTTTTGCTCAGACCTTTTATTATTATCAAGGAGATTATACACGGGGTAACTTTAGCATTCCTACGATTGATCAAGGCGATTCTAAATACAACGGGAATATTTCTGTAACTCGATCGAAAACTAAATATGCGGGAGGCTCGCAGGAGTTAATCATGCATTATGATTATGATGATAAAAACCAGCTGGTGAAAGCATCAAACAGTACCAATAATGCCTTCAAAGTAGATGGGATAAGCTATGATGCCCATGGAAATATTCAGTCTATTAGAAGAAAAGATACCGACGGAACAAGTAATAGACATGATCTTGCTTATAACTATGATCCTAATAACCTTAATAGATTGAACTCAGTAGCGGATGCGGGTGATGAGAATTATGATGCGACCTACGGATACAACGAAATCGGTGAAATGGATCAACTGACCAGACAAGGCAAATCGATGGAAACCTATGAATATGATGTCGCAGGAAAGGTGAAGAAAATTACCAGTAATGAACTGGAAGCAGTCTTTGAATACGACGATCGTGGTTTTAGAATCAGGAAAGTAAATGAAAAAGACACTAATCCTGAAAATATTTATGTGAGAGATGCCTCTGGTAGTATCATGGCCATATATGAGGCCAATGCCAATGAAGGGTATGACGTCATAGAAAATCCGATCTACGGGGCAAGCAGACTAGGAACATATTATCATACCGATGGGAGACGAGAATATGAGCTAAAAGACCATCTAGGAAATGTAAGGGCTGTCGTAGGAGTAGAAGCTACTGACCCCATCACCTTGTATCAAAATAATAGCACCACAACTACCAATTCTTTCAATTTTTCGGCTAATGGAGTACAAGAAGGTGATGAAATTACCCTCAGTTTTGATGCGATCCCTAGCCTCAACTGGGGCATAGCTGCTGAAATATATGTTAATGGGTCTTCAGGGCCGTTTCAATACAAGCTTTTTGAGGAAGGAAGCAATGATCCTTACACTGATTTTCATACTTTTAGCTTTACGCTGAAAGTGACAAAATCCAATGTTACCAATACAAATGTTTTGATTCATGATGCCTACGGTGGGAATATGCAGATCAAAAACATTAAGCTGAGCAGACGTACGGTCAGTCATGCAGTAACGAGCGTCTCCAACTACTACCCTTTTGGCCTGAAGATGAAATACACAGGAGGCAACATTGGTCCTGCTGCTGATTACCGCTATGGCTATCAAGGAGACTTTGCTGAAGAAGATGACGAAACGGGGTTTAATCATTTTGAGGCAAGGCAGTATGATCCTGTTATCGGACGGTGGATGGTGCCTGATCCGGCTAGGCAGTATTCATCTGGTTATATTGGAATGGGGAATAATCCTATAATGGGTGTCGATCCGAATGGTGAATGGGTTTGGGGAGCTGGCTTTCTAAATAATGTTCGTTATTCGGATGCTTCAAATGAGCAGATGATGTACTATAGTTCGTTATATCCTGATGCCAATATTACAGCAGGTAAAAATGGCTTTGAAATTTCCGCCTTATCACATACAGGAGAAACTACGAGAAGTGCGGCTTATGAGACGTTTGTTAATGTTAATATTTCTAAGTCAGGAGATGTAAATATTGGATTTGATTCTTATTGGCATCATTACCCTATTGATGCCATTCATTCTGATCCTTTAAGTCAACTTATGTTTATTCCTGGTGCAGGGGCTGCTATTAGTTCAAGTGCAAGGCTTGTAGGTTATGGCGTTGGACGATTTGCAGGATTATTTGCAACAAACAGTTCCCGTGTTTTTTGGGGAGGAAGTAGATTTTCTATGTTAAGAGGAATGGCTTATGCTAGGATGAATAATATGGTTACACTTGAAATGACTCTTGCTGGTCGAACAATGAACGCTGTGCACTCATATTTGCCCAGAGCCGTGAAAGGGCCTATTTGGGAAGGTTTGTCAACGAGTTTTGCTTCTGGGGCAAGAGGAAGTGCAAATGTATTCTTGAAGAATCAAGGAGCAGGAAGGATATGGTCTACTATTGAACGGCCAATTTTGCAGAATAGAGGTATTGGAATTCAATACCACTATGGAATTCACTAATATTAGTATAAAATGTATGAATATGTTTTTTCTAATTAGGAAACTACTTTTTCCTGCCAATACATTAAAAGGGAAGATTATCAGGATTGAACACGATATTAAGGAGATAGTTCTCAAAAGGGGGGTAGGTGACTTCTGGCTTTGGAGATTCGGGGTTTATAATATTAACCCTAAACATTTGGCTATTTGGGTTTGTGTCAAAGATGATATAACCAAAGAGAATTTAAAATCAGATATTGAGTTAATCCCAAATATTAAAAACCTGTTCTATAAACATGGATATCCTTCTGAGGCCGTTGAAGAGGTATATGTAGGAATAGAGTCTCAAGAAACGGTAGATAGACAATCAAAAGGTAATTGGTATTTACATTTGAAATAACCCTCCGCTAGTCCGAGCAGGTCTGTCGCTAGCGCAAGGTACTGTCACCGCTAGCGTGAGGCTGTGCCTCGTGTCTTCCCGCACTCGCTCGGCTGTGCCGAGTAAGGGGTATGAATAAGGCTTGTAGCCTGAGAAGAGCAGAAATTAGCCCCCCGCTAGTCCGAGCATGCCATGTCGCTAGCGCTAGGCTTTGCCTAGTGTCCTACGGTATGAAAGACAAAGAAGCGGGATCGCTTTCAGCTGGTGTCCTACGGTATGAAAGTCATAGAAACGAGATCGGCTAGGTACGAGCCGAAGACTCGCACCAGCGTACGAAGTGGTATGAATAACTGGCTTGTATTATCTTTTTCTGATTAACTTTCTGTCATGAGCCGCAAGTACAAGTATAAATGCTGCAATCTACGGATGATTAAGACTTCTGTGATTGTAAAATAGATGAAAGTACGTCATTTGTGAGCATTCCAATAACGTGCTGGTCATGGCACAGAAGTGTATTTTCAAGATGAAGTAATTGGTTGAAAGACGAAGTGACAATCTCATCCAATGGGTTGAAACTGGTTATTCAATAAAACTGTATATTTGTACCATATTTGTACACATGATATAATAAATATGCTAGTTGTAAGTAGTAGAGAATTTAGACAGAATCAAAAGATGTACTTTGAAAGAGCAGATCAGGGAGAGCAAATTATTGTTCAGAGAGGAAAAGATAGGTCTTATGCTTTGACTCCAGTAGGGGAAGATGATCTTTATTTCAATGCTGCAATGGTAAAAAGAATTAAAGAAAGTATCAGTCAGATTGAGTCAGGACAAACTAAAAAGATATCTACATCTGAGGAAATCAAGGATTTGCTAGGTCTGTGAGTTATGTTTTAGAGTTCTCCGACCATGCCTTGGAAGATATTGAAAAACATCGAAAGGCAGGAGATCAATCGGTTTTGAAGAAGCTACAGAGATTACTTAATGAATTACGAGACCACCCGATCACAGGGACAGGGCAACCTGAAAGGTTAAAACATGATCTGGCTGGTTTGTATTCCAGAAGGATTAACAGGAAGCATCGTTTGGTTTACTCCATTAAAGAAGAAATGGTGGTGGTGTATGTCGTGAGTGGATGGGCACATTACGGCGATAAATAACCCCCCCCAGTTGGCGCGAGCATGAATGTCGCTAGCGCGAGGCTGTGCCTCGTGTCCTGCGGTATGAAAGAAAGCTGTCCTACGAAATGAAAGTCATAGAAACGAGCTCGTGCCATAAGACGACATGATAGGTACGAGCCAAAGACTCGCATCAGCGTACTGAGTGGTATGCATTACTGGCTTGTATTGTTTTTTTGTGATTAACTTTCTGTCATGAGCCGCAAGTATAAATTTTACAATAAAGAAGGACTATATTTCGTAAGTTTTGCTACCGTATATTGGGTGGATATCTTTATACGAGATCTTTATTTCAATGCAATTATTCAAAGTTTGGATTTTTGCAGAAAGAACAAAGGCATGGAGATATATGCCTATTGTATCATGACAAGTCATGTGCATTTAATTTTCAGAGCTAAAGATGCCAATCCAAGTGAGCTCCTGCGAGATATGAAGACATTTACTTCAAAAAGAATTCAGCAGCTCATAGCAGAAAATCCACAAGAAAGCAGACGGGAGTGGGTGCTATGGATGATGGAGCGTGCAGGTCAAAAAAAAAGTAATGTAAAGCATCGGCAATTTTGGCAGCAGCACAACAAGCCGATTGAGTTATGGACAGCCGCTGTGATCGATCAAAAGGTGGATTATATCCATAATAATCCAGTGGAAGCTGGCTTTGTGGCGGAACCAGAATATTGGAAATATAGCAGTGCGCAAGATTATTCAGGTGGGAAAGGTATTTTGGAGATTGATTTTATTTGATTTAGTGATTCTCAGCTAGCGTCAGCGTGTCGCTCGTGTCCTACTGCATGAAAGTCATAGAAACGAGATCGGCTAGGTACGAGATGCGAGGCTTTTTTATGAATAAGCAGTTCTAGCCTTAGCATCTCTCAGTAAGTATCAATGATATTAAAAAGGACGTTTTTGGTATTAGGGTCGAGGCTTTGAATTTCCTGAAGTCTTTGCACGGTTTTCTTATCAAAAGAGGCATTCATTCTTTCACCCACCAGATAATCTAAGGTCTGCATTAATCTTTCCTGTATTCATAAAGTGATCCTTATATATCCGTGCAGGTCACCGCTATATCTGTAGCACAGAAGCGCGTATTTTCAGAATGAAGTTGAGGGTGGAAAGAGAGATAGAACAATATCATCCGTTGGGATGATCAAAAATGGAATAGAAATCGTTACTTTGTAGAAACGGCATTGACATGAGAATAGCTACAGTAAAAAAAGAAATTCACGAGTATATAGATCAGGCAGATCAGAGGTTTTTGACTTTGGTTTATAGTATGGTTCAAGCGGAAAAAGGAAATCAGGAAAGCTTAGATGATAAACTACGAGCTGAAATGATCACCAGAGCTGAGGCCTCTGAGAGAGACATAGCAGAGGGAAGAACTATTAGTGCTCAAGATTTCAAACTCAAATTGGAAGGTTGGAAACAAGTAAAAAGAGAAAGTATCAAGTAGAATATACTGCATCTGCGGATGATCATTTTTATCATGTTGTTGCGTTTTTCTACCAACACCATAGTTTGGAAAAAGCCGAACAGATGATTGATGAGTTAGAACAATTAGCCCAAAGTCTGGAATATTTACCTCACCGTGGAGCTGTGGAGAAATGGCTTGAAGAGAGATCTTACGAATATCGTTTTTTGCTGTTTAAAAGAACAAGTAGATCAGATGTAAAAGTCATCTATTTTGTGGATGATGAATCGGGGATAGTTTTCGTGACAGATTTTTTCCCCACAGAGAAAGATGTGTACGAGTTGGTGGAGAGAAATCGGTAGCTTTTGGATATAATTGGATACAAAATGGATATACGCGGATATGCAATCCGCTAGTAGAGATGAAGTCTGGAGGTAGTATCCACACTATACCGCTCAATCAACTGAATAAAAGTGCCTTATTGTTCCCCACCCCACCCTTCACTTTCATCTTCTTCATAAAATCACGCATTTTTCAACACATCGCCAACGCTATAAAAACGATGGCGTCCGTTTGCCTAAGAGGACGCCTTCATTCACCCAAACGGACGCGTCCGTTTATGTAAACTTCGATTGTTCATATCTTGTGAATTGGGTAGAACTGCAAAGGTGTTAGATATTCTGTAGCGTCAGTGAGTAGATGTTGGAGTTTGAAGAGAGAAAATCAGCATAAAACACGTGTGATCCGGAGTTTATTATGTTCTTCGGAATCAAAATTCCACATAGAATACGGAGCAGGATCAAGGCCTTCGGAATGGCATGAGGGCTTTTCTTTGCACTTCATATTAAGCTCATGTTCTATTTCACTGCATGGTGGGCTAGATGGGCTTTTGATCTAATTTTTCATTTTTACAATTATCAATTTACCGTATGAATTTTTCTCGTTATCGTCTCATGGTATGGGTGTTTCTATCTTTTCTGTCATTCACCAGTACCGCTCAATACACCATGTATGTTACTGCTCCAAAAGTGTCTGGGCCAGGGCAAACTTCAAGTGTGTCCGTTTATATACCAGAGTCAAGTAGTAGTAAGCTGGTGGATTTCAAGTATGGAGGAGTAAAAGGAAGGGTCACACCAGCCACGCTCAAGCACAATGGTGTCAATAGCACGATTCATACATGGATAAAAACTTGGGATGCATCAGACTCAGGCACGAAAACGATAGAGGTGTTTATTGACGATGTTCTTTTTAGCGTGGAGAAAATACAAATGAACGGTGGTGGTGGGCTATTGACAGCCACCTATGGTCACTCCGACTGGGTACAAACAGGTACTGGGATTGAGAGAGTAGGAGTGGGAGGAAGTCCTAACTCTGGCTACAATCTGGATGTTTACGGTGATGCGAGAGCACGAGGTAACTTTGTAACCGAACAGCTCTCTGTCAAAGCAAAATATATCGATAATGATGATATTTTTCCAGCGACTGATGCAGCTTTTAGAAGTGATGATTGGATAAAAATAAATGGCTTTATTGAGTTAAACCCGTCCAATACCAGTCGAGGGATAAAAATCAATGCAACGAATAATACTAGTTTTTTGAATATTACTCACCGAAGTGACTGGAGTTATTTTGCTTTCAATCAAGACATTAGCAGCACCAACTTCTTTTTGCGTGGCAATGGCACTGATGTACAGATTGCCAATCGCTTGCAGATTGGAACAACCAACATTGACCCAACATTTAAGTTAGCCGTAAATGGTCATATCCGAGCAAAAGAAATCAAAGTAGAAACGGGCTGGTCAGATTTCGTATTTGAAGAAACTTATGACTTGCCATCTCTAGAGCAAGTAGAGGCTCAAATTAAAGAAAAAGGCCATCTGAAAGATATCCCAAGTGCGGCTGAAGTAGCAGAGAATGGTATTTATCTTGGAGAGATGGATGCTAAGTTGCTACAGAAGATTGAGGAGCTGACGCTGTATATCATTGAGCAAAACAAGAGGTTAGATCAATTAGAAGATAAGAACGCTGCTTTAGAAGAAGTAGTAGCAACGATAAAGGGCAATTGATTTAGAAAAAAGAGTGTTGGACTAGTAGGAAGCTGGATAATTTGTGTATTCAAACTGGTCCAGCTTTTTTATTGCCTTTAGATTTTTAAGATTGTTAAATGTGAAGGGGATTTAATGAAAAGTCGATAGGTGATGAATTGTTTATTTGCCTTATTTTGCAACTTTAAAACTAGGTAAGGCTCAAACAAATGAGTCTCTGAGCCCTAAATCTTGGTTTTTGCATCTAATAATTCATCAAAAATATTCATCAAACTTTACCACCTAACACAATGAAAAAATTACTTATCATCGCTACTTTAATTCCTGTTCTAGCCACGGTTTCTTATGCCCAAACATCTCATCTTGATGGTGAAACACAATTGGTAAACCCTTCTGGTAGAACACTTTTGATAGAAAGAGAAAACGACGATTCTTGGCTTACTTTTCACGATCCAAACGATTCTTGGTATTCTTTAGGTATTGATAAGTCCAATTCAGGTTCATTTAGTTTGAACTATGGGGGAGAACTTAATAGCACTCAATTCAGCATGTTGAGTAATGGAAATGTAGGGATAGGGAATGGCAATCCTGTTTCTAAACTGGATGTCAATGGTGCTGTTCGAATTAGTAATAGAATATCGATCCTAAGTTGGTATAATCCAGTAGTGGGGCATACTCACAACTCTTTCGTAATGAACGGGGATAGAATTAATGGGAATTGGCGAATTTTTGGGGATGGAGCTAGGTCATCCATCGGCGTTATTGATACTGACATATTTGCTAACATTCGATTTATTTCACATCATGATTCTAATTTCATTGACGGAAAAAGCTTGAGCGACGAAGAATTGATTAATAATAACACCAAAATGATTATTACCAATGATGGACAAGTTGGAATCGGCACGACAGCACCGCTAGCGCAACTGCATGTGAGTGATGAAGCAATACCTCAATATTCTGGTAATAGAGCTTTTGATGCTAATTTAATAGTGCAAAGTACAAGCACTAGTAGAAATATTTCGGAGGGAGCAGCTATTGGTTTTGTTTTGCCTGCGAATACTGATGGCAGCAACCATTGGCAACAAGGACGAATACTTGTTACTCCCGATAATCAAAATACCGGTGACGCAAGTGGTAGAATGTATCTGCAAACGCGATACTTAAAAAATCAAAACGAATGGGCGTATAGAGATAATTTGGTATTAAAGTCTAACGGAAATGTTGGAATTGGGACAGAAAACCCAGATGCAGAGCTGGCTGTTAATGGCACTATCCACACCAAAGAAGTGAAAGTAGATTTAATAGGCTGGTCAGATTTTGTTTTTGAAGAAAGTTATGATCTGCCGTCTTTGGAGCAAGTAGAGGCTCAAATCAAAGAAAAAGGCCATCTAAAAGATATCCCTAGTGCGGCTGAAGTAGCAGAGAATGGCATTTACCTTGGAGAGATGGATGCTAAGTTGCTTCAAAAAATAGAAGAACTCACCCTCTACATGATCGACCTCAACAAGCAGGTGCAGACGCAGAAAACAGAAATTGAGCAGTTGAAAGCGAAGAACGCCCTGTTAGAAAGCAAATAACAATTAAAATTTCATAATGCTTTATCTCAAAAAAGTGCATAATGGCTATGAAATCCGTTATGCACTTTTTTGTTTACTCGGATCAGAATAGCGTTTATTTCATTTCATAAAAATCGTTAGTTTTGCGGCATTATTAAACTCAATCACTGGCATGTTATTTAATACAAAGCGAAAATTAAAAGCCTTTACCCTATCTGAGCTCTTGGTAGTATTGGTAATCATCGGAATTCTCGTTTTGCTGGCCTTGCCATCCCTCATGCCATTGATCACCAGAACTCGATCTATAGAAGCCAAGCAAGCGCTCAAGCACGTGCATACCCTTCAAAAGACCTACTACTTTGAATATTCAAAATTTTCTGATGATCTGCGTGCATTGGGATTTGAGCAGGAAGGTTTAGTGACCGACGGCACAGGCAATGCCAATTATGACATCACCATTGCAGAAGCCACTCCGGTGAGTTTTCTGGCTCGCGCCACCGCCGTGGTGGATTTTGATGGAGATGGAGAGTACAATGTTTGGGAAATTGATCATGAAGGCAAAATGATCGAGACTGTTCCAGATTGATCCAGACCGCTTTCTTCTTTATATATGCGATGATCGCACTGTTGATTGCATTTCAGGATTTGAGAGGTCGTGCCGTCAGTATCCTGTGGTTTGGATTTTTTGCATTCTTGTGCGTTCCTTATTACTTATACATCGCCACTTTTGATTGGGTCAGTTGGTTACTGAATGTTGCTTTTGTAACGATCCTGATTGCACTCTCGGGAATCATTGTTAAAATGAAGGTAGGAAAAAATATCAAGGAAATGCTTGGAGCGGGGGATGTTGTCTTTCTATTGATCAGCACCTTATACTTCGATTTTCCTGGTTTTGTGATTTGGCTCAATGTGGCATTACTGCTGTCATTGGCTGGTCATTTGGTACTCATCAGGATATCTGCAAGTTATAAACGAAGCAATTCCATACCGTTGGCGGGATTTCTAGCTATTATATTTACGTTTGCGATTGTTTTCGAAAACTATGTCACCAGCATTGCCCAACTTATCTACTAGCCTAAAGCAGCAAGTGCCCACTTCGCTCGCGTGGAAGTATAGGGTGATCCCCAAAGCTCTGGATGGCAATCAACTTACTTTATATACTGACAAGCAAAGGAAAGAATCCGAAACCAAAACGGAACTGCAAGTACTTCTTGGTAAATCCATCATTTTAGACTTTCAGGAAAAGGACTTTATAGATGCATGCCTTACTAAGCATTATATACGCTCTTCTGCGGGTACATCTGGCAAAGAATTCAATGTTGATTCGGAGAATTTTATCAATGAAGTAATCAGAGAGGCGAATAATCTGGGGTGCAGCGATATCCACATAGAATCTTATCAGCACCTGTGCCGGATCCGCATGAGGCTTGACGGTAAGCTCATTGAGCGCTATGAGCTGAAAAAGGAAAAGTATCATGAGTACGTCAATAGGCTGAAAATCATTAGCAATCTGGATATTGCGGAAAAAAGGCTTCCGCAGGATGGCAGGATTTTAATTAAAGAGAAGGATATACAATATGATATACGTGTATCCATTTTGCCAACGCTATTTGGAGAAAAGGTGGTGTTGCGATTGCTTTCCAGCGATGCTTCCCATTTGGATATCAGAGATTTGGGATTCACAGAAGAGCAGATGAGCGACTTCAATGATGCCATTTCTAAAACCCAAGGAATGGTGCTGATCAGCGGGCCTACAGGTTCAGGGAAAACTACGACGCTATATGGTGCACTAAAAACGTTGAACAAAGTATCAAATAATATACTCACCATCGAAGATCCTATTGAGTACACGCTGGAAGGTGTGAATCAGGTGCAATTAAACGATAAGGTAGGCTTGGATTTTGCTGCTACCCTTCGCACGTTTTTGCGTCAAGATCCTGATGTGATCATGGTAGGGGAGATCCGAGATGTTGATACGGCGAAGATGGCCATTCGTGCGGCCATGACTGGTCACCTGGTTATGTCCACGCTACATACTAATTCCGCCTTTGGCATTATTTCTCGAATGATGGAGATGGGCATAAGTGATTATTTAATCGCAGATACGCTTAATATTGCGATAGCTCAAAGATTGATTCGTTGTTTGTGTGAAGATTGCAAAAGCGAAGTGTTTGACATTGAATACTTGCCTGTAGTTTTGAGGGAGCGCGAAATTACTTCTTACTTTCAGCCTGTAGGATGTTCGAGCTGTCATGGCACAGGCTACAAGGGGAGAAAGGCTATATATGAGATGATTCCCGTCACGGATGAAATTAGAAAAATGATTCTCGAAGGGGGAAATGATCCGGGTGCATTACAAATTGATACCTTAGCAGACAATGCGGTATCGCTATTTAAAAAAGGTAGAACCTCATTAGAAGAAATTTATACATATCTGATTTGAAAAAGGTAGGCTTAATAATTACGCTGTGTTTACTATTTGGGATCAAAGAATCCTACAGTCAAAGCTATATGTCGCTTCAGGCTGAGCTGGATTCGTTGGTAACTGAAGTTCCTGGGCTTAGTGAGCGTGTGGATTTTACTTTGGTAGATGCTCCTCTCTATGAGCTGCTACGTGCTGTAGCAGAAACGCATAATCTCAATGTAAGTCTGAATGGATTGCCTGAGATTATGGTAACCAACAATTTCACGAATGTGAAGGTCAAGGACTTAATCCTTTTTATATGTAGAGAATATGACCTCAGCATCCGATTTACCAACAATATTTTTGCTTTTTACAAAGAAGAAGTGATCATTCCTGATGATCCTATGGTGTTTTATGACCAAGGGGAGAATACGATAACCTTAAATTTGCGCAATGCTGATTTGAATCAGTTTGCCCGAGAACTTACTCAAAAGTCAGGTTATAATCTGGTGATCAATAGAAATGCAGAAGGCCAAAGAATCAATGCATACATGCAAAATTTGCCTGTGGAGAGCGCGCTACAGAATATTGCCGATGTGAACGATCTTGAACTGATTAAAAAGGAATCGCGTGTTTTTCAATTGAATGGTAAGGTGGTGGAGCCACAAATGGATAACAATCGAAACTTGCGTAGCAACTCAAATCAATACGCAAACAGGAGAGGTAATGCCAATAATTCTAGCTACGATTTGTCAACATTTTTGGTGGCCAATGATAAATATCTTTCACTTAGCTGTGATGCTGTGGGTATAGAAGAAGTACTTGTAGCGGCATGCGAACGTCTTCAAATTGATTATATGCTGCTCACCGAAATCAAGGGAAATATCAGCTGCAAACTTGATAGTGTGTTATTCGAAGATTTTTTGGAGATCGCTTTGGAGACATCCAACCTTTCTTTTACTACCTCGAAATCTGGAGTTTATTTGATAGGGGCACTCCAGACAGATGGACTAAACGAGGCACGGGTTTTCTCCTTTAAAAACAGAACGATGGAAGGTGTGGAAGAAATTATCCCTCAAGCCCTAATTAAAGGAGTTCAAATAAAGGCTTTTAAGGATCTGAATGCACTGATCGTGACAGGTAGCGACAAATCAGCAGATAAACTAGTTGAGTTTTTGGAACAGATAGACAAGCCTGTACCCAACATTCTAATAGAAGTTATTGTAGCAGAGGTGAAAAAAGGGTCTTCTATAAGAACCGGAATCAAGGCTTTTCTTGGGGATTCTGTCCCTGCCACTTCTGGTCAGGTGTTTGGTGGAGTAGATGTGACTTTAAGCCCCGCTTCCATCAACAATGTTTTAAGCAACCTCGATAGCAGGGGCATCATGAATCTTGGGCGAGTGACTCCAAAGTTTTATGCCACGCTTCAGGCCATGGAGGATAATAACGATTTGGATATCAAGTCCACGCCAAAACTGTCCACACTCAATGGGCATGAGGCAACATTACGTATAGGGCAGTCGGTGTATTATTTGGTGGAAACACAAAACGTGACTGGGGGGGTAAACCCCATTGTGACAGTTACCCCTCGTTACGAAAATGTAGAGGCAAATTTAGATTTAAAAATCACTCCTTTTGTAAGTAAATATGAAGATGTGACCCTCACCATAGAAGCAGAGTTTAGTGACTTTATTCCTCCCACTATTCAGGGTGCACCTCCGGGAAATGCCACTAGAATGTTTATTTCAAAAATCCGAGTGAAAAACGAAGAAACGGTTGTCCTTGGAGGATTGGAAGAAGTAAGTAAAAGTGAATCAGGAAGTGGTGTGCCTTTTTTATCGAGAATACCTGGCTTAAAGTGGCTCTTTAGTTCCAAGAGCAAGGAAAATTCTGAAAGCAAACTGATGATTTTTGTGAAACCAACCATTGTCTATTGATGAAGCCTTTTTTCGGTTTAGATAAGTATATCGTTCACAGAAAGTTGCTTTCCATAACCTTCTATGAGGATGAATGGACAGCATTAGCCATTAGCTATGTCAAAGCGGAAGTTGAGATTCACGATCGGCTTCAAGGTTTAGATCAAATACTCGATTTTCTTAAAGCCAATAATGATACCCCCATTATAATATGTGTTCGAAGTAGCTCGGTCATGTCAGTAGAGGCGGAGATGGTTTTGGAAGAGGAAGCTGATGTTTTGAATGTCTTCTCAGAAGCAGTGCCAAATGCCGATGCTGATGAATTCTTAATAGAATATACGGGCAGACTGGTTGCCTTTGCCAGAGTCAATTATTTACAAAGTATAATGGCTCTGTTGGATCGTTTTGAATCTCAAGTGGTGGATATCGGACTGATGCCAGCAAGAGGTGGCGTATTGGCACTTTATCAGCATCACTCGTCAGAACAGCCGAACAATGAGCCATTGATTGGAGACCTTACCTATCACATTAATTCAGGCGAGGTAGTAGGATTTCAGGAAACTGATGGTGAGCAATTAAAGGTAGACAATTTGCTGGTAGAAGAAGAACATGCGGTAGCCTTTGCGTCATGTTTTGCATTTTTAGCTGATGGAGTTACCCATATCGGATTTGAGCAAATCAAAACCAACTATGAAGAATTCTTTTATTACAAATTGTTACAAAAGGTTAAAATGCCTGTTTTGGCAAGCTTGCTTATAGTGTTTCTTGTAAATGGCGTTGTTTTTTTCCAGCTAAGTGCCAATAATACAGAGTTACTCGAAAAGTCCAGCACCCTCAAAGTCCTAAACCAGAAAAAGGAGTCTTTGGAAAAATACAATCTTGATAATAGTGAGGTGCTTTCTATTATGAGCGGATCACCTGAACTATCCATCATTTGTGATCAGATAGGATACCTTACTCCTTCAAAGATTAAGCTCACCAGGCTCGTTCTCAAACCCAAAGAAGAGGTTAGAGGCAAGAATGATACTTATTTGGAAGATAAGGTGATCATTCAAGGTTTTTCAGATTCTCCAAAGGTTTTTAGCCAATGGATAAATAAACTCGAAGGGTTAAACTGGATACAGGAAATAGAGGATCAAACGTATGAAAATGAAGCTGTGTCTAGCGAAAAAGGGTCTTTCCAACTAACGATAAAACTGAATGTGGTCAAACCTAAGTCATAAAAACAGGGCGATTGCCTTTTTCGCTGGGTTGGTGTTGATCATCATTCTTGGGTATGTATTGTCTTTGCAGAAGACACTGGACTTGTGGAGCGAGAATAGTTCGTTGACCATCCTGACAGGCAAAAGCGAAGCAATGATTATCCAGGAAATAGGGTTGCAAACACGTAAGAAGCAACAGATCGATTCTTTGCTAAGTCAGCTGCAGACAGGAGCGTCGAATGTAGAGACCATCAATCGGCTCTTTGATATGGCCGAAGATCATAGCTTGTCTGTGCATGGGCTGGTGGATCAAAACAAAAAAAGTACTGTTCCTCTTTATAACTTGAGGGTGGAAGGGTACTATATCAACTTTGTGAAGTTTTTGAGGAATATAGAATCGACTATTTTTGATGTCAAAATCGAATCTGTTGTGATTTTTACTGAAAGAGATCGAAAGACCAAAGAGGAGCATTTGTTTATGGAAGTGATATTTAGAAAAATAGATTATGGTTTATAAATCGTTGTTGATTGTTTTGACCTTGTCATTGATCTTTGCTATTCAGTGTGGAGATATTTTTGAGGAGAACATATCCAAGAGTACACTGACACTGATTTCACCTGCTGATGAGGCGATATTTAAGGGGGATACCGTTAGTTTCTGGTGGGATCCAGTGCAAGGAGCATCGCAATATGAATTCCATTTGGTTTCTCCTTCCTTTGAGCTAGCACAACGACTCCTTGTAGATAGCACGGTCTCTTCAAACAAATTAACCTTAAAAGTGAAGCCAGGAGCCTATCAATGGGAGGTGAGAGCACTCAATGGCGGGTATGCCACTGATTATTTCTTTAGAAGCTTTAGTATTGACTCTGTCTCTTCAGTAGATATCAGCACTAAGAAAATTGAGGTTATTGCCCCCGGGGATAGCGTTCAGCTTACAAACAATCAAGTTACCTTTTGGTGGAAAGTATTGGAAGGCATAGATAATTATGGGTTTCAATTGGTGTCCCCTGATTTCAGTGCGGTTAAGGAAATTGTAGTAGATACATTGATTGAAGGCAATAAACTAAAGATTTCACTTGGCCCAGGTAATTATACATGGCGAGTAAAAGGTATGAATGCGCAAAGCCAAACCGAGTACACCACACAGTATTTTAGTTTGGATTCTGCCAAAGGTGCAAATATCTCTGAGTCCACAGTGTCGTTGATCGTGCCTCAAGATGAATTGATCTCAAGTCCAAGTCAGATGGATTTCCAATGGCAGGCTGTTGGGCAGGCTACTTCTTATACTTTTGAGATTGCCAGCCCGTCTATTGCCAATCCCAGCGTTTTCTTTCAAAACAAGGTCCTTGACACGAATAACTTTTCGATAGAGCTCGAAGCAGGTAGCTATGAATGGAGAGTAAAAGCGACGAATGCTACCTCATCTACAGGTTGGAGCTTACGCAGCTTCACTTTGCAGCAGAATGGAGGAGTTGATATTTCGTCACGAACTGTAAAACTCAATGCGCCAGCGAACCAACTTGTTTCCTCAAACGGTGAAATCAATTTTTGGTGGGATGCAATGGCTGATGCTGACGAGTATGAACTTCAAATAGCTACACCGTCCTTCGCTGAAGATCAGATCATAAGTCTGGTCTATGAAGGGAAGCTAGCGGAGACAAAAACTTCTGTGAATTTGGACAATGGTAGCTATGAATGGCGAGTAAAAGCAACGAATGCTACCTCATCTACAGACTGGAGTGCCCGCCAGTTTAAGGTGCAATCCAATTCTGGGGTAGATATTTCTGCAAAAGTCGTAAAGCTTAATGCACCTGCCAATATGCTGGTTTCAGAAAGTGCTTCTATTAATTTGTGGTGGGATGAAGTGATTGATGCCGATCAATATGAATTGCAAATAGCAACACCTTCTTTTGATGAGGATAAAATTGTGAGTTTGGTACGAAGTGAGGTATTGAGTGATAACAGGTTAACTGTAAACTTGGATGATGGAAATTATGAGTGGCGAGTGAGAGCGCTAAACAGCAGCTCATTTACGGGCTGGTCTTTGCGAAGCGTCAAAATCAGCACCGACCCTATGACAGATATTTCTTCATCTGCAGTAGTCTTAAGGGCGCCAGCAAATGATCTAACCACTAGCAATCATCAAATTAGCTTGTGGTGGAACGTTGTGACAGGGGCAGAGGAATATGAGTTGCTGATCGCTTCTCCTTCTTTGGATGAAGATAAGATTGAGAAACTCATTTATCAAAAAACACTAACAAGCAACATTGAAGAGGTTACCCTAGATAGTGGGCGTTATGAATGGTCAGTGAAGGCACTGAATGCTATCTCAGAAACCGCTCCGTCAGTTAGAAGCATTTATATTAATAAGTAGATCGGCTATACCTCGATCATCGTGATGAAATCTAAACGCAATCAATATTTACTACTTGGGCTGGTGCTTCTGATATGGGGAGTGGTATTGTGGAAGTTTGTTTCGTTTGCAGACAATACGGAGGTGAATATTGCTCCTATATCGGTGGGAAATGCAGCAAGAGCCCTGGATGAAACAGAAAAAAATTACACTTTTCACCTTAACTATCGTGATCCTTTTTTGAAAGCTAGCAGGATGGCAGAGACGCCAGAGCCTTCTTTACAGCCGGTAGCACCCAATCCACGTCGATTTATCCGCCTACCAGAAGTGAAATATTATGGGTTGGTATCTGCTGGGCAGCAAAAGACCGGTATCATGCAGATGCAACAGAAATCTACCATGATCAAAGAAGGGGAGGAAGTTGGCCCTTATAAGATTTTAAAGATGTCTCAAGAACAACTCACGTTGTGGCACGAAGGATCAGATAGTACTGTTGTGATTGGGTTCAATTAGTGTGACTGGTCTTTAATTATCCTTGATTGGTCGATGATATAATGTTGCCCATCGATTAAAAGATTGCTAATTTTCAAAGAATTCTTTCCGTTTATTGTCATTAAGTATTATTTTGCGACGGGTTTTTGAAAAGAAGGTAATTACTTCCCTTTCTTTTTTTAACCTTTATACTACAATTGTCACCGCAATGCTAAATACCGCACAGGATTATTTATTCATACCTTGGTTTTTCAACCAAATTTTCCTCCCCATATCTATTACGATTAAAGATAGGATTTGTCTTTTCAAGGAATTAATGCCCGCCTTGGAGTATACCTTCCTTCTGAACGTAAGCTTTGATTTCAAAACTGTTTCAAATAATGAGAATTAAAACCATCACATCCCTCTTGTACTGTTTACTTACGTCCATGGCTTTTGGGCAAGTATGTGATTGTAATATATCCGGAAGCACTACTTCTGATGGATTTTTTTATATCAATAGCAAACCAGATGTACATCCCACTTCGCAGCTTAGATTTGCAAAATGGCAAAACAATGGGAATGCTCATATAGATGTTATGGATGGATCTCACTTATTTTTAAATTACTATAAGGGTGGGGATGTCCATTTTGGAAAGGGAGCTAATACCAATGGAAATCCTACTGGCGGAGAGTCTCATAGTATTTTCAAAAAGGATGGAAGATTAGGAGTAAATACCTTGTCACTTAATTCGGGCTTAAACTTGCAAGTGCTCGGTGCAGGGCAGTTTGGCGAACAAAATGGTCATTCAGGTATTGGGGGAGCTGCTGGTGCAAGGTTAGGTATACGTCATTCAGTAACTGATGATTATGCCCCTATGTTGTTGATGGTACACTCAGGTATTAGGACTTGGGATATGGGTGTGCATTATGATCGGTCTTTCCGCATTCGAGACTTTGATGCCAATTCATATCGTTTAACCATTTTACAAAATGGCAATATTGGCATAGGCACTACCACTCCCACCGAAAAACTCTCTGTCAATGGCACCATCCGCTCCAAAGAAGTAAAAGTAGAGGCCAATAACTGGCCAGATTATGTATTCTCTTCTGAATATGCACTTCCTTCACTTAAAGAAACAGAAACCTATATCCAAGAAAACCACCGCTTACCCAATATGCCTTCTGCTGAGGAGGTAGCCGAGAATGGTGTAGCCTTGGGGGAGATGAACAGGTTGGTAGTGGAAAAGTTAGAAGAATTGACTCTTCACATAATAAAGTTGGAAAAGGAAAATAGAATTCTTAAAACAGAACTTAGCCAAAGACCAACAGCTAATAGCCAACTGAGCCCAGAGGTGAAGGAATTAATGCTACAGATTAAACAACTTGAAAACCGCTTAACTCAACTTGAAAATGATAAATAAACTATTTATGGCCGTGGTTATTTTACAAATGGGGACTTACTCCCTATACGGTCAGTTTTCAACCACCAATACGACTATGCAACCTGCCAGCCCTGGAGGCACGGCCATTTTTAATTTTAATTCCAACGTAAATCCTGGTTCCGATAAGGGATTTCTTCTCTTTCAAGATGAATCCGCACTCTTACCGGGAACAAGTAGCGAGGATGTTCGATTTACAATTGGAGTGTTCAATGATTTTAGAAGCATTCCTGATCATTCCGATGAACTGTGGTTTCAAGGAGGAGGGAGACTTGTGCAGAATGTAGGGCTTTGGGATGCAGAGCTCAATAGTTTAATTGGTATTCCTGGAGTAGGGACTACAGGAGGATATGAATGGCGTGTGAATGATGCTACTAAAATGACTTTGAATCATGACGGAAAATTGGGTATTGGGATCAATCCCAGTGCCAAACTGGATGTAAATGGCAATGCTAGAATAGAGAATGAAATCAGATTTAAGAATAACAACCAAATGAAAGGATTAGTCTGGGGTGATGCTGCGACATGGACTAATTACTATTCAAGGATGGATGACTATGAAGGCAATCTCAGAATAATGACTGATGATAAAATGTATTTTACTGATATTAATTCTGCTAATGGCCTTCCGACAGGTACAGCAATGTTTTTGAATGTGGACACAAAACAACTTGCTATTAATACCGATCAGCCTGCAAGCGGTTTTCACTTAACAGTGAAGGGCAAAGCCATCATGGAAGAAATAAAAGTAGAAGCAGCCCCTTGGCCAGATTATGTATTCGCTACCGATTACGCACTTCCAACTCTTTCAGAAACAGAAACCTACATTCAAGAAAATCATCGCTTACCCAATATGCCTTCTGCTGAGGAGGTAGCAGAGAATGGTATCGCTCTTGGTGAGATGAACCGATTGGTGGTAGAAAAGCTTGAAGAACTTACCCTTTATGTGATAGCCCTAGAGAAGGAAAATCAAAAGCTTCAAGAAGAAAACGAACAAGTGAAAGCCCAACTCAGCCAAAATCAAAAGACCAATAGCGAAAGACTGGAGGCATTAGAGAAAATGCTAAATGAAAAATAAAAACTCTGCTATTTTCTTCTAACTTATAAAACTGCATGAGCTAAACTTCATGGCGGCAATCAATTTTAATACTATTTTGCAGATAACTAATAAAATCCATCCAATGAAACTACGAATTCCATTCTTTGCATTAAGCTTTACATTCTCATTGCTGTTATCAGCTCAGTCTTATGGGCCGATAGACCCATCTACGCTTACCTTTAGTGCGAGTGCTCAACCAAACGGATCTCCTGCATATAATTGGGCAAATTTAATTGATGGTGATTATAACACAAGTTGGTCAACTACCACGGCTGCTTCACCCTCAGACTATTTATTAGTCCAGATAGATCAACCTATAGAGATTACTCAGCTTGCAATTACAGCAGGAATAGGGGGTGGATATACGTATACCTACAATATAGAATTTCAACTTACAAACGGTAGTTGGCAGTCTCTTGGTAATGCGACTTTCAATTCTGAAAGCACGGAGACATTTTTCAGCCAGGGTTCTCCTCAGTTAATGACCGCTATCAGGATAAATAATATCCAGAGCATAGCGACTTACCCAGGAGGGTCAAGCAACGTCCCTATGAATATCAAAGAGATTTATCTTGAAGCGGAGCAAGCGATTCCCTCCATTACTGGCGGACTTACGGTGGATAAGCTTCAAGTGGGAGCTGCGCTACCAGTCAATGATTATCTGGTAGCAGTAGGCGGCAATATTATATGTGAAGGTGTAGACGTAATGACAAGACAGCAATGGCCAGATTATGTTTTCGACAAGGATCATAAGCTGATGACATTGAAAGAAACCGAAGATTATATATCAGAAAATGGGCATCTACCAGGTGTGCCTGATGCAGAAACAGTAAGAAAGAAGGGGATTTCCTTAGATGAGATGATCATCATTCAAATGGAGAAGATAGAGGAACTGACGCTCCACATCATTGAGCTACAGAAGCAGATCAAGGTTCTTCAGACAGAAAAACGCTAATTTTTAAGCTTAATATTTAAAGAACGAACGATGCGAATAAGAAAGCTTTTTTTACCCTTAGTAGTTTCTATGCTGAGCACTTGCGCGTTGGGGCAAGGTTTGAACCCTGCCAAATATGTGAGCTCTGGAGTAGCTGAGCAGTATAGAAGCAATAGCAACAGAGGTGGCATGTCGACTGCAGGATTTTCAGGTATAGCAAAGGGATATTATCCCTTGTTTTCAGAAAATTTCGGAAGTTTAAATGTAGATATAGGATTGTCCTATTATTCATCAGGAGTAAAAGTGGCAGAGCCTAGCACAAGCTTAGGTGAAGGCTGGTCTTTATCTTTTGGCGGCTCTATCAGTCGTGAGATCAACGGAGAACCAGACATATTTCCAAATGCAGATTGTCAATACTATGGTGAAGAAGAATTTCAAGAACCTATCATTTGCAGTTCAATTTTTTCTGGATTGCTCAAAGGTGCAGTTGATGGTGTTTCTGATACTTACTATATGAATTACGGTCAGTATCAATCCACTTTTATTTTTGATGAAAATGGAGAAGTTCAAATATTAAGTGGAAATCGTGACATATCAATTGAAATCTTGATGGAATCGGAGTTATGGGTTGGCTTTAAGTGCAAATTGCCAAATGGCGTAATTCTAGAATACAAAGTTTCCCGTTTTGAAGACTATTATAATCACTCGTTTATTGGTGATAATTATTTTCATGGCAGTAAATATTACGAATTTCTCAAAAAAAGTGAAAGTCAATTTAGTCGAATTCCTAGTTCATGGCAATTGGTAAGTGTGTCCGATCCCATTACTGGAGATGAATATAAAGTGGAATATGAGGAGTATGAACTTACTACTCATGTGGAGGATCACTATCAAAGTTTTTTCAATGGATTAGTGGATTATTACGATAGCAATAACCCTGATGCAGAAATTCTCTCCTTGAACGCTCCCAATCAAGGAAGTAATGAGAGTTACTCTAATTATTTGCAAAGGGTTCGAGGCTTCAAATGGTACCCCAACAAAGGCAAGGCTAATTATGGATATGGATATGAAGAAATAGCCACAGATATTGATAAGAAGATCATGCTTCCCACGAAGATTTCAATGGGGGGAAAGGAAATTAGGTTCAATTATGAAAATATTGGATTTTATCAGTACAATCCTTTTCGGGTTTTAAAATCGATCCTCGTTAAGGAAAGTGGATCGGATCATTATGAGTACCTTTTGGATTATTCTGAATCTCAAAACAAGGTGTTTCTGAGTTCGGTTGAATTGAAAAGTCATCCCACTTCTGGTGATTCTGAAACATTGGAGGGATTGAAATTCGACTATTTTGAATCTCCAAATGGCGCCAATTTATCACCCTTGAGCATAGATGTTTGGGGTTTGCAAAATGGTTTTGTTGGGAACAACTCTTATATCGTTGATTATACTTTAAACTCCCCATATATCGAGCAAAGTGGAAATGGAAGGGCGCCTAATCTTAGTTATGCTAAAATTGGTATGTTGAAAAGTGTTGAAAATGCTTTTGGAGGAAAAACTTTTTTTGATTATGAATTTAATGAGAGGCTATTGTCAATTGAAGAGCAGACTTCAAAACCAAAGGTGGCGGAATCGGGCATGAATATTTACACCTCTCCAGGGTCGAATAATTATACTCCAATTGGCGAGGATAAAATTTTTAATCCATTAGAGTATAAGGATGAAATTCGATTCAGAGTGTTTCATATGTGTGGTCTCGATCCCAGTGGTATCCCTTATACTTATAATCCTTTGAATGATCTTTCTCTTGAGTTTTGTTCAGAATCGAGTAATGGAATTCGTAGAGTCGTAGCTGGTGAGTTTTGGATTCCGTCAGGCTCACAAAATGTCTCCTTGCTGACTGAAGTTATCGAGGAAATTACCCGATATAACCAACAGTGGCCTGGTCGTGAAAAAATTCTTGTTCTGTGGAGCACAAAGAAAACAGGAGTGGCCCGATATAACGGAGTAAATGGTCTTAATGGTGGATTAAGATTAAAAAGTGTGAGTGAGTCAATTCCTGGTTCTTCGGAGGTTTCTACAACTACGTATACCTACAATGACCCTTTGGATGCATCTAAATCAAGTGGTAAGTCATCTCCGAATCAATCTTACGGTATGCCTAATAGTAATATGGGAATTGGTCATGGTACCTATTACTCCAGCATACAAACTCATTTTCCAAATGGGAGTGAGAAAGTTGATTATTTCTACGGAATGGATGAAGAGGAATTCGAAGCTGCGAACTATGAGATAGATGCTGATTATAATATTTACTATGGTAATGAAGTACGTATGCAAGGGTACTTGTCTACGGATTTTTCAGTGTTTGGTCGGCCGTTTTATGGGAAAATGTCGAAAACTCAATTTTTCGATAATTTGGATATTCCTTACAGAGAAGTAAATTATCAGTATGAGCTCATAAACAATGGGATTTCCTTCGCCTATGAGGAGATGCATATTGGTAAATTAATCGGTAATGACACCAAGGATAATGACGGTAATTACCGTTTTACGGGTGTAGCGCCAGCTACAGATGTTGAGCTTACGGGTGTGGGAAAAGAATTGTCTTTGAGCAAGGTGGTCGAGACATCCATTGAGTCTGGCACGGAGATGGTTTCTAGCAAACTTTCCTTCTATGATAGTCCGCATCATTCATATGTTACCAGAACTCAGCAAAGCACCCTTGATGGGGATGTATTTGAGAGTGTATATAGATACCCTCAAGATTTCCCATCATCAGGAAATGCTTCACTGGTCGCTCTAATTGCTGATAATAGGGTTTCAATTCCTATTGAAAGAATTCAGCTTCTCAACGGTAAGGTCATTTCTGCAAGTTATAGTGAGTATGGTCAGTATGGCGATCATACCTTGCTAAGCGCCACATATAGTTTTGAATCAAAGCAGCCCATTGTAGGTACAAGCGAAGACTTTTTTGAGAATGGCCTTTGTCAGAGTGAAGAGGCTATTCCTGACTACTATAGACAACAGAGTTTGATAGAAGCATACAATGGCAAAGGTATTCCATCAAAAATCATAAAAAACGACGGTACTATTTTGCTCAATGTTTTTGATAACAATGGAGATAATATCATAGGAGCCTTTGTCAATCAGAGCGAAAGTAAATTAAAACTTGCAACCTTCGAAGGAGGATTCACACCTTACGGAATGTCTTATCCAGCTAGTGCATTGGTGGGCGGGGTTGGTAGTCAAGCAGGACATACGGGAAGCACTTATTTTAATTTATCTAGCTCAAACTTGGTTTTATCTACACTTCCTGTGAATGAACCGCTAAACCTTGCCTTTTGGTACCGTGGTGCCAAACCCATCATTTCAGGAGCTCATACGGTGTTGCTAGATGGTAGTGAAAATGTAGATCTAGCCAATGGTTGGAAGCTTTTCTATGTGAAAATCAATTGTACTTCATCGCAATTAACCATACAGGGCTCAGCTCAAATTGATGATGTGATTGTGACTGAAGAACAAGCCAGTTTTACATTGTTCAATTATGATGGATTTCAGCAATTGACTAGTACAATCAATTCAAATTATTTCACGTCCTATTTTTACTACGATAGTTTCGGTAGAAAATCCTATATCAAAGATGATCGAGGAAATATTGTTGAGACTTATGAACGTAACTATTAATCGCACTTCCATGACTAAGCAAAGAATAATATTAGCCGGATTAATAGTCCTTTCATTTAGTACATTTTCTCAAGATAAATATGATAGGGTAATAAGTGCTAGGGTGGAAGGTATAACCACCCCCGAGGCATTGAAGCAGTTGGATGACAGTCAGTCTGATCAGATCTATGTCTATTATGATGAAAACGGACGAGAGAAGGAAGTGGTAGTAAGAGGGGCTTCTCCAGGAGGCAAGGACATGGTTCAGATGTTTACATACGACCCAACAGGCACGACTCATAAAAGTCATAAGGGATATACTCATACCACCAGTGATGGATCTTATAAACAAACTGCCTTCGATGGGGCGGGTGTAGCTGGAAGCCAAGCTAACTTTTACTCCACTAAGGTAAACGTAGCTCATGATAGCAAACCTTATAGTCAGGTAATGATGGATGGCAGAGTAAGCCCGCGAGTCATTGAGCAACGCGGCATAGGGAGTACGGCACACGCACACGCCACCACGTTTAATTATTCTTACAATGTGGAAGCTGACAAGGTGTTGTTATTCTCTTATGATGAGAAGGCAGGACTCACGGAAAATGGCTATTATGCCGTTCCGGCATTAAGGAAAACACGTGTGACTGACCCAGACGGAATGATTCAGGAGACATATGTCAATGACAGAGGGCAACTCATATTGCAGCGCATAGTAGATGGATTGGGATCTGGCGTTCATAGAGATACCTACAATCTATACAATGAAAAAGGTCAGATTTCACACATTATTCCTCCAAAATATATAGAGCAGCTGCTAGCTCTTGAGGCAGGAGTGAGTAGCGGAGAAACGGAATGGGTAGATGAGCCCTTGTCCATTGATAGTTATCAAAATAAGAACTATCAGATAGAAAAAGAGGGGGAAGTCTCTATGGAATCTGGATTTAGTTTTCGATCCAAGGGTGGAAAGCGATTTTATGCTAAAAAGTCTTACCTAGATGCCCATTACAGCGATTTGATCTATGAGTACAAGTATGATCATAAAGGCCGGATGATAGCGAGTAAAAACCCAGGTGCTGGTTGGTCTTTTGTTGTGTATGACCGATGGAATAGGGTAGTGATGACTCAAGATGCGGAAATGCACAAGAGCAATACTTGGATTTATACTAAGTATGACTACCGTCATAGACCTATTTTGATGGGGAAAAGAACTGTGGAAAGCTCCCGTGACGTGATACAGATTCAAGTGGATACATTTTACGAAAACAATACCGTGCACTATGAAATAGATGGGAATGCATTATTTGGCTATAGCGAAAGAGCCTACCCCTCTGGCTGCACTACTGATGAGCTTCTCGTGGTGAACTATTATGATACCTATGATTTCGATGTGCTCAATGTTTCTGCATTGGACTATGTCGCTCCTGACAATACTTATGACTACCCCAGCGTGCGTACCAAAGGCCTCAGTACAGGCCAGCGAATAAAAAACCTACAAACAGGAGAATGGTATGATCGTAAGATTTATTATGATAGCAGACTCAGGGGCTTGCAAGTAAGAGAGATCAAAGGCTCCAGCCAAAAGATGGTGGCGACTATCAAAACCAATTTTATAGGCCAACCTACTGAAAGCGTAAATGAGTATGAATTGGATGCAGAAATAGTCAAAGTCAAATCAAATTATACCTATGATCATAAAGGACGCCCTACAGCTAAAACGTTAAGTGTAAATGATCAGCCCACGATACAAGTATCTGCGTATTCTTATAATGAGCTGGGAGAGACTATACAAAAAAAACTGGGAGTGAATGGCTCCTCGGCTTTGCAGAGTTTGGATTTGAAGTTTGATATCAATGGGCGTGTGGTGAGTTTGAATGATGGTATGACTGATGCCAATGATTTATTCTCCTTCAATTTGTACTACAATCAGGCGCTTGCATCTGCGACTACCGCTACCAAGCACAATGGAAGCATCAGCGCTTTCACTTGGCAACATAGAGGAGATGATGGGGTATTGGAAGATGAACATGCCTATCAGTATCAATATGACAAGGCCAATCAGCTGAAAGCAGCCGTATATGGAGATAAGTCAGGGACTAGTGCTAATTACGCTTGGAATGGCAACTATAGCACCAACCATGAGTATGACGCCAATGGCAACATGACCCATGTGAAGCGCTGGCATAAGGATGGAACTAAGAAGCTAATGGATGACCTACAGATGGTCTATAAAGGCAATCAGCTACAAACGGTAAAAGACCTGAGCAACAATGTGCTTGGTTTTGAGGATGGCGCTTCTGAAAAGACGGAAGAAATCTTTTACAACAAAAACGGCAATATGACCAAAGATCTCAATGCTGGCATTACAGCTATTGAGTACAACATCCTGAGCCTACCATCCAAAATAACCAAAGCCAATGGTGATGTGACGTTTGAATATGATGCTGGTGGAGTGAAGCGGTCAAGGGCACTTACAGGACAAAATGC
Organism: uncultured Cytophagales bacterium; assembly: GCA_963848175.1. Lineage (GTDB taxonomy): Bacteria > Bacteroidota > Bacteroidia > Cytophagales > Cyclobacteriaceae > JAMZMI01. Next base: position 408,186 of record CAWKCO010000012.1, read on the forward strand.
CGTACGCATGGACTATCTGGGGGCAGCCGTCTTTGAAAATGGCGTGCCAGTGTTGTTGAAAATAGCAGAAGGAACTATCAACTTAAAGGAAACCATCGCCAAGGTGCAGTATCACCTAGCAGATCATCAAGGAAACGTGCGAGTGGTCTTTGAAGAGCATCCCTCGATACCGGGCAAAGCCAGAATACTGCAAAAGCAAAGCTACTATCCTTATGGCTTGAGTTTTGATCGGCAACAATTTGGTATGGATGAAGCAGATGCGCAGTACAACGGTATGGAGTGGCAAGGCCAAGCCAATCTCGATTGGTATGACTACAACGCCCGATTCTACAACCCTGCCATTGGGCGATTTATGGCGGTAGATCCTATAGTACACTTTGTGAGTCCCTATGCTTATGTACACAACAATCCGATCAACTTTACTGATCCTACTGGGATGATTTGTGAGCCGGGTGACCCGCCAACATGGGTTTATGACATGAACGGGAACAGATATGATCTTTGTACTCCGAGTGATATGGGACAAGCAGCAACAGGTACATATGCCTCAACCGGAGATGGGGGATTTGCTAAGATACCAGATGGTGCAGATCCAAGTAGTGGACATTTTGAAATAGAGATTGAATATGATTATAGCTATGATTTTAGAACTCAAAGAGCATGGGGAAAAGAAATAAGTAGATCCTATATTTGGAAACCAAATCCAATTGAAAAAACGGATGATGGGTGTGATTGCGTAGATCAAGCAAATGGGGGTGCTAATGATATCAGCGAAAGAGGACTTGAGTTAATCGCTTCTTTTGAAGGTTTTAGGAGCAAAGTGTATAAAGATATTGCAGGTTATGAGACAGTAGGATTTGGACATAAGCTTCTATCCAAAGAAAGTTACCCAAAAGGAATAACCAGAAAACAAGCATTAGCTCTTTTGAAAAAAGATGCACAGTCTGCTGTTAGTGCTGTTAACAAATTTGTTAAGGTTGATTTGAATCAAAATCAATTTGATGCCCTTGCCAGTTTTGCGTATAATATTGGTCGAGGGAATTTTAGAAAATCAAGTGTAGTTCGTTTAATCAACACAGGAAGTGCCTCGAATATTGATGTTTTTGAGAAATTAATAAACTACAGTTATGCTGGCGGAAAATTTTCCAATGGTTTGTTCTACCGTAGAATTACTGAAGGTAACTGGTATAACGCAAACCCATAATTAAGGCAGAAAATGAAGAATTTAGTGATCATATTAATTTTTAGCAGTTTTAATTTAATAGGATGCGATCAAGGGGGGAAATCTTTTCCTAATCAAGATAGGTTTATAATTTTCGGAAATTGGAAGGTATCGAGTTTTAAATCTGGAAGCATCTCAGGTATAACCGAAGAAGAAGCGAAAGAATACCTTGGAAGGTCAGTTGTATTAGAAAAGGATAGTGCTGTCTTTTTACATGATATGTGTATAAATAAACCTCAGTACAGGATTAGGACAGCAAATTCCGAGGAGTATCTGTATTTTAATTTCAAATTTCCTCCTATTGAATTAGGGATTGATGAAAAAGAGATAGATATATTGGAAATATATTGTTCTGATGAGCAAATAAATTTGAATGAAGATGATCCATTTTATGAACTCATCATATATAAAGACAAGTATTTAATAGACTCTTGGGATGGGTATTTTTTCTTTCTAGAACAGAATCCTTAGTTTGTTTGTAATGAGTGTCTGATTATAAGAAATGAAAGCCCTCAAGCTGCCGCCAGATTGTAACTGGTGGCTGATGATAAGAAACGAAAGCCTCGAGAGATCGGGGCTTTTTTACTTACCAGAGACTGAGAAAGTCGGAGGGTTTAAAATCATCATTGTAACCATCGCTACGAGTAGAAGACCACAAATAAGCATCAAGCTTAATCCAATCACTAAGTTTTTAAGCCTTCCATGATATTGTTTGTTATCCAGATCAATACTAAAAAACACCAACGTTATTGGGTTTAGGAATGTGAGCTTGGCAATATAATTGGCCGCATTGTCTAAGATCTTATCAAGCTTGAGTTTAAGTGCATTGAAAATAATCAGGTAACCAATGAGGGCTACAAACATGATCCATCCACTATCAAAGGAAAGATAGCTCGTGAGAAACAAAGTGAACATTGTGCAAAGGACAGCAGGTAAAAGTATTAGAGTCACTTTATGATTGGCTTCTGCTTTTTTGGTTTGGAAATCTAGTTGATCGTGATCGATGGATCGTGTGACTGGACTATTGATAATATTTTTACTTTGGTCGATAGTGTTGTTATTCCCTTGAAGGGAGATAGTGGAATCTGTGATATTAACATCACCTTTAACAGAGTGTTTAGACTTGTCCGATTTGCTTTTCCTTGCCGTATAAATCAGAGAAGTAAGAGCAATAGTGGCACTGATAGCCATGAGGATCGTTTTTATAGTGTCATTATCCATGGCAGGTTTTTACTTGTAAGCCAGTTTGGTTTTAGCATCTCTAAGGAAAGCATCCATTAAAGCGAAAAGATGGTTTTTATCATCAGAGCTAAGAATCTCAATATCCTGAATCCTTTTAACCGTCTGCTTGTCAAAAGTAGCAGAAGCCGTTTCATCGACTAGATAATCTAAAGTAACATCAAACACATGAGCAATCTTCTTTGCAGTCTCAACAGATGGCATAGCCTCATTACGTTCATACTTGCCAATGGCTTCACGAGAAGCACTAATGCTTTTAGCTAGATCCGTTTGCGAAATTCCTTTTGTCTTTCTTAGGTGTGCTATCCTATCGCCAATTTTAGTCATGATTAAGCCTTAAAATGTATGATAATACGGTAAAAATCAAATTTACGGTATAATAGTAAGTAAAAAAACACGATAGTTGCTTGGTGGTAAGGGATGATTTTATAGATTTGTGTCTGATGATACACATTAAAAAAAACTAAAGTTTTTTCTATGCCTTACGATCTAACACCTATCCAAGAATACTTGCGAAGTGAATCACCGAAAGAAATAGCCACAGCCTTAGATGAAGCCATCTATGACATCATCTTGAATGCAGAAGAAAGTGGCACGACAGAAGGCATTAGCCAGCGGTATTACACATTGCGCCAGCTACGAGATATCATCAAAAATCTAACCCCTGTAGTAGATGGAGATCCAAGAGATTAAGAAACAACTCACCCTCGCCCAAGTTTTAGATCACTACGGCCTAAAACCAGACAAACACCTGCGGTTAAACTGTCCCTTCCACCCAGACAAGAAACCCAGTCTGCAGGTTTACTATAAAACCCAAAGCTGCTACTGCTTTAGCTCGAACTGTCCAACGAATGGTAAGAGTCTGGACGTGATCGACTTTATCATGAATATGGACAAGAGCAACAAACACGAAGCAATCAAGAAAGCAGAATCAATGATTAGTGGTGAAGTAAGCCAAGGGGTCGAACTGAGTAGAATCGCAGTATTAACCAAAATGTTCACCTACTTCAAGAACGGGTTGTACAACAGTAAGCCAGGACAAAATTATTTAACTACTCGATCACTCAACAGAGAGAAAATAGAGGTTGGTTATAACAGTGCCCAATTCCACCACGGCAGTAGAAAAGATCAGGTATTAATCGAGAGTTGTGTCAAATATGGTTTACTACTCGATAGAGGACAGACAGCAAAGACAGGCGAGAAATCCTACAGCCCTTTTGGTAAGAGTTGCATCGTTTTTGCCTTGAAGAACAAGCAGCATCAAGTAACCGGACTTTACTTTAGATCAACCATCCACAACAGGAATAACAGACATTTTTACCTAAAGGATCGACAAGGACTTTACCCAGGCTACCCCAAGAAAGAGACAAAGAAACTGATCCTAACCGAAAGCATTATTGATGCAGCTACACTACTGCAGCTTGAAATTAAAGGTTATGAAGTGCTAGCACTCTATGGCACAAATGGACTGACAGAAGAACACACGGAGGCCATGAGCCAATTAAAGGATCTGGAAGAGATCATACTCTTTTTAGATGGAGATGAAGCGGGAAACAAAGCAACAACAAAACACGGGACAGATCTGCAGCAGCTTTTACCCAAGGTGAAACTATCCAGTGTAGAAGTACCAGAAGGAGAAGACGTGAACAGCCTGACACAGAGCCATGAGTCGGAAATATTTACTCATCTGATCGACAGCAGACAACCTCTTTTTACTTCAAATGAAAGGAAAGAAGAAATCAAATCAGATCAACCAAAAGCCCAAGATCCAATACCTAATACCCAACTCAATACCGACAACCCGGAGCGAATCACCTACACAAATAATTGCCTGTCCGGCTCGGACCTGACGGCCACCGTCTGGGGCGGAATAGAAAAGGAGAATCTAAGCAGACTCAAAATAAGCTTACACATCAAATCAGAGGGAAAGAGCTTTAGAGACGATGTGAATTTATACAGCCATGTAGCAGTAAAGAAGCTGATCCAGAACCTAAGTGAAACCCTCGAAATAAGTACCACACAAGTAACCAACACAATCACGGATCTAACCGAAAAGCTCGAGGCGTACCGAATGGAAGAAAGAGCCGCACAAGTGCGAGCCTTGAAACCCAAAGCTTATGAAATGTCAGAGAAGGAGATCAAAGCAGCACAGAAGTTCTTACAGTCCCCAGAGCTAGTAAAAAACACCTTGTCCATGATCAGCCAGAGCGGATTGATAGGCGAGCAAAAAAATGGATTACTTCTCTTTTTTCTGTACCTGTCTCGGTTCTTTGATGAGCCACTTCATGCCATCATCTTTGGAAGAAGCGGAAGCGGAAAAACCTACCTGCAGACCAAAGTGAGCGAATGCCTACCAGAAGAATCAGTAAGAACCATTACCAGCTTGACTGAGAACACACTCTACTACTCAAGCAGAGACTTTTGGAAAAACAAAGTGCTGATGATCGAGGATCTGGACGGAGTATACAATGCCTTCCTTCCATTAAGAGAGTTTATGAGTAAACAGAGCATTACCAAACTGACGACAGACAAAGACGCCAAAGGAAACAACGTGCAAAAAGTGCTGACCGTAGAAGGTCCGATCTGTGTAAGTGGAGCAACAACGAAAGAAGGAATTTATGAAGACAATGCGAATAGGAGCTATTTACTGCACATCAATGAAGGAGCTGACCACATGGAAGAAGTCATGGACTATCAAAGGAAATTACAAGCTGGGTTAGTGAATGAAGAAAGCCAGAACATAGCCAAACAACTGCTCAAAAACACCCAAAGAATCCTACATCCAATCAAGGTGATCAATCCCTATGCAACACAGTTAAGAATCCCCGACAGTGTGTTCAAGAAACTGAGAACCAATATGCACTACCTGAGATTGATCGAGATAATCACCTTCTACCATCAGGAGCAGAGAGAGAAGAAACGAGATCCGCCAAAGGGCGGACAGGCAGCAGGAAAAGAATACATCCTTACTACACTGGAAGATATCAGTTGGGCGAATCGGTTGGTGAAGGAAAGTTTACTGAGAAAGAGTGATGAGCTGAGCGGAGAGCTGCGGCAGTTCCTGGAAATGCTCAAAAGCATGTATCCGAAAGACGAGAAAGGCAATGCAGTATCCTTCTTTGCCAAAGATGTACGCAAAACCCTGAAACTCCATCCCATGAAAGTAGCCAGGCACTTGACTCAATTAGAACACCGGGGCTATCTGAAATGTACTGGAGGCTACCGAAATACAGGCTATGAATATGAAGTGACCGACTGGGATGACTACAGCCAGTTGAAGAACGGAATAGATGTGTTAGACCAGATCCTCGAGAAGATCAGGGAAAGAGAAGAAAAAATGAATGGGAGTTTGGCACGGACTGGCATCACAACTGCTTCACAACCCTGATGTGAAACTGGGAGTGTTGAAAGTCAACAAGTTATGGCTCGTATCACAGCTTCACACCTTTCACAGACCAAGAGCAAGACCCCCTAAAAAGTGAAAACAGTCATAGATATAGAAAACAGTTTTAAAAGGCTGTTAGAAGGCTACAAAGAGTGGTTGGGAATCATAGGCTATGCAGAAAGCAGCGTAAGGACTTTACCCAATCAATTAGAACCTTTTTTTCTTCATCTGAAAAGAGAAAGAATCCAAAATCTAGAGTTAGTACCAAAGGAAGTAATCAGAAGCTACTACCAGCAATTAAAGCAGCGCAAGAGCCAACAGACAGGAGAACTATTGAAAGGCTCAACACTCAATGGCCACATTAGAAACCTGAATCTTTTTAGCAACTATCTGGAAGAAACCGGACAAGGCAGCTTACAAATAGATCTATCCTACGAAAAAGTAGAACCAGCAGAAAAAGAAGTGCTGAGTCTGTATGAAATCGACCAGTTGTACAATGCTTGTGAAGAAGGAATAACAGGACTGAGAGAAAGAGCAATACTGAGTTTATACTATGGATGTGGGTTGAGGTGTAGTGAAGGTATCAACCTGAATGTGAATGATATTTTATTGGACAAACAACTGGTACACATCAGAAAAGCCAAGAACAAACGAGCCAGGTATGTACCGTTCGTAGAACAGCAGAAACAGGACTTTGAATTTTACCTCAGGCATTGCAGATCCTCGATAATAGAAGCTGAGCAAACGGCCTTCCTAGTCAATAATCAAGGAAAAAGAATGAGCAACACAGCAGTATCAAAAGTGCTGAAAATCTTGATTGAAAGGACAGATAACCAGGAGCTACAAGAGAGACAAATCGGACTCCACACACTAAGGCACAGCATCGCAACACACTTGCTACAATCAGGAATGGGGATCGAAAATATCAGCCAGTTTTTAGGCCACATGAGGATCAGAAGTACACAAACCTATCTTCACCATGTTGCACAGTTTTAAAGAATACTTGCAGACCAAAATCAAGCATCCCACCGGGTTAGGCGATTACCTGGCCTACCAGGAGCATTTTATGAAATGGCTGGAAAGTGAAAACCTGACCGTTGAAAGTTGCCAGTATGTGGATTTACTGAGTTACGTAAAGAAGCTCAGAGCCAAAGAACTCAGTACCCATACACTCAATTGCTACGTCAGAGGCGTAAAATACTATTACGAATACTTACAATCAGAGAACCAAATCAACCACAATCCAGCCAGAAGGCTCTACATCAAAGGAGACGTTTACCAGTTGCCAAGTGACTTACTGACAAAGAAAGAGCTGAACCATATTTATGTGGATTACAAAGCGGAAACCATAGTCCAGAAGAGAAACAAAACACTTTTAGGATTAGCCATTTACCAGGCTCTGAGATTAGATGAACTGGCAGCAATAGAACCAGCAGACATTGACCTGCACAAAGGAACGGTTTACATCCGAAAAACAGGCAGGGCAATGAGAAGAACCCTAAAACTGGAAGCTCACCAAATACTGCCATTACAAGAATACATCAAAGATATCCTGCCACAGATCAGAGCAAAAGCAGAGTTACCAAATGACAAACTCATTATGAGCACAGGAAGAAGTCCGGGAATAAAAGAACTGGTATGCGACCTAAACAAGCAGCTAAGAAAACACTATCCAAAGTACAAGAATCTAATGCACCTCAGAAGTTCAAGGATCAGCCTTTGGATCGAAGAAAAGAACATTATTGAGGTTCAGTATATGGCTGGCCACAACAATATCAACAGTACAGAGCGCTACAAACGGGTGAGCATGCAAGACCTGAAAAAGTCACTCGATCAGTTCCATCCGTTAAGGTAGGTCAGCAGTTGGCCGCTTAGGGCGGCCAAGCCAGGGACAGTGCAATCCGACAGTGTGCAGCTTATTTTTCCTTCCCCATCGAGGGGTCGGAAAAAATACACAGGTAAAGCGGAGCATCTGCGGTGCGTTGGTCAGGCTTCACTCCGTAAAACTGCAAGTCTTCACGCCTTAAATCGCTCCACAAGAAAAATGATACCGTGATTTTTGTTGAAGAAGTTACCGCTTCCTTAATCGTCAGCAGTTGGAATAGGCATCACCGTATCATTTTCCTTGCTCCACTATTTAGCCACCGCACAAACCCAACTTGCATTTTACTCCACTTGCTGCCCATCCGCTCCTCACTGCGGCTGTTCTACTTTTTGTTTTTTCAAATGAAAGCCTGCGGCAGCTGGGCAAGGCTAGGCGCCCCCAAACAAAAACCACAGCCCTAGTTTATGCGAGCCTGCGGCTACCGCCAGTACCGTACAGCCCCACAAACCCAAACGCACAATCCAAAGCTGTACGCACTGCCAGCCGTTCCCTCTGGTCTCTTTCCCTGGCAGGCTGTCGGTAGCACTCGCAGGCGGCTCGCAAAGAGTTGAGCCAGTAGCAAAGAGTAGTGCAACTCGAAAGATCAGAGAAACCAAAACGTAGAAGTGCAGCGCATCCTTCCGCGCAGAAACAACAGCAATGCATCGAGTGAAATTAGTAGTCTGCTTGGATCATTTTTTGAAAGGACAAAACCCGAATACGGTTGTCCTTGAAGTAACGATTTTGCAACGGCTTTTGCCCTTCCAAAAAACGTCTGCCCTTCCTTCTTTCAGTTGAAAAAGGAAAACTCTAACTTGGTGGTTAGGAAATAAAATGGGTTGTCTTAGACTATCATACAGATCAGAAGAAAGTAATCTGAGCGTAAGCACAGAAGAAAAAACGTATGCTCTAAACTGGGAAGTATGGATTGCTGGAAACAGTGAAAAAGAGACCAAAGGGGTAGAAGTTCAAACAAACGGGGGGAGTGATAATGTTTTGGATAAAGTTTTAGACTATCTACCAGGAGATCGAGATGTAGGTTCTGAATTTAGAGTTATTGGAGGAGCTATTGTTGCTGCAAATGGAAAGAAGTTTGCTGGAGCTACAGTAAACCTTGTTTCTTCGATTAATTATGAGGCTACTTGGGAGAGAGGAAAAGAGAAGGTATCAGGAAGAAATACTGGCTTGATGCAAAATTTTGCTATTTCACCTGGTGCTTGGGGAATAGAGTATAAAAATATTTGGGATGAGAATTCAACAGACGATAATTATGAAATCTCAATAGGTGTTGGACCTTTTGTTTTCAAACTTAATTGGGGGACTGATGGAACTAGCTTCTTTTATGGTGGAAGTTTAGGAGGAACTGTTGGTGGTGGAATTGGAATTGATGCTGAGACATGGCATGGTAACAGAATTACATGGTAAGCTTATGAGGTATTTGATATTATTTTCTATTTCATTAATGGGAATACTCAATGTTCTATTTATATCGAAAGAACTCCCTTTATTAGTTTTTGAGACAAGCTTGTGGTTTTTTCTTGTTTTAATTTTTTTGTCTGTTGGGTCATACTTTTATGGTAAGGTTAGACATTTTAAAGAAATGGAAACTAAAGGGTGGCATCTTTTGACGGACAGGTGGACTTCCTTATCTCGATTAGCTTTTACCCTTTTTTTTGGAGTCTTTATGTGTTTAAATACAATAGGATTTTATGAGCCAAAATTTTGGGGAGCTAGTATTTTTATGTTGATAGCAATTTTGTTGCCAAGCTACTTTATTCATTTTCAGCTTAAAACAATTTTCTTTATTGAAGATCAGGTATGTATTGAATCTGAGTTAGTGACAGAATTAGTGGATATAGACAGAGTGATCTCAGTTAGAAAGCTATTATTTAGTTGGTTCTTGATTAAAGTGAAAGGAAATAAGGGAAGTAAGAGGTCAATTGCGAAAATTGTAAACACCAACAGTTTACGTCTTTTTAAGGAACATTGCTCTAGTCTATAGTTAAGTGAATTAGAAAGCGTCTCATGCTGGCGCGCGTTTAGCGATTTTCGGCGTAACGCGCGACTGTATTTGTAGCAGTATTCATCAGTCGCTTGGCTGTGCCGAATATGAGATAAGGTTTTTAGATCAAATAAAGAAATGTAAGCCTCTGAGAGATCAGTGGCCCTCGCACTCGCTTGGCTGTGCCGAGTGAGTCTGGTCGCGTTCATATGACTAGAATTAGTGAAACTGAATTTTCCATTAAGATGAATGAGTTCGATTTTATTCCTCTTATTGATTTTAATGGCAGTCTGGGAAGAAACGTAGGAAATGTCACAGGTTGGCTCCTTACAGGATCAGCTATAGTTCCTTTTTTTTGGAGGTCCCTTTGATGTTATTTTTGATGGAAAAGTTAAAATTCCAAAATAAGGATCATGAAAAAAAATAGTATTTTGCTAATTTCAGCAATGATTGTATTTGCAAGTTGTGAGAGGTTTCCGAGTGTTGGAGATGGATATAAACAGCAATTGGGGGCAAACGGGTATCGCATATTGACTGATACCCTTAATACCATTATTATATCTGGACATATTCTTGAATCAGCATCCAATGATACTTTCATATTGGTCTATCAAAAACCTGTTTATAAAATTTGTGAATGTAATTATGAGTGTTTCATGACTATGGATAGTTATGACAAACAGTCTTACAAGAGGTGCAAGGAAGCATTCAAGGAAAGTGTACTTCGTCAGTACTGGATAATCAATAAGCTTCAAGAGTCAATTTTTGATAGTCATACAAAGACTCGATCAAATGTTTATGGTCCTTATTCCTATGATGATTATTTGAAGAAGAAAGTTGAATTGGGAGTTCTTGAAAATTTAAATCTGGTCATAGAAGATAAATTAGTTGATTAGGTTATGATGATATGGTGAAAGTAGGTATGAGGAGAATGCTGTAATCAATCAAATGGGGGTGGTGATGAAAATAGTAGATCCCTTCAATTTATTTCATTTAATATTGGGTTAAGCGGTAATCTTAGTTTCTTATCAGGATCTTATTCTGGAGGGTTGGTGTTTTCAGATGCTTCAGTCGGTTTTAAAGTTACAACTGGGGCGGGATTAAAGAACACTACTAAATCAGGAGTAAAGCTAAAATTTAACGTTGGCCTACACTATGGGGATGACGGATTGGCTAACGGGTATAAATCTTGGCAGGCATTTTCCGTGATAGGTAGGGAGTTTGGTTTGGGGGGAACAGGTTTATTTAACGAGGTAAAATCCACAAATAGTAGTACTGCGTATAACTATGGTATTTCACTAGGGTTAAGTCCAAGCATTGGAGTTGGGAGTCCTTCAATTTCAGGTGGTACGCAATTTAATGGAGTTTCTGATGTAACACCATATTCTGATTTCACAAATTGGGGGCTATGGATTCATAGGTTTCAAAGGATTTTGAGGGAGTAATGGATACAGTTCGCATTTCAGAATTCAAGAAGATAATCAAGGTAAATGATTCCATTCTTTTCGTGAATGGGAAAAGTACTTCATCTATAGTGCTAGGAGTGGTAGGAGTAACTGTTTTTTATTTGATTTTGATTTTAAACTCGCAATACTTTATTGCAAATATCATAGCAATCGCATTCGTTATTTTCTTTATTCAAAATGTCTGTATCTATAACGAAACCAGTATTGATATTGAGAAATTAAATTTTATCTGGAAAAAAAAGGTGTTTAACATTTCGATCAGAACTAAGACTGGTGAATTGTCAGAGAATCCTTATTTTCTGATAAATCAAGAGACTATATCCGATTCGGGAAATGTATTTGTGTTAAATATGCTTTATAAAAATATGAGATTGAGAGTTTTTGATATGGATAATGAAAAAGGCCTAAAGAAGGTACTTAGCTTTCTATCCTCTAATGATATTTCATATGAGGATCATATCTAGATAGTACTTTTGTTATATCGCTCTGGTTTTATCAACTTCAAACGCTTGGAAAATAAATGTTCTAGTTTTATTCTTCTCAATTAAAGAAGGAGATTCCTCATTAGTAATAAACTCGACATGAAATTCATTAAAATCAGATTCATTTTCTATTGAATTGATAACTATTTGAATTGCTTCTTTACCTAGTTCTCTCAGAGAGCTTTCGTCTTCAGGTAAGTTGTTTCCATTTATTAATTGTACAAGTAATATATTTTGGGTTTTCCCATCAAAAGACGAAGCAGACCATTGTATATCTGCATCTTTGAAATTAGCTAGCACCTTAATGTCTCCAATTACTTCATCAGAGCTTCTTTGAAATTCTGGTGTCTTTAGTTCAGGAAATGTGCAACTGTATAGTAAGAAAAAAATAAGTAGTAATGTTGTATGTTTTTTCATAGTCATTTTACTTATAAGCCAATTTAGTTTTAGCATCTCTCAGAAAAGCATCCATTAAAGCGAAAAGATGGTTTTTATCATCAGAGCTAAGAATCTCAATATCCTTAATCCTTTTAACCGTCTGCTTGTCAAAAGTAGCAGAGGCCGTTTCATCGACTAGATAATCTAAAGTAACATCAAATACATCAGCAATCTTCTTGGCAGTGTCAACAGAGGGCATTGCTTCATTACGTTCATACTTGCCAATGGCTTCACGAGAAGCACTAATGCTTTTAGCTAGGTCGGTTTGCGAAATTCCTTTGGCTTTCGCAGGTGTGCTATTCTGTCGCCAATTTTAGTCATGATTAAACCTTAAAATGTATGATATTACGATAAGAATCAAATTTACGGTATTTTAGTAAGTAAAAAAAGACGATAGTTGCTTGGGGGTAAGGGATGATTTTATAGATTTGTGTCTGATTATACACATTAAAAAAAACTAAAGTTTTTTCTATGCCTTACGATCTAACACCTATCCAAGAATACTTGCGAAGTGAATCACCGAAAGAAATAGCCACAGCCTTAGATGAAGCCATCTATGACATCATCTTGAATGCAGAAGAAAGTGGCACGACAGAAGGCATTAGCCAGCGGTATTACACATTGCGCCAGCTACGAGATATCATCAAAAATCTAACCCCTGTAGTAGATGGAAATACAAGACATCAAACAACAACTCACCCTCGCCCAGGTGTTGGATCATTACGGCCTAAAACCAGACAAACACCTACGGTTAAACTGCCCCTTCCATCCAGACAAGAAACCCAGTCTGCAGGTGTACTACAAAACCCAAAGCTGCTACTGCTTTAGCTCGAACTGTCCAACGAATGGTAAGAGTCTGGATGTGATAGATTTTATCGTAAAGATGGACAAGGCAATAAACACGAAGCAATCAAGAAAGCAGAATCACTGATTAGTGGTGACGGCCACAGCCGGGTCGAACTGATCCAGAATCGCAGTACTTACCAAGATGTTCACCTACTTCAAGAACGGGCTGCACAACAGCAAACCGTGACAAGATTATTTAACTACTCGATCATTCGATAGAGAGAAAATAGAGGTGGGTTACAACAGTGGCCAGTTCCACCACGGCAGTAGAAAAGATCAGGCACTGATCGAGAGTTGCCTGAAATATGGTCTACTATTCGACAGAGGCCAGACAGCAAAGACAGGAGAAAAAGCCTACAGCCCTTTTGGTAAGAGTTGCATTGTCTTTGCCCTGAAGAACCCAGCAGCATCAAGTGACCGGACTTTACTTTAGATCAACCATCCGACAACCGGAATAGCAGACACTTTTACCTGAAGGACCGACAAGGACTTTACCCAAAATACCCCAAGAGCAGAAACCAAGAAACTGATCTTAACCGAAAGCATTATTGATGCAGCTACACTACTGCAACCTGAAATAATAAAGAATATGAAGTGCTGGCACTCTACGGCACCAATGGACTAACAGAAGAACACACGGAGGCCGTGAGCCAATTAAAGGATCTGGAAGAGATCATACTGTTTTTTGATGGAGATGAAGCAGGAAACAAGGCAACAAGAAATACACGGGACAGAACTGCAACAGCTTAAACCTGAGGTTAAAATCAGCAAAGTAGCCACACCAGAAGGAGAAGATGTGAATAGTCTGCTAGATGGCCATGAGTCCGAAATACTGACTCAATTGATCAGCCAGCAGACAACCGCTTTTATTTTCAATTGAAAAAGAAAAGGAGGAACACTAAAGCAGAATCAACCAAAAGCCAACAATCCAATACCTAATACCCAACTCAGTACCGAGAACCCGGAGCGAATCATCTACACCAATAATTGCCCGTCCGGCTCGGACCTGACGGCCACCATCTGGGGCGGAATAGAAAAGGAGAATCTAAGCAGACTCAAAATAAGCTTACACATCAAAGCAGAGGAGAAAAGCTTTAGAGACGATGTGAATTTATACAGCCATGTAGCAGTAAAGAAGCTGATCCAGAACCTAAGTGAAACCCTCGAAATCAGTACCACACAAACAACCAACACAATCACGGATCTAACCGAGAAATTAGAGGCCTATAGAATGGAAGAAAGAGCCGCACAAGTGCGAGCCCTGAAACCCAAAGCTTATGAAATGTCAGAGAAAGAAATCCAAGCAGCACAGAAGTTTTTAGAGTCCCCAGAGCTAGTAAAAAACACCTTGTCCATGATCAGCCAGAGCGGATTGATAGGCGAGCAAAAGAACGGATTACTTCTCTTTTTTCTGTACCTGTCTCGGTTCTTTGATGAGCCACTTCATGCCATCATCTTTGGAAGAAGCGGAAGCGGTAAAACCTACCTGCAGACCAAAGTGAGCGAATGCCTACCAGAAGAATCAGTAAGAACCATTACCAGCTTGACTGAGAACACACTCTACTACTCAAGCAGAGACTTTTGGAAAAACAAAGTGCTGATGATCGAGGATCTGGACGGAGTATACAATGCCTTCCTTCCATTAAGAGAGTTTATGAGTAAACAGAGCATTACCAAACTGACGACAGACAAAGACGCCAAAGGAAACAACGTGCAAAAAGTGCTGACCGTAGAAGGTCCGATCTGTGTAAGTGGAGCAACAACGAAAGAAGGAATCTATGAAGACAATGCGAATAGGAGCTATTTACTGCACATCAATGAAGGAGCTGACCACATGGAAGAAGTCATGGACTATCAAAGGAAATTACAAGCTGGGTTAGTGAATGAAGAAAGCCAGAACATAGCCAAACAACTGCTCAAAAACACCCAAAGAATCCTACATCCAATCAAGGTGATCAATCCCTATGCAACACAGTTAAGAATCCCCGACAGTGTGTTCAAGAAACTGAGAACCAATATGCACTACCTGAGATTGATCGAGATAATCACCTTCTACCATCAGGAGCAGAGAGAGAAGAAACGAGATCCGCCAAAGGGCGGACAGGCAGCAGGAAAAGAATACATCCTTACTACACTGGAAGATATCAGTTGGGCGAATCGGTTGGTGAAGGAAAGTTTACTGAGAAAGAGTGATGAGCTGAGCGGAGAGCTGCGGCAGTTCCTGGAAATGCTCAAAAGCATGTATCCGAAAGACGAGAAAGGCAATGCAGTATCCTTCTTTGCCAAAGATGTACGCAAAACCCTGAAACTCCATCCCATGAAAGTAGCCAGGCACTTGACTCAATTAGAACACCGGGGCTATCTGAAATGTACTGGAGGCTACCGAAATACAGGCTATGAATATGAAGTGACCGACTGGGATGACTACAGCCAGTTGAAGAACGGAATAGATGTGTTAGACCAGATCCTCGAGAAGATCAGGGAAAGAGAAGAAAAAATGAATGGGAGTTTGGCACGGACTGGCATCACAACTGCTTCACAACCCTGATGTGAAACTGGGAGTGTTGAAAGTCAACAAGTTATGGCTCGTATCACAGCTTCACACCTTTCACAGACCAAGAGCAAGACCCCCTAAAAAGTGAAAACAGTCATAGATATAGAAAACAGTTTTAAAAGGCTGTTAGAAGGCTATAAAGAGTGGTTGGGAATCATAGGCTATGCAGAAAGCAGCGTAAAGACTTTACCCAATCAATTAGAACCTTTTTTCTCTTCATCTGAAAAGAGAAAGAATCCAAAATCTAGAGTTAGTACCAAAGGAAGTAATCAGAAGCTACTACCAGCAATTAAAGCAACGCAAGAGCCAACAGACAGGAGAACTATTGAAAGGCTCAACACTCAATGGCCACATCCGAAACCTGAACCTGTTTGGCAATTACCTGGAAGAAACAGGGCAAGGCAGCCTGCAACTGGATCTGAAATACGAACGGGTAGAACCAACAGAAAAAGAAGTGCTGAGCCTCTATGAAATAGACCAGCTCTACAATGCCTGTGAAGAAGGAATAAGCGGGCTGAGAGAACGGGCAATACTGAGTTTATACTACGGTTGTGGGCTGAGATGTAATGAAGGGATCAACCTGAATGTCAATGATATTTTACTGGACAAACAGCTGGTGCACATCAGAAAAGCGAAGAATAAAAGAGCTAGGTATGTACCGTTTGTAGAACAGCAGAAACAGGACTTTGAACTGTATTTACAACACTGCAGATCCTCGATAGTAGAAGCTGAGCAAAACGCCCTTCCTGACGGCAGGCATGCTTTTCTGGTCAATAATAAGGGCAAAAGAATAAGTAGCACAGCAGTATCAAAAGTATTGAAGAGCTTGATTGAAAGGACAGGAAATGAAGAACTAAAGGAGAAGAAAACCTGCCCGTCCGGCAGGCGGGTCGGACTCCACACCTTACGGCACAGCATCGCAACGCACTTGCTACAATCAGGAATGGGAATTGAGAATATCAGTCAGTTTTTAGGACACCAGCGGATCAGAAGTACACAGACGTATTTACACCTCACATATGAATTACAAGGACTATCTACAGACTAAAATCAAACACCCCACAGGATTAGGAGATTATCTGGCTTATCAGAAGCATTTTATGAAGTGGCTGGAAGATGAAAACCTAACAGTTGATACTTGTGAGTATGTAGATTTATTGAGTTACGTAAAGCAGTTGAGACAGAAAGAGAGAAGCACTCATACACTCAATTGCTACGTCAGAGGTGTGAAATACTATTACCAATACTTACAGACAGAGAACCAAATCCACCACAATCCAGCCAGACGACTTTACATCAAAGGAGAGACTTACCAGTTACCAAGTGACTTACTCAGTAAGAAAGAACTGAATACTATTTATGTGGATTACAAAGCAGAAACGATAGTCCAAAAGAGAAACAAAACCCTACTTGGATTAGCGATCTATCAAGCAATGAGATTAGATGAAATAGAAGCGATAGAACCAGAAGACATAGACTTGCATAAGGGAATAGTTTACATCAAAAAAACAGGAAGAGCAGCGAGAAGAACACTAAAACTAGAAGCGCATCAAATACTACCACTACAAGAATATATCAAAGAGATCCTCCCACAGATCAGAGAAAAAGCAGCCCCGATAGCTATCGGGGCAAACGAGAAATTAATTATGAGTACAGGCAGTAGTCCAGGAATAAAAGAACTAGTGTGTGACCTGAATAAAACCCTACGAAAGAAATACTCCAGATACAAAAACCTAATGCATGTAAGAAGTTCGGTAATCGCTCTTTGGATAGAGCAGAAGAACATTATCGAGGTGCAGTACATGGCTGGCCATGTGAATATCAACAGCACGGAGAGATACAAGCGGGTGAGTATGCAAGACCTGAAAAAATCATTGGAACAATATCATCCGATGAAATGAGACAAAAAATGAATAGAAATCGTTATTTTGTAGATATGAACATTGAAGCAAGAAAATATCACTTAATAGAGCGTGTGATGCATTTTGATGAAAATGAGATCGATAAGATTGAAATGTTCCTGAGTAAAGAGTCAGAACTATCAGCGTCATTAGATCGAGCATTACAACAAGTGGAAGAAGGCAAGGTGACTCCACATAATGAAGTGAGAAAGAAATACGAGAAATGGCTTTAGAGATTGTCTGGGCAGATGAAGCCAATGAAGATTTAGATGAGATCATTGAACATCTTGAAGAGAAGTGGACAGAAAAAGAAACTCGTCAGTTCTTCACTCGCTTAGAAGAATGTTTGAGCAAGATTAAAGAAGCACCGCATCGCCAAAAAGACTCTATTAGGAAGCCAAAAACCAAAGAATATCAGCACTCTCCACAGACCACTATATTTTACTCGTTTGATGATAAGGTGGTAAATATTTTACGGTTGTGGGCAAATCTGAAAGACCCGGGAAGGCTGTAACCCACCACACAAACCCACCTTTAGGAGCGTATAGTTTTAGTTGGAAAGCCCCATCGAGGGGCAATCCAACTAACGAAGGTAAAGCGGAGTGCTGTCCAGCCGTGGCAGCATAGATCACGCCAGACCAGCCAGAGATCCGCCAAATAGCGGAACACTGTCTGCCCTACGGGTCTGCGCTGCGCTCCGAGTCTGTCATGCTCTCTGCTTTTGCCACGTCTTCCCATCACGTCTGTTCTCGGTATTTTTATCACCTATCAGCCGCTCAATGCCAACACTCAAAAACCCAAGCTGAAAGGAAATAAAAATCCCTACACAGCCCTAGTTTATGCGAGCCTGCGTGCCCTCACCAGACAGGAGTCGCATGGAATGATTAGTTGAAAAAAGAAAGGTATATTCCATGCGCTCCACACTGCCAGTCGTTCCCTCTGGTCTCTTTCCCTGTCAGGCTGGTGGGAGCACTCGCAGGCGGCTCGCAACCCAACACACAAATCCAGCCGCCAAAAAAAATCTAACCCTAGCCGGGCGCCCCCAAACCCCCAGGATCAACTGGGGGCTTTTATCTAAAGCGCACAATGGCGCACGGCTAGTGGCGCAAAATAGGAAGGTTTAGTACATCCATGCCAAAGGCAGATAAACCTTCCGCGCTCTGTCAACAGCCTGCCCCGATCAAGTGCAGTGGTTCGCTTGGATCATTTTTTTGCTCGAAGCACGCCCAGGAGATGAGCGGAAAGAATGACGTTTTTGCAAGGGCGCACATCAATCAAAAAAACGTCTATACTTTTTCTTTTCAACTGAAAAAAGAAAACTCTATCTTGGCAATTAATCAGGAATAAAATTGGGTTGCCTCAGACTGACATATCGAAATGAAACAAGTCCTTTACGAGTAAGTAGGGACGAAGAAATAGATACTCCAAACTGGGAAGTATGGATCAGTGAGAACACCCCAAATCAGCATAAAGAGTGTGAAGATCAACAATCGGGGGGGAGTACGTTTGATAACATCCAACCAGGTATAGATCGAGCTGGTGATTTAGGAGGGTTCTTGGTTAGCATAGTTGAGACTCCCTTTGTAATTAGATCCGGGGAATTAGGGATGGTTGGTGATATGAAAAATATACCTTATAGTCAAGCTAAGAGAGTTCTTAATCAATACACAAAAGGTGCAGTACGAGGCTTGAGAACAGTATCAAGAACAGCAGGAGTTGCAGGTTTAGTAGTCGGAGCAGGAGTTTCAACTTATCAACTGGAAATGGCCAAGCTTCTGATATAGCGGATTTATTTGTTCTTGGAGCTGGAGCACTTGTCATAGGTGCTGCTGGGGTTTCGGCAGCTCCTTTTGTAGCAGTTGGAGGATTGATCTACGGTGGAGTGATGTTATTTGGTGGTGAAGATTATATAAACAACTCAGCTGCTGGTCAGGCTGTAAGAGGATACTTGGATTTTAAATAGATGAAGGTGCTGGATTGGTTCTTTAGTGTTTTTTACTTTTTTACCCTTTCAAGAGGGTCTAGATATGAAAGAGCGAACTTTTTACTTTGGTTCTCTACGTCATTTATTTATGTAGCTGTTTTATACTTGATTTTTACTCTAGTAGAATTACAGATTTACAAATCAATGTATTTACCTATATTCTTTTTAATATTTGGGCTTAACTTCCTGATATTGTGGTATATCTATATAAAAAAGAAAAGGTCTAAGCAAGTGATTGACAATACGG
Source organism: uncultured Cytophagales bacterium (assembly GCA_963848175.1). Classification (GTDB taxonomy): domain Bacteria; phylum Bacteroidota; class Bacteroidia; order Cytophagales; family Cyclobacteriaceae; genus JAMZMI01. The sequence continues at coordinate 427,816 of CAWKCO010000012.1, forward strand.
GAGAGGTATCAAAATCTAAAGTTGTTTTGTATCGACTATTCGCAATATTCTTCACTTTTTTTTCAATGGCTCTTACAGTAATAAGCACTGTTTATTATGGGAAGTTTATTTCCTTTCTTTAAGAATTGAAAATGATAGAAAATCAGAAGCCCTTGCAGAAATGTGAGGGCTTTTTCAGTAATGTCCTTTAGCGGAATAAATTCTTACTGTATCCTCATCGAGGATTTTATAAACGAGCCTATCTGCCAGTTCCGCTAAAGGGATGCTCTTCCAGTTCTTCCAAAAGCGTGAGCAGTTTATTGAGAATAGCTTTATTACCAGCTTTTTTATGCGTGGCAATATCGTCATTGGCCTTGTCTGTAAAATCCAGATGATAGCTCATACTACAAGCCCAAGAACTCTTTCAGGTTTTCCTTTTCCACCCGTATTACTTTTCCTTCTTTGGCCTGCTGTCTGCTCTCCTGGATTTTGGTTATAAATTCAGGATCGTAGGGCTTTTCTTTGGCTACTTCAATCTTCATTTTGAGTGCTTTAGCAAAAGCTTTCAAGGCATTTTCTTGCTTTATGCTCTCTGGATGGATAATAAAAGAATTTTCTGTTTTCATATTCTTGAATTAAAGAAACCTTTTAGATGTGTAGATTTTAATATATCAGCCAAGTATCTAGGGTGTTGAGCTTATCAAATGCTTCCGAGTCAGGACATTGTCCCAATAAGGGATGAACTTTATCAACCTACTTCTGCTAAGACCGTTTATTTTCGTGTAACAAATTTAACTATTTCATTTTGACAAACGAAATGTTTGCTGAGGAGTCCTTGCCAGCATTCCCCCCTGCACCTTTGTCCTCCGCTAGCGCCAGCCTTCGGCTGGTGTCCTGCGGGAAAGAGAGCTCTTTCGCATTTGCTCCCGCACTCGCTCGGCCGAGTGAGCCGTATGTATGTGGCTTTGAGCCTGAGAAATAAAAGGCTAGAGGTTCAAAACATGGTAGGACATATTTATAGCATCGAGACATACAAAAGAGAGTGCTACACGACCTGCGAAAATCTTTAAGAGCAATACCATTCTTCAAATGGATAGAAAATGAAATTGTTATCTTTACAAAAAGAGCGTAGTATTATGGACATACAAGCAGAAAAGCTCAATATAATTGAGTAGTTAGCGGGAATAAATGACAGCAAAATCATCAGACAATTTAAGAGTCCTCCGCTAGCGCGAGGCTGTGCCTCGTGTCCTATGTTCCTGATTGATCCTGCGAGACCAATAGCCAGCAGGTCACCGCTACATGAGCAGTGCCGAAAGCTATTTGCAGCATGATATGGAAGTGTTAAAAGAGGAAGTTCAGCAATATCATCCGCTGGGATAGAATCATTAGAGAATGAAAATCGTTAACTTTAAAGCAACAAAAGTATGATACACATGGACGTACAAGCAGAGAAACTTTACTTGATAGAACAATTAGCCCAATTGCAAGATATTAGCATCATTCAAAAGGTTAAAGAAGTTTTACTGAGTTCTGATGGTGGAAAAGCTGTAGGTACAACCCTGATGGGAGTATAATCCTCGTGTCCTACGGTATGAAAGAAGAAACCTCCTGCACTCGCTCGGCTGTGTGCGGCCGGTTAGGCCGAGTGAGCCGTATGTTTGAGGCTTTGAGCCTGAGAAATAAAAGGCTAGAGGTTCAAAACATGGTAGGACATATTTATAGCATCGAGACATACAAAAGAGAGTGCTACACGACCTGCGAAAATCTTTAAGAGCAATACCATTCTTCAAATGGATAGAAAATGAAATTGTTATCTTTACAAAAAGAGCGTAGTATTATGGACATACAAGCAGAAAAGCTCAATATAATTGAGTGGTTAGCGGGAATAAATGACAGCAAAATCATCAGACAATTTAAGAGTCTCCAAAAGTCCAATCAAAAACAGGCAGATCTTACAATTTCAGAGAAATCTGGCATTGATAATGGCTTAAATTCCATTGCAGAAGGTAAAGTTCATACCCATGAATCAGTGATGGAATCTACGAGGGAGAAATACCCAAACCTCTTCAAGTAAGTTTATGGAAATCATCTGGTCGGAGGATGCTAAGTTGGATTATGACAGCAATATCGAATACTTACTGAAAAATTGGACAGAGGAATCAGCAATCAATTTTATAGATGAAGTTGAAATCATTCTGGAGCTAATAAAAGCGAACCCTAAACTCTATCCAAAGAGTGCTTACAAATCGATTAGAAGAGCAGTAATCAGAAAGCAAATCACACTCTTCTATCAGGAGAAAGGATCAACAATTTACTTGGTTCGTTTTTGGAATACATTTAAAGATCCTGAGTCATTGAATCTGTAGTCTAAGAACTTTAGTGATGAGTGAAAGAAAGACAGAATTTACTGGCTAGAATAATAGGAAATAATACACAGGAAGAAGTTATATCTAACTGTGCAATGTTGTTTAGCCCATGCGATCGGATCGAATCAATTTGAGATAAGTGATCAAAACAGGGTAGAGCTGATTTTCAGTCTGTTGCCATTTCAATTATATGTGAGTCATGTAGAGTTTTCGCGTTTAGTCATTCCAGAATGGAATCTTAATCTCAATAAAAGGTAAAGAATCCAATTCAGAACGGGTAAAGTGTTCTCTGGTCAGTGAGAGCCACGGAATCATTGAAGGAGCATTATTACCATATCAAGCAAGACTCAGCTCCTGCTGCAAAAAGTGTAAAATCTGAAATTATCAATGCTTCAAAAAGTTTAAACATCTATCCCGAGAAATATCAGTTGGATGAGTACTATCCAAACAATCCGGGAAATATCAGGAGGTTTTTTAGATGGAGCTACAGGTAGTTTATGAGGTCAACGAAAAGACTATTGATATTTTGAATGTCTTACACACTAGTCAAGAACCACACAGAGAATAATCAAAACGTACAGTCATTCCCAAATATGACGATTTTTGAAAAAAGTTTAAAGGTTGGTTAATCTGAGCGTCTAAAATGAAATCCTTTGTAATCCAAATGCCTTGCCTGCTAGGTCGAGCAGGATATATGAAGCTCTGAGCCTTCTTTTCCAAATGTCAAGAGATATTTGTGATATAAAAAGACACAATAGAATGGCGATACTACGAAATTTACGCTCCTCATCTTCCAAACAATCCAAAACCATTTCGTTGGCGTGACTTATCTTTCCCTCATGAATCACAAACTACAAGGAGGGATACTTTCTTATGTTTTAGCTATCAGCTTGCTAGTGAGTACGGGGCTTTCCATGCTTACGCTGTATGTCTATTACGCCAGAGTAGAGTACAAGCTCTTTGAAAAAAGAAACAGACTTGTAGAAAATTCAGCTACTGGCATAGACCTGACCAGAGCTGCGGCCGTGGTGCTGGAGTATGATCAGTCGATCTCCCTCGATCTTTACGGCGATGGATTGGATAGTATCAGTATCAAGAAATCACATTGGGGCGTAATGGATCGATACGAAGTGGTTTCTTTTTTCAATGAACTCTCTTTTTCCAAGCATTACATCCTTGCTCCGCGACCAACAGAAGAAGGGCGTTCTGCGGTTTATCTACAAGATGATGGCAGGCCTGTATCGGTAGTCGGCAAGACGAAACTAACAGGGGCTTGTTATTTACCCAAGGCAGGCATACAAAGTGCCTATATCAATAGGGTGGGCTATACCAATAAAGAACTCATCTATGGGGATAAGAAACAAAGTGAAAAGGAATTTCCTGAAGTAGAACTGGAGGATTATATCAACACAATTGTTGGGGCAGAAGGGGTGCTACTAGATGAACCAGTGGACACTGCTCATTCTTTTCAGCGGGAGGTATTGATTATCGAAGGGACGGACTTAGCACTATTCTCCAAGTTAAAAGGCCATATCATCATTCGCGCAAGTAGAAAAATAGTATTTACATCTGATGCAAGTGTTGAAGATGTAGTGGCTTATGCACCGGTGATTGAGCTTGATTCAGGGTTTGAGGGGAGTGGTCAGTTCTTTGCGCAAGACACTATATTGGTGCATAAATATGCAAAACTCAAATACCCATCCGTACTGGCTGTATATAATCAGGACAAGCCTGCCATAATACATTTACAGGACAGCAGCGAGGTGAATGGGTGGATCATGATGGATGGACGTGATGAAGGGTTGAGACGGAGAGTGGTGTTTTTGGATGATCAGTCTACCTTTACGGGTATGATTTATTGCAATGGAATGGTGGAATGTTACGGATCGATCCTGGGAAACGTTACCACGCGTCGGTTTTTGGTCAACGCACCATCTGCCGTTTATGAAAACTATTTGATGAATGCTACGATAGATGCTACACAGTTGCCTCCAGATTTTCTTATTTTGCCACAATGGTTCAATTCTGATACCACAGAAGTATTAAAGTATCTTTATTGACTTAAATGAAGAAGTTAAAGTCGTTTACCATTATAGAGGGCATAGTATCCATGGTATTATTGAGTATTGTGCTTTCGGTGACAGTGCTTATTTCATTTAATCTTTATAAGTCTTTTCCGGCTCAGCACCAGCAGTTCATGCGTAGTGTATTGACTCAGCAGATGGATTCGATTATTCAATCGGGTTCACTCGACAACCTAGAATACGCACAAGGAGGATATTATATCGAATATCAATCAGAACAAGCCGCAGAACTTAAAAATATGAGGTTGGCAAAGGGTGTGATCTCAGATTCACTTGGACATGTATGGGAAACCAAGAAGCTATTTGTACATTATGAGTGATCCTTTGAAATCTTTTACCATCATAGAAATGCTCGTAAGTATGCTAGTGGCATCCATACTGCTATTGTTGGCATGGAATCTTGTTTTGTACGCCAATGATTACAAAAGACTGGTTGAGGCTAAAGCCCAGCAAACGGTATCTATGGAGCGGATGAAGTACTGGATAAAAAGAGACCTCAGCGCCAGTGCTACTATCGAACTTGCAGGCATTGAACTAAGATGTATGGGGCATATAGATACGAGCATGTACATTTTTTCTGATAGTAAGATTGTTCGATTTCAGGGTTTGTTCTCTGATTCGACCAATGTGGGGTTGTCGTTGGAGCTTGATACGGGTAATGTGGAGATTAGCGGATGTTTTTTGGTTAATCAGCACCCTGTTGAGTGTTTCACCAGTGAGTTAAATGTGTCGAGTGAGATGAAAGTAAATAAGCCGAAATGAAGATTCCGAAGCAGATCAATAAGAAAAAGCAAGCTCAAAGTACAGGTGAAGCGCCTAAAAAGTCTTTTTTGGAGCGGGATATTGAATTGTTTCCTCACAAAATAGCCGATAGAGAGAAGGAGATGATTTATAGGCAGCTTAATGTCCTTCAAAAATCAGGAGTAGATATTCGTACATGCTTTGAAATACTTTTTAAGCAACTAAAAAATAAGAAAACGAAAGAAAAGCTTCAGCTCGTTTTGGAGGAGTTGATCAAAGGGAAGTCTCTTTCAGGCGCAGTTGCAGGATTTTCTGATTTTACTCCTTACGAAGTATTTTCCTTACAAATAGGAGAGGAGACAGGACGGCTACCTATCGTACTCCAGAAGCTGACGGAATATTTTGAAAATAAAATTGCTCAGAAAAGACAGGTAATGAGCGCCATTTCTTACCCCATCATGATTGTATTTACCTCGTTTGGCGCGGTGAGTTTTATGATATTTTTCATCATTCCGATGTTCGAGGAAGTGTTTCTGCGCTTCAATAGCGAGCTGCCCTCACTTACCAGGATGGTGATTGGTTTTTCCCATTCCCTTAAGGCAAATGCCAAGTATTTTTTTGTTGTTTTATTGTCGATAGGGGGGCTGCTCTATTTCTATAGAAAAGACATGCGATTGCGATTGGCCAAAGAATGGTTGATTATAAGAATGCCATTGATCGGAGATATCTATAAGGAGATATATTTGGCTCGCTTCTGTGATTCTATGTCCCTTTTGATTTCCGCCTCCGTGCCCATGATTCATACTCTGGAAATGGTACAAAAGATGATTGGCTTTGTACATATAGAGCAAGTAATTGGTACCATCAAAACTGATTTGATTCAAGGAAAGACACTGACAAAGGCTTTTGAAAGTCATGCCATTTTTGATGATCAAATGAAGGCATTAATTAAAGTTGGAGAAGAGGTGAACCAACTTGGAAATTTCTTTCAGAAATTGGCTACTGATTACACAGAAAATGTAAAACATCGAACAGCACTATTCTCCACTTTTTTAGAACCCTTTATGATTATCTTTCTGGGTTTAGTGGTAGGACTTATTCTGGTTGCCATGTATTTACCGATGTTCCAGCTCTCATCTAATATGAACTTTGGAGGTTGATTGCATAACTTTGAATCAAAAATAACTAGAACGCTTATGCTGAGAGAAGCTGTTTTGCTTTGTGTCCTTTTACTAGGATTATCATATTGCAAGCCTACTGTATGGAACGCTCCCAAATATCAGAGATTATCTATTTCTCAAGGGGACTCTGTTATGGAGTTTCGAATTGTTGACATTGACATAAAACCAAAGTCAGATAAGATATACTATTGGATGAAATACGGACAAGTTTACTACACGCAAGGCGGTTTTGATGGAAAGCTTTTAAACGATAATTATAAAGTTTTTAATAGATCGGGACAATTAATTACTCAAGGGCGGTTTGAGCAAGGCTTGCAAACGGGGCTTTGGACAAAGTGGGTAGATGGGCTTAAGGAATATGAAATTGTTTATGAAGACGGAACTCCTAGTGGGAAGTATTATCAGTATGAAGAGGGTGAGTTGGTTCTTCACGGTAAGTATCAAGACGGCTTAAGAAATGGTAGCTTTAATGTTCTGAATCAGGATACGAGCTATGTCGTCAAATACAGGAAGGGTGTGGTAGTTAATAAGGATGAAACAACTTTGAAGGATGAGATAACTTTGGACAATGATTCAATAAAAGCAAATGGGCTTTTCAAAAGAATGAGGTCAAAACATAAAGGCGGCAATGAAGAGGAAAATTAAGATTAACTCTTTGATACGGGCTTAATGTAGAACAATTTAGCTTTACACAGCGAGACCGAAATTTTTGCTGACTGATAAGAATTTGATTCAAACTCTATACTAAAAGAAACACTCTCCATTTAAAAATAAAAATTTCATCTAATAGGTAAAATGACGATTTCATATCTTGCCAGTCACTAACCTTAACACAACATGGATCAAGTTAATCATTCCTATAGAAGTTTAAGAAGAGTTATCGGCATCCTCGGGATTGGCCTTCCTTTTCTCCTGATCATTGGCAACCTTGCGAAGGTAGAAATGTCCATTAGCTACTATTATTACACCAAAATGAATACCGTATTCACAGGTGTTTTGATTGCTTTTGGTCTGATTTTGATTACCTACCGAGGCTCATCTTCAACCAAAGGTCTTTTCAGTGAAAACATGCTTACCAATCTGGCGGGAGTCTGTGCGCTTTTGGTGGCTCTCGTTCCCACTCGATCTGAAGGGTTAATTGAAACAGTAGTTTACGCTCATGATCAGGTTTTACGCGGGTGGATTCATTATGTCTCGGCAGCACTTTTCATCCTTTTGATGGGCATGGTGGTCCTTATTCATTTTGCGAAAGCACCCCATTTTCAAAGCCTGTATAAAGCTTTGGGTATATTGGTCTTATCCGGGCTGGCCTTTGTTGTATTTGCTTTTGTTTATCGCGAAAAACAAGGAACAGAGTTATTCACGGGGCCATATTTTCTGGGGAGAATCGTTTTCGTTGTGGGCATTCGGGATCGCGTGGCTCAGACGTGGTGTTCCTAAGAAAGGCTAGTCTAAGGTGGTATTTTCAGTACTTATGCTTTGCAGTTGAATTCCTAACTTGCAGGGAAATATTCAATTCGATTTATATTTTATGTTTGAAGGTTCGGAATATCCAAAATCACTAGATCAGCAAGTTTTTGAAGAATGGTTGCTGGAGGGGCGAGCGAGCAAGATCAGTTACAGGTATTTGCTCATTGTCTGGAGTGAACTGGAATCTGAATACCAGCCCGTATACGCTGAAAGCAAGGAAACCATTGATCAATATCAGAACTACGGCGAATCTACAGGGTATGAATCACTAGTAGCTGCATACGACTTGTATTCAGAGGCGAAAATAGGAGTGAAGTAGGATCAGTTCTATTCTTAGATTAAATTTTTGAACAGCCTGTAAGACAAAAAAAACATCCACACCCAATGGATGCAGATGTCTTTGCTGATTTGATTTTAGCGAATGCTAAATAGCTTCTGGGCCCTTTTCACCTGTTCGCAATCTGATACATTCCTCGATTGGCAAAACGAAAATTTTGCCACTGCCTATAAACTCTCCGTCATTAGATTCGGTAGCCTTGGTAATGGTATTGACAGTGATGTCCTTAAAATCGTCGTTTACGGCTATCTCCAATCGTATATTGGATACCATGCTTGGAATGACCTTCTGTCCTCTGTAAATTTCTTCCGTCACCCTTCTTCCGTGACCAGACACGTGGTTTACTGTGATGCGTGAGATTCCAGCGATAATGAGCGCCTCTCTCACTTGGTCGAGTTGATTTTCTCTGATAATGGCTATAATTAGTTTCATCTTGATAATTAGCTAGGGTTAATCATTCCGTATCCTTTTTCTCCATGATAAGAGCTATCAAGCCCTTTCATTTCTTCCTCTTCAGTAGATCTGAGCGGTGTGATTTTGTTCACCACAAACAAGATTAGTAAAGTACCTGCACCTGCATACACCACTGCTATTACGATGGCCAAGGCTTGCACACCCAGCTGATCCCAGATAGACCATGATCCACCAGCAAGCGTGGCGGCCTCCGTCATCCAACTGTCTCGAATGAAAAATACAAGGAAAATAGCTCCTACAATACCACCGACTCCATGAATTCCAAAAGCATCCAAGGTATCATCATAACCCATTTTGTTTTTAACGATAATGGCCAGATAGCAAATAACACTAGAAAGAACACCGAGAGCGATGGCTCCAATTGGCTGAACTACACCTGCTGCAGGTGTGATTACGACGAGACCTGCCAAGACACCTGATACAAATCCCAGAGCAGTAGCTTTTCCTTGATGGAAACCTTCTATCAATATCCAAGCGATGGCGCCTGCAGCGGCTGCAACTTGTGTTACCGTAAGTGCTTGTGCTGTACTGACACCACTAGCAAGGCTACTTCCAGCGTTGAATCCAAACCATCCTACCCAAAGAAGTCCAGCTCCAATCATGGTCATTACCAAGTTGCTAGGTTGCATGGGTAGGTGAGGGTGCATCTTGCGTGCTCCGAGGTATATCGCAGCTACAAGGCCACTTACACCAGCCGAGATGTGTACAACAGTGCCTCCTGCAAAATCAATTGCTCCGTCTGCACCTAGGTTGAATAGGAAACCATCAGACGCCCATACCCAGTGGCATAGCGGATTGTAGATGAGGATACCCCAAATACTTATGAAGAGGCAGTAACCTTTGAATGAAATTCTTTCTGCGAAAGCTCCAGCGATAATGGCAGGAGTGATAATGGCAAATTTGCCTTGAAACATGGCAAAAACATATTCAGGAATACCGTCAGTTACTTGCTCATCTATGCCCTGAAGCAAGAAGTAGTCAGAATTCCATCCAAACCATCCTCCCAAAACATTGGAGCCAAAAGACATGGCATAACCACAAATTACCCATAGTAGGGTCATTATACCCATAGCTGAAAAGCTGTGCATCATCGTACCAAGAACGTTTTTTGATCGAACCAATCCGCCATAGAACATGGCCAATCCGGGGATCATCAATAATACAAGGGTAGTAGATGTGAGCATCCATGCTGTAGCTCCCGTGTCTATCGCTGAGGCTTCTTGCGCGAGTAGCGGAGTGCCGGCAAATAGGAGAATCAATGCGTATAACTTCTTCACTGTTTTAAAAAGGGTTGTGTTTTAAAACTGCAAATCTGTTAAAAAGAAAATAAAATCCCCCCTTCACTTCATATTCTTGTTATATATTTTGTGATTTTGCGAAAAATATGAATTTTTACAGGTGATTATACTGTACTGAGAAATAAAGTGATTTGCCTAATCTGTACCGCTTTTTACAATTTCCATTAAGGTTTCACTGTCCACCACGTCCAGATACTCCTTGTAATCAATCCCTTTTTCCATCATAAACTTGGTCAGCAAGCATTTGACGATTTTGAGTAAAACTTCCTTATTCCACGGTTTTTCGATATAATGATCTAGCCCTGCATTGTTGATAGCGTGAATTGTGTCTTGATGGGTGGCCAGTCCTGTGAGTAGGATTTTTTTGGTGGCATTGAATCTGCCATCGGTTTTTATGTTTTTCAGTAAATCTACACCCGTATTTTTAGGCATGACCTGGTCTGTAATGATGACCGCCAGATGGTCGCCTTCATTGTCAAATTTCTCTGCCAGATCAAATGCTTCACTTGCTGACTCACAGGCTTCTACCTCAATGAAATCCTCAAGCGGACTCAAATCTTCAATCAACGCGCTCAGTACCTCGCGTTGATCGTCTACGCATATTAAGAATATGTTTTCCATGGCTATTTTGTTAGAGGTAATTTGATTGTAAATGTTGTTTTTCCTTTTTCACTCGCTACTTCTATAGCACCTTCATGCTCAGAAATGATTCGCTGGGTAATGGAGAGCCCCAGCCCTAAACCAAAAGACAAGCCTCCCACTTTTGTGGTGAAACTGGGCTCAAAAACTTTTTCAATGATTTCTTTGGGAATTCCTGGGCCATTATCTGTTATGGATACGATGATTTCCTGATCATTGCATTGTGATGTCACTTCCAGCAAGGGACTTTCGGTTCGGCTTTGTAACATGCTTTCAATCCCATTTTTGATGATATTGATCCAAACTTGCACCAGTTCCCCTGCACAAGCATTCAAATGAGGGAGTGCCGCAAGTTGAATATTTGTCTCTACTCGTTTCGTCAAGTTTTGTAAAATGGCCAAAGCTTCCTTGATGGTGGTATTTACGTCTACCGTGTTTGACCACTGATGCTGTGCTACACCCAATTGTTTTACTGACCGCACTACATGTGTAGAATGTTTAGCCGCTATTTGCATGTCATGCAGGTTGCAGCCCAGTTCCCATTTGTCAAAAGCATGATCTGCTCTTATAGCATCATCTTGAATGTAACTAGCCAATTTAGCTGGGGCAATACCTGTTCTGGAGAGCTTTTTTATCAGCCCTGATTCAATTTTGTTTAATGCTTTTTCGTATTGAGGACGCAGTGTCCGTGCCTCACTGCTGGAAATCGACTGCCCGTCTTTCAATCCTTTTTCAAAGAAGAATAAAAGCTCAGGGTCATTGATTCGGCTTATGGTATCGGTAATAAACTGTTGCACTTTTTCCAGATTGCTATCCAATACTCCAATGCTATTGTTTAGCTCATGTGCCAGTCCGGCGGCCATTTGTCCCAGAGTAGCCATCTTTTCGGCTTTCAATAGCTTTTCTACATATTGATGCTTTTCCTTGGCCATTTTTTTTGCAAAGTGCTGCCTTGAATACAGTTCATTGGCAATGATTGTGGTGAGAAAGGGCATCATTTTTTCCAAGTCTCCATTGTGATGATCGGCCAGAGGTTTGTCATAAAAAGTAACAACAGCGTCTTCCATGGCTACCACCCTCGAATAGCTCAAATGATCTGCAGAAAAATAACTGTAGACCCCTACAAACTTTCCTTCGCCAGCTTCAAAGATGGGATAAGCCTCCATTTTGTTGTCTTTCAAAAAGCCATAAAACTTTCCCTTTGTTACTAGATAGAGGCGAGTATTTTTTTGCTTGCAATCGATCAATACTTCACCCTTACGCACTTCAAGTACGTTTTCAGGGTTGGAGAAATAGTGCTCCTTGATCCATTCAAAGTTTACCGCGTCTTTGCTCATAATTAGATGCTAAAAAAACCAACAACATTAAGAAGATACATCAACGCATAATTAAATAACAAGCCAATAATTGCGATGATAACGCCAGGTTTAGCCATTTGAGGAGTTTTTATCGTTCCTGTAGCAAAGGCCAAAGCGTTTGGTGGTGTACTGATAGGCAGTGCCATACCCATAGAGCATGAGATAGTCACGGCAATGATGATCATCTGTGTACCACCAAAATCGGCTAAACTAGAAAGTGAAACACCCATGGCTGCCACCAGCGGAAGTAACAAGTTGGCAGTAGCTGTGTTGGACATGAAGTTGGCCATAAGAGCAGCCACGACAGTTACCAAAATGACAATAAGAACAGGAGAGAAGCTGCCAAATGGAATTGCATTGATTAATCTTTCTGCCAGACCACTCACTTCTAAACCTAACCCTAAAGCAATACCACCAGAAACGAGCCAAAGCACGTCCCAGCTGATGTTTTTAAGGTCACTTTTGTTGATGATGCCAAGGCTGGAAAAAACGGCTACCGGTATCATCGCGACGATATAAGAGTTCATTCCATGAATAAAATCCGTCAACCAAAGAAGGATAGTCCCTGCAAAAGTGATATATACGATATATGCTTTTGTAGATTTCATCCATTCACTTTTGATTGTGAGTTTGATTTTTTCTGTCTTCACAGGGTAAAGTGCAATCAAAATAACCCATCCGATAAGGAGTAAAACAATTACATAGGGCACGGCGAACATCATCCATTTTCCAAATGAGATCAGGTGATCGCCAGTAAGGTATTTCAGTGCTACTGCGTTTGGAGGCGTACCTATAGGCGTCCCAATACCACCAATATTAGCCGCTACAGGTATGGCAAGCGTAAACCCAATTTTACCAGAATCTCCAGGTAAGAAGACGGCCAATACGGGCATCAAAATGGAAAGCATCATGGCGGTAGTGGCGGTATTACTCATAAACATGGAGAAAATCGCTGTGATGATCATGAGTCCCATCATCACCATTTTTGGGTTTTCACCAAAAGGTTTCAGCAGTACCTTGGCCAGATTCTGATCTAACCGATATTTAGTGGCTGCCATTGCTAAAAAGAAGCCTCCCAAAAATAAAATGATAATAGGAGAAGCGAAAGTGCCTAAAATGTCTTTGTAGTTGATCAGCGTGCCCAATGCTTCTTTGTCAGTACGCTCAATGAAAAGATTGAGCCCTTTGGTGGATGCCATGACCAAGAGCAAAAAAATGATCATTAAAGAAGTAGCATAAATAGGGATGGGCTCTAGAATCCAAAACAATGCGGCGAAAAAGAAAATAGCAATGATTCTTTGCTCAACTATAGTGAGTCCATCGAGCCCAATCCACGAAGTAGGAATAATCAAGATAAGCAGCGGAATACCAATGGAAATAAGAAGTTTGATCGTTTTGCCCATGATTTGGTTGTGTTAATAATAGGTGCAATTTAGATTGGCCTAATTGAGATGGATACTATGAAACTGAGTTTGAAAACTGATTTTTGTCAGGTTTTATAATGAGATGTTTGGCTTTCGATTAATTACTTGAATATTCGATTCTCACCTTAGCTTTTTTCAATCTAGTCATCTGTCGCAGTTCAGACATGAGATCCGCGTTTCTTTTACTTCCAAATGAGTTATTGTTGTAGGATGAAAAAGCTCTTTCTCGCTATCAGTATCTGTCTGATTCATCAACTCTCCTTTAGCCAGCAAAGCTTGCAGTCTTACACACCGTCTATACTTTTTGAGGCGGGAGAGTGGGAGATTAAGTCGTTTCAGAATTTCTATACTCAAACTAAGTCGTTTAAAGACGGAAAAAAGGAGGCGAATGGTGAGCGATCCAATTATTTCACCTCTATCAATCAAGTGCTCTTCGGTGTAAATGGTCAGTTCAATGTGGGGTTCGATGTATGGGTGAAATCTGTGGCCATAAGTGGTGATAATCTAGGTACGAGATACGGCGTGAGTAGTGTAGGGCCGAAGATCAAGGTGGCTCCTTTTAAAAATTTAGAACGTCTTTCTATCCAATCGTCCATTCTTTTCCCAACGATTAAAAGACATGGAAGGTAATTTGCCTTATGATTCAGAAAAAGGTTTGTTTTTAGATCATGATCGTTCACTTTGGATCACGCAGGTTTATTACGATTACCCGATCAACTCGGAGTTGCAATTGTTCTTTCAGCAGGCGTTTTGGTATAGTTTCGTGAGAGATAGCTATCGGGCAAATGATTATTTGCAGACCCAAACAAGCTTTTTCTTAAGTTACTTTCCTAACAATAGGTGGACGATATATGGAATGTCAGAGTTCTTTCCCACACACTACAATGGAAATGATGACGCTGAAGAGTGGGATGCATTTTATTCCTATTTTGTCCAGTCAGGTGTTGGACTCAAATTTCAGGTTATTCCTAATGTCTTGGAGTTGGAGTTGCTTTACACTAATTTTTGGATGGGAAGTGAAGGCGAGGGTGCTGGCGAAACTTTTAACCTCGGCATCCGCTTGATTAATCAATAATGCGTGCAACATGACTTTCGTTATAATCCGCCATACTTAGCGGGGATTAGCTCATCTTTTTCAATTTTTCTAGTAATGTTGCGTTAAGAAAACAAACAAACAATGGGCTCGAAACCACATCAATCAAAAGAACAATCTAAGCTAGAGGAGTGGTTCAATTTCATGTCGCACGGAATTACTGGCCTTTGTGCCATTGGTGGCTTAGTGGTTTTGATCATTTTTGGAGCAAAGAGTGACAAAGATTGGAGTCTGTTTAGCGCCTTATTTTACGGCAGTAGTTTGGTTTTGCTCTATACTTTTTCTTCAATCTACCATGGTCTTCGGCACAAGAAGGCCAAGCGCGTTTTTAATATTCTTGATCATTGTGGCATCTATCTGCTCATAGCAGGAACCTACACACCGGTTCTTTTAATTACCATTGGAGGCACAGTTGGTTGGACATTCTTCGCGATCCAGTGGAGCATGGCCGTAATAGGAATTATTCTTAAAGTGTTTTTCACTGGGAGATTTAATCTGCTTTCTACACTTATGTATGCCTTTATGGGTTGGATTATAGTTTTTAAAATCGAGCTAGTCAAAGCTGTGATGCCAGAGCCTGCTTTTTGGCTCTTAGCCGCAGGTGGAGCAGCTTATACCATCGGGATTGTCTTTTATATTATCGATTATCGGATGAAAATGGCGCATTTCATCTGGCACTTGTTTGTGATGGCGGGTAGCATTTTACATTTCTTAATGATGGTCATGTACATTTTTAAATAATCCATTTGCCACTTTTTTAGCGAGTCGTTAAGCTTGAAGATGTCTTTAAAATACGCTTTTCTTCTAATCATTTCATTCACTTATTCTACATTTATTTTTGCTCAAAACTTTAGAGGTAGAGTCGTGGATGCAGAAACAAATTTGCCTGTGACGGGAGTAATTGTTATTTCTGAAGAAGATTCAACTGCTTTTCAGTCTGACGAGACAGGTCTTTTTGAATCAAAAACTCCAAATATTCTCCTATCACATGACAATTATGCTGGTGGCTTTTTTGAGCTAAAAGGTGGGGAAGTGACAATCATTTATCTGAAGCGATCACCGAGGATTCTGGAAGCTGTTACCGTAGCTGGCTTCACTGGCGAGCAGCAACTGTTGTATGTGCCTACTTCGGTCACCCACATCGACGAAGAAATGCTCAGACTTGATGACCAGACTATAGTCACACAAACACTCAATCAAGTCCCAGGAGTATATATGCAAACGGGTGCGTTGAATACCAACAGGATCACCATCCGAGGAATGGGAGCACGGACGCCATTCTCTACCAATAAAATTCGAGCATATTATGGTGAGATACCGCTTACAGATGGTATCGGGGAAACGACCATTGAGGACATAGACTTGTCCACCGTGGGAAGTATTGATATTTATAAAGGGCCAAATTCAAGCATTTATGGTGCCGGTCTTGGAGGAGCCATTCATCTCATTCCTGAGAAGCCAATCACTAATGGTTTGGGGGCGGAGGCTGAGAGCGCATTTGGCTCTTTTGGTTTGAAAAGGCTGAACTTATCTGTGAATCATTCAGGAGAAAATGGACATGTGGTGGTTGCTGGTCAGCATCAGTCTAGCAATGGCTACCGCGACAACAATCAATACGAGCGAAATGGGGTGCAGCTATCTGGCGCCTATCAATGGGGTAAAACTTCTGTTGAATATTTAAGCTATTACGTCCATCAATTTGCGGAGATTCCTAGTTCGTTGGGAGAAGATCAGTATGAAAATGATCCCCGAGCATCGGGCGGTACTTGGGGTGAGGCTCAAGGTTACGAGGAGTATGATAAATTCCTTGCAGGAGTTACACTCAAAAGAGCTTTTGAAAATGGTGGTGTCTGGAAAAATACTGTTTATGGTAATTACAGAAATGCCAATGAACCACGACCATTTAATATTTTGAAGGAACAGGTACTTGGTGGTGGTCTTCGATCCATTTACCTGCAACCTTTGGGCATAAAGGTGGAATTGATTGTTGGTACGGAGCTTTATCGTGATCAATACGCTTTTCAAACTTATGAAAACCTCTATAAAACCAATGCGGGAAATGGCAGCTTGCAAGGGGATAAACTATCGGAAGCCGAGCAAAACAGAGGTTATGTAAATACATTTTTTCAGTTGGATTATGAATTAACAGATAAGCTAAGCATTCAAGCGGCCGCCAATCTAAATTACACATATTATGATCTGGAGGAAGGCGCAGAAGCGAGCGACTATAATTTTGGAACTATCCTCTCGCCACGTCTTTCCTTGCTCTATTTACTGAAGAATAGTGCGAGTGTGTATGCTACTGTCAGCCACGGGTTTTCTCCTCCTTCTTTGGAAGAGACACTCACCCCAAGTGGTGTGATCAATCAGGATATCAAACCTGAGATCGGATGGAATTATGAGGTTGGGAGCAGAGGAGATGTACTACAGAATAGGTTGCGGTATGATGTGGCGCTTTATCACATGAGTGTGCGAAATTTGCTTGTTTCGCGTCGAACTGGAGATGATCAATATGTCGGCATCAATGCTGGAGAAACGGTACACAATGGAATCGAAATGGCGTTCAAATCTACTTTACTTAATGGAACAAGGTTTAAGGTAACGCTAGATGTTAATACCAACTACAACGATTTTCGCTTCAAAAGCTTTCTTGAAGAAACAGAAACTACGTTGTTGGATTATTCGGGAAATGAGCTGACCGGCGTTCCCAAATGGCAATTTGGTGGCGCTCTAAATGCTTCGGTTTTGCAAATGTTTTATGCTCAGTTTGCCGTTCAGGCGGTTTCCAGTTTGCCTATTTTGGATGATAATTCCATCTATACAGCTCGCTATGCTGTGGCCAATGTTCTCTTTGGATACAAAACTCAATTGAAGAAGGGATGGGGCTGGGATATTTCTTATCGTGCCAACAATATCTTCAATGAAAAGTATGCCGCCATGATTTCTCCCAATGCTGGTAGCGGCAGGTTTTATTATCCCGGATTGCCTGTCAACCATCAGGTTAGTTTGAGAGTGAATATCGGAGGTGATTGAGTTGGAAGATTTAGTATCCGTATTTGAAGTCTAAGAGAGCTGCAATCGGCTCAGTTCATAAACTAATGGAGTTCTCTTTTGTGTGTGAGTTTGACGATATGCACTTCGGTATCCGTTATGTCATAAATGAGCATGTAAGAAGCAATTTCTTTGAACCGAAAGTTTCCGGGTATCTTTTTCATAGGAGGGTATACTTCATGCCTTTCAGGCATGTTTTTTAGATGTTTTGCAGCTTTGAGGATATCTGTTCTAACCTTTTTGGCATTAGACTCTGATTTGTACTTGATGTGATCATAAACAGCCCGGAGTTGTACTTTAGCATCATCGTCCCATAAGACGATATAATTTTTGATTTCTTCCTCCATTACCAGTTGTCTACCTCTTTCTCCAGATTTTCTTGGGTTGTGTATTTACCTGAATTTATACGTTCTTTTGCGTCTAAAATGTCAGATCGCATTTGAGCTTCTGTAATGGGCTGCCCGTTGGTTTCATAAGCAACTACCTGCTCTCTATTTCGAAGCATGGTTTTAAGTTGAGTAATTATTTGAATGTCTTGAACTTTTATCAACTCTTCGATCAATGAGTATTTTTCTGCTTGCAAATCCATATAACAAAATAACGATTTATTTGTGTATTTGTGTTCATTTGATTGGGTGAAGTTTCTTAAGGATCGCTTTCTCAGCTGGCGCACGTTTGCAACGCGTGCCTATTCTAAGAGTATCAAGGACTCTAATGTCAATCTAACATTCTTTTGAATACATAAAATGTAGGACGATTAAGTAACCTTTCAGGCTTTAAAACAAGGCTATCAGTGTTCAAAATGACAATTTCATACTTTCTATTTCCTAATGTGAGAGAATTACCTTTTCGTACGAAGGTGTTTTTCTCACCAGTCTGGACATCAAGCATCTCATTTTTTTCTTTCAATATAAATTGATGGGAGTAATTGAAGCGGGGGAGTCGACACCCCATAAAATATCGAATAATTGTATCTAAGAATTTGCGATAGCATCCTGATTTACCCTTGCGAAAAATTAAACGAATAAAGGACTTGTCATTCTTCGAACAATCTTAGAAAGTTTGTTGTTAAAAGACCATGGAAAAAGCACCTTCAAAATCAACAAAGAAAAAGGTTACTAAAGAAGCTTTTCAAGAGGCTTTTGTTACCTATTTGCTCACCCACGGTAAGACGCCCATATCAATTTTTGAGTTTGCGGCAGGACTTAAGTCATCAGAGCAAGAGTTTTATCAGTATTTCAATTCTTTCAAGTCATTGGAAAGATCTCTTTGGGCAGAATGGCTAAAGGAGACAATAGCGGTAATAGAAAAAGATCCTGCTTTTGAAAATTATTCTATTCGCGAAAAAATCCTCGCGCTATACTTTACATGGTTTCAGCGGATGCTGCAACATAGAAGTTACTTTATTTTCAGGATGGAATCTCTAGATAAAAAAGAGCTGAATCCTTATTTCCTTTTCACCCTGAAGGAACACTTCATGGAATTTATCAATGACCTTCTGGCTGAAGGAAAAGCGACACATGAAGTAGCGGAAAGACCATTCAGCAATCAATATGAAAAAGCTTTTTGGTTGCATTTCTTGTTTTTAAACAGATTTTGGATGGAAGATGATAGCGAGGGATTTGAAAAAACGGATGCAGCCATAGAAAAGTCAGTGAATCTGGGATTGGATTTGGTAGGCAAAGGGCCACTAGACTCCATGATTGATTTTGCTAAATTTTTATTCCAAAACAGAAAGCCATTTTAATGGAAGAACTATCAAGTATTCCTGTAGGTAAAGTGTCCAGAGCGGCCAAATTTGTATCTACAGGTGCAAAAGTAGGGGGAAACTACCTCAAACATTATTCTCGTAAGCTGATGGATAACTCCACCACAAGAGAGCAGTTGGATCAGGACAATGCAGAGGATATTTATGATTCTCTAAGCCAATTGAAAGGAAGCGCGCTGAAAGTGGCGCAAATGTTGGCAATGGACAAGAACCTTTTGCCAACGGCTTATCAAGATAAGTTTTCGATGAGCCAATACAGTGCTCCTCCGTTGTCATTTCCGCTGGTGATGAAAACTTTTCAAAAGCATTTCGAAAAATCTCCATTTGAAATTTATGATTCGTTTACCAAAAATGCAGTGAACGCAGCATCTATCGGACAAGTGCATAAGGCGACTCATGGGAGACAAGATTTTGGCAGTAAAAATCCAGTACCCGGGTGTGGCTGAAAGTGTGAAATCCGATTTGAAATTGGTGAAACCATTCGCTTTACGACTTTTTGGTCTCAATGAAAAGGATTTGAACCAATATATGGATGAGGTAGAGGGTAAGCTTTTGGAAGAAACTGACTACCACTTAGAAGTGAAGCGTTCGATGGCTATTTCAAAAGCATGTGAACACATTCAAGACCTCACATTTCCTAAATACTATCCTGAGCTTTCTTCAGGTAGAATTATCTCGATGGATTGGCTGGAAGGAAAGCACATCAAAGAATTTTTGGAAACTGATCCATCTCAGGAAATTAGAAATAGAATAGGGCAGGCCATGTGGGATTTTTATCACCACCAGATTCATAATCTGAGAGAAGTTCATGCAGATCCACATCCTGGCAATTTTATCATGCAAACAAATGGCACACTGGGCGTAATAGATTTTGGATGCGTAAAGGAAATACCTAATGATTTTTATGAGGGCTATTTCAAGTTAATGAGCAAGGATTTAGTGGCTAACGATGAGGCACTGGTGCCTCTTTTAGAGAACCTGCAATTCATTTACAAGGACGATTCTCCAAAAGAGCGAGCACTGTTCATCTCAGTATTTAAAGAGATGACTATGCTTCTCGGTCAACCTTTTCACTCTGACAGTTTTGACTTTTCAAACGACAGCTATTTCAACGAAATTTTCGCACTTGGCGAAAGGCTTTCGACGATGAAGGAATTGAGAAATTCGAAACACCCACGTGGTTCACGTCACGGCTTGTACATCAATAGAACGTATTTTGGACTATATCAGCTGCTCAGCGCCTTGAAGGCAAAAGTGAACACGACCAAACCGGAATGGCTATAAACTGCCCAATCTTGATTTATAGCTTTCTAACCCAAATATTGCGGAAGCGTACCGGGTCTCCGTGATCTTGAAGCTTTATCGGCAGGTATTCGGCATGTTTTTTATAGACCGCCTGACCAATATATTCTGTTGGCCCCAGAAGGGCAGTGTTGTTTTGAACTAAGATGCCATTATGAAATAAAGTAATTCGCGCTGGCGAGATGAGCGTTCCAGCTTCTGAAAATCTTGGTGCAGTAAACACTAGGTCATAGGTTTGCCACTGTCCTGGTGCTTTCGAGGCATTGACCATAGGAGCGTATTGCTTGTAAATAGAGGCCGCTTGACCATTGCTGTAAGTCTCATTTTCATAAGAATTGAGTATCTGAACTTCATACAAGCCCATTAAAAACAAGCCGCTATTGTCATATCCTTGTCCGGTTTTATTGGTCATTTTTGGGCAGAGCCATTCGAGATGCAGTTGAATGTCGGCGAAAGCTTCTTTGCTTTCAATCGCTCCTGAACCACCTTTTACTTCCATTGCACCTTCCTTTATCGTCCATTCGGGTGTGCCATTTTCTCCTTTCCACTTCGACAAGTTAGAGCCATCGAAAAGCACAATGGCATCTGATGGAGGCATACCTATGGTTGTTGCAGACTGTGTCTTTTTTATGTCTAAATAAAGCTCAGTGGCTTCTGGATGTTTCTCTTGTGCATGTAGCGATATACAGACTAATGTTGAAACTAATAGGATTGGTATGAATTTCATGATTTCGTGATTTAAAACTTTAAAATTATGAAAACAAAGATTGGTAAGGGAGGACTAATCTTTTTTTTAGGGCTAAAACAGTCTTTTCAGTTTTTACTCGCTTTTTCTATCAGCTCAAGAAGCTTATCCATTTCTGCTTGCATTTCCTTGTACCCGCATTCAAAGAGCTTTTCAGTATGCTTAAAATCAAACAATTTGTATTTGCTTGTCTCTTTCACTTCCATTAGAAAGTTGCACTGGGAAGCTTGCTGGCGAAGGCTGTTCCATGCGATGATCTCAAAACAACGTTTTCCTACCTGACTCACTCCTTGAATATTGTCCATGCGCTCATGGTAATGGGCATTGACTCCAATGATAAAGTCGCAGGTTTTTTCCAAAGGTTCAACCAAAAGGTTGTTGATTAATCCACCGTCTACATAGTGGTCATCACCAATTTTTACAGGTTTGAATAGGAGTGGAACTGCCGCTGAAGCAGCAGCAATTTGCGAAAGCTTTCCCCTTTCAAAAATCTCAAAATCACCACTATTTAGGTTGGTAGCGCCAATGGATAGCCTGATGGATAGGTCTTCAAGTTCATCGCTATTGCAATTTTTATTAATAATTCTCTGAAAATAGTCCGTTCCGACCAGCCCGCCGGCAATATTTCGAATGTTGAAAATATCTAATAAGGAGTTGAGGTCAAAAATTTTTAAAATTTCGTCGGGTGTTTTTCCACCGCAATAGAGTGCTCCTATTATTGCTCCGGCACTCACGCCCGTGACGTGATGAAACTCAATGCCTCCTTCTGTCAATGCTTTGATCACTCCTGCGTGAGAAGCTCCTAATGCACCACCACCGGATAACGCTAGACCTATTTTTGGTTTCATTCAATTATCAATTGAGATTCACTGATTTCTAATTATAGTCCAATACTAGATGAAAGGTTACAAAAAAAACGTGATCATTCATCTCTTTTGGCATTAAAAGTCAAAGTTTAATACAATTTTAACAATAGAGTGAGGCAAGGTTGACCTTTATTAGAGTAATAAGCATGCTTTTCAAAACAATCTTATCGAAATATAATTGCGAATGTAAATAGTAGCATATATTTCATCTACCTTTGCTTTTCATTAATACAAATATTCCTTGATTACATTTTCACAACTGGGATTGTCCGATCCCATACTCAAAGTTCTTTCAGAACTTGGTTTTGAAATCCCTACAGATATCCAAAAAGAAGCAATTCCGATATTATTAGAGGGTTCCACGGATTTTATAGGTATGGCTCAAACGGGTACAGGAAAGACAGCAGCCTTTGGTTTGCCGCTTCTTGATATCATTGATACCAGCAAAAAAGAAACGCAAGCACTGATCTTGGCACCAACTCGTGAGTTGGTACAGCAGATTGGACTACAACTAGAATCATTCGGAAGATTGATTCCAGGACTTAAAATGAATACGGTTTATGGAGGAGCGCCTATTCAGCAGCAAATCTCTTCTATTAAGCAAAAATCACCACATATCGTCATCGCTACACCTGGTAGACTGATGGACTTGATGGATCGTAGAGTGATCGATGTGAGTACCATTCAAACGCTAGTTTTAGACGAAGCGGATGAAATGCTCAACATGGGTTTCAAAGAGGATATAGACAAAATCCTTAAAGACACTCCAGAATCGTGTACTACATGGCTTTTCAGTGCGACTATGCCGCCTGAAATTCGCAACATCATTAAAAATTACATGGTGTCGCCAAAAGAGGTGAAAATTTCACGTCAGAATTTGGTGAACGAAAATATTGCCCATCATTTCTATTTAGTAAACAGAAATGACAAGACAGAAGCGCTTATTCGTATTTTGGATAGCGAACCAGATATGCTGGGAATCATTTTCTGTAGAACAAAAATGGAAACTCAGCAGCTGGCAGACGAACTGACTGGTAGAGGATATCCGGTAGAGGCCATTCACGGTGATTTGAATCAGAATCAAAGGGACCGTGTAATGGCGAAGTTCAAATCACATAAAGTGAGATTGCTTACAGCAACAGATGTTGCTGCTAGAGGTATAGATGTAAAAAATCTTACCCACGTCATTCACCATTCTCTTCCAGATGATGCTGAATATTACACGCACAGAAGTGGGCGTACGGCTCGTGGTGGAGAAAAAGGTGTTTCTATGACGCTAGCTACAAGAGGAGATCTTCGTAAGATTGATCAGCTTTCTAAGAAATTGAAAGTGGGTATCAATAAGGCGGAAATTCCTTCTGTATCAGATATCTCCCAACAAAGACTTGTCTTCTTGGGTAGAGGCTGTGAAAAACATTGAAGCACCTGTAGAAGGCGAAATTATGGATGAGATCACGGCACAGTTTGCAACCCTTTCTAAGGAAGAGCTTGCTGGAAAAGCTGGTAGCAATGGAGATGGAGAAGATGAACTTGAAAGAAATCAACTTATCTGAACCTTCTGCCGATCGGGGTGATTATGCTGGCGGAGGAGACCGACGTGGTGGCGGAGGCAGACCAAGAAATAGACAGAGATCAGGTGCTAGTGGTTACTCATCATCTTCCGGTGGGGGTATAAGGGTAAAAGCAGCTCTGGCGGCTACAAGAAGAAAAAACCATATAATTCAGATGGCGGTGGCGAGAGCTCTTCATCCGGAAAAAAAGGAAAAACGAGCAATCGAGCTTTTTCAAGAAGAAGAAACAATAGTTAAGAAACTGACTTTCAAATAATTAAAAAGGAGAGGAGCTATTAAGCTCTTCTCCTTTTTTTATGCATTTCAAAATGTAACTATTGTTACATTTTGATGCTCACGCCGAAATAAGGCATTACATATCTGCGTCGCTTCATACTTACCCGATTCTGTGTTTTGCTCCCAATAATAGTAGTAGTCTACACCTGTAGCCAAAAACTTATTTAGGTGATAAATGAATCTTACCTTGGCCAGTGATCTCCTATCAAACTTAAACGCATCACTCTAAATCCGTTAGTCCACCTTTGATATAGCTAGCATTCATGGAAACTTTATCTGCCAGTCGCTCCAAATCAGCGTTTACTCTTACAGTTGCTGGCGTTTCAGCAGAGATATTGTCAGGAAGTAAAAGGCTACCACCAATCTGCACTTTGTTGAGAATATGTCCCGTCAGACTTCCATAGATTCCGCTGACTTGTTTTACGTCTAAAAGCGATTGGATTTTTCGGTCTTTGTCAAGTTCATAAATGGCATCAAAAAATTGAGGTAAATAATTGTCACTGTAGGTGAGTCTCTCTAGGCGCACGTCTGTAGCAAGTACATCTGCAATAAATTTAAATCTAAAGTTAAGTCCTGCAGATACGCCACTTCCTTTTGTAAAAGATTTGGATTGTGATGCTGCCAAAGCGCTCAGCGTATCACTTTCTACATTCAGTTTAGAGTATCCCGCAAAAAGGTCAATTTGAATAAAAGGAATATTGAGAAGCACCATGCCCATGTCAATTCCAAATGCGCCAATACCATTTTGAGTAAATGTATAGGTGGTGGTAGAGTCTGCTGAGTCGGTTGCTTCGTTTGATCTTTGTCTTTGATAACAGTAGTTCCTATTTCAAAAGTTCGCACGATGGGAATGGATGTCCAAATCAAGGGTCGCACGTAAGGTCGTACAGCAAGTAGATTGAGCGAAGAAGGGTTTACATCACTATATAGTCCTTCAAACCCAACAAGACCTTTAACATTAAAATCATAGTGTAGTCCCACCTTGCGCTTTTCATAGCTTGTGGTATTAGTGTAGTTATTGACCAGACTACCAAAACCGATCATGGTACCACTCAGTTCACCACCTTTACATAGACTGGATCTTTCTTTTGTACGCCATATCGCACATATCTAATGAGACGGAGAGGCCCTACACCATCTTTGAATATCTCGGTGCGGATAGACTTGTCATCTAAGCCATAGAGTATCGGCACGTTGAGACCTACACCTACTTTTTTGATGGAAAATTCTGGAGAGAGTACCATTCCTACATAGGACTGATCGCCGATGCGTGTATACGTAAACCCTCCAGTAAAGCTTCCACCACTACTGGCCATTCCCGCTCTGAAATCTTCAACTGGCGGTTGCTCAGGTCTTACCTTTTTTTCCTTTTTAGGCTCTGGCGTTTCTTCTACTACTTCCTCTGGAATGCTATCCAAAGGAGGAGTGTAGGTGTCTGCATTCTCACTCACATTGTCGATGCTATCCGTAGGCACAGTCACTTCCTCGCTGACAGATTGAATAGAATCTGCAGGTACGGCGACCACTTCTGGCTGAGGTTTTTCCTTGCTTTTCTTGTTCTTCTTCTTCTTTTTAGTAGACTCCCATAGGTACGAGTAGTCTGAATAATCATCTGCCGCTGAATCCTGAGCAAAAGCTGGTATGGCTAGAAAATAGCCAAAAACCATAGTGAGTAATATTCGCGATAAGTACTTCATTGTTTCAATATCTGTTTGAGGTAAAAATAGCACAATACTTTTGAACTAAAACTGGTGCATGAGAAGAGAAATGCCATGCGGCTTATTTTCAATAAGTTATGAGGGATCAAGCGGAAAAGTTGGGTAGCAATTGCATTTATCCTATAAATTCATTTCCCGGCCTTCGTTAAGTCGCATTCCAAGCCAAGGATATCCTTCATTTTCTTTGCATGCCCAAAGAAAACGAAGCAAAAGAAAAGGCACCAACGCAAAAAATCATTTTGATTATGTTCAGTATCAATGACTTCATTCGGGAAATCAAAATGATTCACACTTGCCTTGGATGCCCCTCCCTCCAAAACGCAACTTCCTTTAGAATAAACACGGTAAAAGACATAATCTACCGCATAACATTATACTTTTTTGTAATTTTTAAAGGTTTTCCCCAGAAATATTGCTTAAGCCGTTATGAGCCGATGAATAAACTCAAAAAAGTATAGACATAAAAAAAGGATCGAAAAATTCGATCCTTTTTTTGGTGAGTTTTCACCTCAATAATTTATAAAGAATATCAGCTTTTAGTTGCTGTTCTTTTAGTTCTTCTCTTTGGAACTACTTCTTCTTCAATTTCATCTTCAACGTCAGCAAGGATACGACCACAGTGCTCACAAACGATTAGCTTCTTCTTTTCTCTAATCTCAGCTTGCTTTTGTGGAGGTACGATGTTGAAACATCCGCCACATGCACCACGCTTTACGGGTACTACAGCAAGACCGTTTCTCATGTTGTGTCTTACTTTATCGTAAGATTTCAACAAGCGATCCTCAACGCTTTTCACAGCTTTTTCTCTGTCTTTCAATAACTTTTTCTCGTCATCTTCAGACTCTTGTGTGATTACTTCGAGCTCGTTCTTTTTAGAATCAAGATCTTTCGTTCTTTCAGAAAGCACACCTTGAGTTTGTGCTATTTCTTCGTTTTTCGCCTCTATTCTTTCGTAAGATTCTCTAATTCTTTTCTCCAAGATTTGAATTTCGAGTTGCTGTAATTCTATCTCCTTAGAGATAGCATCGTATTCACGGTTATTACGAACGTTCATCTGCTGCTCCTCATATTTCTTTATGAGTTTCTCAGCATCTTTGATGGCCGATTTGTTGCTTGAGATACCAGCTTCCAAGTCCGAAAGTTCTTGGTTTTGCTTATCAACTCTAGTTTGATATCCAGCAATTTCATCTTCCAAGTCCATTACCTCTTCAGGTAGTGCACCTCTTACTTTGATTAGTTCGTCAAGTTCGGAATCGATTGATTGTAATTTTACGAGGTTTTCGAGCTTCTTCGCGACGGTATTTTCCATGCAGTATTACAAGTATTTGATTGGGTTTGTCACTACTTCTGACAAACGGAGTGCAATATTAGTGAATTTTTCACTTAAAATATCATAAAGCAAATCCTTTGTGAATTGCTCGCTTTCATAATGACCAATGTCTGCTATAATGAGGGCTTGTTCGGCCTCAAAAAACTCGTGGTATTTAAAGTCTCCAGTTATGAAATATATCTGCACCCGCAGCTTTGGCTTTGTTAAGAAGAAAACTACCCGAGCCACCACATAATGCCACTTTATGAATTTTATTTTTTACCACGGCCGTGTGACGCACGATGTTGGTTTTCATTTTTGTTTTTAGCGAAAGCAGAAATTCCATGGCTTCCATCGGCTCAGGCAATACACCAACCATACCAGAACCGACTTCTTGATTTTCGTTTTGTAGGTCGCTGAGATAGTAAGCTACTTCTTCGTAAGGGTGCGCATTTTTAAGTGACTGAATAATTTTCCCAGATTGATAGGAAGGTAGGATCACTTCGATGCGCTGTTCTTCGGCGTGTTCATCTTTTCCAATTTCTCCTTGAAATGCATTCGTTTGTGCGCCCGGTCGGTAAGTGCCTTCTCCCGTGACGGAAAAACTGCACCGATCATATTGGCCTATTTCTCCAGCACCTGACACATATAGTGCTTCCAGTACTTCATTGGCATGTGATTTTGGTACGTAGGTGGTGAGTTTACTGAGACTATTTTTTTTTGGACTGAGTATGCGTGTGTTTATAAGTCCCAGTCTCTGAGCAAATCTAGCATTCACCCCGGTATACACATTATCCAGATTGGTGTGAATGGCGTAAATAGCGATATCGTTTTTTATGGCTTTGATAATGCATTTTTCTATCCAATGATTCCCGTTGATTCTTTTGATGCCAGCAAAAATGAGTGGATGATGCGCCACGATCAGATTGCAATTTGTGGAAATAGCTTCGTCAATCACAGCCTCTGTCACGTCTAGAGTGATGAGCACTCCCGCAACTGAAGCCTCGGCTTGCCCCACGAGCAACCCAGAATTGTCATAGCTTTCCTGGTAGCTGGGCGGTGCGATTCTTTCTAAATGTTGGATGACCTCTTTTATCTGCATAACTGTGATTTTTACTGGCGGACTAAGCTAGAAATTTTTAACCTTTTTAGCTTTGCGATCCAGACGAAGATGAAATATTTATCATCATCTTCGTTTTAATCTGAAAACAAAGATGAATAATATCCATTTTCCAAGCAGGGTTGGATATAAGCGATTAATTTAGCCGCGTTGAAAAAATATCTATCCATATTACTTCTGGCAGGGGCGTCTCAAATGCTCGCTCAAAACATCGTAGATGATACGTCTAAGTTGGTGTATTCCGCCAAAACTACAGAGATCATCTATGAATACGATGTGAAGAATAATTTTCCAAAGGAGCGCCACCCAGACACGACTCTTTACAATTTTGAAAGTTTCACTGTGTTGGATAAGGCTGAGCACTATTATCAGGACTTGGGAAATAATGGCACGGCTATGCATCATCTTTTTTATCCTGTGCCTACGCAAATAGGGAAAACCTCAGGGTATTCGGTATATAATCCATATATGGTCAATCCAGAAGGGATCAAATATTATGATACTAAGTCCCCTTATATGAATGTGGGGGTGGTCTTTGGTGGGAATTTTCGGTCTACGGTAGATTTTAGTTATGCCCGTAGTGTGAACGAACGTTGGACAATGGGATTCGATATCTATAAAATTACTTCGGGCAAGCAGCTCAATTTTACCACCATCAATGATCGCAACGTACAGTCCAATGTCTTTGACCTGTACACCTATTACCAACACGAGAAGCTTCCCTATAGTGTGATGTTCAACGTGGTGACCATGAATCACAATGTCTCTGAATCAGGAGGAATTGAAGTAGGGCCAAATGCCACGAAAGCCGAATTGTTTTTATATCGCGATGCGGAAGTAGTTCTCACTGACGCAAAAACCAAAGACAGCAGACTCAACTGGCATGTGTACCAACAATATGCATGGCAAAAGCAGCTGCAATTTTATCATCAGCTGGATATCAGAAAGCAAGAAAACACTTACAATGACGCTGGGCTTTCCACAATAGAAAGTGCATATTATGGCCCTTCATTGATAGATGCTACAACCACAAAGCAGGGTGCACTTTTTAAAGAAATCACCAATGAAGTGGGAGTAAAGGGAGATCTTGCCAACTTATTTTACAGAGGATATATCAAGCGTCGGGTATATGATTTTAGCTATATCTATTTAGATCCTACTTCTAAGCAAGCGGAAAATTACCTTGGTGGCTATAGCCGATTTACGTGGAAGGACAAATTTAACATAGAAGCCAATGCTGAGTATTTGCAATCTGGAGAATACAAACTTATAGGAAAGCTGAACTCTGATTTGATCTTTGGTTCATACTCTTCGGTAAGAGCCAAGGCACCTATTTTTTACGAGAAGTATTTGGGCAATCACCACGAATGGAATCAGGATCTGGTACCGAGTTTCAGCAATGAGATCAAAGGTGGGATTAGAGTGAAAACCAAGAATTTTTTAGTGAAACCTACGGCCAGAATTCTTTCTTTAAATAAGCTGATCTATCTGGATGAAAATCAGCGACCTCAGCAGACCAGCTCCTTGGGAGTACTGACTGCAATAGGTGGTGATTTTCAGGTAAAAATCATGACCAACAAAACTTACAATGAATCGCTACATTTTGAAAATGAAATATATGTGACGAATGTTTCTGGTGGCTCTGCCGACAACATGCCAGTACCGCCACTCTTTTACAATGGCCGATTGTATTGGAAAGGTTTTTGGTTTAAGAATACCATGGCGGTAGAGGTGGGGCTGGACTTGCACGCCAAAAGTCAATATTATGCTTTGGATTATGCGCCAGCACTACAACAGTTTTACCTTCAAGAAAATTTTAGGATTGACGGCTTTTATACCGCTGATTTTTTCGTGAATATGAAAATCAACAATGTGAGAGTTTTTGTGAAAATGACCCATATAAATCAGCAAAACAATGACGGCTATTTCATCACTCCATATTATCCGGGAGTGGGTCGGATTTTTGACTTTGGGGTCAACTGGATGTTCTACGACTAATGGAAATAAGTAAAACGGTACTGGGGCTCAACCTGCCAACAGATCCGCGGTGGGCAAATGTGGCTGAAAAAAGCATTGCTGAGATTCTCATAGATCATGCATATTGCGAACAAAAAGCAGCCTCTTCTTGTATTTCTTTGATTATCCAATATCCTGAAAAACAGGAGTTGGTAGATATGCTCACACCTGTGGTAGCAGAAGAGTGGGCTCATTTCGAACGGGTGATCGAACAGCTGCGAAAGCGGGGAATAGCTTTGGGAAAAGCGCGCAAAGACGAGTATGTGGTTCAAATAAATACTATTCTTAGAAAGGGAGGTTCACGTGAACAGCAACTGGTTGAGCGGCTATTGTTGAACGCACTTATAGAGGCTCGAAGCTGCGAACGATTTAAACTCCTTTGGAAGAATATAGGGGATGAAGAGCTGTCTAAATTCTACTATGAGTTGATGGTTTCTGAAGCAGGGCACTATACCAACTTTATTGAACTGGCTAAAAAATATATGCCCGAGCCGTATGTATCCAATAGGTGGCAGGAGTTTTTGCTAGAGGAAGCCAAGATTTTAGAGGGTTTGGAAGCTCGACCTGATCGAATGCATTGAACCTAATCCGGACACTTTGTCAGGTGCTTTCGAATACTCATAAGATTTAACTTATTTTCATAACTCACTGTAATATAGGTATTTATAACAAAGCATTAAACTGCTTAAAGCTTTACTTTAACTTAAAAATACTAATAATATTAGTTTCCCCATCTAGCTCTAAACCCTCTGCTGTCCATATGTAGGAACGCTGGATGTCGAGAGTTGGCACCATACAACCCAAGCCCACCAATAAAAGGGCTGTACCATGGCTGGTCATGAAGTTTGTCAATTATTTCAAATAGGTATTGGGCGTCCTTTTTATTGTACACTCCATCTCCATTCAAGTCATCCATTCTGTAGTCATTGTCCCTATCTATGTAGATGTCATAAGCATCACCAAATACATGTCGGCTGTATTTTACATTGCCAATGGAAGCATTATAATGGGGTGTTCGGTAGCCACTGATAAAGCTAAATCTATCAAAATCAAAGCCTCTATCTTGAAGGTAGGCCTGCACTGTTTCCAGCTTGATGATTCCTCGCTCTCTCAGTATGACATATTTTGGATAGTCACCTGCCTGTTTGCACAAAAAATCTTTCAGCCGATAATTTGGGCTCACAAGGGTGTTTTCATTTTCCTTCGTTACCTCAATGAATCCTTTAGGTACGGGGTAATGTTTATTTGAGGATGAAGGATATTCACCTATTCGGTAGCCATTAATTTTTCCATTCACCATCTGTTCCATAGGTACCATCACCATACAATTGAATGTAATCGTATCAAGCCTATTGATAGCAATAATTTTCACCGTATAAATGCCCTTGTCATAAGGGGCTTTCCACAACCATTTTCCATCCTCAATCCTTGTGACTAAACCCCTTTCTGATTGGATTTGAAAAGTGTCTTTGTCTTGAATGAAAACCGCTTCCAAAGAAACTTCTTCGCCAGGACTCACAAAGAGAGCCATGGGAGTGAAGGGAGTTACTTCATTCTTAAATTTGACCATAAAGCCTTTGTCCTGTCCAAAGATCAGAAGAGGAATAAAGACGAATACAATCCAACTATTTTTAATGAATCTGCTCATAGTGAGATTTTTTGTTTTTTCAATTTTTGTATCTGCTCAAGATCATAACCATAGATATCCTCTCTAAAATTCACTAAGCCCAGTTCGTCTACAAATGCGGTGAGATAGATCAAATAAACAGGATAGGCATGGGTTAAATCTACTCTGATAGGCTTGTCATTATTCATCGCCTTTTTTATGGCAGCCATATCCCAACCCTGCTGATCTCTCAAAAAATACTCTGCCAACACATCGGGTTTCTCCAAGCGAATACAACCATGACTAAATGCCCTTTCATTTCTTTCAAACAGGTAATCTGTAGGTGTATCATGCATATATATACTCAGGTCATTGGGCATTATAAATTTGGCCAATCCCAATGCATTTTTTGGTCCAGGCTGCTGCACTACGGTGAAAGGAAAATGACTTTCCGAATACTTTGTCCAGTCAACATTGGCGGGATTCACTTCATCGTTGAGATCCCATCCATTATAAAATTTAAAATCTGCGGAATAATGGGTTGGACTATTGAGCAATTTGGCTAGCATTTCAGTGGACTTGATGCTCATAGGCACAGTCCATGTCGGGCTGAAAACGATATATTTTAGTGTGTCTTGAAATATGGGTGTGCTTGTAGTTTTCTTGCCTACAATCACGCGCATTTCTAAATCCACTTTTCTGTTTTTATAGACTTTGAGTTTATATTCTGGCAAGTTCACCATGGCAAAGTCCTCTCCAAAATCGGAGGGAAGCCACCTCATTCTTTCCAGGTTGAGCAGCATTTGATTGATTTTTTCGCTAACCGAAATATTCATAAACTCGACGGTGTTGCTACCAATGCGGCCGTCTACTTCCAATCCATGACGGTGTTGAAACTGCTTGACTGCAGAAGTAAGCTCGGCATCATATCTGAGTGAATCTTTAGGTGCACTTTTCAAAATGTTTACTTCTGTGAGTTTCAGTCTTTCACGAATGAGCGGAACGAAAGGGTCAAGGCTGTCTGGCTCTAATACATAGCTAGAAGACCAAGGGGAAATGCCTGGCCAGCCACCATTTTGTTTGATTTGTCTGTAGTAGGCCAGCTGTCTGGTCATTTGCTGATAGCCATCTGTTTTTGGAATGATGGCTGCAAAGTGTTTTTCTAAATCTTTAGACGATGACAGCTCGGCAATACTGGAGGTGACATCTGCTTTTTTGTCAAGGTAAAACCAGTATTTACTTATTTTATAAGGGTTGACACGACCTTTGATCAGGTCATAATTGAAGAGGAGATAGTGTGCCGTCAGTGTGAGTTCAATGGTTTTGTAGCGTTCCAGAGGAATTTTCTTTGTTTTGAGCACTTCCGACAACATTTGCCTGATTTCAGCAGCCTGATAGTCCTCCGGATCCAGACCATGCAAATACGCTGATTGTAGCTGCAAAAGGGCTTCTTCGCATATTTCCTTATAGCCGCGCAGGCCATTGAGCCATATAGGTGTAAAATTTCTTAGTGTATAGATAGAGTCAATTTGTTGTTTTATATGGTCATAGTAGCGTGATCTTTTGAAACCGTCACTGGTAGGTATTTTTGCCAGGTCGTACGTCTCCGGCACCATAAAAAACACTTCTGGTTTGATGGATTTAGAGGGCAAAGCCCACAACGAATCCGGTAGGGATTTACGTTCCTGTGACAGCTTTGGCAAGTGTTTGGTGTTAGCACACCCTGTCATTATCAGTATGATCAAAAGTAAATAGTATGTCTGTTTCATTTATAGCCCGTTTCGTGTCTGGTTTTTATGACCGATTGTTTGAGTTTGTATTCGCCTATAAGAAAAAATGATACCAACGATGGATTTAAGCTACACCACGTATTTCAGCTAGATCAAATGGGGAAGTCAGAGCACATGAGACATTTAAGTGTAGAAATTTCTCTACGAATACAAAATAACAATTGCAATGGTCGATTGCTCGGGAAAGTGGAATTAGCGTAATGAAATGCCTTTAAATAGCTTTAATAACAATTTTCACGTTTTAGTGACCAAAGTGATATGTTTAGAACGGTGTTTGAACAATGTGAGAAGAAATTCAAACTTGTAAAACACGATTATGATGAAGAAATATTCAATTTTTAGTTTGTTGATGGTATCAATATATGAGCTACGGATGGTCGCAACTGACCATTACGGCAGAGAGCGGAGCAGCTTTAAATGGCTATAATGACGTGCGTTTTGCCAATAAACCAGATAACAAGGGGACGCTATTTTCTTTGACTGATGATTTTAGCGATCAGCACCTTACACCATACATTCGTATAGAGGCCAAATACCAAATTGCTGAAAAACACAATGTGGAGCTTACAGCAGCACCTTTGGCCTTTGACTATTCCGGACTCACAGGCACGGTTGATTTTGGAGAAGAAACGTACTCAGGGTGCGGGTGTCAATGCGCGCTATGAATTCAACACGTACAGACTGAGTTATCGGTATTTGGTAGCAGATGCTGTGAAATGGCGTGTGGGTGCTTGGAGCATCGGTACTTATGAGAGATGCGCGCATCGCGCTGACGCAAGGAAATAAATCAGAAGAGACCACAGATTTGGGTTTTGTGCCACTGGTGAGTTTTGATGTGCGCTATCGTGCGACCAATGCTTTTCATCTTGGTGCTGAAAGGTGATGCGCTTGTAGGTCCGCAAGGTAGAGCCGAAGATGTGTTTGTGGGGATGAACCACAGTCTATGGAAGCCCGGCTTGAGTTATCGCTTTGGTTATAGAATTATAGAAGGTGGAGCTGATGTAGATCAGGTTTACAATTTTTCACTGATACATTTCGCTGCTGTAGGAGTTAGCTATTTGTTTTGATCATAAATGCATCGGACAGAAGCATTAATCTGCTACGGATGGGCACAACTGACCATCACAGCAGAAAGCGGAGCAGCCTGAATGGCTACAACAATGTGAGATACGCTAATAGACCAGATAATAAAGGGACGCTATTTTCTTTGACGGATGATTTCAGGATCAGCATATCACACCGTATGTTCGAATAGAAGCGAAATACTTAATTGCCGAACGACATATTC
The DNA here is from genome assembly GCA_963848175.1 of uncultured Cytophagales bacterium. Classification (GTDB taxonomy): domain Bacteria; phylum Bacteroidota; class Bacteroidia; order Cytophagales; family Cyclobacteriaceae; genus JAMZMI01. The sequence goes on from CAWKCO010000012.1 coordinate 462,689, forward strand.
TGGAGCTTACGGCAGCACCGCTGGCATTTAAGTACACGCAGGGCTCACGGGCACGGTGGATTTCGGAGAAGAAACGTACTCAGGCGCAAGGTAATTACAGCCTTGCTAATTCAATTAAGGTCTTGAAAAATTAGGCCACTTTCCAGAGTACTTCTTTGAACTGATTGGTGGAATCGTACAATTCAATTCGCAACGGATCGGTTTTCATTTGTAAAAATGCCTCTCCTGACAAGACGTCATCTGGATGTACTGTGACCACATTAGAGGTTAAAAATTCTATAATGTCCGGGCATTCATCATCTTCACAATAATCATCATAGATGTCAAACAAGATATCGTTGAGGTACTGGCCATAATTCTGTTTCAGTTCCTGCAATTGATGCTCAAAATCCTCATTCAAAAGAGGGTCGATATCATGGAGCTGGATATGTTTGGCTGTGAAAAACAAACGAGCAATTTTCTTTTCGAGAGTGGTTATGTCTATCATGACTCTGGTGTGTTATAGGGTTATTTTATACGAATGTACGTATGGCCAAATCAGGCATGTGCATGATATCGACAAGTTGCAGCTATTGCTAGATGATTGGTTGATCAGGCAGTATGGATGCTTGAATTATCCACCGAGCTTTTTATTGATCTTATGTCTGATAAAAATGCCTGCTGAAAATAGCCAGAGTATGATGGTTTCCAATAGAAATCCTAATGGAGGCCAAATCGATGGAAAGACAACCAACCAAATAAGAAGCACCAAATCCAGAATCCATATGACTGTGCCGATTTTGGTTAGTGCTGGAAAGCCCAATGGAAGATTGAACGTGTAGCGTAAGTGCCAGCCAAGAACAGCAAGAAACAGGATAAAAAGCATCTGCTGAATGTAACCAGTCCAGGCATTGACATATGGTTCATCCACAGGTAGAATAACGATAGCCAACAGCAGCACTGCTGAAACCAATAATGCCGGGCGACCTTTAGAATAGCTCACGGCGTACAGGACAAAGATCAAACTGTAAATAAGGAGTAGAATGATTGCTAGGAGTCGTAGTTCTGTATGGAGGTGTGTAGTGACAGAAGCCAGCAACAAATTGTTGGTTGGGATGACGAGCAAGGTAACTGTCAGAGCAACGGGAATGATCAAAGCTAAAATGCCAAGAGCTAGTCGGAGTGTTTGTTTGCGAACAGGGAGTTGTAGAGTCATAATGATTAAAGATACGACAGATGATTGTTTTATGTTGTTGTAGCATTTATAGGGAAAAGCTGTGAGAGTAGAGGTTTCAAAACATACTACTTAACATAATATAAATTATATAACATAAATATATGGATTTGTGGTCAGCTTGCTGGTTAACATATAATCAGATCTATATACAGTGCGGCCTGCCAGGCTTGTCTGTTGTAGATCGTTCGATTATATCGCTAGCCGCGCGCGTTAAAACAAATCCATATTGCGGACGGCCAGTCCCTCACACGAATCACTAGCCGTGCGCCCATGCTTATACATTCTATATTATATGCCGGTAGCTAGCCTTAGCTGGCAGTAGCCAGCGAATTTGTTCATGTACTGCTCCTTAGTTTGATTTTTGGATTCCGCCCGTGTTATATAATTAGATGTTATGTGTAAATAGCCGCTGCGCCATCGCTCAAGCCCTGGCCTCAACTCATTCGATAACGCAGCGACTATGTTACTTAATGAATTTTGTGCGCTGCTGGTGAGATCAATTATCCAAAGGCCATGTCTGCCAACGCACGCCGTGCCCTAAGCCACCTCAAATGATAAAGTTTTTTTGCCAACGCTCTTTTTGCGCTAAGGCGCAATCAACAACCCAAAGCAAAGAGAATCTCAGGCAAAGATTTTCGTTCTATTTTTCATTATCCGTCTCAATGATTGATTTGATTTCAAATACGCTAATCTCAGCACTTAGAATTTTGACTCTAAAACACATGCTGGCCAACGCTTTGTTTGGCTCACTGCACAAGCCATTATTAAGAACGTCATTCTGAGGAATCGTTCAGCTGATAAGCTGTAGATGACGTGAGAATCTCATTGAGTTTTGCAGACAGTTTCTAAGGCTCATAAGTTATTTGTCTTTACATGCATTCGCTGTATGTCCTCGTGCCGGGCAGGCAAATCCTTTTAGTTCACTCCTTTGTTATTTTCCTTATGGTGTTCATGAGTGCTTTGCAATTGGCATTGGCCCAAAAGTATTCAAAAACTCTAGGCAAAATAATCACCTGTCCAACGCACTGGCCAACCCACGCCCAGGATTTTGCCCTGCCTGCCCACCTGGGAGTAGCTGAGATTCAACTTAACATAATATTGTTAATTGTGATAAAACGGATTTCCGTTGATCTGATTCAATACATTCCATTGAAGATACCTGATGGGCTGACCTCATGACCTACTAAATCAAAAACATAGCAGCAATTACTACGTTTTCTTAGAGACACTACTTAATATTTAACCAACTTATGATCATAATGTTCTCCTCCAGAATACAATCGAAGAATATACACGCCAGATTTAAGTGCAGAAACATTAATTTTGGTTATTCCTTTTGCTTTGGATATGGCCTCACTCCGTACCACAAATCCTGACAAAGAATAAAGCTCAAATCGATCTGCTTTTTCAGAAACAACCGTCAATTGATTGTTGAAAGGGTTAGGATAGATCAATTCTCTGAAACTCTATTTACATAATATTGGTACATATGAATTATGGTTATGGTAGTCCCACACACAGCGAAAAGAAAAGTTTCGGTTGTTGGTTCGGGAAATGCAAGAGTAAAATAAATCAAAGCTTATTTAGCCAACACACGAATCCCACCGCACCGTAAACCAGCTTTTCCTCTTGCATTTGCCTCAGTCCAACCGATTGTACCGCTTTCTCTGGCGTGGTTGTCAGAGTATCATTTTATACTTTATTTATTATGCACAGGTATTTATTTCGTTATCGGTTTCTTGGTCTCTGGTGGTTTGGCGTGTGGCACGCTCGTAGCTCAGTTAGCTTTCGTTGTTCCCGTTCTTGTGAAGATCAATTATCCAAGGCCAGGTCTGCCGACCCACGCCGCCCTAAGCCACTACGACTGATAAAGTTTTTTTGCCAACGCTCTTTTGCGCTAAGGCGCATGTTGCAGCCCTGAACAAAAAGTGGACGGAGTTCAGACCAAGAGTAACTCATTGCTGAGGAAGACGAATTTTTCTGATCTACTTTTGAATATCGGGAGGATCCTGCTTTGTAGGAGAAAAATGATAAACCGCTTATTGACCGAATCACTTATACATTTCCAATTGGTGATTCTTTTGACAAAAAGCCCCAGCTGAAATTGTGACTCAGTTTGTGCTTTATTGTGTTAATTTGCAGCGACTTTCTTTTTACCCCTTCTATTTCACGATTTAAACGCCTAATATGAAATTCAAGATTTACCTGATCTCCTCATTTTTACTTCTGGCTATCACAGCCTTTGCTCAATGGACAAAATATGGGGACGCACCACGTGGTGTTGACTTCACTGGCCTGGCATACAAAGATGGAGTCTTTTATGCCGCATCTTTTAATAACGGCACGTATACCAAAGCGGAAGGTGAATCTGAATGGGTCCGTATCGGAAATGAAAAAGAAATTCAGGGCCTCCACGCCCACGGGGATTATTTCTTCTGTTACCGTAATACTAACATTTATGACGAGCTGGTCCGCTCCAGTGATGGCATTTCCTGGTCTAACGCCAACCTGACTAACCTGACCTTCTATGGCATGGGTTCGCATGGCAATACGCTTTTCGTCTCCGCCTCCAACGGCACACACAAAACCTCAGATAATGGAGTCACCTGGACAGATACCAATAACCCAATCACCTTTAGAAAGTTTAAAGTCATCTCTGATACGCTGTATGCCGGTGGCACCGGTGGCCTTTACTATTACCAGGCGGATTCCAACACCTGGAAACTGGTCCATGGGCAGAGTGCTACCAATTTTGAAGCTCTTAATGACAGCACTTTCCTGCTGATCGCTAATGGCGCGGTAAAAAAAGCGCGCGTAGACACTACCACCAGCGCCTACAGCCAGATAGGATCGATAAGCGGTGCCATTCTGGATTTCTTTTATTCGAATGATACGCTCTACATGATCTCCACTAAAAACATGTATGCTTATCTCACAGATTCCATTCAGTTGATCTCTTCATTGGATGAAAACCTCAATGTGCTGGCCAGAGGTACAAGCGAAGTAGTCGCTGGCTCGCTACTCCAGCGGTTATGTCTCAGAGGATCTGGGGCTCACGTGGGAACGTGCAGTAGACGGCCTCTCCTTTGTCAAGATATTTGACATCATCAATGACAGCACCGGTTATTATATGGGCACCAGTCATGGCGTTTATCACAGCCAGGATCTCAAAGAATGGACACCTCTCAACAAAGACCTGCCCCGCTATATTTATTTGTCTACCGAAGGCTCTGAGATCGAAACCCTCAAATTTCTGGATGGAGAGCTATATGCCAACCCCAGAACCTACATCGATGGGTTATTCCGGTATGATAAAGACAATAAAAAATGGACCAGCCTGCATCGCGACAGCCAGGAAATTGAAGCCTTTTCCAAAGTAGATACAGTGCTGCTGACAGCCACGTTATCTACCATGTACCGCTCCACTGATGACGGACAAACATGGAACACCTCCAACTTGGGCATCAACACCAGCAATGCTTTTCATCGGGAAATGGTAGAAACAGACAGTGGTGTCTTCCTGTTATCACCTGACCTGTACTTCTCCGATAACGGAGGGGCTGAATGGCAACTGGTCAATGAAGGTACGAACTACACCAAAATGATCGAAGGACCTAACGATGGAGCACTGCTGATCACCAGAGAGTCTACCAAAGAAGGGGTCTTTTTCCTGAGTAAATCCGGAACGGAAGACTCTCTGGTCTACAAAAACGATTTCGTCAATAACCTGATAGACATTGAAGTGGGTTATCTGGCTAACTCCACCTATTATAACAACTTCAAAGTGGTTTTTTCCCCTGATGGCTTTACCTGGAAGGAAGTCCAAATGAATTTTGACTTTCCAACCAACACCATTATGGACGCGATTACCCGTGATGACACCCTGTTTGTCACAGTTTCCTACGATGGATTATATTATCGTCCGCTGACGGATTTTATCATCAATGACTCTCCTTCAACTATTTATTTCTCACATGAGGGCTCTTCCGAACTGACGATCAACTGGTCATCATCCGGCCAGGATATTGAATACCTGGTCTACCGTGAAGATGCTGATACCACTATGCAAGTAACCACTACCACCGACACACTTTTTGTAGATCAAAATGTTACAGCAGGTGAAAGGTATCAATACTTTATTATTCCTGGCCCGCTGGATCTCGCCACTTCCTCAGATACAGTAGCCATCTATTTTCCGCGACCTGTTGATGAAGTGCGAGTCCTGGATGTAGATACAACCAGTTTTACTCTGGAAATAGAAGGCGAATCCCACATAGGTTATCGACTGGACCTGGCAGCAGATACCCTGTTTTCCTCAATCCTGGAAAGCTATAACGATATCCTGGTGGAAGATACCGTTTTCAAAGCCTCCGGACTGGAACACAGTACTTCCTATAGTGTCAGGATAACCGCTATCAGTCAATATGGATTCACAGACAGGGTCGTATATAAAAACATCGTTACTACTGAAACTCCATTACCCCCCTTAGGAAATGGAAATGATGATCATATTTTGACCATTTACCCTAATCCAACCAGTAGACATCTGATAATCGAAGGATTAAAAAACGAAGTAGTTTTTGTTTCTGACATAAAAGGTCAAAAATTGGATGAGATCGTGGTAGAAAATGAGTACCTAGAATTGCCGGCTTACCGTACAGGGATCTATTATTTACACATTCCAGGCATTAAAAAGGCATTCAAGCTAATCATCGAAAACTAAAACGGGTTTAAAGGCTATATATAACGTCTTGTATCAGGGTCGTGGAGATGGGGTCACGCAACCGTGCTTGCGGGCATCTTCTGGAATGGAAATTGGTTTCGTAAGCGACGGACTTGTTATTGCTGAACGCAGATCGTAAATGATCTTTAAATTCAGTATTAACCGCATCACGAATACATTCGACCACTGTTGGATCAAAATCAAATGACTTCCATTTGGACTGAAACTGTTTATCCCAATCAAATGCCTCTATTTTAAATGGATCTAGAATTTTTTGGCTGGTTGTGGATTTTCCAGAACCATTTGGGCCGGCAATTACAATAAATTTTGGAGACAATTTGCAAAGTCGATTGTGAATTATTATCAATTTGATATTTTGTGGTCTCAGGGATGAGATTAAGTCAAATGACGTTCTTAATCCATACTTTGGCTAAGTGTTCTTACAATAAATATTCCTGAGTCAGACTGGAGGTAAAAAATCATATGAGATTTGTAAACAAATCGCTTTAGAGATGGATAGAACTCAGATGCATCTCTACCTATTCCGGAATTTTCTGTTAAAGTTTGAAAAAGATCATGAAGACCAATCAAGTATTCTTGAGCTTGAATTAATCCGAATTTTTCAATTCCATATTCATACATCTCTGAAATATCAATCTCACATTCTTTGGAAAGTTTATAGAGGCCCATCTGCTTTCATACTATCCTCTACCTTTTTCATAATATCAGGGATGGTGCTGTCACTTATTCCGCTTTCAAGACCTTTTGCAATGGCAGCTTTTAAAGTAGAAAATTTGGTGTTTTTCGACTGATCTTGTCGTACAAGATGACGTAGATACTCACTATCATTTGTGAATTCCCCAGCAGCTATTTGGGCTTTAATCCATTTATCTTGCTGATCAGTAAAAGTTATTGTTTTTCTAATAGTAGCCATAATATCAATTCCCTTAAATAATCATACTATTGGTGTAATAATAAGACTAAATGCTTACAATAGCAAAACAAAGAATAAGTCTAACCTCTTATAAGTCCGCATACACAACCCTTCCCTCCTGCCAAAAATGTCAAAAGAGTGCTCGTGTGTACCAAGAAATGAAGTGACTGCTTTTAAGGACGAAAAAGGCCTTCCCACTAAACTATTAATCCCGCCCTGAACCCTAGCCGGGCGCCAAAGCTATATTAACATAACGCAGGACATTATATAACATAACTATATGGATTTGTGGCCAGCTTGCTGGTTAACATATAATCAGATCTATATACAGCTCGTCTGTTGTAGATCGTTCGATTATATCGCTAGCCGCGCGCGTTAAAACAAATCCATATTGCGGACGGCCAGTCCCTCACACGAATCACTAGCCGTGCGCCCATGCTTAATCATTCTATATTATGTGCCAAGTGCATCTGTTGTTTGCTTTTTGGATTCCAATTGATGGCTATCCGCCCGAGTTATATAATTAGTCGTTTTATTAACCGGGCCGACGCTTCAGTAGCCGCTGCACCATATCGCCGAAATCACTGGCACGGTCAGACCGAAATAAGTTCTGCAAAAACAAGCTATCCATCATTCTATTATCTTGCGAAAGTTTTCAAAACAAGATCATTTATTATGAGACGAAAAATTCCGGAATCAACGCTACCAAAACTCAATCGCTCGCAAATGATTACTTCCGAAGGCTTACAAAAATTAAGGGAAGAACATGATCACTTGTGGCGAGTTGAACGTCCAGACACTACCGCTAAGGTTACATGGGCCGCAAGTTTGGGAGATCGTTCAGAAAATGCCGATTACCATTACAACAAAAAACGTCTTCGAGAAATAGATAATCGTATTCGTTATTTGACTAAGTGCATTGATGACTTTAAAGTTATTAACTATCACCCCAGCCAAGAAGGAAAAGTGAGTTTTGGTGCTTGGGTAGAAATTAGAAACGAAAAGAAAGGTCTCCAAAACCGTTTTCGTATTGTTGGTTACGAAGAGTTAATAGGTAACAAAGATTATATCTCTATGGACTCCCCAATGGCTAAAGCGCTTCTTGATAAAACTGTTGGAGATGAAGCGATAGTTAATACCAAAATGGGTGATTTTGTATGGAAAATTCTGAAAATAGAGTATCAGAAGTAGTATGCTTGGTCGGGTTTGCGCGTGATTTTCAATAGATCAAACGCAATTTGCAGATGTTGAAAGGCGCATCTCTTCAAAGCGTTAAAACCCTAATATAGAATAGGTTAAATAACGTTACCGAAGTATCACAGTAATTAAACTTTACTCAGCGCTATTTCAAGCTTTCTCTGAATCAACGCTGTTTCATTTTCCTTCTTGACTAGTTTCAGCGCCATTGGGGTGCTGGCGCTGTTGGAAAAAGAGATGGAAGTCTCCCTGATTGATCAGCAGATCACCGAGAGCAATTCCCTGAAAAGCCAGTTGGAGGCACGCAGTACTGAGCTGGCGAGCTAATGGCCTGATTCAATCATGCCAAAACCCCTAGAAAGATAGGCTTTCAGGGGTTTTCTTTTTGTTTGTTGTTGTTATGTCCTAAAATAAGTGATGGAATGCTTCCATCTATCGTATTACATCGTTTCTGGGGAGCATCCACCCCTTTAATTCTTCCACCCCTTTAATACTCTGTCCCTTCAGGACTAATCGTTTAATCCCGAAGGGATGATGTAGGAGAGCAGAGTGATATATGAGTGCTATATTGAAGCCCTGAAAGGGCGACATTATTTTATCCCACTGATGGAATCAATATTTTAATACCCAAACCCCATTGCTATATGTACTGTAAGATGCTAAAGCCGATTCGGCTTGTTCTCGGGTATCATAGTCACCAACAGACACTCGGTAATAAATGAGATTGTCTGTTTCATGCGCAATGATCTTTATGAAATTTCCTTCTTTAGCCAACTTGTTGGCATAATCCATCGCCAAATCATCATCTATACTACTGGATACGATAATATAATACCTATTGGTAGCGAAAGAAACGGTCTCCACTATGCCTGCATTTCTTTTGGCTTCCAGTATGGCTATTTCATCTAGTTTTATCTTGACTAGTGCCAATTGATCCTTAGGATATTGTTCATTTGGAAAGACCACCGATGCTTCTGTGTATAGGGATTGTGCTAGTTTCCAATTTTCCAAGCCAAACTCCACATTGGCATCTGCAATCAATTTGTTGTATTTCACGGTATCCTGTACCGCCAGTTCCTTTCTTTTGATTTCAGCTTCTTCTTTTGCCATTTGCTCTAAACGCGCTTTCTCTTTTGCTTCCTGCTTAGGCCTATACGTGAACCAATACCATGATGCTCCTCCTACCAATACTGCTAGCATCACTAGGACTACAATTACTCCTGACTTGCTATTTTGATCACTCATTCGCTTGATTACCTTTTTGTATTACTTGGACTAAAGGTAAGTAAATGGTTTTAGATTGTTCTATCGTAAACCGACAGATTTGATACGCTTCTTGGACTCTGCTCCAGACCTATGTCTTTTAAAAACTTTGGACTTATACTGATTCCCTGGGCGATTTCACGAAGGCTATGGAATTTGTTTAGCTGTCCGAACATCATGGATACCAATTGATCATACTTCTTATACTTGTGACAATGCTTGTCAGACATATGTGCCTCTATGGACTTGGTTAGTACTGAAACCGGAATGAGACCAAGTATTTGCCCAAGTAAGGGCTTCTCGGATTTTGTTGAAAACTTTGTCCCGCTCATGGTAAGCCTCTGTGTTTTGTGATTGATCGAATAATCCCAAAACTAAAAAATTAGGATGCCATGAGCATTTTTGTTCGGACAGTACTGGATAGTCAGAGAATAGCTCGCAACTTATTTTTCGGCATTTGCAAATTCCATGGAAACAGCCATATGCATCTTTTTTTCGGTATGAGCTCTTTCCCTATTTGGTCTAATCAATAACCTTACCTCGGGCAAGTCGCCCTCATTTAATGCTTGCGTTTTGTGCTTTTTTTGCTCGAGGATCTCAAGAAGCTTTAAAACAATACTATATAATAAGTAGGTGATAATGAATAGGATAACGCCATTTAACAATATATCTCTCATCGCTTTTTTTCTTAAAACTAGTCGTTTACCAAGGTGCGGACGGTGCTAGTTCGATGAGTGGTAGGTTTATAAGGGTTGGTTAAGCCATACATGTAGTCCAATGGTATTTGTGAATGTTCTATGTTGGCCGGGTTCTAGTTTGCCCAGGGGGCTATAATAAGACCAACTTCCATTTATCGGTCTCAGCAAATTCCTTGATTGTCTGATTTCTTTTTTCGAGCAAGCGTGTCATGTATCGCTTTAGCACGATTACATCTATCAGTCTTCCTAAGATTCCTAATGGCGATTGATAATCAAATCTATCCGTCATTAGCGTCATTCCATTTTGAAGTACCTCAAAATGATGCTCATGGCTGAATCGTGTAAATGCCCCACTGAGCATTTCGTCTACAAAGAAAGCTGGACGTTCGTACTTGGTGATTTTCGTAGTTAGTGTCTGCCTGATTCCAAAATGCCTGGCTCTCCATGTGACCGTTTCGTGGAGATCAATAAGACCAGAAGTCACACCTGCAATGGCTTCTTCATTGGTATGCTGTGTAGAAATCTTATGAAGATCAATGCTTCTTGATAGATCAAAACATCGATCAATGGGCGCGTTGATTTCGGTGTGTAGTTCTATTATTTGGCCATGTTTTGCCATTAAACCCTTCTTTTATTTTTAACAACAATCTCTGAGCCTTCGGCTAGCATCACACTGGTTGGTGATTGATTTGATAAGATTTTAAAATCATTTCCATAGACCGATTCAAAATCCACAGAAATATCGTGCTGTAACACCTCGTAAGCTTTCCATCTGGGATGTACTACTTCATATTCAAAAGTGCTTTTATTATCCACTTTGGTATAGCCCCAATAGTGTTCTGTGATAAATTCAGTCACCGAATTCTCGGGGATTTCTATCGGACTTGCATTGGCCTCAATTTTGAATTTATTCTCATTATTGCCCAATTTCCAAGCATATTCAACACTTAAATTACCCGAATGATGTTCCCATAAATGAGACATCTCCATGGTTTGATAATGCTCCTTGTAGATTTGATTTGCAACAAATGATAGCGCGGGTTTCGGAACGATTTCCTTGATAAACACCACTCCTCTTTTCCAATGGCCATGATCGCAATAGCGTACATAAAATCGAAGGTTCACTTCCTCAAAATGACGGTGGAATGGAATTGGGATTCCTAAAAGTCTTGTATTTTGAAACATAAAGCCTACCAGACTCACATAACACTTGCCTTCCCACAAATCTATTTCTGTGCCGTGAGGAAGATATTTGCTAAGTAGCGATGGTTGCACTTCATAATTGGCGATCGCTAATTTGCGCCATTCTGCTTTCAAGAAATTCATGTTCTCTAGATTTTGGTAACTATTCAGAGGTTAAACCTTGATGCAACAGAGTTTTGTCATGATTTTTGCGAAAAAGCAAAAATAACGCCAAAACCAGCCTGTCTTTACTCAATAACCACACGTGGCTATTGATATTTCGCCCCGATATCGTGGCTTGAAATTAACTTTTAATACTCTGAATAGTTGCAGATTTTGTTAAGTACTAAATCACGCAACGCTGTTTCAAGATTTGGAAACTGGAATTTAAACCCTTGTGCTACCAACTTCTTGGGAACAACTCTTCTACTTTTCAGTATAAGTTCGGTCTCCGTTTTAATGATCAAGGCGCCCATTTCTAGCATCCATTTAGGCATAGGTATGCCAAAAGGAATATTTATGGCTTTTCTTAAAAGCTTCATAAATTGAAAATTTCTCATGGGATTGGGTGAGGAAATATTGTAAACCCCTGACAAATCCTCGTTCTCAATTACGAAGTTCACAGTATTGATAAAATCCGTTTCGTGAATCCAACTGAAATATTGATCACCACTCCCCTGTCTTCCTCCAAATCCAATTTTAGCTAAATTTTTTAATGGTTGTAGTGCGCCTCCATTTTTACCTAGGACGATGGCGATCCTTAGTGCCACTTTGCGGGTGTTGGGTGTAATCCCATCAAAGAAGGTTCTCTCCCATTGCTGACATACATCTACGGAAAATCCAGTTCCAATTTCTCCAGTATCCTCGTCCATATCACGATCTTCGGCATGTCTGTAGATCGTTGCTGAAGAGGAATTGATCCAAACGGCCGGGGGATTTTCACATTCCATAATGGCTTTGCCAAGGATCTTAGTTGAATTTAACCGTGTATCATAGATCAATTTTTTATTTTTTGAAGTGTATCTACAGTCAACTGATTTACCACAAAGATTAATTAGCGCCTTCGCTCCTTCGAGTTCATTTTTCCAATCGCCTAGGTTTTGTCCATCCCATTTGATGTACTTAATGTTAGAATCAGTTTGATGTTCTTTCCTACTGAGAACAACAACTTGGTAATTACGCGTTGAGAAATAATTGCTTAGCATATTTCCTAAAAAGCCGGTTCCTCCGGCTATGATTATCTTTTTCATAAACGATAGTGTCTAGTACGTTCTAATTCATCAATAGCGACTAAAAAAAGGATGGCCAGCCCCCAAGGACAAACAAACAGGGCATAAGGCCACCATTCATCCATCCAATCAGGGCTTACAATACCTAATGCTACAAGCGTCAATAGATAGGCCAATGCGCTGAAGAAATGTATTTGCAGCAAGTTTGACTTTCGTGAGAGTTTGGCTCGCAGCATAAGGCTCATTCCAAGTTGGTAAACCCCAATAAAAAATTCAATCATAATGACATATCCGATTAGATCAGAATGGAATGGAATCTGAATAGCAAGGCTGAGTGCTAAAAGCAGCATGATACATTGAATATAGAAATGTAGATTTTTCATAGTTAGCCGGCAGCTAGCGCTTCATTTTTAGCTCTGTTTCTTAATCTGAAAAAGACAAACAGGTTAAAGAAATGCATTCCCCCAAGAATCAAGATGATCCCTCCTATCTTAACACTGAGCGTTTCTATAACTGCTTGCACTGTCTGTACTTCACCCAATATTTTCAATGTGAAGACGGCATATCCGACATTGATGAGGTAGAATCCAACGACTAGCAATCTGTTGACACTGTCAGCTAGTGGTTCATTTCCATGAAAGATATCTACAAGAAATATTCGACCATTTTTAAAAAGTGTGTTGGCAACCCAAATAGTGAGTGCGATGGTCATGAATACATAGATGGCATAAGTAATAATGAAATAGTTCATAAGTTATATGATTTAGTTAAAAATTCAATTAGTTCATATATTTCAGAAAATATTGAAAGTATAATGAAAAAAAATATCAGAGCTTCATCAACAATTTATAGAACCAGTTTTGATCCGACTTGACAAATTTGTCAAGAACTCCGTCCACTTTATAGGAGAAATCTTTAAGTTCCTTAGTTATCATTTTAAATTCTTCTACCTCTTTCCCTGTTCCCTCCACTCCTTGAACCTGCTCTAAAACTTTGATGATAGGTTCTATTTCTCTTCTTCTTCGCTCTTTAGATACTTGTCTAGCTAGTTCCCAAACGTCTTTGTCTGCTACAAAAAACTCTTTACGCTCCCCTATTTTGTTCACTTTCTGAACAATACCCCAGTCCATTAGTGCTCTGAGATTCATGTTGACATTGCCTCGTGAGATTTGAAGCTCTTCCATTACATCCTCTGCTGAAAGAGGTTCTTCATTTATCAAAAGCAAAGCGTGTATTTGAGCCATGGCTTTATTTATTCCCCAGCTGGAGCCCAAGGTTCCCCAAGCCTGAATAAATTTTTGTTTTGCTTCTGTGTAATTCATATCTGGAACAAACGTAGTGCTAATTATTAAACTTTCAAAATATATTGAAAGTTTAATAATATAATTAGCTGATTATCTGTTTCTATATGCATATTGCCAGATCACTATCTCAAAAATCCTTTTTAGAATTCATACCACTGGCTTACTTGAATTGCATGCTGACAGTAGAAATAAGTTTGTATTGTCTACTGACGGCTTCTTGAGACAACTTAGAAGTGTATTCAAAGTTGTCTGATATTTTCTTTGAAAATCATCGTCGGTATTTCAAGATGCTGGAAAAAAGCGATTTGAATGTTCTAAGTGCTTTTGGTTAGATAAGATGATTTCCTCTTATGATCTTTCATCATGAATTTAAGAATTGAAAAGGTATCGTCTCCCCTTTCCAAGGTTTTCCGTAATTCATTCGTCTATCCAATTTGCAATCCGACTTCTTTTTCTGACCATTTGACGCTTTTGCATCTCAAGTCACTCGTAACATCTGCAATTTCGAATATCAGTAAAGCAAAAAAAAATGTGTTACCCAAAATACGACAAGCTATGAAACCTATAATAACAATAATTGATGACAGCCAAATGATTGTTCATTTTCTTAAGCATTTCCTTTCAAACAAATACGAATTGAAAACCTACCACAAGGGGTCTGAAGCTATTTCAGATATTCTGTGTGAAAAATATCAACCGGCTTGTGTCATTACGGACTACCATATGCCTAATGATCTTGGCGGAACGGATATTCTAGACCAATTGAAAAGTATGCGTCCTGATGTTCCAGTGATGGTCTTATCTGGATCTACCGAGATGAACGAAAGAATTAATTGTATCGATCGTGGTGCTTTTGATTTTATCGAAAAGCCTTTTAATCCATTGGAATTGGAAGCTCGGATAAACAGAACAATCAATTTTTTCAAAGCACAATCTAAAGAATTGCAATATGCGGTATAATATTTCAATCCAAAAAAGGGCCTTCGACGTGGTGATAGCCACGCTGATCTTGCTCCTGTTGTCTCCCCTATTCTTAATTGTGATCATAGCGATCAGACTAGAATCAAAAGGGCCAGTATTCTATTATCAACCCAGAGTAGGCACTGGATATAAGATTTTTCCATTCTTCAAATTCAGATCTATGTATGTGAATGCGGATAAACGAGTGGCGCAAATGAAAGATCAAAGCCAATATGCACTAAATAATAGCGATGCTGGCCAGACTAAGATCATCCCGGACGAAACACCAGACGGTGACAATGTAAGAGTATCTGATCTTAAAATTATCTCTGAATCTGAATTTTCTCATAGTAAAGAGAACGACATAGAGCAAGCCTTCTTCAAGGTGAAAAATGATCCACGAATTACGAAGGTTGGCCGAATCATCGAAAGACCAGCATCGATGAATTGCCACAGTTGATCAATGTGTTGAGAGGTGAAATGTCCTTGGTAGGAAATAGGCCATTGCCTCTATATGAAGCAGAAAAATTGACTGAAGATAAATACATACAGCGCTTTATGGCACCAGCAGGCATCACTGGCTATTGGCAAGTGACAGATCGAGGCAAAAGCAACGTGTCTGTTCATGAGCGAAAACTCAAAGATGTTTATTACGCACAGAAAAATAATTTTTTAATGGACTTGTGGATACTTATCAAAACTCCACTGGCCGCAATTCAACAAGAAAATGTTTAAAATAAACTACCTTATCCCCCTGAGCATCTGCTTCTTAATAAGTTGCAATGTGATCATCCAAGATGATTTAGAAAATGATATTACGGTAGAGACTCCAAGTCTCTACCCTGCCACATTCGATTTTAAGAATACGGCAGAGACTTCAGTGATTGTCTTTGTAAAGGACAATAAAGACCTGCCATTAACCAAAATCCCGTTGAGTATCTATGCGGTTTTCAATGGAGAAAAGCATTTGCTGGAAAATGGAATCACTTCTTCTGATGGTGAGCTAGCATTTACGCGTGAGATTGGAAATCACATAGATAGCCTTTCTGTAGAGACTCCCTACATCGGGCTGGTCAATGAAAGTTTGATTGTGCTCGAAGGCCGCAAACATATTGAGCTTAACATTGGAGGTAAGACCAGCTATCAGCTCCAAGGACAAATAAATCCTGCCAACTCAGCAACTAGTAGAACTGCCGCAACTTTCAATTTCCTTGGATCATTCGATAATCTGGGTGTTCCCCATTATCTAGAGCCGATCGATGACTACATCTTTCAGGATATGCTGGACTTAATAAATAATTCATTGCCAGAGAGTTATCCCGTCCCTCAATATCATCCTGAGTACCTTGCTGATGATGTGAGCTCGGATACAAAATTGAAAGATTCCGCTGAGGTTTGGGTGACATTCGTACATGAGGGTGCCGGTTGGACAAATACCCTTGGTTACTATACCTATGATCTAAACAATCCACCAACTACTGCAGCTGAAATAGCAAACCTTACAGTCATATTCCCAAATACATCTTTCATCCACAGTGGTGGTGGCTTGTCTTCCGGGAACAAAGTTTCGCTTGGTCGCTTTTCTGCAAATACGGGAATTGGATGGTTTTTAGTGCCACAGGGCTGGTCGGGCGGTACAGTTGTTGAAAGGTCACAAATCAAATATTCTAATAAAGACTTCAATACTTTCACACAACCACAATACCGTACCCATACCGTATTATTAAAGGATCTTGCCCGTGAAGTGTTGCTTTTGGGAATTGAAGATACGTCGCGCCCTGGTGGAGACAATGACTTTAACGATGCGGTGTTTTACGTTTCGGCCAATCCCTTTAGCGCACTCATCATAGACGATCTGCAAGAAACGACAGCCGATACTTCTGTAGATACGGATGGGGATGGTGTTTCAGATAAGAATGATAACTATCCCGATGATGCCAACAAAGCCTTTGATATCTATACACCAGAAGAGAACGTTTTTGGCTCTCTGGCATTCGAAGATCTGTGGCCGTCCAAAGGTGACTTTGATGTAAACGATATGATTATAGAAAATAATTTTCAGTCTATTGCTAATGTGAGTAAGCAAGTAGTAGAAATCAGGGCAAAGTTCAAATTGAAAGCTCTGGGCGGTGTAATCCACAATGGATTTGGTTTTGAGTTACCTATTTCTTCTGACCTGATTGAGAGCATCAGTGGACAACAAGTTGAGGCGAGTGACGAAATACAGCTCGCTGCGAATGGAACTGAATTAGGACAGAATAATGCGGTTATTCTTGTATTTGATGATGGCTTTAGAGTGTGGTCCGGAGCACAAAGTAAAACCAATACCATAAGTGAAAATGCCTACATCGAGCCGCTGGAAATAGACATGGTAATTAAATTTAAGCAACCAATCAGCATTCAGGCGCTCGGATATGCACCTTACAATCCATTTATATTTCAAACTGGCGAGCGTGGTGTTGAGATTCACTTGATAGATGGAACACCTACGGATAAAGCAGACCTCACTTACTCCTACAACGGAAATGAAAAATCAGTGAGTAACCCTTACAAAACCACGGATAACCTGCCTTGGGGAATATCACTACCCGTTTCATTCGACTATCCGGAAGAAAATGAATCCGTTTCAACGGCGTACAATTACTTCAATCAATGGGCGGCTTCTAATGGCAATTCATACAAGGATTGGTACGTAATAAAGTCGAATTATAGAAACACAAACAAAATTTATAATAAGAAGTAGAGAGGTCTACTTTTTACAAATGGTTTGCTTTCTGACTCAAAATGATATTATAGGCATTTTGAGTAGGCTATCCTTTGTTCACCTAAAAAGGAACAAAGGATAGCTTTATTCTTCCTCCTATTGAATGACCCGCGAGTGCAACACAAAACTGGTTTTTGAAATCAAGGTGCTCTTTCGCTCTTTTCAACATTTCCTTCAACTTTCCATTCGTTCCTTTCGACCTCCATTCTGTGCAACTGGGCTGGAAAGCTCAAAATAAGATTGGCACATCATCGACTTTAGTAGAAAATATCAACAAATCGATGAAAAGAATACAGCTAAAAGAACAGTTACCTCACTCCTTACTTGTCGCAATCTTTTGCTTCATGCAGCTAGTCAGCCTTGGCCATTCTTCTGACTCTACAAGTACTACAGAGAATCGAAAAGAATTGGAGCGTGTGAAGGCGCTACTTCTCAGTGAATCAAAACTTGATTCTATGGTAGAAAAGGTGCTAAAGGCCTCTTACCAAATTCGTCTTGGCGAAGCAATGGTATCACAATCTCAATATGCGCTGAAACAAGAAAATAAAAATTGGATGCGCTCTCTCAACTTTGGAGTTAATCTTTTTGGCTATAGCATCACTCCTACCTCCCAGGATATAGGTAGTACAGCTCAGGTATCAATGCTCTCAAATGCCAGTTTGACGCTTTTGATCAACCCTTATGAGATATTGAGTCAAGGCAACAGATCAAAAAAGGCTCAAGAAGAGGTACGCATCAAAGAGCTCACTCTGGAAGATAATAGAAGACAAATCAAAATTTACGCCATTGGTAAGTTCTTAGAATATCATGAAGCATTGGAGTCTTATATCATCTACGAAAATCAGCTGATGATATCAGAAGAATCCAAACATATAGCCGATGAGCACTTCAAGCAAGGGAGAATTTCTAACAATGAATATAATCTGGTGCTCCAGGGAGTAATGAAGAGCAAACAAGATTTGCTAAAAGCGGAAGGTCGGGTCTTGAAATTGAAATATGAGATTGAATTATTAATGGCTCAATAATGGAACACTTCACTCAAATACTGCGACTATTAATAAAGAACTGGATCTGGTTGATCGTTCTTCCTATCTGCTCCATGGTAATGCTTTGGTCACTGACTAAAAAGCAACCCAACAAGTATCAGGTTGAATCTAAATTTCTTATTGACTTTGATGGTAAAAGTACCAGCGTAAGTGGTGAAAAGCTTAGCCAACAACAGATTTATACTGAATTTCAAAATACGCTTGAAATCATCAAATCGAAAAAGCTGATTGAAAAGCTTAAAATCAAAATTGCAGAGGAAAGTATCAACAACAAATCGGACTTATTCCCATACGCTTGGGACGCCAGTAATCAAGAGCAGGTTTTACAACTTGTCGATGATATTCTATCCAATAGAAAAGCGCCTTATCTAGGCAATAGCGATGCTGCTAAAGAGATTCTAGCCTTTTTCGATTTTCACAAAATTTCCACGAATGCCATTCTGGATGCGATCGACACAAGAAAGGTAAATAGCTCCGATTTTTTGAAAATAACCATTGTATATGATCATCCTGGTAAAACCTATTATTTCAGCAATCTCCTGAATGAACTGATGGTAGAGGAAATTGAGCATATCAGCGTCAAAAATATTGGAAAGCAAAAAGCCGTCATAGAAGAACTCGTGAGAAGATCCAAATTGGAATTGTCGATCAAAATGAAAGAGCTCGAAAACCTAAAGGTGAATAACAACATCATCAATCTGGATGAGCATACTAAAGCCATTGTAACCTATTTGGTGGAGTTGGAAGGCACCAGAGCCCACTTATTGATAAAAATCGCCTCGGCAAAATCGGGCGAGGCTTCTATCGAAAAAGGTATAAAAGAAGATCAATTCACTAAATCTACAATTGAAGAGAATAAAAAATTTATTGGGAAGAAAGAAGAATTGTACACCGCTCAGGATGTGAAACTCTCTCATTTACAAGATGGCATCAACATCGAGGATATACTGAGTCAACAAAGAGTAATCAAAGAAAATCAACTTGGAATAATCTCTAATCTGAATGAACTCAGCAACAACGCAGTGTATGACCCAGGGCTTATTCATACTGATTTAACAATGAAATATATCGATCACAAGATTAATGTGAATCGACTAGAGCAAGAAGTGAAGGTAGTGAATGCAGAAATAGAACGCGTGAAGCAATATTCTAAGAAATTCGCGCCATTTGAATCCAGTATTTCTACCTTGAGAGATGAAATTTCTACCGCACAAAAGACATACCTTCTCTTTTTGAATAAACTCAATATGTCGGAATCTATGGAATTAGGAGCGTCTAGTAGTAAATTGGAGTTGGTCGATTACCCAGAGTTTCCTAAAAAGCCGCTACCTTCTAAAAAGGTAATAATTATCGGTGCTGGTGGGGTGGCTGTTTTTGTTTTGTTGTCAGCCTTTATCATTATCTTCTATCTGTTGGACAACAGCATAAAGGACGTGAGTACTTTCGAAAGAAGAATGGAGTCAAATGTGGTTGCCGCTTTTCCTGTCATTCCTGTAAAGTCAAGCGATGAGATTCTCTGCAAAGCTATTGATCTGATTAGACATGAAGAACTCAAGAAGCTACTTAAAGCAATTGGTGAGAGTAAAATGATAGCCATCAATAGCCTGACGGCAAATGATGATGCAAGTAATATCATTGAATGCTTAAAAGAACATTGGTCGGCACATGAGAAAGGTTTCTGTGTTACAGGTTACAGGCACAGATCAAGAAATTGTCCGTCAGATAAGTGAGGCCGGTATTGATTGTGATAGAGTGATACTCACGTCTAGTCCACTTCAGTTTTCTAACGATGGAATAATCGTAGCTGAACATGCTGACTGTAGCTTCTTACAGTTTTCATTAGGGAGAGTGAAATCTCCAGTAGATGAGCGAGTTATGCTCAATTATAAAGCACAAAAAACAAATTTCCAGGGGGTAGTATTAAACAATTTCCTTCCTGAATACATGGATTCATACCTTGGGGAGATTCCAAAAAAGAGAAACAAATTTCGCTTAATCATTAAAAAAATCTTAAATAGAGAGATGTCATGGAATTAATATTACAAATACTCGCTGGACTACTACTATTTTTTGTGTTCTACACATTCATTATGGTTATTGCTGGGTCATTTTACAAAGTAAAACGACCAGTAAATAGTGGTAAAAGTGAACTCCCAACCATCAAGGTTATTCTGCCAGCTTATAAGCCTGATCGTATATTTTTGACAGTCCTAGAGCAGCTAAAAAAGGCTATTTCCAACCACCAAATTGAAGTACTTATCCTCTATCAAAATGCAGATAAACAGTTGGTTGCAGATGCATCGAAGTTTGGTTTTCCTTATGTAGAGCGCAGTTTCGATCACCTTCCAGGAAACAGTTATCATCATGCTTTGAAGTATCTGGCAGATCACCACATTGACGTGGAGGATACAGACAAAGTGATGATTCTAGATAAGGACAATATCATACAAACGGATTTTTTTGAAAGACTAAGTGAATTACCCGTGGATAAATATTCTATTATACAAGCGGTAAGAAAGGCGATTAAGACCGGAAAGGGGCTTCAGGTTTTTGATGCCATATCAGAGAGATACAATGACATGATGTTGCGCAGAGGAAAATGCGTATTTGGTGGGACTTTAGAAATCAGTGGAAGTGCGGCACTTATCAACGCTTCACTTTTTATAGACGCGATTCATAGACTAGACCCCAAAGCTCCTGGATTTGATAAGAATTTCATGGTTAACCTATTGACAAATGATGAGCGCTTAAATACGGCATTTGATGACAGCTTGGTGGTGTTTGAAGAAAAAACAGCTGACACACAGAACTATCAATCACAAAGGCTCCGCTGGTTTGGCGAGCAATATTTCAATGCATTGTTTCACTTCAAGTTGTTGTTAAAATCAGCTCTTTTAGAGGGAAAATGGCGTTGCTTGGATTATTGGCTTACATTGGTTAGACCCCCAAGGTCAATCCAATTGGTGGCTTCATTTCTCTTGGTCGTCATAGATCTATTCGACACTGAGTTATCTTGGATTTCACTTCCTTTTTTACTAAGTTCCATATCGTTGGCGTTAGTTGCAAGCCCTATAATTGATAGAAATAATTTTAAGAGCCTTTTTGTGGGAATACCAAAAATATTCATCAGCAATTTATCAACTTCCATTTCTTGTCTTAAGGAAAAATACCTCGGCAAGTTTATTCACACGAGATGAAGATAACATCCATCTATACCAAAACCAATTATCGCAAAATAAGCGAAGCTCTCATGCAAGGCAATGCCTTGAAAAGCTGGCCTAAAGCATTGATTATGGTATCGATTATGCTGCTTGTTACGGGTGCGGTATATATGGGCGGTTTTAAAGTAGCCATACTAAGTATTATAGCGTGCGTGGCAGCACCAATAGTCTTGGCTACCATTTGGAAAACTAAGATTGGTATCTACATTTTAGTTACAGTTTCCTTCTTTTTGAGTGTTGCACTACGCCTCATCCCACAACTCCCAATGGGAATGTCAATCGATATTTTGGTGCTTTTGATGATCGTGGGAAAGGGATATCAGTTCCAATTCAACCGCGACTGGTCTCCTTTGAAAAGTCCACTTACGACAGTTCTTGTGGTTTGGATAGTCTATAATTTGTCGCAGATCGTCAATCCGTGGGCAGGATCGCGGGCTGCTTGGTTTTATGTAATCAGACCGGCCGTTGGATATTTGATGCTCTACTTCATGATTTGGGATTCAGTAAAGAGCACCTCTCAAGCCAAAAGCATATTTGATTACATTCTTTTCCTTGCATTTCTGGCGGGCTTATGGGGTATCTATCAGTCCTTCTTCGGCTATTTTGATTGGGAGATGCAATACATTCTCAGAAATGATACCGTACACCTTGTCTTCAATGATGGACGATGGAGAAGTTTTGGGCCAATCGGAAGTCCTGCACAATATGGCATTGTGATGGCAATTATGTGCTGCATGGCATTGAATTACGCCTTTAAAGTAAAGGGCTTTATAAAAATTGCTTGGTACTTATTGGTGTCAATCGTTTGCTTATTGGCCATGACCTACTCAGGCACCAGGGCTTCATTTGTCATTCTTCCTATTTTCTATTTTGCCAAAGTGTTCATCAGTAGAAACAGAAAACTCTATTACTCTATCGTCTTTATGGTTCTTGGATTGGTAGTTTTAGCCACTATTCCTACCAACAACTACCAAATCCTTCGTATTCAATCGGTTTTTAAAGCCTCGGAAGATAAATCATTCCAAACCCGATCGGCCAATCGGAAAATGATTACACCGTGGATCATCAAACATCCTATTGGTGGCGGCCTAGGGAGTACTGGCACGTGGGGTCAACGTTTCTCGCCAGGTACTTTTCTTGCCAATTTTCCTCCTGATTCTGGCATTATACGTGTTGCCGTGGAGTTGGGCTGGATCGGTCTGATCATCTTTTTATCCATTTATGGTATTGCTTTCTTAAGAGGGGTACAAGGCCTCTGGAAAATGGAAAACCAATCAAATAAAGCAGTGGTAGAGAGTATTATATGCATTCTTCCTGCTTTGGTAGTTGTGGAATTAGGACAGGAAGTGGTGGGGGTATTTCCTATGAGCCTGCTTTTTTGGGCGCTTTTAGCCATCCTTTTTAGTACGATTAGATATGATAAAAATGAAGCTTAGTTTAGTTACAGACCATCATTTAAATTCAGGAATTGGTAGATATAGTTTGGAACTATCCAAAGCGCTGATCAAGCAATCTCATGAGGTTCGTCTTCATACACCGTATAAAGAAAATGGTGATGATGTGTTGTTTCATGAGACTTATGATTGGATCAGCAAGATTAGGTACAAGTCACTGAGAGATTTGCATCCCTACCTGCTCCCCTATTTTATTGCTGCGCAAATATTGGGTCAACGTTCGGATGTCTATCATGCGCATTGGTTCATGGCAGGACTTGGTCTCTTGAAAGCCCATAAAAAAAGAGTGGTCGTAACAATGCACGATGTTTCCTTACTCCACGAAAAGGAAAAAACCGGAAAATTCACAAACTACTACGAAAAGAGCCTCAATAGTTTCAAAACAAAAGAACTTCCCATCATCGTCGTTTCCAATCAGGCAAAAGTGGATGCGCTTCAATACGCTGGACTTTCTGAAAGTCAAGTTCACGCCATCCCAAACGGAATCAATTTTGAGCAGTTCTTTCCGCTTGAGAAAAGTGCTGATGAGGATATTTTCAAGATCGTTTACGCGGGAGGTCTGAGCCCAAGAAAGAATCTGACTTTACTTTTAGAAGCGTGCAAGATTTTAGAAGATCGCAAAATCGACTATAAACTAGAAATAGCAGGAAATCATCCTGATGCGACTCCATATCCACACCTTGCCCAGTCGTTGAATTTAAAGCATGTTCACTTTGTCGGGTTTATTCCCGATGAGCAAATGAACGCGTTCTACAACGCTGCAGATCTGATGGTGTATACTTCTAAATATGAAGGTTTTGGATTTGCGCCTTTGGAGGCCATGGCCTCAGGCGTGCCAGTGATCTCTACCAAGGGCGGTTCATTAGATGAAATTTCTGGCGGTGGTGCACACATGATCAGTGATGATCCAGAAGAACTGGCCACTGCCATTCAGCATTATATTTCTAGCGAAAATGATCGTTCCGTACTTGCTGCTAAGGGCAATCTCTGGGTGCAGCAATATACTTGGGACAAAACAGCAACTCTTACATCAAATCTTTACCAAAAAGTAGCCGCATTATGAAAGTAGCCATTGCTTCCACACTCAGCAGAAACTGCGGAATAGGACAATACACAGAGCATTTGACCAAATGTCTCTCTACCAAAGTGGATCAAATCATCACTTTGCGTAAGGGAGATGCAGACAATGAGCATTTTTTGACGTATCCATACCGTTCATTTCGATCGCTTCAACATCATGTTGCGCCCTACTATTTGCACAAAGCTGTGAAAAAACTGCAAGCTGACATTTGGCATGCCGATAGTGTAGGCGCATATCTAGCATTGGAATGGGCCAAGGTCAAATGCCCAAAGATCGTTACCGCGCATGATGCGATCCCATTTTACTATTCAGGCAAAAAATCAGATTTTCTGGTTTACAAGTACCAATTGAAGCAGGCTGTCAAACATGCGAAATACTTGATCGTGGTATCAGAAGCAGCAAAGCAGGATTTCATTTCGAAAACGGGAATAGACGCCAGCCGAGTAATCGCCATCCCCAATGGATTGAACCTTACGGAATTTAATCACATCGAGAAAGCGAAGGAAAATGAGGTATTCACCATCAGATACCTGGGCGGACTTGGGGCAAAGCACAAAAATGTTTCTCTACTTCTAAATACCGCTAGTATTTTAGAAGAAAAGGGCGTGATATTCAAAATGGAGCTTGGAGGGTATATTCCAGAAAACTTCTTTTTGAAGGATTTAGCTCGATCATTGAAGCTTACATCGGTTAGTTTTCCCGGCTTTATAGCAGATGAGGACAAACCACAATTTTTGGCAGATGCTGATCTGTTTGCCTATCCAAGTTTGATGGAAGGATTTGGTTTTCCTCCTATGGAAGCCATGGCTAGCGGTACGGCCGTATTGGCCACCAATATTCCAGTATTCAAAGAATTGCTCGGTGATAGTGCATACTTAACATCACCAACTCCTCAAGCTTTTGCTGATGCAATCCTTGATTTAATGCAATCACGCGATCGTAAGGAAGAATTGGCGGAGCTGGGAAAAAATCATGTGAAGCAATACACCTGGGAAAAAGCTGCTGAGCTGACACTGGAAGTGTATCAAAAAGCAATGGCCTAAATGATTTGCAATGATTGAAAAGAAAAAAATAATTGGTGCGCTCAATGGCAATATCGTAGAGGTAGCCCTTGGATTTTTTGTGATCATTTTTATCACGCGCTTTTATGATCTGGAGATCGCAGGATCTTATTTTCTGTATGTCGCTTTCGTAGCAGTTTTAAACAACATGAAAGAAGGTTTTCTGCAAAATGGTTTTGTAAAATACCTGGTGGAAGAACAAGGAAATCTGCAAGTAGCCAAGTCGGGATTGATATTATCTTGGTTGTGGGATACACTCAATATTGCAATTTTCTATATTTTCACTTTTTTCAATGAGGAGATATCGCTCTTTTTCCCTTTTTTCCTTTTCAACACTCTCTTTTATTCTGTTTACCGATGGGCATTTTTCACCCATAAAAGCACGCTCAATTTATCTGTGATCTTCACTGGAAACTTGATCATTTTTGGTAGTAGCATGGTGGGACTTGGCCTGATTTATCTGTATCATTTACCTATCCAATATTGCATTCTGTCTCAAGGAGTGGCCTATGCACTGGCTCTGTTACTCATACCCAAGTCGAGAGGATTATTTGTAAATAGCCTTAGGTCTTCTTTCAATGTCGCTTTACTTAAAAAGCTCCTGCTCTTTGGGAAATTTGGTTTGCTCAAAGAAATAGCTGGAACGCTCTCTCATCAGTCAAGTGTATTTATTGCGGCATATTTCATGTCATTAGAAAGTGCCGCCATGTTGGGTCTGGCCAATCGCTATGCCATTCTAATAGCCATTCCGGGAAATAGCCTGAGCAGTTTGGTCTATCCGGCAATCTTGAGCTGTGGTGGAAATATTGCTTTTCTCAAAGAGAAATCTGTTTTAGGAATGGGAAAAATGTATGGACTACTTGTTCCTCTGGCACTCACAATCATCATAGGATCGCCTTTAGCCATTTACATACTTCATGGCCCCTCCTATCTGTTTGTAGTGGTTATTTTGGCAGTCAAAATTTTGCTTACCACTTTTCTCATCCCCATATCTACTGTGTATGCATCAGTGCTCAATACCTTAAATAAACCAGGACAAATCACAAAATTAGTGCTCATAACCAGCGCTGTGAATGTGGCCGTACTTCTGATCACAATGTACTATTTTGGTATCTGGGGTGCCATCATTGCTCCAGTAGTCACAGAGATTGTGGGGTATACGATCATGAAAAAGCAACTATTGAAAATACTCAATTTAAAAATCATTGAAGTATTGATTCAGATCAAGCACTTATTGGAAATATTGGCACAAAGCATTTATCCTCAAATCATGGAAAAAATTAAGATATCAGTCATAATGCCCACATTTAATCGTTTGGGGCTTTTAAAAGATCAGGTCAATGCACTTCTCAATCAATCACTTCCTAAAGATGAGTATGAAATCATCGTGGTGAATGATGGCTCTTCTGATGGCACTGAGGAATATTTGTCTGATATTCAAAAGAATACAACTCATTTCACCGCCTTGCATCAGCAAAATGGAGGTCCTGCAAAAGCACGAAACTTGGGTCTTCAAATGGCGAAAGGTGAAATAATTGCCTTCACCGACGATGATTGTATTGCTGATCGTGAATGGCTTGCTACCATTAAAGCATCCTTTCACGAAGGTGTGGTCGGTCTGCAAGGCGCTACCTATACCGACCGCCATTTAATAACCCCTCTCACCCATCAGATTGACAATGAGAAAGGACACAACTCCGTACCTACTTGCAATGCGGCGTACGCCAAAAAACATTTGATAGCTATTGGCGGATTTGATGAATCATTCCCAAATCCTCACAATGAAGACACAGATGTGGGCTGGAGAATGCAACAAATAGGTGCGGTTGACTTTTGCCCACAAATGAGAATGCACCATCCCCCAAGAAAGGATAAATTCTCTAAAGTAGCCAAACGCATGAAAATCATGGATTGTGAGTTTACGCTTTACAATAAATCGCCGGAGCTCTACAAGAAATATCGCAACAAGTCCCCATTGAAGCATATCTATTATGAGATCTTCATCTTCACTATTGGGTACTATTTTTTGTCTAGAATCAAGCTGCTTTGGAAGAATCCTGTTCAGATGATTCAAGGACTGTCCTTGGCGGTGATTTGGTGGTTGGATTTGATCAGAAGATTTCCGAAGTATTATCGCTTGAGTTTGAAAACTCCTTCATCATAAATCTGCTTATAAAAGTAAAAGTCCTGAACATCAGCATGTTCAGGACTTTTGATTCAATGTCGTTTAGTTAAGATAAGATAATCGTCTTTGCGAGGAACGAAGCAAACTTATTATTGATTCTGCTTCTATTTTTGAGACTGCCGCGCTATGCTCGCAGTGACGTAACCTTAACTAAACGACATTGACTTTTGGTTATTCAAAATTCGATTGAATTCAATCTCTCGATGCAATAATCAAATATGATCTGAAGTCTGAATAGGTCTGAATGATCCAAACAAGTATTCGGACATACGAGAACCCTCTCGAACCACCCTAGTCATAAATACTTTCAACAGAGATCCTTCACTTGTCAACTGTCTACAACTGGTGAAAATACGTGTTTCTTTTGATCTAAGCAGTTTTAGTTTTCCGATCTCACCAAGCTTTCTGGCCATCCGTCCGTCTTCTCCATATACCACCGATCGATCTCCTAGTTTTCGGGTGATTTTCATTTCAAAACCTTTCACGTCTATACCATCTGCCTTGCGGAAAGCAAAATTTGGCCCTCTCACATTCAAATACTCTCTTCTGAATTTTCTAAACTCAAGGATTTTCTCAGCGATTAATTCATAGATGGCTAGAGAAAACCTACTGATTCCACCTTCAGGCACAAACGAATAAGTACCATATACACCGCTAATACCAGGCTTACTCAACGGCTTGATTAAGGTTTCTGCCCATTTTGGGGGATATAAGGTATCAGCGTCAGAGCATAGATAGATTTCTCCTTTGGCCTCTATAAGGCCTCTTTGTCTTGTAAATGCGATACCTTGTTTTGGCTCATTCACTACGCGTACACCCAGCTCTCTTGCCAACACCGCTGTAGCATCTGTGCTATTGTTATCTACTATTAGAATCTCTACGGGTACACTGCATATTTGATTGGCCAAAGTATCAAGTGTTCTGGGTAGGTTCAGTTCTTCATTCCATGCTGGAATACAAATAGTAGCTACTGGTTTTTCAGGTGAAAATGATGCCAGTCTCGCTCTCAGGTCCTTCTTCAAATCTGAGTCGATTTGAGACCATGGCAATTTGGGAATACGTTCGGTGTTTTTTAACCACTCGGGTAGTACAAATCTGTTCATCGTAGTTCTTTTTTGTTAGTAAATTAGGAAGGGATACATTGACTTATTTCCTAACAAAGACAGATGGTAACATTATAGCGTCGAGTGTGCCGATTCTCCTGTCGATCTGTTTTCTAGGGCATCAGACTTTTTCCCATTGGTTGAGTGCTGCGTTCCATTTTCTTACTACTTTGGCAGGATTGCCGACGGCTATCGAGTATGGAGGTATGTCTTCCATTACGACTGAGTTTGCCCCTATTCTACAATAATCCCCAAGACTCAGCACATCGCCATTCTTCTTTCCCATGATTACTGTCCCTGTTCCTACAAAGACATCTTCTCCTAGTTCTATGGGAGCTTTAGTTGACGGCAAGTGATGATGCGGCGTGTGTGGCTCTATGCCGTGGTGCATGCCCAATATTCTTACATATTGCGAAAGCCCCGTGTACTTGCCGATTTTCACGGGCCCGATGATCACGCATCCGATACCGATTTGTACCTCATCAGCTATTTCCACATCTCCCATGCCATTGTTTACTACCACATTTTTTTCAAGTTTGGCATATTTGCCCAATTTGAAGGTATTGAAAGGCACCAGATCGAGTCTCGACGTGAGGTTAACCCCTCTTCTAAAATAATGTGGCAGGATCGTGAAGAACCATATAATCCCTCTTACTTGAGTTTGATAGGGTTTTCTCTTGAAAATCAAACTTAGAGCCCGCTTTTTCCATGCTGGATTTTCAGCTAGATACCGTTTTATTTTATCCTTCATCTTTTGCGAGGTTATTTTCAGATTTCAATATATTCAAAAAATCTTTTGCTCGCGTATCCCAAGTATTATTTGATGCAACTGTCTTTCTTTTTTTTGACAGTGTATTATCATTTTCACTTAGGGTAAAATCCATTACTTCCGATAGCGCATGGTCTTCATCAATCAGATAGATAATATCCTTAAATTCACTCAAAAGTGTTTTATTGAACTGCGTGCTTATCACGGGCTTACCTGTACCCAGATAATCAAATAGTTTTAATGGATAAATGGCGTTGGCTGCCTCATCACATTTGAATGGAATGATTACGGCATCTACTGAATGGATCATGGATGGTAAATCACGATACAAATACGACCCTGTGAAAACGATGTTTTGCAGCTCATGTATTTCCTTAGGCACATAGCTCTCTTCCACTGGGCCAGCAAGTAGTAGCGTCCAGTCAGGTCGCTTGCTAAAAGTATCAAGCAACAATTGATAGTCGATGCGTCGCTCGATGGTTCCAAAATAGCCTATAATTTTAGAACCCAAAGATCTGATACTGGCAATTTCATTTCCTCTTGAATCAAAATGCGTGAAATCAGAAGCATTGGGAACTAGGTAACTATTTGGGTTGACCTGCTTCCATTTTTCCGATAAACTCGGAGCTGTGCTGATCACCATATCGGCATTGGAGACGGTCTCAAGTTCGTTTTTGATGCCGTGCTTGATCGTATAGGGTTTTACGATCGGGTCTACACAGTGATAGGCAAAGGCTGAAATGGTGCCTTTTAAAAAGTCCTGAAATCTACTGAAATGGTAGTCGTAAGAATTGATATAATAATAGCTCGACCAATTTCTGGCTTTCAGGTATTTATTCACCCCTCTGGACAATGTACGATGGTTGATGTTAGCAAAAAATTGATAGACTTTGCCTGGTGGCAAAAAATTAATTGGGATCACTGGAGTTGGAATAACAACCGTAATTCCATTCAAGTCAAAATGAACTGGAAGTTTAGAAAAAGCTGCTTTCCACCTCAATTTACCTTTCTCACTGCGCATATTCCTGAGCAGGTCTATCCAGGTATAAGGATGCTCCACGAGTATAACCTCTTGCTGATGTTTTTGATGAAAATTCTCAGCTAAATGAAAGGTTGTCGATGAAGTGATGTCATCGTGTCGAGCCAATGATAATATTAATAGTCTATCCTCTTTCATGTTAGATCAATGAATTGAATTTATAGCCTAAAATTTCACTCGAAGCATCGTTTTTTAAATGCCAGTGGATAGCTGCAATGTAAGTCTGAATACTACTAAATTCTTTGCGAATAAGAAATGAAAAAAGGTTTTTGGGTGTGGAAATCAACATGAAGAAAACCAAAAAAATCATTCTTTGTTTAAGACCGAAATTCTTTCTCACAAACAAAATTCTATTTCTGGTGATAAAGTAAAGCTTACAATCACTCAACTTCCCCGTGGAAGCAGATTCTTTATGAATCACCTCACAATCTGTCGCTACACCTATGCTCAAGCCAATTTTTCTAATTCTTTGACCCCAGTCCACTTCCTCATAATACAAGAAATAGTTTTCAGACATCATTCCGATTTTATCGAGGTTGTTACGAGAGATGAGCATGGCAGCACCATGCGGATAAGCGGTTGACATGATACAATCTTCCTCACTGACCACCGTCAACAGTTTATTTCTTCCAGTCAGGGAGTTGATTTTGGTATAGCCTGCAAACTGAATGCTTCCATCTATATTTTTTATGACTGGGCATAAAATGCCATATTCTGGATTGCGTTCGTAGTAGGCAATAAGCTTCTCAAGTTCATATAGCTTCAGTATCGCATCATTGTTGACGAGAAATACATACTTGCCAGCCGATGCAAGGATTCCGAAATTATTCCCTCCAGCAAATCCTAGGTTTTTCTCGGTCTGCACTACGCGAACAAACGGGTAGGCGGCCGCATCGGAAGAGAGAAATGGATCCTCTTTTGAGTGGTTGTCCACTACGATCACTTCAAAATGTAAATCTGAATCCTTTTGACTTTTTGCTATCTCATCGAGAAATTCGATGGTGTCGTTTTTAGAATTATAATTGATGGTAATGATGCTTACTAATGGTCGCATATCTTTTTCTTTTTGGTTGACTATAATACTCCATAAGCCAATGGAGCTTTTAAATTGAATGGCTTTCTTGAGATCAGTTTTGCCGCCATTCTTTCATTCATTTCACTTCATATACGTCTTTTGGATTTCTCCCAGATGGCCGATTGGTTTCCGCCAATGAACCTGAAAAACCCTAAGAAAACGGCGTAATTCATCATGCTGAAGTAGTATGGAATATGAAGCACTTTAAAATTGATTTTTCTGTTTTTCAGGTAGTATCCGGCAATTGCCAATAGATAGAAACTCAGCTGCATCAAGGTGAAAATAGAATACTCAATACCTGTTGGGATCAGTGAAATGCTAGATATGAGTAGTGTGAGCAGTGCCAATGGAGCCAAACTCCATCTGAGCACTCGATGCGAGACATACTGAAAAGTCAGCAGCCCATATTTGAACGGATTGAGCAGGTAGCGCAATTTGACAATGGCCTGAAATCCACCAGCTGAAATTCGGATTTTCCGTTTCATTTCATCTTCGATGGAATCACTGGGATTTTCCATGGCGTAAGCATTGGGTTCATAAGCTACTTTAAGACCTTCAGCACAGTATTTCATGGTCATATAAAAATCCTCAATGATCATATTCTCAGGAATGGATTTGAAGCTACTGGTTTTAATCGCAATTAACTCTCCTGCCGCTCCTACAAGCGTATTGAGCGAGGCATCCAATTTTTTAAGATACGATTCATATTTCCAGTAGATGCCTTCACCTGAGCAAACGGCATCTTCAGCAGCATTTTGTCTGATTTTCTTTTCGCCAGAAACGGCCACCACTTCAGGAAGTGAAAAATGCTTTACCAGCTCTTTTAGTGCCTGCTGATTCAATATGGTATTGGCGTCATTCAAAATGGTGATATCGGTATTAACCATGGGCATCACGCGATTAACTGCTGCAATTTTACCTTTGCGCTCTTCATTGAAAAAAAGAGATACTTCAGGAAATTTCTGAACAATTTCTACGGTATGATCTGAAGAGCCATCAGCCACTACAAAGATTTGCTTTTTCGCCTGCGGGTAATCCAGCGAAATGGCATTTTGAATCTTTTCTTCGATGCAGCTCTCTTCATTGTAAGCTGCAATCAATAGCGTCACAGTTGGCAACTCGTCATCACTGAGCGCATTGATTTTGGACTTCTTATTTTTGATAAGCACCAAAAGTTTCACAACGATACCGTACCCTAGGTAGGTGTACATGATTAAGACCACACTGATTAAGAATATATTTTCCATTGTTTTTTTTCCTTAAAACTAGGTGCTTGCTCAGCGGCAGATGGCCGCAAGTCGATTAGTGGCAGGTTTTAAGGGTTGTATGACCGTGGTGGCAGTTTAATGGTTTATACTAAATCTGTTTTGGGCTGTTGGGCTGTTGGGCTGTTGGGCTGTTGGGCTGTTGGGCTGTTGGGCTGTTGGGCTGTTGGGGCAAACTTGATTCAGTATAGGTGGGTTGCATTTTCTTGGTCTTTATGGTCATGCTGAGGCTCTCGAAGCAGACAATAAAGCGCTCTTTCGGATTTGCAATCCGAAAGCTGATCTGGACGGGATTTCTAATCGAACTTTCAAAAAATACGCTTTCGATACACCTTTTATCAATAGCCTCTTGATTTATCTAGCAATAATAAGTGCCAATCTAGATCGTGCGAATAGATAAATCGAACGTCATAGTCGCTGTTTGGAGATGGAAATCCCCAAGCCTCTTGAACCAGACTCGCTGGCGTAGAGGATTTTGATGTCGTAATCAATCTCTATTTGAGTAAGCTTAGTCTTTATTAAAATCTCCACTGCTTTTTATTATAGTTTCATAATTATAATTACTGTCGTCCGACTAATTTCCAATTTGCCTAAAATAGTTCTTATTTAGGCCATAATGAGGTTAAATTTTCAATTCTCAAAAACACCCCCTAGCCAGACCAGTCAATTTCAATTTGTACTTTCCCAATTTCAGATTTAAACCAGCTTTGGCAGTAGGCTGTGGTGTTGATTAAAAATGCGTGCAAGTTCACGTAAGAGCACAGGTTTTTAGCTGCTACCATGACCATGGTTGAGAAGTCCTCTGCTTCTTTGATTCTTCTATGGAGTATGGTGAATAATAAATTGAGTATTAGTGCCACCCAAATTTGTGATTTGATACCGTTCTCACTGTCCGATAAAAAATATTTCAGTTCAAAGTTCTGCTTAATCTGCTTGAAAAGCACTTCTATTACCCATCTGTTCTTATAAAGCAATGCGATAGTCATAGAAGTGTGATCTATCAGGTTAGTAAGAAACTGAAGGATTTCACCTGAAATAGGATCACGATAGCTTATCAGTCTTAGTTGGACTGTCCGAGTAAGTTTTTCATGTTTGTATTTGAGGATTATCGTTTGATCTTTCAATACATCTGGAAAGGGGGCTGTGTTGTTTTCCTCGACTACCTCATATTTAGCATTATCCTTAAGACGAGTGACAAAGAAGCGATTGTTTTTTGTCCAGATGTCAAAGTATCGGTATCTGTTGAACCCTTTGTCAAAGACAACAATTCCTCCTTCAGGTAGGCTTAGTACTTTTAAAAAGGTGTTCTCGTTGGTAGAGGCGGCCTTCATGCAAATGAAATTGGGTACTCCTTCAGATAGGTTCATTTTTGTGAAAATCTTGATCCCACCTTTATTCTTACCATCTATTCGATTACGGCCGGTACCCTTGAGTATTTCTTTGAATAGGGTTATTGTAGTGGAGTCAAACACCTCAATTTGAGCCAGATCAACTTCATCGCCGATTGGCCCCCAATTTGTCTTTAGTGCTACTTGATAGTGAAGGTAAAGACCCATGTAGAGAGAGGCGAAAAAATCGCTACTCCTTTCTCTATTAGCATCAGAAAGCGTACTACGGTGAGGTAATTGCTTCAATCCTACATAAATAAGCTTTTTAGCTATCAGGGTAATGTTTTTACAAACCTCCCTTAAACTACCATTGCGAGTTAATACAGCATAAAACAAACAGATAAAGTGGTCTTTGCTCTTCATTTGTTTGTAATACTTGTCCGCCTGATTATCGTCAACTGCTTTCTTGAAAATATCTTCTGGAATTAAGGATAGAAGCTGAGCTATAATTGGCTGACCTGAAAGAAACTTTGCGTTAACTTTGTCCATGGTAAGTTTTGTTTTTAGTCGAACTCAACATTACCTATAAGATGGGAGGGCTGCAAGGCCGCCCATTTTTATTTTGTACTTTTCTAAGACTTTAATAAATCACACTCATTTTACTCGGACGACAGTAAATTATAATAATGATTTGCTGTAGGATACACAAAATCAAGGATGTATTGTATAAGTGAAAGTACTTTACATGAATTCAATGGCGTGGCATAGTCTAAATCTTTACCATGAAGTATAAGATTTTGTTCCTAACCGCTTAAAAAGTCAGACCAGTTTCCAAGCTAAAATGGAAACAAAATGATCGAAGAATTAATTAAGAATGCTAGAGTAGGTGATTTTCGGTAGCGCATAATTTGACTTTGAAAACAAAAAATCCCTGTAATATTCAATAAGAGTTCTTGATTCCTATAACCGACCCATTCAAACCAAACAACACTTTTTATATTTTTCCCCACTGCCGCATGGGCAAGGCGAATTTCGACCAACTTCAGCTTGCATACTGTGAGACGATTTGTCGATAATGGCCGCCATATTTTGATTGAAAATCTCTGAAAGTCTCGTGTATAGTTCAGGGTGTTTTTTCTGTAGCAGATGGGGTCTTTCAAAGAAATACTCGCTAACCACTGCAAAAAACTCTTGTTTGTTAGTTACTGCGTAGGGATTAATATCTGATTGTTCGCTTACAATTTCATCCATTTTCTTTCGCATGAATTCGAGCCAAGGCAGACTAAACCCCTTGTCTTGAAAATCAGGTGGAATGCCATCTATGGCTCCTGTTGCCTTATCGAAAAGATGAACAAATTCGTGAATTCCTACATTCTTTTTGTCATTGTTGATATCAAAACCTGTATGTAAAGCAGGCTTGGATAAAATCACTTTGCCTTCCATCGGACCGTTTCCGACCATGCCTGTAATCACTTCTCTATCACTCCTAATATTATAATCTCTATCGAAAGAGCTTGGATACAACAGCACCTCGTTTAAATGGTTATAACTCCAAACGGGAAACCCGAAAAGAGGAATAACTGCACTACTTGCAACCAACAATCTATCCTCAAAGGTCACCTCTACCTGTACCCCTGTGATTCGAATTTTAGCCAGAAAATTCTGAACATCAGACTCGAATTGTAACCTTCCCAGGTCATCAAGATTTTTATAGAAATGGACTTTCTGTTCCAGAAAAACTTTCCATTTCTCAGGCGTCTTCAAAAGCGTAGGTTTAGGGTTTTTCTTTCTTTTCTGTGAAAACACGAAATAAAGAAATATTACGACAATGAATATAGTGATATAGATCAAAGACTTTGGGTTTTTATGACTGGTCACATAGTTACTACTAATTGCGTGAAATCAAAACCTACGAATTTTAACTTAATGAGCACTAGCATATCGTTTTCTTTGTCTGCGCGACTCGAGGCAAGCAGAATGAAGAGTATTCTTTGCCTTAAATAAGACTTAATAGGGGTTTGGGAATAGATTCGTAGGATCAATACAATTGCACAACAACTTTTTCGCTTGATCCATTATAGCTATAATATTGGATATGGAAAATAAAAAAAAACGGGGTTCTAGTGTATTCACTAGAACCCCGCTCCTATGCAATTTTAAAATTTACTTATTTACTACCTTCATCCATTAGCTCCAGTCCCCCTGAAAGGTTACCCGTCAAAGAGATAAACTCTACTCTTCGATTCAGCTGTTTTCCTTCAGAAGTTGCATTGCTCGCAATAGGCTCGCTTTCTCCCCATCCTTTGGTTTGTAATCTATTTTCGGAGATGCCAAACTTGATCAAAGCTTGTTTAATTGATATGGCTCGATCCTCTGACAGCTTTTGATTGGACTCCACCGAGCCATCGCTATCGGTATGTCCTTCTATTCTAAAGGTTAAATCGGGGTATTGTTTCATTAATGTGGCAATCTTATTGACTACACTGAAAGACTCAGTTTTAATAGTGGCACTGGCCACATCAAACTGTATTCCCCTAGTAATGAATTTTCCCGTTGTAACGACTTGATCATAAAGATCAAGTGGGCCTTCATTAAGACTGTTGATTTCGCATCCTACAGCATCTGTCACTGTCACGGTGTACACGCCTAGTTTTAGGTTGGTAATGTCTTGTGTTGTTGCTCCGTTACTCCATTCATACGTATATGGAGCTACCCCACCAGATACCGAAATGAAGATGGCTCCACTGGTATCTCCACAACATTTCACATTTCGAACGGAATCAATTTTTAACTCAAGTTTTGAAGGTTGTTCGATTGTAGCATTAATGGAAAGTATACAACCGTTGGCATCCGTAACTAAGGCAGAATAGTTATCTGCTTTTACACTACTAATGTCCTGTGTTGTAGCTCCATTGCTCCATGCATAACTATAGGGTTCTACTCCACCAATAATATTGATATCTATTGCACCCTCAGTATCTCCATGACAATTCACATCTTGTACGCTTACAATTTCATAAGTGAACGAAGGGGGCTCTTCCACAGTGGCCTCAAGGTAATTGACGCATCCATTTCCTTGGGTGATCTTAAGTTTATAATTACCTGCTTTCACATTTGTGATATCTGGGGTTTTCGCTCCATTACTCCATTCAAATTGATAAGGAGGTACACCTTCCATGGCCGTGATATAAACAGCTCCAGAACTGCCACCGTAGCACTGAATATCAGTAATGGCATCAATAGCATGAATAAATTCTGTTGGTTGACCAATCTCACCCATTGCGCTAGCTGTACAACCGCTTTGATCCGTTACAACCACTTCATATTTGCCAGCCAATACATTGGATAAGGCAGCTCCCGTATTATCATCACTCCACTTGAAGCGATACGGGCCAACTCCACCAGCAGCACGCGCTTCGATATAGCCTGTTTTATCTCCAAAGCAGGTAACATTTGAAATCGAATCAATGATCAAGGTGAGTAATTGAGGTTCCAAAACTTCAGCGCTCAGTTGTTGCGAGCATCCATTGGCATCTTTTACGATCACCGTATAATTATCTGAAATAACATTAACCAAATCTTCTGATTTTTCTCCATTACTCCACGTGTATTGATATGGAGTCACTCCTCCACTGACCGTAATATCAATTAACCCTTTTCGGTCGTTTTTACACAAATTATGCTGTATCGTATCCAATGATAATGTTAAATCTGAAGGCTCTGTTACTTCTGCTGAAAGGTTAAAGTTGCAACCATTCGCATCATATATAGCCAATGAATAAGAGCCTACCCCCACGCCTGTTAAATTCATTCGTGTTTCACCATTACTCCACTGAAAACGATAAGGGGATGTACCTCCCGTTACATCCACAGCTACTTTACCATCTGTTTCACCGAAACACTTGAGGTTGGAGATAGATTTAATCGTTGCTGCTAGTTGTTGAGGCTGATTAATTTCGGCAGCTAGCTTTTGTTCGCATCCCAATGAATCTCTTACAATCACATCATAATTTCCTGCTGCAAGATTAGAAATATTTTGAGTGCTTGCTCCATTACTCCATAGATAGGTGTATGCACCTGCACCGCCACTCACATTCAGGTTAATAGCACCTTGTTGATCTGCGAAGCAATCGTTGTGAACTACTTCTGATATGGTGGCCAGTAGTTCAGGAGATTGACTAATAATTCCTTCTAGGGTTCTTGAACATCCGTTAGCATCTTGTATTTTGACTGAATAAGAACCCGCAATCACATTTTCAATGTTCTGGCTTCTCTCTCCATTGTTCCATCTAAATCGATAAGGTCGCTCTCCTCCAGAGACATCAATACGAATGGCTCCTTTACTATCTCCAAAGCATTTGATATCATCTATAGAGGTAATGCTAGCAACTAGGTCATTGGGTTGATTAATACCCACTTCTACTGATTCAACACACCCATTACCATCCGTAACGTTTAATGTATAATTACCAGCCTGTACATTCTTAAGGTCTTTGCTAGTAGCTCCATTATTCCAGCTGTATTGATATGGTGTTACGCCTCCAGTCACAGTCACACCAATGGATCCAGTTTGATCACCAAAACATTTTATGTGTTCGATATTATCAACACTGATCGTCATTGAAGTAGGCTCCATCACCTTCGTTGTGACTACTTTTCTATGTTCTTTTGCGTCTATAACCGTTAATGCATAATCTCCGGCTCGGATATTATTTAGGTTTTGAGTGCTATCACCGCTGCTCCATGAAAAAACATATGGAGGTACACCACCACTTACTTTTACATTAATAATACCAGTCGCATCACCACCGCATAGAATATTTTGAACAGAAGCGATACTTACATTGAGTTGAGGTGGTTGATTAATTTTTGTATCTAGCACATACTCACATTTATTGGCATCTAAGATCAACACTGAGTAATTACCAGCAGGTAGATTATTGATGTCTTGAGTGGTAGAACCATTACTCCAGCTGTATTTATAAGGAGCTACTCCACCAGTGACATTAATATCAATTGCTCCTGTACTGAGACCGAAAGTTGCAATATGTTCAACGCTTACAAAAGAGGCCTCTAGTGGCGCTGGTTCTGTAATAGTCACCTCTATGTTTGTGTCTGCACATCCATTTGCATCGGTAATTTTCACACGGTACGTGCCCTTTGGGATTCCATTTAAATCTTGTGTCAATGCTCCATTGCTCCATTCATATTGGTAGGGAGTTGTTCCCCCTGTAACGGAGATATCTATTATCCCATCATTGCCACCTGCACATGATACATCTTTAG
Organism: uncultured Cytophagales bacterium; assembly: GCA_963848175.1. Taxonomy (GTDB): domain Bacteria; phylum Bacteroidota; class Bacteroidia; order Cytophagales; family Cyclobacteriaceae; genus JAMZMI01. The sequence goes on from CAWKCO010000012.1 coordinate 502,072, forward strand.
CAGAAATTACCCCTACTTTCAATAATGGAGGTTGTGTGATGACCGTATTTAGCTTTTGAATACAGCCATTTGCATCTGTAATTTTCACAGTGTAGTCACCAGGTGCAAGGTTTTCTAGGTTTTGAACCTTTGCGCCATTATTCCATTCAAAATTATAAGGTGTTACTCCTCCTATCACATTCAATTTAATAGCCCCAGTATTTTGATTGTTACACTTAATATTTTCAACACTCAGAATAGAAGCAACAAAAGGCCTTGGTTCGCGAATAGTCGTAGACGCTGTTTTCATACAACCATTAGCGTCATTCACCGTGATGGTATAATTACCAGCCGTGAGATTGGACACATCTCCAACCGTTTGACCGTTACTCCAGCTATAAGAATAAGGAGGCACACCACCGCTAACCGATACATTGATAAATCCAGTATTAGCGCCGCTACAAAGGACATGTCCCATTGTATCGAGTTTTAAGATCATCTGAGAAGGCTGTTTTATTTCAGCTTCAAGTTTATTTTGACAACCATTTCCTTCAGTAATTTGAACTGAATACTTTCCTGCAGGCACATTGATCAAATCTTGACTAGTTGTACCATTGCTCCATAGATACGTGTATGGTCCTATACCACCTACGATAGAAATATCAATTGCTCCTCCATTGTCTTGATAACAATTCAGATTCGTCACTTTATTTATTGTGTATTTAACTTCCGATGGCTGCTTGATCGCTGATCGGACTTCATCTATACAACCATTTCCATCGGTAACCTTAAGCACATAATCACCAGCTGGTATGTTCTTGATATCTTCAGTAGCAGCGCCATTGCTCCACTCAAAGGTGTAAGGTGTAACTCCACCACTTACTCTCACATTGATGGCTCCCGTATTTTGTCCGTAGCAAGCAATTTGTGTTTCAGACTCGAGAATAGCAATAAACCTTGATGGCTCGCTAATAGCAATATCCTGAATTTCTGTACATCCGTTTGCATCCTTCACTATAATGGAATATTGTCCTGCAGGGATGTTCTGGATATCCTGAGTGGTCGCTCCATTACTCCATTCATATTTGTATGGAGCAACACCTCCAGTTACTGTGAGATTGATAGAACCCGTGCTTTCACCATTACAAAGAATATTCTTAGACTCAATGCCCACCTCCATTAATAGTGGCTCCTTAATTAGTGCCGAAAGTGTATCAATACACCCATTTTTATCAATGACTTCTACTTGGTATGTTCCGCTTTTCAGATTGACCAAATCTTGCGTGGTAGCTCCAGTATTCCATTTATATCTGTAAGGTGGCACGCCACCTTCAACACTAATATTGACTTCACCTTCATCATTTCCGTAGCATAAATTATCAACTGTACCTACTAGAGAAGCTACCAGTTCGGATGGAGTATTTAATATTTTCGAATACTTAGCTGTGCATCCGTTACCATCCCTTACTACTACGCTATAACTGCCTGTCAGCAGATTACTCAAGTTTTTAGTACTGTCACCAGTGTTCCATTTAAAGGAATAAGGCAAAGTTCCACCAGTCACTGTCAGATTAATTAATCCATTATCATTGCCAAAGCAATCAATATTTTGAGTTAGCTCTTCACGAATGACTAAAGGCTCTGGCTGACTAACTCGTGTTTCTATGCGTTGAGTACATCCTTTTGCATCCGTAATGGTCACTTCATAAAGGCCTGAAGAGATATTTTCCAGGTTTTGAGTAGTGCTTTTATTATTCCATAAATAAGAATACGGAGTAGTTCCACCAGCAACTAAAATATTTATAGCACCCGTTGATTCATTATAGCATCCGACATTTTTGACCTTACCTAGGGTGGCAATCAATGGCTCAGGCTGGATTATTTCAGCTTTAAGCGCCAGCTCACATCGATTGGCATCTACAATTTTTACAGAATACACGCCTGCAGCTACATCGATGATGTCTTGCGTAATCATGCCATTGTTCCAATAATATTTATAAGGAGCAACTCCCCCAGCTACATTAATATTTACAGCACCTGCTTTATCTCCGTTACATAATATATTGGTAATTTCCTCTACGTCAGCAATAAACTCTTTGGGTTGGAAAAGTGTAGTATCCAGATTTAACTCGAAGTTATTGCCATCCATAATTTTTACAGAATAGCTGCCAGCGGGCAAATCAGTGATATCCTCAGTGGTGGCTCCATTGCTCCACAAATAGGTGTATGGCTTAACGCCCCCTTCTACAGATATGGCGATCTCTCCATTTTCATCGCCAAAGCATTTTACGTCTATAGCACGATCAAATCTAGCTGAGAGTAATTTTGGTTGTGATATGGTGACATTTATAATTTTGCTACAACCTGTAGCATCCGTGATCTTAGCGAAATAATTTCCTGCAGATAAGTCATTGATATCCTGAGTAACCGCCTCATTGTTCCACTTGTATTTATAGGGAGCCACACCTCCTGAAACACTTATATCGATTGAACCATCACTACCTTTATTATATGTTACGTTCTTACTTTTGACCAAGGCTACACTTAAATTTTCAGGTTGAGTGACCACCGCCTCCAAAGATGCCGTACAGCCATTCGCATCAACCAGCTCGATAGAATAATTTCCTGCTTTTACTCCAGAAAGGTCTTGAGTAATCGCCCCATTGCTCCAATTGTACTTGTAAGGCCTTACGCCCCCTTCTACTTTTACGTTGATTGTACCCCCTTCATCTCCATAGCATCTTACATTCCTAATTTCATCAATTCCCAATGTAAGCAGGTCAGGTTGCTTGACTTTAGCCGTGTAAACCTCAGTACATCCTTTAGAATCCGTAACACTCACGTCATAATTGCCCGCCGCTAAGTTTTCTAGATCTTCCGTTGTTGCTCCGTTACTCCATTTATAAGTATACGGAGGAATCCCTCCTTCCACCGAGATATCAATCTTTCCAGTTTCATCACCATTACACTTGATGTTTTCCACATCATCTACTGACCTTACGATAAGCGGTTTTTCTTCAACTTTACCAATGAGTATTTCTTGGCAATCATTGGCATCCGTGATGAGTACAGAGTATTCTCCTGATACTACATTGCTTATATCTTCTGTTTTAGCTCCGTTACTCCAATTATAAGTATAAGGTTTTGTGCCACCTTTTACTTCAATGTCAATTCGACCTTGATTATAGCCATAGCAGAGAATATTTTCTATTGAAACTATTTTAGCGGTCAGATCTTCTGGTTGTTTGATTTCTATCGTCAGGGTATCACTACAGCTAAAGCCATCATAAACGGCCACTCTGTATTTACCTGCTGGCAATTCGGACACATCTTGTGTAGTAGCGCCATGACTCCAAAAATAATTGTATGGAGGAAACCCTCCTTCTGGTGTGATGTCTATTGCTCCTGCATTATCGCCAAAACACTTATTATCAACCGTACTTTTAAAATTGATGATAATCTTAGGTGATTGGGTAATGAAAATATCAACGCCCTTCTTTTTAGTAGCCGTTGTGTCTTGAGCTATAGTATTTGAAAGGTTATAAAAAATTAAAAGTAAAGACAGCAGAATATGCTTATGTCCTGGTTGAGTAGGTTTCATAAAAACAATGAGGTTAGGTGTAATATTTTCTTAAATCTAATAAACGATATTAGACTTTTGTCAAGATAATAACATCTTCTTCTTTTTCTCAGCATTTAAAGTATAAATCGCTCTACCCTACAGTGAATGATTTCTGATACTCCTCAAAATAGACCAGAATTGCATAGTCAGTACAATTATCTAGGTTTAATAGAATTATTCTTTATTTGATATGCTTAAATCAATGACCCTCAGCTACATTGATTGTCAATACCAATGGTAGGTTTAGCAGCATACAATTGAATAAACGTGAGATAACTTCTGTATTAAGGCCAATTACACCTAAGAATGAAGTGAGAAAACTATTTAAAAGTTGCAGTCAAAGAATATTTTAGAATGGAAACACCCATTTGTAGAAAAATTCTCCCAGAAAATCTTTGAAATACTTTATAGGTGGGTGTACGTCTTTCCAATATTCCTAATCATGGCAGACAAGCCTTCATCAGTTGAATATAGAATTCCACTTTGATTCATAAATGTAGTAGCTAGATTATTCAAATCAAGTCTGTGACCTTTTGCATCAGACACGGGCAAGCTTAGCTCTTCGAAAAATAATTGCGTCGCTGCATAATCCCAGATGCTGCCACAGCCCTTTTGCTTCTTGGGAAACTTGAAGTAACAGCCCTTTCCAGACAACATCACCCCTATGGCATTGCGTACGCCACCGAAAGTGGCATGAATTTGAATCTTTTCCGAATTGTGCTCGGCAAGTTCTTCCAACTCCTTTTTCACCTTTTCATAGTACGGCTCAGATTGGAAGCTTCGATCCATATATACATGTATGATGTCCTTCGAGACGCCTTCTTTGCGTGCAAAGGGAATACCATTGCGTAATACACCACCTCCTTTGATGGCGGAATAGCACACTGCCAAATCAGGTATATATACCACACCAATCACTGGATCACCAGCTCGTGAGATCAGCGCAATAGAAACAGAATAGCCCGATCTGCGCTCCGTGAATGGTAGCGTGCCGTCCATCGGGTCAATGCACCAGAAGTAGTCCTTTTCTGTCCTAGACTGATCATCTTCCGATTCTTCTGTCAATAATCCTAAATCATGGACTGTTATAGAATTTTCTAAATGTGATAATATGATTTCCTGTGCCTTGAGATCTACTTCCGTTACCACCTGAGAAGCCAAGGAATCGCCTCCTTCTTTGCTTTGTTTGACATAATGCTGGTCAAACTGCGATTGGATGTATTGGCCAGCTACAGTAGCTGCGGACTTGGCTATGTCGCAGAGTGCCTTCAGTTCTGTATTGCTTAATTCGCTCATAAGGTCAATTCATTTAGTACGCTCTGGGTGAGTCTTTCACTATATCCGTGCATCTTCCAATGTCCCGGACTCCAGCCATCGAGAAAGCGATAGAAATCTGCCCATGCGTATTGGTACAGTTCGCTACACTCCGCTTTAACTTGCTGAAAATCAATTTGCTTATCTAATGCTTTTTCAAGTTGATCAAAGTAGTATGTAAGCAGCGTGTCTTCCTGTTTCTCACAGTCAGAATCCTCGAAGCAACTGCTGATAAAATAGGCGACATCTTTCATCCCGCATCCCCTACCCACGTATTGAAAATCTACTGCGGCTATTTGCCCTTTTTCACCAAAACAGAAATTGGCTAGCTTGGCATCCCCATGAACCAAGGTTTGGAATTTTGCTGTGCTCAGTCTTTCATCAATATCTCTGGCTGCTTGCTTTAGTTTTTTATTCCCCATCTTGCTCCCATTCATCAGGTCTGGTGTCTAAGTGCCAATACGTACCAACTGGCCAGAGTCCTACAGGCGCTACGCCCATAAACTTTGCATGAAAATGCGCCAACCAATTGAGACCATTTCTAACATCTGCCATCGTCACAGATTGGGGATTGAGCCTGATCTCCAAACCAGTGGCATCCAAGTCCTCCATGATCAAAACGATTTCTGATTCCGTTTCTAAAGCTATGGATGATTTGTGGCACTCGGCAATGCTGATTGGTACGCATCGCAAAATGTTGGTACCAGTTCTTTTCTACTTGATAGGACTTGAGCTTCCGCTGATGTGAGATGGCCGTATTCCAACCTTTGGGATGATTTGTTTCGTCTGGCCAACAAATGTGCTTGACGATGACACTCGGGTACTTCCCTCCTTTTAAATACACCCTTTGGATTTCACCATATCCGCTCCAAAGTGTCTGAACCGATGCGCTACGAATAATCTGTGAGGCTTCTGTATTTCGAAGTATTTCTTGGTGTAATGTTAGCATTCAGGATTAAAACTGACTGTTTTTTGGTGAAATGAGTAAGATGAAGTCACTGAGGTTTTGGGTCGCTAATTTAAGTTTTAGTTATCTACCCCAACGACAACTCTACTACTAACCCTTCATTGCCGCGTACATTAAATACGATATCGCTTTCAAAGAGCAAGTACTGACCTTTGATGCCCACGAGGCGATCTTCAAACATAGGCGTTTTGGTGAGATTGAGGCTTTTGATTTTGGTTGGATATTGACGCACGGGGAAATCTAAAGTCCAATGCTCTGTGCTAGAAGCCAAGAAATAAGGTTTTACCTCTTCCGGGATATATTGCGAAAGCTTATCCCGAATTTCAAATAGGTCTTCTTGACCAATTTCATTTTTTAGCATTTTCCTCCAGTTCGTCTTATCGGCCACAAACTCCTTGAGCGCCACTTCCGCTATTCCTGCCAGGTAGCGATTGGGTGCTTCTATAATTTCCAGTGCTGCTGAAGCTCCCTGATCGATCCAGCGTGTAGGTATTTGGCTTTTTCGAGTCACGCCCACCTTAATATTGCTTGACAGTGCCAAGTAGACAATGTGTGGTGTTAGTTGTACTTGCTTCTCAAACACAAGGTCTCTGTCTTCTTGATCCAAGTGTGCTTTTGACAACTCTGGCCTGATAATCCAATCTGCCGTTTGGGGGATGGTATAGAAGCAATCATAGCAATGTCCCATCCTATAAATGGTTTTACCACTTCCACAGTTCAGACATTGATAGCCTGTAAATGACAGTTTTACCTTCTCCCCGATCAAATCATTCATAGGTAGCTCGTCCTCTCCCAACTGAAGAAAATACTGAATGGGTGAACCAAACTCGGTTCGCATTTTTGTCAAAACTCCTTTATGCATGCTCAAAGAGAGTTCTTTTTCTTAAAAAGTGAAACGAAGAGGCAATGAAAAGATGAATTGTGGATGGATTGTATATCGTGCTCCCAATCTAAATTCATCATTGGCTTCTAGCGCATCAAGTAAAATCTCCATCAAGGCCAAAGTAAAAAATTACCGTCAAAATAAAAGTCGAGTTTCAAATCCCGACTCTCCTACTGCCATCTACTAAAATTTCCTAAGTTTGGAGGATGTATAGATTACTTACTTCCCTAATACTTATTAGTGCGAGCGGCTCACTCCTCACAGCGCAAATTGATAAAAAAGAAAAAGCCATTGTGGCTACCATCGACCAGTATAATGATTATTATACCGAACTACTTAAGACGCTGGTGAATATCAATAGCGGTACGATGAATTTTGAAGGTGTAAAAGCTGTCGGTCAAGCTTTGAGGACTGAGTTTGATGCGTTGGGTATGGAAACGCAATGGGTGGATGGCTCTGCCTTTAATAGAGCAGGACATTTGGTCGCCCAGACCAAAGGCAACAAAGGGCCTAAGTTTTTACTGATTGGTCACCTCGATACTGTATTCGAACCAGATAGTCCGTTTCAGAACTACAAGATGCTGAACGACAGCATCATGAAAGGGCCTGGAGTAGTGGACATGAAAGGCGGTGATGTGATCATACTCCTTGCGCTCAAGGCGCTGAAAGAAGCCAAGATGCTGGATAAGTTGCAGATTAAGGTAGTGATGACAGGTGACGAAGAAAAGAGCGGAAGGCCGCTTGAACTTTCGAAACAGGCGCTGGTGGAAGCTGCAGAGTGGGCAGATATCGCTTTGGCTTTCGAGAATGCCGATGGTGATCCAAAGACGATTGTGGTTTCTAGAAGAGGTTCTTCTAGGTGGGCGTTGAATGTAAAAGGGAATGCTGCGCATTCGTCACAAGTATTTACCGAAAAAGTAGGAGTTGGCGCCATCTATGAAGCATCGCGTATTCTCAATGAATTTTACTTGCAGCTGTCCAAAGAAGAAAACCTCACCTTCAACCCCGGAGTGATTTTGGGTGGTACATCCATAAGTTTTCAAACCAATGAAAGTGGAGGCACAGCCTTTGGCAAAAGTAATGTGGTGGCTCAGGAAGTAAATGTTACTGGCGATATCCGAGCGGTCTCGTTGGCGCAACTGGAGAAAGCAAAAGGGCTAATGCAAAAGATAGCAAGCAATAACTACCCAGGCACGAGCACGGAAGTAATATTTGAAGAAGGTGGCTACCCTCCTTTGGCTGCAACTAAAGGCAATTTTGAATTATTGAATGCATACAACAAGGTCAGCCTTGATCTGGGTTTTGGAGCTGTGGAAGCCGTAAATCCAAGAAATGCGGGTGCTGCAGATGTATCTTTCACATCAGGCTATGTGGATATGGCCATTGATGGTATGGGGCTGAGTGGTGATGATGACCACACGATCAATGAAACAGGAAACTTGAATATGCTCAGTGTACAAGCCAAGCGAGCAGCCGTATTGATGTACCGAATCGTATGGTTAGCTGAGTAGTTTTTTGATTATGAATGAATTGGACACCCAATCCCACAGTGTTAAAAACACTTATTGGGTGATGGTGGCAAAGCATCAGGCAATTTGAAAAAACAGGCTAATCAAGTCTCTTTTTAGCATCGCTTTTGAATCTTCATTTCTGAGCCTTTATAATCAAGAACTACATGAAAGCATGGAACACCCTACTTTATGTTTTGCCCAATTGGGTCGTTTAGCGTACCACTTTTCGAATTTAGGCTGCTCGTCATAGGGGTTTTTAAGTAAATCGTATAACTCATTAAGTACCGTATAATCTCCTTGTTCCGCTGCATCTATTGCCACCTGCGCCATGTAATTGCGAAGTACATATTTAGGATTTACCGAGCGCATTTTGGACAAACGGTTTTCTATTTCCGCGCCTTCTTTATTAACATACTTCAACCACTCCAAATGCCATTTTTTCCATTCTGGCAACATACCCATAAGCTCATCAGGCTCTAGGTAGCTTGTTTGTTTGATTATTTCTTGAAAACCGCTGAATACATTCACCGTTCCATTGGATAACTCACGAAAGAATATAGTCATGTCCACTTCTGATTTGGTCATAAGATCTGTAAGTGATTCCATAAATGATTCAGACACCTCGTCAGGCTGAAAAAGGCCAATTTTGTTCGCCATCATTTGATGATACTTGCTCGTATAGCGCGCTCGGTAGCTGTCTAAAACAGCCTGAAGCGGAGGAGCTTCTCCGATAAGCGGATAAAGTGCATTTCCTAGTTGAGCGAGGTTCCATAAACCAATATATGGCTGATTGCCAAACCTATACCTATGCTGCTGTGCATCCGTGGTGTTAGGTGTCCAAACAGGGTTATAGTCTTCTAGCCATCCGTAAGGCCCATAATCAATCGTAAGACCAAGTATAGAAAGGTTATCAGTATTCATCACGCCATGCACAAACCCCACTCTTTGCCAGTGCACAATCATGTCACAGGTGCGGTCTGCTACTTCCTGAAAAAAAGCGATGTATGTTTCCTTAGAAGATGCACCCAAGTGGCTAAAGTAATGTTTGAGTGTATAATCCACCAATTGGTTCAACTCCTCCTTTTCACCGCGCGAAGCAAAAATCTGAAAGTTCCCAAATCGTATGAAAGACGGTGCAACACGACAAACAATTGCTCCTTGTTCATCTTTAGGGTTACCATTGTAGAGCATATCACGAGTAACAAGGTCTCCGGTCTTTACCAATGACAATGCGCGGGTGGTGGGTACGCCGAGATGGTGCATGGCTTCACTACAAAGATACTCTCGTATAGAAGACCGAAGAACGGCTAACCCATCAGACCCGCGGGAATATGGCGTAGGTCCAGCACCTTTCAGTTGCAGTTGCATTGGCGAATCATTCACCTTTATATCAGCAATGTTCATGGCCCTACCATCGCCCAATTGCCCTGCCCAGTTGCCAAACTGGTGGCCTCCGTAGCACATCGCATAAGGTTGAAAATTAGGAAATGATTTTGCTCCACTTACCACTTGTAAAAACTCATTTTCATCGGCTATTTTCAATCCAAGTTCATTCAACAGTTCTGAAGAGTAATGAACCATAGAAGGATTCGCAGGCTTACGCGCATTCGCGAAAGAATAACAAGCTTTATGCACTTGCCTAGAATCATTTTCCTGACTTTCGTCCGCAGGAAGCTCTTGAGTAAACGGAGAGTAAATAGGAGTCTTGAGAATATCTTTCATAAGCAAAGGGAATCAGCGCACAAACTTAACTAATTGATTTGGGCACGGTTATTCATTTTCTCAAGACTTCAGCATAATCTTCGAAGCATTAACCCAGATTTGTTATTAGAACTTTGTGATGAGAGCTTAAATCGCAATAAATCAGGAAGTTTTATAAAAGAGGCTTAGCAACGCTATGGTGATTGAATAAAGCTTAGCTAAGCGACTGATTTGAAGTAATTTAAGTACGGAATACCAGCCTGTCGGCTGACAGGGATTTTCTAATGACAATTATGGGTTTAATGCAATCATCATTAAATTTAAAATTGGCACCTAAGTAAATATGAACGCTACACTGACCAAACCTATTGCAAGAAAGCAACTCCCATCGCCCAAAGGCCATTGGCTTACAGGCCATTTAGGTCAATTTAAGACCATAAACAAACATCAAGTAATGGAGCGATGGGTAGAAGAAGTTGGAGAGGTTTTTCAAATCAGTTTATTAGGCAAAAAGTTTATTGTAAGTGCAGACTCAGCCATCAACAAAGAGATTCTGCGACAAAGACCACATAACTTCAGACGTTTTCATAAAATAGATGAGATTCTTCAGGAGATGGGCATTGTGGGAGTATTCAATGCTGAAGGTGAAATATGGAGAAATCATCGAAAGATCACATCGGAAGCACTAAACGTGAATAATGTAAAGGGCTTTTATCCGACAGTAAAAACCGTAACTGACCGCTTGATTAATAAATGGCAAAAACTTGGACAAACTGAATCTGTCATAGAAGTTCAGCAAGAAATGATGCGCTACACCGTAGACATCACCACGGCCATTGCTTTTGGTTACGAGATGAATACGCTAGAAAATGATGATGAGGCCATTCAAAAACATTTAGAGAAAATCTTTCCTATGGTCAATTCTCGAATCACAGCACCGCTCCCACTTTGGAGAATACACAAATCCAAAAAAGACCGTGAATTTGAAACTGCTCTAACCGAGGTTAAACAAATCGTACATGATTTAATTGACCAAGGAAAGCAAAATCTCAATGCGCACCCTGAAAACATCGATGCTACTAACAACTTCCTAGAGGCGCTACTGGCACAACAAGCCAAAGAAGGCAATTTTACTGATGAAGAGATTTTTGGAAATGTGTTTACCATGTTGCTAGCTGGTGAGGATACCACCTCCAACACCATTTCATGGACACTTTTTTTTCTCTCCCAGCATCCTGAGATGGTTCAAAAGGTTCGCGAAGAAGTCAATAGTGTTTTGAATAATGAAAATGCGCTCTCCTTTGACCTGCTGGCTGATCTCAAATATACAGAGGCGGTGTGTCAAGAATCCATGAGAATAAAACCAGTTACTCCTAATCTTTACATGCAGGCACTAAAAGATGTAACCATTGGTGACTACCAGTTCAATACGGGGGAAACTATCATGATGCAAAACAAGGTTGGGCAAACCAAAGCATCGAATTTTTCAAATCCAAATGATTTTATTCCCGAAAGGTGGATGACTGGAGGCTGTCCTGTAGATCATGGTGCTCATAGTCCCGATTTGATGAGAAGCTTTGGTGCAGGAGCTAGATTTTGTCCAGGAAAAAGTCTCGCCATGACCGAGATGGTCACCGCTGTTGCTATGATTTGTAAACATTTTGACCTTTCACTCGCTGTGAAACCTGATGAAGTTAAAGAAATTTTTGCCTTCACGATGTATCCGGGAAATCTAAAGGTCAAGCTAAAACATATTGACTGAGAGAAAACATTGAAGACTAAAAAAGGCATCATCTCAAATACGAGTTGATGCCTTTTCACTAAATGTTAAATTTCTCAGCTAATTATTCTTCAATCTTGACTTTCCGAGGGTCTCCGATAAGAAAATTTAACCCCACGTTTACGTTCACCTTTTGAATTTTGGTAACATCCAATATTCCTATCAGATGGTCTGCAACTACATGAATATTTAAACCTCCAAATCTTAAGTTCATTCCTCCCCCTACATTTATAGGTTGTTGAGGTGTTTTAGATAATGTAGTGGAAACAGCCAATACTCTACCAACTTCTTGAGTATAACCTAAACCAACAGCTGTTCTAAGTCTTCCAAGAGACGAGCGATTGGCCAAAGTGGCACTTGCATAACCTCCTTTGGTTACTTGATATTTAGCACCCATGTATACGCTAGTATTTAATGAACTCCTAAAACTCTCCGCAGTAGTATCAGTATCAAAGGCATCATCAAATTGATCTGTATAGTCTGTTTCAAAAGAACTGCTGGTCAAGTCTGCCCCCCTCTACCACATACGTCTCGTTGATTAGGGAAATGGTGTTCGCATCCTTTTTCCACTTGATCCACCCTAAGTCATTGACTGCAAGACTAAAAGACCACCAGTCGTTCATTAAGTATTCTGCTCCGAAATCCAATCCAAAACCTTTCCCTGGAAGTTGCTGCGAAAGTATGGTGGCCTCTTCGGTTTCCAAATTCATCCCTGCAACTCTCAAGTTAGCTTCCTCAAAAGTGAATGATGTTTGATAAGTAGAGCCGTTCGTTTCAATCGTCACACCCGCTTTATTATCCAATTCGCTCATACCCAGACCAGCTATATATTTCACCCTCAAACCAGTTCTAAAATTCTGATCCGCAATGGTAATTTTGCGTGAATAGCCCACGCCAATTTCCATATAGCTCAATACATTCATTTGAATGTCATTCACTTCATACTTTTGATCTAGATACTCCCCATTTCCATTGTATGCCCATCTTGATATATCCTTTGGTATACCTACTCCTGCGGAAGTTCTATTGTTCACACAAAAGGACACATTTGAAATTTCATTCAACGAAAAACCAAAACCAAAAATTGGAATTGTAGTGTTAACAGCTATAAAGTCGTCGGAAGTTGAATTCAGATAACTGTACTACTAGAGGATATCCCATTAAAATCAATCACTTGCTCAACATTTGAGATTGCAACATTCAGCGGTAAGGTGGCTAATCCAGAAATTTTGATGAAGATGTCGTCATCATTGGCTGGTATCGAAGCAAAACTTCCTAATTGATTCGTTATCGTTGCTGATGTTGAGAATATCACCTTGTTCGGTATCTCTGCAAAAACATCTACGATATTGCTCGTTGCTTTATCGATTCTGATTGTGTCAAACCTTGGACTCAAATCACTATATTTAGGTTCAAAACTCTCCACTGGATCTATTTCCCCAGCTTTAGCATCGTACAAAACCAAATTAGTTCCATCAGGTGACTTATTCGTATTTACCCTGAAATTTGACAAATCAAGCGATACAGGAAGTCCCAAATAACTCTCAATATAAAATTCAATAACTGGATCATCAAAAAGAAGGCTTCCATTTGTCATTTGTTCAAATGCATCAATGGCAATGGTATTTGTTTCGATATCGAACTCCTGCTCCGCAAATGCACCCGTGATGCCGTAAAAATCCTCGGCTGTCATAGATCCAGATTGGACGTATACATTTACAACCGTGCTATTAGTTATGGACTCTCCTGGTTGTAAAAGCACATCTTGCACCTTTAAAATAAATTGCATTTGATTGATGGTATCGTCTTCAGGGTCAAATTCATCTCTAAGTATCCCAAAATCGACGTAGTATCCTTCCAAAGGAATCAGATCCAATTCGTCTCGATTATGATCCACTATCATTGGATCATCCCCGTCAGTTAAGAAAGTGTTGAAAGCACGCATTCGATATTCAAAATCCAGACCTGAAAGTTCAAATTTGAAATACCCTCCTTTAAAATAGATACGTTCCACTTGTGATCCACTATCGGCCTCAAACTTAAAATCAACAGTATCTATAGGTGCCTCTGGATCAATATTTATAATAATCGGACTGGCAAATTTGCAAGCTCATACAGACCTTTTGGCTCAGAAAATATGTTTTCTAGTTTACCTCCTGAAGCGCTCAGATCTAAAGACTTAAATGGGGTTAGCTGTTTTGATCTTCTACAGCTTCTACTTCTAAGATATCCGTGTCTTCAAACAAATCCCCTTTAGTGACACTAAAGGAGTCTAGCTTGAATTTTATTTGTACTACATCCGAAGAAGTGGAATCTATAATCAAACTTTCATCATCCAAATTTTGGAGTAAGTCAACCATGGTATAGCTCGCAAAACCTAGTTCTACGGCGTAAGAGGACGTCTTATTATGAACATAGAGGTTGTCGAATTTAAGATCTTCAACATTACAACTGCTCAGCAAACCAAACAGCCCTATTGACAATAACAGGTTACTTTTTTTCAAATAAGTCATATAATTAACGGTAAATTATCCTTTATTAAACGGCTACTATAAACAAAACCCAGCCTCCACCATTACCTTTGGTAATGGGAGCATGGAATATTAAACATTTTATCTTGGGGCTGATTGACGCGCTAATGATAAGACACGCGCTGTAATGATATTAAAGTTTAAGGAAAAAACATCCAAGGTGAAACCCTGAGTTTTTTCGATTAATATGACCTGAATTTAGATTAAGAGGCCCTTTTTCAACAAAAATTTTTTCAATCGAATATCCGCCATTTTACCATTATAGCCAGCAAATAGCTGTACATTCGGCACTATTCAAAAAGAACCTTTTCACTATGCCTATTTCTACCATTATCCTAATTGCTGCCATCATCTTCGGTGTGTGGATTTTTCTTTTCATCTTTCCTATCAGCCTATGGATAACTGCAGTTTTCTCGGGTGTCAGAGTGAGTCTTTTAGAACTCGTGCTTATGAGAATTAGAAAGGTACCTCCGGCTCTGATCGTGAAATCGATGATTTTAGCAACAAAAGCAGGTCTCACAGGAATAACAACTCCTCTTCTAGAAACCCATCACTTGGCTAAGGGTAGTCTTACGAAAGTGATCAAAGCATTGATCGTAGCTGATAAGGCTAATCTTTCCATGACTTTTCAGCAAGCTACAGCCATTGATTTGGCGGGTAGAGATGTTTTGGAAGCTGTACAAATTTCGGTCACTCCGTATTTGATTTTGGTTCCTTCCATTACGGGCGTATCTGTGGACGGCATTCAGCTGATTGCAGAAGCTAGAGTCACGGTGAGAACAAATATTGCACAGCTAGTGGGTGGAGCTGGTGAAGAAACAATTAAAGCGCGAGTGGCGCAAGGGATTATTTCTCGTATTGGTGCTGCTACCAATTTTCTTGAAGTACTAGAGAAACCTGAAGACATCTCAAAGCTGGTTCTTTCTCATGGATTAGATGCTGGTACGGCGTTTGAAATCTTGTCTATTGACATTGCAGATATAAATATTGGCCAAAACATTGGTGCCAAACTACAAATAGATCAAGCTATGGCCGATTTAGATATTGCTAAAGCGAAAGCTGAAGAAAGAAGAGCAATGGCCGTGGCACTAGAGCAAGAGATGCAAGCCAAATGTCAGGAAGCAAGAGCAAAACTCACAGAAGCACAGACCCACATTCCTTCGGCTTTGTCAGATGCATTTAGAAAAGGGGTTTATTTCGCAGGAAAGGGAAAATAAGTCTTGTTAAGATTCAAATGTGACCAAGCTTAAATTGTCTTTACGAACACCGAATGAGTTAAGATCATGTTGACTTACAGTTTCAACTACGCCTCCATAATACAAACAGTGCTCCTGCGGCCATCAGCAGACCGATAAACTCTCTGGTCTCCTCGATGTAAGGTTTTTTGTAAACCATCTCCCCTACGATCTCATTTTTGTTGGGTTGAGAAAGATATTCGATAAAGCCAGGAATGTAGAAGCAACTCATCACTGTAAGGGCAATGATCATCCCCAAAAAAACGTAACGGTGGTAAATCGTAAAAGCCCTAAGCAATGACACTACAGCTACCAGCCCATAAACCGTCACCCAAAGTGCTGGATCAGGATCGTTTAACTGCAAATAGGCAAACGCTGCGAAGATGAGAAAGAAGACGATACTAAGGATTTTTGTTTTCATCAAAATTCGATTCTATATGTCAAAATTGGGATCATACCGAGCTGGTAATTCATTTCTACCTGACCAGTGAAGCTGTCATAATATTGAAAGGCTTCATTTTGCCTGTTGGTTAGGTTCTGTATGTCCAAACTCCACGAAGTGGTAGACTTAGGTCGGTAACGCATCCACTGGATTCGGAAGTCTAGGCGGGCGTAGGGATTGAGGCGGTCTCTTTCTTCATTAATAACAAGCCTACCGTTTGAGTCACTATATATAAAGCTCTCTTGAAAAAGACCTCCTTGATAAATGCCTTTTGTATTGACAGAAAGCGAACGTTTTTTGGTGTCATTTGAAAA
Organism: uncultured Cytophagales bacterium; assembly: GCA_963848175.1. Taxonomy (GTDB): domain Bacteria; phylum Bacteroidota; class Bacteroidia; order Cytophagales; family Cyclobacteriaceae; genus JAMZMI01. The sequence goes on from CAWKCO010000012.1 coordinate 518,351, forward strand.
TTCCCATTTTTTTCCAGCTATGAAATGAAAGGAGTGTTGCGTATTGTAAGGATTGTCGTTTGTTCTCTTGCTTAAATCAAACTTATAAGTTGATTCGAATATTGTCGCTCCCAGTCGATAGTAATAGTTCTTCTCAAGCTCCTTTTCTAAAGAAATATTGAAACCTAGAGACTTTGCTTGGTCTGGAAATTCAAAGAGTAGATCTATTGGTTTTCCCAAAGTATAAAACTGTCTTGCTGAAAGAACATTAGGAAAATAATAATAAAATCCTTCTAACGAAATTTTTAACGATCCCATATCCTGCCGTATTCCAAAAAGGTAGCGCTCACTTTTAATCATAGCCAAATGCTCAAAAGGTAGAGTTCCAGAACGTGATCTTATGAACGCTTTTCCGGGAACAATCAATTGGCTGTAATGCCCTGCACTAGCGGAAATGGTGGTCTGATTGAAACGATACAAAGTAGCCAATCTAAAGTCTATGACCGTAAGGTTATCATCGTCAGAAAATGCGCGGTAGAGTGTAACGCCAGTATTTATTTGAAATCGATTGTTGAAATTCAGTTGAAGGTTGGAATAAGGCGCAATAAGCTGCTTTTCGAAAAAATATCCCTCGAAATTTTTATACAAATTAACGTTCGCACCAACACTAAAAGAGTGCTGTCGACCAATAGGGTGTAATAATTCCAAGCTATTCGAGAATATCCGACTCGAGGCGGGGTTATTTAGGGAATTGGCTACACTTTCATCCTCGTCATATAAAATCTCGTCTCTTTCATTTTCCAGCGCAGAATACACCGACGAAAAAGAAAGCCTCGCCTTTCCATCACCAATAGGCGTTTCATACTTCAAACCCACAGCACCCATAGCTGCATCATAGTCTATATCCGATCGGTCTTTTTGAATTTCTGATTCTGCAAAAGTCTTAGCTTCAAAATAATTGTGACTCAAGCCGCCCATACCGAAGACTTTCAGCGAAGCACCGTTTTTAAAAGGTGTATTTACATTGAAACTCAGATCTTGAAACCCGATCTTCTCCCCACCGAAATCAACGCCCATTGCGCCTAAAAGTCCGGTAAATGAATATCGGTAGTTCACTAAGAAGCTGGCCGGTTTTTCTTTGACTAGTGGCCCTTCCGCACTCATATCAAATCCGATAAACGAAGCTTGTCCCGTAAACTGATAGTCACCAGCGTACCCATCTCTCAAACTCATATCGAAAAGTCCACCCACCACATTGGAAGCACTGTTGTCCATCGCTCCATATTTGAACTCTGACTTGTCAAGCATTTGGGCACTGAGAATATTCACTCCTCCACCTGTAGCCGCAGGCTGATCATTGAATGTACCTGCATTGGAAAGGTGATTGGGATTAACGATCTCTACTCCTTCCAATCTCCAGACATTATATATGGGAGAAATACCTCGCACAGAGATCTGATTGTTTTGATCATTGGCAACTGCCACATCTGATATGGCAGTTACCAACCGTGCCGGATCATTGTAGCTCGCAGCGTAGCGATTAATTTTTTCTTCTGTAATACCAAAAGAAGACACAGCTGGAATTGCTAATGGCGCAGCACTCACTTCCACTGCTTCTAGCTCGCTTTCATTTTGCTGCATACCCACTTCTACAAAGGTCACTTTTCCAGCCTTCACCCAGACTTCTTTTTCCACGAATGTGAAATAACCAATATAGCTGATCTCCAAATCATAAAGACCAGAAGAGATATTATTAATTTTAAAATTGCCTTGTGCATCGGAAACACTGCCATTATCAGTTCCAATAACATTCACAGTAGCACCCACGAGCAAATCTCCGCTCATGGCATCACGTACACGTCCTTCGATGGATTGCGCTTGTACGATGGAGGTAAATAAAAAAGCCACAAGGAATAAGTGGCTTTTAACAATCATTTTTATCATGTTTCAAAATTAACTAATCGCCAGACTAGCTGGAGAACAATTTGAACTAATTAAAGCAGCTTTTTGACATTACCAAAGGAGATTTCGATACTTTTCAGGGGATCCGCAGAAACATCTTGCTCCACAAAGAAGTATTGCATCCCAGCAGTTTCGGCTTGTTCAAAAATTCGGCTGAAATCTATGATCCCCTTGCCTATTTCTGTGAACTTCTTTTCTGCCGTATTATCCATGTCTTTTACATGCCAAAGCGGAAAGCGATTAGGATACTTTTTAAATAGTGTTACTGGATCGAAACCTGCCTTGGTCGCCCAATACAAATCTAATTCAACGTTTACAAATTCAGGATTGGTCTTTTCTAAGATCAGCTCCATAGGTAACTGCCCTTCGAGTGTCATAAATTCAAAATCGTGATTGTGATAAACAAATGCAATTCCAGCTCCCAAACATGCCTCTCCGATAGCGTTGAGTTCATCCACCAAAGTCTCGTACTGTACAATTGTTTCTCGTTCTTGTCCATTGAGCCAAGGTAGGACGATATACTTAATGCCAGCCTTTTGGCACTGACCAATAACCAATTCAAGGTCTGCTCTCAGCGCCTCCAATGGCACATGTGTGCTAATAATATCAAGATTTAAACTATCAGCAATTTCAAGAAAACGCTGTGACTCAAAGCCGTAAAATGTGCCAGCGTCATACCCAGCAAGCTCTATTTGATTGTAACCAATTTTTGACACCTTCTCCAGTGTTGTGATTGGGTTGGCACTCATCGCATCGCGTATAGTATAAAGCTGTACGCCTATATCATGCCTTACCTCAGATTCCTCTGTCACTTCTTTGGTTTCAGAAGGTTTGCTGCCACATTGAGCCAGCACCGCCACCAGTGTCAGACTTCCAAGAATATTCTTTATTCTATTCATAATTTTTATTGTTCAATTTCAAAATCAAAGTGGAGAGCGACCATCAATTTCTGTTCGCTCTTTTGATTTAGAAAGCATATATATAAATCATCCTTTTTGTTGATCTCATTCAGATTGAAGCGTACTTGGGTTTCGCCCTTGAAGAGCATTTTCTTCGCAATTTCCTCTCCATCCAACGATCCCAAACGAAGCGAAACCTCTGCATTTTCTACATCATTCATTTCATAGGTCATGTCTATTGATTTCACCCCGGTAAAATCGATTCGCTTATACATAATCCACGTATCATGGAAAAGATTATAAATATTGCTCGAGCCATTTTTTGGTTCATAAACACCTACTCCGCTTGAGTTATCAAAATTCACAGCATACAATCGAGTAGGCCTTAAAATAATGGTTTCAGAAACTTTCCGTCCAGAAAGGTTGTATGCTCCCTTATCTTTATAGCTAGCGTTGAATATCAGAAATTTACCTTCATCAGCATTCTGAATTTGATACTTCCCCTTTAACGGATGCCCAGTTTTAGTTTCCCCTACACTCATGATATACTGAACGATACTTTTGGCCTCATCTGAGGAAAAATCCGGATGGGCAGACATCACATGCTCTCCCCATACACCACCACCACCATTGATGATCTTTTGAGATAGGTAATCAAGTGCGTAAGGATCATTTTTATACTTTTTTGCCACCTCAGTGAAAGCTGGACCTATAGACTTTTCGTTGAGTTTATGACAAGCACTACAATCTGAGCCCAGCATCAACGATTCCCCAGAACTAACAGGCATTTGATGTCCCAACACTTCACTTTTGTCGTAACCTTCGAGTGTGGCAATATCAAAATCAACGTCATCTTCTTCTATCCCTTTTCCTAATGTGCCATCCTCTTTGTCCGAGACCTTAACTTCATAAGAGATAACCCTCCCTGGCCAATAAAAAGTCTGATTTCCGTCTATTTCAAGTGCTAATTCAGGTGTTTCGTTTCCTACTTCCACTTTGAATTGCCTGGTTTCCTTTTGCCCCCTATTGTCTATTACAGACACTTTAGGATAATAGATTCCGGCCTTTTCAAACACATAATCTACTTTTGGCTCATGGAAAACTTTGCCATCCACCTCCCATTTGAATTTCATTTTTTCACCTTCATGATCAGAGGAATTGCTGGCATCTAAAACAACATTGAGTGGAACTGCTCCCGAAGTTTCGGATATGGTGGCAGATAGTGCAGGTGGTAAATTACCTCTATTAAAACTGATCTTACTCAGCCGAGCATCTTCATTGGCCATAAACCACCCCTTACCGTATTCCAATACATACAGCGATCCATCTGGAGCAAAAGCCATATCGCTGATGTTGCTAAACTTCATCTGAGCCATCAACGGTTGAAAATCGCTGGCTTTACTATTTTCATCCACTTTTACAGTAAAAATCCAGTTTCGGATCCAATCGAAAACAAACAGCCTTCCATCAAAATATGAAGGGAAACGATCAGGCTCATTAGGATAGTCTTCTGAATAAAAAACTGGCCCTACCATAGAAGTTCTTCCGCCATTTCCCAACATAGGAAATTTCTCACTTGCTGCATAAGGATAATAGATCATCGCTGGTCTTGGCTTGGGCAAAGTCTTTAGTCCTGAATTGAGTCTGGAATCATTAACAGGCTGTTGGGGATCAAAAAAGTCACTTGTCTCCTTTTTATCAAAATCCCAATCACCATAAGGAATATTATTTGCTATAAACATAGGCCAGCCGAAAAATCCAGGTTCTTTGGTAGCATTTATCTCATCATACCCCCTTGGCCCTCGATTGGGATGGTCATAATTGGCATCTGGCCCCACATCTCCCCAATACAACCATCCAGTTTTCTTATCCACTGCTATCCGGTACGGATTTCGGCACCCCATCACATAAATCTCTGGTCTGGTGAGAGGGTCATTGTCTTCAAAAAGATTGCCCGGTGGAATAGAATAGCTTCCATCACGCTCTACTTTTATGCGCAAAATTTTTCCTCTGAGGTCATTCGTATTGGCCGCTGTTCGTCTTGCATCCCACTCCTCATGGCCTTCACGCTCATCAATAGGTGCATATCCTTCAATGTTAAAAGGATTGCTGTCGTCACCGGTGGAAAGATAGAGTAGGCCATCTTTGCCAAACTCGATAGAACCACCTGTATGGCAGCACTCGTCTCTTTGCGTGGGCACTTCCAAAATCACTTTTTCATTTCTCAGGCCTGTGGTCGAAAAGCTAAAACGAGATAGTTGCTGCAACGGCTCATCACCGGCAGGAGAGTAATAAAGGTAAATCCAGCTGTTGTTCTTGAAATCAGGGTCTATAGCCAAACCAAGCAAGCCATCTTCCATACCGTCAAATACAGGAATGCTATCGGTCATAATCATCTTGCGTTGGGAGGGGTCGTAAAGCTTGACCCCACCTTTGCGCTCAATGAAGAGTACCTGACCATTGGGAAGTACTTCCAATTCCACCGGCTCATTGAGCCAATTGATAAACACTTCTTGACTAAACCTAATATCTTCCGGCTGAGTGTTCTCATCATAAAAGACTTCCTTACTGACTTCCTGACAGCTAGAGAACGCTATAATCAACCACAGAACCCAAAATTTCACCCGCATTATTTCAACTCCTTTATTTTAATATTCCTAAACCACACTTTGTTTCCGTGATCTTGAAGTGAAACATGTCCTGATACCGCTTTAGCGAAAGCAGTATCATCTTTAAACTTGGAACTGGCTATCATTTCTGTCCACTCAGGAGAATTCATATCCGTAGATACCACTTTGTATCCATTCAACCAATGCTGGATTTTACCATTTTTCACAATGAGGCGCACTCGATTCCACTGGTTTACATCGTTGACAGTTACAAACTTGCAAGACTGTAGATCATACAGATCACCCGCACGATGTTTAGGAATTTGACCGTCAGCATGTCTGATGTTATCCAAAATCTGCATTTCTAAACCTGTTTTCCAAGCATAGTCATATTGCTCTCCTTCTTTCACTTTGTAGATGATACCGCTGTTACCGCCTTTCTCGATTTTCCATTCCAATCGAAGCTCATAGTTTTCATATTCCTTGTCGGTAATAATGATATCTCCTCCTTTGGCCGATTGCCATCCGGTCTCACCCTTTTCACGTCCTTTTATCAGCAACGCGCCATCATTCACCACCCAAGCAGAACCCAATGTCTGTTTGTTGAAATTGCGGATATGACCCGTAGTTTTTCCATCAAAAAGCAGTTTCCATCCTTCTTCCTTTTCGGTCTGAGTGAGTTGATTGTGCCCTGCCGTGTATTCATTTACAAACCCTGGCTTGTCTTTAGGAATTTTATTCAATGTGTACCAAGCCTCGGTAGTCCACAATTCATGATTAAGCTCACTTATAAATGGACGAACAATACGAACATAGACTACATGATTTTCCTTTAGCCCATCGAGTTCTATAAAAACAGATTTTCGATCATCAGCCAAGTAAACGTTCTTGATATCCAAAGTTTCTAAATCCAATTTAGGCCCTCCGTATTCAGCAGTAGGTTTGTAGTACCATTGCTGAAATAGGATGTCCTCTTTGGTAAAATTTTGACCATCAGCGATTTCCTCCGTGAAGGTGATTTCAAAACCATTACTTCGAGCACTTACACTCAACATCTCAAAAGTGCAGGTGTTGTTATATTTCAGTCTTTGCAAGCCGAACCAACTTCGACCCGCATGGCTCCAGTTGCCAGGATTTCCTACCCCACCTACCATGAGAGAACTGTCTGATGCCCAATCCAACCTATTAACTCCAGCTTCCAGACCTTGAGTAAACCTAAATACCGCGCCCTGGAGCCTTCCTTCCACCCTTTCAGCAAAAACACGTTTTATACCTCCATGAGTCACTTCGCCATGGATCATTTGGTTTTGATAGGGGCCTACATTTATGTAAATCGGCTCACTTGGCGAATTTCCAATTTCATCCTGCGGTAACCAAACAACAGGTAGCGCTTCAGACAAATTTGCTGTACCGTCAAAATCTACAGATCTGGAGCCAAACCACTCTCCTCCTTGGACTTCTACTATTTTGCTAGCGGGCAACCAGTCACCTTGATTATCCGCGACGAAAATTCCTCCATCAATACCTGTGCCCACTCCATTTGGGGTACGCAGACCATGTGCTACGAACTCAACACTACCATCTTCCTTACTGATCTTGACCACCTTGCCTCTATCAGGAATCTGCGGATTGGCACTGGCTCCTCCAGGCATAATGGCTGTAGCCAAAGCACCATAGAAATAACCGTCTTTGTATTCGAGACCAAATGCAAACTCATGAAAATTGGCTGATACACGCCAGTCGTTGCTTACGGTTTGATATTCATCAATGATATCATCTCCATCTGTATCGACAAGTCTGGTTAGTTCTTGTTTCTGCAAAACATAAATCTGATCATCCACAACCTGAATACCCAGAGGCTCTGCTAAACCAGTTGCTATTCGTTTTACTTTGATTAGCTCATGATCTGGCTGCAAATAATTATCAATGATATAAACAGGCCCTAAAGAATCCCACGTACAAATCACCATTCGGCCATCGGATAGAAAGTCGATTCCTCCCACCTTAACATCGAAATTGGATGGGTGTGCTTGAAACAGATCGAAGGAAAGATGGAGACCATCTACTGGCTGCTGATCTCCAGGGATGTTTTTCACCAATTCCCCCATTAGTACATAAGGAATCGTAGGTTTTATGTTGGTTTGATCAAAAGAATATTTTTCATCTGGAATTAACTCATAATTCATTGATTCTTTGTTGAACCATTGTAATGAAAGGATGGTCCAACTATCAAGGCGCATATGTACCACTCTGATTTTATGCTTGCCAGGTTTCAAATACACTTCGGATCCCATTTCCTGCGTTTTGTTCTTGCCCGGATGGGAAATAATCAGCTCATCATCCAAGTAAACCCATGCATAATCATTATTCACCAACCTAAACCCATAACTATCTTCCTTCTCTACAGTTAAGTACCCCTCATAAGTGATTAAAAATTGGTCAGTATTCAAATCAAAATCACTACCCATAGTATGTAGATTTGCTACAGGCCCATTTCTAATTGGTTTTTTCTGTTCCAATATTTCTTTTGGATTGTCCTCTCCTTCCACTAACCTATAATAGCTGACCATCAGACCAACACCCTTGGCTCCTGAATAGTCATTTTCCAACTTAATTGGCCTTGATTTTTCTCCAAGCGTAAGCTTATCCCATGTATTATCTTTGCCAGAAGCATTATCCAAGGTAAGAATGTATCGCACCATTTCTTTAGCATCTTCTTCCTGCAAATCTGGGTGCGGGCTCATAGCTACAGCTCCCCAAACACCGCTACCTCCTTTTATTACTTTGTTGGCCAAAGATGCTATTTGAGGCTCGCTCTCTGAATACTTCTTCGCTATGGACAAGTAAGATGGGCCAACAGTTTTAAGCTCAGCATTATGACAAGTGGCACAGTCGCTTTGCTCTATCAAAAGGGCTCCTTTGGGGATTTCTGATTGTACTTCCTCCTTGGTATCAGGAATGTTAACCGCAATTTTGTCAAAACCTGGGTGATAAAAAACTTTCAATTGAGCACTTCCGTTTGAAAACACCAGCTCAACATTTGCATTTGTTATTACACCATTATCGTAAACTTCGTCGGTCTCTTTAATCACCTTGATTTCAGCGCCTTTAGTCTTGTAATCTTCCTTTTTCTGTAAAGAGCTGATTACAGTTTTAAGCACCAGTTTCTCGCCATCCACAAGTCCAGAAACTTTAAAATCTCTGGATATTCCTGTCTGCTTTCCTCTTTGAATGTATTCAGGAATCTCTTCCACATTGATGACCTTGCTCCCGCCTATTAGATCATACATGATCACAATTTGACCTTCAATAAACTTATGCCCGCGATATTTAACCTTTAGTTCCTGATCAATTTCACCTCTTAAAACCCATGACGAGCTATCATTGGTAAAGTAGGCATACCCATCGGAAGTAGGTTGTGGGCCATGGGATGTCGTATATACCGCCCCATCAAACTTAACTCCACCTTTCCAAGCCTTATAGAGTTGTGCTGTTTGCGTATTATAACCAACCCAGAGTGCCTCATTCAGCCCTATAGTGAGCATACGAGGCTGCTGATCTAAAACAGATCTAAATACCCATACATCACCTGTCCGTTGGTAGGTTTTTTCCTCTTGGCAACCAAAAAGAAATACAAGAAGTAGTACTAAAATTGATAAATGCTTCATAATTTTTGGGTAATGAGGTTGTTTTAAAGGCCTAAAATCTTTCTATTCGATGCTTCATCAGCTTCTGCCCCAGCAAAATCATCAAAAGCTTTTTCAGTTACTTCTATGATATGACTTGCAATAAATGGAGCACCTTCTTTAGCACCCTGCTCTGGAGACTTAATGCAGCATTCCCACTCCATCACGGCCCATCCATCAAAGCCATATTGGCTCAACTTAGCGAAAATAGACTTAAAATCTACCTGGCCATCTCCCAATGAACGGAAACGTCCCGGTCTGTCTATCCAATCCTGATAGCCGCCATATACCCCTGATTTGCCATTCGGGTTAAACTCGGCATCTTTTACATGAAACATGCGGATTTGATCTTTATAAAAATCTATGAACTGTAAATAGTCCAATTGCTGAAGCACAAAATGGCTCGGGTCATAAAGGATTTTAGCTGCACTATGATTGCCTGTGGCTTCCAAAAAACGCTCATAGGTTACACCATCATGTAAATCTTCGCCGGGATGTATCTCGTAGCAAACTTCAACTCCTTGGTCTTTACAATGATCCAAAATCGGAAGCCATCTCTTAGCCAATTCTTTAAAACCTGTGTCTACCAAACCAGCGGGACGCTGTGGCCATGGATATACCGTATGAAAAAGTAAAGAACCAGAAAAACTGGCCATTACATCAATGCCTAAATGTTTGCTGGCAGTAGCGGTTGCCTTCAACTGATTCACTGCCCATTCTGTGCGTGCCTTGGGATTGCCATGATATTGTTTAGGTGCAAAGCCATCAAACATGGTATCGTAAGCAGGATGCACCGCTACCAATTGACCTTGTAGGTGTGTCGCCAACTCTGTGATTTCTAAACCTGCTTCAGTGACTATACCCTTGATCTCATCGCAGTAGTCTTTACTACTTCCAGCTTTTTCTATGTCAATCACGCGGGTATCCCACGCTGGAATCTGCACGCCCTTGTACCCCAGACTGGCTGCCCATGTGCAGATATTTTTTAAGTTATTGAATGGAGGCTCATCGCCTAAAAATTGAGCTAGAAATATTGCTGGACCTTTTATCGTTTTCATTTTTTGAGCTTTTAGCTATTTGCAATTGGCTTTTAGCGATAAGGGAGTTTGCAACTCGACTTTCGCTCCCAATTTTTGGTTAAAAAAATTATCAATTATCAATTATCAATTATCAATTATCAATTATCAATTATCAATTATCAATTATCAATTATTCACTTCAATCCACACATTACCCTCCTTCGAAGATTTTACCACTGCTTCCACCAATGCCATACCATGTACCCCATCTTCAATATTTGGAAAATCATATAGTTCTGTATTCACTGGTTCTCCAGCAAAATGCGATCTAAGCGCAAAAGAGAAATTTCGATAGATATTGGCAAAAGCCTCCAAGTAGCCTTCTGGATGCCCTGAAGGAATGCGTGTATTGGCCAGTGCCTCTTCCGATAAATAGCCATTATCCCCACCCGTTCTATAGATTTGATTTGGAGCGCCATGCCATTTTATCAAGAGCGTGTTGTTATCTACCTGATTCCACTCTACCCCACCTTTTTGGCCGTATACGCGAACTTTTATTCCATTCTCCTCGCCGGCAGAAATCTGCGAAGCGGACAAAACACCAGGAACCGCTCCTTCAAATTCTAACAATACAGAAGCATCATCATCTAAAAGACGGCCATCTACTATCGTACTTAGTTTAGCAAGAACCTTCCGTATCTTCAATCCACTCACATACTCTGCCATATTTGCCGCATGCGTGCCTATATCGCCATAGCAACCACTGATTCCACTACGTTTGGGGTCTGTACGCCAAGAAGCTTGTTTTTGATCACTGTCTTCAAGCTTATCGGTAAGCCAGCCTTGCGGATATTCCACAGTGATTTTCGTGATTTTTCCGAGTTGCCCAGCTTTGATCATGGCCTTGGCTTGCTTCACCATGGGGTAGCCAGTGTAGGTGTGTGTGAGTGCAAAAGGAAGCTTCGTATCATTCACAATCTTCTGCAATTGAGCCGCCTCGTCTAAGTCAAAACTTAGCGGTTTGTCTATGATCACAGGAAATCCATGCTCTAAAGCCGCCTTTGCTGGAGCAAAATGCAGATGATTGGGTGTGACAATGGATACAAAATCCATTCGCTCGCCCAATGGTAAAGCCGCTTCCTGTTTCATCATATCTGCAAAACTGGCGTAGCACCTGTCAGCAGGGATAAATAGTTCAGCTCCCGATGCTATGCACTTCCTTGGGTCACTGCTAAAAGCTCCACACACCAATTCTATTTGTCCATCGAGATTGGCAGCCATGCGATGTACCGCACCAATGAAAGCACCTTGGCCTCCACCTACCATCCCCATTCTTAGTTTTCTATTGTTGATACTCATTTTAGATCGCTTTGCGCAGTACGCAGACCGCCTTACGCTGGTCGCTAAACGCTATTGTTTTTGGTTTTAAAAACTTTCAACTTTCAACTTTCAACTTTCAACTTTCAACTTTCAACTTTCAACTTTCAACTTTTTAATTATCAATTATCAATTATCAATTCTTAAGCTGCTTTCTTAACAAACATCAATCCTCCAAAGGCTACAATCAGAACAGCTGGCAAAATCGCCATCAATTGCAGTGTCTCAGCACCAGTAGTCTGTGCATCCATAAATGATCCCATTACTGGCAGTACGATGGAAACCGAAAGCATTCCCATTCCTCCCATGATTGATAGTCCAAGAGCGCCACTTTCAGGTATTTTTTCTGCTACAAAACTGATCATAGTTGGCCAGAAATAGCAGATACCCACAGCAAATACACCAGCTGCTACGAACGTCATTCCTCCGCTCACCGTACTGAGCCATAGCAAGCCTAGGCACGAAACGATGGCTGAGAAAAATAACATTTTGGTGATGCTAAATTTGTGTACAATTGGCCCTGCAAAAAGTCTTCCCATGGCCATCAGAATATTGATAAAAGCCAAAACGAGCAACGGAGCTACACCAGTTTTTTCCAATAGAGAAGAAATTCTCTGCCCTGTACCCAATTCCGTAGCAGCCGTGAGGAGCATACAAAGAACTATGAAAATAAACAGTGGAGATACACACGCTTTGAGCATGTTGGTATTGGAAACCCCTAAACTCACACGCTCTGTTTGTGGAAATGACTTTCCGAAAAATAAAATACCGTATCCGACAAGTGGAACGAATAATACCGAAACGAGCAACATCCAATTTAAACCAAGCACATCCATGATCACATAACCCAGCACGCTCCCGATGACAATGCCACCCGGAAACCACACATGAAAGCGGTCGAGCATTTTTGTTTTTTGCTCAGAAAACATCGTGGCGATAAGTGGATTGCAAGCAGCTTCCACCATCCCATTGCCAACTCCGATAAGTGCTGTACCTGCAAATAATGTCCAAAAGTCTCTTGCGAAAAGAGTGAGAACAATTCCTGTGAAATGCCCTAAAAAGGCGAGGTTCACTATTTTTTTCATTCCAAAATAATCCACTAGGGGGCCTCCTATGATCATCGCCACCGTGAATCCCCAAAAAGCAGGGCCAAATGCAAAACCAATTTCTTCACTAGTCAAGCCATAATCATTCATGAAAACAGGTTCTAATCTCGCTCTAATGGCGAATGTCATGGCTGTGGTAGTTAACGCAATGCAACTTGCATTGAACAGTTGTTTTTGCTGATAGGTAGATGTCATTTGTTATCGGGTAGGTTGTTGATTAAAATTGTTCAAATTTATTCACAGGGTTATAATTTTATGAAGTTATCATAAAAAAGTCCTTGAAAGTAGACATTAATAACAAATTGATTGTTCAGAATATTTCAATGAAAAATATTAAACATGAAATAGCTACCTACAAAGGTGAAGATGGCGCCATATATCAGGCAGATACTTGTCTTCCTTTGGTAGAAGCCTATCAAAAAGGGAAAGTAGACTTCAAGGCACTTGCGCGACATACTTACCCTGGAGATCGACTTACCGAAGACACGAAAGGCATCAACACCATTGGGTATTGGAGTGCCAATGACGCGCAAGATTGGGGGCTGGATTGGCATAGAAATGAAGGCATGGAGTTTCATTTTCTAGAATCGGGCATTATGCCTTATGCAACAGGAAACTCCCAAGTGGAGTTGCTACCTGGTGATTTCACTATCACCCGCCCGTGGCAAGCCCACAAAGTAGGCAACCCGTATATTGGAGTGGGGAAATTTTATTGGATTATTTTGGACGTTGGAGTTCGCAGACCTCATCAGCCTTGGACTTGGCCAGAATGGATAGTGCTTTCTGAAGGCGATTTGTCGAGATTGACAATGCTTCTTAGGCAGAATGAACAACCTGTATGGAAAGCGAGTAATGAAATCAGGGAATGTTTTAAATCCATAAGCCGGACAATAAAAAAAGATGTGAATGGATCAGCAGCATCGAAAATTCGCCTGTATGTCAATGAATTATTAATTCATCTCCTAGAGATGTTCGACCATGGAAATATGGTATTGAATGAAGCCCTTACCGATAGTATGCGTTCGGCCAAGCAGTTTCTAAACGAATTGAGCAATGATCCTGCATATCCTTGGACGATAGAGCAAATGGCTAAATCTTCAGGACTGGGTTTGACGCGGTTTACTCACCACTGCAAGCAAATCACCAACCTCACTCCTATGCAATATTTGACACAAAAACGTCTGGAATTGGCAAAAATGAAGTTCGAAAATTCTCCTGACTGCAGTGCCACTCAGATTGCGTATGAATGTGGCTTTACTTCTAGCCAGTATTTTACCACCGTGTTTAAGAAGAACGAAAAATGCACCCCACAAGAGTATAGGGAGCGAATCAATAGATCTTCCGTGGTGGCTATATAAAGCAAAACCGCTTATTTTATTGAAGCATCAATAAAATAAGCGGTTCAAATGTCTTTTGGTCAAACCTATTTTGGATCAACTCGTCTTGGCTCTGGTTTTTTAACAACCGGCTTGATTTCTTCAGGTTTTTCATCTACGATGTTACCATTCTCATCCAAATAAGCAATCATATCAGAAAGGTCTCCACCTTTCAAATTATTCTCCTGTCTTTCTTTTTTACGCTCCTCTTTATCCTTCTTCTTCATTTGCTTTTTCTTCTCCTTCTGTTGCTTGATAAAGCTGTTCTGTGATCTTCCCATAATTTTCGTTTTAGTTAAAAAAAGCATACGGCCAATGTCCCCTTTCACAACATTCCGTTTAAGTAGATATCAATCTTCCAATTCAGATCTCAGCGTATTTAAGTATTTTCCAACCTTTTGTGCATAACACTGATATCAGCGAAATGGTGAGATGAACCAATGAATGGCTCGGCTATGTACAAAAAAGGTGATTGGAATCAAATACAGAGAAGCCACAAGAAATGGCTATGCAGAGTGACGATTACCGCTTTACAACTGCAAAGATAAAATATTAGTTCGTATTCTTGGTAGGAAGATAGTGGAAAGTCAAGTAGTTCCTGAACAGGAGATACCAACATCTCAATACAGAGTTACAACTCACCTCGGTCTTCAAAAACCCTCACCGCTCTTTGCAAATCCTGAAGAATTGAAGCACTGAAACAATTGAAATGACTATTTCATACAAGGCTCTCCAAAAATAAAAGCCACCTCGCTTTCACGAGGTGGCTCACCTTCTATCACTTAACTAACCTATTTTGTTGCTTTTATATCAAGATTGATAGTAATATCATCTGACAACACCATGTCTTTCATGTAATGCACCCAGCTAACACCGAAATCTTGTCTATCAAAAACCAATGTTGCTTTTGCTGATAATGCTGAGTCAGTCACCTCTATAGCTGTAACGTCCGCAGTGGCTTCTTTCGTTGTTCCTCTGATGGTTAGATCTCCAGTAAGTTTCGTGCCGTCATAGGATTTGATCACAAAACTTGAAGTTGGGTAGTCCTCAACCAAGAAGAAATCACCTGTAGAAAGGTGTCCTACTAAATCAGTCGCTCTTCTTCCATCCTCATCTTTGTAAGAAGCTGAATCCAAAGGCTGGATAGAAGTCATATCAATGATCACCTCTCCTCTTGTGATTTGATTTCCTTTAGCGGCTACTGTTCCGCTCTTAATTTCAATCACTCCGTTGTGACCATATACACCAGCTACTTCACCTTTCCAGGCTACTTCTGAAGCCACAGTATCTACAGAGTAAGACACTTCTTCAGCCTCCGTTTCTGTGGTTTCTGCTTCTGTTTGAGATTTTGAACCAGCACCACCACAAGCTGTGACAGTCGCTGCGATAGCCAATGCCATCCAAATTGTTTTTGTAGAATTTTTCTTCATAATTACTTTCATGCGTTAGGTAAAAAAATTATTAAATGTACATACATTTAATTCTGTACATACTGAACGTAATCAACAACCAAAATGTTTAACTTTTTTTTTCTCCCAGCAAAATGGAGCTTTCTTTTGGCGTAACCAATGTTACACTTCTTAGCCCTATACTTGATTAACATTGTATCGAAAATGAATGCAGACAACATCATATCGATTATTAAGAATAGCTATTTAGGCTATTGGGGTTACTTAAAAACAGAAATTTTAAATCCTTCGTTAAACAGCTATTTTTATTGGCTCCTCGGAATTTCAATTTTCTTTTTTGCTTTGGAATGGTATAAACCCTGGCGCAAAAACCAGCCCCTTTTTAGAAAAGACTTCTGGCTAGATGCCTTTTATATGTTTTATAATTTTTTCTTATTCTCCCTAATCATCTACAATGCCGCTTCTAATCTGGTTGTTTATTACTTCAATTCGCTTCTAGGCAGTATTGGTATTCCTAACTTATTGGCTTTTGAGGTAATGACTTGGCCTGTGTGGTCACATCTACTTCTTGGATTTGTGGTTCGTGATTTTATTCAATGGTGGGTGCATCGGCTTTTACATAAAAGTCCTCGCTTATGGGAGTTTCATAAAGTACACCACTCTGTAGAGCAAATGGGTTTTGCAGCACATTTGCGCTTCCACTGGATGGAAAACGTGGTGTACAGAACTATTGAATATATCCCTCTTGCGCTAATTGGAATAGGTCTTAGAGATTTCTTCATCATCCATATTTTCACCACTGCCGTGGGACATTTCAATCACAGCAATATCAAATTATCGCTAGGCTATTTCAAATATCTATTTAATAACCCACAAATGCACATTTGGCATCATGCCTACGACCTTCCGAAAGACAGACGTCATGGTATCAACTTTGGATTAACCTTGAGTGTTTGGGACTACCTTTTTCGAACTGATTACATTCCGAAAGACGGACGTGATATCAGGCTAGGCTTTCCTTACATGGAACATTTTCCAAATAGCTTCTTCAATCAAAATTTGTATGGGTTCAAAAAAGCTACCCAAAAAACCACAAGTAATGGACAAGACCACCAAAAATAATAAAACTGATTTTCTCATTCCAGCATTAATATTATCGCTGACCTTGGGGTTAGCTCCATTCTCACCAGAACCGCACCTTTTGGGGAAAATTCGCTGGATCATGGGTGGTTCGGAAGGCATGCAGCCTGCTGATTATTTTGACTTTTTGCTACACGGCACGCCGTGGGTACTGCTCATCATAGCTGTCGTACTAAAAGTCAAAAATTCATCCAAACCGAGTTGACTTTATAAAGATAGAAAAGCTTTCATTTCTGATTCTACTTCCCGATCATAAAATAGCACTGGAGCCATCAATTTTTTAATCGTAGCATCAAGATTGGTGTAGTTAGACTGAGGAATGTGCAAAGGAATTTTATAAAGCCTTTCATCTTTCTTGTCAAAAGGGCAAGGCGTTTTTGCTCTATGCAAATGAGAAATGAGAGAAACGCTACAGTGCATGGCTATCCGATCGAAATCATAATCTTCAAAAAGATCAGTCAAAGTGGTGTTGATATCCTCGAAGAACTCCACCGTGCCCGCCAGTCTCACCCGAGACCCTGCTCGGGACTTCCCCTTTTTATTGAGGTACTTGATTTGGCTAAACCCCTGCTTCTTGCGAGTCATGTAAGCCGAGAGAGTAGTATGATAGATATTCATCTTGCCCTGCATCACACAGATAGCCGCATTGCCAGACGCTATACTAACATAGAGCACTAAAGAATTATCGTCAAATAACTGAAGTGATTTGGAAATAAAGAGGTGCAATGGCAGCCTTATCGAGGCAACTTCGTCATGATTGGTGTTATTCAAAAGAACCTGATGTTTCTTAAAGTCATATTCATATTGGGGAAACTGGCTTTTCGCCTGAGCGAAAAGTAGTTCAATCGGAACATGGAATAGATTACGTGAAATAAGTGGCATTGGATCAATGATAATCTGTTTTACCAACCCGTACAAATACTGTGGCTCTTGAAACAAAATGCATCTTGTCATTTGCAACTTTTGCACTTAACGAAATATATAACATTCCATTAATTATAATTTTACAATGACGTTGTGTTGATTATTTAATCAAAAGTTAGAATATTACATCTCACATAGTAGTCTTAACAATAGCATATAACGAATATATTGGCTATTATTATCATTCCTATTACTTCCAAAGGATGGAAGCCAATCATATTGTTCAACATAATAACCGATTACTGATGAAAAAATATCTCCTGGGGTCTTTAGCCCTTATTCTACTTTCCACAGCCACTTATTCTCAAACCGCCCACCTGATGCAAGGCATTGGCGCAAAAAACCTTTCTATGGGTGGGGCCGCCACAGGTCAACCGCTTGATATTTCTGGTGCATTGCAGTGGAATCTGCTTCTATTTCTGGTTTACGAAAAGTACCATTCGACTTGACGTGGGAGTGAAATCTCCTACATCCACATTAGATTCCACCGTACCAGAAACAGATTCCGAAGGTGCTTACGGGAACTTTATAAATGGAAGCACTGAGAGTGAAAAAGGATTGACTCCACTACCTGCTCTAGCAATGGTGTGGGCAAGTGAAGAAAGTAGACATTCTTTTGGCGTTTCCATTTTTGGGATTAGTGGATTAGCTGTAGCCTTCCCCGAAAATAACACCAACCCTATTTTAGCTTCGCAAAGTTTTGGAGGATTTGGAAGAATCGAATCTAACTATTCTCTCTTGCAACTTGGTTTTACGTACGCCTATGAGCTTACCGACAAGCTTTCAATTGGTGTGCAGCCCAGTTATAACTTCGCACAACTGCAACTGATGCCAAACCCTACAGCCCAACCCAACGCTAGTGGCTACCCCTCTACGGACAATGCTTCTTCGTCTGGCGTGGGAGGACAAGCTGGATTATATTTTGATTCTAAAACGGGATTTACGGCAGGATTGGCGTAAAAACAAAGCTTTTTTTCCAGAACCATGAATTGAAGAACACCTATCCTGACAATATCAAAGGATCAAATGATTTCAATCTAGACTATCCCTCTATTGCTTCCGCAGGCATAGGGTACTCTACTGAAATGATTGACTTTGCTTTGGATTATAGAATGGTGTTTTTTGAAGATACGGACGGATTTAGCGAAGTAGGCTGGAATGCAGATGCTTCGGCAGAGGGATTTGGCTGGAAAAATATGTCGATTTTATCAGCGGGAATTCAGTACAAGGGTATAGATAGGCTCCCAATACGAGTTGGTTATACTTACAATTCCAACCCGATAGATGAGGAAGTAGCATTCTTCAGTAGTAGCGTACCTGCGGTTGTGCAGCATGCCTTCCAGCTAGGCTTGAGCTACGAAGTAAATGACAAACTGACAATAGATGGCCTCTACCACAGAGGGATGAGTAGTGGGAAAACTTCTGGATCAATTCTTAATCCATTGGCAATTACCGCTAATTCACCTTATGGAGCCGTACCAGGCAGTGAAGTAGCTTATGAAACTAGCACGACCATCTTAATGCTCGGTGTAAACTACACTTTGGGAGAGTAGAATACAGCAAGCCTATAAAGCCCATCCACTTATCATGAACAGGCTTTTTAAGCTTTAAATGTGCACTCGGAAGGATTCGAACCCTCAACCCCCAGAGCCGAAATCTGGTATTCTATCCAGTTGAACTACGAGTGCAGGTAAAACCCGATTTTAAAGAAAACAGCCACTATGTGAAGCCACCTTAATCTCAAAAGGACGGCAAATATAAAAGAGGTTTCCTAAATTCTGTATTGTAGTGAAAATTTAGTTTCAAGATCATTGTTGGCATTATCTCCCCTTTCTCTCAGAAAACTTATCAAACCGATACAATCTTAGATTAATCATATCAGTTCAACCTTTCTTGGAATATTTTCGACGAACGTCTGATTATAATTATTTATTTCGATTCATCTTTGTGCACTCGTTTTTGAATCTATGAAAGTTCTCTTTTCACTAATCGTTTCTCTCAGTATTCATATCACTGGCTATACCCATGACTTGCAGACCATCAGAAGATCTTTTCATGCCGCGGTATTAGAGGTAAATAAAGTTCCTTCATTCTATAGCTATATATATTCATTAGAAGCAAAAGAAGGTATTGTTCTGGCTTATCAGGCCATGTCAGAGGCATTGGTGGCACAAACAGCATGGAATCCTTTAGAAAAATATACACGAATCAAGAAATTTGAGGAGCTCATTTCAAAAGCCATTATCAACGATCCGAACAACTTAGAAATTCGATTTTTAAGGCTTTGCATTGAAAATTACATCCCTGAATGGTTGGGTATACCTAACCACCTTTTGGATGATAAATCCTTTATTTTAACCCATTTAGAGCAAGCTAAACTGCTTATGTTTGACCGTGGTTTTATCCGTTACATTGATTATTTTATCAAAGAAACAGGGCTTTATAGTGCAACTGAAATACAACTTATTGAAAATGAATTAAAGGTGTGCATGGCACTTTCACAAACAGAATGAAGCTCTAAAATCATTTGCAACATCTATTTTTCACTATCTTTCCGTTCATTAAGCCATAATCAAGTAAATCATATTCCGCACAATAGCAATGAAAGCATACTTAGCACTCATTTTCACTATAATCGCCACTTACTCAATGGCACAAACAGTATCAGGGTTTGTTGTGAACGAATCTAATGAACCTGTTGTAGGTGCACGAGTGATGGAGGCCAATTCCATGAATGGAACCACAAGTAATATAGATGGCAGTTTTATTCTAGATTTAGAAAACGCTTCCTCGCCTGTTGTGGTGAGTTTTGTGGGATACGAAACAGATACTGCTCTACTCAATACGACAGTGCTTTCTCAAGTTGTACTCAAAACAAAATCTAGTTCCAATGCCATTTATGATGCCATCTTTGATTACCGCGTAATATTGATAATCGTTTGGGCTATAGTGTGTATTTGGTTAGTAGTACGAGCTTTTAGAGGGGTAGCCTCAGCTTAGCAGCTTCTTAGAATTCACGTCGAAAGGCTAAGATTGAGGAAAAGCATTTCTAGACATTTTATCTTTTGTGAATAAAAAAACCTTGAAAATCCTGCAATAAGAAAGGGTAAAATCAATCTTTTCATACAATTTTGCCATTTAATGTATATTTTCACCGAATCAACTAAATAAGCTGAGAATCACTGGGATATTATGACACACGACTACAGCGCACTACTTGATAATTTGCAAGGAAGGAGGTTTGATGAAGCTCGACGTGAATCAATAATGTCAGATTCGTTTGATACCTGTGACTATCCCGACAGTTTGAAATATTGCTTGGAATGTATGGAAGAGACCGACCCTTCTTATGCATACAAGGCTTTCTACGTAAGTAAAAAAATACAAGACAAACTGGTTAGAGAGTTTCAAAATAGAGAGATCAAGGTAGATTTCAGATACCAAGGATCGATCCAAACAGAGACCAACATCCTTCTTTTTGGAGGCATAGAACTGATCTTAATCCAAGAGATAAAGGGTGCTAAGCCATGGCTACAAGTAAAAAGAATTGCAGCCGAGGTAATGGATATATTGACAAGTGAAGGGGAATTCAAAAGTGTTGATTATAGCAATAAACACAAGATCAGAGTTACTACCATTAAACCTACCTCAGAAATCGCTATCCTTCCTGCCGTATGGATGAATAATGGGGATTTCAAGCAAAGTAAAAGAGAAATTGATCGGGGAATTGTGGAATATGACTTTGAGCGAAAGGTTCAAAGAAAATATCTCCCCTTTAAACATATTGCGAGGATCAACGCCAAAGATAAGAAAACCAATGGTGGCTTGAAAAGATTGATTCGCATAGTACATACGCTAATTAGAGACAGCCACGAAGCTGACATTGACCTTAGCTATTCAGAAGTGGACTCACTTATCTATGCCATTCCTGAAAAGCAATTGATCTATGAGCCAAAGAAAGCCTTGGCTCTTTTAGGTATTTTGAGTGCTCAAATGAACCGAGCGGCGAGTGATCTCACTTATTTACAAAAACTGATCTCTCCTAGCGAGAAAGAACTTGTATTCGGAAAAAAGGAAGGGAAACAAGAAGAAATCAAGAAGCTTAAAAAGCTCCTTGACAATCTTATTGCTGATATAAAAGAGGATTTATCCAAAATGGATAAAAACATCTACAGCGAGCTGTCTTACTGAGTAAGTCCCGCTCGCTTCAACAATGCTTCAGGGGTTGGCTCCTGCCCTCTAAACTTTTTATACAATTCCATTGGGTGCTCTGTTCCACCTTTGCTCAGCACTGTCTCCTTAAACAAAGTAGCTGTCGCCTTATCAAAGACGCCATTTTGTTGAAATACTGAGAAGGCATCTGCATCCAAAACCTCTGCCCATTTGTAGCTATAATATCCAGCAGCATATCCTCCGCCAAAAATATGACTGAATTGCACACTCATATTTGCACCTTCAACAGGAGGAAACAAATCTGTTGGCGCAAATGCCTCGGCTTCTACAGAAGCAACATTCGTTATGGCCTGCGCTTCTTCCAACGACATATCATGCCACTTCATGTCCAGCAGGCCGATACTTACTTGGCGCACAGTAGCATAGGCTTCATGATAAATGGCACTTGCCTTAATTTTTGCAATCAAATCTGAAGGAATGAGATCACCGGTTTCATAATGATGGGCAAATAGCTCTAAACATTCTCTTTCATAACACCAGTTCTCCATAATTTGAGATGGCAACTCCACAAAATCCCAAAAAACACTGGTACCAGACAGGCTGGAGTAAGTAGTATCTGCCAACATACCGTGTAGTGCATGACCAAACTCATGAAATAAAGTGGTCACCTCATCGAATTTAAGCAGAGAAGGGCTCTCTGGAGAAGACGGAGTGAAATTACACACGATACTCACATGCGGGATTACCTTTTTCCCATCAACATGCTTTTCTTCGCGATATGAGGTCATCCAAGCACCCCCACGCTTTCCATCTCTAGGGAAAAAATCAGCCAGAAATATCGCTACCATTTCTCCATTTTTGTCTTTCACTTCATATACTTCTACTTCTTCGTGGTATACGGGCAAGTCACTATTACGCTCAAAACGAATATCAAAAAGCTGCTCTGCCGTATCAAAAACACCCTTTATGGCATTTTCAAGTTTGAAATAAGGTTTGATTACCTCATCGTCAAGATCATATTTCTTCTTCCTCAACTTCTCAGAATAAAACGCCCAATCCCATCTCTGCAAATCATGATCTGCACCCAACTCGGTCATAAAGCTTTTGATCTCTTCAAACTCATCTTTGGCCTTTGGCAAGGATTTTTCGAGTAAATCTTGCAGAAAACTCTTCACCTTCTCTGGCTTTTCTGCCATGCGCTCCTCCAGCACATAATGAGCATAAGTCTTATACCCCAACAGCGTGGCAAGCTCTGCTCTAAGCGTTACTGTTTTCTTGATTATCTCCTGATTGTCCTGATCGTTAGCCTTGAAGCATTTGCTCATATACGCCCTGTAAAACTGCTCCCTTAAAGCTCGATTTTCAGCATGCTCCATAAATGGGATGTAGCTTGGCGCTTGCAGGGTAAATACCCACTTACCCTTATGACCTTTTTTATCAGCCGTTTGCTTAGCTCTGCCGATCACATCCTTGGGTAGCCCCTTTAAATCACTTTCGTTCGTAATGACAAGTTCATAGCTGTTTGTTTCTGCAAGCAGATTTTCACCAAACTGCAAAGAAAGCTGCGCCAATTCCATAGACACTTCTTTGAAGCGCTTCTTCTTCGCTTCATCTAAGTCCGCCCCATTTCTAACAAACCCCTTGTAGGTCTTTTTCAAAAGCATTTTTTGCTCTGCATTCAAGTCAAAAGAGGCCTGATTTTCAAAGACTGATTTTACTCGCTCCCACAGTTTTTCATTTTGATTTACTTCATTGCTAAAGGCTGACAGCAAAGGAGAAGCATCTCTGGCTACATCCTGGAGTTCGTCACTCGTCTCGGCAGAATTCAAGTTAAATAGCACAGAGGTTACCCGGCTTAAAGCCTCCCCTCCTGTTTCCATTGCTTCAATCGTATTATTAAATGTTACTGGTTCGGGATTAGCCGTAATTGCTTCAATTTCTTTTCTTGAAGCATCTATTGCAGCTTCAATAGCTGGCAAATAGTGTTCAATTTTTATTTCTGAAAAGGGAGGTATTTGAAAAGGCGTATTGAAATTGCTCAAAAGAGGATTGCTCATCTTATAACTTTTGGTTTAAATATTATGAAAAAATAATCCGAGGAGAAATTATATAGTGGTTACGTGTTTTTTAAATGAGACAGTTTTGAAACCACCTGACAATAAGAAATAAATGCTTTAATCTTCCATAGACTTGACATGACGATTTGAGATGCCGTACCTTTGCGGCTTTAAAAAATCAAAAATCACATGGCAAAACAACTGCTTTTTTTTCTACTTTGTTCCATTCCATTTGGGGTTTTTGCTCAGGATTCGCTTAGCGTGGATTTATCTTCACCGCAGGCTGCTGTGATCACTCATTTACTTTATTTGCAGCCAGACTCCTATGAGGAAGAAAAGGCCGCAGCTCCTTTCAATCTAAGCAAAAGGTCGCTGGATGAAGCCATTGAAGTCGCTGTAAAACTCAAACAAATTTTAGATGGCGAAGGCATTTATATTGAGGTAAATGAGATTCCATCGGCCAATAACTATTATGACTCTACGGCAAAAAAATCCAGATATATTCTCACTTCGGCACATCCCGAAATCTACCTCTCCAAGGATAACGATAACTGGTATTATTCAGAACGATCTATCGTATACATTGATGAACTTCACGATAAGGTATTTCCTTTTGGTTCGGACAAACTTATTCGTCTCTTGCCACGGCTTGGGACTAAAGAAGTGTTTGGAATTCATTTATATCAATACATTGGCCTTCTTATTCTGCTGTTTATCAGTGCGTTGGTTCATCGCATTTTTACTTTTGTTGTAGAGCGCGTCATCTTGCAAATACTGCTCAGGGCTGGCTATGAACGATTAGCTGGGCGATATCTACTACCTGTGGCCAAACCAGCTAGTTTGTTTTTAGTGGTTCTATTGTTGGTTGTGTTCTTTCCAGTATTGCAGCTGGCACCTCAACTATCCAAGTATTTTATGATTGGACTGAGGGTGTTACTCCCTCTTTTTGGTACCATCGTTTTTTATCGTTTGGTGAATATCCTGAGCATGTATCTTCAGCGACTCGCCTTGAGAACACAAAGTTCTTTGGATGATCAGCTGGTTCCGCTACTGCGAAAAACACTCAAGGCGTTTGTGGTGATTATCGGTACGCTTTTCATTCTGAGCAGATTAGATATTGATATTATTCCATTACTCACCGGATTGTCCATTGGTGGTTTGGCTTTTGCCTTAGCCGCTCAAGACACGATTAAGAATTTCTTTGGATCGCTTATGATCTTTATTGATAAACCCTTTCAAATCGGAGATTGGATTACCTCTGGAACGATAGATGGCTCAGTTGAAGAAGTAGGATTTAGGTCTTCACGAGTACGAACTTTTAGAAACTCCGTAATGTATGTGCCCAATAGTAAAATCGCTGATAGTGTAATAGACAACCACGGGCTCAGAAACTACCGGAGATTCTACACACAGCTTGCGATTAACTACGATACTCCCCCTGAGCTGATTGATACGTTCGTGGAAGGACTAAGAGAAATAGTAAATCGACATCCAGATACCAAAAAGGACGGTTATCATATCTATCTCAATGATTTGGCTGCCTATTCGCTTAATGTGATGTTCTACATTTTCTTTGAAGTGCCCGACTGGGCGGCAGAGCTTAAGGCTCGTCATGAAATCTTGCAAGAGATACTGAAGTTGGCCAAAAAACTGGATATTAATTTTGCTTTTCCTACTCAGACACTTCACATGGAAAATTTTCCTGGTCAGCAATCGCTATCCCCCAGCTATCCTGCAAAGGATGAAATGAAGGTGAAGATGAATGAGTATTTTAGTAATTAATCGGGTTGTTTAAGTTCACATGTTATTCATTTCTTAGGTTACAAAGTATTTTTTTTGATAAGTATGCCCTGCATGACCATCATAAACCTCTCTGATTACATGAGGAGTATGTGAAAATAAAGTACACTTACTATCTTAGGGAAAATTCTGTTTATTCATCCTCTATGATTTCTTTACATTCAAATCACCTTACTCTATTATTGACTCTGCTATGGTCTTCAGCTGTTTATGCTCAAGCTCCCATAGAATACACGCTCAATCTGGATCAAATCCACCATCATGAGCTTGGGGTAACAATCACCTTTGATGGAGTAGCCTCAGACACTTTAGAGATAAGAATGCCGGAAGCTTCTCCCGGTAGGTACGCAGTTCATCATTTTACTAAAAACCTCTATAATGAGCAGGCGACAGATTTACAAGGAAACAATGTAAACCTAATCAGAACATCACAGTCATCTTGGAAAATACCTGTAACCAGTAATGCCGTCAAGTTTTCTTACACGCTTTACGGAAATCATGCTGATGGTACTTACGCTGGGTTTGATGCTACAAAAGTTCATATGAATATGCCCGCTACGTTTGCTTACGGAGTGGGGCTCGATGATCGTGAAATTGCTTTAAACATAGATCTTGCCGATCATGCAAACTGGACTATAGCTACTCAGTTGGTACAAGAATCGGAGAATAGGTTTACGGCTCCCAACTATTATTACTTTTATGATAGTCCTACCATGGTTGGAGATATTAAAAGGCGAAGCTGGCAAGTGGGAGACCAAACAATAGAAGTAGCCATGCAGCATTTGGGAACCGATGATGAGCTAGATGCTTACACCGAATGGATCAAAAAAATAGTAGCGGCAGAACAGAACGTTTTTGGTGAGCTTCCACGATTCGATTATGGCAGATATACCTTCTTGATCTCCTATACACCTTGGGTAGAAGGTGATGCCATGGAGCACCGAAACAGTACCGTTTGTACTAGTAAAGGAAATCTTTCCCTACATGCACCGTTGCTCATTGGAAGCATAGCGCATGAGTTTTTTCATGCATGGAATATCGAGCGTATCCGTCCAAAAAGCTTAGAACCTTTTGATTTTGATCATGCCAATCTCTCAGGAGAACTTTGGTTTGGAGAGGGTTTTACTAACTATTATGATGAATTGGCACAATGCCGTGCTGGTGTGGTCAGCAAAGAAAAATTCTTACATACGGCCACTAAAACACTCAATGCCGTCATCAACTCACCTGCCCGCTCCTATCGAACTCCCATCCAAATGAGTCACAATGCGTCTTTTGTAGATGCTGCCACGTCTATAGACGAAACCAACTATCTTA
Organism: uncultured Cytophagales bacterium; assembly: GCA_963848175.1. GTDB lineage: Bacteria > Bacteroidota > Bacteroidia > Cytophagales > Cyclobacteriaceae > JAMZMI01. The sequence continues at coordinate 545,184 of CAWKCO010000012.1, forward strand.
ACAACTTTATTAGCTATTACACTTATGGCGAATTCCTCGGCTTAGCGCTCGATTTGAGCATTAGATCTGAGTTTCAAAAATTAACTTTAGACAATTATATGCGAGCCATGTGGATAAAGTATGGGAAAACAGAAATTCCTTATACGCTAAATGACCTACAAACGACATTGGCGGAAGTGACCGGTTCAACTCGTTTTGCTAACAAGTTTTTTGAGGAATACATCTACCAGTCGAAAATACCTGACATGCCTAAACTTTTCGATCATGTGGGCATTGAAATGATTGAAGCGAAACCACACCTAATTTACTTGGGTAGTGTATCTGTAGATGCTCAGGGAGTGCTTTCTGGCAAGATTCAAAAAGGAACTGCGCTGTATGAAGCCGGTTTGGATATTGGTGATCAGATAATCTCCATCAATGAACTGACGATAAGCGAAGAAACCTCCTTTGACATGTTAATTAAGCAATTAACCTTAAACAAGTCATATCCAATTGTATATAATCAGATGGGGACAATTAAGTCTGCAATGCTGACCACCACTCCTAGCCCGGAAATTGAATTGAAGTTTGCTGAAAAAATGAAAGAAAAAACCAACACAGCTAGATTGCACTGGTTGGGACAATAAACGATACACACCCTAAATTGGATAGTGCTTAAATAAATTGAGGCTAACAAAAAAAGCGCAGCTACCGAAGTAACCACGCCTTTGTTCACCGCCTAATATGCAAATACAACGAAGATTTTTTTAAAATGATACATGAGCCTAATCTTTTTTTGAAAAAAAATTGGGTGACATCATCGACTGCATATATAAACGCCTCAAGTAAGGCACGATAGTGGGATTTGAGATTCGACAAGCACCGTATTGATTAATATCACCAATATATTCAAGCACCTAAAAACTTTGCGCCCTATCTTTGTGTTTTACAGAAAGACAACATTCTTAAGCATTTAATATTTTTATATGCCTTCAACATTAACAGAGCCTCGGGTATTAAATAAAGCCAAGCTTAAAACTGAAATCAGTTTTGCTTTGGTACACTTACTACCATTGGGAGCATTCTTCACAGGAGCTACATTATTTGACTGGATTGTATGTGCAGTTCTATATTTCGCACGTATGTTTTGGGTAACAGGTGGATACCACAGATACTTTGCCCACAGATCTTATAAAACCTCGCGTTGGTTTCAATTTGTCATAGCTTTTATGGCACAGACATCTGCTCAGAAAGGCGCCCTATGGTGGGCTGGGCATCATAGAATACACCACAGAACCAGCGACACTTACGAGGACCCACACTCAATGAAGCATTACGGTTTTTGGTATTCACACGTGGGCTGGATTATAGGGCCTGATTACAAAACAACGGACTACAAAATCATAGGTGATTACGCCAAATACCCAGAACTCGTATGGTTAAATAAATATTATCTGGTACCCCCTGTCATCCTCGCTTTAAGTGTAATGGCATTGGGTGGAATTGTAAATGGTGGAAGCATCACCATGATGTTTACTTCTGCTGGATTTTCATCCCTCTTTATAGGCTTTTTTCTAAGTACAGTTCTGCTGTATCATGGGACATTTAGTATTAATTCAATCATGCACAAATTTGGTAAGCAGCGTTACGAGTCAAACGACGAATCTAAGAACAACTTGATTTTAGCTTTGGTGACATTGGGTGAGGGATGGCACAACAATCACCATTATTATGAAGTAGCAGCTAGACAAGGCTTTTTTTGGTGGGAAATAGACATCACATATTATATCCTTAGGACATTTGCTTTCTTTGGGATTGTTTGGGATTTGAGAGAAGTCCCCGATCACATAAAGTATTCAAAAAATAAAGAGGAGGCCAAGGAGTTAGCCAAAAAGACATATACGGTTTGATTTAACTTAAATAACCGAATAGAAAGAGGTTGTAAAGCTATTTACAGCCTCTATTTGTTTAGTACAGCATTCAAAATTGTACTTTCAATTTCGTCTACATCAAATGGCTTAGTAAAGCACTGGTCTATCAAATGTGAAGAAAGTGCTTCCTGTATTTCCTTACTATGACCGTACCCTGTTAAGATAAAATAAGAAATATCTGAGTATTTTTCCTTAGCCTTCCTTATGAAAGTAAGACCACTCATCTGCGGCATGCGCATATCGCTTATCACAACTTTAATATCACGATAATTGGCCTCTAATTGATCCAACGCGTCAATTGGCGAAATAGCAGTAATCACATCAAACTTTCGCTTAAAATTAGCTTTGAAGACAAAAAGATTATCCTTTTCATCATCAACATAAAGAATATGTATGTCCGGGTATGCTACCATATTAACTTTCATTGAGTAGAACTCTAATCTTGGTGCCTTTGTTTGGTTCAGACTCTAGTTCTAATTCTCCATTAAATCCTTTGATGATATCATAAGTTATAAACATCCCTAAACCAGTACCTACGCCTGGTTCTTTAGTGGTAAAAAATGGATCTCCTATTTTAGACAGATTTTCTTTAGCAATCCCTACCCCCGTATCTTCAATCTCCACAATTATCGTATTTTTTTCTTTCAACGTACTGATCACAATTTTGCCTTGCTCCCCAATTGCCTGCTCGGCGTTTGATAGCAGATTTAAAAATGCCTGATGTAATCTTCCTTCATTTGCTATGACAGAAATATCCAACTCGAAGTAGTTTTTTTCAACTTCTATTCTCTGTTTCAGTTTGGAATTAAGTATTATCAAGCAATTATCCAAGATAGCATGAATGTCGCATTTTTCCTCCACCGAATCCATTTGACGACTAAAATGACCTATACTTTTAACAATTCTTGCAACTCTCGCTACTCCGTCTTCAATTATTCTGAAGTATGTATGGAAAAGTTCATTATTAAATTTTTCAGATTGAAAAATCTCTTCTTTTAAGCCCGATACTCCATTTTTAATAAAATTCAACGGGTTATTTATTTCATGACCAATGCCAGCAGAAAGTACTCCCACGGATGCCATTTTTTCTGACTGAATAAGTTTCCCTTGGGCTGCTTTAAGCTCACCCAGAGCTTCTTGCAGTTTGTAATTCCCCATTCTTAACTCCTCATTTTTTGATCTAAGCTCTTTCGTCCTTTCCTCCACAAGGGCTTCTAAATTTTCAGCATAATGCTCCAGTGCCTTTTGCGATTTTTTTAATTCAGTGATGTCCTCCACAAACATCGACACACCAATAATTTCCTCATTATGGTATATTGGGTTGTAATTGAATAAAAATGAACGAGTTCCAGTGGATGAAGGATATTCAAGAGTCTCCCTTACTTTCTCACCTGTCAATGCCCTCAGCTGTAATGCTTTCAAAATAGGCATATTCTTATTCTTGACGATGGAAAAAAGATCTATACCCTTAAACAAATCAACTCCCTCTATTTGCTTTGTTGCACTCTGGAAAGCATGATTATATTCGACCAGCCTTTGTTCTTTATCAAAGAGCCCTACTAAACTATTGGTACTTTCAAAAAGTGCTTTCAGATTGGCCTCACTTTCTTGAATTTTCCTTTCAGAATTTTTAACCTCACTAATATCAACAATTACCCCTTGTATATGGGTAAGCGTTTTATCTTCAAAAATTCCCTGACCATATTCATCTACCCATATCCATTGCTGACTTCCTTTTTTTTGCATTCGGTAAGTAAGGTGAAAAGTTTCTTTATGCTCAAGCGCATTGTCAACAGTCTTAAAAATTTTCTCCTTGTCATCGGGGTGATATAAATCAACAAAACTCACATGACCGTTTAAAAACTCCTCCGCAGAATATCCGGTAATGTTTAATACCTCGTTATTTAAAAAAATCATGCTATAGGAAGGGTCATTCTTACACAAATACACCACACCCGGGATATGATTAGCAATTCCTTTAAACCGAGCTTCGCTTTCCTTTAATTTAAATTCTGCTTCTTTCAACTCAGTAATATCTCTGGATGCAGTCGTAAATGAAACCATTTCACCACTCTCACCTGTCACGATTTCGGCGTAAGCCTCTAGCCATTTATACTCATCATTACTGTCTAAAAATCTGAATTGAACATTCTTTGGTTGCTCGCCTTTAACCATTTTCAGATAAGAGTATTCCTGCACTAGTTCCACATCCTCTGGGTGAATAAAATCAAATGGACTTTTACCTATCATGAAGTTATGATCACGGCCCAAAATCCTTTGCGCTGATGGAGACACATATTTATATGACGCATCAGCATTGTGAGTGCAGATTACTTCTCTAGTAATAGATTCAAAATACTTGAATCGTGCCTCGCTCTCTTTCAATTCAATGCTTTTCTTACGAGCACTTGTTTCGTCAATTGACCTTAAAATATAAAAATGATCCCCATTGGTCGATTCTATTCGTTTTAAAGTGTTTCTATAATAAGTTGTTCCATAGGACACCTCATATTCTTTTGTCTGATTTATTGAATCTATTGACTCAACCGCTTCCAAAAGAGATTTATATACTTTTTCATCAATTATTTCACTGACATGCTTTCCCGTAAAAGACTTAGAATCCATTCCGTACGCTTGATATTCTGAACCTGCGGTGACCAAAAAATAAAGATTTTGATCAAATAAGCTAATCGATCCGTTTGGATAATATTCAAGAAGTGTTTCCAGTCTCTCAACCTTTCTTTCATTGGAGAGGTCATCATTATACCCCGCATCACCCTTAATCATTAAAGATGCTCCGTCGTACTGAAACTGAAAACTTACGCTAAGAAGATAAACAACATCAGACTCAAGAACACTTTTTGAACTGGTTACGACTTCAATGTTTTCATTGATGCCATCATTCACCGACAGTAGAAATGTTGTTGTTTTCTGATCCAACCCAAAGATCAAAATACTGGCCTTATTTCTTTGTGCAATTGCTTTTAGTAGTCCTTCTGAGGTATGGCGGGCTGCATCTATAAAGTGTAATTGCATAGAATTGAGGTTCATTCAATGAAATATAACTCTTTATAAGCAATTGGGGAAATCATAGGTACAAGAAAAATGATGATCATAAAACCCTGCCCAATCCACATAGCTCCTATTGGCAACCAAGAAATATAGAATATTTCGAATAACGTCAATGAAAGCGGTGCATAAAAAAAACCTTAGCTTTTGACTAAGGTTTTTTTTGAGTAGTAGCGGGAACTGGACTCGAACCAGTGACCTTCGGGTTATGAGCCCGACGAGCTACCAACTGCTCCATCCCGCGATTTGTGAGGGCAAAATTAACATAACTTTTTACTTAAGCCAACTTTTCACAAAAAAGATTGAAAGTCTTTATCCACAATCACTTTTCAACTCTCCTATAACATACCTATCATCCAAAAATTTAGGATATTGCACTTGATATGCAGCAATGGGAAAAATTTAGAGCTGGTTTTGTTACCATCATGGGTAAACCAAACGTTGGAAAAAGTACATTAATGAATCAGCTCACTGGCGAGCGACTATCCATCATTAGCAACAGAGCGCAAACTACCAGACATAGAATTTTTGGAATTATCACAGGTGACGACTATCAGATCGTATATTCTGACACGCCTGGAACGATAGATCCGCACTACAAGCTGCAAGAGAAGATGATGAAGTTTGTCAAGGCTTCTTTGGAAGATGCTGACGTAATTCTATACGTAGTGGAGCTTGGAGAAAAGCATGACAACCCTGAGTGGCTTCAGATCGCCAGAAACTCTGGTATACCCATCCTATTTGTGATCAATAAGGTGGACTTGGCCAAAGGCTCTCAGGTTATTGATAAAATCAACTATTGGAAAGAAGAAATCCCCGACTTTGAACCCATAGCAGTATCTGCTGCCACAGGTGAAAATACCGATCAACTCAAGGAAGCGATCCTTAAACTGATGCCATTTCACCCACCCTATTTCCCTGAAGATGAATTAACGGATAAGTCCGAGCGATTTATCACTTCGGAAATCATTAGAGAAAAGATTTTCATTCTTTATAAACAAGAAATTCCATATAGCTCGCAAGTAGTTGTGCATGATTTCAAAGAAGAAGATGCCATTATCCGAATCATGGCCGATATCTACGTGGAGCGTGACAGTCAAAAAGGAATTATCATTGGCAAAAATGGCGAGTCCATTAAGCAGCTTGGAATAGCAGCACGAGCAGAACTAGAGGACTTCTTTCAAAAACAAATCCATTTGGACACGCGTGTGAAGGTAGCCAAAGATTGGCGCAAAGACGATACCAAGCTAAGTCAGATTCGGTTATTGATTTGTCCTCGATACAAATAGAGATACGAAAGCGAGTGGCATGTTAAAAGCTGCTTCTTTAACTTTTAAAAGTGATTGCACGACCTGAGTATAACATAATGTTATATATCAGTAAAACAATCCGTACTTTTGCGCTTTGAATCATAAAAAGATTAGCAGTGGCAAATATCGTGGCGATCGTTGGCAGACCCAACGTGGGCAAATCAACACTCTTCAATAGATTAATAGAAAGAAAGCAAGCTATCATGGATAATGAATCTGGTGTAACCAGAGACAGACATTATGGCTATGCTCAGTGGGTGGGTAAAGAATTTACCGTAATAGATACAGGTGGTTATGTAGAAGGGTCTGATGACATTTTCGAAGGAGCCATCAGGACTCAAGTGAAAGAAGCGCTTGAAGAAGCTACCGTAATCCTATTCATGGTAGATTGTATTACGGGTCTGCATGGCCTTGATTCTGATTTTGCCAATGTGGTGAGGGAATTAAAAAAACCCGTGCTTATCTGTGCCAACAAGGCTGACACTACCGAAAAATCATATGTCGCTAATGAATTTTATTCCTGGGACTGGATGCGGAAATTTTTCCAATTGCCGCAGCAAGTGGTTCGGGAACTGGAGAACTGCTGGATGAAGTAATTACACATTTCGAAGAGTATATTGAGCCAAATACCACAACAGATTTGCCAAGAATCGCAATTATGGGACGTCCTAACGTGGGCAAGTCATCGTTTCTTAATGCCCTCCTAGGCAAAGAAAGAACCATTGTTACAGATGTGGCCGGTACAACACGAGATGCTGTAGATAGTCGGTATAACCTTTTCGGCAAAGACTTTATCCTTACTGATACAGCTGGGATTCGCAAGAAATCTAAGGTACACGAGGATATAGAATTTTATTCTGTACTCAGGGCACTCCAAGCGCTACAGGATTCTGACGTATGCCTTGTGATTTTGGATGCTGAAAAAGGCCTAGAATCGCAAGATATGAACATTATTGGCTTAGCCAATAAATACAAAAAAGGAATTGTGATCATGGTCAACAAGTGGGATCTGATCAAAAAAGAGACCAATACTGCCCGTGACTTTCAGAAAGAAATAGAAACCAAGCTTGGGGTAATGAGCTACGCCCCTATCATTTTTGCCAGTGTTTTGGAAAAACAGAGGATCTTCCAAACGATAGAATTGGCGCTACAAGTGGCGGAAAACAAACACAAAAAAGTTACCACCTCGCAACTAAATGATGTGATGCTCAAGGAAATAGAGCACTACCCACCACCATCAGTAAGAGGTAAGTACATCAAAATCAAATATATCACTCAGCTACCAACTCCTAGTCCAACGTTTGCATTCTTCTGCAATTACCCTAAAGACATTCGTGAATCATACGAGCGCTTTTTGGTTAATAAAATTAGAAGTCACTTTGGTTATGATGGGGTGAACGTAAAAGTTATCTTTAGAAAAAAATAAGGTGATTGGCAGCTAGAGGCAAAAATCTTACATCAGAAGAGATTTTCTCCAAATTTGTACCTGCACGCGCGGTTGCATATTGTTGCAAATTGCTGGACTATTTTGGGTTTGAATTTCAAATCAAGAAAAGTCGGCAAACCAAATTTGGAGATTATCGCTTTGACCCAAGAACTAACAAACATGCCATTACAATCAACAATGATTTAAACCCCTATGCTTTTTTAGTGACTTACATCCACGAGGTTGCGCATTTGGTTACATACAAAGAGCACGGGCGCAAGGTAAGTCCACATGGTGCGTGAATGGAAAACCAATTTTATAAAAGCCATGCAACCTGTGCTCAATGGAGATGTGTTTCCTCCCAATGTGTTGCATGCACTTCAAAATTATTTTAAAAACCCGAAGGCCAGCAGCTGCTCAGATCCAGTACTATTTCAAGTACTCAGACAATTTGATGGTGAAACAGAATCTGTACCATTGAGCAAAGTAGCTATTAGTCAGATCTTTACTTTCAACAACAAAGAATTTAAAAAGATGGAAAAGCGGCGCACGCGTAGCGTCTGCCTAGACCTAAACAACAATCGGAAATACCTGATCGCAGAGATTGCACCCGTCATCATAAAGGATTCCTCCGAGTCATAGTTTTCTTTTTCCTAGAAATCAATATCTTAGTGTGATTCAATAGGAACTATGTCCAACAATATAGCTATTTACAATTTCAAAGGAGGAGTAGGAAAAACGACCACCACTATTAATTTGGGTTATAATTGGTCAAAATTTTTCAAAGTACTCCTAATTGATCTTGACCCTCAGTGCAACCTCACCAATGTACTAGCCAAAGACACCCTCACAAGTACCATCAACGAGCATATCAAGTACTTGCTACATGACCAAGTACCTAAGATTCAGCCGCTAGCCATCACTCCCTATTTACATTTGATACCTGGAGATTACAAAATGGTATACACTGAATCCAATAATCAGTATATCACTTTCGGGGCGGAAATTATGGCTCGTTTTTTTAAACACGTGAGCAAAGACTATGACCTTATATTATTGGATTGCCCTACCAACTTTGGGGTTTTAGTGAAATCGATCTTCCAAAACATCAACAGCATCTTAATACCTACGCTACCTGATACGTTCTCTGTGACTGGTGTACAGACGCTCATGCAATATCTTGCCACACTAGATTCTCCGAAACCAATCAATATTTTGGGGATTTTCTTCAACATGTATCGAAACGATATCATTCAAAATCGTGAGATTCTTGAAAATGCCAAGCAGCTTTTTGGAAAAATTATTCTTCAAACAACCATTGGTACTACGGTGAAAATAAGAGAAGCAGCCACTCAAGGTCTTGCCCTCTCCGACTTTCAGCCAGAGAACCCAGTAGCAAAAGAATTTGACAGGCTTTGCGATGAGCTTATGGCCAAACTTAATGAAATTAAGACGCTGGACAGTATCATCATTTCTAAATAATCAGGCAGGCAAACGCCTCTGTAGAAGCTTGTCAATTACGGAGAACAGGGTTGTTGGGAGCATCGTGCGCCAGTTCATGACTTGTAATTCTCCTCCAAAATTAATGTAGTTATCTATTTGATAAACGGCCATTTCTTCTTCCACAAAATCACGAAAGTTGAGCGCCACAATCCATCCTTCCTCCACTTCATCAAACCATTCCTCATAGTAACAGTCATCACTTCCATGAAAATTGAGAATATTTTCACCTATCAAAACAAACTTATTGACACCAAGGTCTAAAAAATGCTCGATGATATTGCGCTTGAAATGCATGATATCATTGTTGATCGCATCATTCCACTCTCCTAGCAGCTCAATTATCACATATCCTTCTTCATATTGAGCATACAGCACTTTGATATACAGCGTTTCTGAACCGAAAAAATCCCACCCAGGATCTATGTAATAACCATAAATGGTCTCAGAATAAAGATCATAATTGTACTCCTTCCCAAAAAATGGCGATTGCTCGTCATTGCTAGGGTCGTAATATTTCAACCATCTGTAGTAGGGTTCTATCTGATGCATGAGCAAAAGTAGAAATTGATGGGGTATTACATAGAGGCTATGGCCTTTTTACACAAGATGATTTTGTAACCATCTGATAATGAGAAGAAAGTATCTAATATTTGTTTAATTATTAAATGGACTTTAACCATTCAGAGTAACAAGAAATACATCTGAATTTAGACCGAAAGGATAAAATACTGTACTTCGTCTTATTGACTAAGGATAAAATAATATTGGATTTAATTTCCCGTTTGGATAAGCTTGAAGAATGAGAACGAGTTTCTTCGCGGGGTGCTTATTTCTAAGTGCCGTCATATTTATAAGAACAGTTAGAATAGCTCTAAACCTCCTTCAACCGAAATAGTTCTACCAAAGCGCACATCGAGTTTAAGAAAATCTTGGAAACAAGCCTAGAGGTCAGTTGGGTCATAAAGGCAATAACTTGAAAATAGTTGCCTCTCCTGATGTGACAGAAAACCGTACGGCATCTTATTGCTATGCTTCAGCATAACCAAATTTTCCATCAGTATTAATACATACTTACTGGTAAAGCACATATTTGGAGACAACAAGTAGTCATTCCTGACTAAATTTGCGCCATGTCGCACATCAGTCAGAATATTGAAAAAATACTTTCACAAACGAGTCATGCCCCAAATACCCTCGTCGCTGTAAGTAAAACCAAACCCAACAGCATGATTGTGGAGGCCTATGAAGCAGGCCAAATCGACTTTGGTGAAAACAAAGTGCAAGAGCTCGTTTCCAAACATGAAGCACTTCCAAAGGACATACAATGGCACATGATCGGCCATTTGCAACGAAATAAAGTAAAACAAATAGTGCCTTTCGTTTACCTTATCCACTCTGTGGATAGTGAAAGACTGCTTGCTGAAATTGACAAAGAAGCGAAAAAAAATGATCGTGTCGTAAACTGCTTACTGCAAGTTCACATTGCTAAAGAGGATACCAAATTTGGATTTGATGAAGATGAATTGAGAGCTTTATTAAACTCAGATCGCTTTAAATCTTTTGAAAATATCAACATAGAAGGACTCATGGGCATGGCAACTTTTACGGATGATGAAAGCCTCATCAAAGAAGAGTTCCTTTCCTTGAGTGCATTGTTCAAAAAAATCAAAACAGAAATCAGCCTACCCAACGTTACGATGAAGGAACTGTCTATGGGTATGAGTGGAGATTATATGCTTGCGTTGGAATGCGGGTCTACAATAATCAGAGTAGGAAGCGCCATTTTCGGAGAGCGTCATTACGCGTAGTTACTACTTAAAAATCGAATTCCATTAAACAACCTTATTCAACAGATCGCAATAGCATGAAGCACATTCTAGTAATCAGCATTTTCATTTCCCTTACCTCCTGTTATCCAAAAATCAAGATTGACGGATTTGACCAAAACAGGTGGAATCAGCAATTAACTTGTGAAAACAGTCGATTAAGTTTAGGCCAAATACTGATCGATAATCAGCATGAGCTATTAGGCCAAGGTCAAGCCGAAATAAAATCTCTGCTCGGACAGCCAAATGAGCATGAGCTTTACAATCGCAATCAAAAATTCTTCTTCTATAACCTAACAGCACCCGACACCTGCGCAAATATTGAAATTGCATATCGCCTCAGTGTCAAGTTTGACGCAATAGATCGCGCAAAAGAAATCCTCATAGAACAGTAAGCGGTTTCTATTTACAATAGGTATTCCCAACAATCCGTATTTTCGCGGCTCATACAATCGTTAATTCCCTTGACTTTCGATCCATATAGCATAGATCTCCCGATCACAGAAGTAATAGATGAGGTAAAATCCCATCTGGTAAATACTAATACTTTGATAGTAAATGCTCCTCCCGGAGCTGGAAAAAGCACGCTTTTGCCCATTGCTCTGATGGAAGAGCCTTGGCTGAAGGGTCAAAAAATACTGATGCTTGAGCCACGAAGATTGGCCGCTCGAACCATTGCAAACCGCATGTCCGACCTTATAGGAGATCAAGTTGGCAAGGCGGTTGGCTATCGCGTACGTTTTGACAATCGTGTTTCGGATCAAACCAAAATTGAGGTTTTGACAGAAGGGATTCTTACACGCATGATCCATTCGGACAATAGTTTGGAAGGAGTCGGAATGGTGATCTTTGATGAATTTCATGAGCGCAGCATCCATGCAGATGTGGCACTTGCGCTTTGTCGGGAGGCGCAGCAAGTGCTCCGTCCAGACTTGCGCATCATGATCATGTCCGCCACTTTGGATATGCCACAGCTTACTTCTTTGCTCAAAGCTCCCGCTGTAGTGAGCAAGGGTCGGCAATACCCTGTCGAGGTAAAATACGTTGGGGAGCAGGACATGATGATGCTTCCTGAAATGACCGCAAGAACGATCATTACGGCATCCAAGCAAAATGAAGGAGATATATTGGCCTTTTTCCCCGGGGAAGGCGAAATCAGAAAATGTGAGGAAATTCTGAGAAAAGAACTGAAAAACTTCGCGATTCATCCGCTCTTCGGTCAATTGCCACAAGGCAAACAGTTTGCAGCTATTATGCCTAACAGATCGGGCAAGAGAAAAGTGGTTTTGGCTACTTCTATTGCTGAAACCAGTTTGACTATAGAGGGTATCAAAGTAGTGGTAGACACAGGTTTTGGTCGCACATCAAAATTTGACCCAAAATCTGGACTTTCACGACTAGAAACGGTTCAAATATCTAAGGATTCTGCTGATCAAAGAGCGGGTAGAGCCGGTCGTCTTTCAGCTGGCGTATGTTATAGAATGTGGTCTTTGGCTACTCATTCACGACTGGATGACCATCGCACACCCGAAATCATGGAGGCAGACCTTGCTCCGCTAATGCTAGATATGGCTCAATGGGGCATCATGGATGTAAATCAGCTGACTTGGCTCTCTGCTCCTCCTAAAGCTGCCGTAGCACAAGCCAGCGAAACCCTGCATCAACTGAGTGCGCTCGAAAACGGGCGCATTACCGAACATGGCAAACGCATCCACAGGCTGCCGTGCCACCCTAGGATAGCGCACATGCTCATAGAGGCAGAAGACAATGAAATGCTGGAACTGGCCACTGACATTGCTGCACTTCTGGAAGAACGTGATCCCTTGCCGCGGGAATCTGGAATTGATATCAATTTGAGAATCGAAACATTAAGAAGATTTAGAGAAGAAAATCGACTGACCAAAGTTTTCTCACGAATAGAAAAAGTAGCTGAGTCGTATCGCAGAATGTTTGATATAGAAGCAGACAATAGTGCCGTGGATCCTTATGAGACGGGATTCATCCTCTCTCATGCATATCCTGAACGTATTGCTTTCGCCCGACCGGGAAACAATGCCCAGTTTCAGCTTTCCAATGGTAAATACGCCATGGTAGGTCATAAAGACGATCTTGCCCACGAACCTTGGTTGGCCATTTCTCATATAGATGCCCGCGATGGAATGGGCAAAGTATTTATGGCCTCTCCGCTGAATCCTCGCGATTTAGCTCCGCTGGTAAAAGAACGAGAAGTCATCACTTGGGACACCAAACGTGGTGGGTTGATTGCCACCAAAGATTTACGAATTGGCAGCATCGTTTTGCAATCGAAACCCCTACCCGATCCAGATGAAAAGCATTTAGTCGCAGCAATCTCTGAGGCACTAAAAAAAGAAGGCGCTCACCTCCTAGACTTCAACGAAGAAGTGACCCAATGGCAAAACCGCGTACTCTCCTTACGCAAATGGAATCCGACTGACAACTGGCCAGATGTAAGCACCACCTCACTCCTTTTGACCAATGGCGAGTGGCTTACTCCTTACCTCGACCAAGTAAAGAAGCCAGAGGATTTGAAAAAAATCAAACTCAAGGAAGTATTACAGCATAGTTTGGAATGGGAAAAGCAAGAGCAGCTGGACCAGCTCGCCCCCAAGCATATCAGTGTACCAAGTGGTTCATCGGTGGCTTTGGCCTATAGAGACAATGGAGAACCTCCCATCTTGGCAGTCAGGCTTCAAGAGGTTTTTGGCCTAGCAGATACGCCAAAAGTGAATAATGAGAAAAACGGTGTTTTGATGCATCTGCTCTCTCCCGGATTCAAGCCTGTGCAGATCACCTCCGATCTTCGCAGTTTTTGGGACAATGCTTACTTTGAAGTGAAAAAAGACCTGAAGCGTAGGTATCCGAAACACTCATGGCCAGAAGACCCGTGGAGCGCAGAAGCCGTCAGGGGTGTGAAGCGGAAAACGAATTGAAATATCCCTTTTCATTTTAGCTGACATTATGTCACAGTCGCTTAGATTCTTCTATCTTTGCAATTAGTAAAAAATTGAAGAAATGACTCAAGTGATTACCGATCTAGGATATTTTAGATCACTCACCAAGTAAAGAAGAAACCTGCGACGTAAAGGTCTCCGTTGACGGAGACAGTGGCGCAGGCAAAAAACTATATATCGAAAGCTATGGCTGTCAGATGAATTTCTCTGACAGTGAGATCGTTACATCCATTTTGAAGGAAGAAGGTTACGACACCACTTCCAATTTTCAATATGCTGATGTGATTTTACTCAACACTTGCTCTATCAGAGAAAAAGCTGAAATAACAGTCAGGAAGAGATTGTCTCAATTCAATCTTATTAAAAAGCAAAGACCTGAAATCACCATTGGCGTCTTGGGCTGTATGGCCGAGCGTCTGAAAGAGAAGCTTCTGGAGGAAGAAAAATTGGTGGATTTGGTCGTAGGGCCAGATGCATATCGTGACCTTCCTAACCTTGTAAGAAAAGCCGAAGAAGGAGAAAAGGGCATCAACACTTTTCTTTCCAGAGAAGAAACCTATGCCGACATTTCACCTATCAGGCTCAATTCAAACGGTGTAAGTGCGCTGGTATCTATCATGCGCGGTTGTGACAATATGTGTTCGTTTTGCGTAGTGCCTTTTACGCGTGGCAGAGAGCGTTCCAGAGATCCACATTCCATCGTGGCAGAAGCGCAAGATCTCTTCAGCAAAGGATATAAAGAAATCACCCTTTTGGGGCAAAACGTAGACTCCTACAAATGGTCAGCAGAAGAGAACAACAAAGCCCGACTGGAAAAGAAAGTTGAGGAAACAAAAGTGGTACATTTCCATCACCTTTTGGAAATGGTAGCGCAGGTAAGTCCGCAGTTGCGAATCCGTTTTTCCACTTCTCATCCCAAAGACATTACCGATGATGTGCTCCACACGATGAAGAAGTATGACAACATCTGCAAAAATATTCACCTACCAGCTCAGAGCGGCAATTCTCGCGTACTAGAAATGATGAACCGCACATACGACCGTGAGTGGTATATCAACAGAGTGGATGCAATCAGAAGCATTTTGGGTAATGAATGTGGCATTAGCAGCGATATGATCGCCGGCTTTTGCTCCGAAACAGAAGAAGAACACCAAGACACCCTGTCTTTGATGGATTATGTACAGTACGACTATTCCTACATGTTTTATTACTCCGAAAGACCAGGAACCTTGGCTGAGAAAAAATACGAAGATGACATTCCTTTGGAAGTAAAGAAAAGAAGGCTTCAAGAAATCATAGACAAACAAAGAGCGCTCTCCCACGAACGAAATAAACTCGATTTGGGAAAAACCTACGAAATACTTGTGGAAGGCAGAAGCAAAAAATCGGAAGAAGATTTGCAAGGCAGAAATACGTATAATAAAATGGTAATCTTCAAATCTAATGGCGCTAAAAAAGGAGATTATGTACAGGTGAAAATTGAAGATTGCACCACTGCCACTTTGTTTGGGAAAATCGTTTCTGCCTAATGGATTATCAAATAGACCCACAAACACAAACGATCAAGCAGCGCTTTGAGATCATAGGAAACTCTCAGAAACTCAATTACGCTATCAGAGTAGCCATGCAAGTAGCTCCTACGGATATGAGTGTGCTTATCACGGGGGAAAGTGGTGCAGGAAAAGAGTCTTTCTCCAAAATAATTCATAGTCTTTCGCATAGAAAGCATGGACAATTCATAGCCATCAACTGTGGAGCTATTCCTGAAGGCACCATTGATTCTGAGCTTTTTGGGCACGAAAAAGGCTCTTTCACAGGAGCACATGAAGCCCGAAAAGGGTACTTTGAAGTAACCAATGGCGGCACTATTTTCTTGGATGAAATAGGTGAAATGCCCGTGAGCACTCAAGCCAGACTCCTTCGTGTACTGGAAAATGGAGAATTCATAAAAGTAGGCTCGTCAAAAGTTCAAAAAACAGACGTGCGAGTCATTGCCGCCACCAATGTAAAGTTGATGGAAGCTGTGGAAAACGGAAAATTCAGAGAAGACCTATACTATAGGCTTAATACTGTTCCCATTTACGTCCCCGCACTTCGGGAGCGTGATGAAGATGTTTTGCTCCTATTCAGGAAATTTGCCTCAGATTTTTCTGAGACCTATCGCACCAAGCCCATCACGCTTTCGGAAGACGCCAAAAAGATCGTTTTGGCTTATCGATTCCCTGGCAATATCAGGCAACTCAGAAATCTCGTAGAGCAGATGAGCGTGCTCGAAATGGATAGAGAAATCAATGCAGACACCATCAGGAGATACCTTCCCGAGAAAAGCAAAAGTCTCCCTGCTCTGATCAACAACGGCAAAGGGAATGACGATTTTTCAGAACGCGACATTCTGTACAAAGTGCTTTTCGACCTAAAAAAGGACGTAAGCGACATGAAGACTTTGGTATTAAAAATCTTACAGGACGACAATACCAAAAGTGAAATTTTATCCGAGCACAAGCGTTTGTTTAGTGATGAAGACTCATATGAGGAAACTGTCTATAGCGATGAGCCAGAAGTTGCGCCTGAGCCCAAATCTCCTTTACTGATCAATGCAAGAACAACATCCAATGACGAGGCTTATGATGTAGAAGACATCACGCATGAGACGGAAGATGAAGAATCTTTTTCGCTGGAAAAACAAGAAAAAGAAATGATTTTGAAGGCATTGGCCAAAAACAGAAACAAGCGTAAATATGCCGCACAAGACTTGGGAATCTCAGAAAGAACCCTTTACCGTAAAATCAAGCAGTATGAAATCGATAGCATTTAGTCTAAGTATACTTTCGCTTTTCTTTCTAAGTAATTGCGGCATATACGGTTTTACAGGAGCATCCATTTCTCCCGATATCAAGACCATTTCTATTCAAACTTTTTACAACAACGCCCCTCTTGGGCCATCCAACATGACTGCCTCGTTTACTGAGGCTATCAAAGATTATTACCAACAAAACACAAGCTTATCTCTTGTAGATGAAAACGGCGACTTACAAATAGATGGTTACATTTCCAACTATCAGATAACACCCGTAAATGCCAATGCCAGCAGTGGAAACGGTGCTGATTTAGCTAGCCTATCAAGAATCACGATTACGGTATTTGCCAGCTACATCAATACTCAAAATGATGAATTTGATTTTGAACGAAAGTTTTCTTTTTTCAAAGATTACGATCAAAATCAAACAGACCTATCCGCCAATGAACAGGAATTCGTAGAGGAGATTTTTGACCAAATAATATTGGATATCTTCAACGCTTCTGTGGCAAATTGGTAGTATTTCCTTAATTTCACTTTTCACAAAGCCTTTTCTCTAGTGAACAAACAAAAATTCGTCGAGTTTATAAAAGAACCAGCAGGCATCTCTGCCACCAATCTCGAAGAAATCGAGGAGGCAGTGAAGCTTCACCCCTATTTCCAAAGTGCTCGTTTGCTCTTGGCAAAAGCCTCTAAAAT
Organism: uncultured Cytophagales bacterium; assembly: GCA_963848175.1. GTDB lineage: Bacteria > Bacteroidota > Bacteroidia > Cytophagales > Cyclobacteriaceae > JAMZMI01. Next base: position 562,696 of record CAWKCO010000012.1, read on the forward strand.
CCGTAATACAGACGATCAAAAGGAGAAAATAGCAAAAGCTGCAGTTTACGCCAATGATCGCTTGTTATTAAAAAAATACATCAACGATGATCTTATTTTCCTTCGCACGCCTAAAGCATTGGAATCGGAGCATACTAAAAAATTAACTCCTCCCGTATCATCATCAGATGCTATTGTAAAAAAGGTTCAAGCTCCAGAGCCACAAGAAAGCGCGGCAGAAGAAACTGCTCCAAAACACCAAGAAGCACCAGTCATTCAACAAAATGAAGCTAAAACCACTGAACCAAAGACGGCTGAACCTAAAGAGCCCGAATCTGATTTGGATCATTTGATAGATGATCTGTGGCATGATGTGGCGGAACTTCGTAAAAACAAGGCGCGTTTCTTTGAAATAGAGAAGAAAATAGAGGAAGATGAAGCCGTAGACGAGGCTGTTAAACGCGCCACCAAAAAAGCCAGCGAAAAACATCAGAGGCAGCCATTCAAGAAGTAGCCACACCCAAGGAGGTAGAGTCCAATGACATTGAAGAAGCTCCGAAAGAAGTAGTTAAGCCGAAGGAAGTAGAAAAGGAAGCTATAAAGAAGGAGGTAGTTAAAAAGGAGTCAACCACTACTCCTACTAAATCAACCACAAAAAAAGCTACCACAAAAAAGCCCGCAGCTAAAAAAGCTGCAGCTCCCAAGGCTAAAAAGGTAGTAAAAACTAAACCTCAAACTCCTAAACCAAAGGTGCTAGACCCATTGGATTCGGAAGTTCCAGCTCCAATCAAACCGATTGCTAAGAAGGGTACCGATTCTAAAAAGGAAACTAAAGCTCCGAAGGAAATTCAAAATGATTTGATCGATAATTTTATTCGCACAAATCCTTCAATGCCTACTGGCACTCAAATCAACGAAAACGTCTCTGGAGACCTCTCAGGGGAGAGTGCAGAGTTTCATCCTGAGATTGCCTCAGAATATCTGGCCGAAATATTTCTCGAGCAAGGAAAAAAGGATCGTGCAATAGAAATATACAAGACACTTAGTTTGAAATTCCCCGAAAAAAAATCTTTCTTTGCAGCGCTTATTAAGAAATTGAATTAAATGTACGTATTAATCATAGGAATTATCATCGTAGTAGCAGCGCTACTCATTCTTGTTGTATTGGCTCAAAACCCTAAGGGTGGCGGTTTGTCAAGTGAGTTTGGAGGCTCTGGCTCCTCTCAGTTGATGGGCGTGAAAAAGACCAACGACCTTTTGGAAAAATTAACTTGGGGTTTTGCTATCGCACTACTTGTACTTACACTATCTACCAACTTCTTTTTAGAGGGAGAAAGTGCTCAGCAGTTTGTTTCTCCAAACATTGACAATGCTCAAGGCTCTACAACTATACCATCAAGCAATATCGAAGCGGAAGGCACTGATGGCATGGAAGATTTAGGTCTTGAAGGAGAAGTGAGCGATTCAGCTCAATAATAAAATTACCCTATTGAAATATCCCTGATCAAAAGTCGCTTTGCCACTGGCAAGCAGCGTCGGGTTTTCAGGAAATCTCAATCTAGAAGTTAATAGATAAGTCGCAGGGTTAGGTAAATCCGTAAATCTGCGACTTAATTCTACCTTCAGATTCTCATAAGTCATCACCAGACTTTTCACCACTTGATCCACAAAGTGCGTTGCAATTCCTCTGATAATTTTCATGGGCATTCTCAAAGAGTGTCACATTGTATCGATAGACCGATATCATCTTGGAGCGATCTTGATTTATAAAAAGATATCCTTCTTTATTATATAGTGAGGCCAAACCTATAGGCTGCAATTCCACATTTTCCTCCACAAAGGAATGCAGCTCCTGCCCTTTCTCGATGGCCTGAATCATTTGTGGCAAAGCAAACGCAATGATATTTTCAATCTCCTCCATGACACTATCGTCTTGCACCACCTTGCGATAAGTAATTTCTAACTTTTCAAAATCCGCCTTAGAAAGCGTTTTAGGAAAGTGCTCAAAGATCAACTGCTTGCTGTTTTTGATCTTTTCCAAATTACGATAGTGAAAAACCAAGTCCGACAAAAAAGGATAAAGTTCAGAGGCATCAAACTTTTGCCCTATGTTTTTCAAATAGGCCAATAGAATATACTTCTTATACTCATAGTCTATCAAACCCTGTGTTAGCCAATCGTGCTTTAGTGTATCCATATCTCTCTCATAATTTATTCTCTACTAAAAATTAACCGATTTCGCCGATTTGTCCAAGCATTATGTCGTGACTCGGGCTAATTATGACATACATGCATCTTATTAACTGATAAAATGTCAGTCTTTTAGAAAAAAACTGACACAAGCGATGATTGGCATATTAAGTGCTATAGGGTGATCATAGATTTTAATTAAGTATTAAACCAAATAAAAAGTCAAAAACATGTCAAAAGTTAATTTCAAACCGCTTGCCGATAGGGTTCTAGTGGAGCCAGCGGCAGCAGAAACTAAAACTGCATCTGGGATCATTATTCCTGATACTGCAAAAGAAAAACCTCAGAGAGGCGAAATAGTTGCGATAGGCACAGGCAAGAAAGACGAGCCGTTGAACGTAAAAGTTGGCGACCAAGTACTTTATGGTAAATATTCTGGCACTGAGATCACCATCGAAGGCACTGAGTATTTGATCATGAAAGAAGCAGACATTTACGGGGTTATTTAATCTCCACACAATTATTTAAAAAATCATTTTTTAGAATTAAATAGATAACAAAAATGGCAAAGGATATATTCTTTAATTCAGAAGCAAGAGACGGCATCAAAAGAGGTGTTGACATTTTAGCGAATGCTGTTAAAGTAACATTAGGACCAAAGGGGAGAAACGTAATTCTTGACAAAAAATTTGGTGCGCCAACTGTCACTAAGGATGGTGTTTCAGTAGCAAAAGAAATCGAATTGAAAGATGCTCTTGAAAACATGGGCGCTCAATTGGTAAAAGAAGTAGCTTCTAAAACTGCAGATGATGCAGGTGATGGTACTACTACTGCTACTGTGCTTACTCAAGCAATCTTCAACATCGGTATTAAAAACGTAGCTGCTGGAGCAAATCCAATGGATTTGAAAAGAGGAATTGACAAAGCAGTGGCAACTGTAGTTGAAAACCTTAAAGCTCAATCAAAGCAAATCTCTACAAGCGAAGAAATTGCGCAAGTAGCGTCTGTTTCTGCCAATAGCGACTATGAAATCGGTAAGATGATTGCTGATGCTATGGACAAAGTGGGTAAAGATGGTGTAATCACTGTAGAAGAAGCAAAAGGAACGCAAACCGAAGTGAAAACTGTGGAAGGTATGCAGTTTGACAGAGGTTACCTCTCTCCTTACTTTGTGACTAACACAGAGAAAATGGAAACTGAGTTAGCAAATCCATACATCTTGATCTACGACAAGAAGGTTTCTAACATGAAAGAATTGTTGCCAATCTTGGAAGCAACAGCTCAGACAGGTAGACCATTGTTGATCATTGCTGAAGACGTAGAAGGTGAAGCGCTTGCTACATTGGTGGTAAACAAAATCAGAGGTTCTCTGAAAATCGCTGCTGTGAAAGCTCCTGGTTTTGGAGACAGAAGAAAAGCGATGTTAGAAGATTTAGCTACTCTTACAGGTGGTACTGTGATCTCTGAAGAAAGAGGTTACAAACTAGAAAATGCAACTCTTGACTACCTAGGTACAGCTGAGAAAATCCTTATCGATAAAGACAACACGACTATCGTAAACGGTGCTGGAAAAGCTGAAGAAATCCAAGGAAGAGTGAACATGATCAAACAACAGATCGAGAACACTACTTCTGATTACGACAAAGAAAAACTTCAAGAAAGACTTGCTAAGCTTTCTGGCGGTGTAGCTATCCTTTACATAGGTGCTGCTACAGAAGTAGAAATGAAAGAAAAGAAAGACAGAGTGGATGATGCTTTGCACGCTACAAGAGCAGCAGTACAAGAAGGTATTGTAGCTGGTGGTGGTGTAGCCTTGATCAGAGCGCTTGAGGCTTTGGAGAAAATAGACCTTGGCAACATCGATCAAAATACGGGTGTCAAAATCATCTTCAATGCAATACAAGCTCCATTGAGAACAATCGTTGAAAATGCAGGTGGCGAAGCTTCTGTAGTTGTAAACGCTGTGAGAGCTGGTAAAGCTGATTATGGTTACAATGCTGCTACTGATGAATATGTAAACATGTTCAAAGCTGGTATCATTGACCCAACTAAAGTAACTCGTTTGGCATTGGAAAATGCGGCTTCTATCGCTGCACTTCTTTTGACAACTGAGGCAGTAGTTGCTGATCAGCCAGAAGCTGAAGGTGGTGCTCCAGCTATGCCAGGTGGCATGGGCGGAATGGGCGGCATGATGTAATCTACCTTTATTCATAAATTATATATAGAAAGCCCCTCCCATTTGGGAGGGGCTTTCGTGTTTATAGGGCTTTCCTTTAGTGACTCTAAAAATATAAGTAGGGACTAAACCTCATTAACTAAATAGTGTCCACAGTCTATCTAAACCGTTGAAGCGTGAGAGGGCATGATAGCGAATGAAACAATAATCCTACATTTGCTAAAAGACTTGATATTTTAACGCTATTAATGTGAATGAATTTTAACATTCAGGTAAACTAGGCTTAATTTACACCATTCTGGATGGCTTCAGGCTTAAGTGGGAGACTCACACCCCCATTTTTTATTGCAAAAATTTATGCTCTACGAAAATGGAGCGTTGAGTCCTTAAAAGAATAAAAAGTATTAAACCACAAACCCCTTTTGATGAAATTTGTATTAAAAACCCTGATAATATTATTTACCAGTCACATACTAGCCACCCTTCAAGGCTGTAATTCAGACGACACAGCGCCTGACCTAGTCAAAGCAGATCAAAGTCTTTTTATCAATGAGATCAGTGCCAATGACTCCCCTGATTGGCTGGAGCTATACAACCCTGCTGATACAGACGTAAACTTAGAAGGGTATAAAATTTATGACGATGTAGAAAATCCTTATGTCTTGGGTGCAGATGTTACCATTCCTGCAAAGGGTTTCAAAGTACTCTACTGTGACGACTTGGCAGAAGGAGATCATACAAATTTTAAGCTATCCTCTAATGGTGAGACAGTCACTTTTGTGAATGCTAAAAACGAGTTACTAGATGAAGTACATTTTCCAGCAATGGAAAAGGGAGAAGTATATGCCCGCTCACAGGATGGCAGTGCCTCTTGGGGACTCACCACCTCTCCGACCAAAGGCGCGAACAATACAGCCAGCATTGATCTAAGAATAATAAATGTCACGCAAACACCAGAAGTGGTATTGCCAAGCAATGACATTATTATTTCCGCAGGGGTTCAAGGCGTTGATTTATCGACGGTGAAATTGTATTATACGCTGCAAGGGAAAACCCAAAGTGAACTGGATATGACCTTGGTCTCTGCTCAAACCTATTCAGATACGATACCCGGTCAGGCTACCTCTACCACGATCAACTACTATATCGAAATTTCGGATAGCGATGATCAGACGGTGACCGCACCAGAAAATGATCAAACGTATAAAATTGTAATTTCTACCGACCCACTTCCAAAACTATTCATCAATGAATTCTTGGCCATAAATACGGCCTGCTGTGCAGATACCGACGGTGCTGAGCCAGAGTTTGATGATTGGATTGAGATTTACAACAATAGCGACCAAGCGATAAATCTTGCTGGATATTACATTACGGATTCTCCTGAAAAGCCCTTCATGTATCAAATCTCAAGTTCGAATGCAAGTGAAACTACGGTTTCAGCGAAAGGCTTTTTAGTCCTGTGGGCCGACGAAGAGCTAGATCAAGGTGCCAACCATGTCAATATCAAATTAAGCGGTAGCGGCGAGTACATAGGACTACAGTACGGTGATGGCCGACTAATAGATGGGATCACCTTTGAGGAACAACAAGCAGACATCTCTACTGGCCGTAGTGTGGATGGTGCTGGCACATGGGTCTCAATAAACACTCCTAGTCCTAATAAATCCAATCAGTAAAATGTTCGAATTATTCCCTGATCAACCGGTCTACGAGTTTCCAAGTATTCTCAATATTGCCTATGCCATGCTATGGGCCATAGTGCTCTCGCTTATCATTGGCATCACGCACAAGCTCACTTTCAAAGGCCCTCACTACCCTACCAATTTTTTCCAATCCCTAGTTTTGGGTTCTATTGTCACTGCATTGGTAATGATGGCCGTAGGAGACAGCCTTGCACGTGGATTAGGCGTGTTCGGAGCGATGGCCATTATACGATTCAGAACAATCATTATAGACCCTAGAGACGTTCTCTTCCTCTTTGCTTCATTGAGCATCGGACTAGCCATTGGCATCTTTGGTTACACCATTGCTTTTGTGGGTACAATCATGTTTTGTTTAGTCGCATTGATTTTGCATTACTCTCCGTTCCAAGTTCGTGGTACGAAAAGGGTTTTGAGTTTTTCACTAAAAGAGGGCTCCACAATAGATGAAGTGCTGAAAATAGCCGAAATATATTGCCATGAAATGATCGCTACGAATATGAGTACATCTGGAGCTAAACAAGAAGTAAGCTCTATCAAGTATCAATATTTTATCATCTTGAAAAAGGGAATCAACGAACATGAGCTGCTAAACGCACTGATTCCTCTCGAAAATGTTTCGCAAATCAAGATTTCATTAGACGATATAATCAGGTGAAAGAGGAAAAATCAAAATATCGTATATTCTATATTGTGGTTGGAGTATTGTTTTTCTCCCTACTCTATTTCAATTCCGTATTTTTCAAAGGAAGTAAAAAGTATCTTGGATTAACGGTGGCCAAAGAGCACAAAATCAGTTCAGAAAGATCAGTAACAGTTTCTCGTGTTCATACATTCCCTGGACAAACCGTAAAAAAAGGCCAGCTTTTAATTGAATTACAGAGTAACAGTCTCGATTTCGAATTGGCAAAAATCGAAAAGAAAATTGAAGCGCTAGCATCAGAAAGAGCCATTAAAGCCAAATTGATAGATTCGGAAGTAGCTCACATTCGCGCACAAAATGGCATCAAAATAGAGGAGCTAACTTCCGACATAAGGCTAATCGAAGAGGAGTCAGCGCTAAATTTAAGATTAGTGGAAAGATTGAATGCTCCAAACCAATTTTCTCCCAAAAATGAGAGTTTGGCCGAAATGAAAATTCGCTCATTGAAAGAAAAAAAGCGGCTATCCGAAAAAGCCATGGAAATTGAAATTCAGGATTTAATTCAAAAGCATAGTGCTGAACAGGAGCTACTACAGAGCAATCTCACACTCATGCAAAATGAAAAGCTGCTTTTGACTCAAGAGAAATCGAGATTGAGCAAATACGCTCCCATGGCAGGAGTAATCGAAAATGTCTACGTGAAAGAAAATGAAGAAGTGCAGGCCTATTCTCAATTGATCTCGGTCAATCCACTGGTACCAACGTCCGTCACAGCATATATCGTAGGTAAAAAACAAAGACCTACCGAGCTGGGAAAAGAAGTGATTATTGCTTTACATGATCGACGGCACCTAACCACCAAGGGTACAATTGTAGGGGTTGGAGCCATTACGGCACTTCCTGAAATGCTTCAAAAATCCACCGCCGTAGTGACTTACGGACTGGAGGTTTTTATTCAAATAGAACCATCTTCAGACTTTGCCACGGGAGAAAAAGTGGTCATTAACTAATATCCGAAATGAGTAAATTTCCCCTCTGCTGTATATTGGTTTTCTTTTCTTTTCAGGTAAGATGTCAGCCTTCCATTCAGTCCTACTTGATGGAAGCAGAAAATGATGCCAATCTCTCGCTCTTCGAAAGCCAATCAAAGCTTTTGTCTACGACTTCCTATCGACTTTCTGTATTAGATGAAATCCAGCTAAGAACTGAAAACGATGAGTTTATGCTGGATCAACAAGAATATGGGGTTCGCATCAAACCCAACAGTCCTTGGGAAATAAAAGCCAATAATGCAGTATACGATGCGCAGAAAAAGATATTGAGATTAAAGCAAGAGCTGCATTACAAAAAGTTGCTGTATGAGCGATATCAGCACATCTTGGATTACATCTATTTTGACCAATTGACACAGGTTTATTCCAATCAAATCAAACTCATATCCAAAGGGATGGCCGTTCTTAGTGACATGTCGAATCTCAAAGAAATAAATACGGACTATATCATCAAACTCAAACTAGAATACCTCGAATTGAATGATCAACTCCTTGAATCTAGAAACAACAAAGAGCGAATCCAAGGCATCATTCTTTCTACCCAAACATCATCTATCACACCAGAGTGGAGTTACGATCAAATTGTGGGTGCGCCTGATATTTTAAACATGATTGACCAGGATACAAGCTCCACTCCTGCCATACTAATGCTCCAGCAAGAGGAAATAAATAAATCTACCAAGGAATATGAATATGAAAAATCTAAAAGAGACGTGGGGTTTGTTCAAACCAACTACAGACCTGCACGAAAGAGGGAGAATCAAATAGAAGTTTCTTTAGGCCTCTCCATACCCCTAGGTAATAATAAGCCGAAATTGATGGAGAAGAAATTGGACATTATGGAAGAGCAGTTCCAATATGAGACGGTAAAGGAAAGACTAGAGGAAGATCAATCAAAAAAGTATACAGAGCTACTGAGAACCATTGAAAAGCACTCCGTATTAGATTCTCTATATGACAATTGGTATAAAAGTGGGTTCGCAGAAGCTGCTCAATTAAGAGACTCCAACGACCCAGAAAATTACTTAAAGCTGGAATTGTCTATGCTCAAACTAAGCGCAAAAGTGATTGATACACGGCACAATATGCTTACAGACTATATCGATTGGCTCTTTGTCAATGATAGACTTCAAAAATCCCCTTTTGTGGATTTTTTGAGTAAAAAGTAGAAAGGTTTATTTTTTTGTGAAGAACATCTCAAAATGCAGATTCTTTAAAATCACTAAAGATCAGAGCACAAAATGAAAAATTATAGTAAGGCAGTGAAGGATTAAAAAAAAGCCCATCTTTTCAGACAGGCTTTGCATTTCCATTAATATACTTTTACACGTTGAAACGGAAGTGCATCTCCATCTCCCACGATATATTCTTTTCCTTCTATCGAAAGCTTGCCTGCTTCCTTGCATGCCAGTTCAGTTTTGTATTTTTCATAGTCAGCAAACTTGATTACTTCTGACTTAATAAATCCACGCTCAAAGTCAGTATGGATTGTCAACTCAATATTATCAACCGAATAAAAAATAGTGTTACTCTCATTAATCGTTTTATAGAACAATTTTTTTAATACATTTACTATACTATCGGTATTGTTTTGATTACGGATCAAAATGATATTATAAAAATTTTGTATTTTAACTATATAACCGTTTATTATGACATTGAAAAAAAATCTCTCCTTCTATTTTGCTTTCTTAGTAATGCTAACGACTTATGCTCAAGAGAGCATGGAGCCAACAATATCTTATGTCGGACAAGGAAAAATTATATTGGAATCCGGAGAAACTAAAACTGGTAAAGTTTTCTTTTACCCTAATAGTCCAACCAAGGTGAGGATCGTAGAAGAAGGAATGGAGGATAACGACAAATTAAAGGTACAAGACGTAGTTTCCTTCTCTATTGAAGATAAGCAATGGGCGAAAGTAGTAAATAAAGGTGCCGTTGGAGCATCTCCCTTATATTTTATGGAAAAATTAACTCCATCGGATAGGTTTTTGCAAGTGTATAAATATGAGCAGCAAAATTCCTTTGGAACAGATCAAGGTTTTTTGGTTGTAAGACAGTATTATGCGGGAATTGAAAGTTGGGAAGAAGTTTTTAGTGTAGGCTCTCTTAAGTTTAATCCTTTTCATAAAAAAGGCAGTAGAATTTTTGAAGGTTGTCCCGAATTAGCAAATAAGATAGCTAAAAAGGAAGATAACTATAAGCTACCGTTGGTTTCAACTGATATTATGAAGGCAAATGTTTTTATGGCTATTTCTGAGGAATATCATAATTGTCAATAATATAATGTCTCTGTTTTGTTACAGGATACACATAACAAAAAAGGTCTGGATTGCTCCAGACCTCTTTCAATTTCCAACCATATCTTTCTATACGTTGAAACGGAAGTGCATCACATCTCCATCTCCCACGATATATTCTTTTCCTTCTATCGAAAGCTTGCCTGCTTCCTTGCATGCAAGCTCCGTTTTGTATTTTTCATAGTCAGCAAACTTGATTACTTCTGACTTAATAAATCCACGCTCAAAATCCGTATGAATTACTCCTGCAGCTTGCGGTGCTTTCCAGCCCTTTTTTATAGTCCAGGCGCGTACTTCCTGCACACCCGCTGTGAAATAAGTGATCAAATCAAGTAGTGAGTAAGCAGAACGAATTAATTTGTTCAAGCCTGATTCCGTCAAACCATATTCATCTAGGAACATCGCTTTGTCATCAGCATCTTCAAATTCCGCTATTTGCGCTTCCAATGCTGCTGACACCAAAATGATATTGGCATTCTCTGAAGCTGCCAGCTCTGCCAAACGCTTTGAGTGCGCATTGCCTTCGTGAATAGACTCCTCTTCTACGTTCGCCACGTAGATGATGGGTTTATCCGTCAATAGCTGAAGCTCTCGTACAAGTATGCGCTTATCCTTTTCCATTTCGAGCGCACGGGCGTTTTTTCCCGCCTCCAAGTGTGTTTTGAATTCTTTCAAAACTTCCAACTCAGCCTTGGATTTAGCATCACCGGTCTTTGCGGTCTTTTCTACACGCTGAATACGCTTATCTACAGACTCCAAATCACGAAATTGCAATTCGGTATCAATTACTTCTTTGTCGTCAATAGGATCTACACGACCTTCTACGTGAATGATGTTTTCATCTTCAAAGCATCTCACCACATGGATGATGGCATCCACTTCACGGATATTTGCCAAAAATTGATTGCCTAGTCCCTCTCCTTTGCTTGCTCCTTTCACCAAACCAGCGATATCTACAAACTCAATCACGGTAGGTACTACACGCTCTGGCGTCACCAGCTCTTCAAGTATCTTCAACCTGTGATCTGGCACAGTGATCACGCCCACATTGGGCTCTATCGTACAAAAAGGAAAGTTTGCCGCTTCTGCCTTCGCATTAGAAAGCGCATTAAAAAGTGTAGATTTTCCAACATTCGGAAGTCCAACAATACCACACTGTAATCCCATAAATCAATTTTTGCTTTTGAAAACTTTATATTTCTTAAACCCTGTGTAAATCTCAGAAGAAGAAACCTTTACGACCGTGTAAACAGGAATAGCCGCTATCATGCCGGAAATTCCCGCAATGGTAGCGCCCGCAAAAATAATGACAAATATTTCTAATGGGTGCGCTTTTACACTTTTGGAAAAAATTAATGGTTGAAGAATAACATTATCGACGATCTGCACACCAGCAAACACGGAGAACACCTTAATTAACACAATAAAAGTTTCGTTAGAAAAAGTAAAATCTCCGTTGGTCGAGATGGTAACAAGAATACCAAAAGTCGCACCTAAAATAGGCCCTAAATAAGGTATAATATTAGCTACAGCCGCAAAAACCGCAATCGTAAGCGCATAATTTATTCCCACAATGGTGAGTCCCAATCCCGATAAAGTAAAAATGGAAGCCATCTGAAACAGGAGACCCAAAAGGTAATTGGACAAGAGCTTTTCGATTTTATAACAGTCGCGGAAATAAAAACCTCAAAATACCTATTGGGCACTAGTGCGATAAATTGTCTCTTGATAATGCCATTTTCATATAGAAAGAAAAAAGTAATGAAGGTCACCGCCATGATGCCGACAAAGATGTTTCCTGCCACAGAAAAAAAACCGTTGATGAACTCAGAAAACTGAATTCTTCTCAGAAATCCAAATACATTGTCGTGAATACCTTGACTTAAAAAACCTTCTTCGAGATCTGTAAGCTCATTTTTAATCAGAAAATGTTCAATAGATCGTACAGGTTTGAATAAGTTATCAAATACCTCATCGAAATCGAGATTGGAGATTACCTCTATCTGTGAGGAAATAAGTGGAATAAAAAGCGTGATAAATGCAATTGATTACCATCACCACCACGCCAAAGGAGATAAATATAGCTACGGCACGAGGTACGTGGTGCCTGTCCATTTCAAACTTGGCAATGCGGTTGGTCATGGGCGCGTAGCAACGTAGCAAACACCAAAGAGAGCGTGATATAGAGAAAGATATTGGAGAAATACCAAATCAAAACGATCAGTAAAATCACAAAAACGGCAATAGCTGCTAGTGTTTTTCTCATTGTAATTCCTTCCAGCGTAGTGGATAAATTTGAGTCCTGACAAATAAAAAAGCTCTCAAAAAAATATCCGAGAGCTCTATTGGAGTGATAGATAAACAATTAATTAATCCCATTTAAGGTCAGACCCGGAAACATCCACTTCCTCATCATCTCTTTCCTGATCAAACTGAGAAAAGTCCACATCAGGAAGCAATTCTTCTTTTACGTGGTTCACTGTATCGTTGAGTGCTTGAACAAACTTATTGAAGTCTTCTTTGTAGAGGAATATTTTATGTTTCTCATAAAAATAGCCATCGTCTTTGAATCTTCGTTTGCTTTCTGTGATTGTTAAGTAGTAGTCATTTGATTTGGTTGCCTTAACATCGAAAAAGTAAGTTCTTTTACCTGCTCTTACTCTTTCGGAATAAATCTCATCCCTCCCTTTTTCCGTATTGTCTTCCACTTTCCTCAGTTTTGGTTTAAGTTGTTTGTTTTCTTCTAATTAGTTTGGTGAATTAAAATAGCTTTTAAATATAGCATTTTAAAAGTCAGAAATGCAAACAACCAACGCCTAGTTGGCGTTTAGCGCATTTTTTAATGACTATTTTCTGAAATTTTGAAGGACGTACAAGATTTATTAACAATATGGTCACATTGAAATTAATGCCCATCTTTACCATATACTTTCAATTACATACCATACAACCATAAGGAGATGAGTATCACCCTATCTGACATCAGGAAATTTGAGAAAATTGATTTTTTGGCCAAACAGCTGGTAGAAGGATTTATCACGGGACTGCATAAATCACCCTATCATGGTTTTTCTGTAGAGTTTGCCGAGCATAAGCTCTACAATTTTGGAGATAGTACCCGCCACATCGATTGGAAGGTATATGGCCGCACAGACAGGCTCTACACCAAACAATATGAGGAAGAAACGAATCTAAGATGCCAGATCCTGCTGGATGTGTCGGGCTCAATGTACTATCCTGCTCCCAATAAGGAAAAAATAAAGTTCGCCGCTCTTTGCTCAGCAGCCATTGCCCAGTTGCTTGCTTCGCAGCGTGATGCCGTGGGGCTCACTACTTTTGCCAGTGAGGTAGTCTATCAGTCTCCTATCAAATCGACCAATGCCAATTTAAACCTGATTTTCAGTGAGCTGGATCGGGTCATCGCAAAGGATCGTGAGTCTGGCTCCACGGATGTATCGGCTGTGCTTCATGAAATCGCGGAAAAAATTCACAAGCGATCCCTAGTGGTTATTTTCAGCGATATGTTTCAAAACACCAGCGATATGGACGCCATTTTTGCAGCATTGCAGCATTTGAAGCATAGAAAACATGAGATCCTACTTTTTCATGTCACAGATAAAAAGACAGAGCTGGCTTTCGAATTTGAAGATCGACCGTACAGGTTTATCGATTTGGAATCGAACCAAACCATCAAATTGAATCCACGAGATGTGAAAGAATCTTACACCGCTCAGGTCGCAGATTTATATCAGGAATTGAAACTGCGATGTGGTCAGTTTAAAATTGATTTTGTGGAAGCAGATACTTCCGAACCTTTTGATAAAGTGCTCAGTGCTTATTTGATCAAGAGGAAGAGGATGAAGTGAGGGGCGATTGAGAATGGATAATTGAGAATGAGTTATCGCTAGAAAGCTTTGTCACCGTTATTCCCCTCTAGAGAGGCGCACGGCTAGTGGGGTCGGTGTGACTTTCGCTGGGTGTATCTCCCCTCTTGAGAGGGGAGATACGTTGCGTTCCCCTCTTGAGAGGGGTTAGGGGTGTGTCTATCTCCAATCTAGAAAGCTGCACAACTAGAGTCAGTGTGTCCTTCCTGATAATCCAAGATATAATTCTCTATTGTTCTCAAAACATTGTTAATATCATGCATCACCTCTACATCTGCAAACCTCATTACAGTCAATCCTATTTCTTCCAGTGCGTTTTGTTTGACCTCATCCTTGGCAATTACTTCCTCAAAGTTGTGGGTGTACCCATCTAGCTCGATGACCAACTCAAGTTCGTAGCAATAAAAATCGGCTATATATTCTAAAAGTGGTTTTTGGCGATGAAAGTCATAACCCAACATTTGCTTTCCTTTCAGGTTTTGCCATAGCCTGATCTCGCTTTTAGTACTGTCATTTCGGAGCTGGAGAGCTAATTCTTTGAGTTTGGGGTTGTAGGGAATGATTTTTCTTCTCATGTTGGTGATTCTAATATGCGCAGTGTTTTTAAAAATACACAACCGTAATAAAATACACAACCTTGTAAATACACACCCCCAACCCCTCTCAAGAGGGGAGAAATCCGTTGCGTTCCCCTCTTGAGAGGGGTTAGGGGTGTGTTTATTTCAACCTAGAGTGGCACAAGACCATAAGTGTGTCTATCTCCAATCTAAAGAAGTGACTGGTTATTGACCTTTATATCAATATGCTCAGCCGCACAACAAACCCTCAGACATAAAAAAAGCGGGCAAGCCCGCTTTTTTTATTGTTGTGCTACGTCTATTATACGTGCAACCATTCTTTCTTAGCTGTAAGCTCTTCTTCCGTCTCTTCATAGTCAGGATCAGGCACACAGCAGTCTACAGGACATACCGCCGCACACTGTGGCTCCTCATGAAAACCAGTACACTCCGTACATTTTCCTGATACGATATAATAAAATTCATCAGAAACAGGCTCTTGCGCTTCATTTCCATCTATCACCTCGCCACCTTCCATCTCTACTTCGGTCAGGTCGGTACCGTCAGACCACTTCCACTCTACTCCACCTTCATAAATGGCCGTATTTGGGCACTCTGGCTCACAAGCTCCACAGTTGATACACTCGTCTGTTATTATTATTGCCATTTGCTAATTTGCTTTTATGTGTTTTTCAATAAGGGAACAAAAATATTCACAATAAGTTTGCAGCCAAAAGTAAAACACATTTAAATGATCCTCGAAAATCGTATTTCTGCATTTATTAAGCTAGGCGACAAAATAAAGAACCTTTCTGCCGACGAATTAGATGAAATTTCTCGTAGAGCGAAAAACGAAAATGCTTGGTTTACACCTGAAAACATCCAAAGAGCCTTCGAAGGTATTGCTCGACTCACAGAAGAAAGCCAGCTACATGACGTGGGTGGCTAAGTATGAATTCAATATAGAAGTCCCAAAAATCGTGGGAATAGTGATGGCTGGCAACATCCCCATGGTCGGTTTTCATGATCTGATGTGCGTTTTGCTTTCTGGACATTTTGCTGCAATCAAAATTTCGTCGCAAGACAGCTACCTCACCGTTCGATTGATCGGTTGGTTACTTGATATTGAGCCTAAATTCAGAAAATCACTAGAAATCAGAGAAAGGCTCACCAATATAGATGCCGTGATCGCCACGGGTAGCGACAACACCGCACGGTACTTTGAGTTTTACTTCAAAGACATTCCCCACATCATCCGAAAAAACAGATCTTCGGTAGCCATACTCACAGGTGAGGAAACCACAGAAGATTTCAAAGCTTTGGGCAAAGACCTCTTTTGGTACTTCGGTCTGGGCTGTCGCAATGTTTCTAAACTGCTGGTACCAAAGGATTATAAGTTCGATCCATTTTTTGAAGCCATTCAGGAGTTTGAAGAGGTGGGCAATCATCATAAATACAGAAACAACTACGATTACAATAAGTCTATCTACCTAGTGAATGGTGAACCCCACTTGGACAATGGTTTTGTCCTTCTGAGAGCGTCGGAAGACTTGGTTTCTCCTATCAGCGTGATTTTCAAACAAGAGGTGGAAGGTGAAGCGGAGATCAAAGCTTTCTTAGATACGCATCAGGAAAAAATACAGTGTGTCGTGGGTAAAGGATATATTCCGTTTGGCTCGGCGCAGCTGCCATTGCCTTGGGATTATGCTGATCATGTAGATACTTTGGAGTTTTTGCTGGCGCTGTGATAGCAAATTGAAAATGGAGAATGGAGAATTGAAAAGTCAGCGGTTTTCGGTATTCGGTGATTGGTGGTCTGTTTTCGGTGATTGGTTTTTAGGATCAACCCTTTATTCAGCGATTGTTTCCCCCAATGGAACTAATAATATCAGTTTCGGTAATTAGCGGTCGGCGGTTCGCGATCAAGCGATCAGCGCTCAAAGGTCAGCGACAAAGATGATTTAAATCAAGCCCTTGAAACCGAAATGTTGTTCTTTATTTAGAACCTTTCTAAATAAAGTTTGTATTTTTGTGCCAAACAAGATCAGGCGCCAATTCTATCACAGATAATGAAAAAAGTATCCGTTCTTTTATCAGATTTTCAATTTCTCACCAGAGAAGGGCTTATTCATTTGATTGAAAACCACTCGGATTTTGAGATGGCGGGAGTCAACGAAGGTCCGGAGGGACTCTTGGAAATGATTCTGGAAAAACATCCGGATGTATTGCTGCTCGACTATCAAAGTCAGGATCCGATTTTGATCACACTACTCAAGCAAATCATCGAGTCTCAGGCTACCAACGTGCTCATCATCACGAATGATAGCAACAAGGCACACATCCAAAATTTACTCAAAATGGGTATAAAGGGAATTGTGACCAAAGGCTGTAGCAAGCTTGGAAATCGTCAATGCCATGCACTCAGTGGCTAAGTCCAATCGTTTTTTTTGTAATAAAGTTTTGGATCTTGGTGATGACCGCTAGAGCCCGAAAAAGAGCCCAACTGCCTTCCTACGGAACTTTCTCCTAGAGAAAATGAAGTTTTGCTACTTATCACCAAAGGTTTTAAGACCAGTGATATCGCAGATCATTTGCATGTAAGCGTACATACCATAAATTCGCACCGCAAAAACATTTTGAAGAAGCTCAACCTAAAGTCGCCAACGGAACTGATCGTATTTGCGATAGAATCGGGTTTAGTGAAATCATAATTACTTAACGAACACCCATTGACGCTAGATCAACTACCCGTAAATCAAAAGGCGACCATTCTAAACATGGCTAAAAACTCGCTTACTCCCAAACTGGTAGAAATGGGCTTGTACCCGGGTAAAGAAATCAAAATACTGTTCACAGCACCCTTTGGCGATCCCATCGCCCTGGAAGTGGATGGATATACGCTCTCTTTAAGAAAAAAAGAAGCATCATTAATCGAGATTGGATAGTATGAAGGTCGCGCTGGTAGGAAACCCCAACTCTGGAAAAACATCCATTTTCAACCACCTCACCGGGTTGAATCAAAAGGTAGGCAACTACCCGGGCATCACGGTAGACAAGAAAATAGGCAAACTCTCCGGATCTAAAGACATCACCGTGCTGGACTTGCCAGGCACATATAGCATCTACGCAAAATCCAGGGATGAAGAGGTGGTCACCAAAGTGCTGGGCGACAAATCCCACCCGGATCATCCCGACTCTGGTAGTGGTAGTGCTGGACATCACCAACCTGCAACGCAACCTCCTGCTCTACTCACAAATCCACGACATGGGCTTGCCCATCATCATGGTGCTGAATATGATGGATCTGGCGGAGAAAAAAGGGCTCGTACCCGATGCAAGTAAAATGCAGGAGCTTTTCGGGGCGGTGAAAACCATCCCCGTAAATGCGCGACAAGCTGCGGACGTGACCAAAGTAAAGGAAGCGATTCTGTCTTACGACCCTAACGCAGAACGACCTGCCCTCTCTCCTATCCTCAAGGGAGAATTTGAGCAAGACCGCATCATCGCTGATCCCAACATGCACGAAATCTGGGCGGAGAAGCGATTCAAGAAAATACAGCAAATGCTTGGGTTCTGTCTGAAAAAAGGCACTTATGAGGAAAGCAAAACGCAGAAATTTGATAAAATCATCACGCATCCCATTTTCGGTTATGCGTTTTTCCTCGGGCTGCTGTTTCTGATCTTTCAGGCCATCTATGCCTGGTCAGAATGGCCAATGGACATCATAGACACGGTCTTTCTGAGCCTAAGCAAAACAGCCAAAAACACACTCCCATCAGGCGTATTTACCAATCTGATTGCCGAAGGGCTGATCCCGGACTGGGTGGTGTCTTGATCTTCATTCCACAGATCGCGCTGCTCTTTGGATTCATTTTCTTTATGGAAGAAAGTGGCTACATGGCACGTGTGGTCTTCATTATGGACAGGCTGATGCGCCCCTTTGGACTCAATGGCAAAAGCGTAGTGCCGCTCATGTCCAGCGTGGCTTGCGCCATACCTGCTGTGATGGCCACCCGCACGATAGACAACTGGAAAGAGCGGCTGATCACCATCATGGTCACCCCGCTGATGAGCTGCTCGGCAAGGCTGCCCGTATACACGCTACTGATCGCTCTGGTGATACCCGATATGACCATTGGCATCTTCAACCTCAAAGGCATGGTGCTGATGGCCTTGTACCTGATCGGCTTATTTGCCGCGCTTGGGGCATCTCTGGTTTTCAGATGGTTTATCCAATCGAAGCAGCTGAGCTTCCTGATCATGGAGCTGCCCAGCTACAAGATGCCACGCTGGAACAATATGTTTCTCACCATCTGGGAAAAAGTACGTCTTTTCGTGTGGGAAGCCGGTAAAATCATTGTAGCCATCGCCGTGGTGCTGTGGGTATTGGCTTCTTATGGCCCTCCGGGGAGAATAGACAAAGCCGTGGCACAAATCCCTACTCCTGCGGCAGCTGCGCCTATGGACGAACATGAAAATTATGAAAACACGGTCAATTCCGTGAGCTTGTCCAATTCCTATATCGGGATTTTAGGTCATGCCATAGAGCCAGCCATCCGTCCGCTGGGCTACAACTGGCAGATAGGCATTGCGCTGATCACCTCCTTTGCGGCACGTGAGGTGTTTGTGGGGTCTATGGCCACCATCTATAGCGTAGGTGAAGATTTTGAAGACGACACCACGCTCATTCAGCGAATGAGAAACGAAACCAATCCCGTAACGGGCGAAAAGGTGTACTCTCTGGCCACAGGACTTTCTTTGATGCTCTTTTACGCCTTTGCCATGCAGTGCATGAGTACGCTGGCCGTGGTGCTGAGAGAAACGAAAAGCTGGAAATGGCCGTTGATTCAGCTGGCTTACATGTCTGGCCTGGCCTATATTTCTGCACTGATCTTATACCAACTGATAAAGTGATGATACAGACCATCCTCGTAATAGCGACATTTATCCTGGCAGGAGGTTTTCTGGTAAAGAAGCTGTCTCGTGCCTTTAGCACTGATCATGACTGTGAGGGTTGCGCCGTGTCGCAGTTGCAGCGGAAGAAGATTAGGCGCTGAGCGCTTTTGGCTTTTGGCTTTTGGCTTTTGGCTTTTGGCTTTTGGCTTTTGGCTTTTGGCTTTTGGCTTTTGGCTTTTGAGGCAAACTTGATTCAGTAAAGGTGGGTTATGTTTTTATAGCCTTTATTTTTATACCTATCGCTATTTTGGATTTGCAACCCGAACCCAGCGAGCCCACCAACCAGTCACACTCGCAGAGGGTCTTAATCTCAATTCTTCAACTCGCTGAGCGCAACACGCACTGCGCTGGACGCTTTCCGTTCTCAACACTCAGTCATTCACGAATGAAAAGTTGATCCTGAAAACCGATTACCGAAAACCGAAAACTGAATACTGCTCACCGAAAACTGACCACCTAATACCGCTCACCGCTAACAGCATACCGTTCCATTCCCAATTCTCACTTCTCAATTCCCAATTATCAATTATCAATTCTTCAACTCGCTGAGCGCAACACGCACTGCGCTGGACGCTTTCCGTTCTCACCAACCAGTCATTCACTAATGAAAAGCTGATCCTGAAAACCGATTACCGAAAACCGAAAACTGAATACTGCTCACCGAAAACTGACCACCTAATACCGCTCACCGCCAAACGCTCACCGCTAACAGCATACCGTTCCATTCCCAATTCTCACTTCTCAATTCCCAATTATCAATTATCAATTATCAATTATCAATTATCAATTATCAATTATCAATTATCAATTATCAATTATCAATTATCAATTAAAAACCCCTCCTCCCGTCAAATGAAAAAATACCACATTTATGGTATTGCACAAGTTGGTTCTGATAATTATTTTGTCACTTTTTTTCATTAAACCATTATATATTATGTCAAAAGACAATTTTGATGCTCTCAAACCAGAGATGGACGGCATCCCGGACAATGAAGTGAAGACCCCCAACATGCCTGTGGACAAAGCCGTGCAGGAAGCTGCCGACCTGGTGGTCTGGAGCAAAGAAGATCAACCCAAATTAGAGGCCGTGGGTGTGGAAAAAGAAACTTTCACTAAACTTCCGACAGCCGAAGGGGCTTTGCGCTATGCACAGAGCGTCTGGAATAAGGAGCGCTTCTCCCAAGAGGAAGCCACCCGACAGTGGAATGAAGAAGCACCCGCCGCGGATGACCTCCGCAATGAACTAGAGCACTCCTTTCGCTATGCATTCCGTAGCAGACCCGATCTGCTCTCCCGCGTGGCGGCCATAGAAGATGGCACAGGCCATGCCGATATGCTTCAAGACTTGAGTGACCTGTCTGTATTGGGCAAGGCCAACTTGCCACTGCTGCAAGCCATCTCCTTTGATGAAGCCAAGCTAGACACGGCCGCCGCACTCAGCGACTCACTGAGCGATGTGCTGGCCACCATGAATGGCGAGCGCACCGACCCCAATCAAGCCAAGCGCACACGAGATCGTGCCTATACCCTGCTATCAAGAATAGTAAAAGAGATCAGGGAAGCTGGCAAGTTTGTCTTCTGGAAAGATGAAAAGCGGCTGAAAGGGTACAAAAGCAGATATCACAGCAGATAATGCTGGATTTTGCACCTTCCCGGCAGTCAAAAACCTCTTCCCGGCTGCCGGGGAGGGATCTATGCCTCCCGGGGAAGGGAATACACCTGCCGGGACGGAATAATATTTGGCAGGAAGGGTACTAACCCTGCCGGGGCAGAATATTCTTTGCCGGGAGAGGGTGAATTACTGCCGGGGCGGTGTTTATTTTAGCGGGAAAGGCCTTTCTATTGTAGGAAGTCCTTTTTTTGTGTCAGGACGGGGTTTTATGAGAGCTGCGCCCATCCTTTTTATTATCTCGCCCATTCTGGGCTATCTCGTGCCTTCAAAAGCGAGCAAAATTGCGAGAGGTGCGCTGTGGTGCAGTTGTAAAGGAAGAAGTGAGGAAGTGTAAATGTCTGCGCCATTTACTCTCGGACTATTAAAAACTAATATTTTGATCTAATATCTATGGCTTCCTCGATCCAGTCATTAATATTTTCTTTTATGACTGTCCGTAATTAATACCAAGTTGTTTCAAGAGCAGCAATCATTAGCCGATCTGATAGTTTGTCCCCAAAATATCTCCTATTGAATTTGTAGCAGAATTCATCCAGATAGTTTTGGATGTATTGCTGATCTATCGCATTATGATGAACACCTAACATTACTTTCTTAGCGTTACTGATAGTTCTGTTCACCCAAGGGAATATTTTGGCTGATTTTGATTTGTTAGGCTCGATAACCACATGATGATGGGCTATTTTATCCTTCAATTTGGAATAGCCTCGGTATCCATCGGTGGTTATATGAGCCGTTTCTTTTACAGATGCTTCTACTGCTTTATTAATGCTCGCAGACTTCAAATCTTCCATTACCACCATTTTAAGATGACCAACTTTTCTATTAGGCTTGCCTTTCTTGGGTGCTCTTATACTTGGCTCAGACTCTACCATAACCAATACTTTTGCTTGTTTCTGGCTTCCTCTACCCCTTTTAGTCTCTTCTGGCTTTTGTGATTCGTCTCCTTCCTGTTGATCGCCTTCCAGCTTTTGATGGGTACTTTCAAAAAAACCTTCATCAAATTCTAGATAGCCATCCAATTGATATTTACTATCTCTTTTGCTCATCACTCTACGTATCTTATGCATCATCAACCAAATAGGCTCATAACGCTTATGACCTAACATTCTTTGCATTTCTAAAGCTGAAAAGCTCTTTTTCGATAGCGTCATTAACTCTATACAAAGCATCCAATAATAGAAAGGTAAATTGCTGTGTTCCATAACAGTGCCTGAACGTAAGCTTTGACGACTGCCACATTTCTTACATTGGAATTTCAAATCCGTCTTGCGGAAATAGTGCTCATTATGTTCACACTTCCTACAGAAAACTCCTAGTTCTAGTCGTTTCTGTTTGAAGCCTTCAATGCATGAAGATTCATCTGGGTATTTCTTGAAAAACTCATGTAAATTCATACCAATAACCTTTTTGATCCTTATACAAGTTAGCGATTTTTAGGGGTTGGTTCTAATTACGGATAGTCATATTTTCTTTTATACGGTTATAAGTGTTAATACTTGTGGAATACCCAGGGTCATAACACTTGACAATTGATGATAATGATTTCCCATCAACTGTAAACCCACTAAATGGATTTGCCCCCTTCTTGGCTTGATTTTGGTTACTATCCTGAAGATTATGGACATAAATTCCAAAAACGCCTTTACCAGACTCCCATGAATTTTTTATTTCATAGTCAATCCATTTTCGTCCTGCGGTATTTTCTCCAACGAAAACTGCCAAGCATGATTTACCAACCATATTATCATCAATCCATTTTTTTATAGCTTTTTCTCCACCATTGGTGACTTCTTCCCATTTATTAGATGTTACAACACCATTTCCCTCAATCTTGCCCATACTTCTAATTTGTGATGCTCTCCAATTGTCAGGTATGTAATGAAAACTTGTAAATATTTTTCTTGTCATACTATTTCTTATTTAAGGTTTCAATAATTTGAATTACCGATTTGATTACTTCTTCCGAATTCATTTCGGTTTGAAGCTTTTTTAATTCTTCGTATATTTCGACATCATCCCCATATATATCGTGATATTTAGCTATGACATTCTCCCATAATTCTTTCGCCATATAACCTGTCGACCCAATTGGTACTGGAAGACAGCCTTGACTTAATGCTATATTGAACTCCTTTTCCAATCCATCTGCTTTTAGCAATTCCCCAGTATCTCGATGTAATTTGTTTCCAAAAACAAATACCGCGATCCCTGTTAAAGAGATCATTCTTTCTCTGTAGTCATGCCAAAGATTTTCGATAGACTTTTCTCCCGTTGCAAATTGAGGAAATGGTTTGAGCACCAATTGGTCTTCTGAGTACTTTTTAGGATTTGAATAAATACGTTCCAACGCACCATTAATAACAGCACTTCCAATACCCCATCCAAAACCATTAACAACTTGATAATTTTTTGAGATAATTTTGGAAGAAAGGTTGTGTACCAGTTTCATAGCCCTTTCTCTTCCCCATTCTCCATATTCTTCAGCACTGCCCGAAATAAAGACAGAATTACGTTTGTATCTAGTTTCGATTTCTTTCAGAATAAAGGTTATATCATCATACTCATCTACCATAAGAGCATTGATACTGAACCTTTTTAAATCCTCTATCATAAAGAATTGTTTCTTCTTTTGGTATTCAAACTCTGCTTGAGTCTGACATCCTTTATCGCCAAGTTTAACTTGTCTGATTATACAATAATGATGATTGCCTTCAGATTTGAAATGAGTTCTAATTCTGCTGAGAACATAGTCAAGATTTGGATCAGAAAAACTAAAGCCCAAGAATAAAAAGGTTTTAGTTACAAGGTCGCCGCTTAATGCTGTAATGAAGGGCAAATGGGTTATATAGTACGTTTCATACTGATCCTTAGTAATTATTGCCTCAGTTGAATTAAAAGCATCTCCATGCATTTTATAAACTACAGCGTCTCTTTTAAGTCTAGTGTTTGATAAATGATTTACCTGATGTTTAACATCTGATATTTTGTTAATACTATTGAGTGTATCTTCAATGAGAGTGTCATAATTGGTTGTCCAATATGTGGAAATAGGAAGTCTTGCCAATATTCGGTGATTCTCAGTAGGTTCAGCGTCCTCCGTAAATTCCTCAACAATCTTCTTATTTATTTTGCTTTTCGATCTATTCTTATTGACATGATATTGTGCCAATGTTATTAAGTCTGATTCTTTATCAATGTCCAACTCAAGTTCATCTGCAATTTCCTTCAATAGTTCCTTCCAATTTACGAACCCAGCTCCTACAGATAGTCCTGCACCAGCAAATATTGCAACATTATTACTCTTCATTCTTTTGATAAAGTCATTAATAAATAATTCAATTTCTGTTGTGATTTTCATCATTCAAGTTTTAAAAT
Organism: uncultured Cytophagales bacterium; assembly: GCA_963848175.1. Classification (GTDB taxonomy): domain Bacteria; phylum Bacteroidota; class Bacteroidia; order Cytophagales; family Cyclobacteriaceae; genus JAMZMI01. The sequence continues at coordinate 587,189 of CAWKCO010000012.1, forward strand.
CCAAAGTCTTCTTATTGATTAATGCTAAAATTGTAGGGCAGTTTGATGGTGTTCATCTTCATGTTCGCACCAATTAATCGGATCTCCATTAATACCTTTTCCTTCAATATTCGCAATTAGCCAATCAATGAAGTCAGATCCAGATTCATGTAATTCCTTGTATTTCATTCCTGGGCCAGCTTTGCAGAAATTTGAAAATTCTTCTGGAATGATTAAAGAGTTATTCCCCAGATAGTAAAAATCTCTTGAGATTAGTACTGAATCAGCGCTCGTGTCAATTTTGATATGCTTTTCTTTATTGACTTTAGAGTGTGCGGATGGTGCTTGTATCCAATGATTCGTATTCGGGTCTTTATGATAAAAATTATCTCCATAAATCTGAACTAAACTACCATTTAGTTGAGGTCGTTTATAATGGAAACGAGGGTCATTCCAATATTGATTGAAAGTCATTATTTCTTCGACTCTCATTGCATAAATCAAATGATTTATTCGATTCTTTTTTTTACTTCCAGTGCCTATCACCCAATCTCCTAAATGTAAATTCCGATTACCTCTTATAGCTGGTTTACAGACAGCCAAGGTACAATAGCCTCCAAAAGGATTTGGAGCAAGTCCATAATCATGTTCTATTACATAAGAGAAATAATTCATTAGCAGTTGATCGTTGCTACTGTATACATTGGAGACTTTGTACCTCCTGATGGGTTTTCAATGGGCGTGTCTTTTCCGTTAATGATGTCAATTAATTTATCAAGTGAGTTCCAGCCAATAGTAGCTCCACCGTATTTCTTAAAGGCTGGTGGTAACTCAGCCTCATCATTATTTCCATGAGTATAGATTCCAACTATTTTCTTACCTTGTTTATGAGCCATTTCAATTTCATCATTCACCCATTTTCTTGAGTGAGTGTTCTCTCCAATAAGACAAATTAACGAACCGGACCAACTTATTTGCCTTCTTAAAAACCTTCTTATCACTTCATCGCTTGGTTTTCTTGTTTCTTTATGTTTAGTACTGTCAACAGAATAGTTTCGAATACTATAACCTTTTTCTGCAAAACGTTCTTTCAACCGCTGAACCTTGTCATCGTCTTTGCCATGATGGCTTATAAACACGTGGTTTGATTTTGACTTACCCATTTTTATTCATTTTATGGTTTATTCCCCATTTTGGAGGATAAAAATATTCAATTGCATTTAGTGAGGGGGTTTTGAATTTTTGCTTTATTCTCTTTCTGTCTGATCTACCGGCAACTTCTGGATGTGCTACTCTAGAGTATTTATCAACTTCACAGAACAAATTTTGGCAATCAATTAACTGCAAGTCTCGACCCCATAAGTTTTTAAATTTCAACTCGAGTCTTTCAAATTCCTTTTCTTGCCTATCACACATAAGTTTTATTATGTCCTCTTCTGTATAGTCCCCCAAGTCAGAAAAGCACTTCCTTATTCCATCTAAAGCTCCTGGGCCAGCTTTGACAAATTCCATTTCTGAAAATGATGTCAATTCTGAGTAATTGATATCAATTGTGTATTGGTATGCTAGGAAGCTGCCAATCGTCGGGTACTTAATAAGTTCGTCATAGAGTTGCTTCATATTGTCCATCCTAACAACTCGTTCATGTAAGCCATCATTGATCATTTTCTCAATTAGTTGAAGGTGATTTTGATGCTTATAATCATAGTTAAAACTACTCTTTCCAGAAGCCATTATATAGGCTCCAGAATAGATTGGACGTCTCAACTTTATTTTTTGAAGGGCATCATCATATTCTTTAAATGAGTAATCTTGATATCTTATTTCACCTACATATTTTTCCAAACTATTCCATGTTTCTATCTTATTAAAAATTTTAAATAGTAAGATTCTAAAAAACAATTCAATTGGATTTGAATCACGGTTATAAATTATTTCCTTAATCAAAAACTGACTAACCCTATCAGAAGCTCGAAATGCGTTTGTGAATTTGAATAACCTTAAAATATTGTCATCAGTCCATGGAGGAATTGATTCGTTATTTCTTTTGAAGAAAATGTTCTGCCGCTCGAATGCAAATTTCCAATAGGTATCATATATTAGAGATTCAGTAGGTAGCTTTTTCTTTGAGTTTATAGTGATCATATTGAACAAAGGAAACATTTAACTATTACTTTTTACCAATATAGATTAGTTCCCTGTTCTTTAAACTTACTAAGACTCTACCTCCATTATTTTGTTGGAGCTGATTAAATACTTTATAAGAATTTATGATTGCTACTTCCCATTGTTTGGCTGAACAATCACGGACTTCAATCTTACTAACTAATTGTTTTACCATTTTTAAAATATCAGTATCAACGCTTTTACTGTACATAAGTAAGTGATGATTCTGGGCATGGTTGTAAATAAAAAGTGAAACAAGTTCTTCCGTTATTTGAGCTCTTGCTCCGTCTTCATTTTCGTCAATAATTCTCTCACTTTTTCTTTTACGCTTCATGAGCTTTCTAATGACTGGAGACCAACCCAAATATGCCAAGTACCCATAATGGAAAATATCATGAAATCTATACCCATCATCTTCGTATGAATTATCAGTAAGAGGATCACCAAGTAGTTCTCCGTCTCTTTTATCAATGATCTTAACCATCTTTTTACCTTCTTTTTCGACCGGTTTGAACTCGACTTCAAACTCTTCTGGAAATCTTTCATTTTCAGGATATTGATCGTCGTAGTTCTTAAAAAGTGCAGGATCATCTTCATGAAACCTATCATTAGTCTTTGCCAGATTTGAGGATGCTACTTCTTCTAAATCAATACCATTTTGAGTTGCAATTGCTGAAATATACCAAAGCACATCACCTAGCTCTTCTATAAGTTTGGGTTTGAAATTTGTGTAAGAATCACCATCACGAATACTTTTTTTAAGCTCGGTGAGAACCGAGCCAGCCTCTCCAACTATTCCAAGAAATGGAATTACTTTGTTAAGTTTATCATCTAAATGATACTTCTGAATTGTTGATTTTGCTTCTTCTTGATATTTTTTGAATTCCATGCGGATGAATTTAGAATCCGCGTAAAATAAACTAAAAAGAGTGTTTGAAAAATACCCACTTTATGGTATTTATTAAATGACGGTGTTGATATTTGAAGATAAACTTATCCTACTGAGCTACTTCGTGCAATCCATTCATTGTAAAATACTATTTACACTTTTTGCAGCTGATGACACTACTCCAACCCTACTTTCAGCATCGTAATCAAAGGATGGGCATTGCTCAATTTCAAAAATGGGTATGCCACCCCACTGAGAAAAAGCCCATTCGGAAGTGCTGGGCTTTTCTTTTTCGAATCCCTTTCTTGTTTTAAAATCTCTTCAAACTCAGATAATGTCAATTGACCACTTCCTACTTCCAGTAGATAGAATACACAAATCCTAACCATCCCTCGAAGAAAGCGATTGCCCGTAATCGTGAACCGCAACCGCCCCAGTTCTTGATTGACGAACAGTTCGCAGTTGCTGATCTGACACAAAGTGTTATCGTAAGAATCTGGCTTCTTGCAAACCGCCTTAAAGTCCTTCGTAGCTCCGATCAATGCGGTGGCCTTGCTCATGAGATCAAAGTCCAACTCCAAATTATCGTAATAGGAACTATAGCGAATGAGAACCGGGTCTTTCTTCCAATGAATAAAATAATCGTAGGTACGTTCCACAGCATCATACCGGCAGTGTTGATTATCTGCCACTTCAATGATTTCAAAAACCGCAATGTCATCAGGTAAGTTTTTGTTCAATCGGAATTTCAAATCGAATTCAGGCTTTCGATCAAGCTCGATTTGAACGACATATTGACTTGCATGAACACCCGCATCGGTACGTCCACAGCCATTGGCGGTCACCTTTTCCTTCAAGATCATATTGAGCGCTAGCTCTATGACTTCCTGAATCGTGTTTGAAGTTCCCTTTTGCCTCTGCCAACCGCTGTAGTTGCCGCCATCGTATCCAATATGTAAAAAATATCGCATCAGTGATTCTGAATTAAAAGAATGCTAGTCGTGATCAATATGACAGGGCAATTTAGGAGATTAAGAAATGTTGCTAGCTGGGTTCTCGACTGGGTTTCTCCACCTGATTCTCTCCACCCCCTAGCCGGGCGCCCCTTCGCCCCCGCTAGCGGGGGACAGCTGCTCGTAAGTTCAATTCCTAAATTATATCATTCCAACTAGCCGAGGAAATCTTCTTATTGATCAATCACTTTCATCTATCACCCTTTTTGATAAAACCTATAGATGATGTGATAAATGAAAAAATAAAATAAAGCGGACCCGCTAGAGCAAGTAAATACTTTGAGTTGGACTCAGTATTATAATTATAATAGAGCAAGCTCATAAATGAAAAATATAGCAGCAAAGTAGCGGTAAAAATGATCGATTTGTGATTTACAATAAAATGTTTGAGCCTTTCGTATGCGTTCATACCAATTTCGTTTAAATGATAAATGATGCAGGCTCTTAATTTGCATTAGGCGTTTTAAGTAATGTTTTGACTGAACAATTACTTAATAGCCATAAGCGAATATAGTATCCATATTTACTTAATCCATGTCTGCTTCGATCAGTTACTGAACTTCCAAGATGAAAAGCCTATACATGATAATGATCTTCCTTTTCATGGAAGAAAAGACAGCAAATTGCTGATCTAGGATATTTAAAGATGGACTGAAGTTTATATTAGACAATTAACAAAAGAGGGTAAATTAATTCATGATCACCTCACAAACATTGACGCCAAAAAGATGATTCCATAACCTAACTATGGCTTTGTTACGTACGGGTCAATCTTTCATATCCTACTCCACAGTCACCCTGATCCCTTGCGAGTGGCTGCTAAACTCCGGTGCATACATGCACTGGATGGTAGTCACGCCATTGGAGAAGTTGCCTTTCTGGGATGCTCGTAGGTCATATTCAAATACATACGTACCCTTTGGCAAGTAGCCCATAAAGAAATTGGTAGCCAGGTCTCTTGGGCTCTCATAGTAGTGCAAACCATCTTGATATTTGTAGGTCGATAGCGTAGATACGGGTTCAAACGCTGCGGCACGCATGTCTTTGAGGTGCACGTATTCCATTTCCCGATCCACACGTAGCTCGATCCTTACTTTCACAAGATCGCCAATCTTAAATGCAGCCTGATCATTGACCGGAGTGATGACCGGGCCTCTATCCGTATTGGTCTGAACGAAGAGGTCTTTCTTGATTTTCAAAGGCGTCTCCGCAGATGTGATCTTGTCTAGCTGCTCGAAGTATTGCCAGTATACCGCTCCCCAAGCTACACCGTCATCTTTCTTGGTCACTTTGATCTTACCCATCGCCTCGGTGATTTCACCGGCTTGCCACGCGGTTTTAAAATAGCCAGTACCTGCTTCTACTTGGGTGTCTTCTCGGGAATCAGGATCAATAAGCTTATTGCCCACGGTCACTTCTACCAATTGCGAACTGGCCAACGCATCCGTTCCGCTTAGCAGTAGGGCGTAGCATGCATCTGCTGTGGCTTTGGTTGTTTTCCAATCTTGTGTCTGCTTTTGCTTGAGTAGCCAAACTTTCAGCTCCTCCACGGACTTGATGTCTTTGGCCACCTCCTCATACACTTCTATCATCAAGGCCTGCGTTTCGATAGGTGCCTGATACCAGTAATATCCCCTATCGTTTTTCCAGTACATACCCATCTCTTCTGAGTGCAGGGCACGTTCACTGAATGACTTGATCATATCGGCAGCCACTGTCTTGGCGCCAAAGCGGTCAAGCGCCAAACAGGCCATACCCTGCACAGAAAGCGTACTTTTAGTCCAATATTTTTTCGCTTGTCCTAGGTAGTAATCAAACGCTGGTTGATCTCTTTTGGACACGTCCAGATCCAGTAAAGAAACTCCTCATGTACAAGTACTGAAAGTGAAGCTGGGAAATGTGTTGGTCACTCATCTTGATTTTTCCTTCCTTGGCCAATCGCAACAATCGATCGTGATCTTCTTTGATTTGACTGTCCAGAAAATTGATGCCTTTCGTCACCATAGACCAGATTTCATCATTGGTCTTTACGGCTGTTACTCCGAATTCATTCAAGTGCCCCATACCCGTGATGATCAGCTGGGTCATGTACCGATCCTCTGGCATGCCGGGAAACCAGCTAAATCCTCCATTAGGCGTCTGGGCTTTGCGAAGCTTTTCCAGCGCCTTCTCCTGCTGCTGTGCCATCTTATTGAGGTCGAAGAGCAAACCTACATTTCGCTTTCTTTGACTTTCGTCTTTGGCATGTAGCACCCAAGGTGTCTCTTCCAGCAATGCAGATTTGAGCTCCTGGTTTTTTTCCAAATTGGAAAGCAAAGCATCCGGCTGGATGTTCTTCCAGGTATCAAATACTTTTTTGATCTTCGGATTGGAATTGGAGATATGTGAAGCAAGGCTATTGGCATAAAACTTACTAAAAGTCTGCTCCACACAGTCGTAAGGATATTCTATTAGGTATGGCAGGGACTGGATGGCATACCATGCCGGATTGGAGGTGAACTCCAAGGTATAGCGGTGATGACGAAGTGTACTCGACTGGTTGTTGAGTAGTTTTTCGAATCGAAACTCCTTGGTTTGATTGCCACGGATGGGCAATGGCAAACTCTCCGTTACCAACATTCTGTTCGTCACCACAGGAAGGGTCATCTCCTCTCCATCTGAAAAGTCGCCTGCCTTGGCTACTATTCTATAGCTGATGGCCTGAAGCCCCTCAGGGATTTCTATACTCCATTCCAGACTGGTACTTTGTTTCGCCTTCAAGCTAAAAGGCTGTTGCTTGATTTGATTCTTCATACGGTCATCCACGGGCTGCATGGTCAATGCATCGAAGAACTCCAATTGGGCTGTGCCTGATAGTTCTTTGTCCACCAAACTGCTGATTTTGGCAGAGAACTTCATCTTGTCGTTTTCCCTGAAGAATCGGGGCTGGTTGGGTACCACCATCAGTTCCTTTTGGGTGACAAGCTCATTAGAGACAAGTCCTGATTTCAGATCTTTGGTATGGGCAAAACCGAGCATCTTCCAAGTGGTCAGTGACTCAGGGATCGTGAATTTAATGATGATTTCCCCTTTTTCATTCGTTTGTAGATGTGGGTAAAAGAAGGCGGTCTCGTTGAAGTTGGTTCTCACTTGTACTTCTGAAAAATCAACCGCTTCTTTCGGTTTTTCTTTGACCCTAGCTGGCGATGAAATATCTGCTGGAGGAGCGTTCATTTGAACATCCAAATCAACTTCACCATCATCAGCTACTTCAGCAAAAACCATTTCTTCTATAACTGTCTCTTCCGTCACTTCTACTCCCATGACCCTTCCACTCAATGCACTCTTCATTCTCCTATTGGCCATACGCCCGTACTGATAATAGTTGTAGTCAAACCAATTGAATTGAGGATAAGAAGGCGAATGATATCCTTTCGAATCAAACTCATTCCAACCGGTGGTGTAGGTATTTAAACGCTCCGTAGTGAATCCGTTGGTACTCTGCCAAGCTAAACGTGCATTGTTGGTGTCATAAAAATGTGCATTGAAACTATTGGCACGAAACTCATCCAAAGATTTGTCATAGAGCGTAGCAACCATCTCTGCAGCAAGCTTGTCGGCATTCTTTCCTTTCACGACTATCTTCCATTCTTCTTCTTGCCCTGGCTTTAGCTTGTCCCGAAAAGTTTCAAAAGAAACGTTCAGCTCTTTGTTGGTGTAAGGTACGCGCACGGTCACTTGCTCTGCATACAGCCTGTTGTCTTTTACAAAGGCATAATGCGCGGTAACATTGCCCCGGTATTCCTCTTTGATAGGGATCTCTATCTTCATCTTTTCATCTGAAAGGGACAGCCACTTTTGCGCTACTATGCGACCATCATGCTCTAAGTTCGTAGCGTATTTTTACGTCTTGAGCTGAGGTACCCATATAGAATGACGGCCGTTTCACCAGGCTCGGCAGTTAACTTTTCTGCATGAAATGAATGAATAGCAGGAATGGAAATCTTGCGCTCCGACGGAGACATCACCTCAAAATAGGACAACTCCTTTACCTCTTTTCCATGCTTATCCTGAGACCGTATTTCTAAAACATACAAGCCACTCTTCCAGGATTTTAAGTTTTTTATCTTGAAATCCTTTTCTTTCTCTGTATCAAACTGGGTCGAAAAGACTTCTTTTCCTCGGTTCCATTGGTATTGGTTGCTTTCGTCTGCATACTGGTCATGTGGGAAGTATTGATAGTACTGCTCCTGAGAATAGATTGTCCTATCGGGCTGCTGCCAAAGTCGCTTTCTAAATGCACGATCAGGCATATCCAAACGGAAGATTTGGATGCTCCCTTTTGCTGCCAAAAACTGTCCTGACAGATTGGTAGTCTGAATAGCAAACTGCTTATCAGGAGATAGCGCATCTTTATCAATAGTGTCTATATCCACACCCACTCTCAAGGATTTGTAACCTGCCGCCATAGCGGTGGAGGAGCTATGTGTTTCACCATTGATGTCCGTCACATCTGCATAGATGGTATAGCTAAAAGTGGGGTCCGAACTAGGGTCTACAGACAAATCTGGTAAAGCATTGAAAGTGATCGTAAATTGACCATTTTCATCAGATTGCGTGATTCCGCTAGTAATTTCCATTTCTGGAGAACTAGGATAGTATCCCCAGCGACACCACCACCAAAATGGAAACCTGGCCTGACGAACGACTCTATAAGTGACATTGGCTCCATCTATCTGCACACCCGAGTAGGCTGTCGCATATCCTTTAACTTCAATTTCATCATTGAGTTGAAAAGCTCCTTCTACCGGATTGAATCCCACATAAAATTTGGGTCTTTTGTATTCTTCCACTTGGAAGAATGTACGTCCATTGTCCCTTGTATTCACGAGTTGCATCTGACCTGTCAAGCCGCCAGTGGGAGCAGTAAAGCTGCCACTAAATGTTCCGAACTCATTGGTCTTAACCTCTATGCTTCCCTGAGGCTGATAGTTCACATCTCTCAACTCGATGGTAGTGGAATAATTCGTTTTGATGGTAGGGTTCTTCTTGTCTGGATCAATAACCAATCCCTTGAAGTAAATCGTTTGCCCAGGACGGTAAATGGCTCTATCAAGAAAGAAAAAGGTCGTTACATCCTGATCATAATCCTCTTGCTTGTACTGGTAGATCGTTCCTGCATCACTTCGGTAGCTGTCTATTGATTCAGTACTATTAAAATCATTTTCCAGGCGAAAATCAACATAGAAATTTCGTCTGTCATTTTTGTTGATATAACCCACCTTAGCATAGCCTTCCCTATCACTGGTAAAGTTACCAATGAGCTCAGTTTCGTATTCCCGTTTTTTATAATCGTAGTTATTGGAAAAGGTCTGTAATATGACTCCTTTTAGTGGATGCCCACTGGTTCTATCCAAGACGTAAAACTCCGTCTCCCCCTCAGAAGTATTTCTATGGATATAGCTGATATTAGTTATCACCGTAAAGGCATAGGCCATTCCGTTTTTAGAAGGATTAAAGTCTTCGTCATGGCTAAACAATACCATGTATTCCCCTACTGAAAGCGCCTCAAGCTTCACCTCTACACTATGCATTTGGTAGTCACCATCATCCGCTAATTCGAAATTACCTGTCTGCGCAGGTGTCTTCGCAGCAAAGTGCTTGATAAACTCTTCCTCCCTCTCTATTTTATACGTTTTGCGCAGACGTGCTCTAAGTTCCCTCACGCTCTGCCTGTCCGTTCTGATGATTCTATAATGCAGCTTTTCAAGATTTTGATACTCCACCAAAGCCCTGAAAGGCAGGCCAGGCACGTTTTGTTCTTCAATGGTCACTTCTATGTTTTTGTATTTGAGTGGCTCTTTGAAATTGAAGCACGCCTTTGCTCCATCAGATTCGGGAAAACGCTCTATAGCTGCATTACACAGAGCTATAGCACGCTTCAAATCCCATTTGTGATCTTCTGAGCGTAAGGGGTCGTACTTAGCAGCGGTCTCCTGATAGGTCTTCGCTATCTCCAAGGTCACTTTAGTAGAGATGGGGTGATTTATTACGCGCTCTTCCAGGGTTTCCAACGCCTTACGGTAAAGTTCATTTTTGCTTGAGAGGGTCAGATGATTTTTTACAAACTGTAAACGCTGCAAGTCCAACTCCACCAGAGCTGAAGGATCCTTGTCCTTCAAATGAAATAGCGTGAGATTCTGATAGATTCGTAGCGCATAAAATTTCATTGAGAATTCATCTTTGGTTTCCAATTTCAACTCTGAAAAACGCTTGGCATCAGAGAGATATTCTGCCTTGTTCAATGTGAAGGCATAAGCAGGTTTGATCAGCCCTGGCTCCTCTCCTGAGAAAAAACCGATAGCTCTATGCGCTAAAAAATCATATAAAGAAGATCGATATTTAAGACCCAACTTATTTTCACGATCATATATCTCCTCAAAATTGCTGATGTCTTCCTTTTTGCTTTTTTCGGCATCCGCCAAACTCAATTCATACTGCGCAAAAGTTTCTTTGACGATCTTAGCCAAGCTCCAGGTCTCAATATCTGATTCATCAAAATCAGTGGTCTCACTGCGATTGAGAAAAGTATATCTATTGCTCTGATAATACTGCCAGTACATTTCAGCCAGCATAGAATGCAGTATTGGTTTCGCAGGAAAAGTAGCTTGGTCTGCCTCCGATTTAAGTAGATTCAGATTTTTGATGAAGGCATTCTCCTCTTTATAATCGACAAACTTGAGTTGATGAATCACCGCTTTGATCAGCTGTCCTGTATTCTTTTCAGCTTTGGCTGCTGCATATATTTCGTCCAACAGCTTCAGGGCTGATCCTGGAAGCTGCTTGTCATCAAACACTTGAACTTCCTTCCAAGCTTTCGCATAATCGAATGCAGAGATAGTTTCAAAGTTTTTTGGAAGAGTGATGAACAGGCTACTGAAAAATAGTCCCGAGATAAATAACAATTTGCTCATGGTCAATCTGTTTATATGCGCTTTGTATGATTGAAAGCCCAATCTAGTGTGGCTTCCGTAGTGAGATGCAAGGATGTAGAGGTTTCCATAAATTAAAAACGGAAAAAAGTTTGACCCTATTACCTCATGGCATAAAAGTCTAACGTTTTAACCTCTTATCTATTTAGCGTAATTACGGCCGCTATCTTATCCCTTGCTAGCGGGGGCAGGTTCACTTTTAAGGTCAATCACTTAAAAGCGAGCGATACCTGTGGGGAACTGTTTCACGCGTAAGCCTTTCTAACTTATATCATCAGACCCATACAGGCAATCTTTAATTGGTGAAATGCTGAAATAATAATATCACGGAGGAATTGGAACAGTTGCATTATTTCGCCATAGTAGAGCGCCAGATAGGCAAGTGCTTTTGAAATTAAAACACTGGATTCGTCGAGTGTAGTCTTTATGATAATATTTTATTGATCCGTTAAAAACGGGAGTTCATAGATAAAAAGCATCGATTAGTCGAAGAGATGCTCTAAGGAATATCATTTGATAGCATTTTAGCTTAATTTCGCAGTTGAATTGCCAAAATAGCGTTTATTACAAACCTTTCACAAATTATGATCGTCAAACTTAAGTTCTTAAAAGTACAACTCATCGTCTTATTTTTAACCTTTGCCTTTTTATCGTGTCAAGACAGTGATATTCCATCGTCTTCCGTCGATGAGATTGATCAAGATATGGAATTAGCTACCCAGTTGGCCGACGATTATATAAAGTCAATGCTGGAGCTTCAATATACCAATAGTTCTTCTTCAAGACAGCCAGATAACATTGATAAGATAGACAAATCCATCACCGTGCTTAAATATAAGAATGGGCAATTGGTTTACAATACCAATACAGATACCATTAGGGGGTATCAAAGCGTTGGTGAGACTACTATTACAGCTTGGGCAGAACCTGGAGAATACATTTTTTGGTTTGCAGGAGGAGGGGTAACCTCACTTGATAGCATTGACTTTGACAATGAATCTTTGGAGTTTCTGGATGAGTTGCCCATGGAAATACGGAACTACCATTCGTGGGTACTGCAGATTCCCGAAGACTTTGATACTGAACGTGATTACTTAAAATATGACATTGTTTATCAAACCAAAGAGAGCGCTGGCGTAAGCATCCGTTTAGACCCTAAAATTGCGATGGTACCTGGTAGAGGACGAGGACGCGGAAGAAATTAATTTTTTAAGAGATGACCTGTTTAAAACTCTCGGTCTTTTTTTTCGCATTCTTTCTCGTAAGCATCCATACACGGGCTCAAAACCAACTTAAAGCTGATAGTATCAAGAAAGTAATTGACCAGGGGATTTTGTCCCCCAGCCAAGAGCTTAATGCATATTACTGGGCGTCTACTTATGCCGGTGGAGCTTACGAAAAACTCGAATATGGCGAGAAACTTCTGGAGTTGGCCGTAAAGGCCAATAGTCTCGAATATCGGATAAAAGCCAATTGCAAGATCGGTATCGCACACCGACTTATGGGTAATCTCAGTAGAGCGTTGGAATATTTATTCAAAAGCGCTGAGCTTGCTGAGGGCAAAGAGCAGTTTCAAGATATACTAATAGAGGAAATCTACGGTGAAATATCGACTTGCTACACGCAGAACGGAGACTCGGAAAATGCATTGTACTACGGCTCTAAAGTTATCAACACCCTTCGTAAGACCAATCTAACAGACCGTCTGGCTTTTGGCTTATTAAATATGGGATACGATTACTATCTTATAGGTAAGTACGATTCTGCTATGTCATACTATGCCGAATCTGAGGAAATCTTAAGAAACATAGACATGAAGATTGGTATAGCCTATATTATTGGTAACCGATCATTGGTATACTGGAAATTGGGTGAATCTGAAAAAGCTAAAAAAGGTTTATTTGAGGCTATAGGATTATTGCAGCCGCTTGGCGATGACTATGGGATGGCGGATTACTACAATCACTTGGGGAAAATATATCTGGAAGAAATGCAAGATGAGGAGGCCTTTACCTATACGCTAAAAGGATTGAAACTTGCGAAGAATGCCGGATTGAAAGAACAAGTCCGTGATGCGTCTCAGGTTTTATATCGACTATCATTGAAAAAGGATAACCTGCAGGATGCAATCGCTTATCAGACGCAATATTATACTTATAAAGACAGCATACAAAACCTAAAAACCACTCAACGTCTTGGGGATTTAAGAACGGAATATGAAGTAGGTATTAAGCAAAAAGAAGTTAACCTTTTGTTGGAACAACGAAAAAACACCAACATCATTATCATCACTGGAGCCTTCTTATTGGTTGCATTTATCTTCCTCATTTTTATCGTATATATGTCTTTTAAATCCAAAAAGCGACTTAGTATACAGCTTGAGAAGCAAAATGAGGATCTGGAGGTTCTAAACCGTAGCAAAGACAAGTTTTTTTCCATCGTTTCACATGACTTGAGATCTCCGGTTCATACACTAGCAAGCCTTATTACTGTTTGTCAAATGTACCTGAAAGATGGTAATGCTAAACAAATCATCAAAATTGTAGATCAGATGGGGTCAGGTGTGCAGCGATTGGTCATGCTGCTCGATAATCTACTCGATTGGGCCATGAATCAAAGAGGCCAGTTTCCTTATGTGCCCGAGAAACTTGACTTGGGTACGCTCACAACCGCTGTAGTGGAAATGTATAATGATAACGCCATAGCCAAGAGTATTGAGTTGAAGTATGAGATCGAGAAAAACTTATTCCTGTACGGCGATAGAAATACAATCTCTACTATTCTTAGAAATCTGGTGCACAATTCAATCAAATTTACAAATACTGGAGGCAAGGTTGAAGTGACTTGCACAGCCAATGAGCCAGAAGATTTTTGTCAAATTAAAGTATCTGATACTGGCGTGGGTATGACTGAAGAGAAGGTTGCTAAACTTTTCCAGTTAGATGAGACAGTGACCACACATGGAACCATCGGTGAATCTGGTCTCGGTCTTGGTTTGCAACTGGTTTATGAATTCGTTCAAAAGAATAAAGGAAGTATAGAGGTTAGTAGTGCAACGAACAAAGGCACAACATTCATCATATCCCTACCCCTATTTAAACCTGAATAATCTATCCAACTCTTGCTGAGCTGACATGCTGGCGTTCCAACCTTAACAAGTCTATGGAGTATATATACTTGTGTCATCAGACAAGTACGTAAGGGAAGCCGAAGGCATCAATTCAATCTCTCCCATTTTTTTTTTAGACGGGCTACTTAGCTATATTAAAGTTTTACACTAATTACGAAATATGAATAGGCTTTTGGGCGGTTTTAATACTATTATTGAAGTGTACGATACTCCTTATTATAAGGTGCATCAAAGGTTTATTTCTTTTTTCGCCGTGATTGGAGTATTAAGCAATATCTTTTTTTTCACCTTTCATATATATTTTACTGATTACACCGAATACCTCTGGCTAAGATTACTGGCTATCGTACTATTTGCCACACTGTTCTTCCTTCCGAGAAAAAGAGATTTCCGAAAAGTTGAATATTGGTATCTGGAAGGAGTTTTGGTAGCCATTTTACCAGCTTTCTTTGCAATTATGCTGTTTGTCAATGAAGTAAATGCATACTGGAGCATGTCTTTACTGATGGCAGTCGTTGTATATGCCTTGCTTGCAGACCCTATAAAAGGATTATTTTTGTTTCCTCTGTCATATATCGCTGTATTTTGCCTGTTTTATTTCTTTTCAGACATCTCTACCCCCCGCATTCAGCAGGTTTATGAGTTTTTTTTCATTACTAACTTAACAAATATTTTAATCGGCGGACTGCATGCCATCACGAGATCCGTTTTTTTCCAATTTGAACAAAAGAACGTAGTTATTGAAGCAAACAAATTGGAACTGATTAAAAGGCAACATGTCGCGGAGAAAGCAAACAAAGCTAAAACAGATTTTTTAGCCAACATGAGCCATGAGATTAGGACCCCGCTTAATTCCATCATTGGTTTTAGCGTTTTACTTGAAGAACATAGCGAAAAATTTAATTTTCCGGATAAGTCTAAAACGCTTTTAAACTATATCAGAAACGCAGGAGAACACCTTACTGAGCTTATTAATAATGTGCTGGATTTATCCAAGATAGAAGTTGGTAAAATGGAACTGTATAATCAACCTTTCAGATTGCGAAGACTGATTGAAAACGTTTACCATCTACATATCCAACAAGCACAAAGCAAAGGTCTTGTTATGGAATTTAGTATTGATGACCAGCTTCCAGAATTCATCCTGTCTGACCGCATTAAATTAAATCAGATTCTCAACAACCTGGTGGCAAATGCCATTAAATTCAGTGAATCGGGAACCATCTCAATCCAGGTAAATTCTCAGCAACAAAAATTGTTATTGGCAGTCTCCGACGAGGGAATTGGTATTTCTCCAGACAGACAATCAGCCATTTTTAATTCGTTCGAACAAGCTGACAACACCACCACCCGCCGTTTCGGGGGTAGTGGTCTTGGACTGGCAATTAGCAAGAAAATGGCCGAGCTTCTTCAAGGCAATATCACACTAATTAGTCAGCCCGGAAAAGGCTCAACATTTTTTGTACTCATCCCTTATGATGAGGCCAGCATGGATATCCATGATTACGCGGATCAAAGTACTGTGTCCAATCAATTCCCATCAGATAAACACCTGCTGATTGTTGAGGATGACGCAATGAACCAACTAGTGATTAAAGGAATGTTGAAAAAGACGAATATTCCTTTAACAATTGTTTCAAACGGCAAAGAAGCAATTGACTACTTAAAGAAGTCTTTAGAAAATGACAACCTACCTGATCTGGTTTTTATGGATTTACATATGCCCGTTATGGATGGGATCGAAGCGCTTGGCCATATACGAAACGAAATGAATCTAGGTAGTCTGCCAGTAGTTGCTCTGACTGCCGACGCTCTTGCGGAACAAAAAGCCAACGGGCTAAAGATGGGGTTTTCGGAATACATCACTAAGCCGATTGTGCAGGCAGAACTGTTTCTGGTACTAAACCAATTCCTGAACCAACCGACTACTGACGATTAAAACGCCACACAGTACTTTCTTTTTCTCTATACAGATAGGCTTATCAAAAGCAACAAGATGCTATCCGGAAGTGCCGAGCTCTTTGGAGCTAACATCGTGATGATATTGCGGCTCATTGACTTGGAAAAAACCAGTGTCATAGAATATCCAATGTGCAATCCTAAAGCTAACTCGTCCTAATGTGGTCTTCCAACTTTTGCAGCTGCTTCAGACCTCTATTAAAAAATTGATAACGTATGGTCTGCGAGACTCCCGAGATGAGATTGGATTTGCTGATAATCGAACCGAGCCAATCGGCAGTTTCTTCGGCATAGGCATGGTGTTCAGTATGGATAGAACCGCACGTCATTTGGTCTAGATAAATCCTGCTAATGCCACCAAGTCTCACCAATACGCTCACCTTTTCAATTTCTATTTCGCTATAGTAGAGTGCCAGCTGCTCTCCGAAGATCGTGGGATTGTCGAAATCATCTTGCTTCTTGCCCGTCACGCACGTTTTGCTCATATATTCTATAAGTGCCCTTACATCTGCACACACAGACAAGGCGTCAGCCATATTGGCAAACATTCCAGAATCCCAATAAAAACGAATTTGATTGATAGTACCCATCACCGTGGAGTCTACCCATATTTCAGTGGAAGGAACTTCGAGGTAATATTTAAATAAAGTATTGCTGAGCTCAATAATCTCATCATCTATCATCTCTGGGGTAAAGACCTGATCCTGCAAGTGATCCACATTCATGATAGACTTGAACCAATAAAAAGTCTTGAAGGCAGTGAGCTTAGGGAATTTAAAATAGTGAAAAATCGGCAACCCCTGCCCTGCATAGATGATGTGTTTATCACTGGATCTGGCCTCCCTCACCCGATTCAATTCACTGCAAAGTTCCTTTAGGTATGCCACATAATTCTCCTTTGACCCCAGTAGCTTTTTGTATCGGAAAGGGACGATCTGCATATCCGGAGCGCTATTAAACGAATCAAACGACACCTTGTAATGACCACAAAGCAACCCTAGCTCCATGAAGGTAAGTGAAGTCTCGCCACGTAATCTGCGATAAGCACTGTCTTTGCTTATTCCCAGCAAGTCCGCGAGTTCATCCACAAATGCAATTTTGGAGGAAATAGTCTGTTGAATGTTTTTCAAAAACTCAACCTGTCTGATCTGTTCCATAATGTACGCTCAATTTTTATTTTTGCAAATATCGCAAATGGGCATATAATTATTTGCATAATTCACCAATTCCTAAAATCGCTTGGGGAAAACCAATTCTAAAATTGAGGAGTAGCAGTTATGGTTTCATCTAGTTGCGAAATTTCCTAAAGCCCTGAATAAGCCCCAAAGTATCCGTTTTATTCCCCTGACTGCTTACTGCAACTTTGGTTTCATCATCGAAAACCAATAACCATGAAATGAGCATAAACTTGGAGTCTCAAACATATCAACCGAGGGATGAACAAGTTTATGGCGAATTCCATGTTGCCAGTGAAAATAAAACACATACACATGAAATCAATTATTATCAAAATCACCATCATTGCTTTTATCCTACTTACTTGGCTCATTCCCGTTGAGGCACAACAAAGACTTACGATAGCGTTAATCAGCATTGACACACGAAATCTTGACGTTGACAATATCACGATGGCCAACATCCTCCGATTAGAACTAGAGAAAATAGATCGGTTTGAAGTATTGGATAAATACGATGTGACAGACGCATTGGAAAAAAATGAAATAGATCCTAATAATTGCTTTGGAAAAAATGCTCTTGTACGAGCGGGCAAACTCATCAAATGCGACAAGATGCTATCTGGAAGTGCCGAGCTCTTTGGAGACAAAATCGTGATGATTTTACGGCTCATTGACGTGGAAAAAAATCAGGTAGAAAAAACTAGCGTAATGGAATATCTCAATGTGCAAGCCGAAGTGCAAACCATGGGCATGATCTCTTTGAATGATCTTCTTGGCATAGAAAACGATCCTCATCTAGTTGACTTACTTGATCAACTACAGCCTGCCAATCACCACCAGAAAAACCACTGTGAGCCTGAGTGGCCCTAGGATGGGTGCCACATTTACGACAGGACAGAATGGTGACCGACTGAGAGCTTCAAAGTCGGAAGGTGGCTACAATATGTTTCCTGTAACTTCTATGTTTGGATACCAGTTTGAGCAGCAATACCTGAGCTCTGGAGAATTTCAAGCACTGGTGGAAGTGATCGTGGCTGTGAATGGTCTGGAAAGTGGCTCGCTCATTCCTTCCATTGCATTTATCAATGGATTCAGATTCAATAAAGGCGGATATGAGTTCGGTCTGGGGCCCGTGGTGCGGGTAGTCAGAAATAGAAGAGGCTATGTGGACGAAGGTAGATGGAGGTTGCTCGGTAAAGATGAAGCCCCTCCTTCTGGTCAACTAGTTGAAGAACTAATAGACAATCGCGGAGCGATCGAGCCATCACTCGGATTGATTGTAGGATTCGGAAAAACTTTTCGATCAGGATATCTCAACGTACCTGTGAACTTCTACTTTTCTCCACGCAAAGATGGCAGCATTATGGGCGTGACACTCGGTTTCAACACGGCAAAGAAGCCTAGTTTTTAAGGAAAGGCCTATCCACCCCCTAGCCCGCGCTAGGGGTGGAAAGCTCGAAAGTTCAATTGCTTAGTTTAGAGATTCTGACCATGGAACGAAATCCCCCACAGTTCACACTACTTGATATTTCCAATCCTTGCCTATCAAAACAAACTCAAATTCTCCAGTTTATTACTCACTACTACTAGTGAGTAATTTTACTACGCATAGCGATTGAATACAGGGAACTTTAGGGTGTACATTTGCATTGTTTAGAAACAATCTAAATAACCAAGAGCACGATGCAAGACATTCTTTTAGAAAATGAAGTTCACACTTGTAATCCTTACCAAAAAGAAGGGTTGATGAAGATGAACGAGTGCGTTTTCAAAAAATGCTGCGAAAAATACAAAAAGAAAGAGAAAAAGCGTTGCAAAAAGTGCCCAAACAGATAATGACAGAAGTGACCGACCCTTCTAATCTTGTATATCAAACCTCCAATACCTCGTTGGTGCAATGCGATGCGTCTGGAAAATTCGTTTTACAACTTTTCGATCAGGAGATTTCATTAAGTCCGTGTGCACTGATTGCTTTCAAAAAGAAAGTAAAGGATATTGATCTTACGGCCATGTTTGACAGCAATCATGCGGGTATCGAAATCATTTCCCTCGCCTACTGCGACCGCATCTTCGTTTTGACTATTCAGGAGATTCTTGAGTTGCGTGATTTGTTTGGAGGATCTTTTGCCATGCTAGAGCTCAACAGCCTGATCCACAAAACGCTTATTCGTAGCAGAATTTAAGATTCACACTTACTTAGACTGATTATAAATTGACCTCAGAATGAGCATCTGTGGCACTTTTCTGTTTCCTTTGCGGTAGTAAAAATGCAAATGGATATTCGGCGATCTTATTTTCGTCTTACCAGATAACAAAAACGTTTCTGACTCCATTGTAACATCATTAAAAGAACAAACACATGAAGGACATATTGAGAAGACATCAGGTTTTGAAAGAAGAAATCGTGAACGTTTTGAATAAGCAAATCAAAATGGAAGCGCAATCTTCTGCTGCTTATCTCGCAATGGCTGCATGGTGCGACACCAATGGTTATGACAATAGCGCAGAATTCTTCTTCAAGCAATCTGATGAAGAAAGAAAGCACCAATTGAAGCTTTTCAAGTATTTGACAAATATGGAGTGCTCAGCGGTATCACCAACAGTTGGCGAATCTGCTCATGAGTTTTCATCATTAAAAAGCGTCTTTGAAGCAGCGTTGGAAAGTGAAATCGCTGTTACAGACTCGATCCACGACATAGTGAGAGCTTGTAGAAAAGAAGGCGATATCGCAACGGAAGAATTTATGCGCTGGTTCGTGCAAGAGCAAATCGAAGAAGAATTTGTGGCAAGAAGAGTACTGGAGCTTTTTGACGTGTTGGGCGAAGATAAAATCGCTTTGGGCATGTTCGAAGAGCGTGTACTCGAAGTGGCTTATGACGAAGGAGCTTAATTTGAAGCTTTAATTTTTAAAATCATTTGAGGTTAACAATAACGTTGTAAAAAAGGAGGACTTTTGAGTTCTCCTTTTTTATTGCAACACACTTAGCGCACGCCATGAACGCACCCAAAGATCAAAAAGCCATATTGAGCAAACTCAAAATAGAAAAGCTCAACCCCATGCAAGAAGAGGCTGCTTTGGCCATCAGCTCTGCCAAAGACATCATCCTGCTCTCCCCTACGGGCACGGGCAAAACCCTAGCGTTTCTCCTTCCAGTCATCGACAGCCTCGACCCTGAAATCGAAGAAATACAAGCGATGATTATAGTCCCTTCGCGTGAGTTGGCTCTTCAAATAGAGCAGGTAATCCGTGAGATGGGCACAGGCTACAAGGTAAACGCCATATATGGTGGCCGATCAGGAAGCAAAGATAAAATTGATCTCAAACACAGCCCCGCCATACTTATTGGCACTCCCGGCCGTATTGCGGACAGAATCAGAAGAGACAGCTTCTCCACGACTTTCATCAAGACCTTGATACTGGATGAATTTGACAAGTCGCTGGAGATTGGTTTTGAGTTGGAAATGAAGGAAATCTTCGAAGCACTGACCAAAGTAGAAAAGCGAATTCTGACTTCCGCCACTCAGGGTGTAGAAATTCTGAGCTTTGCAAAGCTGCATTCGCCACTGAAAGTCGATTACCTCAGCTCCGCCACCTCAGGTCTGCAACTGAAAAAAGTCATCTCTCCTTCCAAAATAAAACTTGATACTCTGGTAGAAACACTTTGCCACATTGGAAATGAACCGGGCATCATCTTTTGCAACTTCAAAGACACCATCCAGGAGGTAAGCACTTTTCTAAACAAAAAACGTATCGGACATGGGTGCTTCTACGGTGGCATGGAGCAGCAAGATCGGGAACGTGCGCTGATCAAATTCAGAAATGGCACACACCAAATCATCATAGCCACAGACTTGGCAGCACGTGGTTTAGATATTCCCGAGCTGAAATTCATTATACATTATCAGCTCCCTCCGCGTAGCGAAGAGTTCACCCACAGAAATGGCCGAACGGCAAGGATGAACACCAAAGGAACGGCCTATATCATCGTTTCGGAGAAGGAAAATACGCCTGACTTTATCCAAGGTGTGCCAACCGAAACGTTAAAACCTGCGCCCATCCCTCCTGCTTCAGTTTGGACAACTCTATTTGTATCCGGTGGCCGTAAAGACAAAATATCCAAAGGAGATATCGCTGGAGTGTTTATCAAACAAGGAGAAATACAACCTGATGAACTGGGAACTATCGAGATCAAACTGGATTGCACGTTTGTAGCGATAAAAACCGAGAAAGCATTACACGTAGTAAAGCGCTTGGACAACACCCGCATCAAAACCAAAAAGGTGCGGATCTCTATGATTTGAGGATAAAACGATTCTTAATTGAGATTGCATTTGAATCTCTCTAATTTTCCGCTTTGTAAGCGTAGACCTACTCACAATGAAAAACAACGACATCATTCGCCGGATTCGATACGCCTTTGACTTTACAGACAAACGCATGATGCAACTTTTTGAGTTGGGCGGACAGGAAGTCACACGCGAACAAGTCAGCGAATGGCTCAAACGAGATGAAGATGAGGATCAAAAACCCATCTACGACAAAGATTTGGCTGTCTTCCTCAATGGGCTGATCATCAAGAAACGCGGCAAAAAAGATGGCGAAACCCCCAAGCCTGAGAAAAGCCTCAACAATAATATTATCCTAAGAAAGCTCAAAATTGCACTCAACCTCCGAGATGAAGATATTTTGGAAATCCTGTTGCTAGCAGATTTAAAAGTGGGCAAGCACGAACTGAGTGCATTTTTCCGCAAACCCGGACAGAGCCAGTACCGTCCGCTCAAAGATCAGATTCTAAGAAATTTCCTGCATGGCATGGAAATCAAATACGAAAAAGAAAGAATAGCTGCTCGACCTGAAAAACCAGAAGGAGATAGTAGCATGGGTGAAAAAAACATATTGGGTGAGGATTTGATGGGGTAATTAACGATTATCTTTAGTAATTCGCACAACTCCAACATCGTTAAAATCCAATTGTGACTATCTAGAAAAAGCTAGAAACCTCATCTACAAGGATCGAGACCTTTCGAAGGACTAAATAGTTTTTGAAAATTAACGAAATATGACCTAAATATTTTAGATTCAAATAAAAGCATCACTTTCTTATCCAGTTATATAAAGTCCATTTGATAATTGCACAAGCATTGGCTGTTTGCTGCTTATTATCAGATAGTTATAAAAATTCCTCGTGTAAAAGGCTCATAGCCTCTATGTAATTTCATCTGTATTTCAAGAAGTTAAGAATCAGAAACCATCCCCTCAACTCTAAATTGTAGAATTTCTGCTTTCAAACAAGTCTCTCTTATATAAAGTCCATTTGATAATTACACAAATATTGGCTGTTTGCTGCTTATTATCAAATAGTTATAAAAATTTCTCGTGTAAAAGGCTTCCGGGCGGGTAGCCATAGCCTCTATGTAATATTTAAGTCACATAAAAAGTCCCCTAATAGTTTGTTATGTATTTTTAAACTAGATTTTGATTCGTACGTACTAGCATTGAACTCTGTTTGATCCAACCTTAAAGTGTAAGACCGTCAATCTGAACACAATCAAACAACAAAGCAATGGATTTAAATAAATTGAATCATCTATTAGAAAAAGCACGATCAATTGACGCGCATGAAATAACCATAAGAAAAAGAGAAGAACTGGAAATCTGTCTCAGGGAAATAAAACTTCACTACGGATCTTTTCTTTTAGAGAAGCTCTTTGATATATATGATAGTCATTTTTCGGAAAACCCTATGATGGCGTTAGAATCATATATTTCACCGAGAGGAGTGGAAATTGATGGGCCTTTTGGTTCTAACAGAAAAGTAAGGCTTTGTCTCAAGCCCTACCCTGTCAGATTTGAATTAGAAGCCCCTACGAAGGAACTACAATCTGTAATTTGGAGTGCTGCTTAAATTCTGAAGTACGATAAATTTGATTACCACTGGAGGAAAATCCCTGCGGATAGATTTGGAGCTGCAAGTATGCGTTTTGCTGAAAAAGCAAAACCCGCAGCTGTAGTTACTCCGAAATGTTCATTCAGGCTATATAATACTTCTGGCGTGAAGGAAAAGTATTCTATATTATTTGCAAAAAGTGCATTATCAGCGTTAGAGTCTCCATTATAGAGAGAGGAAAGATTATAGAATTTCAGAATTCCTACAAACTTATCCAAAGTCACTCCTAATTCTAGTGAAGCGTGAATTTCGTCTGAAAAGTCTCTGGTTCGATTATTGAAGCCAACCATCGCGGATGCATAAAATGGTTTTGGGTAGAATGAGTGACTTGCTTCCAATTTCAAAAGCTGATTAAACTCACCATCTCCTGACTGAATGATTTGCCCTCTACCGCCTCTTGTTTCGCCTGTTGGCAAACCAAACAGCAAAGTTGTACTCAGAACCACAGGACCATCTTTAATCAGACCATATTTTATACCCAAATTCGTATCTCCAAATGCGTTCATTTCATCTCCGGGAGTAATTTTACCAGTTTGCTCACCTTTGAGATTGGCGATCGTAGCTCTCACAAAAAAGGGAATATAGGTCACAGTCGTAATTCGATCTGTAACACCATACTCGGCATAGATACTCGTTGTGTAAAAATTAAATGGAGCACCAAGTTTATCAATTCCTCCTTCTGAGTTAAAAATATTTTTGGCAAAAATGGCATTCTGAGAAAACTTCAAAAAACCTCCACCTTTCCTTTCTGTCCACCCGCCTCCTGCACGAACTGAATGTAAGGAACTAATGATTAACAAGAGTAGAATGAATAACTTTTTCATATCAAAATGTTTTTAAAATGAATATCAGCGCCGGTTTCTAGTAGCATTGTGACCCTAATCAAAGCGATTTCTATTCAAAGTTCTATTTTCAAATAAAGAATTAACAACTCATTTTAATTCAGCATAAGCCATTTCTAAACCAAAGGGCTCACAAAGAATGATTACATATTTGTATGTTTCCAAGTCAGCGTCTGGGTCTAAAGTAGTGATGTTAAAGGATTGAGCGCCACTGATATTTTGGGAAATGTTCTTAACTGGCAATCCAGAACTCTTAACCACACCTCCTGAAGTCGAGTTAGCTAAATAAACCCACGTTCCAGCCAAAAATTGCGTCTGAAAATCACTACTAAAAGATAAAATCAAATTCGATGACGCGTCGTGCATGAGTGTTGCCATACCTGTAGCACTGTAACGTGCATTTTGAAACTCACCGCTCTTTAGGTTGGCAGTTGACCCGACAGTAATAGCTAATGGCGAACTGCTCACACCATCAATGGTCAGCATAATGTTGGTACTTCCATCTGCAAGCGCCATCACTAGTCCCTCGTTGGTTACAGTAGCGACTGTCTGATTACTACTGATCCAGCTTACCTCCGTTCCAATGAAATTATCTCCATTTCCGTCTTTTGCCGAATAAGTGAGCTGAATAGATTCACCTGTCTGCATGGTAGAAGTGGATGTAACTATTGAGACTACTGCCAATTCCGATAAATCATCCAACACTCTAAATAATAGTTCATTGCTTTCAATTATCTGCCCATCTATGCCTATTGTGGATGCTTGTATCGTAGTTTGTCCATTGGCAAGCCCTAGTATATTTCCATTAGTGATAAAGGCCACACTTGGATTGCTATTGTTCCACTGTGGCTCCAAAGCCATCTCTACACCATATTCATTCTTGTAAGACCAAACTATCGGGCTCTCTTCACCAACCATCAAACTTGAGTAATCGGTAGTGATGGTTATTTTCTCAGAAACAATAGGATCTTCTACCTCTACAGTAGGAATGCACGACCCCAATACACACAGAATCAAAATGGGAAAGAAAATCTTCATCATATTACCTTATTTAGGATTAGACATAAATCAATTACGAAGAGCAAAGTTCTTCGTGGATTTATCACCCGTGTATGCAAGGTAAAGCATGAGCCTCTTTCAGCCCAAAAAACAATTGTCGGCTCTGACACAATTGGGAGCATTCAAAGCAGCTACTCTTAGTATTTTGATAAGATTGGAGAGTATAAGATTGTTCAAACAGGATGTAATCCCATTAAGGCTAATGTGGTAGCTTATTTTTCAGCAATCCATACACATAAGTCCCCGCCAAAGCGGATAGTATAACAACACCAATTACCCAAATGCCATTTCCCAAAAGAATGAACAACGGCCCTGGGCAAGCACCTGTAAGTGCCCAGCCAATTCCGAAAATCGTACCTCCTAGAATGTAACGAAGAAAGCCAGACTCCTTATCCTCTATCACAATTGGTTTTCCATCTATGGATTTCATACCTGTTCGTTTGATCAATTGTGTAACAACCACGCCGCAAACGACAGCAGACCCGATCACTCCATACATGTGAAACGACTGGAATCGGAACATTTCAAAAATACGGTACCATGAAATGACTTCTGACTTGGAAAGTATAATACCAAAAAGAGCACCAACGAATAAATATTTTAAGAACTTCATAGTGCTTTGGTTAGATGGAGAAAAGAATTGGATAAACGAAATAGGTGACCAAGAGGCCTCCAATGAAAAACCCCACCACGGCAATGAGCGATGGCAGTTGAAGATTACTCAGTCCGCTGATGGCGTGCCCTGAAGTACATCCTCCTGCATATCTCGTTCCGAAACCTACCAGAAATCCTCCAACAATCAACATAATCACTCCTTTGATCGTCAAGAGTGACTCCCAACTAAATAATTCAGAAGGAACAAGCTCCTTTCCTGTTGCGGGCAGACTCACACCCAATTTAATGAGTTCGACCTTTGTTGCTTCTGAAATACCCATTGGCTCAGGGGCAGTAAGGTAATTGGCAGATATTGCGCCACCCAACACCATACCCAGTGCAAAGACCAAGTTCCAACGCTGTGCTCTCCAATCAAAATCGAAAAACTCGCATGTTTTCCCTGCGCCCAAAATAGAGCACATGGTTCTTAGGTTGGAAGATATCCCAAACCTATTTCCGAAGAAAAGTAGTGAAAACATAATCGCGGCGATCGCTGGCCCTGCTACGTACCACGGCCAAGGTTCACGAAGTAGCATCACAATTTCGTTCATAGTCGAATTCATATTAATTGCTTGTTACAATGACATAGCATGCCGTTTAGTTCCTCATGTTTTGATCTTCTGGATACCTTGATATATAGGCATTGTGCTCAATGCGGCAAAACACTCTAATTGAAATTAATTGGCAGATTGTTAGATAATAGGTCTCTGGCTCATCGGGAGCAT
Organism: uncultured Cytophagales bacterium; assembly: GCA_963848175.1. GTDB lineage: Bacteria > Bacteroidota > Bacteroidia > Cytophagales > Cyclobacteriaceae > JAMZMI01. Next base: position 613,702 of record CAWKCO010000012.1, read on the forward strand.
CACATAAAATGAAGTCCCAACTCCTTCTTCACTTTTGAAAGTGATCGAACCTTGATGTCCGTTTATGATATTTTTGACGGTATTAAGCCCTAAGCCTGTGCCCTTCTTTTTTTGCGAGGTGAAAAATGGATCGAAAAGCCTTTTTTGCGTTTCCTGATTCATTCCTTTGCCATTATCAGCGAAGGTAATCATGACATTATCGCCTCTAAACCCGATAGAGATGGTTAGCACACCGTTACCATGCTCCATCGCTTCTGTAGCATTAAGCATGATGTTGAGAAAGGCGATTTTAATTTGTTCACCATCGAGTTGCACAAGTATCTCCTGTTCAGGAAAATCTTCTATCAATTTCATTTCTTGAAGAAACATTCTATCCGAAATCATCGTGATCGTTTCACTAAGAACTTGCTTCACACAGCACTCTTCAAAATTATAATCTCTTGATTTTGAAGAATTTAAAAGGTCAGTGATTAAATCCTCAATGCGTTTGGAGTTCCTTGCGATTATTTCCATGTAGAGGCTATTATCGTCACTTTCAAGCAACTCTTCTTTGAGTTGATCCAAAGCCAAATTAAGATTGGTCAGTGGGTTTCTAACCTCATGGGCAATTGTTCTTGCAATTCTCCCTGTTAGCAAGAGCTTTTCTGCCTCCAAAAGCATTTTCTCTGCTTCTATTCTAGTTGTTAAATCCCGAATTACACCTTGCAATATTGGCATAGGGCTCTCTTTATTGAAAAGAGGTATGCTATTCACCAAACATGTTTTTTCCTCACCGAAAAAAGTCTGAAGTTTGGTCTCAAACTCATAGAGTCTATTATTGTCGATAATGCTCGACTTGAATCGCTCAAACTCCTCCTTATCAATAAAAATTTCTTCAAAATGATGCTCCCTAAAGTTGTCGCCCATCTCAAAAAACTCTAAGAAAGCACGATTGGCATCTACAAATTTGTAGTTGTGATCTACGAGAAAAATTGGATCGATAGAATTGTGAAATAGCTGCTTATACTTTAGCTCACTGGTTTGAACTTTAAAAAACGCCTCTTTTATCTCGCTTATATCCTGAAATGTCGCTGTAAACCCATCCCCCAGTTTCACTACACTCACTTTCAGCCAAAAAGACAATTCTCCTTCTTTGTAAAATTGTTCTGTAAAAGCTGAGACACCCGTTTCTACCACCTTTACGTATTTGTCAAATAGGCCTGAGGTTTTGTTCGCAGGAAAAATCTCTAACATTCGTTTTCCCAAAAGGTCATCAGCCTTTTTTTTCATGATTTTCTCTGCGCGTTCATTGACAACCAGCCACTCGAAATCCACAATTTTACCTTGATCGTTTCTTATAGCTTTGAAGGCTACAATTCCATCCGGAGAAGTTTGCAGCACGCTATTGAGCAATGCGAGTGTAAATTTTGGGTTGATGGTAATCGATGCTGGCATAAGACTATTGCATGATAGGGTTTTGCATTGGCATAAACAAACTGGATTTTAACCTATTCAATGCCGTAGCTGCTCATTTTATTGTAGAGGGTCTTTCTATCTACTTTAAGAATTTCAGCCGCTTTGCTTTTATTTCCACCGGTCTGGTTCAATACATGCTTGATTGCCTTCTTTTCCGCTCTCTCTGCAACAGATTTCAAATCCATCACTTGGTCATCAAAAACATCGTCATTCTCATCCTTCGCAAATGCAAAATAATCCGGCTTAACAATCTCTTCCGGAAGGTGCTCTGAACTAATTTTAGATTCTTGACACAATAGAACTGCCCGCTTCACCACATTTTTAAGCTCTCTTAAATTGCCGTGCCAATAGTGATTGACAAGTGCATTCTCAGCTTCAGTTTTGAATGCTGAAATATTCTTACCCAACTCTTCATTAGAAATATTCAAGAAATGAGTTAAGAATATACGTACATCATCCTTTCTTTCTCTCAGAGGGGACAATTGTATGGTAAACTCATTGAGTCTATGATAAATATCCTCTCGAAATGAGCCCTCTTTGATGGATTCCTTTAAGTTTTCATTTGTGGCTACAATGATACGGATATCCACTGGAGTTTCTTTATTGCTACCCAGTCGTTTTACTTTTCTCTCTTGTAGCACCCTTAGAAGCTTTACCTGATTTTCATAATCAAGGTTGCCTATTTCATCTAGAAACAATGTCCCTCCATTGGCCACCTCAAAGCATCCTTCTTTGTCATTTAAAGCACCTGTAAACGCTCCTTTTATGTGACCAAATAGTTCACTACCCGCCAATTCTCCTGGTAGTGCACCACAATCTACTGCTATGAATGGCTTATCTGATCTTTTAGATTTTTGATGTATAGCATTTGCAACATACTCTTTTCCTGTGCCTGTTTCCCCCAAGATTATGACCGACATGTCTGTGGGAGCTATCAAATCGATATGCTTTTGCAAAACTTGAGCAGCTGGAGTTGACCCTTTAACAAATTTCTTTTTATCAATTTTTATTGCCTGAGCTCCAGAGGATGAGCCGGTGGCTTGCTGAGCAAGCTTCTTCTTCTTTTTGAATGCATTTTCAACAATCAAAAGAATTTCATCGGGAAATAAAGGTTTTGTGACATACTCAAATGCCCCTTTCTTTAAAGCCTCGACGGCAATCTTAACATCTGAATAACCCGTAATAATGATTACTTGTGTGCTTGGGTTTATTAATTTGATCTTTTGGAGAATTTCCAAACCGTCATAATCGGGAAGTTTGAAATCACACAAGACCACATCTGCATTACACTTGCGAAGTTCGGCTATTCCTTCTTCACCACTAGTTGCTACGGTTGTTCCGTACCCATTTTTCTTGAAAAAACGATCCAAAAGAAGTGTGATATCCGGATCGTCATCGATAATAAGAATCTTTTGCTCCATAATTATGCAAAAATGCTCAGAAATTCAGGGTATTCATAATATCCTTTTTACTAAATGGTTTTTTTATAAAACCTTTGACTCCAAGGGAGCTTGCTTTCTGACGTTCTTCATCGCTATCATGGGCACTGATAATATATAAAGATTCCAAGTCAGGTTGATTACGAATTTTCTCAACGACATCCAAGCCATAACCATCAGGAAGATTCAAATCCAAAAAAACAAGATTAAAAGAACTTTTTCGAACTTTTTCTAACCCAGATGTTAGATCATGAGCCATGTCGCAATGGACTCCAGCTTTCTTTAAAAAATTACTTACCAGAAGACAGATTTCTTTTTCATCATCTATGATCAGGGCAGTCATATACTTTCAATTTTTACCATTTTCCAAATACCGTAAGGCATTAACACCGAGAAAAAATTGTTGCCGTGCAGTAAACCTCCAAGCCTAACAATTTCTTCTTTTTTCTTTTAATCAGGAATACAACCCAATTTTTTTAACACATCACAACACACGTAAATATTGTTAACGACCTGCATTTTCGTGCTGTAATTTGTCAAAATTAATAAACAAACCAGTTTGGCGGCAATAAAACGCCATAACTTCGATCAATGCCCGATATAACTTTCTAAAACTTGCTTTGGGGCCACTAAAAATTTAGCATATTGAATGAAATTCATAATCGCAAATTCAATCTACGCTTTAGAGATCAAACTAGTTACCGAGTCCTAACATGAAAAAATCGAACCACATTGACTAAATCGCAGCAAGAGCATTGTTTTCCTAATAAGCTGCGTAATAATTCATCAAACTGGGAAATGGAATTCACATCAACATATAGGTACAGAAATTTGGAGAAATACTCTGAAAAACTCAATACTTGGGTTTGCCCTATTCTTTCCCAATTGTCACATAACATCTTAACTAAAGGCTCAGAGTAGCTAGGCTTTTTTTGTACCTTTGCGCCTTTAAATTTCAAGAGTCTATGATTTCAGTAAGTAATGTTTCGTTAAGATACGGCAAGCGAGTTCTATTCGATGATGTGAATGTAAAATTCACTCAAGGAAATTGCTACGGTGTAATTGGAGCGAATGGAGCAGGAAAATCTACGTTTTTAAAAATATTGTCAGGTGAGATTGATCCTAATTCTGGCTCGGTAGCACTTGACCCAGGTAAGCGGATGGCAGTTCTAAAACAGGATCATTCGGCGTATAACGAAAATACTGTTTTGGATGCGGTGATGATGGGGCACACCAGTCTCTGGAAAATCATGAAAGAGAAGGACGAAATCTACATGAAAGCAGATTTTAGTGAAGCGGATGGGGTGCGTGCGTCTGAGCTTGAAGCTGAATTTGCAGAAATGGATGGATGGAATGCGGAATCTGATGCTGCGGCTCTCTTGAGTGGACTGGGCATAGTAGAATCTGATCATTACAATCTCGTGCAGGACTTGGATGGATCTCAAAGAGTTCGGGTGCTTTTAGCTCAAGCGCTTTTTGGCAACCCGGATGTGCTTATCCTTGATGAGCCTACCAACGATTTGGACATAAAGACTATTGGATGGCTTGAAGATTTTCTTTTAGATTTTAAGAATACAGTAATCGTGGTATCTCACGATAGACACTTTCTAGATACTGTTTGTACGCACATTGCAGATATTGACTTTAGTCAATTGAAGCTATACTCTGGTAGTTACACTTTCTGGTATCAGTCGAGCCAATTGGCGCTTACCCAGCGCTCCAATGCCAACAAAAAAGCTGAGGAAAAGAAAAAGGAACTACAAGAATTCATTGCTAGATTTAGTGCCAATGCGTCCAAATCGAAGCAAGCAACGAGTCGTAGAAAGTTGCTCGATAAAATTAACGTTGATGATATTCAACCATCAAGCAGAAAATACCCTGCAATCATATTCACTCAGAACAGAACGGCTGGCGACCAGATATTGCATATAGAAGGATTGTCGAAAAGTTTGAATGGCGAAACGCTTTTCTCTGACATTGACTTGTTTGTAAATAAAGGGGATAAAATCGCCGTATTAAGTGACGACAGCAACGCCATTACAGCTTTCTTTCAGATTTTGAATAATGAAATGAAAGCTGATAGCGGAGAATTCAAATTTGGTCAGACAATCACTACTGCTTACCTACCAAATGATAATACAGAGTTTTTCAAAACAAATCTAAACCTCATAGACTGGCTAAGACAATATGCCGAAGGTGAGGCCGACGAAGTGTATATAAGAGGATTTTTGGGGAAAATGCTGTTCTCAGGAGAGGAAAGTTTGAAGAAAGCGAGTGTGCTTTCCGGAGGAGAAAAAGTGCGATGTATGCTTTCGCGAATGATGCTCAAGGGTGCTAATGTTTTGATGCTGGACGAGCCAACAAACCATTTGGACTTGGAGTCCATCACAGCATTCAATAACTCGTTGAGTGAATTCCCTGGCACGGTGCTCTTTACAAGTCATGACCATGAGTTCACACAAACTGTGGCCAACAGAATCATTGAACTAACACCTACAGGAATCATTGATAAAATGATGCCTTTTGATGATTATCTAGAATGGAAAAAATCTGAAAAGGTTTAACCTTTACCGGAATCAAATACAGGTATTAGAAAAGGATTGGCAGGAGTCGATCCTTTTTTGTTTAAAATAATTATCACATACTGAAGAGCTTAACACTAATTCAGTATGTGACATAAAATGAAAAGCTTACAAACTACTTCGCAGGACTTCTTCTAAAGTTTCTTTTCCCTCTATTAGCTCCTCCGTTTTGGCCTCCACCAGCAGTTTTAGGACGTCTATGTCCTTGATTGTTGCCAGATGATTTTTTGGCTTCCGGCTGATTTGGGTTAGGTTCAAAACCTGCTACTGTTTCTAGCGGTAGTTGCTGACCCAAGAGTTTTTCGATTCCTCGCACGTATTCTAATTCATCATTTGCAACCAAAGAAATAGCTTCTCCGCTCGCTCCTGCTCTTCCAGTACGTCCGATTCTATGAACATAATCCTCAGGAATATTCGGCAATTCAAAGTTGATCACATGAGGCAAAAGCGGAATATCCAAGCCTCTAGCCGCAATATCCGTAGCTACAAGCACGCGAATAGATCCGTCTTTGAAACCTGCCAAAGCTTTCGTTCTCGCTCCCTGCGTTTTGTTGCCATGAATTTCCGCTGAAGAAATTCCTGATTTCAACATCTTCTTTCCCAACCTATTGGCGCCATGCTTGGTACGCGTAAATACAAGTACTTGCTTCCAGTCACCTTCAGAGATCAATTTGATCACAAAATCAGTTTTCCTGCCTTGATCTATGCGATAGGCTTTTTGATCTACACGCTCAGCGGTAGTGTTTTGAGGTGCGGCCTCTACTTGCACTGGATTGTGCAAAATCCCACTGGCCAATTGTTTGATCTCTTTCGAGAAAGTCGCTGAAAACAATAGATTCTGACGTCTATCAGGCATCAAAGCCAAGATTTTTTTAATATCACGAAGGAATCCCATGTCTAACATTCGATCCGCCTCATCCAAAACCAAAATCTCAATTTGCGAAAGCGAAAGCTCTCTTTGATTGTGAAGATCAAGCAAACGACCTGGAGTGGCTATCAATACATCGACACCACTTCTCAACTCTCTGATCTGCGGATTGGCATTTACACCACCGAAAATCACACTTGATTTGATATCAACAAACTCGCTGTAGGTTTTTACATCTTCGTGAACCTGCGCTGCAAGCTCCCTTGTAGGTGTCAAAATCAAAGCTCGAATTGGACGCTTTTTGCCTTGTGGTTTTTCTGATAATATTTGGAGCATAGGCAGAGCAAAACCTGCCGTTTTTCCTGTTCCGGTCTGCGCAGAGGCCAGTACATCTTTTCTTTCTAAAATAACGGGAATAGCCTTCGCTTGAATAACCGAAGGTTCTGTGTATCCTTTTTTGCTTACTGCTTTCAGCAAAGGCTCGGATAAGCCCAATGAAGTAAATAACATATAAATGATTTATGAAACGGGGTATTTCGAAATTGTGCATACCTAGTAGCGTGGTTACGCTTTGTGAGGTATCATCTGACTATAAAAAATGGATTATGCACAGATGAGAGACAATGGAAACGAAATGCGTTTCTGATTAAGTCACAAAAGTAGCTCTTATTTGCTGCGCCAAGCAAAAAATCTTTTTCGACGAAAAATTATAGAACAAATTTCAGCCCTTATGTTGACATGGCACGCATATTGGTATCAAGTGAAAGAACCTATTTTTATCTAATGAAAATTTCACCCATCGCAAAATTTATCGGACTTCTTACTATCCACATTATCCTTCTATTCTCGCTACGCAATGACTCTTCCGCTTCTACTCTTGATTTTAAGCACATTGAGAAAAGTCGATTTCTTACTCGGTAGCATATAGCACAGGCGACAAACAATTTGCTTAAACCGTATTGTCATAAGCGGATTACATAAAGAATAAAGAGTTCTCTTATTTCAATCGATCTGCCTGAAACTCCTGTTGTTTACCTCCACTTCGTTCTTCTGCTAAGAATCGATTTATTATTTTATTGCAATATTTACCCACACTTACATTTTCAGTATCAAATAATCCTTAAATTATTGGTCTAATTGAATACTATGAAGATATTAATGCTCGGATGGGAACTACCTCCTATTATTTCAGGTGGTTTAGGTGTTGCCAGTGAGGGAATTGCAAATGGGTTAGCCCAATCAGGTCATCAAATTGATTTTCTGCTTCCAAAAAAACATAAGTTACATCAGTCAGACACATTCAAAATTCTTGACGCAAGTAAAATTAAACCTGATTTTAGCCTTTGGAAAAAGAAGACCAAGGAAATACAAACGCTGAAAGAGACCGAAATGGGACTTAGGCTTTTGCCATACCTCCCTCCTGAGGTTTTTGAAATTGCCAAAGAAAGACAAATCGTTGTTGAAAGAATAGAAGAAACTAAAGAGTCCAAACTACTCGCAGAGGTGGCACTAACGGGCGATTATCAGCAAAATTTGGATCAAGAAATAGCAAAATATGCGCTGCTTGCAATGCAGTTGGCTGGAGAAAAGAAATATGATGTGATTCATGCTCATGACTGGATCACTTTCAGAGCTGGGCGAATGGCTGCTCAAATAAGCGGAAAACCACTATTCGTCCATTGTCACAGTACGGAATACGACAGAAATGGCATGCATGCCATGAGTGCGGTAATAGAAGAAGAGCAATTAGGTTTTATTGATTCGAAACAAATATTTTGCGTAAGCTCCACTTTAAAAAAAGTACTAATTGAAAAGTATGACATTTCTGGCGAAAAAATAGTGGTAGTACCCAATGCCGCTCAAATTTCAACCGTCATCCTCTAAAAAGAAGATTTCGGATAAAAAGAAAGTACTTTTCATTGGTCGTTTTACCCATCAGAAAAACCCAAGCACTTTTATTGATTTGGCTAGAGATCTCGTAAATAGAGGTATTGATGCGAAGTTTATTATGATTGGCGATGGGTACCTCAGAGACGATTTAGTGCATAAAGTGAGCCATAAAAATCTAACTATCGGTTTGTCTTTACAGGATTTCTGAAACAGTCCGAAGTACTTAACTACTTAGATTCAGCCGACTTGCTCATTACACCTTCTGCATCTGAGCCATTTGGGTTAGTGATGCTTGAAGCTATTCTAAAGAGAGTACCTGTGGCGGCAGCAGAAGGTGTAGGCATAGCGGAGTTTATCCCCAGCTTACCTCAAATGAAACCATGGGATCAATACAACTACGTAAGGCTCGCCGAACGATTGCTAACCGATCAAGTTTTCAGGGACAAAACGATCGAGGACTGTTATGGGGAAGCAACTAAACTTACATGGAGCAGTGCTGCAAATATTGTAGAATTTGCCTATCGCTATTAAAGCAATGATTAAAACACTATTTTCACCAACGACTAAATAATTGGCCGCAACTTGTAACAAATAATTTGGTTTTACCTTTTTTGCGCTAATTTTCAGTAATTCTAACCAATAACCACCTTTTAATGTCGGAAAAAAGAATTCCTACGCTCTTTCAGGCCTTCATCCCGATCATTTTTTTAGTCATTATGCTCTCTCTAAATGTGAGCATCTTTGGTGATGCCGCTCTGGACGGTTCTAATCAAATCATTTTGATACTATCAGCAGCAGTAGCCGCATTGGTAGCTGGAAGGTTGGGTTACAAATGGAGGTCGTTAGAAAAAAGTGTGGTAAAAAGCATCAGTTCGGCCATGGCTTCTATTCTCATTCTGTTGCTTATTGGTTCACTCGCAGGCACATGGCTGTTGAGTGGGGTCGTTCCGGCTATGATCTATTACGGATTACAAATCCTGAACCCCACCATCTTCCTATTTGCAGCTTGCATTGTATGTGCAGTGGTTTCTATCGCTACTGGAAGTTCTTGGACTACTGCGGCTACCGTAGGTATTGCGCTGATGGGAATAGGAAGAGCTCTAGGAGTATCTGACGGGTTGATAGCAGGAGCCATTCTTTCAGGAGCATATTTTGGGGATAAAATGTCCCCCCTCTCCGACACTACCAACCTTGCTCCGGCAATGGCAGGAACGGATTTATTTACCCATATCAGGTATATGCTCATTACCACTGTGCCTTCTATTGTACTTGCGCTCATCATCTTTTTGATCATCGGATTTAGTAGTGACACCATAGGGCAAGTAGATCAAACCGCTGACATCTTGGCGGCTCTCGATTCCAAATTTTATATCTCCGGCTGGCTTTTCATTGTACCAGCAGTAGTCATTATACTCATTGTTAAAAAAGTACCTGCTCTTCCCGCTATCTTGGTAGGAACGTTGCTCGGTGCGGTATTCGCCCTAATTTTCCAACAGGATGTAGTCATGGAAGCAAGCACTCAAGCCAGTGCTTACGGTAAGTTGCTAGACACAATGCAAAGTAACTACCCCTTATTCACTGGATTATTTCTTGGCACTATGCAGTCACTTTTTGGGGATGTAAGCGTGGCAACATCCAATGATTTAGTCAATGACTTATTGAGCTCCGGTGGCATGAAAGGTATGCTCGGCACCATCTGGCTCATTCTTTCAGCAATGATCTTTGGAGGAATAATGGAAGGATCTGGAATGCTAAAGCGCATTGCATCCGCGATTATCGGTCTTGTAAATTCTACTGGAGCTTTGATCGCATCAACTGCTGGAACGTGTATTTTCTTTAACATTACAGCCTCTGATCAATATTTGGCTATCGTAGTTCCAGGTCGAATGTATGCCAATATTTATAAAGAAAAAGGACTAGCACCTGAGAATCTCAGCCGTACACTGGAGGACTCTGGGACTGTCACGTCGGTATTGATTCCATGGAATACGTGCGGAGCTTATCACTCGCAAGTGTTAGGTGTCTCTACTTTCGCTTTTGCTCCGTATTGCTTTTTCAACCTCATTAGCCCACTTATGACCATCTTCATTGGTTATACAGGATACAAAATCAAAAAAATTTCCAACCAAGAACCGCAAATAGTTTGAATTTCAGAACATTTATAAACAAGCAAGAAGTACAAGAACTTGATATCGTCAGGTTTGAAGGAGAAATATCCTTAGTAGACACGAAGGAAGACTTGAAAGAAGTGCTTTTTCTCTTGTCTCAAGAAGAGTATTTAGGATTTGATACCGAAACCAAACCGAGTTTTCGCAAAGGAGAATACCACGAACCCGCCATCATACAAATGGCGACCTTAGAAAAAGCCTACCTCATTCGTATCCAGAAGACTGGCTTTACCAACGAATTAAAGTCATTTTTAGAAAGTACTAGCATCAAAAAGATAGGTATCAGTATACGTGACGATTTGAAAGACTTACAAAAGGTAAGGCATTTCACTCCTGGGGGCTTTATCGACATGAATACCGTTGCTCAGCGGTTTCAGATTTCACAAATCGGAGTAAGAAGTTTGACGGCCATTTTTCTTGGAAAAAGAGTGAGCAAAGGACAACAAACCTCTAATTGGGAAAACGAGGAACTCACTGCTGCTCAGCAAGGTTATGCTGCCACTGATGCATGGATTTGCCTGAAAATGTACAGCACATTGCAGCATCGCGGATATCTATGACTACCTTTTTCTGAACAAGTGAGTAGCGGAGAGGGTTTCAACAATCATCACTTACCACCATTCAAATGAAAATCCTTCTTACAGGTGCGACAGGATATATTGGGAAAAGACTGCTGCCAGTCTTAATAGAACAAGGTCACACAATAGTCTGCTGTGTTCGAGACAGCAATAGGTTCTCCCCTCCCAAAAGTCTTTTAGATAAAATTGAAGTGCTTGAGGTTGATTTCTTAGATGCCCAATCTGTAGATAAAATCCCGAAAGACATAGATGCCGCCTATTACCTAATTCACTCCATGTCCTCATCTTCTCAGTATGAGCAATTGGAATTAAAAACAGCAGAACACTTTCGTGAAAAACTGGAAAGAACAAAGGCAAAACAGGTGCTTTATTTGGGGGGTATTGTGAATGAAGACTCGCTCTCTAGACATTTAGCATCTCGTCACGCTGTAGAACTTGAATTGAGAAAAGGAAAGTACGCGTGTACTGCGCTTCGTGCCGGGATCATTATTGGTTCTGGAAGTGCCTCATTCGAAATCATAAGGGATTTGGTGGAAAAGCTTCCCGTCATGATTACTCCGAAGTGGCTAGAAACAAAATCTCAGCCTGTAGGAATTTCGGATGTTATTCAATATTTGATGCTGTGCCTTTTGAACGAAAGCACCTTTGACAAAAGTTATGACATTGGCGGACCCGATGTGATGAGCTACAAGGAGATGTTACTTGGTTATGCCAAAGTTCGCAGGCTTAAGCGTTGGGTGTTCATCGTTCCTGTGATGACACCACGGCTCTCCTCCTATTGGCTCTATTTCATGACCAGCGTTTCCTATAAACTCGCAATCGCACTGGTAGACAGTATGAAAGTAGAGGTCATTTGTCAGAAAAATGGCTTAAACGACATCCTTGAAATCCAGCCTATCAAGTATGAAAAAGCCTTAGAAAAGGCTTTTTCAAAAATTGAGCAAAATCAGATTATTTCCAGCTGGAAGGATTCCTTAGTCAGTGGCAGGTTTAAACAAAATCTTTCAGACTATATCAAAGTCCCTACTCACGGATGCTTTGTGGATCATAGAAAAATGAAAACAAGCGATTCGCAACGCGCATTGGATAAAATTTGGGGCATTGGCGGAACGCGTGGATGGTACTATGCCAACTTTCTGTGGAAAATACGAGGTTTCATGGATAAACTCACTGGCGGAGTTGGTCTGAGACGAGGAAGAACAAATCCAGACACCCTCTCTGCTGGGGATTCAGTGGACTTTTGGCGTGTACTTTATGCTGATAAAGAGGAAAAGAGACTTCTGCTCTTTGCCGAAATGCGCGTACCTGGCGATGCTTGGTTAGAATTCAAAATAGAAGACGAGTGGGTCATTCAAACTGCTACATTCAGACCCAGAGGTCTTGCAGGAAGATTGTACTGGTATAGCGTGTGGCCTTTCCACGGGTTGGTATTCAATGGCATGCTCAAGCAAATATCAAAAGGTTAAGTCTAACTCGAATGCTACCCAGCACCAATACTAGCCTGCCAAAGCACGGGACAATGATTTAAAAAGCGCTCCATCCGAAATGGCACAACCCGCCTGAATCATACCGAATAGCTCCATTTCACGAATATTGCTATACGTTTTCTCCGTAGTGTACACCTTCACTCCTTTTGGAGGTATGCTCATACATTTTTGAATAAATTCAGTATCAGTAAAGTCTACCGATACTGATTCATCTGAGGACATCCCCACTAAAACGATTTTTTTGTCAAGACATTGAAAAGTTTTTACGTCAGATTTTGATATGATCTCCAAAAACTTGACTTTTCGAAGGACACCTTCAAAAACAACATCGCTGAATAACACCAACATGTCTTCAGCAACCTCCTTTTCCTCCTCCTTTATCTTTACCCACTGATCGGCTGTAATTCCATTCATAACGAGAAATTCAATGAACTCTTTCTCTAGATTATTCAGCTCATCCGATAGAAGCAAACGGTATTTTGGTTGTATCCTTTCTGACATTTATTTTTTTGGTTGGCTTAAGACGGAAAAGGTATGGAATTAATTTTTCATTGTCCAAATTTCAACACACTTTCCATATCACTTCAGTTCACCGTGACAGCAAAAAACACTTCAAACGTTTCTTGAGGTTTCAATAATCTTAGGCCTTCTTTGTTATTAAAGACGTTGACTCCAGATGTCATAGGTTCTATAGCCACCGTACCCAAATCTTTCGGAGTAAAAATCTGTAAGTATCGGTATTCTGGTGAACCTGTCATTTTCAAATTAATAACACTCGATTCCAAACGGCACTCAAGCCCCTCCTTTTTCAGCCTAAAGCAATCGTCAAGTTGCCAATCCGACATTTTCAGTGTAGTATCTTTAAAATCAAGCTCCTCTCCTGTTGGTAAATTTCTTTCCCCTAAGATTAGATGGTCGGTAGGAGGAATAGACATTATCACATTAGTCAAGCCATCTTTACCTATCTTGAAGTAAGGATGCCATCCTAAACCAAAGGGAAGTGTTTGTGCTCCTGTGTTTTCTGCCTTCAAAGTAAGTTTGAAAGCTCCAGTTATGTCATAAGTGAAAGTAGCATCTAGTGTGAACGGAAATGGATAATATTCCTTTGATCCGTCATAAGTGTGACGCAATGTTAGGGAAGCTACATTCCCAAAGACTTCTTGGTTCACTACCTGAAAAGGTGCTTTTGCCACCATCCCATGAATAGCATTGTTCAGCGTTGTTTCATTTGTAGGTAGCTGGTATGACTTACCTCCAAATTCGTATTTTCCATCTTCAATGCGATTTGGAAACGGAAAGAGTATTTCATTTTTACTCCATGCACCAGTCTTGCAATCTTCAGGACTTACTGGCCATGTGACGGAATGAAATTTAGCGTTACTCTTAAGGTAAAGGTCTACTAATCGAGCACCGTGTTCCGGTGACACACTGAACATAACTTGGTTATTACTAATAAGTTGAATTATTTCAACCACTCCTTTTTTGATATTTTCAAATTTCATATTGCTAGACATGCGATGACTATTGGTTTCAAATCTTCTTTTAGTAAAGGTCACTTACAAAACAAATAAGCTAATGCACATAAAAATGCTTCAAATTAATACTGCCGCTAATTTAGCAATACTGTTTTCTTTAGAACGAAGATTCGGCTATCTTTAGTTTTACTTAACACCTAACCAAATTATCATATGTAAAGAGTTCGTTTTCACGATTAGATCTTCGTATTCAGTTCAACCCCCAGCTATTTGACATGAAACTTAAAAATGCAATTATTATAGGTGTCCTACTCATCTCCAGCATCTTTCTATTAAGCATGATGCTCAGTACCCTATTCCCAAATCACGTCAAATGTATTAATGGTTTGTGCCTGCCAATTCATCAAAACGGCAATAATGATGTATTAAACCAAGTCACCCATCTCTTTTCAAATATGTTCGACACAAAACAATGGCCTGCCAGATGGTATTGCGGAAATTGGACTGGAGTTCTAGGATGGAATTTTATTATATCTGATGGTATTACCTTCCTTTCCTATTTTGGAATCCCCCTTTTCCTAATATTTTTTCTCAGGAATAATGCCATTGGGAAACTGCCATTTGGGAAAATTATTTGGCTATTTGCTTTTTTTATTCTCAGTTGTGGAATCACACATGCATTGGATGCTTTGATGTTTTGGTTTCCGATCTATAACTTTTTGGGTTTCACCAAAATAGTAACTGCAGGAATATCATTCACCACTTTTCTCGCTCTAACTATTGAATCAAAGCGGATAATAAAACTAAAAAGCCCTGAGGAGTTAAAACGAATAATTGCATTACGAACCAAAGAGTTGAAAGAACTCAATACCCAATTAAGGCAAGAGGTAGATCAAAGAAAGGCGTACGAAATAAGACTTGAAAAGAGTATTAGTCAAAATAAACAGCTCTTCTTAGAACTGCATCATAGGGTGAAAAACAATCTTCAAATGGTTTTGCATCTCCTTGATCTCAACTTTAGAGAAAAAGGTGAAAGCAACAAAGAGTGGATTACTGATATTGGTCAGCGAATCAAAAGCATGAGTTCTATTCACAATCAATTATTATATGCTCAATCCATCACTAGTACTAACCTCAACAATCATGTAAAAAACATCAGTAATGAGCTCAAAGTATCCTTTGCAAACAAAACAAACGTTGCTGTGGAAGTAGATATAAATGAGGAAATTTATATCAAAACAAATGTTGCAATGAATCTAGGTTTACTGCTCTCTGAAGTAATAACCAATAGCCTGAAATATGCCTTTGAAGGTCGTGAAAAAGGTGAAATCACAATTCACGCCCAAGAATCAAATGGGTTAATAACAATGAGTATTGAAGATGATGGCATTGGATTCGACGAAAGCAATAAAAGGATAGGGAGTTTTGGTCAAACCCTGATCTATGATTTTGCATCCCATCTCAATGCCGAAATAAACCTTGAATCATCATCAAAAGGGACTACCATCAAATTGACGTTTCCGAATGAAGAGTAATCCTGATAAATTCGAAAACTGCATTTAAACAAAAAAGCCACGAGATATCCCGTGGCTTTTTTAATTATATAAAATCTCTTAGTAAAACTTATTCACTTTCGATGATCACGTCCACTTCGTCCGTAGTTTCATCAATCACGATTTCAACCTTGTCTTCCACTACAGTCACATGAGATGTTAAACCATAGATTTCACCCAAGATAGGCGCGATCACAAGTCCAACAAGGCATGTCAACTTAATTAATATGTTCATAGATGGCCCTGATGTGTCTTTGAATGGATCTCCTACTGTATCACCTGTTACCGCCGCTTTGTGCGCCTCAGAGCCTTTGTAAGTCATCTCTCCGTTGATCATTACACCTGCCTCAAACGACTTTTTAGCATTGTCCCATGCTCCACCAGCATTGTTTTGGAAAATCGCCCACATTACACCAGATACTGCAACACCTGCCATATAAGCACCTAAAGCCTCTGGCCCCATTACAAATCCAATGATGATTGGAGTGATAATAGTCAATGCTCCTGGAAGCATCATTTCTTTGAGAGCAGCTTTTGTTGAGATTTCTACACAGCGTGCATGATCAGGTTTACCTGTTCCATCAAGGATACCAGGAATCTCTCTGAACTGACGTCTTACTTCCATTACCATTTCCATGGCAGCTTTACCTACAGATTTCATTGCTAAAGCAGAGAAAACAACAGGAATCATACCTCCAATAAACAAGGCTGCTAAAACATCCGCCTTGAAAATATTGATACCATCAATACCCGTAAAAGTCACATAGGCTGCAAACAAAGCCAAAGCTGTCAATGCAGCAGAAGCGATTGCAAAGCCTTTACCAACAGCTGCAGTTGTATTTCCTACAGAATCCAAGATGTCTGTTCTCTCTCGCACTTCTTTTGGTAGCTCACTCATTTCAGCAATACCTCCTGCATTGTCGGCTATTGGGCCAAAAGCATCGATTGCTAATTGCATGGCAGTAGTTGCCATCATTGCAGAAGCCGCTAACGCCACACCGTAAAAACCAGCCAATTCATAAGATCCCCATATTGCTACTGCAAAGAGGATCACAGAAGAAAACGTAGAAATCATTCCAGTTGCTAATCCAGCAATAATGTTGGTAGCTGCGCCAGTAGATGAATTTTGTACAATATCCAGAACAGGCTTCTTGCCTAGTGCCGTGTAGTACTCTGTAAATAGAGAGATCAAATAACCAACACTCAATCCAACGAGCGTAGCATAGAACACGTGACGACTTGGAATGTCTTTTACGCCTTCACCGAAGAATTTCATTCCTACAATAGTTTCAGGAAGTAGCCAGTCGATCAAAAACCATCCTGCAACAGCAGTAAGGATGATAGAAAGAATATTACCTGTATTTAGCGCCTTTTGAACTTGTCCTTCCTTTGCATCATTGTTATTGATTTTGATAAAGAAAGTACCGATAATCGAAGAAACAATACCTACACCTGCGATCATGATTGGCAAAAGAATGGCTCCCATACCATTAAATTCTTCTAAAACCACACCTGCATCGGCCATATCTTTGATGATATAGTTACCCAAAACCATAGATGCCAACACAGTGGCTACATACGAACCAAAAAGATCGGCTCCCATACCAGCAACATCACCAACATTATCACCAACGTTATCGGCAATAGTCGCAGGGTTTCTTGGATCATCCTCAGGGATGCCCGCCTCAACTTTTCCGACCAAATCAGCCCCTACATCTGCCGCTTTAGTATATATACCTCCACCTACTCTAGCGAAAAGTGCAATAGACTCTGCTCCAAGAGAGAAACCAGCCAAAGCTTCTAATATGATGGTCATATCCATGTAGAAGGAAGAAGAACTTCCTAAGAACATATTCATGAAAAGCAAAAAGAATAAACTTAGACCAAGTACTGCTAAACCAGCAACACCCAATCCCATAACAGTACCTCCGCCGAAAGAAACCTTCAATGCGTTTGGTAGACTTGTACGAGCAGCTTCCGTTGTTCTAACGTTAGCTTCCGTCGCGATTCTCATCCCGATGTTACCAGCCACTGCTGAGAAAATGGCTCCTACTACAAAAGCAGGTACAATCATCCAACTAGTCGTAGCGACTACAGAAGAAATTCCAAACAGTGCTATAGCCGCAACCACCACGAAAATGGCTAATAGCCTATATTCTGCACTTAAGAAGGCAAGGGCACCCTCTTTGATATTTTTTGCTATCTCCTGCATTTTGTCATTGCCAGGATTTTGCTTCTTTACCCATGCCATTTTTACTAGCATGAATATCAGCCCAAGGCAAGCCAAGGCAATTGGGGCATAAATCAAATTACTCATAGTTTTTTGCTCGAATGTTGTATGAAATCTTAATTAAAATCAAAGAGGGCAACAAAGCCCTCTTCGAAAAAACTTGCGCAAAGATATACGACTAAGTTTATTATAAAAATGATAGTTTTTCTGTGTATCCAGTACACATATTGTAAAATGATAACGTTTGCCTGATCACTCAAACCCATTTTTTCAAATCCATTGCTAGAACGCCTTGACTATTCAGCCATTTGCTATAGTGCTCCGTATAGCCATGTGTCACCAATACTCTTTCAGCGTGTGAATCTTGGATGGTTTGATTCAACCCATTCCAATCCGCATGATCCGACAAGACAAAACCTTGCGAAGGTCTATCTCTAACACTGCAACGCACCTGCGACCAACCTGACACTTCTGCAATCTCATAGGGTTCAAATCGATCAAGCCAACCTGCATGAAGCGAAGAAGTCAGTATCAGACTCCCGGCATAAGATGCTTTCGGTATTTCCCATGTAAGACATGTTGTTACGGGTAAAACAGCTCTATCTGCCCGAAGTGCCTTATTGGTGAGGTGAATATTCGGATGCACATACACCTTCCCTATTTTATGATCTATTGAGTGAATCAACCTTTGTGCTTTACCTAAGGCATAAGCTGTGATGACACTGGTCTTGCCCTCAGAGGCATTCTTTCTCCACCACTCATTTATTTCTTTTATAACTTCAAGTTGCGGTTTCCATTGAAATACTGGTAAACCGAAAGTGCTTTCCGTGACAAAAGTATGACATCTTACCGGCTCAAAATCACCGCTAAAACCATCATTTTCTCTTTTATAATCACCCGAAACCACCCAAACTTCTCCCTGATATTCGAGACGCACCTGAGCCGAACCCCAAATATGAGCAGCATTGTGAAAGGAGACTTTCACACCGTTCATTACAATGGGATCGTTATAATCCTGAAGTTGCAGGTTGATTTTTTTACCCAACCTCAATTTCAAAATTTCTTTGTTTTGAGATTGAGCCAAGTAGAATTTATGGCCTTTACGTGCGTGATCTGCATGTGCGTGGGTGATTACTGCACGATCAACTGGTTTATGAGGATCGATGAAAAAGTCTCCTTGCTCACAATAAATTCCCTTTTCTGTATAAGTACATAACCTGCTCACTATAGAAATCAAACAGGTCGTATAGATGAAAGGCCTCCGTCTATATGAAGAATTTGACCTGTCATCCATTTTGAGTGATCTGACAGGAGAAACTGAACCATACTTGCCATGTCATTTGCATCACCAACACCTTTAATAGGATGACGATCTTCAGACATTTTTCTTCTCTCTTCCGAGGAAAGCAAACTACTTGCTAGTGGTGTATTCGTGAGACTAGGCGCAATGGCATTTACTCTAATATTAACTTTTGCAAACTCAGCAGCCAGCGATCTAGTCATTCCCTCTACAGCACCCTTGGAGGCTGCAATAGATGAATGGAAATTCATTCCTTGACTCACCGCTACAGTGCTAAAGAGGATAATAGAAGCTGATGCGGATTTCTTCAATGGCTTAAGGGCAGCTTTAATCACCTTCACCGCGCCTAGCACATTTATTTCAAAATCCTTTAGATAATCGTCTGGTTTCAAACTCTGAAACGGCTTGATATTTATAGAACCTGGGCAATAAACTAAGCCGTGGAGATCGACGGGCAAACCATCAATAACCTCAAAATCCGTGGTAACATCAAGTGAGATATCTGTAACATCAGCCATCGCGGAAGAACTTCTAGAAACATTAAACAATGAATAGTCTAGTGAACTTAAAATCTCTAAAGTGGCCTTGCCAATACCACTACTCCCACCTACCACCAATACGTTCTTCCTATCGCCCATGTCTATCTCAAATCCGTTTTGGCATTGATGTAATTCAAAAATTCACTCTTGAAATTCTGGTCTTTAAACTTCCCGTCAAAGAAAGCTGTACCGGTCATGCTATTGGTATCGCTCACTCCCCGAGAAGACACACACATGTGCGTAGCATCAAGTACTACCGCTATATCATCTGTTTGTAAAACCTCCTTGAGCTCGTTAGCTATCTGCACCGTCAGACGCTCCTGCACCTGTGGTCTTTTTGCATAGTACTGCACGATGCGATTGATTTTAGAAAGACCCACTACTTTACCGCTAGAAAAATACGCCACATGTGCTTTTCCGTAAATAGGCACAAAATGATGTTCGCAATGAGAAAAGAAGGTAATGTCCTTTTCGACCAACATCTGGTCATATTTGTACTTATTCTCAAAAAGCTTTGCCTTGGGTTTGTTCTTTGGGTTCAACCCACTAAACACTTCTTCGACATACATTTTAGCCACACGCATGGGTGTACCTTTCAGACTGTCATCCGCCAGATCCAATCCCAACACCTTCATAATTTCGGTGAAATGCCCAGCTATTTTCTCTTTCTTTTCTTCGTCACTCATGTGAAAGGCATCAGCTCTCAACGGTGTTTCATCTGACGACCCTACGTGATCTTGCTCTAAATCTTCCATATTTATAATTATGCCGGGAATTCGACAAAGTTTCTATCCGTTTCGTAAACCGTAATTTTTAAATCTAACCTGTCATCAACTTTTGAACGCAGTTTGTTGTAAATCACAATGGCAATATTCTCAGCCGTAGGATTCAGGTTTTTAAATTCTACAGTATCAAGATTCAAGTTTTTGTGGTCAAATTTATCCAACACCTCTGTTTTGATCAGCTTACTGAGTACTTTCATATCAAACACATAACCTGTGGCTGGATTCACTTCACCAATGAGTTTTACCACTACTTCATAGTTATGACCATGCCAGTTGTCATTATTGCATTTTCCAAAAACCTCCTTGTTTTTCTCCGAATCCCAATCAGGATTATTGAGCCGATGAGCGGCATTGAAGTGTTCTTTTCTATATACTGCGACTTTCATGTAATAATTTTAACAGCAAGTTTAGTTTCTTTTTCAAGCATTAATGTCAAACCTCAAGCCTTTCTCTTTTGTTCAAATTGTTGAAAAGAATTGAATTTGACTAAAAAAATCACTGAATCAATACTTCCCAATCCACCCAAAATGTGTTTCCATAATATGGTCGCGCTCTTCTTTTAAATATTCGAGATAGGCTTTGGCCGCTGGGGAAAAATGTTTGCTTTTGAGCCAAATCAAATTCCAATTGGTGCTGATAGGTAACCCTTTCACCGGAATGAGTTTCAAATCTCCATCCTTTAATTCATTTTTAATGCCAATGATTGGCATAATAGACAATCCCAGGCCTGCAATGACGGCCTGCTTTACTGCCTCATTGGAAGTTAATTCGATTTTCTTCTGAACCTTCAACCCCTGTTCATTCATAAAACCTTCCATCGCTTGGCGTGTTGCCGATCCCGTTTCGCGATAGATCATCGGGTACTGCTCCATAATTTCTGGTTTATATACCTTTTTTGATATATCAAAATCTTTCCCAGCAACTAAACAAAGCTGGTTCTCCATCAATTGAATCCTATCTATGACAAGGCTCTCTGGTAATACGGACACCAAAGCAAAGTCTACTTCATTGCGATCCATTGTCCGAATCACTTTGGCTCGGTTGGTCACATCCATTACCAAATCTATCCCATTGTATTTTTTCAAAAACCCAGACAGGAAATAAGGCATTACATACTTAGCCGTACTCACAATACTCAATTTCAACTGCCCTACCAGATGCCCCTTATGTTCCAGTGTTTTGTATTTGATAGCTTCAGCTTCATTAAGAATCCGCTCGCACACTGTAGCTATATCTCTTCCAAAATCCGTAAGGTAAAGCTTCCTGCCCACCACCTCAGTCAATGGAATATCAAACTGATCCTGAAATTTTTTTAACTGAATAGACACTGCTGGTTGAGATAAATGCAAAGCTTCCGCGGATTTCGTAACACTCTGAATTTGAGATACTTTCAGAAAAACATGTAATTGATGTAAGGTGTAATTCATAAGATATACTTATACATATTATCTAAAATATAAATACAAACTTATAATTATTCTTTTCAAGTTTGCAACAAAAAAAGGAAAAATGAAACAAGAACAATTTCAACTTATTGACGGCACATACTCACCTGCAGATGCACATGAGTTATTGATGACCCTTATAACGGACAAAATCAAATTCCACAATCTCCACATTCACAGTACCAAAGAAAGATTTAATAGTGACACCAAGCATTCCGAAGAGAGAATCAAGGCATTATCTGAAGTCAAAAGTTCTATCGCAAGTATGATGAAACTTGCTAACGAAAACAATCAAGAACTTACTATCAGTGGTGTTGTGTCAATTGAATTCAAAAGCAAAAATTAATTAGGTGAATCTAGACTTACTTTTCGACAATTTGAGCAACCCAGCACTGCTCTTCTTTTTTCTGGGAATAATAGCCGTGCAACTCAAGAGTGATCTTGAAATCCCGCAACAGTCTGCGAAGTTTATCTCTCTCTACCTCCTTTTCTCTATTGGATTCAAGGGAGGTCAAGAGCTTTCGCATAGCACTTTGGATCTGGAGATACTATGGTCTCTGCTTTTAGGTATAGCTCTTGCCTTGATTGTGCCTATTTACACCTTCTTTATACTCAAAAGAAAAATGAGTGTGGCAAATTCAGGAGCTATTGCGGCAGCATACGGCTCGGTCAGTGCCGTGACATTCGTCACGGCTGTTTCCTTTCTCGAAATCCAGAATATCCCCTTCAGTGGTCACATGGTGGCCGTGATGGCACTTATGGAAGCACCATCTATTATCATTGGGGTTTTACTAATGGCCCTTTTCAATAAGGATAAAGAAAACAAAAGTGAAACGAGTTTCGGAAGTATTGTGAAGCACTCCCTGACCAACGGTAGTGTGATGCTTATTATGGGAAGTTTGGTGATAGGTTATCTGGCTAACGAAAAGCAGGCCGAAGGAATTTCACCTTTTACTACTGACATCTTCAAAGGATTTTTGGTCGTCTTCTTGCTCGACATGGGTATTACCAGCGGAAAAAAGCTTTCAGCTTTCTGGAAATACGGATGGTTTCCTTTTGCTTTCTCAATAGTAATACCGCTAATTAATGGGTGCTTGGTGGCCTTATTCAGTCAGCTTATCACAGATTCTGAAGGAAATCAGTTACTCTTTGCCATTCTTGCTGCTAGTGCGTCATACATCGCCGTGCCCGCAGCAATGAAATTGGCAGCTCCGAAAGCCAACCCAGGATTATATATCCCTATGGCACTAGCGGTCACTTTTCCATTCAATATCACTGTGGGCATGCCGCTATACTTACTGATAATTCAAAACTGGTAGAATCCTCATTGCAAAGCCCATCTGCTACAGGCGGTGGGTTTTGTTTTTCTTTTTTTCTCACTTCTTTTGAATTTAAACTTGAGCAAGGTTGTTTTGTAGCCTGAACTGAAAAATAGCATTTGAGCATCTCCGAATAACGCATGATGACTTTAGCGAATGCTATATAAAAACAGGGATGCATCACGACATGGAGATAGCCGAGATCAAACAACAAATAGAAAAGTACAAGAGTGAGGGTAAAAAGATGTTTACTACATCTTCATTCCAAACGCACAGTTTGGTGATGCTTCACATCTTAAGTAGGATAGACAATACCATTCCAATCTACTTTTTGAATACTGGCTACCATTTTCCTGAGACGGTAGCTTTTAAGGATCAAGTAGCTGCAGAATTTGGGATCAACGTGCTGGAGACCAAGTCTTCTATGCCTCGATTTATGCAGAAAGACGCAGACGGCCGTTTGTTATTTACTTCTGACCCTGATCATTGCTGCTATATCAACAAGACCGCTCCTACCGAGCACCTTTTGAAAAACCATGACGTCTGGATCAATGGAGTGAGAGGGGATCAAAGTGCAGTGCGAAAAGCCATGACCACAGAGCAGCCAGCACCTTTTGATACCGTCCGATTCCACCCTATGCTCGATTGGAATATGAAGCAGATATTTGCGTACATTCGCGAACACAATCTACCTCGTCATCCACTCGACGCGAAAGGATACATGAGCATCGGTTGCGAACCATGTACTCGTAAAATGGATCCTGAGATGCAGGAAAGAGAGGCCAGATGGTATGGTATGAATAAAGTAGAATGCGGATTGCATACCGATTTGGTGAAAAAATAATTTGATAAAATCAGTAAAATAGCGTCTATATCAGTTTGATATAGACGCTATTTTGTGCCAATATAAGTTAAGAAAATGAATGTACTTGTAACAGGTGGAGCCGGATATATCGGTACGGAACTGCTTAATAATTTAACAGAAAACCCAGCGGTAAAAAGCATTGTAGTGTATGACAATATGAGTCGAGGCACGCACACATTGTTCACTGGGCCAAAGTATAAAAACCACGAAAAAATCAAGTTTATTGAGGCCGAGCTTTTAGACTCAAGAAAACTTAAGAAAGCACTCGTAGGTATAGACGTAGTTTATCATCTAGCCGCAAAAGTAACAACCCCGTATGCGAATGTTGATGCTCATTATTTTGAACAAGTCAATCATTGGGGCACGGCAGAACTAGTATATGCTGTAGAGGAGAGCGACGTTAAGCAGTTCGTCTATATAAGCAGCATCGGTGTATATGGTTCTTCTACCTCAGAAATCGAAGAAGATACAGAACCTAACCCACGCACATTCTACGCCATTTCCAAATTCAGAGGCGAAGAGCACGTGAAGCGTTTAGAAAGCAAAATTAAAACGCATATTATCCGCTGTGGAAATGTATATGGCTATAGCCGTAGCATGAGATTCGATTCAGTGATTAATAAGTGGATTTTTGAAAGCAATTTCAACAATCAAATTTCCATCCATGGCAATGGAAAGCAAAGCAGAGCATTTTTACATATCAATATGCTTTGTGATGTTTTCAACCAACTGATAACCACAGATGTTCCTTCTGGAATTTACAATTTGGTTGAGAGAAACATGAGTATGATGGACATTGTAGACATTTTAAAGGCCATCAACCCGCCATTGGAGTTCATCTTCATCAATCAGCATTTGAACTTGAAATCTATCTCTGTGAGTAATGATTTGAAACTGAAAAAATATATCAATATACAGCCAGTAACTACTTTTGATGAGGAACTAAAAGCATTTGGCGCTCAGTTTTCATTCTAAAGAAGCATCAACTGGCAGGATTCATTTTGAAGGGATTAGCTCCCTCCTTTCGGGCTTGAAAGATGCGCATATAAAGCATATGTGCCATGTTTCGAGCCCTTTCTTTTGCCATTTGCTGCAGGCTCCCCTGAAAAAGCTCATCTAAGGTTTGAAACCAAAGCTCAAGCCAATGCCCAAAATGGGCTTGTTCGATGCTATTATTAAAATGTTGATCTACCTCAACGTGCGCTTTCATTGGATTGCCCTTAAAGGTCCTTTCCCTGAGTAAAGTTGATTGCCAAAAATCAGCCAGTTTACTTAGGTGCTCGTCCCAATCCTCTATTAGTTCATTAAAGAATGGAGCGATCACTGGGTGTTTTCTTACTTTACTGTAAAAAGTATTCACTAATAACTCCACATCTTCCCTTGTCCTAATATCTCTTTTCTCCATCTTATCCATTTGATTTCGTCTTACCCTATCGCTGTAAGACTGACGCTTGCAACCCTATTAATTATTTTGAAATGCAAAATTAGACCATGCATATCAAGACCTAGATGACTTTTTGCGCATTTATATAAAGTCCATTTTATAATTACACAAACATTGGCTGTTTGCTGCTTATTATCAGATAGTTATAAAAATTTCTCGTGTAAAAGGCTCATAGCCTCTATGTAACTATGATTTCCGTCAACCTATTATGGGATACAAAAAAAGGCTGAAAGCTCCCCTCCAACCTTTTCATAATAGATTAATTCTATTCTAAGACTTTGCCTTTACTGGAATTTCAAATCTTACATTCGAAAACTCAACTACAATAAGTGCAGAACCTCTCTCTACTTCTTTAAGAGTAATCGTGTGCTGCTCTACCAAATCACTTTTGATCACTGGCACTTTGGTAGTAAGAATATCTTGTTCATGGTCTGGCTCAAATGCACCCCAATCACCCAACGAAGTATTTACAATGATATCAAAGGAATCACGTCCTGGTGTTGCATAGATTTTATAAGTTCCTTTTGGCAATGCCTCTCCGTTGAAGAGAACGTCTTGGCTAAAGCTCACTTCGGTGGCTTCATTGGCACCTAATCTCCAATACTTACCATAAGGTTGCAAAGCCCCTTCAGACTCCTCTCCAAAAATCACTCTATCACGTACAGAAGGCCTGCTATAGGTCACCTCTGTTTGCAGATTTCCTGTGGTTAGCGAATCACTTCCTGGAGGGCTCAGCGTTCTATTTCTATTGCTCAAATACATAAATGCCGCTCCAAGGAGCATAATTACGATACCGACGGTAATGAGAATTCGTCTTCCTAGTTTTCCTATTTTCATTAGTATGTGTTTATAATTTTCATTTATCAAATGTAGTGGGCCAATCGAAAGGAATTTAGCAAAAACTTACGGTTCTCCACTGTGATTCATTCCAAGGATTCCTGCAAAGGCAGAATTGAGATGTTTGAGACGCTTAGTTTATGCTCATTTCATATTCAATTCAAATTCTTGCGGTTAAAAATAACCGATTTTACCTAGAATGCGTATGTTTGATGCAATATGAAAGTATTAGGAATTGATATAGGAGGTTCTGGAATTAAAGGAGCTGTGGTTAACACCAAAACTGGCGAGTTGATTACTGAAAGAAAAAGGTTTCCTACTCCTCAACCAGCCACACCTGAAGCTATGCTAGACACTGTTGCAGAGCTGGTCAATAGCTTTAAATGGAAAGGAATTATTGGCTGTGGTTTTCCCGCAGCGGTACAACACGACATTGTGAGAACAGCTAGCAACATTGAAAAAAGTTGGATTGGACTTAATGCTGCTGAAGAAATCACCAAACGAACAGGCTGCCCCACACATGTAGTAAATGATGTGGATGCCGCGGGTTTAGCTGAGATGAAATTTGGTGCAGGCAAAAAGCAAAAAGGTGTGACCATCGTTTTGGCAGCTGGCACAGGAATAGGCTCTGCCATTTTTATTGAAAACACTTTAGTGCCCAATATGGAGTTAGGCTTCATTCATGTCAATGGAATGCCCGGTGAGCACTATGCTGCCAACTCTGTGAGAGAAAACGAAGACCTAAGTTGGGAAGAATGGGGCAAACGTTTCAATGAATACCTGCAAAGACTCGAATCCCTTTTTTGGCCAGACCTTTTCATTTTAGGTGGAGGAGTAAGCAAAGAATATAAAGAGTATAAAAAATATTTTAAGCTAAACACCAAAATTGTACGCGCAAAAGCCAAAAATAACGCTGGAATAATCGGTGGAGCTTTAGCTGCCAAAGTAAAATTCAGATCATAAAAAACCATAAAGTTGAACATAGTTATACTAGAGGCCTTTCACTCAAACCCTGGCGACCAATCTTGGTCAGCAATTGAGGCATTAGGTAATCTCACGATATACGAAAAGTCTTCTCAAGAGCAGCTTCTTCAGCGAGCTAAAGATGCCGATATTCTAATCACAAATAAGCTCTTGGTTACCAAAGACGTACTAGATCAATTGCCCAAGTTGAAAATGATCCATCAGCTGGCCACAGGCACTGACAACATTGACAAAGAAGCGGCAAAAGCAAAGGGAGTAGTCGTGCAAAATGCTGTAGGATACAGTACCAATGCGGTGGCTCAACATGCTTTCGCATTAATGCTTGAGCTAAACAGCCATGTAGCGCTTCATTATGATGACACACGCAATGGCGGCTGGACTAAATCAGGCGATTGGTGTCACATGATCAAAACACCTAGGGAGCTGGCCAACAAGAAGCTGGGGATTGTCGGTTTTGGAAAAATAGGTCAAAAAGCAGCGGAAATAGGACACGCTTTTGGAATGGAAATATTGGCCCATAGCAATCATGCAAAAGATGGACAATATCCTAATATCAAAATTGTAAGCCTCGATAAGCTAGCAAAGGAAAGTGATTTCGTTTCGCTCCACTCCCCACTTACTTCTCAAAACAAAGGAATGATAGAACAACATTTTTTTTCACAAATGAAGAAAAGTGCCTTTATCATCAATACTGCACGTGGAGGTCATATCAATGAAGAGGATTTAGTGGAGGCGTTGAAATCAGATCAAATTGCAGGTGCAGGACTTGATGTGCTTTGTGATGAACCACCGCATCATGACAATCCTTTATTAAAACTGGATAATTGTATCATTACGCCACACATCGCTTGGACTTCTTATGAAGCGAGGAAAGAATTGATCCAAATAGTAGCGGATAACATTGCTGATTTTATCAATTCATCCCAAAAGAATTAAGAACCCCATAAAAACCCATCTATGAGCAATTACCCTTGGACTGCCCAATACCCACCGGAGGTTCCGCAAGAGATCAACCCCGAACAATACCCTTCACTTATTCATTTTTTCAACGACTGTGTGAAAAAATATGGCTCTGCTACCGCCTATGAAAATATGGGCATTGAGCTCTCTTTTGATGAGATAGATGAATTAAGTTCTGCTTTTGCAAATTACCTCACTCACGAAACCAATCTCAAAATTGGTGATCGAGTGGCTTTGCAGCTACCCAACGTACTTCAATATCCTGTTGCGCTCTTTGGAGTTTTGAAGGCAGGAGTGGTGGTAGTTAACACCAACCCCCAGTACAAGCCATCCGAAATGGAACATCAGTTCAACGATGCTGGGGTAAAAGCGGTCATTATACTTAACACTTTTGCATATAAACTAGAAGAAATTATGCCTCATGTCCCTAGTTTAGAGACGGTGATTTTGGCAGAAGTGGGTGATCTTTTAGGAACAATCAAAGGTGCTATTGTTGACTTTGTGATAAAAAGAGTAAAAAGGATGGTTCCAGAGTATCACTTACCTATGGCAAAAGATTTTGGAGATGTCATTGAGTTGGGAAAAAAGCACGTGTATGTGATGCCAAGCGTTTCTTTAAATGATTTAGCCCTCCTACAATATACCGGAGGCACCACAGGAGTCGCTAAAGGCGCAGCACTAAGCCACCGCAACCTAATTGCCAACATTGAGCAAGTAGGTGCTTGGATGAAACCGAAACTCATAGAAGGCAAAGAAGTGACCATTACCGCACTCCCACTTTATCACGTCTTTGCGCTTACGGTCAACTGTTTCGGTATGCTAAAAATTGGCGCGAAAAATATCCTGATCACAGACCCTCGCAAAATGAAAGACTTTTGCAAAGTGCTCAAATCACACCCTTTCAGTGTGATCACCGGAGTAAATACACTTTTCAATGGATTGATCCAGCAAGAGGACTTTGCTAAACTAGACTTTAGCCATCTGAAAGTAGCCGTTGCGGGTGGTATGGCTCTGCAAAAAGCGGTATTTGAAAAATGGAAGAATGTAACGGGAAATGAAATAGTAGAAGGCTATGGACTTTCAGAGACTTCCCCACTTCTTTCGTGCAACCCCATCAATGGCAAAGGAAAACTAGGCACCATTGGCTTACCTGTACCATCCACCATTATGAAAATAATGAACGATGACGGCACAGAAGTACAACTTGGCGAGCATGGAGAAATCTGGGCTCAAGGCCCTCAAGTAATGACAGGCTATTGGCAAAATGATGCTGAGACGAAGAATGTGATGGAAGGCAACTGGTTCAAAACGGGTGACATTGGAATCATGGATTCAGAAGGGTTCATAAAAATCGTTGATCGCAAGAAGGAAATGATCAATGTCTCTGGAATGAAAGTGTTTCCAAACGAAGTGGAAGATGTACTCACCCAACTTGAGGGAGTTTTAGAAGCTGGTGTGATTGGAGTAGAAGATGAAGGTTCTGGGGAAGTAGTCAAAGCATTTATCGTCCTAAAAGACAAATACCTTACAAGGGATGATATTTTGATTCATTGTCGAAAGCACCTAGTGGCTTACAAGATGCCCAAACATATTGTTTTCAGAGAAGAACTTCCAAAATCCAATGTTGGAAAAATTCTAAGGAAGGAATTGCGCAAGGATACGGATGCTTAATGTTTAAAAAACGAGTTCAAAAACAGCTCATTTCATATATAATGATATAGGGCTGCACCCCGTACCACGAACCCAGCTCGGATCACAAAATATAGGGTGCAGTCTATCTCATAGCATTTTTAAACTATTTCTTTCTTACGGGCGTGTTAGAATAATCTCTATCAATTTCGGGCAAACCCAACATTTCTTTCACGTTGTTGTAATCAGAGACATCCACTCTCCCATTGTCCCAAAAGTCTCCTGGTACAATAACCACACGCGCAACCCAATCATCAGTATCAGCAGCACCTAGCTCACCAAGTGGAAAATTGGCTTGAAGGAAAACCCGTGCATCAGATGCAGTAAAGTCAAAATTGTATTGAAGAATACCTCCATCGCCATAGAGCACATTCTGCGGCAAGAGTCGCCAGATTTCCACATCCTCACCATTGACCTGCTGTACTTCCCATAGAAAATAAACCAACGCAACATCCGTAACCAAGCCATCAAAATTTTCAGGGTAGTTCAGGAATACGGAATAATCATTGCCAGCAGTAAAATCAATCCCATCAAACTCAAATACGATCCCGCTGCTTTCTCCCGGAATTCCCTGCGCTCCATCATTACCTTGAGGACCTCTTGGCCCTTGTGGGCCAACCACAGTTTCAGTACAAGCACTGAAAAATAGCAATGCTAAAAGAATAAATGAATGTGCTAATAATGTTTTCATGGTTTTGATGTTTACGTTAAGAATCTTTGAAATCAATTCATACCAAACATTGTTCCAAACTTTAATTTTCTTCTTTCGTTGGTACTGAAAAATCTGTAAAGCACTATTTACATTTGAGTACATTTTTTTATTTATTATTTCATTACTAATGAACACAGGAAAAGTAAAGTTCTTTAATGAGTCCAAAGGCTTTGGGTTTATCAAAGAAGACGGATCATCAAAAGAATATTTCGTTCACATATCTGGACTGGTGGACGAGATAAGAGAAAACGACGAAGTAACTTTCGATTTAAAAGAAGGTAAAAAGGGATTAAATGCCATCAATGTAAAGCTTGCCTAAGCCTCATTCACTGAAAATTTTAATCATTGCGAAAGCCTCCACTAGGAGGCTTTTTTCTTATTCATCCACTATTTCAAAATCGTGAGTAATCACAATAGCAGGATCCAAAGAAGAGGCAACAGAACAGTACTTAGTCACTGCAAGTTCAACAATGCGCTCAGCTTCTTTATCTGTCAAGTCAGGGGAAACAAATTTATAGTGTATGTTAATTTTGGTGAACTTCTTCGGTATTTCATCCCTACGCGTACCTTCCACTACCCCAGAAAAATCCTTTAGTGTTTTTCTCCGCTTCTTTACCATCCCCACCATGTCCACTGCGGCACAAGAAATCAAGCCTGAGAGAAGCAGTTGCATTGGAGACATGGCATTTTTATCTGCTGCATCTAGCATATCTATCTCCACCCTATTGCCGCTTTCGTTCACACAGAAATATTCCTTATCGCTTTTGAAGCCTAATTCAATTTTCATTTTTCCAATATTTAATAATGCCGTTTATCGACAGCAAATATGGCAACAGAAGTTTTTAAGAGAAAGTTTATTCTCTTAAAATGCCAAAAGAGTCAGCTTAATCCCGTGCTGATGAGATCGGCAGACGCACTTTAGAATAGTTTTTCCTTTTCTAATTCTTTTTTTGGTTACACGCCGTGTAAAAATTACCTTTGCACACTATTTAAAAAAATCGGGATTATGATCATTCCAAAGGAATCAAAACTAACGCCAGAGCAACTACAATTGGTAACCTCAATTGTAGAAGAGTTTAATTGTAAAATCCAACCTATTGAAGGGCATCATAGAACAATCTACGCCGTACTTGGTGAAGAGCGTGAGCCAATCATGATCAATAGAATATTGGGTCTTGACTTTATCGATAGATTTGACGCGATTGATTCCCCTTTTAAACTGATGGATTTGAAATCTGAGCTTGCTCAGCACAAAATCACCATTGGAGGAAAAATAGTTGGTGAAAGTCCATTTATCATAGCAGGACATTGCACAATAGACCCTAAGAACCCACAGTTATTTCTAGAAACTGCTCACGCGGTAAAAGAAGCTGGTGCACAAGCAATCAGAGGTGGTGTTTGGAAACCTAGAACAATGCCCTATGCTTTTCAAGGAGATGACAGCTCTATGCAAATACTCATGGATGCAAAAGCGGCTACTGGTCTGCCTGTAGATACAGAAGTAATGGACGAGCATCAGTTGCGTATCGCTGTAGAAGCTGGTGTTGACATTTTACAAGTAGGTGCAAGAAATGCGCTTAACTATTCACTTTTAAAACAAATTGGTCAGCAGACAGCCGATAAGAAGATCGCTGTTCTTTTGAAAAGATCAATGGGAATGGGGCCAGTAAACGAATTCATTGCTGCTTCTGAATATATTGCAGCTTCAGGCAACCCTGATGTAATGCTTTGTCCTAGAGGAACTTCTCCAACTATGGATGGTTATAGAAATCATCCAGATGAGTCTATCACTCCTCTACTAAAAGAGAAAACTTGGGCTCCAGTAATTGTAGATCCTTCCCATTCTGTGGGAAGAGCTAAATACGTACCTTCTGCGGCTATGGCAGCCATGGCTTATGGTGCCGACGGTGTGATCGTTGAGACTTGTTGCAACCCTTCAAAAGGAATTGGTGATGATCCTAAACAATCAATTAGTCCAGAAGTACTTACCAAACTGATAAAAGATATCAATCAAATTTGGGACATAAGAAAGCATTACAAAGCTTAATTTGTTTCCCTATTAAAATATAAAAGCCTGAAAGATGATTTTCTTTCAGGCTTTTTTTTGTCTGAATATTATTAAAAACTAACTAATTCCACCCCCTCCATTGCTCCATCGGAATTCCTCACTCTATAGTATTTTAGAGAAATCTTTATCTAATCAAGCGTTAGCAATAATGCATAGCTTAAAACTTAGCGATCAACTCTTCATCCACAGTCATTTCGTACAACTCGTTTAATGCCCCATTTAATGCACTAAAGAACTCATCATCGAGATCCACATCCTTACCCCCGTCTTCCAATTCATTCAACGTTAACCCCCGCTCTTTAACCTGAGAGTGACATTTAAGGACAATACGAGTCCATGATTGTGGACTAATATTTTCAGTACACCAGTTTCTATAGTTACTTGCCTTAATTCCCATTCTTGTTAAAATTTAAAGCCAAAGATGGAAACATCATCGGTCAAGCCAGAATCACCTACCCAATCTTCAAGAGTTTGGTTCAGAAATTTATACTGCTCTTCTAAGTTCAGACCGTGAATTGATTTAAGCATTTCTTTGAATTTTTCATCCGAGAACTTTACGCCATCCACATTTTTTTGGGCATTAAATCCGTTAGAAAACATATAATAAACAGCTCCCTCTTCCATGGCAATTTTGTCTGCAAGCAAATCCCCATAATTCTCCTCTCCTTCGCCTTCAAGAATCGTCATTTTATCGCCATTGAAAATGATCATATCTTGGTTGATCCCACTAAACTGAAGTGTCTTCTCATTATTATCAAAAAGAGCCACAGAAACCTTTAGATCACACTGCAATTCGGCAGATCCCGCCGCGTCAAGCTCCTCTTTCAACCCTTTGATAATATCTCCTGTATGGAATATTTTTCTATCTTGAATAAGATCATTAAGAACCGAATCAGCGATAAGTGTTTTAAGTGAACCCACTATTCCTTTTCCATCAAATTCTATAAGAGCAACTACTGTGTAGTCCTCTGATCTGAAGTTGAGACTAGTCGTCCATATAAACTCCTCGCTAAACAAGTATTTCGTTTTATACAAAACAAAATGCTCTGTAAAGATTCTACTTAAATAGCGCTCATTTGGCAGCATAGATTGCTGCAATAGGCCGGCGTATCTAATACTGTCAATAAGTCTCTTATTAATAGTATTAAGTTCCTTTGTACGTTCCTTTACCTTTGTTTCTAATTCTACATTAGTGACTTGCAATCCTTTCACGTGCTCTTCGCTATCAACAGCCTCTTGGTAGCTATCCATGGCCCGATCAAGCACCGCCTTCATTTCGTCAAAATTCCAAGGTTTTGTGATATACTTATAGATACCACAACGGTTTATACCATCTTTAATCGCTTCAATATCTGTAAAACCAGTTAGAATGATTTTGATCATATCAGGGTAGTCTGGAAGTATTTTCTCCAAGAGCTGAGTACCCGTCATTTCTGGCATCCGTTGGTCTGTTACGATTACTTGTATCGCATTATCTCTTAATATCTCTATCGCTTCATAAGGATCTACCGTTGTGAAAACGTTAAAAAACTTCCGAAAATTAGATTTAAACACGCGTAAGTTAGCTGCTTCATCATCTACATAAAGAAGGGAATATTTTTTCTCTTTTCTTGGTCTGTCACTATCCACCACATTTGCAATTTCTTCCATACTCAAAAATATCTTCTCTCTGATTATTTATTCTCCGCTACTTTTTCTGAATCTTTATTAACTCTTTTTACCACCTTTTTAGGTAAGGTAATTGCAAACTCTGTGCCCTTACCCATTTCACTTATAAGGTCTATTTTTCCATTATGTTTTTCAATGATACCATAGGTAATTGACATCCCCAAACCAGTTCCTTCCCCAACAGGTTTAGTCGTGAAAAATGGTTCCCAAATTCTATTCTTAAGTTCTTCAGGAATACCCGTTCCATTATCCTTAATACGCACAATCACATTATCATCAGCCTCTTCAGTATAGATAGTGATTTCCGCGTCTTTTTTATCCTCAGGCATAGCTTGAACAGCATTATTCAAGATATTCATGAATACCTGATTCAACTGACCAGGATAACATTCTATATCCTTCATTTTCTCTTCATAGAACTTAGAGATTTTAACTTTATTCTTAGTTTTATTTCTCAATAGAGTGAGCGTAGCATCAATGTTTTCATTGACATTGGCACTCTTAATCTCCTCTTCATCCAGCCTAGAGAATACTCTTAGTCCTTTTACAATCTCTATAGTCCTAGTTACACCATAATTTACATCCTTGATTAGCTCATCAAGCTCATCCATCATTTCCTCATACTCGTGATCTTCCTTGAGTTCTCTCACTACATCAAGTACATCCTCTAAATCAGCGCCATCATCCAGTCTCGAATATTCCTCGGCTATTTCTCTCAATGACTCAATAGACATCTTAATTGAAACCATACCAGAAGATATAAAGTTGATAGGGTTGTTGATCTCGTGGGCGATACCTGCTGTGAGCTGTCCTAGAGAAGCCATTTTCTCTGAGTGAACCAACTGAGACTGTGCGCCTTTTAAAGACTCGATGGCCTTATTAAGCTCCTCCTTACTTTTCTGCTCGTTCTTAAGCGTTTCTTTGATCTTCTTCTCAGCCAAGAATAATTTCTCATTATCCTGAAGTTGCTTATCTGCCAATTCTCTGATTTCAACCTCAGATGTTTGTAGCTGCTTATAGGCCTTGTTCAATTCATTTTGAGCGCCAATCAATTGCTCATTGATTTTGATTTGTTCCTCTGAACTCTTGAGCAACTTGGACTCAGAATCCATCAATCGTTTGTTATTCTCTTCTAGTTCCTTTCTAGATTGATAAAGTTTTTTATTGATGATCTTTTGTTTCTGGTAATTGACCTGAAGCTCTTCCTCAGACTTCTTTACCTTAATAAAGGCTTTGTTTGCAGACAAGTAGTTATCACTTGCCAACTTCACCAAAGGTCTGAAAACGAAAAAGCCTTGCAGCATTAACAGTCCAAAAAAGATTATAAAAACAATCTTCTCTGCTAAATTGAAACCGGTCTTATGAAACTGGGATTCATCTACCAGATAGTTAGAAATGTTATCTGCGGCAGTTTGGTATTTTTTAACTGTATTAACCAAAGTTTCAATTGATCCGCGTAATGAAAGGTAGTTGACGTCAGACTTATTGTTTGTATACTCTACATCCAAAAGGTTATTAGCGTTAATAGCCATTTCGGAATAGTAGTACTTCACTTCTTCTTGAAGCTTCTTATACTCATCCGAAGTTGACGGTGAATTTATTCCAAGCTCCTTACTCCCATTAACAAGTGCCTCATGGTTCTTTTTCCAGATCGGCATGACTCTACCTAATTCCGCTTGAAAAATTGTAAAGTTTCTATTGTTATCAGAATACCCCATACCTACGGCAGCTTTGGTCATCTGCTGTCCAAGAGCACTTTGCTGAGTAGCTACTTGGATTAGTTTAGGATCACCGTTGAAAACATCTATTACTTGTTTCTGTAGAAAAAATATATAGTACGCCACTGACCCGGCCACCGCGATCATCGTAATTATATACGCGATCGCATAAACGTCTTTCTTTAACATGTTAAATACTTATTGGTTGATGATATTGCTGGTACTAAAAAAATCTAATGTACAAAAATTTAATCTAATCCTAAAAACGCACCACTCATTTTGGTCGAAAAGTTAGAATTGGCAAAAATAGAGTTTTCAAAAGGCAAGGCTAATGAAAAAAAAAAACTACTTTCGAGGTACGAAGATAATAGACAAATGCATAGGTGAAACTAGATTTATTCATTCTCTAATGATGTTTGTTAATTATTTTTAAAAATTATAATTGAAAATTAGACTTTAAGTCTTTAGCTTTCTAACAATTAACAGAATTGAACGAGCGTTTGTAAATGGATTATCTGCGGAGTTACAAAAACATATATGACCAAAACATCATTCTTCTATACAAAGGAGAGTTGACTTTTGATTTGGTCACTTCAATGATTGCTACTTTAGAAGAAAGATTAGAGGAGCTAGAAGAGAATAGAAAAATTAAGAAAAAATTCTACAATGTGGCCACTGAGTGCATTCAGAATCTTTATTATCACCTAGATGAGGTGACATCAGACGAGATAAAAGTCAGTAGCTACGATTCTAGATCTGCACTGATCATGATTTCTGCGAGAAAGCGCTTTTATAGCCTTCAAACTGGAAATTATGTGCCAGTGGACAAGATTTCCGAAATTGAATCAAGATTAGACGAAATTAACAAGGTAACCCCTGACGAATTAAGAGATTTATATAAAAAAGCATTGAACGAACAAGAGTTCTCGGATAAAGGAACGGGAGGTTTGGGATTCATTGATATAGCTAGGAAGACGGGTGGAGAAAAACTTCGCTACCAATTTCAGAACGTAACTGATAGTGTATCATATTTCACCTTACAAGTAAGATTATCTAGAGAAATTTAAGAGGAGTTGGAAAATATTATGGAAAGAGTATTTATAGAACCTACCCGCATCACACCACTCGTGAGTTTTGATCCCGAGAAGGATTTGCTTGAGATTAAGGGACGATCCAGCCCTGAGAACTCAATAATGTTTTTTGCTCAAGTATTAAACATCATTGATGCATTTATTGAAAGCGAAAAAGAAGAGTTAACTACTAATTTTGCATTTGAATATTTCAATACAAGTTCATCTAAATGTCTTTTTGATGTATTTAAAAGGCTTATGAAGGTAGATGAAGCAGGTAAAAAAATCGTTATTAACTGGTACTACGAGGAGGATGATGAAGACATGATGGAAGCGGGTGAAGATTATGCCGATTTACTTGACCTTCAATTCAATTTCTTGGAAATAGAGGAATTTTAAGGATGTAATGGAATGAGTAATCCCCAAGAACTGTATCATGAGGAAATAAAGAAGCTTAAGGATTTTAGGATCAAGCTTGAGTCTCATTCTATATACAAAGAACAACTTGAGGATTTCTCTGATGACTATGAAGAATTAGTCGCACAAGCCAAGGTCATTACCCGTGTTTCTGACAGACTCCAAAAGAAATTGGATGGAGCTAATTTACAAATCAGAGAGCAAAACGATGAGATCAAGGTAAAGAATGGCGAGCTGACAAAAACCATCGATCAGTTAGATAAGGCTAAATTGGGTCGAAAAGCTTCGACCATCATGCTAACTGTAGCCCTACTCCTATTTGTTCTTGAGCAGGTGTTTATTGAACCGATGATAGAAGCGAACTTCGGAGATGGCTATTATATTAACTATATCATCTTGATAGTCATCTTCTTCTTGGTGAAGTTTTTTGAATCAAGATTGGAAGATTACTTCTTGGGGCAGACCAAGAAAAAAATCATCGAAAAACAAGAACGAGAGGGTAATCTGGAGTTTTCTTAAATTTCTAAACAAATCACCCCTTGGCTGAAATAAGCAAACACACCGAAAGCATTTTGAAAGGTTGGAAGTTCAAGGCTTACCTGCTGAAGAATCTGCCCATGGGACTTTTGGCAGGCCTAAAAATAGAGCATATCTCGACCGTATCTTGCACTACCTCTGTCCCCTATAAATGGCTCAATAAAAATCCATTTCAGTCGATGTATTTTGCGGTGCAAAGTATGGCCGCAGAATTATCAACCGCCACAGGGTGCTTAGTAGCCACACTAGGACACTCACCATCAATTGCTTTTATCATAGTGGATTGTAAAGCAAAGTTCTTAAAGAAAGCAACCAGTAAAGTTTCATTTAGCTGTTCTGATGTCTCACTGGCTTTTGAAGCTGTAGATCAATGTAAGAATTCCGACCTTGCTATTGAAAAAACCTTCAAGACAATAGGTTCACAAGAAGATGGGAGCATCGTCTCAGAATTTGAGTTTACATGGTCGTTTAAACAGCGATCAAAAGCTCATTAAAAACTCTTCAGCAAAACATTCCCGTCGGCCTGTTGCACACCTTCCTCAATTTTTTTAAGAGCAAGATCGATATCCGAGAACGCCTCATTTAACTCCAGTTTGTTGATGGTTGTCATTCCTACTCCATCTAATTTGCGCAAAGCAAAATAGTAGTCAAGCTTGGCAATATCCACCCCAGGTTGGAAAAATTCGTCCCCTTCATCATTGTCACGCTTAATCTGCACAACCAGTCCTGCAACAATTAAATCATTGAAAATTTCCCTTATATAACGGTTAGGAATATATAGCTCATTGGATATCTGCCGATAAGAAATTGGGGCATTATCTAGCTCAAATTTCTTCACAACTTTATGTAAAATGATGAATATCAATCTCCTTCTTAACTTTTGGCTTAGTGTCTCGTCATCATCTGAGTAATTCCATACTCCATGATGCTGCAACGCAAAAGAATATTCAGCGCCAAGAAGTAAAATTGTCCAACTGAGTTGTAGCCAAATAAGGAACAATGGCAATGCGGCAAAACTTCCATAAATCACACTGTAATTTGACAAAAGGACTTGCCCCTTAATCCAAAGAAATTGTGTCACTTGAAATGCTGTACCTGCCACCACTCCTGCTGTGAGTGCAGATCTCATTTTGACAGTAGCATTAGGAAAAACAATGTAAAGCAAAGCCAGTAGAAACCAAATGAGGGAATACGGAATGACACCAAGCAGAAGCGATATGACTGGTCTCAAAAAGCCCAAAAACCTCAAACTCTCTGTTACTTCAGTAATAGTATCTGCAATAAAAACAGTCATCGAGCCAGACACAATCAAAATAATTGGCCCTAAAAGCATAAATGACATATAGTCGGTAATCTTACGTTTTATAGATCTGCCTTGAGCCGTATTCCAAATATCATTAAATGCTCGCTCGATGTTATTTAGTAAGCGTGCAACTGCATAAAACAGAAAAAGCGCACTGATACCTGAGATAACTCCGCCGCTAGATGTCGCTAACATTTTGTCAGCAAATTCCAGCGTATATTCCATAACCTCTTGCTGTCCAGCAAAGTAACGTTGCAGTTCCTCCTTTAAATATTCATCTAAACTGAATATCGTAGCGATTCCAAAAGCCATGGCAGCTACAGGCACTACTGAAAGGAGTGAGAAATACGTTAATGCAGAGGCCTTATCAGAACATTTATCTTTTTCAAACTCCGAGAAAGTAATCATGAAAATGCGAATCTGACGATACAAAAACGCCTTGCCCTTTGGAAGAGAATTTAAGGGTGTATTCCACACTGTCTCCTTAAAGAAATGTTTTGTAGTATTGATATGAATTCGCATTCAGAAGACTTTGTTTTTTCTACAAGTTTAATGCAATTCAAACAACTTTTATTCCTCAGAACTTGAATACCAAGTTGATTACCACGGGGAGTGCTAAATCGAAAGTTTTTATTTTCCTTGGTGAGTTCTGTTTCTAAATTCAACCAATTTTAGCTGACCATGAACGAGATAATTATTAGAAAATGCAAATAACTACTCCCACTTTAAACCTAGTTAAACCGACTTCAATTCGAGCACGGTAATCTCAGGCAGAATCCCCACTCGGCCTGGATAGCCAATGAAACCGTATCCGCGATTGACGTACAGAAACTGATCCCCTTCCTGATAAAGATCCGCCCAACGCTTGTAAATGTATTGTGAAGGACTCCATCTAAAGTCTCCAATTTCCACGCCGAACTGCATACCATGCGTATGACCTGCAAGTGTTAAATCAACATTCTGATACTGCTGACGTACTTGAGCATCCCAATGGCTAGGATCATGGGAAAGGAGTAGTTTGAATGGCACCTCCTCTACTCCCAGCATCGTTTTCTCCATATCTCCATACTTAGAAAAACGCCCTTCTCCCCAGTTTTCTAATCCGAGAATGGCCATTTGATCGGCTCCTTCTTTAATGACTCTATTTTCATTGAGCAAAATATCCCACCCCATGTACCTATGCATTTCATGAAGCTGCTCAATATCTTTTTGCTTTGCTGCCGCGCTCGGCCATTGATTATAATCTCCATAATCATGGTTGCCCATGGTGGAAAAGACACCCATTGGAGCTTTTACCTTTTTGAAAATATCCAAATAGGGTTTGGCTTCATCACTTTGATTATTGACCAAGTCACCAGTAAAAAAGACTATATCCGCCTTCTGGTCATTGAGCATATCTACTCCTCCTGACACGGCAGTTTTATTGAAAAAGCTTCCGGTATGAATATCTGAAATCTGAGCGATGCGAATGCCGTCAAATGCTTTTGGAAGGTTCTTTAATACAAGCGTCTTTTTGCGTACCCGATAGTCATGCGCTCCTGAGAGGATTCCAAAGCTCATGGTTGCAAGGGGAACAGTTCCTGCTACCAATGCCGCAGTACTCATAAACTTGGATCTAGAGGCATCATAAGGAGCCTCCTTTTGGAGAGGCAGTAGATTGACCAAAGCAGTTACTCCTCGGCGTAGATCATCTATTGCAAGAAAAAGAATGGTGAAAAATTTGGAAATGAATAGGATAAAAAACCCTGCAAAGAGAAAAAGTTTAAAACTCTTGAATGCTATGGGATCAAGAATGTTGTAAAGTAGAGCTCCTACAAAAAAGAAAATAGAAATGGCATAGTAAGAGATAAGTATGGCTCTCCTGCTATTCGGTGAGAAGTCAGCAATGGCTACTCTCACAGCTTGCACGATGTACCAGTCGAACAAAAAATACAACACACAAAAAGAGATGATCCAATAGATTCTATTATTCATACCTACAAAAAATAACGATCATCGGCTCGCACCGATGATCGTGTGGATTTAACTAATATTTATGACTCAGATTTTCCAGCAAAAAGTCTGTATTTGATTCTGTAAACAATCGTAAACAAAACCGGCACAATAATCAATGTAAGGAAGGTGGCTACAATCAATCCGAAGATAACCGTCCAAGCAAGTGGTCCCCAGAAAATCACATTGTCTCCACCGATATAAATCTTAGGATCAAACTCTGTGAATAATGAGAAAAAGTCCACATTGAGTCCAATAGCTAAAGGAATAAGACCTAGCACGGTAGTAACGGCAGTCAAGATAACAGGACGCAATCTCGCTCCTCCTCCTTTGATAACAATTTCCGCCACTTCATCTTTAGGTAGATATTGATCATCCTCTAAATTCATATCCTGCTTCCTTCTATCAATAAGCAATTGGGTATAATCCAAGAGCACCACGCCATTATTAACTACAATACCAGCCAATGAAATGATTCCCATCATCGTCATCATAATTACAAATGACCATCCTGTAATAATCAAACCTCCGAACACGCCAATAAAGCTCAAGAATATCGCAATCATAATGATTGCTGGCTTTGAAATTCCTCCGAATTGAAAGATCAGAATAAGCATAATCAAACCTAGTCCTGTAAAAAAGGCTCCCATCAAAAATGCCATCTGCTTATTTTGTTCCTCAATCTGTCCAGTGTAGTCAATTCTTACTCCTTTTGGCAACTCAGAAAAATCTTGCATACCTTCTTGAATCTCTGCTACAATTGCACCTGCATCGGTAAAGCCTGGTTGAAGTCCTGAATATACAGTAACCACTCGTTTTGTATCCTTATGTTTGATGGCGCTAAATCCAGAGGTATTTCTGTAAGAAGCTATGGATGAAATAGGCACTTCCTTTATCCTACCAGAAGACTGATCTCTAAATGTGATATTTTGGTTGAATATAGCGCTGGTATTATATCTATTTTCATCGTTGAATCTTATGTTGATATCATAATCTTCACCATCTTCCTTATAAATACCCGCTTTCTCACCAAATAATGATCGTCTAAGCTGTCTACCTACTTGGCCAACAGCGACTCCAAGCTCTCCGGCTTTTTCCCTATCTACTACTACCTCTAAAGATGGTTTGCTTTTATTCACATCTATTTTCAACTCCTCGATACCACCAATATTCTTTGTGTTGATATGATTACGCATTTTCTCAGCGGTCATGATGAGTTCGTCATAATCTGGCCCTTCTATTTCTATATTGATAGGGTAGCCAGCAGGTGGCCCTGCGGCATCCTTTTCTACAGAAATAGCAACTCCAGGATAGACACCTCTTAGCGCGTTTTGAATACGTTCTCGAAGCTTTTCAGAGTCTTTTCCATTGCGATACTTAAACTCCCGCATAGACGCCTCAAACTTACCCCTGTGAGGCATTTCTGCGGCAGACCCACCATCTGTCATAGGGTTTCCAGCCCCCTCACCTACTTGGGATACAGCAGCCTCTACAAGCACATTCTTACCATCTACAATATATTCCTCATCATTGATAATAGTATACACTCGTTTTTCAATATCCAGAGTGATTTCATTGGTTTTTTCAATAGCTGTTCCTTGTGGGTATTCTATGTAGACGATGATCTGATTCGGAGTATTGTCAGGGAAAAATTCAATTTTCGTCCTTCCTGCTCCTATTGACATTCCAAAAAGCATAAATGCTGCAATCAAAGTCACGAAAGTGATACCGAAATACCAATATACATTTCCACCTTTTATAGCATGGGTAATTCGTCTTTCGTAAAACTTTTCAAATTTAACCAAAGCAGTTCTTTGGAAACCATTAGAAATACGCTTAACCGCATACTTGTACACCCAAAACATACATGCCGTCACGATCATCAATGATCCTAAACCGCGCATTGCACCACCTACAAACATGATGAATACACCAAACCCAACAAGCAAAATTGTCACGCGAATAAGCTGCTTTCTTGTGAGCTCCTTGTCCCCGATTTCCATAAAGCGAGAAACCAACATTGAGTTCATGAAGATGGCCACAAACAAAGATGATCCAAGAACAACCGATAGCGTGATAGGGAAATACTTCATGAATTGCCCCATAATTCCTGGCCATAGACCTAGTGGAACAAAGGCTGCTACTGTGGTTGCTGTTGAGATGATAATAGGATAGGCTATTTCACCAATACCCCTTTTCGCAGCTTGGATTCTGGTCATTCCCTCATGCTCCATCAAGCGATAAACATTTTCAACCACTACAATTCCATTATCCACGAGCATCCCTAACCCCATGATCAACCCGAAAAGAATCATGGTATTGAGCGTATATCCCAATGCTGACAAGA
This sequence comes from uncultured Cytophagales bacterium, assembly GCA_963848175.1. Lineage (GTDB taxonomy): Bacteria > Bacteroidota > Bacteroidia > Cytophagales > Cyclobacteriaceae > JAMZMI01. The sequence goes on from CAWKCO010000012.1 coordinate 657,426, forward strand.
TCATAAAGGACATAAACATGGACATTGGGATCGCAAAACCTACGAATAAGGCATTTCTAAAGCCTAGGAAAAACATCAGAACAGTAACAACCAAAAGGATACCAAAAATGATATTATTGACCAAGTCATCTACCTGATTGAGGGTACGAGGTGCCGCATCATTGGCAATAGAAATATTCAGATCTTGAGGAAAGTGATTGGCCTTGGCATCTTCTATGATGTCCCCGATTCTATTGGCTGCTTCAATCATATTTTTCCCGCGCGCTTCTTCACATCAAGCATAACCACACTATGGCCAAATTCCCTAGCATAAGTCGTCTTATCCTCTTCTTGAAAAGCCACCGTAGCTACATCCTTAAGATAGACAGGATTCCCACCCTCGGACTTTACCACGAATTGGTTCAAGTCAGCAGGATTTTCTATTTCTCCTAAGATTCTGATCGTTCTTCGCTGGTCGCTAACCTTCAAGTTACCAGCAGACATGGTCATATTGCCATTGCTAATCGCGCCAAGGATATCATCAAAACTAACTTTGGCTGCCATCATTTTGTAGATATCCACCGCTACTTCTACCTCCTTCTCCTGAGCTCCTCGAATATCCACACCCTTAATTTGTGGCAAATCTTCAATCTCCTCTTCCAAATACTCACCAAACTCCTTCAATTTATCTATAGGATAATCACCTGAAATATTGATGTTCATCATGGCAATTTCCTCAGACAGATTGAGGTCGAAAACATTTGGCTCAACCTTGGCTCCATTGAATAATGGCCAGTCCTCATTGGCCTTTTCGCCATCCACCTTGTCCTTTACGCGTTGCTTTGCGGCTTCTACGGATATTTCCTCATCAAATTCAATTGTAATGATCGAGTAATCCTCCTGCGAAGTAGAGGTAATTTCTACCACGTTACTCACGTTTTTGAGCTCATCCTCTAGTGCATCAGTAATGAGTCGCTCAATATCCTCTGCCGTGTTGCCAGGAAAAGGTGTACTTACATAAATCTTCGTCTCCTTTATTTCAGGAAAGTTTTCACGCGGCATAGCGAAGTAGGCCGATAAACCAACGAAGAAAAATATGGCGATCATCACATAGATAACCGACGGGTTATCAATGGCCCATGAGGCCATCCCAAACTCCTTATTTACATTTTTTTCTTGCTTACTCATCTACTACTTAGTTAAGATTTTAACTTCTTGGCCGTCCTTCACACTTCTGGCGCCTTCTTGCACAATTTTTTCACTCGCTTTTAAGCCAGATGTCACTTCAACAAAATCTCCTTGCGTCTTACCTGTGGTAATAATTCGTTTGTCCGCCACACCGATTCCATCTTTGTTAATTTTTGATGCCACAAACACGTATTGTTCACCTTTAGAATTTTCAGATATCACACTTTGTGGGATCATGATCGCATCCTCTTTCAAATAATCTGCAATCTTCACCTTGGCTGTCATGTTGGGTTTAATTTGCTTATCATTATTTGGAATTCCAATTTCAACGTTAAAAGATCTATTGTTTGGGTTGATATAATTACCAGTCTGTCTCACTTTTGAATCAATATTCTTATCCAATACAGGAAAATAGACCTTTACTTTAGTTCCTTCATCTATGCTCGCTATGTAGGTTTCTGGAACAGCTACTTCCAAATACATATCAGAAAGGTTTATAATTCTAAAAATCTCAGCGCCTGGCCCTGGGGAAACTACTGTTCCTTGATCTTTTATTACATCATCAATTATTCCTGAAAAAGGAGCTCTAACATAGAATTTTGCTAGCTGACTTTCTAATTGATCAACTGCGCTTTTTTGCGATTCGTAATTGGATTTTGCCTGAAGGAATTGGATTTCAGATCCAATTTTTTGTTCCCACAACTTTGATTGTCTTTTATAAGTAGTCTCCGAAAGTGCCAATTGTGTTTTCAATTGAGACAACTGGCTACTGAGTCCTCCGTCAGCAATGGTTGCCAAGACCTGACCTTTGCTCACTTTTTGCCCTTCTGAAACGTTTACTTTGACCAAAACTCCCGATACTTCAGGGTAGATCAGTACATTTTGCCTTGTTGCAACGTCTCCTTGAAGCTCTACGTAATGCTGAAACTTCTGTACACTAGCCTCAAAAGTGGTTATCAAAGGCAATTTTTTTGCACCTGACTTGCTCTCAATTACAGAGTCAAGAAGGGAAATTTCAGTATTGATGTCCTTTTGCTTTTCTGTCAACTCTTTCTTTTTGGCTCTTATAGTTTCAAGGTCGCCTTCTTCTACAAGTTCTTGAGTAGATTTTTCGCTTCCGCACCCCACTAAGAAGAAGAAACTAAGTGCACTTAGGATTAGTAATGATTTTTTCATTGTGATGTATCTTATTGATGAATGTGCTTATTATTTTTTGTTTACTCCCAAGGCCATGCTCAGGTCTATTTTAGCAATTATTGCTTCGAAAAGTGAATTGTAGTAATTGGTTTGAGCTTCTTTCAAGCCATTGTCGGCATCCACCACCTCTAGATTAGACCCTACGCCCTCTTCATATTTGATTTGAGAAATCTGATATATGCGTTCCGCCAATTCCTTATTTTCTCTTTGAACTGCCAATCTGTCCAAGGCATTGCTCAAGGTAAGGCGAGCATCTACAACCTCAACTTCAATCATATTCTCAAACTGTGCTACATTGTTTTCGATCTTTTCTAACTCAATCTGCTGCTGCTGAATCTGATAGTTTCTCTGAAGACCTGTGAATATGTTCCAACTCAACCTTAGCCCAACAGTGGAATAGTTATACCACTTATCTGGACCCAGCACCTTCGGCTTCAGGAAAATCACTTTGTGTTGAAAATATGCCGCCAAATGTTGGTGATTGTGTGCTGTAACCTAGGTTGGCAAAAGCTCCAATGGTTGGCAGTGCCTCTGCATACTTGTTTTTTAAATTCAGTTCTTGCAGTTTTTGGTTGGCCATTAGCACTTGATAATCAGGACGGTTACCATATGCCAATTCATCTTCTATTGGCTCGATTACCACATTTAACACGTCCTCTATTTTACCTGCCAGCTCTAGAGGTTGATCCAAAGGATAATTCATTTGAAACTTTAATAAACGCATCGACAAAACATTTAAATTTTCAATGTTCTGCTTTTCTGATCTTAAATTATTTAAAGAAACCTTCAGTCTGTCTACTTCAATTGCTTCGGCAAAACCATTTTCATTCATGGCCACCGTATTTCTATAAAGTGTATCTAGCCGAGCAAGGTTTGCCGTGAAAAGATCTAAACGATCCTTATTGATCAATACATTGAAGTATGATTTGGCCACATCAGATGCTATGTCACCTTTCGTTTTATTGGCTTGCTTTACTGCCAATTCTTTATATGCTTGAGAGGCTTGTACCCCTACGATATAAGAGCCATTGAAAATCAATTGATTGATACTTAAATTGGCATCTCCGGCACTTTGAAGTTGAAAAAAGTTTTGTGCCGCAAATACATCCCCAGGGTTAATTCCCGCTTGAGCGGCCTGATCAGCAGTTGGCCCTATACTCGCACCTGGGCTATATCGCCCATAAAAACGCTGCAGCTCAGGACTGTGCTGAGCGGTGACCGAGCCGCTAATCTGTGGTAATCCAATTCCAATGGTCTCCTTTACCTTAGCATTAGCAGACTGCTCGTCGAGCAAGGCATTTTTAGCACCCGTGGCATTTTCTAGTGCATAATCGACGCACTGCTGAACAGTAAAGACGTTCGTTGCTGATTTGCTTTGTCCCCAACCCACAATTGGCAGCAGACTGAGTAGCAAAACGAAATACTTTATTCTCATAAAAATAGGTTTTGGTTTTGTAGAAAAAATAGCGAGTTGATTAGCGGTGTTTATATATAGCATTGTTTAAATTATTCGTGATTGAATGTTGGAGGATTGAATGCCACAGCATAGTAACCCTTGTATTTTTCGTATCCTTGGGGCGTTAATAGACCATAGACGAAATGCTCGAAGACCTGCATTTGTACATCTATCATCTTAAACTCTGACTTTTGGAAACAAATGTTAATCAAAACTCATTTGTATGATCTCCACGCGGATGGTAGCAATTACATTTTCGTCTATCTCTGATCTATAATAGCCTTCAGCTTTACCTCGGCGTATATTATCAATGACAGAACCGCGTGATGAAACTCATTTTTATATGACAGAAAATGCTGCCATGCCTCAGGATGATATTTCTGTAAGTCATACATCAAGGCCGGGTTCATGTCTTGCATATGCTCGCGCAGACATTTTGAGATACTAAAGAGTTCTTCCAAGGCATTATTTGCATTTCGAGCAATGCACTGAAACTCCCTCTTCTCCTCAATCAAGTGCGTGCGAGCTACCTCCGTCACCAATTCCTCTTTGTTGGTAAAGTATTGATATAGGGTCTTTTTAGACATAGAAAGCTCACGCGCCACATCATCCATAGATACAGAGCGTACCCCGTATTGAAAAAATAATTTCTCCGCGCCTTCTATTATCTTGTCCTTCACTAACTAGCTTTTTGTGTTCGAGTGCAAAACTCAGGAAACTTTTGGTATTTTCAAAGTTTCCTGAGTTTCTACGTACAAGAATCTGATAGGTTGTAAAAGGTTTATTATTTTTTCATTAATTACTAAATAAAGTTTCAAATGTCGCAGACCTCCTTGCATTACATCACTCATGGAAGTGATTCCCGGCATTTAATATGTTTTCATGGTTTTGGACAAGATCACTCAGCCTTTTCATCCTACGCTGAAAACATAAGAGGTTATAAAATCTACTTTTTTGACCTTTACTATCATGGAAAAAGCCAACAGAGCCGATAGGACACTCACAGCTAAAGAATGGCTGGAAGACTTCAAAGATTTTTTATTATCAAAACAGATTGAACAATTCTCCCTGCTCAGTTTTAGTTTAGGCGGAAGGTTTATTCTGGCATTATTACCTCAGCTCCACGAGCGAATAGAGCACATGATCCTACTCGCTCCAGATGGCATCATTCGCCCGTTTTGGTATCGCATAGCCACACATCCTCTCGGTAACTGGCTGTTTAAAGAGCTTATGTCCAATGATCGACTGTTTGACGGTACACTCAATTTTCTAGAAAAGACCCATCTGGCTTCCAATACGCTGGTTCGTTTTGCACGAAATGAACTGCCTACCGCCGCGAGACGAAAGCAGGTTTATCGAACATGGACCTACTTCAAGCCACTTCAGCAGCAACTATCCGACCTTCGTCCAATATTTCAACAATTACGAGGTGAAGCGCACGTGATCCTTGGCAGCAAGGACGCCATTTTGAAAGTGGAAGAAATGCGGCACATATTAGATAGTCTACCCAACCTAAAAATACATGTGGTAGATGCCAAGCACCACCAAATGATTAAAACTTCAAAAAGCCTTGTTTCAAGTTTGCTAAAAGGTGAGTGATCTTTAGTAGATTATTCTATTTTTGCGGTTGTAATTCAAAGGCCTTTCATGATTTATATTTTCAAAAAAAATAGTTCCCAATTTTACGTTGTTGGTAGTCAAAAAGCATTGCTTGATCAAGACTTAAAGACGCTCACATGGCTCTTTTCAGGTGCCGCCCCTATTAAAGAAACCTTCGTGAAAGGTGATTTTGTAGGGCCGAGAAAAGAAATGATTACTCCGTGGAGTACTAATGCCGTGGAGATTGCACAAAATGCCGGTGTGGAGGGACTTTTTAGAATAGAATTGTTCCAGACAGATGTAAAGGAATTTGACCCGATGCTCCAGCAAAAATATGACGAAATCGGGTCAGACATCTTCACGTTGAATATTGAGCCTAAAGGCATAGAATCAATTGAAGACTTGAAGACCTACAATGAATCCGAAGGATTGGCACTGAGCGATGAAGAAATCGCCTTTCTAGAAAATGTAGCTAAAGAAATAGGCAGACCGCTTACTGACTCTGAAGTTTTTGGTTTTTCTCAAATCAACTCAGAGCACTGCCGTCACAAAATATTCAACGGTACGTTCATCATCGATGGAAAAGAGCAAGAATTGTCTCTTTTCAAATGGATCAAAAAGACCTCTCAGGACAATCCCAACTTTATCGTATCGGCATACAAAGACAATGTAGCTTTTGTAGAAGGGCCAGTAGCGGAGCAATTCGCCCCTGCGACCCAAGACAAGCCAGACTACTTTGAGACCAAAGACTATGAGTCTGTCATTTCATTGAAAGCCGAAACACATAACTTCCCAACCACAGTAGAGCCATTCAACGGTGCTGCCACAGGATCTGGAGGAGAAATCAGAGACCGTATGGCTGGTGGACAAGGGAGCTTTGCGCTAGCAGGTACTGCCGTTTACATGACTTCTTACTCCCGACTAGAGCCGGGCAAAAAACATGAAGAAAGCCTTGCTCCTCGCAAGTGGCTCTACCAAAGTCCAAAAGACATTTTGATCAAAGCTTCCAATGGAGCAAGTGATTATGGCAACAAGTTTGGTCAGCCGCTGATCTCTGGTAGCGTGCTCACCTTCGAGCATGAAGAAAACGGCCAAACACAAGGTTTCGACAAAGTAATCATGCAGGCAGGTGGCGTTGGCTATGGTAAAAAAGCCAATGCGATCAAGAAAAAGGTTGGTACTGGCGAGAAAGTGGTGATCCTTGGTGGTGACAATTACCGCATAGGAATGGGTGGTAGCGCCGTATCTTCTGTGGACACAGGTGCATTCTCCCAATCGCTGGAGTTGAACGCCGTGCAACGATCCAACCCTGAAATGCAAAAGCGGGTCTGCAATGCCATTCGAGCCATGGCTGAGTTGGATGAAAATCCGATTGTGTCTATTCACGATCACGGTGCTGGAGGTCACCTCAACTGTCTTTCTGAATTGGTAGAAGACTCTGGTGGAGACTTTGACTTGGATGCTTTCCCTGTTGGCGACCCTACCCTTTCGGACAAAGAATTGATCGGAAATGAGTCCCAGGAGCGCATGGGTCTGGTGATAGACGCATCGAAAACAGAGTACCTCAAAAACGTTTCCGAACGTGAGCGAGCCCCTTATTATGAAGTAGGTACGACAAACGGAAAAATGGAATTGCAGTTTTCCCGTAAGGGGCAAGAGCAAAAGCCTTTCGACCTTAAATTGGAGCATCTGTTTGGTTCTTCACCAAAAACGATCCTAACAGACAAAACTCCAGACACCTACTACGCAGATAAGGATTACGATCTTAAAAACCTGACGGAATACCTGCATGCCGTGCTCCAACTAGAAGCGGTTGCCTGCAAAGACTGGCTCACCAACAAAGTGGACAGATCGGTAACAGGAAAAGTAGCGACGCAGCAAACGACTGGAGAAATACAACTGCCGCTCAACAACGTGGCGGTGATGGCCACCGATTATAAAAACAAAAAAGGAATTGCTACCTCTATCGGTCATGCGCCCATAGCCGCACTCATCGAGGCTGGCGCAGGTTCCAGATTGGCAGTAGCCGAAGCATTGACCAACGTGGTATGGGCATCTCTCACACACGGATTGAAGGGAATTTCCCTCAGTGCTAACTGGATGTGGCCAGCGAAAAACGAAGGTGAAAATGCCCGACTATATGAAGCGGTAAAGGATTTGAGTTCATTCGCTTCTAATTTGGGTATCAATATCCCAACGGGCAAAGACTCCCTCTCTATGGCGCAGAAATATCCAGACAAGAAGGTGCTTGCTCCGGGTACGGTGATTATCAGCTCTGTATCTCAAGTTTCGGATATTACCAAAACGGTGAACCCGAACATAGACACCAGATTTGCAGATAGCAAACTGGCTTATGTCAGCTTCTCGCTTTCTGAGTTGCAACTGGGAGGAAGCTCTTTTGCACAAGCCAATGCATACATAGGTAGCGAATGCCCTGATACTACTCCGGGTATTGTCAAGAGTGCTTTCAATGCGCTGCAAGAGTTGATCAAAGAAGGATTGATTCATGCGGGACATGATGTTTCGGCAGGTGGATTGATCACCACACTATTAGAAATGAACTTCCCCAACCAAAAAGGCGGCTTAAAAGTAGACCTTGCGGGTTTTGGTGAAGAAGATATTATCAAGGTGCTTTTTGCTGAAAATCCTGCGGTAGTCATTCAATACAGTGACGCAGAAAAAGTAAGTGCTATCCTAGAGAAGCATGGCGCCAATTGCTTTGAGCTGGGCACAGTGACCAGCGACAGAACAGTCGCCATCACACAAGGAAAGTGGAACACTAGTCTTGACATAGATAGCATGAGAGATGTTTGGTACAAAACCTCTTATCTCTTGGATCAGGCACAAACCAAGTCTGAGTTGGCAAAAGCTCGATATACCAATTACAAATCGCAACCACTCTCCTATTCATTCTCAGAGGCATTCACAGGAAAAATGAGTGACTTGGGATTGAATCCAAACAGAAAAGAAAAGTCTGGCATTCGCGCAGCGATCATCAGAGAAAAAGGTGTGAACGGCGACCGTGAGATGGCTTATGCGCTCTATCTGGCTGGTTTCGATGTGAAAGACGTACATATGACCGACTTAGTGTCAGGACGTGAAGACCTCTCAGACGTAAACATGATCGTGTTCGTAGGAGGATTCTCCAATTCGGATGTACTAGGCTCTGGCAAAGGCTGGGCGGGTTCTTTCGTATTCAACGAAAAAGCCAAAACGGCGCTAGACAAATTCTACAAGCGAGAAGACACACTAAGCTTGGGTGTATGCAACGGCTGCCAAGTGGCGATGGAACTGGGCGTGATCTATCCTGAAATGGGCGATGATCACCCTAAGATGAAACACAATGCCACAGGTAAGTTTGAGTCGGCGTTTATAGATGTGGTGATAGAAGAAAACGAAACCGTACTCTTCAAATCACTTTCGGGCAGCAGATTGGGTATCTGGCTAGCACACGGAGAAGGTCGCTTCGAGCTTCCAGGATCGGCGAGCGATTATGTGATTCCTGTAAAGTATGCTTACGATACCTTCCCTGGCAATCCTAACGGAAGTGATTTTGGTGCGGCGGCTGTAGCGTCTAAAGATGGCCGCCATGTAGCCATCATGCCTCACTTGGAGCGTTCGCTCTTCTCATGGAACTGGCCGCACAACCGTGAGATCAAAGGCATGGACGTAACTCCTTGGATGGAGCCATTCGCCAATGCGAGAGAGTGGATTAAGGAGAAGGTTTAATTTGGGCTTTTGGGCTTTTGGGCTTTCAACTCGCAATGCGCTGTACGCATTACGCTGTACGCTGTACTGAGTCCTCATGAAATAGGTTGACAGGCTTCCGACCTAAAGCCTAAAAACTGTGAATAACTAATTGGTTTTAAATAGTCGGTAGTTTTTACATTTAAATCTATCAGAACGAAGCGGCGGGAGGCTCTGCTGGGGAGCAACCTTCCAAGGAATAATTCTGATCGACTGAAAAGTTTGTTTTTAGGTGACCTAAAAGTACCCAAAGTACTTTAGGTCACCTTCCTTTTTGCCTGAATTTTTTGTCGGTTTATGCCTCCTAAAACCCAAATCAATCTTTCTTAAACTTAAAAATCTGCTTTTCAACATGCTTTTTTTGTTCTTCATAACTTACTGGACTAAGCCAATTTAAATTTTCTTGTTTTCTATCATGATTATATGTGTGAATGACGCGAGCTATCTCTTTGAATAAAGTCTTGCCTTTTGATAGCTCAATTGTTGGTAAGAGATGGTGTTTAATCAGTCCATTGCGTTGTTCTGCGTACCCATTTTTCAAGCAGTTTTCAGCCACACTCACTTTGATTTTCAACGCATTAATAGCCGATAAATACAATTGAGAAAAGTACTGAGACCCTCCATCTGTATGATGGATACAGCTTTTCAAGGCTGTTCCTGATCGTAATTTTACCCACATATCAAAAGCATTTTTTGCCTCGACTGCTCTCATTCTTTCTGCTAAATGGTAACCAACAATTCTTGCACTATATACATCTGTTAAGCAAAATAAGAAGTACCTGCCAGATCCAATTACCACATAAGTCAAGTCTCCCACTACTAATTCATTGATGCCTCTAATAATAAGCCCTGATGCTAAATTGTTGTAATTCCAGCTTTGTAGGGATGATTTTGTGGTGACCACATTAATTCGCAAAGGGACAAGTGACATGTTTGCCTGCGACATCAATTGTTCAAACTTGGAGATCCCAATATCAAATTTGGTCTTAATTTCTAGGTTATAATATAGAGATCTTGACCCTGCTCTACGGTCATGCTTTGATCGGTATTCTTTGACAAGTTTGATCATTTCAGCAATCTGAATCTTCTTCGGAGCTTCTCTGGATATAGCTTGATAATAGGCCTGCCTGGTGATGCCTAAATAACGATAGAATTGTTCCATGGCTATTTGGTGGTCACACTGAGTTGATCTGATTGCTGTCAGTAGTGGGAGTATCATTTTTTTTCAAAATCCTTCCCCAATCGCTCACTCATAACCTTGAGCAATTGATTTTTATATATCAACTCCACCTGCTGATCTCCTATAATCTCCTTGAGCTTTTTATTCTCCTTTTCTAATTCTCGCGTGTGATTGATATCCTTGGCCGAAGTAATCAATATAGGCTTAGGTAATTGCGTTTTACCGTACTGACCAATCCAAATTCTTACCGTCGCAGCTTTCACTTCATAGATATCCGAAATCTCTCTTATTGTGATCTCTCCTGACTCAAATAAAGCAACTTGCTCCTTTCGAAATTCCTCACTGAATCTCCTTCTGCGTCTCTCTTCAACTGTCATAATTTTACAAGTTAAAAAAGTTATCCACAGCTTTGGGTGTCAACGTATTCCATGAGACAACATACGCTTTTGTCTTCTGTTTTCACCTTACCACTTTCAATTCTCACCAACCAGTCACTCACTGGCCGTGCCCCACTAGGCGTGCCCCATTAACCAGTTATTCACTAGGCGTGCCCCTCGTAGAGAATCCTAATCTCAAACCAGACAGAAAACGTACATCTAGCTGGCGGCTAGGATTCCCTAAGGTGCGGACAAGTCGCGCACGGCCACTAGCCGTGCGCCAGTCAATGACTAAAGGATGGAAAACCTTCAATTCTTAATTCTCCACTTTAATCTTCAATCCTTTCATCTTTCATCTTTTCATTCTCACCAACCAGTCATATCGCCTTTTTTCATTGATTTGACCATAGTCAAGCCAAATCTTCCCTATCTTGAGATTTATCCTATGAGCCATTCCATTCCTATCTCGCGTATAAAATCTGAAATTAAGTTGATCACTGCCCGTAGTGGTGGGTCAGGTGGTCAGCATGTAAATAAGGTAGAGACCAAAGTCATGCTGCGATTTAATGTTGTAGAATCAATAGCGCTTACGGCTAGTGAAAAAGAACGTATTCTTGAAAAAATAGGGTCTCAGCTTACTAAAGAGGGAGAATTGATCATCACGGCGGAAACGTATAAATCGCAACTTAAAAACAAAGAGGATGCCTTTAGAAAACTCGATCGACTACTGAAAAGCGTCTTTTTCATTCCGAAAATTAGAAAAAAAACCAAGCCCTCAAGATCGTCTGTAAACAAGCGCATTCAAGCCAAAAAACAACATGGCGAAAAGAAAAAATGGAGACAAAAACCATAAGCATCCTTTCCCTGGCCCTTTCAGGGCTAAGATATAATTACGTCGGAGTATCTAGCAACATAACCACTTATACATTGATTTAAACATGCGGCTTTTTAACTGCTATTTTATCCCCCGCTGGGCGGGGGCTTGGGGGTGGAAAAAATCATTTCACGTCTTGCCTTACTCCTCTTCAGTCTCCACCGAATTTGGCAATCTTTCTATATCCATGGTCGAAAAATAACCTCGTAGCGTGCTTTCATCCAAGCCTTCCCCAGCCACCACGATCAAGAAGCGATCATTGGCGATGAGCGTCATGCTGGTTTCTCCCGATTCGTAGTTGGCAGTAAACCATCCTGGCTGACCTTTCACTTCAATAGATTTCATGATGCCCTCAGAGGACTCATATTCATATTGATTGACGTAACCAGAGAGCAATGCGCCTACTTTGAGGTAATCAAAAATAGAAGCGCTTAATTCCTTGTTTCCGTCTTTGTAGTTCTTTGCCCCGGTACTATAGGTAAATTCCCCGTATCTGGTCGTAGCACCTTCAGGCTTTTCATATAAACTATAGCCACCAAACTGGTCTGGCAAGAAGTTGATCAAGTCCCTAAAATTAACAACCTGAGAGGCACTTAAGCTCCCATAATTGACGGATTCTCTAGAGTAGTTCCCCAAAGAACCAGACTCATTAGAGCTGTTGGAAGCTGAATATTCATTCGATGCTTGTGTATCGTTTGTGGTTGAAGGTTCATCCTTCTTTTTCCCAAAGAGAAAATCATCAATGGCCTGATCGGCTTTTTTTTCGAATTTGCCTTTGAGATTAATCTGAGCGTGTGATGCATTTGTAAAAACAATTGCGCACAGCAATACAATGGTAGCTTTAGTAGAGAGAGAGATCATAGCAGTATATTACAATTGAAACTGAATATTATTCAAAAATACAACAGGAAAAGAAATAAACAAGACGCCACTGAAATTACCGTGATCTAACTCCTTATCAGTCTCTTAACAATAGCTCCAACTTTTGTTTGACCTGAGTTTCCGTGCCTCCCCAAAAGTAATTGCCCTGACTGGTGGTTATTTTGAGATAATCCTCCGAATCAGGGGATTGATACAAGTTTATGATGCCCTCAGAGGATCGAAACTTTCCTTTGCTATAGCCGCCAGCGGCAAATCCATTTACCTTCATCTTGATTGTTGGTAAGTCTGTCACCATATAAACCGTGTCAATATCGTCAATGGCCATTTGCGTACCATAAGAACCCGTAATAACCACATGCTTTTCTGTAATGTCTATTTCATTGGGTCTTGTGGAATAATAAAAACCCACAATAATCCCGATCAATATCACCAAGCAAATGGTTGCTACCACGTAAGCAGTGGTTCTTGTTGCACCTTTCTTATTATGATCGAATTTTTGACTTTTAATTACAAATATTGGCACAATAGTGAGGAGGAGTAGCAGCATACCAAAGATGGCAAAATGCATTTTTCCCATTAACTGAAAAACCAAAGCTTGCACTAACACCACTACGCCGAGTGGGATCAACACTTTTTTCATAAAGGGCAAGTAGCCTTTGAGGTCGAATTGCTCGCGCTCCTTTTCTGACATGGTATTGTAGCCAGAGATCAAATACTTCGCGTTGCGTTCCGTAACGATCAATGGAATGCCAATAAACACGCCACTCACAATCAAAATAGGAATCCAGGTCATGGGTTATTCATAGAGTGTTGGATTTTCTCAAACCTTGGGTATGCATTGTGATTACATCACCGCTTTCAAACTCTTCTCATTTGCCGCGATAATCTTCGCAATCTCTTCCTCTCCTAGCACTGCTGAAACGAACAAGGTCTCAAACTGAGATGGAGCGAGATAGATACCATTTTCCAGCATATTTCTAAAATACTTACCGAAAAGCTGCGTATCGCAACGTTTGGCTATTTCGAAATCAGTTACGGTTTCGTTCGTGAAGAACAGGCTATACATACTACCAATTTGATTGATGGTATAGTTCAACCCCAGCGCTGAAAGTGATTTTTTATATCCCGCAACTAGTTGAATGGTAGTGTCTTCCATTTTTTGGTAAATAGAAGCATCTGAATCCAGCTTTCGCAAAATGGCCAAGCCTGCAGCCATCGCTACAGGGTTTCCTGAGAGCGTTCCCGCCTGATAGACTGGTCCTTGCGGAGATACAAAGTCCATGATCTCCGTTTTTCCACCATAAGCGCCAACAGGCATACCTCCACCGATGATTTTGCCCAAAGTGGTCAGATCTGGCTTCACTCCTAATCGCTCTTGTGCCCCTCCTTTTGCAAGTCTGAAACCCGTCATTACTTCGTCGAAGATGAGCACGATTCCTTCTTGGTCGCAAATGGTGCGCAAGCCTTCTAGGAAGCCCGCTTTTGGCAACACACAGCCCATGTTTCCCGCTACAGGTTCTACAATGATCGCTGCCATTTCGCCCTTATTGGCTTCTGCCAATTTTCGAACCGCCTCCAAATCGTTGAATGGAGCAAGCAACGTGTCTTGAGCCGTTCCTTTGGTTACCCCTGGGCTATCTGGCGTGCCCATCGTCACCGCACCACTACCTGCCGCAATCAAAAATGAATCGCCATGACCGTGGTAGCAACCTTCAAACTTGATAAACTTATCTCTGCCTGTAAATCCACGAGCCACACGAATGGCCGACATGGTAGCCTCTGTGCCAGAGTTCACCATGCGCACCTTATCTATAGACGGCACCATTTTGGCAATCAACTCAGCAATCTCCACCTCTCTCTCTCCTGGGGCGCCAAAGGATGGAGAGTTTTTTACGGCCTCTATGATGGCCGCTTCTACCTCTGGGTGCGCGTGTCCCAAGACCATTGGCCCCCATGAGTTGATCATATCTATAAAAGAATTTCCATCCTCATCTGTCATGTAAGCTCCCTTGGCAGATTTGAAAAACAAAGGATCACCTCCCACAGCCTTAAAGGCCCTCACTGGCGAGTTTACGCCACCTGGAATGTGCTTTTTTGCTTGTTCAAATAGGGACTTACTCTTTTTAATTCTCATAACTATCCTTGTTCACAATTTTCAATTCGGCTTTTTCGAACTTTACCAATGGCACCACTTGGTTGTCATTTGCAGTACCATATTTAATGCCTTGTAGTACTTGGCCTTCATAAAAGCGGTCATTCACCAATCCCCTTTGGAAATAAACCCCGTTGGTTTTCATCAGACGGCCTATCTGGCTGATCATCTCATAACCCAAAAAGTGGTACAATGAAGGCTCTATTTTGTAAGTACTAGAAATATTCTTTTTTATAGACTGATAAGAAACATTGGAATCATCAATGTAATCAGGATGAACGAGGGTGGCATTGATTCTCTCTAACTGAGTATAGGAAAGCATGGTAAAGTCCAGCCAGCTACCATACCCGAAAAGAATAGTACTATCGCCCATGGTCTCTACGGCACTGATCAAGTTATTGGCTAGGAAGTTTTTGGATGTAGCACCCAAAATATGTCCAATAGAGTCTTTTCCTATCAAAAGCACATTTTCATAATAGGTCACCGCACGATTATTATCGTCGTAAGACACAGGTAAGTATCTAGGGTGATACTTGTTGTTTTGGATGTAAGGATATTTTTCCGCCCGCTCTACGTCAGCAGGTCTTAAACGCTTTTCTTTGATAAATCTGCCACTGTTAAGTAAAAGAAGAGAGTCCGCTTCTGCTTTGGTATAGTAGACTTCTTTTTGTTCAATCAACTCATCCAACACCTCTTTTGCACTTTCCTGAGTCAGCTCCTGATACCGAATAATACTAAAACCTGCCTGCTGCATTGCCTCCTTGTATGTAGCGGCGAAGATCGAGTCACGCTCAGTGCCTTCATAAAAGATCATCACGTTTTTATTGGAGAGATTCTTATCGGCATATTCTGCCAACTTGAGTGCCATGGTCTCTTGAGAAGGTTTGAAAAGATAACCGTACGGATTATTACTAATCACCTCCCAAGTGCTCGACAGAGGGTTGATCATATTGACGCCATTTTCGCTAGAATAAGCTTTTACCAATTTTACTGGTTCGGCATAAAGCGGGCCAACTATAAGATCAAGGTAATCCGGAGGCAAACTATTTAAGATAGACTGAGTTACAGCGCCACTTTTTTTGGTATCATAAGCTACCAGCTCCAAATTCACTCCCTTATCCTTCAACTGCTTACAAGCCAAAACCATCCCTTGATACAAATCCATAACAATGGTATTTTGAAATACAAGATCAAGATTGGTAGAATCGTAAACAAAAGGAAGCAATACTCCAATGCGGTATTTGTCCTTTTTCACCAGTGGCAACAATTCCAGTGACATGCCATTGCTAGCGAAACTCCATTTTTCATCCAAGCGATTTATTTCCTTAAAATCTCGCTTTGAATATGGTAGATCATTGAGTTTTTCATAATAAACACGTCCCAAGGCTTCATTTTCCCCGTGCTGATCATGCAGCACTTTGATCATCTGCAAAGGCTTGGGAGTTATGAACTTCCTGATAAGCGCGCCTCCAATCTTGACTTGCTCCTCTCGGTTCATTTTTTCAACATAGTTGAGTGCCTTGTCAAACTGTTCACTTTCAAAGTAGGCATAAGCCAACCAAAACGTAATCTCATTTTTTTTGTCCCAATTTGGAACTTGCTGCTGTAGCTGTGTCCACATATCAACGGCTACCTTCACATTTCCTTGCTGGTAAGCACTCAATGCAAAGTAAAACGAGGAATATGTCCCAAAATACGGGTCGGTGGTAAGTGCGGAAAAAGCATTCTGAGCATTTCGATACTCTCCTTTTTCGAACAATCGCTTGGCTTCTAGGTATTCTCCTTGACCTGTTTGTGCCATGACACTGGTGGCACAAAAGAGCATGCTTAAGATCAGTAACTTGATTTTCAAAATATATTGGTTTAAAATCGTTCGATAAAGAGTATTGAAACTACTATTCCCACTCTATGGTTGCGGGTGGTTTAGAACTAATGTCATAAACTACACGGTTTACCCCTTTCACTCTATTAATAATCTTATTGGAAATCTTTCCCAGAAACTCATAAGGCAAATGACACCAATCGGCGGTCATTCCATCCACACTTGATACCGCTCGCAGCGCCACTACATTTTCATAAGTTCGCTCATCTCCCATCACGCCTACAGACTGAACAGGTAGTAGCATTGCTCCTGCTTGCCACACGCCATCATACAGCCCATCTTCCTTCAACCCTGAAATGAAAATATAATCTACTTCTTGCAGTACACGCACTTTTTCGGCGGTGATATCACCTAATATCCTAATTCCCAAGCCTGGGCCTGGGAATGGGTGTCTTCCCAAAATAAACTCTGGAATCTCCAAAGCGCGACCCACGTTTCTTACTTCATCTTTAAACAAAGTATTCAATGGCTCTACCACCTTCAAATTCATTTTAGCAGGTAAGCCACCCACATTGTGGTGTGATTTGATAGTCACAGATGGGCCATTTACAGAGACAGACTCAATCACATCAGGATAAATCGTACCCTGTCCCAACCACTTCACATCCTTGATCTTTTTTGCCTCTTGGTCAAAAATGTCAATGAAAGTTTTGCCTATTGCCTTTCGCTTGGCCTCTGGATCGGTAAGCCCTTTCAGTGCTTCATAAAATTCGTCTTTTGCATTGACACCTTTTACATTCAGCCCCAAGCCTTCATAAGACTTCAATACATCCTCAAATTCATTTTTGCGAAGCAATCCATTGTCCACAAAAATGCAGTACAGGTTCTTACCAATCGCATGGTGTATGAGCGTAGCAGCGACAGAAGAATCTACTCCTCCTGAAAGTCCCAACACTACTTTATCATCGCCCAACTGGTTTTTAAGTGTCTCCACCGTGTTTTCCACAAAGATGTCTGCTGTCCAATCCTGATGTGCACCGCAGATGTGCACCACAAAGTTTCTCAACAAGGTTTTTCCTTCGAGAGAGTGCGTTACTTCTGGGTGAAACTGTATACCATAAACTGGCTTATTCTCTACTTGAAATGCCGCCACAGGAATGCTCTCTGTATGCGCTATCAGCTTGAAATTTTCTGGAAGGTTGGTGATCGTATCGCCATGAGACATCCATACCTGGCTGCCTATGTTAAGTTCCTTTAACAAGTCCACATGAGTGTCTACATGATCAAGGTTGGCACGTCCATATTCTCTGTGCTCTGAGCGCGATACCGTTCCGCCGTGCTTATGTGCTAGCAATTGTGCACCGTAACACACTCCCAAAATAGGCAAATCGCCAAAGGCACTAAGGTCAATATCAGGTGCACCTTCCTCTAGTACGGAACAAGGACTCCCACTAAGAATAATGCCCTTCGTTGATAAATCTGGCAATGGAAAGTGACTAAACGGATGAATTTCGCAATAAACATCCAGTTCTCTCACTCTTCTCGCAATAAGTTGGGTATATTGTGAACCGAAATCGAGGATTAGAATTTTGTCTGTCATGCCGCAAAATTAGCAGATTAGATTAAACGCATATTCGATTTGGCAAAGTGATTTAAAAATACTTCAAATTTGTATTTTTGACAGCTATAGAATTGATCATATGACTAGGGAAGAAGAACGACTAAAAGAGTGTAAGGAAGGCGTCACATGGAAGGAATGGGGGCCTTACCTGAGCGAAAGACAGTGGGCAACCGTAAGAGAAGACTATACTGAATCGGGAAACGTGTGGGAAAGTGTGGTGCATGACCATGCCCGAAGCAAGTCCTATCGCTGGGGTGAAGATGGAATTGGTGGTTTTTGCAACTCAGATCAACGAATTTGCTTTGGCTGGGCTTTTTGGAATGGCAAAGATTCTATCATCAAAGAAAGACTTTTTGGGCTAACTAGTCATGAGGGAAATCACGGAGAAGATGTAAAAGAGCTATACTATTACTTAGATAGCACCCCTACCCACTCTAGCATGAAGATGCTTTATAAGTATCCACAAAATGCTTTCCCTTATGCTTCATTAGTAGATCAAAATAAAGGCAGATCCAAAGACCTTCCAGAATATGAAATTCTAGACACAGGCATCTTTGACAATGATGAGTACTTCGATATTTTCATGAAGTACGCCAAAAACAGTCCGGACGACTTTCTGTTATCAGCCGAAATTCACAATCGTGGAGATAAAGATGCTGAATTGGTAGCCATGCCCACCATCTGGTTTAGAAACACTTGGTCTTCTGGTCGTGACAAAGTGAAACCAAAAATGATGCAAGTAGACGATCGTCAACTGAAGATCGAGCATCACCTACTGGGCAACTATAATGTATACTTCGACGAGCAAGTTTCAGAATTGGCTTTCTGTGACAATGAAACCAATAGAAAGCGTCTTTACGGCACCAAAAATCAATCGAAGTTTAGCAAAGATGGCATCAATAACTACATCGTAGATGGAGATGCAACGGCTGTTAATCCTAAAAAATCAGGCACGAAAGGAAGTGGTATTTTTCGTGTAAACGTAAAAGCCAAAAGTAGCGTCACTGTTAAAATCAGGTTCACAAAGTCTCATTTAGGTGAACCCTTTGCTGAATTTGAAAATATAGAAAAGGAACGGCTTGCCGAGGCAGATGAGTTTTACAATTTTAAGCACGACAAAGTAGAGGATGAGGACTTGAGAAGCATTCAGCGCCAAGCTTGGGCTGGCATGATGTGGAGCAAGCAGTTTTATTATTACAACATCAAAAACTGGATACATGGCGATCCCGGACGTCTGAAACCTTCGCAAAAGCGAAAGCAAGGAAGAAATGCCGCATGGGAACACATGTACAACTATGACATTATCTCCATGCCTGACAAATGGGAATACCCATGGTATGCGGCTTGGGATTTAGCATTTCATTGTATTCCTATTGCGCGGGTAGATCCAGATTTCGCAAAAGATCAATTGCTCCTATTGTTACAGGACAGGTATTTGCACCCAAACGGACAAATACCAGCTTACGAATGGAATTTCAGTGATGTGAATCCGCCCGTTCATGCTTGGGCGGTCATGCGCGTATTTGAGATAGACAAAAAATTAAATGACGGCAAAGCTGACTACAACTTTTTGCAGCGCGCCTTCCATAAGCTAAGTATCAACTTTACATGGTGGGTCAATAGAAAAGATGCCGAGGGTAACAATATTTTTGAAGGTGGCTTCTTGGGATTGGACAATATTGGGGTTTTTGACAGGAATCACCCAGTAGTAGAGAATGCCAAATTGCAGCAAGCCGATAGCACGAGTTGGATGGCGATGTTTTCGCTCAACATGCTCAAGATCGCGCTTGATCTCTCTATGGAAAATCCTGTGTATCAGGACATGGCTAGCAAATTCTTTGAGCATTTCCTTTACATCTCTGGTGCGATGAATAGCATCGGAGAAAACAACGTGGATCTGTGGGACGAAGAGGATTTCTTCTACTATGATGTGATGCACACGCCAGACAAACCAAACCAACGAATGAAAATTCGCTCCATGGTAGGTTTGATTCCGCTTTTTGCTGTGGAGATTCTAAGAGATGAAAACTACAAGAGCCTAACGGAGTTTCGTGAGCGCCTAGAGTTCTTTTTGAAAGAAAGACCCAGGCTCGCATCGCTCGTGGCAAGATGGGAATCGCCAGGAAAAGGCGAACGCAGGCTTCTGAGTATTCTGAGAGGCTTTAGAATGAAAAAAATTCTTGAACGCATGCTCGACCCTGAAGAATTTTTGTCTGATTTCGGGATCAGAGCTCTCTCCAAATACCACGAAAAGAACCCGTATAAACTCAAAGTAGACGGCCAAACTCTGAGCGTTGGCTACTTGCCGGGCGAGTCTGACTCCTCATTCTTCGGTGGAAACTCCAACTGGCGCGGGCCTATTTGGTTTCCTGTGAACTACCTGCTATTAGAATCGCTACTGAAATACAGTGCGCACTACAGTGAAGAATACAAAGTAGAATTTCCGAAAGGAAGTGGAGAAAGGGCCGATCTAGTGGAAGTCAGCCGGGGCATTTGTCGTAGAATGATGGCTATTTTCCAGAGAAATGACAAAGGAAAACGTCCTGTATACGGCGGGCACTTAAAATTTCAAAATGATCCACATTTCAAAGACTACATCCTTTTCTATGAGTATTTCAATGGTGACACTGGCGAAGGGCTAGGCGCATCACACCAAACAGGCTGGACAGGTTTGATCACAGAGATGATTCACAGGTATCATAATATCCGTTAAGCTTTTGAGGTAATGGTTAGTTTCTATATTTGCAGCCGCATACAAAAAGTTCATGATTAAAAAAACCATTACTTCATTATTGGCTTTAGTTACAATCTGTGCGCTACAAGCACAAAGACCCAAACTAGTAGTGGGGATTGTAATCGATCAAATGAAGCAAGAATACCTCTACAGATTTGATGAGAAGTTTGGAGAAGATGGTTTTAAACGGATTCAAAAAGAAGGATTTAGCTGCAAAAACGCACATTACAACTACATCCCTACTAATACGGCTCCTGGTCATGCCTCCATCTACACGGGCAGTACACCTAGATACCACGGCATCATTTCCAATAGCTGGTACAGCAAAGCACTAGGTCGAGGGGTATACTGTGTAGGAGACACCAATGCCATCAGTGTTGGGGGAAGTGCACTGGCTGGCAAACGCTCACCAGTAAATTTAAAAACAACTACCATCACCGACGAGCTAAAACTCACCACCAACTTTAGGTCGAAGGTAATTGGTATCTCTCTGAAAGACCGAGGTTCAGTACTCCCCGCCGGGCATCACCCGGATGGAGCATATTGGTATGATGGCGCTACGGGAAACTTTATTACTTCCAACTATTACATGGACACCCTTCCAAAATGGGTCTCAGATTTTAATAGTAAAAAGCTGGTTTCAAAGTATTCAGAAGGCTCATGGCAGACGCTACTACCTATTTCAGAATATTCAGAAAGTACAGTTGATAATTCTCCATACGAAGTTGGCTTCAGAGGAAAAGAAACACCTACTTTTCCTTACAACCTGTCTGAATTAAGAAAGAAGAACGGCCCTTATGATCTTATTTCCAACACGCCTTTCGCCAACGAGCTGGTCATGGATTTTGCTAAAAGCGCTTTAGAAAATGAAAAACTAGGAATCGACAATATCACCGACTTCTTGGCTGTGAGCTTTTCTTCACCAGATTATATAGGACATAATTTCGCACCAAATTCCATAGAGGTGGAAGACACCTACATTCGAATGGATTTGCTGATTGCTAATTTCTTAAAATACCTAGATCAAAAAATCGGCAAGGATGAATACCTCGTTTTTGTCACCGCCGATCATGGAGCTGTGGCTAATCCTCAGTTTTTGGTTGACAATGGCATGCCCGGAGGCTATTCTTCTAGAAATGCAATCAAAAACAACCTACAGACTTATTTAACTGAGCTTTATGGTGAGGGCAACTGGGTGTTGGATGTCTCCAATTCACAAATATTTCTAAACCAAGCCCTCATCGCAGAGAAAAAACTGAGAAGTGATTTGGTTAATCTCACGGTCGTTCAGCACCTCAACAACTATGAAGACATAGCAGAGTCCTATACACTGGAGCAAATCCGCAGTGCCACGTCCAACGACCGATTAGGCATCCTTCTTCAAAATGGTCACAATCGCCAACTTTCTGGTAACGTTGCATTTGTTTTCAAATCAGGTTTTCTCGAAAGAGAAGATGGCGCCAAAGGCACCTCTCACGGTTCTGGCTATATTTATGATACTCATATTCCCATCCTATTTTATGGCAAAGGTATTGAAGCTGGATGCACTGTAGAAGCTATCAACATCACTGATATTGCCCCTACGCTGGCCATGCTTTTAAATATTTCGCTTCCTAGTGGCTGTACAGGACAGCCTATAAAAGATTTGTTTAAATAAAAATACCTTTGCCCTCAAGGCAAAGGTGTTTTATGAGTACTCAATAGCTTGTGACACATTTCAACTTAATTTCAATTTTGAGAATAATATAATAGATGAAGGATATTGGACTGATTTTCGATATGGACGGTGTGATCGTGACTAACCACGAGTATCACTTTCTGGCATGGCAAAGACTGGCCGAAAAACGTGGAGTAGAGATCACTGAAGAGTATTACCGCTTGCACATGAACGGGCGCACCATCGATGATCTAGTGAGACGTGTATTCGAATTGGATGTAACCAAAGAAGAAGCACGCGAGATTGGCCTAGAAAAAGAAACGATCTATCGTGAGCTTTATAAGGATCACAGAGCACCAACAGCTGGACTTATCTCTTTTCTAAAACTGGCACAGGATTTAGAAATTCCGATGATCGTGGGGACCTCCGCTCCTATTCAGAATGTGGAATTCACCTTGGATGGACTTGATTTACGCCAATATTTCCTAGGTGTAGTAGATGACAGCATGGTGACACTGGGAAAACCTCATCCAGAAGTTTACTTAAAATGTGCGGAAGCGATTGGTAGAAAACCCGAGAATTGCATCGTATTTGAAGATGCCGTTTCGGGAATCAAAGCTGGAAAAGATGCTGGCGCTAAAGTGGTGGGACTGGCTACTTCGCACAAGCGCGAAGAAATCTCAGCCGATTTGATCATCGACGATTTTCAGAATTTCACCATGCAAGAAGTAAAATCTGTTTTAGGACTCTAAATTGAATTATGCGCAGTATCACTCTCCTTCTTTTCTTGGTCTTGTCATCAGCACTCTCGGCTCAAAGTTTGACCCTCGCCAAACTGCAGTACAGAGGCGGAGGAGATTGGTACTCCAATAAAACAGCGCTTCCCAACTTGATTGCGTTTTGTAATAGAAATTTGAGCACCGAAATCAATCGAGAAGAAGACATTGTGGAAGTCAGCAGCCCAGATATTTTCCAATACCCTTATGTCTACATGACTGGTCACGGAAATGTTGTTTTCAGCGATGCAGAAGCCGAAAACCTGCGCAATTATCTCAAAAGCGGCGGATTCCTTCACATTGACGACAATTACGGTTTGGATCCCTTCATCCGTGTGGAAATAAAAAAGGTATTTCCCAACCTCGATTTTGTAGAGATTCCCTTCGATCACCCGATCTACCATCAGAAATATGATTTCCCGAAAGGGCTACCAAAAATTCATGAGCACGATGGCAAGCCCGCACAAGGTTTTGGCATCTTCCATGAAGGCCGTTTGGTTTGTTTTTATTCGTATGAAAGCGACTTGGGCAATGGCTGGGAAGACCCTTCTATCCACAAAGACCCTGAGGCCGTTCGCCAGCAAGCCTTACAAATGGGTGCCAATATCATTGCTTACGTTTTTACTGCGGAGCGGTAATTTTAGCTTTCCAAAAGGTCTATAAAACCAAAAAGGAGCGCACCATTGGCGCACCCCTTTTCTTCCCTAAGATTGATTTCCCCCGAAATCAACTTTTCTTTTCCATTCTTTTTGCTCTCGGACGGATAGTTTCTGTAGTGGTCACTCCGTCTACAGTTACGGCTACTTCATTATCACATGATCCATCGCCATAATCAAACGTGGCAGTCTTGTCGCCGTTGATCACTTCCTTCACTCCCGATACCGGAATCACTACTTTCGATGTGATACAAGACCTTCTGTAAGTCAAATCCTCCAAAATAGTTACAGAATAGCTCGCACCATCACGTTTCGTTCCGCTAGCCTCACCACTCAGCGTTGAGAAGTTATCGCCTTCCTGCTCGCCTCTATACCATACAATCGTATGATCCGAATCCCTTGTGGCAAACGTACCATCAGCGAAAGTCACCTTCCCTCCCGTCATCGTAGTGCGTATGGTTTTTAAAGTATCTCCCTCATTGGTTAAATTCTGGATTTTCCTAGTTCCTTCCAAACTCACACTGTCAATAGAAAAGTCTTCAAGAGTCACCGTGCGAGAAGAACCATACGCATGTCTCTCGCCATCGTAGCTCACTATGATCTTACCTTTACGCACTTCTCCGTGAACACCAGCACAATCTCCATCACCAAAATCAATAGTGATCACCCTGTTTACAGTATCTCTATCCACCTCAGCACACTCCAAAAGACGGCCTCTCTTTCCTTTTGGCATTTCTTCTCTAGCTCCTGAGTTTATCGCTACATCTAGCATAGCCATACCTTCTTCTGCTACCAGATCCACATCAGCAAAACTCAACTCTATGGTTTCTTCTGAAGCCATATCAAATGCCGCTGCGGTTTCTCCATTCAACTCAACTTCTGAATTATCATTCATATCCGAAACAGATTCCTGATCGCAGGCCGCAAAGGCGATGAGCATTACTACAGCCGAAAATATTGATCCCTTTTTCATAATTGTATGTGTTTATTTAAAATTGATTTCGGTGCTTTGACAGCACTTCACTCAAAAGGTTTAAAATGATTCTAAGATATTTTTAGAAATAGTTCTAACTTTCTGATTTGAAACCTGAGATTAACTCCAAAAATCACCAACAACCCCTTAAATTGTGAAAAAGCTTTTCCTTTTACTCAGCATATTACTTTGCTATTCGCTCAATACCTTCAGCCAAGGATGTAGCGATGCTGGATTTTGCACCATGGGTGCAATGAAGCCAGATCAATCCTATTCCAGAAAAATTGATTTCAAGCTTAGATCTGTCGAACTCAACTACTATCGAGGAACAACCACCCTCACTCCTATTGTGGAAGTTTACACCGCAGATATCGCATATGGTATCAGTGACAGAACCTCCTTTCAAGTGAAAATCCCTTATCAAAAGGTTGAGGGAAATTTTGGCGAAAATGCTGGCATGGGAGACATATCGTTTAGCTTTTCACGAATCATGAATACAGGTAAAGACTTTCAGCTGGGCTTGACCGTGGGAGGAAAAATACCAAGTGGATATGCCAATGACAAAGCCTCTGGAAAAGCTGCCACATTTGGAAAAGACGGTAGCACACCCGGGGATTTACCAATGTACTATCAAGTAAGTCTAGGCACTTACGATTTCGTAGCAGGAGGCTCATTGATCAATGAAAAATGGCTCTTTGCTACAGGTATTCAAATACCAGTAATTCATCAAAATAGAAATGACTTTAGGTGGGGAAAATGGCCTGAGTACCCTGGAGGCCCAGAGTATACACAGAAATATTTCCTTGCTAACAATCTCAAGCGAGGGATAGATGTGATGGTGAGAGCCGAAAGAAACTTTCGTTTTCTCAACTACAACTTTTCCGTAGGGCTACTTCCAATCTACCGCATCACCAAAGACGAGCGGTTTGATTTCGCCAACAATAAAAACATTAAAATAGAAGGCTCCACGGGCTTTGCCGTCTCAGGACTCGTAAGTGCGGGCTACAACTTCAATGTGAATAACAGTGTGAAACTCATCTATGGATATAAGTTTGCTGATCGAGATATGAACCCCGACGGACTCACTCGCCATGATGTAATAAGTGTTAGCTATATCTATAGATTCTGATGAAAAAAATTCTAACAGCCCTATTTATTGGCTTTACGCTCACAGCATTTAGCCAACAAAACCTATTTAATACAGCTGAAAAAGACTTTTCGGAAGGGCAATACACCATTGCATATAGCAACTACAAAGCTGCCGCCGCACAATACGACTCACTGCAAAACCAGCTTGAATATGTGCGCTGCAACTTAAAAATGGCGGAATGCAAAATGGCTGAAGGTCAAGCAGAAACTGCTCTAAAGCTGACCGAGCACACAGTTGCTTACGCCAAGAAGTTCCCCGAAGTACATAACACCTTACGATCTCAAGAACTTAAACTACTCGGAGAAGGTAACCTCAGACTTGGTCGCAATGACCTCTCGCTAGAGTACCTGCTGAAGGAAAAAGATACTTATGGGCAGGAGCAAAATTTGGCTTTAGCCAATTGCTATAGCAACCTTGGCATTGTCTATTGGAACAGTGGTAATAAATCTACCGCCCTTGCTTATCACGAGCAGGCTTTGGCTATCAAAGAGCGTTTTCTTGACAGTTCTGACCCCTCTATTGCGGACTCTTACAACAATATTGGCCTAATACACCTAGAGGGTGAATATCTAAAGGCCATTCAGTATTTGAACAAAGCCTTAAAGATTTACACCGCGCATTATGGCACCAATCACCCTAAAGTAGCCAACTGCTACAGCAATCTGGCTTTTGCTTATAGTGGGCAAAACAACTTCAATGAGGCTTTGCAATACCTCGATTTAGTGATGCAAATCTGGGAATCCAATTTTGAGGGAGACCACCCAAACAAAGCTTTTACATTGTCCAACAAAGGGCGAATATGGGAGCAAAAAGGAGATTTGAGTCAGGCGCTACTCGCACAGCAAGAAGCACTACATCAATACTTGCGCATCTATGGCGAGAAGCACCCCGAAGTGGCTAACTGTTACTTTTTGATTGCCAATGTTTACCAAAAGCAAAACAAGTTTTTAGCCTCAGCGGAGAACTACCAAGCTTCTATCTTTGCCAATCTGTATTCTCAAAACAGCTCTAGTCTTTATGACTTGCCAAAGTTGCAGGAATATTACAATGCCGACATCCTACTCTCCTCTTTGCAAGCAAAAGCCAAGGCAATGGAAGCCTTGCACTATGAAAAAACCCTCAAACCGCGAGATTTGATTCACTCCCTTGCTTGTTATACGACTTGCGATGAGTTGATCAGTATTATTCGTCAGCTGAGACTAACAGAAGCAGACAAATTGCGCCTGGCAGCCATTTCTACCGACATCTACGACAATGGTATCAGGGTGGCAATGGAGCTCAGCAAGCGAACTTTTCAGAAAAATAGATATGAGACATTGGCATTTGAATTTTGTGAGCGAAGTAAATCTGCCATCCTACTGGAAGCCATCAATGAAACCAAGGCAAAATCATTTTCCGGCATCCCTGAACAATTGTTAATACTGGAAGACAGCCTGAAAAATGAAATCAGCATTTTAAAACAGAAATTGGCCGAATCTTCCAAAAACAACGAGCAGATAAAAAAAGACCTTTTCGATTATCAAGAAGCTTATCGGGACTTTATCTCAGATCTAGAGGCCAACTACCCCTCCTACTTCAACCTTAAATACAACCAGAGCTTCGCTTCAGTTGCTCAAATAAGTCCCTTGCTAGATAATCAAACCGCAGTACTTTCCTACTTCACGGGAGAAAATACGATATCTGTTTTTGTGGTTACTTCCAAAGGATTAGACGTGCATGAGTTATCAAAAAGTGCCGACTTCATGCAACAGGTAAAGTCATTCAGAAACAGTATTAAATACAGCATTTTTGATGCTTATGTAGCAAGCTCTTCGACCCTTTATGAACAGTTGATCCCAAAAATGAATAAGCAAATAACTTCGCTTATTCTACTGCCAGATGGCATTTTGGGCACTATTCCATTTGAAGCGCTAACCCAACCAAATAGTGAAACAACGGACGATTACGCCTCACTCAGCTATTTAATGAAATCCTATAAAGTGTCCTATGATTATGCCGCCACACTTCTTTTAGACCGACTAAAGTCTGTAAAAGAGACTACATCTTCTGGGATTCTACTCAGCGCACCCATTTCTTTCTTAGACAATGACTTCAAAATGCCCGAACTTCCCGGCACGAGAGAAGAGGTCAAAGAGATTCGCTACCTCTTTCTATCAGCCGATCAAGAGCCTGTTGTCAAGATGGAAGGTGCTGCCAATGAAAACTTTCTTAAATCCTCAGACCTTTCTAGGTTCAAATACATCCATTTTGCTACACACGGTATCGTCAATGAATCAAAGCCAGAACTGTCAAGAATTTTCCTCAGTCCTGACAAGGTAGACGATGGCAACCTTTACTCAGGAGAAATATACTCGCTCAATATCAATGCTGATTTGGTGACACTTTCAGCGTGTGAAACTGGTCTCGGTCAGATTGCAAAGGGAGAAGGGATTGTTGGGTTAAGTCGAGCGCTAATGTACGCTGGCGCAAAAAACCTGATTGTATCTCTTTGGCAAGTTTCTGATGCATCTACAGCTCTACTGATGATCGACTTTTACAAGCAGCACCTACATTATTCTGGAAATATGCTCTTCAATGATGATCTCCAAAAGGCAAAGCTCAACTTGCTCCAATCAAAGGAATATGCGAATCCTTACTTTTGGGCACCTTTTATTCTTGTAGGAAATTGACGATCAATTCAAGCAAAAGTCATTATATCCGTGTCCCTAAAAGACGTATTTTTCATCTACCCTAAACAGGGTATTTTTTAAAAGTATGAGCTGAATAATATATTACTTCAATGCTTAGTGATTAAATTTCCATCATCAATCAGAAAAGTAATGGAACGGATATTAACATCAAGCACGGCGAGCGTAGATTTAGAAAAAGAGAGTAGCATTGTCATTGTCAGTTTCAGAGGCAAAGTAAAGTTTGATGAGTACAAAGAGGCTTTGATGAAAGCTGTTGATTTGGTAGGAGAATACCGATTGGAGAACGTAATGATGAACCGGCTCGAAATTGGAGAGTTGGCGCCAGAATGCCGTTTATGGGTAAAAAATGAGTACCTCAAAGTTCACATCAAGCCACACATACCAGACATCCATAAAGTAGCGGTAATAGAGTCAACATCAATTGTTGGTGCCTTTTATGGCAGAGCTTTATATTCTGCATTATCGCTCATCTACCCAAACCTTACTTTCAAGTATTATGATACAGTAGCTGAGGGCTTGGCTTGGTTCAAAGAAGGACAACTAGCCCCTAATCAGCTCAAGAATTTTCAAAATGAAGATTCAGAAAGCACAGCCAAGTCCACACCTGACCAAAAATCAGGAAATCTTGCAACCAGTTCGGACAGAGCTCCAAAACCTTCTAAAAATGCGACTCAAACCATTGAGCAAAAGGCTCAACCAATCTCAACGAGCCAGAGAGAAAAAATCCTTAACAAGTTTCTGAATTTCTTTTACAGAACTAAGTAATCTTGCGCCACACTAAATTTTTCACCTGTGAGTGATTTACATGGCGAAGCTATCATGGATTATTACAAAGGCGATGAAGAAGCCACACTGCTGCTTCACAATAGCTTCGGCGAGCCTGATGAGATGTCTGTGGAGGTATTTTTCAGGGAAGAGCAAGACTTCTCCACAATTGAGCATCTTGCCCTTATAGAGTCTAAAGGAAAAATTTTAGATCTGGGAGCAGGTGCCGGCGCACATGCACTGGTTTTACAAGCACGAGGATTTGATGTCGTGGCTTTAGAAAATTCTCAGGGGTGTATCGAAGTAATGAAAAGCTCAGGAGTAGATCAGGTGGTACTCCAGGACTACAAGAAACACACAGATAAATACGACACCATACTAGTCTTAATGAATGGCTTAGGTCTAGCTGGTCGGCTAAGCAACGTTTCTGAATTTCTACAAAAGTGCCACGATCTCCTCAACCCAGCAGGTCAGATTTTCGTCGACTCTTCAGACATCAGTTATCTCTATGAAGACGGTACTCCACGACCATCTGGATATTTTGGAGAGGTGCGATACCGCTATGAATACAAAAACAAAATGGGCGACTGGTTTGATTGGGTGTATGTAGATCAAGATACGCTGCAAGGAATAGTCTCTAACCTAGGTTTTGAGCTAGAAATCATGATGACAGACGAAAATGATCAGTACTTGGCGAGAATCTATTAAAGCATGTTAGCAGAAGCGAGTCGTAAAATCCTACAAGCCCCTTCCCTGCCTCTGGCCTAGCTTTAAAGTGGCCAAGAATTTTCTTCAATCGATTTTTGAAACATACATAGCATTTTTAAAAAGACTCCCATAGTTTATTATAAACTGATGCGTTCATCAGCTCCCTATTCAAATAATTCGACTAATTTAGTCCTTAATTAAACCGTGTGAAAATTAAGAATCAAAAAAAAACACCATGAACAAAACAACCCTAACTGTATTACTAACAACCTTAATATTAGCAAGTTGCTCGCAGGAAAAAACAAGAATTGAGTGGACTACAAGCACGCCCAATGCTAACTTTGAAAAAAAAGAAATAGAAGTGGTTTCTGAAAAAGAAACAGCTGATTTTATTTCGATTTATCCAGAGAAAGAACAGCAAATAATTGATGGATTTGGTGGGTGCTTTAATGAGCTTGGCTGGGAAGCAATAAATAGCTTACCAGAGTCCTCCCAAAATGAAATCTATGAAGCGCTCTTTGATACCGAAAAAGGTTGTGACTTCAACATATTTAGAATGCCTATTGGGGCCAACGACTATGCTGTTGACTGGTATAGTCACAATGAAACAATTGATGATTTTGAAATGGCAAACTTTTCAATTGATAGAGACAAGCAAAGACTAATTCCTTATATCAATAAGGCTAAAACATATGATCCAAACATAAAAATTTGGGCCTCTCCATGGTGTCCTCCGTCATGGATGAAAACGAACAATAACTATGCTTGCAAACCTGATGTGGTAAACGATCTGAAAGAAGAAGGTAGAGGAGTAGAAATGCAGACGCAATTTAGAATGGAGGAAGCGTACCTTTCTGCTTATGCATTATACTTTTCTAAGTTTATCCAAGCTTATCAAAAGGAAGGAATTGATATTTATGCTGTTCATGTTCAGAATGAACCCAACTCCTGTCAAAACTTTCCTTCATCTATTTGGAAACCTTCTGATTTAGCGATACTTATTGGTGATTATTTAGGGCCAAAATTCGCTGCAGATTCTCTGAACACCGAAATCTGGCTTGGTACAATTGAACGCCCACAAATTGAAAGAGTGGATAGTGTATTGTCTAATGATAAAGCAAGTCAATATATTGAAGGCGTGGGCTTTCAGTGGGCAGGAAAAGGTGCAATTCCTGAGGTGAATAAAAAGTACCCTGACCTTAAATTAATGCAAACAGAGACAGAATGCGGTAATGGTTCGAATGATTGGGCTGCAGCTGAGCATACTTTTGAACTAATGAAGCATTATTTCAACAATGGAGCAAATTCTTATATGTATTGGAATATGGTCTTAAATGAAACTGGTAAAAGTCAGTGGGGTTGGAAGCAAAACTCAATGATTACTGTTGATACCGAGAATAAGAAAATTGCATACAATCCTGAATTTTATTTGATGAAACATTTCAGCAATCATATAGAAGAGGGAGCCTACAAGATAGAATCCTCGGATAAAAATTGTCTCGCTTTTAAAAATGCCGATTCAATTGTAGTCATCTATTACAACGAAGGAACAGCTTCAAAGAAAAGTTTTAAGATTGGAGACAATCAGTTTAGTTTCGATCTAGCAGAAAAGTCCTTTAATACAATCAAAATATACATTTAAATTACACTAAGACTGCTGGTGAAATTTATTGTTGTCTGTAAAAAAGATCATCGTTGAATTGCAACGATGATCTTTTTTTTAGCGCCAGTCTTCCAAAGCATGAAAAAGATGAAGGTGGTGTAGAGTTTAGAAGGCTGTGACTTACCAGGCTAATTATATGCCGAGAGTTGGCTTGTTAATATCCCAATCTGCTTGTTCAGTCAAGCATGGAAAAACTAACATCACTAAAAGGTCAGGTTATTATAATTGTGTAGGGCATTTTCACTGCAAAATGAAAAATTTTCCTTTCATATTTCCCATGTATTGCTGTCTAGCTGTTGGTTAACTCCTGAACGAGTGAACTTTAACGACGCTTGACTTGAACTATAGCTCATTCCCCATCCTTAAACCATCCCGCATATTTAAGGTAGTTCTTCGCAATCCTTAGCTGCATTTCCCTGTTTTCGCCAGCGACATTCTTTACTTTCCGTGCGGGCACACCAGCGTAGATAGTATTTTCTTCAACAATAGTCCCTTCCAGTACCACTGCTCCTGCTGCCACTATCGCTCCTTTCTTAATCACAGCTCCGTCCATTACCATTGCCCCCATTCCTATCAGCACCTGATCTTCCACTGTGCAGCCATGCACGATGGCATTGTGACCAATAGACACATCGCTACCAATGGTGGTGGGTGATTTTTCAAATGTGCCGTGAATTGTCGCATTATCCTGAATGTTTGTCCTATCGCCTATCTTAATGAAATTCACATCTCCTCGCACCACAGCGTTGAACCATACCGTACACTGATCACCCATAATCACCTCTCCTATCAATGTAGCTGTCTCCGCAAACCAACAGTCATCTCCGTATTTTGGAGCGAACCCTCTTACCGTTTTAATCAATGCCATATTCTTTCAATTTTTCAGCTTTTTTATTCGTTGGTTAAGGTAAAGGTTTTAATCAAAAACATAAATTCGCGGTTATGAAATACTTTCAGCTTTTAGCCATCCCAGCATTTTTCTTCTTTCAGTGCCAAAGCAATACAGAAACCCAATCTGAAGTGCTAAGTGAATTGCCAACCACTAATATCCCCATAGATGCGGACACTCTCGCATTGGACTTCTCTCAATCCATCATCACATGGGTAGGCAGCAAACCTACTGGGCAACATGATGGCACAATAGGTTTAAAAAATGGTCTTGTACTTTGGTATGAAGATGAATGTAGTGGGTGGAGAAGTAACTATTGATGTTCCTTCGTTGAAAATCATGAACATCAAAAAATCGGATGAGTCATATAAAAAATTGTATGATCACCTCATGTCAGAAGATTTTTTCGACTCGGTAAACTATAACATCGGGCATTTTGAACTTGTGCGCATACTACCGTATGACAGTACTTTTACCATGAAAAACAAAAAGGAGCTACCTTCAAAATACCGTCCTGCACCAGCTGAGACTTTCACCGTAGCAGAGCCAAACGCCATTTTTAATGGAAACCTAACTTTGAGAGGTGTCACTCTCCCAATTGCATTTCCGGCTAAAATCACCACTAAAGAAAGTCAAATAACTATTGAAGCTAAATTCAACATTGATCGTACGGCTTGGGGACTGTCTTATAGCGATGAAGCCAATATCATCGACAAAGCCAAAGACAAATTCATCTACAACACGGTGAACGTAGGCTTTTATCTAGTGGCAAAGAGAAACTAAGGTTTGAATGTCTTGAAAGCGCTGATTTAAGAAATCCTTGCTCTTCAGACATTCTCTTTCTGAAATTGGGTTTATGCGCTACCCCACTGGTATAACACCAACTTCTAATTCATGATGTGCTAGTGCGTGAGACCGCATTCTTTACAAAATTTCTTTTTGCCATTGGCGCGTTTTTTGGGCTTCCGCTTGTGTCCAAAATACGAAGGATCTGAGTATTGGGGTTTTTCCATTTTCCGCTCCATCTTGGCTTTTTCACGAAAGACTTTTTTTAATCTTTTTCTAAAAACCTCCGAATCACTCTCCTTCTTTGCTTTACCCTTTTTAACTGTGGTTGTCTTTTTGGCTTTGCTTGACTGATAAACTGGAGCTGCTGGTTTGGGTGCATCCACGTCTCGGGTATTCTGCGCCTTCACACCAAAAGAGAGCATTATGAAAAATAAAACTAAAAAAAAACTATTCCTTTGCATCCAATATGATTTCCCTTTTCAACGAACACTTCGCTGAATATTGTGTTTGAAACTCGTAGCGAAGATAGATTTTTATCTCCCAAAATATTCAACTCTCTAACACTGTTCGACAAAAAATCATTCCTAACATACCTTTCATCTATGCATAATTACAACATATTTGCGTTTACTTGGAATTAGAATACATCCAATGCTACTCGTTGGCATAAACATTGTTTCACGATTCATTCGGATAATTTAAGCCATTGAAATACTTCATACAAATACTCGCTTCTCTTCTACTTAGTCTTACAGTGCTACCGTTTCTATTTCTGCTCAAGTACGCACTGAAGGACAGCTATCGAAGCAATTGGACTATGCTGTGGATCTCATGGAAAAGGGCGAATACAAAGCTGCTGATACGGAATTCAAAGAAGTGATGAAAAGTATGGAGGAATTGCCTTCCAACATTGCCTACTACTTTGGTAGAAATAGTTTTCATCTAGAAAAGTATAAGCAAAGCATCAACTGGCTCAATAAGTACATCCAACTCAAAGGCACAAAAGGGAGATTTTACGATGAAGCCGTAAAATATCTTCAGCTCGCTGAGGACGCATACCTTGAGCTTAGCCGACAAAATAGAATAGCCATAGCATCAGAACTGTCTAGCGGAGATTATGACTGTGGAGGGCTAGCCAAAATGATCTGTCCGGTTTGTCATGGCAATGGTGTAGTCATAAAAAAAGGGCCGTTTGATAATGTGTATCAAACCTGCCCTTATTCTTTAGGTGAGTCGTTTCTCTCTTGCGAGGAATACAACCTCTTTATGAAAGGTCTCCTTTCTCCGAAAACCGAAAATTAGATTTTACCAACCCAATACGTATCCAAAAATCAATGGCGCAACGATGGTTGCATCAGATTCCACGATATATTTAGGTGTATCCACATCCAATTTACCCCAGGTAATTTTTTCATTCGGCACAGCTCCACTATACGAACCATAGCTCGTGGTAGAATCTGAAATCTGGCAGAAATAACTCCAAAAAGGAATGGTCTCCATTTCCATATCTTGATAAAGCATCGGCACGACGCAGATAGGAAAATCTCCTGCAATCCCTCCTCCTATTTGGAAAAAGCCTATTCCTTTATCTTCTGCATTTTTGATGTACCAATCGGCAAGGAAAGTCATGTACTCGATACCTGACTTAACAGTAGAAGGCTTCAAATCCCCTTTTAGGCAATAAGAAGCAAAGATATTTCCCATGGTAGAATCTTCCCATCCTGGAACTACCATCGGCAAGTTTTTGTCTTTGGCAGCAATCATCCAACTGTTTTTAGGATCTATTTCGAAATGCTGATCTAGCGCACCTGACTCCAACAACTTGTACATAAACTCATGTGGAAAGTAACGATCGCCATTTTCCTCAGCTTGTTTCCAGATTTTGTAAATGTGTTCCTGAATACGACGGAAAGCTTCTTCTTCAGGGATACAAGTATCAGTCACACGGTTCAATCCCTGATCCAAAAGCTCACGTTCATCTTCAGGAGTCAAATCTCTATAGTGAGGAATTCTCTTGTAATGTGAGTGAGCTACAAGGTTCATCACATCTTCTTCCAAGTTGGCTCCCGTACAAGAAATGAATTGAACTTTATCCTGACGAATCATTTCGGCCAAGGAAATGCCTAATTCTCCTGTACTCATTGCTCCTGCAAGCGATACAAGCATTTTCTTGCCACTTTTCAGGTGAGCTACATATCCTTTGGCTGCATCGTGAAGAGCGGCTGCATTGAAATGAAGAAAGTGTTTTTCAATAAATGAGGTAATTGGCTTATCTGACATGAGTGATCTTTTTTTGCTGCAAAGATGGCAAAAATGCATTCTATCAGCATAAATAAGGAAAATAAAAATCGGTTAGATACCCAAAACATCTCAAACAATATAACCAAAGTTACTCAGCGGGCTTTGTTAAAAATATCCTTGAAACCCTATTTTACTCAAGTATTCCAGATTTTCACCACACTCATAGCTGTATTGATAAAAACCATCCTTGCCCACCATCATGAGGGTGTTGGGTAAAGTAATGACATCAAACGCGTCTACATCCTTGAACCATTCGGTGAGGGTAATTTCAGTGGCATCCTCCGTATTGACATCAAAAGCTTTCAAGCCATGAGATCCCTCGCATATAAAAAGACATGCTCCGCTTATTCCTAAACCATAAGGATTCAGCATATCGTAAGTTTTAGCCAGCTTAGGTTCGGCCAAATTGCTGATATCTACGATATCGAGCTGATTAGAAAAGGTATTGCATCCTGCTCCACTACGCAGCGTAACGTATGCATAATCTCCTTGCACAACTACTGGATCACATGCCGTAACGTGACTATAGGTAGAAATATGTTCCGGACTATTGGGATCGGCTAAACCGTAAATATGCATTCCCGTCTGTGATCCGATAAACAAATTTCCTTCGTGAGGAAAAATGGTCTCTATTCCAAAACCTAGTTCTACACGCTTCTTTTTGGAAGGAATTGCTGGATCTGAAACATCAAAAACCGTAAGTGCTATAGGATCCACAGTATATAACACCTTGTCTGTGACTACAAATCTGGCCATTGAACCAGAGGATCCTGTTTCACTAGACACAGGTTGACTATCATAGTCATCCTCTCCAGCAAAAATCTCTTCAAATTCGCATTCGGTGGCAGTCACTTCTTCGCCAACATACCGATAGATCACTTGATCAGACTGATCTACAACAACATGCGGATCCAAAGTAGACTCAAAAACACCCTCTTGCTTTCCCAATTGTTTGATATCCTTCGGGTCGGAAATATCAAAAACAAATAAATCCAAATAGCTGTCAACATAGAGATAATTGAGGCGAGCACTCATTGCATAATTCCCTGGAATCTTTAAAAAAGCCACAGGTGCAGGGGCTGAGGGCGTAGAATTATCCAAAATATGAATTCCTTTCCCTCGTTCATTGATAAAAACGTAACCGTCCTTATAAAACAGACCTCCCGGAGTTTCTATTTCCTCGGAAGGAACAATTCCAATTTCACTTTGTAGACTTTGCACATCAAAAACCTGTCGTGAATAGATGGTACGGGTAACTGTCTCACAATCATAATCGCAACTGGAGATACCTATCAAAGCAAAAACCAATAAAGTATTAAAGCGAAAAAAGTGACACCAGTCGGAAACATTCAAAGCGGTGAAATAACTGTTTCATAACAAAGCAAAGTTTAATTGAAGCGATACCTAATACCTGTCTGCAAACCAAAACCAGACGGTGAAGCCACAAATTTAGCTTCTCCCTTTGTTAGGTCATTGATTGACTGGCGATAGTTGGGCTCAATAACAATGTCAAACCTTTTGATAAATTCATATCCAAATTGCAAACCTGCCAATCCAATGAATGAAAGATCCTTGTAGGGAGAATCCGAACCAGGACCAATCGTGATGTTAGCTACTTCATTACTTGGGTCAGAAAGCTTATTTCCGAGGTAGAGGTTGGCTGCCAAACCAGCATTTACCGTTATACTCAGACGCTGGTCTATGAGCAAATAACCTGCTTTTAATGGGATAGAAGCAAACTGAAACTGATTATCAAGGCTTACATCCTGTTCCTCAAATTCCACCTCATTGTTACTCACCGCACTTTTTACAGGAGCTACTCCTTTCAACTGTGAAGTCACAGGAATCGGATCTAGCACCCGAGAATTAGTGACAATCATGTTGGTATTATTCGTAGCATCGGCTTGAGCATATTGAAACCCACTCTGAATTAACCACCGTGGATGTACTTTAAAGCCAAAATTGAGGCCAATAAATTTGGTTTGACCCGCACTCATATTTTCCCTCACAAGAGGAGATTCTGCGTCAAGCTTTTCAGTATTGAAACCTGAAAATTGAGCTGACGGGCTTAGAGATAAGCTATTTTCTATACCTCCTGAGGCACTTTGAAAGTTCGGATCGAAAGTACCAGAACCCACATCCACTCCTGCCCAGTAGCGCTGCTCCGAATCGTAGACTTTTTTCAAAGTCTTTTTGGAATATACTGATGGCACACGATAGATATGATCAACAAGCGCGACTGATTCATCCACTTCCAAAGGAGACATTGTCAAAGACTTCACATCCAAAATCACCATAGACTCCAAATGCCCCTTCTCTTCTGCCCCTTCAACTAATTCCTTCTCGTTGTTTTTCGATGCTGCCATTGATGCTCCATAAAATGCACTGGCTCCAGCTTGCGTAGGTATAGTATTATACCCCCCATTGTCATTCCCTCCATTTTCAGCAGTAGCCGTTAAAGTAGGTTGACTAATTTTGTCGCTGGCGCAATTTTCTTCCGCGAAAGAATTATCCGTGACCTTAGTCATTGCCAAATGCATTTCGGCCTGATCCGCTTCGGAATTGAAAAAGTGCATCAAGCCAAAACAACCAGCGATAAAAATCGCAGCTACAGATGCCCATCTGTAGTAAACAGCCTTTTTTTGAAATAAAACAGCTCGCTCATTGGCCAATTCACGATTGATCTCACTCCATACAATACGCGGCGGTTCTTGCTTCGTATTTTCCAATGCATCCCGCCATTCTCTCTCAAAAAAATCATCCATTTTCCCCTGCCCTGACATATTTCTCTTTGTTTTGCTCTATAATCCAATTTTGTAAAAGGCTCTTGGCCCTAGCATATTGAGATTTGGATGTGCCTTCGCTGATTTCCAGCATGTCAGCAATCTCGTGGTGCTTGTAACCTTCTATTGCATAGAGGTTGAATATTACCTGACAACCATGGGGTAGCTTTCTGACCATCTTAAGCAACTCCTCATAAGAGAAAGCTGCTAGTGTAAGATCAGCACCGGACTCTTTTCTCAAGTCTGTCACATCCACCATGGGGTACAGATAAAGTTTGCTTCTTTGGTAATTTAGGGCGGTATTTATCACTATTCGCTTGATCCAGTATCCAAGCGATGAGTCTTTTCTAAACGTTTTAATATTTTTGAACACCTTAATAAATGCTTCTTGTAGCACATCTTCGGCCTCTTGCTGCATCTTTGAATATCGCAATGCAATAGGATACATGCTCGAACTGTACTTATCATACAATTTTTGCTGGGCTTTTGGGTTTTCTTTGCAGCAGCCGTCGATCAATTCTTCGTCACTGATAGGCATTAAGGTTATTTTAGTGTTCGTATGACCCTGATAGTCACAAGATCGTTGCAAAGACTTTAACGAATTTATGAAAAAAACGACTTCAATTCTTATTTCTCTGTCTTTTATTATGCTAACTCACTGTTTTCCAGTAAGTACGAGCACTTCAACTATTTCAAAAACATTGGTTTATGACGATCACAATTACGAGCCTATTGTGGGTTTATCGGAAGTTTACCCCTATTCTCCTTTGATTGACAATGATCTGGAAAATGCCGTGGTAGAAGTCGGAAATGAA
Organism: uncultured Cytophagales bacterium; assembly: GCA_963848175.1. Classification (GTDB taxonomy): domain Bacteria; phylum Bacteroidota; class Bacteroidia; order Cytophagales; family Cyclobacteriaceae; genus JAMZMI01. The sequence continues at coordinate 696,849 of CAWKCO010000012.1, forward strand.
ATGGGATTTTATTTACAGTTCGATCTATTTCAAGAAAACTACATTCCACTCAATGTAAGGTACATTCATTGCAATGCCGATTGGACACCCTCCAACCTACCGGCAATCCGCTTTTTAGATCAATACAATCTATTCAATATTGAAAATTATAATTATTCCGTGAATACGCGCAAGCCTTATGTGCAGTATAGCATGAGATTGCCCACACCAAAAATTTCGGGAAATTACCTTCTCGTCATTTCCCGCGGCACCAATGACAAGGACTACTTGCTTACCAGGAGGGTTCTTGTGTTTTCCAATGATGTTTCTACGCAAGCCAATGTTTCGTTGAGTAAAATGGTCAGAGATCGCAGCACCCATCAGCAAATCGACTTTTCCTTAAATTATGGTCGGTTGAAAGATGCAATACCCTCCCGTGACCTCTCAGTGGTGATTTTGCAAAACCATCGCTGGGATCAAGCGCTCAAAGACCTCACTCCTACACTCACTCGACCTGATCAATCGATGCTGGAATACAGACATTTTAACGGAGAAAATACTTTTCCTGCGGGAAACGAATTCCGCTTTTTTGACCTGCGGTCTATAGACTTTAGAGGAATGAATGTAGCCAATGTGCAAAAAGAAGACTCACGAATTTTAGCTTTTATCGGCTTGGACAAACCCAGAACCAACCTGGCCTACTCCCAACTAAACGACATAAATGGGCGTTTCTACTTAGTAAATAGTGACCCTGGTGACAGTCAGCTTATGAGTGAATATGTGGACGTTTATTTCGAGCTACAAACCAAAAAGCTCAATGGTGATATCTACCTTATTGGCAGATATAATCAATGGGCAAAAAACACCTCCAATCTTATGCACTATGATGAATCGAGAAGCAGCTACCGGACAAAGCTTCAACTTAAGCAGGGCTATTATAACTACGCCTATTCTCTAGAAAGCGAATCAAATCCTGAATCATATATTGAAAATTCTCATTTCCAAACAATCAACGAATATGAAATTTTGGTCTATTTCAGAAGCCCTTACAATAATTTCGATGAGCTGGTGGGGTATCAAAGTTTGAAATCACAGCGATAATCAGGAATGATGCTCAAAATCGAGCGGCAAGGTAATCTGGAAGCAAGTACCCTCATTGGAGCTCTGTGCCACGAGTATATCTCCACCATATTTTTTGATAATGGACTGGCTAATATAAAGCCCAAGCCCAGCTCCGCTATCTGGAGGTTTAGTGGTAAAAAAAGGCTCGAAAATTTTACCCATATCTTCTGATGAAATACCAGATCCATTATCGGCAATGGAGATAGATACTATTTCTTCTTTCCTAACTCCCGTAACCTCAATTACCCCAGTTCTATTTGCTGGAATGGCCTCAAAACTGTTCTTTATAATATTTACGAAGGCTTGATTCAACTCTGTAATATCTCCGTAGAATGGCAGTTCATGATCAAAATGAGAGTCAAATCGAATATTTTCGTTGGACTTTTCAAACAAGCTCACAGATGCCAAAAGCATATTCCCAAGATCTACGACCTGACTTGGCTTATTGAGCGTGCGTGGAGAAATATCAAGTAGGTTTTTAACAATTCCTGTAGCTTTCAGAGCTCCGTCTTGCATCGTGTGTAGAAGCTCTATGGTTTCCTTGACAAACTCCCCCACTTCTGCTGTATCATTTGCATTGAGGGCTTCCAATCGTGCTTTTATATGTCCAGACAAACCACTTAAATAGTTCAAAGGATTGTTCAATTCATGAGCTAAGCCCCCGGTTAACACACCTATGGATGAGATTTTCTCAGAAGCTATTAGTTGACTTTGCGTTTGCTTTAAGTTGAGCAATGCCTTCTCTAATCTCTCCTTCTGCTCCTCCAGTTTTGATTGTTGCAAGAGGATTTTATCATTCTTCATCCATAACTGATCATTGCTTACATGCAACTCCGACGTACGGTGCTCTACTCTTTCTAAAAGAAGTTTTTCATTCTTTTTATACGCCCTCACTCGAATTTTACAAAATATAGTTATAAAAGCCAAAGCGAAAATAACCCCTGCTACCTGAAACCAGATAGTCTGCCAAAACGGTGGGATTACCTTTACATATATGAAAGTTGATTCCTCGCTCCACAAACCAGCTGCACTTGCTGCTCTCACTTCAAATTTATAAGTCCCTGGGGCAAGGTTGGCATAAGTAGCCATGTTCGAAGTGTACGCCATGTTCCAATCCTTTTCAAAACCCTTGAGAATGTAAGCATATTTGGGAGAGCTGGAAGATGAAAAATTGATTGCAGAAAATTCAATGGAAAAGATATTTTGATCATAGCTCAACATGATCGTATCGCTTTTCTGGATACTTTTCTGTAAAATCCCATCTTTTGAAGGGGTGATGAGTTTATTAAAAAGGTAAAAATTATTAAGGATCACTTTCGGTCTGCGCGTATCAGTCATAACCTCTGATGGACGAATGACATTAAACCCATAATCACCGCCAAACAGCAAGCGGTTATCTTTACACTTGTAGCACGCACCTACCCTAAATTCGTCATTTTGAAGGTTATTCGCCTTGTCGAAAACATCAATTTTGCGAGTATTGCTATACATAACAGCAATCCCCCTAGAAGTACTCATCCACAGATTGTTGTTATCATCGAAAATCACGCAAACAACCAAATCTGAAGGGAGACCATCCTTTTCCGTAATATTTTCAAAATGATCCGTTTCCGTAATATATCGACTCAGACCTGCGCGCGTAGCTAACCACAACTCCCCATATAGATCTTGATGCGCATCTGTCACATTATTGTGAGGGATACTATATATATCTTGATCGTCATGAAAATAGGATTTCACAAACAGCTTCTTTTGTATATCAAAAACCCTGATTCCTGAATTGGTAATCACCCACAAGTCGTCATTATATTTAATGATTTTATTCACCTTTAGGTATGGATTATTGAGATCATATTCAAAATCAAACGTCTCAAAGCGATTGTTTTTTTGATCATATAAATAAAGGTGATTGAATGCCGCGACCCAAACATCTTCTTTATCGATCAATAGCACGTGCTTGGCTATGACGTGAGGCATTCCATAATTGGCTGATTTCTCATCCATATTGAAGTGGATTACTTTCTTACTGGTCGTATCATATTTAACTACGCCATGCTCCAATGTGCCAATCCAAAGATTTCCTTTTTGATCAAACTTCAAATCACGAATATTCAATTCAGGAAAAAGGGTTTCTTCTAACCGATTTTGGCTATCTATGACCTTTAGTCCTGCGGAAGAAGTCCCAACAAAAATCTTTCCCCCTATACCTTCTGCAAAAACATTCGTCACATCAGATGGATTGAAATGATCAGGAAGAAGTGGATTATCAATATATCTATCAAAAATGTTATAAAATGGAGAATAATAGTTTGCACCGCTCGTATTTGTACCAACCCAAACATCCCCACTTTGAGTCTTATAAAGTGACATTACTCCGTTTGAGGATAGGCTTGCTTCTGCTTTCTTTTGCTCGATTCTGCTTTCAAAGCTCAGAGTCTCAGCATTCAATACCACGATACCATCAAAGGTCGCAACCCAAACCTGATTTTGAGAAAAGCGAATCATCTCATGAGCTGAAAAATCAATTATATTACCTTTCACCTTTAGCTTGTTGCTAATGGATGTAGACTGCCCTGTGCGAATATCGTAAAGCCAAGTATAGTTTTCCGAAGAGATTAAAAGAATCCTTTGAAAAACTCCTGTTTTCTACTCAAATCGTTATCTATAAGTATTTTTTAATGGTTTCTTTTGAAGAAAACCCGATTTCTACGGGTTTTTGCTCCCATTTTCTGGGGTTTTGCGTCCGATTGGACGCACTTCTCCCACAGGGAGCATCATCTGAGCAGTACATCGGCCCTCATTATATTGTAAATGATGCAATTCATGTCGAAGCGTAGCGCGTTTCGCAGCAGGTTCTTTGCTCCTGCCATTTGGTAATTCAGCTTCTCTTTCATGTACCCGAAAGGATGCTCTACTTTACAACGAATAGAAGATTTCTTCTTGTTGGCTTTCTTTTGAGAGTTGGACAATTTCCGCTTTCTGGTGCCTCTGTCCAATATCCCATAATAGATGCCCATATGACGCGCTGCACGTTTTTCGGCCTGATTGCTATACGCACTGTCTCCAAATACCGCTTGCTCATCTCCACTCCATAATTCTTCCTTTTGTTGGGAGTCATGCGGCCGTGCGGAGGTAAAACTCCGCTTTCGAATCAGGCCACTGCCTACATCCTGGCCGATGTGCCCTTTATAACCAAAGTACTTTTTGCCTCTTTTCACCGTGGAATGCGCATCTGTATCGATCTGAGGTGAAGGGTTTCTCTCCAATGACGCACGCTTCTCTTTGCTTAAAGGGCGATTGGTAGATTCAACAATAGTCGCATCTACTGCGGTTCCTTTCTTCAACAAGAGTCCCTTTTCTTCCAAACTGTTGAGGATAAGTGCAAAGAGCCCATCCATCAGATTTGACTCCACCAATCGCTCCTTGAAGCGCCACAGCGTGGTGAAGTCAGGGATTTGCTGGGAAAAGTCCAGACCCACAAAGCGCTGGAAAGACAACCGGTCGTAAAGCTGATCCTCCAGTTCGGGATCAGAGAGATTATAGAGATATTGAACGAATAGCATCTTGGCTTTTATCAATACCGAAATAGGCTTTCTTCCTCCTTGGCGACCTGTTCTATCCGTTGCTGACAGCAAAACCTCCACTTTTTCCCAATCTACGATCTGGTTGATTTTATCTAATTGTATTTCGCTACGTGTCTTCTTTGATCGGTTTAAGCTCAATTCAAGGTCAGAGAAAGAGAGTTGCTTCATGATTCCTTTTTTTGCTTCAAAAATACTTAACAAAGGAGCTATATACAATACTAAATGAGCTCATCAAGCTTGATTAGTTTTGCAAAGGATTCTAAAAGTCTGAATCCATCCAATCCTAAAAGCTTTGATGGCTCACTTAACTCCAGTTTATCATTTGCTATAGTAACTTTTGACAAGACAGGAAGATCAAAATCATCAGGACTGATATGGTAAGCAAAAAGTCCTTTTTCACTTAAAAACCACACTTTATTATCGGTAAGAGCAATGTCAAAAAATGAAATATTCTTTTCATTTTGAGCATTGGGTATAGGCTGAGCAACGGTAGCTCCTTCGAATAAGATGAAAGCTCCTCTGTTTGTCGCTAAAATCAGATTGCCATAAGTGTCTTTCTCTATGTCATATACAAGGAGCAATCCTACTTGATCAACAGCAATTTCGTAGCGTTTAAAATGTTGAAATGTCTTGTCATAACAACTCAATCCATTAGCTGTACCTATCCAAATTTTGGAACCATCAGCATACATGCTTTGAATAAAATCATCGGAAAGACTGGTGGAATCGTAAGGGTCATGAAAATAATTTTTGACAGAAAATCCGTTAAAACTATTTAGCCCAAAGCGACTCCCCAACCAAACAAGCCCATCTTCATCCTCCACAATAGAAATGATGCTTGAGTGCGACAACCCTTGGCTAGTATTCAAATACCTAAACCTGTAGTCATTGCTCCATCCGCGAATGGACAAAAGCAGAAATAGCATCAATAAATAAATACCTCTATTCACGAGATGGGGTTGGTGTCAAATTGGGTTGATACCTTGCAAAGTATGGAAATTAGCACACATTTGAAAATCTGAGAACACAAATAACTTGGGTCTGCAAAATCTGCGCATACACCCAGCAGACTCAATAGACTTGCTATTATTCACACCAATTATGCCCCTAAAATTTCATCCAGCCGAACGCCACTTTTCAAATTTTTTAGCGATTTCAACCATCTCAGTGCTCCACCGCTATCGGTGCTGCTAGACAACTTTCTGGAATCTTAAATGAATCGACTAGTGGCACAGCATTTTCGCGAATTACCAAGCATAGCTCATTGATTTCTCTGCGTATGGCTTTGGTTTTAACTCCTTCCATATAACCATCTTCTAGATACCATCCCTTATGCTTTTCTATTTGGGACAAAGCAAATAGTTGGCACAATTGAGTAAGAACAGCCTTTGATTTGGCGTCTTCAGTATTATTCACTTGATCTACAAACTGCTCCAGCACTACTCTCTCTACGTATGCAAAACCTACATTGAGCATGTGGTTTTGTGTTTGGTTAAATGCATCAAAAGAATCCATTCCTGCATCTATATGATGTTTGATCCGTCGTGCTGCTGAAGCCAAAATTTGCTTTTCGCGAAAGCGGAAGGCACTCAAATAAAAATCAAAATCCAACAAATGCTCTTTGGACGTATTCCTAACAGCTATTGGATTTCGTTCTGCCACGGATGTTTTGGCCATATCCGCTATGTAGCCGATGATTCCAAAAAGATTTATGTCTGAAAATTCTTTTTTAAATTCTGACAAGCGACTTTTAGCAACCAATTGCATCAAGCACGGTATTGTCCCCTTCAAATGTGGTATAGATATCCGTATCGTTTTTTAGTCGGTCTATTCTATTTTCTGATAAATAACCTTTGCCACCACATGCTTCTCTGCACTCTTGCAAAGCGTCGGTCGTGTGCCAAGTACTGTAGGCTTTCAGTCCAGCAGCAAGTGCCTCTATCTCCTGCATATCGGCTTCCGAGCGTGCCAAAAACCTTTCTGTGAGGTATTGTAAAGAAAAATGTAGCGCATAGGTGGTTGCTAAGAGAGGCATAAGCCTACGCTGATGGGTACGGTAATTAAGGATAGGTACTTCTCCTTCGTTTTCTGGGCCAAACTGTCGGCGCTTATCACCATGTTTTATGGCGATGGTCAAGCCAGATTTGGTAGCGCTCAATCCAGACCTTGGAATTCCAATTCTGCCTCCCACCAAAGTGCCGAGCATCGTAAAAAATCGTCTATTATCACTAGAGATGGGGCTTTCAAATTTTCCATCTTCACTCACAGATGCAAATCGGTCGAGCATATTTTCATAAGGGATAATGACCTGATCGAACCAGATTTTACCATTATCAACCCCATTCAATCCCATTTTCCTCCCACAATCTTCGATTCTCACTCCATGTAGAAGATTTTTGGATTTATCTCGAAGCGGAACCAAAAACGCATTTACCCCATAATCCACCTCATCAATGATCAGCTTCGCAAAAACGGTGGCCATCTCGCCATGCACTGCCGCATTGCCAATATACTCCTTACAAGCATCGAGATGTGGTGTGTGAATGGTAAAAGTCCTACTTTCTCTATTGTATGTTGCGGTTGTTTCAAGCCCTTTCACATTCGACCCATGGCGGGTTTCAGTCATTGCAAAGCAACCTGGTAAATCCAAGACTCGCAACTGTGGCAAGTATTTTTCATGATGCTTTTTGGTACCCAAAAAATTGATACTCATACCAAACAATCCAAACTGTACACCAAATTTGATGACCAAACTCAAATCGTGGTAAGAAAGCGTTTCCATGATACTGAAGTACGCACGCATATCTCCACCACCTGCATACGCTTCAGGGTATCCCATTCCACCAAAGCCCTGTTCGGCGAGATATTTACACCATTTGAGCACTTTCTCTCTATAAACAGAAAGATTGTCTGTTTCCAAATAAGCAAATTCTGGATCAGAAATAACCGTCTTCACTTTACGAATGGTTTCCTTGTCTTTTCCATCCAATATATCCGCCATAACCTGCGTGTCGAAAGACTGATCTGTGGTTTGACTAGAAGTAAAAGTGGTACGATTGGCAGACCGAAGATGATAGGCTGCTTCATTGGTAATGACACCAAGTGCTTCCTCAATATTTGTAAGGGGTGCTCTGGCCTGATCAAGGGAGGCGGTATCTTGATTGCGGGCATTAAGGGCTGCTAATTTCAATCCAATATCTACCAGAGAATTGCGCATCTCTGGACTCAACTCGGGCGCTATTTTCCTGATTTCGTGCAACCATGCCTTCAACTCTTGGGGCTCTGGGGGATTCTGGGGATCCAGTTGCACAAGTAAAAAAGCACGTTCTTCGTCAGAGAGCCATGCCTGTCCATCAATAAGTTCTCGAATTTTAATAAGTTCACTAGGCGTGAGAACGGCATCTGCCCAAACCATATAAAGCATGGGCAAAAAAGCGTAAAGTGATGAATTCTTTTGAAAATGTGGGGATGCTAATATTTTATCGGACATATTTTGGGTCATAATTATTGTTAAAAGTAGTTCGGCATTTATTATCCGGCACTAATTGTTTGTTTCTTTGCGCCGTGAGAGTATTGATAACTTTTCTTCTTTTCGCTGCTATATGGCATACGGTTTTTTCGCAAACAAAGATTGCTGGAAAGATAGTAAACGAACAAAATGAAGATATAGGTTTTGCCCATGTTTATAATAAAAGCAATGGTTTGGGCAAAGTGAGCGACATGTTTGGAAATTTCTCTTTAGTTGCTAAAAAGGGAGATACCATCCAGTTTTCTTTTGTGGGTTACCAAACACTGACCATGGTGCTAGAGCCCGTGCATGTTTCCACCTATATGAAAGTGGTTTTACCTGAAGATTCTAGACTGCTGCCCTCTATCACAATCTTTGCAGATTCACAACTCAAAGTTCCAATCAATGTACAAGGCACACCTATTTTCATCACAGGGGTAAGTTCAGAAGAGGAGCAAAAACCTCTAAAACCTGGCAAAGTCTCTATGGGAACTAGCCCAGGTGTAGGTGGAATACCTGGTGGTGGAGTTACCATCAATGGCCCTATTACCTATTTCAGCAAGGATGAAAGGGAAAAACGCGAAGCTGTGCGAGTCAAAGAAGAATCACGTGAAACATATACCTACAACCAGTTTGTATCGGAGGATAGCGTACGCCAAAAGCTAATGAGAATCTATCAAATTGACAGTTCGCAATACAGCAGAATCATTATTCGACTCAATAGACAATTTCCCGGTGTGCAAAAAGCTGATACTCGTGAAGAAGTATGGCACTGGATCATCCGGTTTTTTGATGAACAAGTGCCAGTGGTGAAGATTTATGATATGCATTGAAGAGTCCGCCAGCATTTACTTAACTGCATTGATAACGAGGATAATAATTTTAGAATGTCACTGATATTTGCTCGCCTTAAGGGGGGAAAAATCAACCAGCCTCAAGGTGGTTAGTTATTTTATTCTACTACGTTTGCGGCAACTTAGTTTTACAGTATGAAATTTCTTTTGATACCAGCATCATTCTTAATCTGTCATTTCCATGTTTATGGACAAATACAAGTATCAGATTTATCTCTTACTTATGAGGAGGATTTTAATACGCTTCCTATAAATGCAAGCTCTCAAGAAGATCCATGGCTAGATAATGTCACGCTTCCAAACTGGTATGCTGAAAACGAGACGTTAGAAACATTGAACATACGCTATGGCGGTACTAGATCTACAGGAGGATCGTCTAATAGAGGGATGTATAGCTTCGGTGATAGAAATGTTCCTGACATGGCTTTGGGAGTAATCGCCACCAATTCTTCTGGCGATATCACATTTGGCATAAAATATGAAAATGTAAGTGGAGAAACTATAGAATCAGTTACAGTATCTTATATAGGAGAACAGTGGCGGATATCAAATGGTCAACTTCCACAAGTGATTGGATTCTCGTACCTCGTTTATAATTCTAATCCTGACCTCACGTTTCCCGAAAGAAGCACAGGATATACTTACGTTCCAGAACTCTATTTTACATCACCAAAGTTTGATACCACTGGCCTTCTACTAGCTGGAAATACAGGGTTTCCGCTTAATGGTAATCTCCCAGAAAATAACACGCTAATGACATTTTCTTTTAATGTCACGATCGCTGATGGAGAGTTTTTGTTGTTGCGTTGGTATCAAGAAAATACCTCTAAGCTGGAGTTTGGTCTTGCTATAGATGATCTATCTGTGGACTTTTCAAATATGGCAGTTGATGAGCTTTCCTTCTACAGCAATTCCCCAATTTATCATTACATTTCTGGTCCGATTGATCTTAGAATACCAGATAAAGACGACACACAGGTCTACGACCCTCCAGTCACGGTTGAGTCAGGTGATCCAACCCCTGAAGAGTCAGAATGGAGAGACTTAATACAGAATATCTTGGATGAAAATTATGTAGAAGCGAGGACAGACGCGCCTACCTTGGGCTATGAATTAATTTCATTCTACGACGGTACAAATAGCGACAAATTGCACTACGTTCTTCGTCACAATGGAGCTGTCGACAATCTACATCATTGGGGCACTTATATTTTCAATTCTTCTCCAACACATCCAACCACCTACTTATCCGTCCCTCACCCAGTGCATGACGGCCAAACGGGAAGACAAGGAGGGTATCTCTATCAACAACTAGATGTATCTGGCATTCATATTTCAGGTAATTACAGATGTTCTTCTAATGATCCTAGTGGATGTCATGGAACTACCAGTGTATGCTCTGGCATCAATGATTTTAGAAAATCAGATCCAGCGCACTCTACGGAACACCCGTTTCATTACACATCAGAGGTAATAGCCAACAATCAAAACAATAGTTATTTCATTCAATTACATGGTTTTTCACACTCAGACGGTGATCCTGACATAATATTATCTAATGGAACAGACCAAACTCCTTCTGGATCAGATAAAGTCGCTAGTTACGTCTCATATATTGATAATAATACAGAGTTCAATGCTGCTGGAGTTCATTCTGATCCATATGACGTCAAGCTAACTGGCTATACAAATACACTAGGAAGATATTTGAACGAGCATCAATCAAATATCTGTGAGTCAAATCAGATTGCCAATAGTGCAACTGATCGATTTGTTCATATTGAACAAAGAGGAGAGTTAAGAGAAATAGAATCTAACTATGCTGTCATTGAATTGGCCTTAGAGCATATTCTTGCAACAATACTACCCCTCGATCTTAAACGGTTTCGACATACTTGTAACGGTTTCGTTTGCCAACTGAAGTGGCAGAGCACTTACTCTCACAACGTAGAACGAATTGAAATTCTTGGATCAGAAGATGCTGTTTCGTTTACGAAAATAGCACATGTGGCAGGAAATAACACACCCGGGGTATCGAGTTATCAACTGAGTTTACCTAACCACTTTATGAAATATTATCGTCTTAAAACTGTTGATTTTAATGGTTTTGAGGAAAATCATAACATAATTTTAGCTCAACATTCAAATACTATAACATCAATTCATCCCAATCCTTTTAATGAATATATATCCGTAAGTGCTGAGCTAGGAATACCAATATACATTTACTCTATTCATGGAAAATTGGTACTACAAGATTCTGTTGAAAGCAAAGCACACCAAATCTCTACAAAAAATCTACCAAGTGGGATATACATGGTATCATTTGGTGAAAAGACACCTATGCAATATAAGTTAATAAAAAGGTGAAACTTTCATTCTCCTCTGTTACAATCAATAATCCGCATGCCTTCCACAGCTATCCATCAAGCTGAAAACATTGCTATTGAACTGGTCTGCATGTAAAAGATCCTCCATGTTGAGATGTAACCTGTATTTCCAATAATGAGGCACGATCGCTGGTACATTGATCCGCTCTTCAAAACAATTTCTACGTCTCAAATCGCCACTCATCGCTAGGAGGTCTTGAATAGGAAAAATAGCCAACATTGCTGGTGATCGGAGATGCTGAGAAATAATTTCTAGCGCCACCCAAGGCTCACACTCCGATGGTGCTTCACCCTCATGCCCAAGTATCTGATTATAAAATCGCTGCGTGGATTCACGATCTTCCAGCCACCACTCTCGCAGGTTGGATACGTCATGACTACCTGTGCTCGTTACATACATATAGGGCACATCTTTGGGATGCCAAAATCCCCGGTCATCATGCGGCATGCGCTGAATAGCTAGGCTCAAAATTTGTAATTCTTTCATGACACCCGGAACGCACGCTGGAACCATGCCTAAGTCTTCTCCACAGATTAACATGTCAGTGGCATCTTTGAGCATAGGTAGTTTTTCCATGGCACTAGCCCTCCAAAATTCATTGTGTCGATGATAGAAAAAGTCATTGTAAACAGACATAAGCGCTTGCTGAGTGTGATGATCCAGCTGCTTAAAACTCTCGGTGTGATACAATGTAATTCGGGGATCGTAGCTGTCATCCTCCCTCGGATTGGGAAGCAACAAAACTTCAGTAGGCAATTGATACAAAGCCTCCTTAAAAGCACTGTTAAACAATCCTTTCTTTTCTAACTGTTTTAAATGATCATTTAGGTATTTATCAATTTCTAGTTGAGCAGAGAAATTTGGCTTCAAATCGAAACGACCATCAGGCCGCTGATCCAATACATTCTCCAGTACCCAATCTACGTTTTCACCAAACAATTTATCGGATCAAATTGATGGTAATGTACGGCTTGCAAAAGCGATCAAAATCGAAAGGAAACACCCCTGTCTTTTAACTCCTTTTCAGAAAGTGGAAGTGAAGGATAAAACCTTCCCAAGAGACCTTGCACTTGTTCCGAATCCATTTCCCAAATTCTAAAAAAACCAAGGATATGATCAATGCGAAAGACATCAAAATAGTCCGCCATTTTCACCATGCGGCTGATCCACCAAGAGTAGTTTTCTTTGGCCATTGCCTCCCAGTTGTAAGTAGGAAATCCCCAGTTCTGTCCCGTGGTTGAGAAGTCATCTGGAGGGTGCTCCAGTCTGACAATCCATATTGAACAAGTGCGGCCATCGCCAGGCATCTACACTTGATCGGTAGATTCCAATAGGTATATCTCCTTTCAAAACCACGCCACTTTTTCGCGCATATTCGGTAGCCGATTTCAACTGCTTATCAAGATGATATTGTATGAAATAATGAACAGCAATATCATCGTAATGAGCTGGTCCGGAGCGGCAAAAGCCAATAAGTCCTTATCCGACATTGAAGCATAACCTCCCCACTGATTAAAATCCGGAGTTTGGTATTTATCCCTTAAATAAGAAAAAACCGCATACGCGATTATCCAACTTTTACTATTAAGAACAAATACACTTAACTCACTTAGAATTCAGAAAGGTTGACTTCACTTCATCAAACTTCCACTTGAAGAATTTTGACTTCATTTTCATCACTGCCTTCATAGTCAAGTCTCATCAAGTGCATTGAGTCGTTGAGCTTCCTGATCTATCGCATTTTTGCTGCTTGTCGTCCTTCAAATCCCCAATCATTTTCATACTCGCATATATTGGATGGAGTGCATGTACCGAGATGGCGGCATAGGGATAGGAATCTCTCCAGGTATGTGAAGCCACAGTGTCATTCACTGGCAAAACCTGCACTACTTTCAAGCCTGTTTTTACAGCCCAGTCCACCATCATGGGGATATCACTAAACTCTCCTACTCCCGCCCCATGAGCCGTACGAATTGAAAAAATCGGTATGGCCAAACCAGCACATTTCCACTCACCTACGGGATATGAAAAATATTCATCCGATTGTACAACAACACTTTCATGAGCATGCAGATTTTTCAAACTCAAAAACCTATTGCTTCCTTTTTCCCAAGTAACGATTTCTCGTGTACTCAAATCAACAATCACATATTTATAGTCGATATAATCTACTTGATCAAAACCTAGCAAATCAGTTTTCCATAGTGGATATTTTTCGTCACTCAAAAGCACCACGTTTTCAGGATTCCATGCTCCTAAAAAAGGTGCACTTCCAATGATCCCAATGACATAACTCGTACCCACTCTTGGCGCTCTTATTTGAAATTGAAGACTGGGTGTTCCTCTTACTTTTTTCAATTGACTTTTGCTCGTTACTTTTTTGGGCATTTCTCCTAAAAAAAGCCTTATAAAATGGCGCACTGTTTAGGTTATTTTCCGCAGAATCTGGCCACCTAAATTGGTCATTTAGAAACAAACTATTTCCTTCATTAATATTGACGAAATTTCTATAATTTCCATATTCAAAAATGGCCTTTACCCCATCTTGCTTGATGACATAACGATACCCGAGCGCGTGTCTCATTTTGATTCAAAATCCAACTTCCAAACACCTTCTTGATATTGCAATGCAAACTCCTCCACCTTATCTTCTGGCTGCACCAGTTGCACGAATACTTGCTGCCCCCAATGGGTCGCAACCTTCACTCTAAAAAATATTTTCATACTCATCTAAACCTCATAAGATTTCAAAATGCAATTTTCCATTTTTGAGACAATCTCTAAACAATAGGCAAGCTGTTTCTGAAAGTTGCTCACATCTCTCCGAACTAATTCAAAGCAATTTGGCTAATAAAAACGGACATAGGCAAGGCTTTGACATCCAAAACTCACTCTCTACACTTGTTAGCTTGATGTTTTTTATCGAATTTGAAATTTTACCTACGAAAGCCACACCCCATTACATCAAACCACATCCAATTCACCTCTTCAATAAAAATATTCAATTCTCAATCAACTTGTCGGGATAATCGGTTTTAGGAAATATGTTAAGACAGGATCGCACTATATTTGCTTCTTTTTTAAACAGAACCTAAAATCATAAGGTATGAAATTCAGACCAGGAGTACTTACGGGTCAAGAAGCCACCGACCTTCTTAACTACGCTAATGAGAAGAAATTTGCTCTTCCTGCTGTAAACACAATAGGCACACACACCATCAACGGTGTTCTTGAAACTGCCAAAGAGGCAAATGCACCAGTTATCATCCAGTTTTCTAATGGAGGCGCTGCATTTATCGCTGGTAAATCACTAAGTAACGATGGACAAGCTGCAGCCATCGCTGGTGCTGTTTCTGGTGCGCAACACGTACACCAAATGGCAGAAAAATACGGAGTATCTGTAATTCTTCACACAGATCACGCTGCGAAGAAATTGCTTCCTTGGATCGATGGATTGGTCTTGGAAAACGAAAAGCATTTTGACAAAACAGGTGCTCCACTTTTCAGCTCACACATGATAGACTTGTCTGAAGAGCCTTTGGAAGAAAACATTGAAACTTGCGCTAAGTACTTCGAAAGAATGGCCAAAATGGGCATGACGTTGGAGATCGAGCTGGGTGTGACAGGTGGAGAAGAAGATGGTGTGGACAATACAGATATCGACAGTTCTAAGCTTTACACTCAGCCAGAAGAAGTTTCTTACGCTTACGAAGAGTTGAAGAAAATCAGCCCGAACTTCACCATTGCTGCGGCATTTGGTAACGTTCACGGAGTATACAAGCCAGGTAACGTGAAGTTGACACCAAAAATTTTGAAAAACTCTCAAGAGTATATTCAAGAGAAATTTGGAACAGGCAAAAACCCAGTAAACTTTGTATTTCACGGTGGATCTGGTTCTTCAAGAGAAGAAATCAGAGAGGCAATCGAATATGGAGCTATTAAAATGAACATTGATACAGATACACAATGGGCATTCTGGGATGGAATCAGAGCATTCTATGCTTCTAAAGAAGGATACCTACAAGGACAAATCGGAAACCCTGAAGGTGATGATTCTCCAAACAAAAAATACTATGATCCACGTGTGTGGCTTAGAGAAGCAGAAAAGAGCTTTGTAAAAAGATTGAAGTTGGCGTTTGAAGATCTCAACAACATCAACACAAATGCTTAATTGCAAACATCTTATTAAAACAGCCCTGATAATTTTTATCGGGGCTTTTGTTTTTAGGTGCAGTGCGCCAGTTTCCAACAACGAAAAGTCTTTGACCAACCAGATTGACACCATGAGCACCCGTCCGGTTATCTATCAAATTTTCACTCGCCTCTTTGGCAACACCAATACCAACACCAAACCATGGGGCAGCCTCGAAGAAAACGGAGTTGGTACTTTCAATCAAATAAACAAAAGAGCACTTAAGGAAATCAAAGCCTTGGGCATCACTCATGTGTGGTACACCGGAGTGATAGAGCATGGCGTGCTTACGGACTATACAGACTATGGTATACCACTAGATGAAGCCGACGTGGTGAAGGGTCGTGCAGGATCTCCGTATGCTATCAAGGATTACTATGATGTAAATCCTGATCTGGCAGATGAGGTGGACAATAGAATGGAAGAGTTTGAAAGCCTAATCAAGCGTACTAAGAAGCAAGGAATGAAGGTAATCATTGATTTCGTTCCAAACCATGTAGCTAGAAACTATGCTTCTGACGTCAAACCTACAGGTGTTGAAGACTTTGGTGCTACCGACAATACAGCAGTGGCCTTTGCCCCAAATAACAATTTCTATTATATCCCAAAACAGGCATTTGTAGTTCCGGCGGAGTACCAATCCATTCCTGAAATTGACTTTCCCAATAAAGACGGTTTTTTCAAAGAATATCCGGCCAAAGCCACAGGTAATGACGTTTTTTCAGCTACTCCATCAATCAACGATTGGTTTGAGACGGTAAAACTTAACTATGGAGTAGACTACCTCAACGGACGCAGCACACACTTTGACCCTATTCCTGATACTTGGTTAAAGATGCGGGACATTTTGCTCTTTTGGGTCAGAGAAAAAAGTGGATGGCTTCCGATGTGACATGGCCGAGATGGTACCTGTAGAGTTTTGGCATTGGGTCACTAAAGAGGTGAAGAGCCGAATACCCTGATATCATTTTCATTGCGGAAATTTACAATCCTGCATGAATTATCGCAACTATATCCATCAAGGTGGATTTGACTATCTGTATGATAAAGTGGAACTGTATGATTGTCTAAAGAATATAATTCGCAACCTGCACGGAACGGATCACCTTACGGAAGTATGGCAGAGACAAGACGGAATCGTGGATCACATGTTGCGCTTTCTTGAAAATCACGATGAACAGCGCATCGCATCTCCTGATTTTGCTGGAGATATGATGAAAGGTATACCTATGATGGCGGCTACAGCCCTGATGCACAAAGGGCCTGTGATGATGTATTTTGGTCAGGAAGTGGGCGAACCAGCCAAAGGTGCGAGTGGATTCTCTGGGGATGATGGACGTTCAGACTATTTTTGATTATTGGCATGTTCCAGAACATATCAAATGGATGAATGAGGGTAAGTTTGACGGAGGGTTATTGTCGGAAGAGCAGAAAGCCCTGCGCTTACAGTACGCCGAAATACTCAAAGCTTGCAACGAAATTGAAGCTTTTAGAGAAGGCCAGTTCTATGATTTGCACTATTACAACCGCAATGAGCAATATCAAGGCTATAGCGATAAACTGTATGTATTTGTTCGCCATACGGCAAATCAAGTAATGCTCGTGGCGATAAACCTTGGAAACCAAAACGAAAAAGCCAGCATCAAAATACCTGAAATGGCATGGGGTCAATTTGGATTGAACAGCGCTAAAATCAAAATGATCGCTAAAAAGAGTACTACCATCAACAAGGCTGCTACTTTCGACTATAAAGGCGAATCACCTTTAACATTGAGCCTGAAGCCGTATTCTTACCAAATAGTAGAATTGACAGAAGTAAAATAATCTTGCAAAAATCATTTGCATCTTATGGAATCGTGTATCAAATCTTTGTTCAATCCTTTGCCGATTCGAATGGAGATGGCATTGGTGACATCAATGGGATGATTGAGAAACTCGCTTATTTAAAAACTTGGGGGTAAACGCACTGTGGCTCACACCTATTCACCCCTCTCCTTCTTATCACAAATACGACGTTACCAATTATTATGATGTAGATCCCGATTTTGGAACCCTTGCTGATTTCAAAAACCTAATCCATCAAGCCCATAAAGGTGGAATTAAGATCATCATGGATTTGGTGATCAATCATTGCTCTGAGCAGCACCCGTGGTTTCTCGAAGCACAAAATAAGAAAAGTCCCTATCGAGATTTTTTCACTTGGAAAACTTTAGAAGAAATAGCAGAATCTGGAGAACTAACAAAAGAAGCTACAGGGGATAGCGACAATAGAATCCTTTGGAATGAAGTTGCTGGACAGGATGAGCGCTACTATTCTTTTTTCTGGAAAGGAATGCCCGACCTCAATTACGATCATGCTGAGGTACGCTCTGAGGTAATGAAAATTGGTAAATATTGGTTGCAAGAAATTGGTGTGGATGGATTTAGGCTTGATGCCGCCAAGCACATTTACCCCGATGATCGCGTAGATGATACTGTGGCATTTTTGGAGTGATTTCAAGCATGAAATGCTTAGGTCTAAATCCTGAGGCAATTTTGATTGGTGAAGTTTGGTCTGACGTAAACACTCAAGCAGCTTTTGCTTCGGGCTTCACAGGGCTCTTCAACTTTGATCTCTCCTACTCCATTTTGGAATCTGTAAAACGGGGACATATCGTGAAAGCCAACACCTTCAAAAACGCTTGGAAAGTAGAAGAACGTGGCAGCCCTGTAGACATCTTTCTGGAAAGTGCTATGTCTTTTGCTTCATCCAATAGCGATTTTCACCATTGTACTTTTCTTTCCAATCATGACCAAACGCGTGTCATGTCTTTTCTGGGAAACAACAAAGCGAAATCGAAGCTGGCAGCCAGTATTCTCCTGACCCTACCAGGAACTCCATTTATCTACTACGGCGAAGAACTGGGCATGCGTGGTCGCAAACCTGATGAGTATCTAAGAGAGCCTATGCCTTGGGCGGATGATTACCAAACGCACTGGATCGATCCGAAATACAGTAAAAAGGGAAACGTTCAATCGTTGACTCGGCAAATGAAGGAAAGTGACTCTCTATGGCATCATTACCAGACAGCTATTACAACTTAGGAATACGTATCCGACACTCTCCTTTGGAAGCATTGAACGTGTTGATTTGAACGACAATGAGCTTTTGGCTTACAAAAGATCTTTGGGAGGGGTAACATATACTTGTCATACACAACTTGAGTAAGCATTGTAAATCAATCGACACTTCTAAAGAATTGGGGAGTGAGATATTTACAGCTCGAATCGAAAAAAATCAGAATCAACAAAGGCTTTCCAAGCACATGAAAGCAAATTCTACATCACATCGGCTAGCACCATTTGAACAATCGCTGTATTTCGGATTAGACTCTAATAAACCACTTTTCTCTTCTGAAGAAAAAGCATTCTACAATGATTGTGGAAATACCTCCACACAAGTCACACATTCTCCACACTAGATAAGCCCAAAAAGCCATCAATTGCCTTTCCTAGGCATGGCATAGTTTTTTCACTTCGTTTAGCAGAATTTCAAAAATTCTGGGTGCGTTTTGAAAGTATTCGCTTCCTGAAAAGTTTATTAAGATTAGGAATTATAAAATATTGAAACATGGAAATGACTGAAGAAAAGACAAGAAAGAGAAGTTTCATTAAATTAGGATATTCAGCACTAGAGACTCTAGAAATAGTAAATGCTATGAATCAGCTGCTAGCAGACTATAGTATGCACTATCAAAAATTAAGAAATTTTCATTGGAACGTAAAAGGAGCTGACTTCTTTGATGTTCATGAAAAATTTGAAGATCAATACAATGATGCTAAAGTAGCTGTGGACGATATCGCTGAGCGAATCAGGGTATTTGGACAAACGCCATACAGTAATATGAGTGACTATCTAGAGCACTCAAATGTAAAGGAGTCGCCAAGTGATTTGACCGCAATGGAAATGGTCAAAGAAATCATTCAGGACTATGAAATTTTAATAGAGTCACTATACAATACTGTGGACGTATCAATTGAACATGGAGATGGCGGTACGGAAGATTTAGCCAAAGGTCTTGTAAAGAAACTTGAAAAAAATCACTGGATGATGACTGCTTTTGTAGCCTAATTCTCCATAGTCCGTATATGACTAATAACTAAAGGAATGGCAACATTATTCATTTCAAAACAAACGGATAGAGACACTATCCTGCATTATTAACTTAAATATCAATAACATGAAATCATTACTCGCATTTGTATCAGGAGCACTCGTAGGAGGAATTATAGCACTTTCTTATTCACCTAAAAGTGGTAAGCAAAATAGAAAATTGGCTCAAAAGGAATTCAACAAAAAAATCAATAAGTTGGAAGCCAATCTGAAAAAACAGTCAAAAAGCTTACAATCAGGCATTCATGACACGATTGATGAAATAGCTGTGAAAGGTAAAACTGCCGTTAACAACATAATTCTGATAAAGTGAAAGCATAAGAATAGCATTTCTTCATGTCTAACTCCCTTTTACACTTGATGTAATTGGGAGTTTTTTTGTTTAGCATCAACGACACAAAATGAATTTGGCAGATTCGCATACCACCTATTCTTCCCCATCAAATCACATCATTCAAATTTTTCTTGATTCCTGTTGAGCCATTGGGGATCAAGTCTATTGACCTTAAACAAGAAGTAATAGGATAATTTTTTGCTCACATTTAACTGAACTTGCGTCAAAAGAAAAGAATATTCCTTATATTGATGCCTCAGTTCTAATTCAAAAAGTTTAGAAGCGGAATTACCCTAATGCCAGATTCAAATAAATGCCCCTACCCGATATACACATGTCGGGTATTTTTTTGTTCTCGTATGTCATCAACACAGGGTCAAGGACCATATATTAAAATAGAAGCCTCTACCTTTGCCTCACTGAATTGCCTATTTGCAAACTCTATGCAGATATAAACCGTACACGCTCCCTTTGAGCTCATTCGCACACAAAACAATAAGCTATGAAATTCGGAACTAAAGCCATACATGCAGGCCAACACCCTGACCCCACCACAGGTGCTATTATGACGCCTATATATCAAACCTCCACTTTTGCGCAGAGCTCACCCGGCAAGCACAAAGGATACGAATATGCCCGCACACAAAATCCTACACGCACGGCATTGGAGGCCAACCTTGCGGCTTTGGAAAATGCAAAATTCGGAAGGTGCTATGCCTCCGGCCTTGCGGCCACTGATGCCATCTTAAAGATGTTTGAGCCCGGCGATGAGATCATCAGTACCAACGACCTTTACGGTGGCACTTTCCGGCATTTTCACGAAAGTGTACGAAAAATTCGGCCTCAAATTCAAGTTTGTGGATATGCAAGACGTGGAGGCGGTGAAAGATGCCATAACGTCTAAAACTAAAATGGTGTGGGTAGAAACGCCTACCAACCCGATGATGAATATTATTGACATCAAAGCGGTGGTATCTCTGGCTAAAGCTACCAAAGCTATCACAGTCGTGGACAATACTTTTGCCAGTCCATACCTACAAAATCCAATAGACTTGGGAGCAGAAATGGTGATGCACTCCGCTACAAAATACATCTGCGGGCACTCCGATGTGATCATGGGATTTGTGGCTACCAATGACCCAGCTTTAGAAGAAAAACTGGCTTTCATTCAAAATGCCAGTGGAGCTGTACCCGGCCCTCAAGATTGCTTTCTGGCACTACGAGGCATCAAAACACTCCATCTGAGAATGGATAGACACTGCAAAAACGGCGAACTCATAGCCAACTACCTACAAAGCCATAAAAAAGTGGAAAAGGTGTATTGGCCTGGGTTTGAGCATCACCCTAATCACGCAGTAGCAAAAGCTCAAATGCGCAACTATGGCGGAATGCTCTCTTTCAAACTGAAAAACGACAGTCAGGAAGCGGCTTTTCGGGTGTTGGAGCGATTACAAATTTTTACGCTAGCAGAATCTTTGGGAGGCGTAGAGTCTCTTGCCGGACATCCTGCCAGCATGACGCATGCAAGTATCCCAAGAGAGCAAAGACTTGCGGGAGGGCTCACAGATTCTTTGATCCGACTATCTGTGGGCATTGAAGATCACGAAGATCTTGTGGCCGATCTTGACCAGGCGATAGGTTCCTAAAATCCTGCTAGTGACAGACTGCTTCAAGTAGCCTGTCTCTTTTTGACAAATCTCTGGAATTCAAATGACGCCCTGATCAAACTATTGAATACACCACAGTGTGTTGCCACTGACAATACTACCTCCATAGGCCATAACTTTGAAACAAAAACGCAATGAAAAATCTCGTCTTCTTACTCAGTACTGCTTTGATGATAGCCTGTGGAGGCACTAAACCAGATCAAAGCACTGCTGAAAAGCCAACGGCAGTAGACCAATATTCCCACCATATTCCGCAGATCACCAAAGTGTTTAAGGCGCATGGTGGCTATGCCAGCTGGTCTAAACTCAAAATGCTCTCCTACCAAATGAATGGCACCAAAACGCTCACAGACTTGCAAAACAGGTATACAAGGATGGAATCGGAAAACCAGACTGTAGGATTTGATGGAAAAAACGTTTGGATGTATCCCGCAAGCGAAGATGTGGCTCAACAGCGAATGCGCTACAATCTGATGTTTTATTTCTATGCTTTTCCCTTCATAGTAGGCGATCCCGGAGTAAACTATGAGGCATTAGCACCTATTGAGCTGCAAGGTGCTAGCTACGATGCTGTAAAGATTACTTTTGACAGTGGCGTAGGCAATGCGCCTAACGATTCTTATATCATCTGCTCTGACCCTGCAACCGGCCGCATGCACTGGCTATTGTACACCGCCACTTTTGGTGGGGAGGCCAAAGAGCAATATAACCTGATCAGGTACAAGGACTGGGCAAAGCAAGGTGATGTGCTACTTCCTACCTCACTGCAATGGTACCAATATGAAGATGGCGTAGTGGGTGAACCACGAGGAGAGGCGCGTCGCTTTGAAAATATTCAGGTCTCTGAAGAGACTCCTTCTATGGATTTGTTTGAAGCACCTGAGGGTGCGGCTATCGCCGAGTGAATAGGAAACGCTCTAATAGGCATTATAGTCAATTCATTGCAGATGTCAAATGACCAACTATTTTTTTTCATATTGGCTATGTATGGATGAAATTTCTGATGGTTTTAATCCATTATGGACAAGTATGCGATAACGCAATATGGTGGGTTCCACATCTGAAAGAATAACCGCCTGAGAACCCGGATATGGGTATACTGCATTTTGCATACTCCCTGTTGAGCGTAAAATCCATGGGTTTGGATAACCTGGATTTTGCGGATGACTCAGCACTGTTATTCCTGCTCTTGAGCCCTCACGCCCCAAAGACCCAGTCATATCCATCCAACCCCCTGCTTCGATGGGCAGGTTTTGAGGCTTTACTGATCCAATAGCACTTGTAAAGATGATATCCTCCACTAACCGAATCCTAGGCGAAAAACCTCCATATCCCTTTTCATCTTCTGACCCACCTATTCGCATATTGGGTTCCTTCGCAAGCAAAGCTATTTCTACATCTATTTGTCGAAAGTGATTATTAGTCGGATAGACAGTGATGGTCGTATATTCCGATACCAGAGGCTTCTTCTCACCATTTTCATCCAACCACAAAGGGGACTTCCAAATCACATTAGCTTTGATACTTTTTCCTCCTTTCTTCTTCAGTTCTTTGACAAAAAGTACTTCCCATTTAAAATCTTCTATTTTCCATGCATCGCCGATCCGTTTGTCTCCTACATACAATTGATGCCAAGCCCAGAAAATACCCCGATGATGAGGATGGTCTACGGGGAAGTCTTCCGTCAGGATTTGACCGTCCAAAGCATATAGAGGATGAATATAATTTGATCGTTTGTACTTACTATTCAGCTCTTTGGTGGCAGTTTGGTAAAACAATACACTGTCCTCACCTTCTTTGAAAAGCACCCCACTCTCTTGAATCTCAAGGCTCACATTTTGGGACAGGGCAATGGCAAAATCTCCATTGGAAGATGCGGAAAAGAAGGAAATAATTGGAGTAGGTTCAGGATGATCAGCTAAAGTTGCTGAGCTTTCATGACTACTGTTGAATCCGCTAGAAATTGAAATTATATGACCCTTTTTTTAATCCTTTGATTTTGCAAACTAATTCCCTGATAAACATTTAAGTGTTGGCACAGAGTTATTGATATACAGCCGAAAGTGATGTTTCTGACATTTCCTGAAACAAGTGACTGCTTTTTGCAGTACCCTATAGTGTATACTTAAACTAAAATACCCTATGACACTTATAGAAGACCTTACTAAAAAGTCCAAAGAAGAACTTGCATCGAGGGTTAAAGATCTTGAATCGTTCATTGCGAAGAAGGGAATAGGATCCAAATATGTATCTAAAGTAGAGAAGATTCAGCGCCGAGCCAACATCGCACTGTTTTTTGGTGCGATTACGGCAGTAGCTGGCATTGTCGCATGGATGGCTATCAACTCCAATGACGAAGATGAGGATTAAATCCTTTGTTTCTTAGAAGCTTTTCAGTCGCATTGCAAATGCGACCGAGAGCATATGCATTATTAACCAAAAGAACTTTTAAGAAGGTTAATAGCACGTCTGGAAAAAGCTTGAGTTAAGTCATTTTCCCAGTCCGTTCAAACCTTTAATCTTGAGGCATTCAAAAAATATGTTATGAAGAAAGTAAGAATTTATTTGATATCACTTTCAGCAGTTTTTGCATTGTACTCATGTGGTGGTGCTCCGAAGCAATCAGAAGAATCCACAAAAGTTAAAAATACACCCGAAAAAGCGCCAGTGGATGAGGCTGTGCCATCCTCAGTATCCTTAACCATAGAGGGGAATGACCAAATGAAGTACAACAAGGATGAATTGAGCGTGGTGGAGGGACAGCAAGTCACTTTAACGTTGAAACATGTAGGCAAAATGTCGAAGGATGTAATGGGGCATAATTGGGTATTACTGACACTGGGCACAGATATTCCTGCATTTGGAAAGGCTGCCGCCAGTGCTAAGAAGAATGATTATATCCCACAGGACAAAGTAGATCAGGTAATCGCCCATACCAAAACAATTGGCGGTGGAGAAGAGACGTCCATCACATTTGTCGCCCCAAAGCGTGGATATTACACGTTCATTTGTAGTTTTCCCGGGCATTACAGTGTCATGCAAGGTTCATTTGTCGTAGAACCCAAGTAAGCATCGCAAATCTTATTGAAGTCCATTTTCCTGATGCGCATCATACTATTACTGGGGGTTTGGGGGTTTGGGTTTTTGGTTTTTTGGGTTTTTGGGTTTTTGGGTTTTTGGGTTTTTGGGAAATTAAGATTTTTGATTTGGTAAAATGTGTTAAGGGTCACCTTTTTTGTACTCGCTTGCACCTTTTTGGTTCGGGTGGCCTTTTTACTGCGACGTTGCACCTATTTGGCCCGACGTTGCACCTTTTTGCTCCGGCTTTGCACCTATTAAGTAGGTAGGGGTACTTCGGAGGTGGAGGGGGGTACTTCGGAAGTACCCCTACCCACTTCCGATGTGGGTAAACGGCGTTTAAACGCGGTTTTTAGTTTTTCTGAGTAAGGGCTTGGGAGATGAGAAAAGGGGGTTCTAGATACCTTTTGGTAAGTGTGGGGGTTGGTGAAGCTAAAAGCCTGTTACCTTCCGTTTAGTTCTTCGTATTCGAGCTGATTCAGTTCATAGTTGAAACGGGAAACGTAAAAGCCTTCGATGAAGTCAAATGGTTCAAGCAAAGTTCTCATGCTGTCCAAGGTTGATAAGTAAATCGAGGAGTCTGCATGAATTACCAGCCAGTAATGTGGATTTCCCCATTTGTCAGCTTCTATCTGCGCAAATCTTGTTAAGTCGTTAAATCCAATTGTTACATCGTACGGTTGAAAGCGAATCGAATTTGAAGTTTGTGGATTCTTGGGTTGTCCAACAAAAATTGGTGCCCATTGTTTCCCATTCAAAAGATCAGTTCGAGAGTTGACAGTTGATCTAGGTAAGTTTATTTGAACCTTTGATCCAAGAAAACAGTCGTTCATGTGATTTTTGTCCTTAAATCTCGTAAATGAGAAAAATTCATTAAGAAATAATGTATCATTTCTTATCTCGAAGTTCTCATATTCTTCTTCCAAGAAAACGATAGCCTCATTCCCATCTTTATCAAACCTTCGGAAAGCTTGACCACCGTTCAATATAGAACTTGTTCACCTGAGTTGTTGAGTCGGTTATATCAAGCGTCCAGAAGTACCTATCTTCCAACGGAACAGAATGCCAATGTCCTAGCAGTTCGTCCGTCTCAGTTCGGCAGCTGACGAGTAAAAGAATTAGAAAAAAGAGTTGAACTATGCGCATTGTAGTTATGGAAGGTATATCGATCAGATATGGCGAGTGGGGATTAGGAAGCACTAACCTCTCGTCTCGCATAAGCCACGCCTAGCCGGCCGCACCTTGAGTTAAATTTAAAACTTGTGGCGGACTTTCCAATCCCCACCAAAATATTCTGACCGATAAAACCCCATTCACTCATAGCGTCTGTTGTAGGGCGTCTATTCCTGCTCTCGTTTTGATATCTCCTTTTTCTCATTTGTTCGTTCAGCCTTCCAAAATTGTCTCGTTAGGTAGTTCGGGAGGTGTTTGGCTCATTCTGAAGATTTTATTAATTGGCCTTTGCATTTATGAGACATAATAATTTATTGTTGTTTGTTCGTCTCTTTAGTCATGTAAAAAAATTCGCGTTCAAGTTCATGTTTCATTCGTTTAGTGCTTCTTTTCATCATGAAATAAGGTATTCCAAACATGAATGCTGCATGAACAAATATGAAAGGTATCGCAAAAGCAAGTTCTCCGTTAGCCTGACCGGAAAAAGTAAAAAATGAGAACGCAAAAATGAATATCAAGTAGAATATGGTGGCGAATATGTAAAACGGGATCATCATCCCATGAAACCCGTTAATCTCTGTTCTGATTATCAAATCATCATTTTCCTGTTCAAATGAGCCTATAGCTACGGCCAAGTTCATATTCATGTCAAAAAACCTCCTTCTTCTTTTAATCTTAAAGCCGTCATAGTTCACGTGTCCTTTGTATTCTTTCTTGCTCGAAGAAAAGACATCAAAAAAGTCAGAGAACACGCTGGTGTCTCCATAATCAATTTGTTGTTCGAATCTTTGAACAAAGAGGTTCCTATCAATAGGCACTTCAGTTGATAAATGATCTAGGAGCTTAATCTTTTTCAGAAATTCTTTCATAATGAATTGGTCAAAATGCCCTACAACAACTGGTTATCGTTAATGCACAATAACCAATTGTATCGTTTTTAATCTAATTAATTCATTTCCAAAGCCTTCACCAAGTAGTTAGCCTAATACGCACAACTCGCTCCGCTTTTGCGCCCTCAAAATAGTCAAAAAGTACTAAGAAGCGGTATAAGGAAGGAGTGGATTTTTATTTCTAGTGAACTAAACAAGTTACTTGGAGTAACCTGTTTAGTGGCTTAGGATGCGCAAAGGGGATGGCTCTATTCTTTCCTTCTCCATGGAAACAAAAGAGGGCTTAGATCAAGAGCCGCGGTGGATTTTCTCACAAAAGCCAAAACCACAATGCCGCAGTACCCTGATCATAGATCACAAAAAAACTCAATGACATGACTTCATTGAGTTTTTTTTGTGCGGCGTTGTGGCTATTCGGCTAAATGTTAGCGATTTGTTTTTCGCTTTGTTAGTAGTCCTAAAGAACCTTTCTCAAGTGCTTCCTCGAAGGAGCTTCCAACTTCATAAGGTTTAATAGCAATTCCGTTCGTTTCAAGAACCAATTTACCAGTTTCTGTCAGAATTTCAAGTTCATACTTTGCGCCTCGTTGCATTGAAATTGCGGTTTTTCCCGTAACAATTCCAGAAATTTTAACACTCTTTTGTCCACCAATGTAGTAGTTAATTAGAAGCAGCGTGCCAGAAATTGATGGAATCAATATGAAATAATAAAACAACCACGTTCCAATAACTCCTTTGAATACATATTTTATTGTCTGCATTATTCTTTCCCGGCCTTCTTTTAATGACGATCTCCACCGATCCTGAGTTAACACTATTAGTAGTAATACTAGAAAGGGTATTGACGCGATGTTAGCCCAACGTTCAACGACAGACTCTTCATAGAAATCGAAAAGTAATATTTCAGCCATCGCTAGGGAGACACCCAGAACAATAATAATAATTGAGATTATGATTAGTCGCTTCATCCAATAATCGCTAACGATCCTGTATGAATCGTGCGTTTTGGTGAAGATAATGTTTCGTCTACTAAATAGCCAACTCTGCGAAATGGGCTATTACTTTTTTCGATTCTCAATAGGCCAATTCGCAGAATTGGCGGGGCTTCCAGAAAGCAGAAAACTTTCGTCAATCACAACTCAAGCATGATTTCATCACAGCTTGTTAGCCACATCTTTCGTTATTATGTGTCTAATTCTTGGAATTACCATAGCTAAGCCCATTCCAAGCAGTACTATAAAACCAAACCAGTTGAGTTCTTGCCAGTCTCTTTTGTTCAATATCAAGCCACAACCAGCAAGAATGAGAATTCCAAACCCAAAGACCAACCATTTTCCAAATTCAGTTTCCCAAAACCCCACTGTCCTTGAAATTTGAACCGAATTATCAACTTTTGAGATTGCACCAGTCAATTCCTGCATATTGTGGTAGAAGTTAATAAACTCTTCTTCCATGAAACGAAAAAAGAACTTCACTTTTTTGCCATTCTTTAATTTTAATACGAATTGGTCAAGATGAGTGCTACTATCGTAAGAATGCTCACTAATTTCCGGCCATTGTAGAGAAATGTTCGGTTGATTGTGGAAAATGATTTGCTTAGTCCAAATGAATTGTAGCCCTTCTTTGTTCATCTCCATTATAATTTTGCCCACATAGAGTTTTTTGGTTAGTTGTTCGAAAATGAGATAGCCAGGAGCTGCTGCTAATAGAAAAATTAGTTTGCTGTTTTCTTGAGGTGGAGCGATGAGAAAAGCCGTTGTTATGGCAACTGCGATTGACAGGAAATGTCTCAATACATATAAGCCCTTTGAGGCTACTTCAACTTCAATTCTGTTCATTTTCAATTCAGGAGTTGTGGCTAACCAATTGTATCGTTTTTAATCTAATTAATTCATTTCCAAAGCCTTCACCAAGTAGTTAGCCAAATACCCACATCTCGCTCCGCTTTTGCGCCCTCAAAATAGTCAAAAAGTACTAAGAAGCGGTATGGAAATACGGAAGGAGCAGGTTTTCATTTCTAACGAACAAACAAGTTACTTGGAGTAACCTGTTTAGTGGCTTAGGATGCGAAAAGAGAATGCCTCTATCCTTTCCTTCTCCATGGAAACAAAAGAGGGCTTAGATCAAGAGCCGCGGTGGATTTTCTCACAAAAGCCAAAACCACAATGCCGCAAGTGCCCTGATTATGGATCACAAAAAAAACTCAATGATGCGACTTCATTGAGTTTTTTTGTGAGGAATTATGGCTATTCGGCTAAATGTTGTGGTGTGTTTATGAGTTTGGTACATCTCCAGTATCGATACAATTGTTAATATCTGTCCTACAGCTGACCCAAGAAGTAAGATCGCTAATGGAATTTCATAGATGAGTTTTTTAGTTGGTTTAACGAACATAAAGACTAATCCAACAATTATGATGGGAATTGTGATGAAGAAAAAGTACGTCCAATACGTTGGGATAAGATTCAGGACAATAGCTAAGAATCCCACCAGTTTTGGTTTGTAAAGTAGTTCACTCATATGTCAAAGTGTAGAATTGAGCATCTGGTCATCTAAGCTTAACAATTACCGATATTAGTATTCCGAAAACTATTCCTATTCCCAGAGAATAAATCGTGACAAATCTATCCCAAAGGGAAAGTTGTGCAATTACAATTGTAGTTAGAAGAGTAAGAGTAAATATGATCCTCCCTTTTTCTGAAGCTGATCTTTGCTTGTTCTTAAAGAGGTAAAATTTAGGGCTCGAGATAAATTCGGCAAAGACCAATCCAGAGAAAAATATGAAGACCGTTAAGGCTGTTGGTTCGAATCCATATTTCCAGGTAGCAACGATCACACCGACTACAAAAAATGACAATGTTATCAACCCATCAGTCTTCTTTAACCGTTCGATTCTATACTTTATGTACTGTGAAAGTTCGTTCATGTTCTGCGTTCACCCCAACGATCAGCTAAGCACAGTCGGCTCAGCCTTTCTAAATATCTCAAAACTATCTGATTCGATGCACTCTTTGCAAATAACTAAGTAAGCCGATTGGGCTTAGGCCTGTTACCAGCTTTACTTTTTTCGTCCTATCCACACAGTTCCAACTCGCTTGGAGTACATAATTTCGGGGTTGCCGTTTATTTCAGTTGATTCAGCGTTATACCCATCTGACAGAAGTTCATCGATCTCCTCATCTGTCAGTTCTTCTAGATTTTTGAAATGTAAATTCTCATCCATGTAAGGTTCAAAGCTGAACTCGTCCAAGTTGTAATTAATTGATTGCCACTTATGAGATGGGAATTTTCTGTCTGATTTATCTGGTCGGTAGTAGTTGTTGCGAAATTCGTCCGGTTTATCCGTTTTGGCACAAACCACTTGACTTCTGATAAATTTTGGTTCATTAATCCAAAGTTGGAGATCAAAATTCTGTTGGTTCAAACTATAATACTGATACCATTTGTTGTGTATTTCAATTAGCCGTTCAAGTATTATTTTACAATACCAACCTGGAGGTTGTCTTTCCATTAACCTGTTCCATGGGTCAATGCGTATCTTCACAAAGTCTTCACCGTAATTGTTGAAATGCTCTAAGTCTGGATTTTCGTGGTTCAGATGCCAATCCGTGATCTTCTTCGTTTGCTTTTTCCAGCCTCTGATTTTCTTTTTGTTGGGGTCTATTGCCATGAGTGATGATTGCTGGTAACGCCACTGTATGAATCGTGCGTTTTGGTGAAGATAATGTTTCGTCTACTAAATAGCCAGTTCTGCGAAATGGTCTATTACTTTTTTTATTTCTCAATAGGCCAATTCGCTGAATTGGCGGGGCTTCCAGAATGTAGAAAATCTCGTCTAGCACTGTCCACGCATGATTTCATCACAGCATGTTAGGCATATTTTAATCTGGAAAACATTGAGGTCCTATTGCCCCTCCACCGTATTCGAGAGCTAGTTTGGGACTATAAAGTTGATATTGACAGCTGTCGTTCCAGTTTTTATACTCGTCTTCCTTAATTGGTTCAATAAATACATTGTATGAGTATTTGCCCATGCCACTCCTTGCATAGCCAATCTTGGCAGGCCATCCATTATTGACTGAAATACAGTTAGCTTCATCGAGCATTTTTTTTATTTGTTTGAGTGTTGAGGTATTCCATTTAAGGCTTGTTAATGCACTATCCAGTGAGTTGGTTAGTGGAGCGTAGCTTGAGGAGTCTCTTGCTGATGGTATATGGGCATAATTATACGGGTCAAAGTCCCATTTTTGAAAAATGTAATTCCGAGGGAATTTATTTTTTAGCTTCTCTTTCCAAATCCAAAAGTCGATTGAGTTGTTATTCTTGAATTCTAGGTAGATCAAGGTTGAGTCTGGTGTTATTTCGTTAATGTAATTGGCCAGTTCTTCGATGCTTTGTTGACGTTGGTCATAGTTTTGAATTAACTCCCGTTTGCTCGAAGAATCCATATTGAAAAACACAGCGAAAACTAACAGTATTTGGAATAAATAGTATGCGGCAAAACCTATTGCTGGGATTGCTAGAAGCCAAGTTATGATTTTTTTAGTGTTCAATGAAAGTTCGTTATGCCTAACAACTGGTTGTCGTTAATGCACTATAACCAATTGTATCGTTTTTAATCTAATTAATTCATTTCCTAAGCCTTCACCAAGTATAGTCGTTTATAAGCGTTAGCACACGGCTAATAAGGCACAACTCGCTCCGCTTTTGAGCCCTCAAAATAGTCAAAAAGTACTAAGAAGCAACTATTGCTAAAAATCAAGAAACTTTAGTTGTCACTCTTCTAATCTAGCAAAGCTGTAAACGCCAATGGCTTTTTTAAACTGCTTTTAGAGTGAAATAGAGCATCTTTTTTCATTAACTGTTGCACCGCTCAGAGCAACCTGTTCCTCAGGGTCAAGCGACTTGTTGCTCAAGGTCGAGGGACAAGTCGTTTTGGAATGGGCTACTGGAGATCACTTTTAGATTTTAGTTTTATGATAGACATTGTAAAACAACCAGCCATGCAAAAAAACACCTACAATGTGTAGGCATAAAAAAAGAAGACCAGCCAAAGCCAGTCTTCTGAGAAACAAAATGAGATATCTATCTCCACAATTAAACCTCTGCCTCTTGGTTTACTCTTTGGGCTAGTTCGGTCAATAGGACGTCCATTTCCTTATCTTGATCCAAAATTTTGCCGAGGGTTTTCTTCTCATCATAGTGATTTAGAAGTCCCGCATAAGTACATGCTGTACCATAGCCAGCTATCTCATAGTGCTCGATTCTTTGCACTTCGGCTATCAGCGCTGCATCCATTACTTCCTCTGTGGCTTTTTCGTTCATCATCGACTTGGCTTCAGAAATAATGCCTTTCATTGCCTTGCAAGTTTCTCCAGAAGGATCAATATCCAATCCTTTGCAAACATCTTCGATCATTCTCACGTGCTCTCTAGACTCCTCCAGATGTTGATTGAGCAGTCTTTGAAGCTCCACGCCAGAAACTTTGTCTATGATAGACTGAAGCGTATCTGCTACTTGATTTTTGGCATTGTACAAATCTTTTAGTTGGTGTTCGAAAAGGTCTTCGAGTGATTTCATTTTATTATCTGACATAATCGTATTGTTTAAATGAATAATTCAATTTTGTACTCCCGTTCCCACAAGGAGCGTTCCAATCAGCAAATAGCGCGTTTATTCATCATTCAGCACCAAGCCCTGTAGACATTGCACCCTTTGGGTGTGGAGATATGCAACACTTCAAGCGCTCCTAAAACTGGCTTCTCAGAACGAGTGTGTTTTTTTCAATTCCAAATCCACTGAAGTTAACCACAAAAACATCAATTTAGTGGTTGGATATTCGATCTTACCCAAACAGGAATAAACTCTTTCATGCGTCACATTCTTTTCAGCTCCAATGATCTTTTATTGAGTCATACACATCTGCCCAAATTGGGGAGCGCATTGCCTCAAAATGCCATAGGTAAAGACTGTGCGCTGATCACAGGTGCTACAGGGTTTATCGGAGGGTTTCTGCTAAAGGAGCTTTTGATCAACCAGTCTTTTGACAGGGTTTATTGCGTGGTGCGTGCTGAGAACCAAACCACGGCTTTTGAGAGGGTGAAATCCAACCTATTAGAAAAAGGCACACCAGAGGATTTGATTGACAAGTCAAAAATCATTGCCATTTGTGGAGATATTTTAGAATCAAATTTTGGTCTGGACACGACCACTTTTGAGCAGCTATGTGCGGAGGTAGATCATGTTTTCCATTTTGCTGCTACGATGAACTGGGTCACTCCTTTCAATCAAAACACCATCGCCAATATTGAGGCGCTGAAAACGAGTATTGCTTTTTGCTGCAATAAAAGGTTGAAAAAACTCCACTACGCATCGAGCATGGGCTTATGGACATTGCTTAATCACAAAGAAGACAGCATTTTAGAAACGCACATTCATGATCAGGCAAACGAGCTTCCTGGAGGATACTTTCAGTCGAAATGGGTAAGCGAAAAAATCCTAAAAAAGGCATCCGACATGGGCCTACCTGTCAACATTTACCGAATAGGTGATGTAAAAGGCAACTCCACAGATGGGCTCGGAGATCCTAATAACTTTGGAAATCTGGTAATGCAGTACTTTCATCCTTCGTGGAGTAGCCATTGACTTGGATGCGCCCGAGTTCAACTTTATCCCTGTAGATTATCTCACCAAAGCCATTGCTCGCATTGCGCTTAGCGAAAGCAACAAGACCTTTCAATTTTCTAATCCAGATTTGATCTCGTTCAAGGACATCTACCATGCCGCTCTGGATGTAGGGCATGACATGCAGTTGGTATCAAAAGTGGAATGGGACAACATACTGAAACAAGATAAAACCACCCATGGACACCTTTTAAGGCCTATATTCAAGTCCTTCACTCCTGATCCATCGCTGAGTCCTACATCCTTTTATGATATTGGGGTGCAAATGTTTACAAAATGGCATGACACCAGCAATACCTCCCAGGCACTTGTCGGATCGGACATCCACTGCCCAGGCATGCGTCAAGAACAAGTACTTCAACGGTATTTGAGTCATTTATCCAAAACCATTGCCACGGCATAATGTCCAAAGAAAAATACGATTTTTTCCCCACAGACTTGTTTCATGCGTTCGGCCGAATGGCTTTTAGCATATTCACGTATGTGGTGTTTCATTTATACACCCGAGTGATCATACACAATCGCTCTGCCCTACCGAAAGGCGCTTTCATTATTTGCAGCAACCACCAAAGCCATTTGGACGGCATCATATTGAGCTACGTAGGCTGCTACAATTTTGCTCGCACAGCCATGATTGCCGCTAAAGATTATTGGTATGACAATAGAACGCGGTACTATGTTTCTCGCTTCTTTTTCAACACCATCCCCATCAACCGCGTAGCATCCAGCGAATCATTCAACATGCTAGAAGCTGCCCGAGCTGCAAAACATTTCACGAGTGCTGGCGGGCGGTGCATCGTGATGCTGCCAGAGGGCACTCGATCTAAAGATGGAAAAATCAAGCCTTTCAAAAAGGGCATTACCACATTGGCGAAAGCCACCAACTTACCGGTGATTCCTGTGTATATTCACAATTCTGGTAGATTTTGGCCAAAGGGTTCATTCTTTTTGCGCCCCGGGAGTATCCATGTAAGAATTGGAGATCCTATCTTTCCAGAGGCATTGGCAGCACCGAATGCCACAGAAATCATTCAAGCAAGCGTTGTTTCATTATCCAAAATATGAGTCAAAAAATTCCATTCTCTTTCCGCTCGCACCTATGGGGGCATAGCGATACTTTTTTTGAAGTCAACAAAGACCAAATCATCGAGCTGCGCGGCAATCGATACGAATTTTCTGGGTTGAAGTACCCAAAATTTATCCCGTACATCAAAGAAGTATTGGGTGTGGATATTACTAAAGTAAAGCCCCTCTCCCCACAGGCCGAGCACATCATCCCCACGCCTGTCGAGAATGAGGCATTCACAAAATCCATCACCTCAAAGCTGAAATCTTATCAAATCTCCAACGAGGCACTTACGCGACTTCAAAACAGCCACGGACAAACGACCTGCTTTGAAGTGTACAAGATCGTCTATCACGGAAAAATGAGCCGACTGGTGGACGTGGTATTGTACCCTGAAACAGAAGAAGATGCTGCGTTTATTATCGCACAAGCAAAAGCACATAATGTCTGCATAGTGCCGTATGGTGGCGGCACAAATGTGACTAGCGCCTTGCTCCTGCCAGAAAATGAAACACGCATGATCGTATCGCTAGACGTGCGCCGATTGAACGCAATCGAATGGATCAATGAAGAAAATCAAACGGCGTGCGTACAAGCTGGCATCAGAGGTTTGGAACTGGAAGATCAGCTAAATGCCAAAGGATATATACTAGGCCATCAGCCAGACAGTATTGAATTTTCTACCCTTGGCGGGTGGATTTCTACCAATGCCAGTGGCATGAAAAAAAACAAATATGGCAACATCGACGATATCGTGGAGACGGTCTATATGATCACCCCAGAGGGACAGCTGGAGCAGCGAGAGGGCATCTGCCGTACCTCTATGGGCATCAAACCACAAGCCAACTTGTTTGGAAGTGAAGGCAATCTGGGCTTGATTACCAAGGCCGTGGTGAAGATTCACAAAAAGCCTGAACTGACCGAGTATGAGTCGTTGGTTTTCAAGGACTTCAGCACGGGTATCTCTTTTATAAAAGAACTCTCAAAAACGAACTATGTACCTGCCAGCATGCGACTGGTAGACAATTTTCAACTTGGCTTTGGTCAGGTGTTCAAAGAAGATTCGAAAGGCTTCAAAAAAATCATGAGCAAGCTAACGATCTGGTTTTTGAAAAATGTAAAGCGATTTGATATCAAGAAAATTGCGCTTTCCACCATTGTGATGGAAGGATCGAAAGAGGAAGTAGCCTACCAAAAAAAACGCCTAAAAGCGCTGGCAAATAAATACAATGCTTTAGCCGCTGGTGGCAAAAACGGAAAGGGCGGCTACAACCTCACCTTTATGATTGCCTATATCCGAGATTTCTTGTTTGAGTATCACATCATTGGTGATACACTGGAAACGTCAGTGCCTTATGACAAAATCAAAACGGTGATAGCGGCGGTAGAAAAGTGCTACCATGAAGAGTACAATGCGCTCAACATCAAAGCCAATCCATATATCAGCTATCGTATTCCGCAGATTTACCATACGGGCGTGTGTATCTACTTTATGTTTGGCATCTACACAGAAGGGCTCGAAAATCCTGAAGACGTTTTCTCCGATCTGGAGCATAAAATCAGAAAGACAATTGTAGAAAATGGAGGATCAATTTCTCACCATCATGGTGTAGGAAAATTACGCAAAGACTTCCTTCCGATGATGGGCTCCAAGCACAGTCGTGATTTGGTAAGGGGCATCAAACAGGCCACCGATCCACAAAATATCTTTGGTATACGAAACAATGTATTTGCATTGGACGAATAATTACATAGAGGCTATGGCTACCCGCCCGGAAGCCTTTTACATGAAAAAATTTTATAACTATCTGATAATAACCAGCAAACAACCAATGTTTGTGTAACTATCAAATGGACTTTATATAAAGCAAAAAGTCTTGAAATAAGAGGTTTATCTGGAATACTGTGAAATTGTATCATCTGACAAAAGAAGAACCTTATTTTCTGCATAAAAACTGTATAACAATTAACCAAAATATAAGGTTGAGTCAGGTTTTCTTTCTTTGCCTTTCTTTTGGCTTGCCCCAAAAGAATCGCAGCGGCGAACCGCCAAAAAGTCAAGGCCTAATTCAGAGACTATCGTTTTTACTACAAATTACATATAGCCGTAATAAGAAACATTAACTTCGCTACACATTAAAACCTTACTGAAATGAAAGCATATTCTCTCGTAAAAAATGGAGCTGCAAGCCAAGCTTTTCAATTGATTGAAAAAGAAACTCCGACCCCTAGCGCAGGAGAAGTGCTGGTGAAATCCGAAGGTTTTGGGTTGAATTTCGCGGATGTGATGGCACGTTTGGGTATTTACAAAGATTGTCCTCCTCTGCCAACCGTGGTGGGGTATGAAAATGTGGGTCGTGTAGTGGCAGTGGGCGAAGGTGTAACAACCGTAAAGGTAGGTGAACGGGTGTTGGCTTTTACTCGATTTGGTGGCTATGCCGATCATGTGCTTTCGCCAGAAATGGCAGTGGCCAAAATTCCTGAAAGATGGGGCGTGGGCGAGGCTACCGCTTTGGCCACTCAATATATTACTGCCTATTATGCGGCACAAGAAGCCATCAATCTACACGAAGGAGATCATGTGCTTATTCATGCCGCTGCGGGAGGTGTAGGCACAGCTTTGATTCAACTCCTAAAGGAAAAAGGATGCATTATCTTCGGTACTGCTGGGTCTGATGAAAAGCTCGATTACCTCAGAGCTCAGGGGGTGCACTACCCTATCAATTACCGCAAAGAGGATTATTTTGATGCGATTGTGAAACTGGGATTTAAAGGCAAAATAGATGCGGCTTTTAACCCAATAGGTGGCAACTACGTGAAAAAGGACATAGCTCTGCTCAATGCTGGAGGGCGCGAAGTGCTCTATGGTGCGTCGAAAATGACGGAGGCTCGTGGCAATATTTTCAAACTCCTAAAAATGGTTTTTGGCTTTGGTTTCTGGAGCCCAATAGGCTTTGTGACCAAGTCTACCTCTCTGGTGGGGGTAAATATGCTGCGCATTGCCGATAATAAACCTGCTGTTCTAAAAATGTGCATGGACGAAGTAATCTCTTTGGCAAAAAGAGGTCTCATAAAACCTACTATAGCCAAAGAGTTTCCTCATACGGAACTGGCAGAAGCACACGACTTTCTTGAATCAAGAAAGTCTATGGGCAAGATTGCTGTAAAGTGGTAGGCCATTGGTTCATCCGCTGATCAGCAATGAAATGCTGGTTTTTTTAACCGCCAAATATCCACGGAATGCAAAGTGCTGCAATAACGGATAATAGCAGGCTCAGAATCCAACCAACCTTAAAGAAGTCTGAAAAGGAATAATCCCCAGCAGCATAGACCATGGCGTTTGTCTGGTAACCTACTGGACTAATGAAGCTCGAATTGGCTCCAAACAAAATAGCTATTACCAGAAGCTTAGGATCCAGCCCTGCACTGCTGGCCACACTGATCGCTATTGGAACAAGCAAAACTGCTGTGGCTTGATTGCTCAAAATACTAGTAACAAGAGTGGTGAAGAGAAAAAATACACCCACCACAAGGTGAATATCCACCCCCTTCATCATGGATACGAGGAAAGAAGCGATGTACTGATCCCCTCCTACTTTCTGCATGGCCATGCCCAGCGGAATCACTCCTGAGAGCAGAAAGATCACACGCCAGTCAATATTCTTATAGGCTTCATTGAAGCGAATACAGCCAGTCACAAAAATAAGAATCACCCCGATCCACGCACTTACCAGTATAGGCAGATAATTGCTCACGGCTAAGCCTATTACGACTAAAACAATAAGCAAGGAAAGGTTCTTTTTGCCTGGAATGGGTATTTCTTTATTGATCTCACCTCTAGAAATGGTGTCTATGATTGTGAAGTCTCGCCTTCCTGGGCCGGTTTTTTCCTGGCCTATTCCTTCCATCAATAATATATCTCCGGACTTGATCCTATGCAGGCTAAAATCTCTTTGATAGGAATCTGCACCCCTGCGCAGCGCTAGCGGAAATGCTCCGTACAATCGATAAAAATCGATAAATCTGAGGCGCTGACCAATGATATTAGCACCTGGCATCACCATAGACTCTACAAGCTGAATATGGTCTCCATCTTCAATTTTTCGCTTGTCAAAATTGGTGGAAATCAACAAACCTTCGTTATTTAATCGTATGATCTCTTTGAGATTGGTTTTCACCAAAAACACATCTCCAACCTTTACTTTTTCCTTTTTGTCACTGGTTTTGATGTATCGATCGTTGATTTTCAATACGGTGATTTCCAAGTTTTTAAATAGAGGTGTATTGCTCAGCTCCAGCCCCACCATAGCACTTTCTTCCGTTACAACGAATTCGGTAAGGTAACTTTTGCTATCTGTGGCTCTCTCAA
This sequence comes from uncultured Cytophagales bacterium, assembly GCA_963848175.1. Taxonomy (GTDB): domain Bacteria; phylum Bacteroidota; class Bacteroidia; order Cytophagales; family Cyclobacteriaceae; genus JAMZMI01. Next base: position 735,893 of record CAWKCO010000012.1, read on the forward strand.
ATACTTCTATAGAGGTTCTCCTTCTTTTCAGGATAAACCTTCCCAAAACAGCCATAAACAAGCCGAGCGTAACCAATAAAATAAGGCCGAAAGGAGTTAATTCGAATATCTTAAATTTATCCAGACCATTCGCCTGCCCCACAGAATTGATCAGAAGATTGGTAGAAGTACCAATCATAGAAGAAGCTCCGCCCAGCATTGCTGCAAAAGAAAGGGGAATCAACAGCACACCAGAATTGATATTTTTAACCTTGGAGATTTTGAGAATCACTGGAATAAAAACGGCCACTACAGCTGTGGTATTGATAAAAGCAGAAGTCACCGCTGCAAAGAGCATAATCATTAGCAGCACTTTCCACTCAGTATCGCCAGACAACCTAATGAGCAAATCTCCCAGCGCCTCTACCACACCAGTATTTTTGAGTGCCTCGCTAATGATCAAAAGAGCCATTACCGTAAGAGTAGCACTGTTGCTAAAGCCAGAAAACCCTTCATTTGGGCTAAGGATACCCGTGACAACCAAGCTGACCATAACGCAAATGGCCGTGATCTCCATAGGAATCCACCCCGTAATGAACAGCACTAAGGCCGATATGATAATTCCCGTGAGTATCAGTATTTCTAATGTCATTGGGGCTGGAATTAACGACTCAACAATTTCTCTTTGAACTTTCTGTACCGAATGATGCCATAAATGGCCAGAAAGATGGATAACGCCCCAAAAACAATTGACACAATAATAAATACCACGTCATCAAAAAATCGAAGAGAAAATAAGGAAATACCCATCAAGGCAAGAGCCGCTCGAAAATAAGACATCAACGTTCGCTCATTTGCCATCTGAGTCCTAAGTCGGGCTAAGTATTGCTGCTTTTCAATCATACTTCTTAATTTGGATTATTTGAGTAGGTCATTTGGAAGTGTTCAACGAATAAAAAGCAGATTGTGGTTATATTATTTCTGGTCGTGAGTAAAATTTCTTGGCGGTGACCTTTCAAATATTTGTACTAATTTCGAGTCAGTAATTCCATCCAGTCTTCATTCGTCCAAACCTTTTCACCTACCTATCCCATTATGCGTGTATTCATAGGCATTAGCTTATCGTTTCTTTTGTCACTTTCAATTTTTGCTCAGTCCAACTTCGATCCAGCCAAATTTCACTCCAATGCATTCGCCCATAGAGGGGGCTATGAATTTGGCTCAGAAAATACCATCGAAACAATTCTTTATAACCTCGAAAACCATTCTCAGGCCATAGAGATAGACATTACGATGACCAAAGACGGCCAGATGGCTCTTTTTCATGATGAAACAATTAATAGAGTTTTGGACACTGATGAGAATACAAAAATTTCGGAACTCACACTGAGGCAAATTCAGCAAATCCAACTTAGAGATCAATCCAAAGGGCTACAATTTGTGCCTACGCTAGAAGAGCTGGTAGATGCCCTTCTACCTTTGATGGCTGACGGTGCTATGAGTGATTTTATCATTGAGCTGGACTGGAAACCTCATGGAGACGAGCGAGAAAAGGCGATAGATGAGCTAATTCGAATTTTGAAAAAACAAGTTGCTACCACAGGTGAGGTGATTTACGATCATTTTTTCGTTTCTAGCTTTTACCCCGACGTACTTAAGTCTCTAAAGACAAGAGCACCTAAAATCACCACGGCCTTTGCGGTAAACAGCACTTCCAACGAACAGAAGCTAAAATCAAAACTCGCAGTACTTTTCGCTCCTATTATTATCAAAAAATATGAAGCAAAAATCATCGAACCAAACATGTGTTTAGTCACTGAGCGATTTGTGAAAAAATGGAAAAAGAGAGGGGTTTTGATTAACACCTACACCGTAAATCGTGGATATGAAAAAGCTTATCTTAAGCCTTTTGATATAGCTATCACTACCAACTGCCCATCAAGTATTTGCACGCCTGATATCAGCGATCAAATGAAACCCATCAAATGGTGCAAAAAATGTGTAAACGATCAAGCAGAAACTAACAATCCTTTGGTTTTGAGTAAATAAAAAAATGCCCATGGAAACGAGAGCTTCATGGGCATTTTTAATTTGCTTTTTTGATCTAATTACTCAGAAATGTTCCAAATTCTATCGTAACCCATTTCTATCTCTTTCGCTCTCAGCGTAGCTATACCCGCTTTCATGGCACCAATAATCTCCTGATGGCTGCACACTTTTAACAGCTCCTCTTTGCTTGACTTCAGTTTGGCTTCATTGTATGGCTGGCCAGTAGTTCGCACCACGTATCCATCCAAATACTTACCTAGCTTACTATTGTTACTTTCATCTCTACCGATCACACTCAATCTCATTGTAGGTGAAAGCACAATATTACCATCCTTATTTGCGCCTACTTCCAATGTAAAATCTATGGACAGCATTCCATCTAGTTCTCCGGCGGCCTTCATCATGTTCACTTGTGGATTGTCTGAGGTCTGATTAGAAGATACACTTCCTAATATTTCCCCTAATCGCTGCGGCGTAGCACGCTGCGTCCCTTTATAATTCATCTTTACCACCTTGTCATTGAGAGCCTCCTCTGAAGGAAACAAACCTGCATATTGTGGCGTGCTGGTCACACTTTCAACAGGTACAAAAGAGACATTATATTCCGTCTGGAAAAATGCTACCACATCCTTGTAGATGCGATCCATCACATAGTTCCAGCTTTCAGCTGGCAACTGAGGAAATTGAAAAGTCGTGGTAGTTGTCGTAGTTCTAGTGTAGCTAGTACCCCCCATACTGTACGAGCTTTCACTTGTTTCCGTCTCTTCTCTAAATGTTCTTGCCTGCATAGAGAATGATACCAATCCAAATTTTGACGCTTTGGACAATGGAATACCCGTGGTGGCATTAGGCTTATAAAATTCGTACCCCAGAGTCTTATCCTCACTTCTACCCGTCACTCTCAAAGAAGCCATGATACCCTCATCTTGCTTTCCTTTCACGATTACAGACATGGTAGCGTAGGATCTCAGTGTGATTTCTGAAGATGAAAGCTGTCCAGGGTTTTGCGATGCATCATACTTTTCCTTTGTCAGAACGTTTTCGCGCTCTACAATCAACCAGTTCTCCCCTTTATTGAACTGCCCTGTATTTAGCTGCCCTGCGATCTCTGGGTTGGCAAGAGACTCTTTGGGGATTGTCACTTTTACTGTTCCCTCCTTCGTTACCGGAAAATCCGCAAAGTGATTCAAAGCGCGAGCTCCCATCACATCTGTGATTAAAGAAACACGAATCCTTGTGCCTTCGGATCCTGCTGGGTTGTAGTATTCCAACTCGATATCTTCTGCCAAATCAAGAATGGGTAAAGATTTTTCGCCGTTGATACTAAGAATCTCCACGCCTGGAATAGTATTGAGCGAGAAAGATGCTTCATCTCCTGTGGTTGTTTTCACTGAAAGGCTCAAAGGCTTTACAGGTCTTTGCTTGTAAACTTTCAGGTAAGAACCCAAGCCTACATATTCCATTGGCTCTCCGTCTACCATCACATCTCCTGTGATTTCGAGCAAACCCATTCCTGCACTTTTGAAAAAAGTAATAGACGCTACATAATCCCCTTCTATTGTTCCTTTAGGGAAGTATTTTGATTCCGAAGTGTTGATTTCTGTTGGATATGTTCCTGAAATAAAAGAGGCTTTAGCAGATGCCACTTCCAGCTCTGCAGTTTTACCAGTCATTAGGTTCCCAGTAAGGTTTCCTAATTTTTCACCGATATTCATTTTTGGAACTTTCAATCCAAATTTCTTCTTTTCTCCATCTTCTTGCGCAATGGTTTGGAGAGCCAGCATCATGGCTAGCGCACTGTAAAATATTTTTCTCATAGGTGTAAAATTTTGCGTGATAAGAGAAATGCTTTGAAATGTAGCACATGCTCGTTTTCACAATTCATGGTCGTTTTGAAATCAAAAATAGATTTTTCAGTCATCGCATAATATCCGTGCCAGCACGGATATTATCTATTAATGTTAAAAAACTTGCACCTATTTGAATCTGAATTATCGATGAAGGTTGGTTTTCCAAGCATCAAAAAGTATCTGCTGCTCAGCGGTTAGTTGGCCTTTCTTCTCTACTACCAAGCCTTTTCGACCTTGCTTTGCTGTGATTCCGATCTTGTCAAAGTAGGATTCTAGTGGAAGAGGTTTGCTATCCAAAATGTAATCATCAAAAAAAGTTCTGATTTCAGGATAAGTCATGCTTACCAAATCATCAAGGAATGTTGCCTCGGACATTGGCTTTCCTTTGCCGTATTTTTTCACCAAATCAAGCATCAACTCCCTTAAACCATATTTTCCTTTAGACAATTCGAGCAGGCGAATATCCAGCAAACCGGCTACCAGCGAACCTCGATAGTAGACATTGCCATATTGAGCGGCTCCAGTGGTAAAAGATTCTTCCGCTATTCGTTTTAGCGACCATGTGCTGTCAAAGTGTTTGGAATCCACTTTTATTTTGTGAGCTACTGAGTTTTCCAAATACTCTTCAAGTGAGATAACGCCTCCTCGATACAGTAGCATATTGGACGCCCACTCTGTGACTCCTTCGTACAACCACAAGTGAATGGAAGGTGTTGGAGACACGAAATTGAATTTTTCCACGATCTCAGAATGGATATTGAGAGGTGTGACGATATGAAAAAACTCGTGTGAAGCGATATCTATCACCTTCGTCAGGTAGGCCGCATCGGGCTCTCCTTCTGTCAATACGTATTCCGAACTGTAGCTATGTTCCCATGCTCCTGTAACCCCGGGAGGATTTGGCTCAAAATGATAAAGAAACGTATAGCGCTCTACAGGAAGCTCAACTAAAAATTGCTGTGCAGCACCAAGCATATCTCCCATTCCTTTTAACAATACTTCAGCATCTACTTTGCCATTTGCCGAATAAGCAAATATTTCAATGGGCGTATTGCCAATGAGGGTATCTGCTTTGGTAAGAATCCCAGCCAAAATTGGCGAATCAACGATCTCATCATAATTGTCTGCATAAAACTTCCCGTTTTCTGACTCCAAGGCCGTTCCATAAGTCCAATACGATTTTCCCTGAATGGAGAGTGTGATTGGACTGGCTTGAAATCCTTCAAAATATCCCATAAATGTGTGCGCATTCAGTAATACGTGATCTTGTTCTATAGAAGACCCACACATTAAGTAAATCGGTAATTCGGCCGTTTTGGTATCGAAAGTTTCAGCCACGGCATAGCTCACACTCACCAGTTTATGCGGCTTCTTAATTTCAAATTGATTGACCGAAACATGATCCACTTCAAGCAGTTCACCAGCCTCATCATAAGCCTTGAAATCACTCACATACCGACCAATATTCATGGTTTGATAGGTGCCTGGCGCAGTAGCAGCAAATTGAAAAATTTTGTTTTTTCGGGATAATGGACTGGATGGCTTCAATGTGATATAAAGTGTATCCTGATTGGATATGGCATCAACACTAAAATTCATTATGGGAAGCTCTTGAGCACCTACATTAAGACTAAAAACAGCCAAAAAGAAGCATGCTAACCATGCAATTTTATAGTTCATGGGAGAAAAATTAGTTTCAACTAAAGTAGTGTTTAAAAACTGGAATACGTCTTTAAATATGTCTATATGGCGAAATATGGACTTGAAAGGAAATGAAAGAATGTAGCCTTTAAAACCAGTCATAAATATTAGTTATGTTTAATATGAAATATATTAATAAAAATTAATGAAAAAAGCTTTTTTACTTTGTGGTGTAATCAAATCTGAAACACATCAAAAAACGCATTATGGAAACACAATTACTCTCAGTCGTCCCTTTGCTTGCGCCACTAGCATTTGCTATAATGGCACTGGCTTCTTGGTTTCAAAAGGGATCCCACCCATCGCTAATGAAAAAAGGAACAACGATTACCGCTTTGATGAGTATTACATTGGCCGCTTTTAGCGGTTTTTTATTGCTCAATTATGGAATGTTGGAGACAGCTACTTTAGGAATAAATGGACTAGGGCTCTCTATCAGACTTGATTCATTGAGCGTTCTTATGTTTGGGATGATCAGCCTGCTTGCGTTTATCATCATCAAGTTTAGCTGCAATTATCTGGACGGAGATCAGCGCCAAGGGATCTTCTTGGGAAGAATGGCTGCCACAGTGGCCTCCGTGATGCTTTTGGTACTAGCGGGAAACATCCTGTTGCTCTTCATCGCATGGGTCTGTACCAGTCTTTCACTGCACCGTCTGCTTCTCTTCTACTCAGACCGACCAAGAGCAGTAGTGGCTGCCCGTAAAAAATTCATTGTGGCTCGAATAGGTGACCTCTGCCTTTTGATCGCGATTTCCTTATTGTATGTTCAATTCCAAACAGGCAATTTGCAAATGATTTTTGACGGAGTGCAAAACCTACATTCCATCGGTAGTTTCCCGCTGATCCTTGGAGCTTGCAGCACTTTTCATTGCTCTGGCTGCCATCTTCAAATCTGCACAATTTCCAACACACGGATGGCTCATAGAAGTGATGGAAACACCTACTCCTGTTTCTGCACTGCTTCATGCTGGGCTTTTGAATGCTGGCCCTTTCCTTGTCACCCGAATGGCTTTTGTGATGGACGCCACAACCTTTAGCCCTGTCGTTCTGATCATTTTTGGAGGATTCACGGCACTTTTTGCCTCTGTGGTTTTCCTCACACAATCCTCTGTAAAAACTGCACTTGGATACTCTAGTGTCGCCCACATGGGTTTCATGTTACTGGTTTGCGGATTGGGTGTTTATCCTGCTGCCATGCTACACTTGGTAGCGCACTCCTTTTACAAAGCGCATGCCTTCTTATCTTCTGGTAGCGCGATAGATGTAGTGCGTGCAGCAAAAGTGCCACTTCCCAAACGACTAGGAAATTCGCTTCGTATCGCGGGTAGCATCTTGATTTCAATAGCCATTTATCTTGGTTTTGCGACGCTATGGGGTATCAACCCATATGATGACCTTGCTCTGCTAGCCACTGGTGCGATAGTGATCATGGGACTTACGCAGATCATCGCTCCTACACTGGACTCCAATGGAAGTTCCTCTGCCCTAATCCGAGTAAGCCTTTTGGCCATCAGCGTGGCAGCCGCATTCTTCACGCTTGAAGGAGCGATGGATCATTTACTACACGCTCAGCTACCGACTACTACTCAACCTGGACTGTTGACTACTGCGCTGATCATCATGGTGCTGACAGCTTATAGCGCAGCAGTGTTTATCCAACTCATTGCTCCCGCACGACCTTTTAGCTACTTCTGGAGAAATATGGGCATTCACTTTCGCAACGGATGGTACATCAACACGCTATTTGACCGCATGGTAAACGCGCTCTATGTCAAAGATGTCAATGACAATCATTTGGTGAGCGTAACATCAACACCAGCCACTGAAGAGCTAGTAGAAGATTTTCAAACCAGCACACTCAACTTCCAATCATAATAAAAAGCCTCAAAATAACTAATCAAAATATGAAAACGAACCAACAAGACTTGATCACAAAACTCCAAGCTGCCTGCAAAAAAATTGCACCAGTTTGGCCACTAGAGAACTTCGTCGCGGTGAACCCTTACATGGGTCTGGCTGATAAGCCGTTTGAGCAAGTGGCAGATCTGCTATCCAAAACAGGCGGCATCTCTATGACCTTGCCTACTACCTTCTACCTGGAAGCGCTCAACCAAAATAAGATGAGCTCCACTGATATCGAAGAAGTCATAAAAAAAAGTCAGGAGTCATATTCCGCTCAGGACTTGATCAAAACAATGACAGAAAACCAACATCTGGACTTGGCTCAAGTAGAAATAAAAACAGTAGCAGATGTAGCATTGGACGTTACAGGAAAAAACTGGGATCGATTCGTTACTGACCGAATCTCTTCATGGGCATCAGCATATTTCGATGAAGGTCAGGCACTTTGGAGTACTTCCAATAAGAAAACGGGCATCTACCAAGCTTGGAAAGAAGATGCGAGTGTCGATCGTACACCCAAAATGATGGGATTGAAAGGTTTTCACCATTTGGTAAAAACCTTACCCGCAAAACCAGAAGATGCTGCAATAGAGGCATTAGCCAAACTGGACATACCAGAAGAAATACTGGACAACTATCTGCATCGCTTATTGCTTCGTGTAGGTGGGTGGTCTGCTTATGCTGCGAAAATTGATTGGGACAAGCAACTGTACGGAGGGCAAGAAGGGGCACTGTTAGAACTCCTTTCCATTATGCTCAGTTGGGAGTCGTGCATGCTGGACAGTTTATCTCACAAGGGACTCCCAGATGCTTGGTCTAATGCCAAAATGCAGCCATCAACCGACAAAAAACTCTCCGACACAAGTGAATATCTTGCTCAAAAACTAATACTGCAAAATGCCTTTGATTTGGCCAATCAACGCGAATTGATTCAGAAATTTGGAGAGAAAAAACCAAATATCAAGCACACAGCCAAGCCTCAAGTACAGGCAGTGTTCTGCATAGATGTGCGCTCAGAGGTCTATCGCCGAAATTTGGAATCTGTAGCTCCGGAGGTTGCCACCATGGGTTTTGCAGGCTTCTTTGCCTTCCCTATCAAATACATACCTCTTGGTCATGAAGAAGGAAACGCCCAATGCCCGGTGCTTCTACCAACAGGCCCCAATATCAAAGAGCAAATAGACGATAAGAAATTGGAGGAAAAAGCTATCAGCAGCCGAAAGCTCACCCACGCCGTTGCTCGATCCTGGTCTTCCTTTAAACTTGGAGCCATCTCCTGCTTCAGCTTTGTGGGGCCAGTTGGTTTGGCGTACCTGCCTAAACTTTTCACAGACTCGTTTGGCCTTACTCGACCAGTACCCCACCCTGACAGTGAAGGTATAAGCAAGAAGGCTTTCGAACAGCGAAGCATAGAACTGGAAACAAATAACCATGATCATTCAGCTACAGGGATTCCGCTGGATCAGCGCATTCAAATGGGTAAAAACGCATTGAAGGCTATGTCTTTGACCAGTGACTTTGCACGACTCGTGCTTATAGTGGGGCATGGATCTACCACGGTGAACAATCCTCATGCTACTGGGCTCGATTGTGGAGCTTGCGGTGGACACACTGGAGAAGCCAACGCACGTGTGGCTGTAGCGGTGCTCAACGACTTACAAGTACGAAAGGCACTCCACGCGGAAGGCATCCAAATTCCTGACAGCACACATTTTGTGGCTTGCCAGCATGATACCACTACTGATGAGGTAGCGATTTTTGGAGAACAAAACATACCAGCTAGCCATGCATCAGACTTGCAAAACTTAAAAAAATGGCTTCACAAAGCTGGACAAACCGCACGAGCAGAGCGAGCCATTCGCATGCAGATAGACGCAAGTAGCGATGTAGACAATCTCGTCAAAGCTCGTAGCAAAGACTGGGCTCAAGTACGTCCTGAATGGGGACTAGCTGGATGTAGCGCCTTTGTAGTAGCTCCACGATCACGAACTGCCAACATTGATTTGAAGGGACGATCATTTCTCCACTCTTATGAATGGAAACAAGATGAAGGTTTTGGTGTACTAGAGCTAATCATGACCGCCCCGATGGTGGTAACCAGCTGGATTAACCTGCAATATTACGCCTCTACGGTGGACAACTTGCACTACGGATCGGGCAACAAAACACTTCATAACGTGACTGCCGGAATAGGTGTACTTGAAGGATATGCCGGAGACTTGCGTGTAGGATTGCCTTGGCAATCGGTGCACGACGGTGCGGAGTTTCAGCACGAGCCACAGCGCCTCAACGTAATCATAGAGGCTCCAATAGAAGCAATGAATACGATTCTAGAAAAGCATGAATCAGTACGACAGCTCTGCGATAATGGGTGGATATTCTTAATGGCAATGAACGAAGATGGATCTGTCTCACATCGATACAATGGAAATCTCAAATGGGAAGAAGTGTCTAACTATGCGGGTGAAACCATAAACGAAATAAAAGTCGCCTGATTCAAAAAACATTAGACCAAGCTCAATTCATGGAATTGTTTGATGGACGAAGGCTGGCAATAGCCACTAAACATGGAAAGGAGCAGGTGATAGCAACGCTCCTTTCCTTGAATTTAGGTGTGATTCCATTTGTGCCAGACAACTTAGACACAGATGCATTTGGAACATTTACTGGAGAGAAAGCACGCCAAGGTTCTGCGCTAGATGCAGCTAGAAAAAAGGCAGCCGCAGCTATGGAGATCACCGGATGCTCACTTGCCATTGCCAGCGAAGGCTCATTTGGTCTACACCCTACTTTTGGTTTTGTGTCAGCCGCCGATGAAATAGTCGTGCTTATTGACACAGAAAACGATTTAGAGATCATCGGCAGATATGTGACTATGGAAACCAATTTTGCCTATCGAAACATCGAAAACAACAAAGATTTAGTTGATTTCAGCAAGCGCGTGGGATTTCCAGAACATGGCCTTATTTTTAAAATCACAGATCAGCATGGCATGATCAATATTGTTAAAGACAAGACTTCACACGAGGAAATAGAAAAAATGGTGGCTGAATCCTTAGCCTCCGAGTGCACCGTTCAAGCAGAAACAGACATGCGGGCAATGAACAACCCAACCCGCATGAAAGCCATAGAACAAGCCACACGTGATTTGATGAAGCAGATTCAATCACTATGTCCTCAGTGTCAGATGCCTGGATTTGCCATCAAAGAAGTGCTTCGCGGTTTGCCTTGCGAATGGTGCGGAAGTCCTACACGCACAGCAAAATCGTATCTTTATCAATGCCAGAAATGCCAATATTCAGAAGAAAAACCTAACCCCAGAAAAACGTTGGAAGATCCCATGCATTGCAATTATTGCAATCCATGAATTGAGTGACTCTACAAATAATATTTATAATTGAAAACTGAATACCACTTCCAAAAGTAGTTTGTTCTATAAGTCTTCCAACAACTTAGTTCAATCGCTTTTCCAGATCAGATCTAAGTATTTCGTATTTCGTATTTAAATTTGAATGAGTTTAGCATTAAATGCGCAGCTCCTCTAATGATCATATTGTCTGAAATCACAACTATTTTTTCTATCTGGCCATGAAGGTCATTCATACAATTTAACCATTCTCTTCTAGCACCTATTTCAAAACTATCCATGTTCGTACAATCCCATGTCAGAACAAATTTTTGTGAGGGAACAGATTCAAACTTTTTGCGCCATGATTGTGTTGCCAGAACACTTGCTTGAATGGTAAATTTGCCCTTGAAAATAAAATCCAAACGATTGAAGCCTAAGTCAAAATTATTCAATACATCAACGTTTTCTGATCTCAAATCCATTATTTCCATTATAAAACTTTGAGTAAAGTTATATGACACAGGACAATTAATGCCTTAAATTGTTTAAAAAAACCTGTTTTATCGTTGATTTAGCAGATATCTACGACCAAGCAATATTATCAAATCACATAGCCGCAGTGAGGGTCAATAGTGCGATACACTTACTTGTGAATTCTAAGTGATAAGCTCTCAAGGTTTTTTCTAACTTTACAATATGAATACTCGCCTTCAAAACACACTGAACGCTATAGATGAAATAAATGCCCAAGATCCTAACCAAGAGAACTTGGCTTGGACTTCTGCTCCGAAAGAACTCCTCTACGGTCAGCGCATGACGCAGGCACTCAAATCTTTTGGACAACAAAGTGAGCTTTTGCAGATAGCTGCAAGAGGACAACACCTCAAACGATGGGCAATTCCCCGTCAGGATTACCCAATGGACAGACCGGGCTATCTCAAGTGGCGCACGCAACTCAAAATCATGCATGGGGAACTTGTGGGGGGAATTATGCGGCAAAATGGGTATACGGAGGTGGAAATTAAATATGTGAAAGACCTCCTGATGAAAAAGGATCTGAAGAAAAATGTCGAATCGCAGACTTTGGAGGATGCCGCTTGCCTCGTTTTTCTTGAGTATCACATCGCCGATTTTGCTGAAGGCAAATCAGAAGAAAAACTCATCGACATTATTCAAAAAACCTGGAGCAAGATGTCCGAAAAAGGTCACGAACTGGCTTTGAAACTGGAATATCCTGCTCCCGTACTTGCGTTGATTCAAAAAGCTTTAGCCTCATGAATAAACATTTTAAAACAATCATTCTACTGATCTCATTTGCTACTCTTGCTATAGGTCAGGCGCAGAGTCAGGGGCTTTCATTCTCCTATCTGGCACCAAAAAACGGCTATCTCTCCGCTCCCATCAGCCCCTTTTCTATCCGAGGAGTAGGGATAGGCAAAATCGTAGGAATAGAAACGGGATTTACTTTATACAGCATCCCTGGGCTAGCAATGGAAGGATTACCATTCGAAAGCGACAAACCACTCTCAGGGCCAAACTGGTCAGTACTGATCCCTTTAGAACTGACGCTAGGTGGAAAATTTGGCAATCTCGGGCTAAAAGTGATGGGCGGAGGATTTGGTTTGCTAAACCTCAATTCGCGCATCAATGAAGGCAACATGGATCGGGCGCTGGCACAATACGAAAACTGGGATGTCGCGACTTCCAATTTTGACATGAAAACCCAAATAGGTTATGGCTGGATGGCCGGAGGCGAAATAGAATATCGCGTGAATAAGAAATTTTCCATTACTATAGAAACACAATATCTGAAAGGCGCATCTCAATCGGCCATAACGGGCACTTATGCCGGAGGAAATTTTGGCGAAACCATCGTGCAAAAACAGGCCGACTTCAGTGACTCGAAAACCAGTTTGGAAGGATTGGAATTTTCACTGGGTGTGAAGCTTGGCGGAAAATAAACGCGCAAATAACTATCATTGCGCTGCAATAAGGAAAATGGAAAACAAACTGATCGTAATCGGGCTAGGCACTTTCAAAAGGCCAAAAATGATTGAAGACACGCTTCGCTCGTTTCAAACCCTGATCATACCTGAGGGCTATACCGCCAAGCTCATGATTGCCGACAATGACCCTGAGTGCAGTGCAGAAGCCACTGTCTCAAAATTCCAAGATAGCATTCCTATCCAAACCCAATATATTGTAGAGCCTAATCGTGGAATAGTGTTTATGCGCAATGCGGTGATCGAAAAAGCGCTAGACGCCAAAGCGGACTTACTCGCATTCATAGACGATGATGAGGAAGTAGAGCCCCACTGGCTAGAGGAAATGCTCAAACAAAAAGACGCACATCAAGCACAGGTAGTGGTGGGTCGCGTGGCACGAATGCTTCCAGAAGACACTCCAACATGGGTGATCAAAGGCAAGTTTTTCGAACGACCAAGCATCAAAACGGGAACGGTGAGAAAAGCCGCCAGTACCAGCAACGTTATTTTCGACTTGGATTTGCTCTGCAATCAAATGGGCTTGCGCTTTCATCCTGCGCTCAACCTTAGTGGCTCGTCTGACACCTATATGTTTACCGAAGCAACAGAAAAAGGTGCAAAAATCATCTGGGTAAACGACGACCTGATCAAGGAATCTATTCCAAAATCTCGCATGACAGTAAAGTGGCTGCTCCAGCGCGCTTTCCGACATACCAACTGCCGTGCGTTGCGCAAGCGTATCAAACACCCATATTACAAAGCCTTATGGTCTGAAAGCCTCTATGGATTAGCTCATTTTTTCTTGGGGATCGTGTGCTTTCCCGTGTACATTTTTCTTGGCAAAGCAGGAATTGTTCATTGTCTCCGCTTTTTGTGGAAAGGCGCTGGTTCGTTTGCCGGACTTACAGGCTACATCTATCAGGAATACAAAACCGTGCACGGGCATTAACCCCTTCTGAGGCCGTAGAAGCATTAATCTAATATTTCGATGCTTGACATATACTACTGCGATTGACATTGTATTCATTTAAAGCTGCTGTTGCACAAGTGACGATATACGTCCTATACTGAAATTTCACTTTTTTATTTTTAGATAACTTGTCAAACCAACTAAACTAGATTCATGAAGATAATTAAGATGAAAAATGGCTTTGTATTATTAGCATGTCTTTTTGTACTTCCTTTTTTGGCGAATGCCCAATATGAAAAAATAGATAGCCTGAATAACCTGCTAGGCGACAGTGCTTGTACCAACGAGATTTTCTCCAAACAGCTTTACAAAACGATAGACTTAGAGTCTAAGAAAATAAAATACACCAAGGGTGCGATCATCTCTTATAAGCATCTGGGCACTATGATGCATTGTTTGGGTAAACCAGATAGCGCAATACACTTCTTTAGACTTGGAGCTCAGCTTGGGAGCAAATCCAATCATGACGTTCTATCCGGCAAGTTATACAGCAATGTCGGCTACATATTTCAAATGTCTGGCCAATATGACTCAAGTCAGCACCACTTTAATAAGGCGCTGGTGATCGCAAAAGCACTAAACAACGAGGTTCTGCTAGGAGCTATTTACACAGGCATGGGTATTGTTTTACAACAAAAAGGGCAATTAGATTCCGCTATATCTATTTACATAGAAGCATCGAAATGGGCCGAGCAGACTGACCTAAGCAATCTCAAACTCACTGTGGAGCACAACATTTCAACAATCCATTACAATCATTTTCCTGAAAGGATAAATATTGAATCACTTAAAAACAACCTTGATCTGGCCAAGAAAATAGGAGATCTTAGGACGCAGGTTTCATTTATTGAGCTTCTGGCCTACATTGAATCAGATCGGTCAAAACATGAAGAGGCAATTAATCACTTCAAAGAAGGACTAGTAATAAATCAAACTTTGAAGCATCAAAATGTTAACATTCTCATGTTTGAAGGTCTGGCGTATGCTTATGGAAACAAAGGAGACTTTCAAGAAGCGACGAGATTTTTCAAACGAGCCATTGCAGCTTCAGAATCCTCTGGCATTCTTTCGAATCTTCCAAAACTCTACATTGATAATGCTTCCGCATATTTGAAATTAGGCCTTTTTGTGGATGCAGAAATGAGCACACGAAAAGGGATTGAATACATCAATGAACTAGAACAAAAAGAGTTTTCTCCTGATGCCTATTTGTATCTGGCTAAAGCATTGTATGGTCTTAAGCGTTTCGATGAAGCCTATGATGCACAATCTGAGTACATCAAAGTTAATTCTGCGCTTTTAGATATTGAGAAGTCAAAGCAAATGACGGAGATGCAAACCAAATACGAAACGGAAAAAAAAGAAGCCGAGATAATCACACTCAATCAACAAGCGGCCATCCAATCTATGGAGCTCACGCGTAAAAACCAGTGGATGCTTATCGGTGTGATTCTGATCTCCTTTTTGGCAGTGATTGCTTACCTTATATACAATCAGCGAAGGATCAAAGCCGAACAAGTAAAAAGTGAAATAGAGCAACGCTTTCTTCGGTCGCAGCTCAACCCACATTTTATCTTCAATGCCCTCCTGGCTATTCAAAATTTTATGCTAAAAAATGATGCTCCCAAAGCGGCGTTTTATCTCAGCAAATTCTCCAAGCTGATGCGAGAAATATTAGAAAATTCAAGAAAATCCTCTGTCAGCATTTCAGAAGAAGTAGACATGCTAACCAACTATCTCGACATCCACAAACTCCGATTGAACAACGCCTTTAGTTATGAAATGCGTGTGGATGAAAGTATTGATGCAGAAATGGATGGCATCCCGTCGATGTTTATCCAGCCTTTTGTAGAGAATGCCATTGAGCATGGCATGGCTGGAAAATCCGAAGGTGGGCAAATTGATATTGCATTCTCCAAAGAGTCTGACATGATCGTGATTACAATAATGGACAATGGTGAAGGAATCTCCGCACATAAAGATAGCAGTGAAACACATCAATCTTTGGCTTCAAAAATCATAAGCGAACGAATGACACTGGATAACAAAAGGTCTAAAAAGAAATTGTCTTTTGAAATTTCAGAAACAAAATCTACTCAAGGACAGGTGCTCGGAACTTGTGTCAAGCTAAAGCTGCCTATACTGGCCTAATTATAAATCTAAAGCGCCTGATATCAACTAGGGTTGAATTTATTGGGATGACAAATTTTATATCATATTGATAATCAGTAATTTACAAGAACATTTCATGCAATTAATTGCCGTCGGATTAATAGGAAAACAATTGACTCAAATCAGTCCCAAAACGCTCACGATAAAGGTTTTGAAAATAAGAATAATTAGAGAAGCCCACATCTGCAGCCAAGCCTTTGATAGAAGTAGCTTTTCGAGATTCTAAAATCTCACGGGCTTTCTGTAATCTAACCTCGGTAATAAAAGCCTTGGGACTCATTCCTGTCATTGATTTGACCTTACGAAAAAGAGAACTAACAGATAGTGCAAAGTGATTGCTAATTTCAGCAATGCCAAAGTACGACTGCTGGCAATGATCACAGATATACTGTTCTAAATTCAATATAAACCCTGACTTAGCACTTTCCTCTTTAGATACCTGCTCATTTTTAAGAAATTGCTGCCAATTGGTATGGCGCTTAAGTCCATTTTCAATACGAACGAGTAGTTCTTCCTCTTCAAAAGGTTTAGTGAGATAGTCATCCACCCCAAGGCGAAGCATCCGCATTTTAGCGTCTTGATCAGATCTCGCTGTTAGCAATAATATAGGAGTGTGAATCTGTCTTCCTTTCAACTCTTTCACCAATTCATGGCCGTCCATATTAGGCATCATGTAGTCAGTCACAATGAAACTCACTGTTTCTCTGCTCAATATCTCTAAGGCAACCAAGCCATTTTCAGCTTCTAGAACCTCGTATGGACTGAGAACTTCTTTGATATACTGACGCATATCAGCTTGATCTTCTACAAGCAACACTTTGAGTTTGCCTTTATTAGCTTCCGTTTGCTTATTCTTTTCCTCGATCTCCATAGAAATATCAACTGTCTCAAGCTCACTATCGCTCACCAAAGCAACCGGCAAAGTCACGCTAAAAACACTTCCAACCCCCAACTCACTTTTTACTGTAATTTCTCCTCCGTGCATCAATACTACCTCTCGTGTATAGGATAAACCAATACCGCTTCCGCCGGATCTATTAATACTATTTTCCGCTTGATAAAACCGATCGAAAATTTTCGCTAAATCTTCACCATTAATTCCCAGCCCCGTATCTTCCACTGCTAAAACTACATGCCCAGCAGACAAGCAGATGGTAACCGTGACAGCACCACCTCCTCGCGTATATTTCAGCGCATTGGACAAAAGATTGTTAAATGCACGTTCGAGGTAGGTTGGATCAGCTTCTAGCATCACACTTTGCCCTGTTGTGAGGTCTTTTAAGTGATAAGCAATCTGCTTACCTTCAAAGTTTGATGAAAAGGCCAAAAAATTCTTTGCGACAAATTCAGACAGCTGGATTTGCTCCTTTCGTAACTCAAAGGAATCTGACTCCATCCTTGTGAGATCTAGTATATCATCCACAATACGCTGAATTTTACTAGACTGCTTTTTTAATACTTCAAGAGTGCTCTCCTGATCCACACTAGGCTCAATTATACTTCTCTCTAGCTTATAAGTATTTCCCTTGAGTATCGTCAGCGGCGTTCGAATCTCGTGAGCAACATTGACAAAAAACTGATTTTGAAAATCATTGAGCTTTTGCAATTGTGTTTTCTGATCTTCTATTAGTGCCTTATCTTTCAGTGCTCTTTCTTTTTGGTTTTGGAGGGTCTTTTCGGCATTTATATTTGACGTTTTAAAATACTTAACATTCAAGAATATGGCTATAAACAAAATAGATGTCGTAGTGACATCTATTTTGGCATCTTCGACCGTTACCAGTGGAAGTAAAAAGCCTATAAACGATAGGAATAGAGCCGAATAATGATACCAACTCTCTTTTAAAAATAATAGCGACAATAACGGAGGAATGATAAACCAGTATTCAATATTTCTCCCAATCAACACCAGGTTGCAAAGAATAGCGCACTGAATGAAAAAGGACAGTATAAGCAGTATTCTGGCAGCTGTATATTTTCTCTTTTTCTGTAAAAACTGAACAATTAAGACGACAAAAAACTGAGTGCAATGCGTAATGGATACATTGATATATTCGTCAAAAGCCAGGGTAAAATAATCTGTAATTAGAAAAAAAATAATCACGATATACCAGCTAAAACAGATAAGATTTAGCAATCGTACCCGCTTGATTTCATCTAGACTTTGACCGTCATAAATTCCTAGACGAAGTATCCTTTTTATCCAATTCATAAGTGCAATAATATTCCAAGGATATCAAAGGAGATGAATTAATGAAGAAATAAGTTGAAGCATCACTATTATTTTTTTTCTTTAAAAAACGCTTTCTAGAAGGGTATTTTAATGATTGACCGATTTGAAAAGATATTGACCGATTTGAAAATAAAAGTTTCCGCATCTTTGAAATGCCAACAAAAGCAAAATTCACAATGCGAATAGTACTTATAGACGATGATTCTGTAGTTAGGGATAATATGAAAACGCTCTTATCCATTTTTTCTCCTGAAAGCGAAATTGTAGGTGAAGCAAGTGGAGTAAGAGAAGGTTTGGCTTGCATCAAAAAAAACAACCCTGATTTGGTAATGCTGGATGTAGAAATGCAAGATGGTACGGGTTTCGACTTGCTCTCATTCTATGGACCTGCAGATTTTAAAGTCATTTTCGTGACAGGGCACAATGGCTATGCGTTAAAAGCATTTAAATTCAGTGCTCTAGACTATTTGCTCAAACCTGTAGATCCTACGGATCTAGTAGCGGCCATGGAGAAAATGACAAATACCATGGATGGCACAGAGCTAAATTTGAAAATTGCCAATCATAATAACAATCAGAAAAAGGAAATTGCTGATCAAACGATTGTGCTAAAAGACACAGAAACTGTCTACTTAGTACGTCTGACTGACATTATCCGCTGCGAATCTGAAGGCAACTATACCAAGTTTTTCCTTGCTGACGGTCGCAAGCTCACCATCACTAAGACAATGAAAGAATATGAATCTCTTTTTGAAGGTACCACCTTTTTCAGAGCACATCAGTCCCACCTGATCAATTTGCGCCACTTTGATCGGTATGAAAAGCGTGAAGGCGGGATTGTATATATGAAAGATGGAAGCACACTGCCAGTAGCTGTGAGGAAAAAGGAATCCCTAATGCTGGCATTAGAAACGCTAAACTAAAGTTTGATAAGGAACTTTTATAGTCACTTTCACTCCGACTATTTCGCCTTGTTCATTGGCAATATTGGCTCTTTCAAAATCATATTTTGTAGCACCACTTGTATTCAATATATTCAATCGCTCCTTAGTGATCAAGGTTGCAAGAGATCGATGATGGGAACTCTTTGGATTATCACCAAAACCAGATCCATTATCCTGAATAACTATCTTTATGAAATCCTGAGTTTTATATGAAAGTGACTTCTACCTTCCCATTTGCCCGATTTTTAATACCATGCTCCAGAGCGTTTTCTAAAAATGGCTGAATGAACATTGGTGGAATAGAAATACTAGTTACGTCAAAATCATACGTCACACTAAAACTAATTGGGTGCTTTAACGTGAGTTCATAGGTCGACACGTAATTTTTCAAAGCGTCTATTTCATCCTCCACTGGAATGAATTCCATTCTGGTATGTTCCAGCGTATTTCGCATCAGTTTAGAGAATTTCGCAAGGTTTACCGAAGCTTCCTCCGGTTTACTCTGCAGCACATCTCTCTGAATCACTTCCAAAGCATTAAATATAAAATGCGGGTTAAGTTGAGACTGCAGCATTTTTTGTTCTATTAATCCCACAGCTAGTTCCTTTTGTTCTGCCAAAGCCTGCTCACTTTTCTGATTGAGTGTCTTGAAATACCTAACCATAAAAAATATGGCTACAAACAGAAACGCCACACTGCTATAGCCAAAATAGCGCTCTGGATATATTTCCAAGACATAATTGGGTACATAAAAGGAAAGCAAGGCCAGCATCAAGAAGGAGAAATGAACCCACCTTTTCTCAAAGAAAAACAAGGCCATTACTGGAATAGCCATGTAGAAATATTCACCATAAAATCCTTTAAAAGCATAATTGGAATGAAGAAAGAATACAGTGAACGTCAAGCCCATAAAAAGCATCCTTGCCGCAAAGTACCTACCTCTCCATTGCAGAGTCAAGCAAAGTAGCAATAGGCTAGCGTCTACAATATGTATCAGAACCTTGACCATGTCATCTGGAAACATGATCAGATCAATCACAAAAAACAGGATGGATCCAAGGATAGCAATAAGGCATGCAAGATTTAAAACACGAATCTTTTTCACCTCAAACGAGGAAGCTTGATCATTCAGACCAATCGACAATATTTTATTCAACACAAGTAAAAACTGTTTATTCTAATGGAGAGTGTAACCTCAAAAGCGTGCGCGAATTTAAGTCCCCTAAAAGGTAAAGCTCATAAACATTCAAATTGTTTTCTTTTAATTCCTATAAGAAAAAGTCAATCGTATAACAAAAAAAGTCAAAAACGAATTTCCACAGAATCCATACAAATAATAGAAAGAAGCCTTCGAATAATAGAGCCTCACCCCTCCGACTATATGCCATACATAAGTTTGAGCAAGCCTTAACACTTTTAAATCTTATGTTATGAGAAAACAAATACTATTTACCGCATTATTCATTGCGCTATTTCAATATGGATATAGTCAGTGCGAAACAGCAGTTCAGAATATTATCGAAAACTTCAACTCACAGCCAGACCCTAATAACAGAGTTATTCTGCAGGACTGCTGGGGTATTTATTACACATTTGTGGACAGAGGAAGAGAAGTTGGATCGATACAAGCCAATGGCTCTGCCATCCTTATGAACTCAACTTATGGAGCTGAGCTTTACAGCCCATTAGTTGAGAATACTCAGGGAACCTTGAGCTTCAAAGCAACAAGTAACGCTGGAAAGATACTAGAAGTGGGAACATATTCTGGCAGCACTTTCACTAAGCTGGCTTCTGCAACCATGAGTAACTCAAACAATTTTTTCACATTCGATCTATCAGCTGTCGGATCAGCAGGTAGCAATCGGCTCTACTTTCGTTTTGCTTCTGGTACGGGTTCTTCAATCAACCTTACACTTGATGATGTTACCTACAAAAGTTTTTGTCTTCCTGTTGCTGCCCCTACTGCTATCGCAAAAGACATAGTTGCAAAGCTAGATGCCACAGGGAATGTGATCGTGAATGCATCGAGTGTAGACAATGGATCCACTGATGATTGTGGCGAGTTTATCACCAATTTTAGTTTAGACAAATCGCTATTTACCTGCGATGACTTAGGCGTAAATGCGGTAGTACTCACTGCTACAGATAGCGAAGGCCAAACAGCCACAGCCACAGCCAACATCACCATTGAGCCTGATTTTCAATTCAATTCAAATCAACTCGCATTGGATGAAAATGGTGAATCTATTGTTGACTTAGACTTCCTGACTAAATTAAAAACAGATTGTGGGTCGGTTACTTATTCTTTGGATCAAGCGAGTTATACATGTGCTGATGCAGGTTACGTGACTGTAGGAGTCACTGCTACTTATAATGGCATGACCAAAAACTTTTCTGTTTCTAAAAACCTAAAAGATTACATAGACCCAGTTGCTATTGCTCAGGATATCTCTGTGAATATAGATGAGTCCACAGGACTCGCCACCATCACTACTGATATGATTGATGATGGCTCATCAGACAATTGTGGTATCGCTTCTTTAAGCCTATCAAGGACTACATTCTCCTGTGGAGATCAAGGCGAAAATGAAGTAACCCTCACAGCTACAGATGCTGCGGGAAGAACTGCATCTGCCACAGCCATTGTAACCGTTGGCTCTTTTATTGAAGAAGTAGCAGTATCTACTACAAGCAGTACTGTATGCTTTGATGGGTCAAACTCAAATTCTGGCGCCACCATTAGCACTGATGCTTCAACTGTAGGTGTACAATATTGGCTCAGAAAAAGTGCAGATAGCTCAATAGTTGCTGGGCCTCTGGACGGGACAGGCAGTGGTTTATCTTTCAGCACTGGTGCTGTGAGTGAAAACACCACCTACCATGTGTATGCTGAAGTTCCATTCTCTGGCAAGGCTCTTGACCTCAGCAACAGTGCAGCACACCTTTCGGTAAATACGCCTGGCTCATTTGATTACGCTGCGGGATACACCATTTCAGCATGGATCAAATTAGATCCCTCATGGAATAGCACCTATTACAACTCCATTTTTTATGCAGGAGGAGCTACTGGAAGTGATATAGAAATCTATGAAAATCCTGATGGCAAGCTTACAATTATCCACAACCGTGGAAATGGAGGAACGCTGGGTTCTTACCTGATACAGGGAAACCCCATCACTAATAGCACCTATATTCACTTTGCGGTGACTTATGACGGAAGTACGTCTCGTGTATTTGTAAATGGTGTAGAAAAAGGAGCATCCGCAATCGCAGCACCAGTAAAAAGCTCCGCTAGTGAAATGACTTTCGGGCATTTCAATAGCTCGTCCTTTCCTGCTGCTCAGACCTATGACGGACTTATGGATGACATCAGAGTATATGACCGAGCCCTTACGGCTAATGACATTCTAGCAGATTATGATAAATGTATCTCTGGTTCAGAAGACGATTTGATTCTTTACTTCGACTTAGAATCTTCAAGCGGATCTATCTACACTGATCTAGTAAATAGTACTCCTGCTCAGTTAAAAAATAATGGAGTTTCTACAGATGAAGGAGCGATCTCGTGTTCTTTCACTTGCAATAAACTCATGAGCATGGAAGTGACTATAGGTGATGATGTGGCTCCAACGGCCATCGCAAAAAATATTGATTACGAATTGCCACTATCAGGAAGAGGGATAATTACACCAGAAATGATCAATAACGAATCTTCTGACAACTGCACAAGCAGCTCTGCTCTTACTTTTTCATTAGATAAATCAACCTTTTCTTGTGATGAGACAGGAGAATCAACTGTGACATTAACGGTAACGGATGAGGCAGGTAACAGTAGCACTGCTACAGCTACAGTGAATATCTACCTCTGGTCTTATAGATCAAGATTTAAGCGCAGCGCAAGATGCACTTTGCCCAAGTAATAGTGGCGGAGGTATTTTGGTAGAAAGTATCTCAGTAGGCGGTGACGGTGGCACTACCATCTCCATGGCAAGCTCTCAGCAAGGGGTGAATTATTTCTTAAGAAATAGTGATGACAATACTGTGATCTCTGGCCCCTTGGCAGGAACGGGAAGTGCACTCAACTTGAGCACTGGCAATCTCTCAGAAAGTACCACTTTCAATGTGTTTGCCACTACTGGAGTTTCTGAATCGTACGGTCTGGCATTCGCAAACGGCAATCAGTACATTGCTGCCGGCACAGATGCAAGCTTCCAATATGATCAGGCATATACAGCAGAATTCTGGGTCAATTCGACGTTCCCTTCCAATGTAAGCCATGGCATCATGGGATTTGGCACGAGTGCCACTAGCGATATTGAAATATATGTTCAGGCTGGTTCAACAAGATATTTGACCATTGTACACGGAAGAATAGGCAGTGCTGCTCAAGCATACTATCAATACCCCACTCCTCCCTCCAACAAATGGGCACATATAGCCATCACCTTTGATGGTATCACCAAAGACTTAAAGGTGTATTATGATGGCGTAGAGCAAACTCGTGCACTAGAATTCAATCCCACTACGGCATTGGTAAAAAGAACTGATGCTACTTTGAGTTTGGGTAAAATACTCACTTTCCAAAACACAAATGATAGTTTTCAAGGACAAATGGATGAGGTGAGATTGTGGAATACGGTAAGAACAGCCTCAGAAATACTGGATAACAAGGACGTATGCCTCTCTGGGACTGAGGCTGGATTGGTGAGCTATTTCCCAATGAACGAGGGAAGTGCCATAACGCTGTAATATGATATTGCTGGTGGAAACAATGGTGCACTTACTAATATGGATGCCGCTACAGACTGGGTGGCTGGTGCCACCATTGAATGTTCAGGTTGTGAGCTGCAGATGACAGAGGAAATTACCATTACGGTGGGCGATTCAGAAGCACCAACAGCCATCGCTCAAAATATTGAGGTGAGACTAGATGCCAATAATTCAGCAACTGTAACTGCATCTATGATCAATAACGGATCATCTGATAACTGTAGTAATATCACCTTGGGTTTTTTGGTTTCAAATAGTGTTCAAGCATTGAGTAGAAATGTTGTTGCAGAAACCACCACTCAATATCCAACATCTATTAGCTATGACCAATCTAACCTTGGCACTAACAGTGTTACTTTAATTGTGGTAGATGGCTCTGGAAATCAAAGCACGGCTACAGCCACAGTGACGGTTAAAGAGTACGCTTTAGATCAAACCATCACTTTTGCAGGTTTAGCGAATAAGACGTACGGAGACGCCAACTTTGACATTTCTGCATCCTCTGATGCCAACTTACCTATCTCCTTCTCTATCGTAAGTGGTCCAGCAATCATTGTTGGGCAAAGTGGTGGAATACTAGTTGAAACAACTAAATCGAAATCTCAGGTTTCGTTCGGCGTAAGCCCATCCCCTGCTGTCACTACCAAAACGCTAGAAATAACAGGTGCGGGAACGATTGTAATTGAAGCTAGTCAAGAAGGTAATGATGATTACGCGGCTGCCACACCTGTGCAGCAAACTATTGTGGTAAGTAAAGCAGTGATAACAGCAACTCCTGACGATGCGACCATAACTTATGGTGAAGCAACTCCTAATTTCAATATCGTTTATTCTGGGTTCATTGGTGGAGAAGACAAAACAGCGTTTTCACAAGAACCAACAGTGACCGTAGTAGCGGAAGGTAAAATAATATTGATGGAAGCCAGCCGAGTGGAAAGTGTTTCTCCAAGTAATTACAATGCGGGAGATTACAAGCTAAGGTTGTCAGGTGGAAGTGCTAGTAACTATGTCTTTAATTTTACGGATGGAAATTTTACCGTCAACAAAAAAGATCAAATCATTACGATTACTTCTATAGATGACATGCTCACTACAGACAGTCCTTTTGATGTGACAGCCACTATTGATACGCAGATGCCGCTCACTTATGTCGTGACGGGACCTGCTACTCTCACTGGAACGGAAATCACTTTAGATGGAACGTCAGGAACGGTAACAGTAACCGTGGATCAAGCTGGTGACCTCAATCACAACGCCGCTTCAGCGACAACCACTTTCAAAGTGAACAAACCTTTGGGAATCGAAGATGAAGTAGCTTCAAAATTGAGCATCTACCCCAATCCTGTTGTGGATTACCTAACGATAAAAGGGGCGAATGTACAATCGGTAAAAGTGGTGGGTTTGAACGGACAGTTGCTCATTGACAAGACAACAAACACCGATCAAATAGATCTTTCTGACTTAAAAAATGGAATCTATTTGATTGAAGTAAAAACAGATAGAGAAACTTTAATAACCACTCTATTAAAGAACTAAGGCGATTCTGAATTTATTCAGAACAATTTGGCGACTCCTAGGGGGTCGCCTTTTTTATTTTCTCTTAGGCAGGTCTATCCTTTCTGGCAAATTCAACACTCCTTTCAATTTATTCTTTTCAGGAAAAGCTAATCATTGTTCCAAAAGCTCACGCCACGATCATTATTTGAATTGCCCAAATGTAAACTCTAACAATAGGCCAGATATACAACAATCTTTTCTCCCAGATAAAGGATGCCTCCTACAGATAAATCTTAAATTCGCGGTTCAATAAATCAACAAGAAAATTCAGAATGGAGTTAAAAGCGTTTTTGAGCAAACTACAAGAAACACCCGAGGCAATTGCATTTGATGATACGCTGCAGACCATAGAAAGAAACTACACCTTCACTCCTACTGTTTTCAACAACGGCGATTTAAGAAATGAAACCGGCCAAAACTCTGGCTCTTGCAAACTCTTTTCTTTTGCACAACTACAGCAGCTAACCAAAGAGCAAACGCTACAGTGTTTCGGAACCTATTACAGTGAAGATGTACTCAAAAACCCTGACGGAGAAAGCCACCAAAACATTCGAAATTTTATGAAATATGGCTGGGAAGGAATCGAGTTTGAAGGAATAGTACTGGAAAAAGTTTAATTGCAACAAGTACATGCAAGCAATTCGATTAGTCAGTCCTGGGAAAAACGGACAGGTCATCAATGAATTTGGTCTACCAGAATCACCTCCTATGGGCTGGGCATTTTTGCCCGCTGGCGATGCGGCTGTCACCAGAAAAGTTACCTCCAAAGGAGCAATATGGCGTGTGCAGATCAAAAAAGGCAGACGGATTCAATCGCTGGGCATTTGGGCTTCTGCCTTACATATCAAGGAAGCTCAAGCTGAAACGGAGGCTATGCGCGCAGACCCTGGTTATGAAAAGAAAAAAGCAAGTGCGGCCAAGTCGAGAGAGAGAAAACAAGAAAACTACATACAGGACTTTGAGCAGGCCATCAGGAAGCACTTACATTTTCATGCAGACTACAACCACTATGAAGCCAAAATGGCTCAACTGGTAACTGTGCATGCCACGCCTGTAGGCAGTGGTACGGTGGCGCGGACAACCATGATCCCGATAGAAGAGCGAGCCGCCAAAGCAGTTATCGCGTGGATGCGACACCAAACAACGGGGTATGACCAAATGAAAATTGCCAGAATCAAAGGAGAACGACGAGCTGTTCGGAGGCAGTTGGCTGAGCGTTCTGTGCAGTTACTGAGATTGTATCGTCAGGGTGCCCCGATTCCATCGGATTGTCCACTAAGAAAGGCTTTGAGCTAGCTGAAAAAGCACTAATGGTTCAAAAGTACCGTATAGAGGAACATTACACAGCATTCATATGATTTGCTTGAGCTAAGCTAAAGCGGTATAAAAGGACAAAAAAAATAGCATCAAGTAAAACCTGATGCTATTTTTTATTTATGTCGAAGAGGTTATCCAAATGATACCCTCATTCAAATTAACCTTGCTTAGCGATGTACTCAAGTAGTGCTACAACTTTAGAAGAGTACCCCCACTCATTGTCATACCAAGAAACTACTTTCAAGAAAGTAGGAGTCAATTGGATACCTGCACCTGCATCGAAGATAGAAGTACGAGCATCACCGATAAAGTCATTAGAAACAACTGCATCTTCAGTGTAACCAAGCACACCTTTCAATTCACCTTCAGAAGCTTCTTTCATTGCTGCACAAACAGCTTCGTAAGTAGTTTCAGTTTTTAGGTTAACAGTAAGATCCACGCAAGAAACATCTGGAGTAGGCACTCTGAAAGCCATACCTGTAAGTTTTCCATTCAATTCAGGAATTACTTTACCAACGGCTTTTGCAGCACCTGTAGAAGAAGGGATGATGTTTTGACCTGCGCCTCTACCACCTCTCCAATCTTTTGCAGAAGGACCATCAACAGTCTTTTGAGTAGCAGTAGTAGCATGTACTGTAGTCATCAAACCAGACTCAATTCCGAATTTATCATTCAAAACTTTAGCGATAGGCGCTAAACAGTTGGTTGTACATGATGCATTAGATACAAACTGCATGTCAGAAGTATACTTATCTTGGTTCACTCCCATTACAAACATTGGCGTATCATCTTTAGATGGAGCAGACATTACTACTTTCTTAGCTCCAGCTGTGATATGTCCTTGTGCAGACTCTTTAGTCAAGAAAAGACCCGTAGACTCTACAATATATTCAGCACCTATTTCTCCCCACTTAAGATCGGCAGGATTTCTTTCTGAAGTCACACGAATAGCGCTTCCATTCACCACCAATTTACCGTCTTTTACTTCTACTTCACCTTTAAACTGACCGTGAGTAGAATCATATTTTAGCATATAAGCCATGTAGTCAACGTCGATAAGGTCGTTGATACCTACTACTTCGATGTTTGGATTTTCAGCAGCAACTCTAAATACAAGTCTACCGATTCTTCCAAATCCATTAATCCCAATTTTTACTTTTGACATGATGGTAATTTTTAAGTCGAATTAAAATTTCACGCAAATTTATAACTCTCACAAACAGAATCAAAGGGTTTGCTAAAGGGAATAAATCTTTGTGTGAATTGATTTGAGTCAGTAGAAAATTCAAAATGACCTACGGTCACTATACTCACATCAACACGACATTTTATATGAGTCTTTCCACCCCATATCCATGGATTTATTCGATCAGAGCAGAACCGTTACTTATTGATTTGATAAATTCGTCTTGATTTTTTTTTATGCAGGTAGATAATTCCCATGCTTTACGTTCACCATCAACAAGTTTGTAATAGGTACTACCTTTTTTCTTGTAAAAATATTTTTCACCTATTGAATTATTAAAGTGCGCATGAAAGACTTTTATCCAAGCCATGATCATATTGGTGATGTAGTTCTCTATACGAAATGGAGTTCGCGGCTTATTATAGATTTCAACTGCGAGCAAAGCGCAATCAATACCGTTTTCTAATAACTGTTTCGTTTTACCTTGCCTTAACCCCATCCCCTAAAAAATCTGATTGATTAAACTCTTTTGTAGGATCTTGGATCTGGCCATTTTCTAAGTAATGTTGTTTGCATGGATGGAGTTTGTAACTGCCTCAAATACTGGCAATAGTATATTTCGTTCGGCCAACTTTAGTCGATTTACTCGCCCTTTAAGGTCAATTCCTATTTTATCAGTTTGTGCCATACGCTAAAAGATTTGGTTGATGAGGGATTTTTGAGGAGCCAAAGCAGCCGATATGCTATCTTTTAATTGGTTAAAAAGCTCATTTTTCTTCTGCTCAAAGTCTCGGAGCTGCTGTGTCAGCACGGCTTCCTTTTCCTGATACTGACGCTTAAACTGCTCCTCTACCTGATGAGCGAGGATGTATTGGACATCTATGGATGTGGGACATTTGATTTGGGTAGAATTAGACATTTTTAAACCCATATTTCTGTTCCCGTTTATGGAAAGCTTCTTTACCTCCTCCAACAATATCAGTGATATGTTCACGAACACCCATACTTCTTAATAAATCCGGCTCACTTTCGTCATTGTCTTTTGTGTTTTCTAAAGCCCCATTAACATAGTCAAATTTGTACTTTCCAGACGATACAACATTGTCTTGTCCTCTCTGATAAGCAACTACAATATTTTCAGCATCAGCATTAACAACAACATTTGGGTTATGCGTTACAAGTATGATTTGTCTTTCCAATTTCTTCTTTCTTAGGTATTCAACTAGGTCTCCACTAATTGATCTGTTATCCAAATTGTCTTCGGGTTGATCAATCAAAATTGGCGACCTAGACCTACTCAAACCAATAATTAACATTAGAATGACAAAGCTTGCCTTCCCTACTGACATGTTTCCAATAGTATCTGAATAATAAGTTGTTTCCCAATGGTCAAGAAAATAATCAAACAAAAGAATCTTAGTTGCAGATTTAGGGTCATAATCAGCCTTTAAGGGGTAGGTTTTCCAAAGATATCATCTTGGTCTTATGCTTTTCAAGTCTTGTGACTGGAATCTGACCAATGAACTCTGTTCTATCCCTATTTATTTTCTTTTTTATGACTATCCGTAATTAGAACCAACCCCTAAAAATCGCTAACTTGTATAAGGATCAAAAAGGTTATTGGTATGAATTTACATGAGTTTTTCAAGAAATACCCAGATGAATCTTCATGCATTGAAGGCTTCAAACAGAAACGACTAGAACTAGGAGTTTTCTGTAGGAAGTGTGAACATAATGAGCACTATTTCCGCAAGACGGATTTGAAATTCCAATGTAAGAAATGTGGCAGTCGTCAAAGCTTACGTTCAGGCACTGTTATGGAACACAGCAATTTACCTTTCTATTATTGGATGCTTTGTATAGAGTTAATGACGCTATCGAAAAAGAGCTTTTCAGCTTTAGAAATGCAAAGAATGTTAGGTCATAAGCGTTATGAGCCTATTTGGTTGATGATGCATAAGATACGTAGAGTGATGAGCAAAAGAGATAGTAAATATCAATTGGATGGCTATCTAGAATTTGATGAAGGTTTTTTTGAAAGTACCCATCAAAAGCTGGAAGGCGATCAACAGGAAGGAGACGAATCACAAAAGCCAGAAGAGACTAAAAGGGGTAGAGGAAGCCAGAAACAAGCAAAAGTATTGGTTATGGTAGAGTCTGAGCCAAGTATAAGAGCACCCAAGAAAGGCAAGCCTAATAGAAAAGTTGGTCATCTTAAAATGGTGGTAATGGAAGATTTGAAGTCTGCGAGCATTAATAAAGCAGTAGAAGCATCTGTAAAAGAAACGGCTCATATAACCACCGATGGATACCGAGGCTATTCCAAATTGAAGGATAAAATAGCCCATCATCATGTGGTTATCGAGCCTAACAAATCAAAATCAGCCAAAATATTCCCTTGGGTGAACAGAACTATCAGTAACGCTAAGAAAGTAATGTTAGGTGTTCATCATAATGCGATAGATCAGCAATACATCCAAAACTATCTGGATGAATTCTGCTACAAATTCAATAGGAGATATTTTGGGGACAAACTATCAGATCGGCTAATGATTGCTGCTCTTGAAACAACTTGGTATTAATTACGGACAGTCATATTCTTTTTTATTTCCTTAATGCCCAGCTCTCTTTCATTGATATTAAATAATCTATGAAGGTTGATTTTCTGGAGTTTATTCTCGTTTCCGCTTCCAAAAGAATCAATTCTAAACTCCAGGATTGGGAATATTTTCTCTAGATTTTGGAGTCGTCCATTTTTAAAGTGCTCTATAACTTTTTCATAACCGTCTATGAAATAATAATCTGTAATACCAATCACTTTAACGTCCTTAGGTAGGTGCTCTAATGCATTGATAAACTTCTCCCACCCTTCTTCAGTATTTCCAAATTGTTGATTTATAGAAGATGACGTATGAACATGCAAGTCCCATTTTCTCCATTCAGAACCTTGGTTGATATTTGACATTTTTTTGAACGATTTCTAATTTCAATTAATTCACACCTTCCACTATCCCAATGTCCTCTTCAGTCAACCCATAAAGCTCATAAACCAACCGGTCAATTTCCGCCTCTAGCGCACTGGTATCTGCTTCTGGGTTCTCATTTTTCAGGGTGAGGATTTGG
Organism: uncultured Cytophagales bacterium; assembly: GCA_963848175.1. GTDB lineage: Bacteria > Bacteroidota > Bacteroidia > Cytophagales > Cyclobacteriaceae > JAMZMI01. The sequence goes on from CAWKCO010000012.1 coordinate 766,983, forward strand.
GTGACTATTTTTTGAAATGGTTCTTCATTTGAAACTTTCTTTACTGGGATTGTTTCTAATATAAACTTCTTGATTTCTTTTGAGTTTCCTTGAAGCTCGGGAAAAGCATCTGAAAAGCAAAAGCGGAAGAGTTTTGAGTTTAGAAATGAAACCAAAAAATATAACGACTCCCCAGATAGAATAAAAATCAGCTTATTGTCGTCCTTCTTGTCGGTATTGCGAAGGGGCTTGTCATAAGCTCGGATATCGAAATAGGTGAAGGTGAGCTCGTGACTAATCCCGTCTATGAACGGACGAGCGATGGAGTCATAGAAGAAAGAGGTTTCCGTACCAGATAGACGTTTTTCTTCAAAATCCTTGAATTGCTTTACAAAGCTCTTGCTCTGAGCAAATTCCTTTTCAAAAAATCTGAGCATCAAAGACAAACCACTCGTTAATGTTGGTGGCATTGACGTATTTGATATTGAGATTGTTCCCTGTGATTCGTTCGTGTAGATAGTATAGCACCAGTTCCTGAAAGGCCTTCACATTTACCTTCTCCTTAGTGAGCATCTCTGACTTATTAGTAGGTTTCTTAGCTTCAATAATCACCCCAACAGGAGTAGAAGCCTTGTCCCCTGTATGAATGACTAAGTCATTTCTGCCTTTCGTATTGATGAAATGAGTATGACCGTCTGTGGAACGGTCGTAGTAAGTTTTTTTCAGAAAGTCGATGACCAGATTCTTATGAAATTCTTCTGATTCCGAATCATTGGTTCGATCGATCAATTGGATGAGGTTCGATTTGAAAATATCGATTTCCGTCCGGTTGGGTTTTACTTTGAGATAAGCCTTATTGAGCGATTTTTGCGGTGTATTCAACATTTATTTCAAGTTCTTAAAACTAAGGCTTGAAGATAAGGTAAAATTCATTTTGACAATACTCAATCCCGAATAAATCGATCAAGTATAGCTACTCTTTTTGAATTGTAAATTTTCAACCATTCTTTTTCGCCTATCCCTAAGAAAATCCAAATGCACTAATATTGGAGAAAGCAGTGTCGTGGATTTTTTGAGGCATTGGGCGATTCTGAATGTTTTAATCAATAAAGGACAATAAAAATCACTAAAACACTTGACCTGATACGAGACCTAAAAATAAAAAACCCTCTTTAAATCTAATTAAAGAGGGTTTTTTATGTATTCAAGTAGTCCGTAGGGGAATCGAACCCCTGTTACCAGGATGAAAACCTGGCGTCCTAACCCCTAGACGAACGGACCATTTTGTGTTGCTGGCTGACGTTTCAGCTGGCTTGTTTGTTTTTCGTGGTGCAAAAATAGAATGAAAGATTATATCTGCAAATTCTTTTTGTAAAAAATTGATCTTTTTTATCCACAATCCTCAAAAAACAATCATTACCTCCTGATTTAGAACCCCTTACTATAATATCCTAGAGTCAAATATTACATAGAGGCTATGGCTACCCGCCCAGAAGCCTTTTACACGAGAAATTTTTATAACTATCTGATAATAATCAGAAAACAGCCAATGTTTGTGTAATTATCAAATGGACTTTATATAACATAGCATTCTAACCAAACTACCTCATTTCATTTTGATACTGAAATTCCCACAATGAGAAAAAACCTCAACACCATCATAGCTCAAAACTACGAAAACCATCATTTCTGGCTTTTGGCATTCGTTTTGCGCTAGAGCAACTGAATTCAAAACTCAAAGCAAAAGGATGAATTTGTCCATTGATGGAAGAAACTGCGACAGTATTTTAAGAAACTGCGACAGTATTTTAGGACTATGCCAACAACCAAATCCTAGGTTTAACTCATAAAATAAAAACAATGAAAAAGTTACTAATTCTATTAATCGCACCAATGATCGCCTTCACCTCATGTAGTGAAGATGAAAATACGGCTGGCCAACAAAGTCAAAAGCCAGTAACACCACCTACTTCAAGTATGGCTCCTGACCTTGACTCCTTTTCTGACGATGACAACTCGGGAAGTAGAGAAGCCATAATAGGCAATTGGGGTTATGCAGCCATAAATGTGGGAGTCTATTCAGCTATATTATACAATCATCTGATTGTTCCTGTAAAAGGGTTTCAATTGACCATTGGACAAGAAGCCTATTTTGATTCTGAAACGAACCTTTGGGTATGGGAGAAATCCTTTGATATTGCTACAAAAGGCAGTTATGATATAAAATTAACAGCTGATGTAGATGGAAATGATGTAGACTGGAAAGGTTACATCTCTAAAGACTCAGGGTTTGATGATTTTGTATGGTTTGAAGGAGAATCCAAACTGAATGGTGAAGCAGGAAGCTGGGTGCTTTATGAAAGCCCTGAAAATCCTGAAGTATGGATTACCAGCTCTTGGGTGAAAGACGAAAATGCAGGTACAGCAAAAACTACTTTCACAGTGGAGAAAGAAGGCGATCACCTAGGTAGCTATATAGCGTATGAAATGGATGCCAATGCAGATTTAAACAGAAATGTGGTAATTAGTGACGCAAATACCACCAACATGATTTACGTAGATTGGAATCATTCTGAAAACTATGGAAGAGTCAAAAGCGAATCTCACTTCCAAAATAATGTTTATCACTGTTGGGACAAGCAATACCAAGATACGGACTGTGAGTAATACCGTCTAACAGAAATAAGCTCATAAAAAAAGGCTTTCACGCAATGTGAAAGCCTTTTTTTGTGGGCCCACCTGGAATCGAACCAGGCACCTACTGATTATGAGTAAACG